>CAWGED010000007.1:0-95133 GCA_963821525.1 uncultured Gemmatimonadales bacterium | reverse complement strand
TCAAAACAGGGAAAGCGCCGCCACCGGAAAATCCGATGCGGCACCAGATCATGCCTACGTCGGTATCCGCATGCGCATCAGCAAGCTGGTAAAGCGGGGATCACCGCGCAGCGGGTCGAGTTCTGGCATGGCTCCCATCATCTCGATCTCGCTCTCACGCCAGCAAACGCGCGTTCGAGCCAGTCGAATGCGCTCTCTCGGTCTCCGAGGGCGGCGTAGACTGCGGCGAACATGGTGCTCGGGTGGCCAAGCTCGCCCGGGTTCCCGCTGAACCCCGCCGAGGATTTGTCGTGCCTTCTCGCGCTGGCCCGACGCGGCGTAAGCCCATGCCAGGCGAAGGGCGTTCACGGAGTAGGGCATGCCCTTCTCCAGCTTCGCTCCCCGTTCAAGATTCGCGAACGCTTCGCGCTGTTTCCCCTCGAAGAACTGCATGCGGCCGAGCGTCGTGTACCCATGCTCGGATGTGGGTCTAGTTCCATCCACCGGCGAGCTGCCGCGGCTCCCCTCCATAATCCCGCGCAGTGGTGGAAGCCCAGATCGTGCCGAGGACCATGAACGGGTTGAGCGGGTCCAGCCGCTCGGCGCGCTCGGCCTCCGCCATTGCTTCCGGATAGCGTCCCACGATCGTGAGCAGGGCCGAGTACCACCGGTGGGCCACCGCATCGTTGGCGTTGGCGCGATCGCCCGTCGGAGGCTCTGTTCCGCGGCACCCCAATTCCAATCGATAAAGTACTGGATGTTCCCGAGCGCCGCGTGTGCTTCGGCTAGCGTGCTGTCCAAAGCGACCGCTCGCAGCGCGGCGGCGCGCGCCTGCTCCCGCACTTCGGGCATCTCTCGCGAGTCGAGCGCGTCTAGCATCAGGTTGTACCCGTCGGACAGCCCGGCCCACGCGAGGGCATAGTTGGAGTCCCGCTCCACGGCCTTGCGGAAGTACTCGACGGCCAGCCGACGTTCGTCCCCATCGAAGGAGTAGGAGTATTGACGGCCCTTCAGATACAGCTTGTGCGCTTCCTGGTCCGTACTCGCACCGCTCACGACCGGGGTGCCGATCGAGGTGACAAACCTGAGCTCGAGCGGGCCGGTGATGGCCCGGGCGATCTGCACCTGTACTGTCAACACGTCCGTGAGGAACCGATCGTAGGTGTCGAACCACACGCGGCGACCATCCCGCGAGTTCACCAGCTCGACGGTCACACGCACCCGGTTGCCCGACACCTGCACACTTCCGTCCAGCATGGTGGCGACGTGGAGCTTCTCGCCCACTTCCCGCGGGTCGGGTGATTTCCCCTTGAACGCGAAGGCCGAGGCACGGGCCGCCACGCGGAGGCCCTCGACTCGGCTGAGCTGGTCGATCAGTTCGCCGGTGATGGCGTCGGAGAGGAACTCGTTCTCCTTCCCTGGAGTGAGATTGACGAGGGGGAGCACCGCAATCGAGCGCTCCTCCTCGGCCAGCGGGCGGCCCGAGTTGACCCCGGCCGACCGGCGCGCAAGCACGGCGGCAGCGCCTCCCACCACAATCGCTAGACCGGCCACGGCGGCCACTAGCTTGCGCCGTTGCCGACCGTCGCCCGGCACCGCCTGGCTCTCGCCCGTTGGCGGCGCAGCCAAGGCCATGGCGAATAAGCGCGCCGTGAGAAACCGGTCCGCCGGCACCTTGGCCAGCGCCTGGGTGACCACTCGCGCGAGTGGGACAGGCACCGCCGGTCGCAGTGTCCGGAGCGAGGGCACCGAGTCCATGGCGTGGCGGGCCAGAATCGCCTGAGGAGTCGGCCCCGGGAAGGGAGGCTGGCCACCGAGCATCTCGTATACGACGCACCCCAGAGCGTATATGTCGCTCCGCCCATCGAGGCCGACAGACCCCGCGGACTGCTCGGGGCTCATGTACGCCGGAGTGCCCATCGCGAGCCCGGCCTCGGTCACCTGATCCCCCCCGGCGGCATCCAGAGCACGCGCGATGCCGAAATCGGCCAGCACCGCCTGGCCGTCCGAGAGGAGGATGTTTTCCGGCTTGATGTCGCGATGGATCACGCCTTCTCGATGGGCATGATCAAGTGCGTCGGCGACTGGCGGGCGATGCCGAGGGCCTCTTCCATCGGCAGTTGCAGTTCCTCGCGCAGCCGCTCCCGCAGTGACTGGCCTGCGACATAGGGCATGACATAGAAGAGCACGGGCCGGCCCAGGCCCAGGTCGAGCGTCCCCGATCGTGGAGCGGAAGGATGTGCGGATGGCTGAGTCGGGCCGCGATGCGGATCTCGCGCAGGAAGCGCTCCGCACCGAGCACCGCCCCGAGCTCGGGATCGAGCACCTTGATCGCCACTCGGCGAGGGTGCTTGAGGTCATCGGCCAAGTAGACCGTCGCCATGCCGCCGCGCCCGAGCTCACGCTCGAGCGCATAACGGCCGGCCAACCCGACCCTCACAGCGGTCTCGAGGTCCGGCATCGGAGAAACGGTCCCGCCCAGCGGCTCCAGGAATCCTGTCGCCCCGCGGTCGGCGGCGAGCAGCGACTCGACCTCGTGCCGGAGGGCCACATCCGCCCCGCAGGCCCGCTCGAGAAACGCCGCCCGCTCGTCCGACTCTTGGTCGCGCGTCGCCAGGAACATGGCTTCGACTTCGCGCCAGCGCTCGGGCGTGGGCCGTGACGCAGGCTCGTTCGGGCTCATACCGGCACGCTCGCCCTAGGCGACACTCAACTCACGCCTTAGCCAGGCCCGCGCGGTGATCCACTCCCGCTTCACCGTCGCCGGTGAGACGCCGAGCACGGCCGCCGCCTCGTCAATCCCGAGCCCTCCGAAATAACGCAGTTCCACCAGTTCGCTCTTTCGCGGGTCCAGCTCGGCTAGCTGCCCGAGCGCTGCGTGGAGCGCTAGCACGTCCACGCTCATCTGCACTCCCGCGATTCCGCCTCCATCCCCAAGCGTGATGGCACGCGCCGCCCCGCCACGCTTCGCCGCGCTACGGGCTCGGGCGTGATCAACCAGTATCGAGCGCATCGCCTTGGCGGCCACTCCGAAGAAGTGCGCCCGGCCCTTCCACTCGAGGTCCGACTGACCGACCAGTCGGAGATAGGCCTCGTGCACCAGCGCTGTCGTCTGAAGCGTATGGCCGACTGGCTGCGCACGCATGTACCGCTTAGCCTGGCGTCGCAGCTCGTCGTAGACGAGCGGCAGAAGTTCATCGAGCGCCCCCTGATCTCCCGATGCCCACGCCTGCAGCAGGTCGGTCACTACGTGGTCTGATCTAGGGGTCATCGCGCAACCGCGCACCACTGAAAGGATGGAGCGCCGGACACCGAGCGTTCCCGCCGGGGTGGACTACATCCATGAACCGCGCCGCAGCCATGCCGGCTGAGCCGTTTCGGCCTCGTTTTCCGTGTTCAGAGATGGGAGCTCCTGCAGTTGACGTTACCCCGCGGGCCCCCGATGCGCCACTTCACACAGTGGATGGCGGTGACAGCCCCGCTGAACTTCTTCCCTCACCTGGAGAACCTGACGATGAAATCCCTGACACTGGCCGGACTGACCCCACTGGTCGCCACGCTGCTGACCGCCTGCGGCGCCGACTCCGGCCCGACGGCCGAGTACGCGCCCGGGCTCACGGCCAATGCGGCGATGCCGGTGCAGCATTCCTCCTCCGTCACGCCGCTGGACTACATCTTCGTCAGCCCCTGCAATGGGGAAGACATTCACATGACCGGGACCCTGAGGGCGGAGGACACGTTCCTCGGCACTGGCGCCGGTGTTCACTATGAACTCCAGGTCGTGACCTCCGAAACGGGCACGGGCCTGACCACCGGGGCGACGTACCGGTCGGACGACGTCAATCACGAGAGCTGGAGCGCGCCGACCCCTGAGTCGGACTTCCGCACCCTCACCTTTACCGAAACCTTCTACTTCATCAGTCGGACGGCAGGCCTGTCCTTTAGAGGGCAGTACTTCACCCACTTCGTCGAACAGCCGAGCGGTGATTTCAAGGTGACCAGAGATGTTGGGTCGCTGGAATGTCGGGTCTGAGGCCCGGAAGGCGCTGACGGCCACAGGTCGCGTCAACTATCTGAGGACGTGGACCCACCTCAGCGGCCCTCGGCAGTTACCAGAGCATGCACGGCGGTGACCTATCGCTTAGGCTCAGCTCGCCAACCGAAAACAGCGTGAGTGGGAAGGCGAGCCCACGAAGCAGTCTCACACACCCGACTCGGAGGATCCAACGATGCGTTCACTGACATGGACCATAGCGCCGATGCTGGCGGCCGCCCTCGTGACCGGCTGCGGCCCGGAGTCCGGTCCGACCGCGGAGAACGCGCCCGCTCTCACCTCCCAGGCAGCGAAAATCACGGATCATGTCTCGTCTATCACCCCGCTGGATGAGATCTTCTTCAACAGCCCATGCAATGGTGAAGACATTCACATGATCGGGACGCTGTCCGCGGAGGACAATTTCGTCGGCACTGATGAGGGTTTTTTCCTGCACCATGAACTCCAAGTCGTGGTCTCCGAAACGGGCACTGGTCTCGCTACCGGCGCGACTTACCGGTCGCACGACGTCAATCACGAGGGCTTCAACTCGCCGACGGGTCCGGCGCCCAACTTCGTCTTCACCTACAATGAGACATACTACTTCATCAGCCCGACTCCGGGGCTGTCCTTCAGAGGACAGTTCTTCTTCAACTTCGTCTCGCTGCCGAGCGGTGATTTCAAGGTGACCAGAGATGTTGGGTCGCTGGAGTGTAGGGTGTGACCCTCGGAAGGCGGTGGCCGTTCATGAGTCGGGTAGGGGTAAGCTCCAGCAGTGCGAACGGCCTCACACGCGCACGAGGGTGGCTCCAGTCACCTAGTGAGTCCGTAGAAACTCACAGAGCAACTCACTCACTGGCTTACAAAGAACTCAAACCGGCAGGTGAACGAAGCCCGGCAACAGCTGACTTGTTGCCGGGCTTCATTGCCCCTCCTGAGCTCGAGCCGAAGGCCACCTTTGGGCGTGAACCAGGACTCTCCTGATCCAGAGGGGCCGCTAGTAACCAGCCTGATTCCAGCAACCTGCTACCATTCACCCGAGTTCGTGTCACCCGATGCTGGAGTTTGCCCTTTGCGAGGAGGAAGTGTCATGAGCCAGGAAACGGACGAGGATCGGCGTCGTCAGAGCCGGCGCCAACTGGCCCCGCTTTGGGTTCCGTTGTTGTTCGGACTCTTGAGCCTCTTCAGCATGGTCGGCAAGCCCAGCTTCGCGACGATTCGCGGAGTCGACGTCGTGCAGCTGATCGCCACAGGCATGTGCTTCGGCGTCGCTCTGGCTACGTTGGTCGTTTTCGTTCGTCGCCCAAGGGCACGCTGACCCGAGCGCGCCGACGGCGAGGTGCGCATTCGGCCCTAGAGCGATTTCAGGAACGCCACCAGATCGGCCTTCTCCTGGTCCGTCAGCCCCATCTGAAAGCGCTGGTTGTAGAACTCCACCACCTCAGCGAGGCGTCGCCGCAGCGCCGTTGTGGAAGTACGGCGCCCGGGCGGCGAGCCCGCGCAAGATCGGGCCCTTGATGCGGCCGAGGTCGGCGCATTTGCCCGAGATCAAGGCGCGGCCGGGGTCCGAGGTGTAGCGGACCGTTCCCGCGAGCGGCCCCCCGGTGCAGGTCACCTGGTAAACCGGCAGGTCTGGCACCGTCAGCTGCCCAAGGGCAGCGAGGACGTGGGCATCAGATTCGTACGAGCCGGCATGGCTGGTCCCGATATCGAGCGGGACGGGACGCGAATGGTTGCCGACGTTCGGGGCGTCGTGGCAGGTGGTGCAGGTACCGTTGATCACCGGCGCGCCGAGCGCATCGTTGAGGCCCGCAACGTCGGTGATCGAGAGGGGATGGGTGTTGAACACGACCTGCCCCCGCGCGACCGCCTTCCGCGCGTCCACATAGCGGGCCGAGCCGCTCAGGCCCTGCCACGGAGCGAAGATCGTGAAGGCGTTGGGATCGAAGGCGGTGCCCTTGGGATTGTCGCCGAGCGGGTCGTTGATGCCGGGTAGAAGGGCGCGCTGACCAGCGCGTCCGGACCGCCGGTCGCCCGCTGGGCCTCGAGCGCGCCGGCGGAGTTGTCCACCTGCTGGGCCGTGAACAGCGCGAGCTCGAAATTCACGATGGCGCTGAGCTGCGCGGCCGTGGGCGACGCGGTGGCCTGGGCGTGTCCCAGCGTCGCATCCATCGCCTGGTGCGCCAGGTCGGTCTTCAGGTTGGCCTTGAACGTGGTCTTGTCGGTCAGGGGCTGGATCGTCTCCCGCCCGTCGAACATCACGGCGCTCAGGAAGCGCAGATTGGTCGTGGGCAGCGGCCGGCGGTACACCGAGAGCTGCGAAGGAGACCCCGCCAGGGCGCAGCCGTAGGGGTCGTGGACCACGGCGACCGTGAAGTCGGCACCGGCCGGGACAGCCAGCGGGATCCGGATGAGCCCCTGCCCCAGCAACAGGCTGTGCCCCGCTGCGCCGGCGGCGACGGTGACCGACGGACAGTTGGCTCCGTCCACCGCGGCGAACAGCGGATCCGTCCCGCCGGTTGCCGCGAAGGCGGCCTGCGCCGCCTGGGCGCTCAGGCCGAAGGCGTCACCTCTGAAGGTGGCAGGTGGCGCAGCTGCGCCCGTTGGTGCCCAGGCTCTGGAAGAAGGGATTGCCGGCGTCGATAGCACCGGTCGGTGCTGACCGTCCCGATCTGGCCGGTGGGGTCGGGCAACAGGAACATGCCGCCTGTTGCACCGGCCGCGAGGTCCGGCCGGCTGGTGGGCGAGAGGGGCGTGCGGTCCGGCCCGCAGGCCAGGAGCAGCGCGGTCGCGGCGAGAAGTACCAGGGGGACCCGCTTCCCCTGGAAGCCCGGCCAGGTTTGCCGGTGGGTTAGTGAAATGGCGGTCGTCATTGGTCCCCCTGCCGTGAGACAGCGATCCCCCGACGGCTGCGAGCCTTTGGTGGCGACACCTCGGTCGGTCCGGCGAGGGGGTGGAACGGCGATTCCAGTCTTGCGAACGCTCCGCTCCGACGGCAATAGTGGAGACCTGTCGGCCGTCTTAATTTTCATGACTTCTGCAACGCAGCCTCTCTCGAGGACCCGGCGTGGCCTCCGATCCACAGCAGGCCCCATCATCCATTCGCTTCGGCGAGGACTTTGAGCTGGACCGCGCCGCGTACCAACTCCGGCGCGCGGGCCGACGGGTGAAGCTGGAACGCATCCCGCTGGAAATCCTCCTGCTCCTGGCCGATCGGCGAGGCCAACTTGTCACCCGGGAAGAGATCGCCGAACGCATCTGGGGGAAGGACGCCTTCCTCGATGTGGACAACAGCATCAACGGCGCTATCCGCAAGATCCGGCAGGTCCTCAAGGACGATTCCGAACAGCCCCAATTCGTCCAGACCATCACCGGCCGAGGATATTGCTTCGTGGCGCCGGTGCTCCCGGCCGACAGTCTCCCGTCCAGCCCCGCCACGAGCATGGGCCTGGCCCGCGCTCGCCGCGGCGTGACGCTCCTCCTCGCGCGGCGCCATCGTGTGGGCCCGCTCGGACACGCCGCGCCCCGCGATGGACGGGTCATGCTCGCGGTCCTTCCGTTCCAGAACCTCACCGGGGACGAGGGACAGGAGTACCTGAGCGATGGCCTCACCGAGGAGATGATCGCCCAGCTCGGGAATCGCGACCCCACGGTCCTCGGCGTGATCGCCCCGACATCGGTGATGCAGTACAAGAACAGCCAGGCGCCACCGCAGCGGATCGCGCGGGAGCTCAGCGTGCAGTACGTGCTCACGGGCAGCGTGCGGCGGGACTCGAGCACGGTCCGCGTGACGGCCCACCTCGTTCGGGCCAGCGACCAAGCGCAGCTCTGGGCGCAGGAGTATGACCGCCAGCTGACCGGCCTGCTGACGCTGCAGGGCGAGCTTGCCAGGAGATCACCGATGCGATCGAGTCGAGCCTCGGGCACCCCGTGCCGGCCCCGAGCCGCGAGACGCCGGCTCCCGCTCGGGATATCGAGGCCTACGACCTCTTCCTGAGAGGGCAGTACTTCTTCAACCAGCGGACGGAGGCAGACATCGAGGCCGCCGTCTCCTACTTCGAGCGGGCTACGAGCGGGATCCTGGCTTTGCCCGCGGCTGGGCGGCCCTCGCCTCCGCCGAGGTGGTGCACGCCGTCTACACCGTTCAGCCGGAGCAGGAGCTGGTGGCGCGGGCCCGGGCCGCGGCGCTCAAGGCGCTGGAGTTGGATCCCTCCCTCGCGGAGGCGCATACCGCCCTCGCGCTGATCGTCCAGAACCATGACCTGGACTGGCAGACCGCCGAGCGGGAATTCCGACAGGCGATCGCGCTGAATCCCAACTACGCCACCGCCCACCACTGGTATGCGGAGCACCTGATGTGGCGCGGACGGTTCGACGAGGCCCTCCGTGAAAGCGGGCGGGCGCGCGAGCTCGATCCGCTGTCCCTCATCATCGCGGCCGACAACGGCGCCATCCTGTACTTCTCGCGGCAGTACGATCTCGCGATCGAGAAGCTGCGTTCGGTGCTCGCGATCGACCCCAATATCAGTCGGGCCCACCTCATCGTCTCGGCCTACGCCGACAAAGGGATGTTCGACCAGGCGCTCGCGGAAGAGGAGCGCTGGCGGCCGATAGTGCAGGCGCCTGTCCACTGGTCCACCCTGGCCTACGTGTACGGGTGTGCCGGCCGGATGGCCGAGGCGCGGCGCGCCATTCAAGAGATGGTGCGGTCGAGCCCGCGCGACTCGGTCCAGGCCCGCATCTTCGCGTGGGGGTATGCCGGGGCGAAAGACAAGGAGGAGACGCTCGCCTGGCTGGAGAAGGCGCTGGCGGAGCGCTCGAGCGAAATGGTGACCCTCAAGGTGAATCCCGCGTACGATTTCCTGCGCGGAGACCAGCGGTTCCAGCGCCTGCTGGATCGGGTAGGGTTGGGGAAGTAGGCTTATGAGTTCTCCGCTCACCAGACCCCAGATCACCGAAAGGGGGATCAAATGGGGAGCAACACGATTCGCAGCTTCGGGGTGTTCACCGCCCTCGTTCTTTTCGCCTGCTCCCAGACCGCGACGCCGATCGACAGAGCGCGGATAAAAGCGCCGCGGCTGCCAGGAAGCCGGCTCCCTTCGACAAAGGGCCAGTGAAGGTTGCCCTCGTCCAGTACAGCGGCGCCGGTGACTACTTCCAGCAGTGGACTGAGGGTGCCAGGAAGCAGGCCGACGCGGTCGGCTTCACCATGCAGCTCTACGATGCGCAGGCCGACGATGCCAAACAGGCCGCCGACATGAAAGCCGCGATAGCGTCTGGCGTCGCCGGCATCATCGTGGACCATGGTCGATCGCCCACGATGTGTCCGCTGATCAACCAGGCCACCGACGCCGGCATCGCGGTCGTGGTGTACGACGTCAAGGTCGCCGATTGCGCCCCGAAAGCCGTCGAGACGGCGCAGGACGACGCCGATCTCGCCACCCTCGTGCTCACCCAGATGGCCAGGGACATCGGCGACAGCGTACCCGTCGGCTATGTGAACGCGTTCGTCATTGCCCCGCTCGAGCGACGCGACGTAACCTGGAAGAAGTTCGTCGCCGACCACCACTGGGACCAGAAGTTCGCCGTGGGCAAGTTCAGCCACGATGTGGCGGCGGACAACGCCGAGCTCGCGGCCGCCGCGCTCAAGGCGCATCCCGAGGTAAAGGCCGTCTTCGCTCCCTACGACGAGCTGACCAAGGGCACCATCTCAGCCATCGAGCGGAACAAGCTGGGCTCCAAGGTCGCCGCGTACGGGATCGATATCTCGAATGCCGACATCGAGCTGATGACGAAGAAGGACAGCCCCTGGAAGGCGACCGCCACCACCGATCCGAGCGCAGTCGGCGCCGGCGTCACCCGCACGCTGGCCCTCCAGTTGGCCGGTCAACTCGGCAGCAAGCAGGTCGTGTTCCCCGGTGTCCTGGTTACCCAGTCCTTTCTATTGAAAGAACAGATCAAGAACATGGGCGACTTGCGGGCCAAGCTGCCCGATTTGAATCTCGCCAACGTCGCCTCGGCCGGCTGGATCGGGACCATCACGTTCTGACTCAGCAGACCGATGAGGCGTCGAGGGTCCGGGTGATGGACGCTCTCCCGGAGATGCGGCGCGGTCAGCGGTCGATGACGGCCATGTTCCCTTCGTTGTGGCGCTCGCCGGCAGCCGGCGTGAGGTTGTTCAGCCGTTCGATCTGCTCGGCGCTCAGCTCGAGGCGGTCGGCGGCGGTGTTCTCCTCGACGCGGGCGACCCGCTTGGTGCCGGGAATCGGGCGCGATGTCGTCGCCCTGCGCGAGCAGCCAGGCCAGAGCGATCTGCGCCGGTGTCGCACCCACCTCGGCGGCAACGGCCTGGACCTCGTCCACGATGCGCAGGTTGCGCTGGAAGTTCTCGCCGATGAAGCGCGGGTTGGTCTTGCGCCAATCGTCGTCGGAGAGCTGCTCGGGCGAGCGGATCTCGCCGGTGAGGAAGCCGTGGCCGAGCGGCGAGTAGGGAACGAAGCCGATGCCCAGCTCGCGCAGCAGCGGCAGCAGTTCGGCCTCCGGGTCCCGGGTCCACAGGGAGTACTCGGTCTGCAGCGCAGCGACCGGGTGCACGGCGTGGGCGCGGCGGATCGTGGCGGGGCCGGCCTCGGACAGACCGATGTATCGGACCTTGCCCTCGGCGACCAGCTTGGCCAGGGCGCCGACGGTGTCCTCGATAGGGGTGTTCGGGATCGACGCGGTGCTGGTAGTACAGGTCGATGTGGTCGGTGCCGAGCCGCTTCAGGGAGCCCTCGACCGCGGCGCGGATGTTCGCCGGGCTGCTGTCCAGGACGCCAGGGCCGCCACCGGAGTGCGAGACGATGCCGAACTTCGTCGCCAACACCACCTGGTCGCGGCGGTCCTTGATGGCCCGACCAACCAGTTCCTCGTTGATGTAGGGGCCGTAGATCTCGGCGGTGTCGATATGGGTGACGCCCAGCTCCAGCGCCCGGTGGATGGTGCGGATGGACTCGGCGTCGCTGCCCGCACCGATGTTGTAGTAGCCGGACATCGACATGGCGCCGAGTCCTATGCGGGAGACGTCGAGTCCGCCGATTGAGATGTGTTTCATGACGATATGCTCCGTTTCTTTCAATGCTTTGGTCGCGCCCCTTTTAACCTTGCTCATTCCTGCTCCCTCTCTTCATCTGCTGGGAACGAAGGTAAGCCTCTCCGCCTGGCTGGGTTCAGCCTAATCGTGGACGATGCTTGCCTATTCCTTCAGGCGCCGCGCCACGGCTCCACCGGGCGCCGACCCGCCAACTGGCTGAGCCGGGCCCGGCCCGTATGTTTGGGCGACTCTCGGACATCCCTGTCTCCGGCCATGGAGGCCGACTTGACGGAAGCCGCCCACAAGGTCCTCCGCCCCGAGCCCGCGCGACCGTCTCACGCACCAGCGCCAGGATGAAGATCGGTCTTGTTGGCTTCGCCGGTTCAGGAAAGACCACAGTGTTCAATACCCTGACCGGCCTGAACATCCCCACCGGCTTCGGCGGGTCGGTCCATCTCGGCACCGCAAAAGTGCCCGACGAACGCATCGACCGGCTCAGCGCGATCTTCAAGCCGAAGAAGACGACCTACGCCGAAATCGTCTTCAGCGACATCCCCGGCGAGCACGGCGGCGAACACAAGAGTCTTTCGCGGAAAGCGCTAGAGCCCATCCGCTCGCAGGACGTGCTGTGCCTGGTGCTGCGGGCGTTCCCCAATCCCGCGGTGGAGGCGAAGGCCGATCCCGCCGCCGAGCTGGAGGCGTTCTACACCGAGTGCGTCCTGGCCGACCTCGAAATGGTGGAGCGGAAGCTGGACCGCGCGAAGAAGGACAAGACCGACCCCCTTCAAATTGCGGCCTTCGAGCTGATGAAGCAGACGCTGGAGGCCGAGCGGCCGATCCGGTCGTTGCCCGAGACCGCCCTGCACCGCGACATGCTCACGGGGTTCGCCTTCCTCACCGACAAGCCCCTGCTCGCGGTGCTGAACCGGAGCGAGGACGAGGTGGTCCAGCCGATGCCGGAGCCGCTGGCCAAGCGGCTGACCGCGCTGAGTGCGGCCGGGCTGGTGCTCTCGGCCAGCGTCGAGGCCGAGATCGCGCTGCTGGATCCCGCCGACCAGGCCGCCTTTCTCGCCGACCTCGGCCTGACGGAGTCGGCGCGGGCGCGGTTCGTCCGCACCGCCTACGAGCTGCTGGACCTCATCTCCTTCTTCACCGTGGGGGAGGACGAAGTGCGCGCCTGGCCGATCCCGCGCGGGACCCACGCCCGGGCGGCGGCGGGGAAGATCCACACCGACCTGGAGCGCGGCTTCATCCGGGCGGAAGTGATGGCGTACCCGGACTTCATCGCGCACGGTTCGGAGCACGCGGTGAAGGAGGCGGGGAAGTTCAAGCTCGAGGGGAAGGACTACGTCGTCGCCGACGGCGACATCATGAGTATCCGGTTCAACGTGTGAGGCCGCCTCACGCGGACACCGACGATGCTTCCCGGTGCCACGCACTTCGAGGGATTCAGCGGGTCTAGGCCCGGAACGCTTCACGTCGGCCCCCGCCCAAGTCATGAAGGACATCTCATCAAGACTTTGACGATTCTTGCGGACCCGCCACTAGACTGGACGTAGCCCTCTCGTGAACTCCCCTTTGTTTGCCGCCCCGGCGGAGGCGTAGGTGTTGGCATCGTCCACTGGCTCCCCGCTCCCAATGATCATTCAGGGCGGCATGGGCATCGGCGTTTCGGGCTGGCGACTCGCCCGTGCCGTCTCCCTCTCGCGGACAGCTCGGCGTCGTCTCGGCAACGGCGATCGACTCGGTGTTCGTCCGACGCCTGCAGGACGGCGATCCGGGAGGTGACCTCCGGCGGGCGATGGACCACTTTCCCCTGCCTGGGATCGCGGCCGCTGCTCTCCGGCGCTACTACCGCGAGGGCGGGCGCCCCGCCGGCGTGCCCTATCGCATGCTCGGCATGTATCACAAGGGCGTCGGTCGGGCTCGCGAGCAGCTGACCATGCTGGCCAGCTTCGTGGAGGTCTGGCTGGCAAAGGAGGGCCACGACGGGCCGGTCGGCGTGAACCTCCTCACCAAAATACAGCTTCCCAATCTCGCCATCCTGTACGGCGCGATGCTCGCCGGAGTGGATTACGTGCTCATGGGCGCCGGGATACCGCGCGAGATCCCAGGCGTGCTCGATGCGCTCGCTGCCCACCAACCGGCGAGTATACGGCTCGAGATCGACGGCGGGTCGCCTGAGCTCGACGCGACCGTCCGGCTCGACCCGCGCGACCACTGGGAGGGCGCCCCGCCGGCGCTCCTGACCCGCCCGCGCTTCCTTGCGATCATCGCGAGCAACTCGCTCGCCACCATGCTCGTGCGCAAGGCAAGCGGACGCGTCGACGGCTTCGTGATCGAGGGACCCACAGCGGGCGGCCACAACGCGCCGCCGCGGGGGGCGTTGCGGCTCAATGGACACGGTGAGCCGATCTACGGCGAACGTGACGTGGTGGACCTCGCGGCGGTCCGCGAGCTCGGGCTGCCGTTCTGGTTGGCCGGCGGCACCGGCTCCCCGGCGGCCCTTCGTGGGGCGCTCGATGCCGGGGCCACGGGCATCCAGGTGGGCACCCTCTTCGCCTTCGCCGAGGAGTCCGGCCTCGCGGCTGAGTACAAGCGGTCCGTGCTGCTGCATGCTGCGCAAGGTGCGGTAGAGGTGTTTACCGATCCCGCGGCATCACCCACGGGCTATCCCTTCAAGGTGGTGCACTGGCCGGGAGACCCGCTACACGCGTCCCCGCCGCGCGAGCGGGTCTGTGACCTCGGGTACCTCCGCACTCCGTACCAGCGGCCGGACGGGCGGTTGGGTTATCGCTGCCCGGCGGAGCCGGTGCAAGCGTATGTCGAGAAGGGCGGTCGGCTGGAGGAGACCGTGGGTCGCCACTGTCTGTGCAACGCGCTCATGGCAAACATCGACCACGCGCAGGTGCGAGCGGAAGGACGGGTGGAACCACCCCTGCTGACGAGCGGCGACGATCTGGCGTCGATCGACGGGTTCCTCCGCGGGAGGACGTCGTACACGGCGGCCCAGGTGCTCGACTATCTCCTGGACGGCGAGACCCAACAGGTCGGGGCGACGGCCGGAGCCGAAGCGCAGCAGCCGGGGCCATGAGGCTCCTCGGCACCCACTCGGACATCATCGGAGTACTCGGTATGCGGGAGCGTTGCGGCTCGCTGGTGGCCTCAACCGGGCTCGCCGCCGTGCTGGTTCTGGCGCGGCTGTCATTCCGAGTCCAGCGGCCCGAATCCAAGCGGCGAGCTGAACGAGCGGATCGCCGCGGCGCTGGCCGTGGCCGGATTCACCGTCGCCACCGGGGGTCAAGGCGTTTCCTTCTTCGACAATCACGTCTCCTGCGTGCAGCGGGGCGTAGCCACCTACGTCAACGATGCCGCCGGGCGGACGGTCGAATTCCGGGGCTGTGAGGTTCTCCCGGGCCTCGTGCTCGACGGCGCCGGCCGCCTCGCTGGAGCGGCGACGGCCTCTCGCCCACTCGACCGAGTTCTGCGCCACGGACGCGGCGTCGTCATGCCTCACGACCTTCCGCTGGAACGGCTGCGATCGAGGTCACCGTCGACGAGGCGACCGTGGTCACTATGGACCAGTTCACCGTCACGTCCATCGTTGCTCGGCAACGTGCCTCGTCGCCATTCGCGGGGCTCGCAGTCCTGGGAGGTGACCGCGAACGGACAGTCGTTCACCGGGAGTGATCCCGATCTCTTCGAGGCATTCATTGACACGACCGGTCTCGCCCTCTCGAACCTGCCCAACCCGAGCGGCTCGCTCACGGCTCTGACCGAGGCCGACCTGGCACGCCTGGCCCTGGGCTTCGGGCCGGAGTTCGGCTTCGACCTGATCCAGGAAACCCTGGCGGCGAACGTCGGCGATCACACGCACCACATGCCCTGCGGGACTGCCACCGTGACCTACGACGCGGAACGACTGCCCCACGTCGTGAACGAGTGGTCGAGCTGCAATTTCGCCACCATGATTCTGGACGGGCCCTTTCGGGCCGAGTGGGGTCGATTCGACGTCGACTCGATCCCGGCGCACTGCGCATGGACCTTCGGGCAACTTCCGCCTGGGCGGCGGGGTGCCCGAGGTCGAGTTGACGACCCTTCGGTGGACCATCGAGGGGATCCCCGCCGATTTTCCGGGAAACATCACGGTCACTTGCTGCTGGTGGGACCGAGCGACCAGCCGGACTTGGCGGGCCACGATCCCGGTCGATATTGATGGTCGGCGACTGGCGTCCTCCGCCGCCTCGGCACACAGCTACGGTCGCAGCGCAAAGCAACCACCGGGCTTCGGGTTGCCTCCACCTGGGCTCGAGCCGCAGGCCGAGCCCACAAAAAAGGCCCGGGGATCTCTCCCCTGGCATTGCCCCGCCTGGGCTCGAACCAGGACTCTCCTGATCCAGAGGGGCCGCGGTAACCGCCTGAATTCCAGCAACTTGCTACCATTTACGCGAGTTCGTGTCACCCGATGCTGGAGTTTGCAGCACTGAATGCTCGACTTTGTCTCCGTTTCCTCGCACAGATGTCGAAGTTTGCAAGTGACTCCGTGGAGGCTCACGGACCAACTCACTCACTGACTCACACACCAACTCACTCACCCCGTAGATTGGAGAAGCCCGGCACGACCAAAGTCGTTGCCGGGCTTCTATTGCCCTCCTGCGGCTCGAACCAGAACCATCCTGGTCCAGGGACCGCCATACCCCCGACTTCCGGCACTTACTCTTCGCGCGAGCTGTGCGACGGCCTCACGGCCGCCGCCTCGCACGCCATACCGTGCCTATTGCTGGAGGTCAATCACGACCTTCTCGGGGGTACCATGCCCCCCCATCCCCATGAACTTCTCGACATCCGCGACGTCCGGCTTCGGCGAGATCGCGAGGAGCGCGGATTCGTTGGGGTGGAGCATGCTGACGACTTTCTTCAGATCCCCCTCCGACAAGCGGCTGGCGGGCCCACTCGCCGGCCTGTACTGGCTGGCGTTTTCGCCAGCATTCGCCGGCAGCGCGCCCAGCCTCGCGACCGCGGTGTCGATGATCACGCTGGCCTGCATTGCCCTGTCGGAGCCGCCGGCCTTATTGCCCCTCTGCGTGACCTCCACCTTGCCAGTCGAGTCTTTGACGATGACCGCCCAGGCTTCGACCTTGTCGTAGTTCTTCTTGTTCATCTGCTTACGGTGTAAGCGGCTCCGCCTATGTCTTTCCAGACGGCGTAGACCATCTTGAGCGGAGGGTCTTTGTCCTGTGCCATCAACGGGTTGGCGAATAGAACAAACAGGGCAAGTGGCCAAGTGCCACGCGTGTAAGTACCCATAGGGTTCTCCAGTGAATGGGTAGGCATGAAACCAGACTAGGTAGGAATGCAATCCGGCTCCAAGGCCGAAGGTAGGGAGCCGGAATTGGGCCGACCATTGGATCTTGGTGCAGGTGCCTGCCCGCCACTGGAGAAATGGTCGCAGAAACGGCTAGAGCGGGCGCATAAGCGAAAAGGCCCGATCCACCGAAATGGTATCGGACCTTCAAGTTGCCCCTCCTGGGCTCGAACCAGGACTCTCCTGATCCAGAGTCAGGCGTGTTGCCAGTTACACCAAGGGGCAGGGGCGGTAAAAGTAAAACCGGGGTTGGGGGGTGGGAAGTGGGACAGGGGGATGGGGTGAGAATAATGCAGCCCTCCGATCGTATCCCCTTTGAATCAGGAGTTGTCCATCGCGTTCCCCCTTCCCAATAGGCGTCGCCCCGAGCGGAGCGAGGGGGCTGGGGACAGGGGTTAGGTCTGCAGGACACATACCGTTGGCTCGCATCGGGGAGGAAGGACCCATGTCGCTACGCATCAATGACGAAGCTCCGAATTTCACCGCCGACACCACCCAGGGCACGATCAACTTCCACGAATGGATCGGCAACGGCTGGGCCATCCTGTTCTCGCATCCCAAGGATTTCACGCCGGTGTGCACCACCGAGCTGGGATACATGGCCGGCCTCAAGCCTGAATTCGAGAAGCGCAATTGCAAGATCATCGGGATCAGCGTGGACCCGGTCGAGCAGCCACCAGAAGTGGGCCGCCGATATCGAAGAGACTCAGGGTCACGCGGTGAATTACCCCTTGATCGGCGACCCGGAGCTCAAGATGGCAAAACTCTACGACATGCTGCCCGCCGAAGCGGGCGACACCTCGGAAGGCCGCACCGCGGCGACCAACGCGACTGTGCGGACCGTCTTCGTGATCGGCCCCGACAAGAAGATCAAGCTGATGTTGAGCTACCCGATGACCACCGGCCGCAACTTCGACGAAGTCTTGCGGGTGCTCGACTCGATGCAGCTTACCGCCAGCACAAGGTCGCGACCCCGGTGAACTGGAAACGGGGCGACGATGTGATCATCCTGCCGGCGGTTTCGGACGACGAGGCGAAGCAGAAATTTCCCGCTGGCTGGAAGGCGCCCAGGCCCTATCTGCGGATCGTGAAGCAGCCCCAATAGGGCGTGAGATGTAAGCGGGGGACCTACTCACCTGAACTCGATGAGTCGGTCCCCCTCGCTACGCTCGCGATACCCTCTCGCTGCGCTTCGCTCACATCAAGAACTTCAACTCCTACCAGATCTTTTCCCTACTCCGCCCCGTCTCCTGACACGAGCGGCCTCAGCGGGGGCTGCGGTCGAGAAATTCCAGTCGAGCCGCAGCCGACGCCGAAAGCAGGTACTGCTATGAGAGTGCGTCCCGTCGACGGCGTTTACTCACCGCGCGGAGTACACTCCGGATACGAGGTTCCCTTGATGACCAGGGTCCCTCGGCCGTCCTGATGCCGGAGGTTGTCGACAACATCCCTTCTCACTCCTCACTCCTCACGCTTTCCCTATTCCCTGTTCCCGTTCCCGCTTTTCTCACTTCTCCAGCGTGCACTCCGGATACTTCTTCCCCTTGAGCTTAAGGGTCCCCTTCTCACCCTTGTTCCAGAAGCTCGTGGTCGAATCCGTCACTGCCACGTACTTGGCACCCGAAGCCGTCGTCACGGGGCGAAGATCGAGACTGCCCAGGCTGGTGGTCAGGACCGCCCGGTCTCCGACGTGGCCGAAAGAGATGTTCTCGGTGCCGCAGACAAACTTCATGTCAGCGGGGGCGGCCGGTGCTGCGGCCGTATCCGCCGGCGGCGGGGCCATTCCCGCAGCCATCTCTCCGCCGGCCTGGTCGGCCGGACGATTGCGGCCCAGCGCCCAGACGACCAAGACGACCGCCAGAGCGGCCAGCGCGGGGACCAGCCAGCGCTTGCTACTGGGCGCCGGGATTCGCGGGGCCGAAATGCCGGTGTCCTTGATTCCGAGTATCGAGCCCAATCCCGCCGGAAGAGCTCGCATGATCGAGTCCTTCTCAGCGAGCAGCAGGTTGCCGAGGCCTCCGGGGTTGAGTCCGCCCGTGCGCACGCGGTTTCCCAGGAGGCCAAGCACCAGCGGTGCCGCCATGCTCAGCAGCGTGGAGCCCGAGCCGGAACGGAAACCGGCGAAGCGAGAGATCCAATCACCGATTGGAGACGACTGACCGCCGAACACACCGGAGAGCAGCTTGCTGGCCGCGGCGCCGAGCGGGGATTGTGGTGTTGCGCTGAGGGCGAGTCGCGGGTCCCGAATCACGCTACCGTCATTCGCGGGACTCGAAATCAGGTCGAAGAGGGGACGCATCGCCTGGGAATCCCCGGCCTTGGCGACGATACCGGCGAGGATGGCCGGGAAGGCTGCACCGAGACCCGTGGCGACAGCCCCTTCGCTTTCGCCGAGATTGCGGGCCGCGCCGGAGAGGAACTCCGGCGTCACCATGCTCTTCAGGCCATCGAGTAAACTCGTAGCCATGATTCACCTCCGAAATACAAAAGTCTCACTTGGCGTATGCGGTCCCTCGCGGGAAGTGCGGCACCAAGTTGGCGAGTAGTCGGGAATTGCGGCGCCGGAACGGCGGCAGGGCGAACTGAGGGAGGGCTGGAGGGTTCTACTCGCGCGCCGAACGATCAGCGAGTGATCAACCAGAGTGCTCCGGCGGAACTGTTTCACCAGCATTTAGATCGACCCGCGGCCTACCTGGCTCACCAGCGCGGCAATTGGCCTAGCAAATGACCTGAAAGGGTTTACGCCGCCCCGGCACACACACCCCACCTGCTGTACCCTATTCAGTGATTTAGGGGCTGTCTATCGGACCTTGGGGCAGGACTGCGGGAGAAGCTGAACAGCGGAAGAGGAAGGGAGATGGGAAAACGGGAAAAGGGAACGGGGAACGGGGAACGGGGAACGGGAATGAGCGAAGGGTATACCTCAGCCCCGAGCGCAGCGAGGGATCTTAGGCGTTGGCCCTAATCACCTGACACCTGACACCTGATCCCTGACACCCTGTTCCCCGTTCCCGCTTTTCTCTTACAGCTTCCCTGCCGCAACCGCCCCCGCGATGTCGCTCGCAGAAATGACCCCGACCGGACGATCACCCTCCGTCACGAAGATCCGGTGCACATCGGCATAGAGCATGTGCTCCGCTGCCTCTCTCACACTGGCTCCCGGTCCGATCGTGAGCACCCGCGGCGTCATGATCTCCCGGACCTCAGTGTCTTCCGTAAGCTGCAGGAGCGCGTCCTTGTGAGCCGCCTCCGCCTCGGCGACGAGGAGATCGGTGCTTGAAATCACCCCGACCATCCGTCCCTTGGCGTCCACTACCGGAAGGGCTGAGATGTGATAGTCCGCCAGGGTGACCAGCGCTTCTTCGACCGTGGCATCGGGGAGAATGCTCCGTACCGGCTTCCGCATCAGATCGGCGACTTTCATAGGATCCTCGCACTGTGGAGTGATAAGGTCCAAAGTCGGCCCACGTAGTACAGACTATGGTGAATCAGGAGTGAAGAACTTCTTAGAAGTGTCAGAAGACCCACGACCCACGACTCAAGACAATTACGCCGCCGTCCCTTCCCTCGCCCTTTCCCCGTTCCCTGTTCCCTGTTCCCGCTCTTCGGTTTCTCCCGTCTCCCGTCTCCCCACCACCCCTCCGTGCATGCTCGCCAGCAGTCCCTCGTACGCCACCTGGCAGATTCCCGTCCCCACCATCTCACCCATGATGTCCAGCACCTCTTCCTCCGGCATCGCGGGGCGATAGGGACGCTCCGCCGACAGTGCCTCGCCGATATCGGCCACGGCGAGAATACGGCTGAGATGGCAGAGGTCGCCGGCCTCGAGTCCGACGTGATATCCTCTGCCATCCAGCCGCTCATGGTGCGCCGCCGCGATACCGGCGAAGGCACGGAAGTGCGTCACCCGCTGCAGAATCTCCGCGGTGTAGCGGGTATGCTTCCGCATCTCATCCATCTCCATCGGGCTCAGCTTGCCGGGCTTGTCCAGGATCAGGTTCGAGACGCCGAGTTTGCCGATGTCGTGCAACAGGCCGGCGCGACGCAGCGTGGTCTGATCGTCCTTGCTCAGTCCCATCGCTCGCGCGATGCCAACCGCGATGTTCGCCACGCCTTCGGAATGCCGAGCGGTATACGGCGACTTCGCGTCCACCACTCGGGCGAACGCCTCGGCGACACCGTCGAGCCGCTGCTCGTCCGCGAGGATCACCCGGTCGGCGGGTTCGTGATCTCCCACCTGATCGATCGCATCCACCGAACCCAGAGTAAGCCAGAATCGGCTGTCGTCCCGGAACGACTGGAGCGCCATGACCAGCTCGGGATCGAACCAACGGCCCCGACGGCGACGAGCTACCTCGTAAGCTTCTTCCATCCCGAGCGCATGAGCGAAGACCTCAACCGTCTGCGCCAGGCCGGCGATTCGACCGAGGAGCGGGATATCGTTGCCCTTCAAACCGAGGGGCATGCCGCTTCCATCCCAGTGCTCGTCGAGAGCCCGAATCGCGTGCTGCGTCGCGGGCTCGAGTCCCAGCATCCGCGCGATGTCGGCGCCGCGTTCGCAACGGGTCGCGGTCATCTCGCGCCCGGATCCCTTGTCTCGAGTGCCCAGTTGCAGGACCTGCCACGCGCGCGCCAGCGGATTGCGGTGCGGTGCCACGTGACTCAGCGCGTAGCCCGCCGATGCCAGGCCCCTGGTCCAGTCGGTGAGTTTATGGGCGCGCTTGAGAGTGAGATCATCGGCGCCGAACAGACTGCAGAGCCGGGCGGCGTTAGAGGAGCAGCCCAGATCCTTGAGCAAGAGCGCATAGAACAACGCCGAGCGTTCCTCATCGGTCAGTCGGACCACTTCGGCCAGACGCATCCCGATGAGGCAGGTCCGGACCGCATGGCCCTGGGGCTGTCCTTCGGTGATGTCGAGGGCGTAGCTCAGGGCAGAAACGACTTCCGATAACCGAACCGTGCTGTCTGGAAACTGGGCGGACTGGGTGGACGAGGCGGTCGGGACGGACGGGATCGATTGGACTTGCGGCGCTGGATAGGTCGAAAGCGAGACTCCCCCGGCCTTCCTCTCCGGCAAAACGCGGCGGCTGGCCCCTGGCACGGTGGGTAAGTCGTTGATATTGAACGTCATGCCCTACTGAAGGGCAAGCGGTGTGCCTATCGGCCAATCTAGCGCGACTCTGAGCCAACCCGTACAATGGAAAAGGGACTCTGGATGCCGCAATTTTGCTGACCCGAGGGTGCTCCGCCTTGTCTCGCCCGCGCTCTTTCCGGCTATTCCTACTTCTTTTTGTGCTCGCCGTCGCACTCCGCTGCGGCGGCGATATCACGGTCCCCGCCGAAGGCCTGCCGAGTCACATCGAAATCATCAGCGGCGATGGACAGACCGGTGTGGCCGGCGGCCTGTTGTCCGACTCGCTCGTTGTTCGGATAACCGATTCGAAGGATCGTCCGGTTACGGATCAGCCGGTCGAATTCGCCCCCGTAGGCGCGAGCGCCGCCCAAGACCTCATTCCGGATACAGCCATGACCGGCTCGGATGGCCGAGCCTGGAGTCGCTGGGTGCTGGGCACTCGGGCCGGCGCGGTACAGGTCAAGGCGCGCGCGCTGGGACGGTCACCAGTTGAGGTCACATTCAGCGCCACGGCCCAGCCGGGTCCGCCACACGCCCTGTCCCTGATAAGCGGCGCCGGACAAACCGGTCTGGTCGGAGGCACGCTGGACGATTCTCTCCTGGTTCGGGTCGTCGATCAGTACAACAACCCGATCGAGAGTCAGGTCGTTTCGTGGACCGCGGAAGACGGCGGCACCGTGAGCGATGCCACGACGTCGACTGACGCAGCCGGCCGAGCCGGGATTCGCTGGCAGCTGGGTGATCAGGCAGGGGTGCAGACCAGCCACGCAATGATTGCGACACTTCCCAGCTCAGCGCTCGACTTCACCGCGACCGCACTTCCCGATGCCGCGGTCGCGGTTGAGAAGGTTTTCGGTGATAACCAGAGCGCTCCAGTCGGCGGTGATCTTACCGACTCCCTGGTGATCCGAGTGGTGGACGCCTTCGGAAACGGAGTGCCGGGGCGGAGCCTGAGCTGGGTACTGGTCGGTACCGGTGGCAGCGTGAACCCGGGCTCCAGCACTACCGACGATAACGGCGAAGCGTTTACCCGCTGGAGTCTCGGTCAAACCGCCGGGCAGCAGACCCTTCGCGCGGCGGTGCCCGGCTTCGCGCCGATTTCGTTTATTGCGCATGCCCAGTCTCTTGAGCCCGCCACGATCGCGGCCGCGACCGCCACTCAACTCAACGGAACTGCCGGCCAGCCGGTGACCCCTGCCCCTTCGGTCGAGGTGCAGGATGCGAACGGGAACCCGGTAAGCGGCATCACCGTCACCTTCACGGTAGTCTCTGGCGGCGGTGAGGTCGCGAGAGGTAGCAACCGCGGCAAGAGTATCACCACCAGTACCGACGCCGCGGGACTCGCCCAGGTTGCCTCGTGGACGCTCGGTCCGGTTGCAGGATCCGGAACGGTGGAAGCCCGGGCGTCCGGGCCCTCCGGGCCACTTGCAGGGAGTCCCGTCAGCTTCACTGGGCGTCGGCTCCCCCGGTAACCCGAACCAGCTGGCCTTCCTCCAGCAACCCGGGACGGCCGTGGCGGGTCAAGCGATCAGCCCCGCGATCACCGTCGCGGTCCAGGATGCCCATGGCAACACCGTACTGACTTCGTCAACCAACGTCCGACTCGCCCTCGGCAACAATCCGGCGGGTGGCACCCTGAGTGGGCCCACCGCAGTAGACGCGATTGACGGCGTCGCCACCTTCAGCGGCTTGAGCGTTGACCGCGTGGGAACCGCATACACGCTGGTGGCCACCGCCTCGGGCGGGCTCCGCCCTGCTACCAGCACCGGATTTGGCATTGTGCCGGCTACCGCTGCCCAACTCGCCATTGTCACTCAGCCACAGGCCGCAGCCGCGAACGGAGTTCCTCTGAACCCGCAACCGGTGGTCCGATTGGAGGACGGGCTGGGCAATCCAGTCAGTCGGTCGAACGTGGCGATAACGGTCTCGATTACTTCGGGTGGCGGGAGTCTGAGCGGCAACACGACGGCCACCACCAATGCCAGTGGCGTCGCAGCGTTCACCAACCTGGCGCTTTCTGGATCGGTCGGCCAACGAATTCTCCTGTTCAGCGCGACAGGTCTGCAGGACGTCGCGTCCGCCCCGGTCGACCTCAAATCGGGGCCAGCCGCTGCCATCGCGCTCCATGACGGAAACGGGCAGTCGGCTCCGGTGGGTACCACTCTCGCGGTGTTGCCTTCGGTAACGGTCACCGATGCGAGCGGTAATCCGGTGGCGGGGTTCACGGTTGTGTACGCCGTCGCGACGGGTAGAGGCAGCGTAATCGGTGCCAACGCCGTCAGTGGCCCGAGTGGGTTCGCGACTGTCGGCGGCTGGAGGCTGGGCCCCGCCAAGGGGACCAATACCCTTACCGCTACGGCGCCGGGCCTGTCAGGCTCGCCGGTGATCTTCTCGGCAACCGGCCGCTTCGCCTATGAGACGATTGCCGCAGGGTCGGAATTCAGCTGCGGCATCAGCACCGCGGGGATAGTGTATTGCTGGGGCCGCAACGACCGGGGTCAGATCGGGAATGGCAACGTTTCGGACCAGTTTTCGCCGGTCTCCGTGGCGGGAGCATTCCAGTTCGTGGCCATCGGCTTGGGCGACAGCCACGCCTGCGGAATCGCCACGAGCGGTGACGCGTTCTGTTGGGGCGACAACTCCGATGGCCAACTGGGAGATGGGACCAGGTCGGATCGGCACACTCCCAACCCGGTGGATGGCAATCTCAAGTTCAGCAGCATCGATGGCGGCGAGTCACACAGTTGCGGAGTGACGACCAACGGTGCCGCCTACTGCTGGGGCCGCAACGACCGGGGCCAGTTGGGTGATGGAACCCACTTCGACCGGTTCTCCCCGGTACCGGTAGCGGGCGGGATTCAATTCGCGCGCCTGGCGCTGGGTTCCGGGCACACCTGTGGCCTCTCGACTGGCGGCACGGTCTACTGCTGGGGTGATAACGGAGACGGGCAACTGGGAGACGGAACGACGACCGATCATTCAAGCCCAACTCCCGTGGCCGGCGGAGGAACCTGGAACACCGTCACCGCAGGCGAGGACTTCAGCTGCGCCATCCGCACTGGCGGCAGCGCCTCCTGCTGGGGCCGGAACGACCAGGGACAGCTCGGAGACGGTTCCACCAGGGACGAGTCGTCTCCGACTCCCGTATCGGGTGGCCTGAGCTTCGTCCAGATCGAGGCGGGGGATCGGCATGCCTGCGGAATTGTGACGGCAGGAACGGCGTATTGCTGGGGACAGAACAACGACGGCGAGCTGGGCGACGGTTCGACCAGGGACCAGGAATCCCCCGTCTCAGTGCAGGGGAGCCGAACCTTCGCGGGCGTGAACGCCGGAGGACGGCACACCCTCGCCCTCGATCCCTCCGGCATAGCCTATGGTTGGGGCCGGGACGCGAATGGACAACTGGGCACCGGAACCGGCGGAAACAAACTCAGCCCGGTGCTGGTGATCGAGCCGTAGGGGAAACAGTGGAGCTGAGGGGGATCGAACCCCTGACCTCTGCATTGCGAACGCAGCGCTCTCCCAGCTGAGCTACAGCCCCTTGGCCGGGAGAACCTAGTGAGGGCGACCGGAAGGGTCAACGGAAACAGGTGTCAGGGGTTAGGTGTCAGGGATCAGGGTGCGGACGGTCAATACGATGGCAGGGTGCGGCAGGAGTGAAAACCACACCTCATCCCGAGCCAGCGAGGGATCTACTCGCCGGTCCCAAGAACAGGGTAAAGGAGAGTAGATCCCTCGTCGCTTCGCTCGGATGACAGCGGACATCCTCACATCCAAACATCCTTACATCCAAACATCCTTACATCCCCTCACCGAATCGTGCAGTTCGCCCCCTGCGTCGCCACCACCTGACCGCTCGCATTCAAAATCCTGGCCACCACATCAGGGCCCGTGCGCGCCGTGATGAAGTTGGCCGCGATCCTGGTCGCTCCAGCCCGGATGTCATTCGGGTTGCTGTCGAAGTCGAACTCGTCCTGACCGGCTACTGCCCTCTTCGCCGCGGAGGTCACGGTTCCGCCCGAGGCGGTGACCCGAGCTCTGAAGTTGCCTGCCTGGGGGACCAACCCGGAAGCATCCACAGAAATCCTCGAACGGTTCGGACGCCGCTCGCAGCGGAGCCGGATCGACGCCGCCGCTACCGAAATGTCTGCCGGTGGCGGGGACTTGAGGGTGGGATCAGTGGGCCCCGAGGGATTCGAGGAGTTGTCGGCGCAGGCACCGAGCCCGGCCACGATCGCGGCCAGCGCCACTCGGGTCAACGCGAGAGAGATGTTTCGCATGGTGCACCTTCGAATTGGAGGGTGTGAAATGATTTCCAGAAATTGACTCGACGCGTTCCACCGAGTCGGCGCGGCGGGGGGGCAATCGACACGCCAACTTGTCGCATGCCATCTAAGACATTCGGACGAAGCGGATTAGCGAGAAAGCCCGCCCCAGTGCGACGTGCATCGCCGTAGGTCAGCCAGTCATGTTTCGATGCGATCGCTTCGCGGCGAGCAGGTCGGACGGGGCGAACCGGACGGGCCGGCTTGCGCGTTTCCGCAAATACGTGTATATACACCTTATGTCGATTCAGTCCGCCCTACCCGCCCCGTTCGTCCCGACCGCCCTGTCGGTCTGACTCTCGTGTCCACCCAATTCGCCCCCTCTACCACCTGCGTCTGCTTCCACCTGCGCCGAGCCGCCCGGGCGGTGACCCAGACCTATGAGCGAGCGCTCGCTCCTTCTGGGCTCCTCCCCGGTCAGTTCTCCGTCCTCACCGTGCTCCATCGCTTCGGCCCTCAGCCCCTCTCGGTGCTCGCGGACCTGATGGGAATGGATCGGACGACGCTCACCCGGAATCTCCGGCCCATGGAGCGGGATGGTCTGGTGCGGGTCAAGGCAGGAGACAAGCAGGACCAGCGGATCCGCCGAGTGGGGCTCACCGCCTCGGGAGAGCGGAAGTGGCAGGAGGCGGAACCGCTTTGGGCCCAGGTACACCGCCACATGGTGCAAGGACTCGGTACCGATGGTTGGCCTGCGCTGAGGGATCAGCTCAGCAGTGCCATTGCCGCGGCGGGGCAATCCGCCGGAACACTCTGATCCTCACGTGCTGTTTCAGGAGGCTGTTATGTCACCCTCAACACCGTGGTATGCGACGCCGATCGTGCTGGGCGGCGGTCTATTGCTCCTCTACTTGTTGAGCCGCATCGTGGCCAAGGCGGCTGGCGTCGCCGGACTCGACGCGCCCACCCGGCAGCGGGTGACTCGGCTCACGACGATCGTCCTCGCGGCCTGGTTCGTCCTGGCACTCGTCCTCTCCTTGAGGCCAGTGTCGCCCGAAGCAGCGGCTCGTCCCATTCCGATTTCGTTCCCCCTGTTCATCGGTGGTAGCCTCCTGCTGGGTTTCGGTGCCTTGAGGATCCCGGCCTGGCGCCGCACGGTAGACGCGATCCCGCTCTCGACGCTGGTTGGCGTCCAGTTCTTCCGGCTGATCGGGCTCCTGTTCGTGATTCTCTATTCCGTTGGGACGTTGCCTGGATACTTCGCGCTCCCGGCCGGCTGGGGTGACGTCGCCGTCGGCACTGCAGCCCTGTTGGTGGGCTACGCGCTGCTGCGTGATGCGCCCGGTGCTCGTGGACTCTCCATAGGATTCAACATCCTTGGGCTGTCGGATCTCATCGTTGCGGTGGGCACGGGAACCGGCTTTCTGGTGCCTCTCCTTTTCGACGGTCTACGGCCCGGTCCCACAACACCGATGACCGTCTTCCCGCTGTATCTCATCCCGACCTTCGCGGTGCCGATCGCGGTTGTGCTCCACATCTATTCGCTGCGTGCGGCGCTGAGCAAGAGCGGGAGGAAAGAGATGGAAGGAAGCAGATTGGAGAGGCTGGCAGCGTAGACGGAACAGCAGGAATCAGGTAACGGGGCCGCTGAGGAAGTCACCTCGGCGGCCCTTTCGCCTTTCTGACGCCGGCCACACTATTCCTTGCCCGTTCGCAGTTCACTGTTCACCGTTCACGGGTAGGATGGTCCCATGCGTTTCGGCGGCCCTGATCAACGTAGCGCCAACATCGAGGATCGGCGCGGGTTCCGCGGTGGTGGTCCAGGCATGCGCCTCGGACTCGGCGGAGTCGTGATCCTCGTGATCCTTAGCATCGTATTCAAGCGTGACTTTCTGAGCCTGGCGGGTGGCGGTGGAGGTGACGCACCGGGTGCCGACCAGGCAGCTCCAGTCAACGACCCCGAGGAAGAACCGATGGTGATCTTCGTAGGGAAAGTGCTGGATGACGCACAGGCCCAGTGGGCGAAGATCCTTCCCCAACTGGGTACCGACTATCATGACGCCAAGCTGGTGCTGTTCCGCGATGCCGTGCAGTCGGCCTGCGGCTACGCGGAAACGGCCTCCGGTCCCTTTTACTGCCCTGGAGACGAGAAAGTGTTCATCGACCTGGGCTTCTACCAGGAGCTCAAGGATCGCTTCGGCGCCCCGGGCGACGCGGCGCAGGCCTACGTCCTCGCCCACGAGATTGGGCATCACGTTCAGAAGCTGCTCGGCACGGAAGCGAAGGTCCGCCAGATGCAGCAGCAGCGTCCCGACCTGCAGAACGACCTGTCGGTTCGCATGGAGCTGCAGGCCGACTGTTATGCCGGAGTCTGGGCCGGCACCGCTCAGCAACGCGGCATCATGGAGGCGGGAGATTTCGAGGAAGCCCTGGGCGCCGCAGCCAGTGTCGGCGACGATCGGCTACAGCGGATGTCGACCGGCCATGTGAGCCCGGAATCCTTCACCCACGGCTCCTCGGCCCAGCGCCAGCAGTGGTTCCAGCGGGGATTCCAGAACAGCGATCCGCGGGCGTGCGATACCTTCGGGAAGCAGTAGACGGGAGACGGGAGACGGGAGACGGGAGACGGGGAACCAATGGAGTAGACAAGGAACCTCATCCCGAGCGCAGCGAGGGATCTAGCATCCAAACCTTGACGCTAAGGAAAGGACGCTGGATCCCTCGTCGCTTCGCTCCTCGGGATGAGGTACTCCCACTCTCCAGCTGTTCCCGTTCCCCGTTCTCCCGTCTCCCTGTTCCCGCCTTTTGTCTTGTCCTACCTCCCAAGGAACTCCCCCACCGGCCTCAGTCTCTCAATGTGATCACAGAAAATCTTGAGCGTCGCGAGGAGCGGCACGGCCAGGAATGCGCCGGCAACGCCCCACACCATCGTCCAGAACAACAGTCCTACGAAGATGGCGACGGGGTTCAGGGTGAGGCGGCGGCCCAGGATGATGGGTGAGATGACATTGGCCTGAGCGAGGTCGATCGCGATGTAGACTGCCGGTACCAGCAGGGCTCGACCCACGTCATCGAAGGTGACGAGTCCGGCAATGGTGAGCATGGCCGTCATCGTGGCAGCGCCCAGATACGGGACGAATTCGAGCAGGCAGGCACCGACTCCCCAGAGAAGCGGGTTCGGCATTCCCACCAGCGCCATCGCCACGGCGATCGCCGCGCCGAGGCAGATGTTCACCAGGGTCACGGTGCCGAGGTAGACCGACACCGAAGATTCGGCCTCACGCACGATGCGGACGGCCTTCTTCTTGTCGGTGAATTCGGGGACCACGTGCACCAGTTTCTGCAGGAACAGATCGCCCGCCGCCAGCAGGAAGTAGAGCAGCACCATCACCTCGAAGAAGCCGATGGCGAACTCCTGCGTGGTGCCGAAGACTCGCTGTGACAGGCTGGGACCGCGAAGGATGACCTGCTGCGGCTGGGCTCCTCCCGCGGCGGCCTGGGTCGCATTCTCCACCTGCTCCGCCGCCTTACCGACGTCCTGCACCGGCTTGGTGACTTTGCGGAGTTTGGTCCGGACGTCGGTCAGACTCTGCGGGCGCTCTGGTGAGCCACTGCTGCACCGGGTCGGAGAGGTGCCATATCGCGAGCGAAATCCCCCCGAACAGCACGACCATCACGATCAGGGCACCGATGGACTCGGGGATGTGCAGCTTTGCGAGGAACCGGATGATCGGGCTCAACAGAAAGTCGAGCATCACGGCCAGCACGACCGGCAGGAAGAACGCCTTGGCCACGTGCAGGGTATACACCAGCGCCAGTCCCGCCAGCACCACCAGCGCCAGGGTGCGGATATCCGGAAGCGGGACGATGGCCGGTTCGACTTCGTTGGATTCGGGTTCCGCAGGTGGGGTCGACATGGCAGGTAAGGTACTGCGAAAGGAAAAAAGGGCACCTCATCCCGAGCACAGCGAGGGATCTAGCATCCAAACCCCGGCACCAAGGAAGGGACACTAGATCCCTCGTCGCTGCGCTTCTCGGGATGAGGTGGCTTTGTCGCGTTAACACTGCTATTCCGCCTGTCCCTGTTCTCACCGTTCACCGTTCACCCTCCCGTCTCCCTTCTCCTTTCTCCCGTCTCCCGTATCTTCCCGCCCATGCTTTCCCTGACCTTCCTGGGCACCGGCGCCGCCTGCCCCACCATCGAGCGCAACGTCGCCTCCATCGCGGTCCAACGCGAGGGCGAGACGATGCTGTTCGACTGCGGCGAAGGGACCCAGCGCCAGATGATGCGCTACGGAGTGAGCTTTGCCTTCCGGGACATCTTCTTCACCCACTGGCACTCCGATCATCTCCTGGGAGTGATCGGGCTGCTTCGCACCATGGGCCTGCTCAACATCTTCGGCGGCCAGGAACGGCGTGATCCGCTGGTGTTATACGGACCCAAGGGGGCGGAGCGCATCTTACGTCACGCGCTCGAGGTGGGCATCGAACGGGTCAAGTTTCCCATCGAAATCAGGGAGCTGAAGGTGGGTGACGTGATCAAGCGGGATCAGTACGACATCACGACCTTCGCGACCGATCATCGGGCCGACACCGTGGGCTACGCGCTGGTCGAGCATCAGCGGCTGGGACGCTTCCACCCTGAGCGTGCTCGGGAGCTCGGCGTGCCCGAGGGTCCCCTGTGGGGACGGCTGCACAAGGGAGAGACCGTTACCACCCCCGAGGGAAAGACCGTCAGCCCCAAAGACCTTGTCGGCTCGCCGCGTCCGGGCCGCACCGTGGTGATTTCGGGTGACACTCGACCAACCGATGGGTTACGTCGCGCTGCGAAGGACGCCGATCTCCTGGTGCACGAGGCCACCTTCAGCCAGGAGGATTTGGAGCGCGCCAAGGAAACCGGCCACTCCACGGCGGAAGAGGCGGCCGCCATTGCGCGAGACGCCGGAGTCCGGCGCCTGGTCCTGACCCACATCAGTCCCCGTTACTCGCGAGACGCTCCCGAGTTGCTCGCCGAGGCGCGGATGATCTTTGAGGAAACCGTCGTGGCGCGGGATGGAATGGTGGTGGAGGTGCCTTTCGCCGATGGCGAGGAGCAGTGACAACGGGTGAACGGGACTCGTCAACCCAGTCCCCGCTAACTGCTCACCGCTCACTGCTCACCGCGGTTCTTGCCGTCCTCGTCTGGTCGGGCATTCACCCCCACGATCACTTCACCTGGTTCCTCGAAGTCGCACCGATACTGATCGGGTTGCCTATCATCCTGCTTACCAGGAATCGCTTCCCGCTCACTCCCCTGGCCTATACGCTGCTCGCGATTCACGCCTGCATCCTGGCGGTCGGAGGGCACTACACCTACGCCGAGGTACCAGCGGGTTATTGGATGCGGGATCTGATGGGTTGGACGCGGAACAATTACGATCGGCTGGGACATCTGGCGCAGGGCTTCATTCCCGCGATTGTCGCCCGGGAGATCCTGCTCCGTACCTCTCCGCTCCGGCCCGGGAAGTGGCTCACCTTCCTGGTGATCTGCTTCTGTATGGCGCTTTCCAGCTTCTACGAGTTGATCGAGTGGTGGACCGCCGCCGCCACCGGCACCGCTGCCGACGCCTTCCTCGGCACCCAGGGCGATCCCTGGGATACCCAGTGGGACATGATGCTGGCGATGATCGGGGCGTGTTTGTCGCTGGTGTTGCTGTCGAGGATTCACGACAGGCAGTTGGAACGACTAGGAAACTGAAAGCCGTCTCCCGTCCCCCGGTCAAAACATCTTGACCTGCACCGTCACCTTCCCCGGATGCTTGTTCAGCTCGTCAATCAGGTTCTTGAGACTCTGACTCACCGCGCGCATGTCGTAATAGAGCCCTGAATCGGTGGCGAACTTGCCCAAGGTTCCCTGTCCGGCGTTGATGCCTGCGAGCAGCGTGTCGAGTCGGCTGCCGGCGTTCTTGAGTTGAACCGACATCGCCGAGAGGTTGCGGGTCAGGGTGTCCGCGTTGCTGATGGCGGACTTGAGCGGCAGGGTCTGAACGGTGGTGTCGAGGCGGGCCGAGAGCGCCTGCAGTGAGCGCATGGTCTTTTCCGCCTCGTCTCCACTCGTCTTGAGCCGGCTCTCCATGGCGTTGAGTGCCCTTTGCATGGCGACGAGCGTCGTGTGCAGGTCGTCTGCGGTGCGCTGGTTGGCAATGGCCTGCAGGCCGATCATCACCGAATCGGCCCGGTCTCCCAGGCCCGCGAATTTGCCGGTGATCCCCTCGTCCATCGCTCCCTGAAGCACCTGATCCTCCGCAAGGGCGGGAGCGCCATCGCTGCCCGGATTGAACAGCACCCGGGAATCGGCGCTGAAGAATCCCGCCGAGATCTTGGCCGTGGCATCCACCTTGGGCACCACCGTGGGCGGCACGCTGAAGGAGACCAGGACCCGGCTGTTGGGCTCCAGCTCGATCCTTTTCACCCTGCCCTGGGACACTCCTGAGACCGTCACGTCGCCACCGACCTTGAGCGACCCGACATCGGCGAACTCGACCCGGACCAGGCGTTCCCGGCCGATCTTGGTCCCCTTGAGCCACGTGGTGCCGGCGATGAAGAGCGCGATGCCGACCAGAACCAGGGTGCCGACGGCAATTTCCTGCTTGTAGTTCAGATCCATTGGCTACTCAGGCGGCGAAGGTGACGTTGCCGAAGTCTCGCTCCAGGAACTCGCGAACTTCGGGCACGGTCGAGGCCATGAACTCCTTGGGGGTGCCGATCTGCACGATCTTTCCATGGGTGAGGAGGGCTATCCGGTCCGCGGTCCGGAAGGATCCCTTCACGTCGTGGGTGACCATGATGCTGGTGACACCGAGTTCGTCGGCGAGGCTTTTCACCAGGTCGTCGATGATGTCGGAATTGACCGGGTCGAGGCCCGAGGTCGGTTCGTCATAGAGCAGGTACTTGGGAGTGCCCGCAATGGCGCGCGAGATCCCCACTCGCTTCCGCATCCCTCCGGATAGTTGCGCCGGATACTTGTCGGCAGTTTCGGGCGAGAGGTTGACCATCTTGAGGCAACGCGTGACCCGTTCGTGGCAATAGTCGTCGTCCAGATACTTCGCCTCGTCAGTGATCCCCAGCCGGATATTCTCGAAGACCGACTGCGAATCAAACAGGGCGCCGTTCTGAAAGACATAACCGATAGTCTCCCGCAAATCCCGGAGGTCATGACGGTTGAGCTTGCGAACCTCCTTCCCGTCCACGATGACTTGTCCCCTGTCGGGCCGGATCAGTCCCACGATGTGCTTGAGGAGAACACTCTTACCCGTTCCTGAGGGCCCGAGCAAGGCGAGGGTCTCCCCCTCCTTCACCGTCAGGTTCACCCCGTCCAGGATCACCTGCGTCCCGAACCGCTTGTATACGTCGCGAAGTTCGATCATTGGTTGAGCAGCAGCTTGGCCAGCATGGTGTCGAGCAGCAGAATCATGACGCAGCTCGAGACCACGGCCCCGGTGGTGGATTTCCCCACGCCCTCCGCACCCTGCTGGGTGTTGAATCCCATGTAGCAGGAGATGATGGTGATACAATTGGCGAAGGCGAACGCCTTGATGATCGAGTAGTACGCGTCGAACGGACGCCAGAAGACCCGGGCACCATAGGTGAAGTCGGCATCGGTCACCGGCAGGACGGCCTGCACCGAGACCCAGCCCGCGTAGACACCGACCACGTTGGCGATGACCACGAGCACCGGAATCATGATCGCCCCGGCCAGCACACGGGGGATGACCAGGTGGGAGGCGGGTGAGCGCCCCAGCGTCTCCAGCGCGTCGATCTGCTCGGTCACCCGCATGGTGCCAAGCTCGGCCGCGTAGCGGGCCCCGATTCGGCCCGCCAGCACCAGCGCCGTCAGCACCGGGCCCAACTCGAGCACGATGGACTCGACGATGAGCGTGCCGACAACGTAGTAGGGGATGTTGCCGCTGAACTGATAGCCGGTCTGCAGAGCTGTCACGGCGCCGGCGAAGCCGGAGACTAACACCACGATCGGAAAGCTCCCGACGCCGATATTCCACATTTCGGTGATGGTGCGGGGCAGCCAGATTCGCCACTCACCGATGTTCCGGGCCATCTCCCCGACCATCAGGCTCAGCCGGCCGACGTGCGCCAGGGCGCTCAGGACATACTTGCCGACGGGGCGCCGTAGATCCAGCGTGGTGGACGGTGCGGTCATGGGCTATAAGCTACAGCGTACCGGCAGATAGCACACCGTACCCTCCTGCCTTATGGTTTTGGCTGCGACCATGCCCACACCCGAATACCAGACCTTCCGCAACCGCCTCACCCGCTGGTACCGGCGTACCGGTCGCGACCTCCCCTGGCGCAACACGCGCGATCCGTATGAAGTACTGGTCTCCGAGTTCATGCTCCAGCAGACGCAGGTGTCGCGGGTCGAGCTCTACTACGGAAAGTTTCTCCGGCGTTATCCCACGATTCACGCCCTCGCGCGCGCTCATCCGGCCAAGGTGCGGGAGAGCTGGGAAGGACTGGGTTACTACCGGCGTGCCGTAAACCTGCACCGGCTGGCTCAGGTCGTCGTGGCGGATCACGGCGGCAGGGTCCCGGACGACCTGGAATCGCTCAAGCGACTGCCCGGTGTCGGGCAATACACCGCCGGTGCGGTCGCCTGCTTCGCCTTCGAGCACGCAACGCCCACCGTGGACACCAACGTGGCGCGGGTGATTCGCCGTGCCTTCCATCCGCGGGCCTCCGGGTCCAGGGGCTTTCGGAAGATTTGGAACACGGCCCAGGCCTTGGTGCCCAAACGAGGCAACCCAGCCTGGACCTTCAACCAGGCGATCATGGAACTGGGAGCGCGAGTCTGTACTGCCCGGATCGCGCGCTGCGGGATGTGTCCGGTCAGGGCGGTCTGTGCGTCAGGAAGGAGGTGGCAGCCGGCCACATCATCCCTGGACTAGCCCATGATTCCCTGTCGTAGCCAACTCGCCCTGGCCCTTGTCACGCTCCTCGCCTGCGAGGGGACCAGTAATTCCGACGATGGATTCACCGGTCTCGACCCGATCAATACCACCGTCGCCGCAGGAGATGCCCACAACTGCGTGATTGACGGATCCGGTCTCGCCGTCTGTTGGGGCCGAGGATCCGAAGGCCAGTTGGGTGGAGATTCAACGCCCGCCAAGGCCGGTCCGGCACTCGTCAGCGGACAAAACATCTTCACCGCACTCGTCGCCGGGAAGTATCACACCTGCGGCCTCACTCTTCAGGGTGCCGCCCTCTGCTGGGGACTGGACCAGAACGGTCAACTCGGCGGGGGGAGCGCGGCAACGGGAGACTGCGGAGGCTCTCCCTGCGCGACCTCACCGACTCCCGTAGCCGGCAACATCGTCTTCACCACCCTCGCAGCGAGCGGTCAGGAGACCTGCGGCCTCACCGCCGACGGATCGGCATGGTGCTGGGGACTGAGCGACTTCGGCCAGTTGGGAACTCCGGCGCCGGAGAATTGTCCCGATGGTCCCTGCAGTCGAGCGCCGGTCGCCGTCTCCGGGGGCCATCATTTCGCGCGAATCAGCGTCAGCGGCAGCGGCCATGCCTGCGGCCTCACCGATGACGGCCAGGCCTGGTGCTGGGGCATCAACCACCAGGGCCAGCTCGGCGCCGACAGTGTGATCGAGTATGTCGAGGAGCCTCTTCCGGTCGCGGGCGGTCTTCGCTTCCGGCAGGTGAGTGCCGGCGGACTTCACACCTGCGGGCTCACCGGAGACGGGACTCCGTGGTGCTGGGGGATCGACGTGCTGCCACTGCTCAACTCCGGCGACCTCAAGTATTACGTCCCCAACCCGGTGAACACCTCCCTCAAGTTCGAGACGATCGAATCAGCCCGGGTCACCGAGTGCGGTCTCACCGCGGCGGGAGATCCCTACTGCTGGGGCGTCAACGGAGCTGGCGAGGTCGGAACCACGCCGATCGGGAGCACCTTCCGCTTCGACACGCCGGTCGCCGTAGGCGGCGGAGTCGAGTTCTCCCGGATCTGGGGCGAAACGGCGACCTACTGCGGCAATTCGACGAGCGGCGGAGTCTACTGCTGGGGACAGGGGACGCGCGGTGAGCTGGGAGCGGGGGCGACGAACAGCATTGTGCCTGTTAGAGTACCGGGTACCTAGTACCGAGTACCGAGTAAGCAGCGGGGCCCTATCCTCGGAGTTCCTCACGAGATCGAGTTACGGTCTGGCATTCTAGGTACTCGGTACTAGGTACTCGGTACTCAGTATTTCGAAAACACTCCCCCGAGCAGGGCCAAGAGACCCAGCGTCCCCGCAATACTCCCCGCGATCGCCTGCCGCTTCTTCAGCGCGTCGAACAGCGGTGCGGTCTGGCCGGTCGGGTTGGTTCTGCCCAGTCGGGCGCCGTTGGGCAGCAGAACGAAGAGCACGATGAGTGCGGCCACGAGGCCGGCACCCTGCATGAGCATGAGCCAGGCGGATGGCGTGGTGCCCGAGCGCATGACGACGATGCTGAGGTACACGCCGGAGATCACGGCGACCAGCGCCCCCGGCCCCATCAGCCGGCGACCCACCTGGGCCTGCAGGCGGGCAATAGCACCCTGGGTCGCGCGATCCTCCTGCCGTGCCATGATGCCCATCAGCATGTTCGAAAAGCCCCCACCCATCCAGGCCACGAAGCCCGCGATATGCAGCAGAATCCAGATTCGCATCAGGCAATCGTCTCGCTGAGCATGGTGTTGTCAATCGGATGGCGTCCGGCGAAGCCGGCGTCGATGTCGTGCCAGTGGGTGATCCGCTCCTCGCCGAGCTTCCAGCAGAGAAAGACCAGACGATCCTCGCGCAGGGCGTAGAAATCCACCAGCCCTGCCTCGAATCCCTTGAACACGCACCCGATCTGATCGAGCTCCTCCAGGTACTTGTGGATTCGCTCGGCTTGGCTGGTCACCGCCTCGCGCGCGGCCAGCAGTTCCTGGGTCTCACCCCACTCGGCGCGGGCCGGCCCGGTGAGCAGTTCGTAGCGCGCCAGCGCCTCGCGCCACTCGCGGATACGCCAGCAGCAGATCTCCCACGATGTGGCGCACCAACGGCAAGGTCCTCTCTGCCTCGGCCACGGTGAAGATCCTGGGGGTTCCCACGTCAGGACCAGATGATGGTGATCCCGGCGACATCTTCGGGGTGGCTGATGAAGCCCACGACCCGGTGGTCGCCGTCGATCACGGTGATGGTCGCCCGCAGATGAGACTCGCTGGCGTCCTGGTTCATTTTCAAGACGAATCCCTCGAGATCCTGATCCGGATTCACGACGCAACTGTCGGTACGCATCAGCGCATCGGCCCGGGTATACAGGGGATCGTTCCCCGCCGCGAGACAGCGGGTCACCAGATCGCGATCGCTCAGGACGCCGAGGAAGCGCCGGGTGCGATGGTCGTCCACCACCGGCACCACGGAGATATTGCGGCTGCGGAACATGATCGCCACTTCGCTCGCTGATGCATTGGCGACAGCGACGAAAGGATTTGGAACCATCACTTCAGAAGCGCGCATTGCCCGAATCAGGTTAATAGGTAATTCCGAATCTGCTCACCCTCACGACGGAATCAAGTCCGACAATGCCTTCAGGGCCGCCTCACGACCCTCCTCCACATAGCGCCGGATCAGGTCGAGACGGAAGGTAGCACCACGCTCGGCGGGAGGACGGATGTAGACCAGGGGCGGACGATCGGGCGTGAGCTTCCAGAGCGAGATCGCCTGGGCGGTCTGGTTCGCCATCAGGATCCGGGTGCTGTTGTTGTGGGTTTCGACCACCGGTGGAAAACTCGGTCCGTCGACCGGCGGGGTCTCGTCGAACCCGGGGCCAACGTCCACCGCCACTACCAAGCCCGGTTCGAACCAGGCCGCCACCTGAAGCGGCAGCACAGCACGAAGGCCACCATCGGCGAAGCGGCGAACGCCGATATTTGCCGGAGGATAGAACAGAGGCAATGCGCAGCTCGCGTACAACGCGTCCTGCAGCGGCGCCTCGGCGCCGCCCTCGCCGAAGCACATGAGACCGCCGGAATCGATGTCGGTGGCAGTCACCGTGAGCCGGTACCTGAGGTCGGAGAATCGTTCCGCGGGGACCAGGCGCTTGATCGCGGCCCGGAGCGGGGCCTCCTCGAGGATCTTTCGAGACCAGAGACCTCGGAGCAGGGACAACCGGCTGGCGTGCACCACATCCCGGTTTTCCAGTCCGCCCACGCGGAGGATCGCCTCATCGGGAGACATGCCCGAGGCGAACATCGCCGCGATCACCGCACCCATCGAGGTGCCGACGAAGTTCGTGGGCGCGATGCCACCCGCTAGCAGCGCCTGCATGACGCCGATCTGCGCCGCCGCCCTGGCCCCTCCCCCGCTCAGGACCAGCACCACCTTGCCGGTACTCACGCCTGCCTCTTCTCGGCCATGAGCCGGGCCCGATCGTAGCGTTCCTGTTCTTCCGGAGTCTCGGGAATGAGCCGCGGAACCCGCTTGGGTTTCCCGTTCTCATCGATCGCGACGAAGATGACCGAGGCGGTATGGGTGTGGCGCCGATGACCCGTGGCGACGTTCTCGGCGAAGACGTCCACCGAGACGTGCATGGAGGAGTTGCCCACATAGTCCACGGCGGCGGCACAGGTGACCAGAGCGCCGACGGGGATCCGCTCCCGGAAATCCACCCGATCCATCCTCGCCGTGACCGCCGGACCACCCGCATGCCGTATCGCCGCCACCGCGGCGGCCTGATCCACCATCGCCAGCAGATGCCCGCCGAACAGATCACCCAGGACATTCTGCATGTGAGGCATCACGAGCGAGGTCAGCTCGGATCGGCTGAAGGACATGGGGTGAGAGTCGGGCGTCATGTTCGGTGAGCGGTGAGCGGTGAACGGTGAGCGGGCGGCGTTTTGGGTCCTCAATTGCGTGGCTTGGATAGCCATGTTCACCTGCTTGGATTGGTGAACCCATGAGAGACCATACCAGCTTGTTCGCCTGGCAGGAAGCTAGAAAGGTCAGCCAGAGAGTTATCCTCCTCGCACAGACCCATTGGCGACCTCACCTGAAGGCCGTCTATGACCAACTACAACGTTCGCTCTATCGGTACAGTTGAATATTGCCGAAGGGTATGCGCTTTCCAGACCATCGTTGTTCTGCCGTCACCTGCGTATCGCCTACGGATCTGCAATCGAGACCAATGAGCTACTTGAGCATTTAGCCGAGTTCCTGCCGAATGAAAGGGACGAAATCGAGCAAATCAAAGCCAGTTCTCAACGATCCCAGCGACTGCTGCTAGGACTGCTTCATCGCGAGACTGGAAAGAAAGCGACTCGCTGACTGCCCGCTCACCGCTTACCGCTCACCGCTCACGCCCTTAGAAATCAACCGGCCTCAAGTAATACTCCCCAATCGCCGTCTGCGACAGCATGGCCACGGTCGGCAGGCGGCGCTTCCAGTGAGTGGACTCGAGGCGTTTGCGGACCAGCTCCACCTCCTCCCGGGTCAGTCCCTGGGCGACGATCTCTTCCGGACGGAGTCCGGTCAAGAGGCCGTGGAGGATCTGGTCTGCCTTGGGATAGGAGATTCCGAAATCGCCTTCGTCGGTCTGCCCCTTGATCAGATCGGCGCTCGCGGGCTTGGTGACGATCACTTCCGGCACCTTGACGAAGCGGGCCAACGCCCAGACCTGCGTCTTGAACAGATCGCCGATCGGATTGACCGGCGGTGAATCGTCGGCGTGCCAGGTAAAGTAGCCCAGCAACCGCTCGGTCTTGTTTCCGGTTCCCAGCGGCAACGCGTCAAGCTCTGCGGAGAGATCGAAGAGCGTGATCATTCGCATCCGGGCCATGACGTTTCCCTTGCGGGAAGGCGACGAGTCGCCTCCTATCGCGGCGACGAGTCCATCCACCGCGGCGCTGATATCCACCGTCCGGCTCCGAATTCCCAGCTGGTCTATCACCAGCTGGGCGTGCTCCAGGCTGTCGGGACTCGAGGTTCGGTAGGGCATTCGCACGGCAGTAACATTTTCCTTGCCCAAGGCCTCGGCGGCCAGGAAGGCGACCAGCGCGCTGTCCACGCCGCCCGAGAGGCCGATGACCACGTTGGAGAACCGGCGCCGCCGCTGAACTTCATCTCTGATGAATTCCACGAGCCAGCGGCGGGTGAGGCCGGGATCGATCGCCAGAGAATCCACCGGTCGCGGCGGACGCGAGACCTTCCGTGAAGGAGTCGCGACGGCGCTCTTCACCCCCGGCGCCTCGGGCTCGTCCCCGTCTTCCTTTCCCCCATCCCTGGTTTCCGCCAGCGACGCGAGCAAGTGCGGCAGCCGAAGCCTGAGGTCAGATAGCAACGGCGTCTCGGCCCGGGCTCGAGTGATCTCCTCGAAGTCGATGACAGCCGGGACGGTAGCGGGCTCAAACAGCGGAGCGTGAACTATCGCCTGGCCTCGGGGATTGACCAGCACGGACCCTCCAACAAATCCCTTCCCCCCCTCGAAACCGACCAGGTGAGTTACCACGACGAATACGCCGTGCTCCTCGGCAATCCCCTGTGCCAACCGATCCCAGCGATCGAGGTTGGCGGGCCTGCCTCCGTTGCCAGGCGCGGTGATGCCACGAGCCGGAGTAGCACTGGGAACGATGATGAGTTGTGCCCCATCCAGAGCCGCGAGAGTCGGAGTCAGCGAATGCCATGCGTCTTCGCAAACCAACATGGCTGCCCTGCCCCAGCGGGTATCAAATGCGGCGACTTCCTGCCCCGGCTCGACGAACCGCTCCTCGTCGAACACCCCGTAGGTCGGGAGAAACACCTTGCGATGCACGTGGCGAATTCCCGCGTCGCCACCGCCGAGGCTTGCATACAGCGCCGAATTGTGCAGGTGATTGCGATAGACCTCGTAGAAGCCGAGCGAAATGTCGAGTGGGGGAGCACCTGACTCGGCGTGAACTCGGGCGAGATCCTGAAAGAGCTGCTCGGCGGGCAGGGCGAGATCCCGCACTCCACCTTCGAGGAAATAGCCGGTCAACGCCGACTCCGGAGCGACAACCAGCCCGGGCGGATCAGGCCATTTCCCGACCTCTTTGAACACCTCTCCCAGGCGCGCCAGGTTCCTGGCGTACGCTCCTTTATCGGGCCGGAACTGCGCGATGGCGAGGGTGAGCATGATGGGAATTTAAGGGGTCACTCTGCCCGATAGACAATCACCTTCACCTTCTCGAGAGTGATCAGTCCGCCGCCGATCATCTGGTCCAGCTCAGGAAGAATGGCCTGGATCTTCTCCTCGGTATCCACGCACTCCACCACGATAGGCAGGTCCACTGAGAGACGCAGCACCTTGTCGGTGTGGAGCCGCGCTGTCGCCCCGAAGCCCATGACCGCACGAGTCACGGTGGCGCCCGCATAATGTCTCTCGCGAAGCAGGTTCACGATCGCTTCATAGAGCGGTTTCCCGTCGTGACGGTCGCGTTCGCCGATGTGAATCCGCATGAGGACCCGCTCACCCGTCAGTCCGTGCATATCTCATCCGCCTCGCCGGAGCAGGACGATCTGATGCCCGGCAGCGAGCCCCATGAATACCGCCGCCAGAGAGATCAGGACACTCAGCAGCAGGTAGGATGCAGCTCTCGCATAGTCGCCGTCGCGGAGCAGGTTGACGGTTTCGAGAGAAAAGGTGGAGAAGGTGGTGTATCCGCCACAAATCCCGATGGTCAGGAATGCCCTGACTTCGGCGCTGATTGCCGCGGATTCCAGGGCGTACCCACTGATGAGTCCCAGGAGGAACGACCCGCTGATGTTGACGATTAGCGTGCCGACGGGGAAGGAGCTCCCACTCCAGTCCTGGATCAGGCCGCCGAGCAAGTATCGGCCGACTCCTCCGAGCGCACTACCCAGCGCGATGTACCAGATCACCCCTTCCCCTTTCGTGATCCATAGTACTAAGTACCTAGTACCGAGTACCGAGTTTAGGCCTAAGGACCTACTCCTCACGTCCTCCCCTCACGGAAGATAGTTCTTCCGTTTCCAATGAACCTGCCATGCCAACCCTACTCGAAGCCATCAGCGGAGTCGCCAATGCCTGCCAGCCGATCACCGGGCTGGTGACTGGCGGCCAACCCGGGACATCGCAACTGGAGGCCATGAAAGCCGCCGGTGTCTCGGTAATTCTCGACTTGCGGGAGCCAATGGAGCCGCGTCCCATCGACGAACCGGCGAAGGTGGCGCAGCTCGGGATGGAGTACGTGAACGTGCCGATCAGCGCGGGGCGGCTGAACGACGCGACGCTCGAGCGCATTCTCAAGGTCCTGCGAGACAAAGGGGAGAAACAAATCTTCATGCACTGCGGGAGTGGAAACCGGGTGGGTGGGGCGTTGATCGCGCATCTCATGCTCGACCAGGGAATGGACAGAGGAGGACGCGGTGGCGACGGCGATGAAGGTCGGATTGCGATCGGCCGAATATCTCGAGTGGGGCCTCGACTACGTGCGGAGACACAGCTAGGAACGCAAACGGGGCGGCCTGAGGCCGCCCCGAGAGGTAGTTCTTACTTGCCGTACGTTCAACGCGGTCTCCCACCACCGCCGCTCGACACCCGCCCGCCACCATAGCCTCCACCGCCGTAACTTCCGCCGCCGTAGCTCGGCCGACCACCGCCGCCACCACCACCGCTGTAGCTGGGGCGACCACCGCCATAGCTGGGCTGACCACTGGGCCGCCCGCTAGAGCTCGGCCGGCCGCCATAACTGGGCTGACCACTCGAACGCGCCGGCGGCTGGTAGGACGGCGAGCCATCTCGCGAAGGTGCAGCCCGGCGAGGATCGCGACCTTGGGAGGGATATGGCCTCACCGGATCACCCTGACGAGGTGAGGAGTAGCGCGGCGATCCATCGGTTTGCGGCGACGGCGCGCTACGAGTCGAAGACCTGGTCAGCCGGCGAGAGATCTTCCACCCGAGTCCGGGGCCGATAGGTGCCGGTGCTGGGCGCAGATCCGCCAGAGCGATTCGAACCGTCACTCGGCCTGGCGGTGCTGGGAGACGTGCTCGGTGTCGGACCGCCCGGACGAGTCGTTGTAGTCGTCCGCGGCGCAGGACGCGGTGAGCGATCATCCACGCCAACCCGGCGTCTCGGGCTGTCTCCGGACCCCATTCCGCCGGACGACACCGGACGGATCACTGTCCTGCCATCGCCGCGACCACCGATATCAGGGTTGCGACGATCGCGTGGAGCTATGCCAATCGTCGGAACACCACCACGCGGGTCTCTTCCAGTTGCGGTGAACCGCGGACGATAGCCGACCGGAGTTCCCGGGCCACCCGGAGATCCCGGGAGTCCTGGCTTGAACCCGTAGGGCGGACGACCGCCGTAATTCGGGCCGCCCGGCATGTAGCCGTAAGTGCCCCGGTAGTAGTACGGATTGTAGCCGTAGTAGGGGTTGATCACCCGGTAGTAGTACGGAACGTAGGCGTAGTACGGATGGTAGTAGCCGTAATACGGGTAGTACCCGTAGTAAGCGGGGTAGAACGGAGCGTAGTAGTACGGATAGAACGGTGGCGCTCCGAACCCGAAGCCGATACTGAAGCTGAAGCCGCTGCCGTAATACGGGCTGCAACCAAAGCACGGGGCATAGAATCCGGCGGAGCCGTCGTAGTGATAGTGCCCGTCGTGGTCGTAGTCGTTGGAGTTGTAATTGTTGTCTGCGGAGTAGTCGTTCCCCGCCACATGGTAGCTCACCAAGTCATACTGGTACCGCCCTGTCGAGGCCATCTTTTCCATCAGGTCTCCGAACGTGGTTTCCGCATCGTCGGATACCTGATAATCCTCGAAGGCCCGGTAATCCCAGTGGTCTCCTCGCATGAACTGTTCGAACTGCAGTGGCTCCTCGGAGACGGCCGCATAGACGACGCCAGAGCCCTGCTCGTCATCCACCCGGAACGACTCCTTCCCTCCCCGCCCGAGCACGTCGTAGGTCTTCCCGCCGCGCACGAAGTTGTCGAGCCCAGGGTCGAGCGGGAACAGGACCCGCACGCGGCCTCGGGTCGTGGCGCGGAACACGATCAGATACCCGTCTTCCGACGAGCTGACTCTGACCGTGACCTGGTCTCCCAGGGCGTAATAACCGTCTTTGTTGAGGGAAACTCGAACAGTCGTGACGGCCCGCGTAGGCGGGACCGTTGCAGAACCGGGGTCGGCAGTGAGCGCCGACAGCATCAGTGCGAGGAGCATGGCGTCCTCGGTGCCAAAGTGAGACGGGGCAAAAGGGAGACAGCCAACTGTCGGAATGCGATCCCCATGCCACCCTTCAAACTACAGTCCTAATTGAATTTACGAATCAGCTGCCGGCAACGTTGGATTTGGTTCAGGACAGTCGGCGAAGGCAAGTGTCCTCCGTGGCTGCACTTACGGACCCTGCTGGCCGGCATCCACCGGACGCGCTCCCTCTATGGTTCTACCCCTTACTGACGGTGCCAGTACATCCGCATCTCAGTGATCTTGTCGCCGTTGGTCTCACAGAAGATCGCCCCCCGGGCATCGACCCACTCCCCGGTCCGGCGCCGGCGGAAGACGCACTTGAACTCTGTCGAAAACCACGGCCCTGCCGCGAAAATCTCGCCCGAGGTGAAGGTGATTTCCGACTGGTGTGCGGGCATGTCTGCCCAATAGGCTCTCACCGCGTCACCGCGAATCGGCTCAGAGAAGGGAGTTTCCACGAAAACCGCGTCGGGGGCGAAGACGGCCATCATCTGGTCGACCTTGGCTCGACTCCATCCTTTGCCAAACTCATCAATCAGTTGGCGCCCCAAGGCTCGAGTAGTCTCGAGTGCGGTATCGGTCATGGGCTGGCCGGCTCCGATAGCTTGCTCAGCGAATGGCGGCGGTTGATGATTCACCCAACGGCATGGCCTCGAATCTACACCGGATACCGCTCGCGTGGGTCGTCACGCTTGCCCTTGCGGGCCTCTGGGAAACCGGGGTGGCCCAGACCCCTTGCCCACCCCGAGCCGGCACCCTCGTGGCCCAGGGCTATACGCTTCTTCGTTCCGATTCGATCACTCAGGCAGGCGAGCGCTTCGGTCAGGCTGACCGCCTGTGCACCCGCAATCTCGACGCGAAAGTCGGCCTCGGATATGTAGCACTCCGACAAGGGACGGTTGAGTAGCTCGGATTCCCTGTTCAGACTCGTGATCAGAGCCGATTGGCGCCTTCCGCTACTTCACCGGGTCGCTCAGCGCACGAATTGGCCTTTAGACTCCTTGGCCGCCGTCAGGTCCAGCGTTATCCTCAGATATCCATGAACCGATTCGAAACACCTCGAGTCGCGGTCATCGGTGCCACCGAGGTCGGCCGCGGGTGGGCGGCTCTCGCGATCGGCGCCGGCTGGCCCGTGGCGATTTTCGACCCTGACTCCGGCACTCTGACGAGTGCCGAACAGGAAATCGGTGATCGGGTAGAGACGCTGGTTCGGCTGCGAAGGGCCGAGGCCAGCATCGCCGAGTCGGCGCTGAACGAGATGCGAATCGGCAAGAGCCTGCTGCAAACGGTGACCGACGCCGACTGGATCATCGAAGCGGGTAACGATGAACTCCACCTCAAACAGAAGCTGCTGGAGCAGATCGAGCAGGTATGCTCGCAGGGCCGCCGTCGTCACCAGCAGCAGCTCCTTCCCACTCTCTCAGCTGTGCGCCCGAGTAGCCAACCAGGACCGGGTGATGGTCGCCCACCCGCTCAATCCCGGTCGAGCTACTCCCCGTGGTCGAAGTCGTCTCTGGACCCAACACCGACCCCGCCTGCATCGAAGACCTGCGGTTCTGGCTGAGCATGCTGGGACGCGCCCCGATCGTGCTTCAGAAGGAAGTCCCCGGGAACATCCTGGGCCGGGTCGCGGCGGCGGTGTGGCGGGAATGCATTTACCTGGTGCTCGAGGGTGCGCTCGATGTGGAAGACGTCGATCGGGCACTCTCGGTGGGACCGGCGTTGATCTGGGCGGCTTCAGGCCCTCACCTGGAACACGTGATCAACGCGGGCGAAGAAGGCGCTGACGTCTACTTCTCCAGGCTCCTCGCGGAGAGCGAGGCCCAATGGACTACGCTGGCCAAGTTTGAACATCTGAGCGACGAGGATCGGCTCCGGCTGATGCGGCTAGTCGGCAACGCCTACGCGGCCCATCTACCGGAGCTCACCGAGGCACGGAATCAGCGGCTGGTGAGGTTGCTCGAGGCGTTGAGGGAGTAACCCACAACCTAAAACCCGTGCTCTAAACTCGAGATACAAGAACAAGGCTTCTACATCTTCGCTGGGCCCGACTCCCACCGTGTAGGCCACGCCGGGAACGATCTGTAGTCCGCTCTTGAAGTCGAATCCGACCCGCACGCCTGGATTCAGCAGCATCGCCTGCTCCCGCCGAGTACCGCCGTTCGCATTCACCAGTTCGGCATCCAGCCAGACCCATTCCAACAGGAAGTTGATCCTGCTCTTGGCCAACCAGATTGCGCTGGCGCCGAGGTTGTAGCTCGTGGTGGATGCCTCCCGGCCTGAAGGGTTCTTGGCGTTGGGAAGCCAGGTGACGCCCGCATTCAGGTGGAAGACCAACGCCGGCACCGGATGGATGCTGGCGGGCAGGGCTGCCTGCAGACCGGCACTGCCGAAACCGCGAGACTCCGAACTGGAGCCGGTCGGCAGGATCGCCGTGAGCCGCGGCGCCAGTGCGACGGGCGCATCGGGATTCCCAAGCGCCTGCAGGCGATAGTTGAGCTGGATATCGCCGACCCCGGTGCCGTTATTGTGGAGTGCCGGGATCGTGTAGCTCAGCTGATTCCGCATCCCCCGGAACGGCCACTCCTGGGTAAAGGTGTAGATCCACCCACCGTCGGATCCGCGGCTGAACGTGCTGATGTGCTGCACGACCCGCGATTCCTGATTGTAGGCCTCTTCGACAAGGAAGCTGTTGTCGGAGATTGGTGGGAGAGAAGGAGGCGTTTGGGCGGACAGGGGAGAGACGAACAGGGCGATCAGGACGGACGAGACGGACAGGGTCGAGATCAGGCGGTAAGGCGGGAGGGCGGGAGGGCGGACAGACAGACCGGCTTCAATTCCGCCGACCAATCCGACCGCCTTCCCGCCATCCCGCCCTCCCGCCAGACTCAACTCATCCAACCACGGAACGTCGTCAACAACAACCACGCGTTGAGGCAGACGATGACCGCGGTAACGCTCCAGGCCAGCGCGGCCACGCCGCGCCCGTTCACGAAGTCCCCCATCTTGGACTTCTGACTGGTGAAGAGCACCAGCGGCACTACCGCGAAGGAGAGCTGCAGGCTCAGGATGACCTGGCTCAGGATGAGCAGACTGCCCACGCCCTTCTCGCCATAGAGCGCAGTCACGATCACGGCCGGGATGATCGCGATGAGCCGGGTAATCAGCCGGCGGAGCCACGGCTTGAGCCGGATGTCGAGGAAGCCCTCCATCACGATCTGCCCGGCGAGGGTGCCGGTGATGGTGGAGTTCTGCCCCGAGGCGAGCAACGCCAGGGCGAAGAGAAAGCTCGCCACCGAGGTGCCCAGCAGCGGGGTCAGCAGCTTGTAGGCGTCCCCGATGTCTGCCACTTCCTGATAGCCACTGTTGTGGAACGCCGCCGCGGCCAGGACCAGAATCGCCCCGTTGATGAAGAACGCGAACAGCAGGGCCAGGGTGGAATCAATCGTGGCGTACTTGATGGCCTCCCGCTTCGCGGCCGGCTCGGGACCCACCTTGCGAGTCTGCACGATGGCAGAGTGCAGGTAGAGATTGTGCGGCATTACGGTCGCGCCGAGGATGGCGATCGCGATGTACAGCATGATCGGGTTGGTCACGATCTGGGTGGTAGGGACCAAACCGCCCATCACCGCACCGATGGCCGGCCGAGCCAGCACCAGCTCCACGGCGAAGCAGAGGCCGATCGTGATGACCAGCGAAATAACGAACGCCTCGAGGTAGCGGAATCCCTTGTTCTGCAGGAGCAGGATCAGCAGTACATCGAGCGCGGTAAGGCACACGCCCCAGATGAGCGGAATGCCGAACAACAGGTTCAGCGCGATCGCCGATCCGATCACCTCGGCCAGATCACACGCCGCGATAGCGATCTCACACAAGACCCAGAGCACGAAGCTGACCGGCCGCGAGTAGTGATCGCGGCAGGCCTGGGCGAGATCTCGCCCCGTGACGATTCCCAGCTTGAGGGCGAGCGACTGCAGCAGGATCGCCATCAGGTTGGATAGCAGAATGACGCTGAGCAGGGAGTAGCCGAAACGGGCGCCTCCGGCCAGGTCGCTGGCCCAGTTGCCGGGGTCCATGTAGCCCACCGCCACCATGTAACCAGGTCCGGCGAACGCGAGCATCTTGCGCAGAACGCTCACGCCCTTGGGGACGGTGATTGAGTGGTGCGCCTCCGGCAGACTGGGGCTGCGGCGGGGATAGCGCCACGCTACCTGATCCTGGACTGGAGCGGGAATCGTGGTCATGAGGCGATCTGCGGCCGAGCACAGAGCAGCAGCATGGCGATTTCGTGACCGAGGATATGACTCTGGCCGCCGACCTGAACCGTGATGGGTCCCCGGAAGGGCTGACGGTCTACGACAGTGACACGGGTGCCGGGCTTGAGCCCGAACGAGGCGATGTAGCGCAGACGGTCGGGCTGACTGGTGTCCGCCTGACGAATCTCCACCGACTCTCCGGCGGGGATTTCACTCAGCGGGGTGTAAATCAGCTCGCTGACCGATCCATCAGGATCCGGGATCGGATCTCCGTGCGGATCAAAACGGGGATTGCCCAGCGCTTCCGCCATGCGCTCGATCAGCATTTCGGACACGGCGTGCTCGAGACGCTCAGCCTCCTCATGGACGGTTTCCCAACCGTAGCCGAGGAAGGCGACCAGGTAAGCCTCGATGATTCGGTGACGGCGGATGGTGCGAAGAGCGGCGTGACGGCCTTCGAGGGTGAGAACCACGCCCTTGTAGGGAATGTGCTCCAGCAGTCCCTGCTCGGAGAGCCGCTTGATCATCCCGCTGACCGAAGGAGCGGAAAGCTCAAGCTGGTGAGCGATATCGTTAGTTGTGGCCGGCTGCCCCTTCTGGGACAGTCGGTAGATGGTCTTGAGATAGTCCTCGACCGAGCGCGTGAGGGGCTCGTGGAGGAGTGCGGAATTCATGCAGCCCCGACCTGTAATTTAGGTTAGACTAATTTACAGTTAATCAGGGCCAAAAGTCAAGATTCGCCGGTAGGAATCTCCCTGTCGGTGAGCAGGTCGAGAAGAGGAGTCAGAATTCGCTCGGTCAGCCCCCAGACCACATGGTCACCCAAGTGGTAGGCAGGGAAGAGGCGGTCTTCCCCCCGGATTCTGATCCGAGCCTCCCGGTAGACCCCCGCTTTTCTCAGTTCGGTCAGCGGCACCCAAAGAACCAGCGCAACTTCGTCGTTGGGTTGAAGGGCCGGTCGTCCGTCGACGGCGAAGATGAAGGGCCTTACGACGACTGGCCTCGGGATGGGAGTCTTGGGAGAGACATCATCGAGAACGCCGAGCAGGCTGGTTGGATTGAGTGTGAGCGAGAGCTCCTCACGAGTCTCCCGGATGGCGGTGGCCAGCAGGTCCTCGTCGTCGGCCTGGAATCGGCCTCCCGGCAACCCCATGTGCCCAGACCAGGGATCTCCCACCCGATCCGCCCGCCGGATGAGCAAGAACCGCATCGGGATCCGGCGCCACGACAACGGCAACGCCGGCCAATGATGCGTCGGGAAGCTCGACGTTCACGGACCGGCGTTGGGCCAACCGATTGGCGAGCAGTTGCTGAAGCGGGCTCAGTGGCAGCCGCACCCTCCTCCATGACACCCGCCACCGGAGGGCGGGCCGAGTTTGGAGAAATCGGTTGCCGGCGCACCGGCGGGGCGCGCGGGAACGGAGAGCCGACGCTCGACCTTCCTGGCCTCACAGGACGGGCACTTCACGACGGTTCCGCCCCGTACCAGCAATTCGAAATCGGTGCCGCAGGCGGCGCAGTGGTATTCGTAGATGGGCATGTCTCAGATCATTGAAGATTGAAGATTTTCAGATTGAAGATTGGCCCGCCAGCACGTTTCCGTCAAATCTTCAATCTGAAATCTGCAATCTTCAATCACAGATTCCGCCCGAACCACTTCACGGTCTCGTCAATCGCCTCCGCCAACTGGGGCGTCATGCCGGCGAAGGGGTGCACCGCGCCCATAGTGTGACCGGCTTCCGGGATAATCAGCAGGCGGGCGAGGTCAGCCTTCGCTTCGCCCCGGAGGGCCTCGGCTTCTGCGACCGGGACGGTCGGGTCGGCCGCGCCGTGCAGGATGAGCCAGGGAGCGCGCACCCTTCCCGTGGCGCCGAGGATATCGAGCTGAGCCCGGCCGTGGCGCTCCACATCATCCAGCACGTCGGTATAGAGCGGCAGCACCTGTCCGGTCCGGGTGTTCACGATCTCGAGCTTCCCGGTCGCGCGCCAAAGCGCTTTTTGTGAGGGCCAGCGATCCACCGTGGAGATCGCGGACCAGGTGACCATCGCTCCAATTTTCGGATTGCCCGCCGCGCAGAGAATCGCCATTCCACCACCCCGCGAATGCCCGAACAGCCCGACCGAGGTGGGCGGCGCCACTCCCAGGCTGCCCGCGAGCAGCGCCTCCAGGACAATCTCGATGTCGTGCAGCTCGGCGCTGAAGGTGTTGTGGCCGAATTTTTCGGGAAAGGCGAATTCTCCCGCGTCGTCCACTCCGCTGCCACTCAGGTTGAACGAGATAGCCGAGAGGCCCGCGCGAGCCAGGCGGACCGCGAGAGACGGAAACATGCCCCAGTCCTTGAATCCCTTGAATCCATGAATGACGAGGACCGCGGGTTGCGGCGATGTCCGGCCCGCGGCCCGCACATCAATCAGGATGGGACCGAGCGACCCCGGCAGAGTGTGTTTCGTGAGAGTAGGTGTTGCCATTGCGTTTGCCATAGCGAGATCAGGAGACTGCCGGTTCGAGGATCTCGACTTCTCCGGCCCCTGCGTCGAGTCTCGCCTTCACACCGACCGGGAGGGTCCACTTTTCGGTGACGTGACCAAAGGGAAATCCGTAAGCCACAGGAATACCCAGGGGCAGGAAGTAGTTGGCCAGGACCTGATCGAAGCCCAGGGCCCCGTCTTCTCCCCCTTCGTCCATTTCGGTGAACTGGCCCACGATTACGCCGGCCAGTTTGTCGAGAATACCGGCCAGCTTCAGATGGGACAACATACGGTCCACGCGGTACAACGCCTCTCCCACGTCTTCGATGAAGAGAATGGCCCCGTCAAAGTCCGGCTGGTGCCTGGTGCCCACCATACACTGCAACAGGGAGAGGTTGCCGCCGAGCAGGCGCCCTTCGGCCACACCGCTCTTCAAGGTGACGACGCGGAGATCACCGGGCACCAGCACGTCGGATGGCGGGGCCACCCGTCCGAGGCGGCCGGCGGGAGCCGGCATTGTCAGCACCCGATCGAAGTGCCAGCGCGAGAATGGAGAGAGACTGGAGTACGCGACCGGTCCATGAAAGCTGACGACCGAAGCTTCTCGGTAGATCCCGAGAAGCAGCGCCGTGATATCGGAGTATCCGATCACGGCCTTGGGGGCGCGAGCCAACGCCTTGTAGTCCACCTGCGAGAGAATGCGAGTCATGCCGTACCCACCGCGGAGGCACCAGACCGCATCCAGCGAGGGATCCCGCAGCGCGGCATTCAGGTCGGCGAGCCGTTCCTCGTCGGTTCCGGCGAGATAGCCGTAGGCGCGCCCCGCGTTGGGGAAGAGCACCGGCTCGTATCCCAGCGCTCGGCACAGCTCTTCGCCACGGGTGAGATCGTCGCGATTGAGCAGCGGCCCGGCGGGCGCGATGAGCGCGATGCGGCTGCCGGCCTTCAGCATGCGAGGGCGAATAACGTCCTTTGACCCCATTCTGGCTCCCGTGTAGATTGTCGCGCTGCTCTCACCACACCATGGAGTCGTGGCATTGCGAGCGTCTCACCCGACGTTACAAACGGTCGGTCGTGCAATGACCGATCTGCGGGACAAAGTAGTAACACAATGGGCAGATTGGCTCGGTGTGCGTCTCACCGCCGCGCCTCACGTGCCTCCCCACACCGTCGAACGCGAGCTGCGTCTCCTGATGGACGTGCTGGTGGAGACGGTCGGGCCCATGCGCCAGGAAGTGCGCGAAGTCTGGTTCCACGCCTGCGAACATTACGGGCGTGTGGGAGCCGCGCGTGGCCTCGCCGCGGGGGAGGTCGTGGAAGAAATCCAATTCCTCCGCGAACTGCTCACCCGCCAGCTGGCCCCGATCTTCGCGGGCCTCCGTCCTCGCCAGGCGATGGCGATCATTCTTCACCTGAATCGCACGCTGGACAAGGGCATCGCGGTGGCCGTCGTGGGCTACACCGATGCGCTGGTCGCGACCCTCTTCTCTCAGAACGGGGTACCCGCGCCCGACACCGATCTCGATCACAACGACATCGAACGGCAGCTGGAGCTGATCGAGGGAGAGCTGCAGTCGGTAGTGAGACACCGGTGATTGAAATCTGAAGATTGCAATTAGGCAATCAACTTCAATCTTCGCCATGAAGCTCACCCTCACTCCCCAGATGGTCGAGTCGCTTGAACAAGCGGCCGACAAGCCGGATTGGCTCATTCAGCGACTCGCCGAGATTCGGGCCGCGGGCGAGCCGTATGTTCTCACCCTGAAGACGCAGGAGAGCACGGCTCTCGAAGAACTGTGCGCCATGAACATCCGGTTCGATCAGGACGGCAACGTTCTGCCGGAGCACCGGGCGCTGGATGAGCTCTCTGTGATGGTGATGGAGAACTACTAGGACGCCTGCCGCAGTAACCGCACCGAAGCCGCGATACCCCAGAGGGCCATGATGCCGATCCCGATCGGGGTCGCGACGTTAGTCTCGGGAAGCAACAGGACCGCAGCGAGGCCGACGACCCCAGCGACCAGCGTGATCCCGCGCTCCCAGCGCGGCTCCGCCGGGTCGTGACTGCCCAGTCGGGCCAGGAGCAGTGCCGCGATCGCGACGAGAAAAGACCCCAGCCGTGCCGCCATCAGCGTCGCGGGATGAATTCCCTGGTAGAGAAGGGTCGTCGAGCCTGGTGTCTGACGCTCGAGTGCCGCGAGCTCGGTGCCGGCCGCGGTCATGAAGGCGATATTGACGCCGTTCAGTAGTTCCCCCAACGCCAGCACAATCAAGACGATTCCATATTCGAGCCGCAGGGAGTCGGGTGTTGAGAGAGCCCGGGCTCCGAGGCCGACGATGAAGAGGCCAGTCCCCAGGGAGAGGAGCAGGTGAATGGTGCGCCAGTGACCGGTATCGCCGATCATGGCGAGCTGGTCGGAGGCGGAGCCGTGCAGGACAGGATGGACCGACGCAGCACCTACGAGAAGTAAGCTGCCGGCGCCGAGCAGCACGGCGAGAGGCCGAAGCAGAGGGGAAGGCCTCATGGGTGTGAAAGAATCTGTCTCACTCGCTCGGTCAGCTCGGCCACGGTCCACGGCTTTGCGAGAACGTCGGTCACCATGCCGGAGGAGGCTTGAAGCACATCCTCTGGCGGCAGGCCGGAGATAAACAGGAACGGTACTCGATCGCCCTGCTGATGGATCGCTTGCTGCAGACCGACGCCGTCCAGGTTCGGCATGGTGATATCGGAAACGACGAGCGCGATCTCCTGCTTGTGTGCCTGAAATGCTTCCAACGCCAGCACTCCGTCGGCCGCCACGGTAACCCGATAGCCCGCCAGCTCCAGAGCGCGCTTGGCGATCCGCCGCAGGCCTTCCTCGTCATCCACCAGGAGAATGTGTTGACCCGCGGTCAGGTGACCCTCCTTAGGGGCTTCGCGATACCACCAGGCTCTGCGAGGGAATTGCTCCACCCATGATGCGGCCAGCGGGATCGATCTGCAACCGGAATTCCACGGATCCGAGGCGGACCGCGGCGGAATCGGCGGTCAGCCGGAGGACCGTGCCATCCAGCGTCTGTCCGCCACCCAGATTGAAGAACGGCACCGCGACCGAATCCTGCTTCAGGGTCCGGGCGCGTCGCGTCGCCTGCTCCAAGAGGGCAAAGGAGAGATTCAAATACACGATGGCTCCGCGCTGGGTATGGAACATGATGGTGCGGAGTCCCCGCGAGTCGGCCTCGTCCACCGCCGCGCTGTCCTCCTTGAAGATGACCCGTCCCATTTGCCGAGCCGGCGAGTTGGGCGGGTCTTCACCCTTCCAGACGCTGAAATTGATGAGCGGGGTCGAGGCGTCGTCCATCAGCGCGGCCCGATAGATGGTGCGCTCGCGTCCCGCGGCGACCTTGACCAATTGACCCCGTAGCTCGTGGCCTTCCCGGGCGAAGGTCTCAACCGCAATCGTATCGGTGCCTTTGAGCACCGCGAAGAATGCGCTGTCAATCTGAGTGGTCTGCGCCAGGGCGATCCGAGGAGTGAGGAGAGCACCGACAAGAATAGATCCTGCCACGCACAAGAATCGTGACCCCATCCGAGATCGACTCCGTAGTCTGAAGTTCAGCCGCAGTTTTGCCGCCTCGCAGCGCGGCACGCGGATACCAAGTTAACGGCCCGGCGTGCCTAGCATGGACCCCCACCGCAGCGGAGGGTCCGTGTCTCTGGTTCTAACCCTCGGGGGGATCCGCGGGTTCCGCGACCTTGCCGGGTTGATGCCTCACTTGGGCCAATCGAGCCTGTGGGAAGAACTGAACCCGGGCGTCCTGGTGCCCGTCAACTCGAGCCTCGAGGTGACGGCCGCCTCCGTATTGGGGCGCACGGCCGGATTCGAGTGGCTGGCGGTCGCCACCGGGGAGCCGCTCCTGGCAGCCCGAAGGCTCGCCGCACGGTTCATCGCCCAAGGCAAACTGGTGGGAGTCCTCGCCTTCGATGAGCGGAGCCGCACGCTGGCGGTCTCCATCGCGGCCGGCAGAGGCCCCACGGCCATTTTGTCCCTGCCCTCTCCCGACCCGAGAGTAGTTCAGCGGCTCGAACGACTCGGGCGATGTGGCTCCGCAACCGGACTCGGCCTTGCGCTCCGCCTCGCCGAAATTCTGGAGGAGGAGGATGCGGGCAAGCGATTCTTCACCAGCTTCCGTCAACTCGTCGCACAGTTCTCCGAAGGACTGACCGGAAGACTCCAGCCAGAACAACGCCACCATCTCGCGCTGCTCCACCTCACCAGAGTCCTCTTCCTCTATTTCGTGCAGTGCAAAGGATGGCTGGATGGGCGACCAGACTTCCTCCGCCAGGCCGTCGATGATTGTCTGGCCCGTCGCCGCAAGCTACACCGCCACCTGTTTCAACCACTGTTCTTCGGCACGCTCAATCGCCGCGCCGAAGCGCGAGGCCGAGCTCGATGCTTTGGGCGAATCCCCTTCCTGAATGGCGGTCTCTTTGAGCCGCACCCTCTCGAGCGCCAATGGCGGGGCGAGGTTCCCAACGCCGTCTGGAGAGACGCCTTCGACCATTTGTTCGAGCGTTTCGCGTTCACGGTGAATGAGAACGGAGCCGAGGGAGAAGTGGCGCCCGACATGCTGGGGCGAGTCTTCGAGGGGGTGATGGAGCCGGAGGCACGGCATGGCAGCGGAACATTCTATACGCCGGTGCATCTGGTTTCGCAGCTGGTTGATGCCACCCTGGAAGCCTACCTGGCGAGCCGGCTCGGCTGCTCGTTGGAAACCGCAGCGGAACACCTCGGAACTCCGGATGCAAGCGTCCGCCGGCTGGTCGCCGAGGTCACCGTACTGGATCCCGCGGTCGGCTCAGGCGCCTTCCTTCTCGGCATGCTGGAGCGACTCGCCGACCTGCACGGGAGCAACGAATCGGGCGCGCGCATCCGTCGCACGGTGCTGGCCCGCAATCTGTTCGGAGTGGACCTGAACCCGATGGCGGTCCGGCTCACCGAGCTGCGGTTATGGCTGGCCGTAATTGCGCACGATCCGGCACAGGAGCCGGAAGCGGTTGAACCCTTGCCCAATCTCGACGGGCTGATTCGACAAGGGGACAGCCTCCTCGATCCGGCCCGCCTGGTGACAACGCTACCACTCCTGCCGAGGGCGGCGGCCCACGCCATCGCCGAGTTGCGCCGCAGGTTTGTCGTTGCGGTGGGGGAGAACAAGCAGGACCTGGCGCGCAGACTGCGTCAGACAGAACTGGCCGCCATGCTGGAGTGCCTGGATGGAGTAATCGCGCGAGTCGAGGCTACCGTTGCCGAGTGTCTCGCCGAGGCGCGGGCGCCGGATCTCTTCGGCCGCCGGCGCGGGCTTGATCGAGAGACCGGAGAGCGACTCCGCGCGGCGCGGCAGCAACTTCAGCGGCTCCGCCGCCTGCGGCGACGGGTCACCGAAGAAGGGCAGGTGCCCTGGTTTCAGTTTGAGTGCCACTTCGCAGACGTGGTCTCGCAGGGCGGGTTCGACATCGTGGTAGGGAACCCGCCGTGGGTGCGGGCCGAGGATCTTCCTCCGGCGCAGCGAACAGCCTGGGGGCACGCTACCGGTGGTGGCACAGCGGTAGCAGCGGCTTCGCCCACCAGCCGGATCTGGCGATCGCGTTTCTCGAGCGCGGACTGGAGTTGCTGGGCGATGGAGGAGTGCTGGGGTTTCTCCTGCCGGCCAAGCTGGCGACGGCGGCCTACGGTGTAGCGGCCCGTCGCGGTCTTGCAGCGCACACAACGATCCACCGCCTGACCGATCTCACCACGCCGGAGCAGAATGGTTTTGATGCGACGGTCTATCCGCTCGCGCTGGTTGCCTCCAAGACTACGGCTCCGCGTGATCATCTCATCCATACCACTCTCGGATCCGGCGGGAGCTACCAGGTCTCTCAGTGCCGGCTGCTCGGTGGCGCCCCCTGGATTCTGCTCCCGTCGGCGGCCCACGACGCTCTCGATCTCATCCGGTCCAACCATCCGGCTCTCGGCGAACGCTTCGCGCTTCAGTTAGGCGCCAAGACCGGGGCCAATCAGATCTTCCTCGACCCACCGGAGTTCATCGAAGGATGCTTGATTCGCTGGGGCATCCGGGGACGGGACGTGCGCCCATTCGGCACCACGGATCGAATTCGCCTGCTCTGGCCTCACGATGAGCGCGGCAGGGTCTACCGCAAGCTCCCGCGGCGCGCCTTGGAGTACTTCACCTGTCACGAGGGAGTTCTCCGAGCCCGGGCCGACTATGTAGGCGGCCCCTCCTGGACGCTGTTCCGCACCCGCGCCGCATCGGCACCGTTTCGAGTGATCTGGTCCGACATTCGCCGCCGGCTCACGGCGGCAGCGCTTACCGAACCGGCGGATCGGGATCGGGTTCCGCTCAACACCTGCTACGTCATTGCCGCCGAATCGGCCGATCAGGCGAGTGCCTTGGCGGCATGGCTCAACTCGACCTGGATGCGCGCGGCTGCACGTGCGGTAGCGGATCCGGCACGCGGTGGCTTCGCGCGATTCAACGCGAGGGTAGTTGGATCGCTTCCCCTTCCGCCTTCGGTTCCGGACGATTCGAAGCTGGCGCACCTTGCCAGGCTGGGCGCTCAAGGAGCGATCGTGCAGGACGCGATCGATGCTCACTGCGCCGAACTACTGGATCTGCCGCAATCGGCCAGGGAGACACTGGCCTCCGTCGCGACCGCCGGTGGCCGGCACTGACCTTCCACCGGGCGATGCGGGAGACATTGCCCGGGCTATCGCAGCGAGTCTCCGGTCTTCGCGATCGGATGTGGAACTGCCCGACTGGCTGCGAGAAGATCAACGCCAAGGTGTCCGCCGAGTCTTGAGCACGCTCACCCGCTACGGCGGCGCGTTGCTGGCAGACCCGACCGGCAGCGGAAAGACCTACTCGGCGCTGGCCGTGGGATCGTTGTGGCAGGGCCGCGGTGGGTTAGTAGTCCTGGCACCAGCCGCGCTGCTCCAGCAATGGCAGCGCACCGCTGAACAACTCCACGTCACCATCGACGCTCACTCGCACGAGCGCATCAGTCGAGGCGTACTCCCTTCGGTTCGTCCTCGCCTCGTGATCGTGGATGAATCCCACTGGTATCGAAATCCCGGTTCCCGCCGCTACCGAACGCTTGCGCCCTACCTGACAGGCCGGCATGCGCTCCTGCTCAGTGCGACTCCGATCGTGAACCGATTGATCGATCTGGCGCATCAGCTGCTGCTGGCGGTCAGGGACGATTGCCTGGTGTGGCACGGCGTATCCTCGCTGACGACGCTGCTTCGCGGTGAGACCGGTCATCCCGCACTCGGCGAGCTCGTGATCACCCGCTCGGACGAGGTCACTGGCCGACCACGCCTGACTCAACGCACCGTCCTGGATGGGGAGACGGACCGGCCATCGGCGATCGTCTCGGGGCTCGACCGTCTATCTCTCTCGACGAAGCCGGGCACGGCTTCGATCCTCCGCAACATGCTTTATCGAGCGATGGAATCGAGTCCCGCCGCTCTCCATGGGGTGCTGCGGCGCTATCGGGCATTGCTCCACCATGCAGCGGATGCGCGGGCGGCGGGGCGCCCGATGGATCGAGCCGCACTGCGGCGATTCACGGCCGGGGCGGACGAGCAACTCGTGTTGTGGGCCCTGCTACCACAGGCCGAAGAGCACGGGGAGCTGGTGCTCGAGGACGGGGCTGGACTGGATTGTCTCATGCAGGAGTCCGCCTGGTGGGCGGAGACCGATAGGAAACCGGGACGACTCGGAGACGTGCTGCGCGATGGCAGGGTTACCCTGGTCTTTACCTGCTATCGCGAGACCGTGAGCTATTTGCGAAGGCGCCTCGCATCGTTGGGACCGGCCTGGTGCACCGGCGATCGATCCGGAATTGGAGCGAGCCTGATGGCGCGCGACGACATCCTCGCCTGGTTTTCTCCAACCCAACGACCTCAGGCTGCGGGCCCACACATCCTCCTGACCACCGATGTATCGGCGGAAGGATTGGATCTGCAACTCGCAGAACGAGTGATCCACTACGACTTGCCCTGGACTCGAGGTCGGCCTTGCCCAGCGGGATGGTCGAGCGGCTCGGCTCGGATCTCGACACCAGCGGGTCGAATCGATTCGCTACCAGCCGACCTTCCAAGGCGAAGAGAGGCTGCACGGCCGCGAGATCCTGGCGCGAAAGGCGCAAATGCCTCAGTTGGCCGGTCTGGGCGACGGAGGGCGATGGCTCTTCCGGTGGCGGGAGGAGCTTCTCGACTTCCTCCCGGACGGAGCCGCCGGGCCGTGGCGTGGCGGTGATTGAATCGCGGGAAGAGGGGATCCTGGCCGGCTTCGAACTCACCGCCAGCTGCGAATCGGTCTGTTTGCGATTCAGTACAGCCGGATGGCTGACAGGAGGAGAGTGGAGCGAGGCACCAGAGCAGGTGCAACCGAGACTCCTCCACGCCGCGGGTGCCAGAAATCGAAGAGCATCAGATCAGGAGATCGATCTCGCGCTTCAGGCGACTCAACCAGTGATCACCCTCCGCAGTCGCGGTGGCAACAGCGCTCGATGGGCGGCGACCAACCCATCCCCGGGACAGGCCCAACTACTCCAGCGACTGCGCCAACTGATCGAGTTGGCTACCCAGGCGCGCGACGTCCGAGGTCTTGATGCACTGGAGCAGGCCGTGCGCTTCACGGTCAGAGGTCATACGGCGGGCGAAGCCGAGCTGGTATCGAGAATGAGCACCCTGGATGATGCGAGTTTGAAGCGGGCCCTGGCCTCGATCCCGAAGCCAGCCACCGAGTTGGCATACCATGGCCGCACGGGTTACCGGAGTTCTGATCTTCGCCGACCCTTCCCTTCCCCTCGTCGGCTCCCAAGCTATCTTCTCCCCCGTCGTTACCTCATCGTTACAAACTTCCGGAGTCTTCCGTGCGCCTTCTCCCCCGTGATGAACGCTTCTTCAACCTTTTCACCGCCGTGGCTGAGCGGAATGTCGAGGCCTCAGGACTATTGGAGGACCTGCTGCGTGCCGAGGTGAACCAGCGAAACCATATAGTCGACGCGATCAAGCGGCTGGAGCACGAGTGCGACCAGTTGACCCACGAGGTCGTAACCAGGCTGGACCGGACCTTCATCACGCCGCTCGACCGGGAGGACATCCACGCGCTGGCCTCAGGCCTGGACGACGTGATCGACTTCATCGACGGGCTGGCCCGTCGGTCTCAGATCTTTCGCATCGACAAAGTGCCCGAAGGCGCGATCCTCCTGGCCAACGTCATCCGGCGTGCCAGTGAACAGTTGCTGATCGCGGTGAAGGGGCTGGGCAATACGAAGGATGGGGTCGTGCTCCCCGCCTGCATCGCGGTAAAGCGGCTGGAGGAGGAGGGAGACTCGCTTTACCACGAATGGCTCGGCAAGGCTTTCGAGGGAAACCCTGATCCGGTCACCCTCATCAAGTGGAAGGAGCTGTACGACAATCTTGAGCGAACGCTGGACCAGGCCGAAGACACGGCGAATGTGCTGGAGTCCATCTCGATCAAGCACAGCTGAACGATGGATGGCCCCGTCCTCTACATCGTCGCGATCATCGGCGTCGCGCTGCTTTTCGACTTCATCAACGGTTTCCACGACAGCGCCAATTCGATAGCCACCGTGGTCGCGACCCGGGTGCTCACCCCGGCCGTGGCCGTCGTGTGGGCCGCGGTCTTCAATTTCGTTGCCGCCTTCCTGGTCGGCACCGCCGTCGCCAAGACCATCGGTAAGGGCCTGGTCGAGCCCTCGGTGCTGGATCCTCACGTCATCCTCGCCGCGCTCACCGGGGCGATCGTCTGGAACCTCATCACCTGGTGGCTGGGACTTCCCAGTTCGTCATCGCACGCGCTGATGGGCGGGCTTAGGCGGAGCCGCCGTCGCCAAGGCGGGGGCCAGCGCCTTGATCGGAAGCGGATGGGTGCTGCCGATCGCCTTCATCTTCCTTTCTCCCCTGATCGGCCTGACCCTCGCACTCGGGATGACGGTTGGGCTCTCCTGGCTGCTCCGGCGGGGGCAGCCCGGTCCCATCGATCGGACGTTCCGAAGACTCCAGCTGCTGTCGGCCGCACTCTACTCGATCGGACACGGCGCCAACGACGCCCAGAAGACGATGGGCATCATCGTGGGCCTCTTGGTATCCACCCAATCCCTCTTCGCCGACAAGACGGGCTGGCTCGCCCACCTGCATCTGACCTCGGCGGATCATGTGCCGCTCTGGGTGGAGTTCGCGGCCTACTCGGCGATTTCGCTGGGAACGGCGACGGGTGGCTGGCGGATCGTGAAGACGATGGGTCAACGGATCACGCGACTGCGGCCCTTCGGAGGATTCTGCGCGGAGACGGCCGGAGGCATCACCATTCTCCTCGCCTCACGGCTGGGCATCCCGGTGAGCACGACTCACACGATCACCGGTGCGATTGTCGGGGTCGGTACAGCGAATCGGATCTCTGCGGTGCGCTGGGGAGTTGCGGGGAAAATCGTGTGGGCCTGGATCCTGACGATTCCGATGAGTGCGGCGACGGCGGGATTGGTGTATTTGGCGTTGCGGTGAGTCAGCCCTCGGCCGTCAGCCGTCAGCGACGTTAGCGGTTAGCGGTTAGCGGTTAGAGAGGCTTGAGCCCTAACCCATACACAAAAGCAGAAGCCGCAGATTCCCGATCGGGGCCTGCGGCTTCGTTGCTAATGGCTAATGGCGACACTCTAATTGCTCGCGGCTGACGGCTGACGGCTGACGGCCAGACATCAGGCCGCTCTAGTCCGCCGCATCTCCGCCACCCACTGATAGTCCGCCAGCAGCTGGTCGTGGATCGGGCCCCACGCGCGTTCTTCCGCGGTCTTGAGCCCTCCCTGGGCGAGACGGTGACGCAGCTCGGCGTCCTGAAGCAACCGCTGGAGCCCGGTGAGCAAGGCACCGGTGTCTCTCGGTTTCACGAGGAGCGCGTTCGCTCCCTGGTTGGCGAACTCGATGACCCCGCCATCGGCAACGGCGAGTGAGGGGAGACCCGACCCCATCGCTTCGAGGAGCGAGTTGCCGAACGTTTCGGTGCAAGAAGGGAACACGAAGAGATCGGCGGAGGCATAGGCCTCGCCCAGCGCGCGGCCATGCCGAAGACCGGCCAGATGGACTCCGGCCATCGGATGACGCTTCAGGTCGTCTCCCATGGGCCCCTTCCCTACCAGCACCAGCTGAGCGTTGCCTTTCCGGTTTCCCAGACCGCGCCAGGCATCCAGCAAGCGGCCCAAATCCTTTTCTTTGGCCAGGCGTCCGATGTAGGTCACCAGGAGATCATCGGGACCGACCCCGAATGACTGGCGATAGCTCTCGCTGCGGAACGCGGGGTTGAACTCTTCAGGATCCACTCCGCGAGTCCAAACTCCAGTGTGCAGAATTCCCCGGGTGTGCAGGTACTCCTCATAAAGGCGCGACGGACACAACACCTTCGCAGTCCGGTTGTAAAACCACCGTCCATAAATCCACCCGATATCCAATGCCCACGGCACGCCGTAGCGATAGGCGTACTTCTGATAGTCGGTGTGAGCGGAGGAGATGACCGGGATGCCGAGCCGTTCGGCCGCTTTAAGCCCTGCGAGGCCCATGGCGAATTCCGTCGCCACGTGAACCACATCGGGCTGGAAGGCAGCGAGATCGTCCTCGATGTCCCGCGCCCGGGGGAAAGCCCACTGGATATCGGGATACAGAAAGAACGGGACACTGGTCGACCGGTGTACCTCGGGGCGGTCGGCGGTCCCTTCCGGGAGTGCGTAGTTGGCCGTGTAGATGCGCAGCGAATGGCCGCGCTTCTCCAGCGCATTCACGAGACGCAGCAGGGTGACACCGACCCCGCTGACCATCGGCCAGTAGACTTCCGAGAAAATGGCTATGCGCATGGGACAAGGATGGCGTTGTTCTGTCATAGCCTAGCCTTGGCGCAGTAAGCGCACAAGTGACAACTACCGCTTCACTTCAGGCAATCCCGCGGCTTCTCGAATGACCTGGGTGAACCCCGCGAAGTCATAATCGGTCCGACCCCGCGCGATCGAATCGTTGATATGGCGCGTGATGAGGTCGGCGAGTGGTAAGGGAACGCCAAGTTCGCGTCCAGCGGCCCGGGCCAGGAGCAGATCCTTGAGTCCCAGTGGGAGCGCGAAGCCCGCGGGCAAGAATTCGCCGCGGACAATCTTGAGGCCATAGCTATTTACCACCGGGGATCCGAACAGAGTCGTGACGAGCATCTCATGGAGCCGGGCGGGATCGATCCCCCCCTTCTCGGCCAGCGTGAGGGCTTCGCCCAACGCCTCGATCGTAGCGGCGAGCAGGAAGTTCCCTACCAGTTTTGCCAAGCCCGGCTTCGGCGGGGCTGCCCATATGGAAAATGCCCTGGCCCAACGCCTCCAACACCGGACGACAGCGTTCCAGGTCCGAGGGCTCGCCGCCGGTGACGATCCAGAGCGCCTTGTTCTTCGCCGCATCAGGCCGACCGAAGACCGGTGCCGCGACATACGCGCTGCCCCGTGCCGTGTGAGCCTCGGCCAACCGTCGGGAAAGTCCCGGCGAAACGGTGCTCATGCCGAGATGCACACCATGGCTATCGAGACCGGCGAGCAGGCCTTCGGGACCGTTCGTCACTGCTTCCACAGCATCATCGTTCGCCAGCATCGTGATCGCGAAAGCGGCGCCTTCGGCTGCTTCCCGCGGAGACGCTGCGGACCAGGCTCCGCGAGGAACTCGCTGGGGGTGAGGAGTCCGATTCCAGACTCGAAGCTGAAAGCCTGCCTGAGTGAGATTTGCGGCCATCGGGGTGCCCATCGCACCCAGGCCCAGAAACGCCACGGTGGTTGTCATGCCAGCCGTCCCAGCTTGCGCAGTTGAGGAAGGCGCCACGCGGCAATGGCCACGACGAGCAGGGTCATGCAGCCGCCGAAGACTACCGAGGGGACGGTGCCAAGCAGCTTGGCAGCGAGCCCCGACTCGAAGGCGCCGATTTCGTTCGAAGAGCCGATGAAGATGGAATTGACCGCGGCCACTCGGCCAAGCATCTCGCGCGGAGGCAGGGTCTGAAGCAGGGTGGAGCGAAGGACCACGCTCACGTTGTCGGCCATACCACTCATCGCGAGGAGTACCAGCGAGAGCAGGAAATTGGTGGACAAGGCGAACCCGAGCATGCAGCAGCCGAATACGGCGACCGCGGTGAGCAGAGCCCGTCCGCTCCGCTCGATGGGCCGGCGATGCGACAGATATACTGCCATGAGTACGGCGCCAGCGGCCGGAGCGGCACGGATCAGCCCCAGGCCTTGGGGGCCCACATGGAGAATCTCCGCTGCGAAGACCGGGGCCAGCGCCTCCGCCCCACCGAACAACACCGCGAAGAGGTCAAGAGTAATGGCGCCGAGCAACAGAGGCTGCTGCCGGACGAAGCGGACTCCGGCAAAGAGGCTTTCCGCGAGCGCTTCGGTCCGTGCCGGGATGGTTCGAGGCTCCTTGCGAACCAACATGATGGCGAGACTGGCCAGGCCGATCAGAACGATCGCGGTCCCATAGGCAGCTTTCGGTCCCGCGAAGCCATAGATCAGGCCGCCCGCGGCAGGTCCGGCGACTGCGGCGAACTGCCAGGTGGAGCTGCGCCAGGGAATCGCGTTGGCATAAAGCTCCCGGGGCACGATCTCAGAGAACAACGCCGTGCGGGAAGTCATGAGGAAACTTCGCGCAATGCCGCTCAGGAAGATGACGACGTAGAAGGGCCACACCCGCCCGGGCCCCACGGCGCCCGTTATCGTCAGGACCAGAAGGGAGACGGAACACATCGTCAGCACGCTCAAGGCGCCGGTGACCACTCGGCGCCGGTCCGCCACATCCGCCACATGCCCGGCCAGGAGCGCGCATGAAATGAAAGGAAGCGCCTCGGCGAGCCCGATCAGGCCAAGGGAGAGGGGATCCCTGGTAAAGGCGTATACCTGCCAACCGACGACGACCATCTGGATCTGGGAGCCGAGCGTCTCACCGAGCACCGAATAGATGAGCTGCCGAAAATTGGGGACTCGCAGCGCGGCATAGCTGTCGTGGGTGGTGGTGGTCGTGGTCACGCTTCACAAGGTAATACGGCCCGGCAAGCTATCATTCGGTGGTCTAACCAGCCGGATGAGCCCATGTCCCAACCCCAACTCAGAGTCGCCGGACCGCCTGTGGAGGGCGATCGGGAAGTCCTCACCAGCGAGGCACTCGATTTTCTCGCGGCGCTGGAACATCGCTTCGCGGAAACGCGAGCGGACCTGCTGGCGGCACGGATGCGAAGGCGGGATGCCTTCAGAGCCGGAGAGCTTCCCGATTTCCTGGCCGAGACCCGCGGGGTTCGAGAGGGATCCTGGCAGGTGGCACCGGCGCCGGCCGATCTGTTGAACCGGAGGGTCGAGATCACTGGGCCGGTCGAGCGGAAGATGATGATCAACGCGCTCAATTCCGGGGCGCAGGTCTTCATGGCCGACTTCGAGGATGCCCTCTCGCCGACGTGGGAGAACGTGATCGGCGGCCAGCTGAACTGTCAGGAGGCAGTGCGGGGGCGAATCAGTTACACCTCACCCGAAGGGAAGCACTACGCCTTGGGCCCGCGTCCGGCAACGCTGGTGGTCCGTCCCCGCGGGTGGCACCTGAACGAAAAACACCTGCTGCTCGGCGGAAGTCCGGTTTCTGCGAGTCTCGTTGACTTCGGCCTTCACTTCTTTCACAACGCTGCCGAGCTTTTGCGCCGGCAGAGCGGACCCTACTTCTATCTCCCCAAGCTGGAGAGCCATCTCGAAGCACGACTGTGGAACGCGGTCTTCGTCTTCGCCCAGGAGACCCTGGGAATTCCGGCCGGTTCAATTCGCGCGACGGTGCTGGTCGAGACTGCCCCGGCGGCATTCGAGATGGAAGAAATCCTCCATGAACTCAGGGAGCATGCCTCCGGGCTCAACGCCGGCCGCTGGGACTACATCTTCAGCCTGCTGAAGAATTTCGGAGACCGACCCGAATTCGCCCTGCCGGACCGCGGACAGATCACAATGACCGTGCCGTTCATGCGGGCCTATACCGAGTTGCTGGTGCAGACCTGCCATCGCCGCGGGGCGCATGCCATTGGGGGAATGGCCGCGTTCATACCTTCACGGCGCGATGCCGAGGTAAATGCGCGTGCGCTGGCGAAAGTGAGGGAGGACAAGAGTCGCGAGGCAGGCGACGGGTTCGACGGTTCCTGGGTCGCTCATCCCGATCTGGTGCCGGTGGCCCGTGAGGCATTCGATGTGGTCCTCGGCAACCGTCCCAATCAGAAGGAGCGACTGCGCGAAGAGGTGCGGGTCACCCGAGACCAATTGCTCGATGTCCGGATCCCCGGAGGCCGGGTTACGGTCGCTGGAGTCCGGGGTAATATCCGGGTAGCACTCGAGTACATCGAAAACTGGCTGGAGGGACGCGGTGCGGTCGGCATCGCCAACTTGATGGAAGACTCGGCAACGGCGGAAATCTCCCGCATGCAACTTCGTCAGTGGGTGAAGCGCGGAGTCGCTCTGGACGATGGAAGTCGGTTCACTGGAGAGCTGTACCAGCGTCTGCGGCAGGGAGAGGCAGAGAGCCTGGTTTCGGAGCGGAAGGCGCCGGGTCGCATGCAGGATGCGTCGCGACTGCTGGATCGGCTGGTGATTGGGGACGTGGAGGAGGAGTTTCTGACGATTCCGGCGTATGAAGTGTTGGGGTGAGGGATCAGCGATTAGCTGTTAGCTCTTAGCTATTAGCTGTCGGCCGTGAGCCGTCAGCCGTCAGCCGCTAACAGCTAAGAGCTAATGGCTAATAGCTAACAGCTGAACTACTGGGGCGGCAGGAATCGAACCTGCAACCTCCCGGTTAACAGCCGGGCGCTCTGCCAGTTGAGCTACACCCCAAAAACAAAGCGACCCGCCGGACGACGGGTCGGGTCAGCGCGGGCTACAGACGCCGGCTATGCCCAACCCGTCCTGGTCGGCGGATTGTTCGCGTTTCGATTCGCGAGACCGGCAGCTTTCGTAATCATGGGCCGTCAATGGTAAGAACTGCGACGCGACGGGTCAAGGCCTTGACCCTGTTGCACATGCGCCATGGTCCAGGGGCGCCGGTTATCCCTGGCGGGGAGAGAATGACGTGAGCCTGACGGCCGGGGAGAGTGCCGCCTACGCCCTTGTTCTCGCGGCGGGACAGGGTCTGCGCTTCGGCGGCGACAAGCTCCTTGCCCCGTTTCACGGAAAACCGCTGATTGCCCACGTGGGAATCGCAATCGCTCAAGCCATGGCGAACGGCTTCCTGGCAGGCGGAGTGGCAGTCGTGCGGTCGGGCGACACTCGGCTGGGCTGGCACCTCGATACCGCGGGACTGGAGTTGGTCCCCAATCCGGATGCCGACGAGGGGCTCGCCACCTCCATCAGATGTGGGCTCAAGTCCCTCACAGCGGCTGGTCGAACGCCTCCTGCGGGCGCCGCGCTCATCATTCTGGGAGACGAGCCGCTGCTACGAGACGACGCCATCGAACACCTGGTCTACTACTGGCGACAGAAGGGCATCTCGGTCCGACCCCGATACTCACAACAGCCCGACGCTCCCGGACATCCGGTGCTGCTCGATCGCGGACTCTGGCATTTGGTGGATCGGCTCGAGGGCGACCATGGGCTCAGCTCGCTGCTCGCCTCTCAGCCCGGATCGGTAGCGACACTCGACCTGCCGGGCGCCAACCCCGACGTCGATACTCGGGAAGACCTTCGCGAGCTGGAAGGCGACGCTTAAGGCCGAGGAACCCATGCGCGACGTGCTCAACGAGCTGGAACGCCTTTCGACTCAGGGGTCGCGTCTGGGGCGAGCGGTGGTCACCAGTGTTTGGGGTTCGGCACCCCGACCGGAAGGCGCCTGCATGCTGGGCACCGAAACTGGAGCCTTTGCGGGATCGATTTCCGGAGGATGTGTCGAGAGTGCCGTGTTGCAGGAGATCGTTCAGGCAATCGAGCAGGACACTCCTCGCCTGGTCAGTTTCGGGGTGACCCATGAGCGCGCCTGGGAGGTAGGTCTCGCGTGCGGCGGGTACGATCGAAGTGTTCGTCGAACCCTCGATTCGCCATGAAGTCATCGCCGCGGCGAGCGATGAGAGCGGATCCGTGGTGGCGACCGTGCTGGATGGTGGGTCGATCGGGCGATCGGTCGTGATTCGAGAGGACGGTGCCGTTACCACCCCGGGCGACCTTGCCTGGCTCGCCGACCAGATCCACGATGCGGCTCTCGAATCGCTCCGCACCGAAAAGAGCCGCACCGTAGAATTGCCTTTGCCGGATGGCGGTAGGGCCAAGGTATTCCTCGAAGTCTTTGCGCGGCGACCAAAGCTGGTGGTGTTCGGCGCGGGCCATATCGCGATGGCATTGGTGCCCTTGGCCAAGGCTGTGGGATTCCGGACCATAGTGGCCGACGCTCGAGAGGCGTTTCTCACTCGAGAGCGGTTTCCCGAAGCGGATGAGCTGGTGCTCGATTGGCCCGAAGCCGCGTTCGCCCGGATTGGAATTGACCGGGCCACCTACATCTGCATTCTCTCTCACGATCCCAAGTTCGACGACCCGGCCCTCGAGATCGGACTCAGGTCGGCGGCTCGCTACCTCGGGGCGATCGGGTCGCGCAAGACCCAGGACAAGAGACGGGAGCGCCTGCGGGAAGCGGGTTTCAGGGATGCCGACATCGACCGGATCCATGGACCGATTGGACTCGATCTGGGCGGCCGGTCCCCCACCGAGGTAGCGCTCGCGATCGTGGCCGAGATGATAGCGGCACGCTATGGACGGTCGATTGGTCGATAGTCGATAGTCGATAGTCGATGGCTGATTGCTGATTGCTGATTGCTGATTGCTGATTGCTGATTGTGGTTTGCCGATTGTCGCCAATCGGATTTTGGAGTCGTGATCCCGATGACCTGCGACCATTGACCATTGACCATCGACCATCGACCATCGTCGCCCGACACACCCCCGCGCACGGTCTTCATCACAGGGGGAACCGGTTACCTCGGCGCTCAACTGATTCGCCAGCTGACCAAACGCGGCCACTCGGTGCGGGCTCTGGTTCGACAGGGCTCAGTCAGCCGACTGCCTTTGGGCGCAATGCCGGTGGTGGGAGATGCGCTCCACGGTCTCTCGTATGCCGCACAGGTGGCGCCGGCGGACACGTTCGTGCACCTGGTCGGTGTCTCGCATCCCAGCCCGGCCAAGGCAGAACAATTCCTGACTATCGATCTGGCATCTGTAGCCGCGGCGGTTCCCGTGGCAGTCACGGCCGGCGTGAAGCACTTCATCTACGTGAGCGTGGCTCAGCCGGCACCATCGATGAAAGCGTACGTCGCCGCACGGGTTCGCGGGGAGCAGTTGATTCGGGACAGCGGGCTCAGCGCCACGTTCCTTCGCCCCTGGTACGTGCTGGGTCCAGGGCACTGGTGGCCTGCCCTGCTGTTGCCCGGCTACTGGCTGGCGGAGCTGACTCCTTCTCTCCGGCAAACGGCGAGGCGCCTGGGCCTCGTCTCCCGTCCTCAGATGGTGCGAGCCTTGGTGCACGCCGTTGAGCAGCCGGTCAGTGGAGTTCGCGTCATTGATGTCGCCGATATTCGCAAGGTCACACTCACCTGAGGAGCTAACATGCTTCGTCGGTCGGTCGGGTTCATTGGTTTGATGGGGGCGCTCGCAGGGTGCGGACCGAGCTACGACACCATCCTCCGCCACGGTACCGTCTATGACGGGACCGGCGCTGCCCCGGTCACCGCCGACGTCGCGATCAAAGGCGATACCGTCGCCGCGATTGGAGATCTCTCGAAGGCTCGCGGCAAGGTCGAGCTCGACGTCACCGGCCTGGCGGTTGCGCCCGGCTTCATCAACATGCTGAGCTGGGCCACCGAAACGCTGATCGAAGACGGGAAGTCGCAGGGCGAGATTCGCCAGGGCGTGACCCTGGAGATCATGGGCGAAGGGGAATCCATGGGTCCCTGGTCCGACTCGCTCAAGGCGTACAACAAGGCCAACCAGGGCGATATCAAGTACGACATTCAATGGACCACGCTGCGCGAATACCTGGATTTCCTGGAGCGCAAAGGCATCGCCACGAACGTGGGATCGTTTGTGGGGGCCACGACAATCCGGGAAAACGTGATCGGCTTCGACGACCGGCCCCCGACCGCGGCCGAGCTGAACTCCATGCGCGCGCTGGTGAAGCAGGCGATGGAGGAGGGCGCCTTCGGTATCGGCTCCGCGCTCATCTATGCCCCCGCCTTCTACGCCAGCACCGACGAGCTGGTCGAGCTTTGCAAGGTCGCAGCGCCCTACGGAGGGATGTACATCAGCCACATGCGGAGCGAAGGCAACCGTCTGCTCGAAGCGGTGGATGAGCTGATTCAGATCTCGGCGCGGGCCGGGATACCGGCCGAGATCTATCATCTCAAGGCAGCAGGGAACGCCAACTGGCCGAAGATGGACGAGGTAATCCAGAAAGTGGATTCAGCCCGCGCAGCCGGACATCGAATCACCGCCGATATGTATACCTATCCCGCCGGCGCGACCGGGCTCGATGCTTCGATGCCGCCCTGGGTGCAGGAGGGGGGACTGCCGGAGTGGATCAAGCGGCTCAAGGATCCGGCGATCCGGGCGAAGGTGGTGCGCGAGATGAAAACCCCGACCGACAAGTGGGAGAGCCTCTACCTCGCCGCTGGGTCCCCCGATCGGATATTGCTCGTCGCCTTCAAGGAAGACTCTCTCAAGCCCCTGACCGGAAAAACCCTCGCCGAAGTGGCAAAGATGCGAGGCAAGTCGCCGGAGGAGACGGCGATGGATCTCGTGATCCAGGATGGCAGCCGGGTGGGCACGGTGTATTTCCTGATGTCCGAGGACAACATCAGGAAAGAGGTAGTCCTTCCGTGGGTGAGCTTCGGATCCGACGCCGAGTCGGAGGCGCCGGAAGGAGTGTTCCTCAAGTCGAACCCGCATCCAAGGGCCTACGGGAACTTTGCGCGGGTCCTCGCCAAGTACACGCGTGACGAAAAGCTGATGCCGATGGCCGAGGCGATCCGCAAACTTTCAGGTTTGCCCGCCGCGAATCTGGGGCTCAAGCATCGGGGCAACCTGAAGCCGGGTTACTTCGCCGACATCGCCGTCTTCGATCCCGGGAAAATCCAGGATCACGCGACCTTCGATAAGCCGCACCAATACGCCACGGGAATGGTGCACGTGTTTGTGAATGGCACCCAGGTGCTCAAGGATGGGGAGCATACGGGGGCGCTGCCGGGACGGGTGGTGGTGAGGGGACGGGACTGAAATTGAAGATTGAAGATTTCAGATTGAAGATTTGAAATTAGAAAATTGCAAATTGAAAATTTCAAATTGGCTGTCAGGTGTGATCGAGAGACTCCGGGATGAGGTGAGTAGAGCCTTGGCAGCGGCGATGGCATCGTGGCTGCCCGTGAGGGCGACCAGGTCGCCCGCCTGGAGCCGTTCTCCGGCGTCGGGGAACGGGATGCGGCGGTCGCCGCGGAGCAGCCCGAGTATGGTGGCTCCGGTCCGGCCACGGAGATTCAGCTCGGTCAGGGTGCGGTCATCCGCCTCACTTCCTTCGCCTACGTGTGCTGCCGTGAAGTCACCGAGGCCCGGCAGCAAGCGGCGGGCAAGATCAACGCTGGAGTCCGCCGCCGATTGCTTCGCGAGGGCGGCAACAACCACCTCCGCGCCAGCCTTGAGATGACCCTGTAGTTCACTCGCGCTGCGATAGAACCCGATTCCGAGCAGCGCCAGCACCCCCGCCAGGACCAGAATCCCCCCGAAGGGCGGCAGAAACGGCTGAGTGATCGCGACGAGTGGCGCTCCCACCAGGAGCACCACCGCGATCTGCATCGTCAGTCCCATGAGCCGCCGTGGGGCGAACGCGTTATCCACTTTCCCGCGGCCCGGCGGTGGCAGCGCGGCCGCGGCGAGTCCGAGGCCGAGCCGCCGCGCCACGGCGACAATACCAAACACAAACGGCGCCAACAGGGCGAGCGTGACGAGAACGAGCACCAGGCGCGCCACGCCGGCTGAGAGACCAACCTGCGTGCCGATCAGGTCTATAAGGCGACGATGCACGATGGGGTAACCAAGCACGATGGCCAGGACGGCGAGGGCGTCCAGCAACAGCAGCCAGAGCAATCGGCCCACAGCGGGAAGGGAACCTCGGGCAGGGCTGCGGCGCAACGCTTCGACCCATGTCCCATACAGTGAGGCAAAGGACTGAAGCGGATGGGGCAGCTTGCGGTCCACGTATCCCGCGAGCGCCGGAGCGTACCGCACGGTCCAGGGCGTAGTGAAGGCGGTAATAGCCGAAACGGTGATGGCCACCGCGTAGAGCTCGGACGGTACCGCACCCAGTTGCAAGCCTACGGCCGCGATGATGAACGAGAACTCTCCGATCTGCGCCATACTCATGCCGGTCCGTACCGCGGTGCGGACTCCGCGTCCCGCCAGAAAGGAGCCCACCGATACCGCAGGCCAGCTTGCCCATTGTGACGATGAGCAGAAAGAGGAGCACCAGCGGCCAGTGCTCTCGAATTCCCCCGAAATCGAATTGCATCCCCACCGCCACGAAGAAAATCGCCGCGAACATGTCGCGAACCGGCCGGATTTCCCGCTCGATCTGGCGCCCGGCGCCAGACTCGGCGACCAGACAGCCGGCGAGGAAGGCGCCGAGGGCGACCGAGTAGCCGAAGGCCCGAGCTACGGCAGCCATGCCAAAGCAGAAACCCACACCGACCAGCACCATTGTCTCCGGCCGCCAATGCTGCGCCGCAGCGCGCACCGCGCGGGGAACGACCAGCATGCCCGCCGCCAGCATGACGAGCAACGCCAACGCGAGACCGGCGAGACCACGGCCAACCAGAGAAATCGTCAGGGCACCGGTAGAGGCAACCGAGGTGAGAATCGTGAGCAGCAGGACCGCCGCGAGGTCCTCGAAGATCAGCACCCCGAAGAGGAAGTCCTTGAACTCCCGCGCCGGCGGCTCTTCTTCGAACGTCTTCACGATGATCATCGTGCTGGAAATCGCTACGACTCCAGCCGCGAAGAGACTGGCGAGCGAGGTCCACCCGAGGAGATGGCCGACGGCATAGCCCAGCACCAGCATGCCGCTGACTTCGACGGCCGCGGTGAGCCCGGCGGTTGGGGCGAGCGCGACTACCTGTCGCACGCGGAACTCCAGCCCGATGCTGAACATCAGCAAGACGACGCCCAGCTCCGACAGAGTCTGGATCGATGCTTCGTCGGCGATGAGGCGGGGAGGAGTTCGGGGACCGACCAGGAAGCCGGCCAGCAGGTAGCCAAGGACAACCGGCAGCTTGAGCCGCTGGCAGGTGAGCGCCGTGATCGCGGCGGTCACCAGAACGATGGCAAGGTCGCGAAGAAAATTGTGGACTGGCATTCGGGAAGAGCCGGGACCGCTATCTTCTCCGGCCCAGCAGCCGCAGCGCTCTAAGCACCCGCTGCTGTGCAGCCGAGTGCTTCACCGCGATGAAGATCGTATCGTCGCCGGCCAGAGTTCCGATCACATCGCCCCAGGCCAAGCGGTCGATCGCGGCACCGACCCGGTTGGCTTCTCCGGGAGGAGTGTGCAGCACGATCAGGGAGTCGCCCGCAGTCTCCAGCGTGAGGACGCCTTCGACAATCCGGCGCTCATCAGGATGTTCAGGTGTATCGACAACGCGGGCGGGCCGCTGATAGGCGCCGTCCACCTTCGCCAGGCGCAGTGCAGCGATGTCGCGGCTCACCGACGACTGGGTCACGTTCCATCCTTCGGCCGACAGCGCGTCCGCCAATTCCTCCTGGGTCCGGATCGGACGGGTACTGATCAGCTCGAGAATCTTGAGCTGGCGCTTCCGTCGATCCGCGGTCATTCGGCTCGCCGTCTGGTTCCCTTGCCGCGCAACCGGCCGAGCGCCCCGTCGAAGCGCCGGCGCTGCCGGTTGGCCCAGTTGCGGCCCGCCGTGAGCCTCGCCCTTGCCATGAGCAAGACCGAGGTTGCCCAGCGCTCCGGAGGACCGGCGGCGTCCGATGATCTCGGCGGTGGCGGGCTCACGCCAGAAGTCGCCCTCGCGGATAGCGGCAGCCACTTCGCGATAAGCGGAGCGGAAAGCCCGCCCTGTCGCGACCCGTCGCATCACCTCGTCGGTGGCCAACGGTCCGCCCGAAAGGATCCGTCGCCCCACCGCCGGATCCACCGAGAGTCGCGGCACCGCGACGGTCATCATGGACAGCATCCCTTCCAGCCGGTCCACCCCACGCATCAGCGGCTCTTTGAGCAGCTGGAAGTCGCGGTGATAGCCGCTGGGGAGCTTCGCCTTGATCTGGAGCACCGTCACCAGCTCGCCCTCGAGCGCCGCGGCGCGACTCCGGGTCAGCTCGAAGAGATCGGGATTCCGCTTGTGCGGCATGATGCTCGACCCGGTAGCGAGGTCGGCCGGCAGGATCAGAAATCCGAACTCGTCGGCGCTGAAGAGAATGACGTCGCTGGAGAGCTTGGCGAGTTCGTGGCCCAGCTGAGTACACCAGAAGAGGACCCCGGCCTCGAGCTTGCCTCGTCCATTCTGCACCGAGGCCACGTTGTGTTCGATGTCGGCAAATCCGAGCGCGCGGGCAGCCACTTCGCGCTTCAACGGGAGCGGGACGCCGTAACCCGCCGCGCTGCCCAGCGGCGAGCGATCAACCTGAGACCAGAGCGCCGGGAGCGCTTCGACCGTGTCCAGAATCCCCTCGGCGAACGCCGCCGCCCACAACCCGGCGGAGGAGGGCATGGCCCGCCGCTGGTGGGTGTATCCCGGCCAGAGATCGTGCTGGTGTTTCTGGGCGAACGAAAGCAGGCTGTCCACCAGATCCAGCGCCTCGTCCTGAAGGAGAAGGAGACGGTCCTTGAGATAGAGGCGAAGATCGCACGCGATCTGGTCGTTGCGAGAGCGTCCGGTGTGAAGCCGCTCCCCGGCAGGCCCGATTCGCCTGGTGAGCCAGTCCTCCACCGCGGTGTGAACGTCTTCGTGTTCAGGGCCGACGCGAAGGGTTCCTGCATCCACCTCCGCCAAGGCGGCGCGCAGGCCGGTTCGAATGCGGCGGTATTCCGCCGGAGAGAGCAGTTTCGATGCGCGGAGACTCTCGACGTGACCCAGGCTGCCGAAGATATCCCAGGCGAGCAGCCGGGCGTCCCACAACCGGTCTTCGATCGCGGTGTAATCGAGCAGTTGCCGGTCCAGGGAGGCCGACGGGATCCACAACGTAGTTGGGGGGCGGGCGGTGCCCCGGGCGCGCTTAGTCATGCGAGATACGACTCGGCGAGGTGTCGGTAGAACAGGCGAGCGGCGCTGACTTCGGTCAGACTCACGCACTCATCGGGCGTGTGCGAACGCCGGCTGGTCCCCGGGCCGCACTTGAAAGTGTCGTGGTCCCTGAGAAAAACCCAGTCCGAGCAGGTGGGACTCCCAAACCGGCGAGACTCGGGCCGGGTCTTTTCCGCCAGCGCGAGCAGGCGGGAGGCTGGCGGTGTCTCGCAGGGAACCAGCCGGTCGGACGTTACCACGACCTCACACTTCAGCGCGCGGCGCATCTCGTCGGCCAACTCGGCGTGGGTCCAGGAGGGAGTGCTTCGCACATCGAGCACCGCCCGAGCCACCGGCGGAGTCACGTTCCGGCTGATGCCGCCCTCCAGCATGGTTGGAGTTGCGGTCGCACGCCCGAGCGTCGGATGGGTCCGGTCCCGAAACAGGCCACCGAGCCTCACGATGTCCTGGCTGAGTGAAACCACCGCGTTGGTAAACTCCCCGTCATCCGCGGCGTAGCCCGCATGACGCTGCACTCCCCGGGCGAGCAGGTCCACCATCATGAGTCCGCGTTGCGCGACAGCGAAATCGAGATTGGTCGGCTCGCCCACCACGGCGGCATCGATGGGCCCGGCCCGCTCCACCGCGACGGGCATGGTGGTGTGGCGGGTTTCCTCGCCGTAACCGAGTATGACCAGGAGGCGACCGCTCCGGAGCCGCGCTTTCGGCGGCCAGGTCACGAGCGGCGCTCAGCATTGCGGCAACTGACGCCTTCGCGTCACCCGACCCGCGTCCGTAAAGCAGGTCGCCCTCGATAGTGGGGATGAAGGGCTGCCGGGTCCATCCGTCACCGGCCGGGACCGTATCAAGATGGGAGACCAACGCGAGGGTGGGTCCGGGTTGCGCACCCGTGATGCTGACGGTGACCGAGGCATCGTCCCGGCGAACGTCCAGGCCCCACCCGCGGACCCGCTCCTCGATCCACCGGGCCAGCGTCTCCTCCGTCCCGCTTACTGAAGGAATCGCGACCAGTTCCTCGAGCAGCGCGAGCTCAGGTAGCGAGGTCGACGCCAAGGTAGGTCGCCTTCTCCTTGCGGCCGACGATCATGGTACCGCAACCCGCACCGGTGAACACCTCGAGCAGCAGAGAATCGGGAGTCCGGCCATCGATGATGTGGGTGCGCTCGACTCCGCCGGTCGCGGCACGGATGCACGCCTCGACCTTGGGTCGCATGCCACCGGAGAGGGCGCCGCTCGCCATCAGCGCCGCGAGTTCATCAGGATCGGCAAAGGTGACGAGGCTCGTGGGGTCGTCCCGATCGCGCAGCACACCAGGCGCACCAGTCAGGAAGATGAGTTTCTGGGCCTTGAGGGCGACCGCGAGCGATTCCGCCACGGTATCGGCATTCACGTTGTACACGTTGCCGTCCCCGTCCCCGGCGAGGCTCGCCACGACCGGGACGAAGCGCGCATCCAGCAGGGTGGTGAGCACTCGGGGATCGGCCAGCTCGATATCTCCCACGTGGCCAAAGTCCACTTCGCGAGCGGTACCGTTGTCGTCCACGACCCTGACCGGCGGGCGGCGCCGTGCGGTAAGGAGATCGGCGTCCACTCCACTCAACCCGACCGCCTGGATTTCGTGCTCTCGCAGCGCGGCCAGCAGATCAGTGTTGAGCAGACCCGCATACACCATCTTGGCGACTTCGAGCGCCCCGTTGTCCGTGACCCGGCGGCCGGCGATGAGCTGCGGCTCCTGCCCCAGCCGCCGGCTCATGGCGCTGGCTTGCGGGCCGCCTCCATGCACCACGACGAGCCTGATGCTGAGGGAGTAAAGCAGGGCGAGCTGAGCAGCCACCTGATCCAGCACTTCCCGATCCGCGAGCACGTCGCCGCCGAGTTTGACGACGAAGACATGGTCGCGGTAGGCGCGGACGTAGCGGAGGGCGCCTTTGAGACCGGCGATTCCTTTGGTGGAGTCGATGGTCACGTTGCGTCGAGGGTCTATGGTCGCTGGTCGTTGGTCCAAGGTCATAGGGTCGTGAGTCGTGGGTCATGATCCACCCAACATCGTGAGCAACAAGGCCCGCTGCACGTGAAGCCGGTTCTCGGCCTCATCCACCACCGCGGAATTGGGACCGTCCAGCACGGCGTCGTCGATCTCCACGTTGCGGCGGACCGGCAGGCAATGCATCACGACCGCCTTCCCCTGTCGAGTGGACTTGAGCCGTTGCGGGGTGAGTCGCCAGTCACGCAGTGTCGAGCGGAAGGCCGATTCCTCCTCCGGCTGGCCGAACAGCTTCACCGATCCCCACGACTTCACGTACACCGCGTCGGCCCCGACCACGCCTTCGTCGGGATCGTTGATGATGTGGACGAACTCACCACCTTGATGCTGGGTGATCTTGCGGATCAGAGCAGTGTCTTCCGGATCCAACTCGTAGCCGTCCGGGCGAGCGATGACGATCTCCATGCCGAGATGTGCGGCGGCGAGCGCTGCGCTGGCGGGGACCGCGGTGGGCAACGCCTTGGGATGCCACGCCCAGGTGAGCACGAAACGTTTGCCGCGCGGGTCTCCCAGGCGCTCCTTGAGGGTCATCGCGTCGGCGAGCTGCTGGCAGGGATGCCGCCGCGCCGATTCCATGTTGATGACCGGCTTCTCACAGTACTGGGCGAAGTCTCGCAGGACGCCGTCGTTCCGGACGACCGACCAGTCGGTGCCTCGCGGAAAGGATCGCAGACCGACCGCATCGGCATAGCGCCCCAGCACTCGCGCCGCATCGACCAGGTGTTCAACGGTGTCCTGATCCATCACGGCGCCCTGTCGGGTCTCCATGCTCCAGCTGCCCCGGCCCGGTTCGAGCACGATGCCATGCCCTCCGTGGAGGAACATGGCGGCCTCGAAGCTGGCGCGAGTGCGGAGACTCGGATCCATGAAGACCATCGCCATGATCTTCCGCTCCAGGCCGCCGGACACCTCGCCCCGCTTGATCCGCTGGGCGAGCGCGAGCACGGCGTCGATCTCCTCCGGCTGCCAATCCTCGGCGGCGAGAAAGTCCCGCTTGGTCACGAGAGAATCTCCTTCAATGCGCCGACCAGGATAGCGGCCTCGCTCCGGGAAAAGCTGAGCGGAGGCAGCAGGCGGAGGATGGCGGGGTCGCTCGCGGTGCCGGCCAGAATGCGGCGGGAGAAGAGCGCCTGCTGCACCTCCGCGGCGGGGCGCGGCATGCGGAGACCGAGCAGCAAACCTTTCCCCTGCACCGATACCACGCCGGCTCTGATCGCTTCGCGGCTCAGGTAGGCGCCGATCTCTCCGGCATTGTCCATCAACCGCTCCCGCTGGATGACATCGAGGGTGGCCAGCGCCGCGGCGCAGGGCACCGGCCCGCCGCCAAAGGTGCTGCCCAAATCTCCCTGCGCAATAGTGGCGCTCACTCGGTCGGAGCAGATCACCGCTCCGATCGGCAGTCCCGACGCGAGGCCTTTGGCCAGCGTAAGGATATCGGGCAGTGACGCCGAAAGACTCGGCTGCGGTGAAGGTCCCCACTCGCCCGACGCCGCATTGCACCTCGTCGAATATCAGCACCGCACCGACCCGGTCCGCGGCACGGCGTGCGGCGGCGAGGAATTCGGGGGAGCAGTCCCGCGCACCGGCCATGCCCTGCACCGGCTCGAGGATCAGCGCCGCGACGGTCTCATCGAGGGCTGTCTCGAGGGCCTCGACGTTGTTGAAGGGAATTTTTCGGGACAGGGGCATTCCGGCGCGGCGGGCTCCGGAGGCGTATTTCTCACCGTCGGTAACCGCGAGCACTGCGACGGTCCTGCCATGCCACCCACCCTCTAACGAGCAGACGAGTTGGCGTCCGGTGTGCTTGCGGGCGATGTGAAGTGCGTTCTCGTTGGCTTCAGCGCCCGAGTTGCAGAAAAAGACCCGGTCCAGCGGGCGGGGGCACAACTCGGCGAGCCGCTCGGCGAGTACCTCGCGGTTCTGATGAGGGACGGCGCTCGAATAGAAGAGCAAACGTTGCGCCTGGTCCGCGATGGCCCGAACGACGTCCGGATGCGAGTGGCCGGTGGAGGAGACCGCGTGCCCGCCGTAGGCGTCGAGCCACTCATCGCCCGATTCATCGATCAGCCAGGATCCCCGGCCGCTGACGGGACGGATGGGGAACTGGGCGTAGACGGGGAGGAGGGCGGCGTCGGACGGCTCGGCGGCTGATCAACACGGGAATATCCCTCCTCCACGCAATCCTTCATCCTCCCGCAGTCCCAACGCGAGGTTCATCGCCTGGATCGCCTGCCCCGAGGCGCCTTTGACGAGATTGTCGATTGCAACACTCACCTGCAGCTCTCGACCGTCGGCTGACTGAGCAGCGTGAATCAGAGCGTAGTTGGTTCCAACGGCGTGAGTCAGCTCAGGAGGTTGGTTCAGCACCCGTACGAATGGCCGGCCCTCGTAGACCGTACGATACCAGGCACTCATGTCCTTCCCCGCCTCTTGATCCGCACCCAGCTGGACATGAGTGGAGAGATAGATGCCTCGCACGAAAGGGCCCGAGTGCGCCATGAGCCGGACACCTGCGTTGCGGTTGCCGGTCCATTCCCGCCAGCAACCCGCGATCTCCGCTTCATGCCGGTGACCCATGGTCGAGTAGGCGAAGAGGTTGTGCGCCCTGGCCGGATGATGCGTGGTCGCCTTGGGATGCGCACCCGCGCCGCTCGACCCGGTCACCGCGAAGAGCGCCGGAGCGCTTCGACAAACCGGCGCGGGCCAGGGGATAGAGCGCGAGCTCCGCGGCCGTCGCAAAACAGCCGGGAACGGCCACGGCTCGCTTGCCCCGGAGCGAGGTCCCCAGGACATCGGCCAACCCGTAGGTGAAGCAGCGCACGAGCTCCGGAGCAGTGTGCGCGCCGTAGAATTTTTCGTAGAGCGTGAGGTCCTGCACTCGGAAGTCAGCCGCGAGATCAATCACGAGGCCGGCGCCCGAGTTCAAAACCTCCGCGGCGATCTTGGAAGATTCGCCGTGCTCCAGGGCCAGAAACACGACATCCCGCCGCGCTGCAGCTTCGGCGGGACTCGCATCGGAGAACGTTGCGTCGGACACCGCGGCGAGCGCCGGATGTACCTCGCCTACCCGCATCCCTGCCTGGCTCCGGCTGGTAGCGATGTAATCGTTCACCTCTGGATGCTGAGAGAGGAGCCGTAACAGCTCCCCACCGGCATAGCCGGCGGCGCCGATGACCGCGACGCTAAGCCCCATCAGGTTTATCCGCTGGCAGTCAGGCGCTCATGGCGGCCAGCTGGCCACCAACGGAAGACGCCTGACGAGTCTCGATGGCGCTCCGGACGATGCCGACCAGCTTCGCCGCATCGCGCAGCGCGTTGTGAGCCGGAAGGTCGAGCTGCCTTCTTCACGTAGTCACGGCCCACTTCATTGTCGGTCGCGGGACCCGTGAGAACACTCACCTCGAGTCCGAAGAGATCACGCATCAGGGCGACGGCGCCCCAGCAGCCCACCGGATCGGGCGCCGCCATGACGTAGGATACCCCGACGCTCATCAGCTCGCGGTCACGCAGGATGTCCTGCACCCCGTAGTCACCCAGAATTCCATCGCCCAACTCGGCGACGATGACGTCGGGCTTGAAGCCGGCGAGACTGTTCAGGATACCCTTCGCCGCCGGCACCGTGATTCCGGCGCGCGTAGTCGCGATCCCGATGTCGTTGAAGGTGAGCGCCGCGATCGCCCCGGCGTCCTGCATGGACAACGCGTCGCGCATGAGCGAGACGCCGGTGAGCTTGGCTGCGGCAACCCGCAGACCGGACCGGGTGAGACCTCTGACCAATTCCGTCGCGGCCACTGTCTTTCCGGCGTTCATGCAGGTGCCCGCCACGTACACCACCGGGACCTGGGACTCCAGACGCTCCGCCGGAGGCACCGCGTGATCCTTGATGTGCGCGGGACGACCGATCCGGTCACCCAGGTCGGGGAAGCTCAGCACGGCACCCAGCACCTCGGCGCGGAAGGGCGGACCAATATCGGGATTGGCCGAGGTGCAGCGGCCGAGGATTCCGCCGAGGTTGAGCACCTCGATGGTGTCGCCCACGGCGATCCGTTCAGGCACCTGTCCCGCGTAACCGCGGAGCGCCCGCCGTGCGCCGAGTGTCCCAGCCAGGAGATCGCCCGCCCGGAGTGACACCATCCGGCCGGTTACGTCCTCAACCGTGTTGTAGGTCGACTTGTCGGCCAGGATGCGAACCGCGAGCACATAGCCTTCGGCGGCAACGATCTCGTCGCCCACGATGACATCGGGCGAGAGGTGGGCGTTCCGGGTGGAAGAGGCGATGCGGTCGAGGCGGAGTCGTGTGGTCTTTACCATTTGAGATCTCTGTTGAGTCAATGTCTATAGTCGATAGTCGATCGTCGATGGTCAGTCGTCCAAGGGTCTTGAGTCGTGGACCGCCTGACCCTCGACTTTTGACTATCGACTATCGACCATCGACCCGTGTCCCTTCCCCGCAACCCGCGCCGCCAGCACCTCCGGAATCGCCGAGACTCGCGCGAAGGCACGGGCCTCGTCTCCCGACCAGAGCCGGTTCTCCTCGCCGTAGGTGGCGACACTGCGGTCCATCATTGAGTGAGGGCTACGGGCGGCGACGACGAGGAAGCGTCCTGGCATGAGCCGCACCCGGGTCTCGCCCTCGACCCGCTGCTGTGAGCTCGCGATCATCGCCTCGATGTCGCGCAGCGCCGGGTCGAAGTAGTGCCCTTCGTGCAGCCGGTCTCCGTAGAAGCGGGCCAGCTGATCCTTCCAGAAGGTCTGCCACCGGGTAAGCACCAACTTCTCAAGCTCGCGGTGCGCGGCGATGAGGAGCAGAGCGGCGCCGGCTTCGAAGCCGATCCGCCCCTTGATACCGAGGGCGGTTTCCCCGACGTGAATGTTGCGGCCGAACCCGTAGGCGAGACCCAGGTCGCCGAGCCGACGAATCAGCTCCGGGCCTTCCAGCGCCTCGTTATTGAGCGAGACAGGCAGCCCGCCGGCCCAGCCGAGCACGATTTCGGTCGGAGCAGGCGAGTCCGCGGGAGGCTCGACCAGCTCGTTCGGCGGACCGGCCCAGGTGTCGTGAGTCCACCCTCCACCCCAGGTGGTGCCCCACAATCCGCGGTTGATGGAGTAGGCGCCGGCCTTGGGAGGCACCGGCAGCCCGCGCTGCTGCAGGAACGCGATGGCAGCGTCCCGTGAGAGTCCTTCATCGCGAATGGGAGTGAGGATCTCGAGGTCGGGCGCCAGGACCCGGAAGGCGATGTCGAACCGGACCTGATCGTTCCCGGCCCCGGTCGACCCGTGGGCCACGGCGGTGGCGCCGATGCTCCGCGCCACCTCGATGACCGACATCGCCTGCTGGGTCCGCTCGGCCGCGACACTCAGCGGGTAGACCTCGCCCCGCAGCACGTTGCCCTGAACCAGGTAGCGCACGAAGCGCTGGTAGACCTGCTCCCGGGCATCCACCTCATGATGCTGAACGGCGCCGACCGCCTTGGCCTGGCGCCGGATGGCGTCGCAGTCCTCGGCGGTGGCGCCGCCGGTATTGACGTAGACGGTATGGACCCGCGCCCCGGCCTGGGCCAGGCGGGGGACGCAGTAGGAGGTATCCAACCCGCCGGAGAAGGCCAGGGCGACAGTTTGCATATTAGATATTTATGCAATCGTATCGGCTCACGCAACCCCGCCCCCGCACCCGGGGACCTGCCCCTCATCACCCGGGACAAAATGCGCGGTTGCTCCGCCCGAGCCCCTCACCTACGCTTGAGAGGCCTTCTGCAAGGACCAACCATGGTTCCATCTGATCCAGACTTTTCCGATGTCCAAGGCGGCGCCTCCTCGACTGCCCCAAGCGGACAGGGCGCCCAGACCTACACGGTCGCCAAGGGCGATACCCTCTCCAAGATCGCCAAGCAGTTCTACGGCGACGCCAAACAGTGGAAGAAGATTTTCGAGGCCAACAGCGACAGCATCAAGAATCCTGACCTGATCCATCCGGGCCAGGTGCTCAAGATCCCCGCTTCATGAACCGACAGGATGCCATCATGAGAGCCCAACGATTCAACCGAGGCGCCCGGCTGGTGTTGCTCGGCGCCCTGATTGTTTTGGGGTGCAAGAAGCCGGCACCACCGGCCGCTCAGGAGAGCGCCGCACCGGCCCCGCCCGCCCCGACCGGCGTCGCCGTCGCCTCGATCCAGCTCGGCAGTCAGATCGGGGCCGACAAATCGGTCACGGCGCCGAAGAGCACCTTCGGCCCGCGCGATACCATCTACGCGGTCGTCAGTACGACCGGTGTCGCGACCGACGCGTCACTGGAAGCGATATGGACGTATGTGGGAAGCAAGGAGAAGCAGATCAACCAGGCCTCGCAGTCGATATCACCCACCGGCCCGGCGCAGAGCGAATTTCACCTCGCCAAGCCAACACCCTGGCCGGAGGGGAAATACCGCGTTGCCATTCTGCTGAACGGAGCCACGGCCGGGACCAAGGACTTCGAGGTGAAGAAGTAGAGGAGGCAGTTACCACCGCTCGGCGAGCGCACGCACGAGAGCACCGAGATTGACCACGTCGCGGAGGTCGATCACTTCGGCCGGTGAGTGCGAGTAGCGCAGGGGCCACCCGATGGCGACGTCGGGGACGCCCCACGCCGAGAAGGTGGACCCATCGTTCCCGCCATTCGTCGTGCCTACCTGGAGCGGGATGGCGGATCCACGAGCCAGCGTGACCAGCGAATCCAGATAAGCCGGGGGAGTCACCGAGCTGTTATCGAGAGCCCGGGCCACCGGTCCTTTGCCCAATGGGGCGAGCCCGAAGCTCTTCGGCTCGAGCGGGCTATCCGCCGAGACGAAGGTGTCGATGGCGTGGACCCGCGACGTCGAAACGCCCAGCGAATTGGCCACCGCCTGGGCGCCTTGCAGCCCGATTTCTTCTCTCACACTCCAGACGAAGATCACCCGGTGCTTGAGCCGGGCAGGATCAAGTCGCCGCACGGCTAGAAGGAGAGCGGTGCAACCGACCCGGTCGTCGAATGACCGGCCGGTGGATCGGTTGCCGGCGAGCCGCACGTACTGCTTCGGCATGGTGAGCGTATTGCCCACCGCGATCCCGAGAGCCTCCGCCTTCTCTCTGCTTCCCACCCCAGGATCCGCGCGGCTCACCGAGGGCGAACGGCGCGGCGCCGAGTCGACTTTTTCTCTCGGGAGAAAGATCGCAGGCACCGGCCCCCGCGCCGTGTGAATCAGAGCGGGCTGCGCTTCGAACAACGAGGGGAAGAATCCGCCGAGAGCGGTGAGATCGAGCGTGCCGTCATCGCTGATGGCGGAGACGCGAAATCCGATCTCGTCCATGTGCGCGACGATGACCGTCACCGGATCGCCTTTGCCCAGGTCGAGCCAGAGGTTTCCTGCTGTGTCCACCGTGGGCCGAGCCCAGGAGGGCAACAGTCGCTTGACCGTCTCGCGTACCGAGTCCTCGGCACCAGAAGCGCCATAGCTCTCGACCAGCGTACCAAGCACGCTGTCGGCAGGAGCAAGAGAAGCCGGGAGCGTCGTGTGGCTGATGGGCGCTGTTCTCGAAGCGGTGTGCTGATCAGGTCGTCTTGAGATTCCGTCCCCCCGATCCACTGCGCGACTCGTTGCTGGATCTGGACCACATCCGTGAGGGATACCGTTTCGACCGGCGTATCGGCGAATCGCGAAGGGAGACTCAGTTGCATCACCTCGCGCATGCTTGATGAAGGCGGGAGCCGGGAAGGCTGCGGCTCGAGGTTGCGACCGAGTGAATCGGGCTGGCCGTCCACCAGTAGCACTTGATCGAACGGTCCAAGAGTTCGAGACGCCGCGATCAATCCAGTCGCACCCAGCCGCTGTTCAGCGACTAACGCCACGACTAGCGTCCCCTCGCCAGGCCTCCTGCCCGCCACGGCGGTAAGCATCGCGGCGCAGGCAGCCCGCCGGCCGATGGCCGGCGCCGATACCAAATCGTCGCCATACCAGCGCGCGCGCTTGGTCAGGGTCACCGGCGAGAGCACCTGAACGCCGAGCCGCTCCACCTCCACACGGCTGGCCGCGCCGACATCTACCAGCGCGTCGTCCACGGTAAAGGGATTTTCAGCCGGTGTTCCGTCCCCTGGTCAGGTGAACCGATCGCACCGCCACCACAGCCGGTACCTCTCCTCGACGCCCGACGATCGTCACTCGCTGGCCTTCCAGCTGTTGATCGAACAGCGGCCCCGGCGCGGAGCCAACCCGCCGGAGCGTCAGGTAGCCATCATCCCGAATCCCTCCGACTACGTAGCCCGCCTCGTCCATCGGACAGGCGAGGAGGCGCTTCGGCGTTCCACTGCCCAGGGTCAGAATGACGTTGTCACTCCGGTCGATCACCGATCCCTTCAGCACCGCCCGCAACAACTGAGCGAATCCCTGCTCGTAACCGGTGACGGCAGTCGCCTGGCCGAACTGTGTGATCAGATCTCGCAACTTTGCGGATCCGGCATCCTGCGCCACGGAAGTGATGGGCAGTGAAAATCCAAGGACGATCGACAAGATCGCTGAGCGACGCATGAAAATCCCGGAGAGCGAAGGTGGCACAATCTGTTTCTGACCACGTCGAGGCGCCAGCGATCGGCGCGTTAGCCTGCGACGTCTCGCGTCGCAACGATGGGGCACTTCAGGGCTGGATGCCTATTCTCGGCGAAGCGACTCGACCCGGAAGGAAATTGTGGGACTTGCCGTCTATTACAAACTCGGCCTCTCCGGCTTCAACACCCGCGCCTTCGCGACGCAGCGGCTGGAGGAGCTTCGAAGGGGAATCGAAGGCCTCGGCGTGCTCGAGTTGACCAGAGTCTTGTCCTTTGCGGGGCCCGACTGTGGTCCCGATGGAAGCGGTGCCTGGAGCAACCCGGGGGAGTTCCTCAAGACCTGTGCGTGGGGCCACCTCGACGACCCGGGAGCACCTCACCAGCTCATCTCCATCGATCCATTGGAGCTGATGGGATTTGTGGCGTGGATCGGGAGCCGGGTCGAGCCCCTGACGCTCGGATTGGCTCGCTATCCCGAAGAGGTCCGCTGCGGCGGCCGCATGCTCCCGACCGGCCTCTCCGGCTGGCATTGGCACGCCAGCTGTAAGACTCACTATGCGAGGCTGCTGGGTTCGGAACGATTTCTCGAGTCCCACCGCACCGTCATTACCGCGCTCGATCTCGCCGAGGAGGTGGGTCTGACTGTCGCGGTGCGGGACGAATCGGGATACGCGGACCACCGGGACGCCTCACGGCTACTCGCAGTAGCCGAAAGTGCGCTTCGTTATGGGCGAACTGGGCCGGACCCGGCCCGGGTCTGACGGATCGCCCCGGCAATTTCATCGAGGTCCTGAGCGGTGAGCTTGGTTGTGGCGGCGGCGATCCAGCCGTCCACCTGTGCGGCCGAGCGCGCGCCGACGATCGCTCCGGTTACGCCCGGCCAGTAGATGGTCCAGGCAACGGCAGCCGCGGCGATCGTGATTCCGTGCCGCTCCGCAATCGGTTTCAATGCGTCCCGCAGCGCCAGGTTCCGCTCCAGTCGCGGGGGCTGGAACTCCTCGGCTCGTCTCCGCCAGTCATCGGTGGCGAGCGCGGCCATGCGCTCCGCCGAGAACCGGTCGGTCAGAAGCCCTGCCTGCATCGGGCTGTAACAGATCACTCCGGTCCGGTGGGATTTCGCCCACGGAATCACATCGGCAGCCGCTTCGCGGCGTATCATCGAAAAAGGAGGCTGCAGGGAAACCACATGGCGCATCCGCTCGCACCGGTCGAGCAGTTCCACATCGAAGTTCGACACCCCGGCGTGGCGCACCTTTCCTTCATCCACGAGCCGGCCCATCTCGGCCCAGGAATCCTCGACCGGCGTACCGGCCTGGTCCGGCCAGTGGAATTGATAGAGATCGATACGCTCGACGCCGAGGCGTCGGAGCGAGGCCTCGCACTCCTTGCGAATCGACGCTGGACGTAACACCGACTGCGCGGGAGTCATCGGATGCTGGTCGTCCCACACCAGTCCGCATTTTGTGAAGACGAGCGGCCGGTCCGCGGGAGGCAGTTCCTTGAGCAGCCGTCCGACGACGCGCTCGGAGTGTCCGTGACCGTACACCGCCGCCGTATCGATCCAGTTCACGCCTAGCTCGACCGCATGTCGTATCGCGCTGAGCGATTCGGCGTCGTCCTGCTCACCCCAGCCGAAAGCCCATCCGCCGCCGCCGACGGCCCAGGCCCCGAAGCCGACGGTGCTGATCAACAGGTTGGTGTTGCCGAGGGGACGGGTGGGGAGGGGCATTGGGGAGATTGGTAATTGAAAATTGGTAATTGGTAATTGGTAATTGAGAATTGGTAATTGAAAGTTAGAAGACTGCCAATTGCAAATTAGCAATTGCCCTCTGAGGGTCAATATTCCGCGGATCCGAGCGCCTCTACCAGATCTCCACGACCCACCCGTAGTCCTCAATCGGCTGCCTCTCCGGGCGCTGGTCGCCGGCGGGGAGCACAAGCTCGACGCTATGGGTGGCGGTCGCGTAAGCTTCCGCAACGCCTCCCCAAAATCATGAGGGCAATCCCCGCTCAATGAGGCCACGGTGGTCGAGTCGGGGGACCAGCGCAGCTCCACCAGGTTTCCATCCCTCCTGTCAGACGGGGCCAGCACGGTTCCTTCGGCCACCACCGTACCGGATCCGGTAAGCGTGGCCGAGCAGGCGTCGGCAACCGAGCCGTGGGCGCCACAAAACCGAATGGTGGTCTGGCGGTTAAGCTCGCCGCGGTAGCGCCCGGAGCTCACCCAGTGCAGGCTGCCGCTCAGGACCTCCTCCCCGCCGTTGACACACTCAGGCGAAAGGCGCAGTTCGGGCCAGGCACTTGTCAGCCGCAGATGATAGAGCGTCTCGACCGGGGTATCGGCCCGGGCGAGAAGCGCTCCCTGAGCTGCCAGAGGAGTAGTGACGATGGCGGAAGCGATCAGGAAAAGCAGACGGGCACGCATACGATCTCCAGTGATGACGCCAACTGGTAAGTCAGATCCCGTGCCCGGGGCGACGGTCCCAATCGCCGCCGCGTTCAAGTAGAGATGGATTAGGGAGTTTGAGAGGCCAGACCGAAGCGCCGACGATAGCCTGCCAGACATCAGGGAAGCCGACAATTTTGTCGGGACTTCCCCGATGGGGCGACAAATCCGTCAGGCCGAGGGAACGGCGGCGATGCCCAGCCGGCGCATCTTGTAGCGGAGAATGCGGTCGGTGGTCTGGAGCAGTCTGGCGGCCTGGGCCTGATTCCCCCCGGCGGTCTTTAGTGCGTCCTGAATAAGGTCGCGCTCCAGCGCTGCCACCGCACCCGCCAGCGTGCCGTCCGCCGCGGTGCCGGAAGCCTCGGCGGTCTGAAGGGTCGGCGGAAGGTGTCGCCCGTGAATCGCCTGCGCGTCGCACACCACCACGGCCCGCTCGATGATGTTCTCCAGCTCCCGAACATTGCCGGGCCAATGGTAGCCCATGAGCATGTCGATGGCCGCGGTGGTGATCCGCCGGACCGACTTATGGTGCAGACGGGCGAACTTGGTCACGAAGTGGTCCGCCAGCAGCAGGATGTCCGGTTTCCGTTCCCGCAGCGGCGGCATGAAGATCGGGAAGACGTTCAGCCGGTAATAGAGGTCCTCCCGAAACACCCGGTCGGCAATCGCCTTCTCCAGATCACGATTAGTCGCGGCGACTACCCGCACGTCCACCGCCAGCGTGGTCGTGCCGCCGAGTCGCTCGAACTCCCGCTCCTGCAGGACCCGGAGCAGCTTGACCTGAGTCGACGGTGGCAACTCCCCGATCTCGTCCAGGAACAGGGTGCCCCCATGGGCCAGCTCGAAGCGCCCCTTTCTTCGGCTCAAGGCGCCGGTAAACGCCCCCCGTTCGTGGCCGAAGAGCTCCGACTCGATCAGCGTCTCCGGTAGCGCGGCGCAGTTGACCTTGATGAAAGGCCCACTCGCCCGTGGGGAGTTGTAGTGAATCGCGTGGGCGATCAGCTCCTTACCGGTGCCCGATTCGCCTCGCAGGAGGACCGTAGTGCTCGCCGGGGCAACCAGGGCGATCTGCGCGCACACGTCTCGCATCTCGGCACTGGTCCCGATCAGTCCCGAGAAGTCGTAGCGCTCCTTCAGCTCCTGACGGAGGTGGAGATTCTCCTCACGCAGCGCGACCCGCTCCTGGTCGGCCGGTCTCGTCGTCTTGAGCGCCAGCGCGATGAGCGAGCTCACTACGTGGAGATACTTGAGCACCCGGTCCAGGTCCCGCCCCGACGCGGAGGGAACGTCCACCGAAAGCGCGCCCACCGGCCGGTGATCGAGCAGAATGGGGACGCAGATGAACGCGGTGGCCGGATCGTTCTGCCGCCTCGCCGCCCGGTGCAGGAACCGCGGCTCCCGGTTCACGTCGGGCACCACGATCGCCTTCCCGCTGGCGGCGACCCGGCCCGTGATCCCCTCTCCCAGCCGATAGCGGGTCTGCTGACCGGCCGAGTCGAGGCCGAAGGAGGCTTCGATGTACAACTCGTCGGAACCTTCGTCGATCAGGGTGACCGAACTGCGGGGAACCCCATGATAGTGCGCCAGAATCCGTAGCCCGGCGGACATTGCTTCCCCCAGACTGCGGGAGCCCGACAGGGCCTGGCTGACGTCGAACAACGTCGCCAGCTCCAGCCCTTCGCTTGCAGGTGAACTTTGCCTTTCGGGAATTGTCGCTGACAGAACCATTGTCATGCTCCCCGCAAAAGAAACGGCCCGCTCATTGGGAGCGGGCCGTCGGATATCGGATCACGACAGACTCACCCGCCCGTATTAATCACGTGCGTGTTGGGATCGGAATTGGCCCAGCAGGTAAGTGAGATCGTCATGCAACGCAAGGTAAACGGCTCCTCAAGGACGTCAAATCACAGGGGCGTAACAGAGACGGATCAGTCGCTTGCCGTGGCCCGTGGCGCGACACCGCTCCCAGCCGTCACCGCCTTGGCCGACGCACGAGCTCGGCTCGCCACGAGTTCCTTGCCGGTAATGATCAGAATGACCGCGGCCACAATGACCATCGAGGCCACCAGGGTACGGCCGTTCAGTTTTTCTCCTGCGATAGCCCAGCCAAGGAACACTGCCACGACCGGATTGACGTAGCCGGCGGTGGACACCTTGGAAGGCGTCGTGATTCGCAGCAGCCAGGCAAAGGCGGTGAAGGCCACCAGCGACCCGAACAGGGTCAGATAGCCGAAGGCGATCCATGACTTGGCGGTTATGGCAGTCAGGTCGAGCTGCGCCCAGTCGCCGTTAACGAGGCTCGCAAGGAACAGCCAGGCTCCCCCGGCCAGCATCTGGATGCCAGATGCGAGAGCCACGCTCTCGGGCAGCTTCGCGTCGCGGCTCAGCACCGAGCCGCTGGCCCAGGTGAGAGTCGAAAACAGGAGCAGTCCGATGGCCGCGGCATTCACCGGGCCCGAAGCCTGCCCGGGCAGAACCAGCAGGGCAACGCCGCCGAATCCCAGGGCGATGCCGGCCAACACGACGGGGCTGGGCCTCGTGCCACCGGGGCGGAGCCATTCGAGAAGTGCCGTCCACACCGACACCATCGCCACGACGAGGGCTGCGAGCCCCGAGGGCATTCCCTTGTCCTCGACCCAGGCGACAGCACCGTTCCCGACCAGGAAGAACAACGCTCCGAGCAAGAGGGCCCATTTCCAGTGAGTGGCAGTCGGCCGCGGGCTGCCGGTGAGGCGGGCGTAGATGTAGAGCGCTGCACCCGCCAGGACAAACCGGGAGCCGGCCATGATGAACGGCGGCATACTCTGGATTGCCAGGGCGATACCGAGGTAGGTGGAGCCCCAGATCAGGTAGATGGCGGCGAAGGCCGCAATCATTTGCCAGCGTGGAGCCGAGGCGTGGTCGGTCATTCGCCGGCTCCATTCGTGTGATTCAGCGGAATTCGGGAGCTGTCCTTCACCGTCGAGAGGACGATGGTCGTCCGGGTGTTGCGGACCGCCTTGAGCCGGCCGAAACGCTCGCCGGAGCAACTCTCCCAACGCGTCGGTATCCCGGACTCGGACCTTCACGAGGTAGCAATCCTCGCCGGCGACGTGGTGCACTTCCTGTACTTCGGGGAACTTGGCGATGGACTGCCCTACGCTGGCCGAGCCGACTCGCTCCTCGGTTCTAACAAGGATGAAGGCTGTGAGCCCGAAGCCGACGGCATGGGCATCCAGCCGGGCTTCGTACCCGGTGATGACACTGCGCGCTTCGAGCTTCCGGATACGGTCGAGGATGGCAGAGGGGGCCATGTCCAGCTCCCGGGCGATGTCCGCGTTGGAGACACGCGCGTTGCCCTGGAGCAGGTCGAGAATGCGGAGATCAGTAGCGTCGAGCATGGTCTTGGACTCCCATCCAAATCCCAAAATAATTCTACCAATCATACCGGTCAAGAACGAATCGTCGGCCAAATGCTATTTTTACCGAACATTATTCGTTTCGGACCGCACCATTCCGTGCGCCACCTGGTCCGTCCTCTCACCTACTACGCGCCAAGTCTTACCTCTTATGTCCCACCCCACCTACCTCCCACTTCCGACTTCCCACTTCCGGCTTCACCTTGGCCCCGTGACTTCTCCCACCGGCTACCGCCGTTCCCTCGGCCTCTTCTCCGGCACCATGGCCGTGGTCGGCGGCATCATCGGCTCCGGCATCTTCATGAACTCGGCGATCGTGGCCCAGCGGGTGGGCACCGCCGAGTTGACGCTTGCCGTCTGGATCCTGGCGGAGCCATCGCCCTCATCGGCGCCTTTTGCTTCGGCGAGCTGGCCCAGCGAAACCCCCGCCGGCGGCAGCTACGTCTACCTCCGCGATGCCTTCGGACCTCTCCCGGCTTTTCTCTATGCCTGGAGCCTTCTGCTGGTCATTGCGACCGGTGCCACGGCCGCCGTCGCAGTCACCTTCGCCACATACTGCTCCGCCCTGCTCGGCCTCGGCAACAACATGGTGATGCCAATCGCCGCCGGCGCGATCGTGACGTTGTCAGCGGTCAATTATGTCGGAGTGGAGCCGGGTGCCGTCACCAACAACCTTTTCTCAATCCTCAAGCTCACCGCGCTCGCAGGGCTGATCGTCGCGGGGCTGGTCGCCGCTCCGGAAGCGGCACCGACTCCCTCCGCTCAGGTTCCTGGCTGACTCTTCCTGCGCTCGCCGCAGCGCTGGTTCCTGTGCTGTTTGCCTACGGAGGCTGGCAGCAAACCAACTTCATCGCCGAAGAGATCGTAGAACCGGAGAAGAACCTCCCCCGGGCTCTGGTCCTGGGCGTGATCATCGTGGTGATCGTGTACGTTCTCGCCAACCTGACATATCTACGTACCCTCGGTGCCGGAGGTTTGGCTGCCAGCACGGCTCCGGCGGCCGATGCCATGCGAATCGCCGTCGGACCCATCGGGGCCACTTTCATTTCCGCCGGCATCGCAGCCTCGACGTTCGGGTTCCTGACCTGTCATCCTGGTGTCGCCTCGGGTGTTTCGCACGATGGCAGCCGACGGGCTGTTCTTCCCGCAGTTAGCGAGTCTCCATCCGCGATTCCGCACGCCGAGTACGGCGATAGTGGTTCAGGGCCTGTGGGCAATCGTGCTGTTGTTCTCCGGTTCCTACGGCCAGCTTCTGGACTACGTCGTGTTCTGCGACTGGATCTTCTTTGGAAGTGCGGTCGCGGCGCTCTTCGTTTATCGCCGCCGTGACCGGGACGCTGGTCGCGATCCAGCACCGGAGGGTGCCTTTCGGGTACCCGGCTATCCACTTACGCCTCTGCTCTTCGTCGCAGCGGCGGTCTACGTCGTGGCCGGCTCGATCACATCGAACCCAGGGAACGCGCTCCGCGGCTCGGTGATCCTGGCGGCAGGCGTGCCGGTGTTCTGGTTTTGGAGCAGAAAGCGGAAAGGAGTGAGGAGTGAGGAGTGAGGAGTGAGGAGTACCAAAAACCGCGTATGCTTGGCCAACAATCAATAGCCTATGGCTTACGACCTACGGCTGACGGCTGACGGCTACGGCTGACGGCTAACAGCTACTCCACCATCACCCGCACCATCTCTCCCGCTCCACTCCACCGATCCTCTCGGTTCTTGGCAAGTGCCCGAGTGATCATCCGCACCAGGTCCTCCGGCGCATCTTCCCGAAAGGTCTTCAGATCGGGAACCGGGTCCAGCCGGTGCATTTGGAGAACGACATTCTCGTTCTTGTGTACGTAAGGCGGGCGTGAGACCAGGCACTCGAAGAGCAGGCAGCCCATGGCATAGAGATCGGTGCGGTGATCGATGTCGTCCACCGCCCCGATCTGTTCGGGACTCATGTAGGCCGAAGTTCCCACCGCGATCCCCGAGCGGGTGACCCGATCGGAACCCGAGAGCGGCACTGCCCGGGCGATGCCGAAATCCACCAGAACTGCCCCGTCAGGACCAAGCACGATGTTATCCGGCTTCACGTCGCGGTGGACGATGCCCGCCTTGTGCGCATGGCCGAGTGCGCCTAACAGGTCGCGGGCGAGCCGACGGGTGGCCTGAGGATCCAGCAGACGGTCCCGGGCCAGCAATTGCTTCAGTGTTGGCCCCTCGATGTACGGCATGACGTAATACACCAGCCAGTCCCGGTCACCCGAATCAAGCAATCTGCCGATGTGCGGGTGGTCGAGCTGACGCACCAGCGCGATCTCCCGGAGAAACCGGTCCGCCGCGACGCTGACCAGAAGCTCGGGGTGCAGGACCTTCAGGGCGACCGGCTTTCCCGAGGGATCGGTCGCGTAGAAGACGCGCGCCGCGCCGCCGCGGCCGATCTCTCGATCGACCTCGTAGGTGCCCTCGAGGGCCTTACGGACCAGTGCCAGGATGTCGCGCGGAATTGGGCTCCCCGTCCCTTCACCCGGTTTGGTGATTGAATATGTGAGCCGATCGGTGGGCCTGAAAGAGTCGTGGTACGGGTGGGGGATGGTCGTGAAGAGTACGGCAGGTTCAGCCTATCCCCAGCCAGTAGGTAATCTTGAGGGCGAAGAAGTTGTCCCCCTCCGTGCCAAAGGAATCCCACATGTCGTCGAGGGTGACCCGGTGGCTTGATGTCACCTCCGAACCCCGGCTCTGCTGCCAGACCAGAAACAGAGTGCTCCCCGGTCGCCACTCCCAGCGCAACACCAGATTGCTCCGGAAGCTGAGCACATTGAAGTCCGGGTCGCTCAGGGTCAACGAGTCGGCCCCGCCGTTGTCGGTGATCACGATCGAATCGGGAGCGAATCGTTCGATCGTGGTCCCGTCGGTGCCATAGCGCCGGAGCGTCGTGCTCTGTGGTTCCGGCAGTTCGCCGAGTCTGGTGTAGGCGCCACTCGATGCGAACGGCTCCAGGTATCCTTCGATGCTCAGGTTGGGCGTGATGATGTAGTTGAGGCGCAGCTGGGCCGAGATTGTCGTCTGATCCAGCGCGGCGAAGATGTAGCGCTGGCCGTAGGTGGTCGAGGAACCACCCGGTTGGGTGTCGAGATATTGCCGCTCATCCCTGGTGCGTTCGTATCGCGGGTCGAGCGACAGGAACCACTGAGGCGCAGGACGCAGCGAGACACCGCCGCCGATCTGCAGATGCTTCCCGTCAAATTCGTCGCCCTGCAGGTTCCCGTTCACCCGCCACTGGAAATCCCCGGCCTCGCCGCTGAAGAACTCGAGATCGGTGCCCCACGCCGTGGGCGAGCCCATGAGCGGGCCACCCCGGGTAAGCACGTCGCTGGAGAAGCGGGGCAGCAGGTAGGCGCCGATAAAGGTCTGCTGGAATCGCTTCCAGGTCTGACTGCTGCTGACCGCGAAGCGGGTGAACTGGCGCTCCCCTCCGTAATTCCAGTTGACGTGTCCGAACATTCCGACATTGTAG
>CAWGED010000006.1:0-106791 GCA_963821525.1 uncultured Gemmatimonadales bacterium | reverse complement strand
CGCCCCCCCTTCGCAAGGGGGGGGAAAAGCGCAACAGAATCGGCCGGTGTGCACAAGCCGTGCAAGGGCAGTGTTACGCCACTCCAACTTCACACTCCCGGTCGCTGCCAATTCGGTCGGGAGCGGGAGCTCCCTCCTACTTGTCCTCATCCCGGTCCAACCTCGGGTCCAGCGGGTCGATCAGCAGCCGGCTCAATCCACCGTTGGAGCTGCGGTTGCCGTCCCAGCGAGGGTCGCCCGAAGGCGCGATAGCCGCCCGGCAGCGTGGTCCAGTCGGGACCTGACAGGCCATTCTGCTCGAAGACGATCTTGCCGTCCCGGAGGGTCATCTCACAAGAGAGCTTCTTCCTCCCGACTTCAGCCGGCCGCCGTAGGCGTCGAGGAATCCCGTGAAATTCCCCCGTCGAGCCTCAGCACGGCCAGGTCAGCGGTGACCCGACCGAGAGGTGGCCGAGTTGCTCCCGCTGGATCGCTCGGCGCCGTATTCCAGGTGGAGCGGAGGATCACCGCCGTCGACCGTGAGCCCCATGGCCAGGAACTTGTTCATCACGTTGAGCATGTCCTTGGCCCCGGAAACCGAGGAAGTTGGCGCTCAGGTCCGTTGAGATGGTGTCGGGGAGGAAGCCTTCCCTGACGATCGGCACGGCCACGTGCCAGGTGAAGCTCGCCGCGCCATGGCCGACGTCGAAGAGCACGCCCCGCTTGCGTCCCTCGATCAGGCCCGGATTGGCGTGCCCCGAGGGGTCGAGCTCGCCTGGCAGTCCGGAGTAGACGTGGGTGTAGATGTCCCCCGGTCTCAGCTTCTTCGCGAGCAGTCCTGCAACCGACTTGGTCGGATACGCCCTGCCGAAATCGACCATCACGGGGATGCCGGCGATCGTCCCCGCCTCACTGCTATCGACCGTCGAAGAAGTCCTTGCCCATGTAGTGGGCCGTCTTGATGCCCACGATCAGCCCCTTGTGCTTGAGGGCCTTCTCGGCCGCCGGCTTCGCCTCCATGTCGGCGATGTTCTGCTCGGTCCCCTGACCCGCGCATGCCGCCACCGACGATGTTGAGGAAAGACAAAAACACGGGTCCTGGCCCGGTCGATGATCCGCTGCTTGAAGTCGTCGAAGTTCCGCCAGCCCTGCGCAGCGGCGTCGGCCACGGCCGTGACGCCCGAGCGGAGGGTGAAGCCGTCCGGGTAGACGCTGCTGTCTCCGGCGTACGACCTGCGCTCGCCGGTCCCGGCGTAGACGTGCACGTGGATGTCGACCAGCCCCGGCGTGACGTAAAGACCGGAGACGTCGACGACCTTGGAAAACCCTTCGACGGCTCGATCGACGCCGCCACGGCCGCGATCTTGCCTCCACGGATGGCCACGTTGCGGACGGTGCCGATCTCGTTCTTGGGGTCGATGACATGCCCGCCGCGGAGCAGGAGGTCGTAGGGCTGCTGGGCGGACAGTGCTGACCTGCACCATGAGCAGGCAGAGCAAGAGCTGGAGGATTCTCATGTTTCCCCTGTGCTAAGTCTGAAGATCGATGGCCGTCCGCGGGTATCCCGAATACTCCGGGTTATGGTGGGCCCGTGTCGAGCCTCCGCCCGCCCGGTCCGGAGGAAGACTTGCCTGCCGCACCGCCTCGCTGGGTTCGGTCATGGGATGTGCTGAACGGCTCCGACAGACCGGGCGTCGAAGTTGACGAGTCAGTCCCCTCCATCCGGCAAGAAAAGGGGTCGGAAACATGAGCAGAGCCCATTTCGCCGTTCTCACGTGTACACTCATCGCCCTGGGCCAGGCCCGGGCCGGCGATCGGCCAGGTCCCCGCCAAGCGGTTCATCACGCCAGGATGGCAAGCGGCCGTCCGGGCTGTTCGCACCGGGGGTCATGGTCGGGAAGACCCTGTACATCGCGGGCAAGGGCGACTATCGCCCTAACGCGGAGTTCCCGGAGAAGGTCAAGAACTGCCTGAACGAGATCCGGAAGTCGTTGCAGTCGGCCGGCCTCGACATGAAGCACGTGGTCAAGTCGTTCGTCTATCTGGAAGACCGCGACAAGTACGCCGAGTTCAACAAGCACTACGCCGAGTTCTTCCCCGACGACCCGCCGGCGCGGACGACGCTGGGGGTCTCCCAGGTGCCCGGCGAGTCGCGGCTCGAGATCACCTGCATCGCCTACGGCGACCTCGGCGGAGCAGAAGCGGATCGGCGACCCCCCGCGGGCTTCCCGTTCAGCCCGGGATCCTGGCGGGCGACACGCTCTACGTTTCGGGCAAAGGCGACCAGCTTCCCGGCGGCGGCCACCCCGCGACGTTTGAGGAGCAAGTCCGCCAGGCGATGCGGAACGTCGAGACGACCCTCAAGCAGGCCGGGCTGGACTTCCGGAACGTCGTCATGAGCCACGTCTTCCTCGACAAGCTACGACAACCTCGAGCGTGGCCAACAAGGTCTACAACGAGTTCTTCGACGACGGCAACGAGCCCGCCTGCGCCACCGTGTTCGTCGACTGGATCCCGGGCGGATCGCACGTCGAGGTCACCTGCATCGCCACGACCGACCTGGCCGGCCGCAAGGTCGTCCGCCGGCCGGCATGAAGGTCGGGCCGATCGAGGCGCCGTGACGGCAAGTCCCGCCGTGTGGGCGGGGAACACGCTGTATATGTCCGGGCTCTCCGGCTCCGAATCCCACGGGAGGGGTCGCGGCGGGCGACCTGGACGAGCAGGTCCACCAGATGGCGCGGAACCACGTCGCGGTCCTCGAGGCGGCCGGGCTGACGCTCGAAGACATCGTCTCGGGATGCGTCTACCTGCGCGACATGAAGGACTACCAGCGCCATGAACGCGATCTACCGCCAGTACTTCTCCCGCGGCCCCGGCGTCCGGACCTGCCTGATGCCGAACTCGGCCCTCGAGAAGAGCGGGCCACGGGTGTTTGCCTCCTTCATCGCGGCGCGGATTGCGCTGAGTGGCTTCGGAGTAGGCAGTAGGCGGTAGGCAGTAGGCAGTGCCTGTCGGTGATACGCGTCAGTAGCCCTACTCGATCGCCGCAGCACTTGCCGGTGGGCCAGTTATATCGAGAAGCGACTGCCTACTGCCTACTGCCTACTGCCTACTGCCTACTGCCATGACCACCTGCAACCAGAACTACGACCCCCAACTCCTGGCCCCTCTCCACGCTCGTGGCGGCGGTGCCGGTGTTGACGCTGTTTTTCGTGCTCCTGCCGCCGCGGGGCGGGTGTGGGTGGCGGCGATGGCGGGGATGATCGCGGCGTACTCCTGGCCTGGGTCGTCTTCGGCATGCCGACGACGCAGATCGCCCGCATCGTGCCGCGTTGGGCGTGCAGTTCGGTTTCTTCTCGGATCGCCTGGATCATCATCGCGTCGATCTTCCTTTATGAGATCGCGGTGGAGACGGGTCAGTTCCGGGTGATGAAGGAGTCCATCGCCGTGCTGTCGTCGGACAAGCGCCCCGGACCATCCCTCTGATCGCGTTCTGCTTCGGGGGCGTTCCTGAAGGTCACCGGCGGCGGCGGTGGGCCCGTGGCCATCGCAGGGCTCGTTTTGATCGGGCTGGGGTTCGACCCATTCCAGGCGGCGACGCTCTGCCTCGTCGCCAACACCGTGCCGGTGGCCTGGGGGGGCGTCGGCAACCCGATTCGGGTCCTGGCGGGCGTCACTGGGTTGCCCGAGACGGCCTTGAGCGCCATGACGGGGCGAATCCTGCCCCCGCTCTCGGCCCATCCTTCCCCTCTGGCTCGTTCGGAGCATGGTGGGCTGGCGCGAGACCCTTGCCGTCTGGCCGGCCCTGGCCGTCAGCGGCCCTCTCGTTCGCACTCGCCCAGTTCTACTGGTCGAACTACCAGGAATCGGGGCTGGTTGACGTGGTCGCGGCGCCTCTTGCGTCGTCTCCCATCGAACCTCCGATGAAGCCAAGCTGACCGGGGAAGGCGGGTGTCGCACCCTTGCGCACCACCACCAGCTCCTCACCTTCGTGCTGTTCCTTCCAGGCGAAGTTGTGGTGGTTGTGCACCAGCTCCATCTCCCGGGCATTCAGGAGCGACACGACCTTCCGGGCCACCCACTCCCGGCCCGCATAGGCATACCGGCCCGCCAGCTCCATCAGGTGCCAGTAGTCATGGCCCATCGGCTGATCCAGCGACAGGAGCACTTCGGTTTCCGGCACCCTCTCACCCCACTTCGCTCCCTGGCCCAGCGCCAGGAAATTCGAGGCGACGGTGTGGCCAAAACCCCGGCTGCCGAAATGGACACCAACCCACAGCGCACCCGTCTCGTCGGCGAAGACGTCGACGTAGTGGTTGCCGCTTCCGACGGTACCCAGCTGCTGGCGCGCCTTCACCTGCAGCGCCTGACGATGCTTGGCGGGCACCGCGCTCCAGGCGGGATCCTCGAACAGCGGGTCATTCACCGGCGCGTCGTCTGACTGGTTCTTCCGGCCCACGCCGAAGCTCAGCGTTTCGGCGATTTCGTCCGCCAGATTGGTCAAGCGCCGAGCCACCTGGGTGCCCGTGTTACCCAGATCATCGACCGTCTTGTCGGTCCGGATTGCGGCATTGCCGCAGGCGATGTCGAAGCCCACGCCCACGACCGAGACCGCGTTGTCGTACGCGGCGACACCACCGATCGGCATGACGTAGCCCACATGGCCGTCCGCCATCAGGGCGACCTTGCGGGCTCGCTCCGCCACCTTGGCCAGCTGCGCCCGCGTCGTGTCGTCGTGCATTCCAAAGATCTTCATAGCGCCCCCAAGGTGGAATGTGAGAGTTCGTGCGGCGTGCCGTAATCATTGAAGATTGCAGATTGAAGATTGCAGATTGAAAAACAGCTTCTCGGAAAGTGTCCTCGCAATCTTCAATCTGAAATCTTCAATCTGAAATTCCATCATGGACCGGCTGGGATTCGAACCCAGAGTCTCCCCCGTGCGAGAGGGGTGCTCTTCCGATTGAGCTACCAGCCCGAGCATTGATGATTGAAGATTGCAGATTGCAGATTGAACAACAGCATCTCTGATCTGTCCTCTCAATCTTCAATCTGAAATCTTCAATCTGAAATTGCTGCAAATGGCACGGCGAACGACCAACGCCCCCACCCGGGAGTCGCGTGATCTCGTGTGAGAACGCTGACCGCCCGCCGGCCATTCAGTCTGTATTGAAGATTTGGGGTGCGCGAGCAGGCGGCTCGGCGGCTCGGGCTGTTCACCCAATCTTCAATCTGAAATCTTCAATCTGAAATTCCCTAAAATTCCCCAACGGTTGTCAAAGAGCCGGGGCAGATACTCTGAAACGCCGATCGCCCCACCCGGCGTCAAGCGCGCAGGCGGGGCGATCGTTCATCCCCTGGGAGTGGGATTCAGGCCATGGACCTCACGGCCCTCGGTCCGTCCCTCCCCTCTGCACGCTGTTGTTTTGTCCGAGCCGCAAATCTCTAATGACTGCGCCCAGTCGATCCAGACCGGGCTCGCGCCTGGCTGCCAGGCATGCTACGCCCGGAGCGGCGGCCACGAGACCGTCCACCTCAAAACCTCGCTGAATCAACAACGCGGCAGTCATGAAACAGTCAAACCTCCACGCATCAACGACATCGGGAATCCCAAAAAAGAAAGAGTCGCGTCCATGGTCTCCCCCAGCGAATAGCCTGGCTCGCTGCAGACCTTGGGACGCGACTCCCGGTGAAGCGGCACCGACGATAGCAAATACGATCGAAATGCGCAAGAGTTTTGTTTCGGCGGCTCGTTCACCCTACACTGCTCTCTTCTCCTTTCTCCTCTCACCCTTCTCCCAACTTCCCCCACTGTGCCTGCGCCGCTCAGTCCCCGGATACTGCGCCACCGTATCCGCCTCATGCCGGTGCACCCGATTGCGGAACCGTTCCCACAGCACGATCACGGCGAGGATGCCGGGGACGACGGCGATGGCCCAGGGTGGAATGGGGAGCCCGGCCTTGGAGCCGAGTCCCATCGCGGCACCGATGAGCACGACGCCGAGTATGGTGCGGAGTGTGCCGGCGGGAAGGCGAACCGACATGTGGCTGCCGAGCCAGACGCCGGGCACGGAGCCGATGAGAATGGTGCCAGCCAAGGCCCAGTCTACGTTCCCCGCGATGATGTGCGCGATGCCGCCGGCCCAAAGCACGATCGCCGCGTGGAAGATGTCGGTGCCGACCACCTTGTAGGGGCTCAGCCGGAAGAGCAGGATCAGGCCCAGCGCGATGAGCGATCCGCTTCCCGCCGAGGTGATTCCCAGTACGAAGCCGACCGAGAGGCCCAGCAGCACCGCCGCAATCTTGTGCCGCGTTTCCATCTCGACATGATCCCGCTCGCGGGCGATGAGCTGCTTGAGGAAAATCGCGCGGATTAGAGTGAGCGCACCGGTGAAGGCGATCGCACCGGCCAGGAGCAAGAGCATCGTGTGATCGAACGTGGGACCGCCAAGACTTTTTCGCAGCACACCGACGACATATACGCCGAGGACCGCGGCCGGCACCGAGCCCACCGCCATCCACCAGGAGAGGGCGTAGTCCACCGTCTTCTGCTTCATGTGCTTGAAGCCGCCGACCGTCTTGGTCACTGCACCGTAGACCAGATCGGTTCCGACGGCGGTCGCCGGCGGGGTGCCAACGAACAACACCAGGAGTGGCGTCATCAACGCACCACCGCCGATTCCGGTCATTCCCACCAGAATCCCGACGCCGAGGCCGAAGCCGATGACCATTGCCGGGTTGAAGCTCGCGGGCGCCATGTGATTGCCACAGAAGAGGTTGGAGAGTCCGACTGAAGCTGAAAACTGTGAAGTGAACCCGCAAGGATAGGGCCACCTACCCCTGCTCTTCGTTACGTAAACCCCGTCCCCCTTTGCTTATACCAACCCCCTGTCCCCCTTCCTATTGGGAAGGGGAACCAGCCTGTGGGGTGGGAGAAGAGAACGTGATCGGTCCGAATGGCGAAGCGACGAGGATTTACTGACACCTGATCCCTAGTACCTCATCCACCGTGACACGCGGACCTCGGTAAAGGTGTCAGGGGTCAGGTGTCGGGGATTAGGTTGAAGGCGCGTTCGCCCGTGACCCCTATCCCTCGCAGATTCACAGCCCCTGAAACCCGACACTCACAACCTTCACCTCTCCGCGAAGCCCTTCGCGATCGCTACGCCCTGGAGCGCGAGCTCGGGCGCAGGCGGGATGGCCACGGTCTATCTGGCCCAGGACCTGAAGCACGATCGTCTCGTGGCGCTCAAGGTGCTGCGCTCGGAGCTCGCCGCGCTCTCGGCGCCGAGCGCTTCCTGCAGGAGATCGCATCGCGGCGAGGCTGGACCATCCCCACATCCTGCCGCTGCTCGATTCGGGCGAAGCGGCAGGCGCTGCTCTACTACGTGATGCCGTACGTGGAGGCGAGTCGCTCCGCGCAGCGGCTCGACGCGGGAAGGGCAAATTCCGGTCGACGATGCGCTCCGCATCGCCCGCGAAGTGGCCGACGCGCTCGAGCTACGCCCACAGCCGCGGCATCATCCACCGCGACATCAAGCCGGAGAACATCCTGCTCGCCGCGGGCCACGCTCGCGTCGCCGACTTCGGCATTGCCCGGGCGCTCTCGGCCGCGGGCGATACCCGCGTCACCGCAGAGGGGATTCGTCGTCGGCACCCCCGCCTACATGAGTCCGGAACAGGCGGTCGGCGAGACGGGACGTCGATGGACGCAGCGATCTCTACTCCCTCGGCTGCGTGCTCTATGAAATGATCGCCGGTGCCGCTCCCTTCGCCGGGGATGCCCAGGCGATCATCGTCCGCCGTTTTCGGGAGACACCGAAGCCGCTCCGCGACACCGCTCCCTACATCTCGGGCCAGATCGAGCAGCTGGTGATGCAGATGCTCGCGGTGGATCCCGCGAGCCGTCAGGCAACGGCCGGCGAGCTGGCTCGTTCGCCGGACATGGCGGCGATTCAGCAGGCGAGCGACCCCCTTCGCACGCCGGTCGCATCCACTCAAGCCGCTCGCTCCATCGCCGTGCTGCCCTTCGTTAACATGAGCGCCGACCCCGAGAACGAGTACTTCAGCGATGGTATGACCGAAGAGCTGATCTCGGTCTTGACCAAGATGGGTGGTCTCAAGGTGGCTGCGCGGAGCTCGGTGTTCGCCTGGAAGGGCAAGAGCGAGGATGTGCGGGTGATCGGTCGCGCCCTCAACGTCGGATACCGTGCTGGCGGGCAGCGTCCGCCGGGCGGGAGGACGCATCCGGCTGGCTGCCCAGCTGACCTCGGTCGCCGATGGCTACCAACTCTGGTCCGACACCTACGATCGCGAGTTGAGCGACGTCTTCGCGGTGCAGGACGAGATCTCCCAGGCGATTGCGCAGGGACTTCAGGTGCGACTCCGTCCCGGTGCCGACCAGGGCAAGAAGGGAACCGACGACGTCGAGGCCTACACTCACTACCTGCGAGGGCGATTCCACTGGGGCCGGCGCACCGAGTCGGAGATTCGCAAAGGGCTCACTCACTTCGAGCAGGCCCTGGCACTAGATCCGGATTATGCGCTCGCCCAAATGGGCGTCGCCGACTCGTACAACATTCTGGGCTTCTACGATTGGCTGCATCCGAGAGAGGCCTTCCCCAAAGCATTGGCGGCGGCCAATCGCGCGCTCGCCCTTGATGATTCGCTGGCCGCCGCGTACTGCTACCCGAGGGTATGTCCGATTGTATCACGGTGGAAGTTCACGTTGGCCGAAGAAGATTTCCGTCGGGCCTTGGCCCTGACCCCTGATTACGCGATCGGATGGCACCAGTACGGCAATCTGCTCACCCAGCAGGGACGCTTCGCTGAAGCGCTGGCCGCGATGCGGCGATCACATGCGCTGGAGCCGCTGTCCCTCATCGCCAACGCCGCGGTGCGCTGGACCTAGTACTGCTCGCGCCTCTATGACACGGCGATCGCCCAGTATCGCAGCACCATCGAGCTGGATCCTACCTTCATGCTCGGTCATCTCTAGCTCGGAAACGCGCTGGTACAGGCAGGAGCGATCGAGGAAGCGGCACGGGAATTCGAGACCGCCATCAAGCTCTCGGGCCGGAGCGCTATTACCGTCGCAGCCAGGGCCAAGGCTCACGCTGCAGCCGGACAACCGGGAGAAGCCGATCGGCTCATCGCCGAGCTGGATGAGCTGGGTACGCAGCGTTTCGTGCCGCAGTGTGATATCGCCGGCGTCCTCGCCACCGCGGGTGATCGCGATGCCGCGTTCGCTCGACTCGAGCGGGCGTTGGAGGAGCGGGAGCATGAGCTGGTGTTTCTGGCAGTGGATCCGGTGATGGATGGGCTCAGGGGGGACTCACGATTCGCGGCGCTGGCGGCGAAGGTTGGCGTGAAGACCTAACCCCCTGTCCCCCTTCCCTATTGGGAAGGGGGAACGCAGCCTTAGCCGTCTGTAGCGAGGAAACTGAACGTTGTCATTCCGAGAGCGCGAAGCGACCACGGAATCTCAGTGCCTACGGGCCGATGAAAGGCAGGCACTGAGATTCCTCGCTTCGCTCGGAATGACAGCCTCCCGGACAGGGGGTTAGGTGAAAGTCGATACCATCGTCGAAATCGGCGCCGAATTCGAGAACCGCTACCTCATCGAGCGGGAACTCGGTCGCGGCGGGATGGCGATGGTGTATCTGGCGCGAGATCGGAAGCACGAGCGGCCGGTTGCGCTCAAGGTGCTCCAGCCGGAGTTGTCATACTCGCTCCAGAGCGAGCGGTTCCTCCGCGAGATCAAGCTGGCCGCGAGTCTCACTCATCCTCACATCGTGCCGGTCTACGACTCGGGAAGCCACGATGGGCAGCTCTACTACGTCATGGCCTACATCGAGGGCGAATCGCTGCGGGCGCGACTGAATCGCGAAGGCCGGCTGCCGCTCGAGGAGGCGTTGAAGATCGCGCGTGAGGTGGCGGATGCACTCGACTACGCGCACACCCGCGGGGTGATCCATCGCGATATCAAACCGGAGAATGTGCTGCTGGGATCCGGTCACGCCCTGGTGTCCGACTTCGGCATCGCCCGCGCGATTTCCGAAGCGGAGGTTGGTGAAGCGACCGCCGGCCACATCCTCGGCACCCCGGACTACATGAGCCCGGAGCAGATCTCCCGCGACGGGGACCTGGACGGACGAACCGATATCTACAGCCTGGGGTGCCTGCTCTTCGAGGCGCTGGCAGGGAAACCTCCCTTCGGAGGGCTCACGGTGCGATCGGTCATGCTGCGCCGGCTGGTGGACCCTGCCCCATCGCTTCGCAGCGTTGATGGTGAGATTCCGCCTGCCATCGATGCCGCCGTTTCCCGAGCGCTGGAGACCGAACCGCGCGACCGCTTCCCGAGCGCGGCCGAGTTCGGCGCTGCTCTCCAGCCCGGAGCCATTGTCGCCCAGCAGGCAATGCGAGAACCGCGAGTGCCAAGCAGGAGACAGCGCCTGAAGCGTCCATTGCGGTGCTCCCCTTCGCCAACCTCAGCGCGGACCCCGACACCGAATACTTCAGTGACGGGATGACCGAGGAGATCATCAACGCCCTGAGCCAGGTCCCCAGCCTCCGGGTCGCCGCACGGACCTCGGCGTTCGCCTTCAAGGGAAAGAGCGTGGATGCCCGCGAAATAGGCGAGCGCCTGAGAGTGCGGACCCTGCTCGAAGGCAGCGTGCGCAAGGCGGGCGACCAGGTGCGGGTCACCGCCCAGCTGATCAACGCGGCCGACGGCTATCACCTCTGGTCCCAGAGCTACGACCGGAAACTGGCGGACGTGTTCGCGGTGCAGGACGAGCTGGCCCGCGCGATCTCGAGCAACCTCACCCGCACCGTCACCACGCCCCCGCAGCTGGTCGCACCGCAGACCGCGGAAGCCGGAGGCGTACAACCTCTACTTGAGAGGCCGGCACGCGTGGGACGAGGCGACGCCCCAGGGTTTTGCCCAGGCGCTCACCTTCTTCCAGCAAGCCCTCGAGCTCGATCCCAACTATGCCCACGCCCACGCCTGGCTGGGATACGCCTACGCGATGCTCGGCTTGGAAGAGTTTGGTGTCCTGCCGCCGGAGCAGGCGATTCCGCCTGCGAGGGCCGCGGCACTGAGGGCCGTCGAGCTGGACGACGGCTTAGCGGATGCGCATCTCACCCGCGGGATCGTGGCGACGATCTACGATTGGGACTGGGATCTCGCGCAGCGGGAGTACGATCGAGGCATGGCGCTCGGCTCGAGCGGTCCGGCCCAGCACTGGTACGCCTTGTTCCTCTGCATCACGGGTCACGCCGAGGAGGCACTGCAGGTGATTCGCCGGGCTCAGGTGACCGATCCGCTATCGGTCACGATCCAGGTCAGTGTGGGCCGGTGTCTCCACTACGCCCGGCGACTCGAGGAGGCCGCCGAGGTGCTCCGCGCCCATCTCGAGCTGAATCCCGATTCGTACCAAGGCTACGCGACGCTGGCGCGAAACGCGTCGGCTCGAAGGAGTTTCGAGGAGCTAGTCACCACTGCAGAGCGGGCGATGCAGGCCATTGGCCGCCGGCCGATCTTTCTGGCCTACGCGGGTGCTGCCCATGGGAGATTGGGGCGCCGCTCCGAAGCCGGGGCATTTCTCGCTGAGTTACGCGAGCTGGCAACCCGAGGCTACGTGCCGGAGATATTCCAGTCGCTGATTCTCTTCGGGCTGGAAGACTACGACGCGGGGTTCCGGCTCTGGGAGCGGGCCTGCGACCGGCGCTCGGGGTGGTGCGTGTTTCTCCAGGCCGATCCGGATTGGGATTGGTTGCGGGAGGAGCCGAGGTTTCAGGGACTGTTGAGGGAGTCGGGGTGCTCCTGACCTAAAACCCTGTCACCCTTCCCTATTGGGAAGGGGGAACGGAGTCCGAGGGCTCCTCGACAAGTAGTACCGAAAGTTGTCATTCCGAGCGCAGCGAGGGATCTAGATGTCCTATCCCAATGCCAGGGTAAGGAGCCTAGATCCCTCGTCGCTTCGCGCCTCGGGATGACGGTGCTTTCTCGCAGATGCATCCAGACGCGTTCCCCCTTCCCTATCCCGCACTTGGGAAGGGGGTATCCGTGGGATTAGGTTAAGCAACCGCCACCGCACCCGACATCCGGCGTGCCAGCCCCATCGGGTTGGATTCGAACTCCCGCCCTACTTCCACTGCCATCGGGTCGGGATACACCTCCTCGATGCCCTCTTCCACGGCACCGAGAATGTTTGCCGCGACGCTGGATGGTGCGGCCTTCTCCAGCGGGATGTCCGCGGCCATATCGGTGTCGACGGGGCCCGGGTACACTCCGATCACCCGCGTGCCTTGAGCGGCCAGGTGCGCTCGCGAGGCTTGAGTGAGAGAGCGCAATGCCGCCTTCGATGCGCTGTAGGAGGCGAGAATCGGAAAGGACGTGAGGGACGCGACGGAGCCGATGTTCACGATGGTGCCGCCCCCGTTCTTCGCGAGGACCGGTGCCAGCGCCTGGGTGACATACAGCGTCCCGAAGTAGTTGACATCAATCTCGGCGCGGGCGGCCGGGAGAATGGCGGGATCGGTGATCTGGGCGCCGATCGCCGCGGCGGCAACGCCGGCGTTGTTGATCACCAGGGTCACGTCGCCGGCCTTGGCGCTCAATTCACCGACCTGGACCACGTCGGTCACATCCAGCGACAGCGGCACCAGGCGGCCATTGTACCGAGCCACAAGGTCCTGAAGCGCCTCTACCCTCCGGGCGCCGGCGTACACCTTCTTCGCCCCCCGCTCCAGCAACGCTTCCACGATCGCCTTGCCGATCCCTCGATTGGCGCCGGTCACCAGGGCAATGCTGCCCTGAATCTTCTGTCCACTCATTGCATTACTCCTTAATGTTGAACGACTGGTCAATAACAACTCAAAAAAGAGAGCTACTTGAAGACCTGCATGATGCTTTCGGCCACCTTGGCCAGGGTCGCCGGGGACGCCCCGTTCCGCGCCATCACGTTGAGGCCGAAGGACTGGCTGACCAGCGCCAGGGCCAGGGCATTGGTATCGGTCTTCCGGTCCAGCTGCCCTTTGGCAATTGCACCCTCGAGGGCGTGGCGAAAGGCGCGGGTCAGGTTCTGCTGATTGTCGGTGCAGCGCCCCGCCACTTTCGGGTGCTCACAATCGCCCTCGATGGCGGCGTTGATCAGCATGCAGGACCGCCTTGGCTCCTGCGTTACCGCGGAAATGAGTCCCTTGAAATACTCCCTGATCTCCTCCACCCCGGCGTCGGGCTTGAGCAGATCCTTCCTGGTCCACGACTGGGAGGAGGCGTAGCGGTCCATCGCCTTCACATACAACTCGTGCTTGTCTCCGAATGCTCCGTAGAGGCTCTGCCTCCCCATGCCGAGGTGTTCCTCGAGGTCGCTGATCGAGGTGCCCTCATAGCCTTTGGCCCAGAAGAGCTCGACGGCGCGGTCGAGGACGAGGTCGGGGTCGAATTCACGGGGGCGAGGCATGGGGAGAAAGTAGCGTATATTGACTGATAAGTCAATAATACCTCACCCTTCTTCCCTTTGCCCACTGGGGGATGTGCCAATCGTTGCGAGCGGCCGATCATCTGGAACGCACGGGTACTCGCAGTAGATTACCGCCAAGCACCAATCGTGGACGGCATCAATGCGCCAGCCGCTTTATACCTTCGCCGTTCCCGGGATCCGGATCTTCTTCACCTCGAAGCGGGCCGGTTTGACCGGCGATGTGACCAGTCGCCTGGTTGACTTCGTGGCAGCCACCCAGCGGTCGATTGACTGCGCCATCTACGACCTGCGCGACCTTGAAGTTCTCGCCGCCCTGCGCCGGAAGATGCGAGAAGGGTGCCGCGTCCGAGTGGCCTTCGATGCTGGGGAGCCCGAGAAGCTCAAGCCCGGGGCCGATCCAAAGCCTAACGGTACCGAGGCAGCCCTCGATGAGTTCGGCCTCCTCCAGCATTCGCGCAAAATCCGACGCACCTCGAAGACCTACCTTCACCACAAATTCCTCATCCGCGACCGAAAGTCGATCTGGACCGGAACCGGCAACTTTACCACTGGCGCTCTCCAGCTTCAGGACAACAACTGGATCGTCGTCCACTCGCAACAGCTGGCCCGCAGATATGGGCAGGCCTTCGACCTGATCTGGGCCGAGCCGACCCAGGCGCTCGCTCTGCCAATCGCCTTGAGCCGGCGACGGATTGGCGATGTCCCCGGGGCCTGGCTGTGGCCCTTCTTCGAACCCACGGCAGGAACCAAAGTCGAGAACGCAATCGCCAGCGCCCTGGGACGAGCAACCAAAGTGCGGATGATGGCATTCGAGCTGAGCGACCCGGAAATCGGCGAGGCTCTCACCCGTTTCGCGGATCCTGGCGCCGATATCCGTGGCATCTTCGACGTCAACGGCATGAAGGACGCCCTCGCGTTCGTGAAATCACCCGATCCCCGCCTGTACTGGTGGTATCTGGGCGATCAACGGTTTGTCGGAGTCCGCTCCCATCCTTTCATGACTCTGCCGGGGGGACTCAACGATTTCCACCACCTGAAGACTTTCATTCTCGACGATCACACGGTAATCACGGGGAGCTACAACTTTTCCACCAGCGCCGAGACCAACAACGAAGACGTGCTTTTCATCCGCTCGCCAGCGGTGGCAGGAGCCTACCGGCGTTACTTCCGGCGACTCTTTGTTCACTACTCCACTTCGGGAGGCGTCTAGGTGTTGCGCCTGGATGGCGGGTTCGTCCGTCGCCACCGATTCGTGTTTGTCGGGGGGCTTCACCGCAGCGGCACCAGCATGCTGTCTCGCGGGTTGGCCTCCCATGCGGCGGTCAGCGGCCTCAGCAGATCCAGGGTTCCCGAAGATGAGGGCCAGCACTTGCAGGACGTTCTTCCCAGCGCGCTCGCGATCGGTGGTCCGGGACGCTTTGGATTCTCGCCAGCCGCGCATCTGACAGAAGAATCACCGCTCAGTACTCCCGGCAATCGGGACCGGCTCCTGGCATCCTGGCTGCCCTACTGGGATTCATCTCGCCCGGTTCTCCTGGAGAAGTCGCCACCCAACCTGCTCCGGACCCGATTGCTCCAAGCGCTCTTCCCGCCAGCTCACTTCGTCTTGATCATCCGGCACCCGATTGCTGTTGCCGAGGCGACACTCAAATGGAGCAAGTCGAGTCTCGCTTCGCTGGTCCAGCACTGGGCACACTGCCATCGCCTGCTCCTGGAGGACGCTCCGGCCCTCCGCAAGGTGGTCCTCGTGCGGTATGAGGATCTGGTGGAGAGGCCCGCTGAGGTGCTCGGAAGGGTCCTGGAGTTTCTGGGATTGGAGGGGCCACTCTCCATCGAGGGACTTCGCCCGGACGTCAATGAAGCCTATTTCAAGCGCTGGGAGACTCGTCCCCAGGCTCTCGCTGAGCTGGCGGAGACGGGAATCGAGCGCCTGGCGCAGGCGTTCGGCTATGGTATCACGACCCCGCAGCGCCGCGAGGCGGTTTCACGGAAGGTTAGCCGGCACTTCGTGACCTGTTAGGCCCCGTTTCGCCTCCCGCGCGACCCGGCTTCCCTGATCGCAACGCCCCGGGCCGCGGCTTCCGGCGCCGAGGCTGCGCCCCCGGTTTCACCGCGAAGACCGAGTAGAAACTGGGAATGTGGGCCGACATGTGAGCGTTGCTGCCGGGGCGAGCCGACGGGTTGCCATCATGGCGCTCTCCGAATTGCAGAATCACCATTCCAGCTTCACAGATCCCTCCGATCAAGGCCTCCAGGGAATGGATGTAGTTCCACGAGATGGCCGACTGGCCTTTCTTGGTCGACATCTCCCACGCCAGCGGCTGACCGGTGTCCTGCTGGTACACCACTCGGTACGCTTCCCCGTCCCAGGGTTTCGATTCTGACAGCTGCATCTGCACCGGATTCCAGTGCTCCACCCAGTAGTAGCCCCCGGGTCTCAGCACCTGGTAAATCTCCCGGTAGACCTTCCGGATGTCGGGCACGTAGAGAGAGGAGATCGGTTGATAGACGAGGTCGAAGTCGCCGCCATGGAGCTGGGAGAGGTCCATCATGTCTCCTTCAACACAGTGCAGCGACAATCCATGTCGCCGGGCGGTGCGTTGGTCCGTTCGCAGCTGATCCGGGTTCAGGTCGAACACGGTTACGTCGAGCCCGAGGGATGCGAAGAGCGGACCCTGCTGGCCGCCACCCGAGGCGAGGCAGAGCACCCGGTTCACCTCCTCCCATGGAATCCAGTCGCTCGAGTCCAGCCAGTATTGGGCCTGACTGAACTCGGCCGGGCCATAGGGGCGGGTTGATTCCTCCCGGCGCTCGACGAGATATGACCACGCATTCCGGTTAAGATGCCGGTACCCCATCGGAACCTCCTCGGCTGCGGACTTTCGCGCCGTTGTGGCTGAACTCGCGATGCTTGCCGTTGCTGGATTCCACCGAGCCGGGCATCGGAGTCGCGAATCGTTCAAAGAACCACGCATCATCGAACTGCATCATTCCGCCCAGCTGCGCCCGCCGACGAAAGGTGTCTCCCGAGAGCACTCGTGCCATGGCTTCGGGAAAGGCAGCGTTCCGTCGCAGCGCGTTCAGAAACGAAATGAGGCGTTGCTCCCCGAGATGCAGGATGCCCATCCGGAGCAGGTTGAAGAGGCTCAGCTCCTGATCAATGTGCCGGGTTCCCGCACCCCGGAAGCGATGTGCGACCTCGGATTCCGGTACGACCAGGCAGTCGAGTCCCGAGCGCCAGAGCCGCAGGCACAACTCCAGGTCTTCCGACCCGTAGCCGAACATGCCGTCGTCGAAGCCACCGATCTCATTGAAGACTTCCCGCCTGATTGCCAGAACGCATCCTGCGAGAAGAGGAACCGGATACGGCTCGGTGCGCTGCGGAGGAAGCCACCTTACGTTGAGCACGTCGTCCACGAAACGGAGTCCATACACTTTGACGCTGCGTTTGGTGTAGGAAGCCAGGCAGGGACCTGCCGCACCGGCGCCGGGTGAACGAACCGCCTCGGCGAGGGGGCGGAGCCAATCCTTCGCGGGCGCCAGATGGGCGTCGCAGAACACGATGAGCTCGCCTCTGCCCTCTCGCACGCCGAGATTCCTGGCCCGTGCGATCCCCAGCTGTCGACTGGAGCGCACCAGCCGAATCGGGGAATGGCTGGCGGTGAGGAAGTCGATACTACCATCGGTCGACCCGTCGTCGACGACCACAACCTCGGTGGAGGCTGGTGCGGTTTGGAGTAGGCGATCGATAGTATGGCGCAGGGCCTGCCCTTCATTTCTAGTGATAACGACCAACGTGGCATCTACCCCTCTCGACGCTGACGGGCGCCGAGTCTCGTACTGGGCCCGCAACACCTCGAGCCGTCGGATCGGGCCCGTGCTCCGAGGCCTCAGTGGTACCGGTGCTGCAGTCCGGCGAAGAGGGTGTCGGTCTTCACGGTTTCGACCGGCAGGGAGGCCGCATCGAACCGGTCATGATCGCCGGCGGCAGCGAGCAGCCTCTCATGAAGTGCTTGTTGCGATGAGGATAGGCTCCCGCTCGATGACCTGTCCCATTCAGTAGTGTGGTGCCGCAGGGAGGGCTCCACGAAGCCACGTATCGCAGAGGGATCGGGCGACGGGCCGACGGCGACTCCGTGGCGCCCGAGAAAAGCGGCGATGGAGGCAGAGCAGCCAACCGGGTCGTTCAGGAGCGCCTCGAACCGCACTACCGTGACCGGCAACCCGTGCAGGTGAGGCAAGGCGTGTTGCAGGTACCGTTCCCACAGCGCTAGCGAAAGCTCAAGGTCGAACTTGTTGCGCGCGAGCAGCGAGGCCGCGATTTCCAGCGGATGCCGCAGCACGAACACCGCGACAGGTTTCGCCTCCAATGCGCGGAGCCAGAAGGGCAGCGTGATACAGGTTCGAGGATCCTTCCACACCCATTGCTTCGTCGGATGTAGACGTTGGAATAGAGCGCGTCCCAAGGAGAGGGGCTGCTCAAGACTGGGATGCTGGGGCCACACCCGGTTGGGCCGCGGTGGACACCACCACTCCGCCCCCAGTTGGTGCAGCAGCGAATCATTGAATCGGACCAGCGATTTTGACTTCCAGAGACCGCGCTCATTTCCCTTGACACCGGCGTACAGATCGTTGTCGAGACAAAGCTGGACGCCATAGAGATTCACCAGGCGGGTCGTAACGGAGGTGCCGCTCCGGTGCATCCCGATGATGTAAACACCGATCTCGGGAAGAAGATGGAACGCTGAAGCTACTGGCATCACGACAACGCCTCGATTCGGAAGCGGTCCAAGACCCGAGTGTCGGGGTACCGGCAGGTTCGCTGGACTTTTTCGCGTCGGCTCCAAACGTCGCTCAGGCAGAGCGTCGCCGTGGCCCGGGGAAGCGCGGCGTGGTCGTTCCAGTGCTGCATGACGCGGGAGAGGGCCCTGGGTCCGAAGTGGACGGTGGCAAGCCGGAGCGTGTTGTGCAAGATCCCTTCCCAGCTCACCTGGTAAGGGAATCTCCTCCGAAACAGGTGCGCCACGGACGATCGAGGCACTACATGGCATTCGTATCCCATGCGCCAAAGCCGAAGCGAGAGCTCAGCGTCTTCCGACCCCCAGCGGATCAGGCCCTCATCGAAGCCCCCGGTCATTTCGAACAGAGTGCGGCTCAAGGCAACGAAGCAGCCGCACAGAAAAGGCACCGGGTAGGGTGCCGTGCCCCCGCGGCGCAGCCAGTGCATCTTCAGCGACGGATCACGCCAGGTGAAGCCGTACCCCTTGATATGAGGCTCGTGCATCGAATGCACCTCCGGCGCCACAGCGCCCACAAACGGCTTCAGAGCCGTGAGCCAGAGTGGCTCTGCCCAACCCGGGTACACGTGGACGTGGGCGTCGCTGAAGACGATTACCTCACCGCAACTTGACCTCGCTCCCAGGTTCCGAGCTGCTGAAATGCCGAGGCGCTCGGGTGACCTGATCAGCCGCACCGATGATCGATCCAACCTTTTGAGGAAAACAGTACTGTCGTCGTCGGACTGATCATCCACGATGATGACCTCGGTGCCCTGCTCCGGCAGAGTTGCGATCAGGCTGCGGACAGTGCGCTCGAGGAGCTCTCCTTCATTGTGGCTGACCACGATCACGCTCAGGTCAACCGGGCGAGGCGAAGGACTTTTCACCATTGAGTGTTCGCAATTGGAGGTACACCCGAGCGACCCGAGCCCAGGTCAGGAATACGACCTCGGCCCGAGGCGCCCGGTTACTTCAACTCATCTCACCTACGAGACCTCCTCCTACTGCGGGCGGCCCGGCGTACTGCCCGCCGAACGCGCAGGCGACGCCTGAGACGCCGTGCCCGAGCCCTCACGCGGCGGCGCGGGTGGACCCGGCGGCGCGGGTGAACCCGGCGGCGTGGGTGAACGCGGACGGCGATAGGGCGACGCCGTCTCCTGCGAAGGGGCGGATGAACGTGAGCCCCCAGCCTCCGATGCGGCCGACGACGCCGCGGTGGGTGAGCCAGGCGGTGTGGCCTCCGCCGCCGACGCCATCGAATCGGCGGAATCCAGGGCGGCGGAAAGCGACGCCGGATCGCACGTCTCCGCCGTGCGAGCATCCGCCTGACCCTCCTCGGCATCCACCCGGCCCAACGGTACGCGTATCGGCGGAACCGAGCGCGAGGGTGCATACGGAGCCTTCTACGGCGGCGTATCCACCGATAGGGACGGCCCTGCGCACGTGGGAAATGCGGGTGCACGTGCGGATGCGGGCGGGGGTGCGGGTGCCCGTGCGGGTGGGGATGTGGGTGCCCGTGCGGGTGGGGATGTGGGTGCCCGTGCGGGTGGGGATGCGGATGCCCGTGCGGGTGGGGAATGCGGATGCCCGTGCGGGTGGGGATGCGGATGCCCGTGCGGGTGGGGATGTGGGTGCCCGTGCGGGTGGGGATGCGGATGCCCGTGCGGGTGGGGATGTGGATGCCCGTGCGGATGCGGATGCCCGTGCGGATGCGGATGCCCGTGCGGGTGCGGATGCCCGTGCGGGTGCGGATGTGGATGCCCGTGCGGGTGGGGATGTGGGTGCCCGTGCGGGTGCGGATGTGGATGCCCGTGCGGGTGGGGATGTGGGTGCCCGTGCGGGTGCGGATGTGGATGCCCGTGCGGGTGCGGATGTGGATGCCGCGTGCGGGTGGGGATGCGGATGCGGGTGCGGGTGCGGGTGTGGATGTGGATGCGGATGCGGATGCGGGTGCGGATGCGGATGCGGCACCGGCGTTGGCGTTGGACTGGGCGTTGGAGTAGCCGTCGGGCTCGGTGTCGGAGTCGCACTGGGACTGGGAGTCGAACTTGCGCTGGGACTGGCACTCGGGCTCGCACTGGGACTGGCACTCGGGCTCGCACTCGGACTCCCACTCGGGCTCCCACTCGGGCTCCCGCTCGGTCCTGCGCTCCCGCTCGGACTGCCGCTGGGGCCTGCGCTCCCGCTCGGACTACCGCTGGGTCCTGCGCTCCCGCTCGGGCCTCCGCTTGGACCAGCGCTTCCACTCGGGCCTGCGCTGCCACTCGGTCCCGGTGGTGGCGGCGGCGGTGGTGGTGGCGGCGGCGGTGGTGGAGGGTGGCGGCGGTCCCGGTGGTGGAGGTGGCGGCGGTCCTGGAGGTGGACCGGGTGGTGGTCCCGGAGGCGGACCGGGCGGTGGTCCCGGAGGCGGACCGGGTGGTGGTCCCGGCGGCGGACCGGGCGGTGGTCCGGGTGGTGTCGGCGCCGCGTCGGTGGGTCTCCCGGTGGCCCTGGAGGCGAGGGCGGTTCCATGCGCGGTCGCAGCGCGCGACCTCTCGCCGAGCGAGCTCGTCAGGCCGAGGCCTTCTTGTTCGCAGCTCCGGGGTCTATGCTGTCATCGACTGGATCACCTCCCACGCTTCGCGGCCAGCCGCCCGAGGCACGGGCAAGGGGCGCGGTGAAGTGTTGACTGGTCTATGTACCTGCCGATGAACTGTTCAGCTGCCTCGCCCGCGCCGCGGCCCTGCTTGCGGAACGGCACGTCCTCGACGATTCGCACCGGCACACCTTCGAGCTCGGACGGCAGGTCGGCCAGGTGCGCCGCTGCCCGGGGATCGGTGTGGATCACAACTACCGGCGTCCCATCAGCATCCTGTTCCACGCCGACTCCCGATACTGCCCGGACGTGACATGAGCTGTTCTGAATGCTTCTCCTTGATGCGTTGTGCCCGCGGCCAATGACGACCATGTTGTCAGTCTCCAGCTCGGGGGAGACGCTTCGAGCGCTCCGCCACGGTGGCGCTGTCAGGCGCGTAGCGGCTGCCTGTCTGCGCGATCACCAGGATCCGGCCGTTCATCCTGCGTCGGTCGAGTCCGACGATGGCCGCGGCCACCCGCTTGGTCGGGACCGAGCTTCGGGAACGTGGTCGGCGCGACCACGTTGACCGCACACCGAAACGCCTGCATTCGCTCGCCATCTGACAGGAAAGAAAGTTCATGACTGCCTTGGAGGCGCCGTAGGCGCGCCGCGGCCGCGAGCGAGGATAAATGAATAAGCCGGACACGCTCGATACGTTGACGACGTTCCGGTTGCGCGCAGGTTGGCCGCCCGGCGGCCCCGCCAGAACTTCATCGAGATATTGGCCGTGAGCCGGTGCGGCACGAGGCTGTTCACCAGCAGCTGCTCCCCAGCGCCTCCTCGAACCGGGCGGATCGAGGAACGGCGCGTCCTTCACGAGGGCTGCGGCATTGACCACCAAGTCGATTCGGCCGAACCGCGCCAGTGTCACGTCCACCACGCGATCGATTTCGTGCGCCAGCGACAGATCGGCCTGGATTTCGAAGACCATCGGCCGGTTCGCCCTCCTGACCCGGCGCCCCGTCACAGGGTCCATGAACCAGCGCTGCTGCGACGCCACCGGAGGTGGCCGCGTCCGGTACACGGCGCGATATCGTAACGTTCTCCGTACAGTCTGCAGAACGCGCTCCCCAACGTGCCCCCCGCACCGGTGAGCATGCACACCCGCTTGGTCCGGTCCGCATCCCTAAGCCTCACCGATAATCGACGATTGAATCGGCACCCCAGCGACGCACCACGTCGCTCGGCTCGCGGTGCCACCACATGACGAGACTGTTGCGCGCGGTGCGCCGGTTCTGAATGAAGCTATGGAACGACCAGGGAGTGCACTCGAACAGGAGAATCGAGTTGTTGATCGGCGGGACAGCGCTCGAGTGGACGTTCCGGATCGATCACTCCCCTGACGATAGATGCCGAGTCTCTCCGCCATCCCCGGCTTCCAGGGTGGGTTGGCAACATGAACAGCAATGCCGCGGCCCGGACGGTCCTTCTCGGGCTTGATCTCCGCTTTCGTCGCCTCACCGGTGGTGTAGCTGCACAAATCCAGGTTGCGCGAGCGCGGTTCCCTGGTCGCTCTCGTAGTCGACGAACCAGCCCGGATTCAGGTCGTTATGCACGAAGCCGTTCTCGCTCGCCGGGCTCGTGATGGTGGAGTCCGATGTTCAGGTGTGGGGTGGCCTTGAATGCCGACCAGCCGGGCGATCATCTCGGTACCATCCGCGGGACGCAAAGAAGCCCAGCGGCCCGTCCACGCCTCGAGTCAGAGTCACCCCGTACGGTATCGTGCTTGTCCATGTACTGCTGCCGCCCGTTCGTGTGCTCGCGGAACGCCGACTCGAACATCTGGTAGATCCTGGGCGTGAACACGTTGCTCGCGGTGTAGTAGGTATAGGGAAAGACGTTTTTTACCCACCGGCGATTGGCGAGAACCGACGCAGGACGCTGCGTGTCGAACCGCGGCGTTGTCACGACCCGGTAGCCAAGGAGTAGGCCCGGCCATCGACCCGATGCCCGTTTGTCGATGCCCCCTGGAGTACCCGCCCCGCGCCGTTAGGCTCGGTTCGGAGCGGAACGGCCGATCGCTGCGTCGTGATGTAGTCATGTACCAACAGCTCCGTGTCTTCATCGGCCTGTTGCTCGAGCACCGGTTCGCCGAGGTCTGCCGAATCGATGCGTCCCACTCCGATGAAGGTGAGCACGCGCCGCAGTACCTCCCGGTAGTTGACGCATAGCTCCTCATAAGTCACGACGAGCGGGGTGATCCGGTGTTGCGCGAAGAATCGGGTCCACAGTCGTTCGTGGCTGGCGAGCAGGGATTCGAGTTCCCAGACCAGCCGGAAATCGACGGAGCCCACCGCTCTATTTACAGGGTGGGATTGCCCAGCCCTCCACCATTCTCCGGAGACCAGCGCTTTGTGATATGAGAGTGCTTGGCGGACCTTATCCTCCCGGACCAGTCGCACGAAACTTGGCTTGTCGAGTGCCTCGTTAATCAGCCGACGGGCCGAGCGCCTCTGGGCTCCGGAGTTCTGGCGCAGGCGCCATAGCAGTTGCTGCAACTCGAACCAATGCACCTTCGCCCCGAACATCCCATTCGGAGTAGTGCCGGCACGAATGGCGGCGCGAAGGAACCGTCTTTGCGACACCTCAGGTGAGAGTCCCCAATGCTTGGCGTAGGCCGGACGCAGATCCTCCCAGAAGTACTCTTCCGGCCGGCCGGCGACTCCGGTCACTCGGAGCCCATGCGCCAGCATCCAGCTCCCCGACCGGGGGAGAGTACAGAGGAGATACGCCGACCGCGGCCGCCCCATTATCCCCGGCCTTTCGATCGGGCCTTCCTGGTTTTCCGGCTGACTCGACCCCGCATGCGGGGCAAGGTCCGCTTCGACTCCGCAACTTCCTTTATCACCTCGGCGACAACTCCCTCGACCTGGGCTTCAGCCGCACGCTCGGCCTGTGGAGCAGGGGCCGGTCCCACCATTTCCGTCACCGCCCGCTCGATGATTTCCTCGGCGATCGGACTGTGCGGGTGAGGATGGTGCATGTGGGGGAGGTGGGCATGGCGTTTGACGTGAGGCCGATGTGGGTGGGACTTCGTCGCCCGACTGCCGCTGGGAGATGGACTCGCGCTGGGCGACGGGCTGGCACTGGGCGAAGCACTGGGGCTAGCCGACGCGCTCGCGCTGGCGGACGGGCTCGCGCTGGCGGACGGACTGCTGGCGACGATCTGGCGGACGGACTCGCACTGGCCGACGGACTCGCACTGGCCGACGGACTCGCACTGGCCGAGGGACTCGCGCTGGCAGACGGACTCGCGCTGGCAGACGGGCTCGCACTGGCCGATGGACTTGCACTGGCCGAGGGGCTGGCGCTCGCAGAGGCGCTGGCGCTGGGAGAGGCACTCGCGCTGGGTGAAGGTGCCGGAAACTGACCTTGGATGAGGGTCACACCGAGGGCGCGTAGTACATCCTGGATGTGATTGCCAAAGGTCGCCGTCGTGCCACCGGCGAAGAGCAGCCCGACCGCCTTACCAGAGGAGCGTTCCAGAATCAGCGAGCCAGAATCCCCGGCCGCGCTGAAGGGACGTCCTCCATCTCCCTTGATCATGATCTTGGCTTTTGAAGGCCAGCACACCCGAATCGTACTGCACGTTCACATCGGTATCGATACTGGTGACGCTGCCCGTGGTGTAGCTCGTGGTCCGACCGAACTTGTGCACGTTCATCTTCAAGGCGGCATTCTTTACACCGGTAGGCGGCCCGATCTTGATTATGGCGGACGTGACCTGGGCCACGGCGACAACCTTGGCAATCGCGCAATCGACGCTGTTTTTGGTCTTGCGCAGAGGAATCCTGCGAGTGAGTGCCGCGATTTTGTCCTTGGACGTGTTGCCACCGTCGAGCAAGCCAGGCTGGAAGATGGGGGATTGAAGGGCCAACTTGTTCTCATCGGCAAGTACATGGTTGTTGCTGAGGATGAACACACCCGAGGAGTTGCGCACCAGAGCCCCGAAGGTGCCCGCCATCTTGAACTTGTTTTTGGGATCCTTGAACCCGACGGAACTGCCCGGCGGTGCGGGCCGCAGCCGCGTCCTGGGGTTGGGGATCGGCGGCGCGAATGCCACGATGAGTCCCACCTCCTCGACGTCTACTGGCAGCCCATCGACAGTCGTCGGCAGCTTAAACCGCTCCTCGATTGCTTCGAGCGGAAGCTTGTGACGCACCAGGATTTTCAGGGCACGACGCCCGGTCAGCTCGCCCCCGGGTGACTTTCTCGCCAATACCCACGCCCACCACATTCGCAGCGGGGTCTGGCCCCGTCCTGCGAAGCGACTCGGCCGCCGTCAGCGTGGAAGAGCGGACGTACTGAGCAGAGAGCCGCTCCTTGGCATCGTGGAACGCTGCGAGTCCTGACGACTTCGCACGGGCCCGGGACGAGCGTTTCTTCATGGGAGAACTCCTTGTGTCCGCTGCCGCGTCGCTCTGGTGGGTGGGCGAGGCAATTGGCCGTGCTGGGTTACGATGCTTAGCGGATACCGCAGGGCGCTCTTATGGAAGCGGAAGTCGCGGGGCGGGGAGATCGTTACAATGGGAGACCAGCGAGCGCCGACGCGATGATCGCGGACGACAGTACGGCTTGTGTGTTGGGGATTGTTGCGGGAGTGATGTCCGCAACTCGAGATGAGGAAAGTGCAGCGGAGAGTGAGGCGAGGAGAGAGGTGAGGGTTCGGTGACAGGCTTCGCCGGAGGTCGCGCGGATCTCCTGCCACACGGCATTGCACACCCACCGGCCCTAACTTCGACGTGTTTACCATCGACCTTCAGACCCTCTACAATACCCGGCTCTATGACAACAATGGCCCCATTTCCATCTGGGACCAGATCGACCGCGCTAAGGTATGGAATGGGTTTGGCGCGTCAAGAACCCACACCCTGTGATCTCGGCACAAAGGACTATGCCTCGACCAAATTTTGGGCACTTCATGCCACGTGATGCTGGTTCCGGCATCTCGGCGGCTCCACGGCTCGGTCATTGCAGGAGAACGTAGCGACCGAAGCAATCCCTCTCCGAAAGCAACCCAAGGAGACTGCTTCTTCCCGCCGCAGCGGCCTTAACAAGTGAGTGCGGCCTTCGACCGGCCCCGTTCACGGTTCACTGTTCACCGTTTACCCCTTGGCCGCCCATCTTGCCCTCGCCGAGGCCAAACCCCACTGTTGGCTAAGCTTTCACGCAGGCGTCCCTTGCATGAGTAAGGGCGGGGTCAGTTTCCCTCTCACCGACATCCCGTTCAACCTGGAACCGCTCGATGGCGCCGATCCTGACGCGCTACTCGGGCGGGACGGGCCCCGCCAGCGGGTCATCAATTATCTGCTGGAGCATGGGACCGGCCGGTTCCTGATCAGCGGCTACTCCGGCGTCGGCAAGACTTCCCTCGTCCGCCGCATTCTGTACGAGCTGCAAGCCCTGCTCGCCCAGCCCGACGAACGGGGACGGAAGACGGATCTGGTGGTGCTCGAGCTTCGAGCCCAAGCCCTGGCTGGTGCCGAGGTGATTTCCAAGCGACTCCTCTGGCACCTGAAGTGGATGGTGGAAGCTTCGGAACTGGATCTCTCCAAATCGCACCACACGCGACTGCTCGAGGCTTACCAGGGAGTGGCCACCAGCGCAGTCGAGGAGACGGTCGGCAGCAAGCGGAGCCTGAACCCGACAATCGGAATCAGATGTCCCCCTTAAGTTGGAGCTCGGCGCCCAGGAGTCGGTCGAGAAAACCCGCAAGGCGGTCTACCTCCCCTACGACATTCAGAGCACGCTGCTCGAGCTGGGACAGCCTGATCAGCTCCATCACCGCAGTTCCCCGTCTCTCCCGGGTTCCTCTGTTGCGGCGGCTCTTTACCACGTCGCCGGCGAGAACGCCCCCGATGGTCGTGGTGGTGATCGATCGGATCGAGGACTGGGATGTGATGGCGAGTCTGGCCAATCTCTTCCGGGCGCCGAATTCGATCTTCCTCGTCGTGGCACCACCGCAGGTGAGAGCCAGGTGGCAGACCAGGCGGCAGGCAGGGCACGAGGACCTTCCGCCGTTCCTCGACATCTATCTCACCTGTCTCTGGGACGAGCTGCCCCAGTTGCTGGAGCGGCACATCGATCTGCCTGCTGCGTCTCCCGAGGCACTGGCACTCTTTCCCAAGCTCACCCGGTACCTGACCCTCATGAGTACCGGGATTCCCCAGCCGCTGCGTCGAGCTGATGGAACAGCGGGTGGAGGTGGGTGGAGACGGAGAGGCGATGCTCAAGTTCGACGACAAAGCCGTCGCCACGATCGAGTTCTACAGCGCCCTGCACGAGTTGTTGCATCTCAATGAGGACGAGATGCTGGGCAGTCCACTCGGCGCGATGGCGGCGGCAGACCAGGACCGCTGCCGGCGCTTCGTGCTCACCGTGGCTCGAGACATCGTCGCACGGGGTTCGGTACCGTCGCAGAGTCCGATGTCGGCGCTGGGGAAGATCGCTTCGGGCATCCGCCCACGGGATCACGAGGCGATCGTCAATCGATTGCTTCTGGTACTGCTCGAGGCAGGACTGTTCGTGCCGTCGGGGAAGATGCTCGTCCTTTCGCCCCAGGCCCGACAGGAGGTGGCCCAGGGTCGCGAAGTGCTGGGGACGGGAATTGTGCCCCGGTTTGCGGAGGATCCGGTGATCGAGTCCGCCTCGGAGTTGAACCGGACAATGATGGCGTCGGCGCCGCCGCCACCCGCCCCTTCACCGTCACCCGATCGGACCATCTTCCCCACCGAGGCCGTTCCGCCGACCGACGCAACCATGATGACCCGCCGCTGGTCTGGGCCGTATGGCGGTCCCGAGCAGCTGGAGGGCTATCTCCGCAATGTCCTGAATGGCGAGTTCGAGATTCGTGGTCTGATCGGGACCGGCGGAATGGGAACCGTGTTCCTGGCCGATGACATCGCGCTCGCCAGAAAAGTGGCGATCAAGATCCTGGCGCCGGGCCTCAGGAATCAGGAATTCGTCGAGCGGTTCAAGCGCGAGGCTCGCGTCATGGCGTCGCTCTCGCATCCCAACATCGTGCCCATCTACGCGGTGCGGGACATGGCAGGACTCATGTTCTTCGTCATGCGGTACGTGGATGGCCGCTCGCTCAGCCATCTGATCGGGGACAAGAAGCGGCTCAACTCGGCGATGACCACAGAGGTGGTGTCACAGGTCGGACAGGGGCTGGCCTATGCCCACCGGCGCGGGATCGTCCATCGCGACATCAAGCCGGGGAACATTCTCATCGATCGCGATGGCATAGCGCTGATCACCGACTTCGGGATTTCGAAGGTGACCGAGTCTGACAACCAGACGCGGACCGGTGCGGTCATCGGTACTCCGGCGTATATGAGCCCGGAGCAGTGTGCCGGGAAGGAAATCACCGGCGCCTCCGATCAGTATTCGCTCGGGGTGCTGACCTATGAGGCCCTGACCGGTACCCAACCCTTCCGGGGCGACTCGGCCATGGCAATCATGTTCGAACATTTCCACGCCATCCCCGAGCCGATTCGGCAGCGCCAGCCCGAGGTGCCGGAGCAGCTGGAGAGTGCGGTGATGAGGATGCTGGCCAAGGACCCGAAGGACCGGTGGCCCAACATGGAGGAGGCGATCGGGGCGGTGATCGGGTCAACGGCGCAGCCGAGGAAGCGGCTGAGTGGGGAGTTGGGGGCGATGGTTGGGTGACATCATTAGTATCTTGGCAGGACCTACTATGACGCAGGCGCAGACCCACTACCAGTCGCGACCACTCCCGTGGGGCGATGAAAGCAGCGTTCGCTGGGCTATACAGCCGGTAGGACGTGCGGTCGTCTTCGTGCATGGGTTTGGAGGCCAGGCCGAGGCGACCTGGGACCAGTTCTCTCAGTCTGCTACCGCTGCAGCCCCAGTGTGCCGGCCGCGATCTTCTCTTCTACGGATACGACTCGCTCACCAAGCAGGCTCCAGTCAGCGCCGCCCAGTTTCTCGAGTTTCTGCAGGCGCTCGCTACCGATCCCTACACGCAGGCAATTCAGCCAACGCTCAAGGACGCGCGTCGCTCCGACCCGCTCTTCCAGTACCAGGCAATAACCCTGGTGGCGCATTCCCTCGGCGCCATCGTGGTCCGCGAGGCCCTGATTCAAGCTGCAATGGACACGCCTCCCGCGACCTGGATCTCCAGGATTGCCCTGGTTCTCTTCGCCCCGGCGCATACGGGGGCGGCGATACTGCCGCTCGCCGATGAAGCCATGAACGCATTCCCTGCCCGTTTCGGTGCGCTGGCCAAGTCTGGCGCCAAGGCCTTCGCCCAGGTGCTGTCCGATCTCGAACCCGGTTCCGACGCTCTCAAGAAGCTGGAGAAGGACACCGATGCGCTGCTTCTGAAAGGCAGTTTCGGGGCTCTCAAGGCGAAGGTAGTCGTGATGGGAGACAAGGATCGGATCGTCAAAGCGGTGCGCTTCTGCGCCGATCCGGGTCCCAAAGTCGTCAAGGGTATGGGGCATATCGGCGTGTGCAAACCGGATTCAGGGTATGCCATTCCGATCGGCCACCTGCTGCCTCACATCTAGATGCGGTAGGACTCCATGGCCGAGCAAGAACAAGGTTACCCGGAACCGGACGAACCCGAAGCGGAATGGATCGAGCCGGTTGTACCGGACCTCGACACGCCTTTCGAGATCTCCTCTGAACTTCAGTACCACAATCTCCAGGACCTGCTGCAACTCTACTACGACGACACGGAGGCGCCGCGGGCGATCGACCTCTTCGACTCGGTGGAGCGCCAGACCTACCCAAGGGATCTCGAGGTGGTACTCCGGGACCACCGGACCAGAAAGATCAGCGATCCTCAGGAGATTATTGATCGTGCGGCACTGGATGATCTGCTGACCTGCTACTCCGTTCTGGAGATTGCGACACAGGTCGACTATGTAGCGCCGATGGACGGTGAGTTTCGGGCGCAGGCAACCCGGATCCTGGAACGCCGGGAAGTCCGAACGTATTACGAGTCGCACTATCCACTGCTGCTTCCTCAATTATTCCGTGCCCGCCTCGAGGGTTTTGGCTCCGTTCAGGTGCACCGCGGGCCTCGCCAAGTCGCCGCCTTGCAGCGCATTCTCGAACTCGAGACCCGTTTCATCCGCAATCCGGAGGTGCAGGTCTTTCTGGCTTTGGCGGACGATTTTCAGATCAGGGGTTACACGCGGGAGCACCTGTTCCAAGTCGTCAGCGAGCCGGCACAGTTGGCCGAGCGGCTGGCGCGACCCCGCGAACAGCGGGACATCCTCGATGATGCCCTGCGGGGGCTGCGCGGATTCCTCTTTCTCAGTGACGGACTGTACCGGGCTCTCGGGACACTCGATGGTGACCCCCGGTTCCAAAGCACTCTCTGGCACCTGTTCGGCTACTGGTTCAGTGAACGCTCGGGAGCGGTGGTGCCGTCGGTCCTCCAGATACTCGATCGGTTCGACGCCTGGGATGCCGATCCTGAGGAGGCGGGACAGGATTTCACGGTGCCGGCTCAAGAAGGAACCGAGGCCATACGCACCGCCATCACCGCCCTGGCATCGGAGCGCTATGCGCGACCACTGGAGGAGGAGGCCGATCGCATCATCCCGCGTGTTTCAATCGGCGTGGCCGGGTTCGACCCCAGCGACATGATTCGTGACCTGGTACGCTCGCTCGAGGAGCGCGCTCAACGCCAGGGGATCAAGCTGCACGCCGACATTTCTTCCAAGCTGCCAGCCGTCGCAATAGACCCGGCTCAGTTGTCCGAGGCACTCGGACTCGTCATCGACAATGCAGTCAAGTGCACGCCGGCCAAGGGATATGTCACGGTCTCGGCCCAAGCTGATCTTGTGGACCCAACGCGAGGCGTGACCATGATGGTGAGCTGTCGGGGGAGTCCGCAAACCGCCTTGGAGAAGTGGGTCTATTCCTATTTCCCTGGGCACAGAAAGAGGGGAGACGCCGTCGACCTTGCGATCGTGCAGAGGATAATCGCCGAGAACAATGGAAGGCTTGCGTTCGAGTATCCGGCGGAGTTCGGGATGGACTACCGGATCACGTTGCCGGGGCGGGCGAGGGAGGAGGCCAGGTGAACGGCTCGGCGGCTCGCCCATGGTGTCCTTGCGAGGCCCCGCTCAGGGGCGAAGCAATCTCTCCCAGCCTCCCTACCGAGGACCCCCGTTTCCCTCTGCGCAGGTAGACATGGATAGCGGGTGAGATTGCTTCCCCTCGCTACGCTCGGGACAGGCTCTCGCTGCGCTCCCTGGAATGACCGAACTTCGCAAATTACTTATTCGAGGAGCTCTCGGACACGGTTCCCCCTTCACCATTCGGGAAGGGGGACAGGGGGTTCAGGTCCTCGACGCCGAACGATTCCCGCAGACACCGCTCACACCCGTCTCCCCGCCTCGACGCCGAAAGATTCCCGCAAGAGATCCGCATCACTGCCCGCCCGGGTCATCTGGAATATCGTACCCGCGGTCCGCCGCACCGATTCGCCGGATCTGAACTTCTCTATCCGCAGCGGCTGATCCGCACCACCGATCCGTATCCCAAATCCGTATCCCCCCGCCGCCTTTCCAGGAGGTTTTCATGAGTCGCATCACCAGATCAGCCCTCGCCGCACTCATCCTTGCCACCCTCGTCGCCTGTCGCGATGAATCCACGTCGCCGAGCCTGACCCCCGTCGGCGCTCGGGCCGCAGCCGCCGGCAACGGCCGCCACATTGTCGCCTTCAGCGGTAACTGGATTCCGTCCGATTTCGCGAGCCGGGTTCAGGCGATGGGCGGCACGTCTCCACGACCTACTCCCAGATCGGCGTGGCCTATGCCGAGGGGCTGACTGACGCGCAGGCCACGAGCCTGGTGGGTAAGGGCAGCGTAGTACAGGCGATTCCTGACCTCGATATCGAGCTGGATGCCCCTGTCGCCGTCACCGAGGCCGAGGCGGCCGCCTCGGATGCAGTGGAGAGCCCATCGGCGCCGGCCACCGCGTTCTTCTTCCCCCGCCAGTGGAACGGCATGCGCGCCATTCACGCGAATGACGCCTGGGCCCAGGGCAAGCTCGGGTCCGCCAGCACGCGGGTCGGCATTCTGGATACCGGCATCGACTACACCCACCTCGATCTGCAGGGCCGGGTCGACATGGCCGCCTCCCGAAACTTCGTCCCCGGCGATGCGGCCCTGGTGGCAGCGCACTTCCCGGGTCAACCGGACTGGATCGACCTGCATTTCCATGGCACCCACGTGGCCGCCACCGTGAGCAGCAACGCATTGGCCGCGGCTGGGGTCACCTCCAGGGTCACCCTGGTCGCCGTGAAGGTGCTCGGCGCCAACGGATCCAGCGTGGGCAGCAGCGTTCTTGACGGCCTCATGTACGCGGCGTCGCCCCTTGGTCCGAACGGAGCCGGCGTCGATGTGATCAACATGAGCCTCGGCGGCTCGTTCGACAAAAAGAACTTCCCCGGCTTCGTATCGGTCATCAACCGGGCGTTCAATTTTGCCAAGAATCAGGGCGTGACCATCGTGGTATCGGCTGGGAATGCCGCGATCGACCTGGACCACGACAAGAGCGGTTACAAGACGTATTGCAACACTCCGGCAGTGATCTGCGTGTCCGCGACGGGACCCACGGCGCAGGCCAGCGTGAACGGCCCCTACACCAACATCGACGCGGTCGCGGCCTACTCCAACTTCGGGCGCTCAGTCATCAACGTGGCCTCGCCGGGCGGCTGGGGCACGCTCACCGCGGGCGTGAGTTTTGTGTACGCCGCATGCACCCACTTCAGCCTGGTCCCCGGTCTGGGGATCTGCGGCACGGGCACGTTCGTCCTGGGGGTTCAGGGCACCAGCCAGGCTGCTCCACATACGTCGGGCTTGGCGGCACTCCTGGTCGAGAAGTACGGACGGGACCCGGGTGCCATCAAGAACGCGATCCAGGCCGGTTCGGACGACCTCGGTGCGGCGGGGACCGACGCACTCTATGGTAAAGGCCGTATCAACGTGGTGGGCTCGCTCGGGTTGTAAACCTCACCCCCTGTCCCCCTCTCCCTAGCGGGCGAGGGGGAACGGGTTCTACGCACTTCAGTGAACGACCGATGTCATTCCGAGGAGCGAAGCGACGAGGAATCCCGATGCCGAAGATTCCGCGACTTCCAAGCATTTGGATTCCCTCGCCTTGCTCGGGACAGGCTCTCGCTTCTCCCGTTCCTGTTCGCCGTTCCCCTGTTCCCGCTTTTGCTAGGATCTTCCCCAGTAACCGGCTTTCAGACCAGCACGGTCAGTACCGCAGTGCACGTCAGGGCACCGGCCCAGACCAGGTCGAGGTTGACCCATGCGGTCCGGAGCAGTCGAAGGCCGAGCCGCTCGTAGACCAGCGCGGCCATCAGCGCCAGCACCACGAGGTAGCCGACTGTGTGGGCCGCGGTGGCCAGCAGACCGGTCATTGCGCCCGGCGGCAGGGAGGACATCGCCGCGCCGTGGGCGTGGTGGTGCTCGGCGACGGCCGGATCCGTCGCGGCCAGAACGAACGGAAGGGCCATGAGCCCCGCCCCGTGGGCCGACGCCATCAGGAACGACCACAGCGTGAGATCCCGCGCACCCACCCGCATGCCCACCCAGCGGGGGTGGCGGTGGCGCCGCAGCCGCACCACACCGAGCACGAGCAGGGTGGCGGCCACGATCCAACGGATGCTGCCGGTCGGCACCACCAGGCCAACCGCGCCCGCCACGGCGATGGCAGTGGCAATGGCGAGCGCGTGCCCTGCCGCGAGCGGCAGCAGGGCGCCCCAGACCGCCCGACGATTCTTCTCTTGCATCCCTAGCGCGACCGCGAACAGCCAGCCCATGCCGGGATTGAGGCCGTGGACGCCGCCCAGCACTGCGAGGGCCGCCCACGGCCAGGTCGCTGGCGAGATCATGAGGGAAAACAGAAGGAGTCGGATGAGGCATCACCGCCCTGGAGCCGCACCTGGTGCGGCCGCAGGCCCTCCTCCATCTCGACCATGAAGCGTGGGTCGAGCGCCATCCCGCCCTTCGGGTCCGCGTCCAGCTTGACCATCCAGCCGCGAATTCCGTCCGGATAGAACTGCGCATCCCAGGGCGTATAGAGCGAGTTGGTGAGGTACACCCGCCGGCCATCGCGGCTCACTTCGACCATTTGCGGTGCGCCGTTGAGCGGGCGGTCCGGGGCGCTCGGATGCGCCGTCCGCCGCACAATGCCGCCGATACGCGTCGTGCCCGTGAGCACCGGCCGCAATGGATCGCTCACGTCGTACTGTCGGAGTTCACCGGTGCCCCAGCACGACACGTAGAGGAACCGGTCATCCACGGAGAGGTTGATGTCGGTGACCAGCGGCGGCACCGCCTTGAATCCCTGCAGCAGCGGCGGCAGGTCCTCGGCCGCCGCGGGCTCGGCCGGGATCTCGATCACCTTCTTCACCTTCCAGCGTGCCGAGCCGTTGGTGCTCTCCCGGTACCACATCCAGATGGACGACGAGAGATCCTTGAGTGAGATCACCACGCCGACGAAGCCGTAGGCCCGCGCCGGGTTGTGCGCCGGACGCAGCTCGAGCACCATCTGCTGCTCGGCGCCGAGGTCCAGGGTCTCGAGGTGGCGCCGCCGCCGCAGGTCCCATACATGGAGCGCGTGGCCGTACTTGCCCGCCAGCAGCAGCTCGGGATTGACGCCGTCCTTCACCATGTTCGGCGTGCCCCACTCGCTCGTGATCATCGTGTCGTGGCCCAGATGCCACGCGAAGTCATAGGCCAGGTGCTGCGGGCCGCGCTCCTGCTCCCAGCGCCCCTTCACCTCGAAGGTGTCGTGGTCGAGCATGAAGATGCCGCCCGGACCGTCGCCACCCACGGCGCCCAGCGCGTTCAGGTAGATCCCGTCGGGGCCGCAGTGCACCGTGTGCGGGGCGGCGTAGCCGGTCGCGGCCATCACGGTCTCGCCCGAGATTGCGCGCACCAGCTCCGGACGCCGCGGATCGGGCTTGGTATCGATGATGTGGATCCGCGACGAGTGGGTGCCCGGCACCACCAGGTAGCGGCGTTCGACGTGGGCGTTGGGGGCGTAGGGGCAGAGGTGCGAGCTGCACGCGTTCCAGCCGAAGTGGTGGAGCTCGTTCCCGCCCTCGGGCAGGTCCACCTGGCCCACCAGGCGGCCGTAGCCGGACGATGCCGGGTTGGCATCCACAACGCCGATCGCGTCGGGCTTGCCGCTCCCCACCGAGGCGAGGAGGGCGACGTAGGCGAGGTCTTCCGGGGGCGCCTCTCCGGCGAGAGCCGGGCTGGCGTAAAAGGTCGGGTCAGGCTTCCAGCGGGCCATGGTCGGAATCTCCAGTCGAGCGTGACGTTCTCCTCGCGCGTCGGCCAATTCCGAGCGCGGGCACAACGTACGCCAGGGCACCGGGCCAGACATGAAGCCACGGTCCCAGATCAGGTTTGAGTTTTCGACCGAGAGGCGATTTTCGTGGGACCGCTGTCCCACGCCGGGTGTCCGGAGGATCCCCGGAGACCAGAGAGGCAGGTGGCTAGGAGGGGTCGGGGCCCGCGAGGCCCAGCCCTGCGTCCCGAGCCTTAACGATGGCCTGCGCGCGGGAGGTCAGGCCCAGCTTGGCGAAGATGTTGGTGATGTGGTTGCGCAGCGTCTTGGCGCTGATCTGGAGTCGATGGGCGATCTCCGTGTTGTCGAGGCCGCGTGCGATGAGGTCCAGGATCTCCGCCTCGCGCGCGGTCAGCGCCGCGAATGAGACCGCCGGGATCGCGCCGGCCGCCGGCTCCACCGAAGTGCCGAGGAACCCGTCCACCTCGGTCATGAACTTTCGTAGCGCCGGCTCGCCTTCGAGCAGCAGGTGGTTCCGGCTTTCCAGGGTGACGAACCGCGCGTCCGGGATCAGAGCCGCCAGCAGCCGGCCCTCCTCGTACGGCACCCGGGCGTCCTCCCGCGCATGGAGCACCAGCGTCGGGCAGGTAACCTTGGGCGCGAGGTCTCGCACGTCGATGGTGGCGAATTCGGCCATCAGCCGGGCGGCGTTTTCGCTCGACGTGGAGACCCGCTGGAGCTCGTTGAACCAGCGCAGCTGCTCCAACGTGCCGCCGGGGATGAAAAAGGAGGTGAAGACCTGCCGGAAGGCCGGGTTCTCCCGGCCCCAGCCGACCCGAATCAGGTTGAGGAGGGTGTCCACCTCCATCCGCTGGATGGGCGTCGGATCGCGTTTGAGGAGGCCCCGCGCATAGGCGCCGTACAGGATGAGGTGGCTCACCCGCTCGGGATGGCGGATGGTATAGGCCACCGCGATCGGGCCACCCTGCGAGATGCCCAGCAGCGGAAACCGCCTGAGCCCGATCGCATCGGCCACCGTCTCGAGGTCGCGTACCCACGACTCGAACGACAGGTCCGCAACATTCCAGTCCGAGAGTCCGCACCCGCGCTCGTCGTAGCGGATGACGGTGCGGTTCCGGGCCAGCTGCTCCAGGAACGGGTGCCACACCGGGCTCTGCCAGTCGTATTCGACGTGGCTGAGCCAGTTGGAGGCCTTGACCAGCGGGGGTCCCTTGCCCACGATCGCGTACGCCAGGCGCACGCCGTCGTTCGTCTTACAGAATCGGATCTGTTGCTGCAGCATGGCCGCGCTCGTCACGGTTCCCCTCACCGTTGTCGCCTGTCCAGCTTCCGGAGCACCCCTAAGAATGTCATTCTCTCGTCAGCCGAGCCAGCGCCGTATGGGGACGGCGGCCTCAGGTCCTTACAACAACAGCATCCCCCGCCGCACCGCCACACTCACCGCCTCGGTTCTCGAGTGGGCGCCGAGTTTACTGAAGATCGATCGCAGGTGGAACTTGACGGTGTGATCCGAGAGGCCGAGCGTCGCGGCGATGTCGTGGTTGGCGAGGCCGTCGCCCAGGAGACGAAGAATGTCGCGCTCCCGCGGGGTGAGTGCGTCGGACGGGTCATCCGCGGGCAACGGTCGGGCGCGCACCGGCACGGCATCGTGAACGGTTGAGCGATTCCGCACCATGAGCCCGCCTGCCACCGCGCGGAGCGCACTCACCAACTGATCGCGCGACACCGCATCCGTCACGACACTCGCCTCGCTCGCCAGCACCTCCGCCATAAGTGACGCGGGAGCCGACTCACCGATCAGAATCAGCACGCGGGTGCCATTGGTCGGCAGCGGTAGCAGGGTTGGCTCGTCATTATCCGTGAGGTCCAGCAGCGTCACATCGGCACGGGAGGGATCGGTCACGATCGCGATATCGGGATCGGTTTCGAGCAGACCACGGTCGTTTGCCAGGGATCGGGGGGAACCGCGGATGAGGACGCGAAGGGAGGGCATGGATCAGAACTCGATGCTCTTCGTCATTGCGAGGCCCAGTAAGTGTCATCGCGAGCGAAGGGCGCGGCAATCTCTCCCGCGTTCCTGACCAGGAGAGTGGGTGAGATTGCTTCGGTCGCTTCGCTCCCTCGCAATGACAGCACCAGGAGTCAGGCGCTTCGCTCCGAATGACGGCGGCCGAGCTGGTGTGAGGCCCAGCGGAACGCCGCTTCGCCCGGAACCGCGAGGGTCAGGCCGAAGGCAATCATCGTGGTGATACCGACCACCTCTCCATGTGCGTCGAGCACCGGGCCACCCGAATTGCCCGGCGCCACCTCCATATCCAGCATCAGCCACGGCAATCGCCCCGCGACCACGTTGGGAATCCATTGCGACGGCGCCGGGCCGACCGCGTGCACGATGCCGGTGGCGAGTGCGCCGACCAGGCCGAACGGATGGCCGATGGCGAAGACCAGCATCCCCGGCCGCAGTCGAGCGGAACCGCCCAGTGAAACTGGAGCGAGGTCGAGCCGCGGCACCTCCAGCAAGGCCACGTCCCTCTTCGGATCGCGGGCGACGAGCCGGCCCTGACGCCTTTGCCGATCCGGACGGGTCACTTCGAGCGAGTCGGCCACCGCGACGTGCGCGTTGGTGATCACCAGATCCTCTCCCCAGGCGATGCCCGCGCCGAGTTGGTGCGGCCCGGCCTGCAGCTGAACCGTCGACTGCCGGATCCGTTCGGCCAGGTCCGCCAGCCGATTCTGGGCGTCGAACGCCGCGGCGAGTCCGGTCATGCGGTCTTCCGGGGACGCTCCCCTACCACCAGCTCGGCACTGGTCAGGCTGCCCCCGCGCACGATGTCGAGTTTGAGCTTGCGGCCCACCATGGCGCTCCCGAGCTGGTTCACCAGATCCTCAGGGCTGTCGAGCGCTGCGCCGTTGGCGCCGACCAGCACATCACCCAGAAGGATACCCGCGTTAGCGGCCGGCCCGTCTCCATCGACCTCGAGCACCACCACCCCGCCGCCGTGCGACAGCTTCATTCGCTCCCGCGCCTTGTCGGAGAAGCGCACCGCGTGGAGTGCGGCACCGATGTAGCCGCGGGCCACGTAACCCTTGTTCAACAGGGCGGTGATCACCCGCTCCACCGTCTGAACCGGAATGGTCGTCGCGAACGGCCGGCTCAGTCCACCGGAGTTGATGCCGTGGATTTGTCCGGAGACGTCCACCAGTGCCCCACCTCCCAAGCCGGGGTAGATCGTGAGATCGGATTGCAGTTGCGCGTCGATCTCCCCGCCTTTCCAGCTGCGCCAGGCGGGGCCGACGCTGCTCACCGCGCCGAAGCTCGTGCGGGGACCGTTTTCATCCAACCGGCCGATGGCCAGGACCAGGTGGCCCGGCTTCAGACTGGTCGTCGCGCGCTCGGCGACGGGAAGCAGACCAGTCTCGATCCGGAGCAGTGCCAAGTCGGTGCCCGGATCTCGGCCCTGGAGTGTGGCCGCCACCGAGCGGCCGTCGGGCAGAGTCACCGTGATTCCTTCGGTGCGGCGGACGGTGCCGTCGGTGGTGACGATCAGCCCATCCCGCCAATGGACCCCGCTCGAAGGAAGTCGGGGACGGGCGTGAACCGCGACGACGGAACGGGCGGCGCGTTCGACCGCGCCGGCCAAGGCGTCGGAGAGCGCCTGAAGTGAGTTGGTGTCGGACATGGTATTGCGATCCTCCGGTAAGATGAGACCAGAACCGGAGTGCAATGTGGGGAAGCAGGGTTTGGGGCGGTATCGCTCGAATGGGCGGGGGGCGGACCAGCCCCGGCCCCTTCATGGACAAGGCGGACAGGCGGACAAGGCGGACGGTTAGAAGAGTCGGTTTGAGTCATTGCGAGGCACCCTGAGCGAGCAGCGCGAGCGAAGGGGCCGTGGCAATCTCACCCGCCCTCCCTCGAAGAACCCCGATTTCGCAGGCTCTGGAAAGGACAGCGGGTGAGATTGCTTCGCCGGCTTCGCCGGTTCGCAATGACAGAAGGGAGGCCGCTTTCCCTGACACCTGATCACTGACACCTGCATCACTCTGCCGGTGGCGGGGTGCGTCGCGCCTCGTCGTAGCGCAATCCGCTCGACCCTTCCCCCCGGCCCACGCCTTTGCGGCGCGCAATCCAAAGATGAGTCTGCCCCAATAGCCAGCGGCATCGCACGACTTCTCGAACCACCTTGAGTCCGGTCCGCGGGACGGCTTCCTCTCGAACTCGGTAGACCCCGTTCGGTGGAGCCTGAATGAGACGACCGATGGGGGCCGGGCTGGTGATGCCGTCTGGCCGAATCATCTGACCGCGTTCGAGGGCCGTTTCGCCGGTAAACTGATCGAGTGAGACGGGTAGCATTGGAAACCAGTGCCACGGCACAAAGCTCTGCAGGCGATAGAGCAGTGGCGCGGTGGTTACCGGCACTACCTGCGGCGGTTCCAGAGCGGTGGCGGCGACGTGGCGTTCCCGTCCCGGCCAGGGCCGTCCCTCGCCGCCTTCGGTCATCTGCTCGATGGCCCACACCAGGTTGGCCTGCTCGTCGCGCACGAAGCGAACGTCTTCTATCTGATCGCCTACAAGGCGGGCCGGCCCCGCGCTGGGCGGCAGCAGGAGAAAGTCAGCCGGCCGCCCATCCTGATCCGCAATCGAGGTCGAGAAACAGGTCCAGCGGGCGTCCGGCGGGGTGGGCGCCGCATCGGCCCGATCCACCAGCGTGATGCCACCGAAGACGTCATGCACCAGCAGCTCATCGATCCGCGCGACTCGGCTCACCGGAAAATCAAAGGGGACGACGAAGTAGTCGTTGCCATGAATCAGCATGAAATCCATCACAGCAGCTTGGCGAGATCACGCTTATCCGGTATCACACTCCCGAAATCACTGGACCCGCGCTCGAAATCCCACCAGCGATGGTTGGGCATGCCGCGGAAACGAACGAAGGTGGGCAATCGGCTTACACTCATCGCTTCGGGTACCGGAACCGCGACACCATCCGGCGTTCCCGGATTTTCTGCCCGGGAGACGAGGTCCATGGTAAACCACTCGAAGGTGGCATCCCGGTCCGGAGTGGACTGGAACAACATGGTTCCTCCGGTCGGGCCTGCGGCGACTGCCTCCACCTGGTACTCCAGTCGATCGCTGTGCCATGAGGTCCCGCTATCCGCCCCGATCTGGCCAAGGGTACGGGAGATCGACTGCTGCAGAGCGGTGATCGCGGCCTGAAGCTGAGCGACGAAGGGAACGACCGCGGGCTTGGCGAGAAGCGCGGGCGTGGCTCCCTTTCGCGGCCAGTTCAACTCCATTCACCGCCCGGCCATCACACACGCTGAGGAAACGCGCCGCACGCGCATCACTGGGATCCACCCGTGAGGAGTCCAGCGGGAACTCCTCCCGCACTGCGGCGAACACCGCGGCGCGCTGGGTTGGGTTGAGACCCTGATCCTCCAGCAGCGACGCCAAGGCCAGTCCCCACTCGGCCTGCGTCGCCAGATCGGGCGCGAAGCCTTCGGTCTCCACCAGCTCCTCGAGGGGTGCCGTGATAGGCCGGAGCGGCAAAGGCTGGCCCGCATCAAGATGAGGCCGCCAGCCGAGGAAGGGCGTGGTTCGCGCTCGCATCTGCACCCAGGCCGGTGAGCCGGCATCCTCGCCCTGAAATTCACCGAATTGCCACTGCCGAGTCAGCATCCACAGCGGATCCCGGATCTTCGCCGCCAGGGTATCGGCGACCTCAGGCGACCGCGGCCTGGGCTCCAACCGGTTCCACCAGGTCAGCGAGAGCAGATTGATATCCAGTGCTCCAACTTCGAACGGCACTGCAACGCCCATGTCAGGTCCTCCTGACCAGCTCAACCTCGAGCCTAACCGCATCGATAAAATTGCTTCGTATCGTCACGTCATCAGTACTGTCCGCCAGGCAGATCGCCGGAAGCAGCTGGCTCAGGGCCCCGAGCAGCTCCCCATCGACGGCGCGGATTCGAGCCATCTCCAGCGTTTCCTTCAGGGTTTCCGTCAACCAGGACAGCGACCACTGCTCCGCCTCGGCGACCGGGGGAACCGCCAGCAGCACCGTCTGGGGCGCCTCGGCGCCTGGATCGTCATAATGGAAAGCGACTCCGGTCTGTTCGTCGGGAAAGGGGATGATCTCGGTCCAGTGATCGAGCAGAAGTCCGGCCCATGGCACGTTGACTGGTGGGGTATCGGCCTGATACAAGAGGATCGAGATCCGCCCGGGCCCGGGCCGGTCTGCCTCGCTGGCAAAGGGAAGCGCGACCCAACGGGCGCCGGCGTAATAGGGAAGCTGGGCCAGAGCGCGCGTGGCCCGCCCGCGGCCCAACGAGCTGGCCACGATCTCCAGCCGCCGCCAGGAGTCCAACGGAGGACGAACCCGAAGGGCAGTTCTCTCGAAGTCTTGTAGCGCTGCCTTGCGGACCAGTGGATCAGCGTCGATGAACGCCGCCGTCCCGCTGTGAGCGAGTGCGTTGGTGAATTCGGCTGGCGCCGGAACATCGAACAGCGGTGCGAAAGGCAGTTCCGCGCCGCACACGATATCCAACACCTCTCGCGCGGCCCCCAGGAGGAAGCGAGAGTCGCTGGCGTGTTCCGGCTTCGCCGCCTCAGTCAGAACAGCACCCGACCGCGTTACCCGACGGGTGGCTTCCGCCACCACACTCACTGCCTGCGCGATGAGTTTTTGTCGTGCCGCCAGGTCGTGCCCGAAAGAAGAGATCGGATAGGCTCCCGTTACCCCCATGGACGAAACCGCGCGCAGGGCATTGCGAAGATTGGTGAGATTGAACGGCGCACCCTCGGATGCCGCCTGTGCCAGGGACAGCGCCTGACTCAACAGCAGAGTGACGGCGTCCAACGCCTGATGCGCAATCGTCGCGCGGGCGATGGCGTCACCGGTTCGGTGATCGGCCGCCTTGGCGTCGTCAGGACGATCTTCCGCGACCAGGTCCTCGGGCGTCAGCGGGCGGCCCTTGGCGATGATGTCCGCCGCCGTGCGCGCCAACTCGAGCAGGTCGGTAAAGGAGCGGTCGGTCGCCGGATCGAACCCCGCATCGGGCCTTCCATAAGTGATCCGGCCTGGGGTCTCCTCGGTGAGACCCAGCGCGGCGTGTGCAGCTTCGAGGATGCGCCGGTCCAGCTCAGACGCTTCTGCTCGGGTGGCGTCGGGATGCGCATCGGCTCGCGCCCGGGCCAGCACCAGCACATCGATCGGTCGCAGCGCCAGCTTCTTCAGTGACACCGAGGTGATGCCGGTTGGCGCCTCCTCGGGCCCGAACTCGACTCCACACTCATAGTCATCGGCTGGGCCGAAGAGCTGACCAAGCCAGGCATCGATGCGAGGCTCGATCTCGGCGCGTGGGGTCGGCGCCGGATATCCCGGGGGAAGGGGCTTCCCACTGCCGCCGAGCAGCAGCGCGATCTTGTGGGTCAGAGGGGTTCCGCGGCGCGGCTGCGTGGCGATTTCAGGATCGGGAGGACGGACCACACCTTGCGCCATCGCATCCAGCGTGGCCGCCGCGACATTGGGACTTCCTTTGACCAGTTGATAAACCGCTTCGCCGAACAGAAGGTCCGAGGTTGCATCAACTGTCTGATCGAGCCGTACCAGCTCCGCTTCCACGCCCGCCTGGTCGGCCCCGCCATTGGGCAGACCGAACTGGCCCCACGGGATCTCCCCTGCCTGATAGGCTCGGCGCAGCGCCAGACCATCCACCACGTTTTGGGCGGCGATGTGTTCCTTGGGTTGATCCGGATCGTTGGGATCGAAATCCTCGGGGTCACCGGATTTCCCGGCCACCAGCGGATAGCGAGCCCGAAGCGGAGCGATCCATTTGTCGAGATTATGATCGTGCAGCCCCCGCTCCATCTGATAGCCGAAGACCGCGCCGACTGGCTGCCCTTCCCGCACCGCATCGAGCACGAACCGGCCGGCGCGAACTCGGGCCGACGAGAGATCCACCGCGTACTTCTTGCGATCGTCTCCGGTTCGAGAGAGATACCCGTTTCGAAGAATCGCCGCGGCGGCTGCATGGGTCATCGACGGCGCATGCACGTAGCCGCCGTTCCCGTCCTGCCGCGCCGCCATGCTCCCGTCGGAGAGCCGGACCGGATGCGCGCTCGAGGCGGGGCGGGGCCGGAGATTCTCAACCCATCCGTAGGCGCCGATATGACAGCCGAGTGGCCGAGCCGAGCGCATTTGCTCGAGTCGCTTGGCCGCGAGTCCGGTGATCCAGGCATCGAGCCGGTGGGAGGATACATCCAGCGTCTCTCCCAGCAGCCGCTCCAGCTCCGCGGTGCTGGCGCCCGACAGCGCGGCCAACGCATCCCGGAACCCGACGACCGGCTCATCGGGCAGCAGACTGCGAATGATGGCAGTGTTGGCCGGATCGGAGAGAAAGGTGTGCAGCGGAGCCGAGCCGCTGAGCTGTCCGATCGGCTGCATCATCTGCTCGACCCGGTTCGGACCTTGCGCCGTGCCGGGCAGTCCGACGATCTCCCGCTCCACCGCGGCTCCCACTTCAACGGTTTGGAACCGGACGCCGAGCAGATAGGAGGCGTTCTGATACTCGAGCAGGCCGCCGTGGCGGAGCAGACGATACAGCAATGAGACCGGCCGGTCCCAGTCGGCGGGAACCGATTGGGCGATCAGGTCCGGCACCGAAGCGGTGCGGATCCACTCGATGTAGTTCGGGGTGAGACCCAGCGTCTCCGACACCGGATCTTCGGTCACCAGTTGATAGCGGAACGGCCAGGCGTTGGGGTCGAAGTTGAGCTGAGCAATTCGAGGTCTCCATTCCGGATGACCGATCAGGGTGAAGACCTGGTTGGCCAAGGCCTGACCGGCATCCAGCCAGGCGGTCCATGCGCTCGTTCCAGCCCCAGAGTCCGAAGAGATTCCAGGTCGCATCTTCTCCCAGCACCGGCCGGACTCGGACCTCGCGGGTGCTCGCGTCGAGACCGAGGATTTCCAGCAGATCCTGATCGGGATCGCCAGTCCGGCCCACTCTGGGAACCTGACCGCTCTGCTGGAGCCAGATCGCTCTCAGCGTGCGCAGGGTCGAGGGTAGCGCGCGGTCAACGGCATCGCTCTGCCGCGCCGCTTGCCAGCTCTGCAGACTCGACACGGGGAGTACTCCATACGGCGTGCCGCCGATCCGAAACGCGGAGTAGGGTCCCCGCCCTCTCACATGATTCACGAAGAAGCTTTGAGCGGTCTGGATGTCGTCCGTTTCGAACACCGGCTTCATGAGCTCGGTCAGGAAGTAGCCCCAGGTCACCGGCCAGAGCGCCCGCGCCATGGCAGCGCCCCGCTCGGCTTCCCGTCCGTCGGCGCCATCGAGATGGATTGCGGTGTCGCTCGCCAATCCGAATGCCGTGATCAGCCGGGGGCCGTCGCGCCCGGCGACGACGGGTAGTCCGGTTCGCTCGACCGCGAAGCTTCGCTGGCCGTCGCCGTCACTGGGTGGAAACGGAGTGGTGGCGGCGGAGGTGTTATTGGTCGGTGTTCCCTGGGGCAGCAACGCGAAGCCGCGGCCATGGCGATGGTGTCCGAGCAGCTCTTGAATTCCGCCGGCACTGACGTCGGGAGCCAGCGATGACTTCACGCCAAACACGATGACTCGGGTAAAGCCCATCCCGCGCTCGGCGTTGGAAAGCGGAATCCGGATCCCCATCCCGACCTTTTCGGCCTGATCGAAGTCCACCGTCCAGCGCACGTCGGATGAGAGACGGAGTCCGTCATCCCCCAGCGGATCGGTTGGATCGGCGGGATCGGGAGAGAAGGTGAGCGCCAGCGGCTCGTGAATCGCAGAGCCCGAAACGATTCGCTCGCCGTCGCCGGTATCGAGCAGGACATGCCACCGATCGGGAAGCAGCTGGGCTTCCGCCGGCCGAGTCCAACTCGATTCACGCCGCGCCGGCGGCAGATAGGCGGGAGCACCGGCCGGACGGCTGTCGAGATTGCTCGGAGTCATCGCCTCGACCACCCAGGATCCCCGAGGTACACCGAGCTTCTTAACGATGGCCCTCCACGCCAGCTTTTCTTCGGCCTCACCGGGCCATGCCCCGTCCCAATAGGCCTGACCGTCGGCGATTTCTTCGTCGGTCAGCTCCGGCTCGAAGCTGTCGGCTACGATGTCGTCGGGATACACCCGAAGCAGCAGCTGGTCCGCCGTAAAGCGGGTCTCGATCCGAACTGGAAGCAGCACGATGGGATAGCCGGCGGAGAGTCGCGCGACTTCCTGCTCGGGCGTCGGGGTGAGAAAGTTTCCGAGATCCACCGCGAGCGAAGCCAACTCCTCCCTGGTTCTTCTCCGGATGGCGCCGAGCGCGGATGCCGCGCGTTCCTCATTCGCCTGGGCGGCTTCCACCGCGGCGGCGGAGGTCTTGATCCCGGTCCCGCCTGATCGCCTCCAACTTTGCCGCTGCGTCAGCGACAGCGACCCTGGCGCGACGGAGCTCGCGTCGCGCATCCTCGAGCAGGGCGCGCTGGTGATCAACCGGGGTGGCAGCCATCAGGGAATCATCTCCGAGGCATGGATCGCGATCCGCATGGGCCGCTGCAACGTGATGTAGGCGAGATCGGACGAGCGGCTACCGTGTTGTCCGGGACCCGAGTCCGCATGCCATCGCGTCGTCGTGGAGTCGGAGACCAGCGTTGTGTCGGGGAGTGAAGCATCCAGATTCAGGCTCAGGAAATCGTTCAACGTGGCCCGGCTGCCGGCCAGGTTCGCCCAGCCGAGATTGTTCCAGCCGCCACTCACCGGCAGACCGAATTGGGAGTCAGGGGTATCCGGTTCTGGTTCGTCCAGTCCGAAGCGCGGTTCCCCCGAAGGCTCGGCGAGGACGAAATACCAGCCCGGCTTGGCGCCGTCCCGAATCCCATCGCCCAACACCTCTTCCTTAGTAAGGAGCGAAGCCGAAGAAATTCGCGTCCGGATCCATGAAGCCGGAGAAGAGCGGATGCGCGATCTTCTCTTTGGCCTCGACATCGTTGGCAGGGTCATCGATGACTCGGCCGTCAACCTGCCCACCCCACTTGGCCTTCACGGCGTAGACCTCGGTGTTCGGGTAGCGTCGCAGCAGGTCGCCCCGGATGAAGAGGACCAGATAGTCGGAGTCGCCGCCCGGCACCGGGGGACGGGGACTGTGTTCCTTGAGATCGCTTGGCGGCCGCCAGGTATGGATGGGAACGATGTCCTTGAGCTGCTCCGGAGTGAGACCGCCGCCGGGTGGCGCGACGTACCCTGCGGTATCCCAGAACTGGCGGAAATAGGTCGCGCGCTGAGTCGTGGGGTACTCCCGCCAAAGCAGCTCGCGCGCCATTTCGTGATTCACGCCCACCATGTACGCCTCGATCATTCGCTGATTGGTCTTGAGCAGCGTCGCGGAGTTGGGCGGGATCTTGTCGAATCCCGGCAGCAGCCACTCGTTGTCGAGCTGAGCCAGCGGCCGGTACATCGGCTGGGGAAATTCGGGCGCGGCGAGCAGCGGCTCCAGCGGATCGAACGGCTCCCAGATTGCAGCGCCGGCGAGGGCGTAGCGTCCGGTGTATGCCTGCGCGATGGTCAGGGTGGGGTCGAGCTTGGTCTTGAGGGTCGCTGCGATACCGTCCAGATCGGCTTCCACCAGAGTCGCGATCGGCGTCGTGGGCCGCGCCATGCGATCGAGCATGGTGCCGTACGCCTGGCGGAGCTTGGCCAGGATCTCAGGCGAGGGAGCCGGCGAGCCGGCTGGAATCGTCGGCAGCGTGCGCGGCGCACCGGTGGCAGGTGCTTCGAGAGGTGCGTAATTGGCCGGAGGCACCACGTCGCGGACCAGGTCCCCCGAGAGCCGCCCCTGCTGAACGCTCGCTTCTCCGATGGCGGTCGGCGTCTTCACGCGACTTTTGTTCGGCGAGCGCCTTGGCTTGCGGCGGCCTGGCGATTGGCGGCAACCTGAAGCCCGCCGCCGATCCGCGGCGACAGCGAGCGCCACGGCCCATAGTCCGAACACGAGCAGCACCAGTGCCACGAGCAGCACCAGCCAGGCGAATAACCGCATCCCCTTTGCCCGCTGCTGGGCGGATTGCACTTCGGCGTCGGTCACTCCACCCGGTATCGGCTGATCCGCCACCCGGCTCATGCTGGGAAGAGTGGGTGATGTAACCGGTGGCTTCGGCAGCTTTCAGGTCGCCACGGTTCAGACGACCGAGCAGTGAGCCACGAACCAGAGGCGACTGTTCCGGCCGACCCTGACGGCGACCCATCGGTCCCAGCGGTCTGGACACTCGGCGGAACGCACCTTCAAGGACGCCGTGGGGAACCGGACTCTGATTCAGGACCGCGCGTATGGTGGTTGGGCTCGCCATGACTCTGGCATGTAACGGCGCGGAGAGATAGAGCACATTTTGCGTCCCGTCGACAAACACATGGCGAGACGCAAGCCGCAGCGCCAGCTCCCGAGCGAGCTGCGCCTGCCGCAGCTCCTCATTCAGTTGCCGCACCCGTTCCACCTGATCCCATGCACTCGCCATCAGGGCTTCCTGATTGGCCTGAATCACCCGAGTGCCGAGACCACCGCCGACCCGGAGCCGCGGATCGACCGACAACTCCTGGAACCAGAGCGGTCGCTCCGGTTGAACGTCGGCCTCGCAGCGGTCGGTGGCCGCCGGCCACTGACCGTAGAGTGGAGGGGTAACGGTGCGCGGCGTGTTGGGAATCGCCGCCCGGTCAGCGGGGAGATTCAGCAGCGCCTTCAACTTGGCGATCCAAGTCTGCCGGGCCGCAGGGTTCCACACGCGTATCCGGGGTATTGAGCGCGGTCAGCATGCCGCGCAGGCCAAGCGGGCCGGTATTCGCCGGAGGGAATGCCGGTGAGGCGGCGGATACATCCATGTCGCGAATCCCGATGGAGTCGGGCGCCTCGAAGGGTTCGATCAGCCGCGCCAGCGATTCGAAGTCTCCATCGGGACCGGTACCGAAGCGCCAGAGATAGAACACCGGCAACGTCAGCGGACCGCCGGGCGAGTCGCTCCAGGCCGGCGCCAGCGCATCGGTGGTCCCCGGATCCTGGCCCATACCCGCCAGCACGCCGCGCTTGAAAGTGGGAACGAGGAGCGCAGTGTAGCCGTGATTCGGTTGCATCCGCCGCGGAGCGATCAGCCGCGACCTGATTGCCGGCGAGCGGGCCGCCATCAGCGCGCGCAGCCTTGGCTGCATCCACACTGGTTTCTCCGCTTACCTGCACGTGCGCCCAGGCCCAGAGCTGCCGGCTGCGCGGCAGCGCCTTGGCATCCTTGATCTCGACCGAGCCTAGATGCCCGTCACCACTGGGCGGCACCAGCCGTTTGATCTCGCTGTCTTCCAGAACGATGAGAGTGATCCACGGAGTAAGCCGGTCTCCGGTCGTGGCCCGAGCCGGCGTGAAGCGCCAGGGCAAATCGGCCTGATCGAATTCGATGATCGGGAAATAGTTGCACTCGGCATCCATGACTCCTGGTCTAGGCCAGGTGCGCACCACGGTCCTCGGATCGAAGCCGGTGACCTCGCCCGGACCGAACAGCTCCAGGGTGACGCCATCACTCAGGCCGGGATCGCCGTTGAACCGCACCGAATCGGCAACGTGACCCGGGGCTCGGAGCCCGGGGTGCCATCTACCCGGGCGATCTCCGCGCCGACACCGGTCCTGAGCCACGGCAGATAGGCGAACTGACCGACGGTGAGCGTCACACTTCCTCCAGTTCGTGCATCGGGACGACTTGGAACTGCTCACGCTCTCCCGGGCGCCCGGCGACATACTCCTTCAATGCCTGCAGGGCCGCGCCCTTGGTGGTCGGCACCGTCACCTCGCCCTTGATGGAGAGGTCCAGGGTCGAGACGACGACGAACTGCTCTTCCGACCTGGGCCAGCTGGGCCGGAGCCGCGTAGGCCCGGGTCCCTGCTGCGATGATGCCGGCTTGACGGGAGGCGCCGCTCGCCAACAATCCCTGTTGCATCCAGAGCGGCACCGTGAACAGAGGCGCCAGCACAGGTCCGTGCTCCGGATCGCGATACTCGGTTTCGTAGGTGAGGGGCGCCGAGATGGAAGGACCGGCTCGTACCGAGGCACTCGCCACTTCGACGCCCGCCTGCATTCTCTCGAAGGAAGCGCGGGACAGTTTCTCGGCGTCGGTCAGCTCCTCAAACTGGGCCGCCGCGAAGAAGTCGCTCACCGCGCTGTACTCGGCGGGATCAACGCCGACGATCACCTGGTCGACGCTGAACTTGACCGGCGCCGGCGTAGTGCTGTTGCCGAAGCGGGTGAGGGTCCGGTCGAGCGGCGCCACCGATTCCTTCCAGGTCATCTTGCCGGATGGATCGATCACCGTGGCGGTGGCCCCCGGAGGCAGTGCCAGGGTGACGACACTGAGCGTTCCCGTCGCCGGCACCGCCGTCCAGTTGCGGGGATCCTTGAGAGCGGCGCGCAGCGGAGGCCAGGGATCGATCGGGTCGAGAGTCGCCTTCTCTTCGCTTCCGAACTTCTTGTCTACGTCGACGGAGATGTCGAAGAAGAAGAGCGAGATCGTCGCCTCTCCCCGTACCCGCCACGGCGTGGGGCCGGTGAGCGTGCCATCGAGATGGACACCGGCCATCTTCACACCGCCGGCGCCGATCTCCAATCCGGCGGAGATGTCCACCTCGAGCGAGAACGGTGAGTAGATGATCAGGGCGTCGAAGCCGATCCAGCCTTTGACGTAGACACCGGCGTTGATGTAGAGCTCGGCCCGGGCTCCGAACTGCAGGCTGTTGCTGGTCAGCGCCTGATAGCTGGAGCAGGTGATGCGGATCCAGTCGCCGGCGCCCAGACCGACAGTGAGGCGGCGAAGCGCGGGAAAACCGGGAGGCGGCTGGAAGTGCGGGTGGAACCCGCCCAAGGCGATGGCGAAGTTGGGCTGATCGCCCCAACAGAGCCGGAATGCCATGTCTCCGGTCAGGGTCCAGACCACGATTCTCGAATCGCGGATGCGTGGCGTCCAGCGAAAGCAACTTCGCCCCGAAATCGATCATCGCGACGAAGTCGATGTGGATCTCGATCAGGGCGACACTGCGGTCGGGGAAGAACGCCGCGATCTGCCCCAGCAGCGCGATGCGGATCGGGTCCGGCAGCTCGATGACGATTGCCCAGGGAAATCTCCACCAGGGTCGGCGTGCCCCATCCGATCTTGGCCATCGGGCCGAAGACGAACTGGCCTTCCGCGGGCGGGAAGATCCGGCTCAAGTCGCTGATGATCTGGGGTGCATTCCGGATCGGATCGCGCGGGAACATGATCGAATCGAGACTTCCCGCGTACACACCGAGCCGCAACGCTTCTGCATTGATGGTGCGATGGATGCCGCAGATTCCACCGACGCCGTTCAGGGTGAAGCCGAAGCCGAGCTGGATGGGGAAGAACTCGACCGAGATGATGATGAGGAAGCTGTATCCCGGGCGTCCGTCGGGCAGCCTGGTGTCGATGAGCCCGATCGCGCTCACTTTCACGCTGAAGACTTCGAGCGCGAGCACTCCGGCGTAGCGGCCGTTGGGTTCGTCGAAGGCGATGAAACCGCCACCGCTGATCGGCCCGGCATCGATGGCCAGCCCGACACCGGTGGGAGGTTTGAACGCGAGATCGAGTTGCAGCGGCCCGATATTGCCGCCGCCGGGAGGCAGCGAGAGCGTGGCGAGGAGACCCAGCCGGTCTACCACCGCAGTCACCGGCCCAATTTCGGCCGAGATCGCCGCGGAGAGCTCTACGGGAACGGTACCGTCTTTGATGCCGGCGCCGAGATAGGCGCGAATGAAGTCAACCGGACCCAGCGAGAGGTTGAGCGGAATCTGAATCTCCAGCATGCCACTGCCCTTGAACTGCACCCCACCGTCCAGACTCCAGGTAAACCCGAGATCGAATGGCGCGTCGATCTTTGATGCCGGAAAGAATCCGGGCGAGGAATCCGTCACCCTCGCTGCCATCCACCAGCAGGCGGCCCCCGCTAACCGAGGCGCCGATCTCCGGCTCCACGGCCGCTTTCCCGGTCACACTGTTCCAGTCGAAGCGAACGCCGACCTCGCCATCCACCTTGGCAACTTCAAGCCGGCTCCCACCCGCTTTCCCGAACAGGATGAAAGGCGAGGCGGGATGACCCTCGATTAGCAGCTTCGCCTCACCGGAGACCTCCGCGTTGGAGGTGATCTCCATCGTGGATGGAGGCCGTAACGTCGCAGAGGTGCCGGCCTCGAGCTTTCCATCGAACTTCGCGTGGAACACCCAGGCCGAAGTCGGACCCGGAATCGGAAGGTCGACGTCTCCGCCGATCGGAAGAAAGACATCGAAGCGAAGACCGGGTGGGGACACGGTGGTATCCACCGTGACGTCGAACGCAAAGGCGTCGAGCTTGGCGGGCTGACCGCCGGACGGAGGGAAGTAGGTGGACGGCAGATCCAGGCGTTCGAAGAGCCGGTCGATCGCCTGCAAGAGCACGGTTCCATCGAAGCCGGGACTGCCCCATCCAAAGCGGGTGGTGAAATACTGCCCGGGCTTGCTGGCCAGATCGAGCAGCCGGCCCAACTGGACTTCCGTCTTGTCGAAGGTAGGCTTGGTCGGATTCGCCGGGTCTCCCGGGATCTCCACCTTGTCGACCACGCCGAGCAGGGTGAGCGTGCCCCCGACGGCGGGGATGATGTCGAGCGATTCAGCGATGAAGAGGTCGAGGAGTTTCCGGGGAAAACCGGCAACCAGATCGTTGACTTGCTGGGCCGTGACGCCGGGGAGTGTGGGTCCTACTGCCTGCAGCTGGTTGGCGACGTCGGCGAAGCTCGCGAGGGTCTGAGTGGTTTTGGCCAGGACGGTTGCTACTCGTGCGGCGATCTGGACGGTATCGTCGGCGTCGATGGCTGCCAGCAGCGCCGTTACTTCGGGCTCGATAGCCTGGGCAGCTGTCGCGGTCGCATCAGTGGCGGTTACGAAGCCCGCGTTGGCCAGCAGCTGCTCGGGGAAGTAAACGCCGAGCAGTCCCAGCGTCTGCCGGACATTGGAACTGCGCATGCGGGTACCGACCTGGCCGAGAATCCCGGCCAGCTCGAGTGCCATCTGCTCCAGTGTACCAGCTTGACCCGCCATGACTGCGTTCCCGTCTCCTGCCCCTCTAGTGCAATTGATTCATGAGATCGTCGTAGGATCGACCTGGCAGGCATGGTCAGAAGCGGGCGATGCCGCCGCAAATCCTGCCGTAACTCCGGACTGGCGTAACGCTCTACCTCGCGCAGGAACTCATCGAGCACGTGCTCGGCCGGCACCCCGCGAATTTCCCGAGGCATCGGACGATCCGGCGCATCCACCAGGTTGATGACCAGGCGAAACAATCCAGGTCCGTCGGCGCGTCGCCAGGTCGCCGCAACTCGGGGTTCGTGATGGACCAGATGGTTCAACTCGCGCGAGTGCTCCAGCCAGATGGAGATGAGCTCGCGCCCTTCGTCGGTCCGATCGAGATCGCGCTGCAGCCGGCGCAGAGCGGGAGGAATCTCGAGTCCCGACCCGGCGTCGTCGGCTGCGGCCGCGGGCACGGTCTGGACCTGCCCCAGTTTGGTCGCGGTGGCCACCTCCAGGGTGATCCCGTCGTCAGTGCGGAACTTGTCGATGATGTCCTGGATCGGCTCCGCCATTCCCCAGCCCTGAGCGTTGCGGCCGAACAGCATTCCGGTCACTTCATTGTTGTCATTCACCAGTGCTGCACCGGAGTCTCCTTCCTGCTGGAACCAGGGATTCGTGCTGACGTCCGATGGATTGGGCTTGACGATAATGCCGTTGGTGAAGGGCCGGGCCGGCATATTCGGATCGTTCATCGTGCCGTTGCCGACGATGCTCTGCACCGTTCCTCCCGTCAGCCGCAAGGTCCGGCCCCGCTTGCGCACCTCGAAGGTCAGGCTGGCCGCCTCGTCCGCTGTAATGGTGTGGGGACCCTTGATGAAACCGATCTGATGGATCTCCGCCACCCATTCCTGGCCTCCGTCCACCCGGACCAGCGCCCCATCGAGCTGAGCGTCGTAGTGGCCGGCCACACAGAGACCGATCTTATTGTCGCAGCACTTGGTAGAACTCTCCTCAGGATTGGGCTGACCGCACTTTCGATTCAGCTCGAAGACCCCGGTAGGGTAGACCGCATGGAAGCAGGTCACCGCCATGATCCGCTTGGGGTCGCCGGTGACGCGGGCCATGAATCCCAGAGTACCCGGCATCGCCGGTCCTCCCTTCGGCACCGAGCTGGGTCCCACCCTTGATGGGACGCTTGCGACCGAAGTCCCCCTGCTTGTATGCGTCCTGTTCCGGGAAGGGAGGTACGCCCTGAGCGGCGCTCAAGCGGAACGGTCCGGTCTCCACCACATCGGTCGGCAGGCCTTCAATCTCCTTCGGGATCATCTCCGAAGGATTGATCTCCTCCGGCCTTCGCTTCTTCTCGAGATAGACCTTGAGGACCAGCTGGCCGGTCGGCTGCCCTGCTCTCTCCCGCCCCCCGATGCCGATGTTGTGAACCCCCGGCAGCTTCCCCAATCGCGCCGCTGCTCGCTTCACCAGGTCCCGGTACTCGGCATCGGCCCGCTTCATTGCAGAATGTCTCCACCATGCAAATGACTCAGAACTTCGGTGTAGCTGTGACCGGGCAAGGAGAGCAGCAGGGAGCGGTGCCGGCTCAGATCCCGCTTGAGCTCATCACTCGCATAGCGCTCGATCTGATCGAGAAAGACCTGGAGTCCTTCGCGTACCGGGAGTCCGTCTACTTCGGTCGGCAACGGCAGGTTGGGCTCTAACGGGGCGCGGGCCACCAGCCGCAGCAGCGCCGAGCCGTTGTGTCGCTGCCAGACGGTGGCGACGCGACGCTGGCTCTGGATGATTGCGTTCAATTCGTCCGAGTGGCGGAGCCAGGCTTGCAGGAACAACCGGCCGCGCTCGCTCTGATCCAGATCCCGCTCCAGGCTGGTCTCGGCGCGGAGGGTGGAACCTGCCTCGGCGAATTCAGGCACCGTGTTGACGATGCCGGTGCCGGCGGTCGGCACAATTCGCATGGTCAGGCCGAGCCGCTGCTTGCAGTCGTCTGTTATCCACGTGATCGGCACGCCCCAGCCGTAGCCGAAGCGGTCCGTGGGCGCGGTGTGTCCTTCTGGATGTCCGCCCCAGAGCAGTCCTACGACCTTATTGTCATCATTGACCAGGGCGGATCCCGAATCTCCGTGGGTCGCGAAGATGACTGGTGCGGCGGGATTGGCAGCGATAGGGTTGGGCCGAATCGCGATCGACTCCTCGTTGAAGAGTTCGGACATGAGGGAATCGATTTCGTCAGCGGTGGCTCCAGGCGGGATCACCGGTTCTGCTGGGCCGGGCGACGCCGATCGCCTGGACAATGCCGCCGGTCAGGTGGGTGATGCATCCCCGTTTTCGCACCTGATAAGTGAGCGGCACGACGTCACTCACCTTGAGCTCGTAGAAATCGAAGAGAACCCCGATCTCCTTGATCTCGTTCAGCCACTCGAGCCCCGAATCGAGGCGGATCAGAGCGTAGTCGAGCTTCTTCGGACCGGGCGGAGGCTCCACGATCCCCGAGTGATAGCCTCCGAAGAACTTTCCGATGACGCCACGGCAACAGGCGGTGCAGCTATGGCTGGGGGTGGGCTGGCCGACTTCGGCGGGACGTTCCTGGAGCGGGGTGTTGAACACCACATGGTAGGCGGTCACCGCGAACACCATGCGATTGTCCTCTAATGCCTCGACGATGAGGCCCAGAGTCCCGAAGCCGGACTCATCGTCCGGCTCGATCTCGGTGCCACCCATGAGGGGCCGCTCCCGGCTCTCATCTAAACCCGCATCGAACTCGGCTTGAGTCTTGGGTTCGACCCCCGAAACCAGGGCGAGACGTTTGGGATCGCCGGCCGGGATTACATCGGTCGGGATTCCTTCGAAGGACGCGGGGATGACGGCGGCGGGATCGAGCCGATCGCCAGGGAGCTTCTGGCGAACGAATACCTTGAGGACGACTTCTCCGGTGGGCTTACCCGCGCGCTCCCGTCCACCGATCCCGACGGAGTGCACGTTGGGCAGGTGGGCGAACGCTTTCGCGGCGCGGCGGGCGATGTCGAATAGTTCCTGATCGGAATGAGCCATGATCGGCTCTTATCCGGGTTACGACCGCGATGAGTCCGCAGCAACCCGGGATTCTCTAGTAGCGAGTTTGGACGCCTTACGAGGCGCGGTGACTGGCAACTTTTGGAGGCTGACGCGGTGTAGGCAAGGACTATTTTGGGTCTAGATTCGATCCAGACGCGGTGGGGTCATTGCGAGGCACCCTGTCCGACGCGCGAGCCCCCGGTCCGCCGGCAATCTCCCTACTGGGAAGGGGGAACGCGCTGCGATCAGTTCCGCGGTGAGCTCGTCGGCGATAGCTGTCATTCCGAGCGGAGCGACGGAATCCAAATGCTTCGGCACATCCTCGGAATCCTCGGCAATGACGGCGATTCGTCGGGTGTGGCTTCACTCGAACTGCGTAGAACGCGTTCCCCCTTCCCAATAGGGAAGGGGGACAGGGGGTTAGGTCCAGGACTGCGGGACAGGGGGTTAGATCTGGAATGCCGATGGGGGTAGGTTGAAATCCTATGCCCCGGAAGCCCGCCTCAGACAAAAAGTCCCCCTCAAAGCCCAAGACCGGCCCCGAATCCCTCACGGTCGCCGGCCACGAAGTCTCCATCACCAACCCCAGCAAAGTCCTCTTCCCCACCCCCGGCTACACCAAGCTCGACCTGGTCAACTACTACCTCGCGGTCGCCGAGGGGGCGCTGCGCGGGGCGGGTGGGCGACCCAACATGCTGGTGCGCTATCCCAATGGCATCGGGGAGGAACACTTCTATCAGAAGCGGGCGCCGACTCACGACCGGCGTGGATCGAAGTAGTCTCGCTGAAGTTTCCCTCGGGTAACCGGGCGGATGAAGTGGTGCCGCGAGACGCCGCCACTCTCGCCTGGATGGCCAACCTCGCCTGTCTCGAGCTGCATCCCCATCCGGTTCGGGCCGACGATCTCGATCATCCCGACGAGCTGCGGGTAGACCTCGATCCGGTCCCCGGAGTTCCCTGGACCCAGGTGCGAGAGGTCGCTCACCTGGTCCGCGCGACCCTGAAGGACATGGGGCTCGTCGGCTGGCCCAAGACCTCGGGTTCGCGCGGCATGCATGTCATCGTCCGCATCGAACAACGCTGGAGCTTCGATCAGGTGCGACGCTCGGCGCTGGCCCTGGCGCGCGAGGTCGAGCGGCGGGCGCCGGGCATCGCGACCAGCAAGTGGTGGAAGGAGGAGCGGCAGGGAGTGTTCGTGGACTACAACCAGAACGCCAAGGACCGCACCGTGGCGTCGGCCTACTCGGTGCGGCCGACTCCCGACGCGCGAGTGTCGGCGCCGCTCGATTGGGACGAAGTGGACAGCGCCGAGCTGGGCGACTTTACCCTGGCGACGATGCCGGGGCGGTTTGCCAAGGTGGGCGACCGGCACGCGGGGATAGATAAGGAAGCGGGATCACTCGACCGGCTGCTCGAGCTGTCGGCCCAACAGGAGCGCGAGGGACAGGGCGACGCTCCGTGGCCTCCACATTATAGGAAGCAGCGGGGCGAGCCGCCGCGGGTACAACCGTCGAAGCGGCGGACCTCGAAGTTTCCTTTGATCGAGATTGGTCGAGCACTGAAGAAGGAAGACGCGCTGGCGGGGATGGAACGCTGGAAGGCGCGTCACCCCGAGGCGGCGTCGCATCTGGAGCCGGCGGATGTGCTGGTGGATCAGATGCGGGGCCGCTCCTCGGCGTGGTATCGGATCCGGGTGAACCTGCAGCACGTGCCGGAGGAGTTGCGGCCGGTTCAGGAGGCGTTGGATCCGGACGAGGAGCCAAAGTGGCCGGAGGGGTGGACACGTGAGCCTTCGACCTAACCCCCTGTCCCCCTCCCTCTGACCTCACCCCCTGTCCCCCTCTCCCTTGCGGGAGAGGGGGAACCGCGACCGAGACGCCTGCCCAACCGGCCGAAGGCCGCACCTTCTCATAAAGGCCGCCGTCACGCTGAGGGCCGCAGGCCCGAGGCGGCCGAAGGGGTAGGGTAAGACACCAGCTCGGCGAAGCGGAGGTCCGTGCGACGAAGGCCTCATTCGAGTGGACTGAGGGCTCGAAGCGAGTGTCGGGTCGCTGCGACGAAGGCCTCTTTGCAATGAGTGGACTGAGGGCTTCGAAGCGAGTGCCGGTGTCCGTGCGACGAAGGCCTCTTACAATGAGTGGACTGAGGGCTTCGAAGCGAGTGCCGGTGTCGCTGCGAGAAGGCCTCTTCGCCAATGAGGGCTTGCCAGCATTTCGGCTAACGCCCGGCTTGCGTACGCCACCCCGAACTCCGCCCCCTCGCTCGCTGCGCTTCGCTCAGGGTGACGGCGGCCTTGGTGAAAGGATGCGGCCTTCGGCCGGAAAGACAGCTGGATCTGTCGGTCGCGCGTCCCCCCTTCCCAATAGGCGACGAAGTCGCCCCGAGCGCAGCGAGGGGGCCGGGGACAGGGGGTTAGGTTTGACCCGTCGAGAACACCTTCTCCAGCGCGTACGCCTTCGCCACCTCCAGCTGATCGTAGCGACAATCCTCGGGCGGCTTGTCGGGCCGCCAGCGGAGAAACGTCGTGGCGTGGCGGAAGCGGCTGCCCTGGAGATGATCGTACTTCACCTCGCACACCCGCTCGATCTGGAGCGGTTCCCAGGAGAGATCCTTCCCCGCACTCCAGCGACTCTGTCCCCCGGGCATCCGCTTTCCCTCGCCTTCCCCCGCCCCGCCCCATTCCCGCCACGGATGATCCTTCAGAGCATTCTTCCGTAGCGGCTCCAGCTCGGCGGCGAGTTTCTTTCGCTCCGCCATGCTGAAGGAAGAAGTCACCCCGACGTGCTGCAACACGCCATCGTCATCATAGAGACCGAGCAGCAGCGAACCCACCACCTTGGGATCGGTCTTGTACCAGCGGAACCCGGCGACCACACACTCCGCGGTGCGGGCGTGCTTCACCTTGATCATCTCACGCTTACCCGGCAGGTAGGCGCTCTTCTCCCGCTTCGCCACGACGCCGTCGAGTCCCGCGCCCTCGAACACCTTGAGCCACTCGGCCGCGGTGTCGCGGTCCCGGGTCATCGGAGTGAGATAGAGCGGCGGCCTAGCCTTCTTGAGCAACTTCTCCAGCCTGGCGCGACGCTTCGCCTGCGGCTCCTCCATCAGACTCTCGCCGTCGGCCGCCAACAGGTCGAACGCGACGAACGAGGCCGGGATCTCCTTTGAAAGCTTCGCCACCCGCGATGCCGCGGGATGGAGCCGCATCTGCAGCAACTCGAAGTCGAGTCCCCGCTCGGTCGGGATCACGATCTCCCCGTCCACCACACAACCTTCCGGCAGCAGCTTCAGCAGCGCCTCGTGCAGCTCCGGGAAGTAGCGGTCGAGGGGTTTGAGATCTCGGCTTTGGATGAAGAGGATCGTCCTCTGGAAGAGGGGGAACTCTTCCTAGCGGGAGAGGGGGAACCTCGGAAGACGATCGCGCGAAAGCCGTCCCACTTGGGCTCGAAGAGATAGCCGTCGCCGGGGGGGAGCTCGTCGGAGAGCTTGGCGAGCATGGGCTCGATGGGGGGGCGGACGGGAGGCATGCCGTAAGAAAACGGGAAAAGGGAACGGGGAACAGGGAACGGGGGTAGACGGGAGACGGCGCAGGAGTGAACGGTGGCACCTCATCCCGAGCCTGCCCCGAGCTGCGAGGGGAGCAGCGACGAGGGACCTAATCTCCGACCTTGGCGCCAAGGTCGGGAGATTAGGTCCCTCGTCGCTTCGCTCTGGGATGAGGTGTTTCCTCTTACATCCCTGGCACTGATCCACGCCCCCGTTCCCCGTTCCCCGCTTCTTCCCTGATCGGGCGGGCGACCACGAGGGTCGCCCCTGCAGATGAATCCCTGATCGGCCGGGCGACCACAAGGGTCGCCCCTGCGATTAACGCCCTCCCCCCTCGCCCGTCTTACCTCCCAACCAGCCAAATCGGAGCGCACGATGCGAGCGGGCAAGGTAGCCTGGCATTTGGGATTGTTATTGGGGTTCGGTGCCACGCGGATCGCGGCCCAGGCGCCGGTCCAAGACCCGGGCGGGCACGACCATATGATGATGGGGGATCAGGGCGACGAGATGATGATGGGCGACAGCATGGATATGGGCCGCCACCTCAGGCTTACGCCGCACTGGCCGGAGCGCCCCGGTGACAGGGAGCGCGCCGATAGCGTCTCGGAAGTCGCTCGGCAGGCACTGGCCCGCTACGAGGATGTCAGAGTCGCCGAGGCGGATGGGTACCACATGTTCGCGGCCAGGATCAAGAAGCAGGGCGTCTATCACTACAGCAACCGGTCGAACGCCGTCCGTGCTCGAAGGGAGTTCGACGTCACTCGACCCAGTGCGCTGTTGTATCAGCCGCAGCGCGATGGGAGCCTCCGGCTGATCGGGGCGATGTATACCGCTCCGCCCGATCTCTCACTCGACCAGCTCGACGAGCGGCTCCCGCTCAGCATCGCGCAATGGCACCAGCACACCAGCATCTGCCTGCCGCCTGGAAGCTCAGTTGAGAGGTGCCGGAGACGAGATGGGTTCTGCCCGGATGGACTCTCGCTTCGGCCCCCGTGGGAGCATCAACACGAAGGAGGAATGCGATGCCGCCGGCGGCGTGTTCCTGCCCCGCATGTTCGGATGGATGGTGCATGTGAACATGTTTTTGGGAGGCGGAGGAGGTGTGGGTGCATAAGCACTGACCTCACCCCCTGTCCCCCTCTCCCTGTCATCGGAGAGGCGGACGTCACCCTCGTGGCGCACCCTGCGCTTCGTCGACGCTTGTCCCCGGCGCCCACCACCTCACCCTCGCCATACTTGACGCGGTCTTGATCCCTCGGTATGAGCCTTAGCATACCACGGCCCTCCACGCTGCCAATGACCCACCCCTTATCGAAAGGAATCGATATGCGCTCGCGATCCTACGTCTTCCTGGCAGTCGCTCTCGTAGTTGCCGGCTGTTACCACGCAACCATCGAGACCGGTGCCAAGCCCTCCAACGTCACGGTCGTAAACACATGGGCCTCCGGCTGGATTTACGGCTTGGTCCCTCCCAAGACCGTCGAGACGGCTGCGAAGTGCACCACGGGTGTGTCCCGAGTCGAGACCCAACACAGCTTCGCGAACGAGCTGGTCGGGTTCCTGACCTTGGGGATCTATACCCCGATGGAGATTCGGGTGACCTGCGCGGAAGGAGCCGTAGGAGCGGAAGGAGCGACGTCCTTGCTGGTTCCTGATTCAGCATCGGTCGCGACCTGGCAGGCGGCAATCACCGACGCAGTGGCGAAGTCAGCGGCCGAGGGCCACCCGGTGTATGTGCAGGTGGTGAGGTAAGGCCTCACCCCCTGTCCCCTTCCTCCTAACCCCCTGTCCCCCTTCCCTATTGGGAAGGGGGAACGGCGGAGCCTCTGTTCCCGCGTTTTCCCCGCCTCGTCCGCCAGAAGACATGTATGTCTGATCGCACGGCCACCGGTCCCTATCCTCGGCCATGCGATCTTGCCCACTCGGCGCCGAGGAGCCCAAGTTATGTCCATGCCTGCTGCAACGGACTGGACCGCGGAGCGGGTGCGAGCGCTGCCAGACGACGGGAAGCGCTACGAGGTGGTGGACGGGGAGCTGCTGGTGACGCCCTCCCCGCGCACGCCCCATCAGCGCGCCCTCGGAGAACTCCATTTCCGCCTCACGGAGTACGTCCGTGCGACGGGCATCGGAGAAGTGTTCTTCTCACCGTCCGACGTGGAATTCGACCCGCGCACCTTAGTGCAGCCCGACCTGTTCGTGGTGCCGTTCAACGAGGGCCGGAGGATCCGGAACTGGTCCGAGATCCAGCGTCTCCTTCTCGCAGTAGAGATCCTGTCCCCCAGCACCGCACGGTACGATCGTCTCACCAAGCGCCGAGTCTACCAGCGCGAAGGCGTCGAGTACTGGATTATCGACATCGACGCCAGGGTGGTGGAGCGCTGGCGTCCCGGAGATGAGCGACCGGAGATTCTGGCGGAGCGACTGGAATGGCAGCCGGACGATCGGCACCCGGCGTGGGTGCTGGAGTTGGAGGGGTATTTCGATGCGGTGGTGGGGTGAGGTCGGCGATGGTCGATGGTCGATGGTCAACCGCTGTCATTGCGAGGCCCCAAACGAAGCGAGGGGGAAGCCACGAATCCGTGTCTTGGTGTCTCGGTTCGGAGACTAGATCCCTCGCTGCGCTCGGGATGAGGTGCCGCCTTCACTCCCCACGCTCAACCCTGTTCCCTGTTCCCTGTTCCCGTTGTTTACGGTTTCCGCCGCCGGGCGACCACGAGGTCGCCCCTACGTTTCGTCGCCGGATCAACCGTTCGACCACGGTCGTCCCGTCTCCCGTCTCCCGTCTCCCTGCGTCTACCGCGGCCCTCCCTGTTCTGCACCGCCGAGCCGTTCCAGCAACTCGCCCACCCGCCGGATTTCCTCGCCGTAGCGCGCCCAGTCGCCTGCCCGTTGCGCCGCGACCGCAGCCTGATATCGGCGCCATGCCTCGGCGAGGATGGCGCGGAGCTCCGACTCGCCGGTCGCTCGGGTAGTGTCGGACGAGGTAGGCTGACTCCGAGCCGCGCTCGTCGAGCCGCCGAAGAGCTCGGTCAGGGCCCCATCCAGGGTCTCCTGCATCACCACCTGATTCTTATAGGCCACGACCACCCGCTTCAGCTCAGGAATCCGGCCGCCTGCCGCCTGCAGGTAGAGCGGCTGGACGTAAAGCAGCGACTTCTCGATCGGGATCACCAGAAGGTCGCCCCAGATTACCTGGGAGCCGCGCTGATCCCACAGAGAGACCTGCTGGGATATCTGGGTGTTCTGGTTGATCAGGTTCTCAACTTGTTGCGGGCCGTAGGCCAGGCTCTGCCGCGAGAGCCGGTACACCCGAAGCCTGCCGTATTCATCACCGTCATTCCGCGCCACCATCCAGGCGGCCAGGTTGTCCTTGCCCCTCGGCGTGAAGGGCACCATGTAGATGAACTCGGCTTTCTCCTCTTCCGGAAGCCGCATGATGATGTGTCGCATGAACGGCACCGACTGCGTCGGCCTCCGGCACGACCGGGATCTGCCACTGGTCCTCCCGGTGATAGAAGTCCTCCGGCGCATCCATATGGTAGGTGGTATAGAGGCTGGTCTGGATCCGGTAGAGGTCGTCGGGGTAGCGGATGTGGGCCCGCAGGTCGGCCGGCATGCTGTCCAACGGAGCGAAGATTCCAGGGAAGATCCGGGACCAGGTGCGGATCAGCGGATCAGACGGGGCACTCACATAGGCAGCGAGCGACCCGTTGTACGCGTCGATGACAAGCTTGACGCTGTTCCGGAGGTAGGTGGTGCCGTCGCCGAGCCGCTGAGCGTACGGGTAGCCGTCTGACCCGGTGTAGGCATCGAGAATCCATTGCAGCTTCCCGTCGGCCCTGATCACGAGATAGGGGTCGTGATCAAACCGAAGGAAGGGCAGCGCCCGCTTCGCCCGATCCATGATGTCGCGGTAATAGAGCACCCGGCTGTCGTTGGTGATGTCCTGGGACAGCAGAATCTTCGAGGAGCCGAAGCGGACGGCGAGCAAGAGGCGCCGTAAGAGGTTGCCAACCCGGACCCCACCGGTGCCGTCGTACGCGGCGTAAACATTCTCCTCGCCCGAGGGATGGTCGAATTCGCGTTGCCGGGTCGCCACGAACACGAACTCGTTGGCGAGCTCGCCGTAATAGATCTGGGGACGGGTAATGGTCAGCGACCCCGTCGAGACCGGCGGCAGGTCCTTGACGAACAACACGGGGAGGCCGCCAGCCGTCACCTGGTTGACCGGTCCGAGGGTGAGCCCCATTCCGTGGGTGAACGTCAGGTGCTCATTGATGAAGGTCCGGGTCGGAAGCGACCCGACGTTGAGCTCCCGCGGCGATAGCAAGACCTGGCGGTATTTCCCGTCGATCCAGTACCGGTCGTCGTCCACCGAGACGAAATCGTAGTAAGTGCGGATCTCCTGGAGCTGCCCGAAGGTCTGCAGCAGCGGCTCCCGGTCCCACAGCCGCACGTTCTCAATGGTCGGCGCATTGGTGCGCAGATCGGCCAGCGTGAGGTCGGCCTCGCCGCTCAGCTCGCGGGTCTCCACACTGTCGAGCCCCCAGGCCTGGCGGGTGGCGGCGATGTGATACCGCAGGTAGGGCGTCTCGCGGGTCAGCTCGGTCGGTGCCACCACCAGCTTCTGCATCGCCGATGGAAAGAGTCCCCGTCCGATGAAGGCCACCGCCAGGTAGCCCCCCACGCCCAAGAGTCCGTAGCGGAGCAGCTGCCCCCGCACCCCACCAATCAGGATGGCGGCGCCGGCCAGGAGTGCCAGAACTGCCGTGAGTCGCAGAGCCGGGAGCCGGGCGTGCAGATCGGTGTAGCTGGCACCGATCAGTGGACCGGTATTCGAATAGAGGAGACTCGGGATGTCCACCAGCCATAGCCTGAGGCTGGTGAGGAGGAACAGCACCGCCAGCAAGACGGCGAGGTGCAGGCCCGCCGACGGTTCGACCCGAAGCAGGCCGGGGCCCGGGACGAGATCGCGGCGCAACCAGTAGAGTGGCACCAGCAGCAGGAGACAGATGGTGGTGAGGGTGGACAGGAACCCGAGCGCCGCCGCCAGGCCGGGCAGCGTGAATACGTAGAATGCGATGTCGCGCGAGAAGACCGGGTCGGTGATCCCAAACGGCGTCCGGTAGATCACTCGGAGAACCAAGTCCCATGCCCCGGTGGCAACCAAGCCGGCCAGCACGCCCAGAATCAGCGAGACCGGCAGACTCAGACGGGGCAGCGCCCTCGTGACATCCACCCGTGGCGCCGATTCCCCCAACCGCAGCACGATCGGGTAGGGGACGACCCCACGCTGCGCGATCCGCAGATTCAGGTAGAGCACACCGGCGGTGATGCCGCCCACCGCCAGGAAGAGCAGCACTCGGGTGGTCAGCTCTCGGGTAAAGACGATCTGGTACCCGATCTCTCGAAACCACCACCAGTCGGTGAGAAGAGCAGTGAAAGCCGGGAAGAAGGCGAAGAGCACTGCAATAGCGGCAAGCAGCAGAATCAGCGCGCGTCGGCGTGGGGCCACGGGCGGTCACCGGAGAGGGGAAGATGCTAGGCTTCGAAGCCTACTTCCCCGTCTTCCGTCTCGCTTTGGACCTAACCCCCGCCCCCCTTCCCGCTTCGCCTCACCCCCTGTCCCCCTCTCCGTGAAACGGAGAGGGGGGACGCGTCCGACAGACTGTCATTGCGAGGCCCCCTAGCAGAGCGAGGGGGCCGAATACCCGGTCCCTGCAACGCTCTACAGGTCCCGTTCACCGTTCACCGTTCGCCATTCACCTCTTTCACCTAACCCCCTGTCCCCTTCCCTATTGGGAAGGGGACGGCGTCCGAGGGTTCGCTTTCCCGCTGGTGATGAAGCCACGAGGAGCTGTCGGTCACGGTTCCCCCTTCCCAATAGGGAAGGGGGACAGGGGGTTGGTGGCGTCGCGGTGTCGTGTCTGTCCTCAGGCAACGGGCCGCGCGGGCCGCTTCTTGGCTCGTGGCGCTCCCTCCGTTTTCACGGCTCCGGTGGGACCGGCCTTGACGAATGCGGCGTGCCTGCCCGCTCCTCAGCATCTGCTCGGCATCCAGGGCTCCCGTAGAGCTGGATCAGCTTGGCCACCAGCCCGGTCCAGCCGGTCTGATGACTGGCGCCGAGGCCGGCGCCGTTGTCGCCGTGGAAGTACTCGTAGAACAGGATGTAGTCGCGCCAGTTGGGATCGGACTGGAACTTCTCGGTGCCGCCGTAGACCGGCCGCAGGCCCTGTTCATCGCGGGTGAATATCCGGGTGAGCCGGTCGGAGATCTCCTTGGCTCACCTCGAAGAGGTTCATCAGCTTCCCCGACCCCGTGGGGCATTCGATCTTGAAGTTGTCGCCGTAGTACAGGTAGAAGTTCAGCAGCGCCCGGATGATGAGGGCGTTCACCGGCATCCAGACCGGGCCCCGCCAGTTGGAGTTGCCACCGAACATGCCGGTGTTCGACTCGGCCGGCAGGTAGTCCACCCGGTGTTCCTGGCCCTGCACGTGGAGGACGTACGGGTGCGCCTCGTGGAACTTGGACAGCGAGCGGATGCCGTAGGGGCCCAGGAACTCGTTCTCGTCCAGCATCTTGGTGAGGATGCGGCGGAGCCGCTCCGGCGTGAGCAGCGCCATGATTCCCCGGTCCGCCACGCCGAAATGCCCGGGGCCGGTGGGGTGAATGGTGTTCTTCAGCTCGGGCATCCGGGACAGTCGCTGGGCGATCTGAGCCATCGCGCTCGGGACCTTCTCCCGGGCACTCGCCTCGATGACCGTGGTGGCACAGAGGGGCAGGAGCCCGACCATCGAGCGCACCTTGAGCCGGTGGCGCTGCCGTCGGGGAGCCGCAGCACGTCGTAGTAGAACCCGTCCTCCTCGTCCCACATGCCGTCGTCACCGGGGCGGTTCATGGCCGCGGCGATGTAGTAGGAAGTGCTCCGCGAACTTCACGATCATGTCCTCGAAGGCGCGGTCGTGCAGGGTGATCTCGAACGCGAGATCCAGCATGTTCTGGGTGAACAGGGCCATCCACGCCGTGCCGTCCGCCTGCTCGAGATGGCCGCCGGTGGGCAGCGGGGCGCTGCGGTCGAAGACGCCGATGTTGTCCAGCCCGAGGAATCCGCCCTCGAAGAGGTTCTTGCCGAAGCGGTCCTTGCGGTTCACCCACCAGGTGTAGTTCAGCACCAGCTTGTTGAACGCCGTCTTGAGGAACTCGACGTCCCTCTCGCCGCGCTGGGCCTTCTCGGTGAAGTGCAGGAACAGCGTCGCCCAGGCATGGACCGGCGGGTTCACGTCGCTGAAGTTCCACTCGTACGCCGGCATCTGGCCGCTGGGGTGCAGGTAGACCGCGCCAGCATCAGCTCCAGTTGCTGCTTGGCGAAGTCGGGATCCACGATCGAGAGCGGGAGGCAGTGGAAGGCCAGGTCCCAGGCGGCGTACCAGGGGTACTCCCACTTGTCGGGCATCGAGATGATGTCCTCGTTCAGCATGTGGAACCACTCCGAGTTCCGCGCAGTTGCGGTAGCCGGAATGGAGCGGGTGGGAGTGGTGCTCCTGCAGCCAGTTGTCGCCGTCGAAGAAGAAGAACTGCTTGCTCCACAGCATCCCCGCGAGCGCCTGCCGCATCACCCTGGCCTCGTCGGCGCGAGACGGAGGGCGGGGTGACCGCGCGATAGAACTCGTCCGCCTCCTGGAGCCGTGCGGCCAGGATCTTGTCGAACTCCGGGCCGAACGGCGCTCGGCCTGCGCTGTCCGGCCGGGGCCTGCCGGTCAGCCGCAGCCGAACGGTCGCCGACTTCCCGGCGGGGACCGTCGTCCGGTAGTGCGCCGAGACCTTGGTGCCCTGCCCGCTGGGATTGACGGCGGCCTTCCTGCCCTGGACCACGAGTCGTTGATGCCGTCCTTGACGTATGGGCTGGCATTCATCTGGCCGGGGAAGAGCCGCTCGTTGTTGGTCTCGTTTTCAGTGAAGAGCAGCGGCACCTCGCCTTCGCAGGTACAGGATGCACTCGCCCAGCAGCGGATGCGTCGCCGCGACCGCGCTGGTGCCCGCCGGGCCGGGACCTGCCGGAGGTTCGGCTTCTCGGGAGACCGGTTGGACTCGGAGATCCACGCCGCCCAGTCGTTCCGGAACCAGAGCGTCGGCAGGAGGTGCAGCTCGGCGGCTCCGGCCCCCGGTTGGGCGCCGTGATCTTCACCAGGATGTCTTCCGGACCGTCCTTGGCGTACTCCACGAACACGTCGAAATAGCGGTCCTCGTTGAAGACCCCGGTGTCGAGCAGCTCGTACTCCATCTCCTCCCGGGTCCGATTGCGATTGGTCGTGATGAGGTCTTCGTAGGGAAAGGCCGCCTGCGGGTACTTGTAGAGGTACTTCATGTACGAATGGGTCGGCGTGCTGTCGAGGTAGAAGTAGTACTCCTTCACGTCCTCGCCATGGTTCCCCTCGCTGTTGGTCAGGCCGAACAGCCGCTCCTTGAGGATGGGGTCCTTCCCGTTCCAGAGGGCCAGGCTGAAGCAGAGCTTCTGCTTGTCGTCGGAGATCCCGGCGATGCCGTCCTCGCCCCAGCGGTAGGCCCGCGAGCGGGCATGATCGTGGGTGAAGAAGTTCCAGGCGTCACCGCCCGGGCTGTAGTCCTCGCGCACCGTGCCCCACTGCCGCTCGCTCAGGTACGGGCCCCACTTCTTCCAGGCCACGGCCTTCTCACGGGCCTCGGCGAGTCTTTCATGTTCGGCGGTCATGGGGAGCCTCACCAGAGATACCAATTGGGGGACGGAGCTGCAGACGTGACCGAAGGTAGGCGGTTGTGATGAAGGTACGCTTAACCTGTGGTTAAATCTGATTAATGCAAGCAGCACCTTCGCAGTCTGTTTAGCTAGGTAACCCCTAGTCAGCGAGCCTACCTAACCCCCTGTCCCCTTCCCCTATTGGGAAGGGGGAACCGCGACCGAGAGAGCTGTCATTGCGAGGCCCGCTTCCTACCTAACCCCCTGTCCCCCTTCCCTATTGGGAAGGGGGGACCGTGTCCGACAGAGTTGTCATTCCGAGGGAGCGCAGCAACCGAGGAATCCGGATGCGTAAGAGCCCAGGAAGACCTAAACATTTGGATTCCTCGCTTCGCTCGGAATCATAGTTCCCCGTTCCCTGTTCCCCGCCCTCTTCCACGCTCAGCGCCGAGGAGCCCAAGTTAGGCTCCCTTACAAATCGCTCCACTGGAGTGAGCAATGGATCCACTCGCGACTTCCGTGCAGGCCCTACCGGGATACCGGTTAGCGGTGACGTTCGATGACGGTATGAGCGGGGTGGTCGACTGCACAACGTGGCTGTACGAGCGCGACACTGGCCTTTACGCCCCGCTCCGTGACCCGAAGCTGTTTGCCCAAGTGTACGTCAACCCTGAGTGTGGGGTCATCGAATGGCCCAACGGTGCCGATGTCGCTCCGGAAACGCTCTATGAGGAGGCGCAGAAGTCTGCCGTGAAGTAGGTCGGGGGAACGCAGCGACCGAGGAATCTCGGTGCGTCCTCCTCTCCGATCAGCGACGACTGGGTTTTCGGCGGCAGACCAGGACCGGTCGGTTGAGACTCCGGACCACCTTGTCGGTCACTCCGCCCATCACAAAGCGGCGGACGCCACTCCGCCCGTGAGTCGACATGGCCACGAGTTTCACCGAGTCACGCTCCCCGGCGACGATGATCGACGTAGCCGGGAACGGACCCAGCACCACGGTCGACGCCGCTCGCAGACCCTCCTTCTCTACCCGCTTCGCGACATCCTTCAGGTAGTCCTCCGCTTCCTTGCGAAAAAGCTCGGTCAGCCGGGCGTCTTCGACCGACGGCACGGCCAGATTTCCAGTGAGTGAGGTGGAGATGGGCTCAACCACCTGGAGCAGGCTGAGTTGCATGTCGAAGAGCCGAGCGATAGCCATGGCCGGCTCCAGTGCTGCCTCGCCCGGCACCGAACCGTCGAGCGGAACCAGAATCTCCCCCGCGAAGTCGACCGGCCCCGGCTTCGAGTGCTCGTCACCCGGGCGGATGAGGAGGACAGGTATTGGCAAATGGCGCACCACATGATCCGCCACGCTCCCGAGCCAGGTGCGCGCCAGCGGCCCTCGTCCGTGAGTACTCATCACTACCAGCGACGCGCCCCACTGAACGGCGTCTTCGACCAGTGCAGGACCTGGCTCCCCGGTCAGGACCACTCTGCCCACCTTCGAAAGGCCGCCATCCTGGAGCCGCTTTGCGACCTTGTTTAGGTAGTCGCGTTGCACCCGGCGGAGCAGGATTTCCACCTTGGTGTAGAGTTTCTTCGCGTCCGCCGTCCCTGGAGGAGGTGGCAGTTGATGGACCAGCGCCAGACGGAGTTTGGCCTGCGCCGCCCGGCAAAGCTCCGCCGCCCAGGCGACGGCCTGCTCGGCAAAGGCAGAACCATCAAGCGGCACGAATATGGAGTCGAGTTTCATCATGGTCCGGAGCTCCGAGTACTCCGCTTTACCCATTGGCGTCCGTAGCGTGAACTAGGTCCCCTACAACAATAGCAGTCCCCTCTGCGGACCGGCGGACCGGCGGTCGCCCGCGACTTCTGTCATTGCGAGGCACCCCGAGCGGAGCGAGGGGGCCGAAGCAATCTCACCCGCTGTCCCGTCTCCGCTTCCTACCTAACCCCCTGTCCCCCTTCCCGATTGGGAAGGGGGCACGCGTCCCAGGGGATCTGCCTCAACCGCCCCTCATCCACTTGTCCGCCGTCTCCCTGAACGAAGCGAGGGGTCGAAGGGTTGGGATTGCTACGTTCGGTCGGCGAAGCCGAGGCTCAATGCGAATCCTAACCAACGACTTCAGGATTCTGTCGCGCATGGGGCATGCAGCCAGTAACCGAGTAGGCCGGTGCCCCTGAGTCAGTCACGGATTTCTGGAGCCCAGTCTCGTACACAATCAGCTTGGGCCGCTGACAGTAAACCCCACTTCTGTAGCGCACTCAAGCCTCTGGCCGCTTCGCTTCGCTCAGCAGCTGACGGCGCCCTTGGTAAGTGGCCGCGGCCTTCGGCCGGGATTCCTCCTCTGGACGCAGTAGCTAAGGACGCGCGGCCGCCCCTTCCCAATAGGGAAGGGGGACAGGGGGTTAGGGTGCGGTTTACGGTTTCCGCCGCCGGCTGAACTTCTCTTCCTGCGCCACCCGCCCGTCCAGCACCATCGCCGAGCGAGCCATGTGGTATTTGCGGTCCTCGGACCGATAGATCCGCTGGGCGAGGCGGTCGGCCTCGGCGACCAGGTCTCGCGGGTCTCGCATAGCTCGGGCATGTCGTCGCAGGAGCCGAAACTGGTGGCTGCTTCCCGGAGGGTGTTCGCGGCCTGCTCGAACTGGCCCTGATCGGCCTGACGGATCGCCTCCTCACGCGCTTGCGCGGCGGCGAAGCGGAGGAAGCTGGTCTCCACTTCGGGTACCACGTGATCCTGCCCATCGAGGTCGCCATCACCGGCAGGACGATGGTCTGGTGCTCGATGCCCTCGGGCTTGATGAGGTCGGCCTGGAGCCGGACCTGGCCCAGCTCCACGTCGCCCAGCTGAGTCACGTTCTCGACGTGGAAGATGATGCCGAGCGACCGGGGTTGAACCGCATACAGGTCTCCCAGCCTGATGCGCCAGGCGCCCTCGGCGGTCCGTTCCGCGGGGACGTCCGGGATCAGGCTCACGCCGGCGACACCGGGGTGGGTGAGCGTCACCTCCAGCACCAGGTTCTGGGCCGCGAGGCTCACCAGGCCTTCGATCTCGCCCTCGAACGCGCCGGTCATCTGGTCCAGCGCCTCGACGTACCAGAAGTGCCCGCCGCCCGACTCGCTCATGGCACGCAGCAGGTCCTCGTTGAACCCGGGCCCGAACCCGATGCAGGAGGTGGAGACGCCGTTGCTGGCCGCACCGCCGGCCATGCCGCGAAGCGCAGTTGGGTCGGTGATGCCTTGGTTGGCCTGGCCATCGGTCAGGAGCAGGACCCGGTTGGTCCCCTGCACGATCGCCTGACCCACCTGACGGTGACCTTCGAGCCAGCCGCCGGAGAGGTTGGTGCTTCCGCCATCGTAGATCTGGCGGATCGCGTGCTGGGCCGAGGGATCGTTGCCGGCGCCGGGACCGAAGAGGAGCCGGACCTCGTCATCGAACGCGACCACCGAGAGCCGGTCTTCCGCCGACAGGAAGGAGGCGAAGCGGAGCGCCGCCTCCCGGGCGTGGGCCAGCGGCTCGCCGGCCATGGAGCCGGAGCGGTCGAGCACCAGGGCGACGTTGATCGGCGGTCGCTTGACCGAAACATCGCCGGTGAGGGAGACGAGGAGGCCCACCCGGTGGCGGTCGTGGGTGGCGGCGAAGGTGGTGCTGACGGAGGTGGTGGCTTTCACGGGTGATCCTTTCCGGTTTGGGCTCGTCGGCGAGGGGTGCCGAGAGCTATCCAGGATAGGGTGGAGGGTGTGACAGTCGGGGCGGGGAGAAAATGAGCAGTTGCGATGACGCTGGCTACACCGTACGATCAGCGGCGTACAACCTCCGACCACGTGGGCTGACACGATGGCTACCATCGTTCGCGCGCTTAGTGTGCGTCAACCCTAGGTTGATCTGATTCTGCGAGGCGTGAAGAAGGAGGACGAGGTCCGGGTCATGGAAGCTGAGTCCACCCGCAGCTCATGTACTAGTTAGGTGGTCCTAGTGCGAGCTGCACAGCGGCCGCCCGTTGGGCCCCGTGGTAGCCCGCAGCCACTCGACTGGCAGCAAGTTCAATCACGCCTGCACGGAGCATCTCATGAAGCGCGCCTCGATCGTTGCAGCTCTTCTGTTTTCGGTCGTATCGGGCGTCATCGCGGAGGCACAGAGCGACAGGCCAGCGGGCCACCGCGAGGCCGAGCGACTGTCCGGCAACAGGATGAGGCGCGGATTCACGCTCCGATTGCTGCCGACACCATCGCGCTTCGCCGGATCTCTGCTGACGACTTCCTCGGTATCAGGCCCACCGGAGTCGTGCGGAACAGTCGGAGGTCGTCGCCGACTTCACATCGCACGCGTTGACGTACCAGTCCATCACGACCAGTGACGTTCTCGTGCGAGTCTACGGCAACACTGCCGTGGAAACCGGCCGCTCCACGATGGTCGGACAGGACAGGGGCAAGACCGTGCCACGCGACAATCGGTTCACACGCGTTTGGGTCATGAAGGATGGGCGCTGGCGCTAGTGGCGAACCACAATTCGCTGCTGCTCACGCGATAGGACCACGAGGCGCGAGCGTGCTGCCACCTAACCAGAGCTTGCAACTGTACGGTGGGCTAGCTATCTGAAGGAGCCAACCTTGTGGAGGTTCGACTGTCGCCTGCAGGTTACGCGCGAGTTACGCGGCAGCACGAAGCTCGTTGAAAGACGGGGAGCGAGGAGATGCCCGAACGAGCGCTGATCTATTGTGGGACCCCACCAGTAACCGCTGACAACACCCAGGGACTCCTTGAGAGTCCCATGCACGCGATCTGGTACCCGCCGGGTGCTCGGCGAGTTAAGCCCTTGCCGGGGGACAGTGTCTGGCTGATCTGGAGGGAAGCTCCGGGTGCCCTTGCGCACGTGCTAGGAGCGGGGAGGCTGCGCGCCACCTCGGAGGGCGAACTTCTCTGGACCAACCGCACCGCACCAGGTATTCGTGAACTGGCCCGGGAACTCGGCTATCGAGGCCCCACCAACATGGCCTTCTTGCGGCTGGAGCGACCGCATATCGCTCCGTCCAGACTGACGGTACCGGGACTAGAAGCGGTACCGACCGGTATGACAGAAGCTAGCGCGGACCAGCATCGGTCCTTGAATGAAGCATTGCCGGTTGGACCCTGATGCAAACTGCCGCCTAACCCGCAAAGGCAGCCGACAAACCCAGGCGGGCCGGAGTTCCGCTTGGCGCTCACGATGTCGCAGGGTGTTGTTAGGCTGCACGTGTCGGGCGCTTCCTGGGAAGCGTCCCATCGACCTACCTCTGGGCGGTCTTAAGGGAACGCAAGGTTGTGTGAGTCCTTACTGGTCGCCCGCAGGGGAACGCGGTGTGTTCGGCACCAGCATCCAAACGGAGACTGTGAAGCTTTGGCCGATCTCTTGAGCGTCAGACTCCAGGAAGCACTGGATTATGCCATCGAGCTTCACGGCCGGGACGCTCGGAAGCAGACCCAAGTCCCGATCCTCGCACACCTTCTCAGCGTTTGCGCTCTCGTCCAGCAGGATGGCGGCGACGAGGATGAAGCAATTGCAGCACTCCTCCATGATTCGCTGGAGGACAAACCCGCTGAGACCAATCCAGCGCTGCTCGCTAAGCGCTTTGGCCCGCGTGTCCTCGCCCTGATTCAACTGGCAACCGACACCCCTCCAGACTACACGGGCGGCCCCAAGCCACCCTGGCGAGAACGCAAGGAGCGATACCTCGAGCATGTCCGACAAGCCCAGCCCTCGAACTTGCGTGTTACAGTAGCCGATAAGGTCGACAATGCCCGAGCGCTCTTAGCGGACTACCAACGGGTTGGCGAGTCGCTATGGAGCCGCTTCAACGCCGGCAAAGCAGATCAGCTGTGGTACTACCAGAGTGCCCTAGCCGCTTACAAGGAAGCCGGATTCTGCGGGCCCTTGCTGGATGAATTGGATCATCTAGTCGGCCAGCTTGTCCGTACTGCTACTTAACCTCGTCGCCCGCAGGTGAAGCGCGGGCGATGAAGCCAGCCGATCGAGGATCTCTTCCTGACCTACCTGAAGCCTCGGTACGACCCAAGACCTGCAGAGCTCGCGCTCAACCCTCTGGGAGGTGGGTTCACGGCATGCATGATCGCGCTTTGACGATCCTCGGACGCTTGAGCCACATTGAGGCGACGTCAGCCCCTGGTGAACGGGCAGTAGCGGATGCGACTCCAGGCGCGGCGGGCTGGGTCCGCGCGTGTCGGACCTGATTGCTCCAGGTCGGTCGAGGGCGACCCCTCGGTATGAGGTTCGAATTCGTGGGCTGGCGCGGCAGTATTCGGCGAGAGCGGCGACATCTCCACGCGACGTATCGAGGTACCGAGGGTATCGCCAAACGGGAAAGCTCGTGACTCCACAGGAGGCGAGCTCTGCGGCGGGAGTGGATCGTCGCCGGAGGCATATTGACGCGGGCGCTTCTCGTGACACGTAACCTCGAAGCACCAGTTCACGAAGTCGGCGAGATGTACGCGATTCGATTTCTCGCCGAGAGGTCGGCTCTCCAGAGTGGTCGGTCCGGGGGAGCCGTGCTCTTTACCAAAGTCGTCGCGACTTGTCGAGCGCCGTGCCGGTCATGGTCGACGAAGGACTGGAAGTCGACATCATGAGGCGACTAACCGAGCCAGCTGTGGATGGCTCGTGGCTCGCCCAGGACGATCCGTCGCGCTGGACGTCGTCGTTCGAGGGGAGCCGGGTGTTCGAGATCGGCGGCGCCGACCAGGTGTCCTACGGGGACCTCAAGGGCGAATACGCTCGTCAACGTGGACTGCGGCGGAGGATGATCCGCGTGCCCTTCCTGACGCCGCGCCTCTCGAGTCTCTCGCCCGGACTCGTGACGTTCGTTCGGGTCGAGAGTTCACGAATCGACGCCGGACCGTCGTCGGAAGCGATGCCTCCGCGCCCGTCCTTGGTGGGACGCCGTCGTGCGTGGCGATGGCCACGGATCCACGGATAGAACGCCGGGTGGCGAGGTGGTGACACGACCCTCTGGCTCCTGCCAGGCGCACCCAGCGGCCGGGGGGATCCGCGACGATTCGATCCGCCTCCGGGCAGTGGATCGGACCCTGCAGGCCTCCCAAGGCCGCCTCTAGAGCTGACGGGGTGGTCAAACTGGCTGTTTGCGGCTGCTGGCGTCCTGGACCCGCTGCGTAGAGGCGCGGGTCGTAGCGCCGCAACAGCAGCGCCCAAGGATCTGCAGGGTCAAGTTGACTACGCCTGGATTCTTAGCCTCCGACCTTACGATCACGACCGACGGCTGAGCGTCTCTATAAGATAGTGAAGGAGCTACGGGGCGCACGTATCGAGGTCGAAGGACGAGCACGCCCGGCAATGGACACTCTGCCGGAAGCGGCGGCGCTAGTACTCGGGGCGGTACTGATCGTCTGGTGCGTATCCCCTGCACGATGTGGTCCGGGATGCTCAAGATTGCCCGCGCAGCGACCGCCGTCGGGCAGGTCGGCAGGTGAAGGCATTGACACACAAGGCGGCGGAGCTTTGCCCTAATCGGGGACCATCGACGCCTCAACCCGGCCTCCGGCGCAGCTTTAAAGGCGTGGAAGACGATGCGGGGGCCAGTCTGGAAGGCGCGGCGGTCAGAAACTCTATCAAAGACCGCCTTCAAACCTGGGCTAAGGCCGCGGCTTCCATGTTGTCTTTCTTGACGCTGCGAGTGGGCGGCCACGGACGGGAATAGCCGATGCCGGCCTGCTACGAATCAAGCCTAGAGCTGCCGATCAGATCGAACTCTATGTCGTCCAGCTCAAAGGCGGTTCAGCCGGGCTCTAAGCCCGCGAGATGGCCCGACTCAAGAATCTGCTCGCGCCGTCAAAGCGGTCGCTTCATCGTCCTTCATGACGGTGATCGGCTCCACTTCCTTGGCGGAGAGCCAAGCTTCGCAGCCGGATCAAGGCGGCCGAAGGAGGCTAGCGATCGGCTGTTGACCGGTCGTAACAACGCCGGCCGCTCATCCGCCCGCCTTCTTGCCAGCTCCAGATACCGACACAGCCCGTTCGCCAGCCGCATCTGCTCCGGGGTGCGGCACTCCGGAAGGAAGAGCTGCCCATTGGCGACCAGGATGACCAGACACCTCGCCCGGGAGGTGGCCACGTTCAACCGGTTGGGGCTATAGAGAAATTCCATTCCGCGCGGCGCATCCTCGGCGCTCGAGCTGGCCATCGAATAGATCACGATTGGGGCCTCCTGGCCCTGGAACTTGTCCACCGTCCCTACTCTCGCTCCGAGGTAGCGCCTGCTCGATGGCGGACACCTGTGCGTTGTACGGCGCGACCACGAGGACATCGCCCAATCCCAGTTTCTTGGATTCCCGCCATGTCTTGATCCAGGAGAGATCAGCGCTGAGCAGATTCTGAACCAGGGAGGCTATCGCTGCGACCTCTTCGGGCGATTCGTTCTGATTCCCGTTGTGTTCCACCGAGAGCCAGCGGAGCCCGCTTCCGGTGTTAGGCCCAGATCCCGCGACCCGCTGAACCTCAAGCCCCGCCCGGGAGCGAAGCCGGTCTTCGTAGTACATCTCCGAAGTAAAAGCACAGATATCAGGATGCAGCCGCCAGGTCTGATCCAGAAAGAGACCGCGATCCGGTGGCATGGTCGCCTGACCCCTGAGCAAATGGTCCAGGGCGGAGACGTCAGTCCCCGGCGGATGCAGACCCTGTTGCGGTTGCTGAAGCTGCCGAGGGTCGCCGAGGAGCACCAGGCTCTTCGCGGCTGGGGCGACGGCGAGCGCATTGGCCAAGGAGAACTGCCCGGCCTCGTCGATGAACAGCACGTCAACCGACGCCTGCATCTCTTCCCTGCTCCAGAGCCACGACGTGCCGGCGGCGAGCCGAGCCTCGCCGCTCTTCAGGGCGTCCTGGATCGCGTCATTATCGTTGATCGCTTCGATCTCCTTGGCCTTGCACCACTCCTCCTCTTCGCCTTCTGCATCCCTGAATCTCCTGACCACTCTCCTGGGCCGCTTCGCACACCTCCTTAAGAAGATTGGCGATCACCTTGTGGCTAGTCGCGGTGACGCCGACCTTGTTGCCGGCTTTGAGGAGGGCCAGGATCATTCGGGCACCGGTATAGGTCTTCCCGGACCCGGCGGCCCCTGTATCGGAAGGACCGAATGGTCGAGCGACCCTACCACCCGGATAGCCGCGTCCGCGGACTCCTCGCCGAGAGCGGTGAGGGGCATCGGGCTGTTGACCGATCCGGGGCCGCGCTGCCAAGACAAGGTCGATCGCAGACTGGTAGGGATCTTCCCGTAGCAGACCGCGCTCAGCGACAGCAGACCCCAAGCGGAACAGGCTCTCACGGAGTACCTCGTCAGGGACGTACTCGTAGGGGATGAGCGACGTGGGATGAGGTACCTTGCTCGTGTTTCCACGCTTCAAGTCAATGGTGCCCGCGCCTTCATTGAGGGCAACGATTTCCCCAGCCGAATTGCCGGTTCTGGGTCGTGGGTTTTGTCCCCACCTCGATCTGGTGTTCCTGAGGCGGGAAGCGATAGCGATGGATGCTCGACTTCTTCACTGTATCGCACCACCTCGATGTATTCCAGCCCTCCCAGAGCGGCGCCGTCCTCCACTAGTTCGGCGTCGCTCAGCTTCAACCATTCGAAGTATCGCCACCACATCGACTTGTTCTCTCGGCGGTGATATTCCAGCATCTGGGCCAGCAGCCAGCGGCCATGCTGCTCCGCCGTGCGCTGCTCGGGAAGCTCCGGCACGCCGGCCATGAGCCGCTCCATCAGGGCCCGGACCTCCCTGAGCTTCTCGGCCAGTTCCTCGGGCGCCTCGGCAGACAGGTGCGCTCGGTCGCGGGACTTCAACCCCCGTTTCTTTGCCGAGCTGGACTCGCAGTTGCTCCAACCAGTCCCGAAGTCTTAGAGTCGAAATGCAATCATCCTTGTTATAACCTTCGATGTCCTTGAGCAGGACATTTTGATCCCCTTCCACTCCGCCCAGCTGGAGCCAAGCCTCGAAGTTGGCCAGTGCGCTGTTGGCCTCGCGCAGATCGACCTGCCGCTCGAACTGGTAGAACGGCTCCAGTTTCTTGATGGAATAGCTCTCGACCGACGCGCGAAGTCCCTGACGAACCACCCGGTACAGATCGACGAAGACCTTGCCGCGAAGCAGCCGGTCCAGCTCATCGATCCGGGTATCGTATCGTCCCGCCAGGCGTTTCAACGCCGTCGGTTCATAGGGGGCGTAGTGATAGACATGGAGATCCGGGTGCTGCTTGAGCCGGTCCATCACAGAATCCATGAACCACTCGAAGGTCTCCCGTTCCTTGACGCTGTCGAGCGACCAGCGGCCGACGTATTCGCCTTTCGCGTCCGCGACGCCAAAGAGGTACTCGATGCCGAGGTCGAAGGCGTAGGGGTCGCCCTCGAGGTCGAAGAAGAGATCGCCTTCGGAGGGCGGCGGGAGCGCGGCCAGACCCTGATCGGCCACGATGGGTTGAAGCAGTTCATGCAGGATTCGCTTCTGGCGCCGGGCTTCCAGCTGAATTCTGGCCTGGTGGTGAATGCGGCTCATCGCCCCGGGCTTCACCCCCTCGATGGACGGGATCCTGGTGAGGTCGAGGTCGCCCAGGGCCTCCAGGGTATTGATCCCCTGGTCACCCAGCGCTCGCCGCTGCTGCCGGCTGATGCCGGCGACGAAGGAGAGATGGTCTACCTCGCGGCGCTCCTTGGTACACCCGTAGTCCCAGGCGCAGATGTCACAGTGCGCCACCGGATCAACCGCCCGCGGCATTTCGGCCGGGGCGGCAGCAACCCATTCCAGGAAGCGTTTACGGATTGAGCGAAAGTAGGCCGCGTAGTCCTTGATTCGGAAACTCACAGGGCCAGCGTCGGGATCACCCAGTGCGAGATGAACGAACTCAGAAGCGGTGCCCTGGACCGCCTCCAATAGTTCGGCATAGAGCAGGACCTGCAGCAGCGCACCGCCCTTGGCCTCACGCGCCAGCTTGGTATCAACCACCTCATACGACCAGTCACCGAGCCCGCTCGGCTTGGCGACTTTACGCAGGAAATCGGGATACCCCAGCCAGGATCCATCGAAGAGGCATCCCTGGTAAATGACATCGGCACCGTCCCGCATCGCCTTAGCGGTTGCCCTCGCGTGGCCTTCGTAGCGGTTCAGCCCCGGTTGTCCTTCGCGGGCACCGGTGAGATCAGCGATGGTCTGCTCGCTGCCGCGAAGGCCATCCAAGAACCTGTGTTCGTGCACCAGGCCGCGTTGGCGCAGGACGTCGAGGCCGGGATCCTCACCGAAAAGGTGGCTTGGGGCCGCCGAGCGCAGTACGGCGGCTGAGGAGGGTGAGGTGGGGACACGCGAGGAAGTTGCTGAGGTCGGTGGCGGAGAAGATGAGTTTGCCGTTCAGGCTTTGCATTTCAGGTCATATTCCCGAATGGAAGCGCGAGGGTCGGAAACCGCTTCTATAGCATCGGTCTCTCCACGGCTTAGGTCAGCTGCAGGGTTCCGAGGAGGCGGTTCACGGCTTCCGCCAGCCGTGCTCTTCGCCAGTCCAAGAATGCTCGGTAGGCGTCCATCTGCCACAATGCTGGGTCAGTCGGAATAAGCTGCGCTTCTAGTGCCTCTTGCCCCGTTTCTCGATGATACTCGGCAGGTATTTCCCTGGCTCTTTATTGGTGATTTCGCGGTTGGCCTTTCCACTAATGAATGCCATGTTCCGCAATTTCGTTGATCTCTGCCTTCTCGTATCCGTGGTGGGCCAAGAGGGACTTGGGAAAGATGTGGTGGTACTCGATGTAGTGCATCTTGCCTTGATGGGTTAATGAAAGGCCTAACCCACTCTTCCAATCTTTCGCGCCTCGTGCCTTGGTACGCGAGATATGCTGTCGAGAAAAGCGGGCTCCGGGCTCCGCGACCGACCAGGTCCTGGGCTTCCACGTTCGGCGTCCAAGGCGCTGCTCGAGGTGGAGGATGAGATCGTCAATCGACCCGCCTCGAAGAATGATGCTCAAGTCCTGGTCGAGAATCGTCTCCGTTGAGCCACGACTGTAGTGCCCGCGGGCATTGGCGATCAGCAGCCAACGTTGCAGACTCTCCTCCTCCTTCTTCGACAATTGGTTCTTCCACTTGTGGCCAATAGCAGCGAGAGCGACAACCAGCAAAGGACTGCTAAGCAAAGACTCATCTTCGACCTGGACGTTGGTCCTGAGGAAGTTCACTGCAAACTGAAGCCCTCCTTTAGCCTCGGTCCAGCTCGCTTTCATCTTGTCAACAGAAATATTCTGTACAGTCTTGAACCGACTCTGACCGGTCGCCAACACCACCATCGTTCTAACCAACAGACCGACGTCGAGCGTAAACCAGGACTCCTCCAATTGCTCCGCAAATTCCTCGAACAACTTTAATGATTTCGGCCACCGTGCGGTAACTTGAGCGAGCGCGAGATCCGAGCCGCGCAGCTTAACGCCAAGTGAGTTCACGCGGACGAATATCTCTGCTACCTCCTCATAAGTGAGATTACGTTCAAGAACTTGCATCACATAAGGGTAATCCCGTATCTGGCGTAGTCGTTGTATTCGTTGAGCATACTTCTCGTACTCAGGGTCATCGGGCTGGAGCCCGAGCGGCTTTAGTATCGCCCATTCAGACTTGCCGCCTTTAAATACTTCAGAAACGCGAATCCAGGTCGGGATGGAAAGTCAGCTGCCTCGAAGCGACCACGAACGTACGGCGCCCTAACCGCTCTTGGATCGACGTGCCATCCTCTTCGTCGTCTTCTTCAGGGTCATCGTCCCCCGGCTCCAAAGCGGGAAACTCTAGGTCGTCCCTCCACCTCGGTGATATCGACGGGCGGGCCGTCAGGGTGATTGAGATTGAAGAGTATCTCAATCGGTCTCTTGCGGCGCCGCACGCTCACTGGCTCGCCGTTCATGACAGCACACAGTGACGTGACCCTTTGCTGCCCGTCGAGGAGAAGTTTTTGAGTCATGAATGCATTGGCTTGTTAGAGCGACCGCCAAATCACGAGTGGGGGCTTCCTGTTCTGTCTCCCACACGAGAATGGATCCGGATGGGTAACCACGATATAGGGAGTCGAGGAGGTCACGCACGCGGGTACCAGGCCACACATAACGGCGTTGCATCTCAGGAAGACGAAGTTCCCCCCTCCCGACCATATCAACCAGCTCCTTAACGGTTGTATCGATCTTCGGCATCGTCTTCCTCGCTATTGTTACGCCGGCGTGTTCATCTGGCCGCCTCTTGGGAAGGCCTGTTCGGGCGGCTTGACGGTAAAGGTGAGTAGGGAGTTTCCCCACAAGAGCACAGAGGCGGTCACTTCTTGTTTCCCCTGGATGGGACCCGAGGTTCCTCGGCGACCTTTCGCAATGGTGTCGCGGCTGCCGGTGGATCAGTCGCTGCCTTCACGGCAAACGCGCCCGGCCAGCCGCCGTGCTTCTCGATGACCTCGTCGATCTCCTTCATCAGGCGGATGGTTTCGGAGAGGGCGACGACGATCTTCTGGTAGTGGGCGATGTCGTCCTTGGAGAGCGTGCGGCCCTTGCGGTCCTTGAGCCATTTCTCGCAGACCTGGTAGCCGCCGATGTGGAAGTTCCACACGTCCTCGCGCACGCCCTTGAAGCCGGTGGTCTGCGCCTTGTCGAGCCAGACGGTGTTCTTCGACCACGAGACTTTTTCGACCTCGGGATTGCGGCCGCCGATGAACTCGGTGATGGGCTTGTCGAGCTTGGGCGATTCCAGCAGGTGCAGGGCGGTGAGTTCGCCGCCGAGCCGGGCCAGCGCGCGGAACAGCTCCAGGTTCCCGGTCAACGGCAGGCGCGGGAAATCAATCTTCAGAAACTCCGCGTAGCGGCTCCGGTAGCCGGGACTGTGAAACACCGCGTAGGCGTAGTGGAAGATGTCTTCGGGCGTCAGGCCGGTCGGGCAGGCCGTGCGGCCTTCTTGGCGAATCCAAGCGTCGGCGAGAGCCTTGCAGAAAGGCGCGGTGAAAGTTCGGCGCGCTGGTCTGCCGATGCCGAAGCCGAGCTCGTCGATCGTCGAAAGATAGAGAGGAAAAACGTGGATTGCTCGTCGTCGTAGCGACAGCAAGATCTTGTCGCTCGAACGGATCGCGTCGCGAAGACATGCGATGTCCACGCGTTGGGTGATTGCCGTGTGACGCAATCAGGCCAAGGTTCGTCCCTCCCAGCATGTGCTGCATCACGTTCGAGCCGGGCGACTCGTGAGATTCGGCTCGTAAGTAGATGCCATCGAACGTCGAACGGCCGGTAAAGGCATCGCGAATGACTCGCTTCGCAGACTTCGTCGTCACGACGGCGTGCCTCATGTCGTAACTTCCAGTCCGATCGTCGCCGACCTGATACTGCTCTCGGAGCTCGACGTCCGACTTCGTGCGAGTAGAACTGGCGCATCGCATCGTCGAGAGCTCGTCTCGAGTCAAACGACATCACGAAGTCGTCTCGTGCGTTCTGCAAGCCCGAGTTCAGCGGCATGGCATCATCCGTGACCGATGAGTGCTCGATCAGCTCGACTTGGAATATCAGTCCTGGGCGAGGAAGAAGAAATAGTAGGGCGGATTGGGCTTCAGTGCGACATGTCGTCGATCGAGCGTCGCTGCGAGCCAGTCGATACTTTGTCTCGCGCGTGCCCCACAGTCTGCGTAGGTGAACGCTGCGGTCTGGCGTTGGGGCACGCGCAGAAGAGCAGATTGCAACGCCCTGCTGAATGTCGAAGACATTTTCGTCTGTAGCCCGTCCGGCGCTGTTCCTTCTTCTTCGAGCTGCCGTGCAGGTCCAGAACATGCAGATCGGAGAACGACTGTCAAGAGATGCTCGCGCATCCGGCGAAAGGTCGGGCCGTCGAGATATGCGTGGTTGGTGATGATTCCGAGAACGCCAACGCCTGCGCTGCTCGAATTGCATGCTGGGCGAAGCGAACGAACTTGATGTAGTCGTCCTGCAAGCGTTGAATTGCGTTCGTTCATCCGAGCGCCGTCGCTTGTAGTCTTCGAGCAGGCTCGAGAATGCACGCGTCTCGTCAGTTTGCCGAGATGCTCGGAATACGGCGGATTGCCGATGACGACGGTGAACCGCTGCTGCCGCTTGATCTCGTTGACCGCCTGCGCTTCGTGCGCGAGCGCCGGGAATCGCGAACTCGAACTGCCCGAGAAGTCGTGCGCCGGCTCCAGCGCGTTGGTCAGGTAGATCCGCGCCCGCTCGTCGCTGCCGAAGCGGTAGCCGGTCTCGTAGAGCTTGAGCCCGATCTTGAGGTGCGCGATGGCGTAGGGCGCCATCAGCAGCTCGTAGCCGTGCAGGCGCGGCAGCAGGTGCTTCGGCACGTACTCGTTCCAGAGCGCGTCGATCTTCTTCTCGCCGTGGCCCTGCGCCTTCCACTTGGCGACCAGCGTCTTGTGGATGAGGTCGATGACCTCGACGAGGAAGGTGCCGGTGCCGGTGGCGGGGTCGAGGATCTGGACGAAGGCCTGGTCGGGTGAGACGCCCTCGGGGATCTTCAGGTCCTTGTGGCGCTTCGCCATCTCGCCCCAGGTGGTGGTGTCGGCGAGGCCGTCGGCGAGGCCGAACTCGGTGCGCAGCAGCTCGTCCACCGAGCGCACGATGTAGGAGACCACCGGGCGCGGGGTGTAGAAGACGCCGCGCTGCATCCTGCTTCTTCGCGTCGTACTCCTTGAGGAAGAGCTCGTAGAAGTGGATGACCGGGTCTTCCTGCGGGTTCCGGTCGCCGAAGTCGCGGACGACGGCCTCCATGTTGGCGTCGTCGAGCAGCTCCACGACCTCGCTGACGCCCAGCTCGTCGAAGTCGATGCCCGGCCCGCCCGCCTTGCCGCGCCGCCCGCCGACCTTGAGGAAGGTCTCCATCAGCTCGCGCAGGAAGGGATTGGTGCGCATGTGGGCGGCGAAGTCGTCGGCCGTCTTCTTGTGCGGGTCGGCGATGCGCGCCGAGAGCAGGCCGTAGGCGATGGTCTGCGCGTACATGTCGGCGAAGCCGTCGGCGTCGAGGTCGTGGACCAGCGCCTCCTGGAACGCCTTCATGAGCTTGGTGAGCGGGCCGTTGTCGGTCTCGATGGCGAGCGCGGTCTTGATGCGGTCGCGGATGGCGCGGGCCAGCTCGGCCAGGCGGATCGAGAGTTCCTTCGAGGTGGTGATGACCTCGCGGTGGCGCAGGGTGAAGGCGGCGCGCCAGCGCTCGCGCCAGGCCTCGACGTCGGTGTCGTCGTCGGGCCAGGCGAGGTGCTCGGTCAGCTCCTCGGCGACGGCGTCGAGGTGCAGCGCCGTGTCGAGGTTGTCCCAGCCGAGCACCTTGAGGGTCGGCAGGTCGTGGCCGTCCTGCGGCCTGCGAGAAGTGGGCGAAGCTGATCTGGCGCTCGTCGCCCTCGCCGTAGTTGGAGACGAAGAGCAGGTCGTCCGCGGCCCAGGCGGCGCGCTCGGCGCTGTTGGCGGAGGCGCGCTTCTTGAGCGCCACCTGGCTCAGGATGCGGCGCAGAGCGACGACAGGGAGCTTCTTCGGCTCGAACTTGACGAAGAAGATGCCCCAGGGCTGGTTCGGCGAGAGCGGGCGCAGGCGCTTGATCTCCTGGATCTTGGCGGCGGTCTTCGCGTCGATGCCGAGCTCCTCGGGCGTGTAGTCGAAGGTCAGCTCCTCGAAGTCGTCGCGCGTCGATGGGCCAGCCCATCTCGTCGCGCAGGTAGGCGACGAGCTGGTCGAAGCGTCTGGATCTTCGCGAGCTCGGCGCGGTGGTCGGTCGGCATCGGCTCAGCCCTCGTTCAGTTCCATCCAGCACCTGAGCGCCGGCTTGACGCCGACCGGCGCGTCGACGCGCTTCAGGTAGGTGTTCTTGATGTGCTTCTCGACCTTGCGCGCGCAGCTCGACGAGGGTCTTCTCCTCGGTCGTGCACTTGCGCGGCGTCTCGGGCTTGGAGCGGATGCTGGCGACGATCTCGCCGGGCTCCTCGAGGATCGCGTCGCGGTCGAGGTCGTAGAGGTACCAGCGGGTGGTGCCGGCCTCCTCGGTGAACTCGCCCGCCTCCTTGTCGAGCGCCGGGAGCGCGTAGCAGAAGAACACGCCGCGGACGCCCTTCGCCGGGCGCTTGCGGCCGCTGAAGATGGCGCCGGGCAAGCCGCTTGAGGCGCGCCTCGAGCTCCGGGTCGGCCTGCAGCAGCGCCTGGTACTCGAGGTGCATGTCCTCGACCGCGGTCTTCGTGCCCTCGTAGGCGTGGTTGAACTCCTTGAGCGCCTCGTAGTCGTCCTCGGGCGTCAGCAGCTTCTTGCCCTCGATGCCGAGCGTCTTCGAGATGAGCAGGGTCTTCTGCGTGACCTTGGTGTAGAGCGTGAGGATCGCGTTCAGCTCGTCGGGCGGCAGGAAGTTCCAGAAGCTCACCTTGCCGCGGACGACGCGACCTCCGGATGGTCGGCGACGAGCCGCTTCTCGACCTCCGGGTTCATGCGCCGGTCCACGCGGCCGATGCGCTGCATCAGGCGCACGGGGTTCCAGTGGATGTCGTAGTTGATCAGCCGCGAGGCGTCCTGGAGGTTCAGGCCTTCGGAGAGGACGTCGGTCGAGATCAGGACGCGGATCTCCGTGCGTGCCCTTCGCGGCGAGCGTCGGCCGAGGACGTGCCGTTGTAGTAGGGCGAGAAGCGCTGGATGACGTCGGCGCGGTTGCCCTTGGTGGCGCTGTCGACCTGCGCGACGCCGTCGATGCCGGCCTCGTCGAGCTGGCGCTTGCAGGTAGCGGGCGGTGTCGGCGAACTCGGTGAAGATCAGCACCTTCTGGCCGGCGAGCTCCTTGGACTTGAGCAGCCGGATCAGCTTCTGCAGCTTGTCGTCGTGCTTCGGCTCGAACTTCCGGGCCTCGTCGAGGAAGTGCACGATCTGGTCGAGGTCGAGGAAGGTCTCGGTCATCATCTCGTCGACGTCGTACTCCTCGCGGTCGAGGCGCTCGACGGCGTCGAGCATCTCCTGCGGGACGATGTCCTCGTCCTCGGCTCGTCGCCGTCCTCGCCCCAGAGCTCGAGCTGGCGCTTGCGTGCGTAGCCGAGGATCTCGGCGTTCTGGGTCTTCCAGCGCTCCAGCCGCTTCTTCTCGGCGTCGGTCTCGCTGTGGACCTCGAGGAAGGCCAGCAGCTTCTGCAGCAGGCGGTCGCAGGAGAGCTCGAATGCGGCGACGGAACTCTCGAAGCGCTTGAGGAAGTTGGTCCGGATCAGGCCGACGACCTGCTTCTGCCGGTTCTCCTCGAACGGGTCGATGCTCTTGTCCGGCCCCTTGTACCAGGCCAGCGGGTAGTACATCGGCAAGCGTGAAGAGCGGGTTCTTGCGTGTGAAGGCCTTCTCGAACATGTCGAGCAGCCGGCCGTAGGTCTTGCGGATCGAGTACTCGGCGACCTGCGGCGGCTTGCGCTCCGGGAAGACGGCGGCCTTGCCGGTCTCGCGGATCTGGCTCTCGCGCGCGTAGGCCCGGCTGCGCTGGACGACGAGCTGCTGGAAGATCTCGTCGTCGCCAGGATCTCCTGCGCCTCGGCCATGTGCTCGGCGACGTCGGTCGACGTCGTGCCCGACCGCGCTGCGCAGCGCCTTCTCCATGTTGTTGAAGTGCGCGCGCAGGTTGTTGACGCCGAGCGTGCGGGCGAAGTAGGCCTCGTCGCGCCGCGTGAACAGCTCGGCCATGTGGCGGAAGTCGCTCAGCCGGTTGTTGATCGGCGTGGCCGTGAGCATGAAGAGCGTCTTCGGGCGCACCGCGTTGTCGAGCAGGTCGTAGAGCCGGTAGTAGCGCGACGGCTCGATCCTGTCCGTCGTCGTCGCCCCGTCGCCCGGGATTGCGGAAGTGGTGGCCTCGTCGATGATCACGACGTCGGCGAGCTCGGCGATGCGTCGGAAGCGCTCCGGGAAGTCGCCCTTGCGGCCGAGGTCGGTGTGGCTGAAGACGGCGAGGTTGCTGAAGTCCGCGCCGCCGCCGACGCCGCCGATGTGCGGCAGCCACTCGCGCAGGTGCGGCTCCCAGACGCCCTCCTTGGCCGCCTTCGGCGCGAACAGCACGACGCGCTTGCCCTCGTGCAGGACGAGCCGCTCGATCAGCATCAGGCCGACGAAGGTCTTGCCGAGACCGACGCCGTCGCAGAGGAACGCGCCGCCGTGCTGGCGGGCGATCTTCATCAGCGCCCAGTACGCCTCCTTCTGATAGCGGTCGAGCTCGGGGAACATCTTCGAGCGGGTCTCGTCCCACTCGGTCGCCGTCAGCTCGTGGCCGCGGAAGAACTCCTGGAGCGCCTTCGCGTAGACATCGAACGGCGTGTACGTCGCGATGTGCCGCTCGATCGTCTCGAGGATCGTCCGTCGGTGACGTCCTCGGCCTCGTTCCAGTGCTCCTCGTACCACTCCTGGAGCTGCGCGACCTCGCGCGCGCTCTGGATCTGGATGTTGAGCTCGATGTTCTCGGTCAGGCCCGGGCGCGGTGAAGTTGCTGGAGCCGACCAGCGCCTGCGAGCCGACGACCTCCAGCTTGGCGTGCGTGATGTACGCCTTGGCGTGGAACTTGTCCTTGTCGTAGACGCGGCACTCGATCTTGCCCGACCGGAGCGCCTCGACGATCGCCGGCACGCCGTCGAGGAACGGGTTCGTCGTCCTTCTCGGCCTCGAGGCTCTCGTCGAGGCGTCGCTCGGCTCGTGCAGCGCACTGCCTCGAGAAGCGCCTTCTGCGTGCGGTGCGTCACCTCGGCGCCCATCAGGATCCGGATCTTGTCGAGCTTCTGCCACTTCGCCGTCGAGCGCCAGCAGCGCGCCGATCTCGAAGTAGCCGGTGGCGATGTCGAACGCCTTCGCGATGCTCGGCACCACTCCTGCGAGATAGCGGAGGCCGTCCAGCCCGAGTCGCTGTTGTCGACGATGAAGAGCTCGCTACCCGTGGAACTAGAACGCTTCGGCAATGAGCCCTCTGGATCTCTCAGGGGATGATCTTAGTCTCCAAGGGCGGATCAGCCCGACCCTTTGCGAGTCCCACCGGGTACTTCAGCGCATTGAGCGCGAGTTTGTCTCTTGCCATGTTGACCAGATCTAGGCCCAGGCGATCGCAAAGTAGAAGAAGCGCTATCGCCACGTCTCCCAGTTCCTTCCGGACTCGCTCCATGCGTTCCTGGTCACCGGAGAGTGCATCGGAAGCATCGGCCTTCACCCATCGGTATTCAGCAAGTAGCTCTCCCGCCTCTGAGGCCAAGCACATTGCCAGGTTCTTCGGGTCGTGGAACTGCTCCCAGTCTCGCTCGCACACGAAGGCCCGGAGCTCGGCGATGAGGGAGTCGAGCCGATCTGGAGCTGGAGTGGCGTCAGATGTCATCCCAGAAAGATCGTGTCGGCGTGCCACTGGAGCACCTCCCTCTCCGGTCGCTCGGACTCGGAACCGGGTACCCAGATTCTGTTGCCATTCAGTTCATAGTATGGCTTGCCGTTATCCCAGTCGGCTCTGAGTCGCGCACTTACCCGAAACCTATGATCCGGTGTGATGGTAACGTATCCTCGGTCGAAGAGAGTATGGACGTCCGACCGGAGGAGTAGTCCGTTGTCAATACGGTGGACCCCACCGTTGGCGACCGGTCGGATGTGGGCCGCGTCGAGCACGGGAAGTGTCTTCTCTCCGGTCACGGCACAATGTCGATCGTAGACGTCGGTCACCACAATGCGGAATGCTCCCTGGCCGAGCCTGGGGCCGGAAGACAGTTGGTTCGCCATACACTGGACCTGAACCCGCGTCTGCAGCTCGGTGGTCCTGCCAGCCCCCTCGCCGCCAGAACGCTGTCCCAGAGGGCCTTGCCGGCAGGCGTCCTCAGGTCGTAACCCTTCCCCACGACGACGTTCTTGGAAAAATCCGCCGGTGCAGGGACCCAATATGCTTCGTCAAGAAAGAACGGGTCCTCGAGAATAATGCAGCCGATCTCGTAGTCTCGCCTTGGATCCAGTTCTTGGTGACGCAGCCTTGCCGTGCGCCGGCGAAGTTCTTCGAGGTTCGGCACTCCGTTCTGAATCCCGAATGTGTCCCATGCCAGACTCAACGGAATGAGCGAGAAAGCAGCGAAGAACCCACCGCCTACGATGAAGTTCTGTGGATAGTGGAGCTTGAATAGAAGCGGTTGGCCTGGCGCAAGGGCACGAAAGTGCCGCCCGCCACCGGGCTGCCAGAAGTTGATCTCGGTTAACTCACGGTGCCGGCGTAGAAAGTCGAACCAATCGTTGTCCGTGACGGCAACGAAGGCCTTCACGCTGCTCTGAACCTCTCAAACCGCTCCCCGAGATACTCCTTGCGCGGCTTGAGGTCAGCACTTCCGGCACCTGGATCAGCTTCCCGTCCATGGCCTGAAGCCCATGTTTCAGCATCGGTCCGTCCTTCTCCTCGAGAATGTCGCTCCTAATGTGAATCTCATATTCGGGGCTGATGCCAAGGATGTTGGTATCGAACGCCCCATGATGAATTCGGCAGAGGGCCAGACCGTTAGGCACCTCCGGGTTCCCCCGCTCATCTCGGTCCTCCAGGATGTGCGCGGCATCGAGCGACTCCGGATGCCGAAGCCGGCACACAGCGCAACTCTCCCGATAGGCTGCGACCACCAGCTCTCGGAATCGGTGTTGATGCAGCCGGCGTTTAGCCACCGCGGTCGCATAGGCCTTAAGGAGCGGCTCAGCTCCACCATTCAGTAGCCTCGACTCACCCAAACCCGTCGTATCGGCCGCAACTTTGAAGGTGAGGCGAGCCGGCTCGTCTCCTACCACGTAGACCGGGTAGATCGCCTCGTACTTCCCTGGGCCCACCCGGTCAGAGTAGATCAGCGGCCGACCATTCTCGAGCGCCCGCCGCAACGCGACATTATCGGGAGCCGAGGTGTCGTCTCCCTGGTACCGGTACTCGAACCAGCCATGGTCGTACGTTATCTGATCATCGTACCGGGGTGTGACACCGCGTCGGATCGAAGCGGTAGTAATGGAAAGGCCGCCCCGCTACGACCGAGTAGGCCAGGCTTCCAGATTGCCTCTGGTCCCGCAACACAAAGGGATTCGTTCACCCTCAAACCGGAACCCCGCCTTCATCTGATCCCGCATGACGGTTCCCCCGTAGGCTCAGTCAGCCGGCGGAGGGCCTCGAACGCGGCTACCGTAGTCGCGTGTCAAGCTCGTTGGATGTGGGGGGCATTTCTGCAATAAGATGCCGGCCGGGCAGGCTTCGCACCAGACCGGCGGAGGGGCGGACCGGCGGACGGGCCGACAGCGGACCGGCGGACAAAGCGGACCGGAAAATGAGACGGTGCCTCCTCTAGCGGGTGAGATTGCTTCGGCCCCCTCGCTCGCTCAGGGCGCCTCGCAATGACTGCGGCTCCGCCTGTCCGTATTTTGGGTCCAACCCCCTTCCGCCGACTATTTTCCTTCAGGACCACGCTTCGAGACCTTAGACCTTAGACTTTCGACCCCAAGACCATCCGGCATGTCCTACGTCGAGTGCCCCAAGTGCGGCCACAGAGCCCTGAGCGTCGCGACCCAATGCCCTCATTGCGGTCTCGACTTCACGGCGGAGCATCCCAAGCACCCCGTCGTTGAAGAGGAAGTCCCCAGGCTGCGGCGGCGGCTGCAGGTCGCCGGGGTTCTGTTGGCTGTGGTCGTTGTGCTCGTGGGAATTGCGGTAGTCTTGTACCGAGCCGGTTCGAAGGAAGGTTTGACCCCACCACCGGCTGCACCCGTCGACTCGGCGCCGTCAAAGCCATCCCAGCCAGCCGCCGAAAAGTCCACCAAGCTCGCTGACAGCGCTCGCCCGGTGGCACCCGCTCCCAGCACCGACACCGCTCGCCCAGTCACACCAGCTCCACCGGTCGTAAAACCACCAGCCGCCAAACCACCCGTCTCGCGGGTCGACACCACTCGCCCCTGCCCCGTCGGCTCCATCCCCCGCCCCGCCTCCGGGCAACGAATTGTTGCAGCGCTAGGCCAAGGTGTGGGTCAACGTGCGATCGGGTCGCCGTCCCGACGCTTCGCTCGTTCGGGTCTTGAAGCCCGGTGAACCGGTCCTGGTCGACTCCCTGAGAGCAGCAGTGGTACCGGGTCCTGATCGATGGCCGGCCGGTGGGGTATGTGTATCGGGAGTATCTGAGCTCGACGCCTCCGTAGAGGGGCGGACGAAAGCGGCGGACAAGAGCGGCGGACAAAGGCGGCGGACGGGGGGTGGACGGGGCGGGCACGGCGGACAGGCGGACGCGGACAAGGCGGACAGGGCGGTCCCGGCCGAAGGCCGCACCTCTCTTCTAAGGCCGCCGTCACGCTGAGAGCCTGCCCTGAGCGAAGCGAAGGGGCCGTAGGCCCGAGGCGGCCGGAAGGACGGATGAGTACGCAAGCCGGGCGAAGCGACGGAGAGGCGCTCTCGAAGAACGATTTCGGGATTCCGATTCGGCGCCCATTCTGGGCTTGGAGGCATTCGACCAATCGCGCGATACCGGCCTCACCGGCAGCAAGCCAAGCGCTTGTACTGCAGCTACCCCTTCGGCCCCTTCGCTGCGCTCAGGGTGACAGCCGCCGGGGTAGAATGGATGCGGCCTTCGGCCGGAACGACAACGGACTAGTCGGATGCCGTCCCCCCTTCCCAATAGGCGACGAAGTCGCCCCGAGCGAAGCGAGGGGGCCGGGGACGGGGGTTAGGTGTCCTCCTCCTCCTAGCCCTCGCCTGCACCCACTCCGCTTCCACCGGCACCGTCATCACCTTCCCCGCGAGTGCCGTCGGCGCCGAGGCAACGGTGCTACGCCGGCAGATCGCGCGGTTCGAGGCGAGCCATCCGGGCGTCACCGTGGTGCAGCGAGCCACGCCCGACGCGGCGGACCAGCGCCACCAGCTCTACGTGCAGTGGCTGAATGCGCGCGCCCCGGAGCCGGACATCCTCCAGCTCGACGTGATCTGGACTCCGGAGTTCGCCGCCGCGGGCTGGATCCTGCCGCTGGATCGCTTTCGCCCTCCGGTTGACAGCTTCTTCCCCGCCACCATCCGGGCGAACACCTGGGACGGCCGGCTCTACGCCCTGCCCTGGTTCGTGGACGTGGGGATGCTCTACTGGCGCACCGACCTGCTGCCCCATCCGCCGGCGTCACTCGACGAGCTGGTCCGTCAGGCGGAGACCGTGGGCGAAGCCCATGGCGTCACCATGGGGTTCGTCTGGCAGGGTGCCAGGTACGAGGGGTTGGTGACGGTCTTTCTCGAAGTACTGGGCGGCTTCGGCGGTGCCATTCTCGATTCGTCGGGCCGAGTGACGGTCGATGCCGAGCCCGGCGTGCGGGCGCTCACCTTTCTGCGGGATGCCCTCCAGGCCACTCGCATATCTCCCCCAGCGGTCCTGGCATGGCAGGAGGAGCAGGTGCGGTTCGCCTTCCAGAACGGCAGCGCGGTGTTCATGCGGAACTGGCCCTATGCCTTCCCACTAATGGAAGACTCGAGCCAGTCCCGGATCGCTGGCCGGTTCGCGGTAGCCCCGATGCCCGCGGGCCCGGGCGGCGCCCCTACCGCGGCACTCGGCGGTGCGCAGCTCGCGATCAACGCGCACACCCGCCATCCCGATCTGGCCTATGCCTTAATTGCCTATCTCACCGCACCGGCCCAGATGCTCGAGCGTGCGGCGATCGCGGGGCAGTACCCCACCCGGCCCGAGGTCTATGGTGATTCGACGCTTCCCCGGGCCCTCGCGATTCCACCGGAACAGGTACGGGCCCTGATAGAGCGCGCCATCCCTCGGCCGGTGACCCCGGTCTATACCGAGCTGTCGGAGATTCTCCAGATCTGGCTGCACCGCGCCCTCACCGGGCAGACCGATCCCGCCGACGCGTTGCATCGCGCCGCCCGGGAGATGCGGGAGCTGCTCACCCGAGTCGGGCTCGGGCCGGAGACCGCTCATGTCCAATAAGCAGGAGGCGCGTCTCGCCCTCGGGCTCACGGCCCCGACCCTTCTGGTGATCGCACTCATCGCCCTCTTCCCGCTGCTCTGGACCGTCTGGGAATCTCTCCACCTCCACGACCTGCGGATGCCGTGGCTCGGCCGGCCCTTCGTCGGCCTGGACAACTACGCCGAGCTGCTGCGGACCTCGCGGTTCTGGGAGGCGTTGGCGCACACCGCCGTCTTCGCGATCGGAAGCGTCATTCCGGAACTGGTGATCGGGACGATCTTCGCCCTGGCCCTGAACCAGGTCTACCGGGGACGCGGCCTGGTTCGGGCGCTGGTGCTGGTGCCCTGGGCCATCCCCACCGTAGTGGCGGCCTTGTTGTGGCGCTTCATGTTCGACGGACAGGCCGGTATCGCGAACGTGATCCTGGTGGACGCGGGCCTGCTCCGCACACCGCTCGTCTGGTTCACCCACGCCACCGCGGCCTGGATCCCCCTCATCCTGGCCGATGTGTGGAAGACGACCCCATTCGTCGCCCTGCTCCTGCTGGCCGGTTTGCAGAATATCGATGCCGCGCTGTACGAAGCGGCGCGGATGGACGGAGCAGGCGCGTGGCACCGGTTCCGCCACATCACCCTGCCGCTGCTGCAGCCCGCGATGCTCGTCGCCCTGATCTTTCGCACCCTCGATGCATTCCGCGTGTTCGATCTGGTCTACGTCATGACGGGAGGCGGGCCCGGCACCACGACCGAGCCGATCGCCCTCTACACTTTCAGCTCCCTGCTGCAGAACCTGCGGTTCGGGTATGGGTCGGCGCTGTCGGTGATCATCTTTCTGATCACCTTCGGACTCGCAATGGCCTACATCCGGTGGCTGGGTGCCGGGCTCACCAGGGCGACCGAATGAGCCGGCGCACCCTGTCTGGGGACTCGGCATCGGGCTCCTGCTCCTGGCCTTCGCCTTTCCTTTCTATTGGGCGGTGGTTTCCTCGCTGACGCCGGAATCCCGCCTGTTCCAGGCGCCGTCCCTCCTGCCCCGTCAGCTGGTCCTCGATCACTATCGGGCGCTGTTCGACCAACGAGACTTCTGGATGCCGATCCGGAATTCCCTCGTGGTGGCCGGCAGCACCACGCTGCTCTGCGTGACCCTGGGTTCGCTGTGCGCCTATGCCATCGCCCGGCTCGAGTTCCGCGGCAAGACCGCGATCCTCGGTTTCATCCTCGCCGTGACCATGTTCCCCCAGATTGCCATCATTTCCCCGCTCTATCTGCTGTTGCGGGAGCTGGGTCTGATCAACACGTATCCCGGGCTGATTCTCCCCTATCTCACCTTCGCCATGCCGCTCACGGTGTGGCTGCTGGTTGGATTCTTCCGCCAGTTGCCGGTCGAGTTGGAAGCGGCCGCGCAGATGGACGGCGCGGGGCGGCTGCGGACCTTCTGGGAAGTGACTCTGCCGCTTTCGCTGCCCGGCATCGCCACCACCGCGATTCTCACCCTGGTGTATTGCTGGAACGAGTTCCTGTTCGCCCTCTCCTTCACGCTGGGGCCGGAGCGCCAGACGGTGCCGGTCGCCATCGCTCTGTTTCGCGGCCAGTACCAGGTCCCGTGGGGACAGATCCTCGCCGCCGCCGTGGTGGCGACCATCCCGGTGGCGCTCCTGGTTCTGGCGTTTCAGCGACGGATCGTGCAGGGCCTCACCGCCGGCGCGGTGAAGGGCTGAGCCGTGGCCCAGATTCGCCTCGAAGGGATCGAGAAGGTCTACACCGGTGGTCACGCGGCGATCCGCGGCGTGGATCTGACGGTCGCCGACGGGGAGTTCGTGGTGCTGGTAGGACCGTCAGGCTGCGGCAAGAGCACGACGCTCAGGGTCGTAGCGGGCCTCGAAACCCCGACCGCGGGGCGGGTCTGGATCGGCGATCGCGAAGTGACCGAGCTGCCGGCGCAGGAACGGGACCTCGCGATGGTGTTCCAGAGCTACGCGCTGTACCCCCACATGACCGTGGCCGAGAACCTCGCCTTTCCGCTGCGGATGCGCGGGATCGAGAAGGCTGTGATCGCTCAACGAGTACAACGGGTGGCGGAGACTCTGGGCCTGGCCACGCTTCTCGATCAGAAGCCGAGCCAACTCTCTGGTGGACAGCGCCAGCGGGTCGCCCTCGGCCGCGCCGTGATCCGCGAGCCCCAGGCCTTCCTGCTCGATGAGCCGCTATCCAACCTCGATGCCAGGCTCCGGGTCGAGACCCGCGCCGAATTGGCCCGGATGCACCGGCGCCTCGGCGCGACCATGCTGTATGTCACTCACGATCAGGAAGAGGCCATGACCTTGGGCGACCGAGTGGCGGTCATGCACGAGGGACGACTGCAACAGGTGGCACCGCCGCTGGAGATTTACCACCGGCCGACCAACCGATTCGTCGCCGAGTTTGTCGGTTCACCCGCGATGAACCTGTTGCCGGCTACGCTGCGGCGAGATGCCGGTGCCATTCGCATCGAGGGACCGGGCATTTCTCTGAACCAGCTGCAAGTCCCCGCCGGCCGCACCCGAATCCGACCTGTGGCTCGGCGTGCGCCCTTCCGACATCCGGCTCGATGCCCCCGATCAGGGTGTTCCGGACGCCCGCGGTGAGGTTGAGGTAGTGGAACCGCTCGGCCGGGAGGTGTTACTGCACCTGACACTGGCCGGGTCTTCGAAGGGTGAGTTGCTGCGGGTGGTGGTTCCCCCTGAAGACGCGCCGGCCGAGGGTGCGGCCGTCGGCATCTGGTTCCGCCGCGACCGGCTCCACCTGTTCGATCGGGGGACGGGGGAGAGGGTGTGAGCGGACGGGCGGACGGGCGGACAAAAGGCGGCGGACAAAGGCGGCGGACCGGCGGACGGACTCCTCGCTGGCGTCCCCCCTCTCCCGCGAGGGAGAGGGGGACAGGGGGTGAGGTCAAAGGCGGGAGACGGAAGGCGGAAAGACGGGAGACGGGAGACGGGGAAAAAGAGGCGGCCTGCCTTGGCGTTTAGGCTGAGAGACTAGGTCCCTCGCTGCGCTCGGGATGAGGTATTACCCTCGCCCCGCTCGCGAAGGGGGCCTCACAATGGCCAATCAGCAATCTGCAATCTTTCAATCTGCAATCGTCTTAGGTGGCACGTACGGATCCGGCGTCCCCAGGCGGGATCGGCGGGTACTAGAGGCCGCCGGGACAACTGGGGTTACGTGTCTGGCACGGACCACCGAACGCCGAGGATGATCCGTAGCCAGCGTCGTCGATCAGCACCACCAGCACGTTCGGTGCGCCTGGCGGCGGACGGATCGGGTGGATCGGTGGGTACTTCGTGTCCGGATCCTTCGCGTCGAAGGTCGTCGGTGCGATCGGCCGGCTTACGGTCGGGGATCGGCAGTACTTCGCGCTGGAGCGTGTCTCGTATTGGCATCTGAGGGCTTATGGGTCGCCGTGCAGCGTCGTCGTACGGGCCTTCACCGGAGAGGTGTGGGGACGGGGGGTACTATACCGGCTGGCGCAGGGGGGCCACAGTGGACTTTAGGGTAATCCGGCGGACGGGGCGGACAAAGGCGGCGGCGGACAAAAGGCGGCGGACAAAAGCGGCGGACAAAAGCGGGCGGACCGGCGGACGGGCTCCTCGCTGGCGTTCCCCCTCTCCGTCTCACGGAGAGGGGGATAGGGGGTGAGGTAAAGGCGGGAGACGCGCAGACCGGCGGACCGGCCCGTGTGGTTATGCGGTCTGCCGGATCCGCTGATCCGCTTGATGGCCTTCGCGGCGTCGCTCCGCATGGCGTGCCAGAGGTCCCAATGCAGCTGCAGGGTCAACCAGAAATCCGCAGCCACCCCGAACAACTGCTCCAGGCGTAGCGCCGTGTCCGGGGTGACCGCGCGCTTCCGGTTGATGATCTCATTCAGCCTGGGGAAGGAAATCCCCAGCCGACGGGCAACATCGGTTTGCGTGAGGTTGAGCGGCTCGATGAACTCCGCGTTGAGCATTTCTCCCGGATGCGTCGGCTCCCGGGCGCTCGGCAACGTTGTGGCCATTTTTGCCACCTGATGTATAGCCCCGTGATCTTCCTGCATACACCGACCCCGACCGGGGGTTAGTGGTAGTCGGTGATTTCCACCTCAAAAGCGTCGGTGCCTTCCCAGCGAAAGCAGAGGCGGAATTGGTCATTCACCCTGATGGCCCACTGCCCTGCCCGATCGCGCGCCAGCTTCTCCAGCCGGTTCGATGGGGGAACCTTCAGGTCCTGCAATCGGCTGACCGCGTTCAACATGTCGAGCTTTCGCCAAGCCACGTTCCAGATCTGCCGCGGGCAGACCTTCCGGGCGGCCTTGGTATCGAGCCCGCGGTAAATGTCTTCCGTCCCTTGATCCGCGAAGCTCCTTATCATGTGAACCATTATAACGGATATCGTTATAGGGCGACAAGGGATTGTTACACGCGCCGGACAGGGCGGACACGGCGGACAAGCTTGCCCCGAGCGAAGCGAGGGGGCGGACCGGCGGACGGACTCCTCGCTGGCGTTCCCCCTCTCCGTCTCACGGAGAGGGGGACAGGGGGTGAGGTAGAAGCGGGAGACGGAGAACGGGAGACCGGCGAACGGTGAACCGGAAAGATGAGGTCGAGATCCCTCGCTCCGCTTGGGATGACAACCATTCGTCGCTGGACTCCTCGGCGCGTCCCCCCTTCCCCAATAGGCGACGAAGTCGCCCCGAGCGAAGCGAGGGGGCCGGGGGCAGGGGGTTAGGTATAACGTATGCCATTGCCATACAATTGTATGCTATTAGCATAGAATAATGCTGCCACCAACTCCCTTGCTCCGCTCCAAGGCGGGCCTAGCCATCCTGGCCCGGACCCATCTCGAGCCGGATCGGGAGTTCTACCTCCGCGAGCTGGTTCGGGCCACCGGGATGGCCCCTCGTAGCATCCAGGTCCAACTCGACCGGCTGGTCCAGGCCGGGGTCCTCAGCGATCGACGTGATGGCAACAGAAGTACCTGCGTGCGGCGCGAGGACACCCACTCTTCCTGCCGCTGCGCGAGATTGTGCTCAAGACCGCGGGCATCGTTCCGCTCTTGCGAGAAGCACTTGGATCCGACGGACTTCCTTGGCCTTCGTGTTCGGGTCGGCCGCGTCAGGGACCAGCGGCGCCAAAAGTGACATCGATCTTATGGTGGTCGGCAGTGCGGGACTGAGGGCGGTGGTGGGGCCTCTTCGTCAGGCTCAGGAGCAACTGGGTCGAGACATCAACCCGGTCGTGTGGACCAAGAAGGAATGGGCTGACGAGGCGGCGCCGACGCGATCACTTCCTGTCCAGGGTATTCGCCAATCCGCGCCTGATGATTGTGGGGACCGAGAGTGACGCTGAAGGATTGGCAGAGTAACGGCTGGCTTCAGGGTCATGGACCTCGCCCTCCGAAATCAGGCAGCTTTTTGAGGCTGCGAAGTCGGATCTCCAGAATGCAGCCACGAAAGGGTTGTCGGCCGCCTGGAGTTTCAACATCGCTACAACGCGGCGTTACACCTATGCAACCTGGCCTTGGCTGCTGAGGGTTATCGCGCGACTCGTGAAACAAACATTATCTTACCATCGCAGCCCTCGAGCTCATTCTTGGAGACAAAGCCAGCGAGCTCGTTGCCTTTCTTGATCACTGCCGAACCATGAGGCACGACATCACCTACGAGGGAGTTGATCGAGTGTCGCGGGCAGAACAGATGAACTGATCAAGGCAGTCAGGGAGTTACAGGCGCTAGTCGCTGCATGGCTGAAGCGGGCCCACCCGGACCTCAAATAGGGCGGACGGGCGGACAAGCTTGCCCCGAGCGAAGCGAGGGGGCGGACCGGCGGATCGGCGGACGGTGTGAACCGACACCCGACGGTAAGGCAAGCCGACCCGGCCGAAGGCCGCACCCATCTTTAGAGGCCGCCGTCACGCTAAGGGCCGCAGGCCCGAAGCGGCCGAAGGGAGGGGATAAGTACATCAACTTGGCGTAAGCGCCGAGGAATCCGGATCCTACGCCCCCTCAAAGACCCAGCATCGAGATTCCTCGCGCCCCTTCGCTTCGCTCAGGGCTGCGGCTCGGAATGACAGCTCTTCCGGTCCCCGTCCGCCCGTCCGCCGGTCCGCTCTGTCTGTCCGCCGGTCCGCCGGTGCCGCCGAGTACCAGTGAAGGACCTACTCTCCCACCATCGGATAGTAGATCCCTCTCGCCATGCTCGGGGCAGGCTCTCGCTTCGCTTCACTCGGGATGAGGTTCAGCTCTCAACCCCTTTCCTGCACTCCGCTCTTCCTGCCCCACTCCTTGGATTACTTCGCCCGCCCTGCGCCATTCAGCTTTTTCGGCGAACCCGGACGGCTCTCGGCAGCGAGCGCCTTTGACGGCAGGGTGACCGCTTCCACGCGAGCCTTGACCTGAATCCGCTTCGGCTCGGGCAGTGCCAGCCTGGGGATGCGCACCTGGAGCACACCCTCCTTGACGTCGGCCTCGATCTTGTCCGCGTCCACTCCCTGAGGGAGTTGGAATCGGCGCAGGAACGACCCGTAACTGCGCTCAACCAGATGATAGCGCTCGTCCTCGCCCTCGCTCCGCACGGCGGTCCTCACACCGTGAATCGTCAGGATCCCTTCCTCTGCCGTCACCTCGACATCTTCCGGCCGGACACCGGGTAGCTCCACCGAGAAGGTCAGCGCCCCTTCGGTCTCGCAGATGTCCACCGCCGGAATCCAATCGCCCTGCCCGGCGCGGCCGTTTCCGAGAGTGTCCTCCAACAGGCGATCGATCTGCCGCCGTAGCGAAAAAGCGGGGGCGGTCAGGGTAGTTGCGTATACCATACATACCTCTCCTTCAATGGACTGATGAAGAGGCGGACTGGGTCCGCCCCCTCGTCAGAAACCGGTCGGGCTTAGATGTGAGCGGCGATCTTATGGAAGGTCGAGTTCAGAACTTCGTAGCCGTTCACCTGTGGCGTGCCTTCTACCACCTTCGACAGACCCTTGAGCACCTGAGGATAGGTGTCGCGGCCATACTGATCCGCGCTCTCCTTGCGATCCCACAAGCTGATGGCGAACGCTTCCTTGCCGCTGGCGCTGACGAACGTGATCTCATCCTTGAAGCCATTCTGCTTGCGCAGCATGGGCAGGATGTCCTTCTCGAACGTCTGGGTAAACTCGGGGGCGGTGTTGGGCTTGAGACTGATTGACACATTCCGTGCGTACATATTGAACTCCTTGCGGTACTTCGGTTTACGTGGCAGTGACCGCACTGATCCACCGGATCGAACCTACCCGACTGTACTGCATTTGTCAAGTCAATATCATATCATTGCATTATAATTAACCCACATGAGTTAACCGTGATTCCGCTCCTGGGAGGCACGCCGTGGATGTCTCGTTGGTGATTCGGCAGCGGCTGGAGGCATTCGGCCTGGACCAGCGTGAGCTCGCGCGCGCCGCGCGGGTGACCGAGTCGTACATCTCTCAGTTGCTCACCCGGAAGAAGGCGCCTCCCGCGCCGAGCCGGACCGACATTTATGCCAAGATGGACCGGTTCCTGAAGCTGCCCAGCGGGGAGCTGGCGCGGTTGGCGGAGATTCAGCGCAGGGAGGAATTGAAGCAGGAATTGAGCGACGAGCGCGCACCCCTGTTCCGGGAAGTCCGCCAGTTGATCCTTCGCAAGGTCCACCCCGACAGGGAAGCCCACGTCCGCGCGATCTTCGAACGGCAGCCCTTCGGCGAGCTGGAGCGGCTGGTTACCCAGCGGCTCCTGGACGTGCTCACGGCACGGTGGCCAAGGCAAGAATTGGCCAACGACTCCTGGCTCCGCCAGGTGGCGGACCTGAGTGGCCGAAGCTTCGAGGAAATCCGCGTCATCGTCCTCGAGTTCCTCGACACCGACATCTTCCACCTGTCCCGGGACCAGTGCGACTCGTTCCTGGATCCCCTGATCGAATCCTGGGACATCGACCTCACGACGTTTGCCCTGGACATCGTCCTCAACCCCAGGGTGGTCTCCGAGCACGTGAGGCGATTCGAGTTTGTTGAGCGGACGGCCGACGAGCTGTCTGCCGGGCAACCGGGGCTGGACGAGTTCCTGGAGAATCCTGCCATGAGCAGCACGGCGACCGCAGGAGGAAATCGCGTTTCTCAAGCAGCTCCGGTTCAAGGGGAGGCAGCCGACGGCCCTCTACTACTACCGGGAGTTACAGAATTTGAGGGACGGGCTGCATTTTGTGACCCCATAGGTCGGGGGAACGGGGAACGGGGAACGGGATCCTCTCATTGCGAGCGAGCGCGAGCGAGCGAAGCAATCTCAACCGCTCAACCTGGCAGAGAGCGCTCCTGGTAAAGACACCGGGAGAGATTGCTTCGGCCCCTGGCGGGTCGCACCTAATAGTTGATACGAGCCCGGTCCCGCGGCGACCTTGGCACCTGATAGAGGGAGAAAGCGATGGCTGCAGCACCCGACATGCCGATGACCCGGCGCGGCGCTCGCCACGGTGGTGGGCGTCCTGATCGAGGTCCCAGTAATGCTCTCAGTCGTCCGGATCGTCAGCCGCACCCGCGGCTGGTACGAACGGGGTGCTCGCGTCTCACCCGCAAGAGCCCCGGCATCTGCGCTCTGATGATCGCTATGACACAGCCCAGAAAGCCGCTTGGCCCCAATGCCTCCGAATGTTGGCGCGACAGCCGGGCGTCTCGTGACTGATGCCATGAGCCGCGTCTTCGAGCACCCGGTCCGATTCTTCTTTTTCACCGGGAAAGGCGGCGTCGGCAAGACCTCCTTGGCCTGTGCCACTGCGGTCGGCCTAGCCGATCGGGGGCGACGCACGCTCCTGGTGAGCACCGATCCCGCCTCGAACCTCGATGCAGTGCTTGAGGTGCCGCTCGGCAATACGCCGATGCCCGTTCCGGGTGTGCCAGGCCTGCTTGCGATGAACATCGATCCGGAGGCGGCAGCGCGGGAGTATCGCGAGCGGACGATGGCCCCCTACCGGGGCACGGTGCCTGAAGCAGAACTCGCCCAGCTCGAGGAACAACTTGCCGGGGCCTGCACGGTCGAAGTCGCTGCGTTCGACGAATTCACCGTGTTGCTCGGCCAGGATGAGCTGATGCAATCGGTGGACCATGTCGTGTTCGACACGGCGCCCACTGGTCACACGCTGCGCCTCCTGCAACTGCCGGCCGCGTGGAGTCGGTTTCTTCACATGAGCGCAACCGGTGCCTCCTGCCTGGGGCCGCTCGCCGGGCTGAAGGCCCAGCAGGCCCGCTACGAAGAGGCCGTCCGAACGCTGGGCGATGCGCACGCGACTACCCTCGTGCTCGTCACGAGGCCCGATCGCGTGGCGCTTCTGGAGTCCGAACGTACCCGCACCGAGCTCGGCGCGCTTGGCATGGAGAGCCCGCTCCTGGTCGTCAACGCCGTGTTCCGCGCGGCGGACCGCTCCGATCAGGTCGCGCTGGCCGTCGAGAGGCGGGCCGCGCAGGCCCTGGCTGACATGCCGGCCGGCCTTCGCGCACTACCGCGTATCGAAGTGCCGATGCGCGGCTTCAACGTGGTGGGGTTGCAGGCAGTGCGGGCCTTGTTGGCCGAGCCGAATGGGGGGCGACAGCGGACACCGGGCGGAGCGGGGGAAGTCGAGGTCCCCGCAATACCATCGTTATCGGCCCTCATCGAGGTACTCGCTGGGCGCGATCACGGATTGGTGATGGTCATGGGCAAGGGCGGGGTGGGCAAGACGACGATCGCCGCCACGATCGCGCTCGCGATCGCAGATCGCGGCCGTTCCGTGCTGCTGACGACGACTGATCCGGCTGCACATCTGGTAGACACGCTAGGCATGGATGTACCAGGGTTGACCGTCAGCCGTATCGACCCTGAAGCGGAGGCTCGCCAGTATCGGGAGAAGGCATTTGCCAACAGATCGCAAGGCCTCGATGCCGAACACCGTGCCCTCGTGTACGAGGAACTTCAGTCCCCGTGCTATGACGAGATCGCAGTGTTCGTGGCCTTCTCGAAGATCGTGTTCCGCGCGAAACGGGAGCTGGTCGTTGTTGACACCGCGCCGACCGGCCACACGCTCCGGCTGCTCGACGCGGCCGGCTCATTCCATCGACAGCTGGTGCCACACGAGCCAACGCGTGGCCAGCCGAACGTCGTTACGCCGCTCATGATGCTGCGTGATGCCGATCTGACAAAGGTGCTGATCGTCACGCTTCCGGAGACGACCCCGGTGCTCGAGGCGCAGGCGCTGCAAGAGGACGTGCGCCGTGCGGGAATCGAACCGTTCGCATGGGTCATCAACGCCAGCCTGTGGGCAGCACGGCCGACGGATCCCGTGCTAAGGCAACGGGCCGATGCCGAAGTCGCACTGATCCGCAGAGTGACGAACGACCTGGCACGGCGTGTTGCGCTCGTCCCGTTTCAGGTGGGCGACGCGTCCGGAACGGCACGGCTGCGCGAACTGGCAGGCCTCGCAACCAGTGCACGCTGTTCTCGGGGATCCCCTGTAGCCGGAAACGAACGGAGCCGGCGTCACCTGCGTATGCCGGCTGCGTTCCGGTCGACCCGCGGCTCCCGTATGAGCGGAGGAAATCGCGTTTCTCAAGCCACTCCGGTTCAAGGGCAGGCAACCGACGGCCCTACTACTACTACCGGGAGTTACAGAATCTGAGGGATGGGCTGCATTTTGTGACCCCATAGGTCGGGGCGTCACGAGGCGGAGAGGCGGACATTGCGGGAGCGGGCGGACCGAAGAATCTCAGCGGCTACTGTGCACTTTTAAAAGGACACCGGACAAATTGCTCGGCCCCGCGGGACCTCGCATGACAAAATAGGGAGCGGTACGACCACACCGACGGCCGGTCCTCGCTGGCGTTCCCCCTCTCCGCCCTACACCGCGATCTGCAGACGAATCTCCCCCCGAAGGATCAGCCAAGCCGTCGCCGTGCCCCCACAGAAGATCAGGATGTTTCCGATTTGGCTGAGAAGGACCTGGGCGGAGACGATCTCCGCCAGAATCAGCAGGGCTCCGATCGAATAGAGCGCGGCTATCCAGCGCAGTTTGCCGCCGGCCTTCAGCAGGGGACCGGCGAAGACAGCGATGCCAACGAAAAATGCCAGCAGACCTGGAATGACGGCGGCGACTATCGGCCCCGATAACGTGATGTCCAGCAGATGTGTAGCCGCAGCGGTGTCACCGCCGTCCGCCACCAGCCGCCCGATCAGCATCTCGGCCACAAAAATAGAGGCGAGGGCGGCGGCCCCGATCAGAGTAAGGATGCGTGCCGCATAGCCGGCTGCCGGCTTGCGCTCTGCCGTGATGCTGCTGAGCGCGAGGAGCCCCGGAATCGATAGCATCATGCCGATGAAGAGGAGCAGGTGTGCTCGGTACCAGCGCGAGGCGTGATCTACGAGGATTGCAATCTGCTCAGCCGAGTTCATTCGCTCTTCGGGGTGAATAAGGTCCCCGATGCTCATCAGAAGCGGGCCCCCGATGAGACTGGCTGCGGCAATGAGCGTTCGATAATCGCGCGGAGCGTCAGAGATTCCCATGTGGACCTCTGGGAAGACGGGAGACGGAAGACGGAAGACGGGAGACGGGGAACGGCGAACGCCGAGATCTGATGTCTTGGGTATTGGCGCCTGGGTTAGGAGGCTAGGTCCCTCGCTGCGCTCGGGATGAGGTGTTGCTCTCGCTCCCCGTCTCCCTTGCTACCTCTCACGTCTCACGTCTCACGCAAGGTTCATCCTCTTCAACAACGCCTTAAACCTCGGCTCCCCCCTCAACGACGCAAACAAGAACGACCCCTTCACCCCAAATATCCCCCCCGACCTCACCTCGTGCGCCTTCTCCAGGAAATCCATCGCCCGGTCGTTCTCGCCGAGCCCGGTGTAGACGTACGCCATGTGATAGGGCGACACGTAACGCTGCTTCGAGAGGTCCTCAAGCTGCCGCAGGATGTCCCGGGCCTCGTCGATCTTGCCCGCTCGCGCCAAGGCCTGACCCAGTTGCGCCAGGTAGAGCGTGCTGTCCGGCGAGAGTGACAAGGCCTTCCGCAACGACGCGATTCCCTGCTCCGGCTTTCCGTTGAGGATATAGGCCCAGCCCGCGGTCGCATGGGCGAGGGCGAGATGAGGATCCATCTCGAGACACTCCAGAATGGCGTGCATCGCTTCCTCGTACCGGCCCGCCCTCAAATACGTCGTCGCGATGTCCATGCGGTGCGCCACCGGATCAAGCTCGTGAGCCCGCTGCTGCATCTCGATCGCCTCGTCGTAGCGTTCGAGGGAGGCCAGCATCAGACCATAAGCGTCGTACGCGACGCCGCTGTTGGGGTTGAGCTCGATCGCCCGCTTGTAGTCCGCCTCGGCCCCGGCCCAGTCGTAGTCGACCGCGACCTTGAGATGGGCCAGCACGGCGAACGCCTCGGGGAGATCCGGGTCGATTTCAAGAGCACGCGCCACCGCGGCCTTCGCCCTCCGAAATGCCTCACCCGGATGAAGGGAGCCGGCTACTCCAATCCCAATCTCGGTGTAGGCGTATCCCAGGTCGGCATACGCCAAGGCATAGTCGTTATCCCGGGCGACCGCCTGCTCGAAGTATTTGATGGCCTGATCCATCCCTTCACCGGTCCACCGCGCCAGGCAATGCCGCCCCATGAGGTACAACTGGTAGGCCTGCACGTCAGCGGTGGGCTGCTTCTTGATCCGGGTCGTCTCTTCGTGGGAAAGTTCCGCCTCCAGTGCTCCCGCGATCCGCAGCGCGACATCGCTCTGGATCGCGAAGATGTCGGTCAGATCCCGATCATAGGTCTCGGCCCAGAGGTGACGGTCGGTCTCGGCGTCGATCAACTGGGCGACGATCCGCACTCGATTCCCCGCTCGCCGGATGCTTCCCTCGAGCAGGGTCCCCGTATTCAGTCGCGCCCCGATCTCCTTGAGACTCAGCTCCCGCTTCTTGAACGGCATCACCGAGGTGTGGGAGATGACTTTGAGCGAGCGGATCTTCGCCAGCTGGGCGATCACGTCCTCGGTGATCCCGTCGGCGAAGAACTCGTTCTCCGGATCGGCGCTGAAGTTGAGGAACGGGAGTACCGCGACCGAGGGAGACTTGGCAATGACCGGTGCCGTGAGTGCAGCGACCATGGCGGCACCGCTCGGGAAGCGGTCGGCGGGGACGTTGGCAAGCGCCTTCTTGATTGTCTCGTCCACCGAAGCCGGCACCGCTGGTCTCAACCGCCGAATCGAAGGGGCGGGATCGGTGAATCGCTTGGCAATCACCGCCTGCGCGGTGGGCCCGGTGAAGGGCGCCTCGCCCGCCAGCATTTCATAGAGCATGACGCCCAGGCCGTAGATGTCGCTGCGACCGTCGAGCGTCCTCTCGCCGGCAGCCTGCTCCGGACTCATGTAGGACGGCGTCCCGACCATGACACCCGACCGGGTCAGCCGCTTCTCCGGCACCGCGGCGGCCTCGAGAGCAATGCCGAAGTCGGTGACCATCGCCTGGTCCTCGTTAAGCAGGATGTTCTCCGGCTTGATATCGCGGTGGATCAGGCCGCGGGCATGGGCATGATCGAGCGCCGAGGCGACTTGGCGAATGATCCTCATCGCGTCGTCCACCGACAAGCTGCTTCTCCCGGAGCAGCTTATGCCGCAGCGAATCGCCGCGGACGTAGGGCATGACGTAGAAGAGAGCCTGAGGCTCGGACCTCCGAGCACGTCACCCGAATCGTAGAGCGGAAGAATGTGGGGATGGGTCAGTCCCCGCCACGACCTCGATCTCGCGGGTGAACCGCTCAGCACCGAGCAGCATGCCCAGCTCCGGCCGCAGCACCTTGATCGCCACCTTGCGGTGGTGCTTGAGGTCGTCGGCGAGGTAGACCGTGGCCATCCCGCCCTGGCCGAGTTCGCGCTCGATGGCGTAACGGGAGGAGAGGGCGGTGGTGAGACGGGAGAGTTGGTCGGACAAGGTGTTAGGTGTCAGGGATCAGGTGTCAGGGGTGCGGTGTCGGGGCAGAGCAGGAGAATACAGCGGGAAGGCGGAACGGGGAACCGACGAACCGACGGACCGGCGGACAGACGGGAACCGCGAACGGGGAGTGAAGGCGGCACCTCATCCCGAGCGCAGCGAGGGATCTAGCATCCGAGCCCGGGAGGTCGAGGTAAGGACGTTAGATCCCTCGTCGCTTCGCTCCTCGGGATGAGGTGTTTTCCCTACTCCTCCGTTCTCCCGTTCTCCGTCTCTCTCCGTCTCTCGTCTCCCGTCTCCTCGTCTCCCGTCTCCCAAAACTTATCGCC
>CAWGED010000005.1:1105000-1264011 GCA_963821525.1 uncultured Gemmatimonadales bacterium | reverse complement strand
CTTTCCTCGGGTTCGATTTTGATGATTCCCGTGATTCCCCTCTCTTCGAAAGCACGTCGTCGCAGTGGTGGACGATTATCTGAACTCAGTGGTTGCTGGTTCAGAGCCAGCTCGCTTCGGATGGCGGATCCAGTGTGTAACTGAGGGTTCATCGTTCGCGAAATTGCTACCTCAAGTAAGGACTCGCGTCTTAACTGGTCAGCTACCGTGGTGGATGGTGAATACCTATGGTCCGCCCCGCGACTTTGCCTGTTCGGTCTATCACGGTTCCGAGGAAGACGGTCTCAATATTTCAATCGGTGTCCTTACCGCTGAACAAGCGGCAAAGTTCATAAGTGACTATCCGTACAAGCGTTCAAGGGAACCAGTGGCCATCCAGGACGGAGCTCTTCTGATCGATTTGGATCGCTACATCACCAACATTCGGAAAAGAGAGCAGATCGACCACTTAATCGGGGAACATCAGTCTCTATTCAAGGTGGCAGAAGCCGTGGCAGCCAAGCTCTTGAGCGAAGAGGAGGCGAAAATCCAATGACAACCCAAAAAATGCTCGAGACAACCCAGGCAGCCTCAATCTCGTCATCGTCCAATGAAGAGGCCGATGCAACCTCAAGGGACCAGCCTGATGCACTGGTAACTACACTGCATCCTGGGCCTGAAACCAAGGTGCCGAGAGACCGTGGAGATAGCTGGGTTGATGCCACGCTGAATGAACATGGAAGCTGGCCGATTGGGGACCAGAACAACGGCTGGAAGAGGCTCGGCGAACGGCTGAACTCTTATCCAGAGATCCTAGGTTTGTACTCACGCTCTTGGCGTTCGTGGCTGCTCATGCCCCAATCTCCGTTGACCAGCTCATCGAATACGGTGACCGATCGAAAGTGTTTGAGACAATCTTCGATCTGTATGATCGGGGACTTCTCGATAGTGAAGGTGCTAGGGTCGGCGCCAGTACAAGAGGGTTTGCGCTCGTCAAACAGGCCGGACTGGCGTGAGCGGGCGGAAGAGTAGCGATGACGCCGTGTCTTCCTTCAAAGGTCCACTAAGAACCTTTGCCGAGTCCATAAGCCCAAAACTTGATGAAGTGGAAAGGAGGCTAAATGAAACTCCCGTTCACGTGCTGGTTTTTGGTCCGGGCAAGGAGAACCGCCTTTACGAAAAACGAAAGCAGATTCGGGATCGTCTACTAAAGCTCCCAGGAGTCATCGCCTACTTCCCTGAACAGAAGGAATACGCAAAGCAGGTGAGAGAACGATTTCGCATTGCAGCGAGTGACGCGATCACATTGGAAATAGTTCAAGCGACGTCTGCGGACGTAATTATCGCTTTAGAACCCGCTCCGGGCGTCGAGAACGAAGTCGCGATGTTTTCCACAAAGCCATCCATTGCGTCGAAGATATTCAATCTTCTACCAATCAGTTACAAAAGCACTACGAATAGTTTCCCCGGCCAAATTCGGAAGAACATTCAGAAGCACTACTGCACGACTGCATGAACTTAAGCACTGCTCCCTTGCCTCGGAGATCTGTCCAACACATGTTCGCAAGGAACAGATTCTGAAGGCACTACTCTGAGGCGTGTGGTTGATGTGCCTCTCGCCATGGGAAGTCCCAGATATCAGCCCACCATCTGGTCTAGATGGTGGTGAGCGGGCCCGGCGCGATTCGAACGCGACCTCCTGCTTGGAGGCGCCAGCACCGACGGACCCGAGCGACTAACTGTGGCGCTCGCACACACTTCCAGAACCCCGTCGCCGCTGATGTAGCCGAGCACTAGCCCACACTAACTGTACAAGAAGGGCCGTAGCTCTTTCGCTCGCGCCGTTGTGCGTCTTCTGTGCGTGAAGGGCTGTCTATGCTGGGTACGAACGGCGAAGGGCAGGGCCCCTAACTGCGCGAGGCACTGCCCTTTGACGACAAGTGACGACAAGCGTATCACTATGGTGCAAGACTCGCGGGCGGCAGCGTGGCCGGTCCGGCATGGGACTCGATCTGCCGCCCAAAGGCCAGGGTGGCGGTAAAGTCGCGCCGACATTCCGTGCACTGAAACTCGATCTCGTGAATACCCAGCCCGAGCTCAGTCATCAGTTTCATGGTGTGGTCGAGGCCTACGGAGAGACCGCAAGAGGGGCAGAGGGGTGTGGGAATGGGTAGTGGTGGTTTTTGTCCCACGATCGGAAGCTGATACAGAGCAATCCATTCTCTGCCGTGGAACTCACAGAGATTGATTTCGCGGCGCCAGGGTTCTCGTTTTTCCGTTCCTGTGACCGCACTCCGCGTCCCATGCCAACGAGTCCAACTGGCGACGTAGGCCACCCCCAACTTGCAGTACCGGCAATGAGGACCAAAACTCGGTTCGTCTGCTTTCCAGAGCTTTCGCTCCTCCTCGGTTGCCAGCCGAATATCGTGGTCCCAACCCCGATTGCGTTCCACTCTTCTCCTCCTTTCTTTGGTTACTGTGGCCCGTGGCGTGCTGCCTCAAGCATGTTCGCGCTGAACGTCGCCCGGCCCGCCAAAAAGCCGGTCGCGCCTGGCACCCAGTTCTCGACTGACCTCTCGGGCTAATTCAAGCCAATAGTCATCGAGCGGCTTTGAATCATCGAGAGTACTTCTTGCGCGTGTAATCGACATCGCAAGACCCATCCGATGTGATATTGCCGCTCCACAGTCTCCGGCCGAGCTCTTCAAAAGGACCTTCGGGCATAACTCACTCCTGTTCAGGTTCGGTTCGCTTCCTCGGATAATCTAGCAGCGTGTCATTTATGACCTGGGTCGTTCCCCGGGCCACGGCTCAAACAATTTGGCCCTTCTTGACCCCACTTCACCGCTTCTACACCCGGCTCCCTACGGGGAAACACGCGAATAACGCCATCCAAGACAGGACTCAAAATCCGCCGGGGGCAACCCCGTGCGAGTTCGACTCTCGCCTCGGGCATAATGAGCAAGTCAATCAAGCCTAAGGACCGCCCAGAAGCCTCGCTGTCGCTCGACCCTGGACCGGGATTTGGCCCAACCGTGGTTTCTGTGCCCAATTCGAACCTCAAGGAACCGACCCTCCGGGAAGAATCCCTCCAGCCGAGTCGTCTACAGGGGGGAAACGCTCTTGAGCAAGGCTTCGGACCCAAACGGCGATCTCCTCTGATCGTCGCTTGGGTCGGAACGGCGACGACGATTCTGGCATCGACTTGGCAGGAACTCAATCGGCATTCCGCGGCCAACCATCTAGCTACGAGCCGATTGTCGCCCTCACGGCGCTAACAGTGATTGGGTTGGTTTGGTACACCTATTTCACCAGAGAGTCCCTTGAACATGCTCGGGCCAATGTCGCGGAGTTACGGGATCGAGAGCAGCGGAGGGTCATTCGAGCAGCGGGAGAGCCTAGCGACAGCGGCACTGGCTGAACTGATGAAATATCTCGGAGCGTCTCAAGTCATTGACTTCGCTCGGTGGGTTCCCGACTCGTGAGTCGGGTCTTGGCTGGATCATCCCATGCTACGTGAGGTGTCGAGCCGGCCTGACTTGTTCAAACAAGAGAACCGTTCACGCGGTAACTTCTTCACTGATTCACCTAAGGGATGTGAAGCAGGTTCTAGACGGTCTTCCGTCGCTTATCGTGCGGCTCAAGACTATGCGTCCGAATGAGCAAGGTCCAGCGCGAGAGCAGCTAAGGGAGCAGATCGCGACCATCGAGATTCGGGCGGCATGGGCGATAATCGAGTTGTGACTGCTTCAGAGAGCCTGTTCGCTGAAGGGGCTTTGGCGCCCCCAGAGGGAACCGAGGAGGAGATCACACTGGGCGAGAGGCCTGAACTCAAGGCTTCACCATTCCGAAAGGCTGGCGGCGATTCGATTCGAGAGCGCTAGAAAGATTCGACGGAGCACACGCCCGTCACAACAGCGGATCTCACATATCGGCTCACGAGTCCCGCAGCTTCGCACCCTCTCCCTTCTTATAGAAGATCCCCGCATCACGGTTCAACCCCCGCTCCTTCTGGATTGCGGGTGAGGTTCCCGGGATCGGCCTGCCCAGGAGCATCCGCAGCCCACGCCACTTGGTCTTGAGATCGGCCCAGAGATGTGAAGGCGGGCGGTAGCCGTAGGCGCGGTATTGCCCCGGTTTCACCTGGCTCTTCTTCGCAACGTGCTTGGCGAACGCGTCCGTCCAGGCGTCGAACTCGCCCATGACCTCCGGGTCTTCCACCATGTGCTCCGCCTGGTTGTCGCTGTACTTCTTGTCCCGCCCAAACTCGACATAGTGCCAGAGCGCGTCCGGCACCTCGATCCCACTGTAGCGGCATTGCCAGACGATCGGCGCATAGGCGTCCCGCATGTCCTCGAACGGCTCTTCTTCCGGATCGAAATAGGAGCGGTGGTGCAGGAACCGGGGCCGGCCTGATTCGGTGAGCTCGTCGGCGCCGCCGTCTCCATAGCAGAAAAAGCCTGCCGTCCGGCCCTCGAGATGGTTCTGGCTCAGCTTGTTCCACTCAGCCGAGTGTTCCAGCTGAATGGCGAGACTCGGGTCCTTGTGTCCGATCAGGTCCTCCCGCGGGTTCCCTCCATTCATGCAGACCAGCCGGTCGAACATCGCCTTGAGGTTGCTGGTGGCGTTGTACCAGTTGACCGGCCCGATGATGGCCCAGGCGTCCGCCAGGTCGAGCCGGGCATAGAGGTCGAGGTTCCACATGAGGTCGGGCTGGTTCCAGCTGCCCTTCTCGTAACAGTTGCAGGGCCAGACGCAGAGCGCCGCCGAGGTGGAGACGCAGCCGTTGCAGGTCCGGATCTGCTCCCGGTTCCAGATGTTTCCCAGATCCTCGAGGTCGATCTCCCAGTCCTGGGGGAGCCGGTCGGCCATGCGGAACATCAGGGTCCGGGCCTTGGAGTCGATCCCGGGGCAGTCGTATTGGCGGCGGTTGGAGCCCGCGATGACCAGGACCCGGAAGGGCCGGTCCTCCGGGGCCAGTCGACCGTTAGCGTCGTTGGGTTTCATGTGTGGTGGGTGTCGAAGTATCCCCGGCCCCAGGCGAAGATCGCATTGAGGACCGGAGACAGGTCCCGTCCCTTGCTGGTCAGGTAGTAGTCGTACCGGGGCGGGTGCTTCTGATACGGGGAGCGCTGCACCAGACCTGCCTCTTCCAGCCGCTTCAGCCGATCGGTCAGGATGTTGGTCTTGATCCCTTCGTCCGCGGCCAGGAACTCGGAAAACCGCCGCTTTCCGCGGAACAGGTCCCGCACGATCAGCAGGGTCCAGCGGTCCCCGATCAGGTCGAGAGAGCAGGCGATGGGGCAGTCCGAGCGCCGGTCGGACCGGGCGGTGGGATTGAGCTCTCTGGTCACTTTTCCCTCTGGGAGTGTAGTGCCTTGTAGAAAGCAACTCACTCGGACATCGTTACTTGCCTTCTGCAAGTTACCAGTTCAAGCATTGCTTGAGGAGGGCAGGGGCTGCTTGTCGGACTGCATGAGCGGGCGTATGTTGCGCCACCCCTTCGGCCCTCACCGACCTCCGGCTAATGCCCTTTCTCGATACCGATAGAGACCGCGCCAGCCTCCTGATCCTGATTCTCGGGATCTGTATCCTGGTGGCGCTGGCTCCCTTTGCGTCTGGTCTGCTCGGCGGGCCGGTCTTGTTCGTCATGCTGGCTCCGCTTCATGGATTGCTGACGCGGTGGATCCGGCCGAGCTTCTCGGCACTCCTGGTCGTGATCGTCGCGCTGGCCGTCCTCGTCATCCCGACCGTGTGGATAACCGGGCTGCTGGTCGGCCAGGCCCAGTCGCTGGCCACCGGCGTCATTCAGGGCCCGATCCTCGAGCGGCTGAGTCACCTCACGATCTCGGGAGTGCCGATCGGCCCCCGGCTGGTCCAGGCCGGAGAGGAGCTGGTCTCCAAGATCGCCAGCAGTGTCTTCGGACTGGTCGGGACGGCGACCCGGATCGGCTTCAACCTCACCATCGCGTTCTTCATCGCCTACTTCATGCTCCTCCAGCCGGCCAGCTCCTGGGAGCGGATTCGGGACTTCATCCCCTTCTCGCCCGAGAACGCCGAGCGGCTGCGGGAACGGTTCCGGGACGTGACCTACTCGACGATCGTGGGGACGGGCCTGGTGGCGGTGGTGCAGGGCTGTCTCGTGACGCTCGGATTCATGCTCACGGGACTCGGCAACGCGGCGTTCTGGGGTGTGGTGACTGCCGTGCTGGGCATCCTGCCGGTGGTAGGAGCTGGTCTCGTGTGGGGGCCCGCCGCGATTACCCTGGCGCTCAGCGACCGCATCGGCGCCGCCATCTTCCTCGCGGTGCTGGGAGCGGTGGTCGTGGGCAACGTGGACGTCGTGATCCGTCCGGCCGTGTTCCGCCGCTTCGCCCAGGTGCCGGTCCTGATCACCCTGATCGGCGCCATCGGCGGCATCGGCTACTTCGGGCTCCTCGGCATCCTCATCGGCCCGCTGGCGCTGTCGTACTTCTTTGAGCTGATGGAGATGTATAGGGAGGAGTATCTGAAGGACTAGAAGTAAGAAGTACCGAGTACCTAGTACCTGAGTACCGAGTGCCTCCTTGGGAGCTCCGCCTCGGCAGGTACTCGGTACTCGGTACTCGGTACTAGGTACTCGGTACTGTACCGCTATCTTACGCTGAACCCAACCCACCCACCTTCCATGCTCTCAAAACGGGCCAAGTACGCTCTCAAGGCCTTGCTTGCCCTCACCGAACATAAGGGCGATGAGCCGGTGCGGATCGCCGACCTGGCGGCCCGCGAGCGGATCCCGCCCAAGTTCCTCGAGCTGATCCTGCTCGACCTGCGCAATCAGGGCATGGTCCAGAGCCGGAAGGGGAAGCGCGGCGGCTATCTGCTGGCGCGGGACCCCTCGCGGATCCCGGTAGGGCAGGTGGTCCGGCTGTTCGATGGCCCGCTGGCCCCGGTGCCCTGTGCCAGCCAGACCGGCTACGTGCGGTGCGACGACTGCGCGGACGAGGCGGCCTGCGGCGTACGGCTCGCGATGAAGGAAGTGCGGGATGCGACGGCGCGGATCCTGGACAAGATGAGCCTGGCGACGCTGGCCCGGCGGGAACTGGCCGCGGCGCGGCCCCGGCGGCGGGCTCGGGGCTGAAGCGGCATATGCTTTGCTCTATTACCCTACTAAGCCGCTAGACTTAATCGGAGTAATATGACAGATATAGATAAGGCGATGTTGGCGGCAGTAGCGCAGGCGCTGCACGGACTCCGGTTCGGCTCGCTCGAAATCGTGGTCCACGAAGGGCGCATCGTGCAGCTGGAACGGCGGGAGAAAGTCCGCTTGGGCACGGAAGTTAGGCCCAGCGGCTCCTGAATTTCGCCCGGCTCGAATGAGCCGGAACCGTACTTCACCCTGGGGACTGACCGGACAGCCGGAGGCCCCCGTTTTCACGGAGATTAGCCGATGGTGACGATCCGATGGAAGACGGGCCTCATGCTGTTCTGGGCCCTCAGCGCTGTGGTTGGAGCGCCACAACTCGTGGCGCAGCAGGACAGCGCTGCCGAGGCCACGCAGCAGCGTCTCGATGACCTCGATCAGCAGATCAAGGTCCTCAGCCGTCGCTGGGAGCTCTACCAGGACAGCGTGATCAACGCGGCCAAGTCGCGTCCGTCGGTGACCGCCGGCGCCACAGGGTTCCAGCTCAAATCGGCCGATGGGAACTTCGTGCTCAAGCTGCGCGGGTATCTCCAGACGGACGCGCGAGTCTACTTGAGCGACGACGCCCAGGTCCTCACCAACGACCTGCTGCTGCGCCGGGTACGGCCCATCCTCGAGGGCACGGTCTACAAGTACTACGACTTCCGCATCATGCCGGACTTCGCCGGCGCCGCGCCAACGATCTTCGACGCGTACTTCGAAGCCCGCTTCAAGCCGGAATTCGCGGTGCGGGCAGGGAAGTACAAGCCGGCACTCGGTCTCGAGCGGTATCAGTCGGCCACGGACGTGAAGTTCATCGAGCGCGGCCTGCCCACCAACCTGGTACCCAGCCGAGATGTCGGTCTCCAGGTCGCAGGCGACCTGGCGGGCGGAATCCTCAACTACAACGCGGCGATCTTCGACGGCGTCCCTGATCTCGCCAGCGGGCTGAACGACGTGGCCGACGGCAAAGACCTCGTAGGCCGCCTCTTCATCGTGCCTTTCGCCAAGAAGGCGGAGAATCCACCGGTTGATCTCGGTTTCGGCATCGCCGCGAGCACCGGGGATGAGCTCGGCAACATCACGACCACGGCCCTTCCTTCATATCGCTCGCCCGGCCAGGCCACGGTCTTCCGCTACCTGACGAGCACTACGGCGCCCGTCACCGGGACCGTCATCGCCGACGGGCGCAGGGAACGAATCATTCCCCAAGCCTACCTCAACAAAGGTCCCCTGGGCCTGCTCGCGGAGTACGCCATCACCCGTCAGGAGGTGGCTCGTGACACCGGCGTCACCCGCACCACGGAGAAGCTGGAGCACAAGGCGTGGCAGGTGGAGGGTTCGTTCTTCCTGACCGGAGAGAAGAACTCCTTCAAGAGCGTCACCCCGAAGAAGCAGTTCGATCCGTTCGCCGGGGGATGGGGTGCCTTCGAGCTGGTCGCGCGTTATGGCGAGCTGGACTTCGACGACGACGCGTTCCCGATCTATGCGAGCCCGACCGCGTCCGTCACCGAGGAGAAGGCCTGGGCCGTCGGCCTCAACTGGCACCTCGGCCGGAACGTGAAGCTGATGTTCAACTATGAGCAGACGCAGTTCGAAGGGGGCGCCACGACTGGTGACCGTCCCGACGAGAAGTTCTTCGCGACTCGGTTCCAGACCTCCTTCTGAGGAACGTGCAATGGCTTTCCTGATTCGTGGTGTTGCGGCGGCTTCACTTGCCCTCGGCCTGGCGACGGCGGCCGAGGCCCAGAAGCCGGTCACTCTGCTCAATGTCTCCTACGATCCGACCCGGGAGTTGTATCAGGACGTGAATGCCGCCTTCGCCGCGAAGTACAAGGCGGAGAAGGGTGTCGACGTCACGATCCGGCAGTCTCACGGGGGTTCAGGCAAACAGGCCCGCTCGGTAATCGACGGCCTGGAGGCCGACGTGGTTACCCTCGCTCTCGCCTATGACATCGACGAGATCGCCCAGAAGGCCAAGCTATTTCCGGCCGACTGGCAGAAGCGGTTGCCCAACAACAGCGCCCCTTACACCTCGACCATCGTCTTCCTGGTCCGGAAGGGGAATCCCAAGAACATCAAGGACTGGGATGACATCGCCCGTTCGGGCCTCTCGGTAATCACGCCGAATCCAAAAACATCCGGTGGCGCTCGCTGGAATTACCTCGCGGCCTGGGGCTACGCCCTGAAGAAATTCGGCGGCGATCAGGCCAAGGCGAAGGATTTCGTCGCCCGGATCTACAAGAACGTTCCGGTTCTCGACTCGGGCGCTCGCGGCTCGACCACGACCTTCGTCGAGCGGGGAATCGGAGACGTCCTGCTCGCGTGGGAGAATGAAGCCTTGCTGGCGGTGAAGGAGCTGGGACCGGACAAGTTCCAGATCGTGGTGCCCTCGGTCAGCATCCTGGCGGAGCCGCCGGTGACGGTCGTGGACAAGGTGGCGAAGAAGCGGGGCACGCTGGAAGTAGCGCAGGCCTATCTCCAGTTCCTCTACAGCGACCAGGGCCAGGAGCTGGTCGCGAAGCACTACTATCGCCCGCGCAACCAGGCGGTCGCGACGAAGTACGCCGCCACGTTCCCCCAGATCACGCTGTTCACGATCGACGAGGTGTTCGGTGGCTGGACCAAGGCACAGGCGACGCACTTCGCAGATGGCGGTGTCTTCGATCAGATTTATGAGAACCGCTAAAGAAATGGTGCGTATGACCGAACGACCCGACGCGATGCCCTATGGGAAACATCCAAAGCAACTGGTGCGAGACGCCCGCTGGTTCAACTCGGGCCCTCCGCCCGAACTGCTGCGGGATCACCCTGTGACGCCGACGGAGCTGTTTTTCACCCGCAATCATGGGGCGGTGCCATCGGTCGATCCCGCGGGCTATCGGCTCACCGTCGATGGCCTGGTGGAGCGACCGCTGAGCCTCTCCCTGGAGCAGCTGCGCCGGGATTACCCGGTCGAGACCGTACCGGCCACCATCTCCTGCGCCGGACTGCGGCGGGACGAGCTGATCGCTGTCCGCCCGATCCCGGGAGAGGTGGTGTGGGGGGCCGAGCCGGTGAGCAATGGGGTGTGGCGGGGCGTGAGCCTGGCTCGAGTGCTCGATACGGCGGGAATCCGTCCCGAGGCGCGGCATGCGGCTTTCACCGGCCTCGACGAAATCGAGCGCGAGGGCAAACGATTCGGATTCGGGGGCTCGATTCCGTTGAGCAAGGCGATGGCCGAGGAAACTCTGCTTGCCTGGGAGATGAACGGCGCACCGCTGCCTCCGGTACACGGATTTCCGTTGCGCGTCATCGTGCCGGGCTACATCGGCGCCCGGAGTGTGAAGTGGGTGACGAACATTCACCTGCAGACCACGCCAACCACCAACTACTTCCAGAGTCACGCCTACCGGATGTTTCCACCTGAGGTTGATGCGACCTCCGTGGTGTGGGAGCAGGGTGTCGCGCTGTCGGATATGCCGCTCAACTCGGTCATCTGGTCGCCGCAAGCCGAGGCCAGGTTGCCGCAGGGCAGGGTACCGGTGAGCGGATGGGCCTGCGCCAATGGCGGACGGACGATCGAACGGGTCGAGGTGAGCGCGGACGGTGGAGCCAGCTGGCATTACGCTCAGCTCTCCAAAGTGGGCGACCCATGGAGCTGGACCCTGTGGCAGCTCGAGCTCACCCTCCCAGTCGGAAGCAACGTTCTCACAGCCCGGGCTTGGGACTCCGAGGGCAACACTCAACCCGAGGATCCCCGGCCGCTCTGGAACTTCAAGGGCTACATGAACAATGCCTGGCACCGCGTCAGGGTCACCGTGGAAGGACGCTTCGACCAAATGAGTTCCCGCCGCCACTCCGTGCTGCCGGGCTTCGGGCTCTCGATGGGGATCACCATCACCTATCTGAGTCTGCTCGTCCTGCTGCCGCTCTCGACGATCTTCTTCCGGTCGGCGGAGCTGGGGTGGGGCCATTTCTGGGAGAGTGCGACTTCGCCGCGGGTGCTTGCTTCTTATCGGTTGAGCTTTGGGGCCGCCTTCCTCGCGGCATTGATTAACGCCGTGACGGGCCTGCTCGTGGCCTGGGTGCTGGTGCGCTACCGCTTCCCCGGACGCAAGCTGATCGACGCGCTGGTTGATCTGCCTTTCGCGCTGCCGACCGCGGTCGCCGGCATCTCCCTGACCACACTGTATGGCCCGAATGGCTGGATCGGGCGCTGGCTGGAAGCGATTGGCATCAAGGTGGCTTTCACGCCCCTCGGCGTCGCGGTGGCGCTGACGTTCATCGGCCTGCCCTTCGTAGTTCGCACGGTTCAGCCGGTGCTACAGGATCTCGAGCGGGAAATCGAAGAGGCGGCGGCCAGCCTCGGTGCCAGCCGGTGGCAGACCTTCCGGCGAGTGCTGCTGCCGCCGCTGATGCCGGCACTGCTCACCGGCTTCGCGCTCGCGTTTGCCCGTTCGGTGGGAGAGTACGGGTCGGTGGTCTTCATCTCCGGCAACATGCCGATGAAGACCGAGATCGCCCCGCTCCTCATCATGACCAAGCTGGAACAATTCGACTATCCCGGCGCCACCGCGATCGCCGTGGTCATGCTGGTGTTCTCCTTCATCATCCTGCTCGGCATCAACCTGCTCCAGTGGGCAGGCCGCCGGCGGGCAGCGGCCTGAGGAGGCACAATGGCGGGTACCACGGGAATGCGAAGGCTGGGAAAGGATGCGGTGGCACCTCGCGCCACGACCGAGCCGCGCTGGGTTCGGATGACGCTGACGGGGCTCGCGCTCTCGTTCCTGGCGCTCTTCCTCCTGGTGCCGATGGTCCTCGTCTTCTACGAAGGGCTGCGGAAGGGGATCGAGGTGTACCTGGCCGCACTGGTTGAACCGGATGCGGCGGCGGCCATCAAGCTGACTCTGCTCACCGCGGCGATCGCGGTGCCGCTGAACGCGACCTTCGGCGTCGCGGCCGCCTGGGCCATCGCCAAGTTCGAATTTCGCGGCAAGAACCTGCTGATCACGCTGATCGATCTGCCGTTCGCGGTCTCACCGGTGATCGCGGGCATGGTGTTCATCCTGCTGTTCGGCGCGCAGGGGGTCTTCGGTCCCTGGCTTCAGGACCATGACCTGAAGATTGTCTTCGCAGTTCCCGGCATCGTCATCGCGACGGCATTCGTGACCTTCCCGTTCGTTGCCCGCGAGCTGATCCCGCTGATGCAGGAGCAGGGGCCGGAAGAAGAAGAAGCGGCGATGGTGCTGGGGGCGAGCGGTCTCCGCACCTTCTGGAGAATCACGCTCCCCAACATCAAGTGGGGCCTGCTCTATGGTGTGATCCTCTGCAATGCCCGGGCGATGGGCGAATTCGGTGCGGTGTCGGTCGTCTCGGGTCACATCCGGGGTCTCACCAACACGCTGCCGCTTCACATCGAGATCCTCTACAACGAATACAACTTCACCGCCTCCTTCGCCGCGGCCTCGATTCTGACGCTGCTGGCGCTGGTGACTCTCGCGGCGAAGACCGCGGTGGAATGGCGCCTGGCCCGCGCGACCGCCGCGATGACGGTCGAGCCCGAAGGCGTTCCCGAGAGGAGAGCCGCATGAGCATCGAGATCAGAGGCGTCACCAAGGCCTTCGGCACCTTTGCCGCGGTGAAGAACGTGTCGCTGGAAATTCCCGACGGCGAGCTGGTGGCGCTGCTCGGTCCTTCCGGCAGCGGCAAGACGACCCTGCTCCGGATCATCGCGGGACTCGACGCTCCCGATGCGGGCTCCATCCTGTTCTCGGGAGAAGACGCGACGACCCGGCATGTTCGCGAGCGGCGGGTGGGATTCGTCTTCCAGCACTACGCCCTCTTCCGCCACATGAGCGTGTTCGAGAACGTGGCCTTCGGCCTCCGAGTCCGTCCTCGGGACGTGCGTCCTTCTCAAGATGAGATCAGGACCACGGTCATGGATCTCCTCAAGCTGGTGCAGCTGGACTGGCTGGCGGATCGATTTCCCTCGCAGCTCAGCGGCGGTCAACGCCAGCGGGTGGCATTGGCGCGCGCACTGGCGGTGAAGCCGAGGGTTCTGTTGCTGGACGAGCCGTTCGGCGCGCTCGATGCCAAAGTGCGGAAAGAACTGCGGCGCTGGCTGCGGCGGCTGCACGACGAGGTTCACGTCACCAGCGTCTTCGTCACCCACGACCAGGAAGAGGCCATGGAGGTCTCCGACCGGGTCGTGGTGATGAACGAGGGCCAGGTGGAACAGATGGGGACGCCCGAAGAGGTCTACGAGCGTCCTGCGACACCCTTCGTCTACAGCTTCCTCGGCAACGTCAACCTGTTTCATGGCCGGCTCAGCGAAGGCCGGGTGAAAATCGAGGGCGGGGAATGGGATGCGCCTGATTTCGCGGGCGCTCCGGACCAGGACGCCGTCGCCTACGTCCGGACCTACGAGGTGGATCTTGCCCGGACCCCGAACGGGCGGCCGGCGATCGAGGCCGAGGTGCGTCACGTTCGCCGCTACGGCCCGATGGTGCGGCTGGAGATGGACCGGGTGGAGGATGGCCAGTTGATCGAGGCCGAAGTGTCTCGCCACCGCTTCGAAGAGCTGGCTCTCTCCCGCGGTGACAAGGTCTACGTCTCTCCCCGGAGTGCCCGGATCTTCCCTCGCTGACCGCCGGCCAGTTGCCCGGCAGCGACTCGCGCACCAGCTTTCACGCCCCGGCATTCGCCGGGGCTTTTCGTCGCTCCCCACGTCCAGTGCTCCGAGAATGACCGGACCCACTCTGGCCGCGCCGCTGCGCGGTCTCGACGACGTCATCGCCCTGCAAACCAGTGTATGCCGGCTCTCCGCGTCGGATGGCCGGCTGGGTTACCGCGGCTATGACGTGAGGGAATTGGGAGAGCGTTCCACTTTCGAAGAGACCGCCTTCCTTCTCCTGCGCGGAGACCTCCCGACCGGCGCCGAGCTTCGCGAGTTCAACAGCGTGCTGCGCTCCCGCCGGAAACTCTCGCCTGCCATCCTGCGAGCCTTGAAACAGGTCCCCACTCAGGCGGATCCCATGGCTGCGGTGCGGGTGGGGTTGGCGGTGCTGGCAACCGAGGAAGGGGAATCGGCTCCCACGGCCGAAACCGGACTCAAGCAGGCGATGCGGCTCCTGGCGCTCACACCCACGATGGTTGGTGCGGTGGCGCGGCTGCGACGCGGCGAGCGGCCGGTGCTCCCCAGGAAATCGCTCGGGTTCGCTGAGAACTTCCTCACCTTGCTCCCCGGCGCGGATACGAGCGCCGAGGCAGTGCGCGCGCTCGATGCGGCCTTGATCCTCCGGGCCGACAACGAGCTGAATCCCTCGACCTTTGCCGCCCGAGTCACGGCGGCAACCGGAGCGGACCTGTTCGGTTCGATCCTTTCCGCGTGGTCGGCGTTGTCGGGGCCGCGGCATGGGGCTCACGCCCGGAACGTCGCGGCAGTCCTCGATGAGATCGGGCGCCCCGATGCGGTCGAGCCCTGGGTCACGGCCCGAATGGCCGCAGGGAGCCGAATTGCGGGGTTCGGGCATCAGGTATTCCGGGGAGAGGATCCACGGACGGGATTCCTCCGCGGTCTGGCCGAGGCGCAATGCGCTCGCGCGGGACTGACTCCGCTGATGGAGACCGCTAAAGCGCTCGAAGCCTGCGTCGTCGAACGGAGCGGACGGTACCCGATCGTGGATTTCTACCTGGCACCGCTCTACCGCGCGGTGGGAATCCCGGACGAGCTTGTTTACCGCGGTGTTCGCGGTGAGCCGCATGCCCGGCTGGGCCGCGCATGTTCTCGAGCAATACCAGGACGAGCGCCTGTTACGGCCGCGAGCCGAGTATATTGGTGCGGTCGATCGCCCCTACCGGCCGATTCGCAGCCGCCGGACGTAACCATTCCACCTTTCCAGCACCTGCCATCCATGCCCCTCACGACGACCGTCCGTGCCGCGGCGCCCGCTGGGTACGAGACGCCTCTGCTCATTCTTGCCCTGCCAACCGGCGGACTCCCGGCTTCCCTCGGCGCATTGGATCGCCAGGTGCAGGGGGCCTTGAGCAGAGTCCTGGGCACGGGAGACTTCGCGGGGAAGAAGGATGAGTGGGCCCTGCTGCACCCGCCGGGTCCCGCCGCCCGCATCCTGCTCGTCGGCATGGGCAAGGCGGGAGAGCAGACTCGGGGGGCCATCCGGCGTGCGGCGGCGATCGCTGCCAAGCGTGCCCGGGCCCTCGGAGTTCCGGCGGGCGCGTTCCATCTGGCTCCCGAGGCGCTGGGGCCGGTCACGGCGAAGGACGCGGGACAGGTGATCGCCGAGGGTCTGGCCTACGGTGGATGGTATTACGGGGAGATGAAGCAGCCGCCCGAGGAGAAGCGGCCCGACCTGGAGCAGATCGACATTCTGGCCGGAGACCGGCCGACCGAGTTCGAGGCGGGCCATGCGATCGGCGCGGCCATCGCGGGCAGGCAGAATCTGACCCGCGGTCTTCAGGTTCTGCCGGGGAATGTCTGCACTCCCACCTACCTCGGCACCACGGCTCAGGATCTCGCGCGCCGCCATGGGTTCAGCGCCACGGTCCTGGATCTTGCCGCCATCAAGAAGGAAGGGATGGGTGGACTCCTGTCCGTTTCGCAGGGCAGCACCCAGGAGCCGCGCTTCATCGCCCTGGAGTACAAGGGAGGCAAGGGTGCTCCCGTCGTGCTGATCGGCAAGGGCGTCACGTTCGACAGCGGTGGCATCTCGATCAAGCCGGCCGACAAGATGGAGGACATGAAGTACGACATGTCGGGTGCGGCGGCGGTCCTGGGCGTTTTCGAGACGCTGGGTCGCCTGAAGCCCAAGCTGAACGTGATCGGCCTGGTACCCTCCACCGAGAATCTCCCCAGCGGCACCGCGCTCAAGCCGGGCGATGTGGTGAAGAGCCACCTGGGCAAGACGATCGAGATCGTGAACACCGACGCGGAGGGGCGGTTGATCCTGTGTGACGCGCTCTCCTACGCGAGGCGCTTCGCCCCGGCCTGCGTCCTCGACGCGGCGACTCTGACCGGCGCCATTGTTGTGGCACTCGGTCATGCGGCATCCGGAGTCATGGGCACCGATGATTCTCTGATCGAAGAAGTCCGGCGAGCCGGCGATCGGTCGGGAGAACGGGTCTGGCCCATGCCGCTCTGGGACGAGTACCGCGATCTCATCAAGTCGGACATCGCCGACATGAAGAACTCGGGCGGGCGGCCCGCCGGCAGTATTTCCGCGGGATGGTTCCTCCGGGAGTTCGCGTCCGACTTCAAGTGGGCCCATATCGACATCGCCGGCACTGCGTACACCGAGCGGGAAGACCCCACCGGGGCGCGCGGTCCCACCGGGGCCTGCATGCGACTGTTCGCCGAATTCGTGCTTGCCAGGGCGGCGGGGTAAGCGGTTTGGTTGTGGTGAGCTGTGAGCGGTGAGCGGTGAGCGGGTCTTGCCCCGAGACCCGGTCTTTGCCTCTGCGACTTGATCGGCTTGAGCCGTTGCGCAGTGGCCCGCTCACTGCTTACTGCTCACTGCTCACGCTTCTTCATTGGCCTGATCCTCGCTCCTTCGGCGTCAGCACAGATCCCCTACGATTCAGTCCCCGCCGATACGACGCAGCCCCCCCGGGATTCGGTCGACCAGACGGAGCTTTTCCTCAAGGCCCAGACCGCCAACCAGGTTCGCCTCCCGGTACTTCCCACGATCGGAAACGACGGACCGCTTCCGGCGTACAGCAGGATCGTCATCACCCGGGACTCGATCGAGTGGACCAATGCGGAGACGCTGTCCGACCTGCTGCAAAAGGTCCCCGGCGTCTACCTCTGGCGTGGCGGTTGGTTCGGCCGCTACCAGCCCCCCAACTTCCGCGCTCGAGGTCCCACCTCCGTCGAATACCTGCTGGATGGACTTCCGTTTGTGCCGATGGGGCCCGACAGCATCGGAGTGGACCCGACCATCTTTGCCTTGAGCATGTTGAGCCGCGTCGAGATCGAGCGATGGCCCGAGGGATTGCGGGTTCGGCTCTATACTCGCCGCGTTAGATCGCAACTCGACCGTGTCACGCATCGGGATTTCGGCGGGCGACGACGACATCGCCCGCTACATCGGCGCCCTGGAGCGGCGCTACAAAAACGGCCTCGGCTTCGGGATAGACGCCGAACGGTTCTCGTCGCCGACGGCTTCGGGATCGTCCAGCGACTTCGACATGAATTCGCTCTGGCTGCAGGCGGGCTATGTGCCCAATACCAAGTTCGGGATTCAGGCTCAGCTGCTCCAGAACACGCCGGACCGGAAGGCGTATGTAGACAACAACAACGACACGTTGGATCAAAAGCTCAACGGAACCAGGCGTGACGCGCAGCTTCGGCTCTACTGGCGTAAGCGTACCGACGAACTCGGCCCTCGGGTGGACCTGTTGCTGGGGGCGACGACCTGGGACGGTTCCGGCGTCAATGAAACGATGCGGCAGGGCGGGGTGGTCGCCGAGTGGCGCACGCCGACTCTCCAGCTGGGAGCGAGGGCGTTCAATCGCTCTCGCTGGACTCCGTGGGATCTGAGTGCCAACGCGGGATGGGCGCCCAACAAATGGTTTACCGCATCCGGGGAGGCTGGGTATCAGAAGCACGACCTCGACCGGCACAGCCAATGGGTCGGGGGCCGAGCGGGGATTCATCTCCCTTACGGCGTTGACCTGACGGGGGTGGTTCGGACCGGGAGCATCGTAGCCGCTCCGACGATCCTCAAGGACCAGGCCCAGGACTTCACCGATTGGCAGGGGCTGGTCGGCTGGGAGCAGAAGTGGATCGGCCTCGAGCTGGGTTACGGGCAGGACCGCGGCGTTTCGTCCCTTTGCCTACCAGCCCTTCCTTCCCACCGTGGACTCGATCGCACCCTCGGGAGAGACCGAATGGGTAACGGTGAATTGGCGGCTCACGCCGTTACAGTGGTTCACCCTCGACGGCTGGTACAGCAACCCTCGCGGCAGAGCACCAGAAGGCTCTGCCTCCGACACACTCGCTCAGTTCGGCCACGATCCGTTCCAAGTTCTGGCGGTCGTTTCCCAGCGGCATTTTTGATTTCAAGCTGCAGGGAACCATGGAAGCCTGGGGTGACGGTGTCATCGGTCGCGATGCTTCGGGCCAGCCGATTCCGCTTAGAGGTGCAACGTTCTTCCGCAGCCTGATCGAGGTCCAGCTCGACCGCTTTACCATTTACTGGGACCGGGTGAACCTTCGGGCCAACCAGCAGACCTATGTTCCCGGCTTCCTGATTCCCAAGTTCGGAAGCACTTTCGGCGTGAGGTGGGAATTCAGTAACTGATCGGCCGGAACGACAACCTTCGCGAAATACACCATGACGCGTTGGCGGATCCTGGAGCTCGCCCACGAGCACAGTGTCTGGACCCGGGGCGAGCTGGTGAGCTATTTCCGGCTCAACGGGATGGCGCCGCCAGCGTTCAACTTGTTTGGGTCGGGGGAAGGGGAGTAGGGTTTCGGCTAACTGGCGAGAAGCCGCAGATGAACGCAGATAAACGCAGATAAAACAGCACAGAGATTAGGGCAGGTTTGCTTAACGTACTCTTAACGGTGAACCTTGAAGGATCCCATTCCAACGTGGGTGTGCCCAAGTTCACCCAACAGCCCCGTTTCTGCGTTCATCTGCGTTTATCTGCGGCTATGGAGCGAACCGGCCCCACTGGGCTATCGGACGACCAGTGGGGGCCGGTCACTACCCCTAAACCCCTTTCCCGACTACATTTCGGCTCTTTCCCGAAACCGGGGGTCTGAGTCGGCCGTGCCCTACAGTATGACCGGCTTTGGAGCGGCGGAGGGGGCGGTGGCCGGAGGACGGGTCCGAGTCGAGATCCGCACGGTCAACCATCGCCACTTCAATCCCTCGCTCAAGCTGTCGGGAGATCTCATCCCGCTCGAGGCCGAACTACGGGAGCGGCTGCGCAAGGACTTCGACCGCGGGCACGTCTCGGTCTCGGCGCGGTGGACCGAGGCTCCGGAGCGGGACACGAGTCTCACGGTGAATCTGGAACGGGCCCGCGCCGTCGCCGCCCAGTTCCGGGCCCTGCAGCAGGCGCTGGGAATTCCGGGTGAGGTGGACCTGGCGATGATCGTTCGCCAGCCCGACGTGGTCACGGCACCGCCGAGTGATGAAACCGCGGTAGCGTGGAGCGAGTTGGAGCCGGTTGTTGCCCAGGCGATCGCGGAGTGCAAGGCGATGCGGCGCAGGGAAGGAGCCGTGCTCGCCGACGAGCTGCGACATCGTCTCTCCCTGCTCGAGCGGTCGAGCCAGGTGATCGCCGAACGCGCGCCGGAGCGATTGCCGCGAGAGCGAGACCGGTTACGGCAGAACGTGGCTCAGTTACTGGACGGAAGGAGTGTCGACGAGCAGCGGTTGGCGCAGGAGCTGGCGTTTCTCGCCGACAAGCTCGACATCACCGAGGAACTGGTCCGGTTCGGCGCCCACCTCAAGGCCGCGCGCGATGCGCTGGCCGGTGACGCACCGGTAGGGAAGCAACTCGGGTTTCTGGCCCAGGAGCTCGGCCGCGAGGTCAACACCATGGGCGCCAAGGGGAACGACGCGGAGATCATTCAGCAGGTCATCGCGATGAAGGGCGAGCTGGAGAAGTTCCGGGAACAGCTCGAGAATCTGGAGTGAAGCCCTTCCTGCTGGTGCTTTCTTCGCCCTCGGGCGGCGGGAAGACGACCATCGCCCGGCGCCTGTTGACGGTGCGGAATGATGTGGCCTATTCGGTGTCGGCCACGACGAGGAAGCAACGCCCCGGAGAGGAACCCGACCGGGACTATCACTTCCTCTCCCGGGAAGAGTTCGAGCGACTCGAGGCTGGAGGCGCCTTCATCGAGTCGGCGACCTACAACGGCGAACGCTACGGCACCCTGCGGAGCGAGATCGACCGCAGTTTCGCGACCGGTCGCCACGTGGTGATGGACATCGAGATCCAGGGGGCCCGGCAGGTCCGGGATCGGTTCCCCAGCGCGATCCATGTCTTCGTGCTGCCGCCTTCGGGTGAGGCTCTGGTGGCCCGGCTGCGGGACCGAAAGACCGAGTCGTTCACGGCGCTGAAGCGCCGCCTGGCTCACGCGCTGGATGAACTCAAGGCCGTCGGCGAGTACGACTACGCCGTGGTCAATGAAGACCTGGACCGCGCGGTGGCTCAGGTGAGCGCCATCATCGATGGTGAGGCTCTCAGGGTTCCGCGGCAAGACAATCTGCCGGAAGTAGTAGACAATCTGCGCCGGACCATCTCCGCGGAGGCGATGCGGATCAGTACGGAGCAGAAGAAGGTTGAAGTGAAGGATAGCCGTTAGCTGTTAGCTGGTAGCTGTTAGCTGCAATAGCTAAGAGCTAACAGCTGAGAGCTGCGACTCGTGGGTCAACCACACAAGGAGTATCCATGCGCATTTACACACCGATCGAAGCCGCCAACCGGGCGGGGAACAAGTATCTCGGCGTGCTGGTGGCTGCAAAGTTCGCCCGGCATCTCAATGAGCTGCCGAAGGAGCGAATTCAGGATCGGGAGCAGAAGCTGACCACCATGTCGCTCGATTCGCTGGTTTCGGGCGAGCTGAACTACAAGATCTCTCGCCGGCGCCGCTCCGAGGCCTGACCGTGTGGGCCGGCCGCCACGTCACCCTCGGCGTGTCGGGCGGCATTGCCGCCTATAAGAGCTGCATCCTGGTCCGGCGATTGGTCGAAGCCGGTGCCAAGGTTGATGTGATCCTGACCGAAGGGGCCGCAGAATTCGTGCGGCCTCTCACGTTTGAGGCCCTCTCGGGTCGGCCGGTGATCACGTCGCTCTGGGAGCCAGGCACCGCTCTGCAACACATCAGGCTCGCTCAGTCCCCTGATCTCATCATCGTGGCACCCGCCACGGCCAATCTCATCGCGAAAACCGCTCAGGGCGTGGCCGACGACCTGCTCACCGCGTTGCTGCTGGCCCGAACCGCACCCGTGCTGCTGGCGCCGGCAATGAATGACGAGATGTTCGCCAATCCGGCGACTCAGGCCAATCTCGGGACGCTTACGGTCGCGCGGATTCTCGACCGTGGGCCCGGAGGTCGGAGCCCTGGCTGAAGGCCCCTCCGACAAGCCCGGCCGGATGAGTGAGCCGGAGACGATCATCGCCCACGCAGCGCGCCTGCTCGGGAGCGGAAGCCCTCTGGCCAACAAGCGGATCGTGGTGACAGCCGGGCCGACCCGTGAGCCGATCGATCCAGTCCGGGTCGTGAGCAATCGGTCGAGCGGGAAGATGGGATACCGGATTGCCGAAGCGGCCTGGGAGAGGGGAGCGACACGTCGTTCTGGTGAGCGGACCCACCACGCTCCCGCCCCCGACCGGTGTCTTGATGCGCCTGGTGGACACGACCGCGCAGCTCGACGCCGTGGTGCGGGAAGAGCTGCCGACTGCCGATGTGCTGATCATGGCCGCGGCGCCGGCCGACTATCGTCCGAAGGATCCCGGAGACCACAAGCGGCCGCGCGCGACTGGGAAACTCGCCGTCGAGCTGGAGCCGACCGAGGATATCCTGAGCGGGACCGTTTCTCTCCGGCGCCCGCAATCGGTGATCGTTGGATTCGCGCTCGAGACCGGCGATGCCGACGCTAAGGGGGCGGAGAAGCTGCGCCGGAAGAATCTCGACCTCATCGTCGTCAACGACGCCCTCGAGCCGGGAGCGGGGTTCGAAGGGGATACCAACCGGGTCACGATCCTGGACAAGGATGGTGGACGCAAGGCCATTCCCCTCGCAGGCAAACGCGAAGTCGCGGAGGCCATCCTCGACGCGGTGGAGGCACGCCTTGGCAAGTAAGCGAGAACAGTATCTCCGGCAGCAGGCTGAGTTGGGCGGATCGGAAGTGTACTTGAGTTCCGAGTACCGAGTACCGAGTACCTGAGGACGCGATCCCTGCCGACGGCGTCGTGGCTGAGCCCGTACCTGCCAAACCCTCGGTACCCGGTACTCGGTACTCGGTACTTCCCGAGGACTCATCCGCGCAGTACCTCATCCCCAAGGTGGAAGAAGGACCTCCCTCCCATTCCGGGTCCGGGCATCATCATCGAACCGCCCGCGATGGACCTGATGAGCGACGAGATCTCCAGGCTCGAATCGCTGGACGCGGTTGCCGCGATGGTGAAGGGATGCCGGAAGTGCCCGCTCTGCTCCGCACGAACGCATACGGTGCCCGGGGAAGGGAATCCCAACGCTCAGCTCATGTGTATTGGAGAGGGACCGGGTGCCACCGAGGACGCCACTGGCCGGCCGTTCGTCGGTCAGGCTGGGGAGTTGTTGAACGGGATTCTGGCGTCGATTGGCCTGCCGCGGGAGCAGGTCTACATCGCCAACATCGTGAAGTGCCGTCCCCCGCAGAACCGCAAGCCGTTGCCCGATGAGGCGGCCGCCTGCATGCCGTACCTTCATCGCCAGATTGCGCTGATACGCCCCAAGGTGATCCTGGCGCTTGGCGGAACCGCCGCAGAGGCAATGCTCAACACCAAGCGCGGCCTCGGCGATTTGCGCAATCAGGTGCATCGCTACGCCGGTACCCCTCTCATTGTCACGTATCACCCCGCCGCTCTGCTCCGCAATCCGAATTGGAAGAAGCCGACGTGGGATGATGTTCGGATCGCGCGTCAATTGCTTGATCAATAGTCGGCTATCCAATCAGCACGAATTACCTTCCACAGTCCATGTAGAAACTTTGTTGATGATTGGGGACGGCGTGGATAATGTCGGTACGCGTTTTTCTGTTGCGAGAAGGTCGGTGAATTTGTAGGATTGGGTTGAGTAGAAGCTGATTCCTCTCCCCGCTGCACACTCGCCGTCAAACATGACCTCAGTCTCGTTCGATCAGCCCTCCGTACCGGAGGCCACGCCCATCGGTGATGTGCTCCGCGGCATACCCTGGAGCAACGAAGCCGAGCAGGCGGTACTCGGTGCGATGCTGTTGGACCAGGACGCGGCACTCCGCGGCTCCGAGCTGCTGGAGGACAGCCTGTTCTACCGTGAAGCGCACCGCCGGTTGTTTCGGGCGATGCGACGTCTGGTCGAACAGCGGGTGGTCATCGACCACGTAACGCTACGCGACGACCTGATGCGTCGCGGCGAATTGGACGCCGCGGGTGGCGAGCTGTACATCGCGGAGCTGGTAGACGCGGTTCCTACCACGGCGAACCTCGAAGCCCACGCCGCGATTGTTCGGGAGAAGGCCATTCTCCGGCACCTGATCGAGGCCGGGACCCAGATCGTTTCCCAGGCCTACGACGCCCGCCAGCCGGCCGGCGAGCTGCTCGACGCCGCCGAGTCGCGGATCTTTCAGATTGCGCAGCAGCGGAAAGCCGAGGGGTTCGCCCGGCTCAAGGAGATGCTGTGGCCGACGATGGAGCGCATCGAAAAGCTCCATCAAGAAGGCAAAACGATTACCGGCGTGCCCAGCGGATTCGTAGACTTGGACGACATGACTTCCGGGTTCCAGCGCTCGGACTTGGTGATCGTCGCCGCCCGTCCCTCGATGGGGAAGACCGCGTTCTGCCTCAACGTCGCCGCCCACGCCGCGGAGACGCACAGCGGTGTGGCAGTGTTCTCCCTCGAAATGAGCAAGGAATCGCTGGTGCAGCGCCTGCTCTGTGCCGAGGCCCGGGTGGATAGTCAGCGGGTGCGGCGGGGAACGCTGAGTGACTCGGACTTCACCATGCTGGCCCGAGCGGCTGGGGTGCTGTCGAGCTGCCCAATCTGGATCGACGATACTCCCGCCCTGACCCTGCTCGAGATGCGGGCCAAGGCTCGCCGGCTTCGCATCGAGAATGACATTGGATTAATCGTGGTGGACTATCTGCAGCTGATGCGGAGCCCCCAGTACTCCGAGAACCGGGTGCAGGAGATCTCTGACATCTCCCGCTCGCTCAAGGCCCTCGCGAAGGAGCTGGAAGTTCCGGTGATCGCCCTATCCCAGCTCTCCCGCGCGTCGGAACAGCGAGGTGGCGAGCGGAAACCGATTCTCTCCGATTTGCGGGACTCGGGCGCCATTGAGCAGGATGCCGACTTGGTGCTCTTCATCCATCGGTCCGAGATGTACGAGGGTCCGGTGGACAAGGACGGCAACAGCCTCGAAGGCAAGGCAGAATTGATCGTCGCCAAGCACCGCAACGGCCCGACCGGCGTCATTGATCTCCACTTCTATAAGCAGTTCACCCGGTTTGCCAGCCAGACCGAACGGGATGAGGCAGCCCATGCCTGACCGTGGCGGCCGGCATGGCTAAGCCCCGCTCGGTCTATCGCTGCACCGAATGCGGCCACGAGCATCCCAAGTGGGTGGGGCGGTGCGAGGGGTGTGGGGCGTGGAACTCCGTGGCGGAGGAACCCATTGTCGTGTCGGGCGGGCGGGCGGGAGGGCGGAAAGGCGGCCACAGCAGCACCCCCCGACGTGCCGACGTCCCGCCATCCCGCCTGCGCGACATCGAAGAATCGCGGCTGGTCCGCTGGTCCACTGAACTCCCCGAGCTCGACTTCGTCCTGGGCGGCGGCATTGTCCCGGGCTCCATGACGCTGGTGGGTGGTGAGCCGGGCATCGGCAAATCCACCCTCCTATTACAGGCGGCCGCCAGACTCGAGGCTGGCGGTCGCTCTGTGCTGTATGCGAGTGGCGAAGAGTCGGTGGAGCAGTTGCGACTCCGCGCCGACCGGCTCGAAGAAGACGCAGGTCCGGTTCATGTGGTGGGCGAGACCAGCCTCGAAGGAGTGATCGACGCATCTACCCGGGTAGGCGCGGACATCCTGATCCTCGATTCGATCCAGACCGTCTACACCGAGCAGCTGGAGAGCGCGCCAGGCAACGTCGGCCAGGTCAGAGAGTGTGCCGCGCGCCTGATGCGCTTCGCCAAGGAATCGGGCGCCGCGGTCATCGTGGTCGGTCACGTCACCAAGGGTGGGGGACTCGCCGGACCCAAAACGCTGGAGCACATCGTCGACACCGTGCTCTACTTCGAAGGTGAGGCATCGCTCGACTATCGCTTGTTGCGAGCGACCAAGAACCGCTTCGGCTCGGTGGACGAGATCGGCGTCTTCAGCATGACCAGTCACGGATTGGTTCCGGTCCCGAACCCGTCGGCGCTCTTCCTGGAGGCCCGGGCCGCGGGCACCAGTGGCAGCGCGGTCACCGCACTCATGGAAGGCACGCGACCGGTGCTGGTGGAAGTTCAGGCCCTGGCCGCGCGTTCAGGGTTCGGGACTCCCCAACGCGTGGCGACCGGCCTGGATCAGAAGCGCCTGGCGGTGTTGCTCGCCGTGCTCGAACGGAGGGGCGGGACCTCGTTCGCCGACCTCGACGTCTTCGTGCAGGCGACCGCCGGCGTCCGTCTCTCCGAACCTTCGGCGGACCTGGCGATAGCGGCGGCGTTGCTCTCGAGCGTGTTGAACCGGCCCTCTCCCCCCGACGTGCTCTTCCTGGGAGAGATCGGCCTGGGCGGCGAGGTGCGGCCCATCGGCGGGCTGGAGCGCCGGCTCGCTGAAGCCGCCCGACTCGGCTTCCGCCGAGTGTTCACCTCAGGACGAACCGCCGGCCCGATCCCTGGATTCTCGATCGTCGGACTGGATCACGTCGAACAACTGGTGCGAGCGCTTGCCGCGTGACGTTGGCGTCGTCGTCGTAGCCGCAGGACGCGGCGAACGTCTGGGCGGCAAGGTCCCCAAGCAGTATCGCGAGATTGCCGGCGTCCCGATGTTGTTGCGCGCCCTCCGTCCTTTCACTTCCCATCCCGAAGTTGCCCAGGTCGTGGTAGCGCTGCCCGCGGCAGACGCCGCCAATCCTCCAGCCTGGCTCAAGACGCTCACCGGCGGCTCTCTCGTTCTCGTACCGGGCGGTGCCGAGCGAAGCGCTTCGGTCGCTGCCGGACTGGAAGCCCTGTCTCCCGCGTGCGAGATCGTGCTGGTCCACGACGCGGCAAGGCCCTTCGTGGAGCGAGCGGTCGTTGACGCCGTGATCCAGACCGCCCGAACCGGGGTCGGCGCCGTCCCAGCCCTGCCACTCAGCGACACCGTGAAGGAGAGCAGGGGACCGTCGAGCACACACGGTGGAGCGCACCGTTCCTCGGGATCGGCTGTGGCGGGCACAGACTCCGCAGGGTTTTCCCCGACAACTTCTGGTTCAGGCCCATGCCGCCGCCGGTGGAGAAGGCGCGAGCGATGACGCGGCGCTGGTGGAACGACTGGGCCACGAGGTTCGCCTGGTGCCGGGTTCGGAGCGGAATCTCAAGGTCACCACAGCCGAGGATCTGCGGCTGGCGGAGCTGATCGCGAAGAGCGCTGGAGACAGTAGGAGTGAGGAGTAAGGGATTGAGGGATGTTTGGATGTTTGGATTGAGGGATGTTGAGGATGTGAGGATGTGAGGATGCGATTCGTAGGCAGTCCCCAATCCCAACTACCACATCCTTCAATCCCTCAATCCAAACATCCCCACATCCCTCCTTACCCCTGACCTCTTACTCCTTACATTGAAGCCATGACTCGGGTCTTGCTGATCTGTACGGGAAACACCTGCCGCAGTCCGATGGCCGAGATCCTGTTGCGCGAGGCGTTGGAGCGACGGGGCGTGGATGGGGTTACGGTAGCCTCGGCCGGCACCGGGGCATGGGATGGCGCTCCGGTCTCGGAGGGGGCCTATCTCATCGCTCTGGAACACGGGCTGGATCTCTCGGAGCACCGGGCCCGGTTGCTCACTCGAGAGATGACGCAGGAAGCCGATCTCATTCTCACTATGTCGCGCCATCACCGTGCGCGCGTCACCGACCTCGGTGGCGCTGAGAAGGTCTTTGTGCTTGGCGAGTATGCCGGCCGCGTGGGGGAATCGGCCGAAGTGCGCGACCCCTTCGGTGGCGATCTCGAAGGCTACCGTCAGACCTACGACGACCTCGCCGAATTGACCGATGCCGCGACGGATCGCCTGGTGCGGGAGCGATCGGGTGATCGGCGGTAGCACCCGGGTCTTCGCCATCCTCGGCGATCCCCTCAAGCACACGCTATCCCCCGCGATGCACAACGCGGCGTTCCGAGCGTTGGGCCTCGATGCCACCTACGTCCCGCTCCGCTGCAATGCCGCCGACGTCCCGGGACTGGTCACCGCACTCGCGAGAGCCGGCGGCGGCGGGAACGTCACCATCCCCCATAAAGAGACCGCCGCCAAAGCGATTACCCGGCCGAGCGATCGAGTCCAACGGTTGGGAGCGTGCAACACCTTCTGGGGCGATGATACGGCGGTGGTCGGCGACAATACCGACGTAGACGGCCTGAAAGAGGCGCTGCGCCTGCTCGAGGCGCCCACCAACGCGTGGCTGGTAGCGGGAACCGGTGGGGCTGCCCGGGCGGTTGTCGCCGCGGCGAGGGAGGCGAGGGCTGCCGTTGCCGTACGATCGCGCGATCCCTCCAGGCGACAGGCGTTCGAACAGTGGGCGAAGGATCAAGGCGTGGCACTGGCCCGTTCCGCCGAGTGTGAGGTGATGATCAACGCCACTCCTCTGGGCCTTCATCCGGGAGATCACCTCCCCCTCGCCGTGGATGATGCTCCGGAAGCGCAGATCGCGTTGGATCTGATCTATGCACCGGGGGAAACCGCCTGGGTTCGTCTCATGCGACAGGGCGGTTTGCGGGCGGCGGATGGTCGGGCCATGCTGGTAGCGCAGGGAGCACAGTCTTTCCGCCGGTGGTTCCCCGACGAAGAGCCGCCGATTGAAGTAATGAAGGCGGCGGTGAACGATGCGCTTCGCTGACGTCACCCGGACTCTTCTGGCGGCCGAGCGGCTGCTGTTACCGTCGGAGTGTCTCCTGTGTCACGAAGCGGTCGAGGAGCGTGCCGGAGACTCGCTGGTTTGCGAACTGTGCCAGAGCCGGTGGCGCAGACTCCCGGAGCCGGTTTGCGCCCGTTGTGGCCAGCCGCTTGACCCGGGAATCAGCTGCCGGATCTGCGAGGCCTGGCCCAGCGCGCTGCAACGGGTCCGGAGCGCGGTATGGTTCGACGGCTCGGTCAGAGGAGCCATCCATCAACTCAAGTACGAGGGCTGGTGGAGAGTGGCGGACGTAGCGGCGCGCAGCATGCGACGCCTGGAGCCGCTGGAACCGGGGGTCGTACTCGTTCCGGTTCCTCTCGCTCTGCAGAGGCTGCGGCGCCGCGGCTACAACCAGAGCGAGCGCATCGCCCGGGCGCTGGGAGCCCTGCGCGGACTGTCGGTGAGAGAGGATCTGCTCAGCCGGGTGCAGGAGACGGCGACTCAGACCGCCCTCACTCCTGAGGCCAGAAAGGCGAACGTGGAGGGGGCCTTTCGAGCGGCCCCGATCCGGTCGGAGCGCCTGGTCCTGGTGGACGATGTGTTCACCACCGGGGCGACTCTCGCCGCCGCGGCGCTCGCGTTGGCCGAGGCTGGAGCGGCGCGCGTGGAAGCGGTTACCTTTGCTCGCGCGACGGTACCGATCGCGTGACGTGAACCGGCGGAATTGACCTGGGATCAACCATTGGTGGGGAGTGAGGAGGAATGAGCATCAAGGTCGGGATCAACGGCTTCGGCCGGATCGGGCGTAACGTGGTGCGGGCTGCTCAGAAGATGGGCGCCAAGGACATCGACTTCGTGGCGGTGAACGATATCACCGATACCGCGACGCTGGCCCATCTTCTCAAGTACGACTCGGTCCATGGCCGGTACGACGGCGATGTCTCGGCCAAGGGAGACGCCATCGTGGTGAACGGCGACTCCATCAAAGTCCTGGCGGAGAAGGATCCCGCCAAGCTCCCGTGGAAAGATCTGGGGGTCGATCTGGTCCTCGAATCCACCGGGCGCTTCACCGATCGCGATCAGGCGGCGAAGCACCTCGAGGCGGGGGCCAGGAAGGTCGTTATCTCGGCCCCGGCCAAGAAGGAAGACATCACGATCGTGATGGGGGTCAACCACGACAAGTACGACCCGGCGAAGCATCACGTCATCTCGAATGCCAGCTGCACCACGAACTGCCTCGTGCCGGTGGTGAAGGTGGTGATCGACAAGTTCGGCTTCGTGAACGGGTTCATGACCACGGTCCATTCCTATACCAACGACCAGAACATCCTCGACCTGCCTCACAAGGATCTGCGGCGCGCCCGTGCCGCGGCCATGTCGATCATTCCGACCACGACCGGGGCCGCGAAGGCCACCAGCCTCGTGATTCCGGAGGTGAAGGGCAAGATCGACGGTGTGGCCCTGCGCGTGCCGACCGCGGACGTCTCGCTCGTGGATCTCACCTGCACGGTGAAGAAGAGCACCAGCATCGAAGAAGTGAACGCCGCCTTCCAGGAAGCCGCCAAGGGGTCGCTCAAGGGAATTCTCGCGGTGAGCGACGAGCCGCTCGTTTCAGCCGACTATATCGGCAACCTGAGCTCGAGCACGGTAGACCTCGCCCTCACCAACGTGCTGGAAGGCACCCTGGTCCATGTCTCGTCCTGGTACGACAACGAGATGGGCTATTCCGCGCGGTGCGTGGATCTGATTCGGTACATCGGGCAGCGGTTATAGCAGGGCGACCGCAAGGGTCGCCCCTGCAACCCGTTCGGGCGGACCTCGTGTCCGCCCTCCAACCCTGACCACGATCCCGTCCCGGATGAAACGCTCTCTTCGTGATCTCCAGCCCGCGGCCCTGGACGGACGACGGGCTCTCGTGCGGGTGGACTTCAACTGTCCGATCAAGGACGGTGTGGTCACCGACAACACCAGGATCCGCGCGTCGCTGCCCACCATTACCTACCTGCGGGAGAAGGGCGCCCGGGTGGTGCTGTTATCCCACCTGGGACGACCCAAGGGCGGACCTGATCCCAAATACTCCCTGACACCCTGCGCCCTGGAGCTGGAGCGACTGCTCGGCGCTCCGGTGAGCTTCATCGCGGATCCCGCCGCACCGGACGCGGTGACCGTCACCAAGCGGCTTCCCCGCGGCGGGGTCGCCATAGTGGAGAACACTCGGTTTTACCCGGGCGAGGAAAAGAACGACCCCGAACTCGCGAAGACCTTCGCAGGCCTCGGCGACTTCTACGTGAATGACGCGTTCGGTTCGGCCCACCGCGCTCACTCGAGCACCGAGGCGGTCGCCACGCTGCTCAAGCCTGCGGTCGCGGGATTTCTCATGGAACGCGAGCTCAAGTACCTGGGCGAAGCGCTCCATCAACCGAAGCGCCCCTTCGTCGCCGTGCTCGGAGGAGCCAAGGTCTCCGGCAAGATCGATCTGATCGAGAACCTGTTACCCCGGGTCGATGCGATCCTGATCGGAGGTGCGATGGCCTGCACCTTCTTCCGCGCGATGGGCCTCGAGACCGGGAAATCGCTGGTCGAGGAAGACCGAGTGGAGCTGGCGAAGGAGTTGATCAAGAAGGGTGGGGACCGGCTGGTCCTGCCGGTCGGCGCAGTCATCGCCCAGGAACTCAAGAGCGACGTGGAGACGAAGGTGGTGGCGAGAGAGAAGATTCCCGCCGGCTGGGCGATGTTCGACGTCGACCCCAAGACCGAGAAGGACTTCGCGTCGCGCATCGCCGCTGCCGGCACCGTGGTATGGAATGGACCGATGGGAGTATTCGAAACTCCGCCCTTCGATCACGGAACCCTCGCGGTGGCTCATGCTCTCGCCGATGCCACCGGTCGCGGCGCGATCACCGTCGTCGGCGGTGGCGACTCTGCGGCGGCCGTCGCGCAAGCGGGACTCGACAGCAAGATGACTCACGTCTCCACTGGTGGCGGGGCATCTCTCGAATTCCTCGAAGGGAAGACACTCCCGGGTGTCGCCGCCCTGGACGATGCCTGATGCGCACTCTCGTCTACGCCGCTAACTGGAAAATGCATCTCCCTCCGGGAGACGCCCGGGCTTTCGCGGCGACGTTTCTCGCCCGGACTCGGCCCCAGGAAGGCCGCTCATACTGGTTTTTTCCTTCCGCTGTGTCCATCGAGGCAGCCAGTACTGCGCTGAAGGGACGTCCCGACATCAGCGTCGGCGCTCAGGATGTGCACTGGGAACCGAAAGGTGCCTTCACTGGAGAGACGTCGATCCAGCTCGCCAAGGGTGCTGGGGCAACCGGAGCGTTGGTGGGTCACTCCGAACGGCGACATGTCTTCGGGGAGACCGACGCGGAGACCCGCCGAAAGGTGCGGGCGCTTCTCGAGGCAGGACTGACCCCGATGTTGTGCGTCGGGGAGACGCTGGCAGAACGTGTAGCCCAGCAGACCGAGTCGGTCGTGACCAGGCAGCTGAGAGAAGGACTGCACAATCTTTCGCCCGCCGATCTCGCCCGCGTTCTGATCGCCTACGAACCGGTCTGGGCTATCGGTACCGGCAAGAACGCCACACCAGAGGACGCTGCCGAGGTCCATCGAGCGGTTCGCGGCGTCGTGGCGGAACTCGGCCTTGGCGGTCGGGCGACGGTGCTCTACGGCGGCAGCGTGAACAAGGGCAATGTCCAGGCTCTGGTGGCGCAAGACGAGATCGATGGAGTGCTGGTCGGCGGTGCGAGTCTCGATCCGGAAGGCTGGTCCGAACTGGTGCAGCTGTAAGAAAACCGCCCCTACCGACAAGATGGCCCCCTGATTAGTTTTGCGGCCGCCATGTACTATCTCTTGCTAGTTCTGCTGATCCTGGACGGGCTGCTGCTCGCGGCCGTCGTGCTGCTTCAGGCCGGGCAGGGAGGTGGTCTCGCCTCTCTCGGCGGAGGCACCACCGATCTCGTGGTTGGTGGCCGTCAGGCGGCCAACCTGCTTACCAAGATGAGCTGGATTTGCGGCGGCACCTTCCTCTTCCTGTCGCTGTTGCTGTCCATCGTCTCGCCGACCCGTAGCGGTGCATCCAGCGAGGTGCTCGAGCAGCTGCAGAACCAGCCGGCCCCCGCGGCGCCCGCACCGATTCCGTTGGAAGGTGCCACTCCCACTACGCCCAGCAACGACGCCGCGGGTCAGGGGTCACAGGCTCCGGCACCGCAGCCATCCAAGCCGGCACCGTAACTCGAGGCACTATGGAGAAGACTTCACGCGGGGTGACCGGATGACCGATCGCCCCGCTTTCGTATTGCTGGAGGACGGGACCTGGTATCCCGGGACGACTCTGCGCCCACTGGACTCGGCGTTCGGGGAGGTGGTCTTCACCACGAACCTGAGTGGGTACCAGGAGGTCTTCACCGACCCGAGTTATCTGGGACAGATCGTGGTCATGACCGCCCCCATGATCGGCAACTATGGGGTCAATCCCGAAGACATGGAATCGGGCAAGCCTCAGATCACCGGAGTTGTGGTGAGGGAGATGTCGCGCCACACCTCCAACTGGAGGTCCACGCGTCCGCTCGACGAATGGCTTGCCGAATCACGCATTCCGGTCATCGAGAACGTGGACACCCGGCGACTCACCCGGCACATCCGGGAACGCGGAGCCATGCGCGGCGTGATTGCGGAGGGCAGGGAACCGACGCCGCAGTTGACGCTGCAGCTGATGGATTCTCCTTCGATGAACGGGCTCGACCTCGCGTCCCGGGCGACGACGCCGAAGGCCTATCAGGAGGGGGATGGACCGCTGATTGTGGCCTATGACTACGGCATGAAGCGCAACATTGCGCGGATGCTGGCGGCCTCGGGGTGCAGGGTCTCGGTGGTTCCGGCGACCATGACCGTGAAGGAAGTACAAAAGAGGAAGCCGGCCGGACTTTTCCTTTCAAACGGGCCTGGCGACCCGGCCGCGGTGGGTTACGCCATCCAGAACATCAAGGAACTGGCCGAATCAGGGCTGCCCACGTTCGGCATTTGCCTTGGCCACCAGCTCCTGGGCCTCGCGTTTGGGGGAGAGACGGTAAAACTGCCCTATGGGCACCGCGGCGGTAACCACCCAGTGCGGGATCTCCGTACAGGACAAGTACTTATAACGTCGCAGAACCACGGCTTTGCGGTTCAGGGCGAGCAGGGCGCCGTCCCCGGGGCGAGCGATTTGGAGGTCACTCACGTCAATCTCAACGACGGAACGGTGGAAGGCATTCGGCACAAAGCACTTCCGGTCTTTGCCGTCCAATACCATCCGGAAGCCTCCCCAGGACCGCATGACGCCTACCCCCACTTTGCCGAATTCGTGCGAATGATTGGCGGGTCACCCCGCCCGGATGGGCCAACCCCTTGACAGTCAACGTGTAAGCTCGTAGTGTCTCATGCAGCCTTGCTGCTAGGGACCGAGCCGGGCATGAGACCCTCCAGGGGGGAACGCATGACGAAGGCCGATCTCGTAGAACAGGTCACCGCCTCCATCGCGCGCACGGCGGGCCCCATGATTTCCAAGAAAGATTGCGCGCGAGTGGTCGACGCGTTCTTGGACGCGGTCAAGGAAGCACTTAAGAATCAACACAACATAGAGGTACGCGGCTTCGGCACCTTCAAGATCCGCCGCCGGAAGACTCGCATGGCGAGGAATCCACGCACCGGCGATCCGGTTGAAGTGGCCGCGCGTCCGGTGCCTGTGTTCAAGCCCAGCAAGGAGTTGCGGGCTTTAGTGGCGGACGAGACTCCGGAATCGGCTGATTCTCAGCCCCATTCCGAGTGATCTGAGGATCAGAGCCTTCGTGGAGTAATGGGAGCCGGGCCAGCCCGGCTCTCTTCGTTTCAGGGGACCGGGTGGGCCCCGCATCCGATAAGCGATTATACTGCTCAGAATGACTGCTTCGGTTGAGACTGTAACGGTCAAGGTGCTCCTGTTCGCCAGCTACGCCGACTGGATTGGGCGGGATACCGTAGAGGTCTCGTTGCCGGCTCCGGCGACAGTCTCCGATCTGGTTCGCCAGCTGCGCGACGAATTCCCCCAAGCCGACCGCCTTCCCACCCGTCCTCTCAGCGCCATCAACGCGGTCCATGCGACAGTCGATTCGCCGCTTCGTGAGGGAGACGAGGTGGCTCTCCTCCCGCCTCTGGCTGGAGGTTGAGATGAGTTCACCTTATCTGACCGAACACCCCCTCGACCTTGCATCATTGCTTGCGAGTGTCGGCGCCTCGGATCGTGGCGGGATCGCATCTTTTGTGGGACTGGTCCGTGACCATCACGCCGGCAGGGAAGTGAAGCGCCTGGAATACTCGGCCTATGCCCCGATGGCCGAAGCGGAATGCGCCGTGATCGTAGCTGAGGCGGAGACCAAGTGGCCGGTACGAGTTGCGCTCTCCCACCGGATCGGAACGCTCGAAGTGGGAGAGGCAGCGGTCGCGATCGCCGTGGCAGCACCGCACCGCGGCGAGGCGTTCGAGGCGTGCCGCTACGTGATTGAAGAGTTGAAACGCCGGGTGCCGATCTGGAAGCGTGAGTGGTACGCCGATGGCAGCTCGGACTGGGTGAACCCGGCGGCCGCACACGCTGCAAATGCGCCGGAAGAGGTCGCCATCGGCGCCGCAGGTGGACGGCATGGCTAGCGCTCTCGGGCCGACCAGGGCATTGAACCAGCGAACGGTTGTGGTTGACCAGTTCAGCCGGCCGCTCACCAGCCTGCGGATCTCGGTCACCGATCGCTGCAACATGCGGTGCGGGTACTGCATGCCCGAAGCCGAGTACGCGTGGCTCCCACGCAGCTCGATCCTCTCTTTCGAAGAGCTCGACCGGCTCGCCGGAATCTTCGCCAGCGTCGGAGTCCGCAAGATCCGGCTCACCGGTGGCGAGCCGCTTCTCCGTCACGGTCTTCCCGACCTGGTGCATCGGTTGGCCTCGCGTCCTGAGCTGACCGATCTCGCCCTGACGACGAACGGAATTCTGCTCGCGACTCAGGCGACCCCGTTGCGAGCAGCCGGATTGAAAAGGTTGACGGTCAGCCTGGACACCCTGCGCCCGGAACGGATGCAGTCCTTCGCCCGGAGCGCCAAGCACGGCGATGTCCTCGCCGGAATCACCGCTGCCCGCGATGCCGGCTTCACGCCGGTCAAATTCAACAGCGTGATTGTGCGCGGGTACAACGACGACGAGCTGGAAGACCTGGTCGATTTCGGGAAGTCGTTCGGCGGGGAAGTGCGATTCATCGAATACATGGATGTGGGTGGGGCCACCGGATGGAGTCTGGAGAAGGTCGTTTCCCGCCGCGAGATCCTGGATCGTCTCAGCAGACGCTACGGGCGGATTGAACCGTTGGTGAGCGGGAGCGATCCAGCCGCGCCAGCGGAACGGTTCCGTCTCGGCGACGGCACGACTTTCGGGATCATCGCTTCGACGACTCAGCCATTCTGCCGCACCTGTGATCGCTCCCGGCTGACTGCCGACGGACACTTCCTCCTCTGCCTCTACGCCGACGAGGGAGTCGACCTGAGGGAGCCGCTGAGGAGCGGTGCCACGGACGAGGAGATCCGGGAGCAGATCGTGCAGGCCTGGAAGGAACGCGACGACCGTGGTGCCGAGGCCCGGGGGGCCGAGCCGCATCGCGGAGCACTGTATTCATTGACGAGCCTGCGGTCCGACCCGTTGCGGGAGATGCACACCCGGGGCGGCTAGCCGCGACCGGGTCCCTGCGCATGACGCTTCACGTCGCCCTGATCTGCCCGCAGATCCCGCCCAACACCGGGAACATTGCCCGGCTGTGCGTGGGTGCTGATGTGCCCCTGCACCTGATCGAGCCGCTGGGCTTCAGCCTGGACGACACCGCGGTGAAGCGGGCCGGCATCGACCACTGGGAAAAGGTCGATCTCTGGGTGCATCCCAACTGGTTCCGCTTTCGCGATGCGATCAGCCGGGATCGTTGCCTCTACTTCTCCGCCAATGCCCAGCGTGATTACCGAGAGGCTCCCTTCAATACCAACAGCGTCCTGGTCTTCGGTAATGAGACCGACGGCCTGCCGACCAAGATCCTGGAGAAGCATCCGGAGCGGTGCTTCCGGATTCCGATGCCGGGCGACGTGCGAAGCCTCAACCTTGGCAACGCGGTGAGCGTGGTGCTCTACGAAGGCCTTCGGAAGTTGGGAATTCCCGGCGAGCCTGAGAAAACCGCGCCGCGCCGCGGCCGGAGTCGCAGACCTCGCCGCAAGAAATCGGGGTGACCGCCGCGGCCTACCAGCCTCTTCCTCTGCACGCTAATTTCAAGCTTCACCTCGACTCTACAATCCCAATGCTCAACAAGATCACCGTCGTCGGCGCTGGCAACGTGGGTGCAACCGCGGCCCAGCGCGTCGCCGAAAAGCAGCTGGCCCGCTCCGTCGTCATGGTGGACGTGATTGAAGGCGTCCCTCAGGGCAAGTCTCTCGACCAGTGGGAGTCGGCACCGATCGAAGGTTTCGACACGCGCGTCATCGGCAGCAATGGTTATGACGAAGCGGCCGGATCCGAACTCTTCATCGTGACCGCCGGCATCGCCCGGAAGCCCGGCATGAGCCGGGACGACCTGGTGAAGACCAACGCGGGGATCGTCGAGGCGGTGAGCCGGGAGATCAAGCGCGTCGCGCCGCAGTCGATTGTGATCGTGGTCTCCAACCCGCTGGACGTGATGTGCTATGTGGCAATGAAGGGGACGGGCTTCCCGCGGGAACGCGTCCTCGGCATGGCGGGGGTGCTCGACACCGCCCGCTACCGCTCGTTCCTGGCCGAGGCGCTCGACGTATCGGTTGAAGACATTCAGGCGATGGTGCTGGGCGGACACGGCGACACCATGGTGCCGCTCATCTCCTACACGACGGTTTCCGGCATTCCCGTCACTCAGCTGATTGACCAGGCCAAGCTGGACGCGATTGTCACCCGGACCCGGAATGGCGGTGCTGAAATCGTGGCGCTGCTCAAGACCGGATCGGCCTACTACGCGCCGAGCGCCGCGGCGGTCCAGATGGCCGAATCCATCGCCCTCGACAAGAAGCGGATTCTCCCCTGCGCCGCATGGCTCCAGGGCGAGTACGGTCTACGCGACGTTTTCTGCGGCGTGCCCTGCAAGCTGGGCCGGAAGGGACTGGAGCAGATCGTCACGGTGACGCTGTCGGATCAGGAGAAGACGGATCTGCACAAGTCCGCCGCGGCGGTCATGGATACGATGAAGGCGCTGGGGTGAGCCGCATCCTCGCCTTCTGGCGCTCCACGCTGGGCAAGAAGGTCGTGATGGGAATTACCGGTCTCATCATGATCGTCTGGCTGGTGCTCCACATGGCGGGGAACCTCCAGGCTTTCGCGGGAGCGGAGAAGCTCAACGGGTATGCCGCTCTGCTGCACGGTCCGGCGCACGAGCTCCTGCTGCTCAGCCGGGTCATCCTGCTGGCCGCTCTCATACTGCACGTCGTCGCCGCGACTCAGCTCACTGTGATGAGCCGCAAGGCCAGACCGGTACAGTACGCCAAGCAGGTCCCGCAGGCCTCGACCCTCGCGTCGCAGACGCTCCGATGGGGCGGGGTGTTGATCCTGGTCTTCCTGGTCTATCACCTCAGTCACTTCACCTGGGGCACCGCCCATCCCGATTTCGTCGAGGGCAACGTCTACCACAACCTCGTGGTGGGATTCCGCGACCCGCTGATAGTCGTTTTCTACCTGATTGCGCTGATCGCGGTTGGCCTCCACGTCTATCACGGCACCTGGGCCAGCCTCCGGTCGCTTGGGGTGGCCCGCCCATCGCCCAATCCCCGGCATCGTCCCATCGCGTTGGTAATCGCGCTGATCGTGTGGCTGGGCATGTCGGTGATTCCGGTCGCGGTGTGGTTTGGGTGGCTGAAGTGAGGGTGGAGTTGAGTCGTGAGTCGTGGGTCGGGGAGTCCGAGAGCTATTCAGGTCCACGACCCAAGACTCATGACCCATGACACAGGACCACCGACCTGAAGGAGTCGCATGGATCTAAACGCGCGCATCCCCGCCGGCCCCCTCGCTGAAAAATGGGATCGGCGGAAGTTCGAGATGAAGCTGGTGAACCCCGCCAACAAGCGGCGGTACACCGTCATCGTGGTCGGTTCCGGTCTCGCCGGCGGCTCGGCCGCGGCCTCGCTTGGCGAGCTGGGCTACAAGGTCCAGTGCTTCTGCTTCCAGGACAGTCCCCGTCGTGCGCACTCCATCGCGGCCCAGGGTGGCATCAACGCGGCCAAGAACTACCAGAACGATGGCGATTCGATCTGGCGGCTCTTCTACGACACGGTGAAGGGCGGCGATTTCAGGGCCCGAGAGGCCAACGTGTACCGCCTCGCCCAGATCAGTGTCAACATCATCGACCAGTGTGTGGCGCAGGGCGTTCCGTTCGCGCGGGAATACGGCGGCCTGCTCGCCAATCGGTCGTTCGGTGGCGCCCAGGTTTCCAGGACATTCTACGCCCGGGGCCAGACCGGGCAGCAGCTGTTGCTGGGTTGTTATCAGGCGCTGGAGCGACAGGTGGCCGCGGGAACGGTCGCCATGTTCGCGCGCCACGAAATGCTCGACCTGATCACCGTGGATGGCGTGGCGCGAGGCATCGTTACCCGCGACCTGTTGAACGGGGCCGTCGAGACCTGGCTGGCCGATGCGGTGGTCCTGGCAACCGGCGGATACGGGAACGTCTTCTATCTCTCGACCAATGCGAAGGGCTGCAACGTCACCGCCACCTACCGCGCCTACAAACGGGGCGCTGCCTTCGGCAATCCCTGCTTCACTCAGATCCATCCGACCTGCATCCCGGTCGCCGGTGACCACCAGTCCAAGCTGACCCTCATGAGCGAGTCGCTCCGGAATGACGGCCGAGTGTGGGTCCCGAAGCGGAAAGGTGACCACAGGGCGCCGGGTGACATCGTGGAAGGCGAGCGCGACTACTACCTCGAGCGGAAATATCCCAGTTACGGCAATCTCTCTCCGCGAGACATCGCCTCCCGCGCCGCCAAGGAAGTATGCGACGAGGGGCGCGGCGTCGGTCCCGGCGGTCGAGGCGTGTTCCTGGACTTCGCCGATGCCATCCGGCGCCTCGGTGAAGACAAGATCCGCGAGCGCTACGGGAACCTGTTCCAGATGTATCAACGGATCACCGACGAGAATCCGTATCGTGTGCCGATGCGCATCTACCCCGCCGTCCACTACACCATGGGTGGCCTGTGGGTGGATTACGATCTGATGAGCACCATCCCGGGCCTGTTCGTGATCGGAGAGGCCAATTTCTCCGATCATGGCGCCAACCGTCTCGGTGCCAGCGCGCTGATGCAGGGCCTGGCCGATGGCTACTTCATCCTGCCATACACCATCGGGGACTACCTCGCGACCTCGAAATTGGAAAAGGTGGAGGCGGATCACGATGCCGTCCGCGCGGTGGAGGCGGAGGTGGCGGGGCGCACCAAGCGTCTCATCTCGATCCGCGGCAAACGAACCGTCGATTCGTTCCACCGGGAGCTGGGCAAGATCATGTGGGACAACTGCGGCATGGCCCGAAGTGCCGAGGGACTGCAGGCCGCTCTCAAGTCGATTCCTGCCCTGCGCCGGGAGTTCTGGGAGAATGTGAGTGTGCCCGGTGGGGGAGAGGAGCTGAACCAGGCTCTCGAGAAGGCTGGTCGCGTAGCCGATTTTCTGGAATTCGCCGAGGTGATGTGCGTGGACGCGGTGCATCGTGAGGAGTCTTGCGGCGGCCATTTCCGGGTGGAGTACCAGACGGAAGATGGAGAAGCCCGTCGCGACGACAGCCGGTTCTGCTATGCGGCGGCCTGGGAGTACCAGGGCACGGAGAAGCCGCCCCTGCTGCACAAGGAACCGCTCGAGTTCGAGAACGTGCACCTGACGACGCGGAGCTATAAGTAGATCATGAACCTCACGCTCCACGTCTGGCGCCAACCCTCCCCGGCTGCGGCCGGGAAGCTGGTGACCTACCAGGCCACGGCCATCAGTCCCGACATGTCGTTCCTGGAAATGCTCGATATGGTGAACGAGGGCCTGATCGAGCGGGGTGAGCTGCCGATCGCTTTCGATCATGACTGCCGCGAGGGGATTTGCGGTTCCTGCGGCATGATGATCAATGGAGTGGCACACGGCCCGTCGCGTGGGACGGCCACCTGCCAGCTGCACATGCGGAGCTTCAGGGACGGGGACACGATCTACATCGAACCCTGGCGCGCCCGGGCCTTCCCCGTGCTGAAGGACCTGGTCGTGGACCGGAGTGCGTTCGACCGCATCATAGCCGCCGGTGGGTTCATCGGGGTTTCTACCGGGAGCGCTCCCGACGCCAATGCGTTACCCATCGCCAAGGGCGATGCGGATGCCGCGATGGACGCCGCCCAGTGCATCGGCTGCGGTGCCTGCGTCGCAGCGTGCCCCAATGCTTCGGCCATGCTGTTCACCGCCGCGAAGGCGGGTCACCTCGGCATGCTGCCCCAGGGCCAGCCCGAGCGGTCCCGGCGGGCGCTCTCCATGGTCGAGCAGATGGACGCCGAGGGATTCGGCGGGTGTACCTGGCACGGCGAATGTCAGGAGGCCTGTCCCAAGGAAATCCGTATCGATTGGATTACCCGGCTGTACTACGACTACATGGTGGCCAACGCCACTGCCCGGGACGAGGTCGCGGCTGAGGCGGCCATTTGATCCGACCGGTCGCCACGAGTGTACTGCTGGCACTGGTTCTCACTCAGCAGGTCGAGGCCCAATCCCCCATCACGGCCCGCCTGGCAGCCCAACTCATTCCGCTCTACACATCCGTAGATCCGATTCCGGGTGGCAGCACACTCGATGAGTTGCGAGTGGTGCAGCCAGTGGTGATGCTGCACGCCAGTGCGCTCAACGATCATCTCCGCTTCTCGGGAACGCTCAACCTGGAAGGGAAGACCATTCCCGACGGGGAGCTGGCACCCGGAGTCTGGGGTGAAGGCTTCAACGATCGCCGGCACCCGCACACCTACGCGCATGAGTTGATGATCTCCGGAGTCGATCTGCTGGGGACTCTGGATGGTTCCGCTCGACTGTCGCTGAGCGCAGGGAAGGGGTTCGTCCCATTCGGCACCGACGATCCGATGAGTCGTCCGCCCGTGAGGTACCCGGTCAATCACCATCTCGCCCAGATTCTGGAGCGCGCCGTGGCGATCGCCGGCTTCCGGGCTGGGCCCGTGATTGCGGAAGGATCGCTGTTTGACGGCGACGAGCCGGAACGTCCCGACCAGTGGCCACTCATCAAGACCGGCGACGAATGGCGCTTCGGTGACTCCTGGGCCCTCAGGCTAACGGTCATTCCAGTCCGGCATCTCGAGGTGCAGGGATCCCGGGCCAAGGTCCATTCTCCCGAGCACCGGCCTGGCGCCGGGACCGATGCCTGGAAGTGGGATGTCTCTGCCCGCTACGAGGGTCCGGTAGGAAACTCCAAGGTGTACGGACTGGCGGAGTGGGCCCGGACCGAGGAAGCCGACGGCTTCTTTGTTTTCAGGAGTCTCCTTACCGAAGGTGCATGGACGGTGGGTCGCCATCGTCCTTACTTCAGGCTGGAACGCACCGAACGCCCCGAGGACATGCGGACCATCGATCCGTTCCGCTCGGTAAGGCCTCACCTGGAAAATTCGATTCTGGGAACCACGCGCTGGACCCTTCTGACCATCGGGTACGGCTACGGCTTTTCCCTCGCCCAGGGGCGGCTCGACCTGCAGCCTTTCGCCGAGGGCACGTTCGGCAACGTGAAGAACGTGAATGGCGGACTGTTCGACATTGAGGCCTTCTACGGCAAGGAATCGGTTCGATCGCTGAGTCTCGGGGTGCGTGCGTCTTGGCAATTGCGCGGCCACCGAATGGGGCGCTATGGCGCGTCTGCTTGACGAGGCGCCGAGCATGATGCACGAGCACCAGCATGACATGTAGTGGAACCCTACGGAGGCACTGGATGATTCGACGTTCAGGTGGGGCTCTCTGTCTTCTTGTTGCTGTCGCGTGCGGCTCCGACTCCACCAGCAGCTCCGGTGGGGCCATCACCGTGGAGGCCGGGGCAAACCAGACCGCGCCGGTCGGGACCGCGCTGCAGCCCTACTCGGTGAAGGTCAGCAACGGGAGCGGTCCGGTAGACGGACTCACCGTCTCCTGGCAGGTGGCCTCGGGTGGCGGCAGTGTGACGCCGGCCAGTTCGGTGACCGATGCGCAGGGAATCGCAGAAGCGGTCGCGACCCTCGGCACCCAGCTCGGCTCTCAGACGGTTCGCGCCTCGGCGTCGGGATATGGCGCGGTGGTCTTCACGGCGACAGGCGAGGCGGGACCTCCGACGCTGTTCGTGAAGTCGGGCGGGGATGGTCAGGTGGGGAAAGTCAGCCAGCCTCTGCCGCAGAACCTCCAGGTCAAGGTTACCGACCAGTACAACAACCCCGTGTCCGGTCAAAGCGTGAGTTGGGCGCTCACCTCGGGTGGCGGCAGCATCTCCGCGGCCAACAACACGACAGGATTGGACGGCACGGCTTCGGTGGTCCACGCAATGGGCGCGACCGCGGGCACCACGACGGTCACCGCGACGGTAACCGGGCTCGGTACCGTCACCTTCGACTCGAAGGCAATCGTCCCGCTCAGCTTCTCGATCTTGGGTGGCGGGAACAATGTTCCCGAGCCGCACTACCTCGGATCTCTGGGTCAAGGATGGGTTCGGCTACACCGGTACCTGGGGCGGCAACGGTAACGCCGTCTTCATCTGGCAACTGGACGGCAGTGGCGCTCCGGTTTTGTACGACTCGATCATCACGCCGAACATCGGGACGGTGAGTGACATCCAAGTGTCGGAGGATGGGGCGTGGCTGGTCTTCACTGCCGAGGGTGGCCCCGGCTCGGGGATCTACGTCTATGAGCTCACCAGTCCCGGAACGCCGGTGTTCCGGGCCAAGACTACCGTGTCTGCAGGATCTGCACACCGGTACACTGGCGGACATCGGCGGAAAACTCTACGCGTTTACAGCCAAGGATCCTGCCAACTGCGCGCTGATGATTTTTGATCTCTCCCAAGCGGGAGCGGGGACCATCACGACGGCCAGCAGCACGCCGATACCTGATCACTACTGCATTCACGATACCTTCGTGCGCGACGGCTACGCCTTCGTGTTCGCCTGGGACGAAGGCCTGTACATTTTCGATGTCGGGAATGGCTCCCACGGAGGCTCCCCAAGCCACCCGGTTCAGCTCAGCCACACGCTCGGTTTCGGCGGAGAAACCCACAACGGGTGGTGGTTCTGGAATCCCAACGGAGAGAAGCGATACCTGTTTATCGGGGAGGAGGGACCGTTCAACGGGTCCAACGCCTCAGGCGACATTCACGTGGTGGATGTCTCCGACCTCACGGCTCCGGTGGAGGTCGGGTTCTTCCATATCGCGAATGCTGGGACCCACAACTTCTGGGTGGATGAACCCAATCAGATTCTGTACGCGGCGTTCTACAATGCGGGCGTAGTAGCGCTGGACATCTCCGGGATCATCAGCGGGAGCATGGCCAGCCGAGAGCTGGCCGGATTCAGCCTGGTGGGTCGGGGAATACCCTCACTTGGGGGGTGCAGCTCTATAACGGGTCGGTCTATGCCAGCGACATGCTGAGTGGGTTCTGGCAGGTGTCGGTTCCGCAGTAGGGCGAGGCAGAGAAGGGAGGTGCCTCGAGAGGAGGTGACTCGAGGTTTGGCGCACTCAGGGGGGCCTCCAGTAGGGGGCCCCCCTGTTATTGAATATCTGCCCGGACTCCTGTCGGACCGTCATCAGAAAACCGCGGATACTGATCGGATCCAACCGCTGAACGCCCCCATCAGGGGGCCCCCCCTTCTAATTTCAGTGTCGGCTCTCGGCGCAGCGTCATCCAATAGACGCCTGCCGGATCAAATCGCCGCCTACGGCGTCGGCGCAGCCTTCCATCCGTCGTTCGCCGGATTGATATCGGGGAACTGCCCGTCGGGATTGACCGTTGCCGCGGTGATGGTCTGGTCCGTCATGATCTTGGCAACGTACTTGTCTCCCGCATACCAGATCTCGACCGGGATACTCGAGCAGCTTGGTGGTACCATCCCCGAACGTTACCTGCAGTTCGACCGGCATCACCTGCTGTCCCGAGATTGCGGATCACGATCCTGGCATTGCCCCGCAGATTGGGTGACCGTATCGACCGACTGATCCAGCGCCGCGGTGCTGAGAAACCAGCCGCGCCAGAACCAGTCGAGATCCCGGCCGCTCACATCCTCGATCGTGCGGAAGAAATCCGCCGGCTGGGGATGCCTGAAGGCCCAGCGCCTGGTGTACTCCCGGAACGCCGAATCGAAGACTTCAGGTCCCAGGATCTTGTTTCTCAGGGTCAGGAGTCCGATCGACGGCTTGACGTACGCCAGCGACCCCAGATTGGAGCCGGTGCGGTAGCGATTGGCATAGGTCATGATCGGTTGTGCCGTCGGCATCTGATCGATCTGCAGGACGTACGAGGCCTCTCCCCGGCGGCGCGTCATGTCATCCCGCTTGAAGTACCCCTCTTCGCTGAAGGTGTTGATGAAGGTGTTGAACCCTTCGTCCATCCAGGCATAGCGGCGCTCGTCCGATCCCGACGGTCATGGGATACCACATGTGACCGATCTCATGGGTGACGACGCTGTAGAGGTCCTCTTTGCCGTCTCCCTCTGGACTTCCATCGCGACCATTGGGTACTCCATCCCCGATACTGGTCCCTCGACGGCGGAGATCTGGGGATAGGGATAGGAGAACCAACGGGTGCTGTATTCCATGATGGAGTAGCGGCTCATGTCCGCCGCGTCCTTCCAGGTCTCGATCGCGCTGGGCCGGTAGTAGGCGTTGGCGACGATTCCCTTCCACGAGGAGACGTCCCAGAGGTATTCCGGGCTTGCCGCCCAGGCCGCATCCCGCACCTTGGTGGCCTTGAACTTCCATGTCAGAGTGCCGGAGCTGCGAGGCCGGGCCGCACCGCTGGTGAGCTCGTCAGCGGTGACGATGTGCGTGATGCTGTCCGAACGCGCCGCCGCAGCCAGGCGGGTCCGCTGCGACGCGGTCAGGACCTCGACGGGGATTCTGAAGCGTGCCGGTTCCCGCGACGATGTACCCAGCCGGGACTGTGACTTCGTAGTCGATGTCACCATACTCCAGATAGAACTCCCCCTGGCCCAGGTACTGGAGGGTATTCCAGCCATGGACATCGTCGTAGACGGCCATGCGGGGATACCATTGCGCGAGCTCGTAGAGAGTTCCATCCCGCCCCATGCGGTCGGCGCCATGCTCTGGAATGTTGAACGCGTAAGAGAGGTCGAACTGGGTCGTCGCCCCCGGCGCCAGCGGCGTCGTGAGGTAGACCTCCATCATGGTGTCGTCCACCCGGGTCCGAAGCTTCTGCTGCAGGCCGACTGCCGTTGGAGGCTTGAGAGGCTTGGCCGCTCGCATCCCGGTCTGAGACTGCACGATCCACGGGATTTCGAACCCGCCCTGAAACCCGCCTCCACCGAACCGGCTCTCCTCGGAATTGAGCAGGGATCCGACGCTTCCCGGCTTGAAGAGGTTCTGGTCCAGCTGCATCCACACTCGAGTCAGCGTGTCGGAAGAATTGTTGGTGTACCGGATCGCCATCGTGCCGGTCAGCCGATTCGCGGCGGTATCCAGGATGGCCTTGATCGAGTAGTCGACTCGCTGCTGCCAGTATTTGGGACCTGGGGCGCCATTCACCCGCCGAATCTCGTTCCCCGGTGGAAGATCGATCGGCGCGAAGATGCCGGTATCGGCGACCGCGGGACGCAGGCTTGTCTGGGTGCTGGGTTTCGGAGCCTTGGGTGCTTGTGGCGTAGGGGGTGTTGTGGGTTGCTGCGCGGCGAGCGGCGCGGCCAACGTGAAGGCAAGCAACAGGTATCGCATGGACCGTCCAGTCCGAGAAAACAAAGGGCGGCGTAATCCGCCCGGGTGAATAGCGAGAAATCTAACCGGCCTCCTGTAGACCCATGCAGTCGCCCTCGCCCTTGGTGCTCGCGCACGGTGATCGCCGGCGGGCACTGGGCGGCCGATTTCGATCGGCCGGCTTTACCGAGGTGACGTCATTAGGGGGCGACAAAGTGTCCCGCCGCCAGTGGGGCCTGGCCCGAAGGCGTCGGTGGTGACCTGATCTTCGATGGAGCTGGGGCCCGGCGACTGGTTGAGGTTACAAGCAATCAATGCCGCGCCGGCCAAGGCGAGGCGGAGCAGGGAACGCATGAGTACCGCGCTTGGATGGGGAACGACGAAGACTAACCAGAAACTAGAAGACCAACCCTAAACTATATGATGCGGATGCCTATTTCCTGTGAGGAAACGCCCGTTTGGAATGGCGGAATGGCAGAAAGCGCTGGGGCGGTGGCGAAGCCCTGCGCTCGCCGCGGCCTCCTCGACCATTCCGCCATTCATCATTCTACAATTTCGGTAGCGTCACCCCCGTCTGCTTCTGATACTTGCCAGCCTTGTCCTTGTAACTCACCTCGCACACGTCGTCGGCATCGGCCTCGAAGAACAGGACCTGGCAGATCCCCTCGTTGGCGTAGATGCGGGCGGGCAACGGGGTGGTATTGGAGATTTCAAGCGTGACATGTCCTTCCCACTCGGGCTCGAACGGCGTCACGTTGGTGATGATACCACACCGGGCGTAGGTGCTCTTCCCCACGCAGATGGTCAGGACGTTACGCGGGATCCGGAAGTACTCCACCGACCGGGCCAGCGCGAAGCTGTTCGGCGGAACGATGCAGACCTCACCCTCGAATTCCACGAAACTCCGGCTGTCGAACTCCTTGGGGTCGACTATTGCCGAAAGTACGTTGGTGAAGATCTTGAACTCGGGCGCCACCCGCATGTCATAGCCGTAGGATGACACCCCGTAGGAGATCACCTTACGCCCGTGCGCGTCCACCGATCGGACCTGGCCCTCCACAAAAGGGTCGATCATCCTGTGCTCCTGGGCCAGCCGGCGGATCCAGCGGTCGGACTTGATGGACATAGTGTTGGGCAGACAGGCGGTGAGGCGAACAATGGCGGACGGAATGGGCTCCGTCCCCGTGGACGGGCGGCAATATAGAGGGTGTTGAGGGCCTGTGGCACTCCGAACCCGAGGCTACCGTTCGTCCTTGGCGAACATTAACTTACCCGCCTGCACGTGAATCTTTTCACGAATCGGGGCTTCATCGATGCTCCAACCATACATCCCGTTGTTGCTGGTCATCGCGCTCGTCATCGCGAACGCGATTCTCATGCTGGCGGTCTCCCACATTTTCTCGACCTACCGCCGCACCCCCGGGAAGATTGCGCCCTATGAGTCGGGCATGCCCGTCCTGGGCCAGGCCCGTGAGCGCTTCTCGGTCAAGTTCTACCTCGTCGCGATGCTGTTTATCGTCTTTGATATCGAAACCGTCTTCATGCTTCCATGGGCTGCGGCCTTCCAGCAGATGAAGGAGATCCGCGGCCTTTTGCTGGTGGAAATGTTCGTGTTCGTCGTGATCCTTGCGGTCGGATACGTCTACGTCTGGAAGCGGGGAGCGCTGGAATGGAATTGACCCAACCGGGTGAACCGCTCACTACCGAAGTTTCCGGGGTCTCCCCCAACTGGGTGACCGCCAAACTGAGCGATCTCACCAACTGGGCCCGTAAGAATTCGCTCTGGCCGATGCCGTTTGGGACGGCCTGTTGTGCTATCGAGTTCATGGCCACCGCCGCCAGCCGCTACGACATCGCCCGGTTCGGGATGGAGCGGCAGGCCTTCTCACCTCGCCAGTCGGACGTGCTGATCTGCGCCGGCCGGCTGCCCTTCAAGCTGGCTCCGGTCATCCGCCGGATCTGGGATCAGATGCCCCAGCCTAAATGGTGCATCTCGATGGGCGCCTGCGCCTCGACCGGCGGCATCTTCGATACCTACACGATGGTGCAGGGCATCGACACGATCGTGCCGGTGGACGTCTACGTGCCGGGCTGCCCGCCCCGTCCCGAGGGCCTGCTCTACGGCATCCTGCTGCTGCAAAAGAAGATCTCGGGCGAGAGCATCACCGATGACGATCTCCGCCAGGAGCACACGGTAGGGCCTGAGGGGTTGTTCCTTCCCGCAGACCGGATCGACGAGCTGTCCGAGCCGTTCGGTAATTCGGTGCACCAGACGAGGTCGGCGTGAGCCCCAATCGCCCGGAGCCGTCGCCCTCGATTCCCGCGCTCAAGTCCCGCTTCGGGGCCGCGGTGCTGCGACACGAAGTCTCCTGCGGAGACACGATCGCCTACCTCGCGGGTGACCGGGCCCATGAAATCCTGGCCTGGCTCAAGGACGATCCCGCTCAGCGGTTCGACTATCTCACCGACGTGACCGCGGTCGAATATCGGGACATGGAGCGGCCGCTCGAAGTCGTCTACCAGCTCCGCTCCCTGGACCGGAAGGCGGACCTGCGGTGCAAGATCGAGCTCGACAAGCGGGCGCCTCTCGAGGTGGACTCGGTCTACGACCTCTGGAAGGGCGCGGATTGGCTGGAGCGTGAGGTCTTCGACATGTTCGGCGTCGTCTTCCGCGGTCATCCGGACCTGCGCCGGATCCTCATGTGGGAGACCTATTCGGAGGGCTTCCCCCTGCGGAAGGATTTTCCGCTCCGCGGCCACTTCAGCCGGGCGGAGCAGACCCGGCAGGCCCTCGCCGCGAACCCCGAAGCGCATTACTCCCTGGAAGAATTGAGCATCGTCGAGTCCTATCATGAGCTGCCGGCCGACGTCCGCGAGCGGCTGAGCCGGGGCGAGCGGGGGACCCTGCGATGAGCCTGCGCAGCGTGGAAATGGCGCTCAGCACCCCCGGCCTCGACGCCCAGGGGAACGTCCGGCAGGTCCCGGTCGGCATCCGGCTGCCCAAGGTGCCCGAGCCGTCGGACGAGATGAACGCCGAGCACATGCTCATCAACCTGGGCCCGCAGCATCCAGCTACCCACGGCGTGCTCCGGCTGGTCGTCGAGCTGGATGGGGAGACCGTGATCCGGGTCGTGCCTCACGTCGGCTACCTGCACAGCGGATTCGAGAAGCTCGGCGAGTACCGGCACTACAACCAGATCATCCCGCTCACCGACCGGACCGACTACCTCTCGCCCATGGCCAACAACGTCTGTCTGGCGTTGGCGGCCGAGAAGCTCATGGGGATCGAGATCACCGAGCGGTGCACGGTGCTCCGGGTGATGGCCTGTGAAATGAGCCGGATCATTTCCCACCTGGTCTGGCTGGGAACCACCGGCATCGATATTGGAGCCTACACCCCGTTCCTCTGGACCTTCCAGCAGCGGGAGCGGATCTACAACCTGCAGGAATCGTGGACCGGCGCTCGACTCACGACCAGCCTTACCCGGGTGGGCGGCCTCATGGCCGACATTCCCGACGGGTGGGAAGCGGGACTGGCCGAGTTCTGCCGCACCTTCCCCAAGACCCTCGATGACGTCGACCGGATGTTCACCCGGAACGCCATCTGGATCGGCCGGACTCAGAACGTGGGATCGATCGGCCCCGAGGACGCGATCAACTACTCGCTGTCCGGGCCGATGCTCCGGGCTTCCGGCGTCGCGTACGATGTGCGGAAGGATCGCCCGTATCTGGGCTACGAGAACTACGACTTCGACGTGCCGGTGGGTGAGCACGGCGACTGTTACGATCGCTATATCGTCCGCATGGAGGAGATGCGACAGTCGGTCCGCATTCTGGAGCAGGCCCTGGTCCGTCTGGAGCGGCTCAAGGGTGCCCCGATCAACGTGTCGGACCCGCGGCTGATCCTGCCTCCCAAGTCGCGCGCCATGAGCGATATGGAAGCCATGATCTTCCACTTTAAGCAGGTGATGGAAGGTGTGAAGGCGCCTCCGGGCGAGGCCTACATGGGGATCGAGAACCCCAAGGGCGAGCTGGGCTACTACTTCGTATCCGACGGGACCGCCAAGCCGGTGCGCTGGCGCATCCGTCCCCCGTCTTTCATCAACCTGGCCTGCCTGCCCAAGCTCTGCGAGGGCGTGCTGCTGTCCGACGTGATCGCGATCAACGCCAGCGTGGACATCGTCATGGGAGAGATCGACCGATGAGCTCGGCTCACGTCGAGGAGGAACACCAGCCGGTCTTCGTCGGGGAGGCGCTCCAGGAGCTCGAGGCGGTGTTCCCCAATTTCCCGACGAAGATGGCGTGCCTGCTGCCGGCGCTGTGGATCGTCCAGCGGCGGCGGGGCTGGATCTCCGAGGGCGCGATTGCCGAGGTGGCCGAGGTGCTCGGTCTTACGCCGGCGTACGTGAAGGGCGTGGTGACGTTCTACACCATGTACCACACTCACCCGGTCGGCCGCCACTTCATTCAGGTCTGCACCACGTCGCCCTGCAACATCTGCGGCGCGGAAGACGTGGTGAAAGCCTTCCTCAAGCACACCGGATGCGGCGAGTTGGGAGCGACCAGTCCCGATGGCCGGTTCACCATGATCGAAGTCGAGTGTCTCGGGGCCTGCGGTTTCGCTACCCCGGTGCTGATTGATGACGACTTTATCGAAGGCGTAACTCCGGAACGGGTTCCGGGCATTCTCCAGGGGTACAAGTAATGGGATTTCCCCATCCCAGTCATCCAAAAGAAGAGCCGGTTCTCTCCCGCTACTTCGGAGACGCGGGCGCACGCAGCTTCGACGGCTGGGTGAAGCGCGCCGGCTACGAAGGGCTCAAGAAGGCGTTGGGCATGACTCCCGAGGCGGTGATCGAGGAGATCAAGAACTCCGGTCTGCGCGGGCGGGGCGGCGCCGGGTTCCCGACCGGCCTCAAGTGGTCGTTCATGCCGAAGAACAGCGGCAAACCACACTACCTCTGCTGCAACGCCGACGAATCGGAACCCGGCACGTTCAAGGATCGCGAGATCATGCGCTGGACGCCCCACGCGCTGCTGGAAGGCTGCGCGTTGGCCTGTCACGCGATCGGCGCCGAGCGGGGATACATCTACGTGCGCGGCGAGTTCACCGTCGAGTACAAGATTCTCGAGGGCGCCATCAAGGAGGCGTACGACAAGGGCGCGCTCGGGGCCAACGCCTTCGGCAGTGGCAAACGGATCGATCTGGTGCTGTTCCGGGGTGCCGGTGCCTACATCTGCGGCGAAGAAACCGCCCTGATGAACTCCATCGAGGGCCGCCGCGGCAACCCGCGCATCAAGCCGCCGTTCCCGGCCGCCGCGGGTGTCTTCGGGATGCCGACCACGATCAACAACGTGGAGACGCTGGTCGCAACTCCGCACATCATTGTGCGGGGTGCCGAGTGGTACAAGAGCCTGTGCCGGGGCAACCCCAAGAGTACCGGCACCAAGTTGATCTCGGTCTGCGGGCACGTGCAGCGTCCGGGCAACTATGAGGTCGTGATGGGCAGCTCCATGAAGGAGCTGATCTACGATATGGCGGGGGGCATGCGTCCAGGTCGTACCCTCAAGGCGGTGATTCCCGGCGGTTCCTCGGTCCCGATCATGACCGCGGCCGAGGTCGAAGACTGCCAGCTCGACTACGAAGGGGTGGTAGCCAAGGGCTCGATGCTCGGATCGGGTGGCATGATCGTCATGGATGATTCGACCGACCTGGTCTACCAGATCATGCGGCTCGCCCGCTTTTACGCCCACGAATCCTGCGCCCAGTGCACCCAGTGCCGCGAAGGCACCGCGTGGACCACCCGGATTCTGGAGCGCATGCTGGCGGGGAAGGGCCGGATCGAGGATCTGGACCTGTTGCTTGACCTGTCCGACAACATGACCGGCAAGACGATCTGCGTGCTGAGCGATTCCTGCGCCGCGCCCGTGGTGAGCGGGATCAAGAAGTTCCGCGGCGAGTTCGAGGCGTACCTGAATGGGAACCGGAAGACGGCAATGGCGGTGTAGAAGCAGCCGTTAGCCGTTAGCTATTAGCTCCAATCGCTAACAGCTAATTGCTAATAGCTAATAGCTAGTCGCTCTGTCCTGGAACTATGACCGAAAACGTCAACGTCACCATCAACGGCCTCACCCTGGCCGTCCCCAAGGGGACGACCATCATCGAGGCCGCCAAGCAGGCTGGGGTGCTGATCCCCCACTACTGCTACCACCCGTCGTTGCCATCCCCGGCGGTGTGCCGCATGTGCCTGGTCGAGGTGGAGAAGGCGCCCAAGCTCATGCCGGCCTGCGTAACCACTGTGGCCGAGGGCCAGGTCGTCCACGTGGACAGCGAGCAGGCCAAGAAGGCGCGCGAGGGAGTGCTCGAGCTGCTGCTGATCAACCATCCGCTCGACTGTCCCATCTGCGATCAGGCCGGCGAGTGCGAGCTGCAGAACTACGTCTTCCAGGAAGGCCGGGCCGGCACCCGGTACAGCGAATACGCCAAGCGGTACAATCCGGTCGAAGAATTCGGCCCCGATGTGCTCTACGTCGCCAACCGGTGCATCCTCTGCACCCGTTGCGTGCGGTTCATGGACGACGTTGCGGGCGAGGCGGTCCTCAACGTTTCGGAACGGGGAGACCGGGCCTTCATCGGCATCGATCCCGACCACGAGCTGGACCATCCGTGGGCCGGCAACGTGGTGGATCTCTGCCCGGTCGGATCGCTCATCTCGAAGGACTTCCTGCACAAGGCTCGGGCCTGGGATCTGGACAAGACGGCCAGCGTCTGCACCGGATGCAGTCAGGGGTGCAACATCCTGATCGATACCCGTGATGCGGCGGTCGTGCGTCTACGGCCGCGGCCGAACCTCGAGGTGAATCGCCACTTCATCTGCGATCACGGCCGGATGAACTACCGCTGGATGAACCGGGGCGACCGGATCGAGGCGCCCCTGGTTCGCGAGGGCCAGCGGCTGGTGGCCACCGACTGGGATCAGGCCCTGGCCCGCGTCGTGAAAGCGGTCCGTCAGGGCGGGTCGGCGGTGTTGCTCGCCTCGGGCCGCGCCTCGACCGAATCCCTGGGCATGGTCAAGCGTTTGCTCGAGGGAACCAAGCTCACCGCCGCGGTGCAGCTGCCCCAGGGAGACGAAGCACCGCTCAAGGGCGTGCCCAATCTGGCGCTGCGAAAGGAGCGGGCGCCCAATGGGGAAGGCGCGCGGATTCTGGGCTACAGCACGGAATGGAGTGCGGCGCTCAAGGCCGCATCGAGCGCGTCGCTCGTCGTCCTGCTCGATGTGGAGCTTACCGAGGCTGAAGCGGCCCAGGTGAGCAAGGCTAACACGGTCGTGGTCTTCGGAACGGTGCAGTCGCAGGAACTGGCCGGTGCTTCCGTCGTCCTCCCCGTCACCAACGTGGCCGAGGAAATCGGCACCTTCGTGAACCGCGACCGTCGGGTTCAGCGCTATGACCAGGCCAAATCGAGCCCCGGTATGGCGCAACCGGCCTGGTGGGTTGCGGCATCGGCTCTTGCGCTGATATCGGGAAAGCCGGCTCCCTCTGGTGTGTCGGCTGCGTTTGACCTGATCGCGGCGAGCGTGCCTGCCCTGAATGGGCTCACCTTCGCCGGACTCGGCTTCACCGGCCGGGTCGCTGAGAAGCCGGTAGCGGCGGGAGCCACCTCATGACTCCCGAAATGAAGGGCTTCCTGCTCCTCACGGTGGTGAAGCTGCTCGCCATCTTTACCATTACCCTGATCAGCGTGGCATACCTGACGCTGGTGGAACGCAAGGTCTGCGCGTGGATGCAGTACCGCCTGGGCCCCAACCGGGTGGGACCCAACGGGTGGTTCCAGCCGCTCGCCGACGGGCTCAAGAACATCCTCAAAGAAGAGACGTTCCCCGCCGACTCGAACAAGATCCTCTTCGTGCTGGCGCCGGCACTATCCCTGATTCCCGCGACGATGATGTCGCTGGTCCTGCCCTGGGCCGCGCCGCTGCCGGTCGACTTCGACTTCTCCCTGCCGCTTCTGGGCCGCTGGGTGCATCACGGGCTCATGCCGATTGCGGTAGCCGATCTTCCCATCGGATTCCTGTTCGTCATCGCCATCGGATCGATGGGGGTCTACGGCATCGCTCTGGCCGGATGGTCCTCCAACAACAAGTACAGCCTGCTCGGCGGGCTCCGGGCCAGCGCCCAGATGGTCTCCTACGAAGTCGCGATGAGCCTGAGCCTGATCCCGGTGGTGTTGATCACCGGGAACGTCTCGTTCCACGAAATCATCGCACGGCAGCAGGCAGGACTCTGGTTCGTGCTCCCGCTCTTCCTTTCCTTCTTCATGTTCATGGTGTCGGCCTTCGCGGAGACCAACCGGGTCCCGTTCGATCTGCCCGAGGCCGAGTCCGAGCTGGTCGCGGGATATCACACCGAATACAGTGCGATGAAATTCTCGCTCTTCTTCATCGCCGAGTATGCCAACATGATCACCGCCTCCGCGATGATGGTGGTGCTCTTCTTCGGCGGCTGGGATCTCCCGGGACACTGGGATGAAGCCGGCGGCCTGCTCCAGACGCTGGCGACCGGCGTCGTGATGTTCCTCAAGACCTTCTTCTTCCTCTTCGTCTTCATCTGGGTCCGGTGGACGCTGCCCCGGTTCCGCTATGACCAGCTGATGTCGCTGGGCTGGAAGGTGCTGATGCCGATCGGCCTCGCCTATGTGATGCTCGTGGGTCTCGGGATCTACGGCGTGGATACCTTGTTGAGCGGTAGCTCCCCGACCGTCAAGATGGGTGTGCTCTTCCTGCTCAATCTTCCCCTCGATGTTCCTGGTTTTCCTGGTGCTCGACCGCGGGCGCCTGGTCAGCGGCTCGGCGGCGCGTCGGGCCCCAGCTCCCCGGGTAAACGCGGGTGTGGAGGAGGCGGCATGACGATCGGGGTGAAGGTGCTGAAGCGCCCGGAGAGCCGAGGTCAGCTACGTCCGGGCCGCGCTCAAGGGCATGGGGCTCACGTTCAGGAAGCTCTTCGAGCCCAAGGTGACGATGGAGTACCCGGAGGCGAAGAGCACCGCGGACTACACGATTTCCCCGCGCTGGCGCGGCACCCACCGGATGCTCACCGATGAGCAAGGCCGGTCGAAGTGCGTCGCGTGCGGACTCTGTCCCCAGATTTGCCCGGCCAATTGCATCAAGCTGGTGCCCGGCGAGGACGAGGAGGGGAACCGGTACCCGCTGATCTACGAGATCGACGAGTTCCGCTGCGTCTTTTGCGGGTATTGCCAGGAAGTCTGCCCCGAGGAGGCCATTCACGTCGGGGTGCACTTCGAGAATTCCGAATACAGCCGGGATCGTTTCGTGTACGACCTCGAGCGGCTCTCTTCCCAGACACACAGCGTCTCGACGCTGTGGGATCCCACCGATCCCAAGGGTGAATAGATGACCGAGGCGGTCTTCTACCTGTTCGCCACGGTGGCGGTGCTATCGGCGCTCCTCTGCGTGACCCAGCGCAATCCGATCGCTTCCGCCTTCTGGCTGATCTCCACCATGCTTTGCCTGGCGGGCATCTACGTGCTGCTCAATGCCCAGTTCATCGGGATCATCCAGGTCCTGGTGTACGCCGGCGCGGTCATGGTGCTCTTCCTGTTCGTCATCATGCTGCTGAACCTCGGCCGCGGGGAATCCGACCTCAAGCGCTGGCCGGTCTGGATCCTGGCCGCCGGAGTCGTCGTCCTGCTGCTGGCCGAGCTGGCCGCGTTGCCCCACTACAGCGCGGAACGGCTGGCACTGGAGTACACCGGTTCGAGCCGGCTGGCCGATCCCTCGATGGTATTCGACGCGGGGAAGACCGCTGCCGCCGCCGTTCAGACGCAGGGGGTTACCGGGGCAATCGCGGCTCCCCTGTTCCAGACGTACCTGATCCCGTTCGAGCTCACCTCGATACTCCTGCTCACCGCGATCGTCGGCGCCGTCGTGCTGGCTAAACGGAGGGTCTGATGCTGCTCGGTCAGGCGCTGGGCCTTTCGGCCATTCTCTTCACCATCGGTGTCGCCGGGGTGCTGCTTCGGCGTAACGCGATCGTGTTGTTCATGTGCATCGAGCTCATGCTCAATGCCGTGAACCTGAGTTTCATCGCCCTGGCGCAGGCCCACGGTCTGGGCGGCCAGGTCATCGTCTTCTTCGTCATGACGGTCGCCGCCGCGGAGGCTGCGGTAGGGCTCGCGATCATCATCGCCATGTTCCGGCACCACCGCTCGGTGGATCTCGGAAACGTCAACCTGCTCAGGGGCTGATGCACCTGGATCTTCTGTCGTTCTTGGGCAGGGGCCGGAGACGGCGCTGCCGGAAAATCTGAACCTCCTGGTCGGCCTGATCCTGGGGCTGCCGCTCCTGGGGTTCCTGCTCAACGGAGCGCTCTCCCTCTGGCAGCCTCGAGCCAAGGCGGCGGTCTCCATCATTGGCGCCGGGGTACTCCTCGGCGCATTCGCCACCGCACTCGTCGCCTTCCGGCAACTGGCGCCGGCATGGCAGGCCGACCCCGAAGCCTCGCCGATCATCACCTTCTGGAGCTGGCTCCCGGTCGGCGACTTGAAGGTCGACTTCTCTTTCCTGCTCGATCATCTGTCGATGGTGATGCTGCTGGTGGTGACAGGCGTGGGAAGCCTGATCCACCTCTTCAGCATCGGGTACATGAAGGCGGACGACGGCTACCCGAGGTACTTCGCGTACCTCAACCTGTTTGTCGCATTCATGCTGGTGCTGGTGCTGGGCGCCAGCTTCCCGATGATGTTCATCGGGTGGGAAGGCGTCGGCCTCTGCTCCTACCTCCTGATCGGCTTCTGGTTCTCCGAAAAGGCCAATGCCGACGCGGGCAAGAAGGCCTTCATCGTGAACCGGATCGGCGACTTCGGCTTCCTGATCGCCATGTTCCTGATCTGGCAGGCGTTCGGGAGCCTGAACTTCACCGACGTGTTCAGCCGTGCGGGCGAGGTCCTGCCCGCGGGCGGCGCGCTGGTAACCGCGATCACCTTGTTCCTCTTCCTCGGCTGCACCGGCAAGTCGGCCCAGATCCCGCTCTATACCTGGCTGCCCGACGCGATGGCCGGTCCCACGCCGGTCTCCGCCCTGATCCACGCCGCCACGATGGTGACCGCCGGCGTGTATCTCGTCGCGCGGGCCAATGTGCTGTTCGCGCTGGCGCCGGTGAGCCAGACCGTCGTCGCCGGCGTCGGCGCGCTCACGGCGCTCTTCGCCGCCACGATCGGTCTCCGCCAGTACGACATCAAGCGCGTCCTGGCGTACTCCACCGTCTCCCAGCTCGGCTACATGTTCCTGGGCGTGGGGACCGGCGCCATCACCGCCGGCATCTTCCACCTCGCGACCCACGCCTTCTTCAAGGCGCTGCTCTTCCTCGGTTCGGGAAGCGTGATCCACGCGATGCACCACGCGTATCACGCCACCCACTCACACGAGGACGCGCAGGACATGCGCAACATGGGCGGGCTGCGCCACCATCTCCCGGTGACCTGGGTGCTGATGTGGATCGCGACCCTCGCGATCGCCGGGATTCCTCCCTTCGCCGGTTTCTTCTCCAAGGATGAAATCCTGGCCTTCGCCTTTGGCCGCGGCGAGCACGAGCCGATTTTCCGGGTCTTCTGGGCGATGGGAGCGACGGCCGCCTTGATCACCGCGTTCTACATGGCGCGGCTCATGGCGATGACCTTCCACGGGGAGAATCGGACCGGCACCAAAGAGAAGGAGCACCTGCACGAGGCGCCCTGGATCATGACCGGGCCCCTGGTGGTCCTGGGACTGCTCAGCCTGGCCGGGGGCTGGCTCAATCTTCCCGAGTTCGCCAGGGCGCTGGGTCCGACCGAGCTGCTGCACCACTGGCTCGAACCGGTCACCAGCAAGGCAACCCAGCTCGTGGGCGAGCCCGTGTTGCCTCATGGCTCGACCGAGATGACCCTCATCGGTATCGCCATAGCCATTGCCATCATCGGATTGGTCTGGGGTTATCGAAGCACCCTCGGCCGCGCCATCGTCCCGGCCCACGAGGCGGCACCGGACCAGGGATTCTGGAAGGTGCTCTACCACAAGTACTACATCGACGAGGTCTACGATGCGATCATCGTTCGCCCGTTGATGACGATCTCTCGAGTCGTCCTCTGGCGGAAGGTGGACCAGGGCCTGATCGATGGCGCCGCGGTGAATGGATCCGCCGGCCTGATGCGAGCACTGGGCTGGCTCGGCGGCCGGCTGCAGACTGGCCAGGTGGGCGTCTACGTGGCCGTGTTCGTGGTCGGGGCGCTGTACGTGTTGGGCCGGCTGGTGTGGTAGAGACAGAACCTTCAACTCGCGGGCCATGCAAGACTTCCTGTTCGGACTGAACTACCAGACCTGGATCCTGACCGCGCTGCTGGTGCTGCCGCTGGTTGGCGTGCTGCCGGTGCTGCTGGCGCCGTCCAGGAGCGCCAAGCACATCGCCCTCGTGGTCACCATTCTGGAGTTCCTGCTCTCTGCTGGACTCTGGTGGGCCTTCGATCCGACCTCAGGCGCGATCCAGTTCGGAGTCGTGGCGCCCTGGCTCCCGCAATGGGGAATCAACTACCGGGTCGGCCTCGACGGCATCTCCCTCTTCATGGTCCTGCTTTCCACCGGGCTCATGCCGCTCGCAGTGCTCGGAAGCTGGAACTACATCACCGAACGAGAGCGGGGATACTACGCTCTCATGCTCACTCCTGACGACGGGCATGCTCGGGGTATTCCTCGCGCTCGATCTCTTCGTTTTCTACGTGTTCTGGGAAGTGATGCTGATCCCGATGTACTTCATCATCGGGGTCTGGGGCGGGAAGAACCGGCTCTACGCGGCCATCAAGTTCTTCATCTACACCTTCCTCGGCTCGCTCCTCATGCTCGTGGCGATCCTGGTCATGGTATGGAAGGTGGCCGAGAGCACCGGAACGGTTTCGTTCGCCTACGCCGACCTGCTGGAGCACGCGCCACAGCTGGGAACCCTGGCTCCCTGGCTCTTCGCGGCCTTCGCCCTGGCCTTCGCGATCAAAGTGCCGATGTTCCCGTTCCACACCTGGCTCCCCGACGCGCACGTTGAGGCGCCCACCGCGGGCAGCGTGATCCTGGCCAGCATCCTGCTCAAGATGGGGACCTACGGCTTCCTTCGGTTTGCCGTGCCCGTTCTTCCCCGAGGTGGCACTGAGCCCCGTCGTCACGACGATCGTGCTGGTCTCGGCGGTGGTAGGCATCATCTATGGCGCCCTCGTCGCCATGGTGCAGCCGGATGTGAAGAAGCTCGTGGCCTATTCCTCGGTGAGCCACCTCGGATTCGTGATGCTCGGCATCTGGGCCGGTTCGCTCCAGAGCGTGCAGGGCGCGCTGATGATCATGATCGGTCACGGCCTCTCCACCGGCGCGCTGTTCTTCCTGATCGGCATGCTGTACGAGCGGCGCCACACGAGGGAGATCGCCGCCTACGGCGGGCTCGCCCGTGTGGTGCCGGTGCTGCAGCCTCATCTTCGTCGTGACCTCGCTCGCCTCGATCGGACTCCCGGGCCTGAACGGCTTCGTGGGCGAGTTCCTGGTGCTGCTCGGCAGCTTCGCCCGCCATCCCCTGGCGACCGGCCTTGCCACGACCGGCGTGATCTTCGCCGCGGTGTATCTGCTGCCCGCGGTGCAGCGGATCTTCTTCAACAAGCTCGATAATCCCGACAACGAGCACCTGTCCGACCTGACTCCGCGCGAGCTGTCGGTGATGCTCCCCCTGATCTTCGGCATGGTCTGGCTCGGCCTCTATCCCAAGCCGGTGCTGAGCCGCATGGAGGCTGCCTCGAAGCGCTACGTCGAGCTGACTCAGCCGGGCAGGGACCGCTACTCCGCACCGAGGGAAGAGATCCGCGCGGAGCGCGATCGATGAACCCGGTGCTCGATCTCACCTCACCGCTCGGGATAACGCTCTCCCTCACTCCCGGAGATCGTACTCTCGATCTGCGCGATGCTGGTGCTGCTGGTCGTGAGCTGGCGCCACGAGACCGCCGGCGGACAGCCGTCTCGCCGGCTGGCTCAGCGTCGCCTCGCTGATCGCTGACCGGGGCGGCGCTGGCGTGGCTGGCCATGCAGCAGTTCGAGAGCGAAGGCCTGCCGTTCATGATCGCCATGGACGGATTCCGCTATCTGTCGTCGGCCTTGGTGCTCGTGCTCGCTCTCGCCAGCACGCTGCTCTCGATCGGCTACCTGGAGCGCGAGGGAATCACCGCGCCCGAGTACTACGTGCTGCTGCTGCTCGGGACCGTCGGCCTGATGTTCATGACCGCCTCGCAGGACCTCATCGTCTTCTTCCTCGCGCTGGAGACGATGTCCATGGCGGTCTACGTGCTCGCCGGCTATGACCGGAGGAGCCCTGCCTCATCCGAAGCCGGCCTCAAATACTTCCTCATCGGCGCCTTCGCCTCCGGGTTCCTGCTCTACGGGATCGCCTTGCTGTACGGCTCCACCGGCAGCACCAATCTGGCGCTGATCGGGGCTCAGTTCGCCGATCGCCCGATCCCGGTGATGGGTCTGCTCGGGATGGGCCTGCTCCTGATCGGGTTCGGCTTCAAGGTGGCAGCGGTCCCGTTCCACATGTGGACTCCGGACGTTTACGAGGGAGCGCCTACTCCGGTCACCGGTTTCATGGCGACGGGAGTCAAGGCGGCGGCGTTCGTCGCGTTCGCCCGCGTGCTGCTGTCCTGCTTCCCTCAGGCCGCGCCTCAATGGCGGCCGGTGATCTGGGTGCTCGCGGTGGTGACGATGGTTTTGGGTAATCTGGTGGCACTCAACCAGACGATCGCTCAAGCGGCTGCTGGCGTACAGCTCGGTCGCCCACGCCGGGTATCTCCTGGTCGCACTCTGGCCCGGGAGCCCGCTCGGCACCGCATCATTGTTGCTCTATCTCATCGCCTACGGCGTCACCACGTTCGCCGCGTTCGGGATCCTGAGCGCCCTGGGCACCGGTGGAGAGCGAGACGTTACACTGGCCGAGATCTCCGGGCTGGCACAGAGTCGGCCCTGGCTTGCCTTCGGCCTCGCGGTCTGCATGCTCTCCCTGCTGGGCTTCCCCGGAACCCTCGGGTTCATCGGCAAGTGGTACATCCTCTCCGCCGTGATCGCAGAGAAGAACGCCGCGCTCGCGGTGGTGCTGGTCCTGACCACGGTGGTATCGGCGGGATACTACCTTCCGGTGATCATGGCGATGTACATGCGTCCCGCCCGGGCGCCACTCGTCTACTACTCGGTGAAGCTTGCACCCGCCGCCGCAGCCACGGTCACGATCGCCATCATCGCGACGCTCGTGTTCGGAGTCTGGCCCACCGAACTCCTCAACGCCGCGGGAGCCAGTGCGGCGTCGCTGTTGAATGGCGCTGCCTCCGCGGTAGCCGGCCGCTAGGAGCGGGCGTGCAGGCCCCACGCTCCATTTTCCGCCAATACGACATCCGGGGGTTGGTCGATGAGGAACTGACGTCCGACTTTGCCCTCGCCCTTGGGCGCGCGTATGCCACCGCGGCCTGGGATCGCCTGGGACGTCCCCCGGTTCTCGCGGTGGGCCGGGACAATCGTCCTTCAGGCGAGAGTCTCGCTGCCGCGGTCCGTTCCGGCATTGCCCAGACGGGGGCGACGGCCGTCGATGTGGGAATGTTGCCCACGCCGGCGCTCTACTTCGCGGTTCATGCCCTGAAGACCGACGGCGGACTCCAGGTCACCGGCTCCCACAATCCTCCCGAGTTCAACGGCTTCAAGATGGTGCTCGCCGGAGAGTCGCTGCACGGCGACGGTATCGGCGCGCTCTACGACATCATTTCTGGCGAGACCTGGCGGACGGGGCGGGGCAGCGAGCGACACGACACCTCCGTCCTCCCCTCCTACCGCGAGGCCATCGTCGAGCGCAACCGGCTCGAACGTCCGGTGCATGTCGTGGTGGATTGTGGCAACGGAGTCGGCAGCCTGATCGCGGTTTCGACCCTGAGGACGCTCGGCGCCGAAGTGACGCCGCTCTTCTGCGAATCCGACGGAACCTTCCCCAATCACCATCCCGATCCCACCGTTCCGGAGAATCTCGCCGATCTTCAAGCCGAGGTTCGCCGGACCGGCGCCGAGCTGGGAATCGCGTTCGATGGTGATGCCGACCGCATCGGCGCGGTGGATGACGTCGGGCCAGATCATCTACGGGGACCAGCTCCTCGTGCTCTATGGCCGCGACGCGGTTCGCAGGTTCGGGGTGGGCGTACCGGTCATCTTCGACGTAAAGTGCTCCGAGGTGCTTCCTCAGATGCTGAAGAAAGCAGGGGCCCGGCCCGAGCTCTGGAAGACCGGTCATTCGCTCATCAAGGCGCGGATGAAGGAGCTTGACGCTCCGCTCGCCGGCGAGATGAGCGGCCACATGTTCTTCGGCGGCGACTACTTCGGGTTCGACGACGCGCTCTTCGCTGCGGCGCGCCTGCTCGAGATCGTGTCTGCCGAACCGGGCGGGCTCAGCCGGCTGCTGGCCGATATTCCCAGGACCTTTGCGACTCCCGAGATCCGGGTGGACTGTCCGGATGAGACCAAGTTCGAGGTGGTGAAGGCCGCGGCCGAATGGTTCGGGGCCCGCTATCCGGTCAACAACATCGATGGTGTCCGCATGACCTTCCCCAAGGGCTGGGGACTCATCCGCGCCTCCAATACCCAACCCGTCCTGGTGCTCCGGTTCGAAGCCAGCGACGCGGCCTCCCGCGACGAATACCAGGCCGAGGTCCTGGGCTGGCTGGCAGGAAGGGTATGAGCCGCCGCGGGGTCACGATCGCGCTGAGCCTCTCGGCGCTCGTCATCCTGCTCTTCGTGGGACGCTGGGGAGCCGCACTCCTCGCCGATCGGTGGTGGGCCGAGCTGGTCTCGCCCGAGGCTTCCCGCTTCGTGATGGACTGGAATCTTCTTCGCTTTACCCTCGAGGCGGGCGGCGTCCTGATCGCCTGTGCCTGGTTCATCGGCCACCTGCTGATCGTCTTCCGCGCCATCGGATCGGTTCAGGTCCCCCGGCAGCTTGCCAATCTCGAGATTCGTGAGGCGCTCAATACCCGAGTCCTGATATTCGGCGGTGTCGCGAGTGGAGCCTTGCTGGGTTTCATCGTCGGGAGAGGACTGAGCGATTGGACTCCGACGCTGGCGCTGGCCTGGACTGGCGTGCGCTACGGAGAAACCGAGCCGCTGCTCGGTCACGATCTCGGATTGTACCTCGCCCAGCTTCCACTCTGGCGATCGTTGCACGGGCACGCGTTACTCCTGGTGCTCCTGGGCCTGGGAGGAGTGCTCACCCTCTATGTCGTGATCGGGGCCGTGCGGTGGACCGACAGCCACCTCGCCCTGAATAGTCATGCCCGGGTGCACCTCGGCATGCTGCTGGCGGCGTTGGCGCTGTGCCTCGTCTGGGGATATCTGCTCGAGCCGTACGAGCTGGTCTCTGGAATCGGGGGCGGCACTCAGCTGGGCCTCTTCAATTATCAGCGGATAACCACCCAGATCCTGGCGGGTGTGGCGCTCATGACCGCGGCACTCTCGTTGGTCTGGGCCTGGCGCGCCAATCACGTGCTGATGGCCGCTGGCTGGGGTGTCCTCATCACTGTGTCGCTGGTCGGGCACCATGTTTTCCCGGCGTTGCTGGCCGGCGCTCGCCCCTCGCCGGTTGACCAGATGGATCGGCGCCGGCTCGAGGCGCTGGCCTACGGTCTCACCGGCTTGCGGGACTCGACCAGCGATCGTCCGGATGCGGCTCCTCGCATGCCGAATCCGCCGACGCTCTGGTCGGCTTCGATCGTCACCCGGCTTCCAGCGTCCGACTCGGGAGAAGTTCTCGGTGCCGACCGTGCCGTGCTCCCCGTTCTGCGACGCCCCCGACCGGTCTGGCTCATCGTCCGGGGAGCTGGCGAGCAGGGCTCGAGTATTACGGCGATCGCCGATGACCAGACCAGCGATGATGGAAAGCCGCTCTACTATCCGGGCGGCGACAGCATTCCCTCGACCCAGCCGGCCACCCGGCTTCGCCTCAGCCGGAGCGCCGTATGGCCCGGCGCTCCGAATGTCGTCCTGGATACCGCGTCCGCGAGGTGTTCGGGTCGGAGGCGCGCTTCGCCGGGTTGTGCTCGCTTGGGCGCTGCAATCCAGTAGCCTGCTCGGGAAAGTCGAGACTGACGCGCGGGCTCGCTGGTATCTGACCCCCGCGGCGCGGCTCGACCGGCTCGCGCCGTTCGCCTCATGGAGTGTTGCGGTCCCCCGCATAGTGAACGGCAATCTGGTCTGGATCTCCGACGGGTACATCGCTTCACAGACCTTCCCGATCGCGAGCCGGGTGCGCTGGCGGGGTCAGCGAATCGGCACCCTTCGCGCCGACTTCGTCGGTGTCATCGAGGCAGAATCGGGAGAGACCCGCATTTATCTGCGGCATACCGCCGACAAGGTCGCGGAGGCCTGGCTCGATATCGCCGGCGGCGTGGTGTTGCCGGCCAACTCGATTCCACCCGAGATCGGTAGGGTCGTCCCCTATCCAGCCGAGCTACTTCAGGTACAGGGAAGGGTGATGGAGGGACAGGACTGGGGAATCGGAAGAATGGTCGCACGCCCCGATTCGATGGGCGGCGGGAACCCGGTCCCCGAATCGGTATGGGAGCCGGATACCTCCGGTCTTCAGTCTCTGGTCGTCTTTGAGAACGAAGGGGAACGTGCGGTCGCATCCCTGCTGCAGGCGCGGATGGTCGATGGGTGGGAATCGCTCAAACTGGTTCGGTTTGACAGCTCCAGTACACTGCCGTCTCCGCAAATGCTGGAAAGCCGCTGGGGCCGCTTCCCCACCTACGAACAGATCCGCGACTCGGTACTCGGTGCCGGGGGCCAATTGCAGGCAGCACCGGTGCGATACTGGCTGGGTCCCGCGGGACTCGGGGCGTATCAGCCGCACGTGGCCTGGAATTCGGGTGAGACGCCCGCATTGGTCTGGGTCAGCATCGCGAGCCAGGGGCGGGGCGGGGCAGGCCACGACCTGTTCGAGGCCTGGCAAAACATGTTCGGCATCACCGCACCGCTCGTAGCCGCTGCGGGACATGCCAACCGTCTCGAGGAGGCCCGTCGCCTCATGGCTGCGGCTGATTCCGCCCTGAAACGGGGCGATATGGCCGCGTTCGGCCGCGCATTCGATGCGCTTCGCCGGATGCTCAACGCCAAAGAGAATCGTCAGCAGTTCTGAACTTGTTACCACACTGACCGAAGGCTAGTTTCCCGCCCGCGCCGGCCCTGCCAATCCGCCGGACCAGGCTTCAGATCGCTTTCTTTTGACGAGGTCTCTGTGAACCTCCACGAGTACCAGGGCCGGGCACTATTTCGCGCCGGCGGCATACCGATGCCCGACGGCGACGTCGCTACGACGCCCGCCGAGGCGGAGGCGATTGCCCGACGGCTGAACGGACAGGTCGTAGTCAAAGCTCAGGTCCACGTCGGCGGCCGGGGCAAGGCGGGCGGCGTAAAGCTGGCCTCCACGCCGAAAGAAGCAGCCGAAGCGGCAAAGAAGATTCTTGGGATGCAGATCAAGGGACTCACGGTTCAGAAGGTCCTGGTGGTCCCTGCCGCCGACATTGCGACCGAAGCCTACGCCGGATTGATCCTCGACCGCGCAACGCAACGGCCTGTCTTCATGGTGAGTGCCGCCGGCGGCATCGACATCGAAGAAGTCGCTGCGACGACTCCCGAGAAGATCACCCGGCTGGCGGTGGACCCGCGTTACGGTCTCCTCCCGCACCAGGCCCTGACTCTCGCCTTCACGCTCTTCAGCGACATCACTCAAGTACGCGCTACGGCGAAGATACTCGAGCAGCTCTACCAGATTTTCATCTCCAATGGGTGCACCCTGACGGAGATCAATCCTCTGGTGAGCACTCCTGACGGGAAGGTGCTTGCCCTCGACGCCAAGGTGATCATCGACGACAACGAGCTCGACCGCCGGCCGGACCTCGGCCCAATTGCGGGACGAGAGCGCCGAGGAGCCGAGCGAGGTCGCGGCGCGCAAAGCGAACCTGACCTTCATCAAGCTGAGCGGGAACGTCGGCTGTGTCGTGAACGGGGCGGGTCTCGCGATGGCCACCATGGACCTGGTCAAATACTACGGCGGCCAGCCGGCCAACTTCCTCGACATCGGCGGCAGCTCGAATCCGGAGAAGGTGGTCAACGCCCTCAAGATCATCACCGGCGATCCCGAGGTGAAGGCAATCCTCTTTAACATCTTCGGCGGGATTACTCGCACCGATGACGTCGCGAATGGCATCCTCACGGCGATGAAGCAGTTCAAGGTGAACGTGCCTCTCGTCATCAGGCTCACCGGTACCAATGAAGAAGAAGCCGTTCGGATCCTGAAGGCCGCAGGGATGCAGGCCCTTAACGACATGGATGAAGCGGTTCAGAAAGTGGTTGAAGTGGCAAAGGGGGCGGCATGAGCATCTTCGCCGACGGGAACACCCGCCTCATCGTCCAGGGCATCACCGGCCGTGACGGCTCCTTCCACGCCAGGCAAATGCTCGAGTATGGCACCCGGCTCGTCGCCGGGGTCACTCCGGGGAAGGGAGGTCAGACCTTCGCCCCCGGGGTTCCAATCTTCAATACCGTCGCCGAGGCGGTTCGGGCGACCGAGGCGAATGCCTCGGTGATCTACGTGCCTCCAATGGGCGCGGCCGGAGCGATCTTCGAGGCCGCCGACGCTGGTATCTCCCTCATCGTGTGCATCACCGAAGGCGTGCCCGTCCTGGATCTCACCAAGGTCATGCCCTACGTGAAGGAGCGGGGTGCTCGTCTGATTGGTCCGAACTGCCCCGGGCTGATTACCCCAGGGGCGTGCAAGATCGGAATCATTCCCGGGAACATCTGTATTCCGGGCCGGGTGGGGCTGGTCTCCCGAAGCGGGACCCTCACCTACGAGGTGGTGCACCAACTCACCCGCAACGGTCTGGGCCAGAGTAGCTGCGTCGGAATCGGCGGCGATCCGCTGATCGGCACCAATTTCATCGACTGCCTGCGGGGCTTTCAGGACGACCCGGCAACCGATGCCATCGTCATGCTGGGCGAGATCGGTGGAACCGACGAGCAGAACGCCGCCGCCTTCGTGAAGGAGTATGTCACTAAGCCGGTGGTCGGATTCATCGCGGGCCAGACCGCGCCGAAGGGACGTCGCATGGGCCATGCCGGGGCGATCATCTCCGGCTCGTCGGGCACGGCGGAAGAGAAGATGGCGGCATTCGAGGCGGCTGGAATCGGGGTCATGCGCCGACCCGCGGACGTGATCGCGCTCCTCCGAAAACAGATGTGACTGCTGCCGGGCTGCTGAGTTCCCGCCGCGTCCTCGTTCCGCTCGAGGCGCGTAACCTCCCCGAGGCGGTCATGAAGCTGGTGGCCGCGTGCGCCGCCGACGGGAGGGTGACGGACACTACGCGGCTGGAAAGCATAATTGCGGAGGCCTCCCCCGAAGACACGCTCACGGTGGGCGCGGATTTCTTCCTTCCGCACTTCAGGACCGACGCCGTCTCGAGTGTGGTGGTTGCGCTGGGAATCGCGCCGAAGCCGATTCCCCGTTCGCCCAAGGCCAGACGCAGGGCGCGCGGAGTGCTGCTGGTAGTGGCACCGGTGAAAGAGGCCGCCGCGTACCTGCAAACGGTCGCGGCGTTTGCCCGGGTGCTGGCCGATCCCGATTCAAGAAAGGCCATCTTCGGCGCGACCAGCCCGGAAGAGGTGCTTGCCGTTCCCGCGTTGCGTGACCTGATCATCGAAGGTCCGCTTCGGGTGGGAGACATCATGGCGCCGGTGATCAGCATCGCGCCCGAGACCTCTCTCGGCGATGCCGCCGCGCTGATGGTTCGGCGCAGTCTCGAGACGCTGCCGGTGGTGGGCCAACGCAATGAGGTCCTGGGAGTCGTTTCCCAGGCGGAGCTGCTCGATTACCTGGTGCCGTCTTACATCCAGCAGTTGACCACCGGCAAGGTGATGGCGGTGCGGAAGGCGGCAGGTCGAGTAATCGCAGATCCACGGGAGTTACCGGTTCGCGAGGCCATGCGACGCAATGTCATCTGCGTTGACGAGCATCAGACTGTCGCCGAAGCCGCCGCCCTGATGGCCCACAAGGATCTCGACCGGATCCCCGTGGTGAAGGAAGGGGCACTGGTCGGCATCCTGGTTCGCAGCGACCTGGTTCGGAAGGTGATTGGCAGTGTAAAACGTGAGTCATAGCACTGGGTAACTACACCAACGGAGGCAGAGTGGCAGGCAACATCACCCTTGGCATCGTGAAACCCGACGCGGTTGAGACCGGGAAGACCGGCCTCATCATCGCTCACCTCCAGAAGGAGGGCTTCGTCCTTCGCGCTGCTCGGCTGGTTCGGCTGACCACCGCCCAGGCGGGAGCCTTCTACGAGGTACATAAAGGCCGGCCATTCTACGACGATCTTGTCGCCTTCATGACCAGCGGGCCCTGCCTTCCGATGGCGCTGGAACGAGCGGATGCCGTGGCCCATTTCCGGAAGGTGATTGGAGCCACGGACCCGGCCGATGCAGCACCCGGGACCATCCGGAAGCTGTATGCCGAGTCCAAGGGTCGGAACGCGGTGCATGGGTCGGACAGCGACGAGAATGCGGCACGGGAGGTGGGTTTCTTCTTCCCGGAAGGGGAGCTCGCCGGCCTCTGGAGATAGGCCAAACCGGAGTCGGGCAACTTGACCCAAGTCGTTGTCCTGACTAACATTCGCGGCTATGTTGGTGATCGACCTGAGGGACCTTCATAAGGGGCCGGTGGAGACTGTGGGGCGGCTTGAGCCCGCCGATCCGGCCTTTGAAGGGTTAGGGCTCGAGCTGGATGGGCCGGTCGAAGTGCGGGGCCGTCTACAGGAGACTGGGCAGGCCGAGTTTTTCTGGCACGCCACGCTAACCGGCCGCTTTCGCGGGGCCTGCCGGCGTTGTCTCACGGAGATCACCTATCCGTTCGCCACGGACGTGGATGCGCTTTTCAGCGCCAACCCGGACGCCGCGGACGACCCCAGCGTTTATCCCTTGGACCAGCCAGTGTCCCGAGTGGATGTTCGCCACGCGGTGCGCGAGGAGCTGGCGCTCTCGTCCACCGGGTTCCCGCTGTGCCGGGAGGACTGCGCCGGGCTCTGCAGCCGGTGCGGAGCCGACCTGAACGCCGGACCGTGCTCGTGCACTGTCTCGGCCGAAACGAACTGAGGATCGGATGGCTGTTCCCAAGCGAAAACTCTCCAAGTCTCGCAAGCGGCTTCGTCGCGGTCATCACAAGGCCGCAGTGATAGCGCACCAGGCCTGCCCCCGCTGCGGCTCGCCCAAAATCCCGCACCGCGTCTGCGGCACCTGCGGGTATTACCGCGGCAAGAAGATGGTCGAGGTCGAGGACGCCTGAGGGTGATTCGCATCGCTCTCGACGCCATGGGGGGCGATCACGCCCCGCAGGCCGAGATCGAAGGGGCGATCCTGGCCCTGACGACGTTGCCGGCGACCCTCCGGATCGTGCTGGTTGGCAAGGCGGACGTCATTGAGGCCGAGCTCGCCCGACACCCGGAGGCAGACCGGAGCCGTCTCGGCGTCTGTCACGCCCCCGACGTCATCGCGATGGACGAGAAACCGCTCTCGGCGGTCCGCAAGAAGCCCCAATCCAGCATCTCGGTCGGCCTCGGCCTGTTAAAGGTCGGTGAGGCCGACGCGTTCATCTCCGCCGGCAACACCGGCGCGGTTCTCGCCGCGTCCACCATCCTGCTCGGGCTTCACGACGGCGTCGAACGCGCTACCGTCGGGACGCTCTTCCCGACTTCAGATGTGCCGTGTCTCGTCGTTGATGGTGGGGCGAATGTAGACTGCACTTCCCGGGAGCTTCTGGGGTTCGCCTACCTTGGAACGGTCTACACCCGCGACGTGCTGGGCCGACCGTCTCCCAAGGTTGGATTGCTTAACATCGGAGAAGAAGAGGAGAAGGGGAACGCGACCGCCAAGGAAGCGCACCAGCTCCTCAAGCAGGCGCCGAACCTGAATTACATCGGCAATATCGAGGGCCGAGACATCATCGCGGGACACAGCAAGCTGGGCCAGCTCGATGTAGTCGTCTGCGATGGATTTGTAGGGAATATCGTCCTCAAGTTCTATGAATCGGTCGCCCGGCTCATCCTGAGCCTGGTGCGGAAGAAGGCGCCCGACGTTCTGGAACGGAAGGATATTCGGGAAGTCTTCCGGCACCTCGACTATTCGGAATACGGCGGCGCACCGCTTCTCGGGGTAAAGGGTGTCTCCATCATCTGTCACGGCAGTTCGAGTCCCAACGCGTTCAAGAACGCCGTGCGGGTAGCCGTCACGGCCGTGGAACACGACCTGAGTGGTCGGATCGGCGTCGAGTTCGCGCGGCGGGAAGCGGCCAACACCGCATGATCCAGCGTCCCATTGCCTACATCGCCGGACTCGGCGTCGCTATCCCCGAGCGGATCGTCACCAACGCCGACTTCGAGAAGACGCTGGACACTTCCGATCAGTGGATCGTGGAGCGCACCGGGATCCGGGAGCGTCGCTTCGCGAGGCCGGACGAGACCGTTTCCACCATGGGCAGGGATGCCGCGGTGAAGGCGCTTTGCCGAGCCGGGACCACGGCATCCGAGTTGGACGGCATCATCGTCGCGACCGCGACCCCGGACAGTCCCTTGCCCTCCACTGCCTGCCAGATTCAGGCTCTGTTGGGAGCCGAGCGAGCCGCCACCTTCGACATCGCCGCAGCCTGTTCCGGGTTCATCTACGGTCTGACAATCGCGGAGGGACTGATAGCGACGGGCCAGGGAGAACGGATCCTGGTGATCGGCGGCGAGAAGCTCACCAGTATCACCGATTCGCAGGATCGCTCAACCGCGATCTTGTTTGGCGACGGGGCGGGAGCCGCGGTGGTGCAGGGCACCTCCGGCGGCGATCGCGGCATCCTCTCGACCTTCATCCGCTCCGACGGCCGGCTCAAACTGCTGCTCCACATTCCTGGCGGCGGCACGGTTGACCCGATCAGCGAGAAGGTGGTGCGGGAACGGTCCCACTACATGAAGATGGCCGGACGCGAGGTTTTCAAACACGCCGTGACCGAGATGGCCGAGGCCTGCGACGTGGCTCTTACTCGCGCTGGGATCACCGGTGAGCAGCTCGATCTGCTGGTTCCTCACCAGGCCAACATCCGGATCATCGAGGCGACGGCGAAGCACGCAGGACTGCCGATGAGCAAGGTGATGGTCAACGTTGACCGGTACGGCAATACCTCCTCCGCCTCAATTCCGCTGGCTCTGGCACAGGCCGAGGAGGAAGGCCGGTTGAAGCCCGGTATGCTGGTGATGCTGGTGGCCTTCGGTGCCGGTTTCACCTGGGGCAGCGCGGTCATCCGGTGGTGATCGTTCTGCTCTGCCCCGGGCAGGGCGCGCAGAAGGTCGGGATGGGGAAGGATCTGGCAGAGCGCTTCCCGGCCGCGCGCGACGTCTTCCAGCGGATTGATGACACGCTGGGAGCGCCGCTTTCGCGCCTGATGTGGGAAGGACCCGAGGAAGAGCTTACCCTCACCCACAACGCGCAGCCCGCGATCCTTGCCCACTCCGCCGCGGTCTGGGCCGTCGTTGGCGATCGTCTGGCGCCGGCACTGAAGGCTGCCGCGGGCCACAGCCTGGGAGAGTACAGCGCCTATGTGGCCGCTGGGTCACTCAGCGCGGAGAATGGAGCCCGGCTGGTGCGCCGCCGGGGTGAGCTGATGTACCAGGCCGGCACCCAGCGTCCGGGAGCGATGAGCGCGGTGCTCGGCCTCGCTACAAGCGAAGTTGATGCCGCCTGTCGCGAGGCGTCGAGCGCAGATGCGGTTGCGGTACCCGCGAACCTGAATGCTCCTGATCAGACCGTCATTTCGGGCGATCCGATAGCGGTGGAGAAGGCGGGAGAGGCTTGCAAGACCCGGGGAGCCAAGCGGGTCTTACCGCTCAAGGTGAGCGGGGCGTTTCACTCACCGCTGATGAAGCCGGCGGTCCCGGGACTGCAGCAGGCCCTGGAGCAGGTCACGTTCGCGGAGCCGCGGGTTCCAATCTTCGCCAACGCGACCGCGGGTCCGGTGACGACTGGCACCGATGCCAGACGACTCCTCGCCGAGCAGCTGACCGCGCCGGTTCGATGGGTGGAGTGCATGCAGGCCGCAGGAGCAGCCGTCCCGGGTGCCCGCTTCATCGAAATCGGGCCGGGGAACGTGCTGTCTGGTCTGCTCAAGCGAATCGTGCCGGGTGCCAGCTCGACGGCTCTGGGTACGGCGGCTGAGGTCGAGAAATTCCTGCAGGAGGCGTGAGTTTGACGATCGACCTGACAGGAAAGACCGCATTCGTCACCGGCTCGACCCGGGGAATTGGGTTCGCCATCGCTCACGCGCTACATAAGGCTGGCGCCAAGGTGGCGATCGTAGGGCGGGATCGCGCGAAGGCGGAAGAGGTCGCGACGAAGCTGGGGAACGGTGCCGCGGGATTCGCCTGCGATGTGACAGTTGGCTCGCAGGTCGAGGCCGCCATTGCCGAGACTGAGAAGGCCCTGGGACCGATCGACATCCTGGTCAACAATGCGGGGCTCACGCGGGATAATCTCATCCTCCGCATGAGCGAGGAAGAGTGGGATGCGGTGCTGGCCGCCAATCTCAAGGGCGCCTACTTCACCATCAAGGCGGTCACCAAAGGGATGATGAAGCGGCGCAGCGGGCGGATCATCAACATCACGAGCGTTGTGGGTATTACGGGCAACAAGGGACAGGCCAACTACGCGGCCAGCAAGGCGGGACTCATCGGGCTCACCAAATCGGTGGCCAGGGAGTACGCCAGCCGCAACATCCTGGTCAATGCGGTTGCGCCAGGATTCATCGAGACGGACATGACCAGCGCCTTGCCCGACGAGGCCAAGGCCGCGATGTTAGGCGGCGTCTCCCTTGGCCGGCCCGGACGCCCTGAAGACATTGCGGGAGCGGTGCTCTTTCTCGCATCCGATCTCGCCGGGTACATTACCGGGCAGGTCCTGGCAGTTGACGGCGGCATGACGGTCTGAATTACACCACCCCCCTTCAGAGGACGCCATGAGCAACGTGGAAGATAGGGTCAAGGACATCATCGTCGAGGAGCTGGGCGTCGAACGGGAGAAGCTGACTACCGAGGCCAGTTTCATGGAGGATCTCGGCGCGGACAGCCTCGACACCGTCGAGCTGGTCATGGCGTTCGAGAAGGAATTCGACATCGACATCCCGGACGAAGAAGCGGAGAAGCTGCGCACCGTGGGCGATGCTCTCAAGTATCTCCACGAGAAGATCGGGAAGTAATCGCGTGCGTCGTGTCGTCGTCACCGGCCTCGGGCTGGTGACTCCGGTTGGCAATACTGTCGAGGAATCCTGGGCCGGCCTTCTAGCCGGCCGGTCTGGTGCGGCCCCGATCACCAAGTTCGACGCCGCGCGCCAGGGTGTCCGGTTTGCCTGTGAGGTCAAAGGGTTCGATCCGACCCAGTACATGGACCGCAAGGAAGCCCGGCGCTACGACCTGTTCGTGCAGTACGGCCTCGGCGCCGCGCAGCAGGCGGTCGCCCAGTCGGGTCTCCAAGGCAAGTTCCCCGCGCCCGAACGCACCGGAGTTCTGATTGGCAGCGGCATCGGAGGGATGCAGACCTTCGAGGACAATTGCCGCGCCTTCATCGAGAAGGGACCGGATCGGGTCTCTCCCTTCTTCGTCCCGATGTTCATCCCCGACATCGCCGCGGGCCTCGTCTCCATCCGGTACGGCCTGAAGGGCCCCAACTACGCGACTGTCTCAGCCTGTGCGTCGTCGGCCCATGCGATCGGTGAATCCTACCGCTACATCCGGGACGGGATCGCCGACGCCATGGTGTGCGGCGGGGCCGAGGCCGCCATCACTGGCCTGGCAGTCGCCGCCTTCAACAACATGAAAGCCCTGTCTACCCGGAATGACGATCCGGAGAAGGCGAGCCGCCCCTTCGACGGGGATCGGGATGGGTTTGTTCTGGGAGATGGCGCTGGAATGGTCGTCCTCGAGGCCCTGGAGCACGCGGAGGCGCGAGGCGCCGTCATTCTGGGAGAGGTGATCGGCTACGGCATGAGCGGAGACGCCCACCACATCACGTCACCGCCGGACAATGGGGAAGGTGCCCAACTGGCGATGAGGATGTGCCTCAAGGACGGACTCATTGATCCGGCCGAGGTTGACTACATCAATGCCCATGGTACCTCGACTCAGCAGGGAGATGTCGCCGAAACCCGGGCGGTGAAGGCGGTCTTCGGCGATCACGCGCGCAAGCTGGTGTTCAACTCCACGAAGTCGATGACCGGACACTTGCTTGGTGCTGCGGGCGGCCTCGAGTTCTGCGTCTCCACGCTCGTCGCCTCGACCTGCAAGATTCCGCCGACCATCAATCAGGTCACGCCGGATCTCGAATGCGATCTGTTCTCGGCGCCCAACAAGATGATCGAGCGTCCGATCCGGGTGGCACTGTCCAACTCCTTCGGCTTCGGCGGGCACAACGTGACTCTCGCAGTCCGGAGATTCGAAGAGTAACCGCGCTCCTTTAGCCTCCGTTTTCCCAGACCCTCCTCGTTCCCGGGGGGTCTTGTTCTTTCTCCCCGGTTGCGCCATTTCTGCAGACGAAGAAATCCACCGAACCAGCTCGAGGGCCAACATGGCTACATGGCACCGGCTAGGCACCCGCGCCGAGGTGCTGGCGCAGGTCCCGTTCTCCGTGAAGCTCGATCGGCATCAGATCGCTCTGTTCTATTATAAGGACCGCTTCTGTGCCATCGGCAATAACTGCAATCACAAGGGCGGGCCGTTGTGTAATGGCCACCTGAACGGTGAGTTCGTGATGTGTCCCTGGCACGGGTGGGAGTACAGCGTGCTGACCGGTCGCGGCCCGGCGGGCTACGAGGAAGAGACGGTCCCGACCTTCACGGTCGAGGAACGGGAGGACGGCATCTACCTGAACACCACGCCGGCCACTCCGCGCCATCTGGTCAAGCACGAACCGCATCCTCTGCTCCATCCGACGCCGAAACCGGTCGGGTCACCACCTCGGGTCTTTGCGCTTTCCACCACGGCGATGGACGAGGTGAATCCGCGCTACTCTACTTCGGATGCGCTCCTGGAGGCCGCGGCGGACTATGCGAGGGAGAGCCTGGGAGCGGAAACCCGGTTTCTCCGGCTCACCGATCTGAACTTCCGCGCTTGTGAGGGGAACTACTCGAAGGCGGCACACGCCTGCACCTGGCCCTGCGCCATCACCGAACGGGATCCCTCCGACCAGCTCACCGCGGTGTACGAGGGTCTCGTGAATTGGGGAGACGTGATCATCCTGAGTACCCCGATCCGCTGGGGCCAAGCCTCGTCGCTTTATCACCGCATGGCCGAACGGCTCAACTGCGTCCAGAACCAGGTCACCATCCACAATCGGGTTCTCATCCGGAACAAGGTCGCGGCGTTCATCATCACCGGTGGACAGGACAACATTCAGTCGGTCGCAGGGGGACTGATGACGTTCTGGAGCGAACTGGGCTACGTCTTCCCGCCATTCCCCTTCATCGCCCACTCGCGTGGGTGGGACGCCGAGGACATGGAGCAGAACGTGGTCCAGGTCAAGAAGAGTGAGGTTTTGCGAGAGGCCGCGCAGGAATTGGTAGGGCGTGCGGTGGAGTTCTGGAAGATTCTGGACCGGCATCGGGACGAGTTGGAGCGCCCGATGCAGCGAGGAGGACGCAAGGCTCAGCCGCTCGACGCTTGAGAATCAGTGCGGTTGCGTCGTATCGGCAGGAAAATGGACAGGAGATCTTGGGCCGTGCGGAATCACCAAGGGTGGCGGGGGAGTCGCCGCGGCGGCCAGTCTCGCCAACGGCGCGTGAGAGGGGGTCGCGGTTGAGTCGAACGCCGTCAGGTGTTCGATCAGATTCCGAATGCCGTCGTAGTCCGCGGCAGCGGAAGCGTCACTGAAGGAAATGGACTCCTCGTTGCTCTGGTATTTCCCGTCTTCCTCCGCGAGCAGCGTGAAGAGTCGATCGATCGCACCGAGCAGGCTGTCGCTTAGCGCCACTTCCTCCTTGTTCTCGCTCGCGGGCCCCCTCGCCTTCCAGCTGGTCAGTGCCCCAACCGGCCAAACGCCGCTCGCGCCCAGCCGCTCCGCCGAGTCCTGGTAGGTGATGTCGATCTGGGCCACGGAGGCCCGGTACTGGGTCAGCATGGTTTGTAGGGGTCCGATCGCGTGCCTGACAAGTCGAACGCTGTCGGCCGTGGCGAGTCTGGACGACGTGAAGAGCCGGGTGAACGCCAGCTTGGCGATTCCCTGATCCAGGGCGTTGATCTGATGATCACGGGCCAAGTCTCGCCGGGCGGCCAACTCCTCCGGTGTTGGAACCTGGGGTCCGGCACTGTGGATCGAATCGGGAGGCGACGCCGCCAGGGATTCGACGGTCGTCGGGGCGGGGATCGGCGTCAGGGGAAGCGGATCCGGGTGAGTGGATCCAATGTTGGGTGGCTTGGTCGCCTCGGGAATAGGCGTTGTGGGCCTGGGGAGGACGAACAGGACCACCACTATCGCCGCCGCGGCGAGTCCCCCCATTCCGATCATGAGGGGAGTGGGGTTCTTCCGCTTAAGCAGAAGCTCTCGCCCGCTTCGAGATTCCATCTGGAGAACCGGACCCGGCAGCACCAGACCAAGTTCGAGAGGAAGTTCTTCCAGGAAGGCCTCTTCCGATGAGCTGTCCCGCTCGGGAGCTGCGGAGAGACCTCCTTCCGAGGAGGTGACCAGCTCGCGGTTCTGACGACTCTTCGGGAGGCGTGCTGGAGCTCTCCTGCGTCGCGTCCGGCTCCTCTAGCGCTATGGGGGGTTGCTCGAGGGCAGCCTGATAGTCCGGATGGGTCCGGATGGGTAACCAGCTATGGGATTGCTTGTGGTAGATCTCGGCGTCCGCAGCTATGACGCCACTGGCAATGCCGACGGAAAGCTCCTCAATCGAGCGGTAGACGGCTTCTTCGCCAGTAGCGAGGCGGATACGATACATGCGGTCCCAAGGGCAATAGCGGGTAACCTCTCTCTGCCCTTGAGTATAGCGCCATAACCCGTGGGGGTCGAGGCGCTGGAAATGTCGCTATTTGGCGAGCGGGGGAGGCGGGTCGGTGAGGGCGTGGACCATGTGAGGCACGGTCACCGCGGCGGCGGTGCCGGTCGAGTCGCGCCATGCCTGAGCCGTACCGATGAGACGGCCCCGAACCCGGTTCCATATCGTGGCGGCGGTGGGGTTGGTAAAGGAGATCGAGCCTTCCTCCAGCGAATACCGCTTGAGACATCAGCAGTGCGTAAAGGCTGTCACTGTCTTCCAGCATGTCCCGCACGGCCGCTCCTGCCTGATAACTCTCCCGCTGAGACCGGGTGGCGGAACGAGTCGCCCCAACCGTTTGTTCCAGCATGACCTCTCGCGCCCGGTAGGTCATGACGATGTTGCCAGCCGCGGCGATGGACCGACGGGTGATCCGGACCGCCTCCGCGCTTTTCAAGCGGACCGGGGCGAAGACGTGGTCGAAGCGGATATAGTCCAGAGCGTCTTCCAGCTCATCCCGCGCATCGGCGTAACCAGTCTCGTAGGAATCGAGCGTGGGCGCGGCGGCAAGCGTTTCCCGCTCCCGTCTTGGCGTGTCACGCTTGGGGATCCCGGCTCTTTCGAGTTCGGCCGCTGCGCTATCCGCAGAAGCCTCCTCAACCGGAGCAACGGGCGCCGGAGCTGGCGCGGATGCAGGTCTAGCACTCGCGGGAGGCGTCATCCCTTCATGCGCCGCCGCGAACAACCGCTTGCCGTTCCCGGCCAGATAGATCGTGAGCAGAACGCTGGCGCCGATCACGAGAAGCAGCCCCAGATGCATCGCGAGCATCTCGCGGAGCTTGCGTGCGCGGGTCATGAACACGCTTGGGGGCAGAGCCGGCGGGGCTTGGGGCGTTGCCGTCGACCCAGCCTCGGGGGCCTCTGTGGAGGCTGGTTGGGGCGGCCCCACCGGAACAGTTGGACTGCTCGGCGCGGAGAGTTGGGTCGGTGCTGGCGCTGGACTCGGTGGCGGAGTCGTCTCTGCCAGCGGAATCGGGGCCAGGCTTACTGGCGGTTGAGTAACGGGCTGTGGGAGAGATGGACTCTCAGCCAGGCTTTCGGCGGACGCCGGCTTGACCCGTGCGGCCTGAAAGTCCGGGTGCGATTCCATCTGCATCCAGCGATTGGCGTCTGGAAGGTAGACTTCGGCCGTGGGCCCAACGACGCCCGACTGCACCGCGAGCGTCAGTTCCTCAACGGTCCTGAAGACGGCTTGTTCGCCTGAGGCTAACCGTATTCGGTACATTTCGCCGCCGGTTTCGTGGGTCTGAACCCTGAATACGTTCCACTTTCCCTGTCGTCCCATCCACCGCCACATCGGAACGCATCACTACCCGGGGATCTCATGACTGCTCTGCCCATCGCCGAGTCGGCCGCTGGAAATCCGTTGTCCAGGCGCACTTTCGTGCGGGCCGCAATCGGGGTCAGCATTACCTCGTTAGCCAATTCCGTGCCCGCCCCCCTTCATGCGTCACCTCAGGAGGACAGACCTCGGCTAAGTCCTGATGGATTCGAGCTTGAGGAGGTCTCAGTTAAACAACTACAAGAGGGGATGGAGAGTGGGAAATGGACCTCCAGAAGCATTGCGGAGGCCTATCTCGGGCGGATTGAAGCGGTAGACCGCAAGGGGCCGAATCTCGGTTCGCTCCTGGAAACGAACAAAGAGGCGCTCGACATCGCGGACGCGCTGGACCGGGAACGAAAGGACCGCGGGTCACGAGGGCCGCTGCACGGAATCCCAGTGCTCCTCAAGGACAACATCGATACCGGCGACAGCCAGCAGACCACAGCCGGCTCACTGGCCCTCGAGGGGTCCCATGCTCCGAAGGACGCGTTTCTCGTGGAGCGGCTTCGGACGGCTGGGGCTGTGATCCTGGGGAAAACCAACATGAGCGAGTGGGCCAACTTCCGCTCCAACCACTCGACCAGCGGATGGAGCAGCAGGGGAGGGCAATGCCGCAATCCGTACGTGCTTGACCGCAATCCTTGCGGCTCAAGCTCGGGGTCCGGTGCGGCCATCTCGGCGAATCTCGGCGCGGTGGCAGTAGGAACCGAGACGGACGGCTCCATTGTCTGTCCAGCCTCGGCCAACGGCCTGGTTGGAATCAAGCCGACCCTGGGGTTGGTGAGCCGCAGTGGGATAATCCCGATTTCCGCGAGCCAGGACACCGCTGGCCCACTCGCCCGATCAGTTGCAGACGCAGCCGTACTTCTCGGCGCTCTGACCGGCGTCGATCCAGCCGACGGAGCCACCGCAGCCAGCTCGAGCCAGGCCGGGACCGACTACACCCGGTTTCTAAAGTCCGATGGCCTCAAAGGGACGCGAATCGGGGTACCACGCAAGCTGTTCTTCGGATATCACACCGCCACCGACACCGTAATCGAGGAGGCGATTCGCGAAATGGCGCGCCAGGGGGCAACCATCGTCGATCCTTGCGACCTTCCTCACGCGGGAGAGTACGACGCTGCCGAATTCGAGGTACTGCTTTACGAGTTCAAGGCGGGCCTCAACGCCTATCTCGCGAAGTTGGGACCCGATGCCCCCGTACACACGCTCGCCGAGGTGATTTCCTACAACGAGAAGGAGAAGGCTCGGGTCCTCCCGTTCTTTGGGCAGGAGACCATGATCCAGGCTGAAGCCAAAGGTCCGCTGACCGAGAAGGCCTACAAGGACGCGCTGGGCAAGTGCAGGAAGCTGTCTCGCTCTTCCGGCCTGGATCCGCTCTTCTCCAAGCACCAACTGGATGCCCTCGTCGCGCCGACCGGTCACCCCGCGTGGCCTACTGATCTCGTCAACGGCGACCACTTCCTCGGCTCCAGCTCGACGCCGGCTGCGGTCTCCGGTTATCCCAGCATCAGCCTTCCGGCCGGATACCTCTTCGGCCTGCCGGTCGGTCTTTCGCTGATTGGCAAGCCTTGGCAGGAAGGAACCCTGATCAGAATGGCATATGCCTACGAGCAGGCAACCAAGCTGCGGCGCGCTCCGACATTCCTGCCTTCGGTAGACCTGAGCGCGGGAGTACCCGGGTGAGTCGTCGCGTTGCGGCCTGGCTGGCCTTGGCAGCCAACGGAACTGTTGGAGCGGCGGCGCTCTCCGCGCAGGACCCGACCACCGATTCGCTTCCCAAAGCTTCGGTAGACAGCACTGCGGATTCCCTGACCGCACCGCAGCGTTACAAGAACAAGATCTTCGGGCTTCCCTTCGTGGGTTATAGCCCGACGACCAAGTTCATCTTCGGGGCCGGCGGGCAGATTCAGTTCAAGACCGGCGAGAGCGCCTACGATTCGACGACCCGAGCGTCGAACATCTCGGCCGGATTTTCCATCACCACGGCGGGGCAGTGGGGCGTCAGTTTCTCCAACGATTTCTTCACGCTGCACAACCGTTGGTGGTTCAATAGCAGAATCCTGACCGGCTACGCTCCAACCGACTACTACGGGATCGGGCCGTCCACCGATCCTAGCGACACTAATCGGATGGAGCAGAAGGTGGTGCACTTCGAGGCCAAGGCGCTCCGCCGGGTCAGTTCGACGTTATACCTGGGGCCATACTATCGGCTTCATGCCGCGTGGGGGGTCGACTTCCGCTTTCCGGCGCTGATTCCGTCCTCACTCCACGGCGGCGACGGCTCTACCAGCTCCGGTCTCGGGTTTTCCGCGCTCACCGACTCTCGCAATTCGTTCTTCACGCCGACCACTGGGCATTTCGTCGTTGTGGACGTGCTCGCGAACCTGCAACTCCTTGGCAGCGAGTACGACTACCCATACCTGCTATTCGACGCTCGACAGTACCTCCCCCTCGATAGCAAAAGGAATCACGTGCTCGCATTGAACCTGTATGGCCAGTTCAATGGAGCCGACGTGCCGATTCAGTCCATGGCGCAGATCAGCAACGTTACCACCCAGGTCGTGATGCGCGGCGTGTACCTCGGACGCTTTCGCGACCGGCATGAGTTGATCGCCCAGGCCGACTATCGGGTGCACGTGTGGAAACGATTCGGCGCCGTGGTATTCGGTGCGGCGGGCAATGTATTCGGCTCCAACGGCGCCTCGTTGGGGGATGAGATGAAATACACCTATGGCGGAGGCCTCCGATTCAACATCAACAAGCGCGACGCCCTCAATCTCAGGGTGGATTACACTTTCACCAGTTTCGGCGGGCAAGGGCTGAGCCTCGGCGTAGGGGAAGCGTTCTAGGGGGTGGCACCCGGCCCGTCTCGTTGGGTAAGATCGTGAAGCCTCAACCATCGCCCGGCTTCTCAATGAGCCGCTCCATGCACCATTTCCGGATGGCCGCCTTGGTCCTCTTGAGCATCGCCGCTTGCAGCGAGAGCTCCGAGCCCAGTCCGCCAACCTTCCAGGTCGCCCCGACGCAGCAATGGAGCGGGGAAACCTCACGATTCGATCCGGTCTGTTTGACCGCTCGGGCGCGCTCCCGACAATTATGGCGGAAGGGATCGCGATGACCCTCATCCGCCAAGACGACACCACCGTGACGGCCACGCTACCCGCCTTGCCGAGCGTGGATGCCACGATACAGGTCTCGGACGGGGGCAAGCAGTACACCCTGGGTGTCATTCACGTCTCCGGCTTTCGTACCCGGAACTTCGCCACGCCCGGTTTCCTCTGGGAGCCGCTGATCGACACCGCCGCGAACGGCGCCCCGGTGGCGATCTCCAGCACCTTCAACCAGCCGACCCAGGGAAGCATTTCCCTCGTCGATCTGCGCACGGCAGAGACGGCTGTGGAGACAGGAGTGCAGGCTCCGTGGCTGGGCAACACGCACGGTGTTGGTGCCAGCTATCAGTCGGGACACTTGATTCTGCGGGACAGTACCGGGGCGTTGGGCGACTGGCAGGTCTGGCCAACCCTCGCCTATTCGGACACGGTTCCCGCGGTGATCTTCTCCAGGACAGCCCATCGGCTCGCGAACCAGGTCTGGCTCTTCTCCAGCAATCACCAGACGACGGTGCGGCGCTCAGGAGCCCCAGACATCGTGGTATCGCAGGAAGACCCGTGGGGGATCGCGCTCTCCCAGGCGGCGGATCGCGCCGTGATGAACTCGAGCTTCACCGCTGTTGGGGGGGCTCCGGTTTTCCAAATGTCGACCGGCGACACCGTGTACCGGTTACCAGTGGGGCCGCATGGCTCCGCATTCACCAGTGACGGCTCGACCCTCTTTGTCGTGGGGGAGGCCTTACCTCCTGGAGGGAAGATTTTGAAGGTGAACGCCGCCACCGGGGCAATTCTGGCGAGCGGAGGACCCCCAGTCGCGGTCTCGATGGCGGGCCTGGTGCTGAGCGCGGATGAGTCGCGGATCTTCGTGGGGGCGATGACCGACAGCATTCCCGAGGTCCTTGTCTTCGATGCCTCCAACCTCAACCTCGTCGGTCACCTGGCGGCGACCCCGGCCACGGCGTGCTCATCCTGCGGGGCCAATCATCTCTTTCAGGCGGGGCTCGCGCTGGACGAAGTGACGGGGACGCTGTTCGTGGTGAGCCAGGGAGAGCCGGCGCCGATCTGGGAGTTTGATCTGCTCCCAGCACCATGATCGGACCGGTGCAGCGCCATTTCCTCGAGCGTCAGCGCACTCGGCAAGCTGTGTCTAACCCCTTATATTCCCGTCTCCTAGCTCATCGCTTCTCGGGAGACAGCATGCCCGGCCTCGACCCGGCCACCATCCAGGACCCAGCCCTCCGTCCCATCGCGGAAAAGGTGCTCAAGTCCGAGCGCCTGGATCGCTGTGATGCCTTGGCGCTCTACGAAACAGCCGATCTGCTGGGGCTCGGGACTCTCGCGGCCCACGCCAACGAGCTGAAAAACGGTGACCGGGTCTTCTTCTCCGCCAATCAGCATATCAATCCCACCAACGTCTGCGTCCTGCGGAACACGTGCACCTTCTGCTCCTTCGCAAGGATGCCGCGGGAAGACGGAGCCTACACCCGCTCGCTGGAGGAGGTTTACGCGGAGGCCGATCAGGCGCATGGGACACCGACCCGCGAGTTCCACATCGTCGGCGGGCTGCACCCCAAGCTCCGGCTTAGCTACTACACCGACATGATCCGGGGACTCAAGGAGCGTCACCCCTCCGTTCATATCAAGGCGCTCACCGCCGTCGAGATCGCCCACCTCGCGAGAATCGAAAAGGTCTCCGAGCGCGAGGTGCTCACCGCGATGCGGGAGGCGGGATTGACCAGCCTTCCTGGCGGGGGTGCGGAGGTATTCAGCACAGCAGTTCGGGCCACCATCGCCGAGCGCAAGCTCACGGGGCAGGAGTGGCTTCGGGTCCACCGCACTGCCCACGAGCTCGGCATTCCTACCAACTGCACCATGCTCTACGGACACGTGGAGACCGCGGCGGATCGGGTGGAGCACCTTGAAGCGTTGCGTGTCCTGCAAGACGAAACTGGCGGGTTCCTCACCTTCATTCCGCTGGCCTACCACCCGGATCACAACGAACTGGGTGAGGAGCTGGGCCGGGTGGGAACCGCCACCACCGGTTACCAGGACCTCAAGAACATCGCTGTCGCGCGACTCTTTGTGGACAACATTCCGCACGTTAAGACCCATTGGCCCATGGTGACGCCCTTCCTGTCGCAGCTCGCGCTGAGCTTCGGTTGCGACGACGTCGAGGGCACCGTGGTCTACGAGCGGATCTATCACGAGGCCGGCGCCCAGACCCAGATGCACATGCCGTATTTCGAGCTGGTGCGTCTGATTCGGGGCGCGGGCAAGCGCCCGGTGGAGCGGGACAGCCTCTATCAGCCAGTGCGCGAGACCTTCGACGAGACACCACCTGATCGCCCCCTCGGCCTCGGCGCCCACGCTCCAGTGGTACACGCCGCGTGACGACTGCTCCTTCGCTGCGGCTCGGCAGGATCCCCTGGATCAACTGCTATCCGATCTATGGCGCGATCGACCGCGGCCTGGAGCGGGTTCCCGCCGCCTGCGTCACTGGAACAGCCTCCGAGCTGAACGATCTGCTGGCGGCTGGCGCGCTGGACGTGAGTGTCGTGTCAGCAGTTGAATACGCCCGCAACGCCGCGGCGTACCAGCTGCTCCCCGATCTCGCCATCTCCTGCGATGGCCCGGTGCACAGCGTGGCATTGTTCTCCCGCCGCCCGATCAAGGAGCTGGATGGGAGGACCATTCTCCTCTCCGCCTCCTCCCGAACCAGCGTTCTCTTACTGGAGCTGTTCTGCCGTCACCGCTGGGGAATCAGACCCCACTTCGCTACCGCGCGAGCGGAGGCCGGAGACCTCGAGTCCCTGCAGGGACTGCCTCATGACGCGGTGCTGGTCATCGGCGATGCCGCTCTGATGCTGGGCGCCCGTCACGGTTACCGAGAGCGGGTAGATCTCGGATCCGAATGGAAAGCCTGGACCGGCCTTCCGTTCGTTTTCGCGGTGTGGGCCGCACGGCGTGATGCGCAACTTGGCCTGGTCCAGCAGGTCCACGCTGGGCTGATCCGTTCCCGCGCGTGGGGACTGGAACACCTCGACGAGCTGGCCCGTGATGCGGCGCGAGGAAGCGGGGTTACGGAACAGGTATGCCGGGATTATCTCGACGACCTCGATTACGCCCTTTCCTACCGGCACCTGGCAGGGCTCACCGATTTCTTCCGCCGACTGGCCCAGGATGGTCTGGTCCCCGATGGCTCCCTCTCCTTCATCACGGCCGCCTGAGGCGGATCCCATGACGACCGTTGATCGCGACTCCAGCGAATTCAGAGACTATCTCGAGCTCTACGAGAAAGCCGATCTGCTCGAGCTGGGTCGCCTGGCCGACGCCGAGCGGTGGCGCCACCATCCGGAGAACACGGTCACCTACATCATCGACCGCAATATCAATTACACCAACGTCTGCGTCGCCGACTGCAAGTTCTGCGCGTTCTACCGGCGGCCCAAGCACAACGAAGGCTACGTGCTGAGCTTCGAGCAGATCGGGGCGAAGGTAGACGAGTGCAAGGCCATTGGTGGAGTTCAGATCCTGCTTCAGGGCGGGCACAATCCGTACATCCCGTTCGAGTGGTATCTGGACCTCATGCGATACATCAAGCAGCACCATCCCATTCACATTCACGGATTTTCGCCCAGTGAGGTGGTGTTCTTCAGCGAGCGCTTCCGGATGCCGGTGTCGGAGGTGGTTCGTCGAGCTCCGCGAGGCGGGCCTCGATTCGATTCCGGGCGGCGGCGGCGAGATCCTGGTAGACACCGTCCGCGAACGGGTCGCCAGGAAGAAGGCCCAGACCGAGGAATGGCTCGGAGTCCAGGAAGAAGCCCACAAGCAGGGAATGAAGACCTCGGTCACCATGATGTACGGCCTCGGCGAGAGTAATGCCGACCGCATCGAGCACCTGTTCCGCGTCCGGGAGCTTCAAGCGCGTACCGGAGGCTTCACTGCCTTCATCTGCTGGCCGCTACAGCCTGATGGCACCGAGATGGCCGACCAGCCCAAGACCGATGCGGTGACTTACCTGCGCACCCTGGCGATGGGGCGGATCATCTGTGACAACGTTCCGAACCTGCAGTCCTCCTGGGTAACCATGGGGCACAAGGTGGGACAGGTGGCGCTTCGCTTCGGCGCCAACGACTACGGCAGCCTGATGATGGAGGAAAACGTCGTCTCTTCCGCCGGGACCACCTACCGCACGACGGTGCAGGAAATGGAGCGGATCATCCGGGATGCCGGGTTCACGGCCCGCCGCCGGCGGCAGGACTATTCCGTCATCGAGGAGATGGTGGCGGCGTGACCGAGGAGGAAGACCGGCCACCCGTGAGTCTGCCTGCGATCCGGGTGGGAATCGGGTATGACTCGCACCGCCTGGTGCCCGGCCGGCTTCTCATCCTGGGCGGACAACGGATTCCATCCGAATTGGGACTGGAAGGTCATTCCGACGCCGACGCGGTGGCCCACGCGCTCACTGACGCCATCCTGGGCGCAGCGGCTTCGGGTGACATCGGCAAACTCTTCCCCGACAACCATCCTCAATGGAAAGACGCCGATTCCATCGGCTTGCTCCGCACCGCCTGTGAAATGGTCCGTGGCCGGGGCTTCCGCCCGGTCCAGGCCGATGTCACGGTGATCGCAGAACAACCCAGGATCGGACCGCACGCGCCGGCCATGATCGCCACTTTGAGCGCGGCCACCGGGATACCACCTTCGGCCCTTTCGATTAAGGGGAAGACCAACGAGGGGATGGGATTCATCGGGCGGGGCGAGGGCGTCGCCGTCATTGCGGTGGCGACGGTGGAGGCGTTCTGATCGAGCAGTTCCTGCAGAGTCTGACCGAGCTGTCGCCGCTAGCGGTCTACTCCATCATCGCCCTCGCGGCGTTCGTGGAGAATTTCTTTCCGCCTGCCCCCTGCGACGTGATCGTGGCTTTGGGCGCCTTCCTGAGCCATAACGGCGTCATTGATCCTTGGGCGGTCTTCGGAATCACCATCGGGGTGAACCTGCTCGGGACGATTGCGGTCTACGGTATAGCCCGGAGGTTCGGTCCTGCGTTTCTCTCGACCCGTACGGGGCGCCGGCTGCTGCCTCCGGCCGCAGTTGTGTGGATGGAGCGGGAGTACCTGCGGTTCGGAATCGCCGGAATCTTCATCAGCCGGCTCCTGCCGGGCTTTCGCTCGTTCGTTGCCCCCTTTGCCGGATTGGCGAATCTCTCGCCGGCCAAGACGCTGATCCCGATCGCGGCGGCCGCCTCACTCTGGTACGGATTCCTGGTCTACGTCGGAGTCCAGCTGGGTGAGGAATGGGAGGCGATCAACCACCTCGTCTCCCGTCTCAACCGCACCCTGGCGATCATCGGCGGCCTGCTGCTGCTGGGGCTGGTTCTCTGGATGCTGCTCCGCCGCCGGCGCACTCGCCATGACCGACTTCGGAGCCGGTTCCAGGAGGCTCTGGCGCGGGCCGGCGCCGGCGGTAAGGACCCAACTGCCTCTGCCGGGGCCGCGACCGTCTTGTTCGAGTTGGCTCAGGGAGACAAGCAGATTCCGCGAGAAGACCTGCTCGCGATCGAGGCGCGATTACGCTCTGAGTGGAGCCTCGCCGAGCCGTCATATGAGCCTGCCGAAGGCGCCGACACCTCGACGCTGAAAGACACGGCCGAGCTTCGCACATTGCTCACGGAGCGTTACGACCTGGCGGCGCGCCTCGAGCTGGCCGATCTCCTGCTGCGGATCGTCTCTTCCGACGGCGTCATCAGCCGGCATGAGAACCGGCTGATGCACCGCGCCGCCGACCTGCTCGGCATGACCCCCGATGACCTCACGGAGGCCCGCCGCCGGGTCAGTGCGAGTTCGGGAACACCTGAAACGACTTCTGCGAACTCTGTCCCGCCAGGTCAAACACCGTCAACGTGACCGTGTAGAACTGGTTTGGTGCCGAGTAGACGTGGGTCACCAGCTTTCCGCTACCCGACTTGCCATCTCCAAAGTCCCACTTGTAGCTCCCGATCCCGACATCGTCGGTCGAGGACGAAGCGTCATACTCCACGGTCCCACCACTGGGGAACGCCGTAAAGTTCGCGACCGGAGGATTCCCGGCGCGCCCACCGGCAGCGGGCAGCGTAAACGTCTTGGTCAGCGAGCTGGTCAGGCCGCTCCCGTCCTGAACTGTCAGCCGGGCGGTGATGGTTCCCCCGGCGGCATAATTGTGATGCGGCTGGATGCCCGAGCCGTTGGCCCCGTCGCCGAAGGCCCAGCTCTGTGAAACGACTCCCTGATCGTCCTGAGAGGACCTCGCGTCGAAGTCGCATCCCAGAGCCGTGCAGGTGAAGTCGAACTTGGCGAGCGGCGGCAAGTTGCCCGGAGTGGTACCGAACAGCCCGGTGAAGAGCAGCAGATTCGGCGTCCCGATTCCGGCGCTGGCGATGGGGCCCCCGGTTGCGGTGCTGGCAAGAGCATACCGGACGTTGGTTGGCGTGGCCGTCGGGTGGGTCTGGAGATAGAGTGCCACGACACCCGCGGCGTGGGGAGCAGCCATGGAGGTTCCGCTCAACACCATGGTGGCGGTATTGCTGGCGTTCCAGTCGGACTTGATCGCGACACCGGGTCCAAACAGGTCCACACAGGTGCCCAGGTTGGAGAAGCTGGCCCGCACGTCGTTGCTGTCCGAGGCTGCGACCGTGATCGCCGCCGGAGTGCTCGCCGGGGACACCGTGCACGCGTCGAGGTTACTGTTGCCCGCGGCGATCGTGTAGCTGACACCAGCCTTGATGGAATTGGCAACCGCGGTGTTCAACGCCTGTGAGAAACCGCCCCCCAGGCTCATGTTGGCGACCGCCGGCTTGATCCGGTGTGACGTCACCCAGTTGACCCCGGCGATGACCTGAGAGATCAGACCGGACCCGGTGCAATCGAGCACTCGGACCGCGTGAAGCTTCACCGCCTTGGCAATCCCGTAGGTCGCCCCTCCCACTGTTCCGGCGACGTGAGTGCCATGGCCGTGGCAATCGGTCATGCCGTTGCCATCCTGGATCGCATCGAAGCCGAATACCGCGCGCCCTCCGAAGTCCACGTGGGTGCGCAGGATTCCGGTGTCGATGATGTAGACGTGTACCCCGCTGCCACTGGGTCCGACGGTGTAGCTGTGGCTGAGCGGCAGGTTGCGCTGGTCTATCCGATCCAGACCCCAGGACGGTGCAGGGGATTGAGTTCCCGAAATGGTCACGATCTGATCGGGCTCGATGGCGGCCACATCACGGTCTTTTCGCAGTTCCGCGATGTCGGACGGCTGCATCTCCACCGCGAAGCCGCGCAGGGCGGTTTCGTAGACCGCCGTCACCCTCCCGCGATGATCCTTGCTCAGCCGGGCTGCCTCCGACTGAATGTCCCGGCTGCCTTGCCGGAGGGTGATGATGTAGCGGTTCGGGACGGCGCCAATGGGAAGGGCTGCGTCGGGCACCTGCGACGCGGGGGCGGTAGGTTCGTTCTCGCTCATACATCCGCCAAGCACGACAGCGGCAGCAACAAGAACGATGGTACGACGGTTCACTTGACCCTCCTGCAGAGTATTTCTGCCTCGACTATCTATTAAGTCACGATGGTGGAATCATTTGAGGTGGGTTTGGGGTCAAATTGTCATAACCAATCGAATATGCGGGTCCGCCATTCAGAGTCCAGTCGAATTTCGCCGACACAGTCTAGTCGAATTTCGCTGACACACGATTCATTTTGAGGCGTACCCTGAAACGACCGCCCGACTTAGACCGCCAATTCTACCTGGACCGGTTTCGGGACTACCTGAGCTTCGAGGCCGGCAGCAGCGCCAACACCGTCGAGAACTACCTGCGGGATCTCCACCGTCTGGCCCAATACGCGGTGGGCGTAAGGTCAGCGGTCCATCGGGAATCTCCCGGGCGCTTTTGCGCGATTTCGTTTTCGCCTTGAAAGACCTCGGCCTCAGCGCGGCTACGATTCGGCGTCAGGTTTCTGCCGTGCGGACCTACTTCGGTTTCCTCGTCGGCGAAGGGCTTGTGTCTGTGGATCCCTCCGACCGGCTCGAGACTCCGCAACGAGGACGGAAACTTCCCGATACGCTCACTGTGCCGGACATGGAGGCCATCCTTGCCGCCGCTCGCGTCGAGGAGCCTTTGGCGTGGAGGGACCGAGCCCTCCTGGAGCTTGGGTACGGCGCCGGACTGCGGGTCTCCGAGTTGTGCGGTCTTACGCTGAACAACCTCTGGCTCAACGAAGGCCTGGTTCGCGTTCTGGGTAAGGGTTCCAAGGAGCGGCTGGTCCCGGTCGGTCGGAAGGTGATCGGAGCGGTTTCCGTCTACCTTCACCAAATCCGGCCCGGGCTCGACCGCGGCAAGACCAGGGACCGGGTACTGCTCAACGCGCGGGGCGAGCCGCTCTCTCGGGTAGGAGCCTGGGGCATCGTGAAGGCCCGGGCGCGAGACGCGGGGATCCGCAAGCGGGTCACGACCCACACCCTGCGGCACAGCTTCGCGACTCATTTGCTGGAGGGTGGGGCTGATCTGCGCGCGGTGCAGGAGATGCTGGGGCACGCAGATCTATCCACTACCCAGATCTACACCCACGTGGACCGCGAATATCTCCGGTCGGTACACCGCCAGTTCCATCCACGAGGGTGACCCCAGCCCTCGCTTGAGGCTCAACTTTCACGACCCGCCCAAAGCACATTCCTGATGTGGGCGCGCTGGGCCGCATACAACCTCGCCCCATATCCCGCAGCGACGATCGACATTGCTAGTCTCAGTCCACTTCCTCTGCTTCCGGCGTGAAATGCGGAGGCCAATTCCAGAAGCCCGGCACATGCGGCCCCGAGGAGGGCCGTGCGGGACACTAGGATACCTGTGGGCTCCTCGCGACGGCCCCGCCGCGCGGCGAGGGCATAGCCGAGCAGGGTAAAGCCCGCGATGTACTCGAGAAGGCTCATGACCTCGTCGGTCGAGACGTGATCCAGTTCCGGCACCAGCCCCCATTCCGGAGTCCACCTTGCGGAATCCGGCGTCGGCGGCCACACAGCAAGCAAGAGGAGGTAGAGTAAGAACGCCGGAATGATCCGATTGAGCTCTGCTGCTTCGAATCGTCGGTCGCCAGTTCCGGTTCGGCCGGGGATCAGGGACAGCAGGCCAGTCACGAGCGCCACCGCAGTCGTGCTCAGCGCCAGCAAGACGGGGTCCACCACGAATCCCGGAAATGCCCCGACCAGGAACCCCAGTGCTGCAACCAAGGCGGTTCCGGAAGCGCTGATCGCTCCCGCGGGTCCGAAGCGGTGGCGATGGACGCTCGAGAGTACACGCGGCGCCGACAAAGCCGATGAATGTGGTCAACATCCAGCGGCCCGGCTGGTTCCTGCTGGCGAAACTGCTCACCCAGAGCAGCGGTACCAGCAGATAGGGCAGCCCCATCATCGGCAGTTCGAGCGCTAGGCGGTCCACCATCCCGGGAGTGAGCTGAATTCGGTGTTCGATACCCTCCAGCAGCAAGGCACCGAACAAGGCTCCCAGCGAATTGTTCATCACATCGATCGGAGAGGCGAACCTTCCGGGCAGGAAAATCTGACAGGTTTCGATCAGCCCGCTTAGGACCACTCCCAGGCCAAATACGAGGAGGGGATTGCCTCGCCTTGGGCCCAGAGTGAGGCGCGTGAGAAAACCCAGCGGCACGAACAGCAGGATATTGGCAAGAACATCCTCCGCATTGATTCCTAGCGAGATGATTACCCGGTTGGGTTCCCGGAATTCATAGGGCGCCAGGGTGACGAGGAGCGTTACTAGAGTGAGGTAACCAAGCCAGGCGGTCGCCAGACTGGATCCCGTGGCGCTGTCCCGGTGCTCAGGCAAGCTCGGAGAGATCCAGGGAATCGAATCTGCCGCCCAGCCAATCGAGCAGCAGAAATGCTTCGAGAAGGAGCCCGGCGACAGCCAGCAGAGTCGCCGGAACCAGTGCCGCCGAACCCCACGATGGATAGACCAGAAGGGCAATGACGTAGCCGATCACGGCGGGCGGCAATGCGGCCACGACGAGCAACAGAAGGCAGAGTGTACCGGAGATCAGATGTTGTCCCAGAGCCTCGACACCTCCCGGGCGCATATCACTTCGCACCCAGGAGGGGAATAGCAGGGCTCCCCCATTCTGGATTCCCATCGCGACGACGTTGAGGGCCGGGACGACAAACACGGCCACGGCCAGTCCCAGGACCACCTGGCCCGGAGGTAAGCCTAGCCGAGTCGCGCCCAGCGCACCGCCGGCCGTGACCGCAAGCAGCATCAATTGATAGATCGAGAGGACCACCGCCGAGGAGATGACCTCGCCAGTCATGAGCGTCGCCCCCGACATCGGGAATGTCCGGAGTACCGATAGACGGGACAGATCTGCCCTCAGGTCGTTCCGGATCCACTGGGGTCCGAAGAAGACCAGGAGTACCACCCACGAGGCTCCCAGCGCAAAGAGAATCGAGGCCGCCCCTTCTCGACCGTCCCCCACCAGACCGATCGCTGCACCAACCACCAGCACCACCACAGCCGCAAAGAGCATGGAGGGCCGGTCTTCGCGGATGGTCTTGATCAGATTCTTCCAGACCAGCGCGGGTATCGGATGACCCGACGGCTTCAATGGAAGACTCAACCGGACCCGCCCTTCCTGAGGAATCGCCGGACGTCCTTCGCGTCTCCAGCGCTCCATCAGCTCGGCCCTGCGTTGGCTGGCTTCGAGCGCCGACTCCTCGAATGCCCGATCCGCCCGGATCACCCAGATCAGATGCATCCCGAGCAGAGCCAGCGCGGGAACCATCGCGTGGGCCCAGGTCGAGAGCGTCGTCGCCATAACCGGCGCGAGCAACAGCCGGAAGGGGTAAAGCAAGGCATGTCCAAGCGGAGTGCCGAGCCATTGCCAGGCTCGACGGAGCAATTCGAGTGACGATCCGCCGGGAAGAGAAAGAGCAACACCCGACAGTTGAACGCCGAGTAGAGCCGCGATGAGAACGATCACCACGCCCATGGCGGCAGCGCCTAGGGCTCTGGGCCTGCTGCGAACTCGCTCTCTGGCTTCCGAGCGCACTAGAGCCGCTCCCAGCCGATGGAGGAACAAGGTCGAGAACAGCACCCAGAGCGCGAACGCGTGAAGCAGAGTTGCTGAGGCCGTGCTGCTCCGGCGGATGAGCACCGTCCACACCAGCACATTTACCAGGAGAAGAACCTGAGCCCGAAGCAGCTTGAAAAGAATGAGCTGTCTTCGGGTTACCGGGGCGGGGAACAGGAACTGAATCTCTGCCGGGCTGAAGGCGAGGGCGGTTCGGTCGGCTCCGAAGACCCACCAGCGGAGGATCGCGAGAAGCAGGAGGAGTGCCCCGACCCGGCTGGCGGTCTCGGCACCACCCGGCGATTGGCTGGGACTGAGGTGCCGCAGACCCAGAAAGAACCAGAGATACGCTACTCCCAACAGGAGTGCGACGACGTACCGGGGACTCGTGAGCTTCCGGAGCCGGACCAGAAGCCAGTTCTTGAGGCTCCGGGAAACCAGGTATACCGCGGCGTTAAGCATCAACGCTCGGAGTGTGGGGAGTCGGTCAGCGCCAGGAAGAGATCCTCGAGTCCGCGTCCTGCCAGCTCCGGCCGCTCGGAGGCGATCTCCGCCATCGATCCCAGCGCGACGATCCGTCCATGCTGGATGATCAGGACCTTGCTGCAAAGCTCCTCTACCAACGGGAGCAGGTGCGAGCTCAGAATGACCGCGGCTCCCTGTTGCGCTCGAGCCGCTATCGTCGCCTTCATTCGACGGATCCCCATCGGGTCGAGGCCGGTGAGCGGCTCGTCGAGCAGGATGACGCGCGGGTCATGGAGCAATCCGCACGCGATCGCGAGCTTCTGCTTCATCCCGCGGGACAGGGCATTGGCCAGAGTCCGCCGCTTGCCGTCCAGCTCCAGCTCTTCGAGCAGCGTGTCGGTCCGATCCAGCGCATCCGAAGCGCCATAGAGCCGGGCGGTGAAGACGAGATGCTCCTCGACCGTCAAGTAGTCGAAGAGCTGCGGCTCATCCGGAATGAATGCCAGCTGGGCCTTGGCTCGAATCGGCTCTATCGCCAGGTCGAACCCGGCCAGCTTGACCCGGCCCCGGGTTGGGGGAATGACCCCCGAGAGACACCGCAAAGTGGTAGTCTTCCCGGCGCCGTTGGGGCCGACCAACCCAAGGATCTCACCCGGACCAAGCGCAAACGTCAGGTCTTGCACGGCGGGAAGATCGCCGTACAGCTTGGTAAGATCAGTTATCTCAACGAGTCGCTCTCCCTGGATGAAACCTAGCGGCCGTTCCATTCGTCTCCTTTTGCAACACTATCGCGCCGGCTATTATCCCGGATAGATCGTATGAGAAACTACTGGATAAAGATTGCTCTCGGTGCCCTGGCCGTTTTCGCGGTTGGGATGGTGATCAGAGCCGTCGTGAACAAGACCCGCGCCAAGTTCACCGACACGTTCGAGAGCACTGACCCTATTTCACTGCCAATCGCGTTCGTCCCCTTCCGGCTCGAAGGACACAAGCTCGGCTCCCTTAACAAGGTGGTCCTGCTTCGAGACGCACCGAATCAGGTATCCGGCGTGCGGGTGATCGTCGCCCTGGCCGACAGTGTTCATCCCGACAAGTTCCAGAACTGCCTCCTCGTCGTGGACGACGTCGAGCACTACAATGAGAAGAGCAGCTTCCGGTGCGAGAAGGGCGACACCGTTGGCTCCCATCTTGAGCAGTTCGGATACGTGTACTTCAAGAACAGCGGCGACAGCGTCCCGCTTCTCCTCCCAGCCCAGTCAGTAGAGGAACTGAAGAAGGTCCGGTTCAATCTCAATGACCATGGCTTCTCGATCACCTCTGCCGATGATTCGCTGGCGGATGAAGTTGAGAGCAGGATGGATGCCCGGTCGGACTCGGTTGACGAATTGAGGGATCTAGCGGATCAATTTGAGGATTCCTCGGCCCAGGCCCCCCAAGCTCAGCGGCCCAAGCTGCAGCGCAAGGCAGATTCGGTCCGGATTGTCATGCGCGCGATGGTGGATCGGATGAAGGCGGACGAGGCTCAGCTTGACGCACTTCGCAATCACAACGTTACCAGTCTCTCCGATCCGGACTCCGCCGGGGCCTACGGCCGGCGGATGGCCGACTCGATCAAGCGAGAGGTGGATAGGGAGCTGAAGCGACAGGGCGTCAAAACCAAGGTCTCTCCGACGCCGTCGCCGAGTCCTCCGACGCCGCCCAACTAGCATGATCCTGGTTCTCGACAACTACGACAGCTTCACGTACAACCTGGTGCAGTACGTGGGAGAGCTGGGCGGCGACCCGGTCGTCTACCGCAACGATACCCTGACCCCCGCCGAGGCAATTGGGCTTGCCCCGGCGGGGATCATCATTTCTCCCGGTCCCGGCACACCGGCTCAGGCCGGGATCTCGATTCCTCTGGTGCGCGCCGCCGCCGATGCCGGAGTGCCTCTCCTCGGTGTCTGTCTCGGCCATCAGGCAATCGGTGCGGCGTTCTCGGGGAGGATCGAGCGAGCCGACCGCCTGATGCACGGCAAGACAACCAGCGTGACTCATGTCGGTTCCGACGTCTTTCACGGGCTTCCCAATCCCGTCACCGCGATGCGGTACCACTCGCTCGTCGTCTCTGCCAGCGCCTTCCCGCCGGAACTCGAGATGACGGCTTGGTCCATGGACCGGCCCCGTGGACACGAGATCATGGGCTTGCGTCACCGGACTCATCCGATTTTCGGGGTGCAATTCCATCCCGAATCCGTCGCGACCGAGGGGGGCCGTACCTTACTCACCAACTTTCTGCGCGTGACCGCCGGATTCGCCACAGCTTCTTCCGTCAACGGGTCGTAACTCCTTTAGGCTTGGGCTGATAGCCCAAAGCGCAAGCCCTCTCCCCCGGCTCGGCACGACTTTTGACAGGGCCGTGCGCTCCTATTACGTTCGGAAATGCGCGTACTTGGCGTCATTCCGGCCCGGCTAGGCTCCACCCGTCTCCCTCACAAACCGCTTCAACTCCTGGCCGGCGAGCCTCTGGTTACTCGTGTGGTGCAGCGGGTTCGGGAGTACGGGCTGGTTGATACACTGGTGGTCGCCACCGACGCATCGATGGTGGCCCGAGTCGCCGAGCGGGCGGGCGTCGCCACGGTACTCACTGACGCGAACCATGGATCGGGGACCGACCGGGTCGCCGAAGTGGCTTCCCGACCGGAGTACGCCGGATACGACGTCGTAGTGAACATCCAGGCGGATGAACCGTTCCTCCCCGTCGAGGCGTTAGCCGGTGCGATCGAACGGGTCCGGAGCGGAGACGATATCGGGACCGCGGCTTCTCCCCTCGAGGCCGCCTTGGTCGGTGATCCGAATAGAGTGAAGGTCGTGACGGACGAGAAGGGACGTGCGCTGTATTTCTCCCGGGCTCCGATTCCCTTTGCCAGGGAGGCAGGGAGTGCGGCTTCCCCCGGCCTGTATTGGCAGCACCTGGGCGTATATGCCTGTCGTCGCCCGGCGTTGGAGCGGTGGGTCCGGCTGACACCTCCTCCGGCGGAGTTGGCCGAGCGGCTCGAGCAGTTGCGGGCTCTGCATTACGGAATGGTCATCGGGGTGGCGCGGCTGGAGCGGGCCGCACACCCCGGCGTCGACACCCCCGAAGACCTGCGGCGCGCCGAAGCGCACTGGGTCGCACAGCAAAGGTGAACAGATGACGAGCGCCACCAGCAGCACGAAGTACATCTTCGTTACCGGCGGCGTGGTCTCCTCGCTGGGGAAGGGAATTGCGGCGGCGTCCCTCGGCCGATTGCTGGTGGAACGCGGCCTCAATGTGACGATGCAGAAGTTCGACCCCTACATCAACGTGGACCCTGGAACGATGTCACCGTTCCAGCATGGCGAGGTCTTCGTCACCGACGACGGCGCCGAAACCGACCTCGACCTTGGCCACTACGAACGCTATATCGATCACTCCCTCTCCCAGCAGAACAACATCACCACCGGCCGAATCTACCAGACAGTCATCAGCAAGGAACGCCGCGGCGAGTACCTCGGATCCACTGTTCAGGTCATCCCCCACATAACCGACGAAATCAAGAATGCCATCCGGCGCAGCGCGCCGGGGCACGACGTCGTGATCACCGAAATCGGGGGCACGGTCGGAGACATCGAATCGCTGCCGTTCCTCGAAGCGATCCGTCAGTTCCGCCAGGAAGTGGGCCGCGACAACGCGCTGTTCATCCACCTGACGCTGGTGCCGTACATCGCGGCGGCTGGGGAGCTCAAGACCAAGCCGACCCAGCACTCGGTGCGGGACCTGATGCAGATCGGAATCCAGCCCGACATCCTGATCTGCCGCAGCGAACAGCCGATCAATCCCGAGATCAAGCGCAAGATCGCCGGCTTTTGCAACGTCGATTTCGAGTGCGTGATCGAAAGCCCCGACGTGGCCACCATCTACGAGATTCCGCTGCGATTCCGCGACCAGGGCTTTGACAGGGTAGTCTGCGAGCGACTCCGGCTGGAGACCAAAGAACCCGATCTCACCGCCTGGAAAGCGATCGTCGAACGAATCGTGCATCCCAAGCATCAGGTACGGATAGCGGTAGTGGGCAAGTACACCGACCTGCACGATGCCTACAAGTCGGTTCAGGAGGCGCTGATTCACGGCGGCATCGGGAACGACGCGGGAGTGCAGATCCTCTGGATGGGCAGCGACCAGTTCACCGATCAGGACGCGGCGGGACGGCTGCTGAACGGTATCGACGGGTTGCTGGTACCCGGCGGGTTTGGGATCAGGGGCATTGACGGGATGATCCAGGCGATTCAGTGGGCCCGGACTAACAACCTGCCGTTCTTTGGTATTTGCCTGGGGCTTCAGGTCGCGGTTATCGAGTTCGCCCGGAACGTCTGTGGGATGGGGAGCACGTCCAGTACGGAATTCGATCCCGAGTGCGAGTCGCCGGTCATCGCGCTCATGGCGACACAGCGTGAAGTGAAGGACATGGGTGGAACCATGCGCCTCGGCGCCTACGCGGCTCGCCTGCGTCCCGGCTCCCGCGTGGCGCAGGCCTATGGAACGCTCCAGATCAGCGAGCGGCATCGTCACCGGTGGGAGGTGAACAACGCCTACCGCGACGTGTTGGCCGAGCATGGGCTCCGACTTTCGGGCCAGTCGCCTGACGGCAGCCTCGTCGAGATTATCGAGCTGCCCGACCATCCCTGGTTCCTCGGCTGCCAATTCCATCCCGAACTCAAGTCTCGTCCCAACCGGCCTCATCCCCTCTTTGCCGCGTTCGTGGGGGCGGCATTGCAGCGTCGCCTGAAGCTGACCGATCAACCCGACCACGTTCTGGCTGCCAGCCTTCGCTCATGAGCTGGACCTTCGGCAAGGCGCCCCTTCTCATCGCCGGGCCCTGCGTCGTCGAATCGGACGACGTGATGGTTCGGGTGGCGGAGGAACTGGTCCGGATTCAGACCAGGTTGAGCCTGCCGGTGTGCTTCAAGGCGAGTTTCGACAAGGCGAACCGCGCCAGCCCAACCGCGGCCAGGGGACCGGGACTGGAGACGGGATTACGCGCCCTCGAGCGGGTGCGCGATGCGACTGGACTCCCGCTCCTCACCGATGTGCACGAGCCGGAACATGCTCGCGCCGCGGCCGACGTGGTGGACGCCCTGCAGATTCCCGCGTTCCTCTGCCGTCAGACCGATCTGCTCCTCGCCGCCGGGGCGACGGGTCTCCCCGTCAATGTGAAGAAAGGCCAGTGGATGGCGCCGGAGGAGATGGCAGGTGCCGCGGAGAAGGTGCGAAAGGGCGGGAGTCAGGATCTCGCGGTGACTGAACGGGGCACGTCGTTCGGGTACGGGGATCTGATCGTGGATATGCGGAGCTTTGGACGCCTGCGCCGCGCTACCGGAGCCACCGTCCTGTTCGACGCGACTCATGCCGTGCAGCGCGCGGGGCAGGGAGCCAAAGGCGCCAGCGGTGGCGATCGAGCGTCGGTCCCGGCGCTTCTGCTCGCAGCCGCGGCCGCAGGCGCCGACGGGTTCTTCCTCGAAACCCACCCTGATCCGGCGCATGCCGCGAGTGACGCCGCCACTCAGTGGCCGCTCGACCACCTGAGCGACCTCGTCACGCGAGCACTGGAAGTCTGGGAGTTGGCGACCGCGCTCCATGATTGACCCGGCAGTCGCAGGTCGAATCCGGCTGCTTGGACTCGATGTGGACGGGGTGCTCACCGACAACGCGGTGTACCTCGGGTTGGTGGCGGGACAACGGGTGGAGTTCAAGAGATTCGACATTCAGGACGGGCTCGGGATTGGTCTGGCCCGGCGACTCGGAATGGTAGTGGCCCTGGTAAGTGGTCGTTACTCGGACGCCACGACATTGCGCGCCACCGAGCTCAAGATCGATGAGGTGATTCAGGATAAAGAAGCGCGCAAGGTTCCCGCGATGACCGAGATGTTGATGCGGCGGGGCATCGGGTGGGATGAAGTGGCCTTTGTGGGCGATGATCTCGCCGACCTGCCAGTGTTACGCCGAGTCGGGTTGCCGATCGCAGTGGCCAACGCGGTGACTGAGGTAAAGGAGCTTGCCGCCTACACCACGACGGCTCGCGGCGGCTGCGGGGCGGTGCGAGAGGTCATCGAGACACTGTTTCGGGCCCAGGGACGCTGGGAAGAAGCGGTGCGCACCTATCTCAGCGATCGCGGAGAGAGATAGACGAGTCGGTTGAGAGGAGATCGATGGGGTGACCGGCACATGCGGAAATCGGGATGAGCGGGCAAGGGGGAACGCCCTTCGGCTGTCCGCCCTCGCCGCGCTCTGTGCGTGTTTCGCCCAGCTCGGCTGCCAGGAAGAGGTCGTCCGTCCCTCGGTAACGCTGGAGGCCTCGGATACCGCGGACCAGGTGTTGTACGGCATGGAGCACTATGTAACCGACCAGGGATTACGGCGCTCGCTGGTCGAAGCCGACACCGCCTATGTCTATCAAAACACCCAGATGGTCGAGATGCGGGGCGTGAAGGTCACGTTCTACGGTCCGGCTGGAGAAATCACCTCGACCGTCACCGCCGATTCAGGGACGTACCTCACTCGGGACGGATCGATGCACGCCCGGGGGAATGTGGTAGCGGTGACGCCCGACGGCCGCACCTTGCGGAGCCAGGAGCTCAAGTACGACAGTCGCAGCCAGAAGATTTCTTCCGACAAGCCGTTCGTCTACGATCGGGCGGAGCAGCACCTTGAGGGCAATGGCTTCACCTCCGATCCCGATTTCCGGAATGTCGTCACCAAGCAGCCCCGCGGCGGCCAGCGTCCCAACGCCAAGCCCGGCGATAGCACCGGGTTCCTGCTTCCCGGCCAATGATGCGGATCGCACCGGCACTCCTCGCGCTTGTCTGGGCGGCGCCGCTCGCAGCCCAGGGCGGCACCTGCCGGTTCCACCTCGACCGGGTGGGAGGACTGGGCCAGCAGGTCATCGTCGGGGGCGACACCAATTACTACGCCGGTGGCGGCGTCCGGATTACCTGTCAGGGTACCTCGGTCTCGATGGAGAGCGACAGCGCCGCGTTCTATGGCCGGCGCAGCGGCACGATCGTGGAGTTCATCGGTCAGGTGAAATACCGGGATTCGCTGGTCACCATGGATGCCAACCGCGGCACCTACTACCGGTCCGGTGAGCGGTGGGAAGCTCGTGGTAACGTGGTGACCGAGAACATCCAGAATGGATCCAGGATGGTCGGGCCGTCGCTCGACTATTACCGCGCGATCAAGGGCACTCGCGACACGGTCGAGATGGTCTCGGTGGGCCGGCCCACCATCACCTACCAGACGGTCGATTCCACCGGTAGCCGCGGCGAACCGTACGTGATCGTGGCCGACCGGGTGCGGATGAAAGGGAATGACCGGATCTGGGGCGGAGGTCAGGTCACGATCGATCGCAGCGATTTCAAGGCCCGCGGCGACTCGCTTCGGCTCGACACCGGTGCAGGGAATGATGGTGCCCTTATCGGCAAGCCCAGTGTCGAGGGAACCGGCCAGGATTCCTTCACGCTGACCGGCAAGCGGATCGATCTCAAGCTGGATCACCAGGAGTTGAGCTATGTCACGGCGGTGGACTCCGGACATGCTGTGACCAAAGACATGGACCTGACGGCCGACACGATCGGGCTCGATATCGCTGGCCGGGAACTGGTGCAAACCGTCGCCTGGGGCGACAGCATTCGCCCCCTGGCCGTGGCGACCGACTATGAAATCCGGGCCGACTCACTCGCGATCGATACCCCGGGCCGGCGCTTGAAAGAGACTCGGTCGTTCGGCAAAGCGTGGGTGGGGGGCAAGATCGACGTCGAAACGAACGAACGCGATTGGATGAGCGGGGACACGGTGACGGCCCGGTTTGCCCAGTATGACTCGGCGGGAGCCGCGAAAACGGCATTGGCCGCCATTGAGGCCAGCGGCACGGCGAAGTCCTACTACCGGATCGCCAGCACGAAAAAGGGAGAAACTCGTCCTTCGATCAACTACTCGAGGGGCGACCGGATCGCCGTGCGGATGAAGTCAACCGGCAATCGGGGCGTGGAACGGGTGGACATCAGAGGCAACGTGGACGGGATTCAGCTCGAGCCGGCGGCCACCAAAGCCGACACGACCAAGGCAGACTCCTCAGCGGCGGGGAACCAGACGTGAGCGGCTGGATCGATCGGTTCGTCGGGCGCGATCCTTCGCTGCCCCTGGCGCTCGCCGCCCTCGCCCGCGACGCGGACCTGTCGGGCGCTCTGGACTTCAAGGCACTCTCGGTGTCCTATCGCCAGACCTTCCTGCAGACCCTGGCCGATGCCGGGGTGCCCAGCGGACCCGAGCTGTCCGAGGATGAGGTCCACGAGAACCTGGTTCGTTCGGTTCTTCCGCGCCTTGCGGATGAGGGCTGGATCGCGAACCCTGCGCGGGACTGGTCGGTGGTGCGGGCGCAGGGCGAATGGTGGAGCGAGACGCTGAGGGACCGGGATGGCGTGCGTCTTCAGTTGCTGCAGGCCGCAGTGCAGGGCATGCGCGCCCACGTGGCATCGGTTCATCAGGCGGGTCCGCTTCCTGGCGGCAGCATCCTGGAAGGCTTGAATCTCAGCAAGACCTTCAAACGCCGGAAAGTCGTCGACGACGTGAGCGTCCGGTTGCAGCAGGGGGAAATCGTAGGATTGCTCGGCCCTAACGGCGCGGGCAAGACCACCATGTTCTACCTGATTACCGGCTTGATCCGCCCCGACGAAGGCAAGGTGCTGTTCGATGGGGCGGATCTCACCAGCGCCCCGATGTACAGGCGGGCCAGGCAGGGAATTGGGTACCTGGCGCAGGAGCCGAGCGTTTTCCGGAAGTTGACGGTCGAGGAGAATATCATCGCGATTCTGGAGACGATGGATCTCTCCCGCGCGGAACGGCGGGCGCGGCTGGAAACCCTGCTGGACGAGCTCTCCATCAAGCACCTGCGGAAAAGCAAGGCCTACGCGCTCTCCGGTGGTGAGCGCCGCCGCCTCGAGATCACCCGCGCGCTGGTGACCAACCCCAAGTTCATGCTGCTCGACGAGCCGTTCGCGGGGGTCGATCCCATCGCGGTACACGACATTCAGACCATCGTCGCCGGGCTTCGGCATCGGGGCATTGGCGTATTGATCACCGACCACAACGTCGAGCAGACCCTCGACATCGTGGATCGGGCCTACATCATGTTCGAGGGGAAGGTGCAGGTCTCCGGACCGGTACGCGATCTGGTATTCGATGACCGTGTCGCCGAGCTCTACCTCGGTCCGACTCTCACGGCGCGGCTCCGCGCCCGCTTGGAGGACGCAGCGTGAAGACGGGACTCTCCCAGACCGCCACACTGCGGCAGGACCTGCGGATCAATCCGCGGCTCTATCAGGCCATGGACATGCTGTACATGCCCATGATGGACCTCCAGCTCCACCTGAAGCAGGAGCTGCTGATCAATCCCTTCCTCGAGCTGGTGGAGCCCGAAGAGGAAGAGGCCACGGCCGAGACCCCCACCAAGGAAGAGGAAAAGGAGAAGACCGCCAACGAAAACGAAACCGATTGGGAAGAGATCCTGCTCAACGGTTTCGAGGTGCCGGGTGGCGTGAGGGAAGAGTACGAGCACAAAGAGTACACCGAGCCGGTCTCGGTCGAGACCACCGACCTGATCGATCATCTCCGCGAGCAGTTGCAGATGATGGTTCTGACGCCCCGGCAGGCCCTGCTCTCCGAAGAATTTCTGGGCAACATCAAGGAAGACGGGTACCTCGCCGCCTCGGTCGAAGAGATCCAGCGCTTGGCGAACGAGATGCTCGACAGTTACGCCGAGCGGAACCGACCCGACAGCGAGGAGGAGTTGGCTGAGGCGGGGGACATGGATGCCGAGCCTGAGCCGGAGCCAGAGGCAAAGCCCGGTCCGCCCATGCCGTATTTCACGGCGGCGGAAGTGGAAGAAATGCTGGGGATCGTCCAACGGCTCGATCCTGCCGGCGTCGCGGCCCGGGACCTGCGCGAGTGCCTCCTGCTCCAGCTCCGCGAACTCAAGGAGACCAACACTCTCACCTACCGCCTTGTGGCTGAGGCGTTCCCGGACCTGATCGCCCACCGCTGGAACGACCTGGGCCGCCGGTTCGGGGTTGAGCCCGCGGCGGTTCAGGCCGCGGCCGATCTCCTCGCCAAGCTCGATCCCAAGCCGGGACTCAAGTACTCCGCCGGGGGAGAGGGATACGTCATTCCCGATCTCATCGTGGACAAGATTGACGGCCGCTACCACGTCTTTCTCAACGATACCGGTGTGCCCAGGCTCCGCCTGAGCCGCACCTACCAGGAGCTGGCGCGGGACAAGAAAAAGATGACCCAGGAGCACCGCGAGTTCATCGCCTCACGGATGAACAGCGCCAACTGGCTCATTCAGGCCATCGAGCAGCGCCGTCAGACCATGCTCAAGGTCATGAACTTCATCGTGGACCGGCAGCGGGACTTCTTCGAGAAGGGCATCGAGCACCTGAAGCCGCTCACCCTGCGCGAAGTGGCGGAAGTGATCAACATGCACGAGTCAACCGTGAGCCGGGTGACCAACGAGAAGTATGTCCAGACGCCTCGCGGCGTCCTCCCGCTCAAGTTTTTCTTTTCCAGCGCGCTGGCCACCACCTCCGGCGAGGATGCCAGCGCCCGCTCCATTCGCGCCAAGCTTCAGAAGATGGTGGCCGAGGAAGACACCTCGAATCCCCTCACCGACCAGCAGATCGTCCACCTGTTCCAGGAACAGGGTATCCAGATCGCCCGTCGTACCGTCGCCAAATATCGGGACCAGCTCGGCATTCTCCCCGCACGGATGCGCAAGAGGGTATGAGCAGCGCTGTCCTGGATGTGAGCCTCCTCGTTCCCGCCAAGGACGAGGCGGAGAACCTCCCTGAATTTGTTCGGTTGTGTGACGAGGCGCTGAGCTCGGCGGGATTCTCTTTTGAGCTGATCGTCGTGAACGACGGATCGCGGGACCGCACCGCGACCGTGCTCACCGAGCTGCAGGGTCGCTATCCGTTCCTCCGGGTCGTGACCCATCGCCGCCAGCGCGGCATCGCCGACGCGCTGCACTCCGCCGGCGACATCGCGACGGGAGACGTTTTTGTCTTCTACCCAGCTGACCTCCAGTACCTGCCGGCGGATATCCCTGCCCTGGTAGCTCCGATTCTGGCCGGACAGGCCGATATCGTCACCGGCACCAAGGTGGGAAAGTACGAGAAGGCCTTCGTCTCCTCGGTCTACAACTGGCTCTGCCGGACACTCTTTGGAGTGGGCGTCGCCGACCTGAACTCGGTGAAGGCCTACCGGCGAGAGATCATGAGAGGTGTGCCGCTGCGCCCCGACTGGCACCGCTACATGGTCGTCATCGCCGCCGCCGATGGCTTCCGGCTCACTTCACGCCCGATCCCTCTCCATCCCAGGCGGGCGGGGGTCTCGAAGTTCAATTGGAAGCGGATCCCGATCGGCGTGCTGGACCTGCTCTCGGTCTGGTTTCAACTCCGCTTCGGCAGAAAGCCGATGCTCTTCTTCGGCGTCGCCGGTGCCGCGCTCTTCGGCATCGGGTTCCTTGCGGGAATCATCGCCCTGGTGCTGCGGTTCGGATACGGCATCGGCTTCCGACCATTGCTCAACCTGGTCGAGACCATGGTGATCAGCGGCATCGCCCTGTTTGGCTTTGGTTTCCTGGGCGAGATGATTGCAGGCCTGCGCGAGGAAATGCGGGAGCAGGCCCACCGGCTCACCCTGCGCGATCGCGACTGACGTACTTCGAGTGACCAGGGTCGTTTTCCTCACCCACAACTATCCCCGCTATTCGGGCGACATTTCCGGTGCGTTCCTCGCCACCTTGGCGAGGGCCCTGATGAATCGCGGCGTCTCGGTTCGTGTCGTTGCCCCGAGCGATGGCGGAGATGTGGGCGAGCCGCAACTCGACGGGATCCCGGTACGCCGAGTGCGTTACGCGGCGGCGGGGCGGGAGAAAATCGCGTATCGGGGCACGATGGCGGACGTCGTCGGTTCGATCTCCGGCTGGCGGACCCTGATGGGTCTCCACCGGGCACTCCGGTCTGCCGCGAAGGAAGAGCTTGCCGCCGGCGCCGAGCTGATTCACGCTCACTGGTGGGTGCCCGCCGGTCTCGCTGCACCCCCGAGGAGTCCCATGCTGCTCACCATTCATGGGACGGACGCCGCCCTTCTGGAGCGCTCGCCGCTTGCCCGTGCCGTGGCCCGTCCGGTCATCCGGCGCGCCCGCGTGCTCACCGCTGTCTCGACCTCCCACGCGGCCAGAGTAAGGGAGGCAACCGGCCGCACGGTCGATCACGTCCAACCCATGCCGGTCACGGTTCCAGACAGCCGCCCAGGTCAGGGTGGGGCAGGGCTCATCATCGTGGCCCGCTTAACCCCCCAGAAGCGGGTGCATCTCGCTCTCGACACGCTGGCGGAGCTCTGGCGCCGCGACCTTCGGCTGCCGCTCACGATCATAGGAGATGGTCCCGAGCGATCGGCTTTGGAAGCCCGCGCACGAACCCTGGGCCTCGGCGCGAACGTTCATTTCACCGGCATGGTGCCACCTTCCGAGGTCGGCCGACGATTGGCAGAGATGGACGTGATGTTGTTTCCCTCCCGGGCAGAAGGGTTCGGATTGACCGCGGTGGAAGCTCTCGCCGCCGGGGTTCCTGTCGTGGCCTGTGACGACGGGGGAGGGGTTCTCGACATCGTCCCAGAGCAGGGGGCCGGACGTCGGACAGCCGCCTCGGGTGAGGCTATCGCGACCGGAGTAGAGCAGATGATGGCCGACAAGAGCGCCCGAACCGAGGCACAGCGTCTGGGAGAAATCTGGCGGCAGCGCCTGGCACCCGAAGCCGTCGCCGCAGCGTTCGAAGGTTGGTACGTGGAGGCGTTGCGTGCCTGAGCGACTGCTTCGGATCGGACGTTGGATTCTGTCGATCCTGATCCTGCTCTTTATAGTTCGCACCTTTCAGCGCAACTGGAGTGATCTTCAGGCCCAGCCGATCAGCTGGACCTTTCGCCCCGCTCCGGCGCTTGCGGCAGTGATCGTGATCGAATTGATGTACGGCATGCTGATCGAAGCCTGGAGACGAATGCTGTCGGGGTGGGGGCAATCGCTTCCTCTGCTCGAGTCCGCCCGGATCTGGTTCGTCTCGAGCCTCGGCAAATACGTCCCGGGGAAGGTCTGGGCCATCGCGAGCATGGCACTCATGGCGCGGGACGCGGGTGTAGCCGCCTGGGCCGCTACCGCGTCGGCGATCATTCTTCAGGCCCTGGCCGTCGTGACCGGTGCCGGCGTCGCGGCGCTAGCCGGCGCTCGGGCGCTTCAGAACGCCGACCCGAGGATCTTACCGCTGTTCTGGGCCACCGGGGCCGCGGGTGTGATTGGGGTGGGCCTCCTGTTTTGGCGGCCGGCGATTCGCCGCCTGCTCGACCTGGCGGGAGCCGGATACGGCTCGCCCAGTATCGGACCGGTGATCTTCGGAGCCGCCGCGAATGCTGTGGCCTGGGTGGGTTATGGATTCGCCCTGTGGCTGCTGGCCCAATCGGTTCTTCCCGAGCCGAGCCTGGCCCCAAGCCTTGCGATCGCGGCCTTCGCCGCCTCTTATGTGGCCGGTCTCATCGCGCTATTTGCACCTGGAGGCCTGGTAGTACGTGAGGGGCTTTTGATCGCGCTGCTGCAAGGCAGCATTGGCCTCGGCCCCGCAACCGCCCTCGCCGTGGCGTCGCGGGTTCTGCTCACCATCACGGAGCTGGGAAGCGCCGTTCCGTTCCTTCTTATGCGTCGAGGACGTCCCAGTGTCGCCTGAACCGAATCCATGGGAGCCACGCTGGCCTCGAGCCATGGCCGCGCTGGTCTGCACCCTGGCCGCGTTGACTCTGCTCTGGCCTCTCCTTACCGGTCAGATCCTCTTTGGCGGTGCCCGCTCGGACATGTTCATCGCGGGATATTCCTTCCGGCTTTTTGGCGCGGAGGAGTTCAAGGCGACTGGCTCCATCCCGCAATGGAATCCCTTCCTGTTTGGCGGCTTGCCGTTCATCGCCGCGATGCACGGGGACATTTTCTATCCCACAGCGTGGCTGCGCCTCGTCTTCCCGGTTGATCTCGCGATCACCTGGGGGATGGCTGTCCACTTCGTGCTCGCCGGCTGGCTCACCTACGGATTTGCCAGAGCCTTGCGGTTGAGCTGGACCTCGGCGGTTGTCGCCGGCGTGTGCTACGAGCTAAGCGGAATCGTTGCTTCCCAGATGAGCCCGGGGCACGACGGCAAACTCTTCGTGTCGGCTCTCACACCACTGGCTTTCTGGGTCCTCCTGCGCGGTTTCCGCGATCGTCAGGCCTGGGCCTTCGGTGCCTTCGCCATCGTAGTGGCTCTGCTAGTGCTCGGCCACTATCAGATGTGCTACTTCCTGTTGATCGCACTCGGCCTTTGGTCCCTCTACCTGGCATTCCTGGATCCCGACCGGCCGCAAGGTCGGAATCCCTGGATACCGCTTGGCTTCACTGCTATTGCCGTGGTGGTGGGTATAGGAATTACAGCGCTTCAGGTGCTTCCGTTCCTCGAGTACGTGAAATACTCGCCTCGGGCGACTGGCGGGCCCAACACGGGGTGGGATTACGTCAACCTCTACTCCATGCCTCCCGAGGAGATCTTCACGGTCCTCCTGCCGCAGTTCAACGGTGTGCTCGACAACTACTGGGGCCGCAATCCGATCAAGTTCCACACCGAGTATCTGGGGATCGTCCCGCTCCTCTTGGCCGGCTTTTCCTGGGGTGATCGGGATCGCCGCCGGTTGGTAATCGCCCTGCTGGGTCTTGCGTCGCTATTTCTCCTCTTTGCCTTTGCCGGCCACACCCCGTTCTACCGCCCCTTCTATGAATTATTGCCCATGCTCAAGAAGCTGCGGGCCATGGGCATGGTGTTCTTCCTCGTCGCTTTCCCCGTGGCGATTCTGGCCGGGATCGGGCTCGATCGCTTGCTCAGCGGACAAGTTGCTCGGCGCTCGGTCCTGCTGGTCGCGGGCGGCTTCGGAGTCTTCGCGCTCCTCGGCCTGAGCGGAGTGCTGCAGGCTGTGGCGGAAGGAATGGCAGTCGCGGAACGGATGGGCCAGGTCCAGGCGAACGCCGGCGCCCTCCGGCTGGGCTCGCTCCGCCTGCTGGTGGGAGTGTTCGCCTGCGGATCCGTGCTTTGGGGAATCGCGGCGGGCAAGCTGAGGGGCGGAGCCGCAGCGGCCGTCCTGGTGGCCGTGACCGCCATCGATCTCTGGAGTATTGACCGGTTGTTCTACCAGTTCTCGCCCCGGGCCGCTCAGCTCTTCGGATCTGACGAGGTCACCACATACCTGCAGAAGCAACCACTGCCATTTCGTGTGCTGGACGCCCAGGCTAGCTACGGACAATCGATTCTGATGGCCTATCGGATCCCCGATGCTTTGGGTTACCACGGAAACGAGTTGCGCGCTTACGATGAGCTGGGCGGAAAAGATCAGGGGTGGAGAAACCTCTTTACTCCTAACGTGGCCGAGCTTGTGGCGCTCCGGTATGTGATCCTGCGGCAACCTCAGGAGGTTCCCGGATTCCACCAGGTGGTGGGCCCGGTCTCAACCGCCTTCGGGACCCCTGCAACGCTCTACGAACGGGATACTGTGCCCCCTTACGCGAGAGTCATCCCGTCCGCGGCCAAGGTACCGGAACCGCAACTGGTCCCGACCGTAGTAGATCCTCGCTTCCCGGGTGCATCCGTGGTGCTGTATCCGGACACCGCGTCGTTGACGCCCGACCCCCTCGTTCAGCCGCTCCCAGGCTCTCTGGTAAAGGCTGAAGTGGCGAGATGGGCCCCCGGGAAGATGACCATCAACCTTACGGGATCCGACTCCAAGCCGGGTTACCTGCTTGTTGCCGAGAACTGGTATCCTGACTGGCACGCGATTGTGGATGGAAAGCCCGCTCCGGTGCTTCGGGGAGACAATACTCTCTTGAGCGTCGTGCTCCCGTCCGGAGCCCGCCAAGTCGATCTGACCTTCGACTCCCCGACCTACCGGAAGGGGAAACTGGTGAGTCTCGTCGCCCTGCTTGCGGCCTTGGCGATGGCGGGCGTTCCCGCATTCACCGGGAGGAAGCCGGCGCGTGATTGAACGAGTATTGGTCATCGTGCCGACCTATAACGAGGCGACCAACCTCCCCCAGATCGTTCCGGCCATTCTGCGGCAGGACCCGCGCATCGAAGTACTGGTCGTCGACGACAATTCGCCGGATGGTACCGGGGACATGGCCGACCGGATGAGTCAGGCCAAGCCCCGGGTACACGTCCTGCATCGGCTGGCCAAGGAGGGACTGGGCCGGGCGTATCTGGCGGGCTTCCGGTGGGGACTGGACCACGGCTTCCAGGCGATTTTCGAGATGGATGCCGACTTCTCGCATGACCCGGGCTTCATACCGGAGTTCCTCAAGGCGATCGAAGATGCGGACCTGGTGCTGGGATCGCGCTATGCGACAGGGGTCAACGTCATCAACTGGCCTATCAGCCGGCTGCTGCTGTCCCTGGGTGCCAACCTCTATGCCCGGTGGATCACCGGGCTCCCGCTCACGGACTCGACTGGTGGGTTCAAGTGCTTTCGACGTGAGGTGCTGGAAGCGATCCCGCTGGAGAAGGTGAGGTCCAACGGTTATGCCTTCCAGATCGAGATGAGTTTCCGCGCCTGGAAAAAGGGTTTCCGGCTGACCGAGCTCCCGATCATCTTTCACGACCGGGTCGAAGGGCACAGCAAGATGAGCAAGCGGATCGTGCGGGAAGCGATCTGGATGGTCTGGTGGCTGCGTCTGCAGGGGATTTTGGGAAGAATCTAGGAGGCCTGTGAAGGGAATCGTCTTCTACAAGATGACCGGGTCGGGCAACGACTTCGTTCTGCTCGACGGCCGCACCACCACGCTCGCGGACTGGCCGGCAGCCAGGATCGTGGACGTCTGTGACCGGCGTCTCGGCGTCGGAGCGGACGGTCTGGTGATCCTGACCCCAGAGGACACGAGTACCGTCCGGATGGATTTCTTCAACTGCGACGGTTCCCGAGCTGCCATGTGTGGCAATGCCGCCCTCTGCAGCACCCGGCTCTCCGCCCACCTGGAGATGGCACCCGCCACGGGGATGCGGCTGGTGACCGGGGCAGGCACCTTCATGACCCGCTGTCGGGCGGAACCGGATTTGGCTGAGCTCAACCTGCCCGACTTTCCGGCCCCCGAACTGGTCGGCAGCATCCGGGCGGCGGCGGGCGAAGGTCCCACCAGTTTTGCCACCGTCGGAGTGCCTCATTTGGTCGTGCCGGTCGAGGACATCGAAAGGGCCGACCTGATGGCCCGGGGCCGGGAGCTAAGGAACCACTCCGCCATCGCCCCGGCCGGCGCCAACGTCAACTTCGTCGCGACCCCTGCCGGTAAGGCCGGCACCTGGCCGGTTCGGACCTATGAACGAGGGGTAGAAGGGGAGACTCTGGCCTGCGGGACTGGAGCGGTAGCGGTTGCCGCCGCGCTGGCCCAAGCGGGGCGAGCCAACCTCCCGGTCGAAATCCGGACCCGAAGCGGCCGGTGCCTCAGGATAGCGGCGAACTTGGAAAACGGATCCGTCCGGGCCGTCTGGCTGGCCGGAGAAGGGCGTATGGTGTTTACTGGGGTGTTGTAGAATTCTGCGGTAAGAAGCCCACCTAAAGACCTTTAAATCAATCGCTTACAGTTTCTGGCCACAGCAAGGACTGGGTTATCCCCATTTCTCCACTTCGCAACTTAACATAATACACATTATACGACATTAAGCCGAGTCCAAAAAAGACCGCCCAATACCGGGCGGTCTGGTTACTACATCTTCCCTTGGGTCAGCTCGGCCAGCCGAACCTGGGCCTCGACCTTGGAGTTCGATTCAGGAAAATCCTGAATGATCTTTCGGTACGCTGCGATGGCCTCGTCCTTCTTCCCCGCGGCTACATAAGCCCGGCCGGCGTCGTTCAGGTACTCGGCGCGAAGGTAGTCCACGTCCGCATTGTCCGACGCGGAGCGGAAGGCCTGGGCAGCCTCCTCGGGACGATTCGCGTTCTCGAGCGCACGGCCGAGCAGCGCGTATCCCGGGGTCAGATATTTCTTGTCCGGCTTCGATTTGATAAAGTCCTGCAAGCTGACCGAGGCGAGCTCCTGCTGCCCGTTCAGCAGCCTGACCTGGTTGAGCGTGATGACCGCTTCCTGCGCCGCGTCAGTGCCGGAATAGGTCGTGACCACCTTCTGCAGCTCGCTCGCGGCCAGCGGCAGATTCCCCGACTCCGCGGCGCTTCTCGCCTGCTCGAGCGCCCTGTTGGCAAAGTCGGCCTTCCGCCTCCCGCTGACGACCACAAACCAGGCGATGAGGAGCACGGCTCCGAGCGCGATTCCGCCGGCCAGGCGCAGGTTCTTCGGTACGGAGAACTTGCTGGCCGGAGGGGCCGTCACGGCAGTTTTCTTGGACTTAACGCTCGGTGCTTCCATTGTGGTTGCCATGTTGCTCGATCGCTCGAAAACCAAAGGGTTAGGCCGGTCCTGGGAGATCCGGCGCAGCAGGTGCCCCCGAGACGATTCGAACGTCCGACCAACGGTTTAGGAAACCGCTGCTCTATCCAGCTGAGCTACGGGGGCAAAGCCTTTAAAAGTAGACAGTTGCATCAGGCGGCGTCAACGCTAAAGCCGGGAAATCGCCTCGACAGGCGCCCCGGTCAGACGTTTGCGACCGTGGAGAAAGTCCAGCTCGAGCAAGAAGCTCCACCCTATCAACTCGGCGCCCAGGAGCCGCACCAACGACGCCGCGGCCTCAGCGGTTCCTCCGGTGGCCAGGACGTCATCTACCACCAGAACTCGGGCCCCCAGGGCGAAGGCGTCCTCGTGTGCCTCGAGCGCGTCGGTGCCGTATTCCAGAGCGTAGTCGTGGCGGCGGGTTTTCCACGGAAGTTTCCCTGGCTTTCGCGCCGGGATGAAGCCTGCCCCGATTTCCACAGCGACTGGCGCGCCTAGTATGAAGCCCCGAGCCTCTATCCCGAGGATATGGGTGATGCTCTGACCTCGAAACGGCTCGATAAGGCCCTGGATTACCTGCCGGAATAGCGCAGAATCCTGAAGCACAGGTGTGATGTCCTGGAATACGATTCCAGGCTTTGGGTGGTCCGGGATCGGGCGAATGGCCTGCCGGACCTGCGTATCCAGTGCTCCAGAAGTCATTTATCAACCAGCTTCGTGTGGATAAGCTAACTATCGAATTTCAAAAGAGTTGCCTAACTGAACTTCATCCGAAATCTCGGCTTTTTCCACTTGTGCCACCTTGGCGTGCCGAGGTCCGGCACGTACCGCCTGCTCAAGCGCTTGGACTTGGCCATGTGAGCCTCTGACCACGATCTCGACCCGCCCATCTGCCAAATTGGTCGCATAACCGATGAGTCCCAGGTCTTGGGCCCGACGCAGCACGAAGAACCGGAAGCCGACTCCCTGCACCCTCCCACTGACGAACAGCCTGACGGTCACGCAGGACGACTCCTGCGGGTCTTGATGATCTCAATGGCCATCGGCATCACCGAGAGGACAATGATGGCCATGACGACGAGCGTGAAATTCTCCCGGACGACCCTCAGGTTCCCGAAGAGGTAACCCGCCCAGACGAAGAGACCGACCCACGCAACGCTGCCCAGGACGCTGACCGTCAGGAACCGGGGGTATGGCATCACCCCTACCCCGGCCACGAATGGCGCGAATGTCCGGAGAATGGGAAGGAATCTGGCCAGAATGATTGTCTTGCGGCCGTGCCGGTCGTAAAAGGCCTGGGTCTTGAGCAGGTGCTCCTGCTTGATGAATCGGGACTGAAACGCCTTCCGTCCGATCAATCGCCCGACCCAGTAATTGGAAGAGTCGCCCAGGATTGACGCGACGCAAAGGATGGTGAAGACCAGGCCGACATCCAGATCTCCCAGGCCCGCGAAGGTGCCGGCGGCGAACAGAAGCGAATCGCCGGGCAGGAATGGCGTCACCACGAGGCCTGTTTCGCAGAAGACGATCAGAAACAGGATGAGGTACGTGCCGGTTCCGTAGTGCTGAATCACCTCGCTCAGGTGTCTGTCGAGGTGCAGAAACAGATCTATGAAGTCTTTTAGTAATTCCATCCGGACTCTCGGGGGTGGGTCGGTTGTTCGGCAAACCCATGCTCGCCGAGCAGCGGTACGAACCTGACATCGCTGAGACGCTCAACCTGAAATTCCTCGCCGTGGCGGGTGACCAGCGTGATCACCTGGGCCTGCCGGTCGCCCAGAGGAATGATCAAACGGCCACTCGGAGCGAGCTGCTGCAACAGGGGCTCGGGAACTTCGGGTGATGCGGCGGCGACCAGGATGGCGTCGAACGGTGCGCAGGGACGCCATCCCAGCGTGCCGTCTCCGACCAGCACCGTCACATTCCGAATCCCTGCCTGGGCCAGGATCTGTCGGGCGGTGTTGGCGAGCGTGGTGATGCGTTCGATGCTGAAGACCTGTCCCGCCAGGACGGCCAGCAGCGCGGTCTGGTAACCCGAGCCGGTGCCTACCTCGAGCACCTTGTCTTGGGGCGACAGCTTCGCCAGCTCGAGATACCGGGCCTGGACCCAGGGCTGGGAGATCGTCTGCCCCGCTCCAATCGGAAGCGCCGAGTCTTCGTAGGCCCGATGGCGGACGCTCTCGGGGACGAAGAGATGGCGCGGGACCTGGCCTATGGCCCGCAAGACTTCTGGATCCCGAATCCCTTTCGATTCGAGCTCCGCCACCAGCCGGTTGCGGTAGCCGCCGTACCCATCTCCCTCTCCTAGGCTTCGAGCGACCATTCTCGCACCGTTTCAAGGAGGCGGTAGTTCGTCAGGTCCATGTGCAGCGGGGTAATCGAGATGAACCCGTCAGCCACTGCACGGTGGTCCGAATTCTCTCCTCCGGTCCAGTGAATGGTCCCGCCTCCGATCCAGAAGATTTCGTGTCCCCAGGGATCGCTCATTCGGGTGAGCGATTCCTGAAAGAAGCGGCTTCCCAGCTGAGTGACCTTGATGCCCCGAACCTGATCGGCGGCGATGGGGGGGAGATTGATGTTCAGCAGCGTCTCCTTCGGGAAATCCTTCACGCGGACGATGCGACCGATCAGACGAGCGAGCAGGTCTCGATAACTCTGCAGCGTCGTCAGGTCCGACGTAGGCCCGGCGTAGGAGATCGCGATTCCTGGAACGCCGAGAGTCACCGCTTCCATCGCGGCCGCCACGGTGCCCGAATAGAGGACGTCCTCCCCCATGTTCGGTCCGTGGTTCACCCCGGAGAAAACAAAGTCCGGGCGTTCCGTCAGGAGTGCGCCCAGGGCGAGCAACACGCAGTCTGTAGGGGTGCCATCGACCTGGAAGGCGCCGTCGGGGCGGCGGGCCGGCCGGACCGGCCGGTGCATCGTGAGGGAATGGGAGGTCCCGCTCTGTTCCCGGTCAGGGGCCACGACGGTCACGGTGCCCACCGTCTGGCACGCTTCCGCCAGCACCCCGAGACCGGGTGCCAGAATCCCATCATCATTCGACACCAGGATATTCACCTGGGATTCGGGTCCTGCTCCGGCCGGGGTGCGGGTGTCTTGCCGTCCAGCAGGTCGGCGACCTCACTGAGTGCCAACCGAAGCTCCTGTATGGTCTCTCGCTCCAGGGCACGGCGCGCCACGTTGCGGAGCTCTCCGGTCCGCCGGTAGTGCTCGATCCGCTGCCGGGCTCCTTCGATCGTGTACTTCTCGGTATAGAGCAGGTGCTTGACCAGCATGATCAGCTCGACTTCCCGGCTCTTGTATACCCGGTTGCCGGATCGATTCTTGGCCGGATTGAGAAAGCGGAACTGGCTTTCCCAGTAGCGAAGCACATGCGGCTTCAGATCGGTGAGGGCGCACACCTCGCCGATCGAAAAGAATTCCTGAACAGGCCGTGCCATCGTCACCGCCATTGCTCCGGCTTCAGGGTACGCTCCATAAGATCGCCAACCGCCTGCCCCGGCGGCTTCCCTTCGAAAAGTATGCAGTGCACCTGCTCGCAAATGGGGAGCTCGACTCCGACCCGCTTCCCCATCGCAACCGCGCTGCGCGCGGTGTTGACGCCCTCCGCGACCGTCCGATGGGTGGCCTGGTACTCATCGAGCGTCTGACCCTTCGCCAGCGCGAGACCCAACGACCGGTTCCGGCTCAGGGCACCTGTTGTCGTCAGGATCAGGTCTCCCATTCCGGCCAGTCCCGCGAAGGTGAGCGGATCGGCGCCCCTCGCGACACCGAGTCGAGTGATCTCCGCCAGCCCGCGGGTAATCAGCGCCGCCCGCGGATTGTTCCCCAAGCCAAGGCCTTCCAGGATCCCGGCGGCGATTGCGATCACATTCTTGAGCGCTCCCGCCAGTTCGACTCCAGTGACGTCCTGGTTCGAGTAGACCCGGAAGCGCGGCGTCGCAAACACCGCCTGCGCGTCTTCAGCCGTTCGCCACTCTCTTGCGGCCGCCACCACTGCGGTGGGTTGTTCCTGAAAAACCTCCAGCGCAAAACTGGGTCCGGAGAGTGCGACGATCCGGGCACCCGGAAGTGTCTGCTCCAGTACTTCCGACATCAGCAGCAACGAGTCGGGTTCGAGACCCTTGGTCGCACTCACCACCAGCGTCCCTTCCAGCACGCTGCCGACGACCCTGGCTACTACCTCCCGCACGACATGACTGGGCGAGGCCGAGACTATGACATCGGCGCCCTGCACCGTCTCCACCGGATCCGCGTACGCTCGCAGCCCCTTGGCGAGACGGCATCCCGGCAGGAACAACGTGTTCTCCTGCTGCCGGTTGATCGAGTCCACTACCTCGGCCTCATAGGCCCACAGCCGGACCGGGAGGCCCTTGCGAGCGAGGAGGTCGGCCAGCGTCGTGCCCCAGCTTCCTCCGCCCAAAACGCCGACGGCTGTCATCTACCCGATGGAGCCGCACGGCCACGACGGCCGAAGCGGCTTTCCGTCCCATTCAGTAATCGCTGAATGTTCGCGCGATGCTTCCAGATCACAAAGAGCGCGACCGCGACGTCGAGTCCCAGCGCCGTGAGGGTTCGCCGGCCGGGATTGAGCAAGTAGTCCGCGGGAGGGAAAACCGCGGCGGCAGCGACCGAGCCCAGCGACACATACCCGGTGGAGCGTACCAGCACGAGCCAGACGATCAAAGCCACGCCCAGCGCCTCGGGCGCCAGCCCTAGCAGCATGCCCGCCGCCGTGGCGACCCCCTTCCCTCCCTTGAAGCCGACGAACACCGAGTACACGTGCCCGACGACCGCCATCACTCCGCACAGCGTCGGAAACAACGTTACCCCGGGAAGCCTCGGTCCCAGCAGCAGCACCGGGATCGCGCCCTTCGCTGCATCGATCAGCCCGACGGGGACCGCGAATTTCCAGCCCAGCGTGCGGTAGAGATTTGTCGCGCCGAGATTCTTACTGCCGTGCTCTCGCAGATCGATGCCTCGGAGCCACTTCGCCACCAGGTAACTCGTGGGAACGGCTCCACACAGGTACGATCCCAGGAGAAGCAGTGCGGCGAGGCCGAAGCTCCCGTTCACGTACGCCGCCCTCGAGACGACCGGCGCTTGAACTTGAGACGGACCGGCGCGCCGTCGAACCCCCATGCGGCGCGGAAGCCGTTCAGCAGATAACGCTGATAGGCCTCGGGTACGTCGGCGGGCCGATTGCACACGATGGCGAACGCGGGCGGCCGGGTCCCGACTTGCGACGCGTACAGCAGCTTGACCTCCTCACCGGGCTTTTGCGGCGGCGCGTTTCGCTGGATGAGGTCTCCGAGAACCTGATTTACCTCGGCCGTCGCCACCCGCCGTTCCCGCGCTTCCGCCACTGCGATGATCAGGTCGGACAGTTTCGACACCCGTTGCCCGGTCGTGGCCGAGGTGTAAACGAACGGCACAAAGCTCAGGAAAGGTGCCTTCTCCGTTAGCAGATCCTGCCCCCGCTTCGCCGTGTTGGCATCCTTCTCAGGAATCAGGTCCCACTTGTTTACCACGACGATCAGTCCGCAGCCCCGCTCCCACGCCTCGGTCGCGATGCGGAGGTCTTGTACGTGGAGGCCGAGCGAGGCATCTACGACCAGGACACAAACATCGGCTCGGTCAATAGCGCGGTGGGTGCGTAACGTCGAGTAGAACTCGAGGTCATCTTCTACTTTAGCGCGACGCCGTAACCCCGCTGTATCTATGAAGTTGAGCGTCTTGCTGTGATATCGCAAGGGGGAGTCGACAGAATCTCGGGTGGTTCCCGGTTCTGGCGCGACCACATGTCGCTCCTCCCCGAGCAGTCGATTGATCAGAGATGACTTCCCGACGTTGGGCCGCCCGACAACCGCCACCTGAATGGCGTCCTCGTCCTCAGCGGGATCCTTGGGCGGCAACATGCCGACGATGGTGTCGAGCATGTCGCCGCTGGACTTCCCTATCTGGGCGGAGACCGGGACGGGGTCGCCCAGGCCCAGCTCGTAGAACTGGAGGTGGCCCGTGCTGGCGGGCAGGTCATCCATCTTGTTCACCACCACCAGAACGGGACGGCGCGAGCTTCGGAGCTGCGCGGCGATCTCTTGATCCACCGGATTTACCCCGTCTGCTCCATCAACCACCAGGACCACAAGGTCGGCGGCCTGCACCGCCGCCTGAACCTGACGGCGAATCGCGACGTCCATCGAGTCGGAGGAATGGGGTATCAATCCCCCGGTATCTACGACCCAGAAGCGTCGTCCATTCCACTCTGCGTCGCCAAAATGGCGGTCACGAGTCGTACCGGGGCGCTCGGAGACGATGGCCCGGCGCCCTCCGAGAACGCGGTTGAACAGGGTGGACTTGCCGACGTTGGGACGTCCGACGATTGCTACGGTAGGCTTGCTCACGCGGCGACGGGGGTATCGAGCGCATCCGCGAAGAAATAGGAGGGTCGAATCTCCATCGGAGCGGTCGCCGCGAGCGCCTCGAACGACAGGTCGTCCATGAAGAGACCATCATCATTGAGCGATTCGGCGGGCAGCAACGCCAGATCGAAGCCCTTGCGATCGAGCAGGGCTTGGCGGAATGCCGCGCCGGGAAGCAGGCCGGCGCATGTCACGGAAGTGCCGAAGAGCGTGTTCTCCAGTACCAGCAGCTCGAACTCGGCACCAGTGTATTCGCGCAGCTGATCGATCACCTGAGGCAACAACGCGCCCATGGAGGTGCCGGTAAGCACCGCGATTCGCTTTCCCTCCCAGCTCGCCAGCGCCTCCCGCTCTTCTCCGATCCGTTTCTGCAGATAGCGCACGGACCCTACTCCATTCTCGACCTGCTCGAAGTCGCCGTAGACCTCGGCTCCGGGAAGCTCGATGCCCGCGCGAAGATAGAGCTCGTCCGCGCCATAGGCCCAGGTCATTCCCCGCTCCGCCCTGGCGCGATCGGCCCATGGCTCGAGCTGGCGGATAGCGGCGGCGCACTCCTCCCGAGTTGGTTCCCGCACCAGACTGTGCTTGCTGAACTCGGTCAGCCCGACAGGCACAACCGAGACGTTGTGCACCACGCGGCCGAAGGCATAGAGATCGGAGAGACTCCGCTCCAGGATCTCGCCGTCGTTTACCCCGGGAGACATCACGATCTGAGTGTGAAACTCGATGCCATGCGCCGCGAATTGGCGTAGTTGCTCGAGGACGTCAGGCGCCAGCGGGTTGCGCAGGAGATAGCGCCGGATGACGGGATCCGTCGCGTGAACCGACACGTAGAGCGGAGAGAGCCGGTATTCGATGATCCGCTGTACGTCCCACGGCTTCAGGTTCGTCAGCGTGGCGAAGTTTCCGTACTTGAAAGACAGGCGGTAATCGTCGTCGCGGATGTAGAGCGTCTCCCGCAGTCCCTGGGGAAGGCCGTCCACGAAACAGAAATCGCATCGGTTGGCACAGCGGCGGATCCGGGGCGGCTCCAGCGAAACGCCGAGAGGCATCCCTTCCGCCCGCTCGATGTCGTATTCGATCTCCTCTCCATCCGGCTGGCGCGCGTGAACTACGAACTCATCCTCGGCGGTGAGGAACTCCCAGTCGAGGAAGTCCTCCAGCTCGTGGCCGTTGACGGACAGGAGTTCGGTGCCCGGCAGAAGCCCAAGCTCCTCGGCAATCGATCCGGGCTGGACTGCGGTGACTTTGACCATGAAAAACGGGTACTCCTGGGCGGACCAGCGAAAAGAAGCGGTAAAAGGTGGCCCCTTAGGCGCCGGGATTCAAGACAGGAGGGTAATCAGAAGGGCGACGACCTGAAGGTCGCCGCCCTTTGAAGGATCGAGGCGCTAGCCTACCAACAGGCCGGTGAGCCCTCCATCGTAACAGCCGCGTTCGGCGAATTCGCGATGGCACCGATAAACACGCCGCACGTATTCGGAACGGACGCCGCAATCGTCACGTTGGTCATCGTCGCCTTGTACCCGGTAACGCCGATATAGGTAATCGTCAGCAGGTTACCGTTGCTGGGGATAAACTGGATTTGACCGGCGCCACCCGTGCCGCTGACCGGCAGACCGCTGGTCGTCGAGCCGGCGTAATCCGTGTTATCGAAGTAGAAGCCTTCCTGGGCAGTCACCAGATTGCGCAGGTCAGCCTTCATGCTGGCCAGAATGGCCTTGTTCTTCGTGTTGGCGAACTTCGGGATCGCGATAGTCGCGAGAATCCCGATGATCACAACTACGATCAAAAGCTCGATTAGGGTAAATCCCTTCCTGGTCATACCATCCCGTCCTTCCGGGTGCGCCATGAGAGAAACTCCCAATGACCTCGGAAGGGCAACCCCTATGCCAATATTCGACATTAATCGTAAGCCTATATACCTCAATAAGATGCAGTCTTGCAATAGGCCAAAAAACCACAATCTTTCCGAAGCCCGGCTCGGGCTTCTTGCATGACAAAAGCGCCGGCCCGAACGACGACCGGCGCCTATTTGTGCCTAGGATCACACATCCCTATTGAGGATGGCTCAGCGACCAGACATAAGCGGCAACCGCTTTCACATCATCATCGGAGATACTGGATCCGCCCTTTGGCGGCATCACTACACCGCTCTTCGATTCTTCCTTGGTAATTCCCTTCATCACTTGGGCAACGATTTCATCGTAACCGCCCTTGTTGTGAATCCAGACGTCATCGGTGAGGTTAGGGCCAACCATACCTTTGGCGTCGGCGCCGTGGCAGGCGTAGCAGAGACCGTCTTTATGGAAGATCCCGTTGCCCTTGTCGATGAGCTCCTGGGTGACTCCCTGTGGCAGTTGTGACTGAGCCCGAGCCGGGGTGGCCGCGACCGCCAGCATGATCGCAGCAGCGAGAGGCAAACGGCTGAATGAGTTCATCCGATGACTCCAGGTCGTTGAGATGAGGGAAACGAATCTGCCCGGCGGCTGGGCAACATTCAAGCCCTGCCCGTGGGAATGCCTAAGTCTTCACGGGGTCGGTCTTTGGGTCGAACACCCGGATCTCCGCCATCGGCTGTCTTGACCCGGAGGGCGGACAGGTACCCGTCGTGGTGTTACCGCCCGTAAAAAAGAGGCCCCCGCACCAGATCTGCGGAGGCGTGGATCACACGGTCAGAGCGGGCGACCGGACTCGAACCGGCGACGTCCAGCTTGGGAAGCTGGCATTCTACCAACTGAATTACGCCCGCGGTTCGAGAAATCTCGCCGTCGTTTCACAACCTTGTCAATGACCGGCGAAGGCAACGCCCCGGCAAGACTGCGCCGGGGCGTCAAGGTAATTCGACGGGTTACTTCACCTTGTAGCGCCAAGCCTTGACCCCATCGGCCTTGCCGTCAACCTGAATCGGCTGCGTGGCACCAGGCTGCAGGGCGGGTATCGTCGTTTCCTGGGTGCCCACAACCGTTCCCTTCTCATCGAGGAACTCCACGACGATCGTTGTCGGAGCAGGAGGTATCACCTTGTTGGCCGAATTGCGGGCCTCCCGCCCGGTTGCCTTCCCGGTGAGCGAAAGATTGGAACCTGCGACCTTCAGCTTCTCGATCTCCAGGTTGACCGGCAGTGCCTCACGCGCGGTAATCGCCTCGACGACCTTGTCGGTGTTCTTGGCAAACTTGTATCCCTGGGCGCGCATCGAGTAAGCGTACTCACTCAATGGTTCGAGGGCGATCAGACGCTCGGCCGACGACGCCAGATTCGCACCGTCCTGCATTGCCAGATAGGCGTTGGCCTGGACGTAAATCGCGTCGCGCTGATTGGGGTTCATCTCAAGGACTTTGCCGAAGGTCTCGGCGGCTTCCTTGTAGTTCTTGTCGTTGTACTGCTTGGTCCCCAAGTCGATGAGATCGGCCTCGGTCAGACCTTCCCCGCCCCCTCCGGCCCCTGCCCCAGCGGCGGCGCCACCACCCGCGGCAACCAACGCCTTCTCCAGTTCCTGGGCCTTGTCCGTCTGACCAGTTGCGCGGTAGGCGTTGGCCAAGGCCTTCTTGGCGCCCAAATCATCCGGCACCCGCTGCAGGTACTTCTCGAACATCGGGATCGCCTCGGCGGCCTTTCCGCCATTGAGGAGCAGTGCGCCGGTGTTGAAGAGGGCCTGATCGCGCAGCTTCAGTTGTGCCGTGTCGGTCGGCTCGGTCATGGCGGCCTTGGTGTAGTAGGCCAGCGAGCTGTCGGGCATCTTCTGGCTGTTGTAGATCTCGGCCATGTTCATGTAGGACAGCGGCGCGTCACGGTAGATGCTGTTTGCGGCTGTAAACATGACCAGCGCAGAGTCCATCGTGTTGTTCTTCCGGAATTCACTGCCCGCGTTTACCAGGGATGCCCAGGCCCGATACCGCTGCTTGTCGGTGTCGGCTTTGCATGCGGGAGTGATCTTCTCAACCTTGGTGAAGGCGGAGTCGGTGCCGACCAGATCGCCCTGCTGGAGGTAGTTCCGCCCCAGCCAATACCAGGCCGCGGAGCTTCCGCTCTGACCGCTGCCGATGGCTTCCGAAATGACCCGCACGCCGTCGCGGAGCATTCGGTTCCGGGCATCAGGATTGGAAGATTCCAGCGCACTCTTGAGGTACGTCTTTCCGCTGCTGACTTTGAAATCGCCGCCTGTGAGCTTACACGCGGGATCCACCAGCTTCTGGTCGAGCGCACCCGTCACGCGGCTGGCAATCGCCGGCTGCTGCGCCGCGGCGGGGGCCGCTGTCAGCAGGAGGAAGCCCACCGCAATCAATCGTGTCATCACGACTCCTCTTTCAATGTTCGGGATGTGTCGGGCGCCACCGCGGCGACCTTTGCGAGCGCGCGGGTCTGCACCTCACGCGAGATCTCGAGCGCGGGCCTGCCCAGTCGTCGGGCTGCCGCACTCACGTCGTCGAACTCAGGCTTCGCCCGGGGTCCACTCGGCGCCTCCAGGATCTTTACGCGAACCGAGACACCAGGGGCGATTTCAATCTCCACCTGGTGCCTCGGTAGGGTGACGCGTTCCATGGTCCACCGTCGGACACCGGCGGTCGTACTGTGCAGAAAGAGTGCCTCTGCAACTCGGTCTGCTGCCGAGGGTTCCGTGATCGCTTCCAGGCGGAATCCGGGCCTGCCCTTCTTCATATGCGTAGGCCAGACTTGAACATCCAAGGCTCCGGCGGAAATAAGGGCCTCCCTCAGGGGCTCGAGATACTCCGGGCTCATATCGTCCAGATCGGTGGACAGTGTCACCACTTCGCCGGCCTCGCCAGCGGGCTCCGCGATGATCAGCCGGAGGGCATTGGGATAGGACTCCGGATCACGACCACCGGCTCCCCATCCACTGGCCGTGGCGCGCCAGCGCGAGGGCGGACGCCCGGCGCTCAACACTCTGAGAAGAACGGCGCCAGTAGGAGTCGTCGCTTCTCCAGTGACTGGTCCGTTAGGTCCAATCTCGATTCCCTCGAGAAGGCGGGCGGTAACCGGTGCCGGAACCGGCAGCACTCCATGGGCGGCCCGAATCCACCCTTCCCCCAGGGCAACGGGTCGATTGTGGACCCGCTGAATTCCCAGGCGCTCAAAGCCTTCGATTCCCCCCACGATATCCACCATGGCATCGACGGCGCCGACTTCATGGAGAGCCACGTCCTCCGGGGCCACACCGTGGATGCGGCCCTCCTCTTCCGCCAGCAGCTTGAAAGCACGGATGGCGTGTTGGCGTACCCAGTCGGAGAGCGGCGCGTGCTCCAGCGTCGCGATGAGATTCCCTACGTGGTGATGTGGAGCGTGGGACTGGCGCGAATCGTGGGAGTGGGGCGTGCCGGGAGCGTGCGAGTGGGGTTCGGTCCACAACGGGTTCGGATGTTCCACCTCACCGTGAGGGGAGTAGACCGTGACCTTGGTGGATACGATGCCGCAACGGACTACTCGGGAGATTTCCACTCTGGCGTCGGAGAACCCGAGGCGTCCAGGCAGCGCCTCCAGCCATTCGGGTGCGGCACCGGCGTCAATCAGGGCGCCGAGCAGCATGTCCCCGCTGATTCCTGCTGCAGGATCCAGAATTGCGAAACGACCCGCGCTCATGCTGAAATATCGCTCCCCGTCGATGGGAGAGGCAAATCGGGCCTTTGACGATAAAGCCACCCGGCGCCGGTGTTGAAGACGACGATCTGCTCCTCCGGCCGCACCAGCCCACGATCCAGCAGGAGCCGAAGCCCGGCGAGGCCGGCACCTCCCTCGGGTGAGAAATCGATCCCTTCCTCGGCAGCTCCATTCGCAGCCCACTGTGCCAGATCCTCGTCGCTCACGGCGACTGCGGCTCCGTTGCTTTCACGGAGGGCGCGAAGGATGAGGCGGTCTCCCAGCGGCCCCGGAACGCGCAGTCCGCTGGCGATCGTCGTGGGATCCTTCCACGGTTCGGCATGGTCAGCTCCCGCCTCGAAGGCGCGGACGATCGGAGCACACCCGGTGGCCTGAACGGTGAACATTCGTGGCGGGTCATCAGTCACCCAGCCGGCGGTGCGGAGCTCCGCGAAGGCTTTCCACATTCCGATCAGCCCAGTCCCGCCGCCGGTAGGATAGATGATGACCTGAGGGAATGCCCAGCCGAACTGCAGCGCGAGCTCAAGGCCGAGAGTCTTCTTGCCTTCGATGCGATAGGGTTCGCGGAGGGTCGAAAGATCAAACGCACCGGTCTCCGCGGCATATGCCCGCGCTGCCCGTCCACAGTCCCCGATGTGGCCGTCGAGCAGAACGAGGTCCCCACCAAAGACGCGAATCTGCGCGAGAATAGGCGATGGCGTCGTCGCAGGAGCAAACACCTTCACATGACATCCGGCCCTCGCTGCGTAGGCCGCCGCGGCGACTCCGGCATTTCCTGCGGTGGGAATGACGAAACGAGTGACGCCGGATGCGTGAGCCCGGGTGATTGCCGCGCTCAGGCCTCGAGCCTTGAATGAACCCGTAGGATTAGCGCCTTCGTCTTTGATCCAGAGTGAATCCACGCCAACGCTCTTCCCCAGACGACGCACGTGAAGCAATGGCGTATCGCCTTCGCCGAGCGAGACGGGGGTTTCGGCCGGGGTGAGCGGAAGGAAGGGGCGGAAGCGCCACATCCCATGACGACGCCTCAACTCCGCCCGGTCGGTCAGCACTGGGACACGATCAGGATAGCGAACGAGCCACGGCTGCCCACAGTTGGTGCAGACAGTCGGCAACCCTTCCGGGCCACTCGTGTTTCCGCAGTTTACGCAGTCGAGAGTCCAGTCCACTTCAGGACTCCGCGCGGTAATTCAGAAAGCGATCCGCCAGCTGAACAAGCCGCTCGTCACCACGCCGTTCGGCGTCGGCGCGGATGATTTCCACCTGGGGCCGGAGAACGGGATCGCCCCACCGGTGACCGGTCGCCGCCTCGGCACCCATCGAGTCGCCATGATTGGCCCCCTCGAGCAGCGCCCAGGCGGCCGCGGCCGGGTAGGATGAATCGGTCCGAGGCGGCAGGTGATAGCGCCGCGGCTGGTCTTCCTCGTCTTCCTTCACGAATGCGCGAGACATTGAATCACTTCTCCGTGAGTTGCCGGAGGATCCGGTCCGCAAGCTTGGTGGAGAATCCCGGCAGGCTGGCGAGTTCAGCCGCAGTCGCCGACTTGACTCCGGCCAGGCTGCCGAATCGTTCGAGAAGCGCCCGCCGACGGTTCGGCCCGATCCCGGGGATGTCGAGCAATTCCGAGGTAATTGTTCGGGTGGCGCGGCGCTTCCGATTGTACGCTACGCCGAACCGATGCGCTTCATCGCGCGCCCGCTGCAGGAGGCGCAGTGATGGACTGCGGCGGGAGAGCCGCAAACTGTCTTCCCGCCCGGGGAGGAAGACTTCCTCTTCCCGTTTGGCCAGGCTGACGATGGGAATGTTGGTAATCCCCACCGCCGCCGCCGCCTGCACCGCCGCTCCGAGCTGTCCTTTCCCGCCGTCGATGACGATGAGGTCGGGCATCGGCTTCGATTCGTCGCGACGGCGGGTCAAGAACCGAGTGACGACTTCGGCAATCGCGGCGAAATCATCCTGCTGCGCAACCCCCTTGATCTTGAACTTGCGGTATTCGCTCTTCTTGGGGCGGCCGGCCTCGAACCAGATCAGAGAACCTACTGTGTCTCTTCCCTGATTGGTTGAGATGTCGATGCAGATCATGCTCCGCGGCACGGTACCCAATCCCAGGTCACGGCCGAGGGCGTAGACCGGATCCTCGGCGCGCTCTTCGGTTTCGAACGACTCGATCCGCAGGCTTTCCATCAGATGACGAGCGTTCTGTTCGGCCAGATCCACCAGCCGGCGCCCCATGCCCCGCTGCGGCAGTTGCCAGTCGGTTTCGAGCAGCAGCGCCTTCAGACTCTCCGCATCGGCGGGAGCGAAAGGAAGCATGAGCTTCGTGCTTCGGGCGGGCAGCGGTACGTACATCCGCACCAGGAATACGCTCAGAACGGCTTCGTCCGACTCCCCCTCGACATTCTCCAGGAAAGCGTGCTCCCGACCCACGACGCGCCCCTCCCGCACCCGGAGTACTACGCCAACGGCATCGTCACCGTCTCGCGCAAAGCCGATGACGTCGGCGTCTCCGGTTCCCAGCACCTCGATGGCCGCGGGTTGTTCTATCTGCTCCAGCCACTTGAGAGTATCGCGCAGGTTCCTGGCCCGCTCGTAGTCTTCGCGCTCACTGGCCTCGAGCATGGCCTGACGCACCTTGGCTCGCACATCCAGCGTGCGACCGGACAGGAACTCCAGGACCTCATCGATCATCGCACGATACTCCGCCTGTCCCTGCCATCCCACGCATGGGGCCAGGCAACGCCCGATATAGAAGTCCAGGCAGGGCCGTTCACGCCGATCAACCGGGAGGTTGTCACTGCAGGAACGGACGGTGTAGAGGCGACGGACGATCGCCAGTGAACGGCGCAGCTGGGTCACGTCGGTATAAGGCCCGAAGTAACGAGCGCCGGGGATATCCCGGCGCCGGGTAACCAGAACCCGCGGAAATGGCTCCGCGAGTGTCACGGCGATGGATGGGTAGCTCTTGTCGTCCTTCAGCCGCACGTTGAACCGCGGCTGGTACTCCTTGATGAGATTGTTCTCCAGCAGGAGGGACTGGGGCTCGCTCGCGACGACGATGGTCTCCACGTCGGCGATCTGGCGCAGAAGGTACCGATGGATGGGATTGTCCGGCCCGTCCGCCGCGAGGTAGCTGCGGACCCGGCTCCGGAGATGGCGCGCCTTGCCTACATAAAGCACGCGGCCTTCGGCGTCTTTCCAGAGATAGACGCCGGGACCTTCGGGTAATGTCTCGAGTTTGCGGTGAAGCGATTCAGTCCCCTGCACTACTTAATCCTTCCAAATTCGCCGGCGAACCCTGACCAGAAACGCACCAGCCTCGGGAACTCCCCATCCGGCCAGAATCGCCACGTACAGTAATCCGAAGGGTACAAGGACAACCGCAGCACGCGCTACCGGGTGGACCGCGCCGAGCAGTCGGAGAATACCCCATCCGACAAGGGCTGCGACCAAGGCGGAAATCCAGAGACGGGCGAGGTACGAAACGGCCAAGCCGGTGTTGCCGATCTGGCGGTTGAGCGAGGTACGCAGAAGATGAAATTCCACCCAGGCCGCGAGCCCCGCTGAGGCCGTCAAGCCGGCCGCACCCCAGCGCGGCTCGATGCCGAGCCAGCCCGGCAGCGGAATGGCGCAAAGATATCCCAGCGCGGTGGTGAGAAACACCCGCAGCATCGCGAAACGGAGAGGCGTCCTGGTATCACGCAGCGCGTAGTAGGTCGAGGCATAGAGCCGCCCAAGCGTTGCCGCAAGGAGCCCTACTGCCGACCCCGCGAGGATCCCCCAGACATAAACGCTGTCCGCCGACCCGAAGCGACCGGACTGAAAGAGCGCGCTCGCGATCACGTGGCCGAAGGCGAGGAATGCCACGGCACAGGGCACAACGAAGAACGCAATCCGTCGAAGCCCACCCTCGAGCCTACCCCGAAGAAATTCGTGAACTCTGGAGTCCTCTCCGACGGCACTCGACATCTCCGGCAGCTCTGCAGCTGAAACCGACATTCCGAACAGGCTGACGGGGAGAGTGTAGAGCACCTGCGCGTTTGCCAGGCCCGCCACTGCTCCGCTGGGCAGCAGACTCGCCAGGATAGTGTCGATGAAGGCGCTGATCTGCACCACACCGCGACCGATGAACACGGGGACAAAGTTGCGGATGACGGTACGCACCGACTCGCTGGTGCGCTCCAGAACCGGGCGGAACCCGCGAAGCAGTCCGAGGACGGTCGGCAGCTGGAGCCCAAACTGAAGGACACTCCCCACCAGCGAACCCCAGGCTGCGACCACGGCCAGCTGTCCCCCATGCACTCTGGGCCCGAAGCCCACGAGTGCGAAGATGATCGCGAGGTTCCAGGCAACCGGCGCCGCATACGAAAGAAAAAACTTCCGATGGCTGTTCAGAACGCCGAGACACCATGCCGAGAGAACCAGGAAGCCGGCTCCCGGGAAGAACAGCGTCACCAGGCGAACAGTGAGGTCGCGCTTCTCTCCGCTGAACCCGGGCGCGATGATCGCGGTGAGCGGAGCGGCGGCGAGCATCCCGATCAGCACGATCACGGAGGTGCTGCAGGCAAGGAGGCCAAAGGCCGCATTGGCCAAATGCGTGGCCTCCGTGTCTTTGCCCAGGCTTCTCAGGCGCGCGTATACGGGAACGAAGGAAGCCGAAAGGACTCCTTCGCCGAAAAGATTCTGAAGCAAATTGGGAATGCGAAACGCCGCGTTGAAAGCGTCGGCGAAGTCGGATAGCCCGAAGTAGTGAGCGAGAGCGCGTTGCCGGATCAGCCCGACGAGACGGCTCAGCAGGATTCCGGATCCGACGAGGAAAGCCGAGCGCGCCGGAGAGGGTGAGACCGGATCAGGACTGGATGGAGTCAGGGCTTCCGGGGCGGCGGGAGTGGGGCGCGAGTGGCGCTGTCTTCAAGCAGACGTTGAAGAAACTGGTTCTCCTCCTGAAGCTGCTGGACCGAACGATTGAGATCATCAACCTCCCCCTCGAGGAGCTGAACCCGCTGGGCCAGGTCCGCCACGCCGGGGGGGATCTGCTGTGGTCCTTCCACCCGGCGGGCGAGCGCCCGGCCGATTGGAGAGTCGATGAGGATCCCGATGATGGGAATCATCAGTGCCACAAGCAGGATGATACCGAGGAACATCATGGCACGAGTCTACGAGGATTGAGAGGCGCCTTCAAGGGCGCTCGCATACCAGGTGACCATTTCCTGTTTGAGCTGCTGGAGCAACTCCGGACCGTAGCGCGAGAGGAAGGGCGCCACCGTCAGCAACCGCTCCTGGGGCTTTCCGCCGGGAAGCACCGCCGTGCGCGCCCGTTCGACCTGGCTCATCTCGACCTCGGAGCGCTTCCGGAGGTGCTGCACCAGCTTGCGCTCAACGTCCTGGGTGCCACTCTGAGCCTGTTTCCCAACGTTTTGGATCGTTTTCTCGATGGTTGGATCGATCGTGCGAGCGACGTTGGCCAGGGTGTCGTAGCCGGCGGCCAGCTCGCCGCGAAGCCGCTCGAGGATCGCAATGGTCTCGGATGGCAACTGTGAGCGGACTACCCGCGACTCCAAAGCGCGTCCTGGCTGAAGCAGCTCCTCCAGCGTGGCGCCGAACTTCTCCAGAACCCGGTCAACCCGATGCTCAACCAGGATCCCAGACCAGCGCGGCACCGGCAGCTGAGGGACAACGCCTAGACTCTCATACAGTGGCCGACAGAGGGGCAGGTAGCGAAGCTCTCCTGGGCCCGCGACATAAGCCACCGTTGGGAGCAATGCGCTCTCCACCACCGGGCGGAGCAGAACGTTGGGAGACAGGCGCTGCGGTTCCTGCTGGGCCAGCCGCTCCAGGTCGGCGAGCCCGAATCGTTCGTGAGCGCGCCGGGTCACGAACCCGCCATCGGTCCGGACCAGCCGGTCACGGCCGAGGGCTGCCTCCACCATCACCAGCGTGGCACCGTCGGCGGCAGCGACGCCCGGATCAGTGCCCTGCCCCACGAGATCGCCGCTTCTCTCGTCGAGGAGGCGCTCGATGTCGGAGGCCTTTCGTAGCGCCTCCAGGAGCAGCGGTCCAGCGGCCTTCTTGACGGCAGCGTGCGTACTGTCGAGGCACACAATTCCGAACGGAGCGAGCAGCTCGGCGAGCGCCGATCCGTACGCCCCTGCCACCGTCTGGTCCGGCCGGAAGTGGCGACGAAGCCAGTCGAGGGTGCTGTCCCGATGTTCCGCCGGAGGAAGGTCGGCTTCGAGCTGTGCGAGGACGCCGTCTACTTCGGACCCGAGCGGCTCCCGATAGAGAGGCAAAAGTGGGGCTTCAGGCGAGCGCTCACGCAGAACCGCCGTCACCAGAGCGCCGTCGGCGTTCAACCACGACGCGTGATTGGCCTCGGTGAAGTCATGATCATCACCCGCGACCCAGAAAACCGGGACGACCTTGCGACCCCAACGACGGCCAAGTACCTCGGCCAGCGCGGCGGCAGAGAGTGCCTTGTGGATCGTATACAGCGGGCCGGTGAATAGCGCCGGTTGCTGCCCGGTTGTCACGACCAGGACGCCGGGATCAGCCAGGCTCCCGATCGCTGCCTCGGTCCCCGGAGCGCGCAGGCAGGCTTCAACCAGGCTGGACTGGAGCGCCCCGGTTCGCACCGCGGGAGCCGGGACCGAGCTCGCGAGGGGGGTAGCAACCAGGCGGAAAGTCACCGGGGAACCTGCGCCAGGAGGATGCAGCGGGGTCCTTCTCCTGCGGGGCCGCCGGTGTAGTCTCCCCAGCGACGAACGATTCTCGCGCCGTTTGCGGTGAGCAACGATTCCAGCTCTGGTGGAGGAAGCAAGCGGACCCTCTCCTTGAAGGTCCTTCCATCCTGAGTATGAATCGCCTTCACCACAAAGCGTTCGTCGGTCGTGATTTGCCGGGTGATACGCACCACCGCCGATTCGAACCGGACGGTTTCTTCCGGCACTAGACGCTCACGCACCCGGTCGGCGTTGAGAAAATCGATTGCGAACCAGCCACCGGGCCTGACGGTGTCGAGCATTTCTTTGATGGTACGGACGTGATCTTCGTCGCGCTCGAAATATCCGAAGCTGGTAAACAGATTGAGCGTGAGATCCATGGAGCGGGGACGGATTGGAAGACAACGCATATCGCCGCGGGCCACCGGCCGATCAGTCACTTCGCGGACCTTCCGCAACAGGGTAAGCGACAGGTCAACGCCGATCGGACGAGCACCCCGCGCCTCAAGCGAAGCCATGTGCCGTCCGGCGCCACAGGCCACGTCGAGCACCTTCCACCCAGGCGTCCATTCCACTGCACCGCAGAGCAGGTCTACCAGACGCTCGGCGTCGGCCTCGTCGCGGTGCGGATAGAGGTGAAGGTATTCCTCCCCGAACCATTCTTCGAACCATTCGGTCATCGCAGTCCGGGACTGAGAGCGGTGGCCCGCCTCATTTGTGGTATGGTTCGCCCCGCAGGATCGTAAACGCGCGATAGAGCTGCTCCAATACCACGACCCGGGCCAGCTCATGAGGAAGCGTCAGCGGACCGAGGCTCCAGCGGAATGCGGCCGCCTGCCGAATGTCGTCCGCCAGGCCGGTGGAGCCGCCAATCAGAAAAGCGAGTGAGCGCGGCGACTCGCTCCAGCGTCTCAGCTGGTGGGCGAGCGCCTCGCTCGTGAGGTAGGTACCTTCGCGATCGAGCGCCACCAGGAACCCGTCTCCCGGCAGCTTGGCCCGCAACCGCGCTGCCTCTTCCCTCCGCTGCACCACACCGGTCGGGGCCCGGGAAGCTTCCCTGATCTCGATCTCCTGAATCGATGCGTAGCGTCGCAACCGCTTCAGGTATTCGTCGCCCGCCTCACGGTAGGCGGGACGCAGCTTGCCGACGGCCAGCAGTCGCAGGTCCATCGGCTGGGCTCATCAGGCATACATGCCGCGGAGCCGATGTACCGCCGCGACCCGGTCGATCGCCAACATGTAGGCACCGATCCGGTTGTCGAGCTTGTGCCGTTGCGCCATGCCGGTCACCTCATCAAACGACCGCACCATGATCCGCTCGAGCCGCTGGTTGACCGTATCCTCGTCCCAGAAGTAACCACCCCGATCCTGCACCCACTCGAAGTAGCTCACCGTGACTCCCCCGGCATTGGCCAGGATGTCGGGAATGACGAAGATGCCCTTCTCGTTCAGGATCTTGTCTGCCGCGGCGGTGGTCGGACCGTTCGCCCCTTCGCAGATGACCCGGGCCTTGATCTGGCTGGCGTTTTCGTGATCGATCACGTTTTCCAGCGCGGCAGGGACCAGCACATCGCAGTCGAGGGTCAACAGCTGGTCGTTGGTGATGTTCTCGGCGTTCTTGTAGTCGTGGAGGAGTTTCTTGCCCTGCACGTGCTTGAGGACGTCCTGGAGATCGAGCCCTTTGGGATTGTAGCTGCCGCCCGACTTGTCGCTCACGGCAACGATGGTCATGCCTTCCTGAGCCATCAACTGGGCCGCGATCGAACCAACATTACCGAATCCCTGAACTGCCACTCGAGTCCCCTTGATCGGCATTTTCAGCTGTTTCAACGCCTCTTTGGTAACCACGGTACACCCGCGACCGGTGGCCTCGCGGCGGCCCAGGGATCCGCCCATTTCGATCGGCTTGCCGGTCACGACCGCGGTCACCGTGTGCCGTTTGTGCATGGAATAGGTATCCATCACCCATGCCATGACCCGTTCGTTGGTGTTTACATCGGGCGCCGGGACATCCGAATCGGGCCCCAGCGTCTCGATGATCGCCGAGGTATACCGCCGGGTCAGCTTCTCCAGCTCGGCGTTGGACATGGTGCTGGGATCGCAGATGACGCCACCTTTTGAACCACCGAACGGGATGTTGACCACGGCGCATTTCCAGGTCATCCATGCGGCCAGCGCCTTCACCTCGTCCAGAGTCACCTGCAGGTCGAACCGGATGCCGCCCTTCGCCGGACCGCGGGAAGTGTTGTAGAGGACTCGGTACCCGGTGTAGACATCCACTTCGCCGTTATCTCGCTGAACCGGCACCGAAACGATGATCTGTTTCTCCGGATGCCGGAGGATCTTGTAGAGCCCAGGCTCCAGATCGAGCTGCTTGGCCGCAAAATCGAAGCGGGACATCATCTCTTCGAAAGGGTTTTCCTCCTGGAGAAACCGGTCCTTGTCGGGGCGGATGACGTCCTGCGCGGGCCGCGGACTTGTGGCGGTCATAAGCTCCTCATTGAGTTTACAGACGCTCCGGCGGCGTGATCACCGCGTCGAGCGCCGTGGCGACGGCATCGCCGGAATCTTCCCATGTCAGGTCCAACACGGCCACCAGGGGTTCGGGAGCGCCCGCTGGCCAACGGTCTCGCAGTTTCACGGCGTCCTTCTCGGTGATGACCAGGTGATCGGCACGGCGGGCCGCATGCGCCAGCCATGCCACGTCCTCGGCTCCATACTGATGGTGGTCCTTCCAGGTCGCTACCTGGACCGCGGCTCCCGTTGCCTTGGTCTGGGTCACGAACCCTTCGGGATCCGCGATCGCCGAGGCGGCAATCACCCGTTTCCCCGCCAGCGTGGAGGGAGGGAGACTGCGCGCGCTCACGAGTCCCTCCAGGCGAGCCAATCCCAGGTGCGCAATGGCCACCGGGCAGCGAACCCTGCCGCGAAGCTCCACCGCGAGCTGTTGCGCTGCTTCGGCCGTTGCGCGCTTCCGGGTCACAATCACCAAGTCGGCCCGGTCCATCGCCGACCACCCTTCCCGCCACGGGCCCGCCGGAAGCGGCCAGCGAACGGCGCGAGTCGTCTCGGCGCTGATTACCAGGATGTTCAGGTCCCGCCGGACGTCGAGCCGCTGGTAGGCGTCATCCAGCACCAGAACCTGAGCCCCTCTCGCCAACGCGCGTTCGGCACCTTCGACGCGGTTCGGGCTGCTCACCACGTGAGCGCTCGGGACCGCCTTCGAGTGTACCATCGCTTCGTCGCCACCGTAGCCCCTGAGCAAAACACCAGGAGCCAGTCCCTTGTGCGCGTAGTATTGCGCGACCCAGATGGCGACCGGAGTCTTGCCCGAGCCTCCCACCGTCAGGTTGCCGACCGCCACTGAGGGAAGTGGCAGATCGTGCACCTTGACCCAACCAAGCCTGAACCCGGCCACGCGGATCCCCATCCAAATACGCCACAATCCCGACAGCGGGAGCAGCGCTGCGCGAGCCAACCTCGCATCCACCCGGCGGCTGGTCCACAGCCAGCGAATCAACCGGTGGGTATCGCCGCGCCGTCTGGCCATGCCGTCAGTCTGGTGACTTCCTCCAGGCTTTCCTGGGCCCGCGCCTCAGCGATGGCGCGACCCCGCGCTCCGGGCTCCACGAAAAACGGTGCTCCGTAGGCGATTCGCACTTTCGCGAATGGCTTCGGAATCAGCATGGTGTCCCATGATGCCAGCCGCCAGGCCGGATGCGCCTCGGCGTGAACCGGGACGACTACTCCACCTCCCCGTTGCGCCGCCAGCAGAACTCCGGGCTTGATGACCCGGCGAGGGCCACGGGGGCCGTCAGGGGTGAACCCTACTACCCGTCCTTCGCGCAGCGCGCGGACGGCGCGCAGCAAGGCACGTGCACCGCCACGACTGCTTGACCCAGGGATGATCCGATAGCCGATTCGGCGGGCGAACGCAGCCAGATGCTGACCGTCTCGCCCAGCACTCATCACCGCGGAAACTCCCTGCGCCCGGTGATGCCACAGCACCGGTAGCAGCGCCTCGTGCCAGCTCATGATGACCGCAGGCCGACCGCTAGTGCGTACCTGATGCCAAAACTCCGGCCGGACGACCTCGAGCCGCCAGGACCAAGCGAGAGCACAGGCGAGCGGCGCTCCGAGCCGCCTCGTGAGAGAAGTTGGCGGCCGGATCCTCATGCCCCTACCAGCTGAAGTGCCAGATGCGCTACCCGGCTCGCCGCTCCCGCCTCACCCAGCCGGGCTCGCACCTCGGCGAGGCCGGCCAGCTGTTGCTTCCGCGATTCCGATTCCGACTCAAACAAGGGACGTGCTGCTTCCACCAATGCCTCCGTCGACACCGGATCGCGCCAGAACTCCGGCACCACGGCACGACCGGCAATCAGATTCACCAGACTGATCCACTTCACCGTCATCAATCGCTTGCCGATCGCGCGAGTCAGCCGGGACGCGGCGTAGCTCACCACCATCGGCGTGTCCGCCAGTGCAGCCTCCAGGGTGGTGGTGCCCGACTTGGCCAATGCCACATCCGCCGCGGCAAAAACCGGCGTTGGATCACCGCGGTAGAGCGTGATCGGCCCGGGATCGGAGTAGCTCCCCTTCGCCGTCGCGGCGACGATGACCTGGTCGCACACCCGCAGATTCAGAAGCTGTAAAGCCGCATCCCGGAACCGGGGCCAGTGGCGCCCAATTTCGGCGTTTCGGCTCCCGGGAAAGATACCTAAAACCCGGTCCTGTAAAGACATCCCCAACTGGAGCCGGGCCTCGGTCCGGCTCGGCCAAGGCCCTCTGTCAAGCAGGGGATGACCGACGTAGGTCGCCGGCACGCCGAGGCGAGAGAAGAAATCGGCCTCGAAGGGAAGAATGACGGCCAGGCGGTCTACGTCACTGCGCAAGCGAGTGGCCCGCTCAGGTCGCCAAGCCCAGAGTTGCGGCGCGATGTAGTAGAGAACGGGAACCCCGGCCGCCCGCGCGGCCCGGGCTACCCGCAAATGGAGGCCAGGATAGTCCACCAGGATGGCGAGGTCGTAGCGACCGGCGATCAGATCGTCCCGGAGCGACTGGAACAGCCGGTAGTGCAGCGGGAGCGAGGCGAGGACCGAGCCGAATCCCATGCTGGCTCAGACGCTCCATTGGGAATCGCGGTTCGGCGCCGGCCGCCTCGAGCCGGGGGCCTCCGACCGCTTCGAACACGGCATTGGGCAGCAGTTGCCTGATTGCCTTCACCACCCCGGCAGCGTGAAGGTCTCCGGAAGGCTCGCCGGCCGAAACGAGGATACGGGGAGCGCGATCGGTCACGGGGCAGCAAGGGTTCGAGCGTTGCGCGCAACGGCAGCGGAAACCTCGAGCGCCAAGGCGACCGCTGCCCTGCCCTCTTCTCCGCGAACCACGGCCTCCCGCTCGCCGCGCACTGCGTGAATGAAGCTCAAGAGCTCAAGCTTCAAGGCATCGGCACGCGGGGCCTCCAGTGGGATCCGCTCGATTTCGGCTAGATCCTCGGGATCGCCCAGGGTCCAGCCCTCCCGCAGCCGGAGGAACTCGCCGCGCCCGGCGGCGAGGTCGAGCGAAAGGCATCCATCGGCCTGGTAAAGTCGCAGGCGCCGAACCCGCTCACGAGCGATGCGCGAGGCGGTGACGCTCGCCACCGCACCGCATCCGAATTCGACCCGCGCATGTGCGAGGTCGAGATGAGACGACAGGACAGTCTCACCAACCGCGCGGACCTCCATCGCCTCGGAGCCGCCAAGAAGATGAAGGATCAGATCAAGTTCGTGGATCATGAGATCCAGCACGACGGGGACGTCGGTACCTCTGTTCTGAAATGGCGCGAGTCGCCGGCCTTCGATGAAACTGGGGCGGTCGAGGTAAGGTTCCGCGGCCCTGAGCGCCGGATTGAACCGTTCGATGTGCCCTACCTGGAGCTGGACCCCGGCTTTGGCCGACGCGGAGACGAGCGTATCGGCCTCGGCAAGCGTTCCGGCCAGGGGTTTTTCCATGAGGACCGGAATGCCGCGCTCGAGCGCCGCGACTCCAACGGTGGCGTGGTCCGCGGTCGGGACCGCGATCGTTACCGCACTCACCCGGCTCAGGAGCGAGTGAAGATCGGCAAACCCCCGAACTCCGACTGCGGCTTCAACTTCGCGACTGCGCGATGGAGCAATGTCGTAGAAACCGACGAGCTCGACCTCCTCCAGCCGCGAGAGATGCCGGGCGTGGTGCAGGCCGAGCACGCCGACGCCGACAACGCCAATCGGTAATCGCGCGGTCATGCGGGAACCCCGCGAGCCGATTGTTCCAGGAACGAGAGGAAGCGCTCCACCTCATCGGTTTGCGGCGTGGTGCGCAGTCGTTCAATGCCTGGGAGACAGGAACGTCGGAGTTGAAGACCATCCGATAGGCGTGTTTCAGAGCCAGTATAGCCTCGGCGGAGAAACCGGCCCTGCGAAGCCCTACGGCGTTCAGACCGTAGAGCTCCATGGGGTTGCCCACCGCCTTGACGTAGGGTGGCACATCCTGGTTGACGCGGGTGGCGCCGCCGACGAAGCAGTGAGTGCCGATAGTGACGAACTGGTGAACCGCTACCAGGCCACTGATGTTCGCGTGATCCTGGATGATCACGTGGCCGGAGATCTCGGTCGAGTTCGCAATCGTTACGTCGTCGCCGACCTGGCAGTCGTGCCCGAGATGCGAATAGGTCATCAGGAAGCAGCGCGCCCCAACCCGTGTTGCCCCGGAAGCCTTGGTGCCGCGATTGATGGTGACGAACTCACGAATCACCGTGTCGGGCCCCACCTCGACCCAGGTCTCTTCGCCCTGGTAGGAAATGTCTTGCGGATCGCTGCCCAGAACCGCTCCCACCCCGATCCGGACTCGCTGGGCCAGCTTCACGTTTCTTTCGAGCGTGACTCTGGGACCGAGGCTGCAGCCGTCCCCCACTTCGACATTCGGCCCCACCAGCACCCATGGTCCGATTTCGACCCCCGCGCCAATCCGGGCGGTGCGGTCGATCAGAGCAGTGGGATGAACGCGAGCGGTCATTTGTCCACGACACCCGCCATCATTTCGGCCTCGGCGGCGACCTTGCCATCCACGTACGCGACGCCTTTCATGCGGCAGGTCTTGCCCCGGAACTGGAGCATCTCCACTTCCATCCGCAACTGGTCTCCGGGAACCACCGGGCGCCTGAATTTCACGTTGTCGAGCGACATGAAGTAGACCACCTTCTTGTCCCGGTCGGTGATCTTCTCCATGAGCAGCAGCCCGCCCGTCTGCGCCATCGCCTCGACGATGAGAACGCCGGGCATGACGGGGTGACCCGGGAAGTGACCCTGAAAGAAGGGCTCGTTCATGGTGACGTTCTTGAGTCCGACGATCTTTTCGGTGCCCTGCATCTCGACGATGCGGTCCACCAACAGGAACGGATAGCGGTGCGGCAGCAGGTCGAGAATCGCTCGGATGTCCATCACCGTTTCCCTTCTGGTTGGGTCAGGCGCGCTATTGCCGCGGCGAACGCCACGTTGCCGCGGTGACTGGGCCGGGTGGCCTCTATCCTGGCGAGGAGCCTGCCGCCCAGCAGCATGAGGTCTCCGGCAAGGTCCCCCAGTTTGTGGCGGGCGAACTCGTTGGGCCAGCGCAGGTCGCCCGGGTCCAACGGTCCTTCGGGCAGCACGACCGCGCATCCCGGCGTAGCCCCCTTCAGTAAGCCCTCACGCTGCAGGGCCTCGACCTCCGCAGCGAAACCGAAGGTCCTCGCCCTGGCGATCTCGCGGCGGAACGAATCTGCCGTCAGCTCCAATTCAGCACTCTGCCGGCCGATCGATGGGTGAGGCCATTCGATGGTCACGGACAAGAGCGCGGAGTCCCCTGGAACGGCCCGGTAGTCCGAGTCTCCGTCCCTGAAGTGGACGGATTCCTCGAGTCGCAGCCGATCCGGCTCGCCGGCCTGTTCCCGTCGCCCGCCGGCGCTGAATGAATCGATCCAGGGCTGGAAGCTTCCGTCCAGTATCGGAAGCTCAGGACCCGTTCACCTCAACCATCAAGTCGTCGAGCTGCTCGGCCGCGACGGCCGCGAGCAGGTGCTCCACGGTGTCCAGGGTGACGCCGTTCCGGCGCAGCTGGGTGCGGCGAGCGGTCGCACCAACCCAGTCGAGTCGGGCCGGGATCGAGGGCTGGTCCGGGAGGTCAGTCCGGCGGAAAACGATACCCTTCCCCGCCGGTGCCGGACAGCACCGGGTTGTAACCTGAGCGCCGGTGTGGAGTCCGACTCCAACCAGCTCGACCGTGGACTCAAGCGTCCGACGAGGCATCCGCGGGTAGCCCGCGCGCTACAGCTTCGAGCCGGTTCACCAGCGGCGCCAGACGGTACAGCGCGGCCTGGGCCCGAAGGAATTCGCGATGGGGGCGAGCGGGATAACCGCCGACCACACTGCCAGCTTCGATCCGGCTGGGGCCGAATACCACGCTCCTGGCACTGATCGTTGCTCCATCGCCGATTACGGCCCGGTCCGCAATGCCCACTGCGCCAGCGATGACCACGTCGTTGCCGATCTGGACACTGCCGGCAATCCCCGTTGTCGCCATGATCAGGCAACGGGCTCCCACCCGCACGTTATGGCCGATCTGCACCAGGTTGTCGATCTTGGTGCCTCGTCCGATGATGGTGTCGGCAAAGGTACCGCGATCTATGCAGCTGTGCGATCCGACCTCCACGTCATCCTCGAGAATGCAGGAACCCTGGTGGGGCATGCGCTGATGTCCCTTGGGTGTCGGAAGGAATCCGAAACCAGTTCCTCCAATCACTGCTCCGGCTTTGAGCCACACCCGGTTCCCTAATCGGGCACCGGGATAGCAGACGGCGTGCGGACCGAGCACGCAGTCTGCGCCAATCTCCACTTCGGCAGCGAGGAAGACTCCGGCCTCGAGCCGGGTCCCCGGACCGATCCGGGCGCGGTCCTCGACCACGACGAACGGTCCGATCGAGACCCCTTCACCAATCTGCACATTGGCGCCGAGCTGAGCCGACGGGTGGATGCCCTCGACCGCCGCGGCTGGCGGAGTAAAGAACGCGGCGACCCGGTGGAGGGCGCTGGCCATGTCCGCCACGATGATGCGGGTGGCCGAGCCCCGGGCCGCCTCGGCGAGGGATTCGGCGACCAGAACCGCACCGGCATGGGAGCGGCGGTATTCCGGGAGATACCGTTCAGAGACGAGAAAGGTCAGCGCGTGGGCGCCCGCGCGATCCAGCGGAGCGAGCTCTTCCAGCTCTACCCCCCCATCGCCGAACAGGCGGCCACCGACCAGCTCGGCGACCGCCTGCGCGGAAAGGCGATGGGAGGTCATCGGCTTACGGTTTGGCCTTCAGCCGCTCGACGACCTTGGCGGTTAGGTCCAGCGATTTGTCCGCGGAGACGATCAGTCCGGAGTTGGCGCTCACGTCGAAGATCATGGCGTAGTTGCCGTCGGCCCGCACCGCGTCCAGCGCATCGTTGACCTTGCTGTGCATCGGCTCGAGCAGTTCCCGCTCCCGTGAAACCGCCTTGTCGCGCAGATCGGCGGCCCGCTTCTCCAGCCGATCCCGCTGGGCCTCCAGATCCTTGCGCTTGTTGGCCCGGGCGGTGGGGCTCAACATCACGGATTGCTGATCGAATTCCGCGGCGGCGGAATCAAGCGCGGTCTGCAATCCTTCGACTTCCTGCCGGTACCCCTGGACTTCCTTGTTGTAGGTTGACTCGGCCTGGGCATACCCCGGCATCGCGGCAAGCACCTGACGCGAGTCGATGTAGGCGATCTTCTGCCCCTGCTGCGCCGCCAACGGGAGCAGCCAGTGTCAGAGCTACAAGGGCCAGGCCGAGCCTGCCAGACAGCGAACCGATCATCAGCGGACTCCTCTGATTAGAAGAAGTTGCCCAGCCGGAAGTGGAGTTTCCAGCCGGGGTCGGGCCGTCCACGAACGTCGAGGCGATCGAACCCATAACCCAGGTCGATGCCGATGGGTCCGAGCGGCGAGATCACGGCCGCTCCGACGCCGACGCCGCGGAACAGCCGGCTCGGATCGAACTGGGAGTAAGTCCGGTACACGTTACCCGCATCGAAGAAGACGTCGAAGTAGAGCGACTGGCTCACCCGGGCGCCCAGCTCGGTACGTGAAGGCCGCGTAGGATCCGCCGAAGGATTCGGGGCTCGCCGCCGAGCTGCCGCCCGCCAGCGGATCGAACCCGTTCGGCGTGATCGAGAATTCCTCATAGCCCCGCAGCGGAATGCCGAACTGGATGCCGCCCATCGAATACAGCTCGGTGAAGAACGGGCCCGCGTCTCCGAAGATGAACCCTGCCTTGGCTGTCAGGCCCAGCACGAACGGATCCCGCTGCCCAGCTGGTCATTCCCGCCCATGCGTCCCCAGCGGCGCGTACCAGCGGCCTTCGAAATCGATCTTGCGGTAGTCTCCCGTGCCGCCGAGCGGGCCGCCGTTGAATTCCAACGAGCCGTTGAGCAGCGATCCACCGGTGGCGAAGGGGAGGTCGATCCGGGTGTCCCGGACGAGGCTGCCGCCCAGAGTCGAGCGGAGTGCAGTTGAAGCAGCGGAACCGCTGGCGCAGATCCTCGGCACCTTCCGTGAACTGGATGACCTGCAAGCCGTAGGACGCGAAGAAGCGGGTGTAGCGAGACCCGAAGAAGGGGAAGCCGAACTGAAGGCTGCCGCCGATTTGCCTGCGCCGGCCCAGATCGCCGACCGTGTACGCTGGCGCGAATTGAACAGGGTCAGGGTTCCCGAGATACGGCTCTCGCGGATGGCCGGATCGGTGTAGCCGATGGTGAAGTCCTTGATGTTCCGCCCGAACTGCCACTGCAGCTGGCCCTTCTTCCCTGGCCGAACAGGTTCGGCTCCTCGAGCCCGATGAAGCCGCCGACCCCGGTGCCCTGCCCGAGTGAGGCGCCGAAGTTGATGTTACCGGTCCGTTTCTCCTCCACCCGGAAAACGATGTCCACGTCCACGTTGTTGGAGGTGGGCTTCACGTCGGGTGGGGCGAGCGGCTGCTGGAAAAATCCCAGGTTGGAGATGTTCTGGTAGCTGCGGATCAGCCGGTCCCGGTTGAACAGCTCGCCCGGGAGCAGCACGATCGCGTCCCGGATCACCCGCTCGTGGGTCACGTCGTTCCCCACGATCTCGATCTTGTTGATGGTCGCCGGAGCACCCTCGCGGATGTTCCAGGTCAGATCGATGTATGCCTTGCCGTCGCTCCCGGTACGCCGGGATCTCCTCGGGAACGACCTGGGCGTAGATGTAACCGTTGTTGCCGTAGAGGTCCTGGATGCTTCTCGGTGGCCGCTTCCCAATCGACCGACGTTGAACTCCGACCGGAGCCCGCCGCGGACCGTCGTTGAAGGGATAGAACTGGAGCAGCTCCTCGGAAGAAAACCGCCGATTGCCGGCGATCTCGAGACGTGCCCACCTTGTACCGCTGGCCCTCGTCAACGTCCAGGTGCAGCGTGGCCTTGCCGCGTGGTCGAGTCCACCTCGATGGAATCACGCGGTCACCTGAAAGTCGATGTAACCGTGACGGCCATACCAGGCGCGGCAGCCGCTCGCGCAGGTCCCGCTCGACCTTCTCGTCGTCGTAGGCTCCCTTCTGCCACCAGAAGAAACCTTCCGGCTTGGTACTCATGTGATGGACCAGCTCGCTTGTCGGAGAATTTCTCGTTGCCCTCGAAACGTCCACCTGGCTGATGGCTACCCGATTGCCCTCGGAAATGTCGAAGATGACGAGCAGCTTCCCGTCGGCCTCGGTGATCTCGTTGAGCTTGGTCGTGGCCGAGTAGTATCCCTGGGCCCGTAGAGCGAATCGATCGACGCCCGTCCCCGCTCCTCGGCGGCCCGGTCGATTGGCGCGCCCTGCCACCAGCTTGACTCGCTCCTTGACCGTTCTCTCGGAGAGCCGTTCGGTCCCCCTGCACCGTCCATTTGCGCAGGATCGGGCGCTCTTTCACGTGAATGACCAGGTTGAGCTTATCGCCTTCGGGGCGCTGCTCCAGGGTCACGTCGTCGAACTGGCCGGTCTTGAACAGCGAGCTGATGGCGCGCTGGAGTCGCGGTAATTGGTGGGCTGGTGGGGCGTCACGCCGGCGGTTCCCAGAATCTGGGACTCGGTGAGGCGCGAATTGCCTTCGACCAGAGACGCTATCCACCGCCGGAGACACCTGATCCTGGGCGGACAGGGCCGCGGGAGCGGCGAGCAGTACGGACGCGATAAGGGCGCGAGGCCAACGATGCATTCGGAAACGCGACGGCGCAGCGGCAGGAAGCCGCTGCGCCGGATGGCTCAGGCCTTGGGAGAGCCGGTGAGGGCGCGGAAGGAGAGCTGTTCGCCGTCCGGAGCGACGTCCACCTCGATCTCGTCGCCCCGGCCGAAATCGCCGAGCAGGATCTTCTCGCTCAGCGGATCCTCGACGTATTTCTGGATTGCGCGCTTCAGCGGCCGCGCGCCGTAGTTCTGGTCGTACCCCTGCTCGACCAGGAAGTCCAGCGCCGCAGGCGTAAGCCGCAGGACCTCGTCGCCCAGACGGCGCTGCACCTCGCGGAGCAGGATCGTGACGATCTGCGCGATGTGCTCCTTCTGGAGCGGGTGGAACACGATGACGTCGTCCACCCGGTTGAGGAACTCGGGGTTGAAGACCTTGTTCATCTCGTCCTTGACCTTCTCCTGCATCTTCTCGAACGTGGCCTTGAAGTCGGAGCCGTGGAAGCCGAGCGTCTTGCCCTGCATGATGTCGCGGGCGCCGACGTTCGAGGTCATGATGACGACGGTGTTCTTGAAGTCGATCACCCGGCCGTAGTTGTCGGTCAGATGCCCTTCGTCGAGCACCTGGAGCAGGATGTTGAAGACGTCCGGGTGCGCCTTCTCGATCTCGTCCAGCAGGACGACCGAGTAGGGCTTCCGGCGCACGGCCTTGGTCAGCGTGCCGCGAATCCTCGTAGCCGACGTATCCCGGCGGCGCGCCGATCAGCCGGCTGACCGAGAACTTCTCCATGTACTCCGACATGTCCACCCGGATCAGGGCCGAGGCGTCGGCGAACAGGAACTTGGCGAGCGCGCGGGCCAGCTCGGTCTTGCCCACGCCAGTGGGGCCGGAGAAGATGAACGAGCCGATCGGCCGCTTCGGATCCTTGAGCCCCGCGCGGGAGCGCCGGATGGCCCGGGAAACCGCCTTGATGGCCTCGTCCTGTCCCACCACGCGCTGGTGCAGCTCGTCCTCCATCCGGAGCAGCCGCGGCGGTCTCCGCCTCCTGCAGCCGGGTGACCGGAATCCCGGTCCAGCGCGAGACGATGAAGGCGATCTCCTCCTCGTCGATCACCGGGCGGCGGGTCTGCCGCTCCCGCTCCCACTCCTCCTGCTTGAGCCGGATCTGGTTCTGCAGGTCCCGCTCCTGGTCCCGCAGCGAGGCGGCCCGCTCGAAGTTCTGGTCGCGGACGGCGTCTTCCTTCTCCAGGTTCACCTTCTCCAGCGCCGTCCTTGAGCTCGGCCACCTCGGCCGGCGGCACCTGGGAGGCCAGACGGGCGCGGGCGCCGGCCTCGTCGATCACGTCGATGGCCTTGTCGGGCAGGAACCGGTCGGTGATGTAGCGCTCCGACAGCTTCGCGGCCGCGTCGAGCGTCTCGTCGGGGATCATGACCCGGTGGTGGTCCTCGTACTTCTTGCGCAGACCCTTGAGGATCTCGATCGTCTCCTCGACCGTCGGCGGCTCGACCATGACGGTCTGGAAGCGCCGCTCGAGCGCGCCGTCCTTCTCGATGTACTTGCGGTACTCGTTCAGGGTCGAGGCGCCGACGCACTGCAGCTCGCCGCGCGCCAGCGCGGGCTTGAGCATGTTGGAGGCGTCGATGGCGCCTTCCGCGGCGCCGGCGCCCGACCAGCGTGTGCAGCTCGTCGATGAACAGGATGATCTGCTTGTTCTGGGCGATCTCGTTCATGACCGCCTTGAGCCGCTCCTCGAACTGGCCGCGGTACTTGGTGCCCGCGATGACCGCCGCCATGTCGAGCGAGAGGACCCGGTGATCCTCGCAGCACGTCGGGGCACAGCCGTTGGCGATCAGCAGCGCCAGACCCTCGACGATGGCGGTCTTGCCCGACGCCGGGCTCGCCGATCAGCACCGGGTTGTTCTTCTTGCGGCGGGCCAGGATCTCCATGACCCGCTCGATCTCCTTGGCCCGCCCGATGGTCGGATCGAGCTGGCCTTCGGCGGCGAGCTGGGTCAGATCGCGGCAGAAGTGGTCGAGCGCGGGAGTCTTGGATTTCTTCTCGGACTTGGGGGCCGCGGCCGGGGGGGCTGGCGCCGCCGCTCGAGCTGGAGCTGCGACTGCGGCATGTCGCTGCCCAGCAGCCGCAGCGTCTCCGCCCGCGACTGCTCCAGGTTGACGCCCGGCGTCGGTCAGCACCTGCGCGGCGATGCCCTTCTCCTCGCGCAAGAGGCCGAGCAGCAGGTGCTCGGTGCCCGACGTAGCTGTGGTTGAGCTCGCGGGCTTCGGTCATCGCGAGCTCGAGCACCTTCTTGGCGCGCGAGGTGTACGGCAGGTCGGGGCCCGCCGCGGCCGCGGCTTTCCCCTTCTTTACCGTCTCCTCGATCTTCTGCTGGATCTCTTCGAGATCGACGTTCAGGTTGGTGAGCACCGCGGCGGCGACCCCTTCGCCCTCGCGGATGAGCCCGAGGAGGATGTGTTCGGTGCCGACGTATTCGTGGTGCAGGCGGGCCGCCTCCTCGCGGGCCATCTGCAGCACTTTGCGGACGCGGTCAGTGAAGTTGTAGCCGTTCATGCGTCACCCTCGACGACCGTCGCTTCGTCTTCCAACAGGCGTTCGGACGTACTCGGGCGCGGCGGGCGCCGAGCTCGGGATCGTCCATCTGCAATCCTTCGGCGACCGCAAGGTGGGCAGGCTGCGTGTACACCAGCAGCTTGTTGAGTGTGTAGAGACGACCGTCCGAATCAGGCCAAGCCCCACACCCAGCCGGACGCCGCTCAAGAGATTCATCGCCTCATCGAAGGACAGCGTGCGGGCGTAGCGAAGCAATCCGTAGGCTCGCCACACCTTGTCCTCGATGATCGTTGCGACTTCCCGCATCAGGACCTGACGAGCCTGCTCTTCGTACTCGATCACCTGGCGAACCATCTTGCCCAGATGATCCAGCAGCTCCGCGCTCGGATTTTCCCAGCGTCATCTGGTTGGACAGCTGGAAGAAATTTCCGACCACTTCGCTGCCTTCGCCGTACAGCCCGCGGTGGGTCAGCCCCACCGAGGAAAGCCCCTGCAGAACCTTCGAGATTTCCTTTGTTAACACCAAGCCCGGCAAGTGGATAAGCACTGAGGCCCGGAGCCCCGTGCCGACATTGGTCGGGCAGGTGGTAAGATACCCAAACTCCGGATGAAATGCGAAGGGAAGTCGTTGCCCCAGTTCACCGTCCAGCCGGTCCGCCTCCTGGTACGCCGCCTCCAGCGCGAGCCCGGAATGCAGGCTTTGCAGCCGGAGATGGTCCTCTTCGTTCAACATCACGCTGACCCGGTCCTGCACCAACAGTGCCGCGCCCGACCGCACCGCCCCGCTCGGGTCCAGACCGGCCAATTCCCTGCTCACCAGGTGCCGCTCGTGCAGCAGATGCCGGTCCATCGGCTCCAGGCGGTCGAGCCGGAAGCCGTGCGCCCGCCGCAAGGAGACGGTTTCCTTCGCAACTTCCGTCACCTCGGCGAAAATCGCCTCGCGTTCATTGGGAGACGACCGGAGGCTGAAAGGACGGTCGGCGAGGTTGCGGGCCAGCCGAATCCGGGTCGAGAGCACGAGATGGCTCGCGTTTCCGCTCGCATCGAGCCAGGGCATGCCACCGTCGGGCAGCAGACTCAGGTCAATCACTGGTTCTCCACCACCCGAAGCCGGTCGCGCAGCTCCGCAGCGAGCTCGAAGTCTTCCGCCTCCACCGCCACGCGCAGCTGCTCGCGCAACTCGCGCGCCGACGGAACGCCCGTTTCGGATTCGCTCGGCCGGTACCGCTCACCAAAATGCCGGCTCGACCCGTGCAGCCGGCGCAGCAGCTCCCTGAGTGCGACCTCGAAGGTCTTATAACACTGGGCACAGCCGACTCGGCCCGTTTCACGAAAATCGTCGAGCGTGGCACCACAAGCTGGACAGGAGGTCATCCCTTCGGCGACGGCGCCGCCGGTGGGGAGATCCAACCCCTTCCCCATGCTGGCGAGGAAGGTCCCGACCGGCGTCTTGGTCAAAGTTGACGGAGCTGTCCACCCCTTTCTCCGCGGCGCAACGCTCGCAGAGGTGCAGCAGCACCACTTCCCCATCGGCAATCTGGTGGAGATTCACCACCGCGGTCCGTTCGTGACACTGGCTGCAGAGCATCAGGACGCCGCCTCCACGCCAGCTACCGGCACCAGACGGCCGCCTTCCATGGCGAGGACCCGATCGGCCCGAGCGGCCAGCAGTCGGTTGTGGGTGACCACCACGAGGGCGGTTTCGAACTCCCGGGTGAGAGAGGCGAGCAGGTCGTGGAGGCGGTCGCTGTGGGCGTGGTCCAGATTGCCGGAGGGCTCGTCGGCCAGAACCACGTCCGGGTCGTTGGCCAATGCTCGCGCCACCGCGACCCGCTGCTGCTCCCCGCCCGAAAGGGCAGCCGGACGGTGAGTGAGCCGCTCGCTCAGACCGACTACGTCGAGCAGCTCCCGGGCCCGTGCCTCTGCCGCCTGTGCTGTTTGTCCTCCAATCAGCAACGGCATCATCACATTCTCCAGCGCCGTGAACTCCCGGAGCAGGTGATGGAACTGGAAGATGAACCCGAGCTTTCGATTTCGCACTTCACCCAGTTCGGCGTCGGTGGCCATGGCGTATTCGACACCGTCGAGCGCGAGCCGGCCTTCGGTGGCCCGATCGAGCGCGCCCAGGAGATGCAGCAGGGTGCTCTTCCCCGCGCCGCTCGCTCCCACGATGGAGACGAATTCCCCCCGTCGCACCTCGAGATCGACTCCGGCAAGCACCTCGAGCGGAGTGCCGTCTCCGCCCTCGTAGACCTTGCGCACGCCCTGCGCGATGAGGACGGCGCTCATTCGTGCCGGATGGCCTCGACCGGCGTGAGCCGCGAGGCGGTGCGTGAAGGGTGCAGCGTGGCCACGACGGCGAGCAGCAGACTGGCCACGACTACGACGCCGACGTCGAACAACTCCACGTGAATCGGCAGATGGTCGATGAAGTAGACCGTCGGGTTGATTCGGATCCATTTGCCCCGATCCACCGCAAACGCGATCGTGAGACCGCCAACCAGCCCGATCACCACGCCGACCAGGCCGATAATCGCGCCCTGGGCCAGGAAGATTCGGGCGATCGCCTGCCGTTGCAGTCCCATTGCCTGAAGGATTCCGATTTCCCGCGTCTTTTCCGCCACGACCATGGTGAGCGTACCAACGATGTTGAACGCCGCCACGATCATGATGAAGAAGATGATGAAGCCCATGGCGACCTTCTCGAGCTGCAGGGCGCTGAACAGCGTCTCGTTCTGAGATTGCCAGTCCAGCGCTCGATAGGGATACCCCAGTTTCTCCTCGAGGCGCCGGCCGATTTCCGGGGCCTTCCAGGGATCGGTGACCCGGATGTCGATGCCCGAAACAGCGTCTCCCAAACCGGTGAAGCGTTGCGCCACCTCCCGCGACAGCACGACAAACTGGTTGTCGTACTGGAACATTCCAGTGTTGAACAAACCGGTCACTTCGAATTTCCAGTATCGAGGGACCGCGAAGCCCAGCGCCGGGTTTACGGCACCGGCCTTGGGCGGCACCATCGTCACCACGTCTCCCGGATACACCGAAAGCCGCTCCGACAACCGGTACCCAAGGATGATACCCCCGTCGACATCATTTCGAGTCGGCTTGAACTGGAGGTCGCCCTTGGTGAGCGCCTGCGGCAGAGATGTGACCGAGCGAGAGCCGGTGTCCGGATCGAATCCCACGATCTGAACCCCCTCCGCATAGTCCGAGCCAGCGGAAATCAGCGATTGGCTGATGACCTCCGGCGCCGCGGCGACGACTCCGGGTTCCTTGCGAACCTGCTCTATGACTTCCCGCCAGTTGTCGAGTCGGAGACCGGTGCCGAAGGTCAGGATCCGGAGGTGGGGGTTGGCGACGAGGATCCGCTCCCGGAGGTCGTTCCGCAGTCCATTCATCACGCCAAGGACCACGATCAGAGCCATGACGCCGACGGCGACACCGCCGATGGAAATCAGGGTGTTCAGCGACAGCGCTGCGAGAACGGCGGCCCCGCATGTAACGGCCGGCGATCTTCCGCTCCAGCGGGTCGGGCCACCGGAGCAGACTGAGCAGCTCGACGCCTCCGCCGACGGGCCATTATGCCTCCGGCCTCATGGCGGGAAACAGGATCACGTCCCGGATCGAGGGCTGATCGGCGATGAGCATCATGAGCCGGTCCACTCCCATGCCCAGGCCACCCGCCGGCGGCATTCCGTACTCGAGGGCCCTGATGTAGTCGCTGTCGAGCGGCTGCGCTTCATCGTTTCCGGCCGCCCGCTGCTGCGCCTGATCCTCGAACCGGCGGCGTTGGTCGTCCGGATCATTCAGTTCGCTGAAGGCGTTGGCCAGTTCCTTCCCCTGCACGAACAGCTCGAACCGCTCGGTGAGGAACGAGATCCTCCCGGTGCTCCTTCGCCAGAGGCGAGAGCGGTTTCGGATAGTCCACCACGAAGGTCGGTTGGACCAGGGCGTGCTCCACGAAGGACCGGAACACCTCATCCATGAGCCGGCCGCCGGTCAGCTTCTCCGCCTCATCCGGCTCGATGCCGGCCCGGGTGAGCGCGGAACGCAATTCCCGCTCGCTCGCGGTGCGGAGGTTGAGTCCGGCGTGGCGTTCGACCAGCTGGAGAAAACCGACCCGAGGCCAAGGGGGGGTGAAATCCAGTGCGACCCCGTCCCGCACGACCTGTGTCGTGCCGCAGCATTCGGTGAACAGGCCCGCGACCAATTCCTCGACCAGCGACATCATGTCCGTGTAGTCCGCATACGCCTGATACCACTCCAGCATGGTGAATTCCGGATTGTGGGTCCGGTCCATGCCTTCGTTCCGAAAGTCGTGTCCGATCTCGTAGACCCGCTCCAGTCCGCCCACCAGGAGCCGCTTCAAGTACAGCTCGTCGGCGATGCGCAGGTACAGGGGCTGGTCCAACGCGTTATGGTGGGTGACGAATGGACGAGCGGCGGCGCCACCGTAGAGCGGCTGCAGGACCGGAGTCTCGACCTCGAGGAACCCCTTGGCGTCGAGGAAGCGCCGGATGTAACTCGTCACGCGGGCGCGCAGCCTGAATACCTCACGCACCTCGGGATGCACCGCGAGATCGGCGTACCGCTGCCGATACCGTACCTCCGCGTCGTTGAGGCCGCCGTAGGTCGTGGTGCCTTCTTCGCCGGAGCGGGATTTCCCCAGCGGCAGCGGGCGGAGCGACTTGGCGAGGAGCGTCACCTCCAAGGCCCGGACCGTGACCTCGCCGGCCTTGGTACGGAACAGGATGCCCTTCACGCCGATGTGATCGCCGAGGTCCAGCAGCTTCACCAGATCGTAGGCCTGTCCCAGCAGATCCTGCCTGAAGTAGAGCTGGATCCGGCCCGCGCTGTCTTCGATATGGCCGAATGACGTCTTTCCTTGCCCGCGGTGGCTTACCAGCCGGCCCGCGACAGAAACTTCCGGCCCCGCCTCGCCCATCGAGTCATCGTACGCTGCCAGGGCCTGAGCGCTGGTATGAGTGCGGTCGAACCGGTACGCGAAGGGCTGCACTCCAAGCGCCTTGAGAGCCGGCAGCTTGGCGCGACGGGCCTCCTCGACGAAGGAGCGTTCCTCGGTCACGCCGGTCATGCCGCTTTGCCCCCGAATCGCTTCAGGTACGCCTCGATGAACTCATCCAGGTCGCCATCCATCACCCGCTGCACGTCGCCGACCTTCAACTCGGTCCGATGGTCGTTGACCATGGTATAGGGCTGGAACACGTAGGACCGGATCTGGTTGCCCCAGGAGTTGTCGGTCTTGGTGGCTTCGATCTTGGCCCGGGCGGCCTCCTGCTCCTCCAGCTTTTTCTGGTAGATCGCCGCCCGCAGCATCTTCATCGCGGTCGCCCGGTTCTTACTCTGGCTCCGCTCCTGCTGGCAGGACACGACGAGCCCGGTCGGGATGTGCGTGAGCCGCACGGCGGATGAGGTCTTGTTGACGTGCTGCCCGCCGGCGCCCGAGGCCCGGAAGACATCCATCTTGATGTCTTCCTCCCGGAGATCGACTTCGATCGTGTCGTCGATGTCGGGATAGACGAACACCGAGGCGAAGGAAGTATGTCGCCGGGCCTGGGAGTCGTATGGAGAGATCCGCACCAGCCGGTGGACTCCCTTCTCCGCCTTCAAAAAGCCGTAGGCGTACTCTCCCTTGATCTCGAGCGACACCGACTTGATTCCCGCCTCTTCGCCCGGCTGCTCGTCCAGCACCGAGACTTCATAGCCGCGGCGTTCTCCCCAGCGGACGTACATCCGCTTGAGCATCTCCGCCCAATCCTGGGATTCGGTACCGCCAGCGCCGGGATGAATGGTCAGAATCGCGTCGCGCGTGTCGTCGGGACCCTGCAGCATGGTCTGGAGCTCGAAGCTCTCGACCGACTTGCCGAGGCGTTCGGCCTCGCCCACAAGCTCGGTGGACATCGCCTCGTCGGGCTCGGCCTCGAGCAGCTCGACCATGGCGCGAGCGTCCTCGAGCCGGCGACGAATATCGTCGTAGGGCTGGATCCAGCTCTTCAGTTGCTTGATTTCCTGGACCACCTCCCGGGCGCGATCGGCCTTGGACCAGAAGGTGGGATCAGCCTGGCGGGTTTCCAGCTCGGACAGCTGACTACGCTTGGCATCGAGGTCAAAGAAAGTCCCGGAGCTGGATTACCCTGGTGTCAAGATCGTCGAGCTGTTCTTTGAGGTCGCGCATAGGTTTCGCCGGTCAGTGAACGAAGGAGCCGCTCGTCCGCCGGAGGCGGCAGAGCGGCTCAGGGGACGGCTCAAATATAACGGTCAGAACATCTTCCTCCCACCCGCCAGTATCTCGTTCAGCGCGTCGGTAAAGTAAGTCGTCGAGTCGGCCAACTCCTTACCCACCTGCTCGGTGTACTCCTCCCAGCTTTTCCTGATCTCCTCTTCGAAAAGCTCCTTGAGATTGCCTGACGCGAGGCCTTCCTTCCGGCGATCCGGATAGTAGACCGCGAGATCGGATATGAGGGCGCGGGCGAGGCGCCGTGCCTTTTGTCCCGGATCCTGGGTCAGGAACGGATTGACCGGCCGCGGTGCGTGGGCAGGACCAGCGGGCGCTGGCGTGGCTGGAGCAGGCGGCGGCGCCGCAGCGGCTGCGGGAGCTACGGGACGCACGGGCGCAACCGGAGGTGCGGCCGGAGCGGCTGCCGGCCGGACGCTGCGGGCGGCATCGGCGGTGCTCCGGGCATCGGCGCCGGACGCATCGCCGGAGGCGGCATGGGGGCCCCGGCCGGGCGGCCGGGCACACCCGGCGGAAACTGCCGTGGAGCCGTGGGCCGCGGCCCCTGAGGCACTGCTGGCGGTGCCACCGTTGGCCGAGCTGCCGGAGGCGCCATGGGAGGCCTCACCGATGCTGGGGCCGGAGCCGGAGCAGCGACAGGATGAGCAGGCGCCGCGCTGACGGTGGGCCGGAGCGCGGCAGGGACTGCCGCGGCGGGTGCCGCAGCGGTGGCGCTGGTGCGCGGCGCGGGCGCAGCGCGGTGGAGGCGGGACGCAGCGATTGGGGCCGCGTGCCGGAGCGACGGGAGCCGGTGCCGACGGCGGATGCCTTGCACCGGAGCGCTGCCAGAGCTGCTACCGGAGGCGTCGCCTGCGGCGTGAGGGCGTGCTCCACGGAAAACACCGTTGCACACACCTGGCAGCGCGCTTTGACGCCCCCGGCCGGCACCTTGGCCGGATCCACCCGGTAGACCGTGGAGCAGGATGGGCAGGTGACGTTCATGCTGTCCCCCTAACGAGCTGGGCCCGGCCGACGCTCGGACCCTTCATCGGCGTCCGACGATTGCCGGCGATCCACCACGAACACCGATCCAGGCAGAGTCTTGGCGTAGCTCTTCATCTCGGTCGCGAGCTCGCTCACCTGCGCCGGGTGGGTGAAGCGGCGGTTACGGTTGGTCACGATTCCGATCGATACCGTCATGAGGGGGACCCGGTGCAGCTGGCCCCGCCGATCCTTGCCGAAAAAGTATCCTGCGCGCCGGTCCTGGTCATTGTACTGCAGCGGAATCAGGGTGTCGAACACCGAGATGATCTCGCTGCAGACTGCTGCTGATCTCCGACGATGGGACCACGAAGATGAAGTCGTCGCCGCCGATATGCCCCACGAACCCGCGGGTATTCAGCATCCCCTTGACCACATCGTGCAGGATGCGCGACAGCAGGTAGATGACCCGGTCGCCGTCGTAGTAGCTGTACCGGTCGTTGAACTCCTTGAAGTGATCGAGATCCGCGTAACAGACCGCGAACTCGCCCTCTTGCTCCAGCTGGCGCCGGATTTCCCGCTCGATCTCGGTGGTCCCGGGAAGCCGCGTCGACGGATGCACCGACACGTCGCGCTCGGTGCGGACCAGCATCGCGTCGAGACGGGAACGCTGCTCCGCGGGCGAAAAGAGCCCGGTGATGACCTCGTCGGTGCCCGCCGAAAACCAACTCTGCACCTCTGCAGGATCGTGCCGGCCCGAGAGCATCACCGGTGGGAACGATCGCGGTGAACGCGTCGCTCTTGAGCGTGCGCACCAAGTCCACGCCGCGAGTCCCTGCGCCGGTCTGCCGTCCACGAAGAGGAAGCAGGGGAAGCCGCGCAGTACGATGGCCTGAACGTCCGCCGGGTCGGCAAGAACCTCGAGCGGAAAGTCCTTGACCTCGGCCCAATGCCGAACGAGGTCAGGAACAGGTCGGGCCTCCGGCGAATGGTAGAGAATCGTCGGGCGAGTCCGCACCCGTTACCCTCGTAAGAGTTTTCTGAGTCTAACTTAGGGGCCGCCGAGGGGGCAGTCAAATGAAATACGCCGCGACTGCAATCATGGCATACAGCGCGAGCAACTGCACCCCTTCGAACCAGTGCGATTCTCCATCCAGCGTGATGATCGCCGAGAGCATTGTGGCCAGGACAAGGCCACAACCTGCAACGGAGCAAACACAAGATTCATGTATTGCCCCGTCTCGGACGGAACCAGCACCAGTCCGAGGAACACCAGGACCGGCGCGATGAGCAGCGCGACCTGCGTACTGGATCCCAGGGCGATTTGCAGTGCGAGATCGATCTGGCCCTTCCGCGCCACGACTACCGCGGTGGCGTGCTCGGCCGCGTTACCGATGATCGGAATGATGATCAGGCCGAGGAAGGTCTCGGAGATGTAGCTGTACTCCTGGGTGATGTGCTGCGTAGCGTGGACCAGGATCTCCGATTCCACTGCGACACCCGCCGTCGCAATGCCCAGCACGAGCACCGCAGACCAGAGTCCCCACGGCGCGCCCGTCATTGGGTGAGGATCACCGGCAAGGAGCCGCTGTGGGTCCTGAGGGTAAACCACAGCGAACACAGGTAGGTGATGATCAGGACGATCGACACCGCTTCCGACATTCTTAACTCGGCGAGCACCGGGCCTGCCGAACCGTGAAGCGCGTGCACCACGGCGGGAAACACCATCCCCGTGACCGCGAGCGCCAGCATCCCCGCGCTCATTCCCACCGCGGTCCGGTTGAACCGCAGGATCGGCTCGCGAGAAACCGCCCGCCACGAGCGAGAGGCCGAGGATGAGGAGCAGATTCCCCAGAATGCTGCCCGTGATCGACGCCTTGACCAGGTCCACCAGCCCGGCGCGAAGCGCTACGATCGCAATGATCAGCTCGGCAGCATTGCCGAAGGTGGCATTCAGCAGCCCGCCCACTGCGGGTCCGGTCCTGGCCGAAAGGTGCTCGGTTGCCTCTCCCATGTACCCAGCGAGAGGAAGCACAGCCAGACACGCGGCGGTGAACACGACCCAGGAGGGAGCGTTCATGTGATACAGGACCATGCTCACCGGCACCGCGACCAGCAGCAGGTTCCGCCAGTTCAGCAACGATTCACGCACCGGGGGAAGCCGGGGAGTCGCCGGCGGCGGCGGTTCACGAGGCGCTTCCCGACGAGGGGCCTTCTCCTTCGACCGGGGCGGTCGCGCAGCACGGGAGGGCGCCTCGGGAGAGCGGGCCGGAGCGACCGACTGCAGCGCGGCGCGGACCTTCTCGACCGGCACGCCAAGGTCCTGCATGGTCACTGCTGCCGGGCCTTTGCCATCGCGCAACAAGGCGTGAAGCAGGTTCCCATCGGACCGGGACGCTTCGAGCGCCCGCTTGGCCCCGGACCGCAGCGCGGCATCGCCTTCCGCGAGGAGGGCGCCACGCCCCTTGGGAGCGCGACGCTCGACCCGTTCGCGGACTACGGCCGGGTCGAGATTGAAGGAGGTGAGGATGGTGCCGAGGGAAGGATCCCCGCTCTCCAGGAGCGCGAGGAAGAGATGCTCGCTGCCGATGTAGTCGTGACCCAGACGCGCGGCCTCGGCCCGCGCGCGCAGCGACAATATCGGTCAAAGCGGCTTGGCCTCGTCGATCAGCATGATCGGAATGCCGTCCTCGACGGCGTAGACCAAGCGGCAGGCGTTGCAGATGAGCGCCTCAGGGTCGGGGCGATATTCCAAGTCTCCCTTGCACTTGGGGCAGACCAGGATTTCAAGCAGCTCGGGAGCCACACTCATAACGGCGCCTTCTCAGGGAAGCCGAGTCGGGTGAGTGCGGCGCTGCTGCGGCGCCAGTTGCGGAGCACTTTCACCCAGGACTCGAGGTAGACCGGCTGGCCCAGCAGGGCCTCCAGCCGCAAACGGGCGTGGGTGCCGATCGCCTTCAGCGTTCGACCGCCCCGCCCCACCACGATTCCTTTCTGCGAATCTCGCTCGACGTACAGCGAGACTCGAATGTACACTGGGCTCCGGTTCTCGCGGAACTCCTCCACCTCGACGGCAACGCCATACGGCACCTCTGTCCTGCAGGAGATCAAACGCAGCCTCGCGCAGGTATTCCCCCACGAAGAAACGAAGCGGCTGGGTACCCACCTCATCGGGATCAAACTGGAAGTGCCCTTCGGGGAGCAGCGGACGAATCGCCTCCAGCAGCTGGGGAACCCCTGCTCCGGTCTCGGCGGACACCGCGGAGGGCGGTGCAGATCGCCGAAAGCGTGAGCGTCCCCGGATCAAATCCGCCTTGGTGTAGACGGTGAGACCGGGACCTCAAGTGGCTTCTCAAGACCCGCAAGGCTCCAGAAGTCGCGTGCGCGGGGCGCGATGGCCTCGTGCAGATGAAGTATGACATCAACCCGTTCGAGCACTTCGAGCGCTGCCGCGAGCATCCGGGCCTGGAGGGCTAGGCGGGTTCGAGCAGCCCGGGAAGGTCGTGGAAAACGTACTGGGTGTCCCCGGTGGTCAGTAGTCCCACTACCGGCAGGCGGGTGGCCTGCGGCTTGGGACTGACCATGGCGAGATGCGTTTCGGTAAGCGCGTTCAGGAGGGAGGACTTGCCCACATTCGGGGCGCCGGCGAGGGCGATGTGCCCGGTGCGGGTTGGGGCGGTGGACATGGGCAAGGATTTAAGGCTGGCCCCGACGGGCCGCCATGCGACGGATCTGGAAAGCAGGGGCGACGCTGTGAGGTGGCACGGCCCATCGAAGTAAGGGCGGCCAAGTCGCTAGATGCCTCGAGCTGCCGGGAGGGCAGAAAGCGCGGACCCCGAAGGGTCCGCGCGAAGGGGATGGCTGGCGACGGCCTACTCTCCCACGCCCTCTCGAGGCAGTACCATCGGCGCTGCAGGGCTTAACGGCCGTGTTCGGAATGGGAACGGGTGTGGCCCCTGCGCGCTAGTCGTCAGCCATTTCTTGGAGTCGTCGCCTTCAGTCATCAGCCGCTAGCGCAAGGCTAACGGCTGATGCTGACGGCCATCGACCCAACAATCGGGGGATGGATTTACATCGATGTGAGAAATGGGGAGAGATCAAACTTCACGGGCGATTAGTAGCGCTCGACTGAAGGGATTGCTCCCCGTACATCTGCGCCCTATCAACCTGGTAGTCTCCCAGGGCCCTTTAGGGAGCTTATGCTCCAGGAGTGTTCATCTTGGGAAGAGTTTCCCACTTAGATGCTTTCAGCGGTTATCTCCGCGCGACATCGCTACCGGGCGCTGCCCCTGGCGGGACAGCCCGTACACGAGCGGTCGCTTCGTCTCGGTCCTCTCGTACTAGAGACGACGTCCCTCAACACTCCCACGCCCACGACGGATACAGACCGAACTGTCTCACGACGTTCTGAACCCAGCTCATGTACCACTTTAACCGGCGAACAGCCGGACCCTTGGGACCTTCTCCAGCCCCAGGATGTGATAAGCCGACATCGAGGTGCCAAACCGCGCCGTCGATGTGAACTCTCGGGCGCGATAAGCCTGTTATCCCCAGCGTACCTTTTATCCGATGAGCGATGACCCGTCCACACGGGATCACCGGATCACTTAAGCCGACTTTCGTCCCTGCTCGCGCCGTCGCGCTCGCAGTCAGGCGCCCTTTTGCTTATACACTCGTCGTGCGATTACCGACCGCACTGAGGGCACCATCGCGCGCCTCCGGTACTCTTTAGGAGGCGACCGCCCCAGTCAAACTACCCACCAGCCACGGTCCTCGGCGGTGTTGCCGCCTGAGTGAGAACGTTAGTAAAACAAGGGTGGTATTTCACTGTTGCCTCCCTCCGAGCCGAAACCCGGAGATCAACGGCTCCCACCTATGCTACGCAGGTTATACCGACGTTCAATGACAGGTTGTAGTAAAGGTGCACGGGGTCTTTTTGTCCTGTCGCGGGTAATCGGAATCCTCACCGATACTTCTATTTCGCCGAGCTTACGGAAGAGACAGCTCCCAAGTCGTTACGCCATTCGTGCAGGTCGGAACTTACCCGACAAGGAATTTCGCTACCTTAGGACCGTTATAGTTACGGCCGCCGTTTACCGGGGCTTCGGTTCGCAGCTTCGCCTTGCGGCTAACCACTCGCCTTAACCTTCCGGCACCGGGCAGGCGTCAGTGTCGTATACGTCGGCTTGGAAAATGCCTTGGCAGACACCTGTGTTTTTGCTAAACAGTCGCTTGGGACGATTCTCTGCGGCCGGCCTGGGCTTCGCCTGTGACGCGCTCACCTACTACCGGCACCCCTTATCCCGAAGTTACGGGGTAATTTTGCCGAGTTCCTTTTCCGTAAATCACTCGAGCACCTTAGGCTTCTCGCCTCGCCCACCTGTGTCGGATTACGGTACGGTCAACTGCAGTCCTGGTCCGCGAAGCTTTTCTCGGCAGCGTGCGTCGGCCACCCTTTGCGGGGCCTTACGGCCCCTTCGGCATCGGCTCTCGACTATCCTGGCGGATTTGCCTACCAGGAAACGTCTACCACCTTGCAGCGGATAATCCACCACCCGCCGGTAACCTTGCTCCTGCGTCCCTCCTCGGACTCGTAACGGCCTACAGTTGGTACGGGAATGTTGACCCGTTTCCCATCGTCTACGCCTCTCGGCCTCGACTTAGGGACCGACTGACCCTGAGCTGATCGACATGGCTCAGGAACCCTTAGGCTTTCGGTGACCAGGGTTTTCACCCGGTTTCTCGCGTACTTAATCCGGCATCCTCACTTCCCACCGCTCCACCGGAAGGCTTCCGCCCCGGCTTCACCGCTCTGGGAACGCTCCCCTACCCCTGCACGCTTGCGCGGACGAAGACATAGCTTCGGCGGGCGGCTTGAAGTCCCGACCATTATCGGCGCGACCTCGCTGGACTGGTGAGCTATTACGCACTCTTTAAAGGAATGGCTGCTTCTAAGCCAACCTCCCAGTTGTCACAGCAAGATCACATCCTTTGCTACACTGAGCCGCCACTCCGGGGCCTTAGCTGATGTTCTGGGTTCTTTCCCTCTCGCCACAGTACATTAGCGCACCGCGACTGCCTCCCGGGCAGCATTCAACAGGCATTCGGAGTTTGGTTGGGGGAGGTAACGTTATTCACGTCCCGGACCCATCCAGTGCTCTACCTCCTGTGAACTCATTTCCCGAGGCTATACCAAAATATATTTCGGGGAGAACCAGCTATCTCCGAGCTTGATTGGCCTTTCACCCCTACCCTCAAGTCATCCCAGCGGTTTTCAACCCACACGGGTTCGGTCCTCCACCGCCTGTTACGGCGGCTTCAACCTGCTCAAGGGTAGATCGCCACGGCTTCGGGTCTACGCCCACGTACGTAGTCGCCCTATTCAGACTCGCTTTCGCTTTGGCTCCGGCCCTGAAGGCCTTAACCTGCACGTGAGCAGTAACTCGCCGGATCATAATGCAAAAGGCACGCCGTCAGGCCGTCCGAAGACGACCCTCCGACCGCTTGTCAGCACACGGTTTCAGGATCTGTTTCACTCGCCACCTGGCGTGCTTTTCACCTTTCCCTCACGGTACTGGTGCACTATCGGTCATCGAGGAGTATTTAGGCTTGGAGGGTGGTCCCCCCGGATT
>CAWGED010000005.1:0-1102500 GCA_963821525.1 uncultured Gemmatimonadales bacterium | reverse complement strand
GCCAGCGAGGACCCGTGAAGCAAGGGCTGGGGACGGAGGGGATTGAGGATTGACGATTGACGATTGACGATTGCGTCCGACCACCGAAGATTCCGCCAGCCTTCGATCTTAAATCTTCAATCTTCAATCACTTGGACCGCGATGCCCGCCCTCATTGAGTGCGTCCCCAACTTCAGCGAAGGCCGCAATCCAGACACCATTCGCCAGATCTCCAGCCGGATCGAGGCGGTGGACGGGGTCACCCTCCTCCATGTGGACCCAGGCAAGGCCACCAACCGAACGGTCGTGACCTTTGCCGGCACACCCGAGGCGGTGATCGAAGCAGCATTCCGGGCCATCCAGGCGGCAGCCGAGTTGATCGACATGCGGCAGCATCAGGGGGAACACCCGCGCATGGGTGCCACTGATGTCTGTCCCCTGATTCCGATTTCCGGCATCACCCTCGAAGAGACCGCGCTGCACGCCAGACGATTGGCAGAACGGGTGGCCCGCGAGCTCAGGATTCCCGTCTACCTCTACGAAGCGGCACAGCCCGATCCGGCAAGGAAGAACCTCGCCGTGATTCGAGCCGGCGAGTACGAAGGCCTGGCGCGGAAACTGGAAGACCCGCGGTGGGCACCGGATTTCGGCCCCGCCGAATTCAACCCGCGAAGCGGTGCCACCGTGATCGGGGCCAGGGACTTCCTGGTGGCCTTCAACGTGAACCTCAACACCACTTCGACTCGCCGAGCCAATGCGGTGGCGTTCGATGTCCGAGAGGCCGGACGGCCCAAGCGCGAGGGTGACCCCGTGACGGGCAAAGTCGTCAATGACGCGGCCGGCCAACCGGTGATGATTCCGGGCACGCTCAAGGCCGTGAAAGCGATCGGGTGGTTCATCGAGGAGTACGGGATCGCCCAGGTCTCGATGAACCTGACCGATCTCTCCGTTACTCCGTTGCACATCGCGTTCGAAGAGGTATGCCGGAAGGCCGAAGCGCGCGGTATGCGGGTAACCGGGTCCGAGCTGGTGGGCCTGGTCCCCCTCTCCGCCCTGCTCGAAGCAGGACGCTATTTCCTGAGAAAGCAGCAGCGCTCCGTCGGTGTGCCTGACCACGAACTGATGAAGATCGCGATCCGCAGTATGGGACTCGACGAGCTGGCACCTTTTGATCCGAGCGAGCGGGTCCTGGAATATCGGCTGGCCAAGGGAAGCAGAGATGCGGCACTGACCTCTTTGACCGTCGAGGGCTTCGCCGATCTCACGGCCAGCGAGAGTCCCGCGCCCGGCGGTGGCTCGGTGTCCGCTCTCATCGGAGCACTCGGCGCCTCCCTTGGAGCGATGGTGGCCAACCTCTCGGCTCACAAACGGGGGTGGGAGGCGCGGTGGGAAGAATTTTCCACCTGGGCGGAACGGGGTCAGCAGCTCAAGGTCGAATTGCTGCGTCTGGTCGACGAGGACACCAAAGCCTTCAACGCCGTGCTGGCCGCGATGGGGATGCCCAAGGGAACCCCGGAAGAACAGGAGGCTCGCCACGAGGCGCTGGCCACCGCCAACGGTCGAGCAGTCGAGGTCCCCCTGGAAGTCATGCGGCGTTCGTTCGCAGGCTTTGAGTCTACTCATGGCCATGGCACAACAAGGGAATCCAGTCTCAGCTTCTGATGCCGGTGTGGGGGCGATCTGCGCTCGAGCCGCCGTGCGTGGAGCCTGGCTCAACGTACGAACCAATCTCTCCGGACCGTTCAAGCCCGCCGGGTTCGAGACCACATTGTCGGAAGGAAGGCGTATCGCGGCTGACGCAGAGCAGAAGGAAAAAGAAATTCTGGCGGTGGTGGAGGGGAAGATGGGGGCGTAGAGATTGAGGATTGAAAGCGAGACCCACAACTCACGACCGACTCCGACGCTGCGCCCCGTCATCGGCGTGGCCGGCCTCGCCGCCAGTAGAAAAAGATCGCCTCGAACCGCCCAAGTAACCAAATCGGCTTCTGCCGGAGGCCGAGGAGGTCGCCGGCGTTACATCGTGCGCCGCGGTTATTGCCGCGCCGATGTGGAGCGGTTATAGCCAACTACCCTCGGGGACCATTGCGGATGTATCATATCCTACGGTACCATGCCTCTCTAAGAGCTTGCAGCAAGGATTCGACGCGGTGAGCCGACCCCCCTCGCGGGACCAGGACGCGCTCCCCTCTTCCACGGGAGCCATGACTTCAATGCCCCGACTTTATCCCGTCCGCAGACGACTGCAGCCCCTGGTTGCCAGGGGCATCCCCGCCCTCTTTGCGGTGTTCGCGCTCTCCTTAGGCAGCGCGACGGCGCAGCAAGCCACGGTACCCCCGGCGAACCCCCCGGACACGACCGCAGCGGCGGATACCACTTCGAAGCCGCTGACCGCCCAGCAGCTCCAATCGATGGTGGCGCCGATCGCGCTGTACCCCGACGATTTGCTGGCCCAGACATTGGTAGCGTCAACATATCCGCTCGAGATCGTGCAGCTGCAGCAGTGGCTGGCGAAGAACCCCAAGCTCAAGGACCAGGCGCTTGCCGACTCGGTGAAGAAGATGCCTTGGGATCCAAGCATCCAGTCGATGGCAGCGGTGCCCGAGGTGGTCAAGCGGCTCGCCGACGACATCCAGTGGACGACCGAGATGGGGAACGCCTTTCTCTCCCAGCAGAAAGAGGTCATGGACGCCGTCCAGGAGATGCGGAAGCAGGCGAAGGCCAAGGGTGCACTGGAGTCGAACGACAAGCAGAAGGTTGATACTCAGGTCGTTGAGAACAAAACCGTGATCGTCGTCCAGTCCGCCGACCCCGAGGTGATCTACGTTCCGACATACAACCCGACATACGTCTATCCCCCGCCGGTCTATCCGTACCCGCCGATCTACTACCCGCCCTACTACCCGGGGACCGCGTTCGTGTCGTTCAGCGTCGGGTTCATGATGGGGGCTGCGATGTGGGGCGGGTCGTGTTGTTATGCGGGCTGGGGCGGCGGAGGCAACGTCTACATCAACAATAGCAACAACTTCGTCGGCGGCGTTGGCGGTGTCGGCGGCGTTGGCGGTGTCGGCGGCGTTGGTGGTGTCGGTGGCGTTGGCGGAGTCGGCGGAGCCGGTGGCGTTGGCGGTGCAGGCGGCGTTGGCGGTGTTGGGGGAGTTGGTGGCCCCGGTGGAGCTGGTCGCCCTGGCGGCGCCCAACCGAAAGGCGGGGGCAGCGCGTGGTCGCACAACCCTTCGCATCGCGGCGGCGCTCCGTACGGTGACAAGCGCACAGCCGACAAGTTCGGCGGCTCCAGCCGGCCGTCCGCCGGGACGAGTGACCGCGGGGCCGGGGGTGCGGGTGGCCGAAACGGCGCCGGTGGTGCAGGTGGCTCTAACCGGCCGTCGGCCGGCACGAGTGACCGCTCGGCGAGTGGCCGGAGCGGTGGTGCGGGTGGTGCGGGAGTCAGCGACCGCTCGGCGGGTGGTGCGGGTGGCCGTAGCGGCGGCGGCGAGTCTATCGGCAATCGAAGCGTCGGAGGCGGCTCCGGCTCGGGCGGCTTCGGCGGGGGGTCGAGTGGGTGGAGCGGCAGCAGTGCCCGTTCCAGCAGCTCGCGCGGCGCATCCAGCTTTGGCGGGTCGAGGGGTGGTATGTCCCGCGGTGGCGGCGGCGGGCGTCGGCGGTAGTGTCCATGCGTCATCCATTCACGGTCCAGGTCATGAGCATGCTGCGCATCGTCCCGTCCCGTCTCGGCTTCACCGCCGCACTCACGGTCGTCACACTCGGAATCGCAGCCTGCGGGGGGAAGGAGAACGCAGAGCGACCCATCGTTCCCGGAAAGGCGTTCCCGACGCCCGAGGCAGCCGCCGAGGCGCTCGTAGCGGCGGCGGAGCAGTTCAACGTGCCGGTGCTGCGGGAGATCCTGGGGTCGGAGGCCGAGGATATCATCGCCAGCAAGGACACCGTCCTCGATCGCAAGAACGCCATGGATTGGGCCAAGGAGGCGCGGACCCAGATGAAGCTGGAGCGCGACTCCACCGGAAAGTCCGTAACGGTCGACGTGGGCCCCGACCACTGGCCGCTCCCGATGCCGATCGTGGCGGACGGGGACCAATGGCGGTTCGATGCGGCCGCAGGCGTTGACGAGATCCTGCGCCGCCGGGTAGGCCGCAACGAGCTCGACGCGATCCAAATCTGCCGGGGCTACGTCGAGGCCCAGAAACAATACGCGTCAGTGAAGCACGACGGTGCCTATGTAAACCAGTACGCCCAGCGAATCATCAGCAGCCCCGGGAAGCAGGACGGACTGGCCTGGCGCACCAAAGCCGGAAAATGGGAAGGTCCGGTGAGCGAGGGGATCGCGGAGGCGGTGGCCGACGGCTACAGCACCAAGACGCAGCCCTTCCACGGCTACTATTTCAAGGTCCTGAAGGGCCAGGGCCCGGCGGCGCCGCTGGGCGAGCTGGACTTCGTGGTGGAGGGTGCGATGATCGGGGGTTTCGCCCTCGTGGCTTCGCCGGCGGACTACGGGGTAACCGGGATCCAGATCTTCATCGTGAGCCACGACGGGATCGTATACGAGAAGGACTTCGGGGACGATACGCCGGAGGCGTTCAAGGCGATGGAGCGATACAATCCAGACTCGACCTGGAAAGTAGTGCCGGAGAACTGATCCGGGTTTCGTGCCCTGGGCGACTTCAAGTTTGCCTACGACCAACGATTTTGAACTCTCGACTCCCGACTATCGACTCCCTGCTCCGACCTCCCTGCCCCGCGCCACCACCCGCCGACACGCGTTAGGCGTGAAGTGGTAGCACCAGTCATTGACGCTCCCCGCATCGATCACGGCGAAGTCCGCTGACTTGCCCGCTTCGAGCGAGCCTGTCACCCCATCAATCGCGAGCGCGCGGGCGGCGATGATCGTCGCCCCTTTCAACGCTTCAGCCGGGCGTCATCCGCTGCATGGTACAGGCGAGGCTGAGTGCCAGCGGCAGGTGGTAGCTGGGCGCCGACCCCGGATTGAAATCTGTAGCGACGGCGACCGGCACTCCTGCCTCGATCAGACGGCGGGCCGGTAAGGGGACATGGTTGAGGTAGAGCGACGCAAGCGGCAGGCTCACCGCAACGGATCCGGACTTTGCCATCGCGGCAATGCCGGCCTGCGATACACACTCGAGATGATCCGCCGACACCGCTCCCAATTCGGCTGCGAGCTCGGCACCCCCGCTCGAACTGAGCTGGTCGGCATGGAGCTTGGCTCCCAGCCCCGCCGCTTTCCCGGCCGAAAGAATGCGTCGAGCCTCCGAGTACGGTGAAGGCAGTCTCTTCGACGAAGGCGTCGCAGAACCGCGCCAAGCCCTGCCCCGTGATGAGCGGAATCAGCTCGCTCGATCAGAAGCTTGATGTAATCCTCTCGTTGATCGCGGAATTCCGGGGGAACGACGTGGGCGCCGAGGAAGGTCGGGATGATACGGGCGGCTCCTTCCTGGCCCAACCGGTGATAGACCCGGAGCAGCCGGAGTTCGGTCTCGACGTCGAGGCCATAACCGCTCTTGCATTCGACCGTGGTGACGCCCAGCGCCATCATCCTTTCGAGGAAGCCGCGAGCCCGATCGAGCAATGCGTCCTCGGACATCGTGCGGGTCTGGGCAACGGTGGACATGATGCCGCCGCCCCTGCGCGCGATATCGAGGTAACTGCTCCCCTGGATTCGTTGCTCGAACTCCTCGGCCCGCCAGCCGCCGAAGGCGAGGTGGGTATGGCAGTCGATCAGACCGGGAATGACCAGGGCACCATCAGCGTCCCAGCTCTCCCAGGCGGCGTACTCGGCAGGCAACGCCTTTTCCGGTCCGACCCACAGCAGGGTTCCACCTTCCCAGACCAGAGCGGCGTTCTGGATGGGATGGATATCCGACTGGCCCCCTCGTTTCGACAGGTCGCCAGCGACCCGATGGATCGTAGTACTGGCACGGATCACCGAATAAACACTGAGACACAGAGGGCACAGAGGGGCCATCGACATGCTCCGCCCCCTCTGTGTTCTCCGTTTCTCTGTGTTTCTTTTGTGGGTCGGGTCACGATCCGAACATCGGAAGATCCACGCCGCGTTCCCGGGCGGTCTCGATCGCGACCTCGTAGCCTGCATCCGCGTGACGCATGACTCCGGTCCCCGGATCGGCGGTGAGCACTCGTGCCAGGCGGCGATCTCCCATCTCCGTACCATCGGCGACTGCGACCATGCCGGCATGGATCGAGTATCCGATTCCGACGCCGCCACCATGATGGAGGGAGACCCAACTCGCGCCACACGCGGTATTGAGCATGGCGTTAAGCAACGGCCAATCCGCGATCGCGTCGCTCCCGTCCCGCATGGCCTCGGTTTCCCGGTTGGGTGAGGCCACGGAACCAGTGTCGAGGTGGTCCCTTCCAATCACCAGCGGCGCCTTCACCTTCCCCTTCTTCACCAGCCAGTTGAAGCGGAGGCCCATTTCCGCTCGTTCACCGTACTCGAGCCAGCAGATCCGCGCGGGAAGCCCCTGGAAGTGGACCTTCTCTCTGGCCTGTTTGATCCATCGAGCCAGGTCAGCCTTTTCGGGAAAGGTCTCGAGCACCGCGTCATCGGTGATTGCGATATCGGCCGGATCCCCCGATAGGGCTGCCCAGCGAAACGGTCCCGCGCCGCGACAGAACAGAGGGCGAATGAATTCGGGAACAAAGCCGGGAATGTCGAACGCCTGCTTGAGACCCCGCCGGTCGGCGACCTGGCCGCGCAGGTTGTTGCCGTAGTCGAAGGTGACTGCGCCTCGGGACTGCAACTCGAGCATGGCCTTCACGTGGACCACCATCGAATCCAGCACCCGGGCTTCGTAGCCGTCAGCGTCCCGCTCGCGCTCGACCGCCGCCGCTTCGAGCGAGAGTCCGGCCGGGATGTAGCCGAGACGGAGGTCATGAGCCGAGGTCTGATCCGTTACTACGTCCGGACCGATACCGCGCCGGACCAGCTCGGGTAGCACCTCGGCAATATTCCCTACCAACCCGACTGACAACGCCTCGCGCTTTTGTCTCGCGGCCTCGACCAGTCGCAACGCCTCGTCGAGACTGGTAGTCATCAGGTCGCAATAGCCGGTATCCACCCGTCGCTGGATTCGCCAGGCGTCCACGTCTACGCCCAGAAAGGCGGCACCATTCATGGTGGCTGCCAAAGGCTGGGCGCCTCCCATCCCTCCCAGTCCCGCGGTCACGACCAAGCGGCCGGCGAGAGTGCCTCCGAAGTGCTGGCGAGCGCATTCGGCGAAGGTTTCGTAGGTGCCCTGCAGAATTCCCTGGGTGCCAATGTAGATCCACGAACCGGCCGTCATCTGGCCGTACATCGTGAGCCCCAATGCCTCCAGTCGGCGGAACTCTTCCCATGTCGCCCAGCGAGGGACCAGGTGGGCATTGGCGATGAGGACCCGAGGTGCCTCCTCGTGGGTCTTGAAGACGCCTACCGGCTTGCCGCTTTGAACCAGCAAGGTCTCGTCATTCTCCAGCCTTCTGAGAGTCGAGACGATCTTCTCATAGCACTCCCAGTTCCGCGCCGCCTTCCCGCTCCCGCCATAGACGATGAGTTCATCCGGCCGCTCGGCTACCGCCGGATCGAGGTTGTTCATGAGCATCCGCAAGGCGGCTTCCTGATGCCAGCCTTTGCAGCTCAAGGAATTCCCGGTTGGAGCTCGAATCGGTCGCGGGGGAAGTAACGGGTGTCATCGGTCGAAACTTAGCGGTGGCTGCGGCGAGTCGCAGACACACAGGGAGGGTAGGATGTGGTTGCAAGGCACGCCTGTCAACGATTTGGAACCGGCTTGACGCGGTCTTGATGCCACGCCCCCACAATTGATCCCGGTTCGGATGACCGCTGCGCTATGCCGCGGAAACTCAACTCCCAAGGGACGGGATCGATGCGGACCTCAATCATGCTGGGTCTTGCTGTAGCGCTCCTGTCAGGGAGCCAAGTCGCGGCCCAGGACTCCTCGGTAGCTCTCCGACCCGGACAAATCATTCGGGTCTCGGGGGCGAAAGGATTCCGCTTCACTGGAGAGTTCATGGGGCGAGACAGTTCAGCCCTTGTGATCCGGCCCTCCGACGGTCAAACCCGGAGAGTACCCCTCGGTTGGATCAGTAAGGTTGAGGTCCGGACTGCTCACAAGTCGAGGCGCGGTACCGGGCGCCGCGATCGGCGGGACCACGGGCGCGCTTCTGGGCCTTGCCGCGGTCGCCGGCGTTGACAATGACCCGTGCTTCGCACCTGTTGCTCGGCGGGAGAATATGCTTCGGGAGCTCGTGATCGTTGGCGCGGCGGCGTGGAGGAGTTGGGGCTGCGATCGGAGCACTGACGCACAAGGACACCTGGACTCGGGTCCCCCGCGAGGCGTGGCAGAACCAGGACGAGGCTTCGCTCGATTCCCAAGATTGGCCCGTTGCCAAGAGCGAGAAGGCAACGGAACCGCCCGGCTCGGCCGTGAAGGTCGACTACTCTCAGCTGCGCGCGATCTCCCGCACCGCCGCTACGAGACGCGATACCTCATCTTCCGTCGTGTAGCAGGCGCACCCAGCGCGGACCAGACCGTCATTCTCCTGGCCGAGTCGCGCGACGACGGTAGTGGCGTAGAAGTCCCCGTGCGAAACAAAGATCCCCTTCGCCGCCAGCGTCGTCGCCACGTCTTCGGACGATTTTCCTGCGACAGTAAACGACACGGTCGGGGTGCGGTTGCGTTCCGGAGAAGGACCGTAGACCCGCACTCCAGAGATCCGATGCAGCCCTTCCCAGAGTTGTTCCACCAGAGTCTGCCCACGGGCGTGTAGCTCACGGAAGGACGCATCGAGCCGGTCGCCCCGTCGTTTGCCGGCCGCGAGCGAGGCGAGAAACTCAACTGCCGCTCCGGCCCCGACGATGCCTTCGTGATTCTGAGTGCCGGTTTCCATCCGCTCCGGCGGCTCGTTGGGGGCGGGAGCGAGTTTTGGCACGTCGAGCTCCTGAAGCAGCTCGTGGCGACCGTACAGAATCCCGATGTGAGGCCCGTAGAACTTGTAGGCCGAACAGGCCAGGAAATCACAGTCGAGCTCAGAGACGTCGAGGCGGGCGTGCGCCGCCAGATGAACGGCATCCACGAAAATCAGGGCGCCGGCTGCGTGAGCGAGACGGGAGGCCTGCGGAATATCGTTGATGGTGCCGAGCGCATTCGATGCTCCGCCAATTGCCACGAGTCGGGTGCGGGAATTGAGCGTCTCCTCGAACGCCTTCCAGTCCAGCTGCCCGCTCTCGGGCTCGAGGGGGACCACCCTTACAGTCACTCCACGTTCGGCGGCGAGCCGAGTCCAGGGGGCCTGGTTCGCGTGATGATCGAGCTCGGTAATGACGATCTCGTCACCGGGTCCCCACTTGCTGCCGAGCGCGCGAGCGAGGTGGAAGGTGAGGGTCGTCATGTTGGCGCCGAAGGCGATCTCAACCGGCTGCGCGACGAGAAAATCGGCCAGCGCAATTCGAGAGCGCGCGATGGCGAGATCGGTTTCCTGGCTGGTGGGGTAGGCCCAGTGGGTGTTGGCGTTGTGGTTGTAGAGGTAGTCGGACATCGCCTCGACCACATCTCGGGGCACCTGAGTCCCTCCCGGGCCATCGAAGTAGGCGACCGGCTCATGGCGCTGTTCGCGCTGCAGCGCAGGAAAACGAGCCCGGATGGCCTCGACTGAAGCGACCGGTTTGGGCGAGAGGGAGGTGGTGCTATGCATCAGCGAGACTCCGGTACCAGGACGGGGCGTTGCCGCGCCCAGATATTGAACTTCAGGATACACCAGATGGTCCGCACGCCGTCCTTCCAGCCGATCTTCTTGCCCGCATCGTAGGAGCGCCCTTCGTAGCTGATGGACACCTCGTAGACTCGGCACCGCGAGTGCGGCAACCTTGGCCGTTACCTCAGGCTCGAAGCCAAAGCGGTCCTCCACCAGCGTGATCTGCTGCAGAATTTCCCGGCGGAAGACCTTGTAACAGGTCTCCATGTCGGTCAGGACGAGATTGCTAAAGCAGTTCGACAGCCAGGTGAGAAACCGGTTCATGGTGTAGTGCCAGAAGTACAGCACCCGATGCGATTCGCCGCCAGCGAACCGGGAGCCGTAAACCACATCGGCCCGGCCATCGAGGATGGGCCTGATGAGTTTGGGGTACTCCTCCGGGTCGTACTCGAGGTCGGCGTCCTGCACTATGACGAGATCGCCGCGAGCGGCCTGAAACCCGGTCCGCAGCGCGGCACCTTTTCCGCGATTCTTCGGATGGGTCAGCACCCGGATCCGGTCGCCGTCGCGCCATTGGCATCAGCTTCGCGCCGGTTCCGTCGGTGGAGTAGTCATCCACCAGGATTATTTCCTTGTCCACCGGCACTGCCTTCACCCGCTCGACCAGCCGCTCCACCGTATCCGCTTCGTTATATACCGGGATAACGACGGTGAGCAACGGCCGGGTCTCCTGCAGGGTCATCGGAAGGCTCCTGCGGCTGCCGCCGCGCTGTCGACCGCCTGGATCAGGGGTTCAAATTCGGGATACCCGGAGTTGACCAGCTTGCGGAGTTCGAGGCGCGCCGAACCATAATCGCCCAGCCTCATGTAGCACGAGGCCATGCGGGATCTGGTGTAACGGAGGTCCGGATTCAGGAGGAGCGCCTTCTGATACAGCGGGATCGACTGCTCACAGTGTCCGTCGGTCCGGTAGACGTCGCCCACGTCGCTGTAAAGGATGGCGTCATAGGGGAATAACGTGATGGCGGTCTGCAGTGCTCGGAAGGCCGCTTCCCTCTCCCCATGCTCGTAGAGATACATTCCATAAGACCAGTGAGCACGGTAATTGTGCGGCGCATCCACCACGGTCTGCGCGAAGAACGTCCCGTTGTCCTTCCAGACCGGTTGGCGGAGGGCGCTCCGCCAAGTCCCCAGAATGATGAGCACGAGACCCGCCACAGCCACCGCTCTCCAGGCCCGGGGATGCCGACGGGTGAGCGCTTCTGTCGCTCCTCCCAGCACCAGCATCGCGCCCACGCTGGGGACGAACAGGGTCCGCTCCGCCAATAGAATCCCCGCCTTGAGCACCAGATTGCTCACCGGAAAAATCGCGAGCGCCGTCCAACACAGGCCAAATGCCACGACGGGGAGCCGCTTCCAGGTGGCCAGGGTGATGGCGCCGACTCCCAATAAGAGCGTAAGCCCCGCAGCCTGCTGCAATCCGAAGGAAGTGGCCCGTTCGATGTCCCGCGGAGAGTAGTCAGCCTGGAGGTGGGCAGGCCATAACAGGAGGCGCACCCACTCGAGACTGATCCGCAATGCGGTAAGCACCCGCTCCCGCGCCGTGGCTTCCCCGATCGCGATGTGGGGGAAATCCCCTGCGAGAGTACCGGTGACTTTGGTGCGGACAACGAGGTAGAGGATTCCTACCATGAAGAGGGTGATCCAGAATGGCGCATCTGCCTTGAACCGCCGAACCAGAGGACGGGGATCCTTGATCACCGTCAGCTCGGCGAAGATGAGAAGACCCGGCAGGATCAGTCCGTTGTCCTTGGCCAGGCAGGCGAGGGCGTAGCAGCCGTAGATCTTGTTGCGAGACGAATTGGAGAGCGGTCCGGCCTCCCGCCCCTCGAGAAAGAGCGCCGCCGCGAGCACCACGAACAGCACCACCCAGAGTTCACCCTGACCGACGCAATTGCCCACTGCCTCGACGTGCACAGGGTGTGCCGCGAAGAGCGCTGCCGCGAGCCAGGCAATCTGTAGTGGCAACAATCGCCGCATGAGCCGGAAGACAAGGAGGCAACAGGCGACGTACAACAACACGTTGGTGAAATGAAAGAGGTGCGGGCCTCCCTCGCCGAGCACCCATTGGAGGGCGAAGCCGATGGTGGTAAGCGGGACGGTAGAGCGTGGAGCCGCCAACGTACTTGCCGGGCGGCCAATAGGTGTGGGTGAAGAATTCCCACGGGGCGGCAAGGGAATGGACTCGTTCATTGCGCAGGATGGCATGGACATCGTCGTACGCGAAGCCATTGCCGAGGCTTGTGAAGAAGCCGCAATCGCAATCAGTGCGATTCCCAGCCATGGAGCGAGGCGGAACCCTTGCGTCTGGCCTCCTTCGGTTGGCATCGGGGGGTCAGGTTCCATCGCTGGGCTATGGTGTATGATCTTGAATTTCAATTGGTTGGCGGCACAGGGCAAGCGGGTAAACGAACGGCACGAATGCTGCTTTGTGAAGGGGCATGCTGCCACGATCTCCAAACCGGAATCAAACGGAAGCCTTCCGCAAGCTGTGGAGCCGCGAAGGCACCCTGGGCGGCGCCGCCTGGCGCTACGCAGCCATGACCCAGGATTACGGATTTGCGGTTCGAGAGATGTTGCGGGAACAACTGGAGGATCCGATTCCCGGCCTGTGGATTCAGTCGCCGCTGGGAACCGATGAGCATCCGAGCGTCTCGGAGGCGATTTTCGAAACCCTGGCCCGCCAGCGGATGTCGGTGCGCAACGCCCACGGCCGGCATTTCACCGTTCTGGCCCAGCTCCAGGGTTGTGCCCTGGAAGACCTCGCTCACGCCCAGACTGAAACGGGGCTTGGGGAGCGGCACGTCACCTTCGCAGAGTTGCGGTGTCAGGATCTCGTCCTGATGGCCCGGCTGCTGGTCGAGCAAGGTGCAATGCTCGAGGCGGCACACGATCTGGGCATGGACCACCCCGCAAATCGCGATGCCTGCCGGGCCTTGTTCCGCGCCAGCCTCGAGTCGCTGGAGCTGTTCGATCGAAAGCTCAGCGCCGGGATGTCGCTCGCTGAAGCGCTGGCGGTCGAGGTCCTGCTCGAGTCGCTGACTACGGGGTCAGCTCCGTCCGCCTCGGCTCCATTCTGACGATCCAGAGTCCGTTGTTGTCGTCGTTGACGTAGGCCAGGCCGTCCTTCACAACCACTCCCCAGGTCATAGCAGAATTCTGAGTGTGGCCGCTCATATCGGCGGTATTGACGTGCACCATTTCCCGGCCTTCCGCGCGCAAGTCTCCCCGCAATTCGCCTGAGATATCGAAGGCACGGAACCCGGCGTTGTAGGCTCCCATGTAGAGTGTATCGCCCTCGGCCCACACGTTGTGCACCCCGCCAAATTCCGGCTCATACCAGGCGACTGACTTGGGATGGAAGATGTCGCTCACGTCGATGACCTGCATCCGCCCGTAAGCCCGGAAGGAGGAGGCATCCTTGGCGCCCTTCACCGGCGCAGCCGGGAAGACCTCGTCCGCGATGAAGACGTAATTCTTGTGGCGCCATGCGGTGTGGGTGCCGCGGATGAAGCCGGGCCCCGCCGAGGCTTCGACATCGCGATAAAGCTCGTTGAGATCGTACTTGTACTGGGAAACGAACTGCGGATTGTCAGGACTGCCGCCCTTAATGCCGTTCCCCACATCGATGATGACCAGTCCATCGTTCCAGTAGCTCAGATAGGCGAGCCCGTCCTTCACATCCACATCGTGAACGTAGTTGCCTTGCTGGTCGCTGCGGGAGCTGAAGCGGGCGACTTCCTTGGGATGATAGGGATCGTTGATGTCAACGATGTGCAGGACGCCGGTCGCGTCGTTAGTCAGATAGATGTGGGTGCCGTACTTGGGCTGCTGGTAGATGAAGGCGGAGTGCACGCCACCCGTCACCCCTTCGGTGAACTCGCTGATCACCTTGGGATGGGCCGGATCCTCCAGCGAAGCGATGACGATCCCGTTCTTACGGTCCGCCGCGCCCTCCCGGGTGTGAACCAGGTACTTGCCGTCCGGCGTCGTCATGATGTCGTTCACTCGCCGGGTATTCGCCATCAGCGAGTCGGTCACGACGGGATTCGATGGATCGGAGATGTCCACCGCGTACATCCGGTCCCCACCGCCACCGGTGCCGAGGTAGAGGTGCTTGCCATCGGGGTGAACCCAGACCTCTTCGGTGCTGAACAGTGTACGGGGCAGCCGGCCGACGACGGTGGCGGGGCGGCGAACATCGCGATAAGCGAGGGAGACGGCCCCATCCACACTGCGGTTGCCGAGGGTCGCGGTCACCAGATACGGGCCCGCGCTCGTAGCCGACGAAGGCTCCATCATCGCTGATGAGGCCCCCACCCGGAGAAAAACTCCAACGGGGGGTGAGTCCTTCGATTTTCTTGCCCGCTCGATCGCGCGCGGTGACGGTGAAGCGAATGACGTCGCCCTGCTTCGCATCAATTTTCGCAGGCGAGATCTCGAGCGACCCGATGGTGACCGCCAGTACCTCAACCTGAAACGACGACTTGGCTCCGTCGACCGAGGCCGTGACCGTTGCTTTACCGGGCGCGCTCGCCGTGAGTAGCCCATCAGTCGCAACATCAGCAACCCGAGGGGCGGAACTCCGCCATTTGATCTTGTCGGCGCGCTTGTCTCCCCGGGCCGAGAAGGCGGCTCCCGTCAGCATGAACCGCTGACCGGCGACCAGGCGGGTGATCTGCGGCGTGATGGTCACCGAGGCCGCGGGTCCCGGCTGCATCGAGATCTCCACCCGTTCCATGACGGGTCGAGTACCCGGGACGCTCGCGATCGCCGTAACCCCCAACACCCCGGTGGATCCGGCGGAAACCAGGCCTGAGCTGTCCACCCGGCCCTCGAACCGTCCGCCCGAACCCACGAAGCGAATCAAGGCATTGGCGACCTGGCTTCCCGAGCTGTCGACAGCCTGCGCACTGAAGCGAAGCGTATCGCCAGCGGTCATCGTCCTGGTCTCGGGCGTGATCGTCACGTGCGCGATGGGAGACGGAGCCGACGGGGTGGGAGGGGTCTGTGGCTGCTGTTGCAGGGCAAGAACAAGGCTCAGAGCGATCATGTTTCGGTCTGGATCGGGGTGAACTGCATCTGGGAGCGCGCGAAAGCTTCCCTTCCGAGTGCCAGTTGTCAACGCGGAAGGTTCAGAAGTCGAAGATCGGAATCCCGCCGGGCCCGCCGAGGCGGCAAGCCCCAAGTGCGTTACAGACCGACGGGATCGAACTGCACCTGACGGGCGTCGAGTACTTCCGGCAGACTCCGGAGTGCGGCGAGTGCCTCGGGTTTGAGCGGCGAGTCCACACTGATCGCGGCGAGGGCCTCACCGCCAGCGGAGAGTCGCGCCTGATGATACTCGGCGATGTTGATTCCGGCCTCGCCCAGAAGCGAGCCGACTCGACCGATGACACCGGGCACGTCCCGGTTACGCAGCAACACGAGGACACCGCGCGGAACGACATCCAGTCGGAAGTCTCCGATGCGAACGACTCGAGGATGCCCCTCGGCCAGCAGCGCACCGGCAACCCTGGAGGACCGTCCGCTACCGGTCGCCCGCACTTCGATGAATTCGGCATAGTCCCGGTTCGCGTCGATCCGGGTGCGATCGACTTCGATCCCGCGGGCCTTGGCGAGATGCAGGGCATTCACCACGTTCACGCCCGCCGGTCCCACGACATCCGCGAGGAGACCCGCGACGGCTCCGGCGGCGAGGGGACGGAGAAAATCCTCGTCCCCGCCGAAACGGATTTCGACTGAGGTGATCGCTCCATCCGTCAGCGCCGCCGCCAGGCGTCCCAGTCGCTGGGCCATGGAAAGGAGTGGCCGCAGTCGCTGCACCCGATCGCCCACCACAAAGGGAGCGTTCACCGCACCCGAGAGATCGCCATGCACCAGCGCCGCACGAATCGCCTGAGCGATCTCCAGCGCGACGTTGAGCTGGGCCTCTTCGGTGGATGCGCCGAGGTGAGGGGTAAGCACGACGTTTGGCAGCTTGCGGAGCGGATCGTCTGGCGGGAAGCGGCTCCTTCTCGAACACGTCCAGCGCCGCTCCGGCGAGTCGTTTCTCCTGCAGCCTGCGGAGCAAGGCCGCCTCATCGAGCACGCCGCCTCGCGCGGCGTTGATGATCACGGCTTCGGGTTTCATCATCGCGAGTTGAGCCTCGCCGAGGAGACCCTTGGTGCTCTCGGTCAACGGCACATGCAGCGACAGTACATCGGCACTTCTCAGGACCTCTTCCAAAGACTCCAGCCGGATGCCGAGACTGCGGGCCGCGTCCTGGCTCAGGAAGGGGTCGTAGCCGACGACAGTCATCCCGAAGGCCTGGGCTCGGCGCGCGACTTCGCCCCCTACCCTTCCGGCGCCGACCAGCCCGAGCGTCTTGCCGTACAGCTCGGTGCCGCTGAAGCTCGATCGATCCCACTGGCCGTCCTTCATGGAGCGATCGGCGGCGGGCACTCGCCGGACCAGGGCAAGCAGCAATGCGAATGCGAGTTCCGCGGCCGAGATGGTGTTCCCGGCCGGCGCGTTCATGACGGCGATGCCCTTCTCGGTGGCGGCATCCACGTCAATCGTGTCCACCCCGACCCCAGCCCGGCCGATCACCTTGAGACTGGTCGTGCGTCCCAGCGCTCCTCGCGTGATGCGGGTCGCGCTACGGACAATCACCGCATCGGCCTCGGAGAGCGCTTCTGCCAGCGCATCATCCTTCAGGCCCGGACGTTCAATCAGAGTAAAGCGGGGATCGTCGGCGATGGGGGTGAGACCCTCCCGAGCGATCTTGTCCGCCACCAGGACGCGATAGCGGCTCACGAGCGCAGCACGTCCTCGAGCACCTGAAGCAGCTCGTTCAATTCGTCCACGGTGTGATCGCCCATGTGACCGATGCGAATGGTCGAGTCCTTGAGCGCGCCGTACCCCGGCGAGATGGTATAGCCGCGACGCTTCATCTCCTTGTCCACTGCGCTCCCGCTCACGCCACCCGGCAGCTTGATACAGGTCACCGTAGGCGACCGGAATTCCCGGGGAGCCAGGACCTCGAGCGCTATACCTTTGCCATTCATCGATTCGGTCCAGTGCCAGGTCCGGTGCGCCATTGCCTGGTGGCGGGCCCAGCGGGTCTCGATGCTTTCCGCGTCGATGCGTTCGACCTGAGCGGCGAGAGCGTACATGAGGGACAGAGCCGGCGTGTTCGGTGTCTGGTTCTTGACGACGTAGCTCTCGAACTCGACCAGATCGAAGTAGATCCCCCGATTGGGAGTGGCCCGGGCCCGCTCCAGCGCAGCGGGTTGCGCGACGCCGAGCGCGAGGCCGGGGAGGAAGCGCGAGCGCCTTCTGTGAACCGGTCAGCACGAAGTCGAGTTGCCAGGCGTCGCTTTCAACCTGGGCGCCGGCGACTCCGGTCACGCTATCGACGAGGAGCAGTCGTCCAGGCTGGCGGTGTACAACTTCCGCGAGCTCACGGATCGGATTCAGTACTCCGGTTGACGTCTCGGAGTGCACGACCGTGACCGCGTCGTAGGATCCCTTCGCCAACGCGTCGGCAAGCATTTGCGGAGTATGAGCGGCGCCCAGCGGTACCTCCAGGGCCACGGCCTCCACTCCGTGCGCCAGGGCGATGCGATAGAAACGCTCGCTGAAGGCACCATTCACCAGCGACAAGACTCGGCGGCCGGCACAGTTCCGGATCGCAGCCTCCATGAGTCCGGTCGCGGACGAGGCCGCGATGTAAACCGGACGCGAAGTTCGAAAGATCCGGCGCAGTCCGGGTTGCAGCTCGGCGATGAGCGTCTCCATCGCTTTGCCCCGGTGCCCGATCATCGCTTGAGCCTGGGCCGCAAGAATTTCGGGTCGAACTTCGGTGGGACCTGGGAGGAAGAACCGACCGAACGTCGGCGCTGCGGAAATTTCACTCACAGTCATTACCAGAACGCTCCACTTTTGTCGAAGGATTGTCGGTTCGAATCCGGGACGAATATAACCAGAGGTACGACGAGGTTGGGCTTTATCCTCGTACCAGTTTGAGCACCGCCTCCAGAGAAGGTTCGCGAAGGACGACATCGGCCGCCCGGCTCACCTCTGGACGGTCAACTACCCCCACATAAGCCGCGAAACAATCGACCGCCGGGCGTGCCTCGAGGTCGGTAGCGCCGTCCCCGATGAGGAGGCGCGGACGGGGGAGGCCGGAGGCCTCGATCCAGGTGCGCTTCCCTCCGGCGCGGGCCAGCGGCGAATCGCTGTCGAATCCGAGGTAGCTCCCGTCCTCGTGGAAGCGGACATCCACGGCCGCCACCCGGGAATCGGGGACCCCTAACTCTCGCGCGACGATGAGTACTGCCGGCGCCAAACCGCCGCTCAGGATCTGCACGGTTACACCATCGGCCTGAAGGGCACGAATGGTCTCCCGGGCGCCGGGGACGAGGTTGCGCAGGTAAAGCCGGCCTACCTCGGCGATGTCCGATCGTGATGGACGAATCAGCTCCAGACGATGGCCGTACACCTGCTCCAACGGCACGGACCCTCGCATGGCCAACTCGGTGAGACGGGTGATCTCTTCGCGCTGTCCGCGGGCCAGCTCCTCGATTCCTTCGATGGTAGTGAGGGTGGAGTCGCAGTCGAAGATGACGGTGTTGAAGCGCCGGTGGTCTGTGGTCAATGGTCGAGATCGTGAGACGTGAGTCGGTAAGCCTCGCTGGCGGTCACGCCTGAGTGCCGAGGTCGGTAGGGCTAAAACCGGTGCTAGCCTGCACGTGGTCAATGTGCACTCGACGCAGGGGAAGGTGCAGCCTGCGTCTCACCCGATCCAAGAGGAACAGGGCGACGATGACGAGGCCGAGCACCAGCCCCCACCAGAGACCGACGGGCCCCTGCCCGAGACGAAATCCCAGCAGGAGGCTCACCGGCAATCCGATCACCCAGTATCCCAGCAACCCGACAATCATGGGAGTACGAGTGTCGCCTAGGCCGCGCAGAATCCCAATCGAAGTGACCTGGATCCCGTCGAAAACCTGAAACACTCCGGCCAACGGAAGTAGCATGACGGCGAGCGCCAACACCGCAGGATCCGCAGTATACAAGCCCGCGAGTGTTCGAGGCGCCAAGGTGAATGCGAGAGCTGTAGTCCCCATGAAGCTGACGGCACATGCCAGAGCCGCCCGCGCCGCACCGGATGCACCGGCGCGATCGGAGCGTCCCACCGCGTGACCCACCACTACCGCGGCAGCGCTCGAGAGACCGAGAGGCACCATGAAGGTGACGGATGCCAGGTTCAGGGCGATCTGGTGTGCCGCAACCTGCGTGGTACCGAGCCAGCCCATCATGAGCCCCACGAGACCGAACACGCCGTACTCCAGCTGATGCTGCACACCGATCGGGGCCCCGAGCAGAAACATCCTGGTGAGGGCGCGGGGATCGCCGACGCCGGGTCGAATCGGAAGGAGCACCGGGCGCAACTCACGCCAGCCCAGGGCCAGAAGCAGTCCCGCCATGACCCAGCGGCTCACCGTCGTGGCCCAGGCGGAGCCCACTGCCCCGAGGCCAGGCATGCCGAGGTGGCCGTAGATCAGGACCCAGTTGAGTCCCGCGTTGACGAGGTTGGCAATCAAGACCGCAGCGACGATCGCAACGAAGCCGCCCGAGGGCCTGCAGACTTTGCCGAAATACGATGAAGGCGAAGAAGCCGAAGGTGCCGGGGATGGACACTCGACAATAAGCGCCTGCGATCGGCACGACCTCGGGCGGCTGGTTGGCCCAGCCCAACACGCTCTCCGCCGGAAAGAGCATCGCGGAGGCGGGCAGACAGAGCAACGCCGCGAGGATCACCCCACGCTGGACTCCCCGCGCGGCGGCTTCGTGGTCGCCGGCGCCAACCGCCTGAGCCACGACCGGGTCGAGCGCCATGAGCACGCCCATCCCGAAAATGGCTACGCCGAAGAAGTAGAGATTCCCCAGAGCGACGGCGGCGAGGGCCTGGGCATTGAGGTGTCCCACCATGATGGTGTCCACCACACCCATGGCCATCATACCCACCTGCACCACAATGACCGGCAGGCCGAGCCCGAGTAGGACTCGCACGTCGGCGGCGCGCGGGAGAATGCGGGAGATGAAGGTCAAGGCTGGAGTGGAGAAAGGACTGATGCGCCCGGGAGGATTCGAACCTCCGACCCTCAGCTTAGAAGGCTGATGCTCTATCCAACTGAGCTACGGGCGCCGGCAAAGCCGCCAAGATTACGCGGCGCGAGTGGTAGGAAGATAGTGGAGACTCGAGGCCGGTCTAGACTAACTCGTCGTGGCTCGCCGGTCGGAAGGCCAAGGTCAAACGCCAGGAACAGTGTCTTGGAGAAGGGATAGAACAGAAACGGAGCGAGGATCATGACACTCACTCCGACAATCTGCAGCATCAGCCAGGGTGGATCGGGCCAGGTGTACCACAGCACTCCGAGAAAAATCGCGGCAAAGATCAGCTCGGACGCGACGATGTTGAACATGTAAGCACCGACTTGATAACCCTCCTCTCGGCGCTCGGTCGCAAGCCCGCACTGCGGGCAGCGCGGCCGTATCCTGAACCAGGATTCGAAAAGCTGTCCTGCGCCACAGTTGGGGCAGCGAAGCCGGATAGCGCGCCAGAAGAGTCGGGCCGGGGTTCTCACGCGCCGAACGATGGATGGCCGGCGTGAGGCCGGCAAGCAGCGAGCGTGATCAGCGGGGAATGATGCGGGCGATCCATCCATCACTGGTGCTGCCACCGTATTGCGGCTGCTGCGCCTGTCGAATGGGGAAATCGGTGCTCGACTCGATGCCGCCGATTACAAACCCACCACCGGCATCGGCGCCACCGTCCGGCCGTTGTCGCTTGCGGTGCCGCCGAGCCGGATCCCGAACAGCACCTGGCCCAGGGTGGGTGACAGGACCATGACCCAGCGGCATCATCATTCCCGAGAGGACCCGACGGACCCACCGTGCTCGTAGATTTCCTGGCCGATTCCCGAGACGTATACATTGCCATCGGTGCCGACCAAGATTCCCTCGAACCTATCGACCCCTCGGTCCGCCGACATAGGAATCTGATAACAGGCCACCAGCGTTGCTATAGCGCGCAATGAGTCCATCCTGCCCGCCACCACCCGGCCCGGGCTGCAGCGCGTTCGCAGTGACGGGCAGATCGGTGGACGAGGTCGCCGACCCCACATAGATGTCTCCGCTGGCCTCGGTTTACCGCGAGATTGTGGGTTTCGGAGCCCTCCTGTCCCTCGCCACCAAGGTAGGTCGCAAACAGGAGTTGCTGGCCATCGGGCGAGAGCTTGGCGAGATAGTCATCGACCCCGCCGCCGAATCGTTGTCCTGGGTCGGATTCACCAGCGGCATGTTCGGACTGTCTACCCCTGCGATGTACCAGACATTGCCTTGCCCATCGACCCGCACGCTCGGCTGAGTGCCATCGTCGCCGTTCGCCGCCGAGCCAGGTAGCCCAGGCGAATGCTCGACCCGAGGCGTTCAGTTTCGCCACGACGCAGTCGAGTCCTGCCTTTTTGGTGGGCTGGTATGTTCCCTGGAAATAGTTATCGCCCGGGGGGAATTCCACGGTCGAGGATGAGGCGATATAGACCGCTCCGCTCGGGTCGATGTCGATATCGCGGACGATGTTGTAGTCGGTGGTGCCGAAGTAGGTGCAGATAGACCAGCGCCGAGCCGTCGGGGCGCAACTTGCACACGAACCCGTCTTCTCGCCGTACAACCGGCACCGGCCGCCGCGGAAGTCGGTTTGCGCCGCCCCGGCGTGACCGGGGAACCGCGTTCCCGCGCGCCCTCCGATGTACACGAACCCTTGCGCATCCACCTCAACCGCGTACGCCCGATCATAGCCCGGCCCGCCCAGCAGGGTTGACCAGATGAGTTTCCCGGTCGAGTCGAACTTGGTCACGAACACGTCGTAATGCTTGACCGTCCCGTTGGGGCTGTCGTCGTGGGTCCGGTCGAAGGCCCCAGGCGTAGTCGGGAAATCGTTGCTGGCCGTTCCGCCGACAACATAAATGTTGCCCTGGGCATCGGTCGCGAGGTCCCGAACCTGGTCCTCCTCGCGTCCCACCCCAGTACGTCGCGAACCTCACGACGGCAGTATCGGGAACAGCCGTGCCGGTCGCGCTGAACGTCACCGGGTTTCCGGTGATCCCTGAGCCGGTGATGGTCGCGGTCAAAGTGTTTACCCCGGGCGCTGGGCCCAGGACCCAGGAACCGACCGCAGCCCTCCCGTTGGCGTCCGTAGTCTGGGTCGCCCCGGAGACGTTCCCGGCACCGCGGTGGCGGCGAAGTTGACGGTGACACCGGCGACACCCTGCTTATTGTGGTCGAGGACCGTCACCCAGGTGGGACCCGAACCGCAGTTCCCACTATCGCGCTTTGGCTGGTCGGAGAATTCGCCGCAATGCTGGCGGGAACCGGGGCAGTTCCAGTTGCGCTGAAGGTGACCGGATTACCGGTGACCCCCGAGCCAGCGACCGTGGCAGTGAGCGTGTTGGTTCCCGGAACCGACCCGAGAGTCCACTCGGTAAGCGTGACTTTCCCGCGGAATCCGTGGTCTGCGATTCCCCCGTCAGGCTCCCTCCCCCGCCGTGATCGCGAAGACTACCACGACTCCCGCAAGCGGCCGCTGTTGCGCATCCGACACGATCACGGCCGGCGGATGCAGAACCGCCGTGCCGACTTCCGCGCTCTGACTGGTTACCGATGCAGCGGCGATATTGGCCGGCGGCGATCCGGTACCTATCGCGTTGAAGGTGACGGGATTTCCGCTGATGCCAGCTCCGGACACGGTGGCCGTGAGAGTATTCTGACCCGCCGAGGCTCCGAGCACCCAGGACGAGGCACTCGCCACACCGAACGCATCGGTTGTGGTCGAGGCTCCGGTCACCGAACCTCCGCCCGCGGTGACAGCGAAGGTTACCGTGACCCCGGCGACGCCGACCTGACTCGCGTCCTTGACGATCACTGAGGGTGGCGAGGGCACTGCCACCGCCACCGTCCCGCTCTGAGTTAACAGCCGAAATGGCTGCTACGCTGGCTGGAGCCGTCCCGGTCGCGACAAAGGTGACCGGATTTCCCACGAAACCCGATCCTGTCGCCGAGGCCGTCAGCGTATTGATTCCGAGATTCGGCCCGAGAACCCATTGGCCCGCAGTGGCGATCCCACTCGCATCGGTGGTCTGGGTTCCGGCGGTTACCGTACCGCCCCCGGAGGTGACGGCAAAGGTGACTGTCACTCCGGGGAGCTGGTTGCCGTTCTCGTCCCGCACCATCACCGAGGGAGGCGTCGCCACCGCCGTTCCCTCGAGGGTGCTCTGCGTGTTCGGCGAATTCGCGGCGATACTCGAGTCGCTCGGAGGAACCGCCGTTGCCCGGAAGATCACCGGATTGCCGGTCACTCCTGCGCCGGTCACTTGCGCCTCGACGGAATTGGCGCCGGTCGCCGGACCCAGGGTCCAGGAGTGAACGGTCGCCGCTCCGTTGGCGTCGGTGGTCTGGGTGCCGTCGACGATCTGTCCACCGCCCGCCGTGACCGAGAAGACCACATTGGCTCCTGCAACCGGCTCCCGGTGGTCGTCGAGGACGATGACCGAAGGGGGAACCGGTACGGCGAGCCCCTCCGGTGCGCTCTGCACGATCGGAGAAACCGGCGTAATTGTGGCGGGCCCGGGAGCTGTAGCGGTGGCACTGAAGGTGACCGGGTTACCGGTGATGCCAGCGCCGGCAACCGTCGCGGTGAGGGTGTTGCTGCCTGGCACCAGGCCAAGAGTCCAGGAATCGGCGGTCGCTCGACCGTTGGCGTCGGTGGTCTGTGAAGCGCCGGTTACCAGGCCTCCACCCGCGGTCACCGCGAAGACCACGACGGCCCCGACGGACGGCTGCTGGTTGGCGTCACGCACAAGGACCGAGGGAGCCGCGGCTACCGCCTGTCCGACTTCCGCCGTTTGGGTCGTAGCTGTCACCGCTTCGATCGAAGCGGGACCCGGCAGGGTGGCAGTCGCAGTGAAGGTCACCGGATTGCCAGTGATCCCGCTGCCCGCGATGGAAGCCGTCACCACGTTGGAGCCCGGGGTGGAACCCAGCGTCCATGAGGTGGCGCTGGCCTCACCATTTGCGTCCGTGGTCTGGTTCGCCCCGGCCAGAGTGCCGCTTCCCTGCGTCACCGCGAAGGTGACTTCTATCCCCGGGACGGGATCGTTGTTTTGGTCCCGTACCATTATGGCGGGAGGGACAGCGACTGCGGTCTTTACGATGGAGGACTGGCTGGTTGGTGAGGCGGCAGCGACTGTAGCAGGAGTCGGCCCGGGGGACACCTTGTCATCTGGAGAGCCGCAGCCCGCCAGGATCGTGCCCGTAATGATCAGCCAATGGCCGAACCGGCTCGATCGGTTCGCAAGCAGAATCCGCTTCATCTGTCCCCCACCCATATCCGACAATCCCTGCGCGATCGAGAGCGTGAGAAACCGCCAACGGCTCAAGACCCGCAACGAGATGCCGCCCGAAGCGTAAATCTCCCCGGGGTTACCTGTAACCCGATCTCTCTTAGCGAGGGATGAGGCGAGCGAACCAGCCGTCGGTGGCTCCGCCGCCGAAATTCGCTTGCTCGGAGTCATGACTCGGGAAGTCGCTGCTCGACTCGATGCCACCCATCACGAACCCGCCGCCCGGCATCGGGGCTATCGCCCGCCCCTCGTCGCCATTAGTCCCGCCAAGCCGGATTCCGAACAGCACTTGACCAAGGTCAGGCGAAAGGATCAGCCCAGCTGCATCGTCGCTGCCGAGCGGTCCCGAGGGACCCACGGTGCCATAGACGGATTGGCCGATTCCCGAGATGTACACGTTACCGTCGCTCCCGACCAGAATCCCTTCGAACCGATCGGTCTCGGGCCCGCCCATATAGGACAAGTAGAGCAACGAACCCGCATTACTGTAGCGAGCGACCAAGCCGTCCCTTCCGCCACCCCCAGCTCCCGACTGCATCGCATTGGCAGTCACGGGCAGGTCATTGGACGAGGTGGCCGAACCGACATAGATGTCCCCGGTAGAGCGATTCACCGCGAGGTTGTGAGTTTCCGAACCCTCGGCGCCCGAGCCTCCGAGATAGGTTGCGAAGAGAAGATTCTTGCCATCGGGCGAAAGCTTGGCGAGATAGTCGTCGACTCCGCCGCCAATCGTTGCCTGGGTCGGATTCACCAGCGGCATGTTCGGACTGTCCACCCCTGCGATGTACCAGACATTGCCTTGCCCATCGACCCGCACGCTCGGCTGAGTTCCGTCGTCTCCGCTCCCACCGATCCAGGTCGCCCAGGCGAAGCTCGAGCCCGAGGCGTTCAGCTTCGCGATGACGCAGTCCAGCCCGGCCTTGCCGCTGGGGCTGGTAGCTGCCGTTGAAGTAGGTGTCACTCGCCGGGAAGTCGAGCTCGGCCGACGAGGCGATGTAGACGTTCCCCTGCGGGTCGATATCGATGTCCCGCACGATGTTGAAGTCGTTGGTCCCGAAGTAGGTGCAGAAGACGAGGGCCGACCCGTCCGGCTGCAGCTTGCAGACGAAACCATCTTCCTCGCCATAATTGGCCACCCCACCGCCCCGGAAGACAGTCTGAGCCGCACCGGGCGTGACGGGGAACCCGACGCCCGCACGTCCTCCGATGTACACGAACCCTTGTGCATCCACCTCGACGGCATAGGCCCGGTCGTAGCCCGGTCCGCCCAGCAGGGTCGACCAGAGCAGGCTGCCGGTCGAGTCGAACTTGCTGACGAACACATCGTAGTGCTTCACCGTCCCGTTCGGACTGTCGTCATGGGTTCGGTCGAAGGCGCCCTAGGGTGGTCGGGAAATCGTTGCTCGCCGTGCCGCCCACCGCGTAGATGTTGCCCTGGGCGTCGGTCGCGAGGTCCCGCACCTGGTCCTCTTCGCTGCCACCCCAGTAGGTCGCGAACCGTACCACGGCGGTGTCCGGCGCGGGCCCTCCACCGGTCCCGGTCGCCGTGAAGGTGACGGGGTTACCGGTGATTCCCGAGCCAGCGACCGAAGCAGTCAGCGTGTTGTCGCCGGTATTGGGACCGAGCACCCACTCTCCGACCGTCGCCTTGCCACTCGCGTCAGTAACTTGAGAGGCACCAGTAACAGTGCCCCCACCACCGGCTACCGCGAAGGTAACGGTCACGCCAGCCAATGGGGCCTGATTGGTATCCTCGACGGTGACCGAGGGACGACTCGGCACCTCGGTTCCTACCGGAGCACTCTGCGTGGTAGGGGAACTGGCAGCGATACTCCCGACCGGGGGAGGAAGTGAAGCTGACGAAGGGTTTGAATCACTGCAGCCGGCCAGGAGTCCGCAGGCCAGAAAGAGGACGAACAAGAGCCTGCACGCCCGGCTGGGCGAGGAAGGAACCATAGTCATCTATACCCGCAGCGGTTGAGGCCGCACAGCACCCATCGCTAGTGGCAGGAAAGATAAGCTCCACCAGTGTTTGCTGTCGAGGGAAACCGACCACCCGTTTTGAACGTACAGGCAGCACCCCCTTACTGTGACGAATGACCATACAACCCCCCTGGAGGTCTCATGCTCCTGATTGCCTTCACCGCTTCCACCCTGCTGATGCTTCCACCGACGAACGGCGAACAGCTCATTCAGGCCATGCAGCAACGGTACGCCGGCAAATGGTACAAGACGCTGACCTTCGTGCAGACCACCAGCTTTCCGCAGACCGGGAAGGTCGAGACCTGGTACGAGGCGGCGAAGATCCCAGGCGCCCTGCGCATCGATGTTGCACCGATCGATAGCGGCCGCACCATTCTGTTCCGCAACGATTCGATCTATCAGTTCAAGGGCGGCAAGCTGGCCGGTTCAAAAAGCTTCGTTCATCCCCTGATGGTGCTCGGTTTCGACGTCTACAACCAGCCTGCCGACCAGACGATCAGCAAACTCAAGGACCTGGGGTTCGATCTGAGCAAGCTTCGGACCGATACCTGGCAGGGACATCCTGTCTATATCGTCGGCGCGGCTCAGGGAGACAGTACGACCGCGCAGTTCTGGATTGATCAGGAACGGCTTCTCTTCGTGCGAATGATCGAGCCGGCGCCAGACGGTTCGGGTGCCACATTCGAAACCCAGTTCAACAAGTACCAGCCGCTCGGCAACGGATGGATTTCAGTCGAAGTGATCTTCAACGTGAACGGCAAGACGCTACAACGGGAAGATTACGCCGACGTGAAAGGCGACGTCCCCCTGCCAGACCAGCTGTGGGACCCGTCCGGCTGGCAGCGACCGGCCTGGGTCAAGGAACGGTAGACGACTTCGTCGCCATGAGGCTGTCGGGCAAGCCATTGAGGGTGCGGGCCACCCGGAACAGGTCGCCGATATCGTAGAAGTCGACGGCGATCACATTGGGAAGGTGGCCCCGCGCCCGCTGGCACTCGCGGGCCCGCGCCAGAAGGGCGTCGTAAGCATTCACCAGCGCGGCATTGCTGGGCTTGGGTGCGGGGGTCGTTTCGATCCAGTGGTTGATCTGAAACAGCGAACCGGTCGTATCACCGCGGTTTGGGCGGCAGGAAAAGTCCGACGGCTGATGGAAGGTGTACGGAGTCTCCTGAATGGTCCCCAGTGTCGGGTGCAGCCAGGGGACGCCAGGACGGCCCGATTCGGTGAAGACGATCACTCGTTGATTGGCATCGACCAACTGGCGCAGCGTCGGCCATGGCGGCGTCACACCCAGAGTATCCACCAGCTCGGTCAGTCCCGATTCGTCGAACGCCTTTTTCAGGTCCTCCGGCGACACATAGTCTTCGATGACGAGAATGACCACCTGGTCGGGATGCTCGACCATGAAGTCGCGCACTTCGCGCAGCACCGGCACCACGGGGTAAGCGCCGAGCTCGCAGAACCCGTGGCAAAAGAACAGGCCGTGTTCCTGGCCCTTGCCCACCACCAGCCGGTCGCGGATGCGCATCGCGGCGGCTGTTCCCTCGGGTCCAACGGCCCCTTCGATCTTCTCCAGGCTGGACTGCTCGGCATCGAGATCGGTCTTCACCCGCTGGTCGGTCGGGATGCCGTAGTGGATGTCGATGAGCAGGGCGCGCACGCCATCCTGCAGCATCGCTGCAATGCCCTTTTGATGGTGAGGGAACATCCACCCGGCCGCTTCGGCGTTGGACATCGCGTTATGGGCGCCGGGGAAAACGACCTGGTCCACCCGGCGATCACATAGAAGGGGTGAGCCATTGCAGCTGACGATGCTGTCGGGGACGAAGGCCGGATTGGTCGGGCGGCGCCAGTAGAGGATCGCGCCGATCAGGATCGCGGCGAGCCCGAGGATGAAGGCCAGACGGCGTCCGCTGCCAGAGGAGGCTTCGACCTCTTCGCTGACCTCAGGAACCCGTTCGATCACGAGCCGGAAGAACTCACGCAACCCGACGTATATCAGAAGCAGTCCGACCAACAACGGCCGCGGCGGTGAGCAGGGCGGTCGGCCACATGAGAATGACCGTGCCAGTCAGGCCCATCGCCAGAGCCCACAGTCCCCGGCCGCTCCTGGACGCTGGAGGGTGGAGAGCAGTGTGGGTCAAGGACCGAATTCGGATGAAGGGGTCGAGACCTTCGTAGAGAGAAGTACCCGCCGCGGCCAGCACCAAGCCGGCCCCGGCGAGCGTTGTGGCCCAAACGAAGAGACCGAGGAAATAGGCCCGCCACACACCGAAGACAGCCGCGCGCGCCGCGATGTCATGAGGCACCAGCCACAGCGCGACGAGCCGGCCAAAGGGCACAAGCAGGGCAATGAAGAGGCCGGTCACGATGAGGGCCGTCCCCGCTCGTATCAATCCTCTGCGGCGATCTCGATGCAGTCCGATGCCGGCCAGGACCAGGAGTGGCCCTACGATCAGGAGGACCCGGGTGAGCCACTTGACTCGTCCCCACAGCGTATGGGCGCGGGAAAGAATTTGTCCGGCTCGGCTCTTTTCGAGACGGCCCACGGCGGAATCGAGCCGGTCGGGAATCTTTGCCGCGAGTTCAGGATTGGCACCTGCCAAGGCACTCCGGAGCAGGATGCCCACGTCGGGGACCGAGAGGAGGACCTGCGTTCCTTCCTCGGAAAAGAGTGAGGCCTGGGCCGTGGCGAGCGCACGGCGTGCCACCGCACGGAACGGCTGGCTCTGCACAAGGCCGCCCATGGTGCCGACGATGAGTGGCCGGAGGGCGATCAGGTTGGGACGTTGCTCGATAATCGCGTCGGTGAGCTTTTCGGCCACATAGCCCGACACGCGGGGGTCGCCCAGACTTGACGCGGCGCGTTCGGCGAATGCCTCGGCTTTGAAGATCCCGTGGGACGCATCCACGAGGAGGGCCTCAAACCAGATGACTACGACGCCCGCGATTACCAGCGCCGGAGCGAACCGGGCCGATCTCCAGACACTGGCCGATTTCATATGGATTGGGGAATGTACCGCGCCCCCGGCTGGGCGGCGAGATCCGATGGCGAGGGCGAGAAAATCGGGGCGCCGGGATTCGAACCCGGGACCTCCTGCTCCCAAAGCAGGCGCGCTACCGGACTGCGCCACACCCCGTTGGTGCGGGGGAGAACAGTAAGGTAGGGAGACAGGAGACGGAAGACGGGAGACGAGGAGAGTCGCGACAGATGACGGTTGTGGGGAGTGGTGGTCGGTTGTGACGCGCGATCCGCGACCCACACTGCCAGTCTACTCGACTCTCGCAATCAGCGCCTGCAGCGCCCGGCCTCGATGACTCACCGAGTCCTTCTCCTCTGGCGTGGCCTCACCGAAGGTCTTCCCCAACTCCACGCTGAGAAAGAGAGGGTCGTACCCAAAACCACCGCTCCCCCGGGGGTCGTCGAGGATCGAGCCCTCGCACACGCCCTGAAAAATCTCGGGAACGGCACCGGGCCGACGGATCAGGACAAGCACGCACCGGTAGCGCGCCCGACGACGCTCCGGCTCTGCCCCCGCGAGTCTCCTCAGCAGCTCGGCGTTGTTGGCGGCATCGACTTCGGCGGGACTTCCCGTAGCCCCGGCCCATCGCTTGGACCGGGCGCCGGGTGCACCGCCCAGTACCAAGACCTCGAGACCCGAATCGTCGGCGATGGTAGGGAGCCCGGTCTTTCGGGAGAAGTATTCCGCCTTGCTGCGGGCGTTGGTCTCGAAGCTGTCGCTCAACTCGAGCCGGTCTTCTTCCCGGGTCTCGAGCACCCCGGCCCGGTCCGGGAAGATCACTTCGTGCCCCGCCGCCTCCAGAACCCGCCGTATCTCCCCTTGCTTGCCCGCGCTTCGGGTAGCGGCGAGCAGTCTCACGATCCCAGGGCGGCCTGCTGGGCTCGGAAGAGCTGCCGAATCCCCGATTCGGCCATGCCGACCAGTCGCTCCAGCTCGGCGCGAGAGAAGGTCCCATGCTCCCCGGTGCCCTGCACCTCTACGAACCGGTCAGGATGGACCATCACGACGTTGGAATCCACTATGGCATCTCGATCCTCGAGATAGGCGAGATCGAGCAGTAGCTCGCCATCGATGACGCCAACCGAGACTGCCGCGACAAGTTGTCCAAACGGACTGGGCTGACCGGTTCGTTCCGCGATCCACGCGCATGCATCATAGAGCGCCACGCACCCGCCGGTGATGCTGGCGGTCCGAGTCCCCCCGTCGGCCTGGAGCACATCGCAATCCACCCGGATGGTGTACTCCCCAAACTTCATCGTCCGCATGGCCGCTCGCAGTGAGCGTCCCACCAGCCGCTGAATCTCCTGCGTACGGCCACCCGGTCCCCGCCGCTCACGCTCGGTGCGTTCGGTCGTCGCTCTTGGCAGCATGGCGTACTCCGCTGTGACCCAACCTTCACCACTTCCCTTCTTCCATCCAGGAGCGCCGGTCTCGACCGTCGCAGTGCAGTGGACCAGGGTGCCTCCCATCCGGATGAGGCAGGAGCCTTCCGCATACGGATTAACCCGGCGCTCCAGCACCACGGGTCGCAGCTGGTCGGCAGAACGACCGTCAGGACGAGGCACGAACCCTCTCCGCTATTGAGGTGGAGGAAAGGACACTGGTGGTCTGGGGGTCGATCGCGAGCTCCACGTGCTTGACCCTGCCCCCCGCGATACTGACGACGTCGGCTCCAACCGTGGTCTCCGGGCGGTAGTCGGATCCCTTGACCAGAACGTCCGGCTCGAGGGCCGTGATCAGCTGCAGCGGGGTGTCCTCGTCGAAGATGACGACACAATCCACCGCGGCGAAGGCGGCGATCAGCCGGGCGCGATCATCCTGATTGACGACGGGATGGCCATCGCCCTTGATGCGCCGAGCCGAGGCGTCGCTGTTGATTCCGACGATGAGCTGGTCTCCTTCGGCTCTAGCCGCCTCGAGCAATACGACGTGGCCACGATGCAACAGGTCGAAGACGCCATTGGTGAAGACGACCGTGCCCTCGAGGCCCTCGCGCCACCGAGCCGCCTCGTGGCGAGGCCGGATCTTGGTGAAGGTCGGTTCGAACTCCATGGCGATGGACTCAACGCGCGCGGCGGAGGAGCGGTTTCAGCCACAACGGGGCGATGAACGTGGTCGCCATCACCACGATCAGTATCGCGCTGAAGCTGGCAGCATCCAGCAGACCGGTGCGGCGGCCCATATCGGCGAAGATAAGGCCTACTTCGCCGCGGGGAACCATCCCTACGCCAACAGCGAGTCGCCGAAACGGCTGCCAGGGAGCAGCCCAGCCCGCGACAATCTTGCCGACGACCGCGATCAATGTCAGCGCGACGGCGAGGCTCAGGATGGGGACCGCCCCCGGAACTCGGGGGTCCAGCAGGCGGATATTGGCACCGGCGCCCACCGTCACGAAGAAGATGGGAGCCAACAGCCCGGCGACTGGACCGCCCTCATTGACGACGGTATGAAGCTGGTCGCTGTCTCTCATGACCAGGCCGGCGGCAAAGGCACCGATGATGAGCGCTGACCCGGCCAAGTCCGCCGCCGCGGCAAGCGCCAGGGTGAGGCCGATCGCCAGCGTCACCACGGCCCCGCGAACCTTCAGCCGGTCGATGAGACGGAACAACCGCGGTACGATCATCCCACCCAGAATCACCGCGAGCACCAGAAACCCGACGCCTTGGGCCAGGATGCGCAGCAGTCCCAGAGTCGAGACCGCGCCCCCGCAGTCAGCCTCGAAACGGCGCCCAGAATAACGAGTCCCAGTACGTCATCAATCACTGCGGCCCCGAGAATGATTCGGGCCTCGACAGTCTGCAGAGATCCCAGGTCAGACAGGACGCGCGCGGTTATACCAACGGAGGTCGCGGTCAGCACCGCACCTACCAGAATCGCGATCGATGCTGATCCGCATTGCTGGTGCTGGCCGCGTGGGGTGCATACAGCCAGAAGAGGTACCCGAGGACGAAAGGCACGGTGACGCCGACGAGCGCGACGGCGGCGGCCGAGCTCCCGACCTGGAACATCTGCTTGAGGTCGGTCTCGAGTCCTACTTCGAACAGGAGGAGGATGACGCCCAGTTCGGCGAGGAAGCTGATGACTTCTGCTCCGGGCTCCCCCGAGGCGGGGATGACGCCGAGGAGTCCGGGCCCCAGGATAAGACCCGCGACCAGTTCCCCCAGGACCGCAGGCACTCCCAACCGTTCAGCGACCTCCCCAAACAGCTTGGCCGTGACAAGGATCGCCGCGACAACCAGGAGCAATGCGGCCACCGGGTGGTTCACAACGCTTCTTCGGCCTTTGGCGTGTAGATGAAGGTGTGCTCGAACAGCGGCAGGGTCACGGTTTCGCTGTAGGTGGTCGTAATGATGATCTTGCGTGGCTTGCCGGAGCGGGTGATCTGAAACTTATTGGCGTCAGCCGGCAAACCCAGCTCGTCAACTTTCTCGTCGAGCCGCCGCCGAATGACCGCATCGGAGAGGGTGGGAGCCAACCGCGCCGCCGACCGCATCTCGTCGAGCAACTGGTAGTACCGGAACCACGGCTTGCCGATATTGATGCCGTAGTAGATGGCTGCCACGAACAGGACCAGCGAGAACAGGCAGCCTGCGGTGCTCGTTCCACGCCGTGAACCTTGCCGCGTGCTCACCATTGGGATTGTGCTCCATCCACGATGTTGGTCACCAGCTTGTCGAGGGCCTTCTCCCGTCCATCCTTCTCGGTCTCACTGCCCGGCGCGTAATCTCCTTCAAGGGTCAGTCCATTCGCCTGCCACAGAGTCTTCCCCCGGTGTTGGTCCAGGATCTCCACCGAGACCGTGATCTGCACCAGCCGCTTGGTGACGTCGATGCTGTCGGGCTGACCCTGTGCCACCGCCGTACCGGTGTATGCGACGGGAAGATCGGGCTCGTAGCGCGTGATGCTGCCACGCACAATCGCGTCCGCGCTCGCCTCGCCAGCCTGCCGCAACCCCAGCCTGCCCTGCACCGCTTCCCGAACCTTGTCCGAGATCTCCTGGGTCAGCGTGGGCTCAGGGGTCAGGTTGTCGAACGGCAGCACTGCTACCGTCTTGATGTCCGAAGGAAGGCCGCCTCCTGCAAAACCGTACAGGCAGCCCGTCAGCGCCAGAGCGCTAAGGCTTGGGAGGAAGCCACGTCCCAGATGGAAAGGCCGCAGTTGGCACACTCGAGTAGAAGGTCAACGTCAATTTCGCCGGGCCGCTCGGCACCGTGAGCTTGGCCTTGGTGGGCCTCCCATCTTCGGAGAGTGTCGTCTCCGACTGGCCGACCGTTTTTCCGGCGTGACGCACCCGAGCGTACAGCGTCCGGCTCTTTCCCTGTGTCCTTAAATATTGCACGGTGTCGGGACCGATGGCGTATTCCCATGCCACCCGATCCGGCTCGGCCGCGCCCCGAAAGGTGGCCCCGGGTGAGGGGAGGCGCGCGACGCCTAGCATGGCCCAGAGTAGCGGGTAGTTGGGAACCAGGTCTTCGAGTGATTTCTCGGGCTGGACCCAGATCGCCGAATCTCCCACTACAACGGCCTGAATCTTTCCAGCTCCAAGGGGTCCCGCGGCGTCGAATCGCAGCGAATCGGGTGCCGCGATGCGTGCGCTCCCCCTACCGCCAGTGCTACGGCGCTCTTCCTCGAAAAGCCACTTGAAGCGGTAAAGCGAACTGCCTGTGGGCACCGTTGCCGCGACCCACTCCTGGACCTCCGCCTCACTGGCGGGCGCGGCAGTGGGCGGAACCAGCACTGGACCCTTCGGGGCACACGCCGTTACCCCGAGGCCAAGATAGGAAGCGACAACGGCACGGTCAAGCCGAAACCATTGCCGCATCAATAGTTATATCCGAAGAAGAACTGAACGAAGGAGCGTTTTCTCTGTTCGAGGGTCAAGCCATATCCCCGGAAGCCACCGTCGGTGAAACGCCGGCCCCAGTCGAGGCGCAGCACAGCGCCGGGTACGACGGGCCAGCGGAAGCTGACACCCCAACTGCCCAGGACGGCGCGGTTCTCCTCGGCCTGGTACCACGCTTTCCCGACATCCAGGAAGAAGGCACCGTGAATATCCGGGAAGCGCAATTCTCCCAATCCCGCCGTGCCGAAGGCGAGGTAATTGAAGATCGGGAACCGGATCTCCTGATTGACCATGTAGGCGCGCGAGCCAACAATGTAGCCGTAGATGGGGTATCCTCGCAGCCCAAGGGTACCGCCGATGTTGATCCGGTCCGGCCGGTCTCCCCCGCTATAGAATCCCATCACTCGGACGGCATAGGCGCTGCGCCGCGCCAGCCTGAAGTAGCGACGGATATCCACGCCGAGAAGGAACGAGTCGAAGCGGGCATTGCTGAAGTCTTTGGAGAGCCCTCCTGTGATGCCGAGGTAACCGCCATCCACCGGACCGGTGGACATCCAGAGCGTATTATCCCGCACGTAGGTCAGGTAATGAGAAGCGATCCATCCGACGCGCCGCGGGGTGGAAACGGGGATCACGAAATCCATCCGGTCGGAGTGCTCGATCGAGAGAGTCGCTTGAAGTCGGGTGAAGCGGGTAAGCGGATAGCGGAGAAGGCCGATTCCACCGATGGCATTTTCGTGGTAGACCGCGGTAAAATCCCCCGCGTAGGTATTCCCCTTGAGTCGAAAGCCTCCAACCCCCCAGTTCAACCGCTTCGTCTGGTTGATGTACAACCCGAACGCATTGATGTTCGAGAAAATGTCACCGAAGTCCCGCCCCTGGTACGATGCGATCGTGAGATAGGCGAGATGGTTGCTCAGCAGGTCGCTGGCGTAGAAGGTGATTCCCTGCGCTGCGCCGTACCGGGGGATGAACGTTGCGGACCCGGCGGCGAAATCGAGTGTGAGGTGTTTTTGGTAGGGCTGGGGACTGGTTCTCGCGCTGAGGCCGATGTCTCCCAGTGGCCATGTCCACTCGGCGATCGGTCCCTGCTCCGGGGACAGTGAGAAGGTCTGGGTCTGAGCCGATGAGTCGGGCGGGAGAAGATAGATCCCGAGTGAAAGGTCGTGGAACCCGCTTACCAGGAAGCCGGGCCGGTCGGTAAGCGGGACGGCGTCAAACGTCCCGGTCCACACTGACGTTTCCCTCCGACCCTCGCCCAGCAGTGTCAACCGAGAAAGTGTTGAGCACGCCGTCCCGGTCCGAGGTGAAATAGATCCGGTCATCCGTGCTCCAGGTGGGGGTCTCGTCTACCCATCGCCCGCCGGTGATCTGCCGAATCTGCCTGGTTTCGAGGTCGAGGATGAAGAGGTTCACCGCCCCGTCCAGCCCACCCGCGGTGCGATCGCTGGCGAAGACGACCTCACGACCGTCCGGGACTGACACTCGGGTCGAGGTCCTGGTACTTGTCGTCGGTGAGATGTCTCCAGCTCCCCGCCTGGCAGCCTCATGCGATAGAGGTCGGACACCCCGCTCAGGGACAGGCCGGAGAAGATCACGCTTTGGCTGTCCTTGGCCCAGACCGGAGACAGAATCGAGGTTATCTGCGGGAAACTGGTACCGGCCGATGATCTCGGACTTGGGAATGTTGAAGATTACCAGGGCGTCGCGGTCTTCGAATTGGCTGGAGAAGAGCAGCATGCCTTCATGCGACGCGTCAACCCGTGAATCGAACGCATGGAGCGACGCAAAGTCGGCTGAACGTCCGCTCACCACCAATGAATGTGAGCCACCATGCGTATCCAGCGGGGTGTGCATGAGGGTGACGAAGCCGCTCTTGGGGGAGGCGTAGAGGGCATTGGTGCCGTCCTTGTTCGGCATTTCGGCCGGCTTGACCGCCTGTTCGGCGACCCGCCGAGCGACCACGGTAAGCGGCACGTACTCCTCGCTCACCGGATAGTACGCTCTCCGCATGGACGAGCTGAAATTCTGCGGAGAGCTGGGCCAGACTTCTGCCGTAGATCGCCTGGATGGCATCCTCGAACGTCAGGTATCGCCAGAGGTCGTGGTAGAGCTGGGCCGCCCGCCAATCGCCGTAGGTCTCACCGAGCCAACGATGAATCCGTCCGCCTAGCGGGTACACGATCCCGCCGCTGACGTAGGTTAGCTGTTCGATGTCGGGAAGTCGGCCGCTGAAGACCAGGTCCCGCAGAATCATTTCATCCCGCGCGTCCTCGCCCGCCGACCAGTACTCGGCGAGGCCCTCGGTCCACCAGAGCGGAATGGCGACTCCAGATGACCGGGGTGACCGGTTGTACCGGTCGATCCCCAGACTGATCTGAAAGGCGTGCACCAGCTCGTGGCGCATCGTGTGGCGGAACTCGGCAAGGTTGCCGCGAAACGGGAGCGTCACCCGGCGCTTGAGAAAATCGGTGACGCCGAGCAGGCCTTCGGGCGGGGTGAATGGAAGGATGTTGGTCTGCTCGAAATCGCTATGCGACGCGTAAACAATGAGGGGGATGCGGCTGGTCACCTCATGGCTGAACTTCAGGCGAAGAACCTCGTAGCTCTCCTCGGCGTATTGCAGCGCAGTCGGCGCGAGCTCGGCTTCCTCGGGATAGAAGTACAGGTCGATGTGCGGACCCTTCAGGACCTCCCAGTTGAACTTGCGGTACTGGACCTTGTTCTCGCCCAGGATGGCAAACTGCGCTCGGCCGGGCGTGGCGGTCGCGGCGAGGAGAACGACTGGAAGCAGGAGCAGCCGGCGAATCATTTCTTGATTGAACGAATCAGATCGCCTTGGGTGATCCGGTTGAGCACTGGATAGCCATCCACGACCTGGCCGAAAACGGTGTAAATGCCATCGAGATGCGGCTGCGGCCCCAAGGTGATGAACCACTGGCTGCCACCGGTGTCGGGCCCGGAGAGTGCCATGCCGACGGTGCTGGTCTTATAACGGCGCGGGTTGATCTCGTCCCGTATGGCTCCGCCCGGACCGCCCCATCCGTCGCCCCGCGGATCACCGGTTTGAACCACGAAGTTGGGCACCATGCGGTGGAACCTTTGGCCATTGAAGTATCCGCGATCGACCAATTTCAAGAAGCTATTCACCGTGAGCGGCGCTTCCGGCCCGAACAACTCGAGCTCAATCACCCCCAGCTGATCTACATCAACCTTGACGTGCGGATACCGCGTTCGGGCTTTGGCCAACCAGATACGTCCGGGTGACCTCACGGTAGTCCTCCATCGTCCGGCCGGTCCGCACCGGGTAAGGACTTCCCCATTTGGCCGCTGCCTCAGGCCAGTTTTCCTCCGCCCATCGCCGCACCAGGTAATCGTCGGGCGGGGTGCTCGCGTTCAAAAACTCCTGATCAACCCGATGGGCCGCCGTATCTGACAGCTTGGCAATCGCCTTCAGCGCCGCGAGATCGGAGAGACGGGCCTCGGGAAAGGAATCTCGCGAGGCCGAGCGGAACGCTTTGGTGAGAGCAGTGATGTCCGACTCGGCCGGGTCCTTCGCCAAGCCGTCGGCGGCCAGGCTCCGGACCGCGGCGTCGCGATGATTGAGCAGACCCCGGCAGGTCTCCACGAACGCACTGTCGTGCTCCTCTGCTGTAGTCCCCCAGGCATCGAGGGCAGCGGCGACCACGCGCCCATCGGCATCCTGCAGGAATTCGCGACGGCCCCCGTGCCTCACCTTCGCCCAAGCCTCGGCGGCGGCGGAGCGTTGCCGCCAGTCCGAGCTGTTGGTCCACGAACTCTCGAACTTGAGAAATGCGGCCGAGTCCACGGCTGCCAGGCTGACCAGCGCGGCGCGGCGTCGGGCGAAGGTCCCTTTGGAGGAGGAGACGACTCGGACCAGCTCGGTTGCCACTTTGGGATCAGGCATGTCCCGCATTACCGTGGCTGCCTCAACGGCAACCCCTGGGACTGCGTCATCCAGCAACACGGTCGCCCGGGCGCCAAGGTCTCCCCGTTTGAAGGTTGCCAGGGAACGCAGGGCCTGAACCCTGACTCCGGGGTCCACGTCGCCGGTTGCACGAAGCAACAGCCGGGCGACGCTTTCACCGTCCAGGCGGGAGGAGTCGGCGTAGGCCTTGGTCAGCGTTCGGGCCGCAGCTGCGCGAGTGAGGGGATAGCGATCGCCCAGGGCGTCGAGCATCCGGGAGGCGGCGGCAGGAGCACGGAGGCGGCCCAGCGAATAGTAGATGTTCCATCGCAGGTCATCGTCATCGGTTCCCACCATGCCGAGCAGGCCGTCAACCGGAGCGTTCTTCCCGAGGCGCCATGCCTCGGTGACGGCGCGCCGGACAAGATCGTTGCGATCTTCCCGAGCTCGTCAGCGAGGAACCGGCCAGGAGGGAACGAAACCAGCGCCCAGCCTCGGCCCCACCGGTTTTGGCCAAGGCGGTCACCATCTCGAGCGCCGCAGCAGGAGGCACGAGCTCGGGATCCTCCAACCGCTTGATCAGGTCATCGGAAACGGAAGAGTCGGCGAGCAGGCCGAGAGCGAACGCCGCGTTGGATTCAACGATGGTATCCGGATCCACCAGGAGGGGGAGCAGCAGGGGAATCGCCCGGAGATCACCCAGCCGGCCGGCGGAGAGAGCAGCGATGCGCCGAACCAGTGAGTCGGGCGAAAGGGTTGAGCGCCGGAGAAGCGACTCATCGAAGCTTCGCGCATCCTCGGCGGCAATGATCGGCGCGATCGCCTCGACCAACAGATCGGTTTGGGCGTGGAGGGATTGGGGGATCGAGGGATTGAGGGATTGAACGAGGAGGATGACCCAGAGTCTATCCCCACGACCCTTCCACTCCTTCAATCCCTCAATCCTCCAATCCCTCAATCCCTCAATCCTGCCATCCCTCAATCCCTCAATCCACCAATCCTTCAATCCCATCACTCCCCCGTTGGTTGAAGCGCCGCGACCACATTGGCCGGAAGGCGCGAGAGTCGGTGGTCGCGATCGAGGCAAACCAGCGCCGTTTCGGCGGTGGCCATCGGAACACCGTTCTCGGCGTGCTCGATGACGTAGTCGAACACCACCTTCCGGCTCGCTACTTCACGCACCCGGCAACGAATCCTGACCAGATCGTCGTACCGGGCCGGTCCCGCGTAGCGGATTCTCAGGTCGGTGACAACGAGCCTGACTACCCTGGTCCTCCAGTTCCTTGTAGCTGAAGCCCGCCTCCCGCAAATGCTCGGTCCGGGCCATGTCCAGCCAGACGACGTAGCGGGCGTGGTACACCACACCCATTTGGTCGGTTTCCGAGTAGTTGACCCGGACCGTGATGACCGATTCCCTGTCGGCAGGACTCACTGGTAGACGCTCGAAAAGGTGGCGGAGGGCACAACAAGAGGCGTAGGGCGGCCGGAGAAAAGAAGGTGCCCGGCATTGTGAGGAAAGTCAAACCGGGCAATCGCTTGCGGGCTGCTACCGAAGCGGCCATCTTCGGCGCCGTGCTGGGCCAACGCCTGCTGGTCGTCAGCGATGCCCATCTGGGCCGCGGCACCTCCGAAACCGAGGAGGCCTTCCTGGCATTCCTGGCGGCAGCGCCGAGTCTGGGCGATTGCCTCCTTATCAATGGAGACCTTTTCGAGTTCTGGTTCACCTATAAACGGGTAGTACCCCGCGCCGGCTTCCGCGTGGCGGCCGGTCTGGCCGAGTTGCGTCGTCGTATCCCGGTGGTGATGACCGGCGGGAACCATGACCGGTGGGGGGGGACATTCTGGCAGAAGGAACTCGGCATTGAGTTCAGCCCCTCCGAGGTCCGCTTGGGAATAGGTAGGCGCGTCGTTCTCGCGCTGCACGGGGATGGCGTAACAGAGACTCGCCCCTCCGCGCGATGGCTGCACCGCGTGACCCGGCATCCCCTGGCCATCGCTGGATTCAGGTCCCTGCATCCGGACGTAGGGCACTGGCTCGTGGATCACCTGAGCGCCAGCCTCGGCAATTCAGAGCCGGACCCGGCGGCCAGGCCGACGCGGCCCGCCAGCAGCAGCGCTGGGCGGAGGCACGCCTCGAAAGCGATTCGAGTATTGGGGCGATCGTCCTCGGCCACACTCACAAGGCGATGCTTTCAGAGCCTCTCCCGGGGCGTCACTATCTCAATCCGGGAGCATGGTTTGATGGATACCGCTACGCTGTCCTCGGCGACGAGCGTACCGAACTGATCCGGTTCACCGCCTGATCATGCCTCAAACCCTCGCCCCAACCGATCCGATCCTGCTCGAGGTTCAAGCGGCCCTGGCCGGTCGGTATTCCGTCGAGCGAGAGCTGGGTCGGGGAGGCATGGCGACAGTCTATCTGGCGCGCGACATCCGGCTCGACCGGCTGGTCGCGATCAAGGTCTTGCTGCCCGAGCTCGCGGTCAGACCCGAACTGCGCGAGCGGTTTCTGCGGGAAACCCGGACCGCGGCCTCCTTTTCTCATCCCAACATCGTGCCGGTGCACGCCGTCGAGGAGACGCCCACGCTCCTCTTCTTCGTGATGGGATTCGTGGATGGGGAGACCTTGACCCAGGTCGTTCGCCGTCACGGCCCGCTCACCGCGACCGCGGCCGCACGGTTGATACAGGAGGTGGCTTGGGCCTTGTCGTACGCCCATGGCCGCGGCGTGGTGCACCGGGACGTGAAGCCGGACAACATCCTGCTGGAACGGGCGACCGGACGGGCGATGGTTACCGATTTCGGAATCGCGCGCTCGTTTGCGGCCTCCGGATTGACTCAAGTGGGAGAAGTCGTCGGTACCCCACACTTCATGAGCCCGGAGCAGGCGGCCGGGGACCAGCTCGACGGCCGGAGTGACCTCTACTCGCTGGGAGTGGCGTCGTTCTTTGCGGTGACCGGACGGGCTCCATTCGATGGGGAGAGCGCACAGGCCATTCTCGCCATGCACATGAGCCGGCCGGCGCCACCGATCCTCGAGCTGCGACCCGACCTCCCTGCTCCACTTGGTGACACGATCGATCGCTGTCTCGCCAAGGAGCCGCAGGACCGGTTTTCCCGCGGCGAGGAGCTGGTGGATGCACTCGAAGGAATCCGGGCCGGCCGAAAGGAAGTTCCCACCTCGATTCGGCTGTGGGTCACCAGGAGCGATCAATTCTTCCGGGTCGGCCTCATCCTGACACTGCTCAGTTCTCAGGTAGTAGGACGGTTCCACAGCGAGCTCGAGCAACTGGTTTCCGGCACGATGTTTCTGGTTCTGGTGATCTCGCTCTGGATCCAGATACCTCTCGGCATGCGGGATCTCGCCCGGCAGGAGCTCGACTTTGGAGACCTGGTCGCGGGCCTGGGGGACATGGACCACGAGAGGCTGGCTGCCACCGCCGCACTGCGCGCCGCGCCAGACTATAACCAGCGAAGGCGGATGCGAGCGGTGCTGCTCGCGCTCAGCGGCCTGGTCGCCGTGTTGCTCCTGCTCTTCGCGCTGAGTCAGAAACGGCCTCCACCTGGCCACATCTTCACGCCGATTGGGACGGTTGCGCTGGTGCTGGGCATCGCCGTGGCGATGGGGACCCTCGTTTTCACTATCGCCGGTGTTGCGAGGAGCGGCCGGATGGATCGGCGGATGCACGGCCTGTGGACGGGACCGGTAGGCCGGTTCCTCTTCTGGCTGGGCAGCCTGGGGCTAGAGCAACACGGCAGCCGGGTCGACGCCGTCGGCAGGCCCGCGCACTCTGCTGGAGGACCTTCCTCGCGAACAACGCCACCGGTCCGCTCGATTCCGTACTCTGTTTGATCAGGTAGACCGGGAGTTAGAGCGCTTGGTACAGCGCGATCTCGAGTTGACCGACACGCTGGATCAGGTGAGGGGGCCTACTTCAACCTCGGGCGGCGGAGTCGCAGTAAAACATGAAACACTGATCAGAGATCTCGAACAGGCTCAGCGGGTAACCAGCGACCGTCGTCTCGAACTGCTGAGTGCACTGGAGAATGCCCGGTTGGGCTTGCTCCGGCTCAAGAGCAAGGTTGGGGATGCCGACGAATTGGAGAGGGAACTCGAGGAGACGCTGCGCCGTTCGTAGGTGGCCTAGATCGCCACGACTTCAGCTTTACCCAACCGCTCGCCCAGGAACCGGGAGCCCACCACCCGAAAGCGGGCCTCGTCATCGCTCACGACGAAGCGATGAGTGACCGGAGCGCCGGAGGCGGCTTCGAGACCTTTTTCCTTGAGCGCCGATGCGACGACCCGCGCCGTTTCCTGGGCGCTGTCGATCAGCTTGACCTGGGGACCCATCACCTTTCCGAGCAGTGGCTTGAGGAGCGGATAATGGGTGCAACCCAGAACGAGAGCATTCCACCTTAGCTTCGCGTAACGACCCGAGGTACTCCTCCGCGATCAACTGCGCGGCGGGATGCTCGAACCATCCCTCCTCCACCAGAGGCACGAACAGCGGGCAGGCGACCTGCTCCACTCGCGCGCCCGGTTCGAGTGCGTGGATCGCCTTCGCGTAGGCATTGCTCGCGATGGTCCCTGCGGTACCGATCACACCGATCGGGCCTACGCGAGTCGCCGCGACGGCAGCGGTGGCGCCCGGCTCGATCACTCCGATGACCGGAACCGGCGACTCGGATCGCAGGGCCTGAAGCGCGTGAGCGGTGCTGGTGTTGCAGGCCACGACCACCAGCTTAACGCCTTGCCCGACGAGCCAGTGGAGAATCTCGAGGCTATAGCGCCGCACCGTGTCCGGGCTCTTGGGACCGTAAGGCACCCGGGCGGTGTCCCCGAAATAGATCGTGGATTCGTGAGGCAGCCGCTCGAAGATCGAGTGGGTGACCGTGAGGCCTCCGATCCCCGAGTCGAAGATGCCGATCGGAGCCGAATTCACGGTATTCGCACCGGCAGGCTCACGCTGCCCGCGACTCCGCCACCAGGGATGGGTTGAAGCTTGAGGTCAGGAGGAAAGTCCCAGAGGTGTGCCGACACGTACGCCTCGAGGCCTGCCATGAGGTGATTGAAGCCTAGAATCACCAGCCAATCATCCACCTCGTTCGCCTTGGCGTCGGCTCTGCTCGACTGGGTTCGTCGCAGGTACTCCCGCTCATTCTCGGCCTTGAGGGCCATCCCAAGGCTGATGGCCTCGACCGTGATGAAAATGGCGCCAGTCAGTTTGCGATTGAGCTTGGCCTGCCCCCAACCGGGTATGAGGATGCTGCGCCCCAGCGCGCCGAGGGGACTCACCGGCCGCGCGGCATTCCGGGCACTGTCTCGTTGCAACGGAGTGAGCCCGGCCAGACTTCCCGGAACCAACGAATCAGCCGGGGTGACGGCCGAGGTATCGGGTGGCGCCGGAATCGAGTCCTGCGCCCCCAGCCGGCCGCTCACACTCAGTAGAGCCACCAGCACGACGAGGATTCGCCTCATCCCACGATCTCCCTGATATCCGCGGCGAATGCGTCCACGTCCTCTTCGGTAGTATCCCACGCAGTCATCCACCTCACCTCGGAAGTGACCGGATTCCAGAGTTGAAACCGCCGTCGGGCCTGTAACGGACCCACCGTTTCCGGCGGGATCACCGCGAAGACACCGTTCGCCTCGACCGGTTGGGTTATGCGGACCCGTTCCAGTCCCTGGAGTTTCTCGGCGAGGCGACGCGCCATCGCGTTCGCGTGAGAGGCGCTGCGCCGCCAAAGCTGGTCCTTGAGTAGAACCTCGAACTGCACCGCAAGGAACCGCATCTTCGACGCGAGGTGGGTCCCCTGCTTACGAAGATACTTGAACTCGGGAATTTCCAGCCCATTCAGAAACAGGACGGCCTCGGCACCGAGGAGTCCGGCTTTGGTCCCACCGAAGGACACCAGATCCACACCCAGGTCACTGGTGATTTCCCGAAATGACAGTCCCAGGCTGGCGGCCGCATTGCACAGCCGAGCCCCGTCCACGTGAACCAACAAGTCGTTGGCATGGGCGGCTGCGGTCAGCGCCCGCAACTCCGCCGGACTGTACACGGTTCCGAGCTCAGTGGCCTGAGTGATAGAGAGGACTCGTGGCTGGGCCCGGTGTTCGTCGCCGCGGGAGAGAAGAAGCGGGGGCAGGTCATCTGGCCGAAGCTTGCCGTCCGCGGTCGGTACGGGGAGAAGCTTACAGCCGCTGAATCGTTCCGGCGCTCCGCACTCGTCCACGTCGATGTGGGCGCCCGCGGCACAGATGACCGCCTGGTAGGGACGAGTCACCGCCTGGAGGCCGAGCACGTTAGCCGCTGTGCCATTCCAGACCAGAAAGGCCGTGGTTCCTTCGCCGAATTCCTTCTTAAGCGCGGCTTCGGCCTTGGCGGTGTACGGGTCGCCTCCGTACGAGGGCACGTGACCGCTATTCGCCTCGGCGATGGCCCGGAGTACTTCCGGGAGGGCTCCGGCGTTGTTGTCGCTGGAGAAATGACGCAACGGGGTCACCTGACGACCATCACCGGCAGCCGCGCAGGCTCGACACGGATTTCCATGCGGCCCTCGCGGGTGCGGACCTCTCCGTCCAGCTGAGCGACGAGGGGGCCGTCCAGGCCGATCACGGTAAGGGTCGCTGTCCGGAAGCTTCGCACGACGCGCAGTCGGGTATGCCAGCCGGGAATGGTGAGAGGCAATCGGAGCAACAAGCCGGGAATCGACACCTGACGGATGGCGCAGACATCGAACAATCCGTCGTCGGGTTGAGCATCAGGAGTCAGACGAAATCCACCACCCACCACATTGCCAATGCCGACTTCGAGGAGCATGAGTCCGTCGGTGAAGCTGTTTCCGTCGTCGGCCAAGACCTCGGCTCGGAACGGCCGGTAGTCTCTCCAGCACCCGCACGACCGCGTGGAGATACCCGGCTAGACCGCCTGCGTGCGGGTTGGAGTTCATGTAGCGCGCGACTTCCGCGTCGAACCCGATCCCGATCGCGTTCAGGAAGTATTCCTCCCACGCGATTCCCACGTCGAGGTAGCGGACCCTTCCCCGAGCCAGCCGATCAACCGCGATGGCAGCCGGAAGCCCCACGGTGCCGGCGATCTTCGCGTAGTCATTCCCGGTGCCCCCGGGAATCACCCCAATTGGCGGCAAGTCGGGCACCGCCGAGGAGAGAATTCCGTTGGCGGCTTCATGCATCGTGCCGTCGCCGCCCAGGACGAGTACTCTCCTCACCCCTTGCCGCACGGCGTCACGAACCTGCTCGGTACCGTGACCCGGCGCCCGGGTTTCCGATAACACCACCTCGCCCCACGCTTCGCGCGCCGCGGCGGCGACTTCGTTCGCGAGCCGCGCTGCCCGCCCACCGCCGGCGGCGGGGTTCACGAGGAGCAGCGTGCTCACGATGCGGGAGTCCTTTCCCGGGCGGGGTGGCGGGAGCGTGTGGGAATCGAACCCACCGGAGCCGCCGGAGGCGCCTCCGTCGCGGTTTTGAAGACCGGCCAGGCCACCAGGCCCGATCCACCCCCATGGTTGGATTGCAGGGAGAGCTCAGTGACGAAGAAGATAATTGCAGAAATCCCTACACCGTCGCCACCACGTCGATCTCCACCCGCACGCCTCGCGGCAGCGCAGCGACCGCAACGGTCGACCGGGCAGGTTTGTGGGAACCGAAGGCGGTAGCGTAGACCTCGTTCATCGCAGTGAAGTCGGCCATGTCCACCAGGAAGACGGTGGTCTTCACGACTTTTGAAAAATCGGATCCCGCCGCCTTAAGCACGGCCTGAAGATTCGCGAGCACCCGCTCGGTCTGCTCCCGGATTCCTCCGGTGACGACCTCCATGGTGGTCGGGTCGAACGCAATCTGGCCCGCTGTGTACACCATCCCGTTAGCGACAGTGGCCTGGCTGTAAGGCCCGATGGCTTTGGGTGCGTTGTCGGTGGCGATGGCTTCGATTGGAGTCATGATTCGTTGGAAGTGGAGTGGGGGGTGCAGAGTGGTTGGGGTCCCTACTGCCTACACCTACACCCACCCCGGTCGAGATAGAGTCCCTCGATCCGCCCGTCCTCGTGCACTCGAATCGCCTCGGCCGACGGGGTCTTGCTGAGGCCCGGCATAGTCATGATCTCCCCGGCCAGCGCAACGACGAAGCCCGCGCCGGCCGAAGGATATACATCGCGAACATTGATCTTGAAGCCGGTCGGCCGGCCCAGTTTCGTGGGATCGTCGCTGAAGGAATACTGGGTCTTGGCCATGCAGACCGGCGTCTGGCCCAGCCCCATGTCCTCGCATTGCTGGATCGACTTGTCCGCGGTCGCCGAGAAGGTGACCCCTTCAGCGCCGTAGACCTGCATGGCGATGGTCTGAATCTTCTGCTTGATGGGCAGCGATGCGTCGTAGATCGGCTTGAAGTTGGCCTTGCCTTCGGCCAGAGTCTGCAGAATCTCCTTCGCCACGTCCTCGCCCCCTTCCCCACCACGAGCCCAGACGTCACTCAGCGCCACTCGCGAATTCCAGCTCCGAGCGGCGTCCAGCACCGCTTTCTGCTCCTCCTCGGTATCCGAGAGGAAGCGATTGAGCGCGACGATGACTGGCACCCCGAATTTCTGCACGTTCTTCACATGGGCCTCGAGGTTCACGAGACCGCGAACCAATGCCGCAACATCCGGATTGCCCAAATTCTCCTTCTTGACCCCGCCGTGCATCTTGAGCGCCCGCACCGTTGCGACGACTACCGCCGCCTCGGGCTTGAGCCCGCCGAAGCGGCACTTGATGTCGAAGAATTTCTCGGCGCCCAAATCCGCACCGAAACCGGCCTCGGTCAGCACGATCTCGCCAAGCGCAAGGCCGAGCTTGGTAGCGGCGAGCGAATTGCAACCGTGCGCGATGTTCCCGAAGGGACCGCCGTGAACCAGCGCCGGACCGCCCTCCAGGGTCTGCACCAGGTTGGGGAGAATGGCGTCCTTGAGCAGCAGAGTCATCGCGCCCGAGGCCTTGAGGTCGCCGGCTCGTAACCGGTTTCCGATCCCGGGTCAGGCCGACGATGATGCTCGCGAGTCTGCGCTCCAGGTCCTGGAGATCGGTGGCGAGGCAGAGAATCGCCATGATCTCGCTGCCCGGCACGATGACGAAGCGGTCTTCCCTTGTGGGCCCGCCGTTCAGACCCCCCAGTCCCACGACGATCGAGCGGAGCGCCCGGTCATTCATATCGATCGTGCGGGGCCACGTGATCCGGCGGAGATCGAGGCCGAGAGCGTTCCCTTGATGCAGGTGATTGTCCAGCATCGCGGAAAGCAGGTTGTGCGCCGAGGTGATCGCGTGAAAATCGCCGGTGAAATGCAGGTTGATCTCGTCCATCGGGACCACCTGCGCATACCCACCACCGGCCGCGCCGCCTTTGACGCCGAACACGGGCCCCAGCGAGGGCTCGCGGATGCAGACAACGACCTTCTTGCCGAGCCGGCGCATGGCCTGGGCGACTCCCACCGTGACGGTGGATTTGCCTTCCCCTGCCGGAGTCGGACTGATGCCCGTCACCAGGACGAGTCGCCCTGACGGTTTCCGCTTGGCGATGGCCTCGGCGGTGATCTTCGCCTTGTGCCGGCCGTAGGGCAGGAACTCATCGGGCCCCAGGCCGAGCTCGGCCGCAACGTCGCCGATGGGACGGAGCTTGGCTGCCTGGGCGATTTCGATGTCGGTTGGGACCTTGGTCATTTGCGAGACGGCTCCTCACCGGGATTCAATCTCGGACCGAATACCCGCGCGGCGTTCGCGCTGGTCAATTCCAGCATTTCCTGCAGCGGCCGTCCGCGCACCTCGGCGAGACGCGCCGCCGTCCTCTCTACAAACGCCGGCTCGTTGCGCCGGCCCCGGTGAGGTACCGGCGCCAGATACGGGGCGTCGGTCTCCACCAGCAAGCGGTCGAGCGGGACCTCCAGGATCGCCGCATCGAGCCGCCAACTCTTGAAAGTGATCATCCCACTGAACGACACATAGTGACCGAGGTCCAGCCCGGCCCGCAAGAGGGCCGGCCCGCTGCTGAACGAATGAAGGATCGCAGTCGCCCGAGGGTGGTTGCGCAGGATGGCGGCTACATCGTCGTCCGCTTCACGCGCGTGGATCACGGCCGGACGACTCGCCGCAGTGGCGAGGCCGAGCTGGCGATCGAAGACCTCCCGCTGCACCTCGCGCGGAGAATGGTCGTAGTGGTAGTCCAGCCCCATCTCGCCGGCCGCCACCACCCGCGGATCCCGCAGTTGCTGCGCAAGCCAGGCCTCGGTCTCGGAGGTCCAGTGCCGCGCTTCGTGGGGATGAAGGCCGGCAGTCGCCGAAAGGCGAGCGTCGGTCGCCGCCAGCCCCAGTGCCTTCTCGGCGGTCGCCGGGGTTTCCCCGATCACTACGACATGCTCGACACCAGCCGCCCACGCACGCTCCAGCACTCCCTCCCGATCCGGGTCGAAGGCCGGATCGGCGAGGTGGCAGTGGGTGTCGATCAGCCTCTTACCCCACGGGCTGGGCGGCACGGCCCGCGGGGGCGCGGGTCGACCGCGGCGCCGCGGCGCCGACGGGCGGCCAGCGGCGACGGATGTAAAGCAGGAAGGCCGGGGCGATGAACATCGACGAGAAGATGCCGGTGAAGACGCCGAAGAACATGACGAGGGCGAAGGGGCGGATCACCTCGCCGCCGAAGATGGCCAGCGTCATCATCGTGGCGAGCGCGGTGCCGTGGGTCAGCACGGTGCGGGGTAGCGTCTCGTTGATGGACCGGTTGAGGGTGGTGCGGAGATCGGGATAGCGGCGATGCCGCTCGTTCTCTCTCACCCGGTCGAAGATGATGATGGTCTCGTTGAGCGAGAGACCCAGCACCGACAGCACCGCGCCCACGACCACGAGACTGACCTCGAGGTGCAGAACGCTGATGAAGATGACCGTGCCGAGCACGTCGTGCGCCGTGGCGAGAATAGACGACAGGCCGAAGCGCCACTCGAACCGGAACGCGAGATAGATGAGGATGGCAACGAACGCGAGAAGAATCGCGGTCAAGGCCTTCTGGCGAAGCTCACCGCCGACCTTGGGCCCCACGGCCTCGGTGCGGCCGATGGTGTACTTCCCCTCGCCCAGGCTTGAATCCAGCGCCTTCCGGACAGCGTTCACCGTGGCGTCGGTGTTGTCCTGGTCGGGCGCCTCCTTGCTGAGCCGCGCTCGAACCACGTACTCGCTGTCGGCGCCGAATGACTGGATCTCTGCGCCGGGCACGCCCTCGTGATCCAAGCGCTACGCAGTTTGCTCGACGTCCACCGGCACCTGGCTGGCGATCTGCACCAGGGTGCCTCCGGTGAACTCGATGCTGTAGTTGAGCCCACGGATCAGCAGGAGAATCAGACCGGGGATGAACCAGATCGCCGTGAAGATGTAGGCGTACCGGCGTACCCCGATGAAATCGATCTTGGTGTTAGTGAAGACGCGGCGCATGGGTCAGATACTCAGCGTGGTCATGTTCGGCCGGCGCTCAAGCCAGATCATGAAGAAGGTGCGGGTGACGAAGATGGCCGTCACCATCGAGGCGAGGGTGCCCAGGGTGAGGGTAACCGCAAAGCCCTTCACCGGACCGGTACCGAACTGGTAGAGCAGCAAGGCGGTTACGATGGCGCAGACGTTGGAGTCCACGATCGCGTTCCATCGCCCGCTTGAAGCCCTCATCAATGGCCAGACGGATTGTCTTCCCCAGCGCCAGCTCTTCCCGTATGCGTTCGAAGATCAGCACGTTCGCGTCTACCGCGAGGCCGATCGAGACCACGATACCGGCGAGGCCGGGCAGCGTGAGTGTCGCGTCCAGCGACGCAAGCCCGCCCAGGGTGAACAGGATGTAGATCGCCAGGGCAAAGACCGCGAGAATTCCGGCGACCCGGTAGTACCCGATCATGATCAGAATCACGATGATGCTGCCGACGACGCCGGCGGTGATGCCCTTTCGAATCGAGTCCTGCCCCAGGCTCGCGCCGACCTGCCGGTAGTCAACCACCTTGAGAGGAATCGGCAGCGCGCCGGCTCTCAGCGTCAGGGCCAGGTCCCGCGCTTCCTGGAAGGTGCGGCCGGTCAGAGTGATCTGCCCCCGCCGGTCGATCCGGCTCTGAATCACCGGTGGCCTGCCCTGCACCCGGTCATCCAGGAGAATCGCCATGTAGTTGCCGATGTTCCGTCCGGTGCCATCGCCGAATTTGCGGGCGCCGGTCCGGTCGAGCTCGAAGGTGACGATCGGACCGCTGGTGAGCGGATCGATCTCCTCCTTGGCATCCACCAGGTTCTGACCGGTGACGATCGCGCGGTCCTCCAGCGAATAGAGCAGCCGGTAGGACTCGGCCCCCACGCTGGTTGCGCTCGAGGCCCAGCGCAGCACCAGGTTCCGCGGCAGTGCCGATTGCACTTCGGGAAGATGCAGCAGGCTATCGACCCGCGGGAACGCGGTCTCCTTCACGAGGTACTCCCCCGGAACGGGCGAGTATCCCGCCTGGGCGCCACTCTGGATCAGGCTGCTCAGTACGCCGCCAACCACGACGCCGGTATCGGTCGCGGCGGCCTTCTTCCCGGTATCGCCCTGCAGCAGTTGGGTGACCGCGCTCGGCTGGGTCGGGGCGCCTGCCGCCGGCTTCACCCCCGCGCGTTGCAGTGCCCGGTCCAGAGCGGGGAGCGCCTTTTCCAGCGCCTCGCTCCGGTCGGTGATGCGGAACTCGAGGAAGGCGCTCCGCTGCACGATGGCCTTGGCCCGGGCGGGATCGGTGATGCCCGCCAGTTCCACGATGATCCGGTCATCGCCCTGCTTCTGGATCAGCGGCTCGGTCACCCCGAACTCGTCGATCCGCTTGCGCAACACGGTGAGGGCCAGGTCGAGATCCCGCGACGGGTCGGCCGAGACGCGGCTCGACTGGTCGAGCTCGAGGCCAAGGTGCATTCCACCCTGAAGGTCGAGACCCAGCTTGAGCGGAACCCGGCGCACGGTCGTGTCGCGCATGACGCCGGTATTGACGTCGCGCTCCCGGATCGTCGTATTGCGCGGAATGAGCGCGACGATGGAGCCGATGATGAGCAACGCGATGATGATTACGCGCGATCGAATGGAATCGAGCATCGTCCTTGTCAGGTATGTGAGACATGACGCTGGTCAGCACTGATTCGGCTCAGTGCCGCCGCTGCGTCCGCCCGGTCTCGCTGCAACTGTTCCACCAGTTTCTCCGGCGACGCGAAGGTCATCACGTCGCGCAGCCGCTCCACCCACTCGACCTTCACCCACTGCCCGTAGAGATTCGCGTCCACCCCGAAGAGGTGCACTTCCACGCTTCGCCGCAGATCTCCGAACGTCGGCTTGGGCCCCTGATTGAGCATTCCTCCGACTCTACCTCCGGCCCACTCCACCGTCGCGGCGTAGACCCCGTCCGGCGGCAGCAACTTCCTCGCTGGGACTCCACCCAGGTTGATCGTGGGCACTCCGATCGTTCTGCCCCGTCCTGCCCCGCGTTCTACGACGCCGCTCACGGAATAGGGTCGCCCGAGCAGCCGTTGCGCGGTGGCCAGGTCGCCCCCGGCGACGGCGCGACGGATCTGGGTGCTGGAGACCGGATGGCCACCCAGCTCCACCGGACCGACCACGTCCACCGTGAAGCCATCAGTGGCGCCAAGCCGTCGCAGGGTCTCGACGTCGCCACTGCGTCCGCGCCCGAAGCCGTGATCGTGACCGATCACCAGCTCGCGCATGCGGCAGCGGCCGATCAGCACCTCCCGAACGAACCGCTCCGGGCTGTAACTCGCCAGCTCCCGGTCGAACCGGAGGAACACGACGTAGTCCAGTCCGGTCTGGGCCAGCGCCTCACGGCGTTCGGCTCCCGACGTGAGAAGCGGTGGCGCGGCCTGAGGGTTCACCACCTCGAGCGGATGCGGCTCGAAGGTGACGAGCACGCTCTTCCGTCCCGCGACGCGTGCCCGATCCACGATCTCGCGAAGAACCGCCTGATGCCCGCGGTGCACTCCATCGAACATGCCGACGGTCACCGTCGTGCCGTTCGGATACTCGGGCAAAACGGACATCAGCTCTCCGCGGGCTCCAGCACCACTTCAGGACGGAAGAGCTTGTCCTCAACTCGTCCCACGGCGATCAGACGGTCCCCCGCTCCCACACCGGCAACGGATCCGCTGGAAGTGAACTCGGGCTGGATCTGGGCCGCGCGCCCATGACCCACGTCCGTCACTTGCGCCTCGCTCAGCTCGATCCTGGGCAGATGTCCCAGTACCGAAAGCGGCGTCAGGATCGGGGTCTCGGTACTGAGCACCTCGAGCGACACGGCCTGCTCGATCCGCAGTGATCCGATTGCTTCCCGTCGGAGCGCAGTCAGATGCGCGCCGGTTCCCAACACCTCGCCGATATCGCGGGCGAGAGCCCGAACGTAGGTCCCGGCACTCACCCGAGTCTGGAACACCAGCTCCGGAAAGCGAAATTCCATCAGCTCCAACGAGTGCACCGTTACATCCGACTCGGGCAGCTCCAGCGTCACGCCGCGCCTGGCCAGACGATAGCTTCGTTCCCCACCGATCTTCCGCGCCGAAAACGCCGGCGGCCGTTGCTTTTGCGGGCCGAGGAAGCCGTGGAGGGTTGCCTCGACGGCTCGGCGGCTCGGTACCTCACCCCCTGGCCCCCTCTCCGCGTCGCGGAGAGGGGGAACGAGGCTGATGATTTCACCCGTCAGGTCATCGGTCGTGGTTCGCACGCCGAGTTTCGCCGTCGCCCGGTAGGTCTTATCGTGCCGCTCCACGAACTGCGCCAACCTCGTCGCGCGACCGAGCAGGATCACCAGCAGCCCGCTCGCGAACGGATCCAGGGTCCCGGTGTGCCCGACCGCCTTCATATGCAGCGCGCGCCGGACCCGGATCACCACGTCGTGCGAAGTGGGTCCAACCGGCTTGTCCACCAGCAGCGCGCCTGACTTCAGGCCGGGTCCTCCCGCTTGAGCTCGGCCAGCACCGCGTTGATCCGGGCAGCGTGCTCCAGACCCCGATCCAGCTCGAACTTCACTTCCGGGACGATGCGGGTGTGCAGCGCCTTTCCCAGCTTCGACCGAAAGAAGCCCGCCGCGCTGCGGAGCCCTTCCAGCGCCCGCGTCTTGTCGGCTTCCTCGCCCATCACGCTGACGCTCACCGTGGCCCACGACAACTCGTTGCTGACCACGACGCGAGTCACCGTGACCATGCCGATCCGTGGGTCGCGTACCTCGGTGAGCAGCGCGTCGCTCACCACTTGCCGCACCGTTTCGGCCATCTGTTCAGGCCGCCGGGATGGTCCCTTCATACCTGCGTCACCACCGTATCAATGATGCGGACGCCATCGGCCGCCTCGACGATGCCGTCCGCTGTTCGCAGCATTTCGTCCACGACTCGCCGGTCCGACCCCACAGCGGCGCAGGCGAGCTCGGCGCGCTGCCACAGGTCCTGTGCTCCGACTTCCGCCACCGAGACATTGAGCCGCCGCCTGAGTTCCGCCTTGAGGGACTGAAGCACCGACCGCTTGTCCTTGAGCGACTGGCAGCCCTCGAGGTGCAATACCCAGGTCTGGACGGCGGTGTGCATAATTGACGATTGACGATTGCTGATTGCTGATTGAAAAAAGCTGCCTTTGGTCATTCAGCAATCATCAATCAGCAATCAGCAATCCCTCTCACCCCGTCCCCGACCCCGCCGCGCTTCCGGCCAGGGTCCGCTTCACTTCCTCCACCCGGTAGCTCTCGATCATGTCGCTGACCTTGAGGTCGTTGAAGTTCTCGACACCGATACCGCACTCGAGCCCTTCGCGCACTTCCTTCACGTCGTCCTTGAAGCGCTTGAGACTCGAGATAGTCCCGTCGTAGATCTGGACTCCGTCCCGGACCACGCGGACCCGGCCGGTGCGCTGAATCGTCCCGTTCCTCACCATGCAACCGGCAATGGTGCCTACCTTGCTCACCTTGAACAGCTGCAGCACCTGCGCATCGCCCAGGACGGTTTCCTTCGATTCCGGCTTGAGCAAGCCTTCGAGCGCCGCCCGCACATCGTCCACCGCCTCGTAGATGATGCGGTAGGTTCGGATGTCCACCGATTCCCGTTCCGCCGCGGCGCGGGCTCCCGCGTCGGGCCGCACGTGGAAGCCGATGACGATGGCTCCGGAGGCCTTGGCCAGCAGGACGTCGCTCTCGCTGATCGAGCCGACCCCACGAAGGACGATGTCCACCCGTACTTCGCCCGTGCTGAGCTGGGCCAGCGCGTCGGCCAGCGCCTCGGCCGGGCCGCCCTGGTCGGCCTTGATGATGAGTCGCAACGCGCCGATCTGGCCCTGGGCCAGCTGGCGGGAGAGATCCTCGAGAGTGCCACCGCGCGTGGTGCGGCGGTTCTGCGCCTCCCGGTCGAGCCGCTGCCGCTTCTGGGCGATCTCGCGCGCCTCGACGGCGTCGGCCACGACGAGGAAGCTGTCGCCGGGCGACGGAGTGCCCTCGAAGCCGAGGATCTGCACCGGAATCGAAGGTCCCGCCTCCTTGATGTTCTTGCCCCGCTCATCGAACAGCGCCTTCACCCGGCCGGAGAACTTGCCGCTGATGAAGTTCTCGCTCACCCGCAGGGTGCCGCGCTGCACCAGGATGGTGGCCAGCGGCCCCTTGCCCGGGTCCAGGGTGGCTTCGATCACGGCGCCGGATGCGGCGCGGTCGGGATTGGCACGCAGATCGAGAATCTCCGCCTGCAGCAGGATCTGCTCGAGCAGCTTGTCTACCCCGGTACCCTTCTTGGCCGAAATCGGGGTGGCCAGTACGGTGCCGCCGAACTCTTCCAGCACGACGTTGTGGGCCAACAGGTCCTGCTTCACCTTCTGCACGTTGGCAGCAGGGAGATCGATCTTGTTGATCGCGACGATGAGCGGTACGCCGGCATTCTTGGCGTGGCTGATCGCTTCCACCGTCTGGGGCATCACCGCGTCTTCGGCCGAGACGACCAGGACCACGATATCGGTGACCTGAGCGCCGCGGGCACGCATGGCGGTAAAGGCCTGGTGACCCGGCGTGTCGAGGAAGGTGATCTGCTTGCCGCTCGCGAGCGTGACGTGATAGGCGCCGATGTGCTGGGTGATTCCGCCTGCTTCACCAGCCACCACGTTCGCTTTCCGGATGTAGTCCAGCAGCGAGGTCTTACCGTGGTCCACGTGACCCATGATGGTGACCACCGGCGGGCGCGGCTGGGTGATTTCATCTACGTCGGTCTGGGTCTCCTCGGTCGCGAGGTCGGCGGCGTACTCCTCTTCTTTGACCGCCTGGAAGCCGAATTCCGACGCGATCAATTCGATCTGGTCGAAGTCGAGGCGCTGGTTCACCGTGACCATGAGTCCCAGCTCCTTGAACGCGAGCTGCACGATCTGGGTCGCGGGGACTTTCATCAGGTCGGCGAGCTCGGAGACCGAGATGAACTCGTTGACCCTGACCCGAGTCTTCTCCCGTTCCTTCTCTTCGGCCGCGCGAGCGAGCTGCTCCTGGTACCCGGTCATATCGCGGCCGCGGCCTTTCCGGCCCACTCCACCGCGCATCCCCTGCAGCGTCTTGAGGATGTTCGCCTGCACCGCTTCCTGGTCCACGGAAGACTTACGGCCCTTCTTCCCTTTCTTACGTCCGCCGCCCTTCTCGGCATCGGGGCCGAAATTGCGACCCCGCTCGCCGGTGGCGGGACCACCGGGGACGCTCGGACCCGCACCGCGCTGAGGGGGACCGGAACCGCGCTGCGGGGGACCGGAACCGCGCTGACCCGGAGCCGGCGGAGCGCTGCTGCTGAACACGGGACGGGGACGCGACGGACCAGTGGGGCGACCGCCTTGAGGTGCGGCCGGCCGCGAAACGCGGGTGGGAATCATTGGAGTCCGACCCGGCACCGACGGACGCGGAGGTAATGGCGGAGCGTCAGCCGGACGAGAGGCCGGCGGGAACGGTGAAGCCGCGACCGGCTCGGTCGCGGTTGGAGCTTCCGAGTCGCCAGTATCTCCTGAGGCAGGAGGCAGGTCCTTGAAGAGGGCCTTCGCGCGCTCTTCCAGCGAAGCGGGCAACGCGGCCTCGACGGGGCGCTCGATCGGACGAATCAGGTCCATTGCCAGCGCTTCGGCAGCGCGTTCGGCTTCGGCCTACGCCTCCGACTGAGCAACCTCCGCCGCAGTGCGACGACGCTTGCTCGGCTTCCCGGCCTCTACCGATACCGGCTCGGGCGGGGCGGCCGCCTTGGCAGCCTTACGGCGGCCCTTCTTCGGCGCCGGCTCATCGGCCGCTTTCCGCTTTTCGCGCTCCCAGCGCACCCGCACGGCGGACACCTGTCCATCCTCAAGTCCCGACATGTGGCTGCGCACGAAGATGCCCATGTCCTTAAGCATCCCCATCACTTGTTCTGCCGGGACCCCGAACTCCGCTGCGAGGTCGTGCACTCTGGTCTTGACCATCAACCCTCCGTCTGGAACGAGCTGCCACTCGCGGCTGCGAGTCCGCGAGCCAGCGCTCGATCTACCACTCCTGCCACCATGATTCCCGGCTTCACCAAGCCGTTGGCCGATCGCATCCGCGGCGGGACCGCGAAACAACGGTACCCGACGCGCAGTCGCCAGCCGAACCACCTTCTCCAACGCTCGTGGGCTCGCGTCCGCCGCCACCACAAGGCAGGCGAACTTGTCGGCCTGGAGCCCGGCCCGCACCCGATCGACCCCGATCACGACCTTACGGCCCCGATAGCCGAGGCCGAGAAGGCGGAGGAGCCGATCAGGATCCGCCGCGGCCGTCGTCGCTGTCCTCGTCGGTTAGCTCGGCGAGCAGCGCCATCAGCTGATCGGCCCGCTCCTGGGTCATGCCGGGCAGCTGTGCCACCTCGTCCCGTTCGAGATCGAGTACGTCGTTCAGGGTCTGGTACCCCGCACCGTTCAGGATGGCGAGCAGCTCGGGAGAAAGCCCCTTCAGTTCCGTCAGCGGCACCTGGGTGACCGACTCGTCTTCCGGCGGGAGCGGCGCGAACAGCGGGCCCTCTCCACCGCGCTCCAGCCATTCGCGGCTGGAGTAGAGATCGATCTTCCACCCGGTGAGCTCAGAGGCGAGGCGCACGTTCTGCCCGTTGCGGCCAATCGCCAGCGACAGCTGATCCTCGTCCACCACCGCCTGGATCGTCTTGCTCTCCGGATCGGAGAACACTTTCGCCACCCGGGCCGGAGCCAGCGCCAGTCGCGCGAAGCGCTCCGGATCGGGAGACCACGGCACGATGTCGATGCGCTCGCCACCCAGCTCATTCACCACCGCTTGCACCCGGGAACCCTTGAGTCCCACGCAGGCGCCGACGGGATCGATGGCGTCATCGCGGGAGATCACCGCGATCTTGGTACGGCTGCCGACTTCCCGGGCCCAAGCCCGGATGTCGACCACGCCCTGCTGAATTTCGGGGACTTCCAGCTTGAACAGCGCCTTCACGAAGAGCGGGTCGGCGCGAGAGAGAATGAGCCGTGGGCCCTTGGGGGTTTCCTCGAGCCGCTTCAGCACCGCCCGGATGGTGTCGCCCTGGTGGAACTTCTCCCGGTGATTCTGTTCCCGGTACGGAATGATGGCTTCCGCCTCCCGAAACTTGTTGAGCATGATGACCAGCTTGCCGCGCTCGATCTGCTGGACCTCTCCCGAAAGCAGCTCGCCGACCTTGCCGGCAAACTCTTCGCGGATCCGGGTACGTTCGCCTTCGCGCACCCGCTGGATAATCCTTTGCTTCGCCGCCTGCACCGCGAGCCGGCCGAACTCGGCGAAGGGAACATCCTCTTCCAACATGTCGCCGGGCGCGAACTCGGGATCCTCGTACTGGGCTTCCTCGAGGGAGACCTGGGCGCTCGAATCCTCGACCGCCTCCACCACCTGTCTCAGGCGGACGATGCGAATCGTGCCTTTGAGCTCATCGAAGCTGAGCTCGAAGCGGACATTGGGGCCGTAACGCCGGACCAGCGCCGCGTGAATACCGTCGCGCAGCAACTCCAGCAGCTCGTTGCGGTCGAGCTGTTTGGTGGTCGATAACTCGCGAATTGCGGCCAGGACTTCTGCCGAAGCGGACATCCTCTTCTCCCTCTCGCGGCCTCAGGAGGCCGAGTCCATCAACAGGGTCGCCTCTTTGAGATTCTCGAGCGCGAGCAAATAAGGCTCGCCGTCAGCGAGGCGAAGCTGGACATGATCATCGTCGGGCACTGCGACTACTGTGGCGCGCGGATGCCCGGATAGCCCGCGTGCCGTCACTCGTACTTCCCGGCCCAGGTAACGCCGCCAGTGTTCGACGAAACGGACCGGTCGCTCAAACCCGGGCGAGGAAGCCTGCACCAGATAGCGGGCGCCAGGCTGGGCCTCCGCCTCGAGCACGCGTGCCAGGGAACGGCTAACCTGGACGCAATCCTCGGCGGTCACGCCGTGCCCGGGTGTGCTATCCGGGCGATCAATCCTGACCTGAATCAGGGGGCGCTGCGGCGGGCCACCCATGTGGAATTCGATTAACTCGAACCCCATGGCGGCGACGTGGCGGCGGACCGGGTCGAGCAGCGGGTAGGAAGGCATCAGGACTTAGAAAAAAAATGTGGGGGAACTCCCCCACTCGTCCTGCGACCCCCGGCTCGGAGATCCCCGAACAGCGGCGTAAGTCTAGTGTCGGGGGGATGGATTCGTCAATTGCGAATGAGGGGGTGCGGCGGCAGTGCTGAGTAGGGGTGGTGGGTGGTGGGGCCCCACTCCCTACCACCTACTCCCCACTACCTGACTAAGAACCCGTCACCGCAGCTAGGAGCTCTTCGGCATCCCCAAATACGCGACCATTCGACCGTCGGACCCCCGGGACCGGCGGTGACTATAGAAGTACCGGGCGTCGTGTGCGGAGCACCATTCGGAAACCGACACGGAGCCGATCCCCAGAAGTCCCGCCTGCTCAGCCAGCACCGAGCGCAGATCCAAATGCCAGGGTCCTGAGCCTTCGGCGGCTTTTCCACAGCCCTCCATGACTTCAGAACCTACTTCATAGCAGTTGCCACAAATCCCTACACCACAGTGCATTACCAGATCAGCCGGATCAGATCCAACGGCTTCACCCAAGGTCTCGACTCCCTGGGCAAGGATACGACCAGCGATTCCCCGCCAACCGGCGTGCAGGAGAGCCACGGCCTTCTTCACGGGATCCAGGAGGTAAACAGGAATGCAGTCGGCCACGGTGACGGTGAGCAGAATGCCCTTGGTTGACGTCGCGTGACCGTCCAGCCCCTCGAGCTGAATCCAACCTTTGCCCGAAGCGTGGAATTGGACGGCGGTCTGATGCACCTGGTTCCCCAGTACGGTCGCATCGAAGCCGGGCTCCGCCCGCCTGAACGCCCTCCACCGGGTCATCACGTCGTGCACCGGCGCATCGGTCCAGAGGCCGAGGTCGAATCCCCTGCCCTCCTCGCTGCCCCGCCCGGTGATTCCGGCAACGACCCCGAATCGCTCCCGCCAATCGGGGATGGTAAACCTCGGAACCGTGCCCTCGACCGGTTCTTCCCGCCGTGCTCGGTACTCGGTACCAGGTGCGCCGTACTCGCTATTCAAATCGCTCAATCTCTGCCCCAAGGGCTCGGAGCCGGGAATCGATCTGCTCGTACCCCCGCTCGATCTGGCCAACGTTGTGAATGGTGCTGGTGCCTTCCGCGGCCAGGGCGGCGAGCAACATGGCCATGCCGGCGCGAATGTCGGGAGACTCCACTGTGCCGCCTCGGAGCTGGGACGGCCCGGACACTACGACGCGATGGGGGTCGCAGAGGACGATTCGGGCACCCATCCCGATGAGTTTGTCCACGAAGAACAGCCGCGACTCGAACATCTTCTCGAAGATCAGCACCATTCCTTCGCATTGGGTGGCGGTCACCACGGCGATGGACATCGCATCCGCGGGGAACGCAGGCCAGGGACCATCCTCGAGCTTGGGAACATGGCCTCCCAGGTCGGGACGGATCCGGCGCTCTTGCCCGGAGTCAACGACCAGCCGTTGCCCGTCCACCCGCGGGCGGACGCCGAGCCGCTCGAAGCCGAACAGGGTGCTGCGCAGATCATCGGACCGGACGCCTTCGATCGTGATCGCTCCGTCGGTGACCGCGGCGAGCCCGATGAAGCTCGCGATCTCGATGTGATCGGGGCCAATGGTGAATTCGCAGCCGCCAAGAGGGCGACCGCCCTCGATGGTGTAGACGTTGGTGCCGATTCCTTCGATCGACGCGCCCATCGCGATGAGCAGACGCGCTACATCCTGCACGTGCGGCTCGGCGGCGGCGTTGCGCAGGACCGTACGGCCATGCGCCATGACCGCGGCAAGCAGCGCGTTCTCGGTGCCGGTTACGCTCGGTTCGTCCAGGAAGATTTCGGCGCCTGTCAGCCTCTTGCCTTCGATCTTGTAGCTCTCGCCGACCGTCAGCTCCGCGCCCAGCTGCTCCAGCGCGAGGAAGTGGGTATCCACCCGGCGCCGGCCGATGACGTCTCCACCCGGCGGTGGCAAGGTGACCGAGCCGAATCGGGCGAGCAGCGGTCCGGCCAGCAGGATGGAAGCCCGGATCCGGGCGCAGAGCGCGGGATCGAGCGCTTTCGGGCGTGCCGCGCGCGCGTCAACCCGCAGCGTGTTGGTTCCGTGCCAATCGACTTGGGCGCCGAGATCCACGAGCAGCGCGATCATGGTTTCCACGTCGCGGATTCGCGGCACGTTGTTGCAGCGTCACCGGGCCGTCGGCGAGGAGTGTGGCAGTGAGCGCAGGGAGCGCCGCGTTCTTGTTGCCGGCGGGCAAGACGGTTCCGCGCAGGGGTCGCCCGCCGCGGACCTGGAAGCGTGGAGGCATGGCCAAAGGTCACGACGGCCGGTGGCATCGTCAAGCGCCACGGTTATCTTGGGAAGATGTTGCTGCTTCAGGATACCGTGATCACGGTTGCGGGATGGGTCGGGCCCACCGTTGCGATTTCCCTGGTGATCATTGCGGGCAGCTTCGCCGTGATCGCTCTGGTCGTCGCCGCCACCGCGAAAGCCGCCGCCGGGCAGATCGAAAACCTGGGCCGAGCGGTGGAGAACCTGCGCAAGGACCTGGCGCCCGCGCTGGATTCGGTCCACCACCTCGGCGATGAGGCCCGTCAACTCGCGGCCAAACTGGGCAACGAGGCGGAAGACGTCGTCGAGGCGAGTCGCGCACTGAGGGTCAAGGTGAAGGACCGCCTGATCGACCTCGAAGCGGTCTACGACGTACTCGAGAGCGAGATCGAGGAAACCGCGCTGGATGTCGCCACGACGCTCCGCAGCTTCCGCACGCGGGCCTCCTGGTACCGCTGGGTGCGCCGCCTGCTCGGCGCGGGTAAACACCGTTGATTCTCCGGCGCGCCGCCCTCCTGTTGGTCTGTTTCGGCCTCGTCACCCTGATCGTCCCGAATCACCTGTACGGCTGGACACCGGGCACCCACATCTACCTCGGCGAGTCGGTCCTGGCGAACCTGGGGATCCTCCCATCGCCAATCGCCGATCTCCTCCGGGCCTTTCCCTTTGATTTTCTCTACGGCAACATCGCGGCAGACACCTCCATCGCGAAGAAGTACGCGCCGGTCGGCCGGCACTGCCACTCCTGGCATGTTGGCCAGCAGATCTACGATCACGCGAAGATCGACGCGTTGCGGGCTTTTGGCCTGGGATATCTCTGTCATCTCGCGGCCGACACGGTGGCACATAACTACTTTGTGCCCCGCCAGCTCTTGTTGACCAGTACGACGAGTGGCTTCGGCCACTCGTATTGGGAGAGCCGCTTCGAGACGCCGCTGGGTGACGAGTTTGCCCGCACGGCCAAGGAGGTGATCCTGCTGGACCACACTCCGGCCGACACCCACCTGGATCAGATTCTCGCCCCGACCATTTTCAGCGTTCGCACCAACCGGCGGCTGTTTCGCGGCATGGTTCACCTCACCGAGTCGCAGGGATGGCAGCGCGCCTTTCAGGTGGCACAGCAACACAGCCGCTGGGAGCTTGCGGCCGACGACATCGAGCGGCACATCTCACTTTCCTTCGACTATGTGATGGGAACGCTGGCCGAGCCGGAGGCCGAGCCGCGGCAACTGGATCCCTCGGGAGAAGACGCGTTGCGGACGGCGAAGCGGCTGCGAAGAGAAGCCCTGCTCGCCGGAGCATGGAAGGACCCGAAGCGGCTTCAGGGCGTTGCCCAGGAGCGATTCGGATTACCGGAGCGGAACCCTGATTTCTGGCCATCCGCGCAGGGTCAAGACGCCCTGGCGCGACAGCTGAATCTTCTCTGATGCTGGCGATCGCGGCACTTCTGCTCCTTGCGGGAGACCTTTCAGCGCCCGCCGGCCTTGCTGCTCACCGTTGAGCCGGAACGACCGGTCCGGGGAAGCCTGGTACGACTAGTCGCCAGTGACACGGCGACGTCCGACCGGCCGTGGAGCTGGGTGGAGGGCACCGCGGGAGGCGAGCCGCTCCATTTCGAGGCCCAGGGTGCTGGACACTTCGTAGCGCTGGCCGGAATTCCAATCGAAGGCCCCGATTCTTTCCCTGTCATACTGCGGATCTCTTACAGCGATGGGTCCCAGGACACCGTTGCCGCGAGCGTGTTCGTGCGTCAGCCCGACTACACGATGGAGAAGCTTCGTGTCGCACCGGCCATGGCGAAGCCGGACAGCGCGGCACAGGTCCGGATCGACAAGGAGATAGCGCGCGCACGAGAGATCGGAGTTCGCTCTCAAAGCACCCCGCGCCAGTGGCAGGATGCCTTCCTGCCGCCGCGAGACAGCCGGATCACCAGCATCTTCGGCACCGGGAGGGAGTTCAACGGCAAAGCGGTGAGCCGGCATCTGGGCACTGACTACGCCGGTGCGGTGGGAGATCCGGTACGGGCTACGAATCGTGGCGTGGTCGCAATGGTGGCGGACTTCTATCTGGCGGGTCGAGTGCTGTATCTCGACCACGGCGAAGGGCTCGTCTCAGCCTACTTCCACTTGAGCAGCACCGCAGTGGCCCAGGGAGACACGGTCGAGCGGGGGCAGATCATTGGAGCGGTGGGAAAGAGCGGACGGGTCACCGGCCCGCATCTGCATTGGGTTGTGCGGTACGGGACGGTGACTGTCGATCCGGAGTTTCTGACGCTTTGGGGGAACTAGCGTGAGATAGTGAGTACCTAGTAGTCGAGTACCGAGTACCGAGTGGATTCCTTCTTACTCGTCTGTACTGGTCTGGTACTATCTTACTTGCAGCTTTTCAGTCTAGCAGCGGCTGTACAGCTTTGGGATCCGCCTTACCCCCGCTCTTCTTCATCACAAGTCCCACGAAGAAGCCCATGAGTTTGGCTTCCCCACCCCGGAAGCGCTCCACCTCGGAGGGGTTGGCGGCGAGGACTTCCTCGACCCAGGCACCGAGCGTGTTGGCATCGCCGACCTGAATCAGTCCCAGCCGTTCGGCAACGGCGCGGGGCTCCTCGTTTCCATCCACCAGCTCCGGATAGACTCGCTTGGCCGCCTGGAGACTGACCACGCCTTCCTTGACCAATCCGATCAGTTTCGAGAGCCGTTCGGCACTTACACCGAATCGGCCGGTCTCGTTGTAGCCGCTCATCGCCTCACCCATCACCCAGTTGGCGGCCGCCTTTGCTTCCGCTCCAGCTCCCACCACCGCCTCGAAGTAATCCGCCACCGGCCGCTCGGAGGCGAGGACGCCGGCGTCGTACGCGGTGATGGCGTAGCGGGTCATGAAGCGCTCCCGCTTGGGCTCGGGCAGCTCGGGGAGTGCTGCGTGCTGCTCCTCGATCCACTTTGGAGTGAGCACCAGGGGCGGCAGATCCGGATCGGGGAAATACCGGTAGTCGTGGCTCTCCTCCTTGGAGCGCATCGGCTTCACCGTTCCAGAGGCGGCATTGAACAGCATGGTCACCTGCTCCACCCGTGCCCCACTCTCGAGCAGCGCCACCTGGCGATCGTGCTCGACGATCAGCGCCCGTTCGACATTGGCGAAGCTGTTCATGTTCTTGACTTCCGCCTTGGTGCCGAGCTTGGAGTCGCCGGGACGGCGGATCGAGATGTTCGCGTCCACCCGGAGGCTTCCTTCCTCCATGTTGCAGTCACTCACCTCGGCGTAGACCAGGATCTGCTTGAGCGTCGTGAGATAGGCTCGCGCCTCCGCCGGACTGCGGAGGTCGGGCTCACTCACGATCTCGACCAGCGGAGTTCCTGCCCGATTGAGATCAATCGCGGTCTTGCCGGGGAGCCGGTCGTGCAGCGATTTGCCGGCATCCTCCTCGAGATGGAGCCGGGTGACCCCGATACCGATCCGTCCCCGCTCGGGCGACTCGCACCAGATCGTGCCGCCGGTCGCCAGCGGCTGATCGAACTGGGAGATCTGGTATCCCTTGGGCAGATCGGGATAGAAGTAATTCTTCCGGGCGAAGATGCTGCGCGGGTGCACCGTGCATCCCAGCGCCCTCGCGGCCTGCGTCGCGAGACGGATCGCCTGTTCGTTAGGCACCGGGAGCGCCCCTGGCAGACCGAGACACACCGGGCACACCAGCGTGTTGGGAGGCGCGCCGAACTTGTTGGCGCAGCCACAGAACATCTTCGACTTGGTCAGCAGCTGAGCGTGGACCTCGAGGCCGATCACCGTTTCCCAGGTCATCAGCGCACCTCCGCGGCAGCGTCGAGCGCCGCTTCGAGGGCCGCCGCCGCGCTCAGCATTCTGGCTTCGGCGAAATTCGGCGCGATGAGCTGGGCGCCCAGCGGCAAACCTTCCGATCGACCGACCGGGAAACTCACCGCGGGCAGACCGGCCAGGTTGACCGGACAAACGAAGATGTCCGCCAGGTACATCGCGACCGGATCCTCGGTCTTCTCGCCCGCTTTGAAAGCGGGAGTTGGCGTCGTCGGCGTCAGCAGCATGTCGCAGCCGGCGTCGAAGGCGCGCCGGAAGTCCTCGGCCAGCAGAGCCCGCACCTGTTGCGCCTTCCGGTAATAAGCGTCGTAATAGCCTGAACTCAGCACATAGGTTCCGATCAGAATCCGGCGACGAACCTCGGCGCCGAACCCCTGGCCGCGCGTAGCCTGGTAGAGTGCGCGGAGATCGCCTGCCGGTCCGACTCGCCGCTGGCCGTATCGTACTCCGTCATATCGCGCGAGGTTCGCGGCGGCTTCGGCCGGAGCGATGATGTAGTAGGTCGGCACCGCATAGCGGGTATGCGGCAGCGAGACCTCCTTGATCGTCCCCCCTAGCTCCTTTACCGCCTTGATCGCCCGGTCGAGGCCTGCCCGCACTCCTTTGTGCAGATCGCGCGGGAAATATTCGGCGGGTAAGCCGATGGTGAGGCCCTTCAAGTCACGTCGCGGTGGATCCAGCACCAGTGGCGGCTGGGCGATCGTTGTCGCATCGAGCGGATCGTGTCCGCTCATTGCGGCCAGGACCCGTGCTGCATCATCTACCGTGCGGCCGAAGGTGCTCACCGCATCGAGCGACGACCCGAAAGCGACGAGGCCGTAGCGGCTCACCCGGCCATAGCTCGGTTTGATCCCCACGATCCCGCAGAAGCTCGCCGGCTGGCGCACCGAGCCGCCGGTCTCCGAGCCGAGGGCCGCGGGCACCGCCCCTGCGGCCACCAACGCGGCCGACCCGCCGGACGAACCTCCCGGCACGCACGACGGATCGTCAGGATGCTTCACCCGCCCGAAGGCGGAGTGTTCGGTAGATGAGCCCATGGCGAACTCGTCGAGATTCGCCTTGCAAGCGATCATGGCTCCCGCGGCACGAAGCCGGTTGATCACCGTGGCATTGAACGGTGACACGTAGCCTTCGAGAATCCGCGAGCCGCAGGTGGTCGGTTGCTCGGTCGTGACGATGTTGTCTTTGACCGCGATCGGCACCCCGGCGAGGGGCATCTTTGCCCGGTCCGATGGAGTGGCACCATCCACCCGCGCCGCCTCGGCTTCCAATCGCTCAGCCGACCAGTTGAGCGAGGCATTCAGCGCGGCGGTCTTCTCCAGGCGGCTCGCGACCTCCTTTGCGGCCACTGCCGCGGTGGTCCGGCCCTCGCGCACTGCGCTCGCGGCTGATTCGACGGCGCTCACTGGTCCTCCATGGCGCCGAGCCGGGGGACGACGAAGAGACCCTGGGAGAATTCCGGAGCGAAGTCTGCCGGAGGCCGTGCCAGCGGAACCGGAGCCACAACATCGGGACGCAGCGTCACTTTGTCGGGGCCGGCGAGATAAGGAGGCGCCTGCTCTCCAGCCGGGACTTCATTGAGTTGTGCGACGTAGTCCACAATTCGCCCGAGCTGCTCGGTGAGCTTGGGCAGTTCTTCCTCGCTCACCGCGAGCTCTGCGAGCTTCGCCACGTGCAGTACGTCTTCCCGGCCGATACTCATGCGCTCTCCCAATCCCGTTCGAGGCCCGCGTAGGCTACGAGCAACTGTTTCACCCCGACTTCCGCATCATCGAAAGCCACTGAGACCTTCAAGTCCTTTCCCGTTCCTACCAGGCCCTGGATCGTTCCGCTCCCAAACCGCCGGTGGCGCACTCGTTCCCCGCGCACGTACCGAGGAGTGTCCTGGTTCGTCTCCGACGGCTCGGCGGCTCGGCGGCTCGGCGGCTCGTAGTCCTGATCCAACCAAGTGGAGGATACCCGACCCGTGCCGCCGAGCCGACCAGCCGCCGAGCCGCCCCAACTTGGAGCCCAGAGAGAAGAGGTCCGTTTCTCCTCAACGAGCTCGGGAGGCAGCGCCTTGAGGAATCGCGAGCCCCTTCCCGGCTTAAGCTCGCCGCCACGCCGCCGGGCGCGGGCCCAGGTGAGATACAACTTGTCCTTGGCCCGGGTAAGCCCGACGTAACAGAGCCTACGCTCTTCTTCGATCCCGCCTTCTTGCTCCTCGGCGCGCGCTAGAGGGAACAGACCATCCTCCATGCCGGCGAGCACTACGACTGGCCATTCCAGACCCTTCGCGGTATGCAGTGTCATGAGGGTGATCCCCTCCTTCTGACCGGAGATCGAATCATTGGCGGAGAGCAACGCCGCCTCGGCCAGAAAGCGTTCGAGCGGGCTGGCCTCTTCATCGGCTTCCGGTGCTACGACCTCCGACCATTCTGCCGCGCTCGCGACCAGTTCACGGACGTTATCCCAACGGTCGGCGCCTTCTGGTCCTTCGGCCAGCAGCATCGCTTCGTAGTCGAGTTCCTGGATCAGCTGCTCCAGGACCTGGGCAGGGGGCCAGGAAGCGGTGCGCTCGCGGAGTCCGTCCACCAACGCGGCGAATTTCCTCAGTGCGTCCCGGACGTTGGGCCGGAGCTCGGGCACCCGATCTGCCGCTTGCGCCGTCGCGAGCAGTGACTGCTGCCAGCGAGCCGCCTGTTCCCTTACGATCGCGAGACTGCTCTCCCCGATCCCGCGCTTGGGGACGGTGATGGCGCGAAGGAAGGCCTCATCGTCTGCGGGATTGGTGATGAGGCGCAGATAGGCGAGCAGATCCTTCACCTCGCGGCGATCGTAGAAGCTGATCGCGCCGATGATCCGGTACGGCACCCCCGCCCTGCGGCAGGCCTCTTCCAGCGCCCGCGACTGGGAGTTGGTGCGGTAGAGGATCGCCATTTCGACCAGTGCCCAATCCCCCTTGGCACTGCGATTGGCCAACTCGCGCACGATCCACTCGGCTTCGTCCCGCTCATCCGCCGCGGCGAGGAGAGTGAGCAACTCACCACCCGGACGACGGGTTCGCAGCGTCTTCCCCAGCCGCGAGGTGTTTTCCTTGATCACCGCGTTGGCGGCGTCGAGCACCAGCCGGGTCGAGCGGTAGTTCTCTTCCAGCCGGACTACCAGGGTTCCGGGAAAGTCGCGCTGGAAGTCGAGCATGTTCTTCACGTCGGCGCCGCGCCAGCCATAGATGGACTGGTCGTCGTCTCCCACCGCCGTCACGTTGCCCTGACGACCAAGCTGGCGGACCAACCGATACTGCGCGCCGTTGGTATCCTGGAATTCGTCTACCAGGACGAACGCGAACCGGTCGGCGTAGTAATCCAGCCGGTCCGGGCGCTCGCGGAACAGGGTGAGCGGATGAAGCAACAAGTCGTCGAAGTCCATCGCGTTCGCCGCCTTGAGTGCCGGCCCCAGTGCGGCGTAGATCTCCGCAGCCACCTGGGTCACCCGGTCGAATCCCGCGTTCTCGGCGAGTGCCGAGGGACTGGTCATCCGATTCTTCGCCGCCGAGATGATGGCCTGGATCAGACGGGGAGGAAAGAGCTTCGAGGAATGACCGCGCTGGTCCAGCAGGCGCTTCACCAGGTTGAGCTGGTCGTCTTGGTCGTAGATGGTGAATTGGCGAGTGAAGCCAAGCGCCTCGGCTTCGCGACGAAGCAGGCGGGCGCAGAGCGAATGGAAGGTGCCGATCCAGAGCCCCGACGGGTCCTGACCGAGCAGTCGTCCTACCCGCTCTTTCATCTCTCCCGCCGCCTTGTTGGTGAAGGTGACGGCGAGAATGCGGGACGGCGGAACCCCGACCTCCTCGATGAGGCGGGCGATCCGCATCGTGAGCACCCGGGTCTTCCCCGACCCGGCGCCCGCGACGACCAGCAGCGGTCCGTTGACGTGCTCGACCGCCTGCCGTTGGGCGGGGTTCAGCGAGTCGAGGCCAACCAGGGCCGGCCGGTCAGTCTTCATCGGTCGGTATACGGATCAGAAAGCTGGCGCCATTCGGCGGATTCTCGAGGATCAATTCGCCGCCGTGAGAGTCTTCAACGACGCGGCGCGCCAAGGCGAGACCGATGCCCCAGCCGCCGGTCTTCGTAGTGATGCCTGGTTCAAACAGGGTGGACATGATGTCGGTTGAAATCCCTGGGCCATCGTCGATAACGCGAATGGTGCCGGAACGATCGTCCTGACCGACCTCGACCGTAATCGACCCTGAGCGTCCCTTCATCGCGTCGATGCTGTTCTTGACCAGCGATTCCAGCGCCCACTCGAGCAGGATCGGGTCGCCATTCACCACTGGTCCAGTCCCCGCGGCGGCGACCCGCAGCTCGATCGGGTTGGCACGGTGCGGAAGCCGGGGACGGAAATATGCCGCGACCTTCTCCGCCAGCGCGCCCAGGCCGATCGGCTCCGGGTGAATCGCGTGACCAATCCGCTCGAACCGCTGCGCCACCCGTTCCAGCCGCTCGGCATCGGAGGAGAGATAGTCGGCCAGACCGGGAGGAGGCGTGGGCCGGGAGCGAAGCTGCTCGATCCAGCCCTCCAGGCTCATGAGCGGTGTGCCCATCTGGTGCGCGGCTTCGCGCGCCATCCCGACCCAGAGACGGTCCCGCTGCGAGGCCATCGCATTGCGATACGCGACCGCACCCACCAGCACGATGCCAAGAAGGATCAGGCCCTGCAGCACGACGAGTGCCGTGAGCTGGCGCTGGGCCGGCACCGGGCCGAAGTGCAGCGTGCCGAAGCTTGGATCCACGATCGCGGGATTCTGCCGATCGAGCCGCCTGGCATAGGAGAGGACGCGGGGATCATCGAGGGGCACGTCGAACGGCAGATTGGCCGCCGCGGTCACCCGACCGTTCGAATCGGTCACCACGAGCGGGATTCCAACTTTCCTCACCTGCTCTCCCAGGCGCAGCAAGGCGCCCGCTTCGGCACCGGGGCGCGGATCGTTGAGCCCGGCGAATACTCCGGCGTAAAGGCGGCTGATCGCGGTAGCGTCGGAACGAAAGTGGCGCAGCACTACCCAGGCGGACCCGATGCTCAAGCCGGCGAGCAGCGCCACCAGCAGGACCACCAGCGCCGGCGCCAGCTGGCGGAGCCGGGCGCTAGCCACGCGGCGTCAGGCGGTCCGTGCCGAGGTACGGGACAAGCGCCTGCGGAATGCGCACCGATCCATCGGCTTGCTGGTTGTTTTCCAGCAGGGCGAGCATCGTGCGAGGGAAGGCGAGGCCCGAGGCGTTCAGGGTATGAACGAACTCGGGCTTGGCGCCTGGTTCCGGGCGGAACCGAATGTTGGCCCGGCGGGCCTGGAAATCGGTGAAGGTGCTGGAGCTCGAAACCTCCTGCCAGCCACCGACTCCCGCAGCCCAAGCCTCCAGATCATACGTGAAGGCGCTGGAAAATCCGGTATCGCCGGCGGCGAGGGCCATCACCCGGTAAGGCAGCTCCAGAAGCTGAAGCACCTTCTCAGCGTGGCTGGTCAGGAGCGCGTGCTGGTCCGCTCCATCCTCCGGCCGGCAGAAACGGACCAGCTCCACCTTGTCGAACTGATGTACCCGGATGATTCCCCGGGTGTCTTTGCCGTGGGCTCCAGCCTCGCGACGGAAACACGGGGTGTACGCCACATAACTGAGCGGCAGTGACGCCCCATCCAGAATCTCATCCCGATGGAGGTTGGTGACCGGTACTTCCGCGGTTGGAATCAGGAAGAGGTCGTCTGCGCCGATGACGTAGAGCTCTTCCTCGAACTTGGGAAGCTGACCGGTTCCAGTCATCGTCGCGCGGTTCACGATGTAAGGCGTCGCGACTTCGAGGTAGCCGTGATCCCGGGTGTGAAGGTCCAGCATGAAGTTCTTGAGCGCCCGCACCAGCCTCGCGCCCATTCCGGTGTAGACCGGGAATCCCGATCCGGTGATCTTGGCACCGCGCGGCAAGTCGAAGAGACCCAGAGCGGCACCCAGCTCCCAATGCGGCTTCGGGGTGAAATCGAACTGAGGGACGGAACCCCACGCGCGCACCACCGTGTTTCCCGAGGCATCGCCGTCGGGAACTTCGGGGAGCGGAAGATTGGGGATTCCGAGCAGGCGGGCATCCAGTGCGGCCTCGACCTCGCGGACCTGAAGGTCGAGCTGCTTCACCTCTTCGCCCGAGCGCTTGAGCTGCTCCAGCAGATCGTCGGCGGGCTGCTTCGCTTTCTTTCGCCGGGCGACTTCCTCGCTTGCCGAGTTGCGGGCAGCCTTGAGCGCCTCGACCTGGGTCAAGAGCTCGCGGCGGCGCTGGTCGAGCCCCTGCAGCTCATCCAGCACCGCGTCGAGCGTCCGATCCAAGCGCCGAGCGAGCGCCGCGCGAGTCGCGTCGGCGTCCTGGCGAAGCAACCGGATGTCAATCACCGGAACTAGTCTTTCGGAATTCCCTCGTTGAGCCCGCGGAACCCGCAATTGTTGTTAGCCAGCGCCTGAAAGGTCAGGGTATGGGCCGCGGGGTCGATGGAGAGGATCTCCAGTTTGGCATACTGCGGAACCCCGAGCGAGGTACAGATGTCGCTGGAGCGGACCATGAAGACGTCGCCGCTATCCACCTGAACCGTGTCTTCGGTGATATAGTCGTTTTGCGCCGCCTTGGTGATCTCATCGAACGCCAGGTCGCTCGGGAGGAGGCCCGGCTTGAGCGCCACACCCGGCGAGAGTCCCAACACCGCCAGGGGGAGGAAATAATTCTTGCCCTGGTCTGTCGTGTAGGCGAAGTCGAACGCGGTAGTCTCGTAGGTCCGCACCAGGCCATTCGCGGCGATCGAATAGGCGGCGGGCGCCTGGAGAGGCCCCCCTTCCAGCGACGCCACTACGAAGGTGTCGATGACGTTGGGGATCGTGGCATCGCCTATGCCGCTACTGTCGCCACAGGCGGCGATTCCGATTAAAACCGCGAGCGCGACGGTGGTTCGGGTACCGAGCATGGCGGGGAAGCTAGAGACCCTGTGAAAGCGGGTCAACCCGCAGTCATTTCTTGACTTCGGCGATGGCCGGTCCTAGAATGACGAGGCCGTTTTCTCCCATCCAATTCGAGGCTTTTCATGGCCTTGCTGCGAGACGTCGTCCAGGGGCTGGCAGCCCGTGATGGAGTGGATGCCGTGGTGGTCCTGAGCTCCGACGGCCTCCCTATCGATCACGCCTCACGCAAAGCTTTCGATGCGGACGCGGTGGCCGCTCTCGCCGCGTCGTTCGTCCAAGGGGCCCATCGCCTGGGGCAATCCGCCGAGTGCGAGCCGTTGAGCACTGGCGTCCTGGAGTACGGCGATCGCATGGCGATCGTCGCCCCGGTGGGCGGCGACAACCTGTTGTTCGTCCTCACCAGCCCCGGGACTAACGCCGGCCAGCTGCTCTTCGATCTGCGCCGGCACCGACCGGCCCTCGCGCAACTGCTCTGAACTCCCGCCCGCAATCCACATGAGATGGGCTGTCATTCTTGCCGGAGGCTCAGGAACCCGCTTCTGGCCTCTCAGCACACCGACCTCTCCCAAGCAACTGCTCCCGCTCGCCGGTTCCTCCTCAACGGCAGAGCAGACAGTGGCACGGCTCGAGGGACTGATCTCGAAAGACCACCTCTTGGTGGTGACCGGTGCGAGTCTGGCGCCGAGACTTACCGAGGCGCTGGGCATCGATCCGGCCAACGTGCTGGTCGAGCCACGGGCTGCCTCCACCGGACCTGCCCTGGTCTGGGCTTCCGCGGAGGCGCTGCGCCGGGATCCGGACGCTCAGGTGTTGTCGCTCCACGCCGACTGGGTGATCCGCGAAGAAGAGGCCTTCCGTCGAACCGCGGCCGCCGCACTGGACACCGCGGCACGACATCGCCGACTGGTGACGGTGGGAATCGTTCCTTCGCGACCGGATACCGGATTCGGCTATATCGTCCCCGGATCGCCACTCGATGAAACCGGGAAGGCGGTCCAGCGTTTCAGCGAAAAACCCGACGCCGCGACCGCGCTCGACTTGATGGCAGCCGGGGCGTTGTGGAACAGCGGGCTCTTCGCCTGGAGCGCCAGCGTCCTCCTGGCCGAGATCCGGAAACACACTCCGGAGATCGCGCCGCACTTGGCGGCGCTCGAGCGGGGAGACGTCCAGGCTTTCTTCCGCGACGTGACTCCAGTGTCGATCGACATCGGCCTGTTGGAGCGAAGCCCGATGGTCGCCGTGGTCCCCGGCAACTTTACCTGGGACGACGTAGGAACCTGGGATGCACTCGCGAGGGTTCGGCCACGCGACAAGAGCGGCAATGTCATTCAGGGCCCCGTTCACCTCCACGAAGTCGAGGACACGATCGTGTGGTCCGATGGCGAGCCGATCGTGCTGTCGGGCGTGCGGGATCTGATCGTAGTCCGGGCTAACGGCCGCATCCTGGTGATGAGTCGCAAGAAGGCAGCCGATCTCAAGGCGGCGTTGGACACTCTTCCCCCAGAGATCCGGGATCTTCCGTGACGGTTCCGCTCTACCTGATCGAACCACATACGGCACCGGAGTGGGCTCCGTTCGCCGGGGTGCGACCAATCTCGGAGCTCCGCGCGGGGATCTGGTCGGTGCGCGAGCGTTGGGAGGCCGCCGTAGACTCCGCAACAACGGAAATTCTCGGCAGCAACATCGCCCATTTCCGGGAAGGCAATGAGCCGCGTTGCCGCGCGATGCATCCGATCGATGGTCCGGCGATCGTCGGCGCCTCGTGGTTCGCGCCGACTGGAGCGCCGGTCGAGATTGGTCCCGACGCTCGACGACTCACCGCTGGTGACACCACGGTCGGATGGGTGGTCCCTTCGGGAGAGCGCTGGGCCGGCCCCAATGAGGACGGTCAGGCGACGCCGATCGAAGGAATCGTGCTACGCGGCACCTTCGATCTACTCACCGCAATGGAACGATTGCTGGCGCCGGACTGCGCCGGATTCGCGGCACTGGATCACGATCCCCTTCCCGATGCCTGCATCGTGATTGGAAAGGCCGACCTGGTCGTGAGCCGCGGAGCGCGAGTGGAACCGGGGGTGGTATTTGATACCCGAGCCGGAGCGGTGGTGCTGGAGCCGGAGGTCGAGGTGCGGAACGGTACCAGGCTCGAAGGCCCCCTCTACGCCGGCGATCACACCCGGATCCTGGGTGGGCATTTGCGGGCGTCGGTGTTCGGCCCCCGCTGCAGCGTGAAGGGAGAGATCTCCTCCAGCGTGTTCCTCGGCTACTCTAACAAGAGCCACGACGGCTTCATCGGTCATAGCGCCATCGGGTGCTGGGTCAATCTGGGGGCGGGCACAACGACTTCCAACCTGAAGAACACCTACGGCGACGTGAGTCTCGAAATCGAGGGACGCCGCTTCACCACGGGCCGCCAGTTCCTCGGCAGCCTCATCGGCGATCACGCCAAGACCGCGATCGGCACCATGCTGTCTACGGGGACCGTTGTCGGCGCAGGGGCGAATCTCTTCGGGCCGGCGCAGCCGCCGCGCTATGTGCCTCCCATGTCCTGGGGCAATCACGGTATCGAGCGGCTCAGCGAAGATGGATTTCTCAAGGTGGCCGAGCGGGTCATGCCTCGGAGAGAGGTGGCCTTCACACCGGAGCGTCGAGCTTCGCTCGCCGCGACCTATCGAAAGCTCCGTGGGATATGACGACGCTTTACGTGCTGGGGTCCGGTTCCTCGGGTAACGCCTTCGCGATCGCATGCGAGGAGCAGGCATTGCTGGTGGATGCCGGCTTCAGCGCGCGGGAGATCGCGCAGCGGGCGGAACGGGTAGGGTTCGATCTCTCGCGCCTCGTCGGCATCGCGATCACCCACGAGCACGGAGATCACACCTCGGGAGTCGCTCGACTCGCACGTCAACTCAAGATCCCCGTGCTGGCAGCGATAGGGACCTGGGACCGGCTCCGTCCGCGCATGCCGAAGGTCGATTTCGTCCCGCTCCGCTTGATGCACTCGATCGAGCACCGGGGATTCCGGGTCGAGGCGTGCCCCACCAGCCATGACGCGGCGCAGCCCGTAGCACTCGCGATAACGACCGCGACGGGATACCGCGTCGCGGTCGCCTACGATCTGGGCCGCCCCACGACCGCGGTGCGGCTTCTCCTCCGCAACGCGCACGCGATCGTTCTGGAAGCCAATTACGACGACGTCCTGCTTCGCACCAGCGGCTATCCGCCGTCGGTCCAGGCCAGGATCGCCGGGTCCGGGGGCCATCTCTCCAACCGGGCCGCTGCGGAGTTGCTGGGAGACGTGCTGCATGAGGGATTGGAGCTGGTAGTGCTGGCGCATCTCAGCGAGCGGTGCAACACGCGAGAGAACGCCTGCGCCGCGGTGGCACCGGTTCTCCGCCGTCGCGGCTGCGTCCTGCACGTGGCCAGGCAGCACGAGGCTCTGCCGGCGTTGGAGCTGCGGGGGACGGGACTGCTTCTGTAAGGCGTGAGAAGTAAGACGTGAGACGTGAGGCGGGAGGAGCGACCAGAGCGATTCCCTGTCTCACTTCTTACTTCTCACTTCTTACTGCTGTTCAGTGTCCGGGTCGGGCGGAACGGGAATCGAGTCGGGCCGCGGAGTGGGGTCTCCCACCCGGGTCAGCGTGATGGGCTTCTGAAGGTCCCCGCCGGAAAGTGTCAGCTTGGTTCCCTTGACCTTGAATCCGTAGATAACCCACTCGCCGCCCAGGGCGAGGCCAACGCTGTCACCCTTCTGCTGAATCCGCCACCGCACGGTTTCGGTGCCGTAGCTGGCGCTCGAATCGGATCGCACGATGACGATGCGGGGCGCATCGGTGCGCTTGGCATCCTTGAGGTCGGCCTGCCAGGTGCCAAGGATCGAGGGCCCCTGCGCGGCGAGAGGAGCCGGGAGAAGGAGTGCCGCGGCGAGGAGGAGGGTTCGGCGCATGGTGGGGGGAAAGATAGAGGGAGAGTGACGAGAGGAAAGGACCAGGAGTGAGGAGTGAGGAGTGAGGAGTGAAGAGTGAGCAGGAGTCGGGAAGAAAAAGGAGTGAGGAGTCAACCACCCTCCTCACTCCTTACTCTTTCTACGACCAGACCCCTCGCTGTGCTCGGGGTACAAGAACCGCAATGAACTTGCGGGGTCGCAACTGCGCGACCCCGTAAGTTCAGCGGTTCTAGTACATCCCGCCCATGCCGCCGCCGCCCGGGCCTGCCGGGGCCGGCTTCTCTTCCTTCCGCTCCACCACCACGCACTCGGTCGTCAGGAGCAGGCCGGCGATCGACGCCGCGTTCTGCAGCGCGGTACGGGTGACCTTGGTCGGGTCGATGACGCCCGACCTTGACCAGGTCCTCGTAGTTGTCGGTGGCCGCGTTGTAGCCGAAGTTCTTGTCCTTCGACTCCTTCACCTTGGCCACGACGATCGAGCCCTCGGCGCCCGCGTTCTGGGCGATCATGCGGATCGGCTCCTCGAGGGCGCGGCGGACGATGTCCACGCCGATCTTCTCATCCGTCGGTGCCCTTGATCTTGTCCAGCACGCTCTGGGCCCGGAGCAGCGCGACACCGCCGCCCGGCACGATGCCCTCTTCGACCGCGGCGCGGGTCGCGTGCAGCGCGTCCTCGACCCGAGCCTTCTTCTCCTTCATCTCGGTCTCGGTCGCGGCGCCCACGTTGATCACCGCCACGCCGCCGGAGAGCTTGGCCAGCCGCTCCTGCAGCTTCTCCCGGTCGTAGTCGCTGGTGCTCTTGTCGATCGCGACCTTGATCTCGGAGATCCGGCCCTGGATGTCGCTCGTCCTTGCCCTTGCCGTCGACGACGGTGGTGTTGTCCTTGTCGATCACGATCCGCTTGGCGCGGCCCAGGTCGTCCAGCACCGCGTTCTCGAGCTTGAAGCCGACTTCCTCGGAGATCACCTTGCCGCCGGTCAGCACGGCGATGTCGCGCAGCATTTCCTTGCGGCGATCGCCGAAGCCCGGCGCCTTGACGGCCGCGACCTTGAGCGTGCCGCGGAGCTTGTTCACCACCAGCGTCGCCAGCGCCTCGCCCTCGACGTCCTCCGCGATGATGAGCAGCGGCTTGCCGGTCTGGGCCACCTTCTCCAGCACCGGGAGCAGCTCCTTCATCGACGCTGATCTTCTTGTCGTGGATCAGGATGTAGGCGTCATCCAGCACCGCCTCCATCTTCTCCGGATCGGTGACGAAATAGGGCGACAGGTAGCCGCGGTCGAACTGCATGCCGTCCACGGTCTCCAGCGTGGTCTCCAGGCCCTTGGCCTCCTCGACCGTGATCACGCCGTCCTTGCCGACCTTCTCCATCGCCTCGGCGATGAGATTGCCGATTTCCTTGTCGTTGTTGGCGGAGATGGAGCCGACCTGGGCGATCTCCTTCTTGCCGGCCGAGGGTACCGAGAGCCGCTTGAGCTCCTCGACGACCGCCTCGACCGCCTTGTCGATGCCACGCTTGAGCTCCATCGGGTTGGCGCCCGCGGTGACGTTCTTCAGGCCTTCGCGGAAGATCGCCTGGGCCAGCACGGTGGCGGTGGTGGTGCCGTCGCCGGCGAGGTCGGTGGTCTTGGTCGCGACTTCCTTCACCATCTGCGCGCCCATGTTCTCGATCGGATCGGCCAGCTCGATCTCCTTGGCGACGGTCACGCCGTCCTTGGTGATCGTCGGGCGAGCCGAACTTCTTGTCGATGACGACATTCCGGCCCTTGGGGCCGAGGGTGACCTTCACCGCGTCGGCGAGAGCGTCGACGCCCTTCTTGAGCTTGGCGCGGGCGTCCACGTCTGAAAAGCAGTTCCTTGGCTGCCATAACTCGTGATCTCCTGTAGAAGCGACCGTCTCAGCCGATCTTGGCGAGAATGTCGGAAGCCTTGATGATGATGACTTCGTCGCCGTCAACCGTGTACGGGGTGCCGCTGTACTTGCCGTAGATCACCGTGTCGCCGACGGCGACTTCGGGCTTGATCCGCTCGCCCTTTTCGAACCGGCCCGGACCCACGGCGATAACCTCACCCTGGGTGGGCTTCTCCTTGGCGGTGTCGGGGATGTACAGCCCGCCGCGCATGGTTTCCGACTCCTCGGACGGCATGATGACGACGCGGTCCTCGAGGGGATGGATTTTGAGCTTGGGCTTGGCCTTGGTCGCTGTGCTCATGACTTCCTCCGGCGGGTCTGAAGTGCTGATAAGGTGCGAGGCCACAATGAATTAGCACTCGGCATGGCGGACTGCTTACGACTGGAAGGAAACTTAGTCAGCTGTTAGCAGTTGTCAAGCGAGACTGCCAGACTATATTACAGTACCCAAACTGCTTACTTGACAGAGAGTTACGACGGTCTAGACTGCTCACATGCCCCGCTGCACCTCCATCCTGATCCTGACCATCGTCGGCCTGTCCGGGGCCGGGCAATCGAGCCACCTGGCCGCCCAAACTGCACCGACCGAAGCTCAGGCCACCCTTACCACTGACACCAAGGCACGGGTCGTCACCATTACCATGGGCCCGTTCACGATCCCTGCTGGTGGACCGGGGATGCATCACAGCAAGATGTCCGCGCACGAGACGCCGACCGTCTATGTGACCTGGCCCGTCGAGGGATGGTTCCACGCCTACGACGTGGAACTTCGCGATTCCACCGGACAGAAGCTGAGCCGCAAGAATATCCACCACCTCAGCATGGTGAACCTCGGGCGCCGCCAGCTCATCTATCCCGCCTACGAGCGCCTCCTTGGCGCGAGCCAGGAGGTGGATCGTTTCAGCGCGCCCAAGAGCATCGGCGTCCCGATGGAGCCCGGCATGCGGCTGGCGACCTTCATCGGCTGGCACAACAGCAAGCCGGAAGAGATTCGCGGCGCCATGCTCACCGTTCGGATGCGCTACACGCCGCCGAACATGATGCCAAGGCCGCGGGATATTCATTTGCTCTACATGGACGTGTCGTACACGGTTGGGAAGTCCGACGCCTATAACCTTCCCAGCGGTCCCTCCTCAAAGAGCTATGAATTCACCCTGCCGGTCGGTGGTCGAATCCTCGCGGCGGGTGGGCACCTGCACGACTACGCCAAGTTCGTGCGGCTGGAAGATGCGGAGAGTGGCAAGGTCCTGCTCGACCTTCCGGCGAAGACCGATTCGCTGGGCAAGCTCAAAGGAGTGCCGACGCGTTTACTGGGTATTAAGGGAGACGGACTGCGACTCAAAGCGAACCGGCGTTACCGGGTCACGGCCGATTACGATAATCCGACGGGCGACATCCTGAAGCAGGGAGCGATGGCGCTGATCGTAGCGGCATTTGTTCCAGATGATCCTGCGAAATGGCCCGAGCTGGATCCCGATGATCCAGGGATTCTCACCGACATGGCAATGCTGGAGAGTATCGGGCGAGATAAGAAGAGCGCCGCGGCGACCGCAGCACCCGACTCGATGCACATGCATCACGAGCACCACGACCAGTAGCCCAGCCCCTCAGTAACCTTCCCCCTGCCTCCCCGGCAGACGCAAACCCGCGGAGACGGATCAAGAAAACGCGAGCAGTCCCCCCACCCCTCGGGGGGAAAATCGCGGAGTTGATGACTCGAGATCCCACCGGAATAACGCAATGTGGTGCAAAACTCGGCGAGATGCGCAGCCCTCCGGACTACGGAGCCGTCACCGGCAACAATTCCCGCACCGACTCAACCGGAGCATTAGCCCTGGCAGGTCCCGGGTCCAGTAGCCAGCCAATCCTCCGACGATCGCATCACCAGGTAAACCCGATCCTGCTGCGTCAGCACCAAGGCCAGGAGAGTCCCGTTCTCGCTGTCCTGGGCGAGGAACTGGCGCACCGGCCGCCGCGCGGCAGGGACTTCGGGCCCCACCCACGGCGCGCGCTGATCGGCGGAGGTCCAGTGCGACGGGAGACAGCGGCGGAAGATCTTGACCAGTTGCTCGTAGCGCGACCGCGCCGGGCCGTCTTTCCGGGAGACAAACAGCAGGCAGCGGAGCGAGGCGGGATCGAGCACCTCACAGTCGAAACTGCCCGGGGCGTCGATCAGGGATTCGTAGGTTCCGAATGCAGCGTCTGGAACGCTATCTCCCCGTATCGAGGCGAAGCGTTCCTGCGCGGCGCTGGTGAAGGCCCTGAGTGCGGTTACCCACGCCTGCTGGTCCGTGCGGATACTCAGACATCGCTGGAGACTGTCGAGCAGGACCTCGCCGCCCAGATGGAGTGCGTCTCCCGGCGTCGCGGCCAGATCCCGCTCGAACTCAACGAGACGGCGATTCTTGACCAGCCCACCCTCCGCGAGGAGTTGGAAGGCCCAGCAGTCCGCCTCCAGCTCCCACCGCATGTCGGGAGACTTGTAGACGTGGCCAAGAGCGTGATGGGCGCATTCATGCAGATAGAGGAAAAGCCGACCCGTTTCGGATGACTTGGAGGCAGCGGCCTGGTTCCACAGGATCAGCCGCTCTCCATTCCGAAGTACCGCCCCACCCGCGCTGGTCAGGGAATTGTCGATGATTTCGGAAATCGGGCGCCCGTTCCGATCGACGCACAGGTTCTGGGCGTTTGCCGCGCCAGCTACCGTACAGACGAACAGGGCTGAAAGCCGCAGGCCGCTGACCATGGAGAAGCTGCGAGGGGGTTGAGTCCGACGCCCGACACGGAGGCCGGGATACCACAATTGCTGCACTAACTTTAGGGCCGAAGCCAATCTCGTCCAGTAGGCCGATGGAGCCACGTCGCTTACCCTTTGGCTCGCTTGACTTTGCCCTTCCCCCTCAGGATTTTCCCCGACCAGTACAGGCGCCCGTCGAGTCCGGATCGGGTTTTTCCGTTCAGGAGACACATGATGCTGGTCACCCTCGCGCTTCTCGCTTCGTTCACGGTTGCGACGCCCTCCCTGACCCCTCAGGACGAGCCCAGCCTGGTGATGAAGGTGGATTCCTCCGATCACGAGGTCATCGTCACCGCCGGGAGCTTCGACCTGCCCAACATGCCGCCGATGGAGATGCACGGCATGATGGATCACGGGGCCTCGCATGACACGCCGGTCCAGACCTTCCAGTGGCCGGTGGATGGGTGGTTTCGCGGCTACAAGCTCGAGGTGATCGACAAGGACGGGAACCTGCTGCCTCGACGGATCATGCATCACCTGATCGTAGTGAACTACGATCGCCGCCAACTGCTCTACCAGGCGGCCGAACGACTCTTCGGCACTGGCACGGAATCGGAAGACGCCTCGGTCCCGGCTACCATCGGGGTGCCGATGCGCTCGGGGATGACGATCGGCTTCTACGTCGCCTGGCACAACGATACCGGGAAGGACCTGGAGGGGGTGCGGCTCCGGATGACGATGCAGTACCTGCCGAAGAACCAGAATCCTCGGCCGCTGGATGTCCTCCCGCTGTACATGGATGTGAACCTGACCGTGGGCGGCACCAACACCTTCGACGTTCCCCCGGGCAAGTCCAGCAAGTCTTATGAGTTCTCGGTGCCGCTGAACGGACGCATCATCGGATACGGCGGCCACCTGCACGACTACGGGACAATGGTTCGGCTGGAAGACGCGGCGAACGGGAAAGAGCTGGCCAAGGTGACCGCGACCCGGGACGAGAAGGGCGGCGTGCTGAAGGTGAGCCGCAGCCTGCCGGGCATCAAGGGAGCCGGCATCAAGCTCAAAGCCAACCATCCCTACCGGGTCATCGCGTACTACGACAACCCGACCGGCGAACTCATCAAGAACGGCGCGATGGGTCATATGGCCGGACTGTTCGCACCGGACGACATGTCGAAATGGCCCGCGATTGACTTGTCCAACCCGACCTTCCAGCGCGACATGGCCTCGCTCGAGATGAGGGGGATGGACATGGGCGAGGGTGGGCATGACCACGGAGCCCATGAGCATTCGGGCAGTGAGCACAACGAGTGACCTCCTGACACCCGATGATCTCCGCCCTCCTCCTCGCCACCGCCATCGCCGTCGATACTCCGACGGTGCGGGTGGAGATCGATTCCTCGAAGCATCAAGTGACCGTTGTCCTGGGGCCGTTCGTGATGCCCGCCATGCCCGAGATGCTGATGGCCGGCCACGACATGAAGGGCCACTACACCCCGCTCTACAAGTTCATCTGGCCGGTTGATGGGTGGGTGCGCGGGTTCGACGTCGAGCTCTACGACTCGACCGGGCAGAAACTCAACCGTCGCCTCCTGCATCACATCACCCTCCTCAACTTCGATCGCAGGCAGCTGATCAGCCCGTACGTGGAGCGGCTGTTCGCCTTCGGCAACGAGACCAAGAGTGTGATGGTGCCCAAAACGGTGGGTGTCCCCATGTCCAGTGGATTCCACATGGGGATGTACATGGCATGGAACAACACCACCGAGCACGACATGTCCGGCACCTACCTGCACGTCCGGCTGTACTGGATGCCGAAGAACATGAACCCACAGCCCACGAGCGTGCTCCCGGTGGCACTCGAGGTACGGAAGGGTGAATCCGGTCCTTACACCGCGCCGCCCGGCATTTCCACCAAGAGCTTCGAATTCACCTTGCCGGTGGGCGGGCGAATCGTGGGAGCCGGCGGGCACATGCACGACTACGGGGAGTTTCTCGAGCTGGTGGATCTGGAGACGGGAAAGACGGTGCTGCACCTGGATTCGAACCTGGATTCAACTGGAAAGATCCACGGAGTCGCACGCACGCTACCCGGCATCTACGGGCGCGGAATCCACCTCAAGGCCAATCGGCGCTACCGGGTTTCGGCGCAGTACAACAACCCGACCGGAGCAGACCTGGTCCGAGGGGCGATGGGAGCGGTGGGGGTCGCCTTTGTGCCGGACAACCTGAGCGACTGGCCCAAGATCGTGCCGACCGATACCGCGTGGATGAGGGACGTCGCCTGGATGGAGTCGCTGCGCGACCGGTACTCGATGGCGCCTATGGAAGGGATGAACCACGAACATCAGCACTCGCAGTAGGACGGATTCCGCCCTTCCCTATCGCTCGTTCCCCGCTCAATGCTCTAGAAAGACACACACCGGTTTCAGCGTCTCCACCCGCTCGCACACAGTCTTGAACGCCGCAAGAATCGGCACCGCAAGAAAAGCCCCCGGCACGCCCCAGAGGAAATACCAAACGATCACCCCGAGCAGAATCGCGAGCGGATTCAAGCGCAGGCCCTGTCCGTAAACGACGGGGCTCACCAGGTTGTTCTGCAGCGTGGTGATGAGCAGATAGAGTCCGGGCGCCAAGACTACATGCCCAGCGCTCTGCGACCCGGCCAGGCCGGTCAGAGTCAGCAGCACCACCATGACCAGGCCGCCCGCGTAGGGAACGAATTCCGCAACTACAGTGAGCGCTCCCCAAACCAATGGAGCCGGCATGCCGATAAGTGCCATGGCGATTCCGACCAGTATTCCTTGCCCAACATTGATCAGCAGGGTGACCAACAAATATCGGGAGACAACCCGCTGCATCTCGCCGAGAATGCCGACCACCCTCTTGCCCGCGGCTGGCGAACTTGCGGTCTGAGTAAGCCGGTCCCGCCAGGTGCGGCCGCCTGCCAAGAGGAAGAACAGCAGCAGGACTGTCTCGGTAAGCGCGCTGATGATTTGCGTTGTGGTGCCAAACGCCCGGCCAAGGATTGGGGTGAGGCCGGTTTGAGTGGGCGAGGATTGCGGTGATGAGGCCGGCTGCTCGGAGCCCTGGGCTCCGTGCGTACTATCGGATGGGGCGGCCCCGCGAGTCGAATCGACGGGGCTGGAGGTACCTGCCGATGGTGTGAGGAGCGCATTGAGTCGATCGAACCGGTGGCGGAACGCCTGCACCTTTTTCCCGGCGGCCGCAATTGCCTCGGGCGTCTTGTGAGCCCAGTCCTGGACCGGGCCCGAGAGCGCGAGCCCAGTTCCGACCACGAGCGCCACGGTTCCCAGCAGGAGGAGAGTGGCACCGACCGGCGCCGGAATTCGAGCCCGCTCGAGCCGACCGACCAGCGGCGCCAGCAGCGCGGCGAGAACCAGGGCCAGGGCAATCGGGATGAAGACCACCCGGCCCAGATGCAGCGCGAACCCGATCGCGACCGTGGCGACGATCGCCGCGGAGATGGAAGTGGTTCGTGCTTGAGTCATTGCTGCATTGCTGCTGTGCTCAGCCGCCCACTCGGTACACCAACCCCACCCGCCCCACAACGTCCGCCTGGGTGTGAGATGGAAAGCTCGCGCTCGAAGTCTTGAGTTGGAGTGAATAGAACAGCACATCCATCCCGAGATTGACGCGGAGCTGCCGGGCGATCTTCAGCCCCGTGCCTACTCCGAACACGGCCGCGGTGTTGGCAGGATCATCGAGATCCTCGTAGGCGGGCCCTCCCCGAATGATCCGGCCAACTCCACCACTCAGGTAGACCGGGTTCTTGCCGACATCGAAGGAGAAGGTGGCGCGGGCGGTCGCGACCTGGACCGAAGCCGACTGCTGCTCGTTACTCGCGAACGCTCCATTCCCCGTGACGGAGACCCTGCTGGGAGAGTAGAGGTAAGATCCCCCGATTCCGATTCGGCCATTGAGCCAGACCGTTGCCTCCCCTCCATAGGCGACGGCGGCGTCCTGCTTCCAGGTGGCGGTCCCCGGGACTGCGGGAAGGCCCGGTGCCCTCGGCCCTTCGGTTGTGGTCAAGGAGGCATAGAACCCGACGGTGGGCCCAACGTCTAGACTGATCTGCGCAACCAGGACCGAGGGCGAACTGGCAGAAAGCAGCGCAAGGAAGCAAAGTGACGCAAGCCCATCTGGAATTCGACGCATCAGGGGTTGCCTTTCATTTGAGGTATGCCACTTCAGGCCACGACGCGCCAAACCAGAGCCAACACTGAATCCAGCGTCGGTGCGCCGCTCGTCTGAAGTCTTGAAGGCTAAGAATTAGTACTGCGAAAAACTGCCCAGAACGCGTCTTTCCCCATCGGGTGATGACTGATTTACGTCCCGCCGATCCATGCGACCACCCGCCGCACCCCGATCCAGCGCCGATACCACCACCGGCCATACGTGTCGCCAGGGTCCAGCACACTGATCTGGACTCCCGACGATGCGCTGTGAATGAAGCGGTGGTCGCCGATGTAGAGACCGACATGGGTGATGCCCTGATCGCCGCGGTTGGAGAACGTCAGGATATCTCCGGGGCGCATGCGATCGAAATCCTTGTCAACCATCACACCTTCTTTCGCCTGCTCGGCGCTGGTGCGCGGGAGCTCGACGCCGTGCTTCGCGAAGGCGTAGCGGATGAGTCCGGAGCAGTCGAATCCTCCTTCGCCGTCCCCGCCCCACTGATACGGGGTACCCATGACATCGAGTGCCGTCTGAACCACGGATGCAACGGTCGAGGCGTCAGCCTTGGAGACGCCGTCGCCCTCGAGTGTCGCGCGGGTGGCTACGGTGGTAGGAGGTGAGGACAGCACCGGTTCCGTTGCGGTCCTGGTTTCCGGCTCTGGCTGGCGCGACCGTTTCTGCACGCCGAGGTGGAAGCCCAGCTCCACGCCGTGATAGTCGCCGGGGCCGAGGGCACGATACCGGCCCTCGACGCCGAGGGAGAGCGCTCTGAACGGGAATAGTTCGTATCCGAGTCCGCCTGACCACGAACCCCAGAATGTCTCGCTTCCTTGAGTGACCATCCCGCCCGACACTCCACCGATCAGATAGAGTCCGGCTTTCCCGCCTTTGAACAGCGCGAGGTCGGCCCCGGCGCCCCAGAGGTTTCCGATCGCCCCTTCGGCGTCCATGTAGGTCCCATGGATCCCACCGCTCAAGGGTCCACTGATCGGGGCCGTGAAACCAATCCGGTAGGTCGTGGCCGCCGGCTCGGTGAACAACCGTCCCAGCTCGAACCCCGGGCCCTGGGCCTCGGCCCGGGAGGCTATGAGCACCATGAGGAGCAGAGTCTTCCTCACTGCACCCTCGTGGGATACCCGGTGTGGAGATTGACTCGGTAGAGGTTGCCGGGCCGGCAATGGAGCCAGATCGGCGCTTCTATGGTAGAGTCGTTGATCAGCCGAGGAAGGCTTCCGGTATACAGGAGCGGTACAGGAATTCGGCGGCCGTCACGTCGGATTTCAAGCACTCGCTCCTCGCATGCATTCCCGGCGCTGTCGTGAGCCTGACGGGCATCGGTAAACCACACCTCTACTCCGGGGGCCGCAGTCAACGCCAGCGAATCTGCCGGTGAGTCGGACGGGACGGACGACGCGGCCGAGTCCCTGCTCACCTGATGATTGCCCTGGCAGCCGGTGAACGCGGTAACCGCCGTCACGCCAGCGATCCAGCTCATGCCCCTCACGCCTGCGGCGCCTCCGCCGCCGGCGGTTCCGCGGGAGGAAGCGCATCCTCGAGGATGGGCAAGCCTTCGCTTGTGACATGCAGCGACTTCCGCAGTCGGCGGGAGCGTCGCAGGACTTTCATCCAGACCAGCGTCATCACCAATCCCGCGATGAGTCCAGAGATCAGCGTGGCATAGAGTCCCGCGCGCGGCGCCGCGATGCCGGTAGCAAACCACGTCGCGAGCCAGGCTCCCAAAAACGAAGCTGCCCACACCACCAGTGGAGTGAGCAGCCAGCCGACGATGCGGGCGAAGAGGGCGAGCCAGCGCATTCGCCTCTATGCTTTGCGGGCCCCCAGCACCGAGATGGTCGTAGCGAGTGCCAGGCCGGGCAACACCGCCACCCCGAACGTGGGCACATTCCATCCCGCGCCGGGAAAGCCTACCACGACGGCGATGACGCCACAGACCACCGTGCAGATGCTGAGGAGAACAGCAAGCCCGGGCACCGAGGGCGCTCCGGACTTGCGGGTCTGATTCGCGAGGATCCACCCTCCCAGCCAGGACAGGTAGGTTCCGACCATCCACCAGACTGGATGGTACCACCAGTTGCTCCCTCCACCGATCTCTTTCCATCGATTGGTGTAGAGCGCGGGGAAGAGATTGCCTTGCAGGAAGAGAAGATCGAGTACCAGGAAGATGCCCGTGGCGCCGAGTCCGATCCCGGCGGCTCCGGCGATTCCTTCGATCGTGCGCGCGCGGGTCCAGATGCCGGGGAGGCCGACAACGAGCAGCACTCCGAAGGCGAGAATCACGCCCTCGAGTGCTATTTCGACCGGGCCGTCCAGAAAGCGAGATACGAGTCCGATGGCGACAACGATGAGTGCCTCGGCCAGTCCAAGTTTGAGCGAGCCGCGCACAATGATGGGGACTTCGGTGGTGTCGTACCCCGCCTGCGGATGCGCCATTGAACCCATGGTCACTCCAAAGAAATGGCTTGAGTCAACCGCGCCTAAGTATAGTTGCGCCACCCGCTTCCGGCCAAGTGGCGGGCTGGAATGCTTCAGCCCCAGCAGAGCACTATGACGAGGTCGGTCACCGCCCAGGCGGCGAGGGCCTGATACATCCCGCGCTGATGGTCCACCGGACTCATGCGCCGATAGCGCCAAAGCCAGCGGATCAGAACAGCTCCCCAACAGGCCGCTGCCAAAGCGAGTAGCCCCCACTGTATGAGTCCCCAGCCTTGAAGCTCCCAGCCGGCCAGGATCCCCGCTGTTGCGAACCAGAGAAAGGCGACGATCGCCGCACCGAGTGCCACCAGCAGGCTCCGCTCCATGCCAAGCAGCAAGGCAAAGGTCTTATCGCCCCGGCGACGATCCTCCTCGAACTGGTAGAGCTGAGTAAGTGGATAGAGCGCGGCGAAGAGCGGGCAGAAGGCCAGCAAGACGAGGCCGTGTACCAGCCCGGGTGCGCGGCCGGTGGCCACATAACCCGCGTACGGCGTAATCGTGCCGAATCCCCACATGTTGATGAGCCAGTCCACTCCGGCCATCGCCTTGAATCGAAAAGGAGGCATGGAGTAGACAACCGACAGGGCAAAGCAAGTGGCGTACGCCAGCGTGTAGGAGCGAGAAAGCAACAGGGAGAGAGCCTGTCCCACGGCCATCAGCGATAGAGCGAAGATCGCGAGATGTCGCGGTACCGGTGGAGGCGACCGGAGATACCCGATGTCACCCTCGTCCCTGTCGAAGGCGGAGTTGAGGGCCAGAGTACCGCCATTGAGACACACGACCCACAGTGCCAGGCCCGCCAACGCCGGTTTCAACGCCTCGCCGCCGCTTGCCCCCGAGAGACCCACCGCGAGGAAATATCCCAGCGCCGTGTGAGCCGCCATGATCGGCCACTCGGCGGGACGGAGATGCAGGAGATAGTCGAAAGAAGACCCAAACAGTCGGTAGCCGAGCCTGCGTCCGGCCCCGGGCCGAGGAAGCGGCGTCGCTCACCACCTGAGGGCGAGATGGCCGGCCGCGATGCGAAGGCCGTGCAGAGTGAGGTCCGGGTCTACCAACTCGATGGTGGTCGTCAGCGGCGCAACGATGGTGGCGAGCCCGCCAGTGCCCACGACCTTGGGCCGCCGGCCACCGGGCCATTCCTTCATGATCCGCTTCACGATGCCGTCCACGGCGTCGGCCGCGCCGAACAAGACTCCGGCACGAATACAGTCTTCGGTACGCCGTCCGATGACTCGCTCAGGCGGCGTCAGCTCCGTTGCCGGGAGCTTGGCCGCGCGACGGGTGAGCTGGTCCGCCGACGTGCGGAGGCCCGGCATGATGACTCCGCCGATGAACCGGCCATCGCCCGTTATGCAGTCGAAGGTCGTCGCGGTGCCGAAGTCCACCACCAGAGTATCGACCTGATAGAGAGTGACCGCCGCCAGGGTGTTGATGATGCGATCGGCGCCGACCGTCAGCGGCTCATCCACGTCGAGCCGAATGGGCAGCGGGGTCGCGGCGTCCACGGCGATGGTTTCGCTGCCGGTGGCGGAGCGCACCCCCGCGATGAGGCTCTGCGTCACGCTGGGTGCAACCGACGCCATCACGGCGGCCCGGACCTCGTTCGGGGAATGCCCCGCCTGGACCAGCAGCGCGTTGAGGGTGACCGACCACTCGTCGGGGGTTCGCTCGGTTGCGGTGGTGAGACGCCAGTGTGCTGAAAGCTCGGGACCGTGGAACAGCCCGGCGGTGATCTCGGTGTTTCCTACGTCGAGAGCAAGGAGCATGGGGATCAGGCCGGCCCCGCCAGAACCACGTGACCCGAGCGGAACGCCTGTATCACGCCTTCTCGAATCTCCACGACCAGCTCGCCTTGCCTCGACACGCCGCGAGCCACCCCGGGAATGGGTTCGATGAGGCGCCGCCCGAACAAATAGTCCCGTGACGTCAGGGCAGACGCCTCGGCCAGGGTCAGCATGGGGCCTGATTCGCTCATGGACCGGAGCCGGGTGGCCAGCGGTTCGACCAACGCCTCGGGAGTGATGTCGGGCAACAGGTGGCCAAGGCAGATGGCGGTGCGCTTCACGTCCTTCGGCAGTTCGTTCCTGACGTTGATCCCGATCCCGATCGCGACCCATTCCCGAGTGGGCCCCAGCCACTGCGCCTCACAGAGGATCCCACCCAGCTTCCTGTCGCACCACATGAGATCGTTGGGCCATTTGAGTCGGACAGGATGCCGCACGCCCAGCGCGGAAATCACGTCGGCCACAGCAAGGCCGACCCGGATGCTCAGTACGCTGCTGCCCGAAGTCACGGCGCCCCGCTGGAGAATGCTGAACCAGCATCCGCCGACCGGGGAGTGCCAGGACCGGCCGCGACTTCCCCGCCCTTGCGTCTGCTCCTTTGCGACGACCACAGTGCCATCGGGCGCGTCGGCTTCCGCCAACGCGTGAATCTCGTCGAGTGTGGACTCGACGGTGTCCATCCAGTGAATACGAGGTTCCGACATCAGACTCCAGGCGCGGATGGATGGAGGTACCACCACAGCAGGAGGCCCCCGAGCACGATCCGGTACCAGGCGAAGGCGGTAAAGCTGTGGTGACCGATATACCTCAGAAATGCCCTGACGACCACCACCGCCGAGACAAAGGAAACGATGAAGCCAATTGCGAAAATTGGGAAGTCCGCCAGGCTCAGGGCCTCCCTGCTCTTCAGCAGGTCGAAGCCCGTCGCGGCGATCATGACCGGCACGGAGAGGAAGAAGGAAAACTCGGTCGCGGCGGTCCGGGACAACCCCAGCGCATACCCGCCCATGATGGTGGCGCCCGACCGGGAGACCCCGGGAAACAGAGACAGCACCTGCGCCAGCCCCACGCCGAGTGCCTGTCGAGGCGAGATCCCGGTTGCGTCGGACACCTTGGAGACTGGCTTAAGCCGCTCGATGAGCAACATCACGAGGCCACCCACCATGAGGGCCCACGCCACTGGAATTGGGCCAAAGAGGTATTGCTTGATCTGGCGGTGGAAGATCAGGCCGGCGACCGCGGCCGGGAGGAAAGCGATGGCGAGGTTCCAGATGAATCGCCGGCTCTCCTCCGATCGGGCCGCGGTTTGCACCAGCTCCAGAAAGCGGGACCGGTAGATCCAGAGAATCGCCAGGATCGCGCCCAGCTGGATGAAGATCTCGAAGGTCTTGGCCCGTTCCCCCTCAAAGCCGAGTAGAGACCCGGCGACGATCAGATGCCCCGTGGATGAAATCGGAAGAAACTCGGTGATCCCTTCGACCAAACCGAGGATCGCGGCGATCAGGTAGCCGTCGACCATCACTTGAGCGTCTCGGCGTACAACGCCTCGTACATGGGGACGATGCTGTCGGCCGAGAAAGTGCGCGCCTTTTCCAGCGCCGCGCTCGCCATGGCGCCATGGGCAGCGGCGTTTCTCAGGAGATCGGTGGCGCGGCGGCCCATCGCTTCGACCGAACCAACCGGCTCGAGAATGCCATTGACTCCGTCGTCTATGATCTCCGGGAGACCGCCCGCTCTTGTCGCCACCACCGGCACCCCGCACGCCATCGCTTCCAGCGCCGCGAGGCCGAACGACTCGGTCTGCGAGGGCAACACGAAGAGGTCGGACGCCTGGAGGATACTGGTGACCCGGTCGAGCCGGCCCAGGAAGAGCACGTCATCGGTGACGGACAATTCCTCGGCTTCGCGCTCCGCGTCGCTCCGATCCGGACCATCGCCGATCATCAAGAGTGTCGCCGGCATCGCCTTGCGGATCCGGGCGAACACCCGCACCACGTCCTTCACCCGCTTGACCTCACGGAAATTGGAGACGTGGGTGATGATCTTGTGGCCGGCCGGGGCCAGCGACTCGCGCTCGCCGCCGGGACCCGGCTGGTATTCCTGGAGGTTCACGAAGTTCGGAATGACCTTGAGGTCGCAGGAGACACAGCCAAACGCCCGATACGTCTCATCGCGGAGGAAGGCGGAGACGGCCGTGACCCGATCCGAGGTCTCGATGGAGAACTTGGTGATCTGGTAGAAGCTCGCTTCCTGCCCGACCAGCGTGATGTCGGTGCCATGCAGGGTGGTGATGAACTTGAGCGAGCGCTCCCCTTTCAGCATCTCCTTCGCCAGGTAGGCGGTCGTCGCATGGGGGATCGCGTAGTGCACGTGGAGCAGATCCAGATTCTCCCGCTTCACCACCTCGTATTGCTTGGAGGCAAGCGCCAGGGTGTACGGGTAGTGCTCGAACAATGGATACCGTCCCACCTTGGTATCCACCTCGTGGAAGTAGACCCCCTCCGCGTAGCCCCGCAGGCGAAACGGTGAGGCGTAGGAGATGAAGTGCACCTCGTGACCCCGCCGGGCCAGTTCCAGTCCGAGTTCGGTGGCCACGGCTCCAGATCCGCCGTATGTCGGGTAGCAGGTGATGCCGATCTTCATTTACAGCACCGGTGTGGGGTGATAAACGGTAGTAGGGAGTAGGTGGTGGGGAGTAGGGCCCCACAACCCCAACACCTATTTTTCTCCCTACTCCCTACTCCCTGTCTCCCATGCAGCAACAATCTCGTCGGCGACCGACTCAGGCGATCGCGTCGCGTCCAGCGTCAGGACCTCTCCCGCCAGCTGATGCCGGAACCAGGTTTCCTGCCGTTTGGCGTATTGCCGAGTGGCGATAGTGACCGCCTCGGCGACGGTGTCGCGCGCCCGTTGGCCGTGGAGGTACTCAATCGCCTCACGGGGTCCGATGGCGTCGAGACCGGGCGCATTCGGCGAGAGCCCCTCGGCCAGCACCGCGGCGGTCTCTTCAATCATGCCGCGAGTGACCATCTCCTGGGCGCGCGCGGCAATCCGCTGATGAAGCACCGCCCGTGGCGCAGTGAGTACCACGTACCAGGGAGTGATGGCGCCCTGGGCCTTCCCTTCCCGCTGCCAATGGCTCAACGGCCGTCCGGTGAGCAGTGCCACTTCTACCGAGCGTGCCGCGCGCTGCCTCCCGCCACCCTGAAACGCGGGATCGAGACGGAGCGCGTACCGCACGAGGTCGGGGACCGCCAATCCGCGAGTCCAGCGCTCCACCGCCTTCCGGGTCTCCGAGTCCATGGGTGGCTCGATGAAGAGGCCATCCACGAGGGCGCGCACGTAGAGCCCGGTTCCTCCCACCACGACCGGCATCTTGCCTCGCGCGCGTACCGCCTCGATCCATCCCGAGGCCTCCTGGGCGAAGAGACCGGCGCTGTAGCGATGCCCTGGTTCCGCGACATCGATCCCGTGATGTGGCACGCGGGCGAGGGTTCGCCGGGAAGGCTTGGCGGTGCCAACGTCGAGCCGGCGATAGACCTGGCGCGAGTCGGCGGAGATGACCTCGAGCGGCCAGTGCGCGGCCAACGCGAGGGCGACCGCCGTCTTGCCGATGCCCGTGGGTCCGACGATGACGGGAGTTCTAGCGCCGGCCAAACCGGCGCTCCAGCTCCTCGCGGGGGAGCTGTACCATGCTGGCGCGTCCGTGAACGTCGTGCGGCGGCAGGGCGCAGGCGAAGAGTCTCGTCACCAGCCCGCGCATTTCCTGCTCCGTGAGTGCTTCGCCGGCCTTGATCGCGGCCCGGCAGGCATAGGTCGCGGCGAAGCGTTCGAGCCGGTTCGCCCATCCCCCGAAACGGCCACGAGCAAGATCGGAGACCAGCTCGCGCAGGCAGCGCTCCGCATCGAAGCGGGGATGCGGCGCCGGCACGGCGTGCACGACGACACTCCGGCCTCCAAAGGCCTCGACCTCGAAGCCGATGCGGGAGATCTGTTCCCCGTGTGCCTCGATCGCTTCGAGCTCCTCGTCGGTGAATTCGAGCGTGAACGGGAGCAACAGCCGCTGGCTGGGTAACCCTCCGCTCTGGATCCTGGTCATGACCTCTTCGTACAGCACCCGTTCGTGTGCCGAGTGCTGGTCGATGAGCACGAGGCGGTCGGACTCGGCGTAGAAGATGTAGGTGTTGAAGAGTTGGGTCAGGGCGGGCGGGGCGGACAAGCTTGCCCCGAGCGGAAGCGAGGGGTCGGTCAGGACGGACAAGTCGGACGAGGCGGGCGAAGCGGACCTTAGTTCATCCAGAATTCCCAACACGTCCGGAGTGCTGTCCGCCCTGATCGCCCCGTCCGTCCTGTCCGCCCCGTTCGCCCACACCACTGCCGCCGCGGATATCCGACCCAGCGCCTCTCTCACCGCTTCCTCCACCGCACGCTCGGCGCCGAGCCGGTCGCGAAAGCGCACTTCGAGTTTGGCGGGATGCACGTTCACATCGACTTCCTCGGGCGCGGTCTCGAGCTTGAGAAAGAGTGATGGCCGGTCGCCGGGATGGATCGCGGAGCGATAGCCGGCCTCGGCGGCCCGCACCAGGAAGGGATCACGGAACGGGCGGTCATTGATGAAGAGCTGGGTGCGGCGGCCACTCGGGGCGGCGTCGCCCGGCCGCTGAATAAATCCGGTTACCCGGAAGCTGCCGACGGCGTGGTCGAGGGGGATCAACGTCTTCACCAGATCGTGACCCCAGATCGCGGCCAGTCGCTCATCGGGAGATTGATCGGGCGGAACCGCGAGGCGGGATCGGCCATCGATGTGCAGCTCGAATCCAACTTCGGGATGGGTCAGCGCCAGGGTCGCCAGGGCGTCATGAGCCGCCCGCGCCTCGCTCGGCACCGAGCGGAGAAATTTCCGTCGCGCCGGCGTATTGAAGAAGAGACCTCGAACGGTCACGGTTGTGCCACGTTGCCGTGCCAGGCTCTTCACGCCATCCACTCGCCCGCCCGTGACACCGATCTCGGTGCCTTCATTCCCGTCCTCCGAAGTCACCAGCCGGAAGCGGGACACCGAAGCAATGGCGGGTAGTGCCTCGCCGCGGAAACCGAAACTGCGAATGCCCACCAGATCGGCTGCGCTCCGGATCTTGCTGGTCGCGTGACGATCGAGAGCGAGTACCGCGTCCTCCCGGCCCATCCCGCACCCATCGTCGCTGACCTCGATCAGCGTCTTGCCCCCTTGTTCCAGATCTACCCGGACGTGGCGCGCACCAGCGTCGAGGGCGTTCTCCACCAGTTCCTTGACCGCAGACCCGGGACGCTCGACCACCTCACCGGCCGCGATCTGATCGGCGACGGCATCGGGAAGAATGGCGATGCGACGGGGCATGGCGGAAAGAGACAGGAGGATCGGAAGGAATTCAATACTGCCCGGCGAGCGGGATAAGACCCGACCGTTCAGTCCAGCCGCGGTTCCCCGATCCATCCTCGACCAGCGCCCAGCCGGCCCGGGTTTCCCGAATCAGCACGCTGGTCTCCTTGGGGAGCGTGGTCACTCTCGGAGCACGCTCGCTGGGCGAGACGAGCATGGCCCCTTCGTTGATCACCACGGCCACCGGGCGAGCGTACCACCATCGCAGCCCTTCGGCGGCGCCGATAAACGCTGCGGCACAGCCGAGCATGATGAGCCAGCGACCCCGCACTCGGCGAGAAACCGCGAGACCAGCCCATCCGAGCGTCCACACGATGAAGCCGATCAACCACAATTCGTCCGGAGTGAGCGGCGAGACTGCCAGCTCGCTGGCGGAGGCGCCGTTGGCCGCGGGGACCAGCACCAGTGCCCGCTGAACATTTCGATTCCGGGGAAGGAGCCGCGCCGCCCGAGTCCAGGCGCCCAGTGCCGCGGCGTCTTCTCCAAGCCGGAATCGCGCGGCGCCCATGTTGTACCAGTAGGCGCCCACTTCGGGCGCGGCTTGCACGCGGGCCTGAAAGCCGGCCGCTGCAGAACCAAGGGCGCCGGCTTCGTAAAGCTGCTCGGGAGAGGTCGATTGCCCTCGAAGCGTCGTGGCGCAAGCGAATAACAGCATCGCTGCGGTCCCGCTTCTCCAGCGCGGCCCGCTCCGCGCCCGTTCAGGCCGAATCCGCAGAATCAGCGCCCTGGCCTCGGCCAGCACTGCGGGATCGATTCCCGATCCCCCGAACCGAGCGGCACGGAGTCGTTCGCGCACTTCGATCACCTTTTGCGCGTCCGGTTCGCTCAGTCCGCTTCGACGCAACGACGCCTGCAACGACTCCGGGCCATTGCGATCCTGTCCTGCGGCCAGGGCCGCGACCATTCGGGACAGCTCCCGCTCCACGGCGGCCAGGCTGTCGGCGCGCGGTGGCTCGGTGCGCTTCGCGCGACGGGGCAGATGGATCACCCGCCCGGCGAAGACCAGAGGTCCGATCAGGAGCGCGACCCACCAGACCCAGGGGAAAAAAGTCTCCCGGATCTCGCGGGCGAGCCCCGGGCGTGCATCGAGTATGAGCGGAGGCGGTGTCGCCCGGAGCAGAGCACCTCCGGATCGTGGCGCCACGGTCAGGCTCACGCTCCCCATGCGGGTGGAGGCATAGGTCCCGGTGCCGGGATCAAAATAGGAATAGCGAACGGCAGGAATTGCCGTGGTGCCTGCGCTGTCCGCGACCAGGAGGTACCGGAACGTCTTGGTGCCACCCAGACGGCCATCGGTGGTCGAGACCCGCTCTTCCGTCGCATCGGGGTAGGCCCGGAACCCCGGAGGCCAGGTGACGGCCGGCGCCGGCCACAGAGCGACGTTCCCTTCTCCGCGCAGCACCAGGCTGGCGGTCACCGCTTCCCCCTGTTGCGCCACCGGAGGCGAAATCGAATCTGTGACCGTGAGATTGCGCGCCACCGCTCCGGTGAAATCGGCCGGCCGCCCCGCGGTGGGAAGCGGGGTCACCTCGAGACCGCTGGTGCCGCTCGCCAGCGAGTAACGCTCTTCCTGGCTGAAGAACTGGAAGGCGAGCGGCACGCTGTAGTGCAGCCGCGCGGCGGAAACCTTCACGGTTCCCGGTGTCAGTGGAAAAATGATCTGGTGGAGGATGAAGAGGTCATACCAGCGGCCTCCAATCAGCCTGCTCGCGGCGATTCCTGAAGGAACCTGCTGGGGATAGCTCCAGACGCCTTCGATTCGTGGCGCCTCGACCGTCGGAGAACGGCGAAGCTGCTGCCGGAGATCCCGCTGGAACCAGGCGATGGTCACCACATCCACCTGTTGGCCGACGACGACCGAGGGGTCGGACACGACCACGCTGATCGCGGCAGGTGGTGAACCCCTGGGCGCGAGGCGCCTGCTCCAGCACCCGGCGGATTCGGCTCGGGAGAGCGGACGCCGTCGCGGCGCTGCCGCGATCGACATACACATCGACCGGTTCCGCCTCCTCGAGGTGGGATCCCTGGCGGATCTGGATCTTCCCGATCCGCCAATGGCCCTTGGTAGTAGCGCGGAGCTGCAGTGTTACTGTCGTAATCCGGCCCTTGGCGTTGCCGTAGCTCACTTCACTGCGCTCGCTCCGGCCTACCAGCTCGAAACCGAGCAGAGGCGGCAGGCTTACCTGGACCGCCTCCGGAGTCTGGCTGGTGATGCGTACCGTCAGCTCCACTACGTCACCCACGACCACGTGGTCCCGATCCACCGCGCTCATCACTTGAGGCGCGGGGTGCTGCTGGACCAGGGCGAGGGCCAGGAGAAGGCCGATCACCAGTCTTTCACCGCGTGAGCGTTGCTCTTGTTCCGGGCCATGTGCCGCTCGCGCGTGTTGCGCTCCTCGCGCTCGACCGAGCCGAGGATCTCATCCGCCTGCGACTGCGAGAGGTTGGGCCGCTCGCCCCCACTACTCTGGCCGGACTTGGGAGGCGGGGGCTGCTGTCCCCCTTGAGGCGGGGGCTGATTGGGAGAATTGCCGCCGGACGGCGGAGGGCGATGCCGCTGGGCCAGCTCCAGGTTCCACTTGGCCCGGTCCGACCGGGGAGACAGGACCAGCGCTTCCTTGAGGTGTTCCGCTGCCTCGGCATACAACGAGTCGCGCGCGGAGCTGTCGGCCTTGGCCGCGGCCAGGGCATTCACACCCAGGTTGTACAGGGCGCGATACCGAAGCTCCGGATCGAGCGCGTGGGTCGCCCGCTCGAGGACAAGGCGCGCCTCATCGTGCCGTCCAGCCAAGAGTGCCGCGGTGCCGGCATTGTACGCCGCGGTGTCGGACGCGCCTTTGGAAAGACCCTTGAGCAGGAGATCGGCGGCTACCGCGCTGCGACCTCCGGCCAGCGCGCGTTCGCCGGGAGAGAGTCGTTGCGCGTGCGCGCGCGGAGCCAGCAGCAGTCCAGCGAGGGCTACCAGAGCCGCTGTGCGCCGAAACACGGTGTGCAGACCCAGGAGCAGGAGTGCCGCGGCGACTGGGATCCAGGCGAGCGGTAACAGATCGGCCGTGCGAGTCTCCCGCGACGGCGCCCTCGCAAAGGCGGAGAGGAGGTCTCGCACAGCCCCCGCCTGGTCGGGCAGCTGGGCCGGCACCATCGACCCTTCGGCCGCGTCGGAGATCGCCTGGAGGATGTCGTCGCGCCGGGTGGTCAGGATCTCGTGGCCTTCATCATCGGTCTGGTATTCGGTGATGGCGCCGGTGCTGTCCCGCACCGGGATTCGGGCCGGCTTGGTGCCGCCTTCGGCAACCAGCACCAGGCGAATGCGGAGCTGTTTGAGCTGCCGGCTCTGCGCGATGACGTCCGAGAGGCTGTCGTGCCCTTCTCCGTCGGTGAACACGATGAGCACCCGATCCGCCGCTTCATCGGAAGCGCTCAGCAGTTCCCCGCCCTGTCGCAGCGCTCCGGCGAGGCCGGTTCCACCCTGGCTGGCCAGATCCGGACTCAGAGCATCGAGGAAGAGCATCAGTGCCGCCCCATCCACCGTCAGGGGACTCAGGATGTAGCTGCGGCCGGCAAAGGCCAGCAGACCGATCCGGTCGCCGCCCAGGTCCTGGATCAGCCGACGAGCCTCGCGAGTCGCTCGCTGCAGCCGGCTTGGTGCGGCATCCTCCGCGAGCATCGAGCGGCTGATGTCCATAGCGATCGCGACACTCAGGGCACGACTCTCGGTCGTCACATTCGCGCTCCCGCCGCGGGGCCCGGCGACCGCGACCATCGCGAGCAGTCCCACGATCGCGAACAGGAGCGGAGCCCAGCGCCCGGATCTTCTCGCCGCTGCTCCCGTGGTCGGCAGACCAGGCCATGGCCCTCGTCACGCGCCGGCGGCGAGCCAGAGTCGCAATCAGCCCGAGGGCCAGTGCTACGACCGGGGCCAGGAGCAGCAGCAGCGGGTAGTCGAAGATCATGGTATTCGAACCACCAGCGTCGCACTCAAGAGCAACTCGACCGCGAGCGCGGCCATTCCCAGGAGCACCAGCGGGCGAGTCAGCTCGTCGTAGTGGACGTAACGGATCATCCGCACCGGAGACTTCTCCAGGCCATCGATCGTCGTCAGGATGCGCTTCAGCGCCTCGCTGTCCTTGGCGCGGAAGTATCGTCCGCCGGTGGTCGTGGCGATGTCGTTCAGTAGAACTTCGTCGATCTCGACCGGCAGAATCTCATAGCGGAAGCCGGACAGGCCGCGGCCGGTGGGGATCGGAGCTTCACCCTCGGTTCCGACGCCGATGGTGTAGACTCGGATACCGAGTGCCTGCGCCGCCGCGGCGGCGGTCCGGGGATCCACCGTGCCGCGGTTGTTGACCCCATCGGTGAGAAGGAGAATGACCTTGGTCTTCCCCGGCGTCTTGCGGAGGCGGCTCACCGCGGTGGCGAGCCCGCTGCCGATCGCCGTGCCATCCTCCAGCATGCCGATCTTGAGGTCCATCACCGCGCGCTCGAGCACCGAGTAATCCGTGGTGATCGGGACCTGGGTGAGCGCCTCACCCGCGAACGCAACGATGCCAATCCGGTCGGCGGTGCGCCCGCGGATGAACGACACCGCCTGCATCTTCGCCACTTCCATCCGGTTGGAAGGAGCGAAGTCTTCGGCCAGCATGCTGCTCGAGATATCGATCGCGATCACGATCGAGATGCCTTCGCGCTTTTCCTCGACCGTCGTTCCGCCGATTCGGGGACCGGCGGCGGCAATGATCCAGGCGGCGAGCGCCAGGGCCCGCGCTCCCGGAGGAATCCGCGCCAGCCAGTTGGAACGGGGCAGCGCCCGAGCGAGCCTGACATCGCTGTAGACCGCGCCGGGCCGCGGGGTTCTTCGCCGCCACCACCACCAGGCCGGCAGGGCGAGCAGGAGAAGCAGGAGCCAGGGGCGGGTGAAGATCACGACCGCCTCGCGGGAAGACGCGCGCCCAGCGCCATCGCGCGGGTGTAGAGCTCGCCCGGTTCCGCCGTTGCGAGCGGGGCGAACCGGGCCATATCGAGCGCGCGGAGCAAGTTGTTGATTTCTTCCTGGGGCCAGGCCGGCCGCAGCTCGGCAATCACCGCGAGACAGCGCTCAAGGTCGAGGCCGGTGTGTGCCTCCGGTAACGCGTGGGCGATGCTGCGGCGGAGAAACTCCACCGCGGCCGCCGCAACGGCCCGACCCTCCCCTGACGCGACCCATCGATCCACCGGAGGAGCGCTCGGCGCTCCCGGCGGTGCGATGCCCGCTAGCGGCGGACCAGGCCGTCGCCACCACGCGAGCCAGTAGCAACACTCCCACCAGCGCCACCAGCAGTGCCACGATCAACGGCGCAGGGACTCACCACCGGCTGCAGCAGCGGATCCGGCCTCCGGCTGGATCGCGATGGACGAATCCGGAGTGTCGGGAGGCAGGACGCTGGCAACCTGCAGATGAAATGTCTGTGGAGGGAGCGAGTCGGTATGCCCGTCGGCCAGGACGATCACCGGTCCCGGCACCGTCACATCATGGGTCCCCGCGAGCCAGGCGACCGCGGGATATCTGATCACCGCGTCGCCGTTGCTGCGAATCACGACCGGGCGGCCCAGGAGTTCCACCTCTCCTGTTGGGGTCCAGGGAGTCGCCCGCACCTCGGCACCTGGAGGTACGGTAACCCGGCGGGCGAGCCAGATGGTGTCGCCCACCGTCGGCGGAGTTGCCTGGAGCGCTACGAGCAGCAGGATCATCTATGCAGGCGGCGCGCCCGCTGAGCGAAGGCGCGCCGCAGTGGAATGGCGTAGTCGGATGCGGTGCTGAGGAGCACTTGATCAACTCCAGCCGCGGCCAGCAACCGGTCGCGCTCCTCCCGGCGGCGTTCGGCCAGCAGGTGGAGCCGTCCTCTCGCTGCCCGGGATCCGGCGTCTACCAGGACCCGCTCGCCAGTCTCCGCGTCCTCCAGATCAATCCAGCCGGCGTCGGGCAACTCCGACTCGCGCGGGTCCTCGACCGTGATCGCAACGACGTCATGGCGGGCCGCGAGACGGCGGAGCGGCTGGGACCAGTCCTTGGCCAGGAAATCCGAGATCACGGCCACGATGCTCCTGTGACCGAGTAACTCCGCGGCGTAGTGAAGGGCACCGGCGAGATTGGTGCGACGGGTCTGCGGGGCGAACGCGACCAGGTCGCGGATCACCCGCAAGGCATGCCGTCTTCCCTTAGACGGAGGGATCACTCGCTCTACCGTCTCGGTAAACAGCAGGGCTCCCACCCTGTCATTGTGGTACGCCGCCGCCAGGGCGAGGACGGATCCGATCTCGACGCCAAGGGCGGCCTTGGTACGGGGTTCCCCGAAATGAGTGGATCCCGATTGATCCACCACGAGCAACACCGTCAGCTCGCGCTCTTCGGTGAAGGTCTTGACGTAAGGAGTGCCCAGTCGCGCCGAGACGTTCCAGTCGATCGCGCGGTAGTCGTCACCCTGTTCGTAGGCCCGCACTTCGGCAAACTCCATCCCCTGTCCCCGAAACACCGAGCGGTACTCCCCGGCAAACAGGGATCCCACCAGGCCCCGGGTGCGGAGCTCGATGTTCTTGACCTGCTTCAATACATAGGGAGAGATGGATGCCATGGTTAGAAAGTACTTAGTACCGAGTACCGAGTACCGAGTACAGTGAGCGGGAGGAGATCAGGGGATCAAGAATTCAATCATTTGATTAGCCGGTGTGCAGTACTAGGTACTCGGTACTAGGTACTCGGTACTCTCACGGAACCGGAAGGGCATCCAAGATCCGAGTAATCACCGCATCACTGTCGAGCTCTTCCGCCTCGGCCTCGAACGTCAGCACCACGCGATGCCGAAGGACTTCGAGGGCGAGGGCGCGGACATCCTCGGGGACGACGTAAGCCCGGCCGCGAAGAAACGCGTGAGCGCGGGCGGCCTGGGCCAGAGCGATCGAGGCCCGGGGCGACGCTCCGAACGCCACCAGCGGTTTCAGCGCGGCGAGCCCGACACTCGACGGGTCCCGGGTGGCCCGGACCAGATCCACGATGTAATCCACCACCTTCTGATCGACGTACAAGGCCGCGATGGATTCACGGAGCGAGAGGATGTGAGCCGGATCCAACAGGCGTTCGACCGGGATCTCGTGGCCGGAGCTCATCCTGAGCAGGACTTCCTTCTCTTCGTCTCGCGAGGGATAGCCCACGCGCACTTTGAGCATGAACCGGTCGAGCTGCGCCTCCGGTAGCGGATAGGTTCCTTCGTGCTCGATGGGATTCTGGGTCGCGAGCACCAGGAACGGCTCCTCCAGCGGGAAAGTCGTTCCTCCGATCGTGACCTGCTTCTCCTGCATCGCCTCGAGCAGCGCGGCCTGGACCTTGGCCGGCGCGCGGTTGATCTCGTCGGCCAGGATGATCTGGGCGAAGAGGGGACCGCGCTTCACCTTGAATTCCTGGGTCTTGGGATCGAAGACCATGGTGCCGATGACGTCGGCCGGAAGCAGGTCAGGCGTAAACTGAATGCGGGAGAAGGACGCGTGAATGATTTCCGCGAGCGTCCTCACCGCGAGCGTCTTGGCCAGTCCTGGTACTCCCTCGATCAGGATATGACCGCCGGTGAGGAGTCCCACCAGCAGCCGCTCGACCATGACATCCTGTCCTACGATGCGCTTGGCGACTTCAGCGGTGACGCCGCGAATTGGGCTGGCATCAACGGCGCGGGGGGACGGAGAGGCTTTGGCCGTCATGGCTTTCGCGGGGCGAGCCCGATTGCGGAGTAGATAGCGGCCTCTTCCTTCGGAGTTAGCAGCCGGGATTCGCCTGGTTTGAGGTCCCCCAGCCGAACGGGGCCGTAGGAGAGCCGTGCCAGGCGTTCCACTTTGAGTCCCATCGCCTCACACCACCGCCGCACGATACGATTGCGTCCCTCGGTGAGTGTCACGTCGATGATGCTCCGGCCGCTGGTGCCGGGCCGGACCTTGGTCGCGGTCGCGACCACCGGCCTGCCGTCGATCATCGTGGTTTCGCGGAGCGCCTGGGAGATTTCCGCGGGCGACCGGCCGTGCACCAGGGCGGTGTAGCTGCGGGGGATGCGATACCGGGGATGGGTGAGCCGGTGAATCGCGTCTCCGTCACTGGTGAGCAGGAGGAGGCCGGTGGTCATCACATCGAGCCGACCCACGTAGGCCAGTCCGGTCCGGTCTCGAATGAAGTCGAAGACCGTACGCCTGCCCTCTTCATCCTGGGCGGTAGTGACAACACCGAGCGGCTTGTGGAAGGCGAGCCAGCGGTGGCGGACTCGGGGGATGAGCTTGCCGCCGACGGTAATCCGATGGCGATCCGGATCGACCTTGGTGCCGAGCTTCGTCGCGATCTTCCCGTCGATCTTGACCCGGCCATCCGTGATCAGCGATTCCGCGGCGCGACGACTTGCGATTCCCGCCCGCGCCAGCGCCCGCTGGAGGCGCATCTCGGTCACGATTCCGCGGGTACCGACGCCGCGGCGTCTTCCTCTCCTTCCGCCGCCATGGGCGGGCGGGGAGGCTGGAGAGCGACAGTGAATTCGTCGGCCCGGGGCAATTCGGCCAGATCTCTGAGGCCCAGCGTCTCCAGGAAGAGCGAGGTCGTTCCGTAAAGCAGAGGCCGGCCCATCGCATCGCTCCGTCCTACCACCTCGATGAGCCCACGTTCCTGCAGGGTTCTCAGCACGCCACCAGCCGACACCCCACGGATGTCCTCGATCTCCGCGCGGCCGACCGGCTGGCGATAGGAGATTACCGCGAGCGTCTCCAGCGCGGCGCCGGTCAGCTTGGGAATTCGTACCGAGAGCTGAGCCTGCTCGATCGCCGCAGCGAAGGCCCGCCGGGTGAGTATCTGGTAGCCGCCGGCCAACTCGACGACCTCCACCGCATGGCCGTCGAAATCGTAATGCTCGCGCAACTGCTCCAGCGCTGCGCGTACATCGGCGAGTGATGCTTCGGGATCGAGGGTCTGCAGCTCCTCCACCGTCACCGGACGGGCGGCGGAGAACAGCGCGGCCTCAAGCAGCTGGGCGAGGGGCGTCACGGCTGATCACCATCGGCGCAAACGCTGCGCGTTGGAAGAGGTGAAGGGTGCCCCGCTTGGCGAGTTCGAGGAGTGCCAGCAGAGTGGAAAGGACTTGGGCGATCCCGCGCTCGGGACCCAATGCATCGAGCCAGCCAATCTCACCGCGCTCCTCGAGCAATGCCTCAATCCGCTTGGTGGCGCCTTCGACGTCGAGCGGACGCGCCACGACCCGGTGCAGAACCGGAACCAGGATCTCGCTGATCACCTTCTCCACCGCCTCAAGCAGCTGCAGCAGGTCGATGGCGAGCGGCTGCGGCGGCAATTCGGGCGGCGGCGGGAGATAGCCCCGGGCAAATTGTCCGGCCCGTCGCTCGGATGACTTGTCGAGCCAGGAGGCGATTTCGCGGATCAGCTGATACTCGAGCAGTCGCCGGACCAGCTCGTGCCGCGGATCTTCCCAGCCCTCCTCTTCCGACCGGCGAGGCAGCAGGGTCTGCGCTTTGAGCCGCAGCAGACGGCCCGCCATTTCCAGGTAATCCGCAGCCTGGTTGAGTCCCAGGTCGTGGATGACGCTCAGGAATTGATCGGCGATGCGCGCTATCGGGATGTCCGCGATGTCGATCTGTTCTTCGCGGAGGAGGTGCAGCAGCAGATCGAGCGGTCCCGCGAAGGCGTCGAGCTGGACGACGAACCCGGGTTCGGCGCCGAGCGCGGTAGTGGGCGGAGCAGCGGATGCCGTCATTCCCGATAAGTATCGCTTAGAGGAAGCTCAGGCTGTAGGGGGCAACCAGGCCGAGGAGCCGGGAGCCGATCCAGTGAGCCGGAATCAGAAACACGTTGAGGACCCCGGGCAACAGGAACAACAACGCGAACAGAAGCAGAAACCCGAACCGCTGCAGCGAACGGTAGCGCGCCCCGAGTTCGGGAGGCAGCACGTAATAGAACAGGTGCGACCCGTCGAGCGGGGGAATCGGAATCAGGTTGAAGAAGCAGAGTACCAGGTTGAGCAGCACTCCGTACGCCGTCATCTGCTGCAGAATCATGAGACCCGGCTGGAGCGGAGGCGCCGCTCGGCCCAGCAGCCCCACCAATGCGAAGAGAATGGTGAACACCACGCTCAGTCCCAGGTTGATCACGACACCGGCGGACGAGACGATGATGTCGCCCTTCCTGTAGTTCCGGTACTTCCGAGGATTGACCGGTACTGGTTTCGCCGCTCCGAAGGTAAACGGCGATCCGAAGATGGGCCGATCCAAACCACAGGAGAGCGGGAAACAGGATGCTCATCCACGGGTCGATGTGGGGAATCGGGTTGAAGGTGAGCCGGCCGAGCATGTAGGCCGTGTCGTCTCCCTGGGCGTAGGCGGCGGCTCCATGGGCGTATTCATGAGCCACGATGGAGAACACCAGCACGGGGAGCACCAGGATGAATTCGCTCAGGTCAGGAACCGGGTGAGGGTGGCCAGCGGAGGTGGGAATCTGACCGAAATTTAAACCCGGCCGTCCTCCCCTCGAAAGCCGCCTGCGGCTTGACCTTGGCCCACCCGGGGCCTACAATTCGCGCCTCTCGTCGGCCACCCTGGCCGACCTCGAAACTGCCCTGAATCTGAGGTTGCCGTGCCCCGAATCAAATCCGCGGCGAAGGCCATGCGGAAGTCAAAGGCGGCCCATGCCCGGAACCGGACGCGCCGCAGTGAGCTGCGCACCGCCCTGAAGAAAGTCCGGTCGGCCACGACCGCAGCCGAAGCTTCGGCTGCCTACAAGCGCGCGGCGCAGTTGCTGGACCGCGCAGGCCGGAAGAACCTCATTCACAAGAACGCCGCAGCCCGGCAGAAGAGCCGGCTGGCGAAGGCCGTGGCGGGGAAGAAGTAGGGTCGGCCGTCAGCCATCAGCCGATTAGCCGTTAGCCGCTCCAAAAGAAAGAACCCTCCGAACGATCGAGTCGGAGGGTTTTTTGTTCTTTGAACTGCTGACGGCTAACGGCTATGGCTGACGGCTTCGAATCACAACGCCGCCAGCTCTGCCCCACACCGCTCGCAATACCACTCGGTGGGCCGGTTCATGGTCCCGCACTCACCGCACTTGAGCGTCTTGGGGGCGGTTCCGCCGCTGGCGCGATCCTTCGCCGCTTCCGCTGCAGGTGCCGGTGGGAGCGGCCGGAGCGGAAGGAGCAGCGGTCTCGACCGGCTTGGTGAGGCTTCCGCTGGGACGCTTGCCCGGTTGGGCCGGTGCGGTGGCGCCCTCATTGCCGGTCACCGACTTGAGGAAGGCCAGCTCATCCATCTTCCCGGCTGGGGCCTCACCAGGCTTGCCGGAGGGGAACCAAAGGGTCCTGCCGGCAGAATCTTCCTTCGGCTTCGCGGCAGGCGGCTTGGGCTGCGGCTTGGGAGCGGCCGGAGCCTTGAAGGGAATCTCATTGCCTTGAGCCGCCACAGCCGGCCGCTGGTCGGTCGGGGCTGTGAATTCCGTCATGATCCCGGGAATTCCGGTGGACCGGTGGCGGCGGAGCGGGTGCCGGTGGGGGCGCGGCGGCGACCGGCTGAGGCGCAGGCTCCGGTTCCGGTTCCGGCTCCGACTCCATGCTTGGAAGCGGCGCCCGGATCGTGGTGAGCACCTCGTCGAGGCGATCGATCTCGGCGGTGGTGCGACTCAGCTCCTCCTGAACGCTCACGACTTCACGAGTCAGGTCGGCGCGAATCGTCTGCCACCGGCCGTCGTCGTACTCGCCGACCATGTGGCGGACCTCGGCCTCGGAGAGCCGCTCCTTTGCCTCGCTCTCCCGAGTGGAAAGCGTGTCTCGCCGAGCCTGGAACTCCGACATCTGCTGCTCAAGGTCGTTTTGGTGCGACCGCAGCGCTTCGACGACCGACTGCAGCCGTCCTTCATAGTCGGCTCGCACCCGGTGCCGTACCGCCTCAGGCACTGGCGGGCTCGAGTTGGAGGGACCTGTGAGCCGGGTTATCCAGGAAATGAACTGGGCCCGGTCCTGGAGTAGCTTGTCGATCGCATCGTTGCGGTGGGTCGGCTTGGCCATGTCCAGTGCTTCCTCTCAGCCGGTCCGGAGGGAGAAAACCTTCTGCAAATCTATAAGCCTCGCGGGTTTGCGGAAAGCCATCCGGAGGCGGATTCAGTCCTCCCAGGCCTGGTAGACCACCCTGCCCCGGACGATCGTCACTTCGGCCCGGCCGGTCAGGGACCTCCCGCCGAAGGGAGTGTTGCGGCTCCGGGAGTGGAATCGCGAAGGGTCCACCGTCCAGCGGGCCTTGGGATCGAACACCACCACATCCGCCGGTGCTCCAATCCCGAGACTGCCACCCGGGAGATTGAAGATCCGCGCCGGCTGGGTGCTCATTCGCAGCAGAAGGTCGGACAGACTCATCAAGCCGGTCTCCACCAGTTCCGAAATCGCCAGACCCAAGGCCGTCTCCAGACCGAGGATTCCATTCGGCGCGTCGTCGAACTCGCGCTCCTTGGCATCGTAGTGGTGCGGAGCGTGATCGCTCGCGATCACATCGAGCGTGCCGTCACGCAGCCCCTGCCGGATCGCCTCGCGATCGGCGTTCTCCCGAAGCGGCGGATTCATCTTCGCGTTCGTGTTGTACCCCTCGCACGCGTCGTGCGTCAGCGTGAAGTGGTGCGGTGTCGCCTCCGCCGTCACCCGGATCCCACGCTCCTTCCCCCGCCGGATCAGTTCGACCGAGCCACGAGTCGACATGTGGCACAGGTGGACATGGCCCCCGGTGAGCTCGGCCAGGATGATGTCGCGCGCGACCATGATTTCTTCCGCGGCCGCGGGAATGCCCTTGAGTCCGAGGCGAGTCGCCACGATGCCCTCGTGCATGGCGCCACCTTCCGCCAGCGCCAGATCTTCGCAGTGATCGGCGACCGGGATACTGAAGGTCCGCGCATACTCGAGGGCGGTGCGCATCAGGTGACTCGACATCACCGGCTTCCCATCGTCGCTCACCGCGACAGCGCCGGCTCCGACCAGCTCTCCGAACTCCGCCAGTTTCTCTCCCCGTTGTCCCAGGGAGATAGCGCCGATCGGATACACTCTCGCTTTCGCGGCACGCTGCGCCTGGCTCACGATGAACCCGACGGTGCCCTGATTGTCCACTACCGGATCGGTGTTGGGCATCGCGCACACCGCCGTGAACCCTCCCGCCGCGGCCGCCATGGCCCCGGTCGCCACGGTTTCCTGGTCCTCCTGCCCCGGCTCGCGCAGGTGCACGTGCAGGTCGATCAGGCCAGGGGCCACCACTTTCCCGGCGGCGGGAATGACCAGCGTTCCTTCCTCGCCGACGATGTTGCTTCCCACCGCCGCGACCTTGCCGTCGGTCAGATACACGTCGGCCACCCCGTCGGTCCCCCGGGAGGGATCGATGACTCTGCCGCCCTGGATCAGGATGGGACGAATCACTCGGCTCCTCCACTGTGCTGCCAGTCGGGAGATCCCCCGGCCAGCAGGTAGAGCACGGCCATGCGTACCGCGACGCCGTTGGTGACCTGGGGGAGAATGACGCTGTGAGGACCGTCGGCCACATCGCTGTCGATCTCGACCCCGCGATTCATCGGGCCCGGATGCATGATCACCAGATTCTTTGAGGCCTTGGAGAGCCGCTCAGTGGTCACCCCGAAGACCCGGTTGTATTCGCGGAGCGAAGGAATGAATCCCGCCGTCATTCTCTCCAGCTGGAGCCGGAGAATGTTGAGGGCGTCGGCCCATTGAATCGCGTCTTCGATTCGGGGGAGACGGGTGACCTCGAGCTCGTCGATGCCCCGCGGCATGAGGCTGGCGGGCCCGCACACGCCGACCTGCGCACCCAGCTTGGTGAGACCCCAGATGTTGCTTCGGGCGACACGGCTGTGGAGGATGTCGCCACAGATCGCGACCTTGAGCCCCTCGATCTTGCCGAACTTGTCGCGCAGCGTAAGAAGATCGAGCAGCGCCTGGGTCGGATGCTCGTGCTTCCCGTCCCCCGCATTGATCACGTTCGACCGGATCCGCTTCCCCAGGAACTCGGCGGAGCCCGAAGCGTGGTGGCGGATCACCACCATGTCGATCCGCATCGCTTCGAGGTTCCGGGCCGTGTCCACCAGGGTCTCGCCCTTGGAGACCGAGCTTCCCGAGGCCGCCACGTTGACCGTGTCGGCCGAGAGGCGCTTCTCGGCGAACTCGAAGGAGATCCGGGTTCGGGTCGAGGCTTCGAAGAAGAGGTTGACGATGGTCTTCCCGCGGAGAGCCGGCACCTTCTTGATCGGCCGCTCGCTCACTTCCTTGAACGGTTCGGCCGTGTCGAGGATGAGCCGGATCTGATCGGCCGAGAGGTGCTCGAGCCCGACCAGGTCTTTCCCGAGGGAGGCGGTCACCGTTGACCCCATGAAGACTCCTCACACACCTCGCGGCCAACAGCCGAAACGCGGAGGCGCAGAGGACGCCGAGGGCTACCGTTCAAACACGAAGACACGAAGTTCACAAAGGGCTCTCCGGATCGGTAGCCTCCGTCACGTGCGCGCATGGTTCATTCGACTATTCAATCAGGTTTTTGTGTTTTGTATTCTTTGTTCTTCTGTCATCATGCTCGAATCAAGCCCTCTGCGTTCTCTGCGCCTCTGCGTTTGATTTGCAGTTCAATCACCTCGCGCCAGCTCAACCGCGTCTCCCCATCCAGGCGGGAGGTCGTCACGCAGCGGCCATGGAGGATTCCGCTTGAGGTATCCCCCAAGGAGAAACGCGGAGGCGCAGAGGGCGTCGAGGACTACCGTTCAAACGCGAAGACACGAAGTTCACAAAGGGCTCTCCGGACCGGTAGCCTGCGTCACGTGCGCGCATGGTTCGTTCGCTTCTTCAATCAGTTTCGAGTTTGTGCTCCTCGTGTTCTTTGTGTCTTCGTAATCAAATCAAGCCTCTGCGTTCTCTGCGCCTCTGCGTTTGAGTTTGCAGTTCAATCGCCGCGCACCAGCTCTACCGCGTCGCGACCGTCCAGCTCGGTGACTAGTACGTCCACCCGGTCGTTCGGCGTGGTGTTGATGGTCGTCCCCGCGATGTCGGGTTGGATAGGAAGCTCACGACCACCCCGGTCCACCAGCACGCAGAGCAGGGTCCGCCGCGGGCGACCGAAGTCGGCGAACTCGTCGAGTGCCGCGCGGATGGTCCGGCCGGTGTAGAGCACGTCGTCCACGATGACGACCGTCTTGCCATCGAGGTCCGCGGGCAGCTTGGTCTCCCCCACGACCGGCCGGGGGCCGACCGCCTGGAGATCGTCCCTGTAGAGGGTGATATCCAGCTTGCCGGAGACAATCGGATGGCCTTCGGTGGATTCGATGAGTTTGGCGAGTCGTTCGGCGAGCTGCACACCGCGGCGCTGGATTCCCACCAGGACGAGGTCGTCCGTCCCGTGGCACTTCTCCACGATCTCGGAAGCCATGCGATTGAGGGCGCGGGTAACCGCCCGGGCATCGAGGAGGGGCGTGCGGGTGGGCATGCTGAGCCGGGAAGCTAGCAAGGAGGAGGTGGTGTCACAAGGCGAGTTCTCCCCGGTTCCTGAGATGACGCCCGCCCAGGCAGCAGGGCTGAGGCGAACCCACATCCCCAGGAGACCGCCTCATGCGTACCCGATCGCTTTCTCGAATCGTGCTGGTATCCACTGTTGCCCTGGCTTGTCATTCCCAGGATTTGACCGATCCCTCCGCAATGGGCAGCGATCAGGCACCGGTCCTGACCCCTCACTTCCCCGCCGGCGTCGCCGACCTTCCCGTGTTCGATCCCAACGCCTTCGTGCCGGGGGTGACCAACCCGCTGTTCCCTCTACCGCTTGGCCGAAGGCTGATCTACCGCGGAACCGAAGATGACCTGCCCGAAACGGTCGTTACCGATATCACCCTGGGTCACAAGACTATTCTGGGCGTGGCCGTGACCGTCGTCCTCGATCGGGTCTTCCTCAATGGTGAGCTCAAGGAGAAGACCTTCGATTGGTATGCCCAGGACAAGGAAGGCAATGTCTGGTATTTCGGCGAGGATACCAAGGAGTACGACAACGGCAAAGTCGTGAGTACCGCCGGATCGTTCGAGGCCGGGAAGAACGGCGCCAAGGCCGGCATCTTGATGCGGGTCCATCCCAAGCTGGGCCAGGTCACGCCGCAGGAGTTCGCCCCGGGGGTTGCCGAGGACAAGGCGCGAGTGATCGATCTGAACGCGACGATCACCGTTCCCTACGGCACCTTCACCCACTGCCTGAAACAGGAAGAATTCACGCCGCTCGAGCCTGACGCACTCGAGAACAAGTACTACTGCCCGGGCGTTGGGATCGTCAACGAGCTGGATGTGAAAGGTGGGACCGTCAACACCGGATTGACGAGGATCATCAATCCCTGAGCAATCAGAGGAAGTGATGCCGTAACGAATGGCAAAGATTAGAAGGGCGCCGACTCCACGCATGACCACCCCAGCCCGGCGCGGCCAGTATCGCCAGATCCCGAACTTCGGATCACGGTACGTCTCGCGCCACCCTGACGCACGGCCAGGGTGTGAATCCTTTCGGTGCGCCGACTCGTCCCAAATGCTACCCGCAGGGCACCTCAAATCCACTGAGAACACAGGTTCGGAATGCTCAAGCCAGCGTGGATCCTGGTCCTATTGGTTTTGCCCCTACCACTCGGCGCGCAAACCTTCTCGCCGCCCAAACGACCCAGGTCGCAGAGGGGATCTACCTCTTCATGACCTCGCCCTACAGCGATGTGGGCTCGATGGAAATGCGATCGCGATCGTTTCGCGAGACGGGGTGCTCGTGTTCGACGCTAATGGAACACCAGCAGCAGCGCCGCGGCCGTCCTCGTGGAGATTCGCCGTCTCACCCCCCAGCCGGTCCGCTACCTCGTCATCTCGCACTGGCACTGGGATCACTGGTACGGCGCGGAAGTCTACCGGGAGGCGTTTCCGATATTCAGATCATCACCCACGAGAAGACCCGGGAGATGATGCTGGGCCCGCCCTGGCCTTCAACCAACCGGGACTCGACGAGCAGCTTCCCGGTCACATCGGCGCGGTTGCCGCGGCGCTTGATGAAGCGAGGGCCAAGGACTCCGCCTCGGCGCGGGTCGAGCAGCTGCAGCACCATTTGCGCGATGACCAGTTCTTCCTCGACCAGAAACGGGGAGTCCACCACACCGTCTCGAACGTCACCTTCACCGAGACGCTGACGATCTATCTCGGCGAGCGCGAAATCCGGGTGCTCCACTACGATCGCGCGGTCACCCCCGGCGACGCCTTTCTCTATCTCCCCCAGGAGAAGATCGTCGTGACCGGAGATCTGCTGGTCAACCCGATTTCCTTCGCGCTCGGATGTTATCCAACCGGCTGGCTCCTCGCACGCTCAAGGGGATCGACACCCTGGATGCCACCGTCCTTATTCCCGGCCACGGGGAGCCGCTGCGGGACAAGGCCCTGTTGCGGACCAATATCGCCCTAATGGAGTCGCTGCTTCGCGTGGGACGGGCGGCGAAAGCGGAGGGACTGGACGTGGAGCAGGCCCGGGCGGTCGCCGCCGACAGCGTGCGTGGTTTGATGCTCAGCTGACCCATGACGATCCCGCTCTCAATGAGGCATTCGGCATCTACATCGGTCGATTGGTTTCTCCACCGCGTCTACGACGAGCTGGACGGCCGCCTGACGGACGAGATCGCGCCCATCCCCCGAGCATCCGGGCTGAGGCGACCTGTTGCGCTCCCATCCGTCCGCCGTGGTAGGTTCGGCCATGACCGCTACGTCCGCCTCCGCGCGCAGTTCCCTCGGCAGTATCCCTCACTCGAACGCGGTGCGACGTTCAAGGTGCTGGACACGTTAGAGGACTGGGGGCTGTGGATCGAGGCGCCGGGCGACCCGTTCCTGAATCCGAACCGGCGGTTCGTTTTTACCCACCACTTCGAGGCGGCCGAGGGGCCGGGCGTAAAACGATGAAGATGCGATAACGCTGAGGCTACTTGAGGAGTACCGTGGCGCGGATTCGTTGGTCGAGTGACCTCTGAAGCTCGGCAGGCGTTTCCCAAACAATGTGGCTGTACTGTCGCGTGTCGAAATGAACTTCAGCTATCCCGTCCGCCCTGCATGTCCAGATCACCGGAATTCCCAAGCCCTGAGCCAACCCGGCTTCGAAATACACCCCGCCCCTATCGCCCGTGAAGTCAGCAACGACAAGGCCACTCCGTCGAATCTCCGCGACAATCTCGTCATCGATCTTATTGTTGTGTTCTTTACTTGTCGATCCGCAGGGCTGTAAATCGAGCCAGGAGGCCTCTATTCCGGGCTTCTCAACCCATTTTCCCAAGCGTCCTCCAGCGACGCGTGAAACCACATCGCGACGAACGCTTGAGGCGAAGAGGGACGGCGCGCCCGTAATTCCTCAACCCGCTGCCAGCCGTTAAAGGTGATGCGGCTCTCATTGTCGTAAAGGCCAGAGCTCGCGGGCAAAGTGAACAAACTCGTTGAGCTGGGTAGGACTGCTGGCGACAATGAGTGGGTAGTCCACCTCATTGTTAAAGTTCACGCGTGCGTTGTACCGTCCCGCCTTTGAAGCCAGGACCTCCAGCGCGCGCTCGACGCCCTCCATGAGGCTTCTAGGTGCCCGTACGGTATCAGCCAGAGCCTCGAGAGTGGCCGCGGACACCTCTGGCTTTTCACCCTTGTCTGACGCCCTTCAAATCGCGTCGGAGAGGAGATACCGCTTTGCATTCCAGGACTGCGCGATCACGGCCGAAACAAGCCGATCCAGCCAGAACCTACCGCAGCGCGGGCGTCGAGCTCGTCCTGATCCTTCGTAGGATGCGCGCTAGTGACGGTTGCCCCCTCGACATTGCAAATCGGACAAATCATAGCCTACGCCTGATTTGACGCTCGGTCGACGGTAGCCAGCAAACATGGCTTGATGCTCACTCGCGCCAACCACCTCGCTGCTTCCATCGTGTTCGACCTGATCCTTGCTGGCCGCCCAGTGGCGGAGATTGCGCTGGTGTACGAGGCGGCGGAGTACTTGGAGTGTTGGCGGAGAGCCGCCCCCGGCGGATGTGCGGCGTTGAGGTACTCCGGCTGCCACGCATCGAACAGGTGATGCAACGCGGCGAGGGAGGGTGCCCATCTCTGGCTCCAGGCGCGCGACGAGCGCTGCGGCTTCCGCACGATAGCCCCGCCGGATCATGCGAGTGCGGGAAGCTTTGGGGGCGAGCCGATTGTAAACGGCGAGCTTCTCAAGGTACGGGTAAGCGCCCTTCTGCGAACCTCGGCGAGATCGGGTCCTTTCCCTTGGTGATAGTACAGATTTTTCGCCGAGCGGTGGGTCTTCACCACGCCCTCTAGTTCATCCAGGGCGGCCTTGACGGGGGTGCCCTTCAGCTCGCCGGTGGTTCTTGACGATGTCCGCGCGGCAGTGCTTCGTCGCCAGCCCCAACGCGAACACATCGTTGGTGATCATGAGCGACAAGTCCCCACGCCCGCGAGGGCCACTGTGTAGCACGCGTAGTGGTAGGACAGCCATGCTCCCCAATCGCCCTGCAATGTCGCCAGCAGCGGCGGCGGCGGCGCGTAGCCAATCAGCCGCACCGCCTCATTCAGCCGATCGAGGCGTACGTTGAGCGAGAGAGCCGCAGCACGACCTCCCATCCATATATGGCGTCGACGGGTTCCGTAACCTTGGGCGGGAACGCTCCGGTCTTTTCGTAGGTGGTATACGTGTGCTCTACGCTCGCGGATAAGTATGGCCCCATGTCCGTGAAGACAGCGCTGGCGAACGGGTGCTTGTAGAACGTGTCGCTATCCATCCCGGTGTGCCCCCCGCGTGCTAATCGAACCGGCCGTCCGTGGTGTTCGAGGAGTACTGGCCATCGAGGCCGATAATCTGGTAGGGCAGCGGCGCGATACTCTCGGGCGTGGCCGTGGACGTGATGGCACTTCCGCCGATTACGAAGATGGGTGTGTAATCCTCCTCGTGGCGGTCGTCGGGGTGCGGGAATTCATGGCGAACATCAAGCGGCTGGTAGTACGCCGAGCGCTGGGGCTCGGGAGTGGGGCACGGCGAGTGGCAGAAACACAGCGAATCCTTTCGCGAGACTTGGGGTGCAGGAGCATCATAAAAATAGTCGAGTGCGGCCCGCAAACCCACAGTCCCGCGTCGGCCCGGGCGACGACGGCCGCTCTGGCTCCCGCCGAGCACGAAATCGCATCCCGGGGCCCACACTCCCCGGGGAAAACGCCCCGATTTGGCCCCGACCGACTCGCCCGGCTCCCTGAAAGCGAACGGCGCACCGACCAGGAAGTCATTGCGCCGCCAACGGACAGAGAGGGATTCGAACCCTCGATACGCTTTTGACGTATACACGCTCTCCAGGCGTGCGCCTTAAACCACTCGGCCATCTGTCCTGGTGGATCGGGGCGGGCAAATTAGCGGTGGCGGCCGGGGAACGTCAATGAAGACGATCGAAGGTGGTCGATGGTCAATGGTCGATGGTCATAGGTCATGGGTGTTGGGTCCGCGCAAAGCCCAAACCGAGGATAGGGACGCGAGGTCTAAGACCAAGGACCACTGACCATCGACTATCGACTTTCGACCCTTTCCCCCTATACTCCCCGCACCCCCAACCAGAGCCATCCATGGGTAAGCTGATCTTCGGCGGTCTGCTGCTGCTTATCGCGTTCTTCCTCATGCTGGCCCGCTCCGGCTCGACCACGGCCGGGCGCCCGGTGGCAGGCCTGCTCCGGATCTTTTCCCTGGCATTCGCGACGTTCGGAATCCTGATCATTCTCGCGGCATTGGTGGTGGTCGTCGACCCGGGCCAGGTCGGAGTCAAGCACGCCTTCGGCACCGTGGATCCCCAGCCGCTGCTGCCCGGCATTCACATGGTGGCGCCGTGGTCGTCCATCGAGCGCTACTCCGCCCGCGAGGAGCAATACCCGGCGGAGGGCGAGCAGGTGGAAACCATCGCCGCCCTCTCCAGCGAACAGATGGGAATGACGGTGGATGCGGGCTCCGCTGGCAGATCAACCCCCAGGCGCCCCGAAGATCTTCAACGAGATCGGGACCGAGGAGCAGATCCATTCGATCGTGCGCAACGCGATCCGCAAAGGCGTGCGGGACGGGATGGTGCGGTTCTCGATCAACGACATTTCCCAGCGAACCAAGATCGCGGAGGCGATGCAGGCCCTGGTCGATTCCGCTCTCATTACCCAGCCCGGGCGGGCGGGGAGCCGTTCCGGATCGCCGAGGTGACGGCGTTCTTTCTCCGTGACCTGCAGCCGCCCGAGCAGGTCGTCCAGGCCATCAACAACAAGATCGCGCAGGAACAGCAGATCGAGACCGAGCGTCACCGGGTCGAGGTCGCGCGGCTGCAGAGCGACCAGCAGCGGCTGCTGAATCAGACCCTGACCGCCGAGGCCCTGACCAAGCAATACCTCGAGGTGCTGCACGACATGAAGTCATCGAACAATTTGGTCGTGCTGGTTCCTACCGAAGGTGGGCTACCGCTTCTCGATATCGCCAAGCTCAAATCGAATCTCAAGCAGTGATACTCGTAGCCGGGATGAGGGCGGCGACATCGCCGCCCTTCACCGGCACGCCTCGTAGCAGCGCTGGGCCAGCCTGGTAAGCTCGGCGACCCTCCATTCTCCCTGGTCATTCAGCCGGGCGAGAAGTTCCTGCGGCAGACCCTTCAAGCCAACACGCGCACCGACGATTCCGCCGGCCATCGCGGCGGTGGTATCGGTGTCGCCGCCGGCGCCGATCGCGGTACAGACCGTTTCCCAGTAATCGTCCGGAGACCGGAGAAAGGCGTAGAGACTCCAGCACACGCTGCCGGTAACCTCGCTCGACACCCCGCGCCACGTACTGCCTGAGTCGGCCTCCGGACGTTCGCGATGAACGAGTGCTGTGGCCTGCTTCCGGATCCATCGCCACCAAACGCTCCACCTTCTCGATTGCGGCGGCCATCCCCGTGTCCACCTGACCCGCAAGGCGAGCGAGTTCGGTACACACCTCGTGAGGGTCGAGCCGGTCGGACCGGCAGGCGACCATGCTGGCCGCGGCAATCGCAACCGCGCCCGCGGCACAACGGGGATCGTGGTGAGTCACCCGAGCCTGCTCCACCACTGCTCGCATGAGGCGCGACGAATCGTCGGCCCAGAGCACGCCGAGCGGTGCCACGCGCATGGCGGCGCCATTGCCGCAGTATGGTGCGGGCTCTCCCGCCTGATTCCAGGGGATGCCCTGCTGCAGTCGCCCTCCAGTCGCGATAGTGCCCGGCCCTGCCCCGATCACCCGGTTCGTGGCGACCAGATCGCCGAGGCGCGACTGCGAAGTGCGCCGGATCGGCTTCCCTTCGCTCGGCGATGGAGATCAGCAGCTCGCGCGCGAGTTGTGAGTCGTCGGTGACCTGACCGAAGGGGAACTCGCCGCGGCCGCGATGGCCCGCTCTTCCGGCCCGCATTCCTGATCGACGTAGAGACGTGCGACATCGGGTGAGGCGGCCTCGACTGGGGCTCCGAGCGCGTCGCCCAGACAGAGACCGAGGAAGGATCCGACGAAACGATCGATGCCCTGCATTCTTACCGAATTGCCGCGTGAATAGGAGGCCTTGATTCAGCCGCAGATAAACGCAGATAAACGCAGATAACCTGCAGGGGTACTGGCCCCACCTATTGAATCAACCGAGCTTCTTCATCCGCGTTGATCCGCGGCCTCTACCAAACTCTCCGAGATGAAGCCTGTTGCCGATCGATAAATTGCCTCTGAATAAGAGGCATTGGCTAATATGATCGCGAACTCTGCGTTTATCTGCGTTCATCTGCGGCAAAAAAAACGCGGCGCGGAAAGCCTGTTGGAAGATCTCAGGCCCCCGCGCCGCGCTGCAATCTGGAGTTCAGCAGCCGTTGCCGGCCCAGGTTCCGCTTGACCTGCCCGGTATCCCAGGTTCCGGTCGCGCTGGTACCGGTGATGGTACCGGTAGCCAGGGTGGCCCGGCAGGATTGCCCGGGTTGACGATCTGACCCGCGCCGGCTACTGTCCCGTCCAGGGGAGGGCTGCCGGACGAATTCAGGGCTCTTCCGGAAAGCACCGTCCCATTCACTACGAAATTCCAAGTCCCGTCGTCGTCCCCGCGAAGGTACCGCAGAAGGCGACTGCGTGCCGAGATCAGCGCGGTACGAACAATCCGGGGCCGTTGTTGCCTGTTGTAGGTCCCCTCCAAACGGCTGTTGCCGTCGAAGAGGCCGGTGAACGTATAGCCGCCGCCCGAAAGCTCGAGTACGTTGGTCGCGGATCATACGTTCCGGTGAGGGGATGGTGCCCGCCGCCGGGACTCACCAGGGTCAGGGTGCCCGTCACCGTGAGTGTTGCCGACGACATCGTGGTGAACGAGGCCGGGGGCGCGAGAGCGGCTCCCGCAATATCGAAGGTGAGCGATCCGCTTTCGTCGTTGTTGGTTCCGCCTACCACGGTGCCGACGAAGGATGACGTCCCCGCGCCACCACCGCCGCCGCCGTTATCGTCGGAACTGCAGGCTCCGAGTCCCAGCGCGATGAATCCCGAGAGAACCGCCATGGACCTGATCGACCGCGGCCCAACGTGTGATTAGGAGGGGAGGCGCATCCTGTTCATCTCCTATTAAAGGGACCTGCAAGATCCGGCCGGACCTCACCGGGACCGCCGGAGGAACGGGCGCCAACTTACCGCTCGGCGAACTCTCCGTAAGAGTGGTAAGGCCGCCACAGGCGAGGGTGGTAAGCGATGCTACAGGGAGGCATTGAGAAGAAGATGGGGACGCTGAAGAAAATTTCAGTGAGAGGAGAACACGGACAGGGAGGGATTCGAACCCTCGAAACCCTTACGGGTTTACCGGTTTTCGAGACCGGCTCCTTCAGCCACTCGGACACCTGTCCTGCTATTGCAAGCCATCAGCCATCAGCCGTCAGCCATCAGCATCGTTGAATGTCGCTTCAGCGACAACTGCCGAGCCGGGGCTTGAGCCCCGGTCGAGACCGGCTCCTTCAGCCACTCGGACACCTGTCCATTGAAACGAAAAAGCGAGGACGAAAAGTAATGCAGGCTCGCAAGCTGGGAAGCACCCGTCATCAATATGTGTGCGGCCCCCTTGACGCGGACCCCACGATATCCCTAACCTGCGAAAGGATCAAACGGTGCAGGCTTGACTCAAGGTCAAGCCGCCTGGTCGGAAGGGATAGAGTCCCTTCAGTCGAAGGCGCGGATGCTGGCCCTGTTGGGGTCGCCCGCGCCTTCAGTGTTTTCAACCTCTTGGCGCTCAGGCGCTTCTGGAGGTCTCGTGTTTCGTACTGCACTGGCGTTCCTGGTCTTGGCGATCATGGCTGCGGTGTTCGCTCAGGAATGAACTGCTCGCAGTCAGTGATCGCAGTCTTGCTTCGTGCCGGATATGATCGTCGCTGCAGGACGAAGGAGTCATCCACGCCGACGTCCTAGACTCCCATCGCTCGGTCCGAGACGCGCTTGGACTCTGCGACGCATGACGCGGCTCGCCATGTGAATTGTACGGCGCCGAACGGCGCATCAACGCCGAGGCTATGCGGGGTGCGGAGTAAAGTCGTGAAATAAATGTGATCCTCGGCACTTCGAGTGATCACGCCGCTTGGTAAACTGTCAACGTTGGAACAATGATGGCTTGGCATCGGGCCAAGCCGCCTGGTCGGAAGGGGAGTTGGCCCCTTCAGTCGAAGGCGCGGATTCCGTCGGTGGACGGGTTCGCGCCATTTCATTTGTCTGGCCAGTTAACAAATGCATTACATCGGTGGACATCCACCGTGATCCTTTGAAGGGAGTCGATTGCATGAATTCGGACCAGATCGAAGGCACCTGGAAGCAACTCAAAGGGAAGATCAAACAGCGTTGGGGTCAGCTGACCGACGATCAGCTCGACATCGTGAGCGGTAACTGGGATCGCCTGACCGGCTTGATCCAGACTCATTACGGTGAGGCCAAGGAAGAGGCCGAGCGTCAGGTGAAGGAATTTCGGGAGCAGTATCAAACGGAGCGTGACATCAAGGCGGGTCGATAAGACGGCAATCGGGTGGAACCGGTTCCTGGCACCGAGGATTCCATGACGGATAACGACACGTGGTTTGGACGATTCGCCAAACACGGCGCCCGCTGGACTGGGCGGCCTGTGGCATTCGGTATCGCGGTCACCATCGTGCTGATTTGGGCGGTGACCGGGCCGCTGTTCGGGTTCAGCGATACCTGGCAGCTGGTCATCAACACCGGAACCACGATCATCACGTTCCTCATGGTGTTCCTGATTCAGAACACCCAGAACCGGGACACGATGGCGCTCCAGATCAAGCTCGACGAGTTGATTCGGGTGCTCCCCGCTGCGCGCAATCTGTTGCTCGACCTGGAGGAGCTGGACGAGGATGCCCAGGAGAAGATCCGCACCGAATACACTCGTCTCGCCGAGCAGTTCCGGCGCCGTGGTGTCGGTGGACGCTCGCTGCGGGCAATGCCCGCCGAGGAGGATAGCGCCAGTGCCTGAGTGGCCGGCGCTGCAAGACGCCGCCGCCTTCAGGCGGCCGGAGGCAAGGAAGGAGTACGACTCGTACTCAGGCACTTACGGCGGCAGGCAGGAATGGTGGTGCGGGGCCGCCGGAACCAGATCCCGCGCCACGACATGAACCGGGAGTCTTCGACTTCCAGATCCATACTCTAGCAGGAGGAAGGCAAAATGCTGTCACGCAAACTCACGCTGTGCGCAGGAGTAGGACTCCTGTTCGCGCTGGCCAAGCCCATCGCTACCAGCTGGACGGCCACCCTCTCCCCCGTCGGCGGCTCGGCCGTCAGCGGGACGGCGACGGTTGACGTTCCAGACGCCGGCATGGCCAAGCCCGATCAGGCTCCGCCTGCGGGCGCCTACGATTCCGCCAAGAAGGCCACTCCGGCCCCCGGCGGCGAATCGGCTCGCGCCAGCATCACGATCAGTGGAGCGAAAGAAGGGGAGTATCCCTGGCGTGTGACCTCGGGCAAGTGCGGCTCGAATGGGCCGGCCGTAGGGTCCGAGAGCGCCTATTCACCGATCAAGGTCTCGGCGGATGGCAAGGGCACGGCGCAGGCCAACATCGGCTTCAAGCCGACGCCCGGCACCGACTATTCGGTGAACGTGCAGAACAAGGACAAGGCAGTCATCTCCTGCGGCGATCTGCAGGGTGGTGGCGACCAGATGCAGATGCCCCCGCGCGATACGACTGCACCCAAGCCGTAAGCGCGTAGCAGGACCGGGAGCGGGGCGCTCCCGCGCTTCATGTCAGGCGGAGGTTTGTGACGCCGGCGCTCAAGCAATGCAGGAGCAGGCGCCGCATTCCTCCGCCACCGCCCCATCAGGCCAGGAAGGCGTAAATCCCGGAGTGTGTGCCTGAGGTGAACGTAGAATCTCAGTAGGAGGAAGGAAAATGCTGTCACGCAAACTCACGCTATGCGCAGGTGTAGGACTCCTGTTCGTGCTGGCCAAGCCCATCGCCACCAGCTGGACGGCCACCCTCTCGCCCGTCGGCGGCTCGGCCGTCAGCGGGACAGCGACGGTTGACGTTCCGGACGCCGGCATGGCCAAACCCGATCAGGCTCCGCCTGCGGGCGCCTACGATTCCGCCAAGAAGGCCGCTCCGGCCCCCGCTGGCGAGACCGCTAAGGCGAGCGTCACGATCAGTGGAGCGAAAGAAGGCGAGTATCCCTGGCATGTACACACGGGCAAGTGTGGCTCGGCAGGGCCCCCGGTTGGCGGCGAAAGCCCGTATAAACCGATCAAGGTCTCGGCGGATGGCAAGGGCACTTCCCAGGCCAGCATCAGCTTCAAGCCGACGCCCGGCACCGACTATTCGGTGAACGTGCACAAGTCCATGACGGACAAGGCCGTCATTTCCTGCGGCGATCTGAAGGGCGGCGGCGAGCAGATGCAGAATGCCCCCGCGCGATACGACTGCACCCAAGCCGTAAGCGGGTAGCCAGGAAGGCCTGACGGGACTCTCATCTCAGCCGGAGAAGCACATGTTGGTACGCAAACTCACGCTCTGTGCCGGAGCCGGTGTTCTATGGGCTCTGGCTACGCCGTTCAACACAACCTGGATGGCGACTCTCAGCTCGGTCGGTGGGTCGAATATTACCGGGACGGCGACGGTAGACGTCAGCGATGCGGCTGCGCCGAGCATGCAGAAACCGGACACCACCAAGGTGCCGGGTGATACCGCGAAGGCGACCGGAGGATCGTGGGCCGCCATCTCGATCAACGGCGCCACACCGGGTGAGTATCCCTGGAAGATCGGCTCCGGCCGCTGCGGCACCGAGGCGATGTCGGTCGAGGGCACCTATCCGCCCATCAAGGTGGACGCCGAAGGCCGTGGTACCGCACGGGCCAATGTTCCCTTCCAGCCCAAAGCGGGAGGAGAGTATTCGGTGAGCGTCCTGAAGTCGAAGTCGGACAGGGCGGTCATCGCCTGCGGTAAGCTCGAGCCTTCGGGTCAGACGACATCGCCGGCGGCGCGCGATACGACGGCGCCGAAGCCGTAAGGCGAATTCGGGCAAGCATGACGGGCGCGGTCGGCCGCCATAGACGGAGGGATGGTGGCTACTGCTTCTGACAGCTTGGTGCAGGGCCGCCTCCCTCCGTTTTTCGTGGTATGGATGGCGGGTGGGATTGCTTCGCCAGCTTCGCTGGCTCGCAATGACGGAACCCTTCAGTCAGGGGTAGCGCGACGCTGCTGTTCGAAGAAGTGCCGCAGCAACGCGCCGCATTCCTCCTCCATCACTCCACCCCTCACCTCGGGCCGATGATTGAGCCTGGGATGTCGCAGCAGGTCGTCGACCGATCCCGCCATTCCGGCCCGTTCGTCCCACGCCCCGAAGACCACGCGACCCACCTTCGCGAGCACGATGGCGCCGGCGCACTGGGCGCAAGGTTCAAGCGTGATGTAGAGCGTGGCGCCGGGAAGACGATCCTCGCCCGTGTGGGAGAGGGCGCGCTGAATCGCGAGAAACTCGGCATGGGCGGTCGGATCCCGCCGAGCGACCGTTTCGTTGTGAGCCTCGCCGAGAATCACTCCCTCCGGCACTATAACAGCGCCGACCGGCACCTCCTGCGCACCGCCGCCCCGGCCAGGCGAGCGCCGCTCCAGCCCGGCACGATCTTCGGCCGGAGCGGCCACTCACGCACTCGCTGCCTCGGGTGCCCGGCCCTTGCGGGTGAACCGGAGCGCTCCGCCCTGCACATCCACCATGATCGTGTCTCCCTCGGGATAGTCGCCCTCGAGCAGCTCCAGGGCGATCGGATTCTGCAGCCGGCGCTGAATCACCCGCTTGAGCGGCCGCGCGCCGTACACCGGATCGTACCCCTGGATGCGCCAGCAGCTCCCGCGCCTCGGGCGTCACGTCCAGCCCGATCTTCCGCTGCGCCAGCAAGCGCTCCAGCCCGGTCAGTTGCAGATCCACGATCTGCGCCAGATCCTCCCGGGTCAGCGGGCGGAAGACGATGATCTCGTCGACCCGGTTGAGGAACTCCGGCCGGAAGTGTTGCCGCAGCTCGCTCCAGCACGCTCCGCTCGACCGCGACCAGGCCGTCGCATCGGCACATCGCCCGCCTCGACGATGAGGTGGCCCCCGAGATTCGACGTCATGATGATGACCGTGTTCCGGAAGTCCACCACCCGGCCCTGGCTGTCGGTGAGCCGCCCGTCGTCCAGGATCTGCAGCAGCACGTTGAAGACGTCGGGGTGCGCCTTTTCGATCTCGTCGAACAGCACGACGCTGTAGGGCCGGCGCCGCACCGCCTCGGTGAGCTGACCCCCCTCTTCGTACCCGATATATCCGGGCGGCGCGCCGATCATCCGGGCCACCGCATGCTTCTCCATGTACTCCGACATGTCCAGGCGCACCATGGCGCGCTCGTCGTCGAACAGGAACTCGGCGAGGGCGCGCGCGGTCTCCGTCTTGCCGACCCCGGTGGGGCCGAGGAAGATGAACGAGCCGGTCGGCCGGTTCGGATCTGCCCAGGCCCGCCCGGCTCCGCCGCACCGCGTTGGCCACTGCGCTGACCGCCGCCTCCTGGCCCGACCACGCGGCGGCGCAGCTCCTGCCTCCAGCCGGGTCAGCCGCTCGCGCTCGCGACTCCAGCATCTTGGTCACCGGAATGCCGGTCCACTTGGCGACGATCTCCGCGATATCCTCCGCGTCCACTTCCTCCTTGAGATAGCGGGCCTTCCGCTGCACCTCCTGCAGGCGGCTTCGTCCTGGCCCCGATCTCGCTCCAGCTCGGGAATGCGGCCGTACTGCAGCTCGGCCGCCTTCTGCAGGTCTCCCCGCCGGGTGGCCAGATCCACTTCCGTGCGCAACGTTTCCAGTTCCGCCTTCCGGCCTGGATCTCCTGAATGGCGCTCTTCTCCGCCTGCCACTGCGCCTTCATCCCCGCGCTCTTCTCGCGCAGCTCGCGCAGATCTCCTGCTCGACCGCTGCTCGACGGCGCTCTTCGGCGGCCTTGTCCTTCTCCTTCAGCAACGCCTGGCGCTCGATCTCGAGCTGCACCATCCGGCGCTCGACTTCGTCGATCTCCTGGGGCAGCGCTGTCGATCTCGATCCGCAGCCGGCTCGCCGCCTCGTCCACCAGATCGATCGCCTTGTCGGGCAGGAACCGGTCGCCGATGTAGCGGTCCGAGAGCGTCGCGGCGGCCACCAGCGCGTTGTCGGTGATCCGGACGCCGTGGTGGACCTCGTACTTCTCCTTGAGGCCGCGGAGAATGGCGATGGTGTCCGCGACGCTCGGTCTCGCCGACCAGGACCGGCTGGAAGCGGCGCTCGAGCGCGGCATCCTTCTCGACGTGCTTCCGGTATTCGTCGAGCGTGGTGGCACCGATCACGTGCAGCTCGCCCCGGGCGAGCGCCGGCTTGAGCAGGTTGCTCGCATCCACCGCCCCCTCCGCCGCCCCCGCGCCCACGATCGTGTGCAGCTCGTCGATGAAGACGATGTACCGCCCCTCGGTCTCGGTCAGCTCCTTGACCACCGACTTGAGCCGCTCCTCGAATTCGCCACGATACTTGGCGCCGGCCAGCAGCAGGCCGATGTCGAGCGCCACGATCTGCTTGCTGCGCAGCGACTCCGGCACGTCCCCGTTGACGATGCGCTGGGCCAGCCCTTCGACGATCGCGGTCTTGCCGACGCCGGGCTCGCCGATCAGGACCGGATTGTTCTTGGTGCGGCGGGAAAGCACCTGCATCACCCGGCGCACCTCCTCGTCACGACCGATGACGGGATCCAGCTTTCCCTTGCGGGCCTGCTCGGTGAGGTTCCGCGTGAAGCGCTCCAGCGACTGGTACTTCTCCTCGGGGGACTGGTCGGTCACCCGGTGGGCGCCCCGCACCCCCTCGAGCGCGTCCCGCAGCGTCCTCGGCCGTGACCCCCTGCGCGCTGAGCAGCGCGCGGGCCGTGGTGCCCTTCTCATCGACCAGCGCCAGGAGCAGGTGCTCGGTCGAGACGTAGGCGTCGTCGAGCGTCTTGGCCTCCTTCTCGGCGCGATCGAAGACCCGGGTGAGCTCCCGGCTCAGGGTCGGCTCGGCGGTCGCCCCGGCCTGCGGTGGGAACCGGCCAGTTCCCGCTCGACCTCCTCCCGCAGCGCCGTGACGTTCACCCCCGCCTTCTGGAGCAGGGCTGCACGACCCCTCATCCTGGCAGCAGCGCGGCCAGCAGATGGGCGTCGTTGACACGGGGTTTCCCCGCCGGCGCGCATCCTCGCCGGCATCGCGGAAGGCCTCCTGGGCCTTCATGGTCAGACGTTCAGGTCGGATCATTTGGGGGATTTTCTCTATCGGGCCCCGCGATCGCAAGCGGTGTACCCGATTTCCCTGCCGAATTGACAGGGCGGGCGAACGGAGCGGACCAACTGAGCGGACCGGCGGACTAACTGAGCGGACCAGGGCCGCGGCGGAGACCGGGCTGGCCGACGACTAAGCCCACCCTCCGCTGCCGTGCCGCGCTGTGTGTCCGTCCTCGCCCGTCCGTCCGCCGGTCCGCTCTTTTTGTCCGCGCTTTTCGTCCGCCCGTCCGCTACTTCCTCGCGATCAGCTTTAGCGTAAACCTCTGGCCATCCACCGAGAGCTGTGCGTAGTAGACCCCGGGCGTCACTTCACGCTTGCCATCAGCAAACTTCCCGTCCCAAAAGGCCTCATAAGCCCCGCAGCTCAGATGGATATCGTTTATTGGTTCTCCGTTCAGATTGTGTAAGACCGGTACTGCCACTGCCTGCACCAGCACGTTGTAGATCTTCAGACTAACCAGGGGCTGATGGCCTCGCTCACAGACTTCGGGATGAATGACGAACGGAATCGTCGTCGAAGGGAAAAAGGGATTTGGGAAATTGTCACGCAGCTCTATGGGCGGCGGTGGGCCGCGCTCCTGGGCGGCTATTGGACTAGTTGCCAGCGCCAGGATTGCAAGGCTCCACCCCGGCCAGCGCAAACTGACCATGGGTCACCTCATCATTGCTTTACAGGCAAAAATGTCCGGCTGGGAGACCGCAGGCAAGGCGGGCTCACTGGCCCACCAGCCGGCGGGCGTCCCCGAGCGGACGGTGACTCGTTCGCGATCAGCCCACTCCAATAAGGGGATCAGGTATTTCCGGCTCAGGCCCAGACGCTCCCGGAGGGCCGGTGGCGTAATCGGACCCTTGGAGCCGAGCTCAAGCAGGGCCGCGCGAAACTGTCCCAGAGCTTCCGCCGAGTAGTATCGCTCCGGCTCCACTTGAGAGATCGCACCGCTCCGCGCGGCGAGACGCAGGGCGTCCCGCACCCCCTTCGCCCCGGCGGCTTGCTCCAACTCGGCGAGATCCGGCGGGGTCAACCCTCCGGCTCGTACCAGCTCGACCAGGCGACCGATGAGGGCGGACCCGCCCTCGACTCCGGGCTTGAAGTCGGGGGTGTGAACGAACCCCTCCGCGGCCACGAGTCGTTTCGCTGCCACCAGCCGTTGCAGCGCCGCATCCACCAGGTGCGGCGGTTGCCGGACGCCGTGGCGTAACGTTTCCTGAGGGGCTCCCTGCTCCGCAGGATGCCCGCGTTGGTAGTTCGCGACCGCAGTCATCAACTGTGACTGAACCAGCTCGAGTTGGTCCTCCGGCACGATCCAATTGGACGGGAGCCGGGCCGCACCCGTGATCGCCACCTGGCCGGAGGCGCCGGATGTAATGCCAAGAAGGAGCGGAAGTCGCCCACTCTCGAGACCGGCGGGCCTGCGTCTCACGAGCGCCTCCCCGCGTCGCGCAGGGTCCTGCTCCGTCAGGCCGGGCTCGAGCGCCGAAGAGCGGCGGGGAGGATCAGGGTCGGTGACCCATCCACCTCCAATCGTCTCCACCGGACTGTAGCTGCGCAACACGAACCGGTCTCCTCCCCGCGCCACCGTGGGCGTTTCCAGCAACAGGCGAATCGCACCCGTTTGCCCCGGGAGCTAAGGGAGACTTGAGACGCACCCTTGCCAGAACCTCGGCAGACCCCAGATGGACCCGCACCCTGCCACGGTGGGAGAGTTGGCGTGGCGCGGACGGGATCAAGGTCACCACGGCATCGAGTACTGTCGTCGCGGCCCAGGGTTCATTTTCCCGGACCAGCACGTCGCCCCGGTGAATGTCTTCGCGCTCGATTCCCGCAATGCCGACCGCCGTGCGGGCGCCCGGGACGCTTCGCTCGAGATCGCTGCCGTGGTTCTGGATGGTCCGCACTCGGCCTACACGGCCGGAGGGAAGGACGCGCACCGTCTCACCCCGGGCGAGGCTCCCCGACCATGCGGTCCCTGTCACAACGGTTCCCACACCGGCAACCGAGAGCGCGCGATCGATCGGAAGGCGAAACAGGTCATCGAGTGGACGCGACGGGAGACCCTTCGCGAGTTCCTCTGATCCGCTCGCGCAACTCGGTGATGCCATCACCCACGAGTCGCCGAAACAAGTATCGGTGAAGAAAAGGAGACCGGGCCCTCCGAAAGCCACTCGCTCACCTCGAGTGCCACCATCTCGGCCCACTCGCGTTCGACCGTATCCACCTTGGTGATCACTGGAATGCCGGCTGGAATGCCGAGTTGTTGGACGACCGCCAGGTGTTCCCTGGTCTGGGGCATGATGCCCTCATCCGCCGCTACCACGAGCAGGACGAGGTCGATCCCGGCCGCGCCGGCAACCATGGTGCGCACCAGATCCTCGTGGCCTGGGACATCCACTACCCCGGCGGTGATTCCGTCGCCCAGGTCGAGTGATGTGAAGTGAAGGTCGAGGGTGATGCCACGCCGCTGTTCTTCCGCGAGAGGATCCATGCGGCGCCCGGTGAGCGCTTCGAGCAGGGTAGTCTTGCCGTGATCGATGTGCCCAGCGGTTCCGATATCATGCGGCGCTCCAGCTCCGGGCACACCAGAACTCGAGGCCGGGCAACTCGGCACCTTCGCCGAGGTGATACCTGATGTATCGGGTTACCAGCCTGCGGTGGGCGGCGGCGTGGCGTTCATCGAGGCTGGGTACGGCGTCCTCGTCCGAGAGCAGAACCTCGAGGTCCGCACGATCCGATACGGGGAGCCGGGCAGACTGTCGTCTCTCCGGCACAACGGGCGCAAAGAGCGCCGCCGTCCTCGGCGCTGAATGCCATGGGTCCCTCGGCTCCGACCGGAGCGCCGTCGCGGGCACAGTCCTCGAGCGAAGGCGCGAAGCCAAGAATGCCGGCCAGACCCCAAAGCAGTTTGATCCCCACCGCCGGGATCTCATGCTCGGGAGCCTCTTCCAGCTGCGCCAGGGCGAGTTGGAGAAACTGGTAGATCTCGGGATGGGGATCTGCAGGTGCAAACCGCATCGTCACTTCGGCGAGCGCCGACGCGGCGGCGTAGCGGTCCATGTCCCGCGCCAAGGCGACATGGAGCCGCTGCAGGTCGAAGGCGGTCAGGATCTGAAGATCGCGCCGCTCGGAGATGATGATGTGAGCCTGCCCCAGGCTCAACAACTGCATCGCGGCGCCGAAGCGGCTCCGGGGACGCAGGGCGCCTTTGGCGATCACCGACTGCACGCCGTAGTCCCGGGTAGCCAGCCGGACGATTTTCGAGGTCTCGCCGTAGCGGATCGTCGAAAGCACCACGGCGGGAGTAGAGACCAGAGGCATGCAGGGAAACTAACAGCCGATGCCTCGCCCCCGCCCGCGCTAGGGCGAGGGCGGAATCTGGCTCGTGGTGGCGCCGACCGGGCATTCACCCAGCGTGATGGTTCCGCTTTCGGTTAGATCCTGACGGAGTACGTGGGCGACTCCCGGCGTGCCGCCGGCGCAGGGACCAGTCTCCAGGGCGTAGATCCGGCCTTTGCTGTCCACCTGCACCGTGGAGTTCGACGGAATCGGTACCCCATCTCCCGCTCCGTGGAGGACACGGCTGTTCTGGGTATCGAAGGTCATGACCCCTTCGTCATAGGAGCTGATGTATACCCGGCCGGTAATCGCGGTGAGCGGGCCGGGAGCGCGGCCGAATCCACCGAAGTTGCCCAGCTCGACACGGTCCACCGGATCGATGACCGAGAGGCGTCCCCGGTCCGCGCTGGCGTACCCACCGGTATTCATGACGTAGATCAATCCGTCCGGAGACACCGTGGCACCAAGTCCCGCATTGCCCGGCCCCGGTAGTGGGATGGAATCGATGCCAGGAGCCCTCGCATTGGTGGTGGGATCGATGACGGTAATCCAGCTCTCACCCGCCACGGCAAAGTTCACCAGGTTGCCGTTGATCACGAAGATACGCCCGCGAGTGTACACCACCCCTTGCGGGTACACGCCAACGTCCACGCTCGCGGTGTCGCCGGTCAGATAATTGACCTTGGTGACCGTGTTGAGATTGGGATTCGCCACGTAGGCGATCGAGTCGTCCACGATGGCGGAGCCGGTGGCGCCGGAATTCGCCTCGAGGGGAATCGTGCGGGCCACGGTGCCGGTGATGAGATCCACCACGGCAACCGCATTGTCGAGCCCCATCGGCACGATCGCAACGCCGTTGAGCGCGCTGACGTTGACCGGTGTCGCACTGACACCGCCGAGCGGGATCGTGATTGCCGCGGCGGGGTCATCCACCGGGACGACGCTGAGGCTCACCTCGGTGCTGTTCACGACCAGAAGAACCTCGGTGGCCGGCGGCGCCGGAGCGGTGGTATCGGCACAGGCGGATATGGCTGCAAGGACGGCGACAAGACAGGCAAGACGTTTCATGGCGTTCCTGCTGTGAGCGAGAGGGTGAAGCTGCGGCCGGGGCTGGGAAACCCGGCGATGAATTCCGCGCGGCGATCCGTGATATCGTGGACTTCGCCACGCAAGAGAAGGAACTGGGTGATGCGGCGCTCGATCGCGGCGTCGAGGAGGCCGAACGCTGGGAGCGGATTGATGCCGGAGCTGTTGGGATAGCGGATCCCGATGTAATGCCAGCGAGCATCGAACGACCAAGGCCCCGGTTGCCAGAGAACTCCAGCCTCGGCGGTGCCCAGCGGGCGATAGAGCACCTGTGACCCGTTCGGCACATCGCGAGTCACCGAGGCAATGGTACCGGAACCCGTGATCGCAAGTTGGTGGAATGGCCGCACGGATAGACTGAACTCGCCTCCCTCACGCCGCACGTCGAAGTTGCGAGGGGTCCACACGAAGCCGTAGGCCGGGCTCAGGCCCCAGAGGACCATGTCGCCCACCTCGCCCTTGAAGCCCCGTACCGATAACGAGGCACCGGCGAGGATTCCCAGCTCCTGACGAACGCCGCCTTCGATTTCCCAGCGCACCCGCTCCGGCCGGAGGTCGGGATTGAGCCGGACCCCATTCCCTTCCCGGAAGAAGAGATCCGCGAGCACCGGGACCGTGACGCCGTTGCCGAAACCCGCGGTGATTTCCGTTCCCGCATGCTGCCAGGCGAGATCGGCGCGCGCGGAGACGACCGGAGACGATAGATCCGTCCACATGTCCATACGGACGACCGGCGAGATGCTGAATGACTCCGCTCCCCGAGGGCGCAGTCGGGCATCGAGGCGAATCGCGCCCGAGGTGAACCGGGCGTCGTCGGCGATCCGGTCGCCGGAGAACCGATCATGGCGTCCTTCGATCCTGGTGCCCACGTCGCCCGAGAGCCCCGCCAGCTTCACCTGCCAGCTGGTTCCCAAACCAGCCGAGACTCCGATTCCACTGGTCGAGGCATCATAGGGAGCGCCGACCGGAGGCGAAGCGTCACGATAGCTGCTGGATAACCACTGGAATGAGCCGCGGAGCTCGATGGCCTTGGTCGTTCGGAATCCCAACAGGACGGAACGATCAACGGCTTGAGCCGTTGGCGTCGGGTTGGTGACCGGACCCGGGAGGCCTCGATCCGACGCGGTGCCACGGAGCGTGAAATCCGCTCCGAGAGACAACCTGCCGTTGAAGCTCCAGATGCCGCCGCCCGCGTTCTGCCGGTCCGCTTCTCCCGACCCTCGCACCGGCGGCACATCGTAGGCGTATCCATCGGGGAGCCACTCATGCGCCACGAATAAGCGTCGCCGGGCCGGCACTGCCCGCGCCGGAGAGATTTGCCGCGCTGTACGAGGAGACGCTGCCGGAGACCTGGGGAGCGAAGTGCCGCTTGGTCTCCACATTGATGACACCCGAAATCGCCCGATTCCCTTCTCTGGGGCCCTGGGCGCCGGGCACCAGCGTCACGCGCTCCACTCCAGCGGTGGGAATCCGGCTCAAGTCGGCACGACCGGTAAATGGATCGTTCACCGGGAATCCATCGAGCAGGACCAGTACTTCGTCGGGTGCTCCCCCGCGCACCTGAGGCTCGGCCGCACCGCCCGCGCCGCGGCGGATCGCAATGCCCTCCCATCCGTCGAGCGCCTGGCCCAGGTTGCTGCCCCGGTGGCGCAGGAACTCACCGCTGGCGGTGAGACCGGCAGCTTTCGCGGCCATGACGGTGATGGTGTCCAACTCGACCGGCTGCGCCACCAGACGGATTTCGATCTTGTTGCGACTGCCCGGGCAGCACCTCGATGCCTCGCATGTTCGGCGCGTACCCGACTCGTCTCACTCGCAATTCATAGCGACCGGCATCCAGCGAACCGAACAGGAAGGTCCCGTCCCGCCCTGTGGTGACGAGGAACCCACCGATCGACACATCGGCACCGGAGAGCGGGTCACCCGACTCGGCATCCAGCACCCGGCCCCGCACCTCCGAGGGCGCCTGAGCGAGCAGCACTCGAGACAAGAGCGCAAGCATGCCGACCATCGCGAGGCGCTTCATCGGCGTTTCTCCGCCGGCCGGAGCGGCACCACTTGAGGTGATCCATCGCTCCACGGAATCACCGCGACCGGCCAGTCGAACACCCGGGCAACGACGGCCTCGGTCAACACCGCATCCGGCCGACCCTCGGCAGCAACCCTCCCCTCCTCGAGCAGCAGCATCCGATCGGCGTAGCGGGCGGCGAGATTCAAATGATGGGTGACGACGATCGCCCCCAGACCAGTTCCCACCAGCTCCCGGATCAGCTCGAAGACTTCCATCTCATGGCGGACATCGAGTGCTGCAGTCGGCTCATCCAGCACCAGGGCCTCGGGCTCCTGGGCCAGCGCACGGGCGACCCGGGTACGCTGCCATTCCCCGCCCGAGAGCGTGTCGATCCGCCGATCGGCGAGACGAAGCACGTCGGCGCGCTGCAGCGCGCGCTCCACCGCGGCCCAGTCCTGAGGACGCGGAGGCGCGATCGGACCGAGATGGGGATAGCGGCCCAGGAAAACCGACTCTCGCACCCTGAGCGAAAAGGCCGGCTCCTCCCGCTGAGTCACCACACCGATCACCCGAGCCAATTCCGGCCTGCGCCACTCGCCGATTGGTCTCCCGTTGATCGCTTACCGTGCCGGACTCGTGAGGCACTACGCCGAGCAATGCCTGGAGCAACGTGGTCTTGCCGCTTCCATTGGGTCCTACCACCGCAACCAGCTCGCCCTTGGCGAGGGTGAGACTCACCCCATCGAGAGCACGCCGCGGCGCTGCCGGATAGCGCACGGTGAGGTGGTCGGCGGCGATGATCATGCGAGGGTCCGGCGAAGCAGCAGCGCGAAGAGCGGGACACCCACGAGCGCCGTCACCACCCCGACCGGCAACTCGAGAGGGCGGACGACCGTGCGAGCCAGCGCGTCGGCCAGTACCAGAAACGCGCCGCCGACGAAAAACGTGATCGGGAGAAGCGTGCGATGCAGCGGTCCCCAGAGCCGGCGCACGGCGTGCGGGACGACGAGACCGACGAATCCAATGATTCCGCAGGTGGCAACACCAACTGCGGTGAGGAGGCCTGTCGACAGATAAACCACGCGCTTGGTGCGCTCCAGCTCGACCCCGAGGTGCTGGGCCGAGTCTTCGCCGAGCGCCAGGAGATCCAGCGCTCGCGCATTGGCGAACAGGAGCGCCAGGGGAATCGTCGCGTAGAGCGCGAAGGTGCCGAGGCCTTGCCACGAGGCGCCGCCGAACCCGCCCAGCAACCAGAGGAAGGCGTTGCGCAGCTGGCTGGAGTCGGACAACGCGATCACGGCACTCATCACCGCCACCGCGAAGGCTCCGACTACGACGCCCGCGAGAAGCAGCACCCTCACATCCATTCGCCGGCCCTCGACCAGGCTCAGGCGGTAGACGAGGGCGATGGCAAGCATCGCTCCAGCGAACGCGGCGAGCGGGACACTGAGCCGGCCTCCGCCGCCCAGCGAGATCGCGATCACGGCGCCGAGTCCCGATCCGCCGGAGAGGCCCAGCAGATATGGATCGGCGAGCGGATTCCTGATCATCGCCTGCAAGGCGCCGCCGCAGACACCAAGACTTCCTCCCACGGCGAACGCGAGCAGTACCCGGGGTAGGCGCAGTTCGCGCACGATGGAAGCAGAGGGAGAGGCGGGATTCACCAAGCCCTCCCATACCTCGGCCGGTCTGATCGACACCGCCCCTGTCAGGATGCCGACAGCGAAGGCGGCCAGGACTCCTCCACCGAGCCAGAATGCGCGGGAACTCATGGGCCGCGATGAAGGAGTGAGGAGAGCTGAGTGATTGCTTCGGGCGCGCGAGGGCTCGGCCGGTTGTACGACGAATTGGTCACCCGAAGGAATCGCTTTTCCCGGATGGCGCGGACCGTCTGCCACTCGGGCCGCTCCGCAAAGGCAGGAGTCCCTTCCGTGGTGACAAACACCAGGTCGGGATCTCGCTTGACCACTGCTTCCACGCTGACCTGGGCCGATGACGCCTGAACGTCGGCGAAGAGATTGCGACCACCCGCCCGTTCCACCAACTCGGTAAGAAAACTTCCGGCCCCAACCGTCATCGGCGGCTGGTCCCAGACCAGGATCAACACCTTCGGTCGTGAGGCAGAATCGGCGCTGACCGTTGCCCGTGCCAGCGCGGAATCGAAGGCAGTGGCGAGAGAGTCGGCGGAGAAGACCCGTCCGGTGAGCCGCCCCAGCACGGCGGAGACCCGGTCCACATCGGCGAGGCGATCGACACTCATCTGGATCACCGGGATCTTCAGAGCGCGCAATCCCGACGCCGCTTCGGTGTTCTGCGCCGAGCGATAGAGGACGACCAGATCAGGGTGCTGGGCGACGATGGCTTCCAGGTTGGGGCGGATCCCGTCTCCCAGATTGGGGACCTGGGCCGCCGCGGGGGGATAGTCGCACCAGGCGGTGCGCCCGACGAGGTTGGGACCCGCGCCGATGGCGAAGAGCAGCTCGGTTGTGGCGGGGATCAGCGAGACGATGCGGCGCGCCGGCTCCGCGAGGCGCACGGTGTCGCCCGCGTCATCTACAACGTGGATGCGTCCCGCTGAGGCCTGGGGAGAAGCGCAGGCGACGAGCACCGCGGCCGCGAAGGCCGTGGATCGCAGGATGCTGACTCGTCGCCAGAGGTGCATAAAAAATTCGCCCATGTCTCAGAGGAAGACATGGGCGGACGTTCCGAAAATCGGGTCGTCGCGCCACCGTTCCCTCCCCCGAGGGTGTTACGGGTGGCACGAACACAGAGGTCTCCTGGCTTCGGGCCCTCACTCGCCTTCCCGGGAAAATCCCAGTGGCATCTGAGTGAGGAAAGTCGTGCCCGTTACAGTGGCGGGGCCGCGCCGGATTTACACCGGCTTCCGAGCATCTGCGCTCGCAGGGTGAGCAATTGTTGGACGGGCAATCTTAGGTCGATCCCCCACCGCCCGCAAGATGGGCTTCCAACTCGCGTTTGAGCCGGGCTCGTTCCGCAACGTAAGTCGCCCACTCCTCGGCCGGGACGTCGTTTTCGCGTCCCGCATAACGCGCATCCAGCCTGGCCAGCGAATCAACCAATGGATCGGTGAGAGCGACGCGGACAGGAATCGGAGCGCTTCTCCGCCTGAGAATGAGGAATCCGACGAGGAACGCGGTCCCCACGAACCCCACCAATACCGGCAGCAGCCATTGCGCCTGGTTTGAGGCGAACACCAGCTCGACCTTCGACCCGGGTATGACCGATCCGGTCCAGCGCCTGAAAACACGGCCCTCGATCCGTTCGGTGTCGGCGGGGGTCAGCACGCCGTGCATGTCCGCTGTCGATTCCTCGACCAGCAGATTCAGGACTTCGATGGAATCCGAGATCGGAAAGCTGACCCGGTTCTCCCCGGTCGGCAGTAAGTACGAGAAGATCACCCGCTTTTCACCCGGCGCGATCGGCGCGTCGAGCGTCGACGCTGTCGTGAGAAAACCGCATCGCCTCGGGTGAGAAGTCTCCGTTCCCCGGCTGAAATCCTACCGCACCCTTCGGCGTCGGCGCACTCCATGACGACGCGAGCGAGTCCCCAGCCACCCGGGTCCGATCGGTGCCGATTCTCCAGCACGACTATGTCCAGCACCGCCCGGCCGCCTGACTGGCCTGGCCGGCTCACTACGATATGGCGCGACCCCGTTGCCACGGGGACCGAGGAGGAGGTGTCGGAGACGATCAGGACCATTGCCGTGTCGGGCAACGCCGGATCGGTGTGTACCGGGGGAGAGAAGTATTCGATGCCCGCGAACCGGGCACTCACCAGGAAGATGGCCGAGGTATCGGCCGAGAAGCGGAAATGAAAGGCACCGCGGGAGTCGGTCAGCGTGGAATCGATCGGCCCCTGCACGTCCCGGCCGATCCGATGCAGCACGACATTGGTCCGCGGCGCGGGAATCGAGTCCGAGCCGCGAACCTGGATCACCCGCCCGCCGGCGCGAGCGTTCGCCTGGGCCGCGAGCCCAGCCGGTGCCAGGATGAGACTGCAGACCAGCGGCAGCTTACGGATTGAACTTGCCGAAATCCTGGGGATCCATCTTCTCGAGGTAGGCGCGCAACCGTTCGGCATCGAGGCCCGGATCGGGTGGCTGGTCGGACGATTCGACGCTGCCCTGCTCCAGCAGCGAGGCATCGGTGAAGATGGGTGCATTGAGCCGCAAGGCGAGCGCGATGCTGTCCGACGGCCTCGCGTCCACCTGGTAGATCTGGCCGTCCCGCACCAGCAGCAGCTCTGCGAAGTAGGTCTTGTCCTTGAGGGAGCTGATGACCACCTTGCCCACCCCGGCGCCGAGACCGACGATGATCTGCTTCAGCAGGTCGTGGGTCATCGGCCGGGGAGGCTTGAGTCCCTGCAGCTCCATCGCGATGGCGCTGGCCTCGGCAGGCCCGATCCAGATCGGTAACACCCGCTCGCCGTCCTTTTCCCTCAGGATGACCACCGGAGTATTGGTGGTGCGGTCCAGGCCGAGGTGCGCGACGGTGACTTCAATCATCGTTTGTTAGCGTAGGGCCCGAAGCAGCGCGTCGACCCGGTCGGTGCGCTCCCAGGTGAAAAAGTCCACTTTCTTGCCATTCACCTTGCCACGATACGGCTTCCGGCCGAAGTGGCCGTAGGCCGCCGTGGGACGGTAGATCGGCTTGCGCAGTCCCAGGGCTGCGATGATGCCACGAGGGGTCAAGTCGAACACTTCTCGCACCACCCGCTCCAGCGCCTCGTTCGGCAAGCTACTCGTACCGAAGCTGTCCACCAGCACCGAGACCGGCTCGGCCACGCCGATGGCGTAGGCGAGCTGCACCTCGCAGCGCTTGGCGAGCCGCGCCGCAACGATGTTCTTCGCCACCCACCGCGCGGCGTACGCCGCGGAGCGATCCACCTTCGAAGGATCCTTGCCGCTGAAGGCGCCGCCGCCATGACGCGCCATTCCGCCATAGGTGTCGACGATGATCTTGCGACCGGTGAGCCCCGCGTCGCCATGCGGACCGCCGATCACGAAGCGACCGGTGGGATTGATGAGGAACTTGACGCCGCGTGACTCCAGCCCCTGCTCCTCGAGCACCGGCCGGATCACTTCCTCGATGACTGTCTGACGAATCGTGGATTGCTTCAGCTCGCGGCGACCTACCCGCTCGGCATGCTGCGTGGAAACCACGACGGTCCGGACTCCCAGAGGGCGCGCGCCTTCGTACTCCACCGACACCTGGCTCTTCCCATCGGGCCGAAGCCACTCGATCGGCCCGTGGCCATTCAGGCCCTTGCGCACCGCCGCCAGCCGCTCGGTGATCCGATGGGCCAGCATGATGGGCAGCGGCATCATCTCGCGGGTCTCGTTGGTGGCGTAGCCGAACATCATGCCCTGATCACCGGCGCCTTCGCGGTCCACGCCCATCGCGATGTCGGGCGATTGCCGATCGATCGAAGTGAGTACGGCGCAGGTACGCCCGTCGAGGCCGTACGACGCATCGGTGTAGCCAATCTTCAGCACCGTATCCCGCACCAGGTCCGGGATGTGGACATAGGTGGTGGTGGTAATTTCGCCGGCCACGACCGCCATGCCGGTAGTGACCAGCGTTTCGCAGGCCACCCGTCCGTTCTTGTCGTCCGCCAGGATAGCGTCGAGCACCGCATCGGAAATCTGGTCCGCGACCTTGTCAGGATGGCCTTCGGTGACTGACTCGGACGTAAAGACATGACGGGCGGTGCGGGCCATGCGGAAAAGCTCCTCGCTTTGAGAGTCCTGGTAGAGCTCGGTCGTCAGAACGGCAAGCTAGTCTTTCGGTCCACTCGCGGCAACATGCGCGGGACTAGAGCAACCGTACATCGATGTAATCCTTGACCGCATCCCGCAGGGCTGCCGTGATCGCAGCCGGCCTGTCGGCCAGGAGTGCGGTCCTGGCCGCCTCCTCGGCGACGTTGACCGGTACCGTCCGCACGACCCACTTGAGCAGTGGAAGCGAAGGCGGCGCCACGCTGAGGATCCGATAGCCCAGACCCATCAGCAGGACGGCGGAGAGTGGGTCGGACGCCATCTCGCCGCAGACACTGACCGTGATGTCGTGCTCCCGGCCCGCGTCGAGAATCATCTTGAGCTGCCGCAGAATCGCCGGATGGTGCGGCGTGAAGCGCTCGGCGAGCCGGGCGTTCCCCCGGTCCACCGCCAGGGTGTACTGGACCAGGTCGTTGCTGCCGACACTGAAGAAGGCGCTGTGGGCGGCGAGCTGATCGGCTATGAGTACGGCCGCCGGTGTCTCGATCATCACACCGATCGGAACCGAGGCAGCCGCCCGCACCCCGGAGCGGGCGAGAGCCAGCGCCTCCTCGAGCATCATGTCCTTGCTCTCGAGCAGTTCCTCCAGCCGGGTCACCAGCGGCAGCATGAGCTGCAGCTTGCGGGTCGCGGCGGCTCGCAGCACGGCCCGCAGTTGTGGGCGGAAGATTTCCGGGTGATCGAGGCAGACCCGGATGGAGCGCCAGCCGAGGAAGGGATTGGCTTCCGGGGGAGCGCGGAAGGCGGCCGGGAACTTGTCGCCACCCAGGTCGAAGCTCCGGATCACTACGGGGAGCCCCGGGAAGGAATCGCTCACCCGGAGGAAGTAGTCGGTCTGCTCGTCTTCGGTAGGGAGCGAGGTGCGCCCGGTAATCAGGAACTCGGTGCGGAGCAGGCCAACACCCTGCGCGTCGTTGCGTGCCGCGGCGATGATCTCATCCGGCAAATCCACGTTGCCCATGAGGATCAGCGCAACGCCGTCCGGCGTGATCGCGGGCTGGGACACCGCGGCGTCGAGCTCGAACTGCAGCTTCTGCCGCCGCGAAAGCTGGGCCCGGGCCTGCTCCAGCTCGGAGCGGGTTGGATCGATCAGGATCGTGCCGCTCTGTCCGTCCAGAAGGAGCGTGGTGCCGCTCTCGATCAGGTCCAGCGCACCAGCGGCGCCCATGACGGCGGGAAGGCCCAGTGAGTGTGCGAGGATGGCCGCGTGAGAGGTCCGGGTGCCTTCCTCACTCACCAGCGCCAGGACGTGGTCGCGGTCCAGCTGCACCGTAAGGCCCGGGAGCCAGCTCCCGCGCCACCACGATGACTTGTTCACCGGCGGGTAACTGGAGCATGTCGTCCGCCTGCTTCCCCAGCAGTCGCTGCAGCACCCGGATCTGAATTGCCGCGAGATCGGCGAGACGATCCCGCAGCATCGCTTCCCCGGAATTGACCCACAGCGCTCGAGTCTCCAGGGCCTTGAATTCGTAGGCCGTTTCCGCGCTGAGCTGGTTCTGCCGGATCAACCGCTCGACATCATCCAGCACCTCCGCGTCCTGTACCATCAGGATCTGGGCATCGAAGATGTGCGACTCTTCCCGGCCGGCACGCTGCAGGACCCGGTCGCGCAGGGAGCTCAGGGTTTCCACCACGGCGGCCACCGCTTCGTGCAGCCGGGCGACTTCGGCGTCGGCCTGGTCGGGAGTGATACCGCGGTTGGGCACATCCGGCACATCGAGCCGCACGATGAGAGCCGGCCCGAAGGCGACTCCGGGCGAGACCCCGATTCCCTGCAGGGTGCGGCTCTCTTCGGTCACTGTTCACCAAATCCGGTCGCTACCAGGGCGGCGAGCGCTTCCACCGCCTTCTCTTCATCCGGCCCGTCGGCCTTGAAGGTGAGGACGCTGCCGCACTCAGCCGCGAGCATCATGACACCCATGATGCTCTTGCCGTTCACCGAGACGTCGTCTCGGGCGACTTCGATATGCGACTGGAAGGTACTGGCGAGCTTCACCAGCGCCGCCGCGGGGCGGGCATGCAATCCCAGTGGATTGACCACGGTCGCATCGCGAGTCGTCAACCTACCCTCCAGGCCCAGATTGCCGCGAGACTCAACGTCAGCAACGCAAAGCGGACCGCCGGTAACCGGGATCCAAACCGCCAGGCGCCCAGCAGTCCGAAGAGCATTACCCCGAGCGCAAGCAGAACCTCGGGAAGCGGCATCGGTTCCAGCAGCCACCCCCCGGCGACCGCGAGCGCCATTCCGATGGCACCCCCGGCTGCGAGGCCAGCGCGGTCTGCCGCGGCCGGCAACCACGACGCGCCGATCGCCGTCCCAACTCTGATGCCGGAGGCGAGGCCGGTCCGGAGTGCCCATGCGCTGGTCACGAGGCGAATGCCGTTGTAGACCAGCAGAAACGTGGCGGTCGCCAGGAGAGGATGGCCTAGTGCCACCCCGACAATGGCCACGCCGATCAGTGCCGGCAGCACGCCGGCCCAGAAGAACCGGTCTCCCAGCGAGCCCAGCGGACCGCAGAGTGCGGTACGCAGCCGGCTGATCTGATGTCCCGGCACCAATTCGTACTCTGCCCGCACGCTGGCTCCCAACGCTAACCCCGCGATGTAGGGATGGCTGTTGAAGTATTCCGCGGAGCGGACCACAGCCTCGGAGTATCGGGAAGGATCCGCCGCCTTGAGATCCTCGAGGATCGGTGTCGCGGCGAACCCCACTCCGACGCCGAGCATGCGCTCGTAACTCCAGGCTCCCTGGACCGCGAGCAGCCTCAGGAAGGCGCGCAGTTTCCCGGTCATCGGACCAGCGTTATCAGGAGACCAAGTCCTGCGCCGGCGGCGAGCCATCTCATCCGGGCACCGCGGCCTGCGCTACGCAGTGCGCCTCCCGCTGCCGCGGCGAGTCCGGCGCCGATCGCAACCGCGGTAACGATTCGAAGGCTCGGCAGCATCGGCATGCGCGCTCCCACGGCGGCGGCCGCCGCCAGCGAAACGGCGGTGAGCCCGAAGCTGCGCAACACATCCCGCGCCAGACCGGCGTATTGTAGCCGCGCGATGGTCACTGGTCTCTCCCGCGGCGAGCCCGGCGGCGTTGCGCTGGATCGAGCGAGCGTTGTCTTCCCGGATCCATTGCAGGCTCCAGCCGCCCAGCACCGCGGCGAGCAGCCCCACCAGCACCGCGGGCCCCAGTGCCGCCTGCCACGGCTGACCCGCGGCGAAGTGCAACCGCACCGACAGTCGCCGGTCCGTAGTCGGGATAGCGCGAGGCTCCGACCGGCAGTACGTCGAGCGCGAACAGCTCCATGACGAGCGCGACCCGCAGTCCTCCCTCCAGGTCTCCCATCAAGGCTGCCGTCACCGCGCCGGCGATGAGCGGGCGCGAGATCATCGCCTGCGGCCAGCTCACGAGATCCACTCCGACAGCCGTGCCCCAGGCCAGCAGGAACGCGAGGGTCGCTCCGTGCAGCGAGATCACCGGAGCGCCTCGAGCGGCACGGCCGCGGCGGTCGGCAGATCCTGCGCGGTCACCCGGGTGCCGGACGCCTGAAGCGCCTCCAGCGATTTGAACTCATCGTCGGTGAGGTAGACAAACGGGAGCCGCGGGCTTCGGCCCGGCTTGTGATGCAGTCCGCCCAGGTTGACCTCCTCCACCGGCGGAGCCTTCTGCCGGAAAGCGACCATCGTCGCGATGTCGGCCGTGAGCAGGATGCCGGGTCGAGGATCGCTGCGCCATTCCGGGGCGAGACGCGCCGCATCGATCACACTCGCGAAGAACACCTCGACTTCGGGTGGCACTCCCATGCGGTAGAGGTCCTGCTCCCAGTCGCTGGCGGCCACCTGATCATCCACCAGCGCGATGAACCCCACGTCGAGCGGGCGGCCCCATCCTATGACCACCTGACCATGGATCAGCCGGTCATCGATGCGATACAGCATGAGGGACATCAGCGGGTCCGGATCGCCTCGCCGCCCTTGGCAGCGGCGCGCCGCGCGGCTTCCTCGGCGGTAGCGCCGCGATGGAACACGAAATCCACCAGCATGGGCAGGTTGACGCCGGTGACCACCGGAATCTCCGTCTGTGACTTGTGGGCCCGCATCGCCGCGAAGAAGCAGGAACCGCTGGGCAGGTCCACGAACACCACCGCCGGGCCTTCTCCGATCGCTTCAGACAGCCTGCGCTCGATCGACTCGGGATCGCACCCGGTGTTGGAGACCGGAAACAGCACCCCGGTCACGCCGCTGATCTGCTCGACGGCCTGGACCATGGCAGCAGCCAGCCCGCCGTGAGAGACCACCACTCCTCGTAACCCTTCACTCATAGTCTTCGGCCAGATACTCGCGCACGCCCTGCTTCTCCTTCATCCGGCGGATCAACCGTTCGTTGAATGCCGCGGCCACATCCACGCCGGAATACCGGAGCAGGAGCATCATCGCGATCACTTCGGAAATGACGGTGATGTTCTTCCCCGGGTTGAGCGGGATCATCACCTTGGGAATCGTAACTTCGAGAATCGTGGTCTCGAGCTGGGCGAGGCCGGTCCGGTCGGCGTCCTGGGCCGACTCCCAGTCTTCCAGCTGGACCACCACTTCGATCCGCTTCTGCTGCCGGACCGCCCGCACGCCGAACAAGGCGGGGATGTCGATGAGGCCGATCCCGCGGATCTCCATGTGGTGGCCGGCCAGCTCATGACCCTGGCCGATCAGGATATCGCTGCCCCGGCGAGTCACCTGCACCACGTCGTCCGCCACCAGACGATGTCCGCGCTCGACCAGGTCCAGTACGCATTCGCTCTTGCCGATACCGGAACGGCCGACAAACAGGAGTCCAACCCCGTACACATCCGCGAGGGAGCCGTGCAGAGTGGTGCGCGGAGCGAACGCCTCTTCGAGCAGCGGCTTGATGCGGCGGTAGAACTCCGCCGTCTTGAGCTGGCTCAACAGCAACGGCACCCCGCGAACCCGGGCGAGATCGAGCAGCTCGCGGGGAACCTCCTGCCCCTTGGTCACGAAGACGCAGGGCAGGTCGAAGTTGAAGAACGCCTCGAGCCGCTGGCGTCTCTCTTCGGGAGTGAGCGAATTCAGGTAACTGATTTCGGTTTCGCCCAGGACGTGCAGCCGGCGCGGGGCGAAACGGGTGGTGTAACCGGCCAGCGCCAGGCCGGGGCTCGCGACCTCCGAGTCGGGAATGGGCCGGTCCAGCCCCAGGTCCCCGGTCAGCGGAGAGAGTTGTAGCGGATCGGTCCGCCGCGACAGCAGGTCGCGCAGCGATATCGTCACACGGCGTCCTTCAATGGGCGCCGCCCCTTCTTGCCGGGCTCGAACTTGTCGAGCTGGCGGCGGACTTTTTCTTCCGCCCGGTCCAGCGCCGTGCGGTGGTCCTTCTCCTCACCGGTTCCGACGAAGATGTCGCCGCGGGAGATGTGCAGTCTGATTTCAACCTGCCAGAGGTTGGGCGCGACATCGAAGACAACGGCGCCGTCCACCGGACGGTCCGTCAGGCTGCCCAAACGACCCAGAACTTCCTCGGCCCGGGTCCGCAATTCGTCGGAAATCTCGCAATGGCGAGCGGTGATGGTAGTGTTCATAAGACCTCCACAGATGGTCAGAGGCTATCGGCTTTCGGCGATCGGTCTGCTCAGATTCAACGGTTCGACTTGGTTCCTGCGGTTCTCCGCCCCCGCCCACTGCCCCGAATGGCCCAGCAATCCTTCGATCCAGCGCTCGGTCTGGTCCGCTGCGGCGTCCCAGCTCAGGGATTCGGCGAAACGGCGGGCTCCAACGCCGAGGCGATTCACCAGGGCCTGATCGCCCGCCAGTTCCACCATGCGGGCGGCCATCGCGTTTACGTCGCCGTGAGGCACCAGGAATCCGGTTTCGCCGTCCCGAACCGAATCTCGCAGCCCCGGACTATCCGAGGCTAGAGAGGGCGTGCCTGACGCGGCGGCCTCGATGTTGGTGATGCCCCACCCTTCTTTGGGCGAGGGGAAAACGTTGGCCCAGGTGCTCCGTAACAGACGCAATTTTTCCGCCTCGCTCACGAAGCCCCGGAAGCGTACCGCGCCCTTCACGCGGAGCTGTTCTGCGAGCGCTTCGAGTCGTGGGCGGTCGGCCCCGGTCCCCGCGATATCCAATTCGATGTCGGGTCGTTGCTCTCGCGCCACGGCCAGGGCCCGAATCGCAATATCCACGCCCTTGTAGCGTCGCAGTCGCCCTACATAAAGGAAAGATGGCGGTGCGCTGCGAGGCACGGACGGGTCGGGCCGGAAGGCGTTCGCGTCGATGCCGGGACGGATCACGGTGATCTGGTCCCGGGGAACTCCTCGAGCCACGAGGTCATCTCGGGTGCTGTCGCTGATGGCGTGGAATCCCGCTCGACGGTATGCCGCGGGAATCGGCCGCTCCAGCAGCCAGACCAGCGCCGCCATGGGCCATGGGGCCTCCTGAAATACCGTGGTACCGAACAGATGAGGAATGATGACGCCCAGCGGCAAGTCGGTAAGTCCCGCGAGGAACAGCGGGATCTTGTTGATGTCCTCGATCACTACGTCGGGTCGTTCCGCCCGGAGCGCACGCCGGACTGCTCCCCGTCCATGAAGTGCGAAACTGTTCCGCTCTCCCACGCGCTGAATATCGATACCATCCAGCATGGCACGCGGAGCACAACCCCGCCAGCCCGAGGCGACCAGCCGGATCCGGTGCCCTCGTGCCGCAAGACGACCGAAGATCTCGAACAGATGGATCTCGGCGCCTCCCGCATGGGGATTTTCCCGATCCTGCCAGTTCACCAGCAGGATGTTCACAAGCGACCCAGCGAATGAGCGATCCGGTCCAGCACACCGTTGATGAAGGCCGGAGCCTTCGCACCGGCGAACCAGTGCGCCAGTTGCACCGCTTCGTTGATGACGACCTTGGGCGGTTCTTCTCCCAGTCGCAGCTCGTAGGTCGCGAGACGCAGAATGTTCCGCTCCACGGTGCCGATGCGGCTGAGCCGCCAGTTATCGGCCGCGGCCTCGGTTTCCCGGTCCAGGCTCTCCGCCGCGGCGACCACTCCGGTCGCGAGCGCCTCGGCACGATCGAACACGAGGGGGTCGGGGCCCGTCAACCGTGCGAGCCGAGTGGCGGTCTCCGCAATAGGCAGATTGCCGGTCAGCTCCCACGCATAGAGCATCTGCAGCGCACGGGCCCGCGCCTTGGTCTCCGCTCTAAGCACGGCTGGCTCGAATCTGCGCCAGCACGTCGGCTGCCGTGAGCGCCGCCTCGGCCGCTTCGTGTCCCTTGTTCCCCGCAGCACCGCCGGCGCGAGCCAGCGCCTGTTCCAGGTCATCCGTGGTGAGCACGCCGAACCCCACCGGAATGCCGGTCCGGACTGCGACCTCATTGAGCCCGCGCGCGGCCTCGCCTGCGACGTAATGGAAATGCGCCGTCTCGCCACGGATCACCGCCCCCAGTGCCACGATGGCGGCGTAACGTCCGCTCTCCGCCGCCACCGAGGCGGCGGCGCCCAGCTCGAATGCGCCCGGAAGCCAGACCACGTCGACGTCCGTTTCCGGAATACCGGCTTCACGGCAGCACGCGAGCGCCCCTTCGAGCAGCTTCGCCGTCACGAGCTCGTTGTAGAGACTCACCAGGACCGCGACGCGCCCGATGGCGCGCAGCCGGCCACGAAATTCAGCCACGGATCAGTGAGTGAGGAGATGCCCGAGCTTGTCCCGCTTGGCGTCGAGGTAAGCCCGGTTCTGGAGGTTGGGATCGGTGACGAGAGGAATGCGTTCCACGATTTCCAGGCCGTACCCCTCGAGGCCGACCAGCTTGCGGGGATTGTTGGTCATGACGCGGATGGAAGAAAGACCCAGGTCCCGGAGGATCTGGGCGCCGATTCCGTAGTTCCGAAGATCCGGCGCGAAACCCAGCTTCTGATTGGCCTGCACCGTATCCGCGCCGGCATCCTGCAGGGCGTAGGCCTTGAGCTTGTTGAGCAGCCCGATGCCCCGCCCCTCCTGATCCAGATAGACGATGACTCCGGCACCCTCGGCCGCCGATCTTTTCCATCGCGAGACTCAACTGGAGACCACAGTCGCAACGCTCGGAGCCGAAGACATCTCCGGTCAGACACTTGGAGTGCATCCGCACCAGGATGTTGGGTTTGCCCGCGACATCACCCATCACCAGTGCGACGTGCTGAGCCTGGTCCACATCGTTGCTGTAGCCGATGATGGTGAACTCGCCGTACTTGGTCGGCAGTTTCGCCTCGGCGAGACGATGAACCAGCTGCTCCATCCGGAGCCGGTAGGCCACCAGCTGGGCGACCGTGACAAATGTGAGACCGTACTGCTCCGCGAAAGCCTCGAGCTGAGGCCGCCGAGCGCTGGACCCATCCTGATTGAGCACCTCGCAGATCACTCCGGCCGGATAAAGACCGGCGAGCCGAGCCAGATCCACCGCGGCCTCGGTATGTCCAACGCGCTGCAGCACGCCACCGGGACGGGCCCGCACCGGGTTCACGTGTCCCGGACGGTGGAGATCGGAAGGGATCGTCGCGGGATTGATGGCGACGTGAATCGTCTTGGCCCGGTCGGAGGCTGAGATGCCAGTGGTGACGCCGAAGCGATGATCCGCATCGATGGTGACGGTGAACGCCGTCCGCATCGACTCGGAGTTCTGGCTCTCCATCTGCTGGAGACCCAACTCGTCGCACCGCTCGTGCGTCAGGGCGAGACACACCCAGCCGCGAGCGTGGGTGATCATGAAATTGACCATCTCGGGGGTGACCAGCTCTGCCGCGCAGATCAGGTCGCCCTCGTTCTCCCGGTCCTCGTCATCGGCGACGATGATGAGTTTGCCGTTCCGGAGGTCTTCGATGGCTTGCTCGATGGTGCCGAAGGTCATGGTGTTAGCTGTTAGCTGTTAGCTATTAGCCGTTAGCCAATAGCCAGAACCGGTCTAGGTACTCGGTACTAGGTACTCGCTAGGTACTCGGTACTAGGTACTGATTACTCCCTCTCCTTTAGCAAATGCCTGACGTACTTGCCGACCGTGTCCGCCTCCAGATGCACCCTATCTCCGGCCTGCCGTTGGCCAAGGGTCGTATGCTGTAAAGTAAACGGGATGAGGGAGACCTGGATCAAATTCGGCGCCGGTAAGGCGTTAACCGTCAGGCTGACCCCGTCCACCGTCACAGACCCTAGTGGAATAGAGACTTGCGCCACTTCGGCGGGGGCGCGGATGTCGAGGAGCCGGGCGTCCTGTTGCTGGCTTACCCGCTCCACGGTCCCCACACCGTCAACGTGACCCTGCACCAGGTGCCCGCCCAGTCGATCCCCGACCTGGAGGGCACGCTCCAGGTTCACGCTGCGGCCCGCCTCCAGCGATCCGAAGTTGGTGCGGTCGAGCGAGGTCTTGATCACGTGGACCGAGAACCACCCCTCTCCCATCCGCTCCACGGTGAGGCAGGCGCCATCCACGGCGATGCTCTCGCCCGCCGCGAGATCGGTATACGGTGCCGCGATCTCGAGGCTCAGTCCGTCGGAGCCCTGAGTCGCGCGTCGAACGCTGCCGACCGCGGTCACGATTCCGGTAAACATCCCGCCCGATCCACCACGAGGAGTGTGTCCTCTCCCAGCGCACGGCGCTCGACCACCTGCCAGCGCTCCGCCTCCATCAGGCGGGAACCCGGAAACCCTTCGACCGCGGGAATGCCACCGTCGCCGAGCCAGACTGGGGATTGAATCCAGTAATAGCGATCCACCAGACCTTCGGCGAGCAGCGCTCCGGCCATGCGGCCCCCTCCCTCGACCAGCATTGATTGCACCCCTTGCCGTCCCAGCAGGCCCAGTGCGGCGGTGAGCGACGCGCTCTGGTGCACCTCGACCCCGGCTGATTCGAGTGCGTCCACCTTGGCGGGAGACGCCTGCGGAGTGGTGAGGAGAAGCGTGGGAATCTCCCGCGCGGTCTTCACCAGGGTGAGGCTGGCGGGAAGATCTCCCAGCCGGTCGAATACCACGCGTTTGGGCAGGGATCCTGGGTTCCACACTTCCCCGGGCGGTGAGCGACGCGTCATCGGTCCGGGCGGTATAACCACCGACACCGATCGCATCGTAACCGGCCCGGAGCCAGTGCACGAACTCCCGGGCCTTGGCCCCCGAGATCCAGCGGGAGCGGCCGGCGTGGTCCGCGATCTTGCCGTCGAGAGTGGTGGCCAGCTTGAGGGCGACGAAGGGGCGCTCGGTCCCGGTGAACTGGTGCAGGAATGCCGCGTTCTGGCGCGAGGCCTCCTCGGCGCGGAGCCCGATTTCGACCTTGATGCCCTGGGAGATCAGAGCTGCCGCGCCACCGCCCGCTTCGGGATTGGGATCGGCGACGGCGGCGATGACTTCGCGCACGCCGGCCTTGATGAGTGCCCCAGTACAGGGCGGCTGCTTTCCCTGGTGATTGCAGGGTTCCAGGGTGACGAGGACGGTGCTTCCCGCCGCCCGAGAGCCCGCCGCCTCCAGTGCCGCAACCTCGGCGTGCCGCTCGCCGAACTCGGCGTGAAACCCTTCCCCGACTAGCTCATCTCCTTGGAGCACCACAGCGCCGACCAGCGGGTTCGGCGCCACCCGACCCCACCCATTCCAGGCGAGTTCGAGGGCCCGGCCCATTGCATCGAATTGATTCACAGAGCGGAAGATCTGCTACGATCTGCGGGCTGACAAGGGCGGAATAACAGCGAGGCCCGGCGCCTGCCGGGCCTCGTTGAAACCAGGTTCAAGTTCTACTAGAAGGTGAAGCTGAGCGCCGCCGAACCGAACAGGCGGCTGTCCTTGGGGTCGTTGTCCTCGAAGGTGGTGCTGAGATTCAGGTCTTTCCCGAACTGCCAGCCGACCTCACCCACCAGGTTGAGCACGCCGAAGTTGAGTCCCGCATCCAGGAAGGCAAGCGTCCGTTCCTGGTCGAGATCCTTGACAACGACTTGAGCCGGACCGATCGTCGGGATGAATTCGATGTCGGCGTTGCCGGTGTACTTGTCCCAGCCCAGTCCGCCGCCGATGCTCGCGACACCGAAGCCATAGCCCGCCATCGCGCGGAGGTTGGTCGCGTCCAGGTCCACGCCGAAACGGTATTCGTCGCCCTGGGTGACGTCACCGTATCTCACCTCGGGAATGCTGCGGCGCATCGCGGAAACCGAAATCGCCGGAATCGCCCCCATCTGATTGGTCACCCCAACCCGGGCGCCGAAACCAAACCCCAAGGCGACGTCTCCGATCGAGGTAGCGTCCTTGTCCACACTGAAATTGTCGATCGCGTTCGTGGGAAGCAGCTGAGCGGAGCCCAGCAGGTCGATCGCCAGCAAGCCATTGCCCATGCCCCGGAAGATGCCGAGCGAGGCTTCGACCAGGGGGGCCGGTGCCACGACCTCGTCCGCGGAGGCCACCGTGGTGCCGGTGCCGTTGTAATTCAGATCGGGGAGATGAAATTTGGTGGCGTTTACTCGCGCCGAAATCGTGAAGTGGGGGAAGCCTCCCAACGTCCCCACGCTGCCGAGCGTCGGATTGCCGCCGCTCACCAGTATGCCGGCAACTGGATGAAACAATACAGCGCCATCAATGGCTGCATTACAGATGTTGGCGTCGTTACCCAAGTAGGCGCCGCATTGCGGGTTCTGCGCCAGGAGTGATGTCGTGGGGAGCAGCAAAAGGCCGGCGAACAAGACGCCGATACGGCTACGCATGAGGGGACCTCCTGAATCAGTCGATGATTGTCACCCCCCGGGACCCCGAGCGGATCTCGCCCAGCAGCCACGTCTTGATTCCGTCGTCCGCCGCCGCACGCTGCGCCGCGCTAATGTCGGCCGGGGGCAGCACGGCGATCATTCCTACACCGAGGTTGAATACATCCAGCATCTCGGCGGACGACACCTTTCCGGCGCCCTGCAAGAGCCGGAATAAGGGGGGCAGCGCCCAACTGCGTTGCTGCACAACAGCTTCACAACCCGGGGGCAAGATCCGCACCAAATTTCCGGGAATTCCGCCGCCTGTGATGTGAGCCAACCCATGGATGTGCGGTAAGACCGGAAACACCGCCTTGAAGTAGCTTTTGTGAACAGCCAGGAGCGCATCGGCGACGCTCTGGCCGGTTTCCGGTAGGGGATCTCGAGTTGAAAGCTTGAGAGTGTCGAAGATGATTCGGCGGGCGAGCGTGTACCCATTGGTGTGTAGCCCGGTGGACGCGTACGCCAGCAGGAGATCGCCGGGGCGGATCTTGTCTCCGTGCAGCGCCTCGTCTTCCTCGACCACTCCGATGATGGTGCCCGCCAGATCGTAGTGTCCGGGCTGGTAGAGTCCCGGCATCTGCGCCGTTTCTCCGCCCGCCAGCGCCATTTCATGAGCTCGGCAGGCCCGGGCAATCCCTTCCACGATTCCCGCGATCTGCTCTACCGTGAGCGCCGACCCGGCGATGTAATCCATGAAGGCGATTGGACGCGCCGCGTGAACCAGGATGTCGTTGACGCTGTGGTTGACCAGGTCTTCTCCCACGGTATCGAAGCGCCCGGCCTCAAGCGCCACCAGGACCTTGGTGCCGACACCGTCGGTGCTCAGCACCAACGCCGGCTTCCGCATCCCGGGTGGAACGCGGACCATGCCACCGAAGGCGCCGACATGTCCGAGAGACAGCGCAGTCCGGGTCCCCGCCACCAGCCGGCCAATTCGTTCCTTCGCAGCCTCGGCGCTTTCCAGATCAACGCCCGCGGCCGCGTATTGCCGTTCGGTCATCCGATGGTTCCCGCGAGATCGACCTGGGTCAGTTCATGGAACTCGGCGATCCGCTTTTGCAGCGATACGGGCGTCACCCCGTCGAATCCGCTGATGGAGAACTTGGCGACGGCGTATGAGCCCATGACGGCGCCGCAGACCATCGCTCGACGCAGTCCCTCGCTCGAGAGATCGCCGGTTCGGGCGAGGTAACCCAGGAATCCGCCGGCGAAGGAGTCTCCTGCACCGGTCGGATCGAACACCTCCTCGAGCGGAAACGCTGGGACGAAGAACGTCTTCCCCGGCTCGATCAGCAGCGCGCCGTATTCCCCCCGCTTCACCACCACACGACGGGGGCCTCGACCGAGGACCCAGCGACCGGCCCGGTGCACGTTCCAGTCTCCCGAGAGTTCGCGCAGCTCGCTGTCGTTGAGCAGCAGCGTGTCCACCCGCTTCAGCACCTCCAGCAGCTGGGGCTTCTTGCTCTCGATCCAGTAATTCATCGAGTCGCAGGCGACGAGCTTGGGCCGCTCCATCTGGTTCAAGACCGAGAGCTGCAGCTCGGGATCGATGTTGCCGAGGAAGACGAACGGCGTCGCGGCGAACGAAGGCGGCAGCGACGGGCGGAAGTTGGCGAAGACGCCGAGCCGGGTGTCGAGGGTCTCTCTGCTGCTCAAGTCGAAGGAATACTTCCCCTTCCAGCGGAAGCTCTCCCCTTTCTGGGATTCGACCCCCGACCAGTCGATTACCCCGGGACGGATCCGTTGCAATTGGGCGACCGGGATAGTCGTTGCCGACCACACCGACCACGCGAACCGGACCGAGCAGCGATGCCGCGGCGCTGAAATACACCGCGGAGCCGCCCAGGGCGTCGGTCACCTCACCGAAGGGAGTGGAGATCGAGTCCAGCGCGACACTGCCGACGACAAGCAGGCTCATATCACATCCGATCCGGTGCGGTGATGCCGAGCAGCGAGAGGCCGTTGCCCAGCACGATGCGGGCGGCACGGGCGAGGGCGAGACGCGCCGCCTCGGTCGCAGGTGGTTCGCCGAGCACTCGGCACTTGTGGTACCAGCCGTGGGCGAGGCGAGCGAGGTCTTCCAGGTAATCGGTGACCCGGTGCGGCTCCCGCATTCGCGCGGCCTTGGCCACGACTTCGGGGTAGACCGCGAGTTTCTTGAGCAGCTCCAGGTCCTCGGGCGCCGGGAGCGCCTCCAGGCTCACGTCTCCCGAGACCGACTCAGGGTCCCGCTCCGCCACCCGGAAGATGCCGCTCATCCGGGCATGCGCCATCTGGACGTAGTAGACCGGGTTCTCGTCGGTGTGCCGGGTGGCCAGCTCCACATCGAAGGTGAAGGGTGAGCTGCCCTGTCGCATCAGGAAAAAGTAACGGGCGGCGTCCACGCCGACTTCGTCGAGCAGGTCCCGCAGGGTGACGAACTCGCCGGAGCGCTTCGACATCTTCACCTCTTCCCCGCCCCGGACCACCTTCACCAGCTGGACCAGCGCCACTTCGAAGAAGTCATCGGGTGCCCCCATCGCCTTGAGGAGCGAGCGGAGCCGCGGCACGTAGCCGTGGTGATCGGCGCCCCAGACGTCAATCGCGCGCTGGAATCCCCGCTCCAGCTTGTCGAGGTGATAGGCGATGTCGGGGGCGAGGTAGGTGTAGGAGCCATCGCTCTTGCGAAGCACCCGGTCCTTGTCGTCTCCGAAGTCGGAGGTTCGGATCCAGAGGGCGCCTTCCTGCTCGTAGGTGAGTCCCCGCTTGGCGACGACATCGAGCGCGTGCTGCGCCTTGCCGGAATCGTAGATCGACTGCTCGGAGGTCATCACCTCGAAGCGGACCCCGAAATCGGCGAGCAGCGCGTCTTGTTCCTGGCGCTGAGTGATGAGCGCGATCGCGCGGCAACGCTCGAGACCCTTCCGCCTCCGGCAGATCGGCGAAGCCTCTGCCTTCCTGTGCCAGGATCTGTTCCGCGGTCTCCTTCAGGTACAAGCCGTGATAGCCGCCCTCGGGAACCTCGGCGCTTCGCCCCACCGCCTGCTGCACCCGGGCCCAGAGGCTCTGGGCCAGCTTGTCGATCTGGGTACCGGCGTCGTTGATGTAGAACTCGCGCACGACCTCGTGGCCGGTCGCCTGGAGCAGGGCGGCGATCGCATCACCCAGCGCAGCACCGCGACCGTGCCCCACGTGGAGCGGTCCGGTGGGATTGGCGGAGACGAACTCGACGTTGACCCGGAGGCCGCGGCCCATTTCGCTGCGACCATAGGCCGCGCCCTGGGCGAGAATGGTCGCGAGGAGCGCAGACAGCTCGTCGGCCGCCAGCCAGAAGTTGATGAAGCCGGGCCCGGCGATCTCCATCTTCGAGATGACCGAGGAGGGGAGCTTGATCTCCTCGATCACCCGGCGGGCGAGATCGCGGGGTTTCTGCTTGAGCTCCTTGGCGAGCACCATGGCGAGATTGGTCGCCAGGTCGCCGTGACCCTGGTCCCGCGGCCGCTCCAGCACGAAGCTCGCCCCGTTGCCTCCCAGCACCTCGGCGACGCGCTGCAGCTCCTCCCGAATGAGATCGCTCACTCGCCGGCTTTCTTCTTTTGGGGCTTATGGGATTTGGCCGGGGTCGAGTCGGTCTTCGAGTCGGCCTTGGGAGCAGGCTGGTCCGCTTTACCCGCCCCCTCGCTTCCGCTCGGGGCATGCTTGTCCGCCCTGTCCGACTTGTCCGCCGCCCCCCCTCGCTTCCGCTCGGGGCAGGCTTGTCCGCCGCGTCCGCCTTGTCCGCCTTCCGCGGTCCCTTTCCGTCCTTCCCGTAGTCGGTGATGTAGAAGCCCGAGCCCTTGAAGACGAGACCGGCCCCGCCCGAGATCTTCCGGGTGGCCATTTTCCCGCATACGGGGCACTTGGCACGCGGCTTCTCGGACATCTTCTGGAACAGCTCGAACTCATGCCCTTCAGGGCATTGGTACTCGTACGTCGGCATTCGGTGGCTTATCCTAAGGAGAAACAGGACAAGAACTTAGCCGACTTGATTAGGGGATTCAAGTGAGGTCAGGAAGTCCTCGGCGCTCTCTGCGCATCCGCGTTTCATGCTGTTCACGTTTGGTAATACGGGGAGCTGTAGAACTGCAAACGCAGAGGCGCGGAGGACGCAGAGAACACTAAAATGGTTTTCGCTCAAACTCAGCCCATGCCGATTGCCGCCGTCCTCGGCGCTCTCTGCGCCTCCGCGTTTCATGCTGTTCACGTTTGGTCATTCGGGAGCTGTAGAACTGCAAACGCTGCGTTTCGTGCTGTTCAAGTTTGGTTATGCGGGGAGCTGTAGAACTGCAAACGCAGAGACGCGGAGGACGCAGAGAACACTAAAGTAGTTTTCGCTCAACTCAGGCCCCAAGACTACAAATTGTTTACCACCCGGCGAACGCCGTCACGAAGGACAGGCACGTTGAAATTGATCAGCAAACCCAGCTTCTTGTCGGTGAGGCGGAGATATCTAAGAAGTTGTGCTGTGTGAATCGGGTGCAGTCGGTCGGCCGCCTTGATTTCGAGGATAACGAGTTGCTCGACAACGAAGTCAACCCGGTATCCATTATCGATTTTGATTCCCTTATAACCCACCAGGATTGGTCGTTCTTGGTCAAACTGAATCCCTTGCAGGTGAAATTCCCTCGCCAGGCAGGCGGCGTATGCCGATTCCAACAAGCCTGGCCCTAGGAAACGATGAACCTGAATTGCGGCACCAATTACCTGTTCTGAAATCGCATTGTGCACATCCTCCGCGTTCTCTGCGCCTCTGCGTTTCATGCTGTTCATGTTTGGTAATTGGGGACGCTATGGAACTGCAAACGCGGAGGCGCTGAGAACACTAGAATTGGTTTTCGCTCGAACTCAGCCCATGCCGACTACTGCAGGCCTCGGCGCCCTCTGCGCCTCTGCGTTTCATCTGTTCAAATTGGATGTTAGGGATCAAGAGAGCGACAAATGGCCAAGCAATCCATTACCCCTTGTAGACTCCCCAAACGCCGCGCAAAGTGTCGCTGATCTCGCCCAGGGTGGCGCGGGCGCGGACGGCTTCGATGATGGGAGGCATCAGGGGCGCCGAGCCGCGCTGCGGCTTGGGCGACGGCGTCGAGAGCCTTGGTGACCGCGGGAGCGGCACGCTTCGCCTTTACCTCACGGAGTTGCGCCTTCTGGCGTTCGGCCAGGGCCGAGTAGTCAGGCCGTTCGATCGAAGGGATGGGCGAATCGTCGGTGAAGCGATTAACCCCTACCACCGTCACCTCCCCCGATTCCTGTTTCTGCTGCAGCTCCCAGGCGCTCTTCGCGATCGCCTCCTGGAAGAAGCCGCGTTGAATCGCCGCGGCGGCACCGCCCAGCGCGTCTACTTCCTTGATTAACGTCTCGGCTTCCTGCTCGATCCGGCTGGTCAGCGCCTCGACGTAGTAGCTCCCACCGAGCGGATCTACCACCTGGTTCATCCCACTCTCGAAGCCGATGATCTGCTGGGTCCGAAGCGCCAGCGTCGCCGACTCCGCGGTCGGCAGCGCCAGCGCCTCGTCATAGCCATTGGTGTGGAGCGACTGAGTTCCCCCCATCGCCGCGGCCAAGGCCTGCACCGTGACCCGCACGACGTTGTTCAACGGCTGCTGGGCCTGGAGCGTCACTCCGCCGGTCTGGGTGTGAAACCGGAGCCTGCAGGTCTGATCGTCGGCCCCGAAACGCTCCCGCGCCAGCCTGGCCCAGAGACGCCGGGCGGCCCGGAACTTGGCCGCCTCTTCGAACAAGTCATTGTGGGCCGCGAAGAAAAACGAGAGCCGAGGCCCGAAGCGATTGACTGGAATCCCCGCCGCGACCGCGCGCTTCACATACTCGATGGCATTGGCCAGCGTGAACGCCACCTCCTGCACCGGTGTCGCCCCGGCCTCCCGCATGTGATAGCCGCTGATCGAGATCGGATTGAAGTTGAGCTTCTCGTCCGCCACGAAGCGGAAGAGATCCACCGCGAGCCGGAGCGACGGTTCCGCAGGGAAGATGTAGGTACCGCGCGCGATGTACTCCTTGAGCACATCGTTCTGCACCGTGCCCTGCAACTTCTCTCGGCTTACTCCCTGCTCTTCCCCCACCACTACGTACATCGCGAGCAGGATCGCCGCGGTGGCATTGATGGTCATCGATGTGGAGACCTTGTCCAGCGGAATCTCCCGGAACAGCGTCGCCAGGTCCTCCACCGTGTCGATGGCGACACCAACCCGCCCCACCTCTCCCTCCGCCATCGGATGATCGGAGTCGTACCCCATCTGGGTCGGCAGATCGAACGCGGTAGATAATCCGCTCTGCCCCGCCGCCAGCAGATGACGAAACCGAGCGTTGGTCTCCTCGGCGGTTCCGAACCCGGCGTACTGGCGCATGGTCCAGAGCCGCTCGGTGTACATGCCGGGATAGATCCCGCGGGTGAACGGGAAGGTGCCGGGCGCGGTGGAGTCGCCGGCGGGCGTCGGCGGCATTGTAGATGGTCTTGCGAGGTGAGGGCATTGAGAGAGTCAATCGTCGATAGTCAATAGTCGATGGTCAAAAGTCCACTTGCGGCCCATAACTCGTCATCAGCCGTTCGACCATCGACCATCGACCCGCCCCTCACTCCCCCACCTTCCTCAACGTATCCGCCACGTATCCCACATCCTCCCGTGACCCGATCACCAGCGGCGTGCGTTGATGCAGAGCGGTAGGGACGATATCGAGGATCCGGTTGACCCCATCGGTGGCCGAGCCTTCGGCCTGCTCGGCGATGAACGCCATGGGCGAGCACTCGTAGAGCAGCCGCAGCTTCCCTCGAGTGTTCTTGGTGTCCGCCGGATACAGGAACACTCCGCCGGCGATCAGGTTCCGGTGAAAGTCCGCCACCAGTGACCCGATGTACCGGCTGTTCTTGCCCTTGATGTCCTGGGGCGATCGCCGTGAAAGCCGCGGACTGCAGTCTGAATCCCTTTGTTCCACCGGGCGAAGTTGCTCTCGTTGACGCTGTAGTACTTCCCCACGCGCGGAATGACGATGCGAGGGTGGGAGAGCAGGAACTCGCCGATGGAAGGATCGAGAGTAAACCCCGCAACGCCCTGACCGGTGGTGTACACCAGCATGGTGCTCGATCCGTAGATCACATAGCCCGCCGAGATCTGCTTGCAGCCCGGTTGGAGCACATCCGCTTCGGATCCCCGCCCTTCGGTGGTCACCCGGCGATAGATGCTGAAGATGGTGCCGACGGCACCGTTGACATCGATATTCGACGAGCCATCGAGGGGATCGTACAAGACCGCGTATTTCCCAGCCGGATACTGGTCCGGGACCGGGATGATATGTTCGTCCTCTTCCGACGCCATCACGCAGACTCGCCCGGTGTGATTGAGCGAGTTGGTCATCGTCTCATTGGCAAAGACGTCGAGCTTCTGCTGTTCCTCGTCCTGGATGTTGGTGGTCCCAGCACTGCCCAGGATGTTCACCAGCCCGGCCCGCCGGATTGCCCCGGCGATGATCTTGGCCGCCAGCGCGATGTCGTAGAGCAGGTTCGACAGCTCGCCCGTCGCCTCGGGGTACTTGCTTTCCTGGTCGATGATGAACCGCTCGATCGTGGTAACTCGGCTATTGCTGATCACGAGACCGTAGGGATAGAGGTGAGCCCGTTCAGTGCGTTGTGTCAGTCACATCATACCGCTCAGTGCGACCCCTGCCGCGCACGATCATGCTGCGGCCATCGGTTTCCACGTCCACGGTCCCGTCACGATCGGTGCGCCAGATGGCCATGCCGTGCCGGCTCAGCCGCTCGAGCGTTTCCGGATTCGGGTGGCCGTACCGGTTGATTTTCCCGACGCTCAGGACCGCGGCCTTGGCCTGAAGCCGGTCGAGCCAGGCATTGCTGCTCGCGGTGCGCGACCCGTGATGCCCGACCTTTAGGAGATCGACCGCTCCTGCGCGACGGATCAGGAGCGATTCCGCCACGACCCCTGCGTCTCCCGCGAAAAGAGCCTGGAACGCTCCATACTCCACCAGGAGGACGAGGGAATCTTCGTTCAGGTCCTCCCGCCAGTGCGTCCAGCCGGTATCGGGGTGGAGCACCGAGAAGCGCACACCGTCCACCTCGAAGTGATCGCCCGGACGCCCGGGACGCCAGACGAGGCCGTGCGCCGCGACCCGGTCGAGGAACTCGAGATACAACGGGTCCCGCACCGGCTCGCCCGGCTCGAGAATGAGACCCGGGTCGTAGCGATCGAGCAGTGCAGACACGCCACCGAGATGATCTGCGTGGGCGTGGGAAATCACTAGCACGTCGATTCGCGCGGCACGATGTCGGGCAAGATAAGGGGCCACGACCCGTCGGCCCGCATCCCACTTATCGGATCGGGGACCCGCATCCACCACCACCCAGTGGCCGCCGGGCGTGCGCAAGACGGCCGCATCGCCCTGCCCTACGTCGAGAAAATGTAACGTCAAATCCGAGGCGTTGTCACTGCGCGCGTCGTAGAGTGCCGCGAGGTTTCCAGCCCAGATGGCGCACGCCAGGGTCAGCGCCCAGCGCCGCAACGCTTCAGTCGCAGTTGTTCCGCCCGCCATTCCCCAGAGTGCGACCGCCAGAACCGCCAGCCATGGTAAGCTGGATTTCCATTCCGCCGGGAGCCAGACACAGGCACCGGGCCAGTGGGACCCCCACCTCGCCAGGAAATCCAGTCCCTCCAGGGCGAGACCCGAACCGGTCGCGAGCGCCGCCGCGACGTGACCCGACAGCGGAGCCATGATGAGGCTGGCGAGTATTCCCGGTACCGCGAGTGCGGCGAGCGGAATCGCAAGGAAGTTGAGGATGATCCCTGCCAGGGAAACCGTCCCGAAGGCGCCCGCGGTAATCGGCGCCGTGGCCAGAGTCGCTCCAAGCGAGGAACTCAGCATTCGCCACCACCAGCCGCTCCCCAGCGCACGATCGCTCCAGCGTCCGAAGGTCACCGCACCCCACAAGGCTCCGGCCGAGAGCCAGGTGCTGAGATCCAGCACGGACCAGGGATCAATCACCATCACACCGAGGCAAGTCGCCGCGAGGAGAGCCTGGGTCTGTGGCTGCCGTTGTCTCGCGCGGCAAAGCGCAAGCAAGGTAGCGAGTGCCGCCGCCCGGGCAGCGGGAGGTGGCCAGCCGAGGAACAGGACGTAGAGAACACTGACGCCCGCGGCGCCCAGCATCGCCGGGATTCGGGCGACTCCGACCCCGCGCAGCAGCAGCAACACCCATGCGGCGATCAATCCGACATGAAAACCGGAAATCGACAGGATGTGGACCAGTCCCGACTGAGTGTACTGGTCGCGCAGTTCCTGGCTCATGCCGCCCCGGGCATTGAGCACCAGTGCATCCACGATTCCAGCCCGAGTGCCGTAGAGCGTGGACGAGGTCTGCCTGATCCACGACTTGAGCCGCTGGGGTAATGAGGGGCGACCGGGGATGGTGCTGCTCCTCTGGACCAGGAACAAACCTCCTGGCCGTATCCCCGATTCGGGATCCTTGATCCACCGTCCGGTGACTCGAACCCGGGATCCGGCGGTGGCGGCGGAGCCGACCGGCCAACGCACCGCGATAACGCCCTGGCAACCAGCCCCAACCGGCGAGGCCAAGCCCACGCCACCGCTCTCGGACACCGGCTCTTCCAGAACTACCGTCAGGCTCACACCGACACTCGGCAGTCGTGCCGCGCAGCCGAACCCATCCTCCCACTTGGCGAGCGCGCCCGCGGCACCTCCGAGCATTGCGGCGAGACAGCACGAACCCGCTCAGTGTCTTCCGCCCCATGACCCCGACGATGAGGAGCGGAATCAGCGTCCAGGATCCACAAAACGCGCGAGGCCGGTCGCGAGACCGGCCCCGTAGGCAAACGTCAGCAGTATGACTGGCCGCGGCCTCACCGCGGCCGCTCCCTCACACTTTCTTGGTGCGTCTCCTCTCGCAGCGGGGAGCCAGAGTCACCTTCCGGATCCCTTCCATGAGGGCGACCTCGATCGACGCGCGGTTCTGATCCTTGTCCAGGTTCACGTCGGTGACCACTGTCCCTTCCCTCCCGCCGACATACCGCGGGGGCAACCGGTTCAGCGCGTAGATCAGCACGTCTTGCGTGCAGGTCTCGCAGCCGCAGAAATCGGGAAACCGGTCCCGGATCTCCGCAAAAAGCTCGCGGGCGTGGTCTTCGACCAGGTTCTTGATCATAGCACCGCCAGGGACGGCCTCGCGACCGCTCCGGTGAAGGTGGAACCCGTGGTGCCGGTGAGCTGAATCTGATGGTATGTCCCGATCGCCTCGGCGGGCAAGTCCACCAGGACGAGGAGATTGGTGCGGGTCCTGGCGAGGAGCAGGCTGCCGCGTCGCGCCGGGCGCTCGACCAGGACTTCGTGGACCGTCCCGACCCGTCCCATGTTCTTGCGCCGCGCCTGATTGCGCACCGCGGCAATGAGCCGTTCGAGCCGGTCGCCAGCCACCTCGTCCGCGATGTGGCCCGGTATCCGGACCGCGGGGGTTCCTTCCCGCACCGAGTATTTGAAGGTGTAGGCGTCGTCGAACTCAGCCTCAGCGACCAGCGAGAGCGTCTCCTCGAATTGCTCCTCGGTTTCCCCCGGGAAGCCGACGATGATGTCGGTCGAGAAGGTGATTCCGGGAATTGCCGTCCGAAGCTGGGCAACCACCTCGAGGTAGCGCTCCCGGGTGTAGCGGCGCAGCATGCGACGGAGCACCGCGTTGGAGCCGCTTTGCACCGGCAGGTGGACGTGCTCGCAGACCGCCGGCACCGTGGCCATCGCTTCGATGACCCGATCGGTGAAGTCCGTGGGATACGGACTGGTGAACCGTAGCCGCCGGATACCGTCCACCGCCCCGACCGCGCGGAGCAGATCCGCGAAGTCATGGGTGCCGTCGGAATAACTGTTGACCGTCTGCCCAAGGAGTGTCACCTCGCTGGTGCCCTGTTCGGCCAGGCCGGCGACTTCCCGGACCACATCCTCCAGTTTACGGCTCCGCTCCGGTCCCCTGGTGTACGGAACGATGCAGAAGGTGCACTTGTAATCGCAGCCGCGCTGAACGGTGACGAAGGCGCTCGCGGCCGTCTCCCGGGCCGGCGGAACGTCTTCGTAGTGCTCCCAGGTGCGGAACTGGGTGTCGCTGGTGCGCTGGCCCAGGGAGGCGGCCGCTACCAGCGCCGGAAGATTCCGATAGGCGTCGGGCCCGGCGACGATGTCCACCTTGGGGACCCGTTCCAGCAGCAGGGGCCCCAAGCGCTGCGCCATGCAGCCTACCACTCCAAGCACGCCCCCAGCCGGCTTGTAGCGCTGCAATTCTCCCAGCCGCCCGATGACCCGCTGCTCGGCGTTGTCGCGCACCGCGCACGTGTTCACCAGGAGCAGGTCGGCACCGTCCGGAGTCTCGGTCTGAGCGAAACCCTCACGCTGAAGGACACTGAGCATGATCTCGGTGTCCGCCACGTTCATCTGGCAGCCGTAGGTTTCGATGTAGACGCTCTTCATCGGGGGAAAGATGGCGGCATGGGAGGGAAAGGCGGAAGAGCCCGTCACGGCTGGACGGTGACGCCGACCGACAGCAGCAGCGCCTGTTCCTTGTATCCCCCGCTCTGCTTCCGCCATGCCCGCTCCAGGCTGAAGTCCACGCCCGCTCGGTCATTCGCGAAGCGCAATCCGGTTCCACCGGTCAGGCTGAACTCTTCAGGGCGGCCGTCTGTATTGAGCGGGAATGGCAACTTCGCATAGCGGGCCCCGACCCGAATGGGAAACTGGGCCGGGCGCTTCAGATTGGTGAGGTATTCGGCACCCAACGAAAGATCCAGGCTGTTGACCGAGCCTATGCCGCCCTGCTTGATGAGATCGCTGTTTGCGCCCGACCAGGTCCGGTAGACCCCCTGAGCCGCCGCCGTCAGCTTCTTGTTGACGGTGAACTCCATGCCGCCGGCGAAGGTATAGGGCAGATCGATGTGGCCCGATGCGGTCTCGTTCGAGTCCTGCTTGACGGCGGCGCTTCCGTCGGAGCGGACCGACGCCGCGATCCGGAAGTTCTTGGTCACGTCCTGGACGATTCCCAGGGCAAAGCCAACGCCGGAGAACGACAGTTCCGCGGTTTGCCGGATATGTGCGAAGGCCGAGTCGTCGAAACTCCGTCGTGCGTCGATTCGGCTGGAACCGGTCAGGAGATAGAAGGCACCACCGAGGGAGGTTCCTCGCAGCTTGTCATAGGCCAGCGCGAGACGGATTTCATTCATGCCGCCCAGCGACTGGAGGGTGTCGAACACCACCGCGCTATCGATCGGGCCTACGGGCGGCCCCTGGACCTGGATGGTGTCGCTGGTGAAGAGACGGAAATCCCGGTCGGCGTAGCTTCCGAAATTGATCCCCAGCCAGAGCGGGAGCTTGGGAATCGGCGCGACCAGACCCACCATCGGGAAGCGGGTTTCCTTCAGCGTGGCTTCGCCGGCCGGGGTCTCCCAATGTCGGCTCGCGGGCGTCGCCACGAAATTGACCGCAACCCGAGTAGCCTGGCTCAGCGCCCCGGGATTGATTCCCGACAAAGGATCAAAGACGCCGAAGGCGCCCGCCGTGCCGCGCGCTCGCGCACTGAGCCAGCGACTGGGGAAGCCCACCGCGCGCGTTCCAAACATCGAGGACTGGGCCTGGAGCTCGATGGCTCCGCCCAGCACCACGAGCGTCAGGAGAGATGCGGCCCGCCACAGGTGGATGCGCACTCAGGGCCTCGCGAAGCGGAAGGGCACGGCGTAGGTCACCTTGAGGCGCGGTTTCATACCCGGCGATCGAGTCGAACCGAAGGTCGCCCGGGTAAAGCTGCTCCCTTCGGGTGTGAGGGAAAGCGACAGGGCATGAGGGATGGTGGGGATCGTCTGCCACGCGCTCAGCAGCGAGACGATTTCGAAGTTCACCGTGTCGGACGACGCCTCCGGCAACTCGAATTCCGCAAAAGTGCTCTGGGAGAGCGAGCTCTTCGATCCCAAGTCGGACAGGACGATCCGCGCCTCGAGGAACGCGGGATCGTTGGGCAGGCCATTCATCGGCGCCGTGGGTATCAGCTCCAGAGTGACCCGGACCAGCTGACCCGAATCACGAATGAAATCCGGCCAATCGAACCGGAGCAGCGACCGGGCGCTCGGCGCGCCCCCGGTGGTGAGCAGGTCGGGATCGAGAGTCGGCGGGTTCTGGGAGACGAAGTCACTGAACTTCGGGTTGAGCAGAATCGTTCGCTTCTGCAGTGTGGTATCCGCGATGTCCACGTTGACAAAGCTGGTGAAAACCGGCGCGGCGGAACCGGTGAGGATGGTGCCGACCCGCACTCCCGTCGGCGAGGCAGCCGCCATCGCCAGTCCTATGGCGAGAACTCCGCTGTCCGCCGCGGGAATATCCACCTTGTAAGTCGTGGTGTCCTTGAACACCACCTTCACCAGCGGCGTGTCCGAGGTATCGTCCACCAGGACGCTGTCCAGCAGGTTGGCCGGAGTCAGGTCCGCCGCCACCTGGGCAAAGGTGGCCGAGGTATCGGTCGTCGCCGGCAGGCGGTAGAGATACATCTTCAGTCCGCCGACGGCCGTGTCGCGGCGGGTGATGGTGAACTCGATCGTCGCCGAGTCGATGGTGTAGGTTCGCAGCGTGTCGCGGAGGAACAAGGAGTCCGGGCGGGTGTTGAACCGGATCACACCACGGTCTTCGCTCGCGGGCAGCCCATTCGAGACGCGAATGGTGGTGCCCTGCCCCGGAAGCACGTATCCCTCGAAACTGCTGTCGGCATCGGGGATCGGGTCGAGCACCGTATCCCGAATGATGTAGCCACCGGGACACAGAGCGGGACAGTCGGCTGGTGCCGTCAGCTGTTCCTGACAGGCAGCCACGACCAGCGCCACAATGACCCAGCCCAGAAGGAGTTTCTTCAGTCCCATTCAGTCTTTTTGAACAAGGTTCAGCCGGTACCCAGGGAGCCGCCGTCGAATGGCTCCGGCAGCAACGCTGCCAGCAGCCATTCCTGCCGGCTGGCGGTCCCCACGCTCTCGATCTTCAAGTCTCTACCGAACTCGACCAGCACCTGCCGGCACGCCCCGCAAGGCGGCGCCGGAGGTTCCGCTTCGGTTACCAGCACCAAACGACGAAAGCGTCTCGCTCCTGCGGAAACTGCCGCAGTGACCGCAGCGCGCTCGGCGCACTGGGTCAAGCCGTACGACGCATTCTCCACGTTGCATCCGACGAAGATTCGTCCGTCCTCGGCCTCGAGCGCCGCGCCCACCGCGAACCGAGAGTAAGGGCAATACGCACGTGCCTGCGCCTCGCGAGCAGCTCGCAGGAGGACGTCATCCATCCCAGATCTCCGTCAGGAACGATCGGCCGGCCGGCAGGGGCGCCGCGCCGAGAAATTCTGCGACCGTCTGCCCGATGTCCGCGAACGTCGAGCGTACTCCAAGGGGACGCCGGCGTATTCGCGGGCCGTACACCAGCACCGGCACCACCTCGCGAGAATGATCCGTCGAGGGGGTCGTCGGGTCATTCCCATGATCGGCGGTAAAGATAACGAGGTCGTCCTCCCGTACAGGCGCCAGCAAATGGGGGATCGCGGCGTCGAGTTCCCGCAGCCCGGCCACGTATCCCGCGAGGTCGTTGCGGTGGCCCCAGGTCTGATCGAATTCGACCACGTTGGCGAACAACAACCCGCGCGACATGGTGCGCAGCGCCGAAATGATTCCCTGATACGCTTCGCCGTTCTTCGCCATGTGAATGCTGGTGATTGCGCGTCCGGCGAAGAGATCGTCCACCTTTCCGATGCCGATACGTGGTACGTAGACATCGGCCAGATGATCGAGCAGCGTGGGACCCGGCGGCGGGAGGCTCAGGTCTTTCCGGTGCGCCGTGCGCTGCCAGGCACCCGGCGAGCCGATGAAGGGGCGCGCAATGACCCGGGCGACCCCATCGGTGCCGGTGAGCAGCTCGCGCGCGACCCGGCAAGCCTGATAGAGCTCATGAAGCGGAACCACGGCCTCATGAGCTGCGATCTGGCAAACACTGTCGGCCGAGGTGTAGAGGATCCAGGCGCCGGTGCGCATGTGTTCGGCGCCGAGCTCGTCGATGATGGCGGTCCCGGAGGCGGCTCGATTGCCCAGCACGGAGCGGCCGGTCCGCACCGAGAACTCGTCGAGGAAGGTCTGAGGGAAACCGTTCGGGTAGGTGGGGAATGGCTTATCGACCACCACACCGCAGAGCTCCCAGTGGCCGGTCGTGCTGTCCTTCCCGGCGCTGATCGGCTGGGCGATGCCCCAGGCCGCCGCGGGCTGCTCTACCGCGCGCACTCCGGCGAGCGGAGCACAGCAGCCGAGCCCCAACGCCTCGAGATGAGGAAGCGCAAGGCCACCCGACGGCGCGGGAGACGTTACCGAGCGTATCGCTGCCGGTATCGCCGTACTGGTCGGTGTCGGGGGCGGGCCCGATACCGACGCCGTCCAGGACAATGAGGGCGGCCCGACGCATGCGTGTCAATTGACGATTGCCGATTGCCGATTGGGGTGGCGATCCACCGACCGTCGCTGTCAATCGACAATCGGCAATCAGCAATCTTATCCGCAGTTTTTAATCGACAATCGGCAATCGGCAATCTCAATTCTTCTTCTCCGTGGATACGAACCGGAACCGCAAGGCGGTGAGGGCACTTGCGAGCAAACTCGACTCGTCCTCGTCGAGCTGCCCCGCGGTTTTCTCCTCCAGCATCCCCAGCGTGTCGATCAGGGTGCGTGCCACGTCGCGGGGGTTGACCGTCTCGCCTCCCGGATGCGGAGGGACATTTCCGTTGAGGGCCTGATCTGCCTGGTAGGCCAGGCCGGTAACCAGCGAAGCAAAGTGAGGGTTCATTGTTCCGATCGTGACTCAGACATAGTAGCGCGGCAGTCGCGCGCCGATCGACGTGAGTAGTTCGTAGGAAATGGTCCCCGCGCGTTCAGCCTGCTGGTCCAGCGAGACGAGTCCACCGTAAACGGTCGCGATATCTCCCACCGCACAGGGACCCTCACACGCGACCATGGTGTAATCCATGGTCACCCGCCCGACCACCGGCGCAAGTTTCCCTCTCAACTCTACGATGCCGGAATTACCCAGGCTGCGAGGTACTCCGTCGGCGTAGCCGATTCCGAGTGTTGCGATCAGGGTCTCGCCAGGCGCGGTCCAGGTGGCGCCGTAGCTCACGGTATCGCCAGGGTTGATCCGGCGAGTCGCTACGACCCGAGTGCGCAGCTTGACGACGGGTTCAGGAACCGGGCCTCCCGCTCCTCCTCCGTAGAGAAAGATGCCGGGGCGTACGAGATCTCCGGCATAAGCACGACCTCGAAGCGCAGCTGCGCTATTGGCGGCATGGACCAGAGTGCCCTTCCCCGACAGCGAACCGACGACCTGCCTCAGCCGGCCCCATTGCACCTCCACCGATGCCGGATCGGTCTCGGCCGAGTGAAAATGGGTGAAGATGCCCTCGAAACCAGCTGCGCTGCGGAGCCGGTTCTGCCAGGTCGCATCGTCATTCCAGCGGAAGCCGGTTCGGGACATCCCAGTATCGATTTCCACATGAAATGGGCTGTTGCCCGTGCCGATCCATGCGTCCAGCGACTGAAGATCACTTATCGCAGGTCGAAGGTCCTGAGCCAGGTATCGCGGGATGAGACGGGGAGTGAGCGGTGCGAAGACCAGAATCGGTCGTATGATGCCGGCGGCGCGAAGTGAGGTTCCTTCCTCTACCGTGGCGACACCGAAACCCCACGGGTCGACCGCCTCGAGCGCCCGGGCCACCATCGGCGCACCGAGGCCGTAGCCGTTCGCTTTGACCATGGGGAGCAGGCGGGCGCCGGAAACTCCGGCCACCGTGCGGGCGTTGGCGACCAGGGCGTCGAGGCTGATCTCGGCCCACGCCCGCGCCGTCTCGTCCGGAATTGACATCGTTCTTGGCCGGCGGGTATTCTATCGGGCAAGGAGGATAAATGCAAGAGAATTCAGCGCTTGGACGTGCTGTCGCGATGGTTCAAGACCTTCGCCGGCGGTGCCCATGGGACCGGGTCCAGACCCGGGAGACTCTCCGGCCTTACCTGGTCGAAGAGGTCTTCGAGCTGGACCAGGCCTTGAGCGACAACGATCGCGCTGCGATCAGGGACGAGGTCGCTGACTTGCTGCTCCATCTGGCCTGGCAGCTTGTCCTCGCAGACGAGCACGACGAATTCACCGCCGATCAAATCGCCGACGACCTCGAGAAGAAGATGAAGCGGCGTCACCCTCATCTCTTCGATCTGGGACCACCGACCAATTGGGGAGCCCTGAAGCGGCGGGAGAATCCGAACGGCGTCCTCGCCGGCTTACCCTCTGCTCTGCCCGGCCTTCTGCTGGCCTATCGCCTCCAGGAGCGCGCGGCGACCGTTGGGTTCGACTGGCCGGATGCGGCGGGGCCGATGGTGAAGGTGCGGGAAGAGTTAGAAGAAGTGGAGGCGGCGGTCGGGGCGGGCAGGACGGACAGGACGGACGTAACAGCTTCGTCCGCCCCGTCCGACCCGACGCCACCCGAACCTGTGAATCCACCAGCATCAGATGAGATAACCGACGAAATCGGTGATTTGCTATTCGCGGTCGTGAATCTGGCGCGGAAGCTTCGAGTGCAGCCTCACACAGCGCTGGACCGCGCCAACCGAAAATTCCGCGCCCGGTTCGAAGCCCTGGAGCGTCTCGCGGCCCAACGCGGCATCGATATGTCTACAGCGGGGCTGGAGGTGTTGGACGGGTTATGGGAGGAGGTGAAACAGCGGGAGACGGGAGACGGGAGACGGGGAGAAGGGTGAGCAGTGAGAGGGGTTGTGGGTAGTGGGTGGTGGGTAGTGGGGACTAACAGCTAACAGCTAATAGCTAACGGCTAACGGCTGACGGCTGACGGCTGACGGCGAGCTCACCGTCGGCCATGGCCTACGGGTAAATACGATGCACCTGCCGCGGAAACGCGATACACTCTCTCACGTGCGGCACGCCGCAGATCCATGCAACGGTCCGCTCGACGCCGAGTCCGAAGCCGGAGTGGACGAAGGTTCCGTATTTCCTCAAATCGAGGTACCAACGGTAGGCATCCGGGTCGAGTCCCTGTTCCTTGATCCGGGCGAGCAGGCGGTCGTAATTGTCCTCGCGCTGTGAGCCGCCGATGATCTCGCCGTAGCCTTCCGGCGCCAGACAGTCGTTGTTGAGCACGGTCCGGGGATCGTCGGGATTTTCCTTCATGTAGAAGGCTTTGACCTGCTTCGGGTAGTTGAAGACCAGCAGGGGCTTCTCATGTTCCTTCGCCAGGGTGGTCTCGTCGTCGCCACCCAGGTCTGCGCCCCATTGCATGTCCGAACCCAGCGAGTTGAGCCGGGCAACCCCATCGGTGTAGGAAATCCTGGGGAATGGCGGACTGATCTTTTCCAGAGGCGCCGTATCGCGCTCCAGCAGCTTGAGCTCCTCCTGGCGCCGTTCCAGGGCCCGTTCGACGATGTAGCTGATGAACTGCTCCTGGAGCCTCATGTTGGCATCGGAATCGTTGAACGCGACTTCGGGCTCGACCATCCAGAACTCGGTGAGGTGCCGGCGAGTCTTGGACTTTTCCGCACGGAAGGTGGGGCCGAAGCAGTAGACCTTGCCGAGCGCCGCGGCGGCGGCTTCTACATAGAGCTGCCCGGTCTGTGCGAGATAAGCCTTGCCCAAATCGAAGTAGTCGGTACTGAACAGTTCACCGGCCTGCTCCCCGATTGACCCGGTCAGGATCGGGGTATCGACCAGCGTAAAGCCGTTATTGTAGAAGAAGTCCCGGATGGCCTGGATGACTTCGTGCCGCACCCGCGCGATGGCGGTCTGGCGTGAGCTCCGGAGCCAGAGGTGTCTATGCTCGAAGAGGTAACTCGTCCCATGCTCTTTAGGAGTGATGGGATAATCCACGCTCGTTCCCAGGATCTCAATCTGCGACAGCTGCAACTCGAAGCCACCAGGACTGCGCGCGTCCTCCCGCACGATGCCGGTCGCGGCAACACTGGTCTCCTGCGTAAGGGCCTGGAAGCGATTCCAGGACTCTTCCGGGACTTCCTTCTTGGCCAGAACGCATTGAACCAAACCGCTCCCGTCGCGCAGGACGACGAAGGCGATCTTGCCGCTGGAACGGGTCGTGGTCACCCAGCCATTTACCGTCACCGGCTGGCCGACGTGCAGTTTCAGATCCTCGATCCGGGCAATCGTCATGAGCGTTCGGCTGAAGGATGGAAACGAGTTCGGTTGGGGGCGTGGAGTCTAGCGCTGCTGGTAGGGAGCGTCAACGCGGGCTGCGGCTGGATATCGCCCCGAACCGGATTTTACGCCTCCCACGCTCTCGATGCCGGTCCCCGTGGTCAACACACCGCTCACTCAGGTCTGGAGCCGCCATTCGGTGCGGGGGCCCAGCGGACCGCTGGCCGTGGACAGTCTTTGCATTTACGTCACCGGTACCGACCGGCGGCTCACCGCGGTGGACCTCGCGTCGGGTAAGAATCGCTGGGTGGTCCGGCTCTCCGGGCCCGGGAATGCGGGAGTCCTGCGCTCTCCGACATTAGTCTATGCCGCGACCGATCAGCCAGGAGGGCAGGTCCACGCAATCCATCCGACCAGCGGAGGGAAGGAGTGGACCACGGGGACGGGATACGTCGACGTTCCACTTCGCCTGATCGATGGTCAGTTGTTCGTGATGAATCGCGAGGGGACGTTGCTGGCACTCGACCCGGACAAGGGCAAGATCCAGTGGCGCACCCACCTTGGCAGGACTCGGGTGCCGCCGGTAGCGGCGGACCAGCAAAACCTCCTGGTGGCCTCACTGGATTCTCTGTTCCTGGTCGAGCGGCGAAACGGGCACGTGACTGCCCACGTCCGCTCGCCGGGGATTCTGGTCACCGAATGGGTCGAACGGGACAGCCAGGTCATCGGCGTCACCGCCGACTCGGCGATTATCGCAGTAGACCGTGCGACTCTCCGCACCGAATGGCGGCTCCGGGTGGATGCGCCCGTGCTGCAGTCTCCGGCCTTGCGGGGAGATACGTTGATCGTCGTGACCCGGATCGGCTCGATCTATCGCGTCCTGCTCAGCGGCGAACCGACCCTGGACCGCATCGCAGCGCTCGACATGCCGGTCACGACCGAGCCGGTCTTCCTGAAGAACTGGATTCTTGTGGGAGCGGCGGATGGTGATATCCATGCGATCGATTCCACCGGGGCCGAGGCATGGAAAGTTCATGTCGGTCGCCCGGTCGAGGTGGCGCCCTTTCTGATGAATGACTCGACTGTCTTCGGTGTCGGCGCCGAAGGGCAACTCTCCCGATTCAGCATATGAGATGCCCGGGGAGTCGCTGTCTGCTTGTCGCTCTGCTTGCCGCGGTGACGCTCGGCTTTACCGCTCCGCTGGCGGCGCAAGCGCCGCGGACACCCTGTACCACCACTCGTCACCGTTCTACGTGAAGTACGGCAAGTTCCTTTTGTTGGGACTTGCGGCCGGGATGAGCATCAAGGCGGCGACGACCCACGACAAGGCCGACGAGAGCTACGACGATCTCCAGACGCTCTGCTTCAGTGATCCGCCTCGCTGCACCCGCGGCTCCGATGGCGCCTATGAGGATCCGGTGGCGGAGGATCTCTACCAGACCACACTCCACTACGACGACCAGGCCCGCGCTCTGGCTCTACGGCGGCGAAGTGACTCTACTCGGTTCGGCCGCGCTGTTTGTCTGGGAGCTGACCCGACCCAAGAATCCTCCGAAGAACATTCCGTTCGAGCCCGAGGTGAGTGTGGTGGGGAGTCAGACGAGGCTGGGGTTTAGGGTGGAGTTTTAGTGTTAGTACCGAGTACCGAGTACCGAGTACCGAGTCATTGCGAGGCCCCCGAGTTCGCGAGATTGCCGCGTCCCGCAGCGAGATCCACGGCGCGGGCTCCGCAATGACTGCCATTGCCTCCGTGCCGCCGTCCGCCTGTCCGCCCTGTCCGCCTGTCCGCCTCATCCCGTCCGAAACAACTCCACCGCCCTCGGATACCGCCCCAACGCCCGCTGCTTCAACGCGGCGTGACGTTTCTGGACCAGCAACGGGTCTCCTTCCAGAATAGTCCTCGCAATTTCCATCGTCTGTTCCAGCAAGTCCCCGTCGTCCGGTAACCGCGCAAGCTTCAGGTCGAAGCTCCCTGCCTGACGAGCGCCGATCAGGTCCCCCATCTTCCGCTCCTGGAGGTCCAGCTCGGCGATCTTGAATCCATCTTCGGTCGCGGCGAAGGCCTTGAGCCGAGGTGCTGGCGAGCCGTCGGTGAGGAGGATGCAGAAGCTCTCGGACGATCCGCGACCAACTCTCCCTCTCAGCTGGTGAAGTTGGGCGAGGCCGAACCGCTCCGGGTGCTCAATGAGCATCACGGTGGCGTTCGGCACGTCGATACCGACCTCGATGACCGTCGTGGCCACCAGTACCTGGATCTCGCCGGCGCGGAAGCGCCGCATCTCGAGGTCCCGCTCTTCCGGCTTGAGCCGGCCGTGTACCAGTCCCACCGTCACGTCAGACCACTTCTGCTTCAACAGCTCGGCCATGGTGGTCGCGGCCCTCAAGTCGGCCCGCTCCGTTTCCTCGATGACCGGCAACACGACGTAGGCCTGACGTCCCGCGAGACATTGCTCCCGCACAAATGCGAACGCCTGATCCCGCTGTTTCGCGGTGCGTACGCCGGTCTTGACCTTGCCACGGCCTGGCGGACGGGTCTTGATGGCGGAGAGATCGAGATCTCCGAACCGGGTGAGGGCGAGCGAACGAGGGATCGGAGTCGCAGTGAGTAGCAGTACATCGGGTGCCGCGCCTTTTGCGACCAGCGCCGCCCGCTGCTCGACGCCGAAGCGGTGCTGCTCGTCGATCACCACCAGACCCAGGCGCTGGAAGGACACGCTCTCCTGAACCAGCGCATGGGTGCCCACCACCAGCCGGAGACTGCCGTTGGACAGCCGGCTCCGCCGATCGGCCTTCTCGGCGTTGGTAAGACGACCCAGGAGAAGCTCGGGTCGAATCCGCAAAGGCGCGAGCAGCTCGGTGAGGGTTACGGCATGCTGTTCGGCCAGCAACTCGGTCGGGGCCATGAGAGCCGCCTGGTAGCCGTTCTCCAGAGCGAGCAGCATGGCAAACAAGGCCACGACCGTCTTCCCGGTCCCCACGTCGCCCATGAGGATCCGGTGCATTCGTTCCGGCGAGGTCATGTCGGCAGTGATCTCACGGATGGCACGCTTCTGATCGGCGGTCAGCTTCCAGGGAAGCGACTGCGCCAGACCACGGGTGAGGTCGTGCCGGATCTGAAAGGCTACGCCGCTCCGTCCTCGCTTTGCGATGAGCCGGGCCCGGGCGAGCATCAGTTGCAGATCCAGCAGTTCATCGAAGGCGAGACGGCGCCGCCCGAGTTCGGCGTGCTCGAGAGAGTCGGGGCGGTGAACCGCCTCGAGCGCCTCGGGCAGCGACGGAACCCCGTCCCCTCGCAGCGTCTCCGGAAGAACGTCCGGTGCGAGGCTGACCAACTCATCGAGATGCCGGTTGACCAACCCCCGGATCGTCTTGTGGCTCAGCCCTTCGGTGGCGGGATAGACCGGAAGCACCCGGCCGCCGAGCGATTCATCGCCGTCCGAGTCCTGATCGGCCAGGATGACGAACTCTCGCGGGGCGAGCTGGCGTCCGTGATAGAAGCGGACCGTGCCGGAGACCAGAAGGGTCTGTCCGACTTCGATAGTGCGATCGAGAAAGGCCTGACCGGGCCAGGCACACTCGAGCAGACCGCTCTCGTCTTTCAGGACCGCGTGGAAGATCCGGAGCCCGCGCCGGGTCGGCAGCAACCGTTTGGCCACGACCCGCCCGATGCAGGCGACTTCGTCTCCTACTCGGGCCTTGGCCAGCGGTGTGATGGTGGATGCATCGAGATAGCGGAAGGGGATGTGCCACAGCAGGTCTCCCGCCGTGTGCACCCCGAGCCTCGCGAACGCCTCGGCCCGCCGTTCCCCGATGCCCTTCAGGAATTTGACGGGGGTGTCGAGGCGGAGGGACATCAGTAGAGTACCGAGTACCGAGTACCGAGGACAACTGCGTCGAGTAGAATCTGATGGCGGGCACTGATATCGGCTCATCAAACCTGGCTGGTACTAGGTACTCAGTACTCAGTACTCTCACTCAACAACCGTTCCGCGTACGCCGGGATCAAACGGCTCAAGATCCTCGGCCTGTTCCCCGACGCCGAGGAAGCGGATGGGGAGGTCGAGCTCGCGCCGCAGGGCCACGAGCGCGCCGCCGCGGGCGGTTCCATCCAGCTTGGTCACGATGATGCCGGTAGGCTCGACGGCTTTCTGAAAGAGTTTGCCCTGCTGCACCGCGTTCTGTCCCACCGTGGCATCGAGGACGAGGAGGGTCTCGTGCGGGGCGCCGGGGCGACGGCGGGCGATCACCCGGACCACCTTGCGGAGCTCGTCCATCAGCCCTTCCTGGGTGTGGAGTCGTCCCGCCGTATCGATGAGGAGAGTGTCGCTGCCCCGCTTGTCGGCTGCCTCGATCGCGTCGAAGGCCACGGCGGCGGGATCGCCACCCGGCGCGCCTGAAACGGTTGGGATCTTGAGCCGATCGCCCCAGGCCTGGAGCTGAGGAATTGCGCCGGCCCGGTAGGTGTCGGCCGCGGCCAGCAGCACCTTGCGTCCTTCCTTGGTGAGACGACGCGCCAGCTTGGCGACACTGGTCGTCTTCCCCACCCCGTTGACGCCGATGAAGAGAACCACCGTGGGACCCGGCGCCATCTCCGACGGCGATTCGCTCCGGATTGGGCGGGCCGGCCAGCAACCCGGCGATCCGTTCGGTCAACTCGCGGCGCAGGTCATTCTCGGTCTTGAGCGAACCACGGCGCACCTGGTCTTCCAGCGCCTGGGTAAGCTCGACCGTCGCCTTGACTCCGAAATCCGCCTCCAGCAGCACCCGCTCCATCGCCTCGAGATCGGCCGCATTCATCCCGCGCATGAGCGCGCCCACATCCGTGGTCGCGATGCGTTTGATCCGGCTCCAGAGGCCGAGCTTGGGGGCGTCCCCGATTCTTCCAGTGGGCATGGTGCGCAAATCTAAGCGGGTTGGAGATGGGAGACGGGAGACGGGAGTACAGAAGTGAGAAGCTGAGAAGGACTACCGCAGCCAGAGCGGAGCGAGAGGAGCCTACTATCCTGACCTTGGCGCCAAAGTCGGGAGGTTAGGTCCCTCGTCTCCTCCTCGGGATGAGGTGTCACGCTTCGCCCCGTCTCACCTCTCCCGTCTTCCGTCTCCCGTCTCCCTGATTACCTCAACCCCAACCTCCGCCTCGTCCACCACTCTCCCGCCAGCCCCGTGATGCAGAGGCCGAACAACCACAGCCATTGGCGAGCACTGGTGGAAGCGTTGGCCGATTTCCCCGAGACCGGGTGCTCCTGGAGGGCGACGGTCCGGGGCAACCATTCGTCGGAGTACTGCTCCACGGCGACGGTGCCTTCGCCCGAGCCCTCGAGCCTGTAGTGGTAGGTACCGACGGGGAGTCTGACTTCCGCGTGTCCGGAGCCATCGAACCGCAGGGTGTCGCTGCGTTGCCCTGCCGAGTCGCTGAACTGCACCGCGAGTGGCTGAGGGCCTCCGGCGCCGCTCCACTCGAACACGAGCGGCCGCGCGTTGGCTACAACGGTGCGCACCGGCTTCGCCTTAGCGCCGGTCGAATCGGCGGCGCCGAGGAGCCAGCTCACCGTCGCTGCGACGAGTGAGCGGTAGCCCTGCTCGCTCGACCCGCCGCGGAACGCCCAGCGCCAAAGCCCGTCTGCCGCCGTCAGCACTCGCCGGGTTGATCCGGTTTGACTGCCGGTGAACACCGGCCGCTCGGCTCCACGGCGGCTCTCCTGAACCGTGAGTGCAACCCAGTCGGCGGGGCCCGGCTCGATCGGAGTGATTGCGCTCAACGGAGGGAACGAATCCACCGGCAGTCCGACCAGCGCTCCTGCGATAGGCGATGCGACGCCCGCCGACACGTACCAGTCGGCGGCTATCATGGCCTCACCGGTTTCTCCGCTGGGCCAGAGCCACATTCCGCGCGCCCGGCTGTTTCGCATCAACTCCGGGGCGCTTCCCTTGATGACCAGCAGGTCGGCGCGCCTGGCGCTCTGCGCCACATCTTCGCTCGAGGCCGGGGCCAGGGTTTCCATGGCCCGCCAGCTTCCCGCCTCGAGCCGGACGTAGCCGCGAACCGGGAGCTGCGCGACATCTCGAATGGAGCGATAGAGAAACCGGGCATCCCAGTCTCCCGGGCTCGCAATAAGGACCACGCCCGGGGTCGGGGCGATGCGCAGCAACCAGAGCCGAGAGTCATCCCGCGGCTCGGCGTCGTTGAGGTTGACCAGGCGGGCCTCGATCACGTGGTCTCCGCCCGACAGTCCGGTCGTGGGGAGACTGAACGAACGATCAATCACGCCACCCGTCGAGGCGCCGATGCGGCGACGGAGCAGGACCTGGCGTCCGGTGCGGAGTTCAAGGGTGAGGCTGTCACGCGGTGCCGTTCCGAATACCTGGACCTCTACGCCGACCGTGACGGTATCTCCAACCGTCGGCGAGCGCCGGGCCGGTCACTCGAGTGAGCGCGATATCGTTCGCCGGCTGGCGAGGAAAGGTCCGAACTCCTACTCGCGAAAGCAGCTCAGGCGGGACGTCGCTCACGTCCTCCACTTCGCCGTCGCTCACGACGATGATCGGGCGTCCCGACGCGGCGGCGGCCACCAGGGCCGGGCCCAGCAACGATCGCCCGGCCGAGGGCATCGTGTCGGGCGCGCCAGCTTCATCGCCGAACCAGCGGACGTCGCCCAGCGTCTTTGCGGTGTCGAGCGCCTCGCGCCAGCGCCCTCCCGCCCCGCCCATGCTGAGGCTTCCATCGAAGAGCACCATCGGCTTGAGCGACGAAGCGGGTAGCGCACAGGTCAGGTTCACCAGGAGGACGCCCAGCGCTGCCCATGCGACCGCACGGCAGGCGATGGCAGGCCAGGCCTTGGTCCCCACGCGCTCGAGCCACAGGTAGGTGAGCCCCGCGAGCGCTATTGCCACCAGGATGACTAGCGCGAAGGTCATTGCTCCCCGCTCAACAGCATGCCAACGCCTCCGCGACGGTGAAGCGGTTCTCGTAGATGGCGCGCCCGACGATGGCGCCGGCGAGCCCTGCCGCCCTGACGGCACGAAGGTCGTCGAGTTTCGAGACGCCACCGCTCGCTACGACCTGCGCACCCAGCCGCTGAAGCTCGACCGCTCCCGCGATGTCGGGGCCATTCAGCATTCCATCCCGCTCCACATCGGTGTAGATGATCGTCCGCGCGCCGTCGGCAATGACGCGGCGGGCCACGTCTTCAACTTTCTCCCCCGTCGATTCCGTCCATCCCCGAATCGCGACGATGCCGCGCCGGCCATCGAGGCCGATCGCGATCGCCTCGGCGCCCACCTCCCCGATCAAATCGGGAAGGAACGACGGGGATGTTATTGCCGCCGTACTGACCACGACCCTGGTAGCCCCCGCGTCCAACACGGCTCGCACCGCTTCCCGGGATCGCAGGCCGCCGCTCACCTCAAGCTTCACGCGGTGCCCGAGCTTCGCGGTGAGCCCGTGCACCACTGCGGTGTTGTCTCCCTTCCCGAAGGCGCGATCGAGGTCCACCACATGGATCCAGCTCGACCCCGGCCGCTATGAAAGCCTCGGCCTGGGCAACCGGATCGTCGCCGTAGGTGACACTGCTGGATGCCTCGCCCTGGCTCAGACGGACGACGCGGCCGGCGCGAATATCGATTGCTGGGAGGAGATCCACTGAAACTGCCGAGGGAGTAGCGCGGGAGTTGCCCGCGATTCAGCGCGCTACCGCGATGGCGGGATTGGGCACTGGGTGGAGAAGGGCGTTCAAGCGGGCCCGCTCCTGTTCGAACGCAGCGCGCGAAGCAGGAGGAACCGGCTCTCCGGAACCGAAGTCCACCCGCGCGGGATCGCGGGAGACACCGGAAACCCGGAACTCATAGTGGAGATGGGGCCCTGTCGCGAGACCGGTGGAGCCTACATAGCCGAGCACGTCCCCCTGGTTCACCCGCTGCCCGACTTGCAGGCCTCGCTTGAAACCCTGCAGATGTCCGTACCGGGTGGTGACGCTGTTCGGATGGCGGACCTCGACCAGGTTGCCGTAGCCGCCGGACCATCCCATCTGAGTGATCATCCCGTCGCCCGCTGCCATCACCGGAGTGCCCGGATCCGCGGCGTAGTCGGTGCCCTCATGACGCCGTACGGTGCCGAGAATCGGATGCCGTCGAGCGCTGCTCAGCCGGGAAGAAATCCGGCGGAACTGGAGAGGCGCCCGGAGAAAAGCGCGTCGCAGGCTGCGGCCCGATGCGTCGTAGTAACCGACTCTGCCATCGGCGGCGGCAAACCAGTAGGCCGAGTAGGCCTGGCCACCGACGGTGAGATCTCCGGCCACCACTTTTCCGAACCGGGTCTCTCCCTCGGGAGACACCAGCCGCTCGACCAGGATCCGGAAGTGATCGCCGGGGCGGATATCGCGAGAAAAATCGACCTGCCAGGCATAGATGTCGGCGAGGTCCCACGCGAGCGCTACCCGGTCTCCTCCGTCGAGCAGCGTGTCGGCGATATCCGAATCGAGCGCTTCGTACAGCGAGTTATCGATCGGGCCTTCGAGAGCGAACATTTCGGACTGCCATACAATCGGCTCGGCCACCGCCCTCCAGCCGTCGGCGACGAGCTGCAAATTCACCTTCTGCTCCGGTCCGGTGCGCACGACCACCTGCGACGGCAGGCTATCGGTGAGCTTCCGCCGGAAGTTGAAGACCAATCCGGCCCGCAGCCGCCGGAGGTCGAATACGGAGCGATCGACCTCGCTCGCAAGCATGAATCTCTTCACACCCTGTCGTGAGAACAGCTCGGATACGGTCTCGCCGAGACGGAGGGTATCAAGTGTTTCGGTGAAGATGTCCGCCACCACCGCCGGCGCCTGCATGACCGGCCGCGGCCACGGCCACTGGTCCCGCGCCGTGAAGACGGCGGCGGCGACGAGCACGGCCAGGGCGAGGAGGAAGCGGAGGCGGGGCATGGTGGTCATGCGAGGGTCGGGTGGACGAGGGAGTCGGGGATAGTGGGTAGGTGTAGGTGGTGCCCGCAAAGTGGCCGCCCCCCTACACCCTACTCCTACTCCTACTACCTATCACCTAATCCATCTGCCTCCGAATAAACGTCGGAATCTCCATCTCGGGCACCTCGGGAGACGCTCCGGCGGACGCCGCGCCTCGGGCTTGGGCGGTGCTGCCTGCGGCGGCGGAGGTGGCGTCGTGAGACGCTTGCCAGTCGGGAAGTTGATGACCCCCGAGGCCGGCTTGTTGCCAGGTCCGGTCGCTACCGGGGCGGCCTGTTCCGCGCGGTCGAACCCGGTGGCGATCACCGTTACCCGAATCTCGCCTGCCATCGCCGGATCGTTGGTGGCGCCGAAGATGGTCTCGGCTTCCTCCCCCGCCGCATCCTGGACGATTTCGCCTATATGCGTCACTTCCGCAAGGGTCAGGTCGTTCCCGCCGGTGACGTTGATCAGGACCCCGTAGGCCCCGGCGATCGAGACGTTGTCCAGCAGCGGGCTGGAAATGGCCTGCTGGGCCGCTTCCATCGCCCGGTTCTCTCCCCGGCCGATACCGGTGCCCATGAGCGCCGCGCCACCGTTCTGCATGATGGTCCGGACGTCGGCGAAGTCGACGTTGATGATGCCGGTGCGGGTGATGAGGTCGGCGATGCCCTGAGTCGCCTGAAGCAGGACCTCATCGGCTTTCTTGAGCGAGTCCTGGAAGGGAATCCCCTTCCCGACCACGGCCAGGAGCCGTTCGTTGGGCACCACGATCATCGTGTCGACACTCTTGCGCATGTCGGCGATGCCCATCTCGGCCTGCTTCATTCGCTTCTTGCCCTCGAACAGGAAGGGCTTGGTCACGATGCCGACGGCGAGGGCGCCGAGGTCTCGTGCCATTTGGGCGATGATGGGTGCGGCGCCCGTACCGGTGCCGCCTCCCATTCCGCAGGTGATGAAGACCAGGTCGCAGCCGTCGAGCACCCCGAGCACTTCCTCGCGGTTCTCCTCGATGGCTTGTCGCCCGATTTCGGGCCGGGCGCCGGCGCCCAGTCCCTTGGTGAGCTTCCTCCCGATCTGGATCTTCACATCCGACTTCGAGGCGGACAGCGCCTGCGAGTCGGTGTTGACCGAGACGAAGTCCACTCCGCGGAGCTGCTCCTCGATCATGCGATTGACGGCATTGCCTCCACCGCCGCCAACGCCGATCACCTTCATCCGCGCGCTCTGCGCTCCGGAATCTTCCAGCTCGAAGATCATGGGATGTCCCATACGGCCCACCTCAGAAAAAGTCCTGGAGCCAGCGTTTCACCGGTGTGACCCACTTCTCGATCGACTGCGACCTCCGGCCGCCCGCTCCGAAGGCGCTTCCCTGCAACAACTGCTTGGCCCCGTAGAGCGCGAGCCCGGCGGGCACCGCGAACCGGGGAGACTCGACGCTGTCGGTAAGGCCGGTCAGCCCCTGACCCGGCACCCCTATACGCACCGGCATCGCGAAGACCTCGCGACCCAGCTCCACCACGCCCGGAACCAGCGCACCGCCACCCGTCAGCACCACGCCCGCAGGCAACCGCTGCTGGTAGCCGGCCCGGGCGATCTCGTCGTTGGCGAACTCCAGCATTTCCTGAATGCGCGCGTGCATGATGTGCGCGAGGACTCGCCGGTGGGCGCTGCGGCTTCCCTGCCCCGGCGTACTCGGCAGCTCGATGACATCGCTTTCGGGAACCAGCGGTTCGTAGGCCGCACCGTGCCGCTGCTTGAGCTTCTCCGCATCCTGCTGGGTGACCTGCAGCCCGTGAACGATGTCGTTGGTGACATGCCCCCCGGCGAACGGCAGCGACCCGGTGTGCCGGATCTTTCCGCCGTGAAAGATAGCAACGTTGGTGGACCCGCCTCCCAGCTCGACCAGTGCGGTTCCCAGTTCCCGCTCATCCGGCGTCAGCACCGCGAGCGAGGCAGCCAGCGGCTCCAGCACGAATTCGGCGACGTGGTACCCTGCTCCCTCGACGCACTTCCGGAGATTCTGCGGGACGCTCGAGAGGACGGTGACCAGGTAGACCTGGGCGTCGAGCCGGGAGCCAGTCATCCCGATCGGCTCGCTGATGCCGGGCTGGAGATCCACCAGGTAGTCCTGCGGGATCGCGTGCAGCAGCTCGTGCTCCCGCCCGAGCGGGACGCTGCTCGCTACATCGTTCACCCGGGCGACATCACCAGTGCGAATTTCTCCGCCGGTGACGGACACGACACCGCTCGAGTTCTGCCCCGCCACGTGCTCTCCCGCCAGCCCGCAGTACACCGTGCCGACCTCGACGCCGGCCATCCGCTCCGCGTCGTGCATGGCCTTCGAGATGGCGCGGGTGCTCGCTTCGATATCTCGCACCACCCCGCGGCGCACGCCTGCGCTCCGTTCCACCCCGACGCCAAGGATCCGGGCATTGGGATGCGGGGCGTCGCCCGAGACCTCGGCGATGACGGCGGCCACTTTCGTGGTTCCCAGATCCACCGCCGCAACCAACCGCTGCTGGGGTCCGCTCACGCAGCCTTCCAGCGGACGACGACGTATCCCGCGAAGCGCCCATCCAGCTCCGCGAACGCCCGCCCTTTACGCGTCAGATCCTGCGCCACAGCCGTCACCGCCCGAATCGCCTCCGCCGTAGCATCTGGCCGGAACCAGTATCGTTGGTTGTCTACCTGGATCACCACGTCCCTTTGCACCCGCCAGCCGGCGACCACGCGGCCGTACAGCGTCGCATCCACCTCCTGCAGCTTGGCGAGAAACCGGGTCACCAGCGAATCGGGCTGCCGGATCAGCGGCAAATCCTCGGCACCGACGGTCGCGTCGAAGGGCAACACCTTTCCGGTGGCGTCCACTGCCTTGAGCCGGTTGCTGCTCGGGACCAGCGCGACCGGGACGGCCTCCTCCACCGTGACCCGCAGCGTGCCTGGCGGGCGGCGGCTCACCTCGGCATGGACTGACTCCCGGGCATCGCCTGCACCCTCTGCTCGATCGGACCTACCCGGTCGAACACGCTAGCCCGGGAAGGCAGCTTGAGCGCCTTGATCACCGTCGAGGCCTCGAGGTTCTTGAGACCGCGAACCTCGACCTGCCGGATGCGGAAGAACTCCAGCCCGCCGAGAAGCGGTGGCAGCGCGAGCCACAGCACCACGCCCAGAACCAGCGCGCCGAGGATTTTCCAGCCGGGTTTCAGGCGGCGTTCAGCCACTGGGCGAGTTCCCGCCCGACCCGGGTGATATCGCCGGCGCCAAGGGTGATGACGACATCACCCTCGCGAACAATCTCGTGGATCCGTTCACCGATCCGCTCCCGATCTGGCTCGTAGATCACCTGGGCCCCTGCGTCCCGCGCCGCGTCGGCAACCGCAGCGGCGGTTACGCCGGGAATCGGTTGCTCGCGAGCCGGGTAGATCGAGGTCACAATCACCAGGTCGGCCGCGGCCAGGGCTCGGCCCATGGCCACTCCGTGCTGCGCCGTCCGGGAGTAGAGATGAGGCTGGAACACCGCCAGGAGCCGGCGGCCCGGAAAGGCCTGCCGTGCGGCGGCGAGAGTAGCCTCCAGTTCGGAAGGATGGTGGGCGTAGTCGTCTACCACCGCGATTCCCCGCACCTCTCCCAATCGCTCGAACCGGCGACCCAATCCGCGATACCGAGCCAACGCCTCCAGCGCCGGTTCCACCTTTCCGCCGAGCGCCACGACCACACCGACTGCCGCGGCAGCGTTGCGCAGGTTGTGGACTCCGGGAACCTGCAGCCTCAGGGTGACCGCCTCTCGGTCCGGAAGACTCAGCGAAGCGCGGCTCCCCGTCGGACTCTGTTCGATCGCTGAGAGCCTCAGGTCCGCCGTCCCCAGCCCAAAGCGCCAGACCCGTTCTGGAGGAAGCTGCGCCGCGACACGACCCGCACCGGGATCGTCGGCACCGATCAGGATCCGGCCCGCCGCGCCCCGCGAAGGTCACGAACGCCTGCTCCAGGGCCTCGAGCGATCCGTAGCATTCGAGGTGATCGGCCTCGACGTTGTTGACCACGGCCACCGAAGGGGTAAGGGCGAGGAAAGCCTGGTCGTACTCGTCGGATTCCACAACGAAAAGCCGGTCTCCTCCCGGCCTCGCGTTACCTCCCCACTCATTCACTCGGCCCCCGGCGATTCCGGTCGGGGCCAGGCCCGCAGCGGTTAACGCCTCGGTGGTCATGACGGTCGTTGTGGACTTCCCGTGGGTTCCCGAGATCCCGACCACCGTGCCGCCGCTTACCAAGTCGGCCAAAGCCTTCTTCCGGGGGACTACCGGCACTCCCAGTGCGTGTGCCCGGGCCAGTTCGGGGTGGTCAGTTGCGACCGCCGCCGTCACCACGACGGCTCGCGCACCCTCGACGTGTTTCGGATCGTGGCCGGAGAAGACGTCGGCGCCGAGTGCCGCCACATCGGCGGCACCGCTCGGATCGGGGTCACAGCCGGTGACCAAAACCCCTCGGCGGCGCGCCACAAGCGCCAAAGCGCTCATGCCGGCACCACCGATACCCATAAAATGGACGGGACGAGGATTGCTGGGGTCGAACAAATCCATGGTTGGATAGCTAATGTAAAATCAGTTCAGCATTTGCGAAAGCCCGGCCGACTCAAAAAAGCGTCAAAAGATGTGACAGAATCGACTCCAGAGCCTGGGGTTTCCCGCGAGCCAGAGCGGCTCGCCCCATCTCGAGTCGGCGGGTTGGGTCGTGCAGCAAGCTACCCACAGATTGGGCAAAGGACGCCACGGTGAGGTCCCGCTGAAGCAGCATCTTCGCGGCCCCAGCGGCCGCGAGAGCCTCCGCGTTCTTGGTCTGGTGGTCCGCCGCCGCACTGGGGAGCGGAATCAGAATCGACGGCAGTCCCCAGGCGCAGAGTTCCGCACCGGTCATCATACCCGCCCGCGCCACGACGAGATCGGCAACCGAGTAGGCATCGGCCATCGGATCGAGGAAATCGAAAACTTTCACTGCGGGAGGTTGTTGGAGCGAAGCGAACTGTTGATAGCTGCCCTTCCCCGTCGCCCACAGCACCACCATGTCTTTCGCGGCCCCGCTTTCGATCCACGCCGCGACCGTTTCGTTGATGGCGAGCGACCCCTGACTACCTCCCGTAATGAGCAGGACCGGCTTTTCCCCGACCACGCCGAGTCGAGCCGCGGCGGCCTCCCGGCGGGAAGGATCGGGTGGAATGATGGGATTGCCGGTGTCGAAGACCTGGGTCTCCCGTCCGAGCTTCAGCTTTGCCCGCGCTTCCGGTAGACCCAGGTAGACGTGACGGACCATCCGGCTCAACTGCCGAGTGGCAATCCCCGGGAATGCGTTCTGTTCTTGAATGGCGGTGGGGATTCCTCTGCCGTGCCGCGAACCAGACGCAGGGACCCGAGGCATAGCCGCCGGTCCCGATGACGGCGACCGGCTGCTCGGTTTCGAACAGCGTGATGAGTTCCCGCCTCAGATTCAGCGCGATCAGAGGCCAGCGGAAATTCTTCCACCACTGGCGCCGGTAGATCGGTTCGACTGGGAGGAGGTGGTAACGGAAGGTTCGTTGGGGGAGGAGCGTCGCCTCGAGCCCGCGTTGGGCGCCCAGGAGGACCGGCTCCAGATCCGGCCGTCTCCGTCGCAGCTCTTCGGCGATCGCGAGAGCCGGCATGAGGTGTCCGCCGGTACCGCCGCCCGCGATGAGGATAGTGGGCTTCTTGGTCTCGGCCCGCTCACCGCTCACCGCTTACTGCTCACGTTCTCACGTCGAGCCGGCTTCCCCCGCATTCTCCCGACGCTGAGCAGGATCCCGGTGCCCATCAGAGTCACGACGAGACTCGAGCGCCCATAGGAGATGAAGGGGAGCGTGAGGCCCGTCGTCGGCATCAAGCCCAGTGTCACCGCCATGTGCATGAACGCGGTGAGTCCAACCGCGGCGGTGAGCCCGGTCGCGAGATACTGACCGAAGGGGTCCTCGGCGGTGCGAGCGATCCGGAATCCGAGCCAGCAGAACAAGGCAAACAGCAGCACGATCAGCACAACGCCGATGAACCCCCACTCCTCCCCAATCGAGCTGAAGATGAAATCGGAATAGGCGTAGGGGAGATACCCGAATCCCTGCTGGCCCTGGCCGAATCCGACCCCGAAGAGCCCGCCCGACCCGATGCCGACGAAGGACTGGTGGATCTGACTGGTCGCGGCGTCCGGGGAATCGCCCGAGCTCATGAACGCGGTAAACCGCGCCAGGCGATACTGCGCGTCATGGATCTTCTGAAAGACGAGGAGCACCGCGACGAACCCCAGCACCAGGAAGTGCCCGATCTTGGCGCCGGCGGTGAACAGCACGATACCGCCCAGCAGGGCTACGAGGGTCGCCATCGAGAGGTTGGGCTGCAGCACGATCAGGAGCGAGACGAAACCCAGCACCACGACGAAGGGCAAGACACCCTTCTTGAACTGCCGCACCTGCTCTCCCTTCTTCGCGGCCAGCATGGCGCACCAGAGGATCACCGCCAGTCGGGCCAGCTCCGAGGGCTGGAAGTTGATCGGGCCAAGCTGGACCCAGCGGCGAGCGCCGTTGATGACCGGGGAAATGCTCCGAGTGAAGGGGAGAATCGGGATGAAGAGGAAGAAGATCGTCACCAGCAGGAGCGGCCAGGCCAGAGGGCGCAGCCGGCGGTAGTCGATCCGTGCGATCGTCACCATGAGCACGCCGCCCAGGAGTGCGCCGGTGAGCTGGGTAAGGGCGAAGGCACCGCCCGCGACACCCCCATCCTTCGTCCGCACCAGACTGGAGGCGCCGTAGGTCATCGCGATTCCGAAGACCACGAGGGTCGCGGCCACTACGGCCAGCAGTCGAGTCTCCCAGCGCAGCTCGTTCACATGGCCTCCACGGCGGCGCGGAACTGCGCGCCTCGATCCTCATAGTTCTTGAACATGTCGTAGCTGGAGCAGGCCGGTGAAAGAAGTACCGCGTCCCCCGGTTGAGCGAGCCGCCGGGCCAGCGCCAGGACCTCGCCGAAGTCGGTGCCTGCCCGAGTCACCGGCATCAGGTCCTTGAGGTCCTGCGTCACCAGATCACGCGACTCACCGAAGGCGATGACCGCCCGGCAGCGATCGCCCGCGGCCTTGGCCAGCATAGTATAGGGTTCGCCCTTGTGTCTTCCGCCGAGAAGCAGGACGAAGTGCTGCTCCAGCGCCTGAACCGCGACGGTGGTGGAGGCCACGTTGGTCGCCTTCGAATCATTGATCCACAAGACACCGTCCACCGTGCGAATCGGCTCCATCCGATGAGGCAACGCACGGAAGGTGCGCAGCCCTTCCGCGATGCGTTCAGGACTCCCGCCGGCCCGCCAAGTAATGAGGGAGGCGGCCAAGGCGTTGGCGACGTTGTGTTCACCCAGCAGAGGGAAATCGGCGCGCGGAAGCAGTGTGGTATCCCGCAGAATCAGCGCTCCCTTGCTGCGATCGTACCACGCGTCGGCCCGCTCTTGCAACCGGAATCGCAGGTGCGTTCCGGGAACCGCCGCCGAACGCCGCTCCACCTCGGCATCATCGCCGTTGGTAACCCAACAGGATGCGGCTGTCGCGTTTACGAAGAGCCGGTCCTTGTCCGCATAGTACTCCTCCAGCGTGGCGTAGCGGTCGAGATGATCCGGTGCGAGGTTCGTCATGGCACCGACCGCGGGCACCAGGTCATGCGTGTCGTGCAGCTGGAAGGACGACAATTCGAGCGCGATCCATTCGGGACGGTCGTTGTCGAGCGCAACCTGTGAAAGCGGGCGGCCAATATTCCCCGCTGCTACAGCGTTGAGCCCGGCACTCTGGAGCAGATGGCCGGTGAGCGCCGTCGTCGTAGTCTTGCCGTTGGTGCCGGTGATGGCCGCGTACTTGACCGCCGGGCATTGCGTGGTAGCCCACGTCCACCTCGGAGACGATCGGCACCCCAGCGTCTCTCGCCGCAAGCACGGGCGGAGCGTCGGGTGGAATGCCGGGGGAGATCACTACGAGTCCCGCCTGAGCGATTCGCTTCAGGTCGTGTCCGCCCAACTGGACCGCGACGCCGGCTTCCTCCAACCGTACGCAGTCCGTCCGCCCCGACCGCCTTGTCCGCCTCTCCCGCCCGGTCAGAGGCATAGACCGGAATGCCTTCGCGCCGAAGCAGCAATGCCGCGGCCATCCCACTCCGCGCCAGTCCGAGGACGGCGACCTCCCGCCCTGTCGCCCGCCAGCGATCGAAGCTCACCGCAACTTGAGGGTGGCGAGAGCCACCATGGCGCAGAAGATCCCCAGGATGTAGAACCGCGTCACCACGGTGCTCTCATGCCAGCCGAGTTTTTCGAAGTGATGATGGAGCGGCGCCATTCGAAACACCTTGTGTGCGTCGGCGTATTCCTTCCCCCTCGTCCGCTTGAACCACTTGTAGACGCTGGTCTGAAGGATCACCGAAATCGCTTCCGCCACGAAGACCCCGCCGATCAGAAACAGCAGGAACTCCGCCTTGAGCAGAATCGCTACCGTGCCGAAGGCCCCGCCCAGCGCGAGACTGCCCGTGTCTCCCATGAAAACCTGGGCCGGGTGGGAATTGAACCAGAGGAATCCCAGACAGGCACCGGTCAGTGCGGTGCAGAAGATCGTCAACTCACCGGCACCCGGCATGTAGAACAGGTTCAGATAGGTGGTCGTATCGGTGCGGCCGAGGACATAGGCGAAGAACGCGAAAGCCGCGGCGGAGATGGCGGAGAGCCCGGTCGCCAGTCCATCGAGGCCGTCGGTCAGGTTCACCGCGTTGCTGCTGCCGGTGATCACGACGGTGACGAAGGCGATGTACAGCCACCAGGCGAAGGTCACGATCACGAACTTGAAGAACGGAACCGTGGTCGCCGCGGCGGGCATGGTTTCAGTGGGTATGACGGGGAAGAAGACCAACAGCGTTCCCAGCACCACACCGAACGAGACCTGTCCCACCAACTTCCACTTGGCAACCAGTCCGCGGGACTTCCCCTGGACGATCTTCAGGTAATCATCGATGAAACCGATGCCGCCCATCCACAGCGTGGCCAGCACCGCGAACCAAACGAAACGGGAGTTGAGCCGCGCCCACAACAACGTCGGGATGATCGTCGCAAGCAGAATGATGAGGCCGCCCATGGTCGGGGTGCCCCGCTTCCCCTGGTGAGTCGCGGGTCCCTCAGCGCGGATCACCTGTCCGATGCGGCGTGCCCGAAGCCGGGCGATGATCGGCGGGCCGACCACGAACGCCATCAGAATGGCGGTGACCAGTGCGGCCGCAGCCCGGAAGCTGATGTAATTGAGAAGATTGAAGATCAGGAACTGCTTGCCCAGCGGCGCGAGCAAGTGATAGAGCACGGCGCCTCAGTGGATGGGGTGATCCTGTCCGGTGAGAAACGGAAGTATACGTTCGAGCGCGACGCCTCGGGATGCCTTGAGCACGACCAGCTCATCGCCACGAAGCCGTCCCTTGAGCAGCGGCCCGAGAGTCGGAGCGTCTGGCGCGGTCAGCAGGCGGTCTTTGAGCCGTCCCGAATAAGGGGTGAGGACCGGTACGAAGTCCCCCACGGCGGCCAGAAGGTCGGGCTCTAACCCCACCAGCGCGGCGGCGACGGCTGCGTGGTGCCGGGCCGACTCGGGACCCAGCTCGCGCATCGTCCCCGCGATGAATACCAAGGAGCGCCCCGCCCGCATGGCGCGAGCGGTGGCGATCGCCGCCATGAACGATGAGGGGTTTGCGTTGTAGGCGTCATTGATGATCGTCAGCCCGCCAGCCTCAATGATTTCCCCGCGTCCTCCGGGAATTCGCAGCCCCCGGAGGGCCTCGGCGGCGGCAGATGGATCGATCGAGAGCTCCTGGCCAAGCGTCCACGCGAGCATGGCGTTCGAGGCCTGATGCTGACCCAGAAGCGGCAGGGTGATTCGAAGCCCCTCCACCGTGAGAGTGGCCCGCCCGGTCGAGTCCATCGAGACGGATTGGGGGACTCGATCGGCTCTTGCCAAGCCCACGGCCAGTACCCGTTGTGCCTTCCGCCGAGCGGCGTCCGCGAGATTCGGGGGCTCGGTGCCGACCAGCGCGAGGGGAACGCCCTCCAGCAGCTCGAGCTCCTCTTCCAGAATCCCCTCCAGGCTGCCGAAACCGTCGAGATGTGACAGGACCACGTTGGTGGTCACGGTAACCGTCGGTTCGATGATCTCCCGCGCCTGCGCCAGCTCGCCTCGCATGTTGGCGCCGGCTTCGATCACGAGGGCTTCCGTGTCTGCCGGTGCCGCGAGAATCGTTTTGGGAATCCCTACCAGGTTGTTGTCGTTGGCCGGGGTGGATTGGAGACGGTAGCGAGTCCGCAGTACGGCGGCGCACATCTCCTTGGTGCTGGTCTTCCCGTTTGCTCCACCGACCGCGACCACCGGCCCCCCGATCGCCCGCCGCCGGTGGCGCGCCAGCATGCCATACGCCTTGAGCGTGTCCTCAACCGGATAGAGACGTGAGTCCGGCGACTGGCTCGATGTCCTCGCGCACCACCGCGGCCGCTGGCTCCCGCGGCACGGGCGGCTTCGAGGTGGTCGTGCCCGTCGAACCGGTCCCCCTTGATCGCGACGAACAAAGCACCTGGTTGCAGCGTCCGGGTGTCGGTTGACACCTCGCTGTATTCAGCGCCGTCGCCGCCCGCTGGAAGATCCAGCGCGGCACGCACCTCGGCGTCGCTCCAGCCCTGCCACCCCCGCTCACCGCTCACCGCTCGCCGCTCACGATCTCGCTCACGATTTCCCGTTCGTCGAACGGCAGCTTCGTCGTGCCCACCACCTGGTAGGTCTCGTGCCCCTTCCCGGCGAGCAGAATGGTATCTCCAGAGCGGCCGGCATCGAGCGCCGCACGAATCGCGTCGCGGCGATCCACCATCCGGAGATGAGAGGCGCTGCCCATTCCCTGCTCCACATCGGCGATGATCCCGTCGGGATCTTCGGTGCGCGGATTGTCCGAGGTGACGATCGCGAGATCGGAGAGCGTCGCCGCGATGCGACCCATCACCGGCCGCTTGCCGCGGTCGCGATCGCCGCCGCACCCGAAGACGACAATGAGACGGCCGGGGGTCAGTGGGCGTAGACTCTGCAGCGCGCGCTCCAGGGCGTCGGGAGTATGGGCGTAGTCGCGCAGCACGACACAGGGACGCTCGACGATGCGCTCCATGCGCCCCGGCACCTGAGGAGCGGCGGTCAATCCAGCCGCAACGCGGGCCACCGATTGTCCCAGCGCAAGAGCCGTCGCCGCCGCGGCGAGGGCGTTGTGAATGTTGAATTCGCCGAGGAGCGGCAGGGTGACGTGCTCCTCGCCTTGCGGAGCGGAGAGCTTGAACCGGCTCCCCGAATGATCCTGCTGAATGTCGGTGGCCGAGACCTGCGAGCCGGTAGTGAAGCCATAGCTGAGCCGGCGGCTGCGCAAGGGCAGCGCGGCCCAGGCAGGATCATCCTGATTGACGATCTCCCAGCCTTCGAGCCCAAGGTATCCACTCAGCCGGAGCTTGGCCGCGAGGTACGACTCCATCGTACGGTGATAATCGAGGTGATCGCGGGTCAGGTTGGTAAAAATTCCCGCGTCGAAGCACAGGCCGTCGAGCCGGCCCTGATCCAGGCTATGGGATGAAGTCTCCATGGCGACATGAGTCACCCCGCGTGCGACCATGGCGGCCAGCGTCGCCTGCAGATCGATCGGCCCCGGTGTAGTGAGTGAGCCAGCGGTGGAGTCGACCGGCTTGCCCAGGCCATCGAAAGCGCCCAGGGTCCCGATGCTCCCCGCCTTGCCCTCGCCATTGAAGAGGTGGCGAACCAGGGCCGTCGTCGTGGTTTTCCCGTTGGTACCGGTGATGCCGATGAGGCAGAGCTTCCGGGCGGGATCGCCGTACCAGAACCTGCCGGCGGCGATCGCCGCGCGCCGGGCATCGACCACCACGATCTCGGGGACCCCACTGCCCATCGGCTGCTCCACGACCAGAGCCGCGGCGCCACGTTTCACGGCGTCGGCCACGAACTGGTGTCCATCGGACTGGGAGCCGCGCACCGCGATGAAGGCGTTGCCGGAGGCGACGCTGCGACTGTCCGCAGTGAGCCCGCTCAGGCTGACCGAGGACGTCGGCCCCTGGGCCACGAGGCCCTCGCGTCGCAGGGCCAGCACCAGTTCGCTCAGCGGGCGGCCGTTCACTGGGCCCATACCGTCACGGTACCCCCTGCGGTGAGCGAATCACCAGCAGCGGGAGCGGTGCGTACGACCTGGCCACTGCCCCGCAACGCCACCTGGAAGCCACGCCTGTGAATCGCGACAGCCGCCTTGCGCAGGTTGGCGCCGATCACATTCGGCACCGGGCGAAGGTCGCGGGGCTTGGTGCTGTCGCCACGCAGCGGCCACGGCACGACCACGCTGGTCTCGGCCTCGGGCTCCGCCCGGGAGGCTGTGTCGCTGGACGCGGGAGCCTCGCTGGTCGCCAGCCGCTTGCGGTCGATGGCGCTGCGCCGGGCCGCGAGGGCTTCCTGCAGCATGCTGCGGGTGACGGGAGCCGCCGTCTGGCCGCCGTAATAGTCACCCTTGGGATCGTCGATCTTCACGATCACGACGAGCTGGGGATCGTCCGCCGGGAAGAGCGCAGCGAAGGACGCCGTGAAGCTTCCGGTGACGTAGTGGCCCCCCTCGAACCGCTTAGACGTGCCAGTCTTCCCCATCAGCGTGTAATTCACCATCTGCGCCCTCTCTCCGGTACCTCCCTCACCGACCGCGCCCGCCAGGTACTCCCGGAGGGTACGCACCACCTCGCGCCGCGCTGCCCGACGGACCGGCTCAGGCTTGTGGCGATAGCGCACCTCGCCCTCCGGGCTCCGGACTTCGCGGATGAGCGTCGGCGTCAACAGCACGCCATCGTTGGCGAGCGCGGCGTAGGCCGCCGCCAGCTGAACCGGTGTCACGCCAAACGAATAACCCATGGCGACGCTGGGGCCGTTGTATCCCGGCTTCCACTGGTCCGGCGTCGGGAGACGGCCGCGTGCCTCGGAGGGGAACTCGACACCGGTGGGACTGCCGAAGCCGAAGTCTCGCAGGGCGTCGTACTGTTCCGTCGCCGAAAGCCGCTGGGAGAACTTTGCCATGGCGATGTTGCTCGATACCTCGATCGCCTTGGCCAGGGTCAGATTGCCGTGCGACACGTGCGTGTCGTTAATGGTCCGGGTTTGCCGGCTGGTCACCGGCATCACCCACTTCCCCTCCTCGCCGTACACCTCGTCGGTGCTATCAACCCGGTGGAGCGACAACAGCGCCGCCGCGGTGAAGAGCTTGGCAGTCGAGCCCGGCTCGAAGGGGTCCGTGAAGAACGAGGGCCGATTGCCGATCAGATCGTGATCGACCCTGCGGCTTGAGGCGAGGGCCAGGAGTTCGCCGGTCGAAGGGTCCATGAAGACCACGTCGCCCCCGGCCGCCTGGAGCCTTTCGATCGCCTCGTCCAGGCCGTGTTCCGCGATCTCCTGCAGCTCCGCATCCAGCGTGAGATACACGTCCTCGCCGGGAACCGGGTCGCTCACCAGCCGTGAGGGCGACTCGTAGCGCCGGCCGGCCCGGTCCCGCAGTACCACCTCTTCTCCGGGGACGCCCGTCAGGATCGAATCCAGTGACGAGCTCGATGCCCGACGCTCCGTTTCCGCTGTCGGCGTTCAGACCGCCGATCACCGAACGCGCCAGGGATCCGGCCGGGTAGTGCCGGGCGAATTCCGGAGTGAGGTGAATGCCGGGCATCTTGCGCAGAGCCTGGACCTGCATACCGGTGAAGGGGCCGTGGTAGTAGATCCACTTCGGGTTCTTGGCGAAATCACGCCGCAACCGCGAGGCAGGCAGTTCGAGGCTGCGGGCTACGGCAGTGATGGTCGCCGAACGGCCCTCGACCTCATTGGGGGCGATGCCGACGTGGAAGTATTCCTGGGTAATCGCCAGGGCAACGCCGCCCCTGTCATAGATCCCGCCCCGGCGGGCCGGCAGCACCACCCGAAGCTTGCGTTGCTCTTCGGCCTCGGATTCCCACTGGGAGCGCTGGACAATCTGCAGTTGCGCTGCCCGCCCCAGCACGGCCACCACGGCCAGGACGAAGACGACTTCGAGCGACGCGATGCGGGTGGTGACCTTGGCCATTACCGGTGGTCAGGCGCGGGAAGGCGGAAGACGGTGAACTCGGAGTCGGCCGGCTGGTGCAGACCGAGGCGATTCTCCGCCCTGCGGCCGAGTTCCTGGCGTCCGAGGGTGAGGCGAAGGTCGCGCTGAAGCGCGGCACGCTCTGCCTCCAGCCCGGTACGCTCTTCTCGAAGGACGTTGAGTCGCCGCGCGGTCTCCAACGCCGCGGTCCGGCGCGCGAGCACGATCGCGGCCACGCCCAGGAAGAGCAGCAGCCAGAGCATGATCCAGTGGCGACCTCTAAACGTCATCGGCTTTCTGGAAGACCCGCAGTTTGGCGCTGCGGGCGCGGGGATTTCGGGCGGCTTCCTCGAGTGATGGTCTCACCGGCTTCCGGGGCCTGACCTTCCCCAGAGCCCGGCCACGGCAGGTACACACCGGCGTGCCGGGGGGACAGACGCACGCCCGCGCCCATTCCTGAAAGGCGTGCTTTACGATGCGATCCTCGCCTGAATGATAACTGATCGCCGCTAGTCCCCCATCGGGAACCAATGCTTCCAGCATCGAAGGCAAAGCACGCGCCAGCCCGGAGAGTTCGTCGTTCACCGCGATCCGGACCGCCTGGAAGAGCCGGGCGAAGTCCCCCGGCCCGGAGCGGGGTCCGAGCACGCTACGAATCGCGTTGACCAGATCATCGCTGGTTGCGAATTGCTGGCGCGACCTGCGCCTCACCACGGCCTGCGCCAACCGGCCGGCGCGGGACTCGTCCCCATACTCGGCGAAAATCCTCGCGCAGTTCCTCGCTGCCAAGTTCATTGAGCAGGTCGGCGGCGGTGGCTCCGGAGCCTCCCATCCGCATGTCCAGCGGCGCGCCGGGCCGGAAGCTGAACCCGCGAGCCTCTTCGTCGAGCTGGTGGGAGGACACCCCCAGGTCGAGCAGGATGAAGTCGGGATGGAACGCGGTGATGGCTTGGAGAGCAGCCGGGTCACTGAACGAGGCGAACAGGTATTCGATCCGGCTGTCGAGGACCTCGCGGGCGGCGGCAAGCGCCTCGGGATCACGGTCGATCCCCAGCACCTGTGCTCCGGCCTCCACGAAGGCGGCGGCGTGGCCGCCCCCGCCCAGGGTAGCGTCCACCACCCGGCGCGCTCCTTGAGCGGCTTCGAGTATTTCTCGGAGAAGAACCGGTTCGTGGTAGGACGGAGGTTGGGTCACCGGAACTCAGCGCGCGAAAGCGAGACACCCCGCCCGCAGCAGCGGACGGGGTGTCGACTCGAACCCAAAGGAGCGGGGCTGACGGGGCTCGAACCCGCGACCTCCGCAGTGACAGTGCGGCACTCTAACCAAGCTGAGCTACAGCCCCTGATTGAGCGGGCGGGAATATAGGAACCAGACCCCCGTATTGGTAGGGGACGACCACCCGCTCGTCCCTACTTGCAGTAGACCTTAAGCATCGACGCGATGCGCGGTTTCAGGCCATCGAGATACTTCTGGAACTGCCCCAGATTCTGAGCCTGGTCCGGAGGTGCCAGCTTGAAGGCAGCTTCCGCCTCCGCCGCCATGGACTCCTCCTGTTTGGCCTTGTCGCAGGATTTTTCCTTCTCCGCCTGCGCATCGAGCGGCGGGATCTGCTGCAGGATCGACAGCCCGAGGTAGTAGTTGGCCAGCGGGTAAATCTTGCCGCTGGGATTCGCGGTCGCCACGACCTGACGAAGCTTGGTGGCGGCTTCGGGCCAGTTCTGCGGCGGCTGCAGCAAGGGACGCGCGATGTTGAACAGGATGACCGACACCCCTTCCTTGGCCTGGGCGTCGCCGTATTTGGTCACGAAATCGAGGAATGGTTGGGCCTCGTTCGCGCGATTCGCGGTGACCAGCGCCTGCGCCGTGGCGAGGGCGGGCCCTATGGCCGTGGTGTCCTTCTCCATCAACCGCTTGGTGGTGGTAACCTGGCTGTCGACCGGTCCGGTCAACTGATACGCCGCGACCAGCTGGTTCAGCAGGGCGAGGTTAGTCTGGATACTTCTTGCTGCCCTCGGCAGCCCACTTGAGAAGTTTGGCAGTATCAGGCTTCTGACTCGCCATCACGGTAATCTTCAGATAAAACGAGCTGTCCGCCTTGGTGGAATCATTGGCCACCATCTGCTCCAGCGCGGCGACCGCTCCCGCGAAATCGCCCTTGAAGACCCGGGCGTTGCTCAGCAGGTCATAGAGATCGGCGTTGGTCGGGTCGATCTTGAGCCCGTCCAAGGCGGTTTGCTCGGCGGCGTCGGGACGCTCGTACTTGATGAACAGCTTGAAGGCCTGCTCGCGCAGGGTCTGGTTGGTGGGTGCGACCAGCAGCATCTGCTTCAGCGCGTCCACCGTCTTGTTCGTGTCGCCCTTAGCCTCGTAGATCTGCGCGAGAGTAGTCCAGCCCTTGAGACTCAGCGGGTCTCCTTCCACCCCCTGTTGCAGATGCTCCATCGCCTCGGCGCTGTCCTTGTTCGTCTTCTTGTCCAGCGCGATCAGTCCGAGGCAGAGATGGGCCAGACCATTCTTCGGAAGTGCGGTGATAGCCTTCTTGGCCGAGGCGATGGCCTTGTCCGGCGCCGCCTTGCTCTGATCGATGCAGGCCCGCGCATCGTTGAAGCTCTTGACCGCGGGCTGCAACGCATCGGCGACCGAGCCGCCCATTTCATCCAGCTTCTGGCTCGCGCGCCTGAGTTACGACCACCACATTGCCCGCGTCGTCGTTGAGGCCCGCGAGCCGCGAGGTCACCGAGAAGCGGCCACTCTGATCTTTGGAAAGAGTCGAAGAGACCAGCGCGCGGGCCTGAAGGGCGTTACCGAACTGCTTCTGGACCGTGGAGGCGAGGATCGCATCGGGTGGATAGCCGAACTGCTTCAGCGCGTCGTTCATCTGTTCCCGGGTCGAGAACAGCGAAACTGGACGCCGACCACCTTCTCCATCCGGCCCCGAATTCCCTGACCGATCAGGACGCTGGAGGCGGAATCCTGAGTCGAAAACGTATGGGGGTTCGCTACCAGCAAACGGGGCGCGTTGGCGGTCGGAGCCCCCGGTGCCGGACGGCGAGTGGGAATCTGGGCAGAAAGAGCCGCGAGGGGCATCGCGGCCAACAGCGGCAGGGACAGCAGACGGACCAGGCGCATTACATGGCCTCCGCAAAGGGAGCAGAAGAGCGAAATACGCATGGGCGACCCTCGTGGACGCCCAACCAGGGGGGGCACAAGGCCCGCCCGAACAACACGCGGGCCGCCAACCAGGCGTCCCGCTATGGGCGAAGAGGGATTCGAACCCCCGACATCCTGCGTGTAAGGCAGGCGCTCTGGACCAGCTGAGCTATTCGCCCGAATAGTCAGGCCGACGGGAACCGCGTCCTTCCACTACCCAACGAGCATCAGAGCGCAATGCCCAGAGGGAAAAGGACGCAGTACCCGAGCACGAGGAGTGCGGCCGCACCCGTCGTGCCACCGGCATGCAACCAAAGATACCCCACAACCAGAGAGACGACGGCAGCCCCCAGCAGGATGACATTTCGGGGGCCGAACCGGAGGTGTCGTTCACCCGTTGGAGTGGCGGAACTTGGCATAAGCATTGAGCTTACTGCTTCGGATCGACCGGGTCAACGGGCGGAGGCGGCGGATCGGGGGGAGCGATCTCCCAGCCCTGGTCCAGGGCCAGCCTTCGGGGTCGGTCGCTGCGGCGGCGCAGCCATACGAGGACACCAAGGACAGCCGCCACCACAGCCCAAATGCCGCCCGCGAGCAACCAGGCGATGAAACCGTAACGCCGGCGAACGCCTGCCTGCCACGACTTCTCGAATCTGTCGGAGGGTCAGCCCGGTTGCCGCGATGAGACTCTGCTCGAAATCATCGCCTGCGGCCATACGGCTGAACAATCGCTCCAGCCCACCCGGCGCGGGATGCCGCGCGATCTCGGCCACCGCTGAAGCGGCGAGACCATAGGCGGCATCGGCGGTGCGGGCCGAACCCCTCAGGTCACTATCGAGCTCCCGAAGCGACGGCAGCCGCCCTCGCAACCACCGAAAGGTTGAGCTGGAGCGTGATCAGCCGCTCGAACTCTCCCGAAGCCAGCGAGGCATATCCCTCATCGAACCAGAGTGGGACTCTCCCCGGGACTGCATCGTGCAGGGCCAGATGGGCCACTTCATGGCGCAGCGTCTGGTCGAGACCGCCGAGGTCGCTGCGCAGAACGATGGTGCGAGCCGAAGGCAGAGTGATCCCGGCTCCCCAGCCCGGCGCACGACCGCTGGCGATGCGGGACATGGTCGCCGAGTCGGCAGCCAGAATCAGAGTAAAGGGAGGCGGTGCGCGGCGGCCGAGGCCCGGCCAGGCGAACGGGCGGTCCACCGATTCGGCGAGGCGAATGCCGAGAGCGAGATCTTTCTCCCGAGCCACGACTCTGACCCGACCGACCATGGCGTGAGTCAGCGAGTCTGCGGCCTGCACCAGCAGATAGATCAGGCGGAGGACGTGCGCGGCGGCTCTCCTCCGGAGGCGACGAGATCGAGCATTTCCTTACAGCGTTTGCCCCACGGATTGAACTTGTTGGCCTTGAAGCCCTCTTCCCAGGCGCCGCTAGCGGCGGTCTTGTCTCCCATGAACCAGGAAGCGCGGCCCAGCTCGTAGTAGGCCTCGATCAGATTGGGACCGAGGTTGAGGGTCTTCTGAAAGAAGGTCTGGGCGTCCTCGAACATCTCCCGCTCGAGGTAGACCAGCCCGAGATAGTAGTGGGCGTACAGCGTGGCTTTCCGGTCATTGTCGAGCCGGATGGCCTTGGACAGGTGCTCGATCGCCTCTCCGAAGATCCGCTTCTTGAGGCAGATGTAGCCCACGTTGATGCGGGCCAGGGAATTCGCCGGCTCCTTCATCAAGACTTTCGAGAAGGTGGCCAGCGCGTCGTCGTAATCCTCGTGGAGCATCTGGGCCCAGCCGAGCAGCGACTGGGCCTGGACATCCGCCGGTGAAAGCTGGAGCGCCTTGTCGAGCGACTGAATCGCCCCGGCGTAATCACCGAGGGAGATGAGGCTCCATCCCTTTTCGATGAAGGTCGAGGCGCCGATGTGGTCGGCATGCACCATCGGCCGGGCGCCGGTGAACTGCGGCGCCTGGGCGGTATCGGTCGACGCCTGGAGCTGCTTGTAGCGGTCAACCAGTCCGCGGATGTCTTCCTTCAACTGGGTGAGCTCGCCCAGTGTGGAATCCACCTTCTTGAAGTAGGCGATGATTTCCCGCTTGGCCGCCTCTCGCTCCGCATTGGAGCCGGCCTGGTCGAGCCGGAGCGAGATCGCCTGGAACTGGCTGCGCAGCGTCGCAATCAGCGAATCGGTCATGAGCTCAGGCCAACGCTCCGGTCAGGGCGAGCCGTTCCTTCGAGTTGAGGAGCTTGCCCGCGTTGAGCACAACGACCGTCCGGTCCGGCTGGCTGAGGATGCCGGTGATGTACTTGGCGGCCAGGCCCCGCACCATGGGCGGCGGCGGGGTGATGGTACGCGCATCGACCCTGACCACCTCGCTGCACCGCATCGACGACGATGCCGACCCGCTGATCTTCCAGCTCCAGCACCATGACCCGGGTTTCCTCCTGCTGCGTCGCCGGTAGCGTCGAGGCGCTTGCGGAGATCCACCACGGCGACCACGCCGTCGCCGTAGGGCAGCACGCCCTCGAGGAACGCCGGGGCGTTGGGCAACGCCGCGGGCTGCTCCCAGCGAAGAATGCGCTCGACCTGAAAGATGCTGAGCGCCAGAGCCTGGGAACCGACCTGAAAGATCACGAATTGCAGTTCGTCGTCGGTCATGCGTGGCTTACCTCGCTGGTCCGCAGCCGTTCCTCCAGGACTGTCAGATTCAAGACGGGCACCCACCTTTCTTGCTGACGCAGCACCCCACTTACCCACGAGAGTCTCTCGTCTTCCGGAGCCGGAAGAATCTCGATCTCGGGGTGCGCGTCCGCGTCATCCACTTCGAACGCGACCAAACCGGTGTCGGTGGTCGCCACGACGACGGTCGCACAGGGTTCCGGGGGATAGGTACCCTGGTCGAGCAACGCGCCGAGGTGCACCTGCGGCACCAACCGGCCCCGAACCGTGGTGACTCCGCGCGAGCGCAGGAGCGCCGGCAGGAACCCGGTGCACCTCTCCACCCTCCTGCACCTCGATCACGTCGGCCATCCGGAAGGCGAGTTGCCGCCCTCCGGCAGAGACCAGGAGCAATGCTTGCTTCACCGCCGCGGCCTTTCTCGGAGAATCCTGGTTCGCGTGCTCCGCGATCTGACCGAGCCCAAGAACGTAGTCGGCTCCTCCGCCGGCCAGGGCGGCGCCGGGCATCCCGTAAATCGTGGCGGTTTCCCGATCCTGCGCGATGCCGATGCCGCCGGCATCGTGCATTGCACGAAGTCCGGCTGCTCCATCCCGTCCCAGCCCGGTCAGCACCACGCCGACCGCGGCCGCACCGAAACACTCGGCGACCGAATAGAACAGCGGATCAGCCGCCGGGCGAACTCCCCAGATTGTCGGCCCCTGATCGAGAACGATTCTGAGGCCGGTCGCGGTGGAGGTTATTCGCATATGATAATCGCCGGGAGCCACGTATGCGGTATCGGCGCGAACGGGAGCGTCCTGCTCCGCCTCGACCACCGCGAGCCGGCTTTGCGAGTCCAGCCGCTCGGCAAGGCTTCGGGTGAATCCCCGCGGCATGTGTTGCACAATCAGCACCGCCGCTTCCTGTCCGGTGGTCAATCTGGGGCAACAATTCGGCCAGAGCCCGAGGGCCGCCGGTTGAGGCGGCAATGGCGAGCGTGCGGCGCGCCTCGTTGGGCGCCCTGACGTGAGCCCGCCCCTCGACCCGTAGCCGGCCGGGCGAGAACCGGCAGGCGCCCGATATCGGCCGCGCGAGCGGCACGCAGCGCGTCGAGCAGCCGGGGGGCGATTCGCAACGCCGACGCCCTGCCCTGCTCGTCCTCCTTCGCCACCAATTCGACGGCACCGAGCTCGAGAGCCCGGATCGAGCCGGTACGTGCCGGCGCCCGCGTGCGAGCTCACGACCACGATGGGCCGTGGGGCTTCCGACATGATGTACCCGATCGCGCCGAGTCCGTCGAGCTGAGGCATCTCCAGATCCATCGTGACCAGATCGGGGTGAAGCTCGTGGACTTTCTGCACCGCTTCCATTCCATTGGCCGCGGTGCCCACCACGCGGAACTGCGCCGGAACCGGCGACGATCTCGGAGATCATGCGCCGGAAGAACGCGCTGTCATCCACCACCAGGACCGAGGGCAGGTCAAAGCTCATAGACCGGGCTCCCGACCGAACGCACCTCGATTTTCCCATCGGCGGTGTGAAACCACATCGAACGCCCCTGGCCCTCCGCCCACCGCCTCGGCCACAACCGGAATGCCGTGGGCGCTCAGCACCTCGCGACACGCCACGACGTTGCGGTCGCCCATCTGGATGGAGCCGGGCGCGTTGAGGTTGGCGAACATGCTCGCCCCTCCCACCAGGCGCGCAAAGAGTCGGCGCCGATCGGCACCAAGCGCCGACATCTCCGCGATGAGTGCGGGCACTGCAGACTGCGGGAACCGGCCTGGAGCCTGACTGTTACGGCTCAGCGAGAGCGAAGGAAGAAGAATGTGCGCGAGCCCGCCGACCCGGGCGGTCGAATCGTAGAGGGCGATGCCGACGCAACTGCCCAGCCCGAGGGTACACAGGATCTGGTCTCCCGTAGCGGCCTTGATCTCGGCAACCCGCACCATCTGCTCGCCCGCCATCTAGACCGGCTTCCGGTAGACGCGTTCACGAGGCTCGAGCAGAGTGATCTGGTCGCGGATCGGTCCGAAGATGGTCTCCACTTTCCCCAGAATCAGGTGGCCACCGGGAACCAGGGCGTCGAAGAAGGTGCCCATCAGACGTTCCTGGGTCCGGCGATCGAAATAGATGACCACGTTGCGGCAAAAGATGAGATCGTACTGGGGCGAGGCGGGGGACTCCCGCAGCAGGTCCAGCCGGCGGATCTCGACGACGGCACGAAGACGGGAATCCACTTCGAACTCTTCGGGCGCGATCTGACGGCAGTATCGCTTCACCAAGGCAGGCGGCGTCTCGCTGAAGACCCGCTCGTGGTACCGGGCGGCGCGCGCCCGGTCGAGAGACTCCCGGTCGATATCGGTAGCATCGATCCGGACATCGTCGATCCAGTCCTCGCGACCGGCTGCGGCGCAGGCCTGAGCGAGCACCATCGCGATGGTATAGGGTTCCTCACCCGAAGCGCAGCCTGCGCTCCAGACCCGTACCCGTCCCCGCCGGGCGGAGACCAGCGCCTGCAGCAGGTTTCGCTCGAGCCAGGACCAGGTCTCCGGGTTGCGGTAGAACTTGGTGACGTTGATGGTGATGGTATCGAGGAGCCGGTCGATCTCATCGGGACGCCGGTCGAGCTCGCCGAGATAGTCCGAGTAGGTGTGGACGCCGCAGGCGCGCATGCGAACGGCGATCCGGCGCCGGAGGCAGCGATCCTTGTAAGCTCCGACGTCGAGTCCGGCCCGCCCCGCGATGCGCTGCGCAAGAGCGGTGAAAGCGGCATCCTGCTCTGCGGTCACGCGCTGGTTTCCAGAGTGTCGAGGTTGGCCCGCGCGAGCTGATGGGCCGGATTGAGCTCGGTCACCCGCTGCCAGCAGACCCGGGCACGCTCCCGGTCGCGTCGCTTGAAGGCGATGTTGCCCAGCTTGAAGTACAGGTCGTCGCCCAACTCGGGGCTCAGCTTGGCGGCGCGCTCGTAGGCTTCGAACGCGTCGTCGTAGCGGCCCGCACGGTAGAACAAGTCGCCCAGGTTCTTCGAGATCTGCGGAAGCGTCGGGTCCTCGGACAAGGCCCCGCGCAGAAGCATTTCGGCGCCGGGCAAATCCCCGCTCATTTCCAGGAGGACCGCGAGGTTGTTGCGGAGCACGGCGTCCGAGGGGAACGCGGCGACGCCTTCTTTCGCGATCTTGAGCGCTTCGTTGAGATCGGCCTGGCCCGCGAGGGCGAGCGCCATCGCCCAATACCAGGTAGGCGGAACGGGGCGTTCACCCCAGAGCTCTCGAGCCCGGGCCAGACGGTTGGTGGCGACTTCCGAATCGTTACGCTTGAGCGCCACGACTCCCCATCCCAGCATCAGCCGGGCATCGTCGCGCGACTTGCTCACCGCGTCGGCGTACGCGGTCTCCGCCTCGGGCAACCGGCCGAGCTGCTCGAGAGCAAAGGCCAGGTTGTAGAGCACGGCGGGCCGAGAGCCGGCCTTCTCAAGCGTCGCCGTCAGCGCTTCGACCGCGTCTTCCCACCGAGCCTGACGCAGCGCGATGAGGCCGAGGTAGAACGGAGCGCTGGGGTCGGCGGCGCGCAGATCGGCGACTCTGCGGAATTCCCGCGAGGCCTCTTCGAGCATGCCGGTCTTGTAAAAGGCGACGCCGAGGTTCCGGTGCTCCTCGACCCGGGTCTCGTTCACCTGGGGCTGCGCCGGAGTCGCCGAAGTTCCCACCCGACGCACGAATCCCGCCGTCACCAGGCCGTACAGTGCCTTGCCCACCTCGAACTCGACCAGGCCCGACTCCTCGATCAGATCCTGCACGTCGCGCTGCCCGTCGATGAGACCGAGGAGGCGTTCCTGTGCCTGTTCGAGCTCCACGTCAGTGTCGGAGACGTGCTCCCGATCGACGGCGAAGATGAGGTCGAAGCTGGGGATCTTCTTTTCGATGAGACTCCACTCGTCGACCCGGCGCGCGCCCTCGAGGAGCAGCGACTCGGGGTTGATCCGGACCAGGAAGTCCTGATCCGGCCGCATGCCGGCCTCGAAGTTGAAAGTCCCCTGGGTCCAGGTGAAGAGATAGTAGACCGCCTCCTCGATCTGGATCCGCATGTAGTCTTCGAGGTCTTTTCGCGTCACCGCGCTGATTTCAACCAGCAACTCGCCCAGCTTGCTGTCCCGCGCGTTGCTCCTGCAGCGCGATCGCCTGCTCCAGCTGCTCCGGACTGACCCGCCCGTTCTTCACCAGGAGGTCGCCGATCCGGTCGCGCCGGTTCACGATGGACGCGTAGCAGATCCGTCCCTCGTCGAAATACACGTAGCCGAAGTTCTGCCGGTCAGCCACGGCCAGGCAGCCACTCTTCTTCCCCAGCGCGAGGAGCTGAAGAACGTCCGGGAGACTCGCCTCTTTGAGGCTGCCCTTGATGGCCATCAGCGCAGATCCTCAATCACACGATCGGTCAGCGATGGCCAGTCCCACACCATCTTCTCCCGGCTGCGGAGCCCCGCCGTGGGCGACAGCACGCCGCTGGTGCGATAGCCGGTGCTGCGCCGCAACGGGGCAGCAGGACTGCCCTCCAGCACTTCACGCGCGAGGGCGGCACTCACCTTGCCGTGACGCTCATCCGCCTCGTGCAGCACCCGCTGGAGCATCTCGGGCAGACTACGCACCGAGTCGGCGGGCCTGCCCGCCAGATAGTCCGCCAGCTCCTGGTCGGCGGGCAGCTTTCGCTCGACGAGCAGACGGGCGATGATCGCGGCCCGGACTTCCCGATCGGGCGCGGGGAGTTCCAGCACCAGCCCACCGTTCAGCCTGGTCTGCAGACGTGGTTCGAGGCCCTCGATCTCCTGCAGCGGCAGGGCCGAGGTGAAGACCATCTGCTTGCCGCCCTCGTGCAGGAGATTGAAGAGCCAGAACAACTCTTCCTGCGAGCGCTCCTTCCCCGACAACAGGTGGATGTCGTCGAGGAGCAGCGCGGTGATGCGGCGATAGCGGATCCGCCACCAGTTCACCCGGTCTTTGTCGATGGCCTTGATGAGATCATCGACGAAGTCCTGGGTGCCGAGGCAGGCGACGACTTCCCTGGGCTTGGCGGCGAGGGCATTGCCGATCGCATGCAGCAGGTGGGTCTTCCCCACTCCGCTGCTACCGGTGATTACCAGCGGGTTGTAAGTCGCTCCGGGTTCGGCGACGACAGCCTGAGCCGAGCGGACCGACATCCGGTTGCCCGCCGACTCGATGAACGATTCCATCGTCCAGAGCGGCGAGGGTCCCGGCGGAGGGCTCGCGCCCTGGCGTGCTCGATCGGTTTCGGTGAGTGCTTCGGAGAGCCGGTCCGGATCGCGAAACAGCGCGGTGCCCGCGGCGCTGGGATCGAGCTCCTGCATCTCGGCCTGCAGCAGCTTGAGCCGCTCGATGTCTTCGATGTAGGCGCCAAGCGCCGCTTCCGGGTTCTCCGGCGATGCCTCGGCCAAGAATCTGGCGCAGCCGGTCTACCCGGTAGCCTTCGCCGTCCCAGAAGAGGATCGCCTCGTTGACCCTCACCCGCCACGGCTCGACCTGTCGCGCCACCGCGGACTGAATCTCGGAGAGGAACGAGCCGAACTCATCGCCCGAGAGCACCGGTTCCTCCTCGGGCGGCGGAACGGCTTCCGGTTCGAGGGGAAGGTGACTCTCCAGGCTGGCATGATTGAGCGGGACTCGGAGGTCCCTCCGCGGCAGCAGGACTCGGCTGCTTCACGACACCAACTCGACCCAGCACTGCCCTGGCCTGCTGCGGGTCCAGCGGCTTGTCGCTCACCGCCTGGAACGCGATCAACCGGTTCAGAGCGCCGATCAGCTCCCGCACGCTGCCGAGCGGCAGTTGTGCGACGGTCTCGATCACGCTGGCGTCAACCTGCGCCTTGCGCTCCTCCGCCTGTCTCCGAAGAATGGCGACCCGGGTTTCGAAATCGGGTGCGGAGATGTCGATCACGAGCCCGCCGGCGAAACGCTGGATCAGGCGCTCATCCAGCGCCTCGATCTCGTTGGGCGGGCGATCGCTCGAGAGCACGATTTGCCGGCCGGAGGACAGCATCGTGTTGGTGAGGCGGAGCAGCTCCGCCTGCATTTCGCGCCGGTGAGTGAGGAACTGCACATCGTCCACCAGCAGCACGCCGACTTCGGTGTAGCGGCGGCGGTAGGCGTCTCCCTGTCCTGCGGCGATGGCCGTATGGAAGGCTTCGACGAAGTCGTCGAGGGTGAGATACTCGACCGTCACCTGCGGATTGATTTCCTGCGGCGGCGTGCCCGATCGCCATCAGCAGGTGGGTCTTGCCCAACCCGGATCCGGCGTAGACGAAGAGCGGGTTGTAGACCGCGCCCGGGACTCGGCCACGGCGCGGGCGGCGGTCGCGGCAAGCTTGTTCGCTGCGCCCACAACGTAGTTGTCGAAGCGGTACCGCGGGTTCAGCGGAGTACTCACGTCACCGAACTCCCTGCGGCCAGGCGCTTGAGCACCAGCTCTGAAATCCCCTTCAGGGTCTCGAACACTCCTGTCCCGCGCACCGCATCGGCGGGGAAGCTCTTCAACCCGAAGAAATTGAGCGATTCGTCCATATCGCTCGACGTGAGGACCAGGTCCTGCGGCAGGTCCTGCTTGTTGTACTGGAGCACCATGGGGAACTGGCGCACCTCCACTCCCTGCGCCAGCAGGTTGGCCTGCAGATTCTGCAGGCTCTCCAGATTGTCGTCCAATCGCCGGGCCTGGCTGTCCGCCACGAAGACCACACCGTCGGTCCCCTGGAGCACCAGCTTCCGCGTGGCATTGTAGTAGACCTGTCCCGGGACGGTATAGAGCTGGAACCGGGTTGTGAACCCGGAGATGACGCCGAGGTCGAGGGGCAGGAAATCGAAGAAGAGAGTACGGTCGGTCTGGGTCGCGAGAGAAACCATGCGGCCCCGGCGCGAGTCGGGAACCCGGCCGTAGATGTACTGCAAGTTGGTCGTCTTCCCGGACCGCCCCGGTCCGTAGTAGACGATCTTGCAGGTGATCTCACGCGTCGTGAAGTTGACCAGCGACATGAAATCCTAGCGTCCGAAAAGAGCCCGCAGGCTCGCGTTGAGTTCCCGCTCGAAATCCACAGCAAGCACTTCCTTGGGGGCCGACTCTACCGGAGCAGCGGCCGCAAGCTCTTCCACCATTTGCTCGAAGAAGACTTGCACCAGGCCCAGATTGGTTTCCGTGCCGAAGACCACGAACGCAATCCAGCGCCCTCTGGGAGTGTCGAACCAGGCCAGATAATGCGCCTGCCGCTGGCCCTGATGCACCAGATTCCGGAAGGGCGGCCAATCCATGACCCGGGCGATTTCGCTCGACGACGAGATGATGGCAGCCCCCAGCGCCGCCGCCGACATCAGGTCGAGCGCTCCGGTGAATCCGTGTTGCGCCACCACCTGGCCGGACGTCGTCATGAGCAGGGTCAATCGCGCGGATGATTCCGACACGAAGTCCTGCAAGTGGCCGGACTACCCAGGGTTCCAAGGCCCGCATCAGCGCATTCGCTCCGCGGCCTTGAGCATCTCGAGCCGGGTGAGTCCCAGCGGGACATCACGGCCGGTCACCGTCACCAGGAGCAGCTCCTCCGACGCGGGGACCAGCAGCAGGCTGCCTTCCGCCGCCTGCAGCTGGATGAACCTGGCGGGGCCGAACGAGGCCCTGGTAGCTCGAGATCCACGATCCGGCTGGCGAGGGCCGCAGCGAGGGCCGCGAGAGCCTTGCCTTTCATGCCATCCATCAACGCGTCCACCACGACGACACCGTCATCGGCCGCGACGACCATGGCGCCACGCACACCACGCAGCCGGGTGAGCGGCTCGAGCAGGGCCTTGTAGTCGCGCATCATCGCACCCGCTCCAGCCAGGAGGTCGCGGCCTTGCTGGCCCGCTCGGCGAGGAAGTGGAGCTGGCCGACGGGAAGCGCCGTGTCCATCGCCGCGATCAGCCCGGTATCCGACGTCGGCTGGACCAGGCAGAAGCTCAGCTCTCCGCATTCGACGGTGACGTGGCGCCATTCGCCGAGGTCGAGCAGCTTCGCCGCCCGGGTCGCTTCGCGCGCGGCGCCGGATACGAGTGCCGCGGCGACCTCGCTCACATCCTCGCCGGCAGTGCTGGCGAGTCCGCCGCCCAGCCTCAGGCCATCCGCGCTCGCGAGGAGCAGCCGGTTCACACTGCCTTCGAAGCCGAAGAAGGGATCGGGAGCAGGCGGACTGCGCTGTGGCAGGGGCTCGGTAATCTCCGGTGGCGCCGCTTCAGGGGCATCCCATACCTCACCGCCTCCACCCAGCCGGTCGATCGCGGTACGCAGCCCGTCATCGCCGGGGTCGGCCGACAGAGCCAGCTGGAGATGCCGGATGGCATTCTCCCGATCGCCGGCCCGGTAGTAGAGGAAGCCGATGCCCTTGTTCGCGCCGACGTGGTTGGGCGCGATGCGGAGGACCATGTCCCACTCGTCGAACGCATTGGCGTAGTCCTGCCGGTCGGCGAGGATGCGGGCGTAGAGATCGTGAGCGTCGGGCAGGTGCGGGTAACGGCTGAGCCCGGTCAGCGCCACCTTCTGCGCCGCCTCGAGCTGGCCCTCGCCCCCGGAGCGCTTCGCCCAGGCGAAGAAAGACCAGACTGGTCGGGTCCGCCGCCAATTGGGCGGTGAGGGCCCGGATGTCTTCAATCACGGGAACCTCGCAGTGCGTTGTCGATCGTGAGCGCGGCCTGCCGCAGGCGGTCTACCGCGGGCAGCTGAGCGGACTCCTCGCGGCGCCATCGGCCCCAGCCGGCGCCAACGGTCCCACACCTCCGAGGCCTCCTGGAAGCGGCCCATCGCAATCAGACTCAAGCCCGAGCAGGCGGTGCCTGGAGTGGATAGCGGATCCAGTTCGACGGCATACCACAGCGCATCGGTGGCCTCGGCGTAGCGCTGGGCCGTGAGCAGCGCGCGCCCGTACGCGAGGTACGCCAGAGGCTGATCGGGATGGCGACTCACCGCCACTTCCGCGACGGCTACTGCCGCGTCGGCGTCTTGCTGATCCATGTGGGAGTCCGCTTCGCCGATGAGCATCGCGAGGTCGCCGTCCGAGGTTTCTTCAATAGCGCGGCGGGACGGATCCTCCAGCATGAGGAGTCCCGGCGGAGGCCAGGCCGAAGACCGTTTTGGCCACGTCGAACTCGGAGCGGCCCAGTGTCGCCGCGACGTCTCGAATGGTGCGGTTCCCGTCCACGATTGAGAGGACTTCCCATTCGGTGGGCAAGAGATCGAGCGGACCGTCCGCGGCGGGCTCCTGCCCCAAGCGAGGCACGATGCCGAGGTGGGAGATCTTCTTTTCGATCCGGGACCACTCATCGATCCGGCGGGCCGCCTCCATCAGAAGGAGCGAGGTGGGAATCCGGATCGTGGCCTCGGTGGGCCATTCCCCTCCTCTGCCCTCCTCGAACGAGAAGTATCCCTCCGACCAGCCCATCAGCTCGAACACGACTTCTTCGATCTGCTGCCTCACGTGACGCGCGAGCTCGCGCGGCGAGATGGCGCTCTGGCTCACCAGGATCTCGCCGAGCCTGCGGCCGTCACCCGCCGCCTGTGCTCCCCTCGCGCGCGCGAGCTCTTCCTCGGTGATCTTGCCCGCGGCGTAGAGGAGGCGGCCCAGCGGATGAGGGTTGCTGCGGATTTCGGCGCCGACCACGACACCCTCTTCGAAGAAGACGGTGCCCGCGTTCTGCCGGAGCTCGGAGGTGACGCGGAGAATGCCGGTCTTCCGGCTCAGGTCAAGGAGCTGGCAGACATCGTGGATGCTCAGTTCCTTGAGCGGCCCTTCGATCGCCATGACTCAGGCCGCTCCCGCCGCGAAGATATGCTTGAGGTCTCGCGCCGACCGCGCGTGGCTGCGCGCCGCCTGGGCATAGGGCCCGCCGGGATCGATCTGGATCACCCGCTCCCACGCGTGAACCGCGTCCGCGTACTGCCGCATGCGGGCCAGGGCCACGCCCAGGTGGAACAGCGCGGATTCGTTGTCGGGATCGAACTTGAGCAGACGCTGGAGCGCCTCGATCGACCGCTCCGGCCGGCCGTCATCCAGCAGGCAGCGGCCCAGCAGCAGCGAGCGCATCGAGGTCCCACGGCTCCGTCATCAGCATCTCGACCAGGATGTCTACCGCGGCCGCGGGGGACTCGCTCCGGCGCACCAGATCGGCCAGGGCCAGCGCGGCTTCCATGAAAGTGGGCAGGAGGTCGAGCGCCTCGCTCGTAGGCGACCTTTCGCCGCCACGGCAGTTCTCCCGGGCTTCCTCGAGTCGGCCCAGGTCGTGCCAGACCTGCGCGAGCGTGCCGTCGAGCTGGAGCGCGACCTGGCAGGCCTCGACCGCACCGGGGATATCGCCCAGCTTGCCGCAGACCTTCGCCTGCAACTGGAAGAGATCGGCCCGTCCCGGCGCGAGCTGCTGGGCACGCCGGACCAGCTCGCCGGCGGATTCCGGCTGGTCACCTTCCAATCGCACCCGGGCCGCGCTCGACCAGAACTTCCACGTCGCGCGGCATCATGGTGACCAGGTCCTCGACGTGCTCGCCGGCTTCGGCGGACCGGCCGAGCGCGAGCAGTGCGCGGACCTCACCAAGGGTGGCGTCGGGATCGCCCGGCTCCAGCATCAGCGCCTCCCGGAACCGCTCCAATGCCTCGCCGTGGAGGCCACGCCGGGCGAACACCTGCCCCATGAGCGTGGTGGCGCGGGCACGGGGTGCGCCCTTGCTGCAGCGCGCGGTCGATGTGGGCTGTGGCCAGCTCGAGCAGTCCCTTCGCCACGAAATCGGCGGCCAGGGCGAGTGGATCATCCACTGAGGGGGCCGGCGCGGGCTTCGCGGCGGGCTGCAGCTCGTCGAAGATGCGATCCAGCAGCCGGGTGTCGAATGCGAAATCGGCTCGGCCAGGTCCGATGACACGTCGGCCGAGATCTCGGGGACGATGGAGATCGTCCGGATTCTCGTACTGGAGATCGATCGACAGGACATACTTCTGCGCGACGTAGAACGGCTCGAGCTCGAGCGCGCCGCTTGGTCGCGCGGAGCGCGCCGTCGAAGTCGCCCAGATTGCTGAGCGCGAAGCTCAGGTTGTAGTGCGCCGATGCGCTGTCCGGATCGGCGTCTACCGCACGGCCGAACGCGTTCCGCGCATCCTCGAAGCGCTTGAGCTCAACCAGCACCAGCCCGACCCCGTTCCAGGCGACGGCATTGGTCGGCGTGGTCTCCAGCACCTGGCGATACGCCTCCAGCGACAGCTGGAGCCGGCGGCGATGGAAGAGTAGCCAGCGCGAGGTTGAGCCGGGCCACGACGAGGTCGGGGCGGATCATCAGCGCCCGGTGGAAGGCCTCGAGCGCCTCTTCGTCTTCGGGTCTCTGGGCCACGGAGTACCCCGAGGTTGTTCCAGGCCAGCGCGTAGTCGGGATCGATGTTGACTGCGGCCTGTTGTACGCGGCACCGGCCTCGGTCGCGCCTTCCGGCATGCTGCAGACAGACCCCGCGCTCATTCCACAGCTTGGGTGACTCGGGGTCCTCGCGCGACCAGCGCCGCGTACAGCTCCAGCGCCGCGGAGACGTCGCGCCGCAGCAGGTGCACCTCCGCCATCGCCTGGAGCACCAGCCGGCGGATCCTCGCCCGCCTCGAGGGCCAGCTTGTACTCGCGCAACGCCTCGACGTAGTAGCCCTTCTGCCGGAATGCGAGTCCCAGGTTGAAGTGCGCGAGCGCCCCACCCTCGACTCGACCTTGGGCCGCGGCATCTGCTGCGGCCCGGGAGCGTCGCGCCGCCCGCGCTAGCGATTCAGCGAGAGATTGCTCTGGGCGCGGGCGAAGGTGGGATTGAGCTGCGGTCGCTTTCTTGGTCGCGGCCCGGGCCTCTCGTGATCGCCCATGTCGCCGTAGACGAAGGCCAGGAGGTAGTAGGCGTCGGCGTGGTCGGGGTTCCGGGCGACGGCCTCCTCCAGCGCCGCGCGCGCCGGCTCGTTGAGGCCGCGGTTGTAGAGCGACCTCGCCGAAGTAGAAGAGGACGACCGGACGCTCGGGTCGTGCGCGACGCGCCTGGCCGAAGGCAGTCGGTGGCCGCGTCCAGATCGCCCCGTGCCTTCTCGGCCAGGCCGATCTGCAGTAACGCCGGCGACGTCGTCCGGCTGCCGGGCGAGCAGGGTCTCGAATTCGGCGATCGCCTCTTCGAAATGGCCCAGCGAGGCGTAGGTCCGGCCCAGCTCCCAGCGCGCGTCCCGGTCCTGCGGGATGCGCGGGCCAGCCGGTCGCGCAGCTCCGCCACCCGCTTGTCGTAGTAGCCGGTGGCGTGGTAGGCGATCTCGAGGTTGTCCTTGGCGACCTGCATGCTGGGGTCCAGCTCGAGCGCACGCAGGAAACAGCTGATGGCCTCGGCGGTCAGGCCCTTCTGGTAGTAGAGGACGCCGAGGTTGTTGTGGGCGCCGGCATCGGACGGATCGATGCGGCGTGCGAAGGATCGGATGACGGCGAGGTCCCGTTCCGACAGAGCCGGCCCCGTCACGGCTGCCTCAGCTCAGGCGGATCGCGTCGAAAATTGCCCGAAGCGACGCGAGATCGGGCAACAGCAGGAAGTGACCACGGAGCTTGAGTGCCGGATCCTCGAACAGGAACTGGGTCTCGACACAGAAGACGAAGTCGCGGTCGTAGCCGAAATTCATGTAGGTGGAGGTCAGGACGGCTCCCGCCAGATCGATGGCGAGGCTGGGAACCGACGGGACCAGCATCATGCCCATGAAGTCGCTCAGCGCGTTCATGTAGGCGCTGGTCAGGATGTTTCCTACCTCCTTGAGTCCCGACTGTTCCATCTCGCTCGTAGGTCTCGGTGGTGCCGAGCTTCCGGCGGAGCAGTATGTCGCAGAGCACCTTGGCCGAGGGATCGGGGAAGAGGACCAGCGTACGGCCGGTGAGGTCGCCCATCATGTGCATCAGGACGGCGGCCACCACGTCGTCGGCTTGCCCCAGGATCTCCGGCACCTCTTCGAGCCGGGAGATGTTCACCTCGGGCACGCTGATCATGATCGTACGATTGGTGAGCTGGGACAGGGCGGTCGCGGCATGGCCGGCGCCGATGTTGGCGACTTCCCTGAGCGCGTCGCGCTGCAGCTCATGCAACTCGCGTACGTCGTCCATGCGGGCCTCTCAGACCAGGGCGGCCGGATCCACAATCAGGGCCGGCACGCCGTCACCCAGGATTGTGGCACCGGTAAAAATCGGCAGCATCCCCTTCGGCGCATCGAACGGCTCTACCACGATCTCCTGCTGCCCGACCAGGGCATCAACTACCAGCGCGCAACGGCGCTCTCCGACCTGCAGAATGATGGTCGGCGCCTTCCCGACCGGCCGGGCGCCGATTACCCCCAGCCGCTCCCGCAGTCGCACCGTGGGCAGGAGCTCCTGGCGCAACACGAACGCCTCCTTGCCCTCGAGCGACGCGACCAGCACCGGGTTGAACTCCACCGTTTCGGCCACCCCGGCGAGTGGCACCGCGTAGCGCTCATCGCCTACGCGAGCGAGCAGGGCCCGCACGATCGCCAGCGTCAGCGGGAGCCGCATCGTGAAGGTCGAGCCCTCGCCCGCGGCCGTTTCCAGCTCGACCGAGCCTCCCAGCGCCCGGACCTTGGACAGCACGGCATCCATGCCGACCCCGCGGCCCGACACGTCGGTAACCGAGCGCGCGGTGCTGAAGCCCGGGCGGCCCAGTACGCGGAGCAGCTGGTCGTCGGTCAAGGTCGTGGTGCCGCGAAGGGACGTGCCCTTCCTTCACGGCCTTGGCGAGAACCTTCTGCCGGTCGATGCCCTGCCCGTCGTCCTTCACCCGGATGGCGACGCTGGTCCGGTCCCGGATCGCGCTTAACAGGATCCGGCCTTCAGCCGGCTTGTTGCGCTTCTTCCGCTCGGCGGTGGACTCGATGCCGTGGTCCACCGCGTTCCGCAGCAGGTGAATCAGCGGATCCCCGATCTCGTCCAGGATCGCGCGATCCATCTCGATCTCTTCTCCCTCGACCTCGAACGCGACCCGCTTGCCCAGCTGCCGCGAGAGGTCCCGCACCATCCGGGGGAAGCGATCGAACACCTGCCACACCGGAGTCATCCGGGCCTGCACGATCTCGCCGTGCATCTCGGAGGTCACCCGTCCGATGCGCGCGGCGACCGCCTTGAGATCCGGCGAGTCGCTCACGGCAGCGAGCTCGCTCGAGCCGTCCCTTGGCGACGACCAGCTCGCCGACCTGGTTCATCAGCGCGTCGAGCCGCCGGAGATCGATCCGGATCTGGCGGCGGCGCTCGACCTTGCGGCCCGGCTCGTCGACCGCCGGTCTCCTCACCCACCTGGACCGAGGCGACGTCCCCGGCGGACTGCACCGCGGCAATCAGCGAGGCGTCGCTGGCCCTGCCCTCGAAACGGAAGGAGAGCTTGCCGTCGAACTCCTCCTGCTCGAACGTGCTGGCCGGCGGCCGGATGGAGTTGACCTTGCCCAGCGCCTCGGCCTTCCGGATCGCCAGCATCGCGCGAGCGCCGCGCATCGCCGTACCGGAGCGGATGACGACTCGCACCAGCCGCCCTCCAGCCGCAACCGGGGCCGGGCGATCCTCCCGCACCGGAATGGCCCAGCTGCCGGTCGGCGCCGAAGCGCGCCGAGGCATTGTCGAGCTCCTCGAGCAGCGGCGTGAAGTCCAGCTTCGCGTCGCCGCCGGACACCGCCTCTGGAACCCCGGCTTCCAGCGCATCAACGATTCGAAAGAGCAGGTCCAGCAACTCGCGCGACGCGGAACCGGGATCGCTCCGGACCACATCGAGCAGCGTTTCGGTGCGGTGAGCCAGCTCGGTGAGGTGGTTGAACCCCATCGCCGCGGCCATGCCCTTGAAGGTGTGCATGCCGCGAAAGACCGTGACGACCGGCTCGGTGGCCTTGAGGTCGCGCTCCCACTCCAGCAGGGCCTGAGCGCAACTGCCCAGGTGTTCCCTGCTCTCCGTCTGAAAGAGCGCGGCGTAGCGCGATAGATCCATGAACTCAGCCGAGCACGCGCTGTACCGCCTCGAGCACCCGGGAGGGCTGGAACGGTTTCACCACGAAGTCCTTGGCGCCCGCCTGGATCGCCTCGACCACGAGGGCCTGCTGTCCCATCGCGCTGCACATCAGGATCTTGGCGTCGGGATCGCTCCTTGCAGATCTCGCGTACCGCATCGATGCCGCCCATGTCCGGCATCACGATGTCCATCGTGACGAGGTCGGGCTTGAGCTTGCGATAGCGTCTCACCGCCTCGCGCCCGTCTCCGCCTCGCCCACGACCTCGAATCCCGCCTGGGCAAGGATGTCCGAGATCATGGTGCGCATGAAGATGGCATCATCGCAGACCAGCACCGTATGGCTCACGCGATCCTCCGGTTGCGAGCAGCGTTTGGGCTTTTGAAAAGACTGATTCGTCAGGTCAGAAGCGGTGCGAGCAGCGCGTCGGTGTCGAGCACTGCAAAGACCCGGTCGTCCAGCCCGGCCCACCGCTCGGGCCAGGCGCGGATCTATTCCGGGGAGGGCCTCTCGTTGATCGAGACTGTCCGCTGGCACCTCCACCAGATCCAGGACCTCGTCCACTCCGAGTCCGACGGTGCGACCGTTGGTCTCGATTACCAGGACCGACCCGTCCTCGATCGGCCGAGCCCTGCCGTTCCAGGATCCGCCGACCGTCAAAGACAGTCAAAAGCGTGCCGCGGACGTTGAAGAGTCCGTCCACCTCGGCCGAGGCCCCAGGGATCCGGGTTGCCGGCTGCTGGGCGATGACCTCCCGAACAATTGCCGCAGGCACGGCGCAGATGATTTCGCCGACCCGGAAGACCACAAGTCTGAGCCTCTGAACATCACTCATGTGCTTTAAAGAAACGAAGATACCGAAGGGCATCCGAATTAACAACGGGATTTCCGGGCCCTAGCGCCGCAACCAGCAAAGGCTGCAGGTCGGCCGGCCATCCGGCCTCAAATTCGAGGGCTTCCCCGGTCGCAGGATGGCGGAAACCGAGGTAGGCGGCGTGCAGCGCCTGGCGGGGAGCGAGCCGTTCCAGGGCCGCCGCACCGGGCCGGTCGCTCGACATCCGGCGGCTACCCCCCGCGGTGTAGACCGGATCGCCCACCACGGGATGGCCGATGTGAGCGAGATGAACTCTGATCTGGTGAGTGCGACCGGTATGCAGCTCGAGCCGCACCAGGTCCACGAGTGAAAGTCGGGCAACGGGAAAGGCGTCGGTTCGGGCGGGACGGCCTTCGGGAAGGACCGCCATGCGCTTGCGGTCGCGGGGATTTCGCCCGAGCGGTGCTTCGATCACGACCGGGTCGCTGTCGAGATGTCCCCAGACCAGCGCCGCATAGTGCCGGTTGATCCGGCGGGCCGCGAGGGCCGCACCGAGCCGGCGATGAGCCAGCTCGGTCTTGGCAACGACCATGAGGCCCGAGGTATCGCGGTCGAGACGATGCACGATGCCGGGACGCCCTTCGGCCCCGCTGGAGAGCGTCGTGCCGCGGGCCACGAGGGCATTCACCAGCGTGTCCTGCCAGTGACCCGGCGCGGGATGAACCACTAACCCGGCGGGCTTGTCGATGATGGCGAGGTGTTCGTCTTCGAAGACTACCGAGAGAGGAATCTGAGCCGGCTGAATGGTGCGGGGCGGCTCCTGATCGGGGAAGGTGACTACCACCTGATCCCCGCGCTCCAGCAGGCGCGACGCGCGCGCGGGCTTACCGGCGACGGTAACCGAGCCGGCGGCGATCGAGCCGGGCGGACTGAGTTCGGGAAAATTGGAGCTGATCGGCGAGGAAGCGGTCGAGCCGTTCGGTCGACTCGCTGAGGACCGTGAACGTGAGTGAGGAGTGAGGAGTAAGGAGTGAGGAGTCCGAATCGCTGTTACTCCTCACTCCTCACTCCTTACTCCTTACTCCGACTGGGGTCGGTTCGGTCACGGTCTCCCGGCGGGCGTCTTCCCGCCAGAGCGAGATCGCGAGCGCGATGGCGCCGCAGCTCACGGCCATGTCGGCCACGTTGAAGGTTGGCCAGCGGTATGCGCCGACACCGACGTCGAGGAAGTCCACCACGCCCTGCGAGTTGCGCACCCGGTCCACCAGATTGCCGAGCAGCACCGCCAGCTCACCAGGCCCAGGGAGAGCTGCCGGAACCAGTCGCCCGGAAGCGCATTGCGCGACATCCGGTAGAGCGCGACCACGGCGACGATCGCGACCAGCATGAAGATCCAGCGGGAGTAGGGTCCCACGTCGAGGCCGAACGCGGCCCCGGGATTGTAGACCAGGCGGAGCTGCAGCCACTGCCCCAGAACCTGGCGGCCCACCGAGGCCACCAGGAACTTTTCCGCGAGGAACTTGGTGATCAGGTCGAAGGCGATGACCGCCAGCGCGGTGCCCCAGTAGAGCCGACGCTCAGCGCCGCTTGGCATCCTCTTCCTTTTCCTTGCACTTGATGCAGAGCCGCGCGTGAGGCAGCGCGTCCAGCCGTTCGAAGTTGATCTCGTCGCCGCACTGATGACAGTGGCCGAACTTTTCGGGTGTCTTGTACAACCGGCGCAGCGCTTCGTTCACATGCCAGAGATAGCGGCCTTCCTGTGACGCAAACAGGAATTGCTTCTCCCGTTCCATGGCGTCGGTCCCCTGGTCCGCCATGTGGAATGAGTAGGACGAGAGGTCACCGTCGGATGACTGCAGCGTGGCGTTGAAGGACTCGTCGTAGTAGCCGAGCTCCTTCATTACCCGCGCCCGTTCCTCCAGCAGCCGCTTCTCAAAGTGCGTCAAATTCTTCTTGTTCATTACTTCCCCGTCGGTTGTGGGTCGAGCGCTCCCGCGCCGTTTCGTAGCTTGTGCTCGCGTTACCCGCCGTCCGTCCAATTCCACGTCCTGAGTCAGGTCCGCCTCGGGCACGAGCGACCGCCTCGAACTCAGCGGGCAAGGGTTTCGCCGCGGATGAACCCGGCGTGCGCCTAGCGGCCTCCAGCACCTCGGCGCGGCCCTTCCAACCGAGCTCGATCCGATCTGCGAATCGGTAGCCAGCTTCCTCGACGCAGGCGCTGCACGTGGTGGACGATCTCCCGCGCCAGCCCTTCGGCCCGCAAGTTCGGCGTCAGGCCAGGGTCAAGCGCCGCCACATAAGGACCGTCGCTCTGCAGCAGCAAGTCGGTGGCCACCTCCCGCTCCACCACTACCTCATCTGAAAGATAGACGGTGGGGGAACCGTCCACCTCCAGGGTGGCCTCCCCGCCTCCTTCCAGTACCTGCAACTGATCCGCCGTCAGGCGGGAAACCGCCGCGGCAACCGCCGGGGTCTGCTTCCCGAACCGTTTACCGAGGGCGCGAAAGTTAGCCTTCCCGCGCAGCCTGACCAGAGCAGTGTCCGATTCCACGACCTCTACGGCTTTGACGTTTACCTCGTTGCGTAACAGCTCGGTGAGCTTGGCGAAAGCCTCCCGATCCACGCTCGCCGGAATGGCGACAAGGAGCCGCGACAGGGGTTGACGAACCCCGAGTTTGACAGTCTCTCGCGCGGCGCGGGAAAGCGACGACAGGCGCCGCACGGCGTCCATCGCCGATTCGAGACCCTGGTCCCGAGCCGCCGAGGGGACCGGCACGGGAGCCAGATGCACCGATCCGCCGGTGAGCGACCGGTGCAGCCAGTCACTCATGAACGGAGCGGCTGGTGCCAGGAGACGGCTAACCGCAGTCAGCACATGGTGAAGCGTCGCGACCGCTGCGGGGTCGGCAGCGGCGTCGGGAGCCCAGAAGCGGCCCCGGTTGAGACGCACATACCAGTTGGAGAGGTCGTCCACCACGAACGCCATCAGGACTTTGGTGCCGGCGGTGACGTCGTAGCCGTCGTACGACGCACGAACCGCTTCGATGGTGGAATCGAGCCGGCTCAGGATCCAGCGGTCGGAGAGCGTCAGCTTGCCGGCCGCCTGCAGCATGTCGCGGTCGGCGTAGAGCGCGAAGAACCGGTAGGTCTCCCGCAGGGCGCGGATGAAGTTCCCGGTGATCTGCGAGATGGTCTTCGGATCGAATGGCTTCGCGGCCCAGACCTGACTCGAAGCCAGCAGATAAAGCCTGACCGCATCGGCGCCGAACTCCGCGGATCATCTCCCAGGGATCCACCACGTTGCCCCGGGTCTTGGACATCTTCTGGCCCTTCGCGTCCAGTACCAGCCCGTTGACGATCACGTTGCGATAGGCCGGGCTGTCGAACACGGTGACCGCAATCGCCAGAAGCGAGTAGAACCAGCCGCGAGTCTGGTCCACCCCTTCACAGATGTAGTCGGCCGGGAAGTGCGACTTGAATTCGGCTTCGTGCTCGAACGGATAGTGCCACTGCGCGTACGGCATCGACCCCGAGTCGAACCAGGTGTCGATCACCTCGGCGGCGCGGCGCATCACTCCGCCACAGGAACACTTCCAGGTATAGCTGTCGATGTAGGGCTTGTGCGGATCGAACTTCTCGGGCAACGGCTTTCCCCAACGCTCGGCGAGCCGGGCATAGCTCCCGATCACCTCGACGTGACGTCGGCTCCTTCTCGCAGACCCAGACCGGCAGCGGTGTGCCCCAGTAGCGGTCCCGCGAGAGCGCCCAGTCCACGTTGTTGGCCAGCCATTCGCCGAACCGGCCGGTGCCGACCTCGGGCGGACTCCAGTTCACTCGCCCGGTTCACCTCGAGCATCCGCTCCTTCACCGCCGAGGTGCGGACGAACCAGGAGTCGCGAGCGTAGTAGATCAGCTTGCTGGAGCAGCGCCAGCAGTGAGGATAGTCGTGCTCGTACTGCTCGGTGTGGAGCCAGCGTCCGTCGGCCTTGAGGCGGCGGATGATGAGCTCGTTGGTTTCCTTGTCGGTAACCAGCTTGCCTTCGAGGTCGGGCCAGGATGTTCCGCGGAAGGTCCCGTCGGGGGCCACCGGCATGAGCAACGCGAGCCCGTGCTTTTTTCCCGCGGCGTAGTCGTCTGCGCCGAAAGCCGGCGCCATGTGCACGATGCCGGAGCCGGTGTCCGCCGTGACGAAGTCTCCCGTGATGACGACTGAATGCTTCGCATCGGCTGGGAGAGGGACGATATCCAGCGGCCGCCGGTAGCGAAGCCCCGCCAGCGATGAGCCCGGCACAGCGGCGGACTCTTCCTTTATCTCACCGCCGAGCACCTCGTTCAGCTTGTCGCGCAGCGCGACCGCGGTGATGAACTTCCGGCCGGGATGCTTGCTGCTGGAATAGGTGCCGTATTCGAGATCGGGATGAACCGCGACCGCGACGTTGGAAGGCAGCGTCCAGGGAGTGGTGGTCCAGACGATGAGCTCGCGCCCGCTCCCGTCTTCCAGCGGGAACGCGACATAGATGGAGCGGTCCTGGATCTTCTCGTAGCCCAGCGCCAGCTCGTGGCTGGAGAGCACGGTGCCGCAGCGGGGACAGTACGGAAGCACCCGGTGACCGCGGTACAGCATGCTCTTCTCGTACAGACGACTGAGCAGCCACCAGACCGATTCGACGTAGTCGTTGCTGTAGGTGATGTAGGGATGCTCGTAGTCGAGCCAGTACGCGATCCGGTCGGAGAGTTGTTCCCAGTCCTGCTTGTAGGTGAACACGTTCTCCCGGCACTTCGCGTTGAACTTCTCGACGCCGTACTGCTCGATCGCCTTCTTCCCGCCGGTCAGCCCCAGCTGCTTTTCCACCTCGATCTCGACCGGCAAGCCGTGGGTGTCCCAGCCCGCGATCCTGGTCACCGACTCGCCCTGCATCGCGTGATAGCGGCAGACCAGGTCCTTGATCGTACGGGAGAAGACGTGATGGATTCCGGGACGGCCGTTGGCGGTGGGTGGTCCCTCGTAGAACACAAAAGGCTTGCCGTCGCGATTGGCTTCGAGGGTACGCTGGAAAAGCCGCTCGGCCTTCCAGGTTTCGAGCAGGTCCTTCTCCATCTGATCCGGACTCTGGTCCGGCCAAGGCGTAAAGCTCATGCAGCCAGACGCTCCACCACTCCGGACACCAGCCGGGTCAGCGAAGGTTCGGCCCGGTTGGCAACCGCGATGATCTTCTCGAGACTCGCCGGTTCCAGCGCGTCCGGGAGGCACTGGTCGGTGATGATCGAAATCCCCAGGACCTTCATCCCCTCCTGCACCGCCACGATGACCTCGGGCACGGTAGACATCCCCACGACGTCTGCGCCCATAGCGCGAAGCATCCGGTACTCCGCCCGGGTTTCGAGGTTTGGACCGGTCACCGCGACATAGACGCCTTCCCTGAGCGTGATGCCCAACTCGAGCGCCAGCTTTCGCGCCATCGCGCGAAGGCTCTCATCATACGGCTGCGACATGTCGGGGAAGCGGGGACCGAGCCGTTCGTCGTGAGGACCGATGAGCGGATTGTCGCCGATGAGATTGATGTGATCGGCGATCAGCATCGAGGTCCCCCGGCGCCCAGAGCGGATGCATCCCTCCGCAGGCGTTGGACACCACGAGTGTCTCGGCGCCGAGGGCGTGCATGACGCGAACGGGAAAGGTGACCTGCTGGAGGGAATACCCTTCGTACCGGTGAAACCGTCCCTGCATGGCGACGACCGGCTTGCCGCTCAGGCTTCCGAGAATCAGGCGGCCGGCGTGAGCCTCGACGGTCGAGAGGGGAAACCCGGGGATTTCCTCGTAGGGGATGACGGCTTCTGCCTTGATTTCCTTGGCAAGACCGCCGAGCCCGGTGCCGAGAATGATCGCAGCGGCGGGTCGGCGAGGGGATCGATCCCGGATGGTGCGAGCGGCAGCCTGGACCCGGTCATAGAGGACCGGTTCGTTCATGCGTGGCGTTTGAGCAGCAGCTCGGTCTGCACCTGGTGGGTGATCTGGGCGTGGGCCTGCAGACCTTCGATCTCGCCCAGCTGGCGCTCCAGCAGGGCGCGGAAGTTGGCGAGGTACGCGGCGAACTGTCGGCTCAGCGTCTCGTGCCGTTCCCGCACCTGACGCTCCTCATCCTGGGCCTGGCCGACCATTCGCAGCGAATCGGCGCGGGCCTCCCGCAGAATCGCCTCGGCCTCCTTCTCGGCCTGTTCCTGGGCGGCCACTCTGAGCTGCTGCGCGGCGAGCAACGCCTCGTTCATGGCGCGTTCACGCTCGCGGAAGGCCCGCAGCTGTTCCTGGAACCCCTGAAGCCGCTCATCCAGCTTCGCGCGATCCCGGAGCAGGCGCTCCATCTCATCGGCGGCGCGTTCCTTGAACTCCTCGACCTGCGCGGCATCGTATCCCCGCAGGACGCGACGGAACTGCTGGCCCCGGACGTCATTGGGCGTCAGGTGAAAGACGTCGTCGGTCATAAGCGGCGTTCTCCGAAGAGCAGGGTTCCCAGCCTGACCATCGTGGCGCCTTCCTCGATCGCCACGAGGTAATCGCCAGACATTCCCATCGAAAGTTCGGGCAAACGGTGGCCGCGGGTTTCCGCCTCGTCCCGCAGAGTTCGGAGCAGCTTGAAGGTGCGCCGCTGCACCACCGGATCGTCGGTAAACTCGGCCATCGTCATCAAGCCACGCACAACCAAGTGGGGATGCCCCCGCAACGCATCGAGCAACCCAGTCAACGCATCCGGCTCTACCCCGCCCTTCTGCGGCTCCGCCGAGCAATTCACCTGGACCAGGATCGGCTGAGTGCCACCCTCGGGCGTCCTGCGATCCAGCTCTTGAGCCAGGTCCTCGCGATCCACCGAGTGAATCAGCGCGAAGCGGCCGGCCGCATGCTTCGCCTTGTTGCGTTGCAGAGTCCCGATCAGGTGCCACTCGATCGGCGCACCGGGAAGCGCATCCTGCTTGCTCAGCGCCTCCTGCACCCGGTTCTCACCGACCGCAGTGATGCCTGCTGCGATCGCCGCCTCGACCGCATCGGGACCGTGAGTCTTGGTAACCGCTACGATCGTGACGGGATGGGTCCATCCGCCCACGGCCTGACGCTCTGCTATGCGCGTCCGAACCTCGGCGACGCGCTCAGCCAGTCCGGGGTAGGACATGGTGGGGAAATGTAGGACGGGGTGGGGGTTTATTGAAGGTGGGGAGTGAGGAACGGGAAGCAGGGAGTAGGGAATAGGGATGTAGGAGAGTAGGGGTGCTGTGACTGCCACCTACTCCCTACTCCTCCGCCCGCTGTCGAGTCCCGCGCCCTCTCCAGCAGCAATTGCTACATCGCCTCCTTCGATGGCCGGATTGGTCGAGATGACCGTGGCGCGCTCGAGGTTCTTCACCGCTCGATCCAGGTCGCCGCGATTCTCGTAGGCATTCGCCACCTGCGCGAAGGGGAGGCCCAGATTGTTCGCGATACCGGCGGAGGTGGGCTCCAGAGCGCGCCTCGTCGTGCGGCTCAGCCATCTTCCCGAAGCGGTAGGTCTCCCATAACAGGCGATCAGTCATGGGAACATCTATCACGGCACCGAGGATTCGCCCGCGATCAAGGTCGGGCGAGGTTGAGTCGGGCAAGGCCTGCTCGAGGCGGAAGCCGAGCCCCTGCTGCACCACGTAGGAGTCGAGACCCTGATAGTCACGACCGGTCGTCATGGCCCAGACGATGGGGCGGCGACCGAGGTTCTGCTGCAGTACCCTCATGACCAGCAGATCGTTGGTCATGAAGACGGTGCCGGAGGGATAGTGCTTGGTGATTGCTCCAATCGGGATCGTCAGATCCTGAGGGAGCGCCAGGGGACGGATTCCCCCGATCTGCTCATTGGTCAGGGTGTGCGCCGGCCAATCCGGCTCCTTGGGATTCCGCCCCTGCCAGATGGCGGGAGCGCGCGACTCCTCGAAGGAGCGGGTCGGGTTGTCCCGGAGCTGGCGCATGTACCAGTCGGTCTGCGCCAGAGCGAGGCAAACCACCGTCACGTCCCGCCGCACACCTTCCACCTCCTGGGCCCACCAGAGCGGGAAGGTGTCGTTGTCGCCGTAGGTGAAAAGAACGCCATACGGGGGAACGGTGTTGAGGAGGTCGTAGGCGAAATCGGCCGCGAGCCGCGCGTCGGGACCGTGCCGGCGAGAAGCGGCGGTGAAGTTGCCGGCGAAGGGAAGGAGCGAGAAGGCGAGAATGCCGGCGCCGACGAACGCGGGCACTCTCCAGCGCTCCATCAGCGTCCGAACCAGCGTCCCCAGTCCCATCCCGGCCCAGAGTCCCCACACCACGTAGCTCACCACGAAGAAGTAGTCCCGCTCCCGAACCTCGTGATCGCCCGTCCTCGGGTAGAGATCGAACCCGAGGGAGTATCCCGGCTTGAAGTTCATGTACAACATGAGCACCAGGCCGGTGGTGAGAAACAACGTGAAGAGGAGCCACCATCCCGCACGGTCGGTCCGGCGGTGATAGAACAGCCCGCGGAGGCCCAGCCCGGTGAAGAGGATCGTGAAGAAGGTGCGGACCGGGAAGGCAACTTCGCCGATGTGGAGAATCTTCCTGATGCCGTTGGCCCACTGCCAGTCGTAGTACTGCAGGTAGTTCACCAGCTGCAGCAACAACATGGTCGGGGTGCGGCCCGGATTGTCGGGCCCGTGGAGAACGGTGGGATCGTCCCACGGGGTTCGAACCGGGTACTGCTGACGCCGGATCACCGCGAGCAAGGCGTTCCAGTTGTCCGGCTGGGCCTCGTTGATCGGCGGGTGCTGGCCCGAGCGGATATAGAGGAAGAGGTAGCTCGTCACTCCCACCGCTGCGACCGCAAAGGCCACGAGCGCGAATGGGATCATCCGGGCACGAAACGCCACGACCAACGCCACCAGGTAGCACAGCGCCCCGACGACCGTGAGTGCAGTACTCCCCAGTCCTCCGCCGATCAGAAGCGCCCAGGTTCCTGCTACAACCGCCAGCTGAGCCTGCTCAACCGCCCTCTGATCGGGGTCGGCTGCGGGCTCGATGACGATCATCGCCCACAGGAATGCCACCACGGCTGGGCCGGCGAGAAGCGCCAGGAGGTGATTCCCGATGGATGCGCCGGCCAGGTAGAGAATGAGCAGGAGAGTGTGACTCGCCCGTGCCGGTACCCCGCTGCCTCCGCCAAACCATGCAGGCCCAGCAGATGGCCGCGATGGTGAAGGTGGCGATGGCGTAGACCTCGGTCTCGTTCGAGTTCTGCCAGACGGTGAAGGTGAATGCCGCGATCAGGATCGCGGCGAATGAGCCCCCGACCCTGAGCAGCCGCCCGCCGGCTGATTCATCACCCGCTTTGGCGAGGCTCTCGTGAACCACAAGGAAGAAGCAACCCGCCCCCGCGGCACTCAGCAGGGCGCTCAGCAGGTTGAGGCGGACGGCATACTCGCCCACCGGCACCAGGGTTCCCCACACGTGGGCGATCAGGGTGAAAAGCGGTGTACCCGGCGGATGGGGAATCCCAAGGGTCTTGGCCGCCGCGATGAACTCCCCGGCGTCCCAGAAGGTCACGGTAGGGGCCAGGGTGATCACGTACCCCGTGAGGACCAGGGCCGCGGCCAGCAGCGCGAGGCGGTATGGAGGACGAGGTGGCAAAGGTCGGTTGTCTGGAGCTATCGCGACGGGGCCGGAGGGAGCAGGGCGTCTGGCGAGCCACCTTCAAGTAATACTTGAACCTCTTCAGGTGTTACTCCACGTCGCAGCTCGCCGCGGACAGCGAGGCTGATCATGGTGCTTTCCTCTGATACGACGAGCACCAGGGCATCCGTCTCCTCGCTTAAGCCCAAGGCCGCCCGGTGCCGGGTCCCCAGCGACCGGTCGGTGACCGGCTGCTGGGTCAGGGGCAGGATGCACCCCGCCCCGATGATCTGGTCCCCCCGCACGACGACCGCCCCGTCGTGCAGTGGTGAATAGGGCGTGAAGATGGTGGTCAGCAGGTCGGCCGAGACCCGCGCCTCCATCTCGGTGCCGCTAGCCAAGTACTCGTCCAAGGTGTTTTCCCGTTCGATCGCGATGATGGCCCCGGTGGCATTCCGGCTCAGCCGCTCCAACGCCTCAGCCACCTGCTCCGCCACCGCGGTGCTCTTGATCGGGGAGAAGAACCGGAAGATGCGGGACTGTCCCAGCCGGGCCAGCACGCTCCTGAGCTCGGGCACGAAGACCACCAGGGCGGCGAAGGCGCCGTAGGTGAAGACCAGGCCCAGGAGGTAGGTGATCATCGTGAAGCGGAGCAGAAAGGCGACGATGTAGATCGCCGCGAGCAGTGCCAACCCCAGCACGATCTGCAGCGCCTTGGTGCCCACCAGGAAGCGAAGCCCCCGGTAGATCACCAGGGCGACCAGCAGGATCTGGACGACGTCCCTCCAGGTCGGGACCAGGAACGGCGGAACAGCGAGCGAGGCGTTCATCGGCTCCCTCTCACCGCATGCGCGACGGCAAGAGCGTCTCTGGTCAGTGCGACGTTGTGCACCCGGAACAGAGTCGCACCGCGCTCGTAGGCCACCACACAGGCGGCCGCAGTCGCCATGTCTCGCTCGGCCACTTCGCGTCCCGTGACGCTGCCGAGGAATCGCTTGCGCGAGGGCCCGACCAGAACGGGCCGGCCCAACGCAACCAGCTCCGCCAGCCGGTCGGTGATCAGGAGGTTGTGCTCGGCGGTCTTCGCGAACCCGAGGCCGGGATCGAGGACGATGTTCTCATCGGGAATCCCCGCGGACACCGCCCTGGCCGCGGCATCGGACAGCTCCCGGCGCACCACCGCGACCACGTCTCCTTCGTACTCCGCGTGATCCAGAGTAGCCATGGTGCTCGTGGTGCCGCGCGAGTGCATGAGGACCACTCCGGCTCTCAGTTCCGCTGCCGTCGCCGCCATAGCCGGATCGAGCCGGAAGGCGGATACGTCGTTGATGACCGCAGCCCCGGCGTCGATTGCCGTGCGGGCCACCCCGGCCTTCACCGTGTCCACCGAAAGCATGAGGCCGGGATGCCGGCGGACCAAAGCCTCGATGACAGGGATGACTCGCCGCAGCTCCTCGTCTTCGGGAACCGGATCGGGATTGCCGGGACGGGTAGATTCGCCGCCTATGTCCAGCATGCCGGCTCCGTCGGCGAGCAGACGGTCGGCCTGGGCCAGCGCGTCGTCGAGCTGGCTGAAGCGGCCTCCATCGCTGAAGGAATCGGGCGTGACGTTGAGGATTCCGAGAATGACCGGCCGTTCCAGCGAGACGGTGCCGCGGGCGGTTATCCAGACAGGCGGTTGTTCGGGCGGAAGCGCCAAGCCGATCTGGTGCGCGACGGCAGCCAGTTCGGGCGGACCGCCCCACGGGCGGGCCAAGGCACCGATCCGCGACAGACTTCCCGCCACGATTGCCCAGTCATCACCGGTGATGATCTCGAGACCGAGCGAGCCGCCGTGGCGGAGCAGGACGGCGAGCACTTCCTCGCTCAAGCCCTCCGCCATGACGGCATACGGGCCGAGTCCGCTGGCAGCGGACTCGGCCCGAGGTTCATCCCAGCCGTGGGAAGTGAGTGTTTCTCTGACCGCGCGCGACGAGTGAGTCGCCAGCGGGGTGACGATCACGCGCCGGCGGGTTCCGCTGGGGGCGCGCCGAGAATGGGGGTGCGCTGCGGCGGAGCGTCGGGCTTAATGGCCGGAGCCACCGCAGCGGGGGGAACCGGCGGCGCCGGCGGCTTGGGAGGAAGCGGCTGGCCCTGGTACAGCAGGTCCACCTCTTCCCGGTCAAGCGTCTCCCGATCCATCAACGCCTCGACCATGCGATCGAGCAGCTCGCGGCGGGATCGCACGATTTCGAGGGCGTGCCGGTAGGCCGTATCGAGCATCTTCTTGACTTCATCATCCACCGCCTCGGCGGTCCGCTCGGAGATCTCGCGCCGCTGCGAGAATTCACGGCCCAGGAAGATCTCCTGCTCCTTGTCTCCCACCGCCATCATGCCGATGCTGTCGCTCATCCCGAACTGGGTTACCATCCGGCGCGCGATGTTTGTGGCGCGTTCGATGTCGTTGGAAGCGCCGGCAGTGACCTGGTCGGGACCGAAGACGAGCTCTTCGGCCGCCCGGCCGCCGAAGAAGATGACCAGCTCGCCGAGCAGCCATTCCTTGGTGTAGTTGTAGCGGTCCTTGTCCGGCAACCCGAGGGTGATCCCCAAGCGCACGGCCCCGGGGAACGATGGTGACCTTGTGGATCGGATCCGCCCCCGGAGTGCTCAGGGCGACGATGGCATGCCCGGCCTCGTGATACGCCGTGAGACGCCGCTCTTCCTCGGTGAGCACCAGGCTGCGACGCTCGAGGCCCAGCATCACCTTGTCCTTGGCGTCCTCGAAGTCCGACATGTCCACCAGCGACTTGTTGCGCCGCGCGGCGAGCACCGCCGCCTCGTTCACCAGATTCGCGAGATCTGCCCCGGCCATGCCGGGAGTGCCCTTGGCCAGCGTCTCCAGATTCACATCGGCCGAGAGCGGGATCTTCCGGGTGTGCACTCGGAGAATCCCTTCCCTGCCCCGCACGTCGGGAGCGTCAACCACGATCTGCCGGTCGAAGCGCCCGGGACGCAGCAACGCGGGATCGAGCACATCGGGACGGTTGGTGGCCGCGACGAGGATGACGCCTTCGTTCGACTCGAAGCCGTCCATCTCGACCAGCAGCTGATTCAGGGTCTGCTCCCGCTCGTCGTGGCCGCCGCCCAGTCCGGCGCCGCGGTGCCGGCCGACGGCGTCGATTTCATCGATGAAGATGATGCAGGGCGCGTGGGCCTTGCCCTGTTCGAACAGGTCGCGCACCCGCGAGGCACCGACGCCGACGAACATCTCCACGAAGTCGGAACCCGACATCGAGAAGAACGGCCGCCCGGCTTCACCGGCCACCGCCTTGGCGAGCAGGGTCTTGCCGGTGCCCGGAGGACCGACCAGAAGGGCGCCCTTGGGAAGCCGTCCACCCAGCCGGGTGAACTTCTGGGGATCCTTCAGGAACTCGATGATCTCCTGCAACTCGACCTTGGCCTCGTCGCAACCGGCCACGTCGGCGAAGGTCAGCTTGGGAGTGTCTCCCGCGAGCAGCCGAGCCTTCGATTTGCCGAAGGAGAACGCGCGACTGCCTCCCGCCTGCAGCTGGCGCAGGAGGAAGAGCCAGAGGCCGATGATCACGATCCAGGGCAAAGCGGCGATGAGGAAATTCGCGATGCCCACCTTCGGCTCCTTGGCCGAAATGGGCACGCCAGCCTTCTCCAGCTCGGCCAGGAAGGTTTCGCTGTTGGCGATGGGAAGCAGGACCGAGAAGGTCTTGGCCTGACGACCATCCTGAGGAACCGGGGCGCGGAATTCGCCTTCCACCTGGCGACCATCGTACACCGTGACGGACGCGACGTTGCCGGCCTCCAACTGCTGCTTGAAGGCGGTGTAAGTGAACTCCTGCATCGACGCCCGCTGACTGTTCATCAGCTGGAACAGGGCCATGGCCACCAGAGCCACCAGCAGCCAGAGCGCAAGATTATTGCGCATGTTCCGCCAATCAGGACGAGGCGGGCGAGAGGGTAACCGTTCAGCCATTCAGTTCATCCAGCTCCGCGATAAACGGAAGATGCCGGAACTCTTCCGCGTGATCCAAACCATAGCCGACCAGAAAGACCGGCGGTGCCACGAAGCCGATGAACCGCGCTTCCGGCAGCACGTCGGCTAACTGCTTGTCCAGCAAGGCGGAGACGCTGAGGCTCGCGGGGCCCCGGGACTGGAGCAACGCGATGAGTCGGGCCAGCGTTCTCCCGCTATCAATTATATCCTCAACGAGCACAACGTGCTTGCCCTGGAGGCTGGTCTCAGGATCGTACAGCAGCTCGACCCGCCCCGAGGACTCCCGCCCGGTCCCGTAGGAGCTGACCCGGATGAAGTCTACCTGAAGGGGCCGCTCGATTTCCCGCACCAGATCGGCCAGGAACATGAAACTGCCCTTGAGGAGACCCACCAGGAGCAGATCGCCGTCGGGATATGCGCTGGTGATCTCCCGCCCCAGCTCGACTATCCGCCGCCGAATCGTCTCGGCGTCGTAGACCACCCGGCGCAGGCTCCGGGCGCCTACTCTCCGGGTCACCTCAGCGGGGAGCGACATCGACCCGAAGCGCCGGACTGCCGGCAGCCGGTAGCAGCAGAGAGGAGCGACAAACTCCGGGAATCCAGATCACCGTGCCCTCCCGGTCGAAGACCGGCCACTGGCTTCGCCGCATGCGGGGCACCCGGGCGTCCTGAAAACAACGAACGGCGAGCCGCCGTCCTGTGCCGCCGATCGGAGCGACCCGGTCCCCCGCCCGCCAAGTGCGGAGCAGCATGGTCTCGGGGACGAACCAGGCTGTCATGCCGTTCCGCTTCTGGACCTGAGGCGCCGATTCCTGGCGCCATTCGAGTCGCCAGTTTCCCCAATTGAGCTCTCCTGTGGTCTCCGAAGGAAGTACCACCTCGGCCACGACCGGAGAACGCGGCCGCAAGAGAAGCAGCCGATCGAATCCCCGCTCCACCACCCAGCCACTCGGCAACTCCAGCCGGGCGCCGCTCTCAGACTCTTTGGCGAACGCCAGGACCCGGCTCCCGTGCCGCAGTCCCAGCACTCCTCCCGCACGCCGGACCCACGCCATGGCCAGCGCCGCGCCGAGTGAGGGCTCGACACGAGCCAAAGTGGCTGCATCGAGAGATGCACCCTCAGGCTCGACCTGCCAGTCGAGTCCCGGCACCACATCAAGTGCCGCATCCCACGCGGCCCGGTCTGCGGCAGCCTGACGTCCCACGTCACGCAGGCGCTGGTCGACGTCGGTGATCCGCTCTCTGAGCCGAGGCATCACACTGTGCCGGAGCCAGGAGCGCAAATGCCGCGCATCCTCATTGGCCGGATCGTGCCAGTACCAGAGACCGCGAGATTCCACGTAAGCGAGCAGCTCGGCGCGGGAGAAGCCGAGCAATGGCCGGACAATGTCTCCCTCGATTGGCTTCATTCCCGCGAGACCCGCGGGTCCGCTTCCCCCGAGTGCGCGCAGCAATACGGTCTCGGCCTGGTCGTCTGCGTGATGAGCGGTGAAGATCCACCTCGCGTCGTGAGCCTCCCGCATCCGGCGCAGCCAGCCATATCGCGCCTCCCGCGCCTCGGTCTCACTGGCCTCGGGCCCCAGAGCAAGCCGTGCGGTCACGAACGGGAGTCCGGCGACGCGGGCGAGCTCGCCTACCCGCACGGCGACGTCACCACTTTCCGGGGAAATACCGTGGTCCGCGTGCGCGACCAGGAGGTCGAGCTGGTGAGACTCCCGGCTCTGGAGCAGGAGGTCGAGCAGGGCAACCGAATCCGGCCCGCCCGACACCGCGACAATGGCGCGGGCAGGCTGGATGTCGAGGGAAGCGAGATGGGATACGAAACGGTCCTGCATGGGGCAAAGATAATTGCTGATTGCTGATTGACGATTGACGATTGAAAAGCCGCTAATCCCTACCGTTCAATTTTCAATCGACAATCAGCAATCGTCAATCTGCAATTACCTACGGCTGGGCCGGTGCTGTCGCTTTCGAAAAATCTCCGGCTTTCACGATCGTGACCTTCGCCGGATCCACGTATTTTCGAAGCGCTGCGGTCACATCGGCGGGACGGAGAGCCAGCAGGCGCTTCTCGAAGTCCGCCTCGAAGGCCATCGTGCGGCCGACGTAGAGCTCGGTTGACAGCTCTCCCGAGAGCGCTGGATCCTGGGAGCGGTCGACCTGACGGTTCTGCAGCATTCCCGCGCGCGCTTTCTCGACCTCTTCCGCCGTGAACCCGTCCCGCCGGGCCCGCTCCACTTCTTCCTTAAAGCCGGTCTCCACCTTCGCCACATTCTCGGGCGCGTAGATGGCATAGCCGATGAACTGGCCGGATTTGTCGAGCGGGCTCGCGTTCACGAACGAACCGACGCCATAGCTCACGCCGTCCTTCTGCCGGATGCGGACCGCGAGACGGGAATTCAGGAAACCGCCGCCCAGGATCTCGTTGGCCAGCATGAAGGCGGGATAGTCGGGATCGTCGTCCCGCATCGGGACGTTGGTTCCGGCGATGAACCAGGCGTTGGCTTTGTCGGGTGTCGCGATGGTAATTCCGGTTGCAGGAATGTCGCGGTACTCGTTGGCCAGGCGCTCGAATGGCTTGGGACTCTGCCACGTTCCGAACAGCGTTCCGACCAGATCGGTCACCTGCTTCGGGTCGAAATCCCCGACCACCGCCATGGTCGCGTCACTCGCGCCATAGAACTCGACGTAGTACCGCTTGGCGTCATCCACCGTGGCGGCACCGTAGTCGGCGATCGACTCCTCGATGGTGGGAGTGTAGCGGGGATCTTCCTTGGGCCAGGGGCTCAGGTAGCGGGTGAAGCTGTTGAAGGCCAGGGCCTGGGGATCCGACTTCTGCTCCTCGAGCCCAGCCAGATCCTGCCGCTTGAGCTCGTCGAACTCCTTCGGATCGAAGGCCGGTTCCTTGAGGATCGAGCCCAGGAGCTGAAGGGTCGGCACCAGGTTGGGCCGCGTGGTTTCGATCCGGGCCATGACCTGATTGGGGGCGCTCATGATCGCGACCCGGGCCTTGAGTTTGTCGAGCGAATCCTTGATCTGCTGGCGGGAGAGCGTGCGGGTGCCCCGCATCAGCATGTCGCCCGCGAGATCCGCCGCCGTCGCACGATTCTGCAGCGATTGTGCGCTCCCGAAGCGGAGCGTGAGGCTCGCGTTCACCGACTGGCCACGGGTCTGCTTCGGCAGCAGGGCCAGCTTCATCCCGCCGACCGCGGTTCGAGTCGTCCGTCTGATCGATGTTTCCCGGCGAAGGATCGAACGCTTCACCGACGGCAAGCGTCGTGTCTCCCTTGTAGTCCTTCACCAAAGCCGCCACGTCAGGCGTCGCAGGGATCTCGGCGCGATCTGGTTTCTCCGTGGGGACAAAAGAGCCGACGGTAAGGTTCGACGGCTTCAGGTAAGCCTGGGCCACCCGCTGCACATCCTGGACGGTGACGGCCTTGATCCGGTCGCGATAGAGAAACAGCATCCGCCAGTCTCCCATCGCCTGCCACTCGCTCAGATTCCGCGCCACACCCTGAGAATTGTTGAGCTGCAGCTCGAAATTCTTGACGATGGTTGATTTTGCGCGCTCGACTTCTTCGGTGCTGGGCGGCCGGCTCACTACGTCGGTCAGCGTCGCCAGCAGTGCTGTGCGCGCGCTGTCCAGAGAACTCTCCTTCCTGACCTGCGCCGTGGCTTCGAGAACGCCCGGTTCCTTGAGTCGATAGACCCCGGCCGAGACGTCGGCGGCGAGACCGGTCGCGACCAGAGCGGCGTAGAGCCGGCCGGATGGGGCGTCTCCCAGCACACGGGAAAGAACTTCGACCGCCGGGAAATCGGTGTGAGACCCGGCGGGCACGTGATAGATCGCGATCAGCGCCTGGACATCGCCGGTGCGACGCAGCGTGACGCTCCGCTCTCCGTCCTGGGTCGGATCCAGGGTGTAGGTCGGATAGACCTTCATGTCGCCATCGCGCTTGGGCCTCGGGATGGCGCCAAACTTCGCGGTGATGAGACGCAGGGTCTTCGCTTCGTCGAATTTCCCAGCCACGACCAGCAATGCGTTGTCAGGCTGGTAGTACTTCCGATAGAAGCCCTGCAGCCGCTCGATGGGCACCTGCTCGATATCGGAACGGGCCCCAATCGTCGAGTGCCCGTAGTTGTGCCAGAGGTAGGCGGTGGACATCGCCCGCTCTTCGAGAATGCTGCCCGGATCGTTCTCGCCCAGCTCGAACTCGTTCCGCACCACGGTGAATTCGGTCTCGAGATCCTTCTTGGCCACGTAACTGTGAATCATCCGGTCGGATTCGAGATCGAGCGCCCAGGCCAGGTTGCTGTCGGTCGCGGCGAAGGTCTCGAAGTAATTGGTGCGATCGAACCAGGTCGTCCCGTTGGGATCGGCGCCGTGCTCGGTCAGCTCCTGCGGGACGTTGCGGTGCCGTGGGGTGCCCTTGAAGAGCATGTGCTCGAGAAGATGAGCCATTCCGGTCTCCCCGTATCCCTCATTCCGGGAGCCAACCATGTATGTGATGTTGACTGTCATGGTGGGCTTCGATGGATCGGGAAACAGCAGGAACCGGAGGCCATTGGGCAGGCTGTATTCGGTGATGCCTTCGACGGTCGGCCCCTTGATGGCGCGGGGCCGGGGCCGCGGGCGCTTTGGGAGCCGGGCTTCGCGGCCGGCGGAGCCTGCTGAGGTTGGACGAGCGGCGGCGCGGCGGTGAAGGACGGCAAGGGCGAGAATCAGCACACGGAGATCTGCTCGAACAGCGGACATGGCTCTTCTTGCGAGGGTCAAGGTGGAGGGATCCTGGATCAGCGAATCTCGCTAAACATAAGCGTGCGCTGCGGTGGTTTGGTTTCAGGAAAGGCATGAGCCTAACGCAACATCGGTCGACTGTCAGTCGCAGATGAGAAGGCCACGAATGACAGCGGGCCCGGCCGGAGCCGGACCCGCCGAAGACGGTTCAGAGGAACTCGACGTCAGCTGATCGGGTAACAAGGTGGGCATGTCGAAAGTGTCCTCGGTCCCGCCGCAGGTCGGGTGGCCGAATCCGCTGGCGCTCACGCCGCCCGTGATGTCGTAAATGATGTCATCGGTGCCCGCATCGACCCCTGCCGGGCACGAAATCGAGACGCCAGCGCATCGCGCACCCGCCAGGCGATGTTGTGGTCGGCGCAGGAGGTATCCCCGCTGACTCCGACGGCACCGATGAGGGCGCCGGTCGCGTCATAGAGTGCGAGTCCACCGCCAAAGACGTTCACCCCACCGGGCTTCTTCCCGACCATGAAATCGCTGGTGGTGCCGTACTGATGAAGTCGCCGCCATAGACCACGTCGGTATTCACCGGATTGCTCTCCTGCAGGCCGAAGAGGCTCCCACCCGGCTGCGTCGCGCTGTAGAGATTGGCAGTGGAGAGTGCGAAGCCGTCCAGACTGAAGTCATTCGCGGTGTTCGCCTTTTGCGCCGAAATGGCCCGGCTGCCGAGCCACTGATCACCCACGCCCGGCTCCGCTGTGGACCACGGCTACGACGACGCCGGCCCGGTCCACGACGGTTGCCCACATGGGGAAACCCAATCCGCCATTGCCGGCAGCGACGGCATCCTACCAGCGCCGTCTGAAGGTCGGCCGCGGCAACGATCGGGTCAGGGGTGAACGTGGGAATTGCAGCGTTGTTGTTGGTGATGTCGTCGCCGCAGGCGGCGAGTCCAAGACCGCCGCGACGATCACTGCAGGGAACCGCGCTCGGCGGCTTCCCAGAATGTTGGACATGTGATGGACTCCTTTTTCTTGCTGCAAATGTGAAACGGACAATGCGCTGCTGGAATCATTCAACTGAAGCTGGCGGGGGTCTGGCCAGGAACCACTGGTTTGGTGGGGCTTGAACTACAGGGGTCAGGGCACGCGCCTGCGCAGGCTCGGCGGTGAGACCGACGCGGGATGGGAGACCTGCGACGAGGCGCCTGCGCACCGTGCTGTCTGGCGTAACGGCCGTCCTGGCCCAAGGGGAGGTGACCAAAGTGCGGAGGACTTCTGCGATCGACAATAGGGACTAAGGGGCATCACCCTTACGCAGGCGGGCCTGGCAGGCTGAAGTGAGACTGAGGAGATTCGAGTGCTTGATGAGCCGTCGTGCGTAGAGCTCGCGGACTGTCGGTTCGATTCGGGGCGCATTTCCCCGGGGTCGCAGTGACTCCACCGCGGCTGCTATCGATCCGTGGAGCTAACGTAATAGGTTACATATCACTTATCAAGTCATTGTCAAGTCAATATGTTCGGCTCGCCAGCACACCTGCATGTCATCTCACGCCGCCAGCGCCTTGCGAACCAATGCTACGTTCAGATCTGGAGGACTCGGATGCCAAGAAGGAGATCGAGCTAGCCGCATTGGATTCCCGCCTTCCTGCTTCCCGCCGGTCGCCGGCTACTCAGGCAACTCGGGGAAGAGAGTTGCGACCACACCTATCAGCATGAACGTCCCTCCGACGCAGGCGAGGAAAAAGGCCCACCACTCCCACGTCTCATTCAAAGAGGCGGTGGGATCGTGCTTCCGGACATTGGCATTAATCGCTTGCTGGACACGGAGGATCGGGATGAACCACAACAACGCCGAGCAAACCGTAGGGGTCGGGCAGGCGCCAGGCTGTCACCAGGACAAAGTACGCCACGGCGTAGAGGCCAGGGGAGAAGCGGGGACGGTCTCCGTCCAGACTCAATGCGGCGTGGATTCGGGAGAACAGCGAGTAGGCGGTAAACACAGAGAAAAAGGCCCGAAAGGGAGCAGAATCGCTCTCGTCGTGCTCTTCACCCTCGGCCTGCCACTGGCGGTAGAACCAGTAGATGCTATAGAAGCCCAGGGTGCAAAAACTGAGCGCGACCAGTTTCGCGGTACTGACTCGGTAGTAGGACGTCATATCCTATTCCTCCCGGCTGGCGACTAAGAGTTACCAGGCTTGGCAACAATGCCACGCACCTCCGCGGTGCTCACTGGCTGGTGGCGACCGGCTCACCCTGGCCAATTGGCGGGGACCATGCGAGACTCTTGAACTGCACGCCGCCCCTCGACCGGGTCCATGGGTTCGATCCCCGACTGCGCGCTCATGAACCCCATCTTGGGCCACAGCTTGAAGAAGTAGGTGCTGTCGGCCAACGCCTCAAAATCCACTCCCCGGTCGCTCTCGCTGCTCAGGCCGCTGACCCGGTGGTGGCCAGGATCCACTTCGATCATCATGAAGGTGCCGGAACCAGTCTTGCCGACGAACTGGCTATCCACCTCAACCTTCAAGTGGGCAGCCGAGCCGACGAACCGGGACGGCCGATACACGTAGATGCGTGACTTGCCCGGCGCGGGAGTAAAGGTGAGGGCTGTCGCGGCAAGTTCCGGCGGGGCCGAGGCCACCGAGCCACATCCTGAACCGAGCAGGGCAAGGGCCACGATGGAAAGCACGAGTCGCATGGGAGCCCCCAGGTTCGAGTGGACAGCGGTTCGACCGATCAACTGGTCAAACGCTATCAACCGCGAATCAAGTAGGGATCAAGCGACCCTTCTGACAAACGCCACCAGATCCGACGCGAACCGCTCCGGCTCCTCCCAGTGCGTCCCGTGGCCGGCGCCCGGATACACGATGAGTCGCGCATCCGGGACCGCCGCAACGATCGCCTCCTGCTCGTTACGTCCGAATACCGAGTCCCGATCGCCCCAGGTCACCAGGGTCGGCGCCTTGAGCTGGCTAAGCTCGTCCGAGTGATCCACCTCGGCGAAGTCCCTGCCAGATCGATCGCCAGACCCGGGCCGGGAGCTTCCGACTCTCCTGCACCACGGTATCGAGAAAGGTCGGCGGTATCGGCTGCGCCAGTGTGCTCTCCTGGAACTCCCGGACGAACCGGGGATCAACCGGATCGGTCAGATCCAGCACGGGGGCGCGAAGCTCCGACCAGACCGGATTCCCTCGCATCGCGGGACCCGAACCGATCAGCACCAATCCCAATTGTCCGCTCGGGATAGTCGAGCGCGAAGCGCTGAGCGATCAGGCTCCCCAGGGAGTGCCCCACCACGATCGCTGAATCGATGTCCAGCGCATCCATGAACTCCGCCAGATCCGCCGCAAAATCACTCGGCCCGTATCCGGCGATGGGCGGGCCGTGTTCCCGTGCCCCCGCTGGGAGATGCGCGTAGGCGCGAATCGAAGAAGGAAGAAATGGCAGTACCGGCTCGAAGGAATGCCAGGAGTCGCTATACCCGTGGAGCATCACACCGGCACGCCCGAAGGGCTTCCCTGCTCCACGTACTGAACCCTAACTCCTATCGCCAGCTCCACATACTTCACATCCGCAAACATGGCTCCTGCCTCCTGCGTTTCACATGGTTCAGCAATGCCCTACCATGAGATGCGCAGTTGGTCTGGCCAATCAGACATGGTTCGGTAGTTAGTTCCGAGTTCCGGGTTCCGAGTTCGAGAACGACGGCCCACGTCTCGTCTCACTTCCTACTTCTTCTTAGTCAAGACCACGTGGGTCGCCGCGGCAGTCATAACATGCTCCGTGACGCCGTAGCCCAGTGCAGGAAGGTTGAGCCCTGCCAGCAGGTTTTCACCTGTGCCCAAGAGCACGGGCGCGATCGCGAGATGCAGCTCGTCAACCAGTCCGGCTTCGAGATACTGCCGAATGGTGGAGACTCCCCCGCCCACCCGGACATCCTGCCCTCCAGCGGCCTTTCCCGCCTGCTCCAACGCGTGACGGATGCCTCCAGCGACAAAACGAAATTCGGTGCCGCCTTTCATGGTGAGCGGCGCTCGCGCATGGTGAGTGAGCACAAACACCGGCGTGTGGTACGGAGGCTCCTCTCCCCACCAGCCCCGCCAGGCCTCGTCGGGCCAGGGACCTCGGATGGGCCCAAACATGTTCCGGCCGAGGATCCAGGCACCAATGCCGGCCATGCCGCGGACCGCGAAGTCGTTATCGATGCCGGTTGATCCTCCCTCCTGATGCTGCATCTGGTGAAATGCCCGGGTGGCCACGACCCAGTCATGCAATGCGAGCCCGCCGACACCGAGGGGATTCTCGAGGGCCTGATCGGGACCGGCGCCGTATCCATCAAGGGAGATGGAGAAGCAGTTGACGCGAAGTCTTGGCATTGGAAATTGAAGATTTCAGATGGAAGATTTCAGATTTGGAGCCGAAGTACCGAGTACCGAGTACGTGGGGTCACGCCCGTCTACATACCACGACCCCACGTACTACGTCCTCCCGTCCGATTAGTCCCGTGGCTTGTCCCGAAGGCTGGTCCAATTGCTGTCCGCCAGCTGATGTTACCGGGGATGTCCGCCAGCCATTTCTTCTGCACGTCCTTGCTGTAGTTCAAATACAGCTTGTCGTCCACCACCCGGAACGCTTCGGGGTCCACGTCCACCTTGTGCCCGTGAGCAACGCCGTAGGCGCAGTAGCCGCCGTACACGGGGAGGTACCGGGCGGGATTCGCGAGAAACGCGTCGCGGTTTGTCGTGGTGCTGAAGCGGTAGGTGGCCGCCCGCTTCGGTCGCGGTGATCTCCGGCGAGCCTTTGACGGCGCTCGCGGTGGTGAAGTAGGCGACGGGGTCGTAGCCGCTGATCGCCACCCCGGAATGGTTCACGTTGAGCTCCTGAGCCCCGGCCACCACTGGGGACAGGCTCACGGCCAGTGCCAAGAGGGCAGCGCCGGCGAGGTGTTTCGCTTTCACTTTTCCTTGCTCTCCTTGCTGAAGTTCTGACCGGCTCGCAGTGAGCCGGACTTCAGCAAGAACGCAGCAGTGGGAAGAATGGTTCCCTTCCCGACCGAACCTGTCTACCTGTCACGTGGCACCACCTAGCCCCGCGCGACACTCCACCACACCAGGAGAGCCGCGGCGACTGGGACCGCAAAGACGACGAGGAAGGTAGGAGCCTCCTCGGCAACGGAGTATCCGGCTTTGGAAACCCCGATCCACATATTGATTCCGGAGGCGACGAACCAGATCGGGATGAAGACCTTCGCCGCCTTAGCCAGTCCGACCAGCCGGCGTGGGGTCTCCTGTCCATCGGCCGATGAGGAGACAGAGGGCGAGAAGGAGAAAACCTCCGGCGATGACCCTGATCGTATGCATCTTTACCCCTTCGGGTTAAGAACTGAGTTGGAAGCCGCCTGACGCCGCGCCTGCGGGCGACACGTTACTCCGGGCGAGAGGTCTGACCACATTGCGATCCGCGCTGCTGCGCATCCCTCAGGCTCTCTGCCAACTCCGGGGCGATATGGCGGGCGGCGAGGTCCCACACTCCGGCGGGACCGGCGACGATGAAACGTCGGAGTGCGCTGTCTTCGGGTTCTGGTTCGCTGGCAAGCCAGAGGGCCGCGGGAATGGCCCCCCACTTCCGATCAAACGGGCCCGAAGAGAGGGTCGCGAGGAGCGGCGCGGCGCTGGCCGAATCGGCACAGGCAAGAGCATGGAGATTGGAGGCGAAGCGGGGCTCGAGGACCGCCAGGGTCTGCCGGGACCGGTCGGTCAGCTGGCCCTGCGGATCGAGCCATTGGTCGGACAACGAGTAGTAATTGCCAAGGCCTTCCGTCCAGATGTCGAATAAGGCGGCGTTCAAGGGGGAGGTGATAGCCCAGGGGTGAGCCGCGAGCCACGCCTTCTGCAGAATGTGAGAGAACTCGTGGCGGAAGAAACGGTCGATGCGGACACCGTTCGCGGGATCGTTGGCCGGACCATAGATGGAGACGAGTCGGGACAAATCGAAGGCGATGGTGTGATTGTCGGCAGTGAAGGCATCGTCCGCTCCCCGATTGCCCACCATCACCCTGACCGCCGGTGGCTGAGCCGGAGAATAGAGCGACGTGATCGGCGCGGCCAGCCCGATCCAGGCCGGTGCCCGGGCGTGGATGAGGGAATCCCAGGCCGCTTCGTCGGGTGCGAGAGCCTTCTGAAGCGGGGCGATCGAGTCGTACTGCGCGGGAGACAGTCGGGTCCGAAGAATAGCGAGCCAGTCGTCCGTCGCGTGACCCTCCTGAGTAACCGCGGTCACGACGACGAGATCGAGCGGCGGCCTCGCCTGAGCGATGAGCGGTGCAGCGACAACGCTGAGCAGCGCGGCGCCTGCGAGTCTCAAGCGGCTACACGACACCGCTGATGGTCGACTGCTCCAGCCATTGTCGGGCATTTACAGCAGCCACCAGCAACCACAGAGTGAGCGTGCCTTCACCGAGGATACCCGGGGCCATGTTCCAGGGAGACAACTTGCTCGAGAGTGCTGGCGACAGAAAGGTCAGCCAGCCCAGGCCGCCCAGTGCCATCAGCACACCGAGGAACCGAGGCAGAAAGGTCGAGCGAAGAATCAGATATCCGATCAGGAGGCAATAGAGTCCGAAAAACACCAACGGGCTGACGGGAGCGGCGGCAAGGCGCAAGGTGCCGAGCGTAGTAATGACGCATCCTGTGATGCTGCAGAGCGCCGCCAATCCGGAAATTGTCCGGTCCACCGGACGGAAAAGGTGATAGAAAAGAATCGTTACCCCGACGTAACAGACGGTGGAGATGAGAAGTAAGGCGGACGCCAGCGTGCCGTGAGCAAAGAGCGCGGACGCTCCAGTCAGGATGTTGAGCAGATAGAAGATCCCTGCAAGCCGGGCGTCGTACCGCACCGACACCTCTGCATCCGTGCTGAGGTCCATGAGCGCTGTCCCGCGCGAGAGGTTGAGAAGCTCCGAGGCAGACCGGTCCGCACTCAATGTGCGACTGACCCCGCGGCGTTACCCGCCTGAAAGACCCCGACGCCTCCTTTGGTGGCGTCGGCAAAGGCATGGGTGACGAAGGGGTACAAACCGGGCTCTGCCAGCCGGAGCTCGAAGATGGCGCCACCCCCCACCGGGACATTCCAGGTCTGCATCCCGTCGAACGGCCGTCCGAAGCCGTCGGCAATCACCTTGTCGAAGATTGCGCCGACCACGTGGAAGGAGCTGATCCGGTTGGGCCCGGCGTTGACGACATACAGCCGGATCGGCTTGTGCTCCGCCACGGGAATGGGATGCGTCGCATACCGCGAAGCGACACCATTGAACACGACATAATCGGGCGAGGCGTTGAGCAGCTTCTCCCAGTCCATGCTGCGAACCGAGTCCTTACCGGCCGGCGGCCCCATGTAGAACTCGCTCTGCACGAACACGAATTCCTGGGCCGGAGGTCGAGGGGTGCGAGGATCGACGATCAACGCACCATACATCCCGTTACTGATGTGGGCCGCGACTGGAGCGGTGCCGCAGTGATACATGAATGCACCGGGTACCCGGGCCACAAACCGGAAATGAATGCTGTCTCCCGGCATCACGTTCCGGTATGCCTTGTCCGGTGCGATCTCGGCGGCGTGGAAATCCATCGAGTGGGGCATGATGGCCCCATTGACGAGGGTGAAGTCCAGGGTATCACCGACCCGCAAGCGAAGCGTTGGCCCCGGGACCATCGAGTCGAAGGTCCAGGCGTCGTAGACCACTCCGGGCGCGACCTCGTGACGCACGTGGGCCGTGACGAACCGGATCTGCTGATGCCGCTGCTTCGAAGGTGGTGGAGCGTCAGCTGCCCGGTCGGGTGCCGTGAGCGGGGGACCGATGGCCGCTTCGCCGTGCGAAATTGCTGTGGGAGGCTCCGTCGGAGCAGGTGTGGCCGGGGCAGTCGGCTGCCGGCCGGCTTGCTCGCTGGCGGGCGGCGCCGGCTTCCCGCAGGCCGTAATCAGGAGCACGAGAAGAATGAGTATTCGCGAAGGCATGATTCCCTCCGGCATGCACTACTAGTCGTTCCCAACCGGCGCCCAGCGAGATCCCGAGCCTCCATGCGCCGGTTACTGCACACATTCTGAAGGCCAGAGTCGTCGCGCGCCAGTGCACCGACCTGAATGGGAGTCACGTTCCCCTTCGAAGCGCGTCGCCGCGATAACGCCTCCATGAAGCCCTCCTCAGGAAGAAGCTGACGACTCAGCGCACCTCGGTCCCCGGGAAATCGGGTATATTCAGTCGGCAGTCCTTCCCGCGTGCAACTCCCGGACGTCCCCCCGGGTCCAAGGCTAACGATGTCGCTACGCCGCCCCGGCTTCGAGGGGCGTTACATCGTCGTTGCCGACGAAGATCGTACCATTGCCAACGAGATCATCGAGGTCCTCACTGCCGAGGGACATGCAGTCTTCCTGGCCTACGATGGCTTGTCCGCGCTGGAACTGGCCTTCGGGCTCAAGGTCTGTGATCTGGTGATCAGCAACAGCCGAACCGGGGGCAAGCCCGGGGTGGAATTGATCCACGAGCTGCGCACGATGCTACCGTGGGTGTCGGTGCTGTACCTCGCCAACGGGGGAAGATCGACCCCGGAATTGGAGCGCGAGCTCCCACCTGGTGTGGGAATCCTGCGGGAGCCGTTCAGCGTGTCGGAATTGCGCCAGGCGGTAGGGACGCTGCTGCCGGCGTTCTGAGCGACCATAGCAGGGTGTCGGGGTCGTGAGTCTTCTCATGCCGGCTTCATCATTCATGGAGCTCCGAACGGTGGACCGATCGCTGCCTCGAAGACATGGAGGTTCTTCCATTCAGTGAGGGACAGGGCGATTAGCGTCGGCCCCAGCGGGTCCGCGATGCGCGATGAGTCGGTCATCCCGACTTCCGTGATAGCTCCAGCCGACGACCCCGCCGTAGAGCAGGTGGCCGAGCAGGCTGCCGGTGATCAGCTCCAGGTCGCCCCGTGAGAAGAAGCCCCCGCCGACCAGCGGCATGAAGACCACCTGAGCCACGACGAAGACCATCACGCCATAGACCGCCCCACGCACCACAGGCGGTCCGGGAAGGCGTCCGTCGAAAGCGGCGGCATAGATCAAGGCCAGCACGATGCCGATCCCGAAGTGGAGGCACCACCCGATCGCCGGGCCGATCGCCAGGTGCGCGGTCGTGAAGCCGAGCGACGTGCTCAGCACCTGACCCATCGCGATCTTCGGCAGACCGATCGACGGCTCCACCAGGAGCAGGGCCGTCATGGCCGCGGTACCGACCAGGCCGGCAACGGCTGCGCGCGCGACGTTCATCGTCCCCCCTTGCCTCACGACGTTAGGGCTTGGCCATCCCGTGGCTCACCGCGTATACGTAGGACGCAACGAGGAACACCTGCGATTCCTCGATGCCCCCAGGGTGCGGCACCATGAGCGTGCCCGCCAGCCCGTTGTCCACCCGATCGATGATCGCCGAGTAGCTGCCGTCGATGTGCCGCCACGACCGACCGGTCAGCGCTGGCGCGACCGGGCCGCCCTGCAGCTTGTCGCCGTGACAGCCGAAGCAGGTGCCCCTGCCGTGAAAGATCTTCCGACCCGCGTCGACCATCGCCGTGGTGAGCATCGTGCTGTCCGGCACGGGCCCATGTGCGGTATCGGCGGTTTGCGCGTACGCCTGCTGGACACCGAGGGACAACGCCCCGCTCACCAGCAGGAGCCGCAGTGCTCGGGTCATTGGGCGCCTCGGGAATGGATTGGATTCGGGAGTTTCCTCACTGACTAGATACTTGCACTGCCTCGGACGGGGAGACAAGAGGCCGGCGCGGACAGATTGTCCCCGAACAAAACTTCAAGGAACCTTCATGCTCGCTTCATCGGCATGCTCCAACCGTGGAGGACCTACCACCTCGGCGGTTCCCATGCCTGTGAAGCGTTGGTCGGTACTCCTGCTTCTCTGCACACTCGCTTCCCCGCTGTCCGCGACCGACGATCTCGGCGATCTCGCCCGCGCCTACGTGGCGGCGCACAACGGCGCTCACCTCAGCCTTCCCAGCTTCGCCCGCCAGACGGGGCTCGCGTGCAGCGCCTGTCACTATCAGTTCCTCACGCTGACGCCGTTCGGCCGCAAGTTCAAGCTCAACGGATACACGCTCACCAACCTGGTCCCGCTGACCGAGAAGGACTCGACCAACGGTGGCAAGCTGAGCCTGTCGCCCGTCTCGCTGCTCGCCGCGATGGTGACCGCGGGCGTTACCCGCACCAAGGACGACCTGCCCGACACGCAGAACGGCGCCGCGGCGTTGCCCCAGGAGCTGAGCGGTTTTCTCGCGGGACGCATCAGCTCGCAGATGGGACTGTTCTCACAGTTCACCTACTCGGGCGCCGATGGCGCGTTCGGGATCGACAACGTGGATATCCGGTTCGCCAACAAGACGTCGATCGGCAACGCCGAGCTGGCCTACGGGGCGACGCTCAACAACAGCCCCTCGGTGCAGGATCTATGGAACACGACGCCGGTGTGGGGCTACCCGTTCATCGGCTCGGATGCCGCGCCCGAGCGGTGCGGCCGGCACGCTGATCGACGAGGGGCTGGCGCAGAACGTCCTCGGACTCGGCGGGTATGCGATGCTGGCGAACCATGTGTACGGCGAGTTTTCGGTCTATCGCTCCGCCCTGCAGGGCTCGGCCGCACCCACCTCGGCAACCGGGGCGATCGACGGCGTGGCCCCGTACTGGCGGCTCGCGCTCCAGCAGGAGTGGGAGCACCGCTACCTGATGATCGGCACCTTCGGCCTGCACGGGAGCCTGTTCCCCGACGTGCTGAGCGGCCCGCGTGACACCTACAGCGACGTGGGCGTCGACGCGCAGTTCGAGACCGCGGCGGGCAGCGGGAACATCGTGCTGCGGGGCTCGTATGTGCACGAAGACCAGACGCTGGATGCGACCGCTGCGGCCGGCGGATCGGACAACGTGACGAACACGCTCAAGGTCCTGCGGTTCAACGCGAGCTGGTATCCGAAGCAGTGGATCGGCCTGAGCGGCGGGTACTTCGATACCCAGGGCACCAGCGACGCCGGGCTGTACGCGCCCGACCCCGTGGACGGCAGCGCCAACGGGAGCCCCAAGACCGACGGGTTCGTCGGGGAAGTCGACCTGAACCCTTGGGAGAACACGCGGTTGGGACTCCAGTACACCGCGTATTCCAACTTCAACGGCGGGAAGACGGACTACGACGGGTCCGGCAGGAGTGCGGCGGGGAACAACACGCTGTTCGCGTTCGCCTGGCTGGCGTTCTGATAGACAAACGAAGGAAGTGACCGGAGGACGGCTCGCAAGCATTTGGGTCGCTGTGGTGCCTCCGGTGGTGGCATCCCGAGTTCAGCTGACGCCGACGTACAAGAAGAAAGTCCCGCATCCACTTGGGGATGACGGGACTTCGGAAGTAGCAGGGGCGGGACTCGAACCCGCGACCCCGGCATTATGAGTGCCGTGCTCTAACCACCTGAGCTACCCTGCCAACAAACAGTACCTGGTACCTGGTACCGAGTATCCGAGTACCGAGTACCTAGTACCGAGTACCTAGTACAAACAATTCTGACGTCCTGCGTCACGGCGTTCCGTCTCCCCACTCCCTACCGGGCGCCAATCGTATTGACCACCCCTACTCCCCGTCAAGGCTATCTGCTTCAATGATGTACAGATACTCGCCCTTGGCGATCATGCCGAACTGTTCCCGGGCGATCCGCTCCTGCAGACTCGGGTCGATCTCGATCTGCTTCTTGAGCGCCTTCAGAGAATCTACCTCCTCATGCAGCTGGGCCACCTCCGCGCGCATCTTCTTCTCTTCCCTGCGCAGAGTGAGCCAGTTCCAGGTGCTGTACTCGCCGCCCCAGACGGCGAAGATCAGCGCGGCACCAACCACGGCGATGGCGAGCCAATTCCGCCCGCACCTGCAGCGTCCTGCCGCGTCCCGGTTGAGCCGACCGCGCTGGCGGGGTCATAGCGCGTAGAGGTCCCGGCCGGGATAGTGCGCGATGTCGCCCAGCTCTTCGGTGATGCGGAGCAGCTGGTTGTACTTGGCGATCCGATCGGTGCGGCTGGCGCTGCCGGTCTTGATCTGCCCGGCGCCGCTCGCCACGGAGAGATCGGCGATGAAGGTGTCCTCGGTCTCACCGCTGCGGTGCGAGATCACAACACCGTACCCTGCCCCCTTGGCCATCTCGATGCATTCCAGCGTTTCGGTCAGGGTGCCGATCTGGTTCACCTTGATCAGAATCGCGTTGGCCACCGACTGCTCGATTCCGCGGCTCAGGAGATCCACGTTGGTACAGAAGAGATCGTCTCCGACGAGTTGAACCCGCGAGCCCAGCCGCTCGGTCAGGAGCCGCCAGCCGTCCCAGTCATTCTCCGAGAGGCCGTCCTCGATGGAGACGATCGGATAGCGGTCCACCCACCCAGCATACAGGTCCACCATCGCGGCGGCGGAGCGGCGGCTTCCGTCTCCCTTCTTGAAGACGTATTCGCCGTCCTGGTACAGTTCGGAAGCCGCCACGTCGAGCGCGATCGCGATGTCCCGGCCCGGCTCGTAGCCGGCGTTCTGAATCGCCTCCATGATGACGTCGAGCGCCGCCTCGTTGCTGGGCAGCGTCGGGGCGAAACCGCCTTCGTCGCCGACGGCGGTCGAAAGCTTCATCTTGGTCAAAACCTTCTTGAGGTTGTGGAACACCTCGACTCCCGCGCGCAGGCCCTCGGGATAGGTCTCCGCGCCGATCGGCACGACCATGAACTCCTGCGCGTCCACGTTGTTCGACGCGTGCGCCCCGCCGTTCAGGATGTTCATCATCGGCACCGGCAGCACGCGCGCGAGCGGTCCGCCGAGGTAGCGGTAGAGGGGCAGCCCGCTGTCCTGCGCCGCGGCCCGGGCCACCGCCAGCGAAACGCTCAGCATGGCGTTGGCGCCCAGGTGACTCTTGTTCGGAGTCTGGTCGAGGTCGAGCATCTCCTGGTCGATGGCGACCTGGTCTTCCGCCGCCATACCCTCGAGCCTCGGCCCGATCACCTCGTTGACGTTGCGCACCGCTTCCAGCACGCCCTTGCCCATGTACCGCTTGGGATCATCATCCCGCAGCTCGACCGCCTCGCGTTCACCAGTCGAGGCGCCGCTCGGCACCGCCGCTCGACCCGTTGCTCCACTGGAGAGGACGATCTCGGCCTCGACGGTGGGATTGCCACGGCTGTCGAGCACTTCCCGGGCGTGCACTTCGATGATGGTGGACATGTAGTTCGAGAGGGTAAAGGAGTCACAAACGTAACGACGGGAGACGGGAGACGGGAGGGTGAAAAAGCGTGAGAGGTGAGAGGTGAGAAGTGAGAAGGGGTGGCGAATTACGCCCCTCGTGTCGGCCCTTCTCACTTCTTACTTCTCACTTCTCACGCTTCTGGTTCCTCACCCAGCTCCACCATCGCATTCCGACAACGTTTCAACACCTCATCCCGATCCTCGTAGCTGAGCCCGACGGTTGGGATGGATGGCCCTACCCGCACTTCGATCGGGCCGGGACGGAGCCGGAGTGTGCCCCGAGGCAGCGCCTCCCGGGCACCAGCGATCCAGAGCGGCACCACCGGGACCTGGGCGACTATGGCGAGGACGAAAGGCCCCTTCTTGAACTCCTGCAGATTTCCGTCGTGGCTTCGGGTGCCTTCAGGGAAGACGATCGCGGAGATGCCTTCGCGGATCATGGCGGCGGCTTTTTCGTAAGCCGCGACCGCCGAAGCACGGTTGTGCCGGTCGATGGCGGGGTGCTTGCCAGCCTTGAGGGCATCGCCGAACAGGGGGACCCGCATCAGCTCGATCTTGGGAGTGAATCGCACCGAATCCGGCAGGACATCGACCACTGCCAGCGGGTCGAGCCACGACGAATGATTGGCGACGTAGACGCAGGGTTGCATGCCATTCAGCCGTTCGGCATGGACCAGGCTGACAGAGAGACGGTTGGCCCGCAGCAGGAACCGACCGTATCCCCGAGGAACCGTCGTCGTACACCCCACCTCGCCGGTATCGCATCACGGAACAGGCTGCCAAGACGAGCTTGTTGCCGTACCAGAACGTCGCCAGGAGGACGGTGACTACCAGCCGGACGGCCGCGATCATGCGAAATGGCTGAACCCCGCGAGCTCGACCAGTGTCCCGCCGCTCCAGAAGCTGGCTCCCTGCCCCGCAGCAAGAGTCCCGATCCGGGTGAGTGCGACACCGCACTCGATGCCGAGCGATTGCGCCTCTCGCTCAGCGAACTCGGGCGGCATGGCTACCAGAAGCTCGTAGTCTTCACCACCCAAGGCGGCGTAACGCTCTGGCGGAATTCCGGCGAGGCGGGCCGCTTCGGTCACCGACGAATGAATCGGAAGCGTTCCAAGGTCTATCGCGATGGCGCAGACCGAGGCGGCAGCAAGATGGCCCGCGTCCCCGGCCAGGCCGTCGCTCAGATCAATCATGGCGTGCGCGCCCCGCTCGGCGAGACCGCGGCCAGCCGCGATCCGCGGAGTGGGATGAGCGAACGACTGGCGCGCCGCACTGTCGGGCTCCGCTCCAGCAAGCCAGCGTTCGAGCGCCGCACGAGCGCCACCAAGAACTCCGGTCACCCAGACGTTGTCCCCCGGCATTCCCCCGGAGCGCTGCACTGGACGCTCGGCGGATCCAATCACGGTGAGATTCACGATCCAACTCTCGGCCTGAGCGAGATCGCCACCCAGCACCTGGGCGCCGACCGATGCCGCGGCCTCTCCTACTCCGTCCATCAATTGTTGGAGCGGTTCGCCCGAGTCTCGGGCCGGCACCCCGATGCTGGCGAGCACGCCGATCGGTGTGGCCCCTTCGGCCGCGAGATCCGAAAGCGCTGCCGCGGTGGCCCGCCAGCCGATCTCCTGAGCCGAGAGCCAGGAGCGTCGGAAATGGACGTCCTCAAGCGAAAGATCGGTGCTGAAGGCGAGTGTCGAGTTCCCGATGCGGAGCAGGGCGCAATCGTCTCCCAGCGGAGCCGCACGGGAGCCGAGTCGCTGGGCGATGCGCCGGATCCGGTCGAACTCGGGGCCCGGGCCTAGCTCCATCAGGCAGCTTGGAAGGGGTGATTCATGGTCCGATGGCGTCGAGACTGAAGCGGACCAGCCCGCGCCGGGTACCGACCCAGAGATAACCCTCATCCACCGCGATGCTGGTCACCGGACCCGGCAGATCTCCAGGCGTCAGGATCGGCCGGACGATCTGAGTATTGAGCGCAGCGTAACCGAATCCCCGCTCTCCCGCCACGAAAAATCCGGCGTGATAACGAACAAAGGTATGGAGCCGGCCTACCTGCGCCGACAACACGGGGCCCAGCGTCCAGGTGTCGGAACGGGTATCGCGCCAGAGCATGCGCTCGGTGGTGAGTGCGACGAGGGTATCCGCGGCCCATTCGATGTCTACCACCGGGGCCTGAAAGGCGGGACTCTGCTTGAGCCCTATGGGCTGCATCAGATTCCCCTGTCCCGGCAGTGCAACCGCCAAGCCGGCTTCGGTGCCAACCCAGATGGTGTCGCCTTCAAACGCCACAGCGAGCGCCGCGTCGGTGAACGAAGGGGCGACCGGCTGGATCTTCAACGAGTCTCCCAGGGATACGACACCATTGAGCGTGGCTATCGCGATACGCCCCCGACGCACCGCGAGATCGGTGACCGTGCGATTGGGAAGTCCCGCTCCTTCGTCGTACAGATCCATCTCTTCCGACTCGGGATTGAGCCGCATCAAGCCCACATCAGTTGCCGCCCAGAGATCTTTCTGATTCCCGACCAGGCGGTGCGCCTTGTTAAAGGGGAACCCGGTGGCCCGAGGGCCTTCGATCCAGTGGAACTGCGTCAGCTCGTTGGAGACGAAGCTGACCGCGGCATCCTGGTTGGGTGTGCGCTGCGTGATAATCCATACTCCGCCTGGTGCGGGGAACAGTGCGCCCACATCCTCTCCCGGAAGACCGAAGGAGAGGCGTTCGGGCATTGCCGCCCCCTCGGGAAGAAACAGCAGCCCGACTCCGGTCGTGCCGAGGTACCAGCCGGGAAGCCCGAGCGCTTTGGCTGCCGAGGTATAGCGAGCGGTCCGCAGGCGCCCGTTCAGGAGAATCGCGCTGCTGTTCGCCTGCAAGGCGGGATTCGAGCGGATCGCATCGTTGGAGGTTGCCGGCCGTATCAGGCGGCGAGGCGGATTGATCGGGACGGCCGAAACGCCACCTCGAGGAACATTGAACCAGCCACCCTGCGTACGCAGCAAGAGACCGAGCGCCGGCTGGTCGGCATCGAAGGCGATTTCCTGCACCGTATTTGGTGCGATGCCGCGTTCCCACAGATCCAGCTCAGGGGTGTAGTGCACCCACCCGTCGGGACGTGCCAACCAAAGTGAGTTGTCGAGAGGATCCGCCAGCCCCGCAAAGACCCGGTCCAGCGTCCCCGGATCCCGAGGGGTAAAGGGGCCGTGCCATTGTTTGAACTGGGGATCGTAGATCAGGAGTGCGGTCGGAGCCGCCGCATAGACCCGATCGATCGATGAGGCGACGGCGTTGATCCGGGTGAAATCGCCGAGAATGGTCCGATCTTTTGGGGACCAGTCGCGAGTCTGGGACGGGAGGGCGGACGGGAAGGCGATCAGGACGGACAAGACGATCAGGGCGGACAGGGCGGACAGGCGCACCTAGACAACGACCGACCCGTCCGCCCCGTTCGTCCCGACCGCCGCGAAGTCGCCGACCGCCCTGTCCGTCTTGTCCGCCCCGTCCGTCGCATCACCACCTCTGTGGACTCTCCAACTCGAAAAGAATCGGCGGCTTCGGTGCCGGCCGTACCGCGCGCTGCGCTTCCCAGGTTCGCCAGAGGTCGGGAAGCGCGCCGATCACGTCCATTGGCCGGAGCCCTCGAGCAGTCGTGCGGCGAGCGGCCAAGTCGGCGGCGCGACCAAGCACTTGTGCGCCGAGGCAGGTGGCGACCGGAGTGTCGTACTGCTGGGCCAGGAAACCGCCGATGATGCCGCTGAGCACGTCGCCGCTTCCGCCAGTGGCGAGCCCAGGATTTCCCGCGGCTACTGTTGCCAGAGTTCCGTTGGACGTGGCGACTACCGACGGCACACCCTTGAGCAGCACCGTGCATCCCGATGAGTGAGCCGCTTCCTGCGCCGCGCGCCACGGGTCGAGCTCCAGCCCGTCACTGTGCTCCGGGAACAGCCGGCGGAATTCACCGGGATGAGGAGTGAGCACTACCTCTCGCTCCTTGGCCAGTTTGCGAAGATGACGGGCCTCTCCCTGAAAGGCGTTGAGTGCATCGGCATCGAGTACCACCGCCCGGGCCTTGCCCGCCGCGGCGAGGACAAAATCGAGCCGTCCATCACCGCGACCCAATCCCGGCCCCATCACAAGGACGTCGGAGCGCGCCAGGAGTTCACCGAGCCCGGGCTTGAGTTCCGAAGTGAATTCGTGTCGGAGGGTCTGCAAATCGGGTTCGGCAACCACAAGGGTATCAATCGTGGCGTCGGGAGCCACCGCGTGCACCAGGCCCGCTCCGGCCGCGAAGGCGGCGCGACAGGAGAGGCGCAGTGCGCCGCTCATGCCGGCGTCTCCACCGATTACCACGACATGGCCGCGGGTGCCCTTGTGGGCGCGCGATTCGAAGCGGTCGATCGCGCGCGCCGAGTCGGCGTCGGTCACCATGCTGGGCCAGGCGGGATCGGGAGCCGGATGCCCGATGTCTACCACTACCACGTCGCCGACCTCGTCCCGAGCGAGGAGATGGCCTCGACGCAATCCGCCGAAGGTGATCGAGACAGCGGCGCGCACCGCGGAACCGTGACTCGCCCCGGTCTCGAGATCGACTCCCGGTCGGCCCGTCGATCGCCGCGACCGGCAATGTCAGGTCATTGATCCGATCCACCAGCGCCGCCGCAGCATCGCGCAACGGACCCTTGGCGCCGGTCCCCAGGATCGCATCGACCAGGAGACCTACATTGGGCCAGGGCCCATCAGGGCTCACCACCCGTACGCCCTCTGACTGCGCCACGACAGCCATGTGTCGCGCGAGGCCCGATTGGTTGCCGGAGAGCGGTGCCACCCAGACCGGTACGTCTACGCGATGCAGTGCCCGGGCAACGACCCAGCCATCTCCACCGTTATTGCCGAGTCCCGCCGCGACGAGGACACCGTTGGCCACCGGTCCCGGGAAGCGGGACGCGATGATGCCCGCGACGGCGCGGCCCGCGGTCTCCATGAGACTCGCGAGATCGCTGCCGGAGGCCTCGGCCCGGCGGTCCCACTCGGCGGATTGTTGGGGGGAGAGGACGGGGATGTTCATGGTGAGCGGGTGAGCGGTGAGCGGTGAGCAGTGAGCGGTGTGACGGAGTCAGTGCAGCGTCCCGTTCTCCGCTAACCGCTTACAGCTCACCGCTCACTTATAGCTGGGCCCAATCGTCCTGCCAATCGAGATCTCGCCGTTGTCGATCCGGAGATTGAACCCGCACTCGGGATTGCTGCAGACCCAGGCCTTGTAGGTGATCGGCGCTCCGTCCCGCCCGTAGTCGGAGAGTGGAATCAGCACGCCCTGCGAGCACTTCTTACACGCCGGCCAGTCTCTCGCCTCCATGGTGCCCCCTGCTCCCCTCTGGCGGGCCGTGCTAGAGCCGCGCTACGCCGTCCCACCGATAGGGCTCACCGAACGCCGCGGCGAAGTCATACACCCCCGCAAAGTCCTGCTCGCGATCCGTCGGCTCCGCCGAAAGCACTTTGGTCTGGACCAGCACGAAGACAATGCGGCCGATGTCTTCGGTGCGCCGGACACCCCAGTAGTTGAGGACCTCGAACGCGAGGAGTCCGTACTGTCGCACCGCGAAATCGCGGCAGGCCCACGCCAGTTCGGCGCCGGTCACGTGCCGGCGCTCGGGTAGTTTCGATTGCAGGAATTCGAGGGCAGCAAGGACAAACAGGTACGCCCTCTCGTCGTACCTGCCCTCGTGTTGGCGGATGCGTTCGAAGACTTCATCCGCGAACTGGAGGCCGTTCATAGGTGAACGCGTCGGTGGCGCCGCATGGGTCGCAAGCTAGGTTCCGGGCCAGAGGGGGTCAAGCACGCCGGCTCTTGTAGAGCGGGAAGTCGGAGGTCAGTTCCCCGACTTCCCGGCGCACGCGGGCCACCGTGACATCATCCGGGCTGGTGAGGACCTTGTCGATCAGCTCCGCGACCTTCCGCATTTCGCCCCTGCCCATGCCCCGGGTGGTGAGCGCCGGCGTCCCCAGGCGAATGCCGCTGGTGACGAAGGGCGACTGGGGATCGTTGGGGATGGTGTTCTTGTTGACCGTGATGCCGGCGCGATCGAGAATCTTCTCCGCATCCTTCCCGGTGAGGTTCTTCGGCCGCAGATCCACCAGCATGAGATGAGTATCGGTTCCTCCCGAGACGATCGCGAATCCGCGGGCGATCAATTCCTCGGCCAGCGTCTGCGCATTGGCCACCACCTGTTTGGCATATCGCGCAAAGTCCGGCGTCAACGCTTCGCCGAAGGCCACCGCCTTGGCCGCGATGATGTGCTCGAGCGGCCCGCCCTGGGTTCCGGGGAAGACCGACTTGTCGATCGCCTTCGCGTACTCGGCGGCGCAGAGGATGAGACCGGCCCGGGGACCGCGCAGCGTCTTGTGGGTCGTACTGGTGACGACCGGCGAGTGAGGCACGGGCGAGGGATACACTCCGCCCGCCACGAGCCCGGCGAAGTGCGCCATGTCCACCAGGAAGATGGCCCCCACCTCATCGGCGATCGACCGGAACGCCGCGAAGTCGATGATTCGGGCGTAGGCGCTGCCGCCCGCGATGATGAGCTTGGGCCGCTCCCGCCTGGCCTGGTCCCGGACCAGGTCGTGATCTATGCGACCGGTAGCGGGATCCACCCCGTAATGCACCGCATGCCAGATGACACCGCTGTGATTCACCGCGGCCCCGTGGGAGAGATGCCCGCCATGTGGCAGGGACATTCCCATGATCGTCTCACCCGGCTTCACCAGCGCCATGAACGCGGCGAAGTTGGCTTGCGCTCCTGAATGGGGCTGGACGTTGGCATGATCGGAGCCGAACAACTGTTTCAGCCGGTCGATCGCCAGCTGCTCGACCTTATCGATCTCCTCGCACCCGCCGTAGTAGCGCCGGCCCGGATACCCCTCGGCGTACTTGTTGGTGAGGGGAGTGCCCATCGCGTCGATCACCGCACGGCTGGCGAAGTTCTCGCTGGCGATCAACTCGAGGCCATGCTGCTGGCGGTGGAGCTCCCGGTCGATCAGCCCGGCGACTTCGGGATCGGCGGCACGCAGTGAAGCGTCGTGGTCCAGCGACATGCGGTCTCCCTTCAGGGTTCGATCTTCTCGACACGACGGCCGTGCCGGCCGCCTTCGAACGCGGTGTCGAGCCAGGTGCGCAGGATTTCCCGGCCTTCCTGCTCCGATATGAGCCGCGCCGGCAACACCAGGACGTTGGCGTCGTTATGGGCGCGAGAAAGCCGAGCCACTTCCGGGGTCCAGGCCACCGCGGCGCGCACGTGGGCGTGGCGGTTCGCCGCCGCCGCCATGCCGAGTCCGGTGCCGCAGAGGAGGATGCCCCGCTTCAGCTCTCCGCTTTCCACCCGTTGGGCCAGCGCGTGGGCATAGTCCGGATAGTCGGTGGACTCGGTAGAATGGGTTCCGAGATCCAGCGGCCGGTAACCGGCCTTCTCCAGCTCCAGCTTCAACTTTTCCTTGAGCTCAAACCCGGCGTGATCGGCCGCGATGGGGATGGTCTCGGTCATTGTGAATAAAGATACAGTGGTCGGGAAAGGCCAGCTAAGCGCAAGGGACGCCTCACACCCTGATCCCACGCAACCGCCCGCACCGCGTCGATCCTCGCCTCGGCCAGATGATCGGCGGCCCGGTAGGTGGGAATTTTCTGCGCCGCCGAGATGGCGAACAGGTTGAGCATCGTGTCGTAGATCGCGGCAGCCTTGCGCTTGGCGCGATCGTGGTCCCAGCCCATCAACTCGCCGTAGACGTTGATGACGCCTCCACCGTTGATCACGTAGTCCGGGGCGTAGAGCATGCCGCGACGCTCGACCTCGTCTCCGTGCCGTTCCTCGGCCAGCTGGTTGTTGGCACCGCCGGCGATGACCTCGACCTTGAGCCGTTTCAGCGTTTCGTCGTTGATCGTCGCACCCAGCGCGTTGGGAGAATAGATGTCCGCCTTCACATCGTAGATTGCATCGGGCGCTACCGCCTCCGCGCCGGTCGTCTTGACCACCTGCTTCACCTTGTCGCCGTCGATATCGGTGACCACCAGCTTGGCACCTTCCTCGTGCAGATGATCACAGAGAGACCGGGCCACATTGCCGCACCCCTGGACCAGAACTCGCTTGCCGCTTAGTGAGTCGCTACCCCAGCGATGCTTGGCGCTGGCCTTCATTCCGACGTAGACCCCGTAGGCGGTGACCGGCGAGGGATCGCCCGACCGGCCGTGCAGCCCGGCGACGCTCTCCGTCTCCATCCGGACGAATTCCATGTCGGCCGGGCTGGTGCCCACGTCCTCAGCGGTGATATAGCGACCCTTCAGCGTTTCGATGAAGCGGCCGTGGGCCCGGAAGAGCGCCTCCCGGTCCTTCCGCTTGTTGTCGCCCACGATCACCGACTTGCCCCCGCCCAGGTTGAGCCCGGCGACCGCCGACTTGTAGCTCATCCCGCGCGCCAGCCGCAGCGCGTCGGTGATCGCATCGTCGGTCGAGGCGTACTGCCAGAACCGCGTCCCGCCCAAGGCCGGCCCCAGCGTCGTGTCATGTATGGCGATGATGCCGAAGTAGCCGCACGAAGGCTCGTGGCAGAGCACGAGTTGCTCGTGGGCGTAGGCGGCCATGCTTTTGAAGGCGTCCATGGGTGCTCCGCGGAGACAATTGCTGATTGCCGATTGTTGATTGCTGATTGAACTGCAGGTCAGTTGCAAATCAGCAATCAGCAATCTGCAATCATCAATACTTGTAGAATCCCCGACCCGTCTTCCTCCCCAGCGTCCCCGCCGCCACCATCCGGCGCAGCAAGGGGCAAGGACGATATTTGTCGTCTCCCAGTCCCTTGTGCAGCACCTCCAGGATCGCGAGGCAGGTGTCGAGGCCAATCAGGTCGGCCAGCGCCAGGGGGCCCATCGGATGAGCCATTCCCAACTTCATCACCGTGTCAATCGCTTCCGGGGTGGCGACGCCCTCCATCACGCAGAAGACCGCCTCGTTGATCATCGGCATCAGCACCCGGTTGGAGACGAAGCCCGGGTAGTCGTTCACCTCGACCGGTGTCTTCCCCAAAGCCTTCGCCAGCTCCATGACCTGGGTCGTGGTCGCATCGCTGGTCAGCTGGCCGCGGATCACTTCCACCAGCTGCATCACCGGCACCGGGTTCATGAAATGCATCCCGATGATCTTGTCGGCGCGCCTCGTATGGGACGCGATTTCAGTGATCGAGATCGAGCTGGTGTTGGTGGCCAGGATCGTGGACGCCGCGGTCACCTGATCGAGCTGATCGAACAGTGCGAACTTGAGCGAGGGGTTCTCCGACGCCGCCTCGACCACGAGCTCTGCGTCTGCCGCGTCCTCGAGCCCCGAACCGACCTTGATCCGGGCAACTGCCTTGTCCGCCTCGTCCGCCTTGATCGTCTCTTTCTTCACCAGCCGAGCCAGACTGCCGCGAATGGTCTCCAATCCCTTGTTCAGGGCCTCGGCCGACACATCGATCAACCGCACCGCGTGCCCCTGTTGCGCAAACACCTGGGCGATTCCGTTCCCCATCGTTCCAGCACCGATCACTGCCACACGCATCAAGCGCTCTCCTTCCGGGTCAGCCGCCATACCGTGGCGATACCGAGAATGATCGCGAAGGAGCCGAGAGCTCCGCCCTCCGGGCCGAAGCTACCGCCGGTGAGCCACCGCGGTCCGCCGGGATCATAGTTGATCAGCGGGATGGTAAATGGAAGACCACTGACCGGCGCATCCATCAGCGCCAGCGTCGCGTTCCACCCCAGGTGGGCGCCCCACGCGGTCCAGATCCCGCCGGGCAAGTAGAACGCCGCGCCCAGGAAGATGCCGGCCAGGGTGATGTTGGCGATAGCCAGCGGAGTGGGATTGGGATTGAACAGGTGGACAAGTCCGAACAGCACCGAGAGCAGGATGATGGCTCTCCAGCGCCCCATGACTCTCGCCAGGAGCACCTGTGCCACCCCGCGAAAGGCGATCTCCTCCCCCAGCGCGGCAGGAGCCAGGATGAGTGTGGTTAGCGTGGCCTGGCGAAGGTAGTCGGCCAGCGAGCCTTGATCCGGGAGGAATCGCGCGCCGCCGAGCGGCAACGAGAGGAGGACAGCCACAGCAGCCGCAGCCACGCCCAGCAGAAGTCCTGTACCCCAGCCTTTGCCGGCATTCTCGAGCGGCTTCCAGCGCAGGTCTTCCCAGGTGAGCTTGGCCGCCTTGCGACCGATCACCCATGTGGCAAATCCGAATGACAGGATGATGATGGCAGTCTGGATCACCAGCCAGCGCGGCGCTTCGGGGTCGATGGGGGCGCCCGAGGTCAGCAGGGGGGCAGCCATTCCAACCAGCGCGCTCAAGACCAGGGCGCAGGCGGTGCCCAACGTCAAGAAAAGAACTGCCCACCCTGCGACCCTGAGGCGCGAGGGTGGGCGAGATTCTGGAAGCGGCTCGGTCACGCCCGCGGGCGTAGTGAGTGGTGCGCCCGCCAGAGCAGCAATCCAGCCAGAACCACCTTCAGTGAGTCAACCAGGAGGAAGGGCGCGGTGCCCGCGGCGGCGGCCGTCTTGATCGATCCGGTGAGTAGTGCGAGCTGCGCCAGCCCACCGGCGTGAATGGCGACCATCCCCAGCAATGCCGCGAGGAGGCAGAGTCCGAGATTCCGCCGCTGCCCAACCCAGCCCACGATCCACGCAGCGAGCGGGAAAGCGAGGAGGTAGCCACCGGTGGGCCCCAGCAGATGGTGCAGCCCTCCGGATCCGTTGGCGAAGACCGGGGCCCCGAATGCCCCGGCCGTGAGATAGAGCAGCATGGCACCGGCGGCGGCTGCAGATCCGGTGAGCCCACCCACCAGGATCACCGCGAGCCCCTGAAGCGTCATCGGCACCGGCGTGAAGGGCAGCGGAACCGAGAATTGAGCCGAGACGGCCACGGCTACGGCGCCGAGGACCAAGGTGATGGGCCAGCGAAAGGCCCTGGGAAGGCTCATGGATCTGGCCGCCGTGGGATTGCCTGAGGTCATTTAGATCCGCTCCACGCTGAGTGCCACCGCATTCCCGCCACCCAAGCAGAGAGTGGCAAGACCGGTTGTCTTGTCGCGATCCTTCATTGCATACAGGAGAGTGGTCAAAACCCTGGCGCCGCTCGCGCCGATCGGGTGACCGAGCGCCACCGCCCCGCCGTTCACGTTGACCCGATCCCAATCCCAGCCCAGTGCCCGCCCGTCGGCGATGGCCTGCACGGCGAATGCTTCGTTGGCTTCGATCAAGTCGTAGTCGTTGATCCTGGTTCCCGACTTGGCCAGGAGATTCTTCACCGCGACGATGGGAGCGAAGAACAGATCCTTCGGCTCTCCGCCACCGGTCGCGTACTGAATAATGCGCGCCATCGGCTGAAGACCGTGAGCCTTGGCGAATGCGAGTGAGGTGACGACCAGCGCACTGGCACCGTCATTCAGTCCCGGCGCGTTCCCGGCAGTCACGGTGCCATCCTTCCGGAATGAAGGTCTGAGCTTGCCGAGTGCTTCGAGCGTCGTGTCTTTCCGCGGCGACTCGTCAGCGGTCACCCGCGTCACTCCTCCCTTGCCCGGAATTTCAACCGGGAGAATCTCCGATGAAAACTTGCAGGACTCCTGCGCGGCTACCGCCTTGCGATGACTGTTCAGGGCGAATTCGTCCTGCTCCTGCCGGGTCACCTTCGCCTTCTCCGCGGTGTACTCGGCGTACTCGCCCATGTGGTTCTGACCAAACGAATCCCACAGACCGTCGTGGATCATTCCGTCGACGATGGTCTGGTTCCCCGCCTTGATCCCGGTTCGCATGCCATAGAGGTAGTGCGGTGCGGTGGACATGGATTCCTGCCCGCCCGCCACGATGGCCTCGGCATCGCCGGCCTTGATGGCCTGGGCGGCCAGCATCACGGCCTTGAGCCCGGAGCCACAAACCTTGTTGATGGTCATCGCCGGGACGGTACCGGGAATCCCGCCGTGAATCAGGGCCTGGCGGGCTGGTGCCTGCCCGGAGCCTCCCTGTACAACCTGGCCAAGGATGACCTCGTCCACCGCACCGGGCTCAACCCCGGCTCGACGCACGGCTTCCCTAACGACCAAGGCACCGAGCTGGGGCGCGGTGAGGGTGGAAAGGCCACCGAGAAACCGTCCGATGGGGGTGCGGACGGCGGAGAGGATGACGGGCGTAGTGGCGTCGGACACGGGGCGCGGCTGTTTGGGTCGGGGGGAAAATAGACGGTAGGGCGGGAGGGCGGGAAGGCGGTCAGGGCGGACGAGGCGGACAAGGCGCTGACGATGCCGAGCGAGCGAGGAATCCAGACCGACCCGCGTAGGCGTGACCGAGGCCTACTACGGCCTCAGGAGGCCGAGTGAAGACGTTCTATGTCTATCTCCTCAGCAACAGCCATCGTACCCTCTACCTGGGTGTTACCAGTAACCTGATGCGACGCCTGGCTCAGCATCGGAGCCTGCACTGGGACGGCTTCACAAGCCGCTACAAAATCACCAAGCTGGTTTACTTCGAAACCACCCCCAATGCCAGAGCCGCGATCGCTCGGGAGAAACAGCTCAAAGCGTGGAGACGGAGCAAGAAGATTACGCTGATTCAGAGCGTAAACCCTGGATGGACTGATCTTGCGGAGGAGTGGTTTTTGGAACGGAGGGATTTGGATTCCTCGCTTCGCTCGGAATGACAGCACTGGGGTGAGGTTTCACGGAACCAACGCCCACCTCCGTATCTCCCCGCTGACTCGCGCGAGGAACTCCTCGACCGGCACGATCTCCTGCTTGTTCCCTGCCCCACGTACCCGCACCGCGACCGTGCCCGCATCCGCCTCCCGCTGCCCGACGACCGCCATATAAGGAATCTTCTCGACTTCACCCTGACGGATCCGGTAGTTGAGGGTCTGGTTGCCGTCATCGAGACCGGCCCGTATACCCGCCTCACGGAATCGCTGGAAGACTTTCCTCGCGGCGTCACCCTGGGCATCCGAGATCGGCAGCACGCGGACCTGCTCGGGTGCGAGCCATAGCGGGAACGCGCCGGCGAAGTGCTCGATCAGGATCGCCATGAAGCGCTCGAAGGAGCCGCTCACCGCCCGATGGATGACCACCGGCCGGTGCTCGTGATTGTCCTCCCCGACGTAGATCAGCCCGAAGCGCTCGGGAGCGGCGTAGTCGAGCTGGATCGTTCCCAGCTGCCAGGTCCGGCCAATCGAGTCGGCAACGTCGAAGTCGACCTTGGGGCCGTAGAAGGCGCCGTCTCCCGGCTTGAGCTCGTAGGGCTGCCCGGTCGCCTCGAGGGCGGCCTGGAGCGCCGCCTCGGCGCGATCCCACAGCGAATCCTCGCCGATCCGCTCCTTGGGCCGAGTGGCGAACTTGAGCGTCGCGGTGAGCCCGAAGGTCTTGTAGTAGCTCAGGATGAAATCGGTGAGCCGGCGAACCTCCTCGGCAATCTGCTGCTCAGTCAGGAAGACGTGGCAGTCGTCCTGCTGGAACTGCCGAACCCTGGTCAGTCCGGAGAGCGCGCCAGAGACTTCATTTCGGTGCAGCACGTCATAGGTGCAATACCGGAGGGGCAACTCGCGATAGGAATGCTTCTTCGACTGATACAACAGGTAGTGCGAAGGGCAATTCATCGGCTTGAGCGAGAAATCGTGTTCCCCGGTCTCCTTGTCGAGAACCAGGAACATGTTCTCCCGATACTTGCCCCAGTGGCCGGAGATCTCCCAGAGCCCCTTGTTATACAGGAGCGGAGTCTTGATCTCCTTATAGTCGTCTCGCTGCAGCTCGCGCAGGTAGTCGTTCAGCACGTTCACGATCGTGGTTCCGCGGTCGGTCCAGAACACGGCACCCGGCGCGAACGGATGGAACATGAAGAGGTCCAGTTCCTTGCCCAGCTTGCGGTGGTCCCGCTTCCTGGCCTCTTCGAGCTGGTGCAGATAGGCGTCCTGGTCTTCCTTCTTGAACCAGGCCGTCCCATAAATCCGCTGCAGCATCTGGCGGCGTTCATCTCCCCGCCAGTAGGCGCCGGCGCCGTGGAGCAGCTTGAAGTTCTTGAGCCTTCCTGTGCTGGGGAGATGAGGCCCGCGGCACAGGTCCACGAAGGGACCGTCGGTGTAGACCGTGATGACCTCGTCGGCGCCCAGATCGTCAATGCGCTCGAGCTTGAGGGGATCGTCCTTGAAGCGACGCTTGGCTTCCGCGCGGTCCACCACCTCCCGCACGAACGGATAGTCCTTCGCGGTCACCTCGCCCATCCTGGCCTCGATGGCCTCCAGGTCCTCCGGAGTGAAGGGACGCTCGACATCGAAGTCGTAGTAGAACCCGTTCTCGATCGGCGGACCGAACCCGATCCCGGCCTTGGGGAAGAGCTCGCGTACCGCGGTCGCCATGATATGGGCCGCCGAGTGACGGAGGACGTCCAGCGCAGCCGGGTCCTTATCGGTCAGGATCGCGAAGTTGGCGTCGGCCTCGATCGGGCGGTCCAGGTCGCGGACTTGCCCGTCCACCCTCGCCGCCACCGCGGCGCGAGCCAGCCCCGCGCCGATGGACTGGGCCACCGCGCGTGCCGTGGTTCCCGCCGGCACCTCTCGCACGCTGCCGTCGGGGAGGGTCAGCCGGATCGTGCTCATTGAGTCGTGTCCGCCACCGCCGGATGGATGACCGGAGGGGTCGTGGGCGCATAACGGAAGTACAGGGCGATGCAACCGATCAGCAGGGCGGCAAGGACCGACCAGCGCATGATTTCAGCACCTGTCATTGGGGCATTTTCGTCTTTCATCGTGTTAAGTTAACCGCTCGTCAAACCGTCAGGTAAGAGCAGAGGAATGGGCATCAGCAGACGACCTTCCGGCAGCGAATTGTTCGCCTGGAGCCTGGTGGGGGCCGGACTTGGCCTCGTCACCGGCTTCGTGCTGGGCGAGTTGCTGGGGTCCCGCAAGCTTCCGATTCCCCGCCGCTGGGGCTCCGTGCCGCGGGGGAAGCTGGTCGCGCGCCGGGAAGGCCCCCCCGCGACGGCCAGCCTGGCCCGGGCTGCCCTCAGGAGCGACGACCAGCTCCACGACCTCGCCTTGGAGGCCGTGGGAGTCAGCGCCGGTGTCGTCGAGATCCACGGCTGGGTCCCCAGTCGCAACCTCCGCGCGCGGGCCATTCGCGTGGTCCACGCCCTGACGGGGATCGAACGGGTGGTGGATTGCATCCTGGTCCACGGGGAAGACGACGTGCCGGAAGACGTCGAAGATCTGACCGACCGTCCCGCATGAACGACGAACTACCGCCTCAATACACCCCGGGCGCGGTCGAGCCCGGGCTTTATCGCTGGTGGGAGGGCAAGGGGCTCTTCTCTCCCGAAGGGGGCAAGGGCAAAGGAGCGCCCTTCGTGATCATGATGCCCCCGCCCAACGTGACCTCGATCCTGCACATGGGGCACGGTCTCACCTACACCGTCCAGGATGTGCTCACTCGGTTCGAACGGATGCGGGGCCGGGTCACACTCTGGCTTCCGGGAACCGACCACGCCGGCATCGCCACCCAGAACGTGGTGGAGCGTATCATCGCGCAGGAGGGAAAGACCCGCTTCGACCTCGGCCGAACGGAGTTCGAAGCGAGAGTCTGGGCCTTCGTGCGGGAAACCGGCGATACCATCCTGCAGCAGCTTCGTGCCCTGGGCGCCAGCGCCGACTGGTCTCGCACCTACTTCACGCTCGACGAGGATCTCTCGCGCGCCGTGCGGGAAGTCTTCGTGCGGCTGCATGAGAAGGGGCTGATCTACCGGGGCAAGTACATCATCAACTGGTGCCCCCGCTGCCTTACCGCCCTCTCCAACGAAGAGGTGGAGAAGGAAGAGGTGGACGGCAAGATCTGGTGGTTCCGCTACCCGCTCGAGGACGGCAGCGGATTCATCACCGTCGCAACCACTCGGCCCGAGACCATGCTGGGCGACACCGGCGTCGCGGTGAATCCCAAGGACAAGCGCTACAAGAAGCTGGTGGGCAAGAAGGTGCGTCTGCCTCTGGTGGACCGGCTCATCCCGATCGTGGCCGATTCAGAAGTGGATCCCAAGTTCGGGAGCGGTGCCGTGAAGGTGACTCCCGCCCACGATGCGCTCGACTTCGAGATCGGACGCCGCCACCATCTGGAACCGATCGACATTCTCACACCCGACGCGCACCTCAACGACGCGGTGCCGGAGCGTTTCCGCGGGCTCGATCGGTTCGTCGCCCGGAAACAGGTCGTGGCCGAGTTCGAGAAGCTGGGGCTGCTGGACAAAGTCGAGAATCACCGCCATGCGGTGGGGCACTGCTACCGCTGCGAAACCGTGGTGGAGCCGCGCCTCTCGGACCAGTGGTTCGTGAAGATGGCGCCGCTCGCCAAGCCGGCACTCCAGGCCTACGTCGATGGGACGCTGCGCTTCATCCCGGAGCGGCGGGGCGAGGAGTACCGCCAGTGGATGGAAGGGATTCGCGACTGGTGCATCTCCCGGCAACTCTGGTGGGGCCATCGCATACCGGTCTGGTACTGCGACAAGTGCGGCGAGATGATCGTGGCACGGGAAGAACCCAAGCAGTGTTCCTGCGGCGCGCCGCTGCGACAGGACGAGGACGTGCTCGACACCTGGTTCTCCTCCTGGCTCGTCACCTTCTCCAGCCTGGGATGGCCGGACAAGACCAGGGATCTCGACCGCTTCTATCCCGGCTCGACACTGGTCACGGCACCCGAGATCCTGTTCTTCTGGGTGGCCCGCATGGTGATGGCGGGATGCTGGTTCATGGGGGAGATCCCGTTTTCGACCGTCTACCTGCACGGCACGGTGCGAGACACCCAGCACCGCAAGATGTCCAAGTCCCTGGGGAACGGGATCGACCCCCTCGAGGTGGTGAGCCGGTTCGGAGCGGATGCACTCCGCTACACCGTGATCTCCGGCATGGCGGTGGGCACCGATGTCATCCTCGACCCGAGCGATCTGGAGACCTCGTTTTCTCCGGGGCGGAACTTCGCCAACAAGCTGTGGAATGCGGGGCGGTTTGTGCTTTCCAATCTCGGCGGTACGGTCCTAAAGGACTCCCTCGCTCCCGAGTCGCGCGCGCGCGCTCCTGAGGGTCGCTCGGTCGCGGATGGGCGGCTCGGCGGCGCGGTACGATTAGGCCGTTGGCGGGGAATCACCCAGACGTGGTGCGGCAGGAAGAGCTGACGCTGGCCGACCGCTGGATCATCTCCCGCTGCAACGCGATGGTGATCCAGGCGACCGAGGCCTACGATAAGTATCGGCTCAACGAAGCGGCGAACGCGGTCTACCATTTCCTGTGGAGCGATTTCGCCGACTGGTACATCGAGCAGATCAAACCGCGACTCTACGGCGATCAGCCCGGTGGAGACGTGGCCCGGGCGGTCGCGGCCCGGACCTTCGAGGTAGCACTCCAGCTGCTGCACCCGATCATGCCGTTCATCACCGAAGCGCTTTGGAAGCGACTGCCGGGTCGGGACGCAGAAGCGTCAATCAGTATCACGGCATGGCCACTGCCCGACCGCCGCGCCAATGATGCCGAGGCTGAGCGTGCCTTCGCTCTGGTTCAGGAACTGGTTGTCGCGGTCCGGCAGATCAGGGCCGAGTATGGCATCGAGCCCGGCAAATCGGTCCGGGCGGTGGTCACGGTCGCGGGTAAGGATGCGGAGAAAGCCTTTCACGATGAATCGGGAACCATTCGCCGATTGGCCAAGATTTCCGAACTGCGCTTTGGCGGAGACTCGGCCGGCGTCGGTGCGAGTGCCGTGCTCACTGACCGGAGCTCGCTCTTCGTCCCGCTCGGCGAGGTTCTCGACCTCGACAAGGAACGGAGCCGGCTTCAGAACGAGCTGGAACGCCTGACCAAGCTTATCGAGAACCAGAAAGCCAAGCTGGGCAACGAGCAGTTCACCTCCCGGGCACCTCAGGAGATCGTGGCGAAGGAACGGGAAAAGCTGAGCAGCTGGAGCGAGCAGCACGCAGTCCTGGTGGAGAAGCGGGCCCGGTTGGAATGAGAGGTTGGACAGCGTCGAACAAGACGGACGGGGCGGTCGGGGCGGTCGGGCGTTCACCTACTGCTCCGTCCGCCCTGTCCGTCTCGTCCCGCCCTACTCGCCCTGACAGCCCTTCTCGCCTGCGCCAAAATGGCCCCCCCGCCCGGCGGCCCAACGGACCACATTCCACCCATCCTCCTCTCCACCGTACCCGAATCGGTCGGCGTCTATCCCGGCTGGGACAAGGACGTCGAATTCCGCTTCGATGAGATCGTGTCCGAGGGAAGTACTCCGAGTATGGGGCTCGGCACCGGAGACCTCGAGCGCCTGATCCTGGTTTCCCCCTCGCACGAGATCCCGCACATCAAATGGAAGCGGGATCGCATCACGGTCCGGCCCCGCGAAGGATGGAAGCCGAACCGGGTCTATCGCATCGAGCTGCTCCCGGGCATCGTTGATTTGAGCCGGAACAAGACCGACACCAGTATCGTCATCACCTTCTCGACCGGCGGTCCGCTTCCGACTGATACGGTCGAAGGACAGGCAGTGGACTGGGTCGCCGGGCAGTATGCTCGACAGGCTTTGATCGCGTTGGCCCTTATGCCGGACACGCTCATCTATCGCACTCTCACCGATTCGTCGGGGCGGTTCCGAATAGGGCCCCTGCCCCAGGGCGAGTACGTCGCGTTCGCGGTGCTCGACGCCAACCACAACCTGCAGAAGGAAGATCGGGAGGCGTTCGACAGCGTGCGGGTTCCCCAGGGCACGACGACGATTCCGGCCCTCTGGATCTATCCCCACGATTCGGTGGGGCCTCGGATCTCCGGGATCACAGCGAACGACAGCGTCTCCGCTACGATCACCTTCACCCAGCCGCTCGATCCTCGGCAGCGCTTCGACTCCTTGCAGGTGCTGCTCCGTGAATTGCCCGATTCGATTCCGGTCCACGTGGCCTCGCTGCTCCCCAAACCGGTAGACGACAGCATCCAATTAGTGGTGCGTGCCAGGATCGATTCGCTGCGGGCGGATTCGATCGCGCGGGACACCACCGCGGTACCGGCGGATAGTCTCGCGGGCAAGAAGCCGAAGTTCGCCCAGCCGCCTCCGATCCGCTTACCCGGCAGGCCCAGCCCCGGCGCGGCAGACTCCACCGCCTTGAAGCAGCTCCTCGCGCAGCGGCCTGCGTTGTTCGACAAACTGGTGCTGCGGGTGGACAGCGCCTTCAAGCCAGCCGGCAAGTACCTGGTCGATGTGCCGGGGATTCGAAACGTGAACGGCGTCGCCAGCGAGGAAGCGCGGGCGGGCTTCTCGGTTCCGGAGATCAAGGAGGAGAAGAAGGATTCCGTGATTTCTGATACCACGGGCGTAAAGCCCGGTGCGGGGAAACCGTGAACCCGGACGCGCGGCGGCAGCTTCCCTCGGTGGATCGCCTGCTCCGAGACCCCGGAGTGGAAGCCTTGTTCGCGACCGTGCCGCGCAATGTCGTGGTGGTCGCGGTGCGCGAGGCACTGGAGGCGGCACGCTCGAATCGTGCCGGTCCACCTGAAGATTGGGCCGCGGAGATCGCCGAGCGGGTCCAGGCGCACACCACACGTTCGCTGCAGCCGGTACTAAACGCGACTGGTGTCGTGCTGCATACCAACCTGGGGCGAGCACCCCTGGCCCACGCAGCGGCCGTCGCCATCCAGGAAGTGGCCGAGGGGTACAGCTCACTGGAGTACGACCTCGCATCGGGCGCTCGAGGCCAGCGGGCGGATCATTGCCGCACCCTGCTCGCGGAGCTGACCGGAGCCGAGGATGGACTGGCGGTCAACAATGCGGCCGGCGCGCTGGTGCTCGCCCTCAATTCGCTGGCCCAGGGTGGACGAGTCATCATCTCGCGTGGCGAGCTGATCGAAATCGGCGGATCGTTCCGCATCCCCGACATCATGGGAAAGAGCGGCGCGGTGTTGCAGGAGGTGGGTACCACCAACCGAACTCACCTTATCGATTATCAGAACGCGATCGACGGGGCGACCGCGATTCTGACGGTGCATCGCTCCAACTTCGAGCAGGTCGGCTTCGTCACGTCGCCGTCGTCAGATGAACTCGCGGAGCTCGCTCACTCGCGCCGGCTCCCCTACCTGCATGATGTCGGCAGCGGTCTGCTGCTCGATCTGAGTCCGTGGGGCTTGAGCTCCGAACCCCGGGTTCAGACCGCGGTGTCCGCGGGCGCCGACCTCGTCATCTTCTCGGGCGACAAACTGCTCGGCGGGCCCCAGGCGGGGTGTCTGGTGGGCAAGCGGGAGATCATCGCCCGGTGCCGCGCCAACCCGCTGGCTCGCGCCCTCCGCGCCGATCGTTTCACCCTCGCCGCACTCGAAGCGACATTAGGTCTCTACCACGATCCCGAGGTCGCGAGACGGGAGATCCCGGTGCTCCGCATGCTGACCCTGGACGAGGCGGAGCTGGATCGTCGCGCGAGAGTGCTCGCCGGCCTCTGTCCCCCGGTGTTCATGCCCGAGGTCATTCCGGGAGAATCGGCGGTAGGAGGCGGCTCCTTCCCCGGTGCCAAGCTGCCGACCAGTCTCGTCGCCCTCAACGCCGGCCCCCTCGGCGCCGAGGGCCTCGCGGTCCGGCTTCGCCTGAGCCAGCCACCGATCATCGTGCGAGTGGCTGGGGGGCATGTGTTGCTGGACCCGCGGACGCTGCTGGAAGCGGACTATCCCGCGATCAAGGCTGCGTTACAGGCAGCCGTGGAGGGATAGGGCTCAGCCGTTAGCTGTTAGCGGTGAGCGAAGGCAGTCAGTTGCTTCCCGGAAGACTTTGGCGACTTGGCTGGTCCAGACGCTTCAACACGAAGTGCACAAAGGACACGAAGCGCACAAAGAAAACCATTTCTGAAATCAGTTCTTCAAGATGACTTTGTGACTCTTTGTGCCTTTGTGTTCTCCGTGTTGAATGACGGTGAGCAGCGCCGTCCGCCAACTGCCAGACGCCACAAGAAAACAAAAGCCGCAGATCCCGGGCGAGGACCTGCGGCTTCCTGTTTTGCTTACGGCTTAAGGCTTACGGCTTACTGCTGCAGTTCAACTAGAACGTAAACGTCGTAATCAGCGTCCCGCTGCCAGCCCCGCCACCGGTACCGCTACCAGTGAACTGGCCGGTGAAGACCTGGGCCCCGCCGCCCTTGGTGGCGACGGTCACGACGTAGTCGGTCGGTGCGCTGACGTTGCAGGCGCTCCAGTAGGCCAGCCGCACGGTGAAAGTACCGTGAGGAGCCTGACCAACCGGCCACACGATGTTCTCGTTGCTCTTGTGGGGGAAGCTGGGGCTCGTCCTGGCTGCAGGCCGCGTTGGAGTCCAGGTCGAGCTTACCGCCGCTCGTCGAGGTGAGGTGGCCGAAGTAGATCTCCTCAAGAGCCGGATCCACCACGTGGAGGTCCACGTCGCTGGTGTCGCTCCAGGAGACGCTGACCTGAACGTCACCGTTACCCACGTTAATGATCTTGACGGTCGCCGCGGTGTATTTGCCGATCACGTTGGCATCGCCCACCGCGTAGCTCACCCCCATGTTCATACTGGAGAGGTTCTCGGCCGCGCGCAGGATGATCGGAGTGGTAGTTCCCGACGGGACGGTCAGCTCGTAGTAGTTCCGGGCGCCCGGCATGGCCACGACGATCCGGGTGAAGGCACCCGAGCCGGTAATGGTCTGCTGGGAGCTGCCCCCGGTCACCATCGCGGCGAAACCCGCAGCGGTGTTGGTCGGGCCGCCGTTCGGGTTCGGAGCGTCGCCCTGAACCAGCGAAGCGTGGATGGTGCCCGACGCGTCGGTCACCCCGGCGATGATCCGCTGGATCTGGAGCCCGTTGTCCTTCAGCGTGGCCTCGCAGCCACCTGACAGGATGCTGGCGGCAATCGCGAGGACGCCAGCCCCACGACCGATCAATTCCTTGACGGTTCTCATACCTTCCCCCTCGGTGGCTGCGCCTGTGTAGTGCTGATTTGCTTGACATATCGGCAAGAGAAGGGCCAATTTGGCGGCTCGAGACAGGACGTCCTGGATGGGTCGTCTAACTTCTGGCGGGACCACCAATTAGCCGATCGGTCGCCACGCGGCTCAGGCCGCTCGAATTGCCTCGGCCCCCTACACCATCCCTCCCTGCCCCCTTAGTTTCTTGCGCCATGCCGCTGAAGATCGCCGTGTGCGTCTCGGGCGGAGGCAGTAACCTCCTCGCGCTGCTCGAGAGCCTTCGGAACTTCGGAGGCGCCAAGGTGGTGCTGGTACTGAGCAACCGGGCGAGCGCCGGTGGACTGGGGCACGCCAAGGCTTTCGGGGTCCCGGCAATGGTGTTCCGGAACCCCGCCGATGACGCCGAGTGGTTGGAAGCGCTCCGTCAGTACCACGTGGACCTGATCGTTCTCGCCGGGTACCTGAAACTGGTGCCGCCGGCCGTCATCGCAGCCTATCGCGATCGCATCATCAACATTCACCCCGCGCTGCTCCCGTCGTTCGGTGGACCAGGCATGTACGGCCTGAGGGTGCATCAGGCGGTGCTGGCGAGCGGGGCCAAGGTTTCCGGTTGTACGGTCCACCTGGTGGACGAGGAATACGATCGGGGACCGATCCTGGCCCAGAGCCGGGTCCCGGTTCTCCCGGGAGACACCGCGGAGACGCTCGCCGCGCGGGTGCTCGAAGCAGAACATCGATTGTTGCCGGCTGTAGTCCGGGCCGCCGCGGAAGCCGGCCGCCCGATCCCACTACCTCAGCCCGTGGAGTCGAATCCGTGATGGAGCCCTCGTGCCGCGCGCGTTGATCTCGGTCAGTGACAAGCGCGGCATCGTGCAGTTCGCGCAGGGCCTGGTTAACCTCGGCTGGGACATCATTTCCACCGGCGGAACTCACGCGGCGCTCAAGGCGGGCGGCGTGCCGGTGCAACCGGTAGACAAGATCACCGGCTTCCCCGAGATCCTCGATGGTCGGGTCAAGACGCTGCACCCGGCGATCCATGCCGGACTTCTCGCGCGGCGCGACATGACCGAGCACACCGCGGCCCTCAAGACCCACGGCATTACCCCGATCGACCTCCTCGCCGTCAATCTCTATCCCTTCCGGGAGACGGTCGCGAAGCCGCAGGTCAGCTTCGAGGACGCCATCGAGAACATCGACGTGGGCGGGCCCGCGATGCTCCGCTCCGCGGCCAAGAACCACGAATCCGTCATCGTAGTGGTGGACCCCACCGACTACGGGCGGGTGCTCGACCTCCTCCGTCACGGCGAGGTGCCGCGCGCGGTTCGCCAGGAGTTTGCCGCGAAGGTCTTCAGCCATACCGCCGACTACGACGGAGCGATCGCCCGTTACCTCACTCCCCGCGAAGATGGGATGCCGCACCGGATCGGCTGGTCCTTCGAGCGGCTGATGAGTCTCCGGTACGGCGAGAATCCGACCCAGCGCGCCGCGCTCTACGTCGATGAGGAGCCGCGCGGCCTGCGGGATCTGAAACAGCGCCAGGGCAAGGAACTCTCTTTCAATAACATTCTCGACCTCGACGCGGCGATGTGGACCGCCTCGTTGTGGCACAACGTTCCGGCCTGCGCGATCATCAAGCACACGACGCCCTGCGGCATCGCCATCGCCGGGACGGCCGAGGACGCCTTCAAGAAGGCATTGTCGTCGGACCCGCAGTCGGCGTTTGGCGGGGTGGTCGCATTCAACACGGTGGTGGACCGGGTCACGGCGGTCGCGATCACCAGTCTCTTCATCGAGGTAGTCGTTGCGCCCTCGTTCCATGACGAGGCCCTCGCCGTGTTCGCGGCCAAGCCGAACCTGCGCGCCGTGGAGCTGCCGGTCTGGCGGAACACCGCCGGGCTCGACTTCAAGCGGGTCCGTGGCGGCATGCTGCTGCAGGACCGTTTCGTGTTCGAGCCGGCAGAGGCGGAGTGGAAATACCCGACGGCGCGCCGCCCGACCGAGGCGGAGCTGGTGGATCTGCGCTTCGCCTGGGCCGCGGTGGCGGCGGTCAAGTCCAACGCGGTGCTGCTGGCCAGGAACGAGACGACGATCGGGATCGGCGCCGGGCAGATGAGCCGGGTGGACAGCTCCTTCCTCGCGGTGCACAAGGCTCGGCAGCAGGGTCACGACCCGCGCGGCGCCGTCATGGCATCGGATGCGTTCTTCCCCTTCGCCGACGGGGTCGAAGAGGCGGCGGCGGCTGGCGTCACCGCCATCATCCAGCCGGGCGGTTCGGTACGGGACGCGGAAGTCATCGCCGCGGCCGACAAGCACGGCATGGCGATGGTGCTGACCGGACGCCGACAATTCCGACACTGAACAGCGTGAGCAGTGAGCAGTGAGCGGTGAGCGGGTCCTCCCCGTCCCACCGCTTACCGCTTACCTCTCACCTCTCACGTTCTTTCCCTAGCCACATGACCATCGCGACAGACGGACACCCGAGAACCACCTCCCTATCTCTTCGCGGCCCTGACCGCGCTGGTGGTCTTACTCATCTACGTGGCCACCCTGGCCCCCACGACCGCGTTCTGGGACACCTCGGAATACATCGCGGCCGCGTATGTGCTGGGCATTCCCGCATCCGCCGGGGAATCCGCTCTTCGTGGTGCTGGCTCATACCTTCGGGGCTCTGCCGCTGAGCGAGTCGTACGCGGCCCGCATCAATCTCTTCGCGGCACTCACCAGCGCACTCTCGGCAGGGCTCTGGTTCCTGGTGGCCGATCGCTGGATGCGCGAGGTGGTACCGATCCGCTGGGCGCGACTGGCCGCGGCGTTCGCCGGTGTCCTGGTCAGCGCCACGATGTGGACGGTGTGGAACCAGTCCACGGTGAACGAGAAGGTGTACACGGTTTCGCTCCTCTCCACGGCACTGGTCATGTGGCTGGGAGTGCATTGGGCCGACGACGCGCCGGGCTCCCACCGGGACCGCTGGCTGGTGTTGATCGCCTACATCATTGCGCTCAGCTCCTGCAATCACATGATGGGCGTTCTCGCCGGGCCGGCCGTCGCGGTCTACGTGCTGCTCACCGATCCGGGGATGGTCCTGCGCCCGTGGGTGCTGGCGATGGGCCTGACGCTGGCCCTGGCGGTTACCGGCAAGTGGAGCGTCATCCATGACGGGCCGATCGAGCAACAGATCGCCGTGCTCGGCCTGATCGCGGCCGTGCTGGCCTACACCGCCTGGCGGGACCCCGGAGAGTTCAAGCGGCCGATTCTCTACCTCTCGGTCCTCGCGGTCATCATCGGGATCTCGCTCAACTACGTCTTCCTGCCTATTCGGGCCGCCCAGTTCCCGCCGATCAACGAGGGCGAACCGACCACCTGGACCGCGCTCAACGAGGTGCTCAACCGGGCGCAGTACGGGAAGCCTTCCGTATTCCTCCGGCAGGCGGACTTCCTGTCGCAGATCAAGAACTACTTCCAGTACCTCAATTGGCAGTTCGCGCGGGATTGGGGCAGAGCCGCCGGCCTCGCCACCGGGATCTTCACCGCGACCGGACTCCTGGGAGCCTGGTCGCTGTGGCAGCGGGACCGTCGAGCCTTCTGGGCATCCACCGCGCTGATGTTCACCCTGACGGGTCTCCTGATCTTCTACCTCAACTTCAAGTACGGGTTCTCCATCCCGGTCGATCCGTCCAGGGGTGAGGTGGCGCGCGAAGTCCGCGAGCGCGACTACTTCTTCGTAGTCTCCTTCGCCGGGTTCGGACTCTGGGTTGCCGTGGGGATCGGCGCGTTGATGCGGGGAGTGGCGGATTTCTTCCGCGACCGGGTTCCGGAGAAACAGAGCTGGGCCTACTCTACTCCTGTCCTGCTCCTCGGTATCATCCCGCTCTTGGGGAATCACGTCACGGCGAGCCGGGCCCACGAGACCGCCGCGCGCGACTTCGCGATCCGACCTGCTCCAGTCGGTCGAGCCCTATGGCATCCTGATCACGGCGGGCGACAACGACACCTTCCCGCTCTGGTTCGCCCAGGAAGTGGAAGGGATCCGGCGCGACGTCACCCTGGCCAACCTCTCGCTGATGAACACCCGCTGGCACCTGCGCCAGCTCAAGCGACGGGTGACTCCGCAATTCGACCCGGCCAAGGCCGCCGATCTGTGGAAGAACGGCAACTGGGTGCAGCCCACCGAGCCCGCCTTCCGCCTCACCGAGGGCCAGCTCGATAGCCTGCCCGAGCTGCAGCAGGTTCCCAAGAACGGCGGGATCCGGTTCGACAGCCTGGAGATCGCCTTCGGCTCCGAGTATCTGCAGCTCTCCGACCTGGCGACGATTTTCCTGATCCGGGACAACGTGGGTCAGCGGCCGATCTTCTTTGCCTGGAGCGCGGGCGGCTATCCCGACCAGACCCTGGGCCTGACGCCCTACCTGATCACGCAGGGCCTGGTGCGGAAGCTGGTGATGAAGCCGGTGGTGCCCAAGGATTCGGTGATCCTGACCCGGGGACTCGGCTACGCGAACCTGCCGCGGACCGAGAAGCTGATGTGGGATACCTATCACTATTCAGAGGTCGCGCGAAACCGGCCTAAGGGGCTGGGTGGACCGGCCGTCATCGTCCATCCTCTCGCTCTATGGCGTGGTCTATGGGACGATGGCCAATACCCTTCGCGCTGAGGGCGATTCCGCCCAGGCCGACCGGGCCGACTCGGTGGCGAACGCGGTCAGGGCCAACCTGGGAGGGGATGGGATGTAGGCCTCGACTAACTGCCTGAGGTTCAGGCCCGTTGCACAGTCTCAGAGCGGACAAAGAATCGCCGGCCGGGAAGCCCCCGACCGGCGATGACATTTTGAGCTGTTACTGCACAATCACATCGAAGCTGGTCTCTCCCAGCAGCACTTCGGCATACGAACACCAGACCTGCACCTTCTGCACGTCCTTGATATAGCCCGGAAGCGTGATGCTCCGGTTGGTGCCGCCCTTGACCTTGAATTGATTGAGCAGGTAGGTGTTGCCCTGCGAATCCACGATCTGCCAGCTGGGAGCCGGAGTATCAGGAATCTTGAAGTCGTCCGACACCTTCAGCGTAATCTTCCCGTTGTCGACCGTTGCCGTCACGGTCCCCGTGTTCGCCTTGGCGCCGGCGAAAGGCTTGCTGGTGTAGATCTTGGCCGGAGCCGCCGCAGCGGTAGTCAACGTCGCGACAGCCGCCAACATCGTGAGTCCCTTCAAAATCCCGTACATGATTCCTCCCCCAGGTCAATTGTTCTGGATGAGCCGCCGCATTGCGGCCATCGTGTGGGTCGATCCTCGATGGATCAACCCGTGCGACTCTCTAATGAGAGAGGGGAGGAGAAGGTTCCCGGGAGCGGTGAGCGGCGTGAGGAAGTGCTAGAGGGAGTGCTGCGCAAGGCGGCTAGGTACCGCGCCCTTCCGGTTCGTTTCCTTGGCCAGGAGAGCGGAGATCTTCGCTCGCAGGCCTTCCGGGACCGCGATGTGGCGCAATTTCTCCCGCACGCCGGCAATGATTCCGGACTCGAAGCGGTATTCACTGGCGCAGACGGCACAGGTCTCGAGGTGCTCTCGCACCAGACCCATCTCCTCCGGAGAAAGTTCACGGTCCAGATAGTCATCGAGGCGGTGGAACGTCTCCTCGCAGGTCAAACGGTCGGGCGCAGGCATGTCAGTCTCCCTCCCCGGTAGAGCCGGCCAGCGCGCTCACGATCCCTCGTTCCTTCGCAATCGTCCACAGCGCCTTCTGCAACATATGGCGGGCGCGATGCAGACGGGACCGCACGGTCCCAACCGGCACCTCCACCACCTCGGCGATCTCCTGGTAGGAGAACTCCTCGAGGAAATAGAGCGTCGCTACCACGCGATACTCGTCGGAAAGGGCGGCGATGGCTTCCTCGATCTGCTCCACGGTCAGCTTGTCGAATAGCAGCGACGGCCGGGTCGTCGGTCCTGGAGTGAAGGCCGAGAGCGGCCGTTTCCTGATAGATGTACAGCTCGGAGGCATCTTCCAGCTCGATATCCGCGGCTCGCCGACGCTCTTTGCGGTAACGGCTGTAGAAACAATTGGTCAGAATCCGAAAAAACCACGCGCGAAAGTTGCTCCCCGGCATGAATGCGTGGAACCCGCGGCACGCGAGCAGTGCCGCCTCCTGTACCAGGTCCTCGGCATCGCTTCGGCTGCGGGTAAACCGGAGTGCCACGCCGAACGCGCCGTCCAGCACCGGCTCCAGAAGCGCCTCGAAGGAATGCAACGCCCTCGCTGCGATTGGCGCGGCGAGAGAGGCCGCTGATTCTATAGCCGGCTGGTCCTCGGTCATGCTCGTGCGGTGACCCCAGGTCGAGATTGCTGGTCCGGTCTCCACCGGCAACCGGACAATATGCTGCCCGGACTCGACATGGGAACGTCGTGGAGCCCACCTGGTTTCAGACCGGACCCCGCCGCCACGATTCGCACCTCACGACCCCCTCATCAACCGGGCTTCCCGGGTGGTCCGCTCCCAGCGGGCCAGGATCCTGAGCACCCGCTCCCGCTGCCACCAGAAACGGACGGGAATCGCAGTGGTCTGCCTGGGCGATGGGGATGTCGACTTCATGATCTCCTCCAGAAAACCCTGGTTTCCTTGTGAAGCCCATACCCAGAAGGGTGCCGGGCGTCAAAAGGTTCCCGGCCGTCGGGGCGGACAGGGCGGACAGGGCGGACAACAAGATGCGTGGCTAAAGAGGGAACCAAGGAAAGGAGCGCGGCGTTTCCTCGAAGGAATAGTTGGAGCCAGGTACATCCTTCTGGAACGGAGTGCAGACATGGACGCGAGGTTGCTCGGGCGGGGCCCCACCATCGCCAGCTGGGTCTTTCAGCTCACCGCCGCCGTCATCCTGGGGCAAACCCTCTTCTTCAAGTTCACCGGAGCCGCCGAGGCGAAGTACATCTTCAGCACGCTGGGTGTGGAGCCATGGGGGCGGATCGGCACCGGCATCCTCGAACTGATCACCGTCGCCCTGCTGCTTTACCCGAAAACGCCCGTGCTCGGTGCCGTCCTGGCGATCGGCTTGATGGGCGGCGCCATCGTGAGCCATTTGACGCGACTCGGCATCGAGGTCCAGGGAGACCATGGCCTGCTGTTCAAGCTCGCGATCACGGTTTGGTCGCCGCCACGGCCGTCCTGGTGATCCGCCGGCGGGAGTTGCCGCTGGTCGGGGACAGGTTCTGAGTCAGAGCCCCGCCCGGAGCTCTGCTTGGCGTCAGGGTTTCGCTTCGCTACGTTGAACGCCTGGCGTGGTGGCAGAGTGGTTGAATGCACCGGTCTTGAAAACCGGCGAACCTGCAAGGGTTCCGTGAGTTCGAATCTCACCCACGCCGTGGGCCGGGACGTAAGAAGTTCGGATCAAGGAGAGGTCATGCCCATCATCGGCCCAGCTTTACACCGGGTCCTCGACTTCGTCACCGTCGTGGTCTTCACCGTGGCTCCCTCCATTTTTGGCCTGAGTGGGTTCCCCGCGATACTGGCCTACACTCTGGCTGGCGTTCACCTGGGGATGACACTCCTGACCCAGTTTTCTCCCACTGACCATCGTCTCGTACCTCTGAGTCTGCATAGTGCCGTCGAGGCCCTCGTCGGTGTGGCGTTGATCCTACTTCCCACGCTGCTCCACTGGTCCGGCACGCCGCGCCTCTTCTTCATGGCGGCTGGAGCGGTGATCCTCGTCGTATGGGGCCTCTCCCGTTACCCGTTGGCGCGTTCCGAGGCAACTCCCTGACCTCCGTTGGAGAGGAGCGCGGATCAATGCGCCCTCCCGCATCGATAGTTCAGACACCCGAATGGAAGCTGGCATCTCTTCTCCTCGCAGTGGGCCTCTTCGCGTCCTGGCCTTGTCAGGGAGCCTGCGCAGCGCATCCTCGAACTCCCTGATCCTGCAAGCCGCTCAGGCACTGGCCCCGTCCGGTGTTCACGTCGAGTTTTATCTGGGGTTGGCGGACCTGCCCCACTTCAACCCTGATGACGATACTGACACCGGCCGTCCGCCAGCGGTTCGCGTATTCAGAGCACAGGTGGCCGCCGCCGATGCGCTCCTGATCTCCAGTCCTGAATATGCGCATGGGGTTCCGGGATCCTTGAAGAATGCGCTCGACTGGCTGGTCAGCGGGTTGGAGTTTCCCTCTCTACCGGTTGCCCTCCTGAACACGGCCCCGCGGGCAGTTCATGCCCAGGCGGCGCTGGTGGAGACGCTCAAGACGATGTCAGCCGAACTCCTCACTCCAGCTGTCGTCGAGGTTCCGATGGCAGGCAGGCAACTCAGCTTGGACCAGGTCGTCTCGGATCCCACTTTGGCCGGACCCATCCGTGCGGTGCTGAACAACTTGGAGGCCGCGGCTCGCGAGGTGAGGCTCGCCGGCCGCCGGCTGGTGACCACCGCTGGGGACCCGGTGGCGCCGTAACGAACGGTCACATTTCAGCAATAGACCAGCAGCGGCAGCCCGCGAATTCTCCCATTTGCCTGCTCTCAGCTAACCGCTAACAGCCAACGGCCAACGCCGATGACGTCACGCATCCGACTGAGCACATCGCGTGGATCGGTCCGAATGAATTACCGGCGGAGGATCGACCCGATTCCGCAGCGTGGCGGACTCTTGCGGAGCACACGCCAGGCGTTCAGAGAGTATTCGTGCTGACTCGACCAGGATACGACTCCACTCGGACACGCGCGTCGGGCCCGCCTCGCACCTAGCGCCCCCTCCCCACCAGCCGCATGTTATTCCGGGTTGATCGGACCCTCGTTCGAGAGGTGCCGGAACAGGAGGGCAGAATGCCGCCCGAGCCACCGGAAAAGGTCCTGTGAACGGTGCATCTGGAGTTGGTGCGCCAGGAGGAGGGTACCGCGAGCGGGTCGTGCCGTTCACGGCGGGGGATGGCTTCGCCTGCAACCTCATCAATGTCAGGGGGCCGCAGGAGGCAACCCGGGGGCCGGTCCTCCTGGTGCACGGTGCGGGGGTGCGGGCCAATATCTTCCGAGCTCCGGTGCGCACCTCGCTGGTGGACTACCTGGTCGCCCGCGGCTACGACGTCTGGCTGGAGAACTGGCGCGCCAGCATCGATCTCCCCCCAACGAGTGGAGTCTGGACCAGGCCGCGGTGCACGATCACCCCGTCGCCGTCCGGACCGTGTTAGCCGAAACCGGCGCCACGACCCTCCCGGCGGTGGTCCACTGCCAAGGCTCCACCAGCTTCATGCTCTCGGCGGTGGCCGGCTTGATCCCCCAGGCCACACCGATCCTCTCCAACGCCGTCTCGCTCCACCCGGTGGTCCCCGGCCTGTCGGCACTCAAGCTCAGGCTGGCGTTGCCGCTGGTTGCGAAGCTGACACCCTACCTCGATTGCCAGTGGGGCATCCACGCCCCGACCACCACCGCGCGGCTGATCACCGCCTTTGTGCGGCTAACCCACCGCGAGTGCGACAATATGGTCTGCCGCTACGCCAGCTTCACCTACGGCACCGGCTTCCCCACCCTCTGGCGGCACGAGAACCTGAATCCCGAAACCCATGAATGGCTCAAGCCGAATTCGCCCATGTGCCGATGACGTTCTTCAAGCAGATCCCCAAGCGCGTAGGTCGGGGGCAGCTGGTGCCGGTCGGCGGGCTCCCCGAGCTGCCCGAGAACCTGCTCGCCGAGCCGCCCCGGACCGACGCCCGGTTCGCCTTCTTCGCCGGCGACATGAATCGCTGTTTCCTGCCCGAGAGCCAGCAGCGCACCTACGACTACTTCGACCACCACCGGCGCGAATTCCATTCGATGCACTTGCTGGGGGGCTATGGTCATCTCGATGTATTCATGGGCCAGAATGCGGCGGTGGACGTCTTCCCCCTGATGCTGGCCGAGATCGAACGCGGCAGTTAGCCAGCGGAGGAGTTATGGGGATACCCGACCGATTGCGGGAGAGGTCGGGGCGATATGCGCTGGTGGACGGCATCCCGTTCCGCTTGCCGGTCACCTGTCAGCCCTCGCCGCGCCCTTATGGCGGCCTTTCCGATCGACGCCGGGAAGGCGGCGGCGCTGCTGCCCGGCGGGGAGGTCCATCCGTTCCGCTTGTGGAATCGTGGCTTGCTGGTCATCACGGTGATCCACTATCTCGCTACCAACATCGGCACTTACATCGAGTTCAGCATCGCGATCGCCTGCACCCATGGGCCGGAAGCGGGCGCCCCGGCTGTTGCCTGCCTTGCTGCTCCAGCCTACGGCACTGGCCAGTACGTCTTCGACCTGCCGGTAAGCACGGAGGTCTCGGTCAAGGGTGGAAAGGGGATCTGGGGGATGCCCAAGCACCAGGCCAGCCTCGATTTCAAGCTCAGCGACACCATGGTGAGCAGCCAGTACGATCTCGACGGCCAGCTCGCCATGCTGATCGAGGTCGATCGCCCCGGCAAGAGCTGGCTGCCGCTCAACGTCGGCACCGCCAACTACTGCGGCTTCCGCGGCCTCCTGATGAAGTCCTACATCTACTTCAAGGGCCACGCCGCCCTCGGCCTTCTGGGCAAGGCGTCGGCCCGGCTGACAATCGGGCCGCACCCGCGGCTGGCGCCGCTCAAGCAGCTGGATATCGCCCCCCGGCCGCTCTTCACCGCTTTCATCCCCGACGCCGTCGGATTGCTGGACGACTACTTCGAGAGCTGGTTCCTGAGCTTTCCCACCGCGCCGACCTCGCCGCCCGAAGGTCTCGAAAGCGTCGCCCAACTGGGCCTGGCCCAGGTGTGGCCCCCGCCTCCCACCGCGGGGCGGTGAAGTTTCTTCCGACCGCAACCCTCTGCCCAGTCCCACCGGAGCTTGCGACCCATGAAGCGCATCCTGCTGGCCCTCAATCACGGCTATCTCTTCTTCGGTACCACCCTCTACGTCGGCGTGCTCTGGGCGCTGCACTTCTTCTGGTTCCCCAGCTGGCAGCACCTCGCAGTCGACAACTACTACGACCAGTTCATTCCCCAGACCAGCACCGCGACCCGCTTCTTCACCATCGTAGTGCCGTTGATGATTCTCACCGGTGCCATCATGGTCTGGCAGGAGTGGTCTACCCGCTTCCGCTGGTACCCGATCGCGGCACTCGCCTGTCTCGGCACCGCCACTATCGTCGGCACCCTGCGGATCATTCCGGTGAACAAGATCCTCGCCGGCCACATCACCGACCAGGAGCAGCTCACGGCACTGCTCCGCCGCTGGATGTCCCTCAATGACATCCGCTGGGTGCTCCTCACCCTGATGTGGCTGGTGCTGATGACCTATTTCTTCCGCCGGGGAGATACCCTGGATGCGATCGGGGAAGGGAGGAAGTGATGTCGCGCGAATGGTTGTGGCGCTTCCTGATGCTGATCGCTGTGGCCACGATTGTGAGCGGCGCGGTGCAGATGTTCTGGCCCTCCCTGGTCCTGCGGTTCGTTGGCGGGGCGAGCACCCCGGCCGGCAATCACTTCTTCGGCATCGTGGGGATGTTCATGCTGCTCTTCGGCGGCGCGCTGCTGCAGGCGCTGCGGAGCCCCACCGCCCAGCCGATCGTCCTCTTCTGGGCGGGGCTGCAGAAGCTGGGGGCCTCGGCCGCCGTCGGGCTCGGCGTCTGGCATGCGATCTTCAGTCCCGTCGCGCTGCTGGTCGCCGGGTTCGATCTCTTCTCCGGTGTGCTGATCTTCTGGTACCTGGCGCAGGGCGGTAGCCGGTCGTGACGGCAGCGCACCGGCCCTCCCTCGCCGCGGCGCGGGAACGGCCCCGCGCCGAGCCCTCATTCTTGCCGGGGGAGGGATGCGGGTCGCCTACCAGGCGGGGGTGATTCGGGCGCTGGAGGAAGCCGGCCTCTCCTTCTTCCATGCCGACGGCACCTCGGGCGGGACCATCAACCTCGCCATGCTCTTCTCGGGGCTGACGCCTGACGAGATGTGCCACCGCTGGCGTACTCTCAACGTGCACGACTTCGTCTCGCTCCTGCCCCTCCGGGAGTATCTCAAGGGCCTTGCCGTGCCGGCGATGGGCGATGCCGACGGGATCGTCAACAAGGTCTTTCCCCATCTCGGCATCGACGTCGGCCGGATCAATGCCGCTACTGGAATGAGCGGGACCTTCAACGTCTGCAACTTCACCCGCAAGACCAACGAAGCGATCCCCAACGACAGGGTCGACCGCGATCTGCTGGTCGCCGGGATCTCGCTGCCGTTGTTCATGCCCGCAGTCAAAAAGGGGGATGCCCTCTACCTCGATTCGGTCTGGATCAAGGACGCCAATCTGATGGAAGCGGTAGCCCGGGGAGCGGATGAGCTCTGGGTGGTCTGGTGCATCGGCAATACCCCGCACTATCGCGGCGGCCCCTTCTATCAGTATGTCCACATGATCGAGCTCTCCGCCAACGGCGCGCTGTTCGAGGAATTCGAGCGTATCCGGGAGCTCAATCAGCGCATCGCCGCGGGAGAGGCGATCGGCGGTCGCACCCGGCCGATCACTCTTCACGTCATCCGACCCAACTATCCCCTTCCCCTCGATCCCGACTACTACCTCGGCCGGATCGACGCCGCGACCCTGATCGAAATGGGCTATCAGGACGCCCATGCCTATCTCGGGCAGCGGGCCCCTGGCGGTCTCCCCTTTGCGCCTGAGGTCACAGCCATGACCCCCTCGGCTATCGGCATCACCTTCCGCGAAACGATGGAAGGCCACGTCACTCTCGGCGCGACCGACCCCAAGACCGGTGCCGCCGACAGTGCCCCCACCCTCACCATGCGGGCGACCATCTCGATTGAGGATCTGGACCGCTTCATCAAAGATCCGCAGCATGGCGGACGAATTACCGGGTCGATCAGCTACCCTCCATTCGGCACCGACCTCCCCGCTCGCACCGGCGTCTTCCAACTCTTCTCCCCGGCAGACAGTCCTCGCACCCGCTACATGGTCTACGAGCTGGGTTTTCGCCATGGAGAAAAGGACTACTACCTCGCCGGCAAGAAGGTGGTGCGGGATGATCCGGGACCCGATCTCTGGAGCGACACCACGACCCTCTTCACCCAGCTCCACGAGGGGACCGACGCCCAGGGCAAGGTGGTCGGGGCCGGCATCCTGCGCCTCGGCGTGATCGAGCTGGGTCGGCTCGTCTCCACCATGCACGCCACCGGCAGCGAGTCGATCGGAGAGGCGGCGGCGGCCGTGGCCAGGTTCGGCAAGTTCTTCATCGGACAGTTGTGGGATCAATACGGCGGGCCGGCACCCAGCGCATGAACCGGTCTAACGCCTCAATCTCCCCCTCGCTGCCACCCGTGATTCGCTCATGACCCCGCCCGCCAGGGGGATGGCTCCGGAGTTCAGACGAGAGAAGATGACCGATTGGCTGCACCCCGTTCAACTGTCGAGAACGGCGGTGAAGGCGGTGGTGGCGGGGGTCTTCGGTGCCTACGCCGACAAGCGGGAAATGCAGGCGGCGTTGCATCCGTTGCAGCAGAGCCCCGCCCCCTACGATGCCGACTACTCCGACTATGGCTCTGACGATTTCTGGTTCGACTTCGTGGCCGACTTGGGGGACGGTTTCAACTCGACCTACGCCATCGCCTGGTTGCTGGCCCAACCCTCAGTCACCCTGCCCGGGCCTGACGAAACACCGCTGCCCCGCGGGCGCTTCCTGGTGATGGGAGGAGATCAGGTCTATCCCACCCCGGGTCAGGATGCCTATCGTCATCGGCTGCGCGGACCCTATGAGTCGGCGCTGCCCGATTTCCCCGAAGGTGGCCGGCCTGACGATCCCGATCTCTACGCCATCCCGGGAAATCACGACTGGTACGATGGACTGACCAGCTTCCTCCGGGTCTTCTGTCAGGGGCGGCGCATCGGCCGCTGGGCCACCCGGCAGCGGCGCAGCTATTTCGCCCTCCGGCTGCCGCACAACTGGTGGCTCTGGGGGGTCGATATCCAGCTCGGCGCCGACATCGATCAGCCGCAGCTGGACTACTTCCGTCGGGTGGGAGAGAGCATGACACAGGCCTCCCCCAAAGACGAGGAGCCGCGGCTGATTCTCTGCACCGGTGTCCCGACCTGGGTGGCTTGCGGATCGGAGGCCTCTCCGGGAATGGGCACCCGGTATCCCGAGCCGCACCTCTTCGACAGCGAGGCCTTCTTCGAGCGCACCCGTATTCGCGAATGCGGCATCCGGCTGGCCGCCACGATTTCAGGCGATGCCCACCACTACATGCGGTATGCTGGGGTTTCCCGGAGCGAGCTCAAACCGAAAGAGCCGAACGCGGAAGGAAAGGAGCCTGCGCCTGAGCCACATCATCGCATCCAGCGGATCACGTCGGGGGGCGGGGGGGCCTATCTCTACCCCACCCATCACATGCCGATGCAGCTCGACCTGACTGAAGACGATCAGATCGTGCAGTATCGGCGCGAAGCCATGTATCCCTCGGAGGAGGAGTCCCATACCTGGGCTCGCAAATGCTTTAAGCTGCCCTTTCGCAATCGAATGTTCAGTTTCTTCCTCGGTGTTATCTACCTCTTTTTCGCCTGGACTCTGCAAAGCACCAGCAAGGGGCACACGATCGACTGTGGCCTGCCCCGTTACAACGCGACCCTGATGCGTTGCCTGCAAGGGAGGGGAGCGACCGAGGTAGGCTCGGTGATCGATTCCTATTGGCAGATTCTGCGGCATAGCCCGTCGAATGTCGCCTTTGCCCTCCTGGTGGTCCTGGGTCTCTATCAGTTCCGGGCTTCCGAAAAGCGGGTCGCCTTCCCCTGGCTGGGCGCTGTTCATGGGGTGATGCACCTGTTGCTCTGCTTCGGAATGATCTGGGCCATCTCGACGATCAACCTCAGGCACATGCAGGAGGATAGCGCGGTCCAGGTGATCGTCTTCACCCTGGAGATGGTGATCGGTGGGGGATTTCTGGGTGGGATGTTGTTCGCCTTCTATCTCTGGTTCTCGAGCAAGTTCCACGCGGGGCATATCAACGAGCTCTTTTCCTCGCAGGCTATCCCCGACTGCAAGAACTTCCTCCGGCTGCGGATCAGCCGCGCGGGGACCCTCGCAATGCACGCGATCGGGGTGCCCAAGGTGCCGCAGGATGATGAATGGGTCGATCCAGCGCAGCGGGCAGAGGGTGATCCATTCATCGCGCCGAAGGCGGGCACGATCCCTGTGCTGCGGGTCGACGGCCCGGTCAACTGGCTCTGAGGAACTGCCTCAATGGCTAACGACTACGACGTCATCATCATCGGCAGCGGGTTCGGCGGGTCGGTCACCGCCTGCCGCCTCGCCGAGCGGGGGTTGCGCCGGATCCTGGTACTGGAGCGGGGCCGGGAATGGCAGGTGGAGGACTACCCCTGGCGCAAGTCGAACCGCTGGCTCTATGACCCGGAGGCGCCGGAGGTGGCCAGTGGCTGGGTCGACCTGCGGTTCTTTGACGACCTGATCGTTGCCCAAGGAGCCGGCGTCGGGGGCGGCTCGCTGATCTATGCCAACGTCTCGGTCAAGCCCAAGGCAGAGCACTTCGCCAGAGGCTGGCCTCGGGAAATCACCTATGCCGCGCTCGATTCCTATCTGGACGCAGTGGGAGAGATGCTCGGGGTGCAGGTCCTGCCTGACAACCAGCTCACTGAACGGTTCAAGATCATGCGGGAAGGGGCGGAGAAGATCGGCGCCAGCCAGCGCTTCTCCAAGCTGCCGCTGGCGGTGACCTTCAGCGACAGCTGGAACTATCAACTGGCGGATCGGTTCGACGAGAAGCACTCCGTCACCTGGACCAACCCCCAGGGGCAGCAGCAGGGCACCTGCGTCCATCGGGGGTATTGCGACGTCGGCTGTCCGGTCAAGGCGAAGAACACCCTCGATCTCAACTACCTCGCCCGGGCCCGTAGCAAGGGTGTCACCGTCAAGCCGCTGCACCTGGTGCGGTTGATCGAGCCGTTCGACCGGGGCTACCGGGTCCGCTTCGATGAGATCGAACCTGACCACGCCCACAGCTGCACCCCGGGGAGCGCCACCGCCGACCGGGTAATCCTCGCCGCCGGCTCCCTCGGCTCCACCGAGTTGTTATTGCGCTGTCGCGATCAGTACCGCACCCTGCCCAGGTTGAGTCCTTACCTGGGGCTCGGGTGGAGCTCCAATGGAGACTTCCTCACCCCCGCCTTCTATCCCCACCGGGAGCCGGCTGTCTCCCCCAGTCACGGTCCCACCATCACCTCGGTGATCGACTTCCTGGATAACAAGGAGGGGGAACAGTTTTTCATCGAGGATGGCGGCGTGCCCGATCTGCTCAAGGCTTACCTCGATTCCCATCTTCCGAAATGGGGCGGCAGCCGGATGGCGCGCACCTTCTTCAAGTCGCTGCGCGAGGCGGCGCTGGAGCACGATGTCCTGGAACACATGATGCCCTGGTTTGCCCAGGGGATCGATGCCGCCGATGGCAAGCTCTATCTCGGCCGGCGGTTGTGCGCCCCCTGGCGCCGGGTGCTCAAGCTCAACTGGGATGTGAAACGGAGCGAAGCGATCATCGAGGCGATCATCGCGATGCACAAGAAGCTGACCGCCGCCACCAATGGCGAAAAGGTCTGGCTGCCGCCGACCTGGACCCTGTTCAAGAACCTGGTTACTCCCCACCCCTTGGGGGGCTGCAACATGGGAGAGACCGCCGCATCCGGTGTGGTGAATCATGCCGGGGAGGTGTTCAACTACCCCGGGCTCTACGTGGCGGACGGGGCCATCATCCCCGAAGCGGTGGGTCTCAATCCCTCCCGGACTATCGCGGCGTTGGCCGAGCGGATCGCCGCTCTGATGCAATGAGGGGTGCGCGGCGAGCCGACTCACTCAAAGGTCTAGCACTCATCCCCCCGGAGGCTGGGCCCGTGGTCTTGGGTGCCTCGCGAGCCCCCACAGTCGTTCTATTCTCCGGACTCGGGACCGCTGGACGCCGTCCCCCGTTCCATACCCATCGCCAGGCCGCTTCGAGGTACCGCATGACAACCAGCCACTACATCACCGGCGGCGGAGGCATCAAACTCCACGTCGCCGAGACGGGTAACCCCAAGGGTCGCCCGATTCTGTTCCTGCACGGCACCTCGCAATGCTGGCTCACCTGGAGTAAGCAGCTCAATTCCGACCTCGCCAAAGATTACCGACTGGTCGCCATGGATCTTCGGGGCCATGGCCTCTCCGACAAGCCGCGCGAGGGCTACATCGACTCGAAGCCCTGGGCCGATGACGTCAACGCGGCCATCGAGGGATTAAATCTCGACCACCCAATCCTCTGTGGCTGGTCCTACGGGCCACTCGTCATCCTCGACTACCTGCGCCATTACGGCGAAGAGCGCATCGGCGGCATCCACTTCGTAGGGGCGATCACCAAGCTTGGCACCGACGACGCGATGGCCGTCCTCTCACCCGAATTTCTGAGCCTCGTGCCGGGGATGTTTGCAACGGATGTCGAAGAAAGCTTCCGAGCCCTGAGCTCGTTGGTGAGGCTTTGCGTCATCGAGGAACCCTCGGCTCCGGACCTCTACCTCATGATGGGCTTTAACCTGTCGGTCCCGCCCTACGTCCGTCAGGCCATGTTTTCCCGATCCTTCAACAACGACGACCTGATGCCGAAACTCCGGAAACCGGTCTTGATCACCCATGGCGCCAAGGATGCGATCGTCAAACCAGAGATCGTGGACCAGCACAAGGCGGGCATGAAGCACGCCCAGGTTCATATGATGGCGAATGCCGGCCACGCAGCCTTTTGGGACGACGCAGCCGGCTTCAACCAGCGCCTGCGGGCGTTCCGCGAGAGTTCATAGCCACGAAATGACCAAGCAACGTCCCACGCCGGTCGAGATCGCCTCACCACCGAGTCGCTTCAGGAAGTGGTGGGTGTTGGTCGCCGGGGTGGCCATCGCCGCTGTGATGGTCATCGCCGCCACTGCGCTGCGCTCGAAGCCGGCGGGCGAGCAGCCGATCACGGCACAGCAGTTTCTTCCCACAGTTGAAAACAAGAACCGGCCGGCCGGCCCTGCGCCGGAGGGGATGGTGTGGATTCCTGGCGGCGAATTTTCCATGGGGGCGCAGGCACCGCCGCACATGGGCGACACGATCGGAATGCAGGCCACGGAAGATTCCCGCCCGGTGCACCGCGTCTACGTGGACGGCTTCTGGATGGATACCACCGAAGTGACCAACGAACAATTCGCCGTCTTCGTGAAAGCGACGGGCTACGTCACCCTGGCCGAGCGGACCCCACGGGCCGAGGATTTCCCCACGGCGCCGCCGGAGAATCTGGTGGCGGGTTCGGCGGTCTTCTCGCCTCCGAGTCACCCGGTCCCGCTGGATGACAATTTCCAGTGGTGGGCATACGCCAAGGGAGCGAATTGGCGCCACCCGCTCGGTCCGGAGAGCTCAATTGTCGGGAAGGAGCGGTTTCCGGTAGTACAGGTCGCGTACGAGGACGCATTAGCCTATTCGAAATGGGCCGGAAAGCGCCTCCCCACCGAAGCTGAATGGGAGTTCGCCGCGCGTGGAGGCCTTACGGGCAAGGTCTATCCCTGGGGCGATGACTTTGCGGAGGGAGGCCAGTGGCCGGCCAACACCTATCAGGGCCATTTCCCCGATCACGACACCGGAGCAGACCACTTCCCCGGCGTTGCGCCCGTGGCGCAATTTCCCCCGAACGGCTACCGGCTCTACGACATGGCCGGGAACGTCTGGGAGTGGGTGAGCGACTGGTATCGCCCGGACTACTATGCCGAGCTTGCCGCGGCCGGAACCGTCGCCCGGAACCCGCACGGCCCAGCCGACTCGTTCGATCCCGACCACCCCGGCGAGCAGATGCGGGTCCATCGCGGCGGATCATTCCTCTGCACGGATCAGTATTGTTCCCGTTACATGGTCGGCACCCGTGGCAAGGGGGAGGTCACCACCGGCGCCAACCACCTCGGATTCCGCTGCGTCACTCCTCCGTGACGGCTGCCACTTCTCCCGCTTCTTCTAATTTCTTCTCATCTTCACCACTTAATTTGGAGCCCTGGTGTTGATCGTCACCTTGATGATCTTGCCGGTGAACTTGTTGTCGCCCTGCTTGTAGTCGGGCGAGACGTTGGTCTCGGCGTCCTCGCCCACGTCCGCGCCCTCATCAGCTGAGAACACGAACGGCTGGGTCTTGGGGATGTGGCCTTCGATGGCCTTCTTTCCGTCGATGGTGATGATGGACTTGCCGCCGGTTCCCGGCTTGGCTTCGTCGGGGATGAACTCGTACACGATGGTGTGCTTGCCCGGGGCGAGGGCCGATGGCGCGGCGATGTTGGTGCGCTCGATGGCGAACCAGTTGTACTCGTGGTGCACCCTGCCGCCCTTCATGTACAGGGTCCAGCCGCCGAAGTAGCCGGCCTGGGCGATGATCACGCCGCTGGCCTTGGCATCCTTCACCTCGATCTCGGCGGTGATGGTGTGGTGTACGCCCTTCACGTTGATGAAGGCGTTCTCCGTCATGCCGGTCATGCCATCATACACCGTCAGTGACGTGCGCCCGTCCATCAGGTCGGGCCTGCCGGCGATGGCCGGGTCGAAGCGCTCGACGCGGCGATCGTCGATCGGCAGCACGTTGTTCTTGATCGCCTCCTGAATGAAGGCCGCCTGCAACTCCTTCAATTTCTCGGGCTGCTGCGCGGCCAGGTTGTCCGCCTCGCTGAAATCCTTGTCCACGTTGTACAGTTCCCAGACATCCTCGGTCAGCGGCGGCAATGGCACCATCAACCAGGGGATCGAATGTCGCGTGCACGCGACCCAGCCATCCTTATAAATGCCGCGGTTGCCGAACATCTCGAAATACTGCGTGGTGTGGCGGTCCTTGGCCTTGGCATCGTCAAACGAGTAGAGCATTGACACGCCGTCCATCGGCCGCTGCTCGACGCCATTGACCGTCTTGGGTTCGGGTATCTTGGCCGCCTCGAGCACCGTCGGCGCGACGTCGATCACGTGGTGGAACTGCGAGCGGACTTCGCCCTTGGCCTTGATGCCCTTCGGCCAGTGCAGCACCATGCCGTTGCGCGTGCCGCCGAAGTGGCTGGCCACCTGCTTGGTCCACTGGAACGGCGTGTCGCCGGCCCAGGCCCAGCCGATGGCGAAGTGCGGGAAGGTTGTGGGGCCGCCCCACTCATCGATGTGGCCCATCATCTGGTCGGCCTTGCCGACGATGCCGTTGAGCGCCATCATCTCGTTGTAGGTGCCTTCCGGTCCGCCCTCGGCGCTGGAGCCGTTGTCGCCCACGATGTAAAAGAAGATCGTGTTGTCCAGCTCGCCGATCGATTCCAGTTGCGTCCACCAGTCGGCCCACTTCATAGTCGGTTTGCTCGGCAAACCCGGCGAAGGTCTCCATCTGGCGTTCGAAGAGCCGCTTCTGGTCGGCGCTCATGTCGTCCCAGGCGGGGATCTCCTTGGGTCGCGGCGTCAGCTTGGTGTCCGCAGGGATCACGCCCAGTTTCTTCTGGCGCGCGAACGTCTCCTCGCGCAGCTTGTCCCAGCCGCCGGCGAACTGGCCTTTGTACTTGTCGATCCACTCCTTGGGCACGTGGTGCGGCGCATGCGTGGCGCCGGTCGCGAAGTACATGTAGAAGGGCTTGTCGGGCGTGAGGGCCTGCTGCGCGCTCACCCAGTTGATCGCCTGATCAGTCATGTCGACCGTGAAATGGTAGCCCGGCGTGTGCGGCGTCTCGATGCGCACCGTGCCGTCGAAGATGGCCCGGCGCCCACTGGTTGGTCTCGCCGCCGATGAAGCCGTAGAACTTGTCGAAGCCGGAGCGGGTGGGCCAACGATCGTAGGGACCGGACACGGAGACTTCCCAGGGCGGGGTCTCGTGGTACTTGCCGAAGGCCGCGGTGCTGTAGCCGTTCAGGCGCAGGATCTCGGCTAGCGGGCGTCACGCTCCCGGGGCGCATGCCGGTGTTGCCGGGGAACGCCGTGGCCAGTTCCATGATCGCGCCGGCATTGTTCACATGGTGGTTGCGGCCGGTGAGCAGGGCGATGCGAGTGGGGCTGCACAGCGCGGTGGTGTGGAAGCGGTTGTACTTCAGATCCGCTCGCCGCCAGCTTCTCCAGCGTCGGCATGTGGATCGGCCCGCCGAAGGCGCTGCTGTGCCCGAAGCCGATGTCGTCGATCAGGACGATCACCACGTTGGGCGCGCCCTGCGGCGCTTTCACCTCGAAGCGCGGCGGCGCCTTGGCGTTGCGCGCGTCGAGTTCGGTGATCGGCGTGACCTTCGGCTCCTGGATCGGCAGGACCGTGCGGTCGAGCCCGTCCGTTGCACCGAGGCTCGCTGTCGAGCCCCCGCCCTTATGGTCCGTCGAACACGATGCGACTGATATGACCATTGCGGCGAGGGCGAGTGCGAGGATCTGCTTCATTGGGTCTCCCGAATTGGTCCACGCAACGACGGTCATAGTTGTCCATCCCTAGGCCGCCGACCTTCCGGCTGGGCGGGAAGTCCTTGAACGTGGCGGGGAATTTCTTGACGTACGGTTTGCGCCCGGGCGAGCAGGAACGTGTGCGCCGGACCGACGTAGATGTCGAGCGAATTGCAGGAGCAGCACTAGGGGATGCTACAACAAGCACTCGGCCTCAGGATGTGAACTACACTGGAATCAAGAGAACGGCAACCCCGAGCCCCATCAGGGACGAAGACGAGGGTGTTCTGACCGTCGGGCTGCAGTTGACGCCCAGCGCAGGGGATTGGCCGGAACCGCCCTCGCTGCGATCTTAGATCCATCATGAGCGATCGCAGATACGATGACGAGGAGACGGCGGCGATTTTCCTGACCGCCGCCGAAAACCCGCAAGCAGCTCCGCCTCACGCTCCCCGCAATGAAGGTCTGACGCTCGCCGATCTCCAGGACATCGGCCGCGAGGTGGGCATCCCCCCGGAGGCGGTGGCCCAGGCGGCTCAATCGCTGGAGCTGCGGCGCCAGGCCGTTACCCGGTCCTTTCTTGGGCTCCCGATCGGAGTCGAACGGACGGTAACGCTCAATCGGTGGCTTACCGACGCGGAATGGGACCAGCTGGTGGTTCAGCTACGCGAGACCTTCCGAGCCAGAGGCACGGTCAAGTCCTACGGGTCCCTCCGTCAGTGGACCAATGGGAACCTCCAGGCTCTCCTGGAACCGACTGCGAACGGACACCGCCTCCGGCTCGGAACCGTGAAGGGAGACGCCCGCACCGCGATGGCCAGTGGGCTGGCCATTGTTGGAGTTGCAGGAGCCGTCGCTATTTCCAGCTCGCTCGGCGGCCATCTTCATGCTGCGGTATCAGGGATCGCGTTACTGGCCATCGCCGGAATCGGTATTTTCGCCAACGGGGCGTTCCGAGTGTCGAGCTGGGCCCGATTACGGGGCCAACAGATGGAAAGCATTGCCGCACGACTGGCCAGTCCTTCTACCTCGTCACTTGACGAACCGGAGCCCCAACCCTAGACTAGGTCTCACAATCGAAGTCGTGGTCATTTGCCGCCTATTGCAGCCACGTTAAACAAATGCTAAAACGCGAGCGCCTGGCGGCCCTTTTTCCGCCGGGTCTTTTGTTTTGGGGCCCTGGAGTCCTGCCATGACCGAGACTGCCGCAGTCCCCTGTATTCCCCGGGTCGCCCCCGGATCCGGCGCCGAGACCCGCGCGGTGCGCACCGGCATCGCCACAGACGGCCAGCACGGAGCGGTGATCCCGCCGATCTACCTCTCCTCCACCTACGCGTTCGCCGGGTTCAAGGACAAGCGAACCTACGACTACACCCGCACCGCGAACCCCACCCGCGACGTCCTCGGCCTGGCCTTGGCCGAGTTGGAGGAGGGTGCGGGCGCGGTGGTGACCTCCACCGGGCTCTCGGCGGTACTGCTGGTGGTGCAACTGCTCCGGCCGGAAGACCGGCTGGTGGCGCCGCACGACTGTTACGGCGGCACCCGTCGTCTGCTCGACTCGCTAGCCGAGCGTGGGCACTTCCAGGTCGAATACATCGACGAGAGTTCGGCGGATGCGCTGACCGAGGCGCTGAGCCGTCCCACCCGCATGCTCTGGGTCGAGACGCCGAGCAATCCGCTGCTCCGCATCACCGATCTGCGGCTCGCCAAGCAGTTGGCCACACGCGCGAACGCACTGCTGGTGGTGGACAACACCTTCCTCTCGCCTGCCCTGCAGCGCCCGCTCACGCTCGGCGCCGACATCGTGGTCCACTCGACCACCAAGTACCTGAACGGCCACAGCGACGTGGTGGGCGGCGCCGTCGTGGCCCGGGAACAGGCCCTCGCCGAGCAACTCGCCTGGTGGGCCAATGTGATCGGGGTGACCGGTTCGCCGTTCGACAGCTACCTCACGCTGCGCGGCCTGCGGACTCTGCATCCCCGGATTCGCACCCACCTGGAGAACGCCGCCGCGGTCGCCGAGTTGCTGGCCGGGCATCCCGCGGTAGCCCGGGTGCACTATCCCGGCCTGCCCGATCATCCGGGACACGAGCTGGCCGCCCGTCAGCAGGCGGGCTTCGGGGCGATGGTGAGCTTCGAGCTGGAGGGTGGAGAGTCCGCGGTCGCGGCCTTCGTCGATGGCCTGCGGTGCTTCACGCTCGCCGAATCACTCGGCGGCGTGGAATCGCTCGTCGCCCATCCGGCGACGATGACTCACGCCTCGATGACGCCGGAGCAGCAGGCGGCCGCCGGAATCACCGAGGGGCTGCTTCGGCTCTCGGTCGGGATCGAGACCTGCGACGATCTGCTGGAGGATCTCGCGGCGGCGCTGAACCGGGTTGCGGCTCAGGCGCCGGCGTTGGTGGGCTAGTTGGTGGTGAGCCTACTCGACAGATGAGGTCACCTCAGGGCAGGTAGAGGTGACCCTCACTCGGCGATATTCATAGCTCGCCGCGCCAACGCTCGTGGCGACCAGCCTGCTGACCAGAGGGCACCCGTGGCGAAGAGTTAAGCGCCAAAGCGTCAGACGGACGGTGTCGCCGCGCGTTTGGCCGGTGGCCAGTACCCACCGCCCAAGCCACTGACGAACCGCGATTGAATCCCTATCCACCGCAACCGTCCGCCAGGCGCTGACCGGATTTAGTCTGGTTGAAGAGTCTCTCGGTTCGCTGTGACGTGACCGTGCGGTGTCAGGCAAAGGTGCGATCCCAAGCCCGCTTAGAGGGGCGGGCACCGTAATAGGCGTGACTCTGCTCCCAGGTGATTCCTCCGCAATCAGTTTGTAGAGTTCTGGATCGGTCGCGGCGCCCTCGATCGGAAATCCATATGTAGTAAAGCCCACCGCGATCGTCCCTACAAAGCCGACAATCGTGAAGAGCCGGATCAGCACCGAGTCGCGAGACATTTCACGCCTCTATGGGGACACGGCGGGAGGTGGCTCGTCGGTCGTGGCGAGTGGGGGACATTTTTCGCCTGTGACGGGGAGGTAGAGAAAGCTATATGGCGCGTCCTCGCGTCACAATCCAATTGGGGTGATAGCGGATCTGCACGGATCGATTTCGCCCCGATGCCTGGTCGGCTAGTTGGTCGTCAGCGCGCCCCATCTTCACGACTTCGAAGTTGCTGCCGGTGATACCCTTGATGCTGTCGAGGTCGTCGTCGTCCCAGCGGGGATCGGACGCGCCCTGGAAGAACCAGTCGGAGCCGTTGTCGGCCACCATCATCCCGTAGGTCTTCATCGCCTGCAGAATCACCTGGGCCTGGGCGGGAAGCCCGACAGGTCGAAGCTCGCCTTGAGCCGCACCCGCATTCCCATCGGCGGGAGCGAGTCGTTGGTGCTCGAGCTGGCGTAGTGTGTGGCGGGTGCCACGTAGGCGTGACGTGAGCGCCGGACGGTGAAGCGTATCGCGTGCCGGATCACCCCATCCTCCACCTCTTCGTAGCGCACCAGCCCCGGGAAAATCGGGAGACCCGCGGCGTCGGCCGAGGTCCAGCCGGCGGGACGGAGCGCATTGGAGTTGAGGTCGAAGATGGCGCCGGAGCCCGCGGTCCAGCCGGAGCCGCCGGGGTACGCGGCATAGAGCTCGTACAGTTTCCAGTGGTCCCGATCGATGATCAGGATGTGGCGGTCTCCCGTGCTCCCGGCCCCGCCCTCGATCGGCGGATTGGATGGGATCGGGTACGGCCCGGGATCGCTCTCGTCGGAGTAGTCGAACGTGACGGTGCTGGTTGCAGTCGTCCCGCTGACCACGACGTAGGGAATGCCGTAGGTCGGCTCGGTACCGAAGTCGGGATGCAGGCTGTCGGTGAGCCCGATGCTGGCGATGATCTTGGCGGAATTGGGATCCAGCGGGAGCGTGTTCAACCGGGGTATTCCACGGATTGTCGTCCGGGAACGGCCGCTTGCCGTTGAGGTTCGCGTTCACTCCGAGGTCGGGTACACCAGGAGCGCCACCTCCGCCGCCTCCACCGCCTCCACCGACGGTGCGATGCCCCGGATCGGTGCTGGAAGCGCATGCCGCGAGAACCGCGCACAGGACCATCGTGGTGATGTGACGCACGGGCTGCCTCCCTGTTGCGAGGAATGCCTCAGGAGTAGCAATGGGTATGCCTTTGGCACCCTGTAGGGAACGTCAAGCGGGGTGGGAGCTTGTGACTGTCGAGGGATGCCCGCAGCAGAGCGGAGCGCCGGACGTTTCGCGGGGTGCAATGCCTTGTCGGGGCCCTGTGATGGGGCTAGAATCCTGCCCTCTGGAGTGGTGGCCGAGAGGCTGAAGGCGGCGGTTTGCTAAACCGTTATAGGGTTGAAAAGCCCTATCGAGGGTTCGAATCCCTCCCACTCCGTTACTGCAGGTGTCAGTGGATCAGGTGATCAGGTGGTCAGAGTCCTTCGCAGCCCGCGTACTCGCTCACCGCTTGATCCCCTGACACCTGACACCTAGCACCTGACACCTTCATGACCCCTCCCGCGTCCGCTTCGCCCCATCCCCCACCGGCTACCTCCATGTCGGCGGCGCCCGCACGGCGCTGTTCAACTGGCTGTTCGCCAGGAACACCGGCGGCACCTTCATCCTGCGGATCGAGGACACCGACAAGGAGCGGAGCACCGAGTCTCACACCCAGGTGATCCTCGAGGGGCTCTCCTGGCTGGGCATCACCTACGACGAGGGTCCCTTCTTCCAGGGCGGCTACGGCGACCGCCACCGGGCCGACGCCGAGGCGATGCTGGCTCGGGATCAGGCGTATCGGTGCTTCTGTACCAAGGAGGAGCTGGATGCGCAGCGGGCCCGGGCCGACAAGACCGGGACTCCCTTCCGTTATGACGGTCGGCTGCGGCCGGCTGAGCAAGCAGGAGATCGATGAGCGTCTGGCGAAGGGGCTCCCGTTCAGTATCCGGCTCCGGATGCCGGATGAGGAGATCGCCTGGGACGACGCGGTGCACGAGCGGATCAGCTTCCAGGGCCGCGATCTCGACGACTTCATCATCCTGCGGAGCGACGGGAGCCCGATCTACAACCTCGCCGTGGTGTCGGACGACATCGCGATGGAGATCACCCACGTGATCCGGGGCGACGACCACATCTCCAACACCCCGAAGCAGATCGCGATCTACCGCGCGCTGGGTAAGCCGATCCCGACCTTCGCCCACGTGCCGATGATCCTCGGCGCCGACGGGAAGAAGCTCTCCAAGCGTCACGGCGCGACCGCGGTGGGCGACTATCGCAACCTGGGCATCCTGCCGCTCGCGATGCGGAATTTCCTGGCGCTCCTGGGCTGGTCGCCCGGCGGAGACCGCGAGATCCTGCCCGAGGCGGAGATGATCAAGCTCTTCTCGCTCGACGGGATCCAGAAGAAGCCCGCGGTGTTCGATCTGACCAAGCTCGAGTGGATGAACGGTGAGTACCTCTCGCTGGTTCCGGTCGAGGATCTGCTGGGACCGGTGAAGCACCACCTGGACGAGATGGGAGTGAAGGGCGACGGACAGCGTCTGTCGGCGCTGATCGACGCGGTGAAGGCGCGGTCGCGGACCCTGCTCGACATCGCGAAGCAGGTGGCGGTGCGACTCGATGCGACCAAAATCGTGCGGGATCCCAAGGGGACGCAGCTCGTTTCCAAGATGGGCGACGCCTTCTCGACCAATCTCTCGTCCGCCCTGTCCGCCCTGTCCGCCCTGTCCGCCGATGATTGGGCGCCAGCCAATCTCGAAGTCACCCTCAAGAGTCTGGCCGAGCGCGAGGGAAAGAAGCTGGGCGACGTCATGCAGCCCATTCGCGTCGCGCTGACCGGCGGGACGGTTTCCGAGCCGGTGAACGAGTTGCTGGCGGTGGTGGGCCGGGACGAAAGCCTGGCCCGACTCGAAGCGGCACGGAGGTAAGTGCGGCGGTCAGGTCGGACAGCGGCGGTCATTGCTCTGGATCGGGCAGGCTCTGTTGTTGCTTTTCCGCCCTCCCGCCTGACCGCCTTCCCGCCCAGACAGGAATTGTCCACGACCCCTTCCCCATCCGTCTCGCCTTCACCGGTGACATCAACCTCGGCACCCGCACCCTCCCCGACGGAATCCCGCCCGACAGCGGACGGCAGACCTTCGCCCAGGTCGATTCGCTGCTCAAGGGTGATCTGGTCGTAGGAAACTTCGAAGGAGTTCTCTCCGACTCGGGTTGGTCCTACAAGTGCGGCCCGCCGCCGGACACCACCGCTATCGATTCCACCAAGGCACCCAAGCCCGCGAAAAAACCCGCGGCGACGAAGAAGCCCAAGCCCCCATCGAACTGCTATGCCTTCGCCACGCCAACCTGGCTGGCGCCGAGGCTCAAGGACGCCGGGTTCACTCACCTGAACCTCGCCAACAATCACGCCAACGATTACGGCCTCGACGCTCGGCTCAATACCGAAAGCATCCTCCGCAACCTCGGTCTCACTCCGTACGGGCCCGTGGAGGAGATCGCGATCACGCCGGTGTTTCGCGACGAGCGGATGACCCTGGTGGGATTGATCGGCTTCTCCACCTATCCCAACGCGTACAATCTCCTCAACATCAACCAGAGCGCGGCACTGGTGGATTCCCTGCGCGGCCTCGTGGACTTGCTGGTAGTGACTTTCCACGGAGGGACCGAGGGGAAGACTGCGGTGCGTACCGGGAATGGCCCGGAGTTCCTCGCCAAGGAGCCGAGGGGAGATCTGCGGAAGTGGGCTCGAGCGGTGATCGACGCCGGTGCGGATGCGGTCGTGGGCCACGGGCCGCACGTCCTCCGCGGGGTCGAGTTCTACAAGGGAAGGCCGATCTTCTATTCGCTGGGGAACTTCGCGACCTACAGGGGATTCAATCTGGCGGGCCCGCTGGGAGTCACCGCGGTGCTGCAGCTGAACCTGTCTGGTGAAGGGAAATTCGAGGGAGCGCGAATGGTCCCGCTGCTTCAGATCCCGGGCACCGGGCCCGCGCCCGATTCAACCTCTCAAGCCACCACGCTGATCAACCAGGTCACCGCACTCGACTTCCCCGGAACCGGCGCCCGCCTCAAACCGGATGGGACCGTCGTACCACCCTGATCCTCACACCAGAACACCGGAACGGAACCGCCAGATCCGCCGGAGCAGGTCGTCCAGAATTCCCTGAGTCACGAAGTATTCGACCGCACCGGCCGTCGCCGCGGCATCGGCGCCCCAGAGACAGGCCCGCTTCAAGTCTCCATCGAAATCGGCGTGCACGAAGAGTCGCTGATCCTGGGTCCAGACCGCGGGCAGCGTCTGCAGGAGTTGATCGCTCAGGTTGTTCACCCCCGGCCCGCCGATCGCGATCGTCGGATTGAGATGGAAGATCCGGTTCTCCAGGTACCACACGTCTCCCACGACCACGGCCCGGCGGAAGGCCTGCCCATCTCCCCTCCGATCCACTTCGGCCTTGAGGCGGTACGCCGTGGGGCGGTCCCGCTCCTCGGCCCGAATATCGGAGCCGGTGACCAGGACGATCGTCTCTTCAGTGTCCACCAGTTTCATTGTTTGGGTTCTTCCTCCACCGCCAGGGAATCCGGGTTTTCCCGCTGGGCCCGATCGAACTCCAACTCCCTCTGTCTCTGCTCCCTGAGCTTCCGGATTGCTTCCTTGAAATCATCCATCGTCTGGGCCTGCTGTGCGGCGTGACGAAGATCGTCGTAGATGATCCCGTCCCGCTTGAACGCGTTCTGCTGGTTGGTTGCCGCCGGAATCGGCAGCAGCGCCAGCACCGCCACCGGAATCTTGAGGCCGGCGATATAAATGTTCTTCGAGTCCAGCCCGAACTTGAGCCCATCCACCTCTTTGGTCCAGTCCGGGAGCTCGGCGCCCTCCGCACCCGGCGCGGCACCCACCGAATCGAGGAACGCCTGGATGATCTGGGTGACGGCACTGTCCACCAGCTCGGCGTTGGATTTGTCGAGCCGCTTGGCCAGCTCCCTCGGTGGAAGCGGCAGCGGACGAACCCAGAGCCTGCCATCTCCCAGGTCAGGAAACAGCTTCCCGTATTTCACGTGAGGCACCACGGTGTCGGGGCTGGTCAGGGTCTCGACTGGAAGAGTGACTGGCGGTTCCTTGACTGGCAGCGGATTGGCCGGCGGCAGCGGCGCCTTCGAAATCCCCTTGCCGATGAACGGGCGAGGCGCCGAGTAAGGCATGGGGTAGGCGCGAACCTGGTCGGGCTCTGGCGGCAGGATGGCGATCAGATGTTGCCGCTTGGGGACGTCCGGAAGCCGCCCCTCGATGACCACGAAGAGCAACAGGCTGTGCACCGCCAAGGTGACGACGACAGCAATCCAGGAAAACTCCGACCTGCGCGGCAGCAGCATCGCTCTCCCAAGACCTATCTCACCGGGTTCTTGAGTACGCCCACTCCCGGAATCTCCACCTCCACTACGTCTCCCGGCTTCATCGGTGCCGTTCCAGCCGGCGTGCCGGTGGCGATCAGGTCGCCGGGCTCGATGGTCATTACCCGGCTGATGAACGAGACCAGCATCGGGATCGAGAACGCCATGTCGGTTGCCCGTGCGCGCTGGCGCTCGACGCCGTTAAGCCTGCCGATGATTTCCAGGGTCCGCCAGTCGGCACCGTGAATCACCCGGGAACCGACCGGACAGAAGGTGTCGAATCCCTTCGCCCGTCCCCATTGGCCGTCCACTTTCTGGAGATCGCGGGCCGTCACGTCGTTGACACAAACGAAGCCAAGTGGAGCGGCCTCCGCCTCTTCGACCGTCAGATTCCGGAGCCGGGCGCCGGCCACGATGCCGATCTCCGCCTCGAACTCGACCCGCTGCGAGACAGAAGGCAGGACGATGGCCTCGCCGTCACCGATCAGGGACGAGGGCGGCTTGAAGAAGAGAATCGGCTGTGCCGGCATCTCGTTCCCCAGCTCCTCGGCGTGCGCGCGATAGTTCCGGCCCACTCCGATGATCTTCGACGGACGCACCCCGCTCATACACTGGCTCCGATCCCGTGACGGGCGAAAAAGTCCTCGACCCTGATGCGGACCTCGCGCCACGGTCCCACCACTCGATCGGCTGGCGGAAGTCCGCCAAGCACGAGGGACCCGTACCGCTTGGTAAGCACTCGCCGGTCCAGCAACACCACCACACCGACATCCGTCCGCCTCCGGATCAGCCGGCCAAAGCCCTGCTTCAGCTTGAGCGCGGCGTGGGGCAGAAGGTAGTTCATGAAGCCGTCTTCGCCCTGCTCTGCCAGCCGCTCGAGTCGGGCGGCAGTGAGCGGCTCGGAAGGCACCTTGAAAGGTAGCTTGGTGAGGACCAGGGCCCGGAGCGCTCGACCGGGAACGTCGACACCTTCCCAGAATGAATCGGTGCCGAAGAGGATGGCCTGCCCGCTCTCGCGGAAGCGGCGGAGCAGAGCGTCGCGTGGCGCTTCACCCTGCACCAGGAGGGGCCACCGCTCTCCCACCATGTGACGAACTTCGCGCGCTACCCGTCGTAGCGCGGCGTGGCTGGTGAACAGGACAAAAAGTCCACCGTCCGAAGCCCACGCCAAATCATGAACGATCTGCACCGCAGCGGCAGAGTGTCCCGTTTCGTCCTCGCGGGGATCGGGTACGTCGTCGGGAATCCCGAACAGGCACTGAGCGCCGAAGTCGAACGGCGATGGCAGGATCTCGCGAGTGCTCACCAGACTCGGCTCACCGCTGAGGCCGAGGCGCGATTCAAGGAAGTTGAAATCGCCGCCGGCGGCGAGCGTGGCGCTGGTCAGGGCGACGGTTTCGACCCGCTCGAAGAGCAGCTCCCGAAGAATCGGGGCGAGGTCGAGCGGCACCGCCGCCAGGGAAACCTGCTGACCCTTGGCACCGGTGCGTTCCATCCAGCGCACCATCGGCGGACCGCCCGCGGCGGGACGCAGCGTTCGATTGAGCCCATCGGACGCGGCCTCCATCCTTCGCATCACCCCTCGCAGTTCCTGGAGGAGCTGATCGCGCCGATCCGAGGGACTGGCACCGGTCAGGCGATCGACAATCGTCTCGATTGTGTCGCGGATCCCGCGAAACGCGCCCAGCGAGGCTTCGAGATCAACCGAGAGTCCCTGGGACCAGACCTGGTCGCTCGCGAAGTCTTCGCCCAGGCGGAGAACGCCGCCCGGCTCCGACTCCAGACGACCGTGAAGGCGAAGGAGCAGTTCGTCGGTGGCACGCCGCGCGTCGAAGAGCGCCGGGAGCAGTTTGCCGCGGAGCAGGTCGAGGCTGGCTCGGCTCAGGAGATCGCCCTGAGAGGTCAGCTCGTGCGCCAGAGTCGGCAACAATCCCTTGCCGTTGCGTTCCAGTCTCCCCAGGAGACGGCGCAGACCACGGCTGCTCACCTGGATGCCCAGGTGGGAGGCCGCGACGTCTTCCAGGTGATGAGCCTCGTCGAGGATCAGGCGGCGATAGGGCGGCAGAACCGCGGCCTCGGTCCAATTGTCCTGCACCTGCCGAACCGCGAGGTCGGCGGCGAGCAGATGGTGATTGACCACAACCACGTCCGCCTCTGCTGCCACGCGTCGAGCGCGGAACAGGAAACAGGGCTCGAAGTGAGGGCACTGGAGACGGGTGCAGAGGTCGGCTTCGGCGCTGACCTCGTCCCAGACTTCCGGTGTGGGAGGGACCGCGAGGTCGGCCAGGGTGCCGTCGGCAGTGTGGCCAGCCCATTCGGCAAGGCTGCGGATCTCGTCGTACTTGTCCGGTTCGAGCAGTGATCGCTGGGCGCCGATCGCGGCGTGAAGCCGGGAGAGACAGAGATAGTTCCGCCAGCCCTTGAGAAGGGCGAAGGTCGGCGCGTGCTGTTCGGTCGAGAGCGCGTCCCGGAGAAGCGGCAGGTCTTTCCCGACCAGCTGTTCCTGAAGGTTGATCGTGTTGGTGCTCACGACCGTGCGCTCCCCGTTGGCCTGCGCCCACGCCAGCGCGGGAACCAGATAAGCGAACGACTTCCCTACCCCGGTACCGGCCTCGAGCAGGACCACGCCGCCCTCGTTGTAGGCATCGGTGATGTAGGCGGTCATGTCACGCTGACTGGGCCGATCTTCGTACTGTCCCATACAGTGAGCAACGGGACCCCGTTCTCCCAGCGTATTCACCACTCCAAGCGCATCGAGCTTTTTTTGCGCCCGTCCCTTGGGCACTTCGACCACGACGTAGAGCTCGGTCGCGCTGTTGTTGATGATGCCGAAGCCGACGCCCCCGTCGTGTAGCCGTGCGGCGACACTCAGATCGGCGATGGACGGTTCCAGCACACCGCTGGGATGATTGTGGAGCAGCATCTCCCCCCGCTGCGCCGAGCCGGGCAGCGCCAGCACCATCTCCACCGTCCCTCGCGCCACGGCCCGGACGGCAGTGATTTCGCCATCTTGTCCCACCTGGGCGACGAAGGAGACCTCCCGACCGCCGGCAGCGGCGATTTCGGTGCGTAGTGCGGCTTGGAGAGATTGGGGGATGCGAGGCATTGGTAGGGGAATTTAGTCGCGTTCAGCCGTCAGCCGTCAGCCTTCAGCCGTCAGCAGGTAACCGATTTGCTGTCAGCCACCAGCAGGGCACCTCATCCCGAACGAAGTGAGGGATCTAGCCTCCTGGACCAGACGCCAAGGCAAGTTGGTTAGATCCCTCGTCGCCGCGCTCCTCGGGATGAGGTGCTTCGCTCGGGATGAGGTGCTCTGCTGGAGGCTGGCGGCGGACAGCTGAAGGCTGATGGGCTGACGGCTGACGGCTGCTTTTACGTCTTCAATTCCTTCTTCTTCGCCGCCGGGAACAGCACGTTGTTCAGGATCAACCGATACCCCGGAGAATGGGGATGGAGGGAGAGGTCGGTGGGGGGGTCGCCGATCTGGTGCTGCGGGTCTTCGGGGTCGTGGCCGCCGTAGAAGGTCCAGGTGCCCTGGCCCAACTCACCGTGGATGTATTTGACCCAGGACGCACCGGTCTCGTCCGCCAGGACCGTCACCGCCGGCTTCAGGGTGCGCTTGGTAAATGAGGTTGTGAGGCCGTAGAAGTCGGGGATCACGTCGCGATGGTTCTGCACCAGCATCGTGGCGACCGGATCGATCTTGGCACTGAAGCCGAAGAGCTTGAAGGCCCCGAGCGGCTGGCGGCGCTCCGGGGAGTTGACCTGGTGGCCGTCGATGTCGGAGAAGGCCGGTACGTTGGGGCTCAGCTCCAGCTGCGCATTCTGGAAGGCGAGCGTCTGGCTCCAGTCCATGTGGCTTGCCGCGTCGGGCGCCATCGGCGTCCCGTCGGCATAGGACGCGGCGATGTCGGTGTTGGCACTGGCCAGCGCCAGGTCGAGCGTCTCGGTCGCGGTGCACATGGCGAAGAGGAAACCCGCCGCGATCCACGAACGCCCGGATCTCCTGAGCGACCGCACGCTTCTCCGCGGGCACATTGGGGAAACCGAGTGCCTTGGCCGTCGCCTGATTGCGCTGCACCATGTCGGTGAGCCAGGGCGCGCCGGAGTAATTCAGGAAGAACTTGGAGTACTGGCCGGTAAAGTCCTCGTGGTGGAGGTGCAGCCAGTCGTACTTCTTGAGCGCCTTGGTGGCGACTTCCGGGTCCCAGATCTTCTCGAAGCTGATGCCGGCGTAGTTGAGCACCATGGTGACCGCGTCGTCCCAGGGCGAGGCTCCCGGGGTGACGTACACCGCGACCTTGGGCGGCTTCTCGAGCGGCACCGCATCCATGTTCTCCTGCTGGATCTGGGCCCGGATCGAGAGCAGCCGGTTTTCGTCGAGCGGCTCCAGCGTCACCCCCGCCAGTGCCGCATCCCGATCGGTACCGACCTCTCCCGGCACCAGAAACGATCCGCCGCGATAGTTGAGGAACCATTCCGCCCGGCTGCCCCGCTCGAGGACGCGATAGGTCACCCCATACGCCTTGAGGTGATCCGACTGCACGTCGTCCATGGGAATCAGGTACCACGGGGCGGCTCTCCGCGGGAAGGTTGGGATTGAGCCGAGCCAGGTGCCCGCCACTCCCGCCATGCCCGCCCGGCCCGCCGTTCTCAGGAATTCTCGCCGCTTCATGTCTTCGGCGTCGCTCCCCGCGCCTGATCGAGCAGCCGTCGCGCCTGGGGCACGAGGGCGCTCGTGGGATAATCCAGGATCATCCTCTCCAGCATTATGGCCGCCTCGGAAGGGCGCTCCTGGTCCATCAGCAGGCGACCAAGCTCCAGTGAGGCCGCGGCTGCCGTAGCGGGAGCGTCTTTCACGATCGCCGCCCGAAAGAGTTGCTCGGCCGCGACCGGCTGCTTCTGCGCCGCCTGAATCCGTCCCGCCAGGAGCTTCAGCTCGGCGCCACCGCCTGTCGGAGGCAGATCCGTGGCCAGCTTCTCGAATGCGGCGGCCGCGTGAACGCTGTCGCCCGAATCGAGCTTCGCGAACGCGGACCCCAGTGCCGGAAGCGACTCGGCGTCGATAGGCTGGAGTACCGCGAGCAAAGCGGTGCGTTCCGTCGCCTGAGCCCGGTCACCGGCAAACGGCCCGGCGGCCCGGAAGGCATCCGATGCTCCCTTGATGTCGCCACGATAGAGTTGAATGCGCCCTACCGCAGCCATTCCTTCTACTGTGCTGTCCGAGGCGAGCAACGCCAACCCGCGATCCGGCGCACCGGTTCGCCCGTAGCCAAGCGCGATGTCCCGTCTCAGGCCCTGGTACTCATCCACCGGAAGCAGGTTGCGATACTCCTCCAGCCGCTTGGACGCTTCGTCGAGCTTGCCTTCGTCTACCAGAAGCCCGACCAGGGTCGCGGAGGCTCCCGCGGTCACGGTCGGCGCGTTGACCGGGTCTTCCGCGATCATGGTCAGCATCCGCCGGGCAGAAGCGCGGTCACCGGCGCTCGCGTAGGCGCGGGCGGCGTCGAGACGAAAGCGGGCCTTCTGCGGCGCGCCGGTCCAGCGTTCGGCCAGCTCCTCGAGTGCCTTTCCCTGCGCCTTGTATGCGTCGGGCGTGCTCTGGGTCTTGGCCTGTTCCAGGAACTGTTGCAGCGCCTCTATCGCCGGCGCCGAACCTTCCGGGAGATTCTCCATGAGCGAGTTGAAGGCGCCGAGCGGATCTCCCCAGCGAGCGCGGAGGGCAACCGAGAGCCGAGTGGCCTCGGGAGAATCTTCCTTGTCCAGCTGCTTCAGGATGTCGTCGTGAGCCTTCTTCGGCGCCTCGGAGAGCGAGCTGATAGCAGAGGGGCGGTATCCCGGCATGGCTTTAGTGGCGCGAGCCCATTCCCTGGCGGCTCCACTCCAGTCCTCGTCCATGACCGCGAGCTGCGCGACTTCGGCAGCCAACGCATCAGGACGGCCGAGCTTTTCCCGCCCCATAGTGTAGGCCTTCCGCGCCGTCGAACGATCGTGTCGCGCCAGCGCCGCCGCTCCCCACTCCCGAAACGGCGTCTCGTCGCCTGGCGCGACCTTGGCCCACTGTGCGACGGCCGATTCCAAGCTGTCGAGCTGGTTGGCCGCGGAGTAGGCCCGGAGAGCAACGCCGTAGATCGGAGCCGCGGTGGGATTGGCCGCGAGCGCGGCGCGGACCTGCGGGAGAATTTCCGGCAGACGATTCAGCGGGACGAGAGAGCGCTCCAAGCCCAGGAGAGCCGACACTTCACCGGGTTTGGTCGCGAGAACCGAACGATACAGATCAGCCGCCTGGGCGAAACTGCCGCGGCGTTCGAGATCGAAGGCGCGGGTGAGGGATTCGCCCTGAGCCCAGACCTTTCCCGGGACGAGAAGGAGTAGTACCAACAGCGTAAGCGGTAAGCGGTGAGCAGTGAGCGGGAAACGAGACACTGGTGCCCGGTTCAGGGGCAGTTCCCGCTCACCGCTCACCGCTCACCGCTCACCTTTCCACCCTGCTCCGACAGCCTCCGGAAATACTCCACCACCATCCGCCGCTCCGACGGACTCAGGTTCTGCATCGCCTCCCAGGAGGGGAGCCGCAGCACCGCGTCGTTGCCCTGGAGCAGAGAACGCAAAGCGGGAGGCAGATGGACGCTGTCGTCCCCAGCCGTCGTGCTTTGCCGTTCCTTTTTCTCGTCTTCGTCCTGACCCTGAAGAGTGCGGCCGGCGTCCAGCATGCGGCGGAAGAGGCGTTCCTGCCGTTCCACCGTCTGCCGATCGATTCGTCCGGCCTCGAGACGGCGGGCCAGGTCTTTTCCTTCGTCCGCCATCTCAGCGGTGCCCGGGAGATTGCCGCCGGCCCGCATCCGCTCCAACCGTTCGGCCAAGGCGCGCTGCTGGGCGCCGAGCGCCCGGATCTGCTCCTGCATCGCGCCGGCTCCTCCCGGCATCGGGAGCATGCCGCCGGCCTGCTGGCTCAACTGGCCTTGCTGCGATGCCATCTGATTCATCTGCTCCAGTGCCTCGGCCAATCCGGAGCCGGATCCGGCCCCCTGTACCGCACTCTTGCTCCGCAGCAGGCTGTAGGAGGCGGCATTGAGCGCATCCACCGCTTCACCGGTGCGGGCGGCACCTTCGCGGGCGTTGGGCGCCGCATTGGCCAGCGCGTCGCGCGCACGCCGCATCTGGTCCTTGGCGGCCGCGAGAGCAACGGCGCTCTGCTGGGATACCAGGGCGTTCTTCCCGCTGATTTCCTTCACCTGGTCCAGCAGCCGGTCAACACCTTCCTCCAACGCCCCCTGCTCCGCGCGCACCTCGGCCGAGGCATCGCCGCGTCGCAGCGCCTCGTTCACGTCAAGCTCGCGCTCGGCCAGGCGGCTCGTCTCCGCCAGCGAGCGATCGAGCGCCTGCGCCACGTCGGCCTGCCACTGCTGGGCCAGGTTCTTCCTCTGCTCCTGCAGATCTTCGCTCAGCGGGTCCAGCTCCTCCGAGGCGCGTTGTCCCTGCTGTTTCGCCTGACTCCGCTGTCCCGCGGATGCCGACTGACGGGCCTGTTTCATCTGCTTGCCGGCTTGAGACGCGCGTTCTGCCATCTGCTGCATGGCCTCCTGGCGTCCTTCCTGAGACAGCTGCTCACCGGTCTTCTCGAGTGCCGCAGCGAGCGAATCGGCCCGTGCCGCGAGGGCCGCTTCTTCCGCGGCGGAGCGAGTCGAGTCGGCGGTCTCCACCTGCTGGTTCCACTGCTGCTGCGCCTGAGACAGTTCCTTCGATTCGGCGGTCAGGTTTGTCAGATCGCCCTCGAGCGCCGCGCGACGGAACAGTTCCTTGCTCCGCTCCAGCGCCTCGCGCATCTCCTCCTGCGCCTTCGCCAGATCCTTCAGCGCCTCCTGGGTCCTCTCGGGATCCAGATCCTTGAGCGCCTTCTGCAACTCGGCGAGCTGCTGTTTCAGCTCGGGCGTCAACGCACGATCCAGCTGCTCCCGGATTTCCTCCAGGCGCTTCTGCCACTCCGGATCGGCGAGTCCCGCGGCCTGAGCGCTCTTTTCCAGCGATTCGATGGCGCTCTTCACCTCTTCGAGTTGTTTCTGCAGCTGTTCCTGAGAGGCTGCTACAGCTTCGGCTCGCTTCGCGGCCTCGAAGGACAAAGACTCGTTGGTGCTACCGGCCTCAGCGTTGTCGGCCTGGTTGCGGGGACGTTCCTGAGAGAGGTCCTCGGTCGCCCGCTCCAGCTGGCGACTGGCCGCGGCGAGACTGTCTATCCGTCCCGAGACGGACTCCGATGCCTGGCGTGTCGCCTGGCGTACCTCGCTCAGGGTGGGGAGTCGCAGCACGAACTCCTTCGAGCGAGCCTGGTTGGGCTCCGGAGCGTTGTCGGCCGCGGTGACGAAATAGCGAATGGTGTCGCCGGGCAGGAGACCACGCTGGTTCAGATCGAGCTCGAATCCGACGATGGCGCGCTGCTGATCGGCCTCGGGCAGCGGGATGATCTCGGTCGCGGGCGGATCGGCGAATCCCAGCCGGCTGATGCGGCGACTCTCGATGACGACACTTCGCACCCCGTGATCGTCCTGGGCATCGACGACCAGCGGCACTCGAAGGGAGAGTGGCGCCACCGTGTCCACTCCGGGGACCGGAACCTCGACGCGCGGTACGCTGTCGAGTACCGCCACGATCGCCATGTGAACCGTGTCTCCCGACAACGGCTGACCCGATGCAGTGGCCAGATCCAGGGTGTACCGGCGAGTGCCGCTCGGCGTGAAGACACCCACGAACTTCGGTCCATTGGTAGTGAGCGAGGCGCGGTACCCGCCGGAGCTCCAGCTCGCGTCGCTCAAGTCAGCAGTCGCTTCGCCCCGCGTCTCGAGCCGGGTGCCCGCGGGCACGTAGATCGTGTCTCCGTCGGTCGAGATCGGCTCGTCCTCGAGGCCCAGATATGACGGATAGCGCGCGGTAACCGCGAGCCGGCCGAGAAATGCGGGAATCCGGATATGGACCTGGAGGGTGTCCGAGCCACGGCCGCCGCTGGAGAGGCGGAGGAAGAGATCGGACTCGAGCGGACCGATATCTCTCGTGGCCATACCGAGTGAATCGAGCTTGATCCCCTGGCCGCGCCACACCTCTCCCGGTGCGCGGGTCCAGAGAATCGCCTGACGCCGACCCAAGGCCTGCATCGAGACCTGAATTGTGGCGCCGCGATCGGCCTCATCCTGTGAAAGGCTTATTTGAACCGGCGCAGTGGCGGCGCTCCAGGCCGCGCGAGGCTTGAACAAGAGGGCTGCGGGGCCGTGAGTGGGCCCAGCCGACCAGAGTAGAGTCAGTCCGGCCAACACTGCACCGCCACCCTGCATCGCTCGACGCTGGAAATTCTGGTGATAAGGATGCAGTTCCTGCTCCGCGAGGTTCTGAAGAGCCGTCGCGGAGCGTTGATCGGCCAGTTGGCGTAGCTCCGAACTGGTTCCTGCTACCGAATCATCCAGGTGCCCAGTGAGCGACCCGCGCCGGTGTCCCCGGTCCTCGAGCCACCCCGCGACCTGCCGAGGTGTCAACTCGCGGTGCTTCCGCCAACCACGACCCAGCATCGCGAGAGCGACACCGCTCGCCGCAGCCCAGGCCGTGAGCACCCACGTCGGTTCCTGGTACCAGCCGAGTCGCGCCGCCCAGGAGAGGAGCCCCAGGACGAGGAGCGCACCACCCAGGCCGAAGCCCAGCCACGCCAGGCCGTCGAGGCGCTTGAGCGGCCGGGCCAGGCGGTGCAGCGCCTGCGCGGTGGGCGAGCCGGTCACCCGCCGTACCCCACGGCGTAGGCGAAGAGGTTCACTCCCATTCGCAGCGCGGCCTCGTGTTTCTCCGGTGGATCATGATGGACTTCGAAGTCCTCCCAGCCGTCGCCCAAATCGGACTGGTACGTGTAATAGACCGCCAGCCGGCCATCGAGGAAGATGCCAAAGCCCTGGGCCGGCTTGCCATCGTGCACATGAATCTTGGGGACGCCCTTGGGAAAATCGTAGATCAGGTGATAGATCGGGTGATTCAGCGGCACCTCGACCAGGGGATGATCGGGGAAGAGCCGAGCCAGTTCTCTCCGGATGGACTGGTCCATGCCGTAATTGTCGTCCGCATGGAGGAATCCGCCCTGGCGGAGATAGCGCCGCAGCCGCTCCAGGTCCTGGTCGCTGAAGTGGACGTTGCCGTGCCCCGTCATATGGATGTACGGGACATCCCACAGATCGTCGCTGCTCAGGGTAACGACGCGTTCTTTCGGCGCGACCCGGAGCGAGGTACGAGACGCAATCGCGGCGAGGAGATTCGGCAGGCTGGAAGGATTGGCGTACCAGTCCCCCCCACCGTCGTAGTGCAGGCGCCCGATCGTCATGGTGCCCGGCAGGCGACTCCCCGCCGCCTGCGCCTCGAGCGATGCCGCCGTTCCAAGCAGGAGCGCCAACACGCCAATCACCGAGCCGCCGAGCCGCCGAGCCGCCGAGCCGCCCATCACGGCGTCTCCATCACGATCCGGTACGCCTCGTTCCGCGAGATCATCGTTTCCTTCATAAGCTGCTGCACCGCGGCCTTACGGGTGAGCCCTTCGGCGAGGAGCCGGACGGCGCGAGCGGCAACGTCGTCGGACGAGAGCGGCTCGACCGGCTTGCCGTTCCCTTCCAGAACAACGGTGACCTCGCCACGGGGTGGAGTGCCTTCATAGTACGCGAGCGTCTCGGTGGCGGTTCCGGCCCGGAACTCCTCATGAAGCTTGGTCAGCTCCCGGGCGACCACCACGCGGCGCTCCGGCTGTTGCTTCGCCACGTCTCCCAGCAATTCGGTCAGCCGACTCGGCGCCTCGTAGAACACCACGGTCCATTCCGACGACAAGGCTTGCTGCAAGAGGCGGGCGCGTTCCTTCCCTTTGCGAGGGAGAAAGCCGAGGAACAGGTAGCGATCCGCGGGAAGCCCGGCGGCTGAGAGCGCAGTCCCGACGGCAGATGGTCCTGGCAGGGGGACGACAGGAAAGCCGGCTTCGCGCACGACGGCCACGAGCTCGGCACCGGGATCGCTGATGCCCGGTGTCCCAGCATCGGTCACGAGGGCAACCGAGCGCCCCTCGCCGAGGATTTCGAGCAGGGTCTCCTGCCGGCGCACCGGAGAGTGGGCGTGGAAACTCAGGACCCTGGGATGGGCATCGAGGTGGGTCAGGAGTCCCCGAACCCTGCGGGTATCCTCGGCGGCCACCACATCTACCGTGCGGAGCAGTTCGCGGGCGCGGAGGGTCAAGTCACCCAGGTTGCCCAGCGGCGTCGCGACGACGTAAAGCGTGGCGGCCATGAGGGAAAGGTAGTGGAACGGCAGGATAGGACTGAGGACTGAGTGACCTAACCCCCTGACCCCTTCCCATTGGAGGGACAGCGCACCGCCGAGCAAGTGTCTCTGGTGGGCGAAGCACCGTTCTCGAGTCACACCGTTTTTCACCAAGGTCAGCGTAGACTCATCGGACGAGTTCCCCCTTCCCAATAGGGAAGGGGGACAGGGGGTTAGGTAGAAACAAAAGGTGGGCAGGAGTGCCAGGAACCCAGGCCTCCTACCCACCTCGTACTTCTTCCTTCTCACCTCTCGGTACTCGGTACTCCGTCGTACTCGGTACTTCCTTATCTCATTACTTCTTGACCGTCTCCCCGCTATGCTGTTGAATCTTCCCGGTGAGCACGTTCTTGATGCTGGACGGGTGGCCGCCGACCACCGTGTCCACGTGCTTGCCGTTCACGAAGAACAGGATGCTGGGGATCGACCGCACGTTGAACCGGATGGCGGTCCGCTGGTTGGCATCGGTGTCCAGCTTGGCGATCTTCACCTTGCCGACCAGCTCATCCGCCAGCTGGTCGATGGCCGGAGCGATGGCGACGCAGGGTCCACACCAGGCGGCCCAGAAGTCCACCAGGGTCAGGCCCTCGTTCTGCTCCACCTGGGCGGCGAACGAGTCATCGGTTACATGCGTGACGTTGCTGCTCGACATTCGTTATGATCCTTTCCAATACCGGATACTTGCGCCCGCCCCGCAGGCCGGAAACGCCTTGTGATATCCTCCCCGGGAGGCTCCCCTGATATCCAGCCCCAGGATCGCCCATGTTGGCATCGCGGTGGAGGACATCACCGCAGCCCTTACCTTTTATACCGAGGTCCTTGGTCTGGCCCCCGGCCGCCCCGAAATGTCCGATGGGGCGATGATCGTCTCGCTGCACTTCGGCGACACCGAGGTCGAGCTCCTGGAGCCCCGCACCCCCGATAGTCCCGTTGCCAGGTTCCTGGCCAAACGTGGTCCCGGCATCCATCACATCTGCTACCGGGTCCCCGATCTGGACGAAGCCCTCGATTCCTGCCGTCGCGCCGGCTACCAGCTCGTGGATCAGCAACCTCGTCCGGGTGCGGGTGGGCGCCGCGTGGCGTTCGTCCACCCCAAGAGCACCTCGGGGATCCTGATCGAGCTTACCGACTGATCAGGGCTTCCCCTCCTCGGGCACCGACGGCTCGCAGGGCCGCACCGGCGTCCCGGCCAGGTTCAGGTCAATCTGATTTACGATCCAGCTGTTGCCCGTGTTGACCACCGTGAACGGCACCGATTTGGTGCATTCGCCCCGATTGAGGTCCACCGTCACCAGGTTCCGCGTCGGATCGTCGGTGATCGGGTCCACCCGAATGATCCGGTACCCCGCGCCCCGCAGGTACAGCTGCGTGATGATCATTCGCTTTTCGTAGTCATCCGGCTTCTTGGTTTCCGCGGCCGGACCCTTGGCTGTGCCCCAGAGCTGCGTCATCCGGGTGATATTGCTGTCGGCGATCGCCTGCATGAAGTTCTTGACCGCTGTCTCCGGGCTATCGCTCGCGTTGCCGGGTGCCGGAGATGCCGGGCTGCCACCGCCGCCGCATCCGACGAGTAGCGTTATCAGGCAGACCATCGCTGGCGATCTCGTCACGCGGGCGCGCTCCCTCAAAAGAGTGGCGCAAATTAAACGAGCGTGGCCCCAATCAACCTCGGGGCCTCTACATCATCAACCGTCATGCGTCTATACATCAACGTCGATCACGTCGCGACCCTGCGCGAAGCACGCAAGACCGACGAACCGGACCCGGTGGCGGCCGCCGAGCTCTGCGAAGCCGCTGGCGCCGATGGCATTACGGCCCACTTGCGGGAAGACCGGCGCCACATGCAGGACAAAGACCTCGAACGCCTGGCCCGTTCGGTTCGCACCGTGCTCAACTTCGAGCTGGCCTCGAGTTCCGAGATCGTAGGCTTGGCCTGCCGGCTCAAACCGTTCCAGGCGACGCTGGTGCCGGAACGCCGGGAAGAGATCACCACCGAGGGCGGACTCGATCTCTCCCGGAAGGATCCCCGACTGATCGAAGCCATCAATCGGCTGACGGGGGCCGGCTGCCGCGTGAGCCTCTTCATTGACCCTACCCGCGAGACCATCGACCGCGCCCGCGAACTCGGCGTTCCCGCGATCGAGCTGCACACCGGGCGCTACGCCCACACCTGGCGTCAGGGCCCTGCCGCACTGGAACAGCTCAAGGACGCGTCCCGCCACGCCGCCGGAATCGGTCTGGCAGTTCATGCGGGTCACGGCCTCACCTACCTTAACGTCGCGCCGGTCGCCGCGGTTCAGTCGATCGAGGAGCTCAACATCGGGCACAGCGTGATGAGCCGGGCGATTCTCACCGGGATGAAGGAAGCGGTAAGCGAGATGCGGCGGCTGGTCCCCCGGTAGCGATCGGGCGAATTGACCGAAACGCTGGGGATTCCTACACTTAGGGTGTTTCTCCTTCGCCTTCACCAGAGTCTGAGCCTTTACCCGAGTCCGCGATGACCCAGCCGCTCGGTATTGACGACTTCTTTTCGCACGAAGCCGGCGAGTATCTCGAGCGGCTTGGTGTCCTGGTGTCCCGTGCGACCGCGCCGCGACCCGACGAGCTGGTGCGATACGCCCGCGCTCTTCGTGGCAGCGCGCTCATGGCCAACCAGCACCTCATCGCCCGCGCGGCGAGCGGCCTCGAGCACGTGCTTCGCGCTTATCGAGATGGGCGACGGCCCTGGGACATGGAGACGGCGACGCTGGTCGCCGCGGCCGTCGATGAGATGCGGGACCTGGTCCACCACGTGACCAAGTGGACGCCGGACGACAGTGGTCGCGCCGAACGGCTCGCGATGCGGCTCGAGGCGATGGCGGGTCCCGGTTCGGGTGGCATCAGCGGGGTGAGCGAGGCGGGAGTCCGCGCCTTTCTCGCGCGCGAGGCGGCGACTGTTGCGAGCGCACTGGACCAGGCCTCGCGATCACTGCGCAGCTCGTCTGCCGGGCATGAACCGATGCAGGCGGTGCTGCGCCGGATGCAGCCGCTCCGTGGTCTCGCCGCGCTCTCTGATTTCCCTCCCCTCGCCGAAATCCTCGATGGCGTCGAGCGCAGTAGCAACGCGCTGAGCGGCACCGCCGGTTCTCTGCTCAGCGAACTGCTCGCCGCGGCGGCGCAGGCGCTGGCCCGCTCGGCGCGCGACGTGGCCGAGCAAGGAAAGCCCGATCCCGAGGCGACGGAGTGCCGGGAGTTCGCAGCACTCCTGCTCAAGGCCGAGCCACCGCAGACCGCGGTGGTCCCGATCGAGACCCTGTTCCCCGATGGCGAACCGGGTGTGGTGAGTCGCGGCACGGCGCCCCAGGTGGCACCGCGAGTCGAGATGGTTGCAGCCGAGCTGGTGAGCCGGGGTGAGCATCTCTGCCAGGCAGCGGATGAACTGGAGCGGGCGACATCTCCCACGATGCAGAGTCTCCGGCTGCATTCGCTCTCCGGCGTGCTCCAGATCCTGAGCCACGATGTAACCGATCATCCGCTCGCCGAGGCGCTCGACAGCATCTCAGCCGCGACGCGGAGCGCGATCGGCGACGGCAGTGCGGCATCGCAGCATCGCCGGTTCGCGGCAATTCTTCGCGCGGTCGGCTCCAAGCTGCGGGCCGTGAGCGAATCGGGTGGGAGGACCGGCCTCGCCGAGGCGTTGGCCGTGCTGGCGCAGGATGTTCGGAACATCGGGCTCCCCGCCGCTCGCGCCGCCCTGCCTGTGTCGCCCGTCGCCCCGTCGCCCTGGTCGCCTCGGTCGCCCCCAAAGAAGACGTCGTCCCCATCGAGGCCCTCGCCCCCGACGACGAAGCCGCCCCGAACGCGGAAGACACCGGTATCCTCGCGAGCCTGCTCAAGTACCACCGGCTGGTCGCCGAGAACGGGCTCGACGGTGCGTCGCTCGAAGAGCTGATCAAGCCGACACCACGCGCCGCACCTGCGCCAGCGGCCGCAGCTGTGCCCGCGGCAGCCTCCTGCCCCCACCCCTGCTCCGCGTCCAACGACCCCTCTCGCGCGAGCCGCCGAAGAACCAGCCGTCGTGGACATCGCTGCGATCTGCTACCGGGGCCGCAGCGCACTCACTCGCGCCGCCGCCGTGCGAATGGAGATCCGGGAGGCAATGGCGTCCCATGCAGCCGGCGCAGTCTTACGACCCCTCGTCGAGGAACTGCTCGACCTCGTAGATCTCGCGCAGGTCGAGTAGTCGCACTTGTCGTCCCCACCCGTCACCCAACGCCCGCCGGTCTGGCAGGCTCTCCTCGGTATCGTCGTTTCCGCGACGCTGCTGTGGTGGTCGCTCAAGGATGTGAACTTCGCCGAGGTCCTCCTTCACCTGAGGGAGGCTCGGCTCTTTCCGATCATCGTGGGCATCGTCATGGCGACGCTCACCTTCGTGCTTCGCATCTTCCGCTGGCAGCTCCTGCTCCGCGCGGAAGACGGGAGCCGGCTTCCACCGGGTCCCCTCTGGCATGCGATCGCGATGGGCTTCATGGCGAACAACGTGCTGCCGCTCAGGATCGGAGAAGTGGTGAGGACCTTCGCGGCGACGCGGCTTGCCGGCGTGCGGTTCACCGCGGCACTGAGCTCGATCGCGGTCGAGCGGATGTTCGACGCGCTCACCGTCGGATTCTTCCTCGGCCTGGGCCTGCTGCTGGCCGGCCTGCCGGCTGACGCGGAAGTCGGCGGCGTACACATGGGACGGCTCGCGACCCTCGTGGGGGTCGCCGCGGTGGCCGGCCTCGCTCTCGCCGGAGCCGTCGTTGCCTTTCCTCGGGCCGCGGAAGCCACGATCCGGAAGGTGGTTCCCTTCAAGGGTCTGGCCGACCGGCTGGTTACCATCATCGAAGGCATCCGCCAGGGACTCTCGGCGCTTCAGTCGCCGGTGCGAATACTCGGTGTGGTGCTCTGGTCGCTTGCCGTCTGGGGGCTCAGCGCCCTTTCCTTTTATGTGATGTTCGCGGCCTTCGGCATCGAGGTGAGTTTCGCCGGCGCGCTGCTCATGCAGAGTCTCATCATGTTCGGCATCGCCGTTCCCTCGACGCCGGGATATGTCGGCGTCTTCGAGGCGCCGATCATCGCGGTCCTCGGTCTCTACCATGTTGATGCCAGCCTGGCCGCGACCTACGCCTTTACCTACCACATCACCACCTTCATCCCCATCACCCTGCTCGGTGCCTGGTCGGTGGCACGCACCAACATCGGGCTCCGCGACCTCCGGAGATCTCCGGGGTGACCTCGACCGTAGAGCTGGCGGCGCACGCCAAGGTCAACCTGCTGTTGCGCGTGCTCGCCCGGGAAGCCGACGGTTACCACAGCCTGGAGACCCTGTTCTGCCGTATCAGCCTGGCCGATACTTTACGCGCCGAGCGTGTGGAGGGGGGATCGGTTGCGCTGGAGGTCGTCGGGGCCGATACTGGACCGGCGGAGCAGAACCTCGCGGTTCGAGCCGCGGAAATGGTACTCGAGGCAACGGGCAGGAAGTTTGGTGTCCGACTCACTCTGACCAAGAGGATTCCGGTCAGGGCCGGGCTGGGCGGTGGCTCGAGTGATGGAGCCGCGTCCCTGTTGGCAGTCAATCAGCTCGCGGCAGACGCAGTGCCCCGTCACGAGCTGCTTCAGTTCGCGGCTAAACTCGGCAGCGACGTACCGTTCTTCATCTCAGGCAGCGGGCTCGCACTGGCCTGGGGTCGGGGGGAGCGGATGTTGCGGCTGCCACCCCTTCCACAGGCGCCCGGAATATTGTTGATCCCCAAGGTCGGTGTCTCGACCGCGGAGGCGTATCGCTGGGTAGACGCGGCACACCATGATGCCGGACGCCGGGGCGCGATCGCGATGGATCACGACAGCCTCTCGAGCTGGGGCAGCATCGGCCGCCTCGCCGGAAACGATTTCGAATCGGCTGTCTTCGGCCATCATCCAGAGATCCGGCAGGCATTCGAGGCCCTCGCCAAGACCCATCCCCTAGTATGCCGGATGAGCGGGTCGGGTTCGGCGGTGTTTGCGGTGTATCGGAGTGCGGAAGTTCGAGATGATGCGCTCATGATGCTTGGCAGGAAGTTCGGTGATGTGCTGCCTATAATGGCCGGGGGTAGGGAGTAGGGAGTAGGGGAGGGGAGGGGGGGAGCTGGACTCGATTCTTCCAGCCCTATCCCCTACTCCCTATCCCTGCGCACCGCCCTCCGCACCATCCATGAGGTACGATTGCGTAGACCCGGTTTCACGTACGTCTTGACGCTGGTTGCGGTCGCGGCGGCCGTGCTGATCCGCTGGCTGCTGGACCCCGTCCTGGGCGATTCGCTGCCGCTGGTGACCCTCTACGGCGCCGTCGCGTTCGGGGTCTGGATCGGCGGCTGGCGCCCCGCACTGGTCGCCGTGCTCCTCGGGTACCTCGCCTGTTCGTACCTTTTCATCGTGCCGCGCGGTGTACTCGTCTGGGATATGCCCACTCTGGTCGGGCTCACCGCGTACCTCATCACCTGCTCCATCATCATTGGTTTCGGGGAGGCCATGCGAACCTCCCAGCGCCCTGCTCGCCTCCTCGCCTCCATCGTCGAGTCCTCCGACGACGCCATCGTCAGCAAGACGGTGGACGGGATCATTCAGACCTGGAATGCCTCGGCGGAGCGGCTCTTTGGATACACGGCCGCGGAAGCGATTGGCCGTCATATCACCATCATTATCCCTCCCGACCGGCAGGACGAAGAGAAGGAGATCCTGGGCCGCATCCGGGCCGGTGAGCGGGTTGAACACTTCGAAACCGTCCGGCTCCGAAAGGACGGCCAGCACATTCACATCTCGCTGACAATATCCCCGGTGTTCGATGAATCAGGGAAGGTCGTGGGAGCCTCGAAGACCGCGAGGGACATCACGGATCGTAAGAAGGCGGAAGAGAAGATTCATAGCCTGCTGGCCCAACTCCAACAGGCGGATCGTCGCAAGGACGAGTTCCTGGCCCTTCTGGCCCACGAACTTCGAGGTCCGCTGGCGCCGCTCCGCAGCACGCTCGAGATCATCAAGCGCACCGGCGATACCGGCAATGGAGTGGACGAGACTGTCGATACGATGGATCGCCAGCTGGGACAGCTGGTCCGGCTGGTAGATGACCTGCTCGACGTGAGCCGCATTACCCACAACAAGCTCGCGCTCAGCAAGGAGCGGGTGGACTTGGCGCGGATCATCGGGCATGCCGTCGAAGCTTCCCTGCCACAGGCCGAGTCTCTGGGCCATCAGCTGAAGGTGACCCTGCCCTCAGGGCCGATCTATCTCGAAGCCGACCCCGCCCGCCTGGCCCAGGTATTCGGCAACCTGCTCAACAACGCATGCAAGTACACGCCGCCAGGAGGCAGGATCTCGGTGACGGCTGAGCAAGCGGGGAGCGAGGTTCTGGTAAAGGTGAACGACACCGGTGTGGGCATCCCATCCGACCGGCTCACCAGCGTCTTCGAGATGTTCACCCAGATCGAGCAGAGCGGCGAAGGATCGCGCGGGGGCCTCGGACTCGGATTGACCCTGGTCAAGCGTCTGGTCGAGATGCATGACGGGAGCGTGGCCGCCCATAGCGAGGGGCCCGGCAGGGGGAGCGAGTTCGTGGTTCGGCTCCCGGTCATGAGCGCGCCGCCGCCGAGCAACGGAGTGTTGCCGGAGAGCGTGCCGGCGGCGAAGCCTCGTCGCATTCTCGTGGTGGATGACAACACCGACGCGGCCTCTTCGCTCGCCATGCTGCTCAAGATCTCGGGCAACGAGGCACACACGGCCAACGAGGGACTCGAAGCGATCGAGGTGGCAGAGGCATTTCGTCCCGACGTCGTCCTCCTCGACATCGGCATGCCCAACCTCGACGGCCTCGAGGTCTGCCGCCGCATCCGGTCCCAGCCCTGGGGCCGAGACATGCTGATGATCGCCCTGACCGGCTGGGGCCAGGAGGAGGACCGGCGAAAGTCGAAAGACGTCGGGTTCGATCACCACCTGGTGAAGCCGGTGGACTATCCGGCCCTTGGTGAGGTTGCTTTCAGAGGGAGTAGGGAGTAGGGCGGTAGGCGTGTGGGGAAATGGAAGACACGAGCGGGCGCTGTCATTCCGAGCGAAGCGACGGAATCCCGATGCCGCCCGGCCGAGATCGGACGCACTGGATTCCTCGCTGCGCTCGGAATCATACAGTCGTTTCCAAGGCCTCACCCTACCGCCATACCGCCTACCGCCACACCGCCTTACCGCCTAGTTCGGCGCCGCCGCGTGATCCACCGCGTACTTCAGCATGTTCAGCAGGTTATCTCTCGGATCGAAATCGGGACGGTCCCGGTAATAGAGGATCGTCGTCCCGGGGCGGAACTTGCGATTGTGCCGCTCGATCAGGTCGAAGCCCACGACCTGGAGAATTCCCCGCCGCTGCAATAGCCCGTACTCGTTTGGAGCCATGTCGAGGCGGAGTATGCTGTCCACGGCCGCTTCAACATCCTGCTCGTACTGAGCGCTCTCCTTGTACGCATCGAAGGCTTCCTTCACCAGAGCGTCGAGCTTCTGCTGGAACCGCTCGTTGATCTGCTGCTGGGTGGGAGGCATGCCCAGCTCGGCCTCGAGTTCGGCCCGGGCCTCCTCACGCAGCGCAGCCCCCTGATCGTTGGAGATCTGGGTCCGGGTCTCACTCTTGAACTTGTTTTCGACGATCCGGATCTGCTCCTTCACCTCGAGCGGGCGTGATGCAGAGCATCCGGAAGATCTTGTGATCATCGAGGTGGACCTTCTTGGGCAGGAGGTCCTGCCGTCCGATGATCTTCTTCGCGTCCAAACGCGCCACGATCTCGTCGTCGGTCAGCCCAAAGAGAACCGGGTCGGTCGCGTTCTGGACCCAGCTGAGCCGGTCGGTGGCGGAGAAAGCCTGGGATGGATCACGCGGAATGACATTTCTGACCTGATCCCGCACCCGGTACTCGTAGCGTTCAATCTCGAAGAGGCTGTTGCGGACTTCGGTACGGAGAACCACGTGGTCAACCGGTTCGGTCGCCTTGCCCAGTGCCGCGCGTCCGCTGAAAGCGATGCCTTTACCGTTCACGATCCATTCGTCCACCCGCGCCATGATCTGGTGTTTGGTGACGTAAAACGGGTCCCAGCGGACCAGCTCGGTCAGTACCCGGACCGGCAGCGACTCGAGGAACCGGGACATCTGCTGCTGCTGGTCCTCGTCCACCAGTGCATCGGCGACGACGTCCGAGGCGATGGCATAGCCGATCAGACCGACGAACCCAGCCACGAGGAACGACAGGATCGCCGCCAGGTCGGAGCTCAGGTCGGTCTTGTGCGACCAGGTGATGACCCCGTCATCGAAGTTGGGGACCAGCGTCAGGGTGAAGGTGAAATCCGGATCGAAGAAGTTGTCCACGAAGTACTCGCCCCGGATCTTCACGCTGATTTCGCCGGTGAGCTGCCCATTCTGGGGGTTGATGCCCGGGCCGATCGTGACGCTGAACAGCTGGCCGATCTGCTCGCTCGTCGGGTCGAACATCTCGCGGCGGAGCGGGAACTGGAACTCCCCACTCCCATCGTTCTTCGGCTCGGCGAAGAGGAACTTCTGGTGAGCCGATAGATCCTTGAAGAACCCGTCGCGCACCGCGAAGGCGACGTCCTGCCCTTCCTCGAGAAAGTTCATTCCCGGCGAAGATGTCTCCCCGATCAGGCAGGAAGTCGGTGAGGTTGCCACCGTTGCGAAGCCGAGGTTCAGGTAGACGCCGATCGCGACCGGACCGCCATCGAGCGACGGAAGTTGGCGAAACGCGACCGAGGCCACGTCGCTGCCGGCGCCGATGAAGGGCAGCGGGACGTCGCGATCCACCTGGTCCTTCACCTGTTCCAGCATCTTGTCCAGGGTCGACCCGGAGGCGATGAGCAGGCCCAGGAGCCCCGGGGTCAGCTCGATCGCTAGGACTTCAATTCGGAGCCGATGATTGGTCTGGTTCCCTTGTGAATCGGTGTCATGGATCAGCGCGAAGCTGGCGAAAGCCGAGATGAACTCGTTGCGGGTGAAGACTTCCACGTCGACCCTGACGTTCGCCCCGGACGGGTGACCAAAAATCAATTCAGTCTTGAAGGAATCGGCGGAGGCGGTGAGAGGAATCGCATCCGGATGAGGCTCGTACAGCCGGTCGACGTCATCCGGCTGAAAGACATCAACCAGCCCTATGTCCGTCGGCACCTTGAGTGGCATGGAGCCTGTTTCCGAGAAGGAGAGCAGCATGTAGGCGATGTACCGCCCGCCGATCAGCAGCTCGATATCGAAGCCCGAATTTACCAGCGACTGGTCCATAACTAACTCCTTGACACCGATGCAGATGCATCTGGTTTGGTTGGCGTGCCGTAGGATCTGTGTGTCTAGTAATCGGAAAGGAGGGGCGGAAGCCGACAAACTAATCCCCTGTCGTTGTCCTCCAGCGGCTCGTTTACCTAACCCCTCTCCCCTTCTCTACTGATAAGGGGCACGGCGGCCATCGGTCGTCGAGGTTAGGAGTGAGCCGCCGTCGTCGTTCCGAGGACGCGAGTAGCCTGCCCCAAGAAGGCGAGGGGAGTCGCTTCCTTCCCACTCCCAACTTTCCACTCACCCACTACTTTTCCCGCAGCCGCACTGGCCCCTCGTCCAACGGCAGGACATCGGACTTTGGATCCGAGAATGGTGGTTCGAATCCACCGGGGCCAATTGGACTTAGCAATTCAGTGGGCAGGTTCGTGGGGCAGGTTCCCCCGTTTCCCGAACAATGGATCGTGATTCGAGCCCTGGCAGTCCCTCGCGACACGGCCAGCGGCGGCGCCATCAGCTCCATCTGTCGGCGGCGCAACAAGCGATGGCACAAGTGGTATGCGGATCGGGATTCCCCAAAGGGCAAGCGGCCACACCTTGCGGCATTCCTGCTCCACCCGCCTATTGGGGAGCCGGGTACATATCAGAACGGGAAGGGCCTGCTGGGTCACCAAGGCTTGGGAACGACGACTGTCACCCAGGCCTGCTGAATGATGCGCGCGATCTTCGGGGACGGGCGAAGTAGCCCAGGATATGGAGCAGGAGAGGATGATGAAGGTAAAGATCGATCTCACCGCTGTTCTGCTCGTTGGCCTGGTGGCACTCACCGCGTGCGGTGGCGACAAGCAGGCGCAGAAACCGCCAATCGAGGACGTCCCGATTCCACTGCCGCCCTCCGAGCTCGAAACCCAGCTGCCGCTTTCGGTGCGCGAGGCCGTGCTGACGCCGTTTACCGGCGACCTCGACGAGCTGGTCAAGCGACGGGCCGTCCGGGTCGGCGTGACGTTCAATCGCACGTTCTATTTCATCGACCGGGGCAAGCAACGCGGCATCGCGTACGAGTACGGCCAGCTCATGGAGGAACGGCTCAACACACACTTCAAGACCGGCACCGGCAACAAGATCTCCGTGATCTTCTTCCCGCTGCCGCGCGAAATGCTGCTGCCGGCGCTCGTCGACGGCAAGGTGGACATGGTTGCGGCGCAGGTCCCGGTCACGCCTGAGCTGCAGCAGTACGTCGCCTTCAGCGACCCCACCCGGATGAACGTCAACCAGATCCTGGTCACCGCCCCCGGCGACGCCGACGATCGGCTCCCTCGAGGACCTGGCAGGCAGGGAAGTCTTCGCCCGCAAACTAGGCGGTTATTACCAGAACCTGCTGGCGCTCAACGAGAGGTTCAAAGCCGAGGGCAAACCTCCGGTGCTGATTGAGGAGGCCCCGGCGAACCTGGAGGACGACGACCTGCTCGAGATGGTGAACGCGGGCCTGATCCCGACCATCGTGGTCGACGACTACCTCGCAGTCTTCTGGAGCAAGGTCTTTCCCAACCTCCTCGTCCACGAGAATGTTGCGCTGCAGACCGGCGGTAGCCTCGGCATCGCGGTCCGCAAGAACAACCCGCAGCTGCTCGCCGCTCTGAACACGTTCATGGGGAAGTACGGGCTGGGATCGGCCTTTGGCAACCAGGTCCAGCGCAAATACCTCGTCGACGCGACCTACGCGCAGAGCGCCACGTCTGCGAAAGGGCGCAAGACGTTCCTCGCGGTCGTGGAGCTGTTTCGGAAGTACAGCGACAAGTACAACGTGGATTACCTGCTGATGGCCGCTCAGGCATACCAGGAGTCCCGGCTCAATCAGAACGCCAGGAGCCCGGTCGGAGCCATCGGCATCATGCAGATCATGCCGGAGACCGGCGCGTCACTGAAAGTCGGCGACATCACGTAACTCGAGCCGAACATCCATGCCGGCGTCAAATACATGCGCACCGTGCGGGACACGTACTTCGAGAACGAGCCGATGGACGACCTGAACAAGGCGCTGTTCACCTTCGCGTCGTACAACGCGGGGCCGGGCCGGGTCAGCCAGTTGCGGAGGGAGGCCGAGAAGCGCGGACTGAACCCGAACGTCTGGTTCGGCAACGTGGAGCAGATCGCGTCCGAGCGCATTGGGCGCGAGACCGTGACCTACGTCTCCAACATCTTCAAGTACTACATCGCCTACCGGCTCGTCGAAGAGGAGAACGCAGCGCCGGGAGGCAGCCAAGGCGACGGTGAAGGCGCAGTAGCACGCCAGCCCGCGGAGGGGGGCAAAGCAGTGGGAGACCGGCCGGGTGAGAATGTTTGGGCACTCCGCCCGTCTCTAGTACACCGATCACGACCCTCGTCGTCATCAGTGGCGTGGTGGACTGCACCAACAGCGAGGGATGGCGGTATCTGGGGTCGGCGGAGCGGCCCTTACGGTGGTGCAAGGCAAGGACAGGCAGGCGGGCCTCACTGGCGGCATGGTGCAGGTCCAGGTTGAACTCACCGAAGCGATTGACATCCAGAATCAGACCATCGACTGGACCGTCACCGGCGGCGGGGGCAGTGTCCCAGGGAAGGATGCTCTAGGCTCACACGTCACCTCATCCCGGAGGCAATTCATGTCCAGGTTCCGCAGCAGCTTCTTCAGCATGGTGGTGGCTGGCCTCCTGCTCCCCGCCTGTGGCAGTAGCGGGGACGGCGGCAATGGCCCTGGCGCTGGCGCTCAGCCGACTCAGGCGGAGCGAAATGCGATGACCACGGCGCTCAACGCCGCGGCGGTGAACGCGGAGGCCGCCGAAGACGGATTGGGCACCCTCATCCTCAGGAGCGCAGCCGGGATGATCGAGGGCGGTCTAACGGTCACCGCGGTGAGTGGGGTCAACTTCATCCGGGGCGAGTCTGCCGTGGCGCGGATGCCGGGGGCAAACCTGGCGGGCAGCGGCTGGGCCTTCGGGGTCGAGCTGGGAATGGTGCAGGTCCTCCCGAACGAGGGGGCGTTCGAGGGGGCCGTGGTCATCTCCGGGAGCGATATCGCCTACGGCCTCGGCTTGGTCTCGGCGACACCCGGATTCGTCGGGTCCTCCTTCGGCGCGATTTGGAATGGCCCCAACGCCGGCTGGGCCGCGACGGCGCTCACGGGCATCGGCCAGGCCGACACCATCATCGGGGGCAGTTGCCTGAACAGCGTGCCGGCGGGCCTCGGCATCATCGAGTGCACCCCCGCGTCGCTGCATGGGCCAGGCTTCAACATCACCGCGTCCGCCCCGATATCCTTCCCCGGCAACACGGCGACCGGCTCGAACACGATGGCGTTCGGCCCGCCCCGGCTTCGCGGCGCGGCGGTGTTGGTGGACTGCCAGCAGACGACCTTCTGCTGAGGCGGGGGGGGTGAGGTGAGGCGCGCCGAGAACCTTGGCAGACCCCCGCCCTGTTCCCTCTCCTGAACCGCCTGTCCCGACAACCGGACAGGCGGTTTCTACTTTCCTTTCTATCGGTCAGCCCTCGATCTTGTAGATCTCCCGCCTCCCGTGATCAACAAGATCGTGATAGCCCTTCATGAGCTCCTCGATCTCCTTCATGACCTCCGGGGAACCCGGAGCATTTTTCATCATGTCCTCGAAGGCCTGGAGACTCGGCACCTCCATCTCCGCAACGACCGTCCAGTAGTGCTCAGCACAGAGATCGGTCATGACCCGCATGCGGGGCATGCCAACCTTTTCGCCCAGCTTTCCCATCGCGATGAACTTATCCACCATCGGGCGCACCTTGCCCGGCTTGCAATTGAAGATTTCGCGGACGAGATACATTGGTTCCTCCACAGATCTAAGTGTGACGCACGTTCGTCACTCAATTTTAACCCTTCTGGGTGCGGATCAAGGTTGTAGTCAGGTCTCTGTCGCCCTCCCTCAGATTATCCCGCCGAGGTAAAATAGGGCGGCATTTCCCCTTCCTCCGCCCCGGTCTCCTATGTCCTGGCCCGCCTCCATTTTCAGCGCGCTGCTGACTGGCCTGCTCGCCCTCTTCGTCGGCGGCGTCATCGCGGCGATGGCGGTGGACTGGTATCACATCTCCGGCCGAGAGGGGGAGTCGGGGTATTTCGTCGCAGCAATCGCCATCCTCAGCTTCGGAGCTGGGGTGCTCATCGGTCTCATCACCGCACGCATGGTAGCTGGCGGGGCGCACCCCGGATTCCTCAGGGCGCTCGGCATCTCCCTGGGCCTGGTGATCGGGATTGGCGCGTTGAGTCTTGGCCTTACCAGGGCGCTGGCCGATGTGCCACCGGAAATCGACGGCGAGCCATTGCTGCTCGCGGTCGAGGTGCGCTGGCCGGAGGGACAGAAGGAGGCGCCGAAGGCCGAAGGAAAGGACGAGGCCTCCATTGGCCTCCACTCGATTCCCTACTTCTCCCATACCGTGAGAGCCTCGGAGTACGGGCCGCTCTGGATGGAGGATGCCCACCAGGTGGAGGGCCGCTGGGTGGTGCCCGGCGCCGTCAGCGTCTTCACCAGCCGCGGCACTCGCATGCTGACGGTGAACACCGGCGGGAAGGACACTCCGGGGTTCCAGGTGCTGCTCCCCGCCTTTCCGCGCAAGAAGAATCTGGAGTGGAGTGGCTGGGAGCCCAACTTCCGCCCCGGGGTCAAGGTTCCGCCCGACCTGGTGAGTTTTCGATACCGGGTGCAGAAGGTGAGCAGTCCGACCCGCACCGAGAGCCTGGGACCATTCGAGGTCGTCACGACCGCGAGCTGGTTCCGCCAGGAACAGCAAGAGGGGCGGACGGTCAACGCGGCCAGCGCCAGTTTCGCCCTCCGCTATCGGGGGCAGCCGCTGGTCATCGAGGGAAAGACCAGCGCGACAGGCAGACGCGACCGAACACTTCGATCGGATCGACGACGTTGCCCTGCTGGCCGGTCCTCGGCCGGCCTTCCTGATCCATGTGGATCCGCCCGACGGCACGGGCTACTGCTACCTGGTGGCCGAGGAGGGAGACAAGGTCCGCATCGACTTCGTGTCGTCGGCCAGCAGAAGGATGAAAGGCCAGGTCCTGACGTCTGATACCGCGCTGTTCCGCGCCGCCGCCACATGGAAAGCGGTGTACGGCCGGATCGATCGGATCAGCTACGCCAACCCCGGACTCTATCGGATCGGATACGGGTTGTCGATACTCGTCAGCTGACGGTGCGACACGTCATTGCGGACAGCACCGTCTATGACATCCCCGCAGTGCCGCCGCTGGGCCTCTCCCCCGACGGGCGAAGCTTTGTCACCTACGTCCAGTTGAGCGATTCGCAGCCGCCGAGGCCGATGCTGCTGGTCACCGATGCGGTAGCGAATCGGTCTTACACCTTGCCGATCGATCCGGCCCGAATGCGCTATGCCAAGCTGGAGTCGCTCGACCCCGCCTGGCTGGATCACCATTTCGAGTGGACGCGGGGAGCTGACGGGGTAGACCACCTGGCCGAACGCCGGCATTTCGTGCCGCTACCCTATAAGGGCGAGCTGTCGGTCGAGAGCGACGGCTACCGGACTTACCGGTTGGAGAAAGGTTCCGAAGCACTGCGCAACGCCCTGGTGGACCTCCTGGTCGAGGAATTCAAAGGCGAACGGCAGCCAGCCGATTCCGGAGCCTACAAGGTCCCGGTGATCATCGAAGGCAATAAGGTCAACGTCGACTTCAGCTCCGACTTCGGTTATGTCATGATCGATACCGAACGGGGCAGTCCCGCGGACACGACACTGGTGGCCACGCTCGGACATCGGGTTGACGCGGCGCTCGCCACTGGCCGGTATGACAGCCTGTTCGCCCAATGATGAGTCACCCCCACCCGTGATGTTCGCGACGATTCGTCGCTTCGCGGTAACGGCCCTGATGGCCGCATTCGCGGTTTGGTGCTCACTGCGCTGGGGCCTGCCCCTGGGGCTGGCGGTGTGGAGCGGAGTGGTCGCTGTATTGTGTGGTCTTGCGGCGCTACTGCTCGCTCGCCAGCCGGTCGGCGTCGCCACCGCCAGCGGCCAGCTGGGGGCTGCGGTGTTGCGCTGGGGTTATAAGGTAGGTCGAGGTCAGCTGCCGGGGATCATCGTGGTCTCCTGGCTGATCTGGGTGATCCTGGGAGCCGCAGTCATGGCGCTCACGACCTTTCGCAGCCGCGCCCCTGACCCGCTGGATGATTGTGGCGTGGACCATCGATGGCGCGGCGCTGATGTATCTGATCGGCCTGATGGCCACTCGGACCGGAAGGACCCGAGGTGCGTTGCTGATGCCGCTCCTGGCGGTGTTGGGAATGATCGGTGTGAGCGGTGCGCTGTGGCAGAGGGGAACCGAGTCGGCCCGGGAGAACGCCCTGCTGATCGGCGGCGCCCCGATTCCGATTCTGGCGGCGGGTTATGGGCTCATGATGGCGGCAATGCTGCTGGGCGGACGGAAGGGCGGGTGGAAATGAGCCGGAAGCCCGAAACCCCTCAATACGATTTCACGGTGGAGCTCGACTGGCGCGGTGAATCGGCCTATTACATCGAGGGCGATCGCCGGGTATGGCTATTCGCCTCCTACTGGGGTGGCCCCAACGGCCACCTGTCACACATCCACGCCACCTGGGAATACAGCGATGGTCGGCGGGAACCGCTAACGACTGTGGAGCGGACCGAAGTGTTGCGGCGATTGATGGACTATATCAAGCTGCGCGAGGGATTCACGATGCGCGCCGAGGAGTTGGAGAGCGTAGATCGCGATGCGAGCAACCATCATGTACCGCGCCGGGGACGTGCGTGTCGAGACCGTACCGGATCCCCGCATCGTCGAACCCACCGATGCCCTCATCACCATCAGCAGCGCCTGCATCTGCGGCAGCGATCTGTGGCCCTATAACCTGATGGAGCCGGGCGAAGGCGCGAGACCCATGGGTCATGAGGCGATCGGCATCGTGCAAGCCGTCGGAGCCGACGTACGCACGCTGAAGAAGGGTGACCTGGTGGTGATGCCATTCGCCTACTCGGACGGAACCTGCGTCTTCTGCCACGAGGGACTGAATACCTCGTGCATCCACGGAGGGTTCTTCGGCACCCCTGAGGTCGGGGGAGCCCAGGCCGAAGCGCTGCGGGTTCCCCAGGCGGACGGAACGCTTGTCGTTCTGCCGGTCGCCGCGGATAACGCGTTGATACCTTCCCTGCTTACGCTGTCGGATGTGATGGGGACCGGCCATCATGCGGCCGTTTCCGCCAAGGTTACCCGCGGCTCGACGGTGGCCATCATCGGCGACGGGGCCGTGGGCTTGTGCGGCGTCATCGCCGCCCGGCGCCTCGGCGCCGAGAGAATCATTATCCTGGGCCGCCGTCCTGACCGTATCGCGCTGGCGAAAGAGTTCGGCGCGACCGACGTCGTGAGCGAGCGCGGTGACGAGGCAGTGGAGCTCGTGCGGGATCTGACGGGCGACCTCGGCGCCCACTCCGTTCTCGAATGCGTCGGCACCGACCAGGCCCTGGGTACTGCGATCGGCATCGTCCGCCCGGGTGGTGCGGTCGGCCGGGTCGGCGTTCCCCACTACGAGACGACCGCGGCCTGGGAGACGGCATTCTTCAGTAACGTCACCATCAGTGGCGGCCCTGCCCCAGTCCGCGCGTATATCGACGAACTTCTCCCCGACATCCTCGAGGGCAAAATCGCGCCCGGGCGGGTCTTCGACCGGGTCATCGGCCTCGACCAGGTTCCCGACGGCTACCGGGCGATGAATGAGCGGGCAGCGATCAAGGTCATGGTGAAGCCCTAAGGCACCGTGAAGGCTCGGCTGATCATCGTATGTGGCCTTCCTGGCTCCGGGAAGACCACGGTCGCCCAGGCGCTGGAACATGACTTTAGTGCCGTTCGCCTGTCGCCCGACGACTGGATGGACGCGTTGAGTATCAATCTCTACGATGAGGAGAGCCGCCAGCGCATCGAGACATTGCAGTGGACCCTCGCACAGCGCCTCCTCGCGCTCGGCATGGTCGTCATTATCGAATGGGGCACCTGGGCACGAGCCGAGCGTGATGCGTTACGTCTCCGAGCCCGCGAGCTGGGAGCGGCGGTTGAACTGCGCTACGTGTCGGCACCTGCCGATACTCTCTACCAGCGGATCAGAGAGCGCGACCGGGAGAACCCTCCAATAACCCAGGAAGACGTCGCGAAGTGGTTCGCGATCTTTCAGGTGCCGACGCCCGAGGAGATGGCGTTGTTCGATCGGGTAGGCGACTCGCCCAAACGCCTGCTGAATCACAGCAGCATGAGTGCACGGCTTGTCTCCCGCCGCCGCAGGCCGCAGCTTATCGCCGGTAGGGATTCCCCCAGGCCAGGAGGCCCCATGGCGATGCTGCCCCGACGTGCCGCTCTATTCCTGCTTCCACTCGTACTGTCGCAAGGCCCGGCTCACCTGCGAGCTCAGGCCAGCGGCCCCTGGTCCGGGTGCAAGACCGACAGCCTCTCGAACTGGAACTGCGCGCACTACTACAGCGGGACCGTGAGCTACTCCTCCGAGCTTAAGACCGCCGACGGCACCCAGAGCCGATCGATCACGGCCACGGTCGCTGCCGGAAAAGTCACCTGTAAGGTGAAGTCGCCCGATGGACCAGCCTTCGAAGGACCCGGCATGCTGGTCGCCGAGCACGCGAGCACCGGCACCGCCGGCGGCAAGTACACCATCAGGGTCTGGTGCCCGGAATCCCCTGGACAGCGCCCCACCCGCGGCGACAGCCCCTCGATCGATACCTACGAGCAGCAGGCGGCGGACTATGCCACGCTCGAAGGCAAGGATGCGCATGAGCATCCCGATGCTGATCCAGCGAATGGGGTGAGCGGAACGGAGACGATCGTCATGGCAGCTAAGGCGGTGAGCCGGGCACCCGTTGGCCTGACGCTGGTCGCTGGAATCGTGCTTCTCGCCTGGGTGCGGGGAGAGTACGAGTACGACCGGCGATCAGCCTGCTCAACTGACCGTGACCGGGCCTGCAACCCTGGATGTCGGAGGACGGGCACAGTACACGGCGCACCTCACCGACCAAAACGGGGCGGTCGTCAGTGGTGTCACGATAACCTGGACCACCGACGACCTGGCCGTCGCCTCGGTTGATGAGAACGGCGTTGTGACCGGCTTCGCCGGCGGCTCCGCGACGGTCAGGGCCAGCGCGGCAGGCGTCACCGGCACTGCCTCCTTTCACGTCGTCCCCGCCATCACCTTTTGCAAACCCGATACCCAGCTCGACTCCTGGTGCCGGCTGACCGATGCTCCTAATACTCAGGATTTCCCTTCAGTATCGGGAAACCGGGTGGTCTTCGGGGACTGGTTAGCGCCTGGAAATAAGGCCGTCGTCCTCCTCGACCTGGTCACTGGAGACACCACAACGCTCACGCCGATAAATACCGACAACACCATCCCAACCATCGACGGCGATCGGGTGATATATGTCCGGCTCCCCCCCACAGGGGACTGGCAACTCCTGACTTACGACCTGAACACCGGACAGGAAACACAATTCGCAACCGCCGACCGCAATTACGGCTTCGGTCGGTTGGCCCTGTCCGGCCATCGGGCGGCCTGGCACATGAACCGGAACAACAACTGGGACATCTACACCTACGATTTCAATACCAAGAAGGAGACTCGGCTCACCACCGACACCACCGACCAAGCGGATCCGGCGATCTTCGGCGACAGCGCGACCTGGTCGGACAAGCGGAACCACGGGACCTGGTGGGACCTCTACACCTACGACTTCTCGACAGGAATCGAGACCCGCCTCACCGAGGGTACCACCCTGGCGCGAGGCAGCGCCATCTTCGGCGATCGCATCGTCTGGGGCGACAGTCGGGGAGGACTCTTCAGCCTCTACGAGTACGACTTCAACCGGTCGGACCACGAGCGTCCGGTGAACGCCGATTCCTTCGAGAATGCGCTCACGATGTGGGGCGCCCGTATCGCGTGGATGAGCGCAAACGACGAGATCTACGCCTACGATCTCGACGCCGGGAGGCAGGTACGTGTCACCAATCTCGCTTCCTCGCAGCGGCTCCCCTGGATTTCACAGGACTACCTGGTGTGGGAAGACGACAGGAACGGGAATAGCGATATCTACATCGCCCGGCTCGCCGATATCTTTCGGCCGTAGAGACAACTGCGAAAGGACCGCCTTCCATCATCAGAGATCTGGGTGATCGCCAAGGTCGGGTCTATTTTCAATTACCAATTGTCAATTTCCAATTACCAATCCCCTCATGTCCCCTACCAACAGAAACGGCAAGATCTGCTACCTCGAAATGCCCGCGACGGACGTGGCCAAGTCCGCCGAGTTCTATTCGAAGGTGTTTGGCTGGAACATTCGCAAGCGGGGTGACGGAGCCACCGCATTCGACGATACGACGGGTGAAGTGAGCGGAGCCTGGGTTATCGGTCGTCCAGCGTCGCCTGCACCCGGCCTGCTCTTCTACATCATGGTGGATAGCGTCGAGGCTGCCGTGAAGTCCGTTGTCGCGGCCGGGGGCACGATCGTGCAGCCACTGGGCGTCGATGCACCGGAGATCACGGCGCGGTTCCGCGATCCGGGCGGGAACATCATCGGCCTTTACCAGGAACCACCGAAGTCCCGGTAACCGTTCCATCGGGAGGTTTCCATGGCGCGACGGAGCTACTCGCCCAGCTCCCGTGACCTCTTGCGGCACTGCTACCGGCATCCGCCGTCGAGAATTCGCGCGGCCCCGCTCAAGATTCTGATCAAGCGCGCCTGTGGCTCGGATGATCCCACCAAGGCCGCCTTCCCGTTCTCTCACGGCCTGGCCCTCGCCGAGGCAGGGCACCAGGTCCAGATCTACCTGCTGGGCGAGGCGGTGGTACTTATGCGTCGGTGGCGGAAGCCCTCGGGCAAGATGGCGCAGCAGAAGATCAGGTTAGGTCGCTCACAAAGGCCACGACCACAACAATAGGGAGCACCGCGCAAACACACTGGTTCTACTCCGTGTGGCCCTTCATAGGGCTGGGATGAGCTATCGTGATGGTCCCCATCTTGCTGCTGACCGACACATTCCGTGGTAACACCACGGTGTCACGCTGGCGTGATCCACGTGGCTGGCGTGGCTTGCCGCGCCGTTCTACTGGATTCATCAGTTCGAAGAATACAGCCTGCCGACGCTGGGCTTTAACTACTCAATCCAGGAAATGATCTGCCAGAAGATAGGCTTTCAGCCATATCCGGACTGCCCTATTCCGCTGGCCTTCTACCCGACGGTGAACATCGCTCTCATGTGGTTCGGGGCACCGCTCGCGGCGTACCTCTGCAAGCGCAACCTCCTCATCGGCCTCAGCTTCTGGGGATTGCTCTTCGCCAACGGTCTTGTGCACACCGCGGGGGGCATCGCCGCCGCTCTTACAACACCGGTCTGTGGAGCGCCGTCTTCTTGTTTATCCGTTCTCCGTCTGCGTCATTACGTCTCCGCGATTCGCGGGCCATACAGCGGCAAGGTCGTGGGGTGTCGTACGTCTCCGGAGCCGTCACCCATGCTTTCCTTTTCATAGGATACGGCTTTACAAGGCCGGGGTGATCGGCAATGCGGGCCTGCTGGTCCACGCCGTCGTGGTCGGCTTCACGCCAATCATCTTGGCGGCCCTTGCGAGCCGGTTCTTCAAGCCTGAGTTGCTGCGGCCCGTTTCGTCGCTGTCTGCGAGCGCGTAGCATCTTGCCCCCGAGCCCGCGGCGCCTAGCAACCGTTGCAGCACAGTCGAATGAGTGCAAGGCGCGCGACGCGGATCTGGCAACTGGCCACGTTCGGGATCCCAGGATCTTCGTTCGCTGGTGGAGGCGGAGCCGGGTGATTACGGAGTAGGCGCCCCAGCCGGAGAATCGATTTGCCCTCAGCGTTCTCCCACGCGATCGCAGCACTCAGTATCGGCGCCTGCTTCTACCGGCCGGGAGTTCCGAAGCGTTTCTGGGTCGCCGGTGCCCTCTGTTCAGTGCTGCCCGATCTCGATGTCCTCGGCTTCGGCCTCGGCATCCACTACGGAGATCCGCTGGGCCACCGGGGCCTGACCCATTCCCTGCCCTTCGCCGCGGCACTCGCCGGCCTCGTCACCTTTACCTTCTTTCGGCACGGCTTCCCGGGGCTCGGTAGCAAGGCCCTGTTTGCCTATCTCTTCCTCGCCACCGCCAGCCACGGTTTCCTCGATGCGATGACCGACGGCGGCCTGGGCGTCGCGTTCTTCGCACCGTTCTCCAACGCTCGATACTTTCTGCCCTGGACTCCGATACGAGTCTCCCCGATCGGCGTCTCCCGGTTCTTCACCGATCGGGCGCTGACGGTGCTGAAGAGTGAATTTGTGTGGATTTGGATTCCGGCGATGTTCCTGGCGCTGTTCGGATGGGGACTGAGGAAGCGAGACGCGACATGACAACTTCAGGACCCGAGGCCGAACTCCTCGCGGTCGTGCGCGATTGGGATGCCGCCATGATCCGCAACGACACGGACGAGATTGGCCGCTACATGGCGGAGGATTGGATCCTCATCGGCTCCGACGGCCGGACGATCGACAGGGCCGCATTCCTGGCTGTGATCGAATCCGGAGAGCTAAGCCATGATGTCATGGAATCGGAGGACGTCCAGATCCGGGTCTACGGCAGTGCGGCGATCGTCACGGCGAGCGGAGTTTCGGCGGGAAAGTTTCGCGGCCATGCGTTCCGCGAGGTCGAACGGCAATCCAACATGTTCATCCGCGAGGGCTCGAGCTGGCGCTGCGTTCTCACCCACCTATCGCGTCTGGCGCCGCCCTAACCAAAACTGACTCGCCCACCGCAACGGTCCTGAATCGCTCCGCGGGAACGCCCCGCTCGAGTAATGCCTTCGCAAGTTCACGAGGAGGGTCGTCTAAGCCCTCCGGTGTCAACTGAAAAGTCCCGAAATGCATGGCAAGACTTTCCCTCGCCGCAAGATCGAGGTGCGCCTGCACGGCTTCCGCGGGATTCATATGGATGTCCTTCATGAACCAGCGCGGCTCGTAGGCTCCGATCGGGATCAAGGCGAAGTCGATCGGGCCCAACCGCGCCGCGATCTCCCGGAAATGCGCGCCATACCCGGTATCTCCCGCGAACAGGATCCGCCGGCCAAACGCCTCGATCAGGAACCCTGCCCACAGCGCACGGTTCCGGTCGAACGGGTGGCGGGCCGAGAAGTGCTGGGCCGGGGTGAGCGTGACGGGGAGCGGTGCGGTATGAGCGTTCTCCCACCAGTCGAGTTCCTCGATGTGCTCGATGCCGGCTGACTGGAGCAGTCGCCGATTGCCGACTGGCGTCACGATCGGCATGTGAAAGCGCCGGTCGAGAGCGCGCAGAGTCCGCAGGTCGCAGTGATCGTAGTGATTGTGACTCAACAGCACGCAGGAAATCGGAGGCAGATCGTCGAATCGTACTCCCGGCGCCCGTACCCTGCGGGGACCGATGAAGGAAAACGGGCTCGCTCGTTCGGAATAGACCGGATCGATCAGCAGTTTGATGTCCCCAATCTGCAGGAGAAAGGAGGCGTGGCCGATGAACGTGACGACAACATCTCCCGGCCCAGCCTGCGGCGGCTGTTTCTGGTCAACGGGAACATTCGACGGCCACCGGGTTCTTGGCGTGAGCAGCATGGATGGTGCCTTCCAGAAAGGCTGGCCATTCGCGCCGCCCGGATTGAAGAACCGCCGGCCATCGAAATGATCGCTGCGAGCCGTCACCGGCGAGATCCGTCTTGCTGGTTAAGCGCCGCCCGGGCCAGCCGCAGCACGGTCGGGGCGATATCCTCGAGGCTTCGCTTCGGGCCCGCCAGCGCGTCGAACATTTCGAAACTGGTCAGCGCGTACAGGACCTCCTCCACCTCGGCCCGTTCGGTGGCGGACGGACGGCCCCGTCGCTGTATCATGCGTTCCATCACAGTCCGCATCACCTGACGCCGCCGGGCATTCCGCGCCTCGATCGCCGCTCCCAGCTCGGCGTCCAGCACGCCCAGGGCTCGCACCCGGCGGACCCAGGTCCGTCCGGCCTGCCAGAAATGGGCAAAGGCGCTGACCACACCGGCCAGGACCTGATCAGGATCCGACTGCTGAAACGCAACTCCTAATTGCTCCGGTAGTTCGCCTCCCTCCGCGAACGAGTCGAAGAGCGCCTCGATCAGCCCCCGCCGGGAGCGGAACTGGTAATAGACCGTCATCCGGGCCACCCCAGCCCGCTCAGCGACCGCGTCCAGGCTGAAACGTTCGGTTCCCCTCCCGGTCAGGAGGGACCGGGCGGCGCGGAGGACCTTGGCGCGGGTCTTTTGGGCGGCGAGCTGGCGCCGGCCCTGGCGATAGGGGCGAGGAGTCATGAAACGCCTACTTTAATTGTACGTACAGTACAACTAAATATAGAGTGCCGCTTCGGCGGCACTGCCGTGGCTTCGCTTCAGATTGCACTGTCATGGAGGGTCCCATGTCTCTGTACTACGCCGCTCTGTTTCTCCACATCGTAGGCGCACTCGGTCTCTTCGCCGCCCTCGCCCTGGAGTGGGCCGGCCTCTCCAATCTCCGCCGAGCCCGATCGGTCGGCCAGTTCCGGGACTGGGCGGGGTTACTCCAGGGCCTTCGCCGGGTGGGAGGTCCCTCCGGCCTCACCCTCATCATCACCGGTATTTACCTGACCGTGACACGGTGGGGATCCCAGCCCTGGATCATCCTTGGGTTGATCGGACTGGTCACGATGGCTGTCCTGGGAGCGGTGGTCACCGGGCGCCGGATTGGCTCGATGGCGAAGGAACTGTCGGGCGAAGGTGCGCTCTCCCCCGCCCTGCGGCGCCAGCTCCAAGACCCCGTGTTGCTGCTGTCGGCCTGGCTTCGGACCGGCATCGGCCTGGGAGTCGTAGCGCTCATGTCCGCCAAGCCGGGGCTCGGCGGATCGCTCATCATCCTCAGCGGAGCGGTCTTCCTCGGCTTCGCCGCGGGCCTCGCAGCCGGTGCGCGGGGACGGAAGACGTTCTCCGTCGTGGCGGACTCGGCGGAGTCGTGATCAAGGGCATGAAAACGCGAGCACGCCCCCTATCCCAAGGGGGGAATATCGAACAAGGGGAAGATGCGGTGGTAATCGAAAAGCCGCGGAAGCGACACCTTTCCTGCTACTTACTGCGGAAGCCGACCGAGATCCAGCTGGAGTCAGGATTCAAGGTGCAGGAAAACGCGGATGCGCCCCCCACCCCAACGGGGGAATATCGAAGAAGAGCCGATTGAGAGGTTAACCGAAATACTTCAGTACGCGGCATCGGCGACGCGCGGACTTGCTCCCCGAGAGATGGTGCGAATCGCTCGCACTGGACATCCCAAAAACGCGATCCCGTCCCCCACCCCAAGGGGGGAAGATCGCGGATCAAAGCGTTCGCGCATTAACCCGAAAACCGCGGAACGGACCGAAAACAACGAGCACACGGGACCGGGCGGCGACACTCAGTCGTCGCCCGTTTCCTTATCCACCCGCGCCATGAAGCAGCCGGCCTCTCCATTCCTTATATGTACGTACCGGACACCGGGTATCGCGAATGCCTCACTGATCACCTGTTCGGGAGGCGTCCCGTTCACCCGGGTCTGAATCGCGAGCTTCCCCTCCACCAGGTATCCCTCGATCACCATGGGCAGTTTCCGAAAATCGTCGGGGAGACTCGGCGCGTCGTAGCGCTGGCAGGTTTCGGCGTGGATGAACACCGGGCCAGGCGCCGGCAGACTACCGGGTTCTGAGAACGGTTGGTAGGTAAAGAGGATCCGCTCCTCCTCTCCCACCGCGAAGGTCCTGAGGCAAAGGCGACAGGGGCCGGTGCCCTTGGCCAGTTCCTGGTGGGCTGGGTGCCCGTACTGCGGCGAGCGGCGAGTCTGCCGGACCTCGTCGGCGAGAGCTTTGGTAATACCAGCGTAACGGAAAGTGGCCATGCTCGTGTCTCGAAGGAGTCGCGACCACAATACCGGATTCTCCAGGGAGAGCTATCCGATTCTGTCCGCCGAATCCCAATCAGCGGACCGAATGGCCATCGGTCACGTTGCCCATCCTCGGCCAGTCCCGGCACTTCGGCAAACTTGGTGGATGCCATCCTCTTAGTTGCTAACCAGACCAAGGCATAGATCAAATAGTCCCGAGGTTTCACGTTGCGAGTCGAAGCAAGGGCCAATCCGGCCCAGGTCCCTCAAGTCCGAGTAATCCTTTTGGGCAGGCCCAAAGTCATTGCGAGTCCATCCCGATCCCTGCACCTTCGAAGAGCCTAGAGACATCTGTCTGGGCTGCTAACCGGGAGCGTGCTACATGCTCTCGTCTTCACATATCCCGCAATTCCCCGAGAGGAACCTCCATTTGTCCTCCTGCGGTGCGGACCAGGTTGCCTCGAGATCAGATGCGCTCGGGGATCGTGAAACCGGATTCGTCTTTCGAATTGTTGCTGTCAGATCATCACTAGAGAGATCCCGATGATTACACCACAGCGCGCTCAGCTACGCTGGCGGGTGCTTATTGTTGACGACGAGCTCGCCCAGCCAGAGACCGCCGGGGGCCGAGCCGTCCGGGCACTTGCCGAGGAGCTGGTGTCGCGCGGCGTCGATGTCGTTGAAGCCCTTTCGCTGGAAGACGGCAGCGCCACGGCAGGCTCCGATGCGGGGCTGCATTGTATCCTGATCAACTGGACCGCCGGAAAGAACGACGCCAGGTCGCACGCCAAGGCGACGGAGCTGCTCCGGCTGATCCGTGCCAGCAACGCCAAGATCCCGATCTTCCTGCTGGCGGATCGTCGAGGGATAGCCGGCAGCCTCACGCCGGAAGTGGCGACCCTGTCGGACGAGTTCGTCTGGCTGCTCGAGGACACGTCGGGCTTCATCGCGGGCCGGGTGATCACCGCCATGGAACGCTACCGCGACGTGTTGCTGCCCCCGTTCACCGCGGCTCTCGCCGCCTATAACCGGGAGCGGGAATACTCCTGGGCGGCGCCCGGCCACCAGGGTGGGGTCGCCTTTACCAAATCCGCGGTCGGCCGCCTGTTCTTCGATTTCTACGGCGAGAATCTCTTCCGCACCGACATGGGGATCGAGCGCGGGGGACTCGGCGCGCTCCTCACCCACAGCGGCCCCATTGGCGAGAGCGAGAAGTACGCGGCACGGGTCTTCGGCGCCCACCGGACATACTCGGTGCAGGCCGGCACCTCGGGGTCCAACCGGACCATCATGTCCGCCTGCGTCGGCGATCTCGAGATCGCGCTCTGCGATCGCAACTGCCACAAGTCCATCGAGCAGGGACTCGCCATCACCGGCGGGATCCCCGTCTTTCTCAGGCCGACCCGAAACCGCTACGGCATCATCGGCCCGATCCCCCCGCAACAGCTCTCCCCCAAGTCCATCGCAAAGGCGATCGCGTCCAATCCCCTGGTGAAGCAGGCCCCGCATGAAAAGCCGGTTTACGCGGTCGTGACCAATTGCACGTACGATGGGATGTGTTACGACGCAACCAAGGTGCAGGACCTCCTGGGGCAAAGCTCGGATCGGGTCCATTTCGACGAGGCATGGTACGGCTACGCCCGGTTCAACCCGATGTACCGGGACCGGTACGCGATGCGGGGTGACCCGTCCACTCATGCCGAAGACGACCCGACGGTCTTCGCCACCCATTCGACCCACAAGCTGCTGGCCGCCTTGTCGCTCACCTCGTTCATCCACATCCGGGACGGACGGGGCTCGATCGATCATGGCCGGTTCAATGAGGCCTACTGCGCCCAGGCCAGCACCTCGCCGCTCTACTCCCTCATCGCCTCAAACGAGATTGCCGCGGCGATGATGGATGGACCTGGCGGGCTGGCCCTGACCCAGGGCGTGATCGAAGAAGCGGTGGCCTGCCGTCTCCTCGTCGCCCGGTTCTACCAGGAGTTCAAGGCCAAGAAGCAGTGGTTCTTCGCGCCCTGGAACGCCGACACGATCAAGGACCGGAAAACCGGCAAGCGGGTGCCGTTCTACAAGGCGTCGGCCGAGCAGCTGGCCACCGATCCCGATTGCTGGGTTCTGCATCCCGGGGAGGACTGGCACGGGTTCGAGGGATTGCCGGACGGCTATTGCCTGCTCGATCCCATCAAGTTCGGCATCGTCTGCCCCGGCATGGGCCGGGACGGCAAGCTCGAGAAGTGGGGCATTCCGGCCGACCTGGTCACTGCCTACCTCGGCCGCCACGGCATCGTCCCCTCGCGCACCACCGATCACATGGTGCTCTTCCTCTTCTCGGTGGGCGTCACGAAGGGCAAATGGGGCACTCTGATCAACACGTTGCTGGACTTCAAGGCCGACTACGACCGCAATGCGCCACTCGCCGAGGTGTTGCCTGGCCTGGTAGCGAAGGCGCCGGCGCGCTACGCCGGCATGGGCATGCGCGACCTGGGAGACGAGATGTGGGCCCACATGCGGCAAAGCCGCACCGGCTACTGGCAGGCCCTGGCCTATGAATCGCTTCCCACGCCGGAAATGACTCCGCGGAAGGCCTTCCAGCAGCTCATGGCGGGAGACGTCGAGAAGGTCCCGCTCAGCGAAATGTCGAACCGGGTCGTCGCGGTAGGCGTCATCCCCTACCCTCCCGGCATCCCCATCGTCATGCCGGGTGAGAACATCGGCCCGGGCGACGGTCCCTGGCTCACCTTCGTCCGTACGCTCCAGGAATACGGCGAGCAGTTCCCCGGCTTCGCCAAGGAGGTCGAAGGGGCCGAGGAGCACGAGGGCCAGTACTACGTGTACTGCATGAAGTAGTGGTGAGGTCGACGCCTTGGTCACCTCTGAGAATAAGCATGATCGAATTCACGGTTAAGACACCGACGATTCCCATCCCGTTCCACCGCCTGCTCAAGGTGGTGGCGCTGGTTGATGGGAACGACGCGCAAACCCGGCAGCTGCTCGAGTACCTCGAGGCCGAGAAGTTTGAGGTCGAGGTGAGTGACCACTACGAGCGCGATGTATCGGAAGACGCGGAGGTCGGAGCCTACATCGCCTTGATCGACGGCGATCGCCGGGAGCGGGCCCGGAAACTGGCGGTGGCCGTCAGGTCCATCGGCTTCCAGACCCCGCTCTGGGCCTTGGCCGATTCGAGCCGGATTTCCGACGTCGCGGTCGCGGGCCAGCTCGGCGAGGTGGACGGCTACATCTACCTCGGCCAGCAGACACCGGCCTTCTACGCCAAGCAGGTCCTGGCAAGCATCGTGGACTACGGGATGACGCTGTTGCCGCCCTTCTTCGGCGGGATGGTTTCCTACGACAGCGAAGCCAACATCACCTTCGCCTGCCCGGGACACCAAGGCGGCCAGTTCTACCGGAAATCCCCCGCCGGCCAACTCTTCTTCAAGCACCTCGGCGAAGGGGTCTTCCGCAACGACCTCTGCAACGCCGACGTGGAGCTGGGCGATCTGCTGATCCACGAGGGCCTGGCCGCCTCCGCCCAGCGCTATGCCGCGAAGGTTTTCGGCGCAGACAAGACCTACTTCGTCCTGAACGGGACCAGCACCTCCAACAAGGTGGTCGCCAACGCCGTCCTGCGGCGAGGCGACCTGGTCCTCTTCGACCGCAACAACCACAAGTCCCTGCATCAGGGTGCGCTGGTCCAGGCCGGGGCGATCCCGATCTTCCTCCCCACTGCCCGGAACTCCTTCGGCATGATCGGCGCCGTCGACTGGGACGCGTGGGACGAGGACTATCTCCGGGAGCAGATCCGCGCCAACCCCCTGGTGACGGACAAGAGTCGCCATAAGGCCGCTCGCCCCTTCCGGCTGGCCTGCATCCAGCTCGCGACCTACGACGGCACGATCTACAACGCCAAACTGGTCCTCGAGAAGATCGGGCATCTGTGCGACTACGTCCTGTGGGACGAGGCCTGGATCGGCTACAACGCCTTCCATCCGTTGTTCGAAGATCACAGCCCGATGCGGCTCACCGATCTGGGGCCCAAGATGCCGGGATTGTTCTCGACCCAATCGGTGCACAAGCAGGGCGCCGGCTTTTCCCAGGCCTCCCAGATCCACAAGCGGGACGAGCACATCAGGGGACAGCCGCGCTACCTCGAGCACAAGCGGTTCAACGAGTCGTTCATGATGAACGCCTCCACCTCCCCTTTCTATCCGCTCTTCGCCTCGCTGGATGTGAATGCCAAGGTGCACGATGGCCTGGCCGGCGAGATGCTGTGGGACCGATGCATCGCGCTGGGCATCGAGGCGCGGAAGAAGTGCCGGGACTTCTGCCGCCACTTCGAGAAGGCCGGGCGCACCAAAGAGGAGAAGTGGTTCTTCGATCCGTTCGTGCCGGACGTGGTGACGATCCGGGGCTCGAAATTCACCAAGGACGTGAAGGATGTCGCCTGGGAGGATCTTCCGACCGAGGTCATCAAGCGGGAGCAGCAGTGCTGGAACTTCAATCCGAAGAGCAAGTGGCACGGGTATTCGGGCTACGCCGACGGCTATGTCATGGCCGACCCGAACAAGCTCAGCCTGCTGACTCCGGGTATCGACCGGAAAACCGGCGAGTACCTCGATTTCGGTGTGCCCGCTACGGTGGTCGCCAACTACCTGCGGGAACAGCGGGTCGTGCCCGAGAAGTGCGACCTCAACAGCATCCTTTTCCTCATGACCCCGGCAGAGGATGAGAGCAAGCTGAATACCCTCCTCGCCAAGCTGGTCAAGTTCAAGAACCTTTGGGATGACGACGCGCCGCTCGACGACGTGCTGCCGACGCTCTACGCCGCGAACCAGGAGCGCTACGCCGGATACACCCTGCGGAAAGTCTGCAACGAAATGCACGCCTTCTACCGGAAGGCGAACATCAAGGAACTCCAGCGACAATGCTTCCGGGCCTCGAGCTTCCCGGAGCTCGCGATGTCCCCCGAGGCGGCCTACGAGGCGCTGGTTGCCAACCAGGTGGATTACATACCGCTGGACCAGATCGAGGGCCGCATCGCTGCAACACTCGCCCTGATCTATCCACCCGGCATCGGGGTCATTGTCCCAGGCGAGCGGTGGGACAAGAAGGCGCGTCCCATGCTCGAGTACTTCATGGCCTTCCAGGAGTCGTTCAACCGCTTTCCAGGCTTCAACTACGAAGTCCAGGGCGTGTATCAGGAGCGGGTCGAGGGTCGCATCAAGTTCTTCACCTACGTGGTCCGCGAGTCAGACTCGAGACGGCCACCGAAGAAGGGGGGAGACCGTGCAAGAAGCTAAGAAGATGAATGTGGTCCAGCTGACGTTCATCGTCGCGGTGAACATGATGGGCTCCGGCATCATCATGCTACCGGCCAACATGGCCCAAGTGGGCGCGATCTCTCTGCTCTCCTGGGGCGTCACGGCGGTGGGATCGATGGCCATCGCCTACGGATTCGCCCAGGCCGGCCTCTTCAACCAGCGGCCCGGCGGCATGGCGGCCTACGCCGAGGATGCGTACGGCAAGAGCGGGTATTTCCAGGTGTTCTTCCTCTACTTCCTTTCGCTGGCGATCGGCAATGTCGCGATCGCGATCTCGGCGGTGGGGTACCTGGCGACCTTCGTGCCCTGGCTATCCTCGACACCGATCTCCACGTGTATCGGGGTAATCATCCTGCTCTGGCTCACCACCGTCGCCAATTTCGGCGGCCCGTCCATCACCGGAAAGATCGGATCGGTGACGGTCTGGGGTGTCATCCTGCCGGTCGGGTTCCTCTCCTTCGCCGGCTGGATCTGGTTCAAGAGCGATGTGTTCCAGGCTGCCTGGAACCCCCATGGGCTCAGCCTCGGCGAAGGGGTCGGCTCGAGTATCTCGCTGACGCTATGGGCGTTCCTGGGGATGGAATCGGCGGCACAGAATTCGGCCGCGGTGGAGAACCCCAAGCGGGATGTGCCGCTGGCCTGCCTGTTTGGTACTCTCGGCGCCGCGGTGATCTACATCCTCTCCACCACGGTGATTCAGGGCATCGTGCCCAATGACGAGCTGGCGAAGTCGACCGGCCCCTTCGGTCTGGCCTATGCCCACATGTTCAACCCGACCATCGGCTCCATCGTCATGGGACTGGCAGTGATCGCGTGCCTCGGCTCTCTCCTGGGATGGCAGTTCACCATCGCCACGACCGGGAAATCCGCGGCCGACGAGCGGATGTTCCCCGCCTTCTTCTCGAAGGTGAACAAGCTGGGAGCGCCGATCACCGGCATGATCGTGCTGGGCGTCGTACAGTCCGTGCTCGCACTGACCACGATCTCGCCCAGCCTGAGCGAGCAGTTCAGCGCCCTGGTGAATCTGGCAGTGGTCACCAACGTGGTGCCCTACGTGGTGAGCCTGTCGGCCCTGATCGTGATGATGCGATCGGCAAATGTCAGCCCGGGAATCTTCCGCCGCAACGCGGCGATCGCGCTGGTCGCGATGCTCTACAGCGTCTACGCCCTCTGGGCATCCGGCAAGGATGCGGTCATGGGAGGGATGCTGGTCCTGGGTGTTGCCTACGTCATCTGGGGATTCATCGCGCCCCGCTTCACATCTGCGACCACGGCGGGCTCCAAGTCCGCGAAAGCCGCGTGAAACCCGAGACCGACACCGTCGAAAGGAGAAGGGTTATGCACTCAGCAGGATGGGTGACCCCGCGCGGGCATCGGACCCGGTTCCTGGCCAGCGCCCTAGGCACCTTGATCGTGACACTTACCGTGGCAGCGCAGGCCCAGACGCCACGCATGAAGCCAACGACCCAGACCGGCACCACCACGCTGGAGCGGATCAAAACCGCGGGCAAGATCAGGCTCGGCTACCTCAGCGACGCCCGGCCGTATTCCTACAAGGACGAGTCCGGCAACCCCGCGGGGTTCTCGGTCGCGGTCTGCCAGAAACTCGCGGATGCGGTGTCGGCCCAGCCGAACGTGGCCGGAGTCAAAGTGGAATGGGTGGAGCTCACGCTCGCCGATCGTTTCAACGCGGTGAAAGAGGGCAAGGTGGATCTCCTGTGCGGAGCAGACACCGAAACATTGAGCAGGCGACAGGACGTGGATTTCTCGATCCCGGTCTTCCCGGGTGGCATCGGCGCGCTGTTGCGCACCGACGCTCCCCAGCGGCTGCGCGAGATCCTGAATGGACGTCCGCAGTCGAGTCCCACATGGCGCGCGTCGGCCGGCGCGACTTCTCCAGGCCCAGAAGTTCGCCGTGGTCTCGGGGACCACCTCGGAGTCGTGGCTCCACGGCAAACTCAAGGAGTTCAACCTCACCGCCATCGTAGTACCGGTTCCGAGCTTCGACGCGGGGATCAAGGCGGTGCACGACCGGGAGGCCGACGTCTTCTTCACCGATCGGGCCGTCCTGCTCGACGCGATGAAACGCAATTCGACCGGTGACCTGGCGCGCTGGTGGGTCATACTGGATCGCTATTTCACCTACGAGTCGCTGAGACTCGCCCTCCAGAAGGGCGACGAGGACTTCCGCCTCGCGGTGGATCGCGGCCTCAGCAATCTCTATCGCTCCGGGGACCTGGTCAGCGAGTACACCAAGGATTTCGGGGCTCCGGATGACAAGGCAAAGACATTTTACCAGTGGATTACGCTGCCTGAATAGCAGCGGGAGAAAGGGATCACGATGTTAGAACGCACATCGAGGAGGGTGCAGATCCGCGCCCTCATGGTGGATGATGAGATCGGCGAGGCTTCGGCGGCCGGGCGCGCGGCCCAGGCTCTGATCGAGGAGCTGGCCAGCCGGGATATCGGCGTCGTCGAGGCAGCCTCCGCGGAGGACGGCAATGCCGTGATTTCCTCCGACTCGGCGATTCACGCCGTCCTCCTCGATTGGGACCTGGATGGCGACAAGGATCACGCCGGCGCAATCGATCTGCTTCGCCTGATCCGGTCGCGTAACGCCAAGATCCCGATCTTTCTGACGGCGGAGCGGGACGCGGCCGCATCCATTCCCATCGATGTGATGGAGATGGTGGACGAGTTCATCTGGATGCTGCAGGACACCGCGGCATTCATCGGCGGGCGGGTCGAAGCGGCGATCCGGCGCTACGGCCAGGCGGTGATCCCGCCGATGGCGCGGGGGCTCATCAACTTTACCCGGGAGTACGAGTACTCCTGGCACACCCCGGGTCACGCCGGCGGCACCGCGTTTCTCAAGTCTCCGGTCGGACGGATCTTCTACGAGTTCTACGGGGAGAACCTGCTCCGCACCGACCTTTCAATCAGTGTTGGTCAGCTGGGATCGCTGCTCGATCATACCGGCCCGATCGGTGCGCATGAGCGCTATGCCGCGCGAGTCTTCGGCTCCCACCGCAGCTATTGTGTCACCAACGGGACGTCGACCTCGAACCGGGTGATCTTCCACGCGGCGGTAGGGCGCGGGCAGATCGCCTTGTGCGACCGGAACTGCCACAAGTCCATCGAGCACGGACTGGTCATGACCGGCGCGGTGCCCAACTACCTGGTGCCGCTCAGGAACCGCTACGGACTCATCGGCCCGATTCATCCCGACAAGCTCACCAAGGCGGCCCTGGCCGCCCAGATCAAGAAGAACCCGCTGGTGACGAAGCAGACCGACCTCCGGCCGGTGCATGCCGTCATCACCAACTCGACGTACGACGGCCTCTGCTACAACGCGAAGCGGGTGGTCGAGCTGCTCGATCCTACCGTGGACCGGATCCATTTCGACGAGGCCTGGTACGCCTACGCCCGATTCAATCCGATCTACCGGGACCGGCACGCGATGTCGGGCGACCCGGCCGACCACGACCCCAAGGGACCGACGCTCTTCGCCGGCCATTCGACCCACAAGCTCCTGGCGGCGCTGTCGCAGGCTTCCCTGCTCCACATGCGCGATGGCCGCGGCGCCATTCCGCACGACCGGTTCAACGAGGCGTTCATGATGCACGCCTCCACCTCGCCGCTGTACACGATCATCGCGTCGAACGACATCTGCGCGGCGATGATGGACGGTCCCGGCGGAGTCGCACTCACTACGGAATCCATCGAAGAAGCGGTCGCGTTCCGGCAGACCATGGGCCGGGTCAACCGCCAGTTCGCCAAGGATGGCGAGTGGTTCTTCAACACCTGGAACGCCGACCAGGTGAAGGACCAGAAGACGGGGAAGAAGATCCCCTTCCACGAAGCCGCGCCGTCGCAGCTCGCCACCGATCCGGAATGCTGGGTGCTCCACCCCGGCGACAACTGGCACGGGTTCGAGGACCTGGAAGACGGCTACTGCATGCTGGATCCGATCAAGGTGTCGGTCGTGACCCCGGGCGTGAGCAACAAGGGCGGCCTCGACTCGAAGGGTATTCCGGCCACCCTGGTGACCAAATACCTGTCTTCTCGCGGCGTCGAGGTCGAGAAGACCACCGACTTCACCGTGCTCTTCCTGTTCTCGATCGGGATCACCAAGGGCAAGTGGGGAACGCTGCTCAACATCCTGCTCGAGTTCAAACGGGACTACGACCGGAACGCCCCGATCTCCGAGGTCCTTCCGGCACTCGCCAACGACTATCCCGACACCTACCGCACGCTCGGACTGCGTGACCTGTCGGACCAGATGTTCGCCCACTTGAAGAAGTCGAAGCAGACCGAGTGGCTGGCCAAGGCGTTCTCCACCCTGCCAGATGTGGAGATGATACCGTCCGACGCCTACGACCTCCTGGTGCGGGGCCAGATCGAGCACGTCCCGCTCGAGAAGGCCGCGAACCGCGTCGTGGCGACCGCGGTGGCACCTTATCCCCCGGGCATTCCCATGCTGATGGCCGGGGAGTACACCGGAGCCAATGACGGGCCGTACCTGAACTACCTCCGTGCCTTGCAGTCGTGGGACGCCACCTTCCCCGGCTTCGGGCACGATACCCACGGGGCCGAGAACCGGGACGGCACGCTCTGGCTGCAGTGCCTGAAAGGCGCTCGCAAGAAGTGAGTGGCATGGCCGAGGGCCACAAGATGTCGCTCCTCGGGGCGACGATGCTGGTGGCCGGCAACATCATCGGCACAGGGATCTTCCTGTTGCCGGTCACCATGGCCACGGTGGGCAGTGTGTCCATCTACGGATGGGTCATTGCCACACTGGGAGCCGGCGCGCTCGGGCTCGTGTTTGCCAAACTGGGCGAACTCAAGCCGGTGCTGGGCGGTCCTTACGTCTACGCCAAGGATGCGCTCGGTCCCTACATCGGCTTCCAGACCAACGCCGTGTACTGGCTGGCGAACTGGATGGGCAACGTGGCAATCGCGGTCTCCACGACCGGCTATCTCGCGGCGTTCATCCCCTGGATGGGCCATCGTCCGGGAAGCACAGTGGGAACCATCGCGGTGATCTGGCTGCTCACGGTGGTGAACATGATCGGCCCCAAGTTCGTAGGGCGGTTCGAAACCTGGACCTTATCGCTGGCCCTGATCCCGATCCTCGGGATCGCGACGGTCGGGTGGTTCTGGTTCGAGCCCTCGTTGTTCAAAGAGGCCTGGAACGTGACGGGCAAGTCCGATTTCCACGCCGCATCCCGCGCCGCATCTATCGCGCTCTGGGCATTCATGGGAATCGAGAGTGCCGCCGTCTCGGCGACCAACATAGAGAACCCCCGGCGTAACGTCCCCATCGCGACGCTCGCAGGGCTCGCCCTCTCGGCCGTGGTCTACGTCTCATGCTCCACGGTCATCATGGGGCTCATCCCCAACGCGGAGCTCCAGCAGTCGCACGCGCCCTTCGCCGAGGCGGGAGCGCGCATCTTCGGCGGGGTCGCTCTGCTCGGGGTGGCCATCTGTGCGATCGCCAAGACGGCCGGTGCCCTGGGCGGCTGGATGCTGGTGGTGGCCGAGTCGAGCCAGGCTGCGGCTCAGGACGGGATGTTTCCCAGGATCTTCGCCCGCGTGGATCGGCGAGGCGTCCCTGTGCAGGGCCTGATTCTGGTGAGCGTCCTCATGACCGTGGTGGTGCTGCTCACCCTCCAGCCCAACCTGTCGAACCAGTTCGACTCAATCGTGAACCTTGCGGTGATCCTGGTCGTGCTGCCCTACCTCTATTCCGCGGTGGCGCTCTGGCAGGTCTGCTATCAGCAGAAAGTGCCGGCGAAGACGATGCGGGCCGCCATCGTGATCGGTCTGGCCGCCGCGACCTATTGTCTCTGGGCGATCTACGGCGCCGACTCCGAAACCACACGAGGAGCGATGATCCTGGTCCTCGTCACCGTGCCGATTTTTCCCTTCTTCATCCGTTCGATGCGTGCTGCCGCTGAACGAAAGGCCGCCGAGCTTGCAACCTCAGCGGTGTCTCAGTGAACTCCAGTCACCATGGATGAGCCAGCAAGGAGACTGACCGTGAAACGCCTGCTATTCGCCTTTGCCCTGACCGTCATGCTTGGCCGCGCGGCCGGGGCCCAGCAACCCGAGAACGTGAAGCAAGACTCGATCAAGTCGGCGCAGCAGGACACGACCAAGAAGGTGACAACGAAACCACGGGAGAGCATGGACAAGAAAGAGGTCGCGGCTCCCCGGGTGGACAACATCCCGCTTAACCCGGACGCCAAGGGATTCGTGACGCTCCCCGGCACCGGTGGGGCCGAGTTCAGGCTTGGGGGGTACGTTCGCCTGGACATGATCCGAGACCTGGATCCCGCTGGCGCCGCTGACTTGTTCGTGCCCTCAACCATCCCCATCGGTGGTGGACCCGATACCAAGAACTTCAACCTGCATGTGCGGCAGACCCGGATGAGCTTTGAGCTCCGGCGCCCGTCGGCCATGGGGCGGATGCGGGCCTATCTGGAGTTCGATCTCTACGGTCCGGGTACCTCCACCGCGCTGCATCTGCGACACGCCTACGTCCAGGCTGCAAACCTCCTGGTCGGCCAGACGTACAGTCCGTTCATGGACATCGACGCGTTCCCCAACACGGTGGACTTCGAGGGACCGAATTCCGCCTCCTATATCACCGTGCCGGAGATCCAGTACACCAGGGCGATCAACGACAAGTGGACCTTTCAGATCGCGCTGGCGCAGCCCAGCTCCGACGTAACCCTGCCGGGTGCTGCCGTTCCGGTCAGCCCACTCCCCGATCTCGCGTTTCACCCGCGCTACGAAGCCGACTGGGGCCACGCCCAGCTCGGTGTGGTGCTGCGGGACATCGGATACGATGACGGCAATACCCAGGCTCGCACTTTCGGATTCGGTCTTCAGGGTAGCGCGGTGATTGGCCTCGGGAAAAACACGAGAGACGTATTCCAGCTCGACGGGATGTACGGGCAGGGCATCGGCCGGTACATTAACGACTTGGTAGGGTTTGGCCTCGATGCCGCCCAGGATGGCGCGGGCGATATCACGGCCTTGCCGGCCTTTGGTGGGTATGTGGGATTTCAGCACTTCTGGAATGACAAGTGGAGCTCGCAGGTAGTGGCGAGCATCCTTCAGGTGGATAACTCTGCTGGGCAAGGTCCCACCGCGTTCCACCAGACCAAGTATCTCTCCGTCAACGCGGTTTACTCACCCACCTCGGTCTTCAGCCTGGGTCTCGAGGTCCTGTATGGCGACAACGAACAGAATGATGGAGCGTCGGATCATGCGACCCGGCTCCAGGCCGGGTTCCAGTTCTACTTCTATGATGGGAGCTGAGAAGGACTGAATGGTTGACGGAATCAGATTGCGCCGTGCGCTCGCGGCAATGCTTCTCTGCGTCGTGCTCGGAGCAATACCGGCCGGCGTCCGGGGCCAGCAGCAGGACAGCGTGATCGCTCCATCGGTCCGAGACTCGACGTGCGCGGACACCACGCGACACGACAGGCGCCACGGACACTACGCGAGGGCCCGAGCGGCAGCCGGTCCGCCGGAGGAACAGCATGGATCACAACGAGGTTGCCGCTCCCCGGCTGGACAACATCCCGCTTGAAGGAACCGGAAATGGATTCATTCCGATTCCGGATACCGCCTCCGATTCACTGAAGGCTGGAGTGTGCAAGCCGAAGCGGAAGACCTCGCAATGAGGCTGCGACACAAGGAACGGGGCCTGTCGCGGTATCCGGCACCAGGCGCCGGCCCTCTGGCCCTAAGTCCAGCGAACGGTATGTTCTCCTTTTCCGGTATTTCCGAAGCCGCACCGCCACCTGTTGAGGCGTCCGTGAAGCACTCGCTGCCCAGGATGACGATCCTTCTTTTGGCGCTCGTCCTCTCGGCCTGCAAGAAAGAAGCGCCTACCGCGGGTCCACTGCCCGAGGTGACGCTTGCCGACGTCCTCCAGCAGGATGTGCCCATCTATATCGAGGCCGTAGGAGAAACGCGCGGCTCGCAGACTGTGGAGATCCGGGCGCGGGTCAACGGATTCCTCGAATCCATGAACTTCACGGAAGGCGGAACAGTCCGGCGGGGCCAGCTGCTGTATCAGATCGATCCCAAGCCTTTCGAGGCGACGGTGGCGCGGGCCAAGGCCCAGGTCGCGGCCGCCAAGGCCCAGTTCGACAATGCCGAGCTGGAGGAAGCCCGCCTCCGTCCACTGGCGGAATCCGACGCGGTGAGCCGGCAGGAATACGACGACGCCTTCGCCAACAAACAGACCGCCGAAGCCAGCCTGGAGGCAGCCCGCGCCGCGGAACAAACCGCCTCTCTCGACCTCGGGTACGCCCACATCACCTCGCCGCTTAACGGCATCGTGGGATTCACCGAGGCCCAGATCGGAGACCTGGTCGGCCCCGGACAGCGGAGCCTGCTCACCACGGTTTCCGAGGCCGACCCGATCTGGGTTCGCTTCGCGATTCCAGAACGGGAGTACTTGAGGCTGTACCGGCAAACTCTGACCACCGGCAAGGGGCTCAAGAATCAGGAACAGGACATCCGGATGTACTTGGCCGATGGGTCAGAGTATCCCGAGAAGGGAAAGCCTCGCGTGGCCAACCGTGCGGTGGATCCTGCGACCGGCACCCTCCAGATCGAAGTCAGCTTCCCCAACCGCAACGGCATCATCCGGCCCGGGCAGTTTGCCCGGATCAAGCTCCGGACCGACGTGAAGAAAGGCGCGCTGCTGGTGCCCCAGCGTGCCGTGCGAGAACTCCAGGGCAACTATTCGGTGGCCGTAGTGGGCGCGGACGCCAAGGTAAACATGAGGGCCGTGACGCCATCCGAGCGCGTGGGCTCGCTGTGGGTGATCGACCAGGGCCTGAAGCCTGGTGAAAAGGTCGTGGTGGAGGGACTGCAGCGGCTCCGGGACAGCATGACCGTGAAGATCAAAGAGGCTGTCCCTGATTCCGGCGCCCAGGAGAAAGCGGCGGAAGGCCTCACCCCCAAGCCGGCGGAGAAGCAGTAAGCCGTGGCGAAGTTCTTCGTCAATCGCCCGATCGTGGCGATGGTGATTTCCATCATCATGATCCTGGTGGGTGTGGTGGCGCTCAGGAAGCTGCCGATCGCCCAGTATCCCGAAATCACCCCACCCGAAATCATGCTGCTGGCGACCTACACCGGCGCCAGCGCGGTCAACGTCGAGCAGACGACTGCCACCCCGATCGAGCAGCAGCTCAACGGGGTGGAGCGGTCGATCTACCTCCGGAGCATCAACGCCAACGACGGCACCATGCAGCTCCGGGCGACCTTCGAGGTCGGCACCGATCTCGACATCGCCAACGTCCTGGTACAGAACCGGTTCTCCCAGGCCGAGCCGCTCCTGCCCGAGGATGTGAAACGGTTCGGCGTCACGGTCCGGAAGTCGCTCACCTTCCCCCTGCTGCTCATCTCGCTCACTTCGCCCAACGGTGGCTATAACGGCGATTTCCTGAACAACTACGCCGCCATCAACGTGATCGACGCCCTGGCCCGGGTCCCGGGCGTCGGCCAGGTGCGGCTCATGTCGGGCGGCGAGTACGCCATGCGGATCTGGGTCCGTCCCGATCGCCTGGCGACACTCGGCATCACGGTCAGCGATATCGTCAACGCGGTGAAGCAGCAGAACGTGCTGACCCCCGCGGGTCAGGTAGGAGGCCCGCCGGCCCCTTCGGGCCAGCAATTCACCTACACCGTGCGCGCCGCCGACCGACTGGCCACGCCCGAGCAGTTCGGCGAGATCGTCGTCCGTACCAACCCCGATGGCTCGCAGGTACGCCTGAGTGACGTGGCCCGGCTGGAACTCGGCGCCCAGATCTACAGCAGCCTGGGACGGCTCAACGGCAAGCCGGCCGCGCTGATCGGGCTCTACCAGATTCCCGGCTCCAACGCACTCAGCGTCTCCGAACAGGTGAGCGCCACCCTCGAGACGCTCAAGGCACGTTTTCCCGAGGATGTGGACTACCGCATCTCGCTCGACACCACTCTGCCGATCACCGAAGGCATTACCGAGATCACCCACACGCTGCTCGAGGCTGTGGTGCTGGTCATCCTGGTGGTGTTCCTGTTCCTGCAGAACTGGCGGGCCACGCTGATTCCGCTGCTTACGGTGCCGGTTTCGCTGATCGCGACGTTCGCCGTCTTCCCCCTGCTCGGCTTCTCGGTCAACACCCTGTCGATGCTCGGCCTGGTGCTGGCCATCGGTATCGTGGTGGACGACGCGATCGTGGTGGTCGAAGCGGTGATCCACAACATCGAGCACGGGCTCGCGCCAAAGGAGGCGACCCTCAAGGCCATGCAGGAGGTCTCAGGGCCCGTGATTGCCATCGCCCTGATCCTGACCGCGGTGTTCGTGCCGGTCGCCTTCGTGCCGGGCATCACCGGCTTGCTCTACCAGCAGTTCGCCATCACCATCGCGATCTCGGTGCTGTTCTCGGCCTTCAACGCGCTCACCTTGAGCCCGGCGCTGTCGGCCATGCTGCTGAAGCCGAAGCAACAGGTCGGTGGACCGCTGGGGAAGTTCTTCGCGGCGTTCAACCGGGTCTTCGACCGCATCACCGGGGGATACGTCGGGATGGCCGGGTACCTGGCCCGTAAAGTGGTTCGGAGCGCCATCCTGGTAGGTGTGGTCAGCGCGCTTGCAGCACTTATCGCCTCTCGCGTGCCTTCGTCTTTCGTTCCCGAGGAGGACCAGGGTTATCTGATGGTCAACGCCCAGTTGCCCGACGCGGCCTCGCTGGAGCGGTCCGACAACGTTGCCAAGAAGATCGAAGGGATTCTCGGCCAGACGCCGGGAGTCGAGAGCTACTCGGCCATCTCCGGCTTTTCACTCCTCACCAACGCCAACTCCAGCAACATGGCGTTCGTGTTCGTCCAGCTCAAACCGTGGCACGAGCGGCACGGCAAGGCAGAAACGGCGAGCGGCATCATCGCACGGCTCAACCAGGCCTTCGCTACCGAGATTCCAGAGGGGATCACCATCGCCTTCGGCCCGCCCGCCATTCCGGGACTCGGTAACGGCTCCGGCTTCTCGATGATGCTGCAGGACCTGGGCGGCAATACCCCCGAGTACCTCGCCCTGCAAACCCAGCGGTTCATTCAGGCCGCCAACCAGCGACCCGAGATCGCCCGCGCCTTCTCGCCATATGGGGCCAACGTGCCCCAGCTCTTCGCCGATCTGGATCGCGACCGGGTGCTCAAGCTGGGACTCCAGCTCCAGGATGTGAACAACACTCTGGGCAGCTTTCTGGGCGGGACCTACGTGAACGACTTCAACCGTTTCGGCCGGGTCTACAAGGTGTACGTGCAAGCCGAAGGAGCCTACCGCACCAAGCCGGACGACATCCGGTTCTTTTATGTCCGGACGCCCTCAGGTGACATGGTGCCGTTGTCGACCCTGGTGGACATGCGGCAGACCAGCGGGCCCGAGTTCACCAACCGGTTCAATCTTTTCCGGGCTGCCGAGGTGACCGGTACCCCGGCCCCTGGATACAGCTCGGGCCAGGCGTTGAAGGCGCTCGAGGAAGTCGCGAAGCAGGTGCTGCCGGCCGACATGGGGTACTCGTGGAATGCGCTCAGCTATCAGGAGAAGGCGGCCGAGGGCAAGGCCGGCGTCATTTTCCTCCTGGCCATCGTGCTGGTGTTCCTCATCCTCGCGGCGCAATACGAGAGCTGGTCCCTGCCGTTCAGCGTGCTGCTGGGTACACCATTCGCCGCGTTCGGCGCGTTTCTCGGCTCTGTTCATCGCGCGGCAGATCAGCCCGGTCTTTGAAAACAATGTCTTCGCCCAGATCGGACTGGTCACCCTCATCGGTCTGGCGGCCAAGAATGCGATCCTCATCGTGGAATTCGCCCGAGCCGAGCTGCACAAAGGCCGGCCGCTATTTGACTCGGCGCTCGATGCCGCCAAGCTCCGGTTCCGCCCGATCCTGATGACCGCCTTTGCGTTCATTCTGGGCGTGGTGCCGCTCATGCGGGCGGCGGGCGCCGGTGCGGCCTCGCGCAAGGTGATGGGGACGACCGTCTTCAGCGGCATGCTCGTCGCCACGATCCTCGGCGTCCTGCTGGTGCCCGCCCTCTTCGTGATGGTGGAGCGGTTGACCGGCGGAGAGAAGAAAGCCGAGGCTCGAGCCGCGGCAGCAGCAGCGGAGGCCGGGTCCGGTGCGGCTGGCGAACACGGCGGACACGGCGGCGGGCACTAGTGACCAGGCGCTCTGTAGCAATCGTCCTGGCGGTTGTGGCCGCGCTCTCCTGCAAAGTGGGGCCTGGCTACGAGCGCCCCGAAGTCGCAGTGCCGGAGACCTACCGGTTCACCGACACGACGGTCTACTCGCCCGACTCCCTCGCCAAGCTCGACTCGGCCGCGGCCATCATCGCCGACGTGCCCTGGTGGGATGTCTTCGGAGACGACACGCTGCAGGCCCTGATCCATGAAGGAATCCAGCACAACTACAACCTCGGCATCGCCATCGCCCGGGTAGAGGAAGCGCGCGCGATCACCAAGGTGGCGGGGTCGGCGCTCTGGCCCCAGGTCGCCGCCGAGGGCGGCGCCGATCGATCTCAGATCACTCGCCCCGACGCCAATGCCCTCAATCAGTCCCGGATAAGCAATCGGTTCTTCCTCGATGGCATTCTTTCCTGGGAGCTCGATCTCTTCGGCCGGGTGCGGCGCCAGAAGGAATCCGCCGAGGCCCAGTTCTTCGCCACCGAGTTCGCCCAGCGCGGAACCATCATCAGCGTGGTCACCGGCATCGCCGACGCCTACTTCACGTTGCGAGGCCTGGATGAGCAGCTGGAAATCGCTCGCAAGACCGTCGCCTCCCGGCAAGAAACGGTCGATCTGTTCAAGCGCCGCGAGCTCGGCGGGGTTTCCAACCGGGTCGAGGTGTCGCAGGCCGAGGCCGAGTTGGCCGATGCGGTCGCGGTCCAGCTGGATACTGAGCGGTTGATTGCAAACCAGGAAACCGTGGTAAGCCTGCTCCTCGGGCGTGGTCCCAGTCCGATTCCACGGGGGACCACGCTTTCCGAACAGTCGCTGCCCCCTGAAGTGCCGCCCGGTATCCCCTCAAGCTTGCTGGAGCGGCGCCCGGACGTGCGGGAAGCGGAAGAGTTGCTGCGATCGGCAAACGCCGAGATTGGCGTCGCGAAGGCGGACTACTTCCCCCGCATCTCCCTTACTGGATTGTTCGGCTGGGTGAGCCCCCAACTGGACAAATTGCTCTCCGAACCGCAGACCGTCTGGTCGGTGGGAGGAAGTATCGTGCAGCCGATTTTCACCGGGGGACGCATCAAGGGCAACGTGCAGGCAGCGAAGGCCCGCTGGGTGCAGTCGGCGAACTTCTACCTGGGCACCGTACAGACCGCCTTCGGCGAGGTTTCCGATGCCCTGGCCGGGATCCGCTTCTTCGAGCAGATCAGCGAGCAGCGGGACCTTCAGGTGAAGGCGCTCACCGAAGGTTCGGAGCTTACCCGGGCGCGCTATGTCGCCGGGCGATCGAACTATCTGGAAGTGCTGGATGTCGATCGCCGGCTGTTCACGGCCGAAACCCAGGCTGTGGGGGCCCGGCTCGATCACGCCCGGACCTACATCTCCCTCTATCGCTCATTGGGCGGGGGCTGGCAGGTCCCGGATTCAACTGCAGCAACCGATTCGACCTCGTCGAAGTAAGACTTTCGGACCCGGAGCTACCGCGAGACTCGAAGGAAAGGCATCCAGTGGCGAAGATACCAGAGAAGATGAAGGACGTGATTCGGGAGGCGCAGAAGTTCGCCAGGAAATTCCGTGTCTCCGATGGGAAGAAATTCCGCCTCGACGACTTTGATCCGGGCGAAACTCTCGGGCTGGGCTCGGAAGACAGGCCGCGAGCCAAGGAAGCCTTGGCCGCTGGGGTCGCTGCCCTCGCCGAACTGCAAGGAATGCTCTACGCCCAGGACCGGTGGTCCGTCCTGCTGATCTTTCAGGCCATGGACGCGGCGGGGAAGGACGGCGCCATCAAGCACGTGATGTCCGGGATCAACCCCCAGGGTTGCCAGGTCTTCTCCTTCAAGGCGCCGACCAGCGAAGACATGGACCACGACTTCATGTGGCGCTGCCTCAAGTGCCTGCCCGAGCGGGGCCGGATCGGCATCTTCAACCGGAGCTATTACGAGGAGACTCTGGTGGTGCGGGTCCATTCCGAGCTGCTGAAGAAATCGAAGGTCCCGCCCGAACTGGTCACCAAGGACATCTGGAAGGAACGCTTTCAGGACATCCGGGGCATTGAGCGCTACCTGAGCCGGAATGGGGTCCTGGTCCGGAAGTTCTATCTCAACCTGTCGAAAAAGGAACAGAAGCGACGTTTTCTCGAGCGCTTCGACATCCCGGAGAAGAACTGGAAAGTCTCTCCCAGCGATGTGAAGGAGCGGGGCTACTGGAACGATTACATGAAGGCCTACGAGGACCTGATCCGGGAGACCTCGACGAAGGAATCGCCCTGGTACGTCATTCCGGCGGACAACAAGTGGTTCACTAGAGTCATGGTAGCCGCCGCCGTGATTGACGGGCTGTCCACGCTCGATCTGGAGTACCCCAAGCTCGATGCCGCGCAGCTCAAGGAGCTTGCCGCCACGAGGGCGGAACTGGTGGGAAAGGCCTGAGGCGGCTTCGGCGGACTGAGACGGAGTTAGCCGCAGAAGAACGCAGATAAACGCAGAAATTGTGGAGGTGTTCACCCAGGAAGTTCAAGAACTGACAGGCCAACTTCTGCGTTCATCTGCGTTTATCCGCGGCCTTACGGAAATCATGAGAGCGGGATGTCGACATCGGCATCCCGCTCTCAGTTTGTGGTCAGGCCTTCTTGGCGAGAGCCCCGGCGAGCTTAGCCGAGGCAAATCCGAACAGCGCCCCTGCCACCATCGAAAGCACGATCAGCAGCAGCGGGTTGGTGTGATAGTCGATGTCGGTCAGCATGGCGATCGCCTTGGCCTGCGCCGTGAGCAGGAAGAAGGCGACGGTCGAGGCATAGCCGTACACGCTCGCCGGAATCGAGGACAGCGCCGGGATGTGAGCCGCCAGGCACAGCACGAACACGGTGATGGCCACAATCACGGCGATCCCCGCCTCGCTCCCGCCCAGAGGAGACGCGACCACAAGCCATAGGGCAACATAGGCCATGAGGCAGCCGAACGCGTTGCCGATGATCGTTGTCTTGAGCGCCTTCCCGTCACCACCTGAGTGGAAGAAGCACGCCCAGGCGATGAACGCCGCCCATACCGCAAGCCCAATGGCCCGCAGCAGGAACGTGGCAACTCCGCCCAGCAGGGCGATACTCAAGGACAACGCAACCAGCTGTGACATGGCGATGCTCCTTCCGGGTGAGGCCGCCAGGCAAGGGCTCCCGGCCGGCCAGGGTGAAGGGGTCCATCACGTCCGGTGAGCCCTTTTACCACCTAAAGTGGAGTCTGTCAAATAATTGCAAATTGAGAATTTGAAATTTGAAATTGGCCGTTCGTCCCGTCCGCCTCGTTCGCCCCGACCGCCTTCCCCCATACCGCCATCCCGCCCTACCGCCCGGATTGACCTAACCCCCACTCCGCGGCTATTTTGCGCGGCTGCCGCCATGAACGATCTTTCGATGTCGCGGAGCCAGATGCTCCTCCTCAGCGGGTCGGCCAACCGCCCCCTCGCGGAGGAGGTTGCGGCACAGCTGGGACAGCCGCTCTGCCAGGTCACCATCAAGCGATTCGCTGACGGTGAGTTGTTCGTCAAGATCGATGAGAACGTCCGCGGTCGAGACGTCTACATCATTCAGCCGACCAACCCGCCGGCTGAGAACCTGCTCGAGCTGCTGCTCCTCATGGACGCGGCGCGACGGGCCAGCGCCGCCCGGATTACCGCGGTCGTACCCTACTTCGGGTATGCCCGGCAGGACCGGAAGGACCAGCCGCGGGTCGCGATCAGCGCCAAGCTGATGGCGAACATGGTGTCGGTGGCAGGGGCGGACCGGGTGCTGGCGATGGATTTCCACCAGCATCAGATGCAGGGGTTCTTCGACCTGCCGGTGGACCACCTGTACGCGGCACCGGTGTTTGTGAACCACTACCGGCAGAAGTCGCTGCGGGACCTGGCGGTGGTCGCATCGGACGTGGGGGGAGCCAAGATGGCGCGCGGCTTCGCCAAGCGGCTCAACGCGTCACTCGCGATCATCGACAAGCGGCGCCCGTCGGCCAACGTGGCGGAAGTCGTGAATGTGGTGGGAGATGTCGAGGGGAAGGACTGCCTGATCCCCGACGACATGATTGATACCGGTGGCACGATGTCCGAGGCGATCCATGCGCTCAAGCGGTTGGGCGCTCAGGACATCTACTGCTGTGCGACACACGCGCTGCTGTCGGGACCGGCGGTAGAGCGGCTGAAGGACAGCCCGGTGACGGAAATCGCCGTTACCAACACGATCAACCTGCCGCCGGAGCGGCGGTTTTCGAAGCTCAAGGTTCTTTCGATCGCCCCGCTCCTGGCCAAGGCGATCGGCTACACTCACAGCGACCAGTCGGTGAGCTCGCTCTTCGACTGACCAGTAACGAAGGATCGGACCATGGCACAGCAGGCGACACTACAGGCGGACACGCGGAAGGATGCCGGCAAGGGCGCGGCTCGCACCCATCGGAAGGGCGGCCGGGTTCCGGCGGTCATCTACGGCCACGACCGCGCCGCGGAGACGCTCACGATCGACAGCGCGGCGTTGAGCCGCCTCCTGTCCACTACCAGCGTCGCCACGACGATCCTGGATGTGACGATTGACGGCCGCGCGCCGGTCAAGGCGCTGATCCGCGAGATCCAGCGCCATCCGCTCCGGGCCACCGACATCCTGCACCTCGACCTCTACGAGGTGAAGGCCGACGAGAAGATCACGGTCGAAGTCCCGATCCACCTCGTCGGCACCGCCGATGGCGTGCGGAACCACGGCGGCGTCATGGACCAGGTGATGCACAAGATCGAGATCCGGGTCTTCCCCGCCGACATCCCCGAGCACGTCGAAGTGGATGTGACCAACGTCGCCATCGGCCACTCGATCTTCGTGCGCGATATCACGGTGCCCAAGGCCGACATCCTGAGCCTGGCCGATCTGCCGATCTGCTCCGTCGTGGCGCCGCGCGCCGAGATCGTGGCCACGCCTGAGGTCGCCGCCGACGCCCCAGCCGAGCCCGAGCTGATCCGGAAGCCGAAGGCCGAGGACGAGGAAGGCGAAGAGGCCGGCGCAAAGGGCGAAAAGAAGGAGAAGGAGTAAACCCTGCGGGTCATCATGGGCCTGGGGAATCCGGGCCCCGAGTACGAGAATACCCGGCACAACGCCGGGTTTCTTCTGGCGGACCGGTTGGCGGCGCGCTGGCGCTTCCCCGCCTTTCGCCGGGTTCCCGCGGCACGCGAAACCCAGGGCAACGTCGAAGGAACCGACGTCAGGCTGATCAAGCCGCAGACCTACATGAACCGGAGCGGGGCCGCCCTGGCCTCGCTCCGTTCGCTATCCGGCTTCGATCCCGCCAAGGAGCTGCTGATCGTGGTGGACGACGTGGCCCTCCCGATCGGCCGCTTCCGCCTTCGCCCCGGCGGTTCCGCCGGCGGCCACAACGGCCTCAAGAGCATCGAAGGCGCCCTCCGCTCCCCGGAATACCCTCGGCTCCGGATTGGGGTAGGGCCGGTTCCACCGGAGCAGGAAGGTCTGGCGGACTACGTGCTCGACCAGTTCAGTAAGGAAGAGCGCTCTGCCCTGAACGAGTTGCTCGATCCGATGTGCGAGGCAGTGGAGTGTTGGGTGCTGGAGGGGATCGAGGCGGCGATGAATCGGTTTAATAGTCTGAAGCCGTAAGCCTTAGGCGGTAAGTCAAGAGCTATTAGCTGTTAGCAATTAGCTATTAGCCGTCAGCTGTTAGCCAATGGCCAATAGCTAATAGCTAATTTCGCTAATAGCTGCAGTTCAATCTGAAATCTTTAATCTGAAATCGACGGGAAGCCGTTAACCGCCAGCCAATAGCATGCTCAGACTAGGAATTGTTGGTCTACCCAACGTCGGCAAGTCCACCCTCTTCAATGCCCTGACCAGTGCGGGTGCCCTGGTGGCGAACTATCCGTTCGCGACCATTGAACCGAACACCGGGGTCGTCACCGTCCCCGATCCTCGCCTCGATACCCTCGCCGACATCGTGAAGCCGCAGAAGTCGATCCCTGCGGTGGTCGAGTTCCTGGATATCGCCGGACTGGTGAAGGGGGCGAGCCAGGGGGAAGGGCTGGGGAACCAGTTCCTCGCGAACATTCGCGAGGTAGACGCGATCGTCCACGTGATTCGCTGCTTCGACGATCCCGACGTGCAGCACGTGACCGGCAGCGTGGACCCCGTCCGCGACCGGGAAATCATCGGCATTGAGCTTGGCCTTGCCGACCTGGCCGGCGTCGAGAAGCGTCTCGACAAGGCGAGCCGGGCCGCCAAGTCAGGCGACCCCCAGGCGAAGATCGAGTCGCGCCTCCTGCAGCAGTTGCAGGCCGCACTCGCCGAGGGCCGCTCCGCACGCACCGTGGTACCCACCGAGGAGGAGGCCCCGACCTATCGGTCGTTCAATCTCCTCACCGCGAAGCCGGTGCTCTACGCCGCCAACGTGCTCGAGAATGAGATCGCGGCCGGCAACCGCCACGTGGCAGCACTCCAGGCCGCCATCAACAAAGAGGGTGAAGAGGCCGACCTGGTCGTCTTTTCCGGCAAGGTGGAAGCGGAGCTCAGCGAGCTTCCCCAAGCCGATCGCGGCGAATTCCTCTCCTCACTCGGCGTCACCGAGTCGGGCCTGGATCGTCTCGCCAAGGCCGCTTATCACCTGCTCGGCTTGCAGAGCTATTTCACCGCCGGAGAGAAGGAAGTGCGCGCCTGGACCATCCACCGCGGGGACAAGGCGCCCCAGGCCGCGGGCGTAATCCACTCCGATTTCGAGAAGGGCTTTATCCGGGCCGAAACCGTCGCCTACGACGTTTTCGTCCGCATCGGAGGGTGGAAGCCCGCCCGGGAGCAGGGTCTCGCCCGCGCCGAAGGCCGTGAGTACGTGGTCCAGGACGGCGACGTGATGCTGTTCCGTTTCTCCAGCTGAGCGTCGCGCCTCAGGCCGCCTTGTCGTCCGCCTGCAGGATCCCGAAGGTGTTCCCCTCCGGATCGCTACAGTAGGCCAGCCAGCCGATCCCCGGGATCGCCATCTTGGGAACGACGATCTTTCCCCCGCCTTCTCTACCCGCTTCGCGAAGTCATCGCACGAAGGCACATCCACTGTGTTGACCGGGCCCTGCCCCGGGTGCGCTCGCGGATGGATGCCGCCGTCGATCCCGGGTGTGTTCTCGCCCGTCAGCACCATCCAGTAGGGCATCGGCCCATCCCATTTCTGGAAGGTCCATCCGAACACGCCTTTGTAGAAACCGATGGCCCGCTCCGGATTGTCGGCGGGAATCTCGAAGTGAATGGGACGCGGCATGAGTTGCTCCTCTCGACGGGTTGGAAGCTGTGACGATCAGGCGCTCTGCGCGGCCGGCCGGCCAAATTTCTGGGTGGCGTATCCCACCATGAGTCCCACAATCGAGCCGGGAATCATGATCTCCCAGAAGTAACGCTTGCCGGTGGTGGGATCGGTCCCCAAGGCGAACGGCAGTGCGAGGAGCGCACCGATCCCCAAGCCGATGAGAAGAGCAAGCGGGAGCGAATGAAGCTTCCGGGCGATCCATCCGATCAGTAGACCCGCCACCAGTCCTTTCCCCATCGACCCGATCACGATCCCCACGATCTGAGGAGCCACCTCGGGCGCCGAGACCAAGGCCGTTAGCCCGTCGAGTGCACCCAAAACGCCTCCCAGGACCAGACCCAGCACCGGCTTGTTCATGGTGATTCTCCTTGTGGTTGGCCAAGCTTTACCAGCCGCATTCTTCTATTACCCGTCAGAGCCAGAACCTTTAAACGTCCGCCTCGTCCGTCTTGTCCGCCCTCCCGCCATTCCGCCATTCCGTCTTCCGCCCCCTCACATCCCCCGCGTCACCAGGAACAAAATCCTCATGGCCAAATAGGCCAGCACCAACAGGATCGGCGTCTGATACTTGGCAACGATGCGACGCCCTTTCTCCAGCAGCGGCTCCTCGTAGGCTCCGACTGGCTGGGCGTCGAGATAACGGGCGACGTCTTCGGCCAGGGCCTGAGCGGAGGGGTACCGATCGCCGGGGATAGGGGCCATCGCCTTCCGCCAGATCGCTCGCAGAGGCCGAAGCGGCGCCTCCAGTCTCGCGAGCTGTCCCTCCGATCCAGTGACGAGAAGCCGGAGCACCGCACCGAGGCTATACACATCGCTCCGGGCATCGATCTGCTCGACGTCTCCCCTCTCCTGCTCAGGGGACATGAATCCCGGCGTGCCGAGTACGGTGCCCGGAGCGGTATCCGCATTGTCCGTCCCCTCGCTTCCGCTCGGGGCAAGCCTGTCCGCCTCGTCCGCGGCATGTCCTTCCGCCTTCCCGCCCTCCCGCCTTCCCGCCTCTCCCCCCACCTTCGCGATCCCCCAATCCATTACCAACACTTCCCCAAACGCCCCCACCATGATGTTCCCTGGCTTCAAATCCCGGTGTACCACGCCCTGCGCATGGGCGAAGCCAATCGTCTCGCAGATTCGGAGAAACAGCCGAAGCAGATCGGTGAGCACCGCGGCACGGGCATACTGATCGAGCCGGACGCCGCGGACCAGCTTCATCACATAGTAGACCCGCCCATCGGGCAGCCGGCCGACATCGTGAACCGGCACGATGCCCGGATGCTCTAACTGCGCGAGAATGCGAGCCTCACGCCGGAGTCGCAGGGCCGTGTCCGGAGTAGAGGCCGCCGCGCGCAGAACTTTGAGCGCCACCTCTCTCTCCAGCTCGCGATCGCGGGCCAGGAACACCGTCCCCATGCCGCCCTGCCCCAGCGCGCCAGTAATCTCATAGCGGTTGCCGGTGAGCTCCGGCCACTCCGCCACATCGCGCAGGTGTTCCAGCGCCGCGTCAGAGATCCGGGTCATGGCGATGCGATCCCGAAGAGTTCGCGGGCCTCCGCCTGGTATTCCTCCTCGCTGCCGCACAACGAGGCCAGACGCTCCAGCGCCAATCTTCGGAACTCCCTGCGGGCAAACGCGAGGTAGTTGGTCACTTGGGTCACGGGAAGCTTGAATTCTTCGGCGAGGTCACGATAACTCGGCCGCTCGACGCCCTCGACGGGCAGCAGGTCGGCCCGCTCGAATATCGAGAACTGCACTTCCTTTCCCGCCGTGGCACACTCGGCGCGCAACGCGTCCACCGCGAGAATGAACAGACTGCGAATCCACTCCCGGTGAAAGGTCTGGTCCGGATCGGGCTCCGGATCGCCGTTCGCGAGGAGATCCGCTTCGATCTCTCCGACATCAATCGGGAGGAAAATGATGCCGCCGCCTCGCTTCTCGCGGCCGGCGTTTCGCTGTTCATTGCTGAGGAACCGATCCAGACAGGTTCGAAGGAAGGTACGGAACCGTGCTCGCCCCGGATCGTATCCCTCGAAAAAGTTTCCACCCAAGGCACGCAGAAAGAAGTCCTGGGTCAGGTCCTGCGCATCTTCCCGTGAGGCATTCCACCGCAAGCGGATATGGCAATACACCGGGCGCCAGTATGCTGCGGCCAGCGATTCCCACGCCCGCTCCCGTTTCTCCCGGTCTTCGCTCCTGAGCTCGACGAGTACCGAATCGCGAGTCAGCGGGAAGCCGTGAGGCTGGTCGGTGGAGGCCGGATCGTGACTCATGGGTTCGGGGCAAAACATACCGCGTATATTCCCACTTCACACTCTCGCGGCCTTGGACCGATGATGAATCCGGAGTCGAGTACCCTGGAACGTTTCCGCACCGGCTCCGCGTTGGAACGCGGACCGGAAATCGAGGCGCTGAGCCAACCCTTCCGCGCCGCATTGGACGAGATCGGCCGGGTCATCGTTGGACAGAAGGTGCTGCTCGAGCGGCTCATGATCGGGATCCTGGCCGACGGCCATCTCCTCCTCGAGGGTCTTCCGGGGCTGGCCAAGACTCTGGCAGCCCGTTCCCTCGCGGCCACGATCCGCAGCGAATCCCGCCGGGTCCAGTTCACACCGGACCTCTTGCCAGCCGACCTCATTGGCACACTGGTCTACAATCAGAAGTCCGGCGACTTCACGGTCCAGAAGGGCCCGGTATTCACCAACGTCCTCCTCGCCGATGAGGTGAATCGTGCACCCGCCAAGGTGCAGAGTGCCCTCCTCGAAGCGATGCAGGAACGGCAGGTGACAATCGGTGGAGAGTCCTACCCCCTCCCCGAGCTCTTCGTGGTCCTCGCGACCCAGAACCCGCTGGAGCACGAGGGCACGTATCCCCTGCCCGAGGCGCAGGTGGACCGTTTCCTCTTCAAGCTGTTGGTGGGATATCCCAGTCGGGCCGAGGAGCGCGGCATTCTCGATCGCATGACTGATGGCCCCGAGCCGACGGCGAACGCGGTACTCGATCCCGCCCGCGTCCTCTCAGCCCGCGCGGAAGTAAGGGCCATGCACGTGGACGAGCGAATCAAGGAGTACGTGCTCGATCTCATGGCCGCGACCCGGGCACCCGCCTCGATCGGGCTCAAGGATCTGGAGACGCTGGTGCAGTTCGGCGCCTCGCCCCGGGCAGGGATTCACCTGCTCAAGGCGGCCAAGGCCCACGCCTTCCTCGCCGGCCGAGCCTATGTGCTCCCCGAGGATGTGAAGCAGATGACTCACGACACCCTCCGGCACCGGCTCATTCCCACCTACCGGGCCGAAGCCGAAGGCGTGTCAACCGATCAGATCCTGGATCGGATTCTCGAAGCGGTGCCGGTCCGGTGATCCCTGCGGAACTCGTACGCGTCGTACGCCAGCTGGAAATCACGACTCGCGGCCTGGTCCGGAGTCTCGCCGCTGGCGACTACGCGAGTGTGTTCCGCGGACGTGGGGTGGAGTTCGCCGAAGTGCGAGAGTACATGGCGGGAGACGACATTCGCACGATCGACTGGAACGTCACGGCGCGACTCGGCGTCCCCTACGTGAAGCGGTTTCGTGAGGAGCGGCAGCTCACCGTCCTCCTGGTGATCGATGTGAGTGCGTCGGGCCACTTCGGCTCAGCCCTGCGCACCAAGCGGGATCTCGCAGCCGAGCTCGCTGCGGTCCTGGCGTTGGCCGGGACGCGGCATCGTGACCGGGTCGGGGCGGTGCTGTATACCGATCGCATCGAGTGGTTCGCACCGCCCCGGAGCGGCCGGCGCCATGCCCTGACGATCGTGGACCGGGTCCTCGGTGTCGAGCCGGTCGGCCGCGGAACCAACCTGCCGCTCGCGCTCGACTATCTCGAACCACTGCTCCGTCGCCGCGCCGCTGTCGTCGTGATTTCGGATTTCATGGATCCCGACCAATGGGGCGCCATGGAACGACTCGCTCCGCGGCACGACGTGGTAGCGATCCAGCTCAGTGACCCGCGGGAACGGGCGCTGCCTTCGATTGGCCTCGCTACTCTATGGGACCCCGAGACCGGGGACTGGACGACTGTGGACCTCTCCCTCGAGGCGACGCGCCGTCAGCTCCACGATCGGTGGGCCGAGTTCGAGTCGAGCCTGGCGCAGCCGCTGCCACGCTAATCGGATCGACCTGCTGCGGCTCTCAACCGATCGGCCCTACTCCGAACCGCTGGCCGCCTTCTTCGGCCGCCGGGACCGTCGCACGGCCTGAACATGCTGCGGGTAGCGCTGATCGCAGGCATTCTCGCCGGAAGTGTCGCCGGGACGGCTCATGCCCAATCGCTGACCGTGAGCATCCGGCCCGGCAGGGTCCTCCTCGGCGATCCGGTGATCATGGACGTCACCGCTCGACTCGATTCCGGACAAGAGTTGGTTGACCGGGTTCCCCGCCCTCTGATTCCTACACCCGACGGCGTTCAATATTTGGGAGGAGACTCCCTGCGGGCCGATCGTGAGGGAACCTTCCACGGCACGGTTCGCTTCGCGTTCTACCGGCTCGGCAACCAGCCCGTGCCGACCTTGGCGCTCTTGTTCCGCCCCAGGAGCGACCAGCCCATCGATACCCTGGTGCATCAGCCGGTCTCGATCACGGTTTCCGGTCTGGCGCCGGCAGGAAGCCCCCAGCTCAAGGACATTCGCCCGCTGGCCGACGTCGGACCGCCACGCTGGGCGCCGCTGATCGTTCTTCTGCTGGTGGTTCTGGCCGGTGTGCTGGTGATCGTGCGGACGACGCGTCGGGAGCGAACAGCGTCTGGAACGACCGTCACCGCGATCCGGGCACGAGCGCCCTTCAACAAGGCCCTGGCGGAACTGGATCGGCTGGAGGCACAAGCGCGAGCCAGTGGGGATGGGGTACCTGAGCTGTATTCCAACGTACGGGATATCCTGCGGGCGGCACTGGTAGACGCCGGCATGGTTGGCACGGCCAGTCTCACTACGCCGGAGTTGAGCGAGGTTCTCCCTCGGACTGTGGCTGAAGCCGAAGGCGCCGCCCGGATGATGCAGCTGCTTGCGGCGGGAGACCTGGTCCGCTTCGCCGCCGTTCGGCCTGACCGCGAGGCTGCGATGGATCATCTCGCTGCCGCTCGCCGGCTCCTCTCCGAATGGAATCAATCGGCCCGGTTCGAGGTGGTGGATGCGCTTCGCTGACCCGCTGCTCCTCCTGGCCTTGTTGGCGCCATGCCTCTGGGTCTGGCGATCCTGGCGCGCGGGACGAGGGCTGCCGGTCCGCCGTCTCGCCTTCCCTGCCTTGCGGTTCCTCCCATCCGCAATCGCAATCGGCACGCGTCCAGTGGCGCCGGCTGCCGGCCGTGTTGCTGGCGAGCGGTCTCGTCCTCTTGATCGTGGCACTGGCCCGTCCCCAAGTGGCCGGCAAGGCCGAACCCACTCGCCTCAAGTCGCGCAACATCATCGTGGCGCTCGATATCTCGAGCAGCATGAAGGCGACGGACTTTAAGCCGGGCAACCGCCTCGCCGTGGCACGCGAAACGGTTCGTGAGTTTGTGCGTCGCCGCCAGGGAGATCTCGTTGGCCTCGTGATCTTCGCCGGCCGGGCCTACCTGCAGGCTCCGCTCACAACCGACGTTGCCGTGCTCGACCGATTGATTGAACAGGTGCAGATCGGCTTGCTGCCCGACGGCACCGCGATCGGGACCGCTCTCGCCCTGAGCCTCAACCAGCTCAAGAATCTGCCGGCCGGCGCCTGCACCATCGTGCTCATTACCGACGGCGCCAACAACACCGGCGAGCCGAGTCCCCCGATGGCCGCCGAAGCGGCTCGTGCTCTGGGGATTCGAGTGCACGCGATCGGCCTCAGCTCGAGCGACACCTCGCAGACCTGGCTGAACGGGGTGTGGAGCGTGCGCACCCTCTCGCCCCGGCTCGAAGGACGGGACGAAGCGGCGCTAAAGTCCCTCGCGGCGCGGACCGGGGGCCAGTACTACCGCGCGAGTGATCCCGAAGGCCTCAACCGGATCATGGCCGAGATCGATCCGCTGGAACGGATCGAGGTCGAGGTAAATGAGACCAGGCGGTACCACGAACTGTTCCCCTGGATGCTCTTCCTGGGGCTGGTCCTCACCTGCTCCGGCGCCGCGCTGGAAAACACCTGGCTCCGGCGGCTGCCATGACTTTCGCGCACCCGCTGCTCTTGCTGGTTGCCCTGGCCGCGCCGCTGGTCTTCGTCTTGGAGCGTCGGGGATCTCGCGCCCGGCGCCAGGCCCTCGCCGATTTCGCCGCACCGGAGCTCGTGGCCCGCACCTCCTCGGTCCCCACGATTCCCGGAGAGACGGCTGCGCCCCTGGCTTCGAGGCCTCGGTGTACTGGCGTTGGTGCTGGCGCTGGCGCGACCCCAGTGGGGACGGCACCCGGCGCCGCTCGCGCGAACTGGCCGCGACATCATCGTGGCCCTCGACCTCTCCCGCTCGATGCGGGCCGAAGATGTAGGAGAGACTCGGCTCGAGCGCGCCAAGCAACTCGCCTGGCAGCTCGCCGCGGTTTCCCCTGGCGACCGGATCGGTCTCGTGGTTTTCGGTGGCGGCGGATTCCTTCAGCTTCCGCCCACGACCGACTTCGGAACCTTCCAGCTCTTCCTCAGCGCCGCGTCGCCCGATCAGATCGGCGACCCCGCCACCGATCTCTCGGCACCGATCAAGGTCGGCCTGCATACGCTCAGTCGTGAGGGCACACCGTCAGGCTCACGCGCCATCGTCCTATTGTCGGACGGTGAAAACTCTGAGCCGCTCGCTCCCGCGATCTTCGATTCCCTGCGGGTAACCCGGGTTCCGGTCTTTGCGGTCGGTGTGGGCACGGCCGAAGGGGCCCGCATGCCTTCCGATTCAGGCTCGGAGGTAGGTCCCTGGTTCCTGGATCACATCGGTCGGCAGGTCGTCACCCACCTCAACGAGGACGATCTCAAAGCGATCGCCATGGCGAGCGACGGTGGCTACGCGCGGTGGGACGACCCACAGGCACTGCAGCGAGTCTCCACCGCTCTCGCATCGCTCCAGGCTCGCATGATGGGTGAGCAACAGGCCAGCGAACCGACCGAGCGCTATCAATGGCCCCTCGCGATCGCGGTCCTGCTGCTGAGTCTCGATCTACTGCTGGGTCTGCCGGGCAAGGCAGGTCGGGAGATTCCCGCGCTCCTCGCCAAGGCGGCTGGAATTGTGCTGGTCGCCGGCACGACGACCTGTGGCAAGGGTCGCCAGGATCTGATCACCGGCCGAGCAGCTCTACGAGGCAGGCAAGTTCGACGAGGCGTATCAAGCCTTCTCCCGCGCCGCGGCACAGGACGGCAATCCAGCCGTGCGCTACAACTCGGGCAATGCCCAGTACCGCATGCGCCACTACCTCGATGCCACCAAGTCCTGGCAGTCCGCCCAGGGCGGATCCGCCCGCCTCAAGGAGTGGACCTGGTTCAACCTCGGCAATGCATTCCTGCGCGCCGACGAGGACGCCGAGGGCCAGGGCGATCATCTGCGCCGCTCGATCGCGGCATATGAGGAAGCCCTGCGGATCGATCCGGGAGACCAGGAAGCCAAGTGGAATCTCGAGCTGGCTCTCCGGCGCCGCGGCGATACCGACGGCCCTGGCTCTCGGGGAACCGGCCGCGGCATGGCGGGCCGGGGACAGATGCGCGAGGAAGGCTACGAGGGAGCCCGGGAATCGGCGGTCGGAGCGATGGCCGGTGGCGGCCAGGGAGAGGGCGAGGGCGAATCGGCTCCGGAGCTGGACTCGGAGCGGGCCCGCCGCCTTCTGGAAACCATTGAGCGGGAACAACTTGCGAGCCACGAAGGGCGCCCTGCGCAGAGCGGTCCGACCGGCGGTCGGGATTGGTAATAGGAATCCGAGCCGCTTAAGTTTCGGGAGCCAAACACACCCTTTCTCGGAGTTCTGACTTCATGTCGAACCCATACCAGGGAACCGGCCAGCCCTCGCTCGCTCAGGAGTCGTTGGAGGCCGAGCGAATCACTGCATTCCTCCGGAAGGTCTACGGGTGGATGTTCGTCGGTCTCGCCGTCACGGCAGTCGTAGCCTTCTACGTGGCGAGTTCTCCGGTCATTCTGCAGGCGGTCTTCGGCAACCCAATTCTACGTTGGGGCCTGTTACTCGGCACCCTGGGCATGGTCTGGTACCTCTCGGCCCGCATTTCGGAGATCGAGCCGACCAAGGCAGGCGTGCTGTTCGTGATCTACGCCGGCCTGATGGGCGTGCTGCTGTCCGCGATCTTCGTGGTCTACACCGGGTCCTCGATCGCGACGGCGTTCCTTACCGCCGCCGCGATGTTCGGAGCGCTCGCCCTCTACGGGACGATGACCAGTCGCAGCCTCGCCGGCGTGGGGCAGTTCGCCTTCATGGGGTTGATCGGGGTCGTCATCGCGTCGATCGTCGGCATCTTCTGGCAGAACGACATGTTCCAGTTCATCCTGTCGGTGTGCGGTGTGGTGGTTTTCACCGGACTCACGATGTGGGACGCGCAGCGGCTCAAGGCGATGGCGCTCCAGGTCGAGGGTCCTCAGGTCGGGTCCTACGCGATCGTCGGGGCGCTGGCGCTCTACCTCGACTTCATCAACCTGTTCCTGTTCATCCTCAGGCTGTTTGGCAAGCGACGATAAAAAGCGTGAGCAGTGAGAGGTGAGAAGTGAGAAGGAACAGCGGTTCCGCGACCCTCTATGGCGCCTGCCACGGAGGGTCGCTCGCTTTGGGCGCCCCCTCTCACCTCTTACCTCTCACTTCTCACGCTTTTAAGCCGTCCCTTCCCCTAAGTCCTTACCCCCACTACAATTCCGCCCGTTCACAATCATCCTCCCCGGACCCCACACCAGGGCCGGGGCTCATCGACCAAAGGAAGGTGTCATGACCCGTCAGTACGAGGCGGTCTATATCTTCGATAGTGCACTCGAAGAAGCCGCCATCAACGAGCGACTCGCTCGATTCCACGCCCTCATCCAGAAGCCAGGCGCCGACGCTCCCCAGGTGAACCACTGGGGGAAGCGCACCTTGGCCTACCCCATCAAGAAGCATGACACGGGGTACTACGTCGTGGCCAAGTTCGACACTACCGGCGATGCGCTGCCGGAGTTCGAGCGCGCGGTCAAGCTGGAGGAAGGAGTCCTCCGGTTCCTCGTGGTGGTAAGCGAGGGTGAGCAGCCGGTGCCGGTTGGCGCCGCGAAGGCCGATGAGGAGGACGATGAATGAGACGCCCCCAGAAGACCTGCGCCATCTGCGAGGCCGGCGTGCGGGTGGTTGACTACAAGGACGAGCGGACCCTGACCCGGTTCCTGACGGAGCGGGGCAAGATCCTGCCCAGCCGGCTTTCCGGAACCTGCGCCCGGCATCAGCGGCAGCTCAGCACAGCAATCAAGCGGGCGCGTGAGCTCGCCCTGCTGCCCTACATCAAGGGCTACGTAGGCTGACAGCTACTGTGGCTGGTACCGTTGGGCGGCCCCGCACCTCGTGGGCTGGGGCGGCAGTGCTGTTTGGCTATCTGGTGTTGTTCCCGCCCATTCTCGTGCTCGGGCCCCTCGCCGCGTTGTTGGCAGCGTCGCGACCCGATTCGCGCCGAGAATGGATCTGGCTCGGGGTCACGGTCAGCGCCATCGCGTTCTTCGCTGCCGGGGCCTCGGGGATCGCCAGCACGATGCTGATCGGCTGGGGACTGATGGCGGCGGGTGCCTTCGCCCTGCTCATGCTGACTCGTGAGCGGCATATGATCACGGGTGCGCTGGGTGCCTGTGGTCTCGCCACGGCCGGAGCGACGGCTTGGGCCTGGATCCTGGGAACCCAGTGGAAGGATGTGACCCTCGCCGTGGCCCACGACGGTTGGGAGCGATGCCGGGAGTTGCTGGAATCGGGACTGTTTTCTCCCGAGCGCGCGGCCGGCGTCGCGGGTGTACATCAATGCGATGGCGGATGGTATTGGCGCCTCGGCAGCGCTGTTCCCCGGGCTCCTCGTCGCCAGCGCTATCCCCGGGATGGCACTCGCGTGGAGCTGGTACCACCGGATCGCGGCCAAGCCGTATGGCCACCGGGCTGGACCGTTCGCCGAGTTTCGCTTCAGCGATGATGTCGTCTGGGGTGTCGTGCTGTGTCTGGCGCTGCTGGTGCTACCGCTGCCGGACGCGGCACGTGTCCTCGGGGCCAATCTGGCGCTGATTGTCGGTTGTTTGTATGTCACTCGGGGTGCCGCGGTCGCCTGGTCGGCGATAGGCTCATCGGGAAGCGGTGTGCTCGTCGCGTTGTGCCTTGGTGCGGTCTTCATTTTCCCGGTCGCCCTGAGTGGCTTGTTCCTCTTCGGGCTGTCCGACACCTGGATTGATTTTCGCCGGCGGTTCACTGCCGCCGCCTCAGGAGGGTAGTGTCATGGAAGTGATTCTGCGTGAAGATGTGAAGTCTCTGGGCCGGGCCGGCGAGCTGGTGAAGGTGAAGGCCGGTTATGCCCGAAATTTCCTGCTGCCCCAGGGCCTGGCGTATGAGGCGAGCGAGGGCAACCGCAAGCGCATCGCGGCCGAATCGAAGGCCCGTGAGTCGCGCCGTGTGGCCGAGCGTGGCGAGGCCGAGGCGTTCGCCGGCCGGCTGGCCGGGGCCAAGCGTGGTACTGACCCGCAAAGCCGGCGAGGAAGGGCGACTGTTCGGATCGATCACCGCCCAGGACATCGCCGACGCGCTCGCGACCCAGGGGCTTACCGTGGACCGCCGGAAGATCGAGCTGACCCAGCCGATCAAGACTGTCGGCGCTCACGTCGTCCCCGTCAGGCTCCACGCCGACGTGCACGCCGAGGTTCACGTCTCCGTCGAGGCTGAGTGAATCCAGCCCGATGAGCGTCGGGATCGCATACGTCGACGGTCCGAGGCTGTCACGCTCACTGCTGGCAGCCTCCGACTGGGTCACCGCCGGACGGGATGAGATCAACCGGATCAACGTCTTTCCGGTCCCCGACGGTGACACCGGCACCAATTTCAGCCTGACCCTCCGCTCGGTCGCCGATGCCCTGCGGGCCTTGGGCGACTCACCCCTCGACAATACCGCTCGGACCGCTGCTCGCGGTGCCGTCCTCGGCGCCCGCGGGAATTCGGGGATGATGCTCGCGCACTTTCTTCTGGGCTTCGCAGAGGCGCTCGAAGGAAGAGAGAAAGGCACCGCGCAGGACATCGCGCGCGCCATCCGTCAGGGCGCCGACCGGCTCTACTCCTCTCTCGACGACCCGCGGGAAGGCACCATCCTCACCGTCGCTCGGGAGGCCGCCCTCGCCGCCGAGCGCGCGGCCGCCGACTCTCCCGACATCAGCGTGTTCATGAGCCGGCTCCTCGCCGAAGGCGAAGTCGCGCTCGCCCGCACCCCCGAGTTGATGGCGGTGCTCAAGGAAGCCGGTGTGGTAGATGCTGGCGGCAAGGGCTTCGTGCGGATGATCGAAGGAGTTGTTCGGCTGATCGAGGGCGATCCCATCCTTCCGGCGACGGCCACCACTGGCGAATTCTCATCCATTCCCGCAGCAGAGTTCGATGTCGCCGCCGAGCGGGACTTCCAGTTTTGCACCGAGGCGATGGTCCGGGGCGAACAGCTTCCGTCGGCCAACGAGGTACGCTCCGTCCTGCGCGAGTTCGGCGGCAGCGTGCAGGTGGTGGTGGCGGGAGACATCCTCAAGCTTCATGTGCACACGGACACGCCGGATGCCGTCTTTACCTGTGCAGCCCGCTGGGGAACGGTCTCCGCGACCAAAGCGGAAGACATGCGCGTGCAGCATCGGAAACTCGCGCATCCCGAGCGGCGCCCAGTAGCGATCGTGGCCGACAGCTCCTCCGATTTGCCCGATGCCGTGCTGGACCGGCATCATATCGCGCTGGTGCCGCTGCAGGTGATGTTCGGCGATACGGTGTACCGCGATCGGGTGGAGCTGAAGCCTGAAGCGTTTTACGCCACGATGCGGCGCTCGCGAGCGCACCCGACCACCTCGCAGCCGACACCGGCCGAGTTCGTGCGGGTCCTGCGGGACGCTCGGTCGGAGGCCGACGAAGTAGTAGCGGTGCTGGTTGCCTCCCGGCTGTCGCGGCACGTTTCAGGCTGGGATGATGGCGGCGCGTGCCGCCAACATAGATGGGGTAGAATTCGTTGATAGTGCATCGGCCTCGCTCGGGCTCGGACTCCTGGCCCTGCGAGGTGCGGAACTCGCGGAGTCGGGGTGGTCGGCCAGGGACATTGCGGAAGAGCTGCGGCGGGTACGGCGCCAGTCGGGCGCGCTGGTGACGGTGGACCGGTTCGACAATCTGTTGCGCTCGGGTCGGGTGACTCGCGGAAAAGCCTGGCTCGCCGGGCTGCTGGACGTGAAGCCGATCCTCGGCCTGGATGATCTCGGGTCCATCATTCCGGTGGACCGGGTGCGGGGACGGGACAATGTGGTACCCCGCGTCCTGAGTCTGCTGGAACGACGCCTCACTCCACGGCCCAAAGCGGTGCGCTTCGGGATCGTCCATGCGGAGGCCCCGGAGCCCGCCGAGCGGATGCGGCGAGCCGTCGTCGCCGCGTACCAGCCCCGGGATTGTTTCGTGACGCTGGCCACCGGGGTCCTGGGTGCCCATGTTGGATTCGGGGCATGGGCGGTGTTCTACCAGGTGGAAGACGGGGTGCGACGAGCATCGCACGGGTGCGGCCGCATGAAGAGTCCCACCGGGGCGCGGCCGCCCGAAGCGCTGCGAACCGCCATCGAGGCGATCGCGGACTTGAAGGGACGGGACTTGCTGGTGCTGGATTTGCGCGGTCTCAACGATGCGACGGATTATTTTGTGGTAGCGTCCGGTACGTCCGATGCGCACGTGCGAGGCCTGGCCAACTCGGTGATGGACAAGTTGCATCACCAGGGACAACGGGCCCACCACGTTGAGGGACTGACCGTCGGACGGTGGGTGCTGTTGGACTATGTGGACTTTGTGGTCCACCTGTTTCACCCAGAGTCACGAGCGTTCTATCAGCTCGAGCGGCTCTGGACCGATGCCCCCGAATTGAGCATCGGTCACTGACAAGATGGGTATCGCTCATGATTCGACGCCTGGCGTTGGGGCTGGCCCTGCTGGCAGCGACTCCGGCCTTGCTCCCTGCGCAGTACTTCGGGCAGAACAAGGTCCAGTACCGTTCGTTTGATTTTCGCATCCTCCGGACCGAGCACTTCGACATCCATTACTACCCGGATGCCAGGGCGGCGGCGCTGGATGCCGCCCGGATGGCCGAGCGGTCGTACGGCCGTCTGTCCCGCCTGCTCAAGCACGAATACAAGGAACGGAAGCCGATCATCCTCTACGCTTCGCACTCCGACTTCCAGCAGACCAACGCGCTGGGGGGCGAGTCGCCCAGCGAAGGCACCGGCGGCGTCACCGATTTCCTGAAGCAGCGGATAATTCTCCCTTTCACGGGCTCCTACGATGACCTGGAGCACGTGCTGCAGCACGAGATGGTTCACCAGTTCCAGTACGACATCTGGAGTCGGGGTCGGGCCGGCGCGGGCCTGCAGCAGGTTATCGCGATCAATCCGCCCCTCTGGTTCGTCGAAGGCATGGCCGAGTACCTGTCGGTGGAGACCAATGACAAGGGCGATCCCGCCGGTGCCGTGGATGCCAACACCGCCATGTGGCTGCGCGACGCGGTGCGCAACGGGAAGATGCCCACCATCGACCAGCTGGAAAACGACCCTCGAATCTTCCCCTATCGCTTCGGACAGGCCCTCCTCGCCTTCATCGGGGCGCGGTGGGGAGACGAGGCGATCGGTGCGATCCTGCAGGGAACTCTGGCGGGCGGTGGCGGTCTCGAAGGATCGCTCGAAGCGCACCATCGGCGTTGACTACGCGAAGCTCACCGACCTCTGGCACGACGCGGTGCAGAAGCGCTACCTGCCCGAGGTGGCGACTCGCGACGCTCCGCGTGCCGTGGCGGAAGAGATCCTGAGCCAGAAGAAGTCCAAGGGCACCTACCACCTGGCCCCTGCCCTCTCCCCTGACGGGACCCAGGTCGCCTACTTCAGCGAGGGCGACTTCTTCTTCGTGGACCTCTACCTCGCCGACGCCCACACCGGCAAGGTCGAGAAGAAGCTGCTCAAGTCCACCTACAGCACCAACTACGAGACCTTCCGGTTCATCAATTCGACGGCCTCCTGGTCCGCCGACGGGACCCGTCTCGCGATCGCAGCCAAGAAGGGGGAGCGGGACGATATCGTCATCATCGATCCCAAGCGAAACAAGGAAATCCGGCGGATCAAGCTGAAGCTCAGTGGTGCCCTGACTCCGAGCTGGAGTCCGGACGGCACCAAGCTCGTGTTCACCGGCCTCGACGGAGGCATTTCTGACCTCTTCATCGTGGACGCCGACGGGGACAACCTCCAGCGACTGACCAACGACAAGAACGCCGACTTCCATCCGGTCTGGTCTCCCGACGGGAAGACCATCGCGTTCGCGACCGACCGCGGCCCCGACACCGACTTCAATACCCTGAAGATCGGGAACCTGAAGATCGCGCTGTACCATCTGGACACCGACTCGATCGAGGTCCTCCCCTACATGGAATGGGGAACCAATCGGAGCCCCCAGTGGGCGCCGGATGGCCAGTCGATCGCGTTCGTCTCCGACCGCGACGGGGTCAGCAACATCTATCTGTTCGACTTCACCGACCGGCAGCTCTACCAGCTGACCCATCTGTTCACCGGCGCGCAGGGCATTACCTCGTCCTCCCCGGTCATCAGCTGGGCCCAGAAGGCGGATCGGTTCGCCTCGGTGATCTACAACAAGGGAGACTTCGACGTTTACGCGGTGGATAACATCCGCTCGTTCAAGCGCGATCCCTGGAAGCCGCCTACCGAAACGCCTGCGCCGTCCCCGCCGAAGCGCCTCAGCCTCTCATTGCTCAGCGGGTAGACTCGGTCATCAAGCCGGTCGGCGAGATGGCCGACACCGTCACGGACTCGACCAAGGTGGGCAATCGGCCCCCGATCGAGGACACCGGTTCGCTCTACCGTACGCCTCAGGGCTTCCGGGAGGCCGATTCCGAGCCGGCCGGCCGCGACTCGTCGCACACCGAGCCGATCTCGATCAGCGCCCTGATGGATTCGGTGGCGCTCAACCTGCCGGATACTGCCGAGTTCTCCGACCAGAAGTACAAGGTCAAGTTCCAGCCCGACTACGTGGCCCGGCCGACCATCGGCTACACCCGGGACAACTTCGGCCGCGGGTTCTATGGAGGCAGCGCCATACAGCTCAGCGACATGCTGGGCAACCACAACCTCCTGTTCTCGCTCTTCATCAACGGCCGGATTACCGAGGCCCAGGTCGGCGCCTCGTACTTCAACCTGACCAACCGGCTCAACTGGGGCGTCGGCCTGAGTCAGGAGCCTTACTACTTCATCGAGCCCAGCGTCGTGATCCCGGCAAACGATGGCTCGGGCGACAACGTGCTGGTGACCAACATCCAGCGTATCGTCTATCGGTCGGCGCAGTTCGGTTCGTACTATCCGATCGACCGCTTCCGGCGTCTCGAAGGCAACATGGCCGTCGTGAACGTCGACGAGCACATCCAGCGGGTCTTCGAGCAATTCGATCCGGGTACCGGAATCCTGACTCAGGACCCGGTCACCCGGGAGGCGAGCGTCGGCAACTCCACCTTCCTGGAGCCGTCGGTGGCATACGTATTCGACAACTCACTGCCGGGCTACGTAGCTCCCTTCTACGGCAAGCGGTTGCGACTGAGCGTCGGCCAGGCGGTCGGCGGCTGGCAGTACACCTCGCTCTTGGCGGACTATCGCCGCTACGATCACCTCCTGGGTCCGTTCACTTTGGCCACCCGGCTGCTGGGCTATGGCCGGTACGGCCCGGATAACGACCGATTCCTGCTCTTCCTGGGGAGCACCGACCTGGTCCGGGGCAATACCTCGGGCTCCTATTACAACAACGAATGCCGCGCTGCCAACTTCACCTGCGTGCAGCTCGAGCGGCTGCTGGGTACCAGGATTGCGGTCGGTAATGCCGAACTCCGTTTCCCCCTGTTGTACGGTGGCCTGGCCTTCCTGCCGGCCGGTTTCCCGCCTATCGAGGGCGCCCTGTTCTATGACGTGGGTGTGGCGTGGGACGACGCGAGCACCGTGAAATGGCACCGCGATGCGGGGGATGATCCCTTGAACGTCCGGACCCCGAGCCAGACCTTCGGCGCCGGAGCGCGGATGAACGTGTTCGGAATCATGATCCTGCGGGTCGACTACTCGATTCCGCAGGAGCGGTCGGCCTTCAAGGGCTACTGGACCCTCAGCCTGGGTCCGGCCTTCTAGCAGGGGCGGGACGGCGGTACGGTGGAGCGGCGGTAGGGAGCGGCCAAGCTTATTAGTCCTACTGTCGAGCTGTCGTACCGTCGGCCCGCCCTTCTTCCACACTCCCACCGCCCGGCCGTCCTACCTATCTTTCATTGGTGAACGGCCGTCCCTACCTCGCCGCTGCGGGGCTCGTCGTCGGTGCGCTCGCGTGCCAGACTCCCCCGCCTTCTTTGGCTCACGGTCTTTCCGCTGCCAGTGCTTCACCGCCCTCAACGCTGCTTCGGATTCCCTCGGCAGGGGGTCAGGCACTGCTGTACCGCCCGCCCGAGTTGGATCCGGCCAAGTGGAAGTCCGAGGGGGCCCTGCCAGGAGTTCGCCGGGTCGTCGGTGCGGACTTGGACCAGGGACTGATCTACCTGCTGGGAGCCAAAGCCGAGGTCGTCACCCTCGACCTGCAGACCGGCAGGGTGCGGCAGCAGGTGATCGACGGAGTTCGTGATGCCGCCATCGGGCCGGACGGGACTCTCTATACCGTCGACGACAGCAACGCGGTTACCCAGTTGGTGCGCCGCAATCCGGTCCGCTTCCAGAGCCGGCTGCCCAGCCGACCCCGCGACCTCTTCGGCACCAAGGATGCCCAACTGCTCGCCATCACCCGCGGCACTGGTAACCAGCTGAATGTGCTGAGCAGTGACCAGCCTCCCGCGGAGGTTCCGATCCCCTCGGGCGACGCGGCGGCAACCTTTTGGGGAGACATGGTGGCTGTCGCGGCCGACACGGCGGTCGTGCTGATCGATCCGCGAGAGCAGAACAAGCTGGAGAGCATTCCGATCTCGGAACACGCTCGAGCCGTTGCCTTCTCGCCTTCGGGACACCGCCTGTACGTGGCGAGGCGGGAAGGATCCGTTCTGGTATTCAATCGGTTCACCAATGAGCAAGTCGGGGAGATTACCCTTCCCGGACCGGCCCGTGCGCTGCGGATGGGTCCCTTCGGGCGGTGGCTTCTGATCAATCCACCCTCCGCGGACTCGCTCTGGCTGGTGGATCTGTCGAGCAACAAATTCGTAGCGGGATTCGAGACCGAATGGAGTTCCGATCTTCCCACTGTCACCAATCAGCAGCTCCTGCTGCTCAAGTCGGGGGGAGACCTCGTCGCGGTTGATCTCACCCAGTCGAAGATGACCGTCACCGGGCGGGTCAAGGGCGGCGCCAAGGACTACTGGATCACGCTTCCCTGGTCTCCTGAGACCGGTACCGCAAGCCCGACTCCGGAGATTCCTGAGTCAACCGTCGTGGCGGAAGACAGCGTGTCGAGCAGCGAGGTCTTCCTCCAGGTGAGCAGCTCGCAGAACAAGGCTTGGGCGAGTGAGCTCGCCTCCCAGTTGAGCAGCGCGGGACTCCCGGCCCGGGTCATCGACCCGCGCGCCGGAGAAGAGGGCTTTCGCGTGGTCCTCGGTCCCTATCCGACGCGGGAAGTCGCCGAATCAGCCGGCCGCCGTTTGGGTCGTCCATTTTTCATCTATCAACCCGATCGACAGGACGCCAGCCCATGAAGCTCACCAAGCTCGAGCTCTCCGGCTTCAAATCCTTCGCCGATACCGTCACGCTCAGTTTCGGCGAGGGAGTCACAGCGATCGTAGGTCCCAACGGATGCGGCAAGTCGAATGTATCCGATGCCGTTCGCTGGGTGCTGGGCGAGCAATCGGCCCGGTTGCTGCGCGGCGGGAAGATGGAGGACGTGATTTTCCAGGGCGCGGCGGGCCGCCGGCCAGTCAACGTGACGGAGGTATCGCTCTTCCTCGATAACACCGAGGGAGACCTGCCGATCGCGTATCGCGAGGTCCAGATAACCCGGCGCCTCTCCCGCTCCGGTCAGAGCGACTATCTGCTGAACGGTGCCTTGGTCCGGCTGCGCGACATCCAGGACCTGCTCCGGGGAACCGGCCTGGGCAGCGACGCCGGTGTCGTCATCGAGGCGAAGATGATCGAGCTGCTGCTCTCCGATCGGGCCGAGGAGCGCCGCTCGCTGTTCGAAGAGGCCGCCGGAATCGGCCTCTACCGCGACCGCAGGCAGACCACCGAGCGCCGTCTCGAGGAGACCGGCGGCGACCTGCAGCGGGTCGAGGACCTGATCGCCGAAGTCCAGAGCCAGATCCGGAGCCTCGCCCGGCAGCGGGGGAAGGCCGAGCGGTATGCGAAGTTGTCCGAAGAGAAGTTCTCGGTGCAGCTCACCCTGGCTCGCCGCCAGCTGGAGCGCCTGGCCGGCCAGATTGCGAGCAGCGAAGAGCGTCACGGTGTGTTGACCCAGGAGTTGCCCGAGGCTCGTGACGTCGTTGGCGACGCCGAACAGGTTCGTGAGGAATGCGCCCGCACTCGTGCGTCGGCCGAAGTGCAGCGGACCGAGATCGCTCGCCGGCTGGGAGACGTTCGGCTGGAACTCGGCCGCCTGGATGGAGACCTGGCTCTCGCAGCCGAGCGTCTGGCCAATGCCGCGGCCCGCCGGCTGCGCGCCACCGACGAACGCGGTCAGATGGAGATCCGCCGTCAGCAGGCCCAGCGGGACCACGACGCCGCGGATGCCGAACGGAAGACCGCGCAACTCGAGCGGGAGCGCATCGCGACTGACCTGGCGGGTCGAGCCCAGACCGAGCAAGAGGTCCGGTTGCAACTCGGGGATCAGCGTCAAGCCGTTCGCCAGCTGGAGGAGGATCTTCAGCGTCGCGCGCAAATCCTGAAATCTCTGGAGGGGGAGCGCGGATCTCTGGAGACCGACCTCTCCTCTCTCCGGGAACAGGCCTCGGTCGTCTCGGGGCGGCGCCAGGACCTGCAGGCCGAGCTCGATGTCGCCGAACGGCGTCGCGCAGAAGCCGTATCGAATGCCGAAAGGCTCTCGGCCGAAGCCAAGCGCACCTCGGCCGAAGCTGAGCGCGGCCGCCACCTGCTCGCCGAAACCCGTCGTCGCGAAGCGCTGGGCCGGGCGGATCGCCGTGCCGCTGAGGAGTCGCTGGCTCAACTCACCACCCGGCGCCAGGCGCTGGAGGAGTTGGAGCGCGATCGGGTGGGACTCGCCCCCGGTGCCGCCGCACTCCTGGCCGCAAAGTCGCGCTTCGGCGGCGCCGTGCTGGGACCGTTGAGCGACTTCTTGCGCGCCGGCCGCGAGGATGCGGAGATCGCCGAACGCCTGCTCGGAGAATGGGTGCACGCGGTTCTGGTAAGCGACAGCGCGGCCCTGGAGGCGATTCAGGATTGGCACGCGAGCGAGCAGCCCGGCATGATCGCGCTGCTCCCGATTGATTCGGGCCCGACCGGCACCGAAGGGGACGATCCCCTCGCTGGGCGCCTGGTGGCCGAAGGGCATGCCGCGGCGTGGGTGCGCGCCCTGCTCGCCGGCTCTCAGGTACTCGCCGGTGGCGGGCGCGTTCTTCGCCGGCCCAACGGCGCGATTCTGCTTCCCGGTGCACCGGCTCCTTCCGGCCCCCTCCGTCGGCGCGCCGAGCTGGAGAGCCTGACCCATGAGGTCAGGGCAGCCCAGGCAGCGCTGAACAAGGCAGAAATGGAATTGGCCGAGACGGTGCGCCGTCTGGCCGAGGTCGAGGCGGCCCTCGACCAGGCATCCCAGGCCTCCGATCACGCCCGCGACGCGGAGCGGGTAGCGGTCGCCACACGAGACGATGCGGTTCGGATGGCTTCGTCAACCGGTCGCGACCTCGGTGACGCGGAGACCCAATTCGCCTCGCTCAAGGAACGGATCGAGCGCTCCGAGCGGCGTCTGGTCGAGATCGATATTGCGCTGACCGAAGGCGAGCTGGCCCGGGTGCGCATCGAGGAAAGCCTGGGCCAGGCCCGGTCCCGGCTCGCCGACCTGGAAGGGCAGCAGGAAGCGGCGCGCGACGCACGAGTCCACTGCCAGGTCCAGGAGGCCCAGGTCGTCGCTCGGCTCGAGGCGGCGCAAGGATACCTCGAGCGCGCCCTCCGCACCGGTGAGGAGGCCGAGCTGGCTTCCGCGGCACTCGCCATCGAGCTGACTCGGTTGACTGATGACACCACCGGCCTGGCCCAACAGCAGGCTCTGTGGCTGGAAGCACGGGCCGAGCGGAAGGTTGCCGTGCTGGAGCTCGAGGCGGCCGCCGCCGACGCGGATCAGGCCGCATCCGAAGCCGAACAGGCGCTTGAAGAAGCCGAGAATGAGCTGCACGCGATGCGCACCCGTCTGGATGATCTCACGGAAGAAGCGCACCGGATCGATCTGGAGATGACCGAGGCCACCGCCCGGCGGCGCGGCATCGTCGAGCGGGTGGAGGCCGAATGGCGGAAGCCGATCGATACCCTTTTGGCCGAAGCCCCGATGCTCGATCTCGACATCGACACCCTGGAGAACGAAGCGGCGCGAATCGTCTCCAGCCTGGAGACCATCGGTCCGGTCAACGCGCTGGCGGTCGAGGAACATGCCGAAGAAAGCAAGCGGCTCGATTTCCTCGTTGCCCAGCGGGACGACCTCGTCGCGGCGCGGCATTCGCTGCAACAGGCCATCCGGGAAATCGACGGCACGGCGCGGGCCATGTTCCTCGAGACCTTCACCGCCATTCGAACCAGCTTCCTCCACGTCTTCCAGACCCTGTTCGGCGGCGGTGAGTGCGATCTCCGGCTGGCCAATCCGGACGATCCACTCGAGAGCGAGATCGACATCCACGCCGCACCCCGCGGGAAGCGCACCCAGCGCATTCACCTGCTTTCAACCGGGGAGCGGACCCTTGTGGCGGTCTCGCTGCTCTTCAGCATCTATCTCACCAAGCCGAGCCCCTTCTGCCTGATGGATGAAGTGGATGCCCCGCTCGACGACGCCAACGTGGGCCGGTTCACGAGACTGCTCGATGAGTTCAAGCAGTCCACCCAATTCCTGGTGATTACTCACAACCCGCGCACCATGCAGTCAGCCGAGGCGGTCTACGGCGTGACGATGCAGGAGCCCGGCGTCTCGACCATCGTCGGCGTGCGGCTGGCAGAACGGCAGGCGGTGTAGATGCTCATCGTCATGCGGCACGGCGCCAGCGACGAGGAGGTGCGCCGGGTCTGCGACGTGATCGTTGAGATGGGCTACCAGGCCCGTCCGATGCCGGGGCGGCAGCGGACCACGGTGGGCCTGGTTGGCAACGATGGACGGGTGGATGGCTCCCGCATCGAGGCGCTCGCCGGCGTTCAGGAAGTCATTCACGTCTCCAAGCCGTACAAGCAGGTGTCGCGCGAGTGGAAGGCCGAGTCCACCATCGTGTCTCTGCCGGGAGGACTCACGATCGGCGGTGAAGATGTCGTGGTCATGGCCGGGCCCTGCTCAGTGGAAAGTGAGCAGCAGATCCTTGCCGCCGCTGAGGCAGTGCGGGAGGCCGGTGCCACGGTTTTGCGGGCTGGGGCGTTCAAGCCACGCAGTTCGCCCTATTCATTCCAGGGCTTGGGAGTCGAGGGACTGCCTCTGTTGCGGCTGGCGAAAGCGGAGACCGGACTGCTCATCGTCACCGAGGCGATGGATCCCGAGGGCGCCGACCAGGTCGCCGAGGTCGCCGACATCATTCAGATCGGCGCGCGGAACATGCAGAACTATTCCCTGCTGAAGCGGGCCGGCAAGCTGCAGAAGCCGATTCTGCTCAAGCGAGGCCTTTCGGCCACCATCCAGGAGCTGCTGCTCTCGGCCGAATACATCCTGGCCGAAGGCAATCCGAATGTGATTCTGTGCGAGCGCGGCGTGCGCGGCTTCGATCCCGCCACTCGCAACATCTTCGATCTGTCGGCCATTCCGGTGGTGCACGGCCTCTCCCACCTGCCGATCATTGCGGATCCCAGCCATGGGACCGGCCACCGTGAGATGGTGATCCCGATGGCTCGTGCCGCGGTAGCCGCCGGCGCCGACGGACTGCTGGTTGAGGTGCATCCCAATCCCGACCGGGCCCTCTCCGACGGCGCCCAGAGTCTGTATCCGGAGCAGTTCGCCCGCCTCATGAAGGAGACGCGGATCATCGCCGAAGCGATCGGGCGGCGGGTGGCGGTGGCCGCCGGGGTGAGAGCATGAAGGCAGGTCGGACAGGGCGAACAGGACGGGCGGGGCGGGCAGGAGCTCTTTCGACCGTCCTGACCGCCTTGTCCGCCCTGACCGCTCTGTTCGCCCTGACCGCCGGCACCGCGAACGCCCAAGTAAGCCCCGACACCATCATCGAACGCGCCGCGAAGGCCTACCAGCAGCTCAGCTCGTTCCAGGCGGACTTCCGTCAGGTCATCTCCGACTCGATGATCGGTACCTTCGAAAGCAAGGGGAGACTGCTGCAGGCCGGTACCGCCTCGTTCGCGATGCGCTTCACCGATCCCAACGGCGAGGCGATCGTGATGGACGGCGAATACATCTGGATCTATACCCCGAGCACGACGCCGGGGCAGGTCATCCGCACTCCGATTCCCAAGGACGCGACGTACGGTCCCAATGTCCTGGCCTGGCTTCTCACCAAGCCGGTGGAGCGCTATCGCACGAGGTATTTACGCGAGGATGCCGTAGGAGGGCGGAGCGCCGATGTGGTCGAGCTCACTCCGCTCGACCCGACGCTACCGTTCCGGGCTGCGATTCTGTGGATCGACCGATCCGACAACCTGCCGAGGAGGCTGGAGATTCAGGAGAAGACCGGTACCAATCGGACCCTGGTGCTAACCGGAGTGATGATCAACCGGCGTCCACCCCCGAATTCCTTCACCTTCAACGTGCCATCCGGGGTCCGGGTTATCGAGCAGTAGCGGTGGCGCCGTTCAATAGCGCTTCCATCTTCGAAGCCTGGGACTCTTCCAGCCCTCCCTCTCTGGCCAGGGCCAGCGCAGCACGCCCCAGCTCGGCATAGACCCGACGGTCTTCACCTTGGAAGGCCTCGAGATGCGCGCGAACCGTCGCCAGGTCCCCCCGCCGGATCGGTCCGGTGAGCGCCGCCACGGGACTGAATTCCGCGAGGTTGTCCACCGCGCCCTTGAGCAGCGGCAGATAGATCTTTCTCGACACCTCGGGTGATACTCCTGCTTCTCGCGCCACCCGCTCCGCAATTGCCCCCAGCACGGTGGTGTAATTGGCGACCAGGCTCGCCGCCGCGTGGTAGCGGGGCTTGGCCGACGCCTCGATCCGGATCGGGATCATTTTCAGGCTGCGCGCCAGCCGTTCGGCCTGCTGCAGCGCCGGTTCGTCGCCTTCGATCATGGCATAGACACCCTGCAGGCGCTCAACCGCGGTGGCCGGATCGGCCAGCGTCTGCAGCGGATGCATGGAACCCAAACCCGCTTTGGTCACTTTGAGCGGCGCCAGGGCCAGATGATCGAGCAGACCGGATATGTGGAGCACCGACTGTTCCCGCAAGACCGCTCCCGCCTCCGCCAATTGACGCGCCACCCCGGTGACAGCGTCGTCCGGCGTCGCGATGATCACCACCTCGGCGCCGTTGGTGACGGCGGAGATATCTCCGGTCTGCAGCAGCAGCGAAGCCGCCACCGGACGCTCGCTTCGCGCGAAGAGCGCCGCGGAGTAGCCTCGCCGCTGCAACGCCAGCCCAAGGCCCTGCCCCATTCGTCCCGCGCCAATGATTGCAATTCTCGGCCTAGCCACCCAACCCCTCCTTGATCAGCAGGACGCCGATGACGCTGAAAGTCGCGGCAAAGAACCAGAAGAGTTTCTGAGGACTCAGGGTGCGGTTGAATCGCACCCCCAGCGGAACACTGGTTACGGCCCCGATCGCCAAGGGGACGGCCATCCGCGCATCAACGAATCCCACCATCCAGGGTGACACTGGCGGACCCGCTCCACCGGTCATGTAGCCAATGCTCCCTGCGAGCGTGGTAAGACAGACACCAGCCAGTGCCGTTGGAGCCACCGCCTGTACCGGCATGCGTCCAACGTACAGCAGCACCGGAACGGCGATGAGGCCTCCTCCGATGCCGAGGAGGCTGCTGATCCCGCCGCCGAAGAAGCCGGCGAGTCCCAGCCAGCCGGAAGAGTGCGGCGGATGTTCGTGGTGAACCGGATGCGGAATCATGGCACGCCTGGCCATGTCCACCGCCGATACCAGAAGGAACACCCCGAACGCCGCGCGAATCCAATGTACCTCGTGCACCTTGGTCAGGAGCCGAGCGACAAGGAAGGCGGAAAGGATTCCGGGAACCGCGTAGGCGGTGGCCGCCCTCCACGCGACCGCCTTCACCCTTGAATAATGCCAGGTGCCGAAGGTCGATGTCACGAAGGCAACGCCCAGACTGGTGGCATGCGCCACCACGGTCTGGGCGGAGACGGTCACCGGTGCCGACCGGTAAACCACGTACATGAAGGGGACCATCACGACACCACCGCCGATTCCGGCCAGCGCGGAGAGGATACCGACCGCGATCCCGGTCCCGAGGGCCGCGGCGATTTGTGTAGCCTCTCCGATCGGTCAGTTCCTCCCGGTCGAGCTGGCCTGCGACATCGCCAGACCCATGAGGTCCTTCGGAGTCTGAGCCTTCTTAAGCAGGTCGAGTGCGTCCTGCATCTGCCTGTCGTCCTGAGCCCGGCGGCGGAACTCGGCCGTGCGACCAAAGACGTACCGCGACACTTCGTATCCCAGCTGCTGATCGATCAGATCCGACGCCCCGTTAAAGGTTTCGTCGGTGAGCTTGGCACCCCGGGCACGAAGCCTGGTCAGCACTTCGGACCGCATCGCCGGCGTAACCTTGAAGTCTTCGCTGGTGATGGTCTTCTGGTTCTTGAGCGCGAGGGCGTAGGAGGTCAGCGCATCCCGGTATTCCGGGAACTTGGGACCGAGCGCCGTGGCGAATGCCTTCTCCCCCGCCGTGAGCGTATCCTGGCGGATCACGATGTCGGGAACGATGCCGCCTCCACCGCGCACGGCTCTGCCGCCGTCGGTGTGGAAGGTCGGACGCTCGACCGTATCGGCCGCGGCGCTGTCCGGTGTGCCGTCGGCCTCGTTCTGGGCCTGCTGGAACTGATCCTCTTCGTTCTTCGCGATGCGCTGGATGGTGCGGCCACTCGGGGTATACCAGCGCCCGGTCGTGAGCTTGAGTGCGGTGTTGTCGGAGAAGGGATAAAGTGTCTGGACCAGACCCTTACCAAAGGTCGGCACACCCACTACCACCGCGCGATCGTGGTCCTGCAGCGCACCGGAGATGATCTCGGCGGCGCTCGCGGTTCCCTCGTTGACCAGCGTCACGATCGGCAGGTTGGGCCACTCCTGCTTCAGCTCGTCGGCATAGTGCTTGGTCGAGCCCTTGGCCCGGCCCCGGGTTGATACGATCTCCTGGGACGGATCGAGGAAGAGATCGGCCACCCGAACGCCCTGATCGAGCAGGCCTCCCGGATTGCCCCGCAGGTCGAGAATCAGCGACTTCATGCCCTTGCCGAGCAGCGCAGTGATTTCCGAACGCAGCTCGTTGGTGGATGTCTCCGCCACCGGATTCAGTGAGATGTAGCCGATACCGCCCGGGAACATCGATCCCGGCGGGACCGAGCGGACGTGGATCTGGGCCCGGTTCAGGTTGTAGACCATCGGGGTGGCCATTCCGGCCCGGCGGATCTTCAGCTCGACGTCGCTGCCCGGCTGGCCGCGGAGAGCCTTGACCGCCTGATCGTTGTTCCAGCCCTCAGTGGATTTGCCGTTGACCATGATGATCTGGTCGCCGGTTTCGATCCCGGCTCGTTCAGCGGGAGTCTCGGGGAGCGGCGCCACGACGGTGATCCACCCATCGCGCACGTCGATCTGGATACCCAGACCGCCATAGTTACCGGTGGTAGTCTCGGTAAGCGCTTTATAGTCGTCGCCCTGCAGGAGAACGGAGTAGGGATCGTGCAGCTCCTCGAGGAGGCCATTGGTGGCCTTGTCGTACAGCTCTCCCTGCCCGATCGAATCGACGTAGTAGGCACTGACGTGGGATAAAACATCGTCAAACAGGCGGGCGTGCTGGTACACGTTCCCGTCGCTGGCGGCGCCGCGCTGCAGCAGCCAACCGCCAGTGAAGAACGACGTCACCGCCACCAGAAGAATCAGGACCCAACGCTGCCGCATAGTCACCTCCATACTTGCCCGGTACGGCGCACGCTGCGCCGCCTCGGATCATAAACGGTAAATTAACTCGACTGGGGCTTGGCCGCCGCCCGAGCCTGTACCACTTCATCCCAGGCTCGGTGCAAGACCTGTTCCGGTGACTGTGCACCGTCGAGGTGCACCAAGCCCTTACCACTCGCCCGGCGAAAGGTTTCGGCTACCCGCTGGTGAAATCCATCATCCTCGCGCTCGATCCGGTCGAATGCCGCACCGGCCTTTTGAATGCGGGAGAGCCCGGTGCGCGGTGGAACGTCGAGGATCAGGGTGAGATCGGGGTGCAGCCCGCCGGTGGCGGCTTGATTGGCACTCCGTACCAGCGATTCATCGAGACCACGGCCCCCGACTTGATAGGCCAGAGTGGACAGCTCGAAGCGATCCGCCACCACGACGTTTCCCGCTTCGATCGCGGGACGAATCCTCCTGGTCACGAGATCGGCCCGAGCGGCAAGGAAGAGATACAGCTCCGAAATCGGGGCCAGATTGCTGTCTGGTTCCAGCAATATCCGGCGAATTGCCTCGGCTGCATCAGTCCCTCCTGGTTCCCGCACCACCAGCGGTTCCGTCCCCTCCTGCCGCAATCGAGCAGCCAGGCTCGAAACGAGGGTGGATTTTCCGGCCCCTTCTGGTCCCTCAACCGCCAGGAAGAAGCCGTGAGTCATCCGAGGGTGATGATATTGCTGGTCGCGCCCTTCTCGATCCCCTGGCCGATCAGCTGATTCACCTTGATCATCAGCTTCTCGAAGTTGGCACGCGCTACGGCGTAGGCCTGCCCCGTGGTGCTCACCTCGAGTTCCCGGACCGCCTTTTCGTATGCTTCCGCGGTGGCCTGGTCGGGCATCTGTCCCTGGGCGACGAGATCATCCACCTGCTTGGCCAGGCTCTGAATCGTATCGAGCTTGGCAACTGTTTCCTTGTCGTCGCGGAGACTGGTTTCCGCCCGCCGCAACGCCTTGCATTCAGGGGTCTGCCCGATGAGGCGCCCGAGCTCTTCTGCCTTTTCCCAGATCACGCCGTTTCGCTCCTCCGCGCCAGAACGTAACGGGCGCGGCCAAAGAGGTCTTCGTACACACTGACGTCCACCCAACCGGCCTCGGTCGCGAGGCCGGCGACTGCGGGCGCCCGCGAGCAATCCACTTCCAATCCCAGCAATCCGCCAGCGCGCACGACATCCCGCGCCTGCACCACCAGCCGGCGAGTCGTGGCGAGACCATCCGGACCATCCGAGAGCGCGCCTTCCGGCTCCCAGTCCCGCACCGAGCGATCCAGTCCCTGATACTCGCCCGAAGTAAGATAGGGTGGATTGGAGACCAGCGCGTCCCACAGTTCCCCACGCAGCGGTTCGCAGAGATCACCTTCGACGAACTCGACCAGGAGGCCCAGTTGGTCTCGATTCTCCCGGGCGAGAGCCAGCGCCTCGGGCGAGCGGTCCACCCCGACCACCAGGTCGAACTCGCCCTCATCGGCGAGACTCAGTGCGATGCAGCCCGAGCCGGTCCCGATATCGGCAATTCGGCCGTGCGATACCCGGGCGAGAACCAGCTCGACCAGCCCTTCGGTCTCGGGCCGAGGAATCAATGCCCGTCGGTCGGAACCCAGGGTCAGACGGCGGAAGCCTGCTATCCCCGTGACATACTGGATCGGCTCCCCTGCGGCGAGGCGAAGGACGGCGGCCTCGTAGCGGGCGCGCAACGGTTGATCCACTGGATCGTCCCGCAGTGGCAACAGCTCAGCGCGAGAGTGCCCCTGCAGGTCGGCCCAGAGCCGCTGTGCCTCCCGGCGTGGCTCGGCGATGCCGGCCGCTTTCAGCCGGAGCGCGGCTTCCTCGAGCACGGCGCGAAGCCGGTACAGGGTTTCAGGCACTCATCATCTCCTGCCTGCTCGCCATGCGTAGCGCGTTCACCAGCTCGTCGAGATCTCCGTCCATGACCCCCGGAAGGTCGTAGACCGAGAGATTGATGCGGTGATCGGTCACCCGGCTCTGGGGAAAGTTGTAGGTCCGGATCTTCGCAGAGCGGTCTCCGGTTCCCACCATCGCGCGGCGATCCCGCGATCGGGCCGCTTCCTGCTCCGCAATCATCCGGTCCAGGAGCCGGGCCCGCAGTACTTCCATGGCCTTGAGCTTGTTCTGCAACTGCGACTTCTGATCCTGTTGGGACACGACCAGCCCGGTCGGCAAGTGGGTGATGCGCACCGCGCTGTCGGTGGTGTTGACGCTCTGTCCTCCGGGGCCGCTCGAGCGAAAGACATCGATCTTGAGATCGTTGGGCTGGATCACCACGTCCACGTCCTCGGCCTCGGGGAGAACCGCGACCGTTGCGGCGGAAGTGTGGATGCGGCCCTGCGCCTCGGTGGCGGGAACCCGCTGGACCCGATGCACTCCAGCCTCGCGGCGCAGCATGCCGTAGGAATCCGGGCCCCGGACCGCGAAGATCGCTTCCTTGAGCCCCCCAGCGGATCCTTCACTCAGAGAAATCGGCTCGACCGACAGTCGCTTCCGCTCGGCGAAGCGCCGGATCATCCGAAACAGCTCCGCCGCGAACAGCGCCGCTTCTTCGCCACCGGTGCCGGCCCGGATTTCCACGATGGCGTCGCGATCGTCGAGCGGGTCCCGCGGCAACAGCAGCTCGTGCAACTCGGCGCGCATCGATTCGACCTGCGGCGTGAGCCCGGTCAACTCGGCCTTCGCAAGCGCAACAAGCTCGGGATCGGCCTCCAGGGCCATCTCCCGAGCCTGTCCCAGTTCACTCTCCAGCCGCTCGAGCTTCTCCGCCAGCCGAACGATCGGCTCCAGCGTGGTGTGCTCGCGACCGAGTGCCTTTAGCCGAGCCGGATCGCTTGCGGTTGAGGGGTCGGCCAGCGTCTTGGCGACCTCCTCCGCCCGGGCGAGTGCCTGGCGGAGTCGGACCTCCATGACCTAAGCCTGCGAGGTTTCCGGGGTGGCCTTGTCGCTCTGGTACTTGCGGCGGAAACGGTCCACCCGCCCTGCGGTGTCCACCAGGCGCTGCTTACCGGTGAAGTACGGGTGGCACTTGGCGCAGATTTCCAAGTGCACGTTCGCCGAGGTTGAACGGGTGTCGAACTGATTGCCGCAAGCGCACTGGACCGTAACCTTGCGGTACATCGGGTGAATATTGGCCTTCACGTTTGCCGCTCCTTGGGACGTTCACAAGATTGGGAAAGCCTTGAATTATAGTGGGTTAGGCCACTCTGTCGCAACCGGGCCTTCCATCACCGCCGAAGGTCTCACCGATGGTCCCATAACGCTACCATCAGAATCCGGACGAAATCCGGATTCTCGTTTGACAGCGGGGAAAGGCGCAAATATCGTATTCATCAAGACTTCCACCCCTTTTGGCGAGGTGACGTGCCGGCCGCCCCACTCGAGGTTCTAAGGAAGGTACCCCTGTTTGCCGGTCTGCCCGAAACTGAGCTCGTGGCCTTCGCCGAGTTGGTGCGGGAGCGGAGCTACCCAAAAGGCAGCGTCATCCTGTTCGAGGATGACCCGGGAGATGCGCTGTACCTGGTCGCCACCGGTCAGGTGAAAGTTGTACTGATCGGTGAAGACGGCCGCGAGGTCATTCTTTCCGTGCTCGGCGAAGGCGCCTTCTTCGGCGAGATGGCGCTGATCGACGATCAACCGCGCTCGGCGCACGTCATCGCCATGACGGATGCGACGGTCCTCATGCTCCGGCGCGAGGACTTCCAGGCCAGACTGCGACGCTCTCCTGAAATCGCCATCGGCCTGCTGCGTGAGCTGTCCCGGCGACTGCGCCGCGCCGATGAAAAAATCGGTAGCCTGGTGCTGCTCGACGTAAACGGCCGTGTTGCCGACGTCCTGCTTCGTTTGGCCGACGAAGAACCCGAGGGTCGCATTACCAAGAAAATCACCCACCATGTCATCGCCCAGATGATCGGATCCAGCCGGGAGACGGTTTCGCGCACCATGCGGGACTTCGTCGAACGCGGGTTGATTACGGTCACCCGGCGCGAGATAACTCTCAGCGATCGAGCCGGGCTCGAACAGGCTGCCGGGCGGGCGTGATCATAGTCACGACTCTGCCGTGACGGCTCTCCGCCGGCTGGCAGAGTCCTTGCGGGTCCCGTATCCGTTGCCGACTGTTTCTGCGTGACATATTCCGTCGCTTTCTGGGGGACGAGGGGTTCGATCCCGACGCCCGGTGCGCATACTGCGCGCTACGGGGGCAATACCTCATGCGTCGCGGTATCAGGACAGCCGGGACAACTGGTGGTGCTCGACGCCGGCACCGGGATTCGTCCGCTGGGACACGAGCTGATGAAGCAGATGAATGGGGCGATGAGCGTGGACATCCTGCTCTCGCACACCCATTGGGACCACATCCAGGGGCTGCCGTTCTTCCAGCCTCTGAACACGAAGGGGAGCGCGGTGCGGATCTTCGGAGCGCCGCAAGCGGGCGTGCCGCTCGAGAAGATTCTCGACCGGCAGATGGATCCGGTGGTTTTTCCGGTTCCGCTCAAGGCGCTGGCCGCGGAGCTGACGGTGACCGAAGTGGGAACCGGGGCCTTCGAGATCGACGGGTTCAAAGTCGAAGCGTTCCGGTTGCGTCATCCGGGAACCACTCTGGGTTTCCGGCTCAAACCAATGACCGGCGGAGCGAGCGTCGCGTACGTGACGGACAACGAGCTGGGATCGGGCGGGACGTACGATGTGCCCCCCGACTGGCACGCCCGGCTGGTGAAGTTCCTGGATGGGGTTGATACGCTGATCCACGACGGGATGTATTCCGACGAGATCATCGAATCGCGGGCCGGCTGGGGGCACTCGACACCGAGTCAGGCGCTGGACCTGGCCAGGGAATGCGGATGCCGGCGCTTGGTGCTCTTTCACCACGAACCGGAGAACGACGACGCGGCGATCGACCGGCTGCTGGAGCAGGCTCGCCGGGATGGCAAGAAGTCCGCGCCCGCTCTGGTGATCGACGCGGCGCGCGAAGGTATGACCCTGTCTCTCTGACGAGGAGCGTACTTATGCGGAGGCGGATGGCATACACGCTGGCCCTGGTCCTGTGGGCGCTGCCCGCGGTGAGCGTCGCGCAGGATACGCGGCCCGGCATCGCGGTCCTGCCGTTCGAGAACGGCGGGTCCTACGGCCAGGACAAGGAGAACTTCGATGCCCTGGAAAAGGGCATCGCGGGAATGCTCATCAGCGAGCTTGCCCAGAACCCCGCGGCGCGCCTCGTGGACCGCAGCGAAACGCAGAAGTTCCTCGACGAGCAGAACCTGGGCTAAGGAAGGCCGGGTCGACGCCGCAACCGCCGCCAAGATCGGGAAGCTGGTCGGCGCGAAATACATGGTCATGGGCAACTTCATCGACTTCTATGGCAAGTTCCGGGTTGACGCGCGCATCGTCAACGTGGAGACCAGTGAAATCATGAAGGTGGTGACCAACGATCCGAAGCTCCAGAAGCGTGAGGAGCTGTTCAAGATCATCCAGTCGGTGTCCGAGAAGCTGATGGCGGAGACCAAGCTGCCGCCGCTTCCCTCTGACGTGAGCAAGGCGAGCAAGGCGCGCAACGTGCCCACCGAGGCACTCACGTACTACAGCCGCGCTCTCCTCTATCAGGACCGCGGCGACAAGGCCAAGGCGACCGAGTATTACAACAAGGCCCTGCAGGTGTTCCCCGAGTACACCGAGGCGAAGGAAGGGCTGAAGAAGGTCAACCCGGCTTGATCTTGTGATAGGGTTTCTCGCCGCTCTCGGCAGGGGAACCACGCGCTGGCTCGCCCGAGTGGGCGCGCTGGCGCGTTTTGCTTTTGAGGCGAGCAGCTCGGCCTGGTCCCTGCCCCGCGCGGGACGCCGGGTGGCCGTCCGCATCCTGCTCAACCAGCCCGGCAACTGATGAATAACCTGGATACTCTGGCCCACGCCGCGACACTGGTCGCGGTCGATAATCGGGAGCGCATCCGGCAGACCGCCGAGAACATCCGGGTGGTGAGCATCAAGATGGAGTACCTCATGGACCAGTTGAGCCGCCGCCCGCTGAAGGTCATCAGCGGCGTGAAGCCGCTGGATCACGATTCGATCGTGGCCCAGTCGGACAGCGCGGCGGCCAAGAAATGAAGTTTCTGCTGCTTCACCTCCCGTCCTGGACACCCGAAACCATCAGCCATCCCCTGGCTCAGGAGGGAGTCGAAGTGCGCCAGGTGAGTTCGGCCTCCGAGGTGGCGGCCGATCACCGCCCGACTGTTCTCCTGCTCGATGCCTTGGCGCGCTCTCATTTCACGCCGCATGCCCTGCTGGCCCTGCGCGATGCGGGAGTCGCGGTACTGGCCCTCGGAGCAAACGGCGAAGAGGACGTCCCTCACGACTTGCCGGCCGAAGCACTCGCGGGATTCGTCCGGGGACCGATCGGAGGACGGCAACTGCTGGTTGGGCTTCGAAGCGCGCTGCTCGTGGCCGCGGCTCGCCAGGACACGCTTCGGGCCAAGGCGGAGACGGCGGCCCGGACCAGCGAGATCACCGAGCTCACCGACATCGGGATCCAGCTCACGACGGAGAAGGACTACAACAAGCTACTGGACCTGATCCTGAACCAGGCCCGCCGCATCACCCAGTCGGATGCGGGAAGTCTCTACGTGGTGGAGACGGACGACCGGGGAGAGAAACGGCTGCGGTTCAAGCTGAGCCAGAACGACAGCCGGCCGGATATTCCCTTCGTCGAGTTCACTATGCCGATCGATCAGGCGTCGCTCGCGGGATACGCCGCGTCCGAGGGCGAGCCGCTCGTGATCGACGATGTCTACATGCTGCCACCGGACGTGGAGTACGCCTTCAACCGCTCGTTCGACCAGCGCTACGGCTATCGCACCAAGTCCATGCTGGTCATCCCGATGGTGAATCACCACGGAGATGTGATCGGCGTCCTCCAGCTCATCAATCGAAAGCGGGACTTTGCGGCGCGCTTGGCGTCTCCAGAGGAGGCAGACCGGCAGATCATTTCCTACAGCCCGCACACGGTGAAAATCGTCCGGGCGCTGGCGGGTCAGGCGGCGGTGTCAATCGAGAACAGTCAGCTCTACGAGGCGATCGAGCGATTGTTCGAGGGGTTCGTGAAGGCTGCGGTCACCGCGATCGAGCAGCGCGACCCGACGACCTCGGGCCATTCCGAACGGGTAGCTACCAGGACCGTCGCGCTTGCGACCCTGGTGGACCGGGTGGACGACGGCCCCTTTCGTCTCGTGAACTTCACCCCGGAGCAGATCCGGGAAATCCGCTACGCCGGCCTGCTCCACGACTTCGGCAAGGTCGGCGTGCGGGAGCAGGTGCTGGTCAAAGCCAAGAAGCTCTACACTGAGAACTTGACCCTGATCCGCCAGCGCCACGCGTTCATCAGACGCAGCGCCCAATGGCGGTTTGAGAAGGAGCGGGCCGACTATCTCCTGGCCAACGGCCCCAAGGGGTACGAAACATTTCTCCTCGACCTGCAGAGTCGCCACGAAGCGGAGATCGCTCTCACCGAGCGTTTTCTCCGGGTGGTGCTCGAGTCCAACGAGCCGTCAATACTGGCCGAGGGGAATTTCGAGCAGCTGAACGAGTTCTCGACTCGGACCTTCGAAGACATGAATGGGAATCCGGCCCCGTTCCTGACCGAGCCCGAGGTCAGGATGCTGAGGATTCGAAAGGGTAGCCTGGACGAAGAGGAGCGGCTGGAGATCGAGAGTCACGTCACCCACACCTTCGACTTCCTGCGGCGCATCCCGTGGACCAGGGGGCTGAGCCGGATCCCCGACATCGCCCACGCCCACCACGAGAAGCTCAACGGGCGGGGCTATCCGCGGCGCATTGAGGGCGATGCCATTCCGCTGCAGACCAGGATGATGACGATCGCGGATATTTACGACGCGCTGACCGCTCAGGACCGCCCCTACAAGCGCGCCGTGCCCACCGATCGTGCGCTGGGCATCATGCAGGACGAGGTGAAGGGCGGGATGCTGGACTCCCAGCTCTTCCGCCTGTTCATAGACCACAAGCTATGGGAGAGGAGCGCGTAGAACCGGGTCTATTCCCGGATGAACCGCTGCAGACCTATCGCGAGGCCAAGGTTGACGGGAACCGCAAGCGCCAGCAGTTGACCGTTACCCTGAATCCAGCTCGGCAGGACCTTCCCCAGCAGCCCAGCGATTGACAAGAGAGCCATCACCGTGGCGAGCGCGCGTGCCGACCGAACGGGCCAGTTCTTCCCTCGCAGCACGGGGATCAGCAGGATCGCGAGGGCGAGCGCCAATACGCTGAACTGCAGCACGTTTTCGTTGCGTCTCGCGATCACATGGTCGGTGAAGGCCCACATTCCAGCGAGCAGCGTTCCGACTATGCCGGTGACCCAGGTCCAGGTCAGGCCGAGGGCGCCGAAGCAGACCCGGGCCCATCCGGAGCGGGCACTGAGCGTTCCCAGAACGGCGAGCCCGACACCGAGAACCAGTCCCACGATCAAATAGTTCGGAATCCAGCGCGGCGGGGCGTCGAGCACGGGATACGCATTGCTTTCGTAAATCGTCTCCTCAGCCTTCACCAGCGGCACCATGTGACCTGAGTCGTCGGGGATTCGTACTGCCCGTAGATGCTCTCTCAGCTTGAAGGGAAGGAACATCTCCTCCCATGCCGACAGGGGTTCGTCCGCTCCGCGGCCAGTGGCGATCTGCATCGCGGTGTAGATCGGGATGTCGTTGGTGGTAAGACGCTGGGTGTGGAACCGAAAGCTGGTGCCGGCAGGCAGGGTTGAGGTCTGAGCCTTGATCGCCCCGCGGACCGCCACATCGAGTGCGTCCCGGACCCGGGTCGAGCAGTTGTCGCGATAGTAGTCGTAGCGGTAGAACTTGTTCTCGTCCCGGGAATTCCAGACCAGGAAATCCCGCAGGGCGACCCGCTGCGCCGGAGTCAGGTTCAGCTCCTGCCGCCAGACTGAACGCTGCGCGGCCCGATAGCGCGCCACATCCAAATCGGTGTCGAAGCCCGCCATCCAGTAATTCATCCGGCCCTGGATGAAGCGGAGCAGGAAATTCTCCTGCCGGAAGCTGAACATCCCGTAGTTGTAGGCGACGCTGGTGCCTTGCTGGTGGTCCTCCACCACGATGGCGTTATGGCCGAAGCGTTCCCAGACCTCGCCGCCGGGGCCCATGGTGAGGACGGCGATAGTGAGTTCTGAGCCGGGCGGTAGGGCGGTGGGGCGGGAAGGCGGAATGGTGGCAAGGCGGGAGGGCGGGAAGGCGGTGGGGCGATCGGCTGAAACGGCAAGGGCTGGGGAGGAAATGCACAGCGAAGGCCAGCAAGCAAGAAACCAGAGAAGCCGGGATCGGACAGCGTCGAATCCCATAAACCTCCCGCCCTCCCGCCTTCCCGCCTTCCCGTCCACTCTCACAATTCCACGTCCCTTCCCTCCTTGGCCGACTGATAAATCGCATCGATCACGCGATGCAGGGTGATCTGGTCCTTGTTATCAGGGGCGGTGGCCTGACCGCGGATGCAAGCCATGAAGTGCGCCCATTCTGCCCGGTAAGATGCGGTGAAAGGGTTTTCGCGCCCAATGGATCCTGTCGGTGCGACATCTGTGGGCACGCCATGCAATTCCTTCCATACATGGAGCGGGTTGATGCCGGCCGTCCCTCGGCTGCCCCGGACGCCGACTCCGAAGCGCTCTCCCTCGCCGATGTGGCGCCAGGTGACGTCGAGGAAGACCGAGAAATCGTTCTCGCAGACCACGAACGCGCTACCCGAGGGCTCCACACTCCCATCGCTGGAGATATCCAGCGAGGCACTCACCCGCAGCGGCTTGGGTCCGTCTGCGAGCCACAGGCCCAGATCGAGAATCGCGTAACCCAGGTCGAGAATGGCGCCGCCTCCGGCCTCATCGCGCCGAGTGCGCCATCCGAGCTGAGACCGGCTGGGACGGAAGACGTGCCAGCTGCCGCGAACGCTCTGGACCTTCCCGAGCTCTCCGCTCTGGACGAAGCTGCGGACGATCTGCACGTCGGCGCGGTACCGGTGGTTCAGCGCCACCATCAAGACCCGCTTCTTCTTTTCGGCTGCACGGAGGACCTGCTGCACTTCGACGGCGTTCAGGGCGAGGGGACGCTCGACGAAGACGTGCAAGTTCGCCGAGAGAGCCGCCATCACATGGGGTTCATGCAGGTGATTGGGCGTGCAGATGGCGATCGCATCGAGCTCTTCGTACTCCAGCAACTCCTCGATGTCGCTGAATGCATCCGGCACCTTGAAGCGATCGGCCAGGGCCCTGGCCTTCGGCATGTCGGTGTCGCAGATGGCCACCACTTCGATGCCCTTGAGCTTCCGCAGCACGGGCAAGTGCGCGACCTGGGTAATCGCTCCGGCGCCGATGACGCCGACTCTGACGGGATCAGCCATCCTTGATCTCCGGGAGTGGGAGAAAGCTCAGTACAGTCGCTCGAGCGAAGTGCCGGGGAAGTACGCCGCCAGAATCTGGCGGAAGTCCTGACCGGCGCGGGCCCGGCCGACCGCACCCCATTGACAGAATCCTACCCCATGCCCCGATCCGCGACCGTCGGCAACGAGACCGGTAACGACTCGTCCCTCTCGGCTCTCGGTGAGTGTAAAGGCCCCGCTCCGAAGCAAAGGTTCGTTCACCGGGTGAAGAATCTGCCGTACTGCGGGCCCATCGAACGTGATCTGGTCTTCGTCCACGCCGATGGCGATCCGCCCCACCCGGTCCGAGCCCGTTCGAGCGACCACCTGAACCGACCGTACTTCCCGAAACGGGGTTGAACGAACTCCCCGCAAGATGGTCTTGAGCTGATCGCCGGTCCACTCTTCGCGCCAGCGAAAGCGGGGAGAGAACCGGCAGTACGCCTGTCCGTTCTCGTCCTCGTCGCGCACCGACTGGAGATAGGGCCGATTGGCCCCCACGAACACCTCGGTGCCCGCGGCAGTCTGCCCACCACAAGTCGAATAGAAGAAGGCATCGATCGGGCTGCCGTTGAAGGTGAGAGTCTGGCCCGCCGTCTCTCGCACCGCCTCCCAGCCGAGCTGGGTCTCGGCCCAGACCCCGCCGTAGACCTGATCTACCACCGTGGGATACAGGTCGAACCCTTCCGAGCGACGCTTCCCGACATTCTTGAGCGCGTAGGTCCGCGAGATCACGGCCTGCGCCGCGAGGGCCTCGCGGTCGGCCGGCTCGCGCTTTCCCATCTCCGCCGAAACAACCCCGGCCAGGTAGTCCTCCAGAGAGACCAGATTGACGACGGTCAGTCCGGTCCGGTCGCGAAACACGCTGGCGCTGCCACGATAGTACCGGCCGGCGACACTCATCATGGATCCGGAGGCCGGCACGAAGGTCAACGGACCGTCGTGGGTGCTGCTCGACCCGGATCCGTCTCGCAGCTCGAGGCGGCCCCCTGAGACCCTCACGCTCCAGGTGGAGGAGTGGGAGAGGCTCGCCATGCCGTCTCCCTCCATGACGCTGATGTCGGAGTCCGAGCCTAACTCAACCAGCGGAGAGCCGACGAAGAGGCCGATCCGGATCTCCGGCTGGCTCGAGCGCGCCGGCGCCTCGACCGGAAACGGGGCCTCCGGCGGCGGAGCAGGATTGCAGGTCAGCGTGACGAGACCCCACGCGACCAGGACGAGTCTGCGGGGGAACGCGGCGCGCACGACCTCAGCCGCGGTAGTTGCCAAACTTGAGCTCGAGCTCGAAATCCCCGCCTCGCAGGAAGGCGATCACCTGTTGCAACTCGTCCTTCGACGGCGCGGTGATCCTTATTTCCTCGCCCTGAATGCTGGCCTGGACCTTTTTGAATCCCTGGTCCTTGATCGCTTTCACAATCTTCTTGGCGGTGTCCTGGGGAATTCCCTGCGCGATGCCGATGGTCCGTCGCACGGAGGTGCCCGCGCCCGGGATCGGATCTCCGATCCGGAGGTTCCGGACCGGAACTCCCCGCTTGACCAGTTTGGTCCGCAGGATGTCGAGCAGCGCATCCATCCGGAACTCATTGTCGGCCGCCAGGCGGATTTCTGCCTTGGTACGGTCGAGCTCGATAGTGCAGTGGCTGTCCTTGAAGTCGTAGCGCTGGCCGACTTCTTTCACGGACTGGTTGACCGCGTTGTCGACCTCCTGAAGGTCGGCGCCGGTCGAAATATCAAAGGAAGGATTGGCAGCCATCGTGGGATTTGGATGTGAGATGATTTCGGTTTCGGGGTGAAATGTAGTCCGGCCTCCTACGCAAATCATCCCAAAGTGCTCGCTTGACAGGATTCCCGAAGAATCATAGGTTGATTTCACGGCGGACGGATTTATGGCAACTTGCTCCCGCCGGGGGATCGTCCCCGAACCAAAGAGCTAAAGCGCCGGGTAGTCATTCCCTGCGCTCAGATCGGCAGGGATTTTCATTTCGGAGGGGTCGTACCGGCAAATGAGCGCGCGTTCCCCGATGTGTTGTCGAATCATGTGCATGTGTCCACCCCTCAGGGTGGGCCGTGTTCTCGGCATGCGTCGGATCGGGGTAGTCGCGTACCCATAGCAGCAACATTCGACCATTGCGAGGCCCGGTTCACCGAGTGAACCGGGCCTTTTCGTTTGCAGGAAGTCAGTCGCCAACACCATGGAGCCGATAATGCCATTGCATCCAGACACCCTAGCGATTCACGCGGGACAGGTACCCGACCCCGCCACCAATGCCCGTGCCGTGCCGATCTATTCGACCACGAGCTACGTGTTCAACAACACCACCCACGCGGCGGCGCTCTTCGGTCTCAAGGAATTCGGGAACATCTACACCCGCATCATGAACCCGACGACCGATGTGTTCGAGAAGCGGTTGGCGGAGCTGGAGGGCGGTGTCGCAGCACTCGGCCTGGCCAGCGGACAGGCGGCGGAGGCGCTCACTGTCCTCAACCTCGCCCGGGCCGGAGACAACCTGGTGTCCTCCCAGACGCTCTACGGGGGCACCTACAATCTCTTTGCCTACACTCTGCCCAAGTGGGGCATCACCACGAAGTTCGTGGACATCCACAACCTGGATGCGGTACGCCAGGCCATTGACGAGGGCACCAGGCTGCTCTTCGTCGAGACGATCGGCAATCCACGGCTCGACGTCCCCGACTTCGCCGCCCTGGCCGAAATCGCCCATGCGGCGGGAATCCCGCTCGTGGTGGACAACACCTTCGGCGCGGCGACCCTGAGCCGGCCGATCAAGTATGGCGCCGACATCATCATCCACTCGGCGACCAAGTGGATCGGCGGACATGGCACGGCGATCGGCGGTGCGGTGGTGGACGCCGGCAGCTTCGACTGGGCCAGCCCGACCGCTCGCAAGCGCTTCCCCGAGTTCTCGACGCCTGACCCGTCGTATCACGGACTGGTCTACACCGAGGCGTTCGGCCCGCTCGCCTTCATCCTCAAGCTTCGGGTCCAGCTGCTGCGCGACCTCGGGCCCGCGCTGTCGCCCTTCAACGCGTTCCTCTTCCTGCAGGGGCTCGAGACACTGCCGCTCAGGATCCAGCGCCACTCGGACAACGCGCTGGCCGTCGCCCGCTGGCTCGCCAAGGACTCGAGGGTGGAATGGGTCTCGTACCCCGGCCTCGAGAGTCATCCGGAGCATCGGAACGCGCGGCGCTACTTGAGCGGCGGGTTCGGCGGAGTCCTGACCTTCGGAGTGAAGGGTGGGCATGCCGCAGCCAAGGCCGTGATCGACAAGGTGAAGTTGTTCTCGCTCCTGGCCAACGTGGGAGACGCCAAGTCGCTCATCATCCATCCGGCGTCCACCACTCACGAGCAGCTCACCCCGGAGCAGCAGATCGCGACGGGTACCACCCCGGAGCTGATCCGGCTCTCGGTCGGCCTGGAGGACGTTCGCGACCTCATCGCCGATCTCGATCAGGCGCTGGGCGGCGAGGCAGCCACCGACGCTCCGGGTGCCCGGCAGGCCGCGGGAGTCGCCGGATGAGTCGCAGGCCGGTGATCGTGAAACTCGGGGGAGACGCGCTGGCCTCTCCCGAGCGTATCGCAGCAGCGGCTCGACGGGTGCAGCTGCGTGCCGCGGCAGGCCCGGTCGTGGCCGTAGCCAGCGCGCGCCGGGGGGTCACCGACCATCTGCTCGGGCTGGTGGACGAGGTGCGCTCGGCCGCCGGCGGGACCAGCGGGCCGGTCTCGGAAGCGGATCGCGCGGTTGCAGCGGGAGAGGTAGTCGCCGCCTCGCTGCTGGCCCTGGCGCTTCAGCAACTCGGCGTACAAGGCGTGTCGCTCGACGCGCGTGAGGCAGGGTTACGAACCGTCGGTCGCGCGGGGCACGCTCACATCGGCGCCGTAGCAACCCGCCGCCTCACCCGGCTCCTGCAGCGTGACGCGGTACCGGTCGTGACCGGGTTCCAGGGATGGAATCGGGGACGCGTCGTCACGCTCGGCCGCGGAGCGACCGATGTCACGGCGGTGGCCCTCGCCGTGGCGCTCGAGGCGGATCACGCAGAATTCGTGAAGGACGCGCACGGTCTTCGCACCGCGGATCCTAAGCTGGTCCCCGAAGGGCAAGTCATCGGCGAAGCGCCACATTCCTTCCTGACTACCCTGGCAGCCGCCGGGTCCCGGGTAATTCATCCGGAAGCGGCACAACTGGCAGAACAGCGCGGGTTAGCGCTCGAGTTCCATGCCATCGATGGCGAGGGGCCACTCACGAGGATATCCGTCCTCGCAGCCGCGTGAGGGCGTTCGCGCGGTGGCCACCGGTCCAACCGATGGCGTGATGATCCGGCTGACGGCGGTGAGCAGTACGCCATTGGACGACCCGCTCCGCGTGACTGAATCACTCCACCGTGCCCTTCGGGCCGAGAGCATTCCAGTCATCGAGGTTGATCCTGAGGAGCGCCAGGTAGGCGTCACCGTGCCCGCGGTGTTTGGCGCCCAGGCGACCAGAATCGTGCACTCCATTTTCGTTTTGAACGCGACACTCGCCCGAGACGTACGGCGGGCATCCTGACAAGGAGCGGAGAGCTCCAGGGAGGTTAGCCATGTCGGAGATCGATGAAGTCCTCAAGAAAAATCGGCGCTACTCGGGTGAGCGAGCCCCGGTGCTGCTGCCCCTACCCCCGTCCCGGCACCTCGCGATCGTCACCTGCATGGATGCCAGGCTCGACCCAGCCACGGCGTTCGGCCTCTCCGAAGGTGATGCGCATGTGATTCGGAATGCCGGCGGGAGAGCTCAGGATGCGATCCGCTCCCTTGTGATCTCGCAGCGGCTCTTGGGTACCACGGCGATCACCGTAGTGCATCACACCGAGTGCGGCATGCTCACCTTCGCCAATGACGACCTTTACAAGAAGGTCGAGAAGGACCTCGGTTCGGACGCGAGTGGGATCGACTTTCTCCCCTTCCCCGACCTCCACAAGAGCGTCCGGGATGACGTCGAGTTTCTGCGCAGGAGTCCCCTCATTGCGCCCGATACCGAGATCCGGGGATTCGTCTACGACGTGAAGACCGGACAACTCTCGGAAGTGATGTCGCCGAAACGGCGGGGAGCACGCGGTGACGCCCGGACGATGTCCCGCGGCTGGCGTGTCGAGGAAGGCGGAAGGAGCATGACGCTTTCCCCTGCCCCCGTCGCGCCAGTCCGCGATCTTCAGCTGGGAGATTTCCGAACCGAACGTGGCGGAGTCATTCGCCAGGCCAGGCTGCGCTACCGCACCTATGGCGATCCTGAGCTGGGAGCCGAGCGAGGTTGGGTGCTCGTGTTCCACGCGTTGACCGGAAGCCATGAAGTACACCAGTGGTGGGAGCCGCTTCTCGAGCCGGGCAAGCCGCTGGATCCTGCCCGACGCCCGATACTCGCGGCCAATCTGCTTGGTGGCTGCTACGGCTCGAGTGGTCCGGCTCCGGGAGATCCGAGCGCGGAACATTTTCCGGATCTCACCACGGGGGACCTCGCCCGGGCCCACGGCCAGTTGCTCGAGGAGTTGGGCATCACCCGGCTCGCCCTGGCCACCGGTGGTTCGCTGGGCGGCATGGTGGCGCTCCAGTGGGCCAGGCTGGCCACGGTGCCTACCGAGAGTGTCGTGGTCTTTGCCGCGCCTGCGAGGACTTCGGCCCAGGCCATTGGGTGGAATGCCGCGCAGCGGCTCGCCATCGAAGCCGATCCCCGCTGGCAGGGAGGGCGTTACCCGCCGGGCGAAGGGCCGGCGGCCGGTCTCGCCGCCGCCCGGGCAATCGCGATGATCACCTACCGGAGCGCGATCGAGTTCGAAACCCGCTTCGGGCGCCGGCAGACTCGCCGGGCAGGACAGTTCGATGCGGAGTATTACCTGCGGCGCCAGGGGGACAAGCTGGTCGCGCGATTCGACGCTGCCAGCTATGTCAGCCTGATGCGGAGCATGGATCTCCATGATGTGGGAGACACAGGCGTTGCCGCCGAAGAGACACGGCTTCGGGTCAACCGGCTGATTGGCGTCGGCATCGATACCGACATCCTCTACTACCCCGCCGAAGTGGAGCAGTGGGTCGCAGCCTACGCCGCGGCTGGAGTCGACGCCCGTTATCGGGAGATCAACTCACCCTACGGACACGACGCGTTTCTTACAGAGTGGGATGGGGTGGAGAGGGTGCTGCGGGAGGCGTTGGGAGAGGGAATGGGAATTGCAGATTTGCGGAATGGCAGATTGGCGAGGCTAGTAGGACGATCAGAGCACTAGAGAAGCAGCGATCACGCTCTTCAATGGCGCGAGTTCATCTGATTCCGCCATTCGGCCATCACTTGGCCAAGAAGCTCTCCAGCGCTCTCGCTCGGCTGACGTGCCGCAGCCGGCTAAGGGCCTTCTCCTTGATCTGCCGGACCCGTTCACGGGTGATGCCCAGCAGGCTGCCGATTTCCTCCAGGGTCATCGGCTCGGGGCCATCGAGGCCGAAGTAGAGCCGCAGGATCTTGGCCTCCCGTTCCTTCAGAGTGCCCAGCACCTCCTCGATCGATTCGCTCAGGGCGTGCTCGAAGGTGTCGGCATCGGGGCCCGGATTCTGGGTGTCGGGGAGATAGTCGAGCAGCTTGTTGTCTTCGCCCGGAGTGAGCGGCGCGTCGAGGGACAGGTGATTCTGGGAGATGGAGAGGGTTTTCTGCACCTCCTCCATCGAGATGTCCATTCCCTCGGCGATCTCGGACGGGGTGGGCTCCCGGCCCAGCTCCTGGAGCAGTGCGGAGGACCGCTTGCCGATTCGATGCAGGGTGCCGGCCCGGTTGAGCGGAACCCGCACGATCCGGCTCTGCTCGGCCAGGGCCTGCAGAATGGCCTGCCGGATCCACCAGACGGCGTAGGAAATGAACTTGATGCCCTTGGTCTCGTCGAACTTGTGCGCCGCGCGGATCAGGCCGAGGTTGCCCTCGTTGATGAGGTCGGCGAGGGAGACGCCCTGATTCTGGTATTTCTTGGCGACCGAGACCACGAAGCGGAGATTGCTGCGGACCAGCTTGTCGAGCGCCTCCTCGTCCCCGATGCGGATTCGCTGGGCGAGCGTGACCTCTTCCTCCTGCGGGATCAGCGGGTACTGGCTGATCTCCCGGAGATACTGGTCCAGCGAACCTTCATCGAATGAGTGGCCTCGCTTGCCGGTGCCGACTCGCATTGGGCGCATCAGACTCGACCTCGGGGCGGGCAGAGGGAGGGATGACTTGAGAACCTTAGCCCCGCGCTATCGGAGGCGCAAGCGGGGCAGACCGCATATTCAGATCTTCATAGTTGTCGATCTGCGCGCGCTGCAGTGTACCGGAAAAATCCGCATAGCCGACCTTGGTCTCGGAGTAGAACTCGAACACCTCCCAGCCTCCTTCGCGATGGCCATTGCCGGTCTGCTTGACGCCTCCGAACGGCAGGTGGGCCTCTGCTCCGATCGTGGGTGCGTTCACATAGGTGATTCCGTTGTCCAGTTCCTGGAGTGCCCGGAATGCGGCGTTCACATTGCGGGTGTAGATCGAGCTGGACAGCCCGTACCGCACCCCGTTGTTGATCTGGATCGCCTCGTCCAGAGAGCCGACCCGGATGACAGCCAGCACCGGCCCGAAAATTTCTTCCTGCTCCAGCCGGCTGCCTGGCTTTACCCCGGTGAACACGGTCGGCTGGTAGAACCAACCACGATTTAGCCTCGCACCCCGCGGCCGCGAGCCGCCCTGGACAAGCTCGGCGCCCTCTTCGAGGCCGATTGCGACGTAGCGCTCGACCTTGTCCCGCGAAGCCTCGTGAATCAGGGGGCCGACTTCCGTCCCCCGCTTGCGGCCATCCCCCAGTCGCAGCGCTCCAGCCGCCGAGACAAGATTCGCAACGAACCGGTCGTGAATCTTCCGGTGCAGGATAAGACGGCTGGTTGCGGTGCACCGTTGCCCGGTCGTGCCGAAGGCACCCCAGAGCACGCCCTCGAGCGCCAGGTCGAGGTCGGCGTCGTCCATCACGATCATCGCGTTCTTGCCGCCCATTTCCAGCGAGACTCGCTTGTGCATCCGCCCGCCGGCCTCGGCGATGGTCGAGCCGGTCGCAGTGGAACCGGTGAAGGAGATGAGCGGAACGTCGGGATGCTCCACCAGCGCCCGACCCGCGACTTCGCCACGTCCGTGCACCAGCTGGATCACTTCGGGCGGGAACCCCGCCTCGAGGGGGAGCTCGACTAAGCGGTGTGCACTGTGAGGGACGTCTTCCGAGGGCTTCAGCACCACGCTGTTTCCACACAGCAACGCGGGAAACATTTTCCAGGTGGGGATCGCCATCGGAAAATTGAATGGCGTGACCAGGCCCGCGATACCGATCGGCCGGCGATAGCTCATGGCCCACTTGCTGCGCAGCTCGGAGGGGACGGTCCGTCCGAAGAGGCGACGCCCCTCACCGGCGGCGTAGTAGGCCGTGTCGATCCCTTCCTGCACGTCGCCCCGGGTTTCCGACAGCACCTTGCCCATCTCGCGAGTCATGCCGGCGGCAAGCTCTTCCTTCTTCCCGGCGAGCAGGTCGCCCAGCCCGCGCAGCAGATCGCCCCTCGCTGGAGGCGGCACGGCCCTCCACGCCTCGAATCCGCGACGGGCGGAACGCACCGCGGCGGCGACGTCTTCCGGACCCGAATCGGGAAACCGGCCGATGAGATCGGAAGTGTCCGCGGGTTCCGGTTCTCGAAATGCGTCCCGGAAAGCGGCGGCACCCATTTCCCGCCAATGAAGTTCTTAAATGTGGTTGGCATTCGGGAAGGTCAGGAACAGACCCAGTAGGCGAGGTGCTTGGCGTAGCCGACGCGGGGCAGGATCTGCTGGCTCGCGAGGAAGATGCCCCATAGCACGACCAACAGAGAGAGCGTATGAGCCCAGCCGAGCCGGCGGTACCAGGACGAGATGCCGCTCCACACTCCGGCCACGACCACGGTGAATGCCGCAGCCAGATAGAAATAGAGCCCGACCCCACACTGATGGGCATACGGCCACTGGGTCATCGCCCCGGCCAAGGTCAACCCCAGCAAGACCCGGAGCCAGGTGGCGACCGCGGCGCGCTTGCGGCACCGCCGCGGGCGACGCGGGAACCCTTGGTCGCCGACCGGCGCCCCGGCCGACGGCGCCGGGCCGCGCGTCATGGCCTTGTCGATCGCCGCCAGCTCCTTGTCCCAGTCCCGGGGCTGGTCGCTCATGGAGTCTCCCGGCTCAGCCCGTAGCGCTCGATCTTCTTGTAGAGATTGGAGCGCGGCATTTCGAGCGAACGCGCGGTCTCCGACACGTTCCAGTCGTGCTCGCGAAGTTTGCTGGCGAGGAACGACCGCTCCGCCTCGTGCTTGAAGGCCTCGAAGGTACCGTCCGGAGGCGCACCCGCCGCTTCGACCACTTCGCTGACCGTGGTGTCGCCCAGCAGACGGCTCACATCGGCCGCAGTCACCGTCTTGCCCGGCGCCAGGATCAGCAGTCGCTCCACCGCATTGCGCAGCTCGCGCACGTTGCCGGGCCATTGCCGTGTCTGGAGCCGCTGGACCGCGGTCTCCTCGAAGCGGCGACCTGGCACGCCTCCGTTCGCCGCGAGCTGTTGGGCGAAATGCTGCACCAGCGCCGGAATGTCTTCCCGGCGCGTCGCGCCAGCGGTGGGACGCGAATGGGGACCACGTTGAGCCGATAAAACAGATCGTCGCGGAAGCGGCCCGCGGCAATTTCCTCGGCGAGATCCTTGTTGGTCGCGGCGATGACCCGAACGTCCACCTCGATCGACTTGGACCCGCCGATCCGGGTGACGATCCCTTCCTGCAGCGCCCGCAGCACCTTGGCCTGGGCCGACGAGAGCCATGTCTCCGATCTCGTCCAGGAAGAGGGTGCCTTCATCCGCCAGCTCGAACTTCCCTTCCCTGTCGGTAACGGCGCCGGTGAAGGAGCCCTTCATATGGCCGAAGAGCTCGCTTTCGATCAACTCCGAAGGAATCGCGGCGCAGTTCACCTCGACGAAGGCCTTTCGCTTCCGCGGTGAGGCTTCATGGATCGCCCGGGCGACCAGCTCCTTGCCGGTTCCGTTTTCTCCGGTGATGAGAACCCGCGCGGGTGTCGGGCCGACCCGATCGATCAGGGCACGCACCTCCTTGAGGGAGGGACTGTCTCCGACCATTGCATGGCGGGCGTCCTCCGCTCCGCGCAGGCGGCGATTCTCCCCCGCGAGGGCGGACTGGTCGAGCGCGTTGCGCACCGTCACCAGCAAACGGTCGGTATCGAGCGGTTTCTCGAGGAAATCGAAGGCGCCACGCTGGGTCGCCTGCACCGCGGTCGAGATGGTCCCGTGGCCCGAGATCATCACGACCGTCGCGCCGGGATCCAGCTCGCGGAGCCGGGTCAGGGTCTCCAGCCCGTCGAGTCCCGCCATTTTTACGTCGAGAAACACCAGGTGGGGGCGGAACTCGGGGTAGACCGTGATTGCCTCGCCGCCGGAGCCCGCGCTACGCGACCGTGTGGCCCTCGTACTCCAGGACCTGTTTCAGGGCCTCGCGGATACCGGGTTCGTCGTCAATCACCAGAATGCGCTGGGTCATTGCTTCTGCGCCGGGTAGAGGATGGCCTTGTCAGGCTGGATCCTGAGACCGCCGATGCCCGCCGGTAAAGGTATTCGAATCCGGCTATCACGTGTGGCGAATATCCGCTGGGCGATGTTCTGCGAAATCGACTGAGGAAGCGTAATTCCCCTGATGGTGATTTGTTCGACGGTCCAGTCGGCAAATCCCGGCTTGGGCACGGAGACGGGTCCGGCCGCGGCTACCGGCTCCCACGGATTCAGCATGCTGGCGAAGGGACCCAGTTGGTCCTTCGGGAGGACCTTGGTGTCGAGCCGGCCGTGCAGCTCGAGACGATTCTCGCCGAGGGTGACGCCGAGGCTGTCGATATGGGAGCGGGCCTCGGCAGGCAGTCCCGCGGTCACGAGCGAAGCAAGCTCGCCCGGGCTCAGGATGACCGAATCGGCCTTCCAGCCATGCAAAGAATCGACTCGGTCCCGGGCCTTGGCCAGCGCCTTGGCGCTGGGACGGGCAACGCCCATCCCGTCCGACTCCTCGGTCTGCGCCTCCGGCCGAGCAATTCTCATGAGGTCTGAGCGGAAGAGCCAGGCTGCGCTCACCAGCGCGGCAAGAATCAGAATTCCGAGAATGCGAAACAGGAATCGCACGGTGGCCTAGTGGGACAGGGGAAAGTTCGCCAGCGGAGTGTGAACCGCGCCTCCCGGCCCAAGCCGGCTGGCAAACAGAACCATCGCGTCGAGCACGAAGGGAATTGAAGGGCGGAGTTGTGGCGAGTCGCCTGAGGGAAAAGCGGTCGAGACGGGCTCCGTCCTTGACTCGGCCAAGGGTAACGTGGGGATGAAAGACTCTCGCCTCGCCGGGAAATCCCAGCGCCTCGCATTCCTGCTCCACTCGATGGGCGAGCAGTTCGAGAGCGGGTGGAGCGTCGAGTCCGATCCAGAACACCCGGGCCCGTTCCAGCGCGGGGAAACCGTTCACCTCGTTTGCCGTCACCGTGAGTGGCGACATGCCGGCCGTGGTGCGACCCAGTGCGGTTGAGATCTCGGAGACTCTCGACTCCTCAACCTCGCCGAAAAACTTGAGGGTGAGGTGCAACCCCTCCTCTCGCACCCAGCGCACCGGCGATTCGGGCACTGCGAAGTCCTTGATCAGATCTCCGATCGCCTGCTGCGCTGCACGAGGAACTGGGAGCGCCACAAACAGCCTCATCCGCTCAGCACCGGCAGTTCGGTCAGCAACCCGCCACGGCGGTAGCCTCTCGGATCCAACCGCACATCGGCGATGCCGAGCGCCTGGAAGCCCGAGAGGACTCGAGGCCAGCTACGCTCAACCAGGGGGATTTGTTCCGGATGCACCTCGATTCGGACGTGATCGCCATGATGGCGGGCCCGCAGGTCGCCCGATACCCCGATCTCCCGAAGCAGCGCCTCACCGGCTTCGACCTGGCGTAACCGTTCGACGGTCACCGGCAATCCGTACATCACCCGACTGGAGAGGCAGGGGGCGGCGGGAGCATCCCACACCGGAATGCCCAACGTCTGCGCGGCTTCACGAATCATCGGCTTCGACCAACCAAGCTCCGCCAGCGGTGAGCGGATCTCATGCTCGCGAGCCGCGCCCATGCCAGGACGATGCTCTCCGAGGTCGTCGGCGTTGGTCCCATCGATAATCGTGTCGAAGCCACGGGTGGTCGCAATCACCCGGAGCCGGCCCCACAGCTCCTGTTTGCAGAAGTAGCAGCGATTGGTCGGGTTGGCGACGTATTCGGGATCTTCCATCTCGTCGGTCGCGACCTCGAGGAGCGGCACTTCGAACTCTCGAGCGACTCGAATCGCGGCGGCGTACTGCACGGCGGGATAGGACGGGCTCCGACCGATCACGGCGAGGAAGCGGTCCGGCCCCACCGCACGCGCACCGGCCACCGCAAGCAGTGCCGAGTCGACACCCCCCGAGTACCCCAGCAGCACTCGGCCCAGACTCTGGAAATGACTGGTCAGCGACGAGAGATCCACCATGGCGGTAACGTACTAGGGTTGACGGGGAAGACGCCATAAGCCGTCAGCCATCAGCCATCAGCCGTCAGCTATAAGCCTTAAGCCGTAGGCCTTAAGCTTAAGGCTTACGGCTTACGGCTTATGGCTTCTCGCTGATGGCTGACGGCTAACGGCTGACGGCTGACATGACCCAACCACAGCAGCTGGAAATCAACGATCGAGTCAGCATCCCCCTAAGCGAGCTGTCCTTCAGCGCCTCGCGCTCCGGAGGGCCGGGGGGACAGCACGTGAACACCAGCTCGACCAGAATCGAGCTTTGGTGGGATCTGGCAGCGAGTCCCAGTCTCGACGACGAGTCTCGCGCCAGAGCTGCGAGCCGGCTTGCCTCTCGTTTGGTTGACGAGGGCCGCCTTCTGCGTCTCGTCTCCAGCGGCAGCCGAAGCCAGGCGCAGAATCGCGCCGAAGTGATCGAGCGGTTTCGCAGCGTCCTGGCCGCCGCGCTGAGGGAGGTCAAGCCACGGAAGCGGACCCGTCCGACCAAGGCCTCGAAGGAGCAGCGCCTCCAAGGCAAACGGCAACGGGGAGAAACCAAGCGCCAGCGGCGTCCGCCCAGTCATGATGAATAGCGGCGGCAACATCATCGCGGTTGATCCGAAGGCGCCGGATCCGCTGGCCATTTCCCAGGCGGCCGACCTCTTACGCCGCGGCGAGCTCGTTGCCTTCCCCACCGAAACGGTCTACGGGCTCGGCGCCAATGCGCTCGAAGAAGCGGCGGTCCGTCGCATCTTCGAAGCGAAGGGGAGACCCTCTCACAATCCTCTCATCGTGCATGTCGCCCTCGTCGAGGCGGCGCGAGCACTCACGCCACGATGGTCGGAGTCCGCCGAACGTCTCGCGCGGACGTTCTGGCCTGGGCCGCTTACGCTGGTACTTCCCAAGGCAGCCAACGTTCCTGATTTGGTTACCGCGGGCCTTCCTACAGTCGGGATCCGAGTGCCCAATCATCCGGTGACCTTTGCCCTGCTCTCCGCCGTGGAGCTGCCGATCGCCGCACCGAGCGCCAACCGCTCGGGCGAGGTCTCGCCGACCACCGCGCAGCACGTCGCACGGAGCCTGGGAGACCGCGTCCCCCTGATACTCGATGCCGGTCCTACCGATATCGGAATCGAATCCACCGTCGTGGATGTGAGCGGAGACAACGCGACTCTCCTTCGCCCCGGAGTCATCTCTTCTGAGCAATTGGCAGAGGTCGTGGGCCCGCTCAGGACCTTCTCCACGGCCGGTCCGGATGCTGCCCTGCCTTCTCCCGGAATGTTGGACCGGCACTACGCCCCGAAAACCCCGCTCCGGCTATTCGAGACTGCCGAGCGAGGCGCCGTTGAAGCCCAGATCCGGCAGGCCAAGGCGCAGGGGAAGCGGGTAGGGGTGATGGCCTGGAGCAAAGAGGTGAACGGGGGCGACCCTCTCATTATCCTCCCCTCAAGTCCACTGGCGTCCGCCCGCATCCTCTATTCGGTGCTGCACCGGCTGGATGATGAAGGATGTGATTTGATCCTGGTTGAGCGTCCTCCGAGCGAACCTCGGTGGGCGGCAATCCAGGATCGACTGGAGCGCGCCGCGCGACCCTGACCTGACATTCTGTCAAGAATAGGACAGGATGTCTCGGCGAAGGGCGTCCTCTCCGACTGCTTGCCGGGGGCAAAGTGGCATGCTCTCTGCCTTTGGGCGGTTTCATACGCCGGGGCAGAAGGCAGAAATGGACCTCTCGCATGGGCCTTATCCATCGTCTGGCTGTTCTTACAGCTGCCATGGCCATCCTCCTGGTCTTGGGGTCGACCGAGATCGCGCTCTCCTGGTCCGAACGGTCTCGACTGGATGACCTCCGCAGCGAATCGGTCGCACTCGCCGAGACCTGGGCCAAATACATCACCCGTCTCGCTCCAACCGGTGACTCCACCGCAATCGCACAGGGTCTCGCCGGGTGGCCGAGCCAGCACATCACCACCACGTCTGCCGCGGTATGGCGGCGGGTGGGAGACCGGCTCACGCTCATCGCCGCGAGCGGAACGCTCAGCGATCCGATCCCGACCAGCGAGGAGTACCAGGCCATCCAATCCAATGCACTACGGACCTGGCAGGTACGGGACAGCGCTCCCGCGTGGAGAGTCGCGAAGCCGCTCGGTGGCATCCGGCCGTATGGCGTTCTGAGTGTCGAAGTCTCGACCCTGACCCTGCAGGCCTGGGCTCGGCTGGAAAGGAAACGCAGCTACACATTCGCGGTGATCGCAGCCCTCCTGCTCGCGGCGAGTGTCGCCTGGCTCACCGCCCAGTGGGTGGGCAAACCGTTGAGCGCATTGGGGTATACGCTGGATCAGGCGCACGCCGGAGTCGAGTCGGCTCCTCCGGCCGTGGAGATCGGTCCCAATGAATTCCGCGGGCTCGCGCGACGATACAACGACCTTCGCGAAGCGCTATCGGCGAGGCAGCGGGAAAGCGAAGCACGCGGCGCGCTGCTCTCATTGGAGGAGAAGGCGCGAGGATTGGACCGGCTGGCTTTGTCGGAGGAGACGGCGGCGGCGTTCGCCCATGAGATCGGTACCCCGTTGAACACGTTGAGCGGGCACTTGCAGCTCCTGCGCGATGATCTTCGGGCAGCCGGTTCTCCGCTCGCGCTGGAACGGGTTCATTTGTTGCTGGGACAGCTGGACCGGCTGACCGGAATCGTGAAGAGCCGTCTGGAGCGTCGAGCCTGGCCTACGCCGGCGCTTCGCCCCACCGACTTGGGCGGTGTCGCGGAACGGGTGCTCAGATTCTTCGAGCCGACGATGGCCGAGCAGGGGGTCCGCGGAGAACTGGTGCCGGCCGGAGCCGCCATGGGCAAGTCGATGGCGATGTCCGACGGAGCGCTGGTGGAGCAGATCCTGCTGAACCTGGTCAAGAACGCCATCGAGGCGATGCCCCAGGGTGGGAAGATCGAAGTTCGGACCGGGGGCTCCACCTCGGAGGCATGGCTTGAGATTCGCGATACCGGGCCTGGCCTGGCGGCGGAGGCGAAGCGTCACCTCTTCAATCCGTTCGTGACCACGAAGGGACAGGCAGGCACCGGTCTGGGGCTGGCGGTCAGCCAGCGGTTGGCCAGGAGCCTTGGCGGGGACCTCGAGCATATTCCAACCGAGAGGGGGACGGCGTGGCGGCTTTCACTTCCCTCCGCCTTAGAACGGACGGCGTGACGTGGCTATAAGCGTGGCACTTTCTCCGAGACTTCTGCTGGTGGACGACGACGAGGCGGCTTGCCGTCTCCTTTCCGAAGTATTGGAGCGGGAAGACTACCAGATCGTCCGGGCCCTCTCCGCTTCTGAAGGACTCGCGAAGCTGGGACGCGAAGGCCCCTTCGACGCGGTACTCACCGACTTGCGGATGCCCGGGTCGAGCGGGCTCGATCTCCTGCGCGTGGTGCGCGAGCGGGATCCGAACGCGATCGTCATCGTGCTCACCGCCTTCGGCGACGCGGGCACCGCGGGCGAGGCGATCCGCGCCGGTGCCCACGATTTCATCAGCAAGCCCTACGATATCGGCGAGCTGCGGCTGGTACTCTCGCGCGCGCTCGAGCGGAAACGGATCCAGGTCTCCCGGAGCGACGAGCCGTCCAACGGTTCGGATGGACGGCGGGAACAGGAGCCCGAGCTGGTGGGCCACAGTCCCGCCATCATCGGCGTGATGAAGACGGTGGCACGGGTAGCGCCCAGCCAGGCCAGTGTGCTGGTGTCAGGAGAAACCGGGACGGGCAAGGAGCTGGTGGCGAGAACGGTCCACCGCTACTCGGAGCGAAGCCGGGCCAAGTTCGTCGCGGTCAATTGCTCCGCGCTCGCCGAAGGGCTGCTGGAGAGTGAACTGTTCGGACACGTCCGGGGCGCTTTCACCGGCGCACAGGCCGCTCGACCCGGCCTCTTCCGGGAGGCGGACCACGGGACGCTCTTCCTCGATGAAATCGGGGACATCTCCCCCGCCCTCCAATCGCGACTGCTGCGGGTGCTGCAGGAACAGGAAATCGTGCCGGTGGGATCGGAAACACCGGTGCGGGTGGATGTTCGCGTGATTGCCGCGACCCATCGCGACCTTCCGGTGCTGGTCCGCGAGGGCCGCTTCAGGGAGGACCTGTATTACCGGCTTAATGTGGTCACCATCACACTGGCCCCGCTGCGGGAGCGCCGGCAGGACATTCCTCTCCTAATCGATGACCTGCTACGCCGGCTGGCGGCTCGGCACGAGCGGGGCCCGGTAGCGGTCGATCCTGAAGCACAACGCGCGCTCCTGATGTATGACTGGCCCGGCAATGTCCGCGAACTCCTTAATGTTCTGGAGCGCGCCCTGGTGCTCGCGGCGCAGGATGTGATCGGACCGGAACATCTCTCGGAGGAAGTGCGGGCCGCACTCCAGCCCCACAGCGCACCGATTATTCCTCAGGGCCCGAACGCTCCGGCCACCGAGATGATTCCCCTCGCGGCAGTCGAGAAGCGGCACGTCCTGGCGGTGCTCGCCGCGTCGGACGGCAATCGCGAACGCGCGGCAAGAGTGCTCCAGATTTCCCGCCGCACGTTGTCCCGGATGCTGCAGCGCTGGGGAATGTCGACACCGCGATCCTGATCACCAGCATTTCTTCGCATGGGCCGGGCGGACATCCTGTCCCATCCGCCAACTCCGCCCGGCCAGCCTGTCGCTCCACCTTCATCCAAAACTGAAAATCTCGGCTTTCGCCGCTGATTCACGCCTCTTCGGGTGAATTCCGCGTGGCACCGCGCTTGCCCAACACATCACTGTCGAAAGCAGGACCAGTTGGACAGTCCCGGCGTCGGCCGGGCTCATCCCAATGGAGGAAGCGTATGCTCAAGCAGTTGGCTCTAGCTGGTGTATTCGTGCTCGTAGCGGGAACGCTCAACGCGCAGTCGACGGCCACGGCGACTCCCGCCCCCGACGACTCATGCCGCGGCGACGACGTCCAGCAACAAGAAGCATGAACCCAGCAAGCAGGAAGTCACCATGGCCCAGCAGAGCCTGACCAAGGCCGGACTCTACAAAGGCAAGGTGGACGGGAAGTGGAACGACGAGCTTTCCGGCGCAATCAAGAAGTATCAGACCCAGAACAAGCTGAAGGTGACGGGCAAACTGGACGAGGAAACCCTGAAGAAGCTGGAGCCGCCTGCTCCGGCAACCGCTCCGGCGAGTCCGTAAGGGTAGCAACAAACCTCCCACGGGACGAACGCGGTCAACACTCCTTCCCAGTCCCGTGTTTAAAACGCCTCCTCGAAAGGGGAGGCGTTTCTTTTGTGACCCGGCGGGCATCGACCATGCTGCGGCGTCTTGACGGCGGGCCTTCCAAGGAGAACTGCTGTTCCCAGCCAGTCATTAATGAGTTTCGTCCTAAGTCGATCCCCCAGGCCTCCAAGCCCGTGCGTCGGGTGGAAGAGTCGGATCCGACTTCTGACTCTTTGCTTCCTGCTCGCATCGCCGGTCGGCTCGCGACTCGCCGCCCAGGGGAGCCCCGCGCGCATCGCGATCGTCCTCGACCGAGCGAGCCCTCTGATCCAGCCCGCCGTGGACCTGTTCCAGACCGAGGTTCGCGGATTCTTCCGGCCCGGTGAGATCGAGCTTCTTCCACCCATCACCGGCGACGGCACGGTCGGCGGCGTAGCAGAAGCCCTGAAGCGCGCCTTTAACGATCCGTCGGTTTCTGTTGTTGTCGCCCTGGACCAGTCGGTTCCTACTGGCTTACCAGATCGGGCAGCCCGCCCAAGCCCGCGATCGCCGCGGTCGTCATCGACGCAGCCTGGCAGAACGCTCCCCAGAAGGATGGGGCGAGCGGAGTCCCTCGCCTCGCGTACGTGGACCAATCGTATCCGGTAGGAAGTACGCTCGCCGATTTCCACCGGCTGATCCCGTTTCGGAAACTCGCCGTCCTCCTCGATCGCGACCTGCTGGCAATTCCCCAGCTCGAGGCGAAGGCAAGCGAGCTGGTGCGAAGTGTTGGCGCTGAACCGGTGATCGTTCCCGGTCGCGACAGCGCGGCGCTGATTCTTGCGGCCCTGCCGGCCGACGTGGACGCGGCATACCTGACCCCGCTTCCCTCCATGTCCGAGCGCGAGCTGGGCCAGCTGCTCGCCGGCCTGAATGAGCGCCGGATTGCAACGCTGAGCTACGTCGTGGACCCCGATCTCCGCCTCGGCGCTCTCGCATCGTACGAACCACCGGAGAACTGGCGTCGACGAGCTCGCCGGGTCGCAGTGGACCTGCAGCGCATTCTTGCGGGAGAAGACGCAGGGACACTTCCGGTGAGCTGGTCAGCGCGCCGCGACTCACCCTCAACCTCGCAGCCGCTCGCCAGATCGGATTCTCGCCGGGATGGAGCCTCCTCACCGAGGCCGACCTCGTGCAGGTGGACTCCGCCGGTCCCCGCGACACGCTGACACTCGCGGCCAGCATGCAGCAGGCGTTCGTGAGCAATCTCGATGTGGCGGCCGCGAACCTCGAGGTGGCTTCAGGCGAGGAGACGGTACGCCTGGCGCGGTCGAACCTGCTCCCTCAGGTAGACAGCCGGCTCACCGGCACGTACACCCGCAAGGAGACGGCCCAGGCGAGCCTGGCACAGCAACCCGAGAGGCTGCTTGATGGCGGGATCTCCGGGTTCGTGCCGATCTACTCCGAGCAAGCCGGGCCGGCTATTCGTCCCAGCGAAGCCTGCAGGAGGCCCGAGTCGCGCAGCGGGACCAGTTGCGACTCGACGTGGTGCTCGACGCAGCAACCGCGTACCTGGATGTACTGCGACTCCGCACCGTGGCCGACGTCCAGCGCTCGAATCTGTACCGTTCCCTTTCCAACCTCGAGGTCGCTCGACTCCGCGAGGGCGTGGGTACCGCGAGCCGCGCCGATGTCTACCGCTGGCAGAGCGAGGTGGCGACGGCGCGGCAGGATCTGATCGAAGCGGAAACCCAGGTCCGGGTCGCAAGTCTCGCCCTCAAGCGAATCCTGAATCGGCCGCTCGGGCAACCGCTGGCACAGGAGCCGGTGTCCTTCGCCGACCCGGCGTTACTGGTCCTCAAGATTCCACCGTCCTGACCTGGTTCGGCGAGCCTGCCCGTTTCGCGGCGCTCACCGACTTCCTTGTCGACGAAGCGCTCAACCTCTCGCCCGAGCTGGCCCAGGTTGATGCCGCCATCGCCGCCCAGGAGCGGCAGAGAACCGCCGCGGGACGAGCGTTCTGGCTTCCCGACCTCACCCTGGATGGCGGCCTCAACAATGTCTTCAGCCGTGGCGGTGCGGGAGCAACGTTGCCATCGGTTCCGCCCCAGTTCGGCGGCCTCTTTGACAGAGGACCCGATCTCTCCTGGCAGGTCCGGCTTCAGGCGGCGCTTCCACTCTTTACTGGATTCCGGCGTATCGCTGCGCGATCGCAGACGAGCATTGATCTCGACCGGCTGCACATCCAGAGAGAGGGCATCAACCAGGATGTTACCCAGCGTATCCTCGCGGCAATGGAGAACGCGGCCTCCTCCTACGCCGCCATTGCTCTGACCCGCGATGCGGCGGAAGCGGGAGACCGCAACTACGAACTGGTCAGCGATGCCTACGCCGGCGGTACCGCTTCGATCACCGCCCTGCTCGATGCCCAGTCTGCGGCGCTCAGCTCCTCCCGGTCCGCCGCAAATGCCATCAACAACTTCCTGCTCGATCTCATGCGGGTGGAGCGGGCGATGGGAACCTTCGGCGTCCTGGAACCCCCGGAACAGCGCGAGGCGTTCCTGCAGCGGCTTCGGGACCTGGCGGCGCCGCCACAGCATTGACGCCCCGGCACGAGGAGGAATGATGAAACGCCACCTCTGGACCCTGGTCGCCGCACTCGGAGTGCCGGCGTGCAAGGAGAAACCACCGCCACCGACTCCGCCGTTGCCCGTCACGGTGGTGGCAGTCGGAACGAGTGGCCAGGGGGGCGGTGAGACCCGTTATGCGGGTCGAGGTCGGCTCGCTCGTCGGGCCGGGCGCCCTGGGGTTCGTCATCGCCGATACGAAGACGGTGAAGGTCGTCTTCGGCGCGCCGGACAAGCTCATCGAGAAGCTGAGGCCCGGCGGCTCGCTCGTTCGCTTCGAGGCCGTCCCAGGCGACTTCAGCGGGACGATCACGCGCATTGCCCCGTCGGCCGACGTGCGCAGCCGTGTGTTCGATGTCGAGGCGACGCTTCCGAACCCGAAGGACCAGCTCAAGGTCGGCATGATCGCGAAGCTCGTCTCCCCGACTCGACGCTCGACACGGCGGCGCTGGTCCTTACCGCTCACCGCCGTCGTCCGGTCGCCACGTGACCCGCGCGGCTTCTCCGTCTACGTCGTCGAGCCACCGAAGGACGGGCGCAGGGGAAGGAGGTCGCCCACCTCCGCGACGTGAAGCTCGGCGAGGTCGTCGGGAACGCCGTGGTCGTCAACGAAGGCCTCAAAGCGGCCGAGCGCGTCGTCTCGATGGGCGCGACCCTCCTCGCCGACGGCGATGCCGTCCGCGTGATCCCGGACGGGACATGACAGCGCACGACAAGGGCGACGCGGAGCGCATCCGCACGACGAAGAACACGGCGCGCTACTTCACCGAGACCCGGCACGTGGCCTGGGTGGTGCTCTTCGCGACCGTGGTGTGGGGGCTGCTCTCGTACGCGTGGATGCCGAAGCGGAAGGACCCGGGAATCCCGGTCCGCGTCGCGGCCGCGCTCGTCGCTGGCCGGGTGTCCGCGGAGAAGGTCGAGCAGCTCGTCACCCGGAAGATCGAGAAGATCGCGGAGAACTCGAAGGTCGAGCACATCGACTCGACCTCGCGCACGGGCGTCGCCGTCGTCATCGTCTCGCTCCAGGAGAACTCAAAGACCCCGGCAAAGAGTTCGACGACGTCAAGATGAAGCTCGATACCCTCGCCGGGAGCTTCCCGCAGGGTGTCCAGCCGGTTCAGTTCATCAAGGACTTCGGCGACACCACCGCGCTGATGCTCACGGTCGCTCACCGAAGGCCGGCGACGTCGAGCTCCAGCTCCGCGCGACGCAGATCGAGAAGGGCGTCGTGCAGGTCCGCGAGAAGGCCGCGCCGCCGGCTTCGGGCGCGAAGCGCGCAACGCTCGTCTACAGCTACCCGTCGAGCCTCGACCCGCGGTCGCTGCGGCGCGTGTTCGATCACTGGCACAGTTCTTGCAGGACGGCATCTTCGCGAAGCCTCCGCTCCTTCGAGGGGGCCGGATTCTTCGGGCTCGAGCGGGGTGACCGATGACGAGGACTCGGCGCATCCTCCGTTCATCCTGCAACGCATCATTCACCAGCGGCTGCGGGTGGCCGAGTTCCATCCGGACGTGTGGCGGCCTTCGTCGTCTTCGATCCGGAGGAGACCGAGGGGAAGCCTCGCTGGCGGTCGCGGGCGACAAGTACAGCTATCGCGATCTCGACGACTTCACCGACCTCATGAAGCGCACCTTCCAGACGGTCCCGCAGGTCTCCAAGGTTGATCGCGCGGCGGTCCTCGAGGAGCAGGTCTACCTCGAGCTTCTCGCAGGAGCGCCTGGCCTCGTACGGGTTGCCTCCCGAAAGTCTGCTGACATCCTCGGGGCCCGCAACATCACCGCTGCCGGGCGGCTCATCGAGGCGAGCGGGAGGAACAGTGGCGCGTCGATCCGTCCGGCGAGTTCATGTCCGAGCGCGAGATCGGCGACGTGATCGTCGGCCGCTCGCAGCGACGGAGCGCCGCTCTACCTGCGCGACCTCGTGGACGTCAATCGCGACTACGAGAGCCCGCCGCGGTTCCTGAACTTCTACACCGGCGCGACGCGGCGGGGACTGGCACCGCGCCCGCGCGATCACGCTGTCGCTCCAGATGCGGCCGGGCGAGCAGATCGGCGAGTTCGGCCTCGCGGTGGATCCGGCGCTCGCCGGCTGCAGAAGCAGGCTGCCGCCCGACCTGATCGTCGCGCGCACCTCCGACCAGCCGCTGCAGGTCGAGGAGAACGTCGACCTCTTCATGAGCAGCCTCTACGAGGCGATCGTCCTCGTCGTGCTCGTCGCGCTCGTCGGCTTCTGGGAGTGGCGCTCGGCGCTGCTGCTGGCGCTCTCGATCCCGCTCACGCTGGCGATGACGTTCGGGTTGATGCACGCTCCTGGGCATCGACCTGCAGCAGGTCTCGATCGCGTCGCTCATCATCGCGCTCGGCCTGCTCGTCGACGATCCGGTCGTCGCCGGCGACGCGATCAAGCGCGAGCTCGCCGCACGGCCATCCGCCGCTCGTCGCCGCCTGGCTCGGGCCCACCAAGCTCGCGACGGCGATCCTGTTCGCGACGATCACGAACATCGTCGCCTATCTGCCGTTCCTGATGCTGACGGGCGACGTCGGGCAGTTCATCTACAGCCTGCCGGTCGTGCTCGCCTGCTCGCTGGTGGCGTCGCGGATCGTCTCGATGACGTTCATCCCGCTGCTCGGCTACTACCTCCTGCGGCCGACAAGAAGCCGAGCCGACGATCGAGGAGCGGCGCACGCAGGGCTTCGCCGGGCGGTACTACCGGCGTCGGCGGCTGGGCGCATCGAGCACCGCTGGGGGTGGCGCTCGGCGTCGCTGCGTCTTCCTGGTCCTGGGCGGCTGGTCGCATGAGCCGGCTCAAGACGCAGTTCTTCCCGAAGGACCTCTCGTATCTCTCGTACGTGGACGTCTGGCTGCCCGAGGACGCGCCGCTCTCGCGACCACGCGAGATCGCCGAGCAGGCCGAGCGGTCATCCGCCAGGTCGCGGAGCCGAGTACGGCGAGGACCATCCGGCGAGACGGCAAGCCGAGCGGTGCTGGAGTCGCTGACCACGTTCGTCGGCGGCGGCGGGCCCCGCTTCTGGTTCTCGGTGTCGCCCGAGCTGCCGCAGCTCAACTACGCGCAGATGATCATCGAGGTGGAGGACAAGCACGACACCCAGTACCTCGTGGCGCCGCTGCAGGACGCGCTCTCGCGCGCGAGTGCCGGGGGCGCGCATCGACGTGCGCCAGCTCGAGAACGGCAAGCCGGTCGGCATCCCGGTCGCGGTCCGCATCTCCGGCGAGGACATCGCCGACGCTGCGCGCGCCTGGCCGAGAAGCTCAGGCAGATCTTCCGCGGCTCGCCGACGCCGACGCGCGTTCGCGACGACTGGGGCGCGGAGAGCTTCACCGTTCAAGCTGGACGTCGATCCGGATCGCGCGAACCTCGCCGGGCGTCTCGAACCTCGACGTCGCGGTCGTCGGCGGTCGGCATGAACGGCTCCGGTGACGTCGCTTCGCGAGGGCGACCAGCAGATCCCGGTCGTGCGCGGCTGCGCGTGGAGGAGCGCGCGCAGCTCTCGGACATCTGCAGAACCTCTACGTCTACCTCGGCAGGGCACGCGCAGCAGGTGCCGCTCGCGCCAGGTGTCGACGCGTCGACTACGGGATGGAGACGGAGAAGATCCGCGGCGCAATCAGTTCCGCACGATCACGGTGTCGGCTTCCCGGTGCCGGGCGTCCTGCCGTCGGAGGTGCTGCACGCTGCCCATGCCCGAGCTCGACCGGTCGTCGCGAGCTCGCTGCCGCCCGGCTACCAGCTCGTGATCGGCGGCGAGGACGAGGAGCAGATGAAGGGCTTCGGCGAGCTGGCGGTCGTGATGCTGGCTTGTCGGTCGCCGCGATCTTCCTGGCGCTCGTGCTCCAGTTCAAGCAGCGCGGTCAAGCCGCTGATCGTCTTCGCGGCGATCCCGTTCGGCGTCGCCGGCGCGCTCGTCGGCGCTGTCGTCATGGGCGCGCCGTTCGGCTTCATGGCGTTTCTCGGATCGCGAGCCTGATCGGCGTGATCGTGAGTCACGTCATCGTGCTCTTCGACTTCATCGAGGAGCGCACGGAAGGCGAGCCGCTCGCGACGCGCTGCTCGACGCCGGCATCGTGCGCCTGCGGCCGGTGCTGATCACCGTGGGCGCGACCGTGTTCGGCTGTCCCGCTCGCGATGCACGGCGGGCCGCTGTGGGAGCCGCTCTGCTACGCGCAGATCGGCGGCCTGACGTTCGCCACGGATCACGCTGGTGCTCGTGCCGGTGCTCTACACAATCTTCGTGCTGGACCTGAAGATCGTCAATGGGAGCCGGCGAAGCACAAGGCTGTTTGTCAGGGAACGTGCGGTAGTGTGGTGAGGAGCTCTGCAAAGCCGCTCCACAGCACCTGGATCCCGATGCAGAACAGGAGGAAGGCGGAGAGACGCGCGATGATTGATGTTCCCGTGGGCCCTACCGCCTTCGCCAACCGGCTCGACCCCGCGTAAAACCAGTAGATGAGAAGGCAGATAGAGCCGCGGTGGCAAACGCCTCGAGGGCGAACAGGACCGGCGTCGGGCGCTGCCGGTCCCAGCGCAATCGCGACGAGATGGTCCCGGCCCGGTCGTCACCGGCATCGTAAGCGGGTAGAAGGCCATGTCTCGGCCTCGCGCCCGCTCGCGTCCTCAGTGCGGCCTTCTGCTTCTCGCCCTCGTCGTCTGCGGTCAACATCTTCCAGGCCGAGAGCGCGATGACGATCCCGCCTGCCACCCGAAGCACCGGCATCGAAATCCCGAACACCTTGAGCACATACGCTCCGATCAGCATGGAGACGACGAGGGTGACGAAGCTGTAGAAGGCGATCTTCCGCGCCATCTTGTTCCGGACCCGGGGAGCGAGATGGCTGGTTGCGGCGAGGAAGATGAAGGCTCCGCCCAGCGGGTTGATGATGGAGAAGAGCGCGGGAACGCGAGGAGGAAGAACGCGAACGCCTCGGCGATCAGGCTCTGCACCACGGAAGGGTCCGTCAGGTTTGGACTCCATCAGCGGGTAACGTGAGAAGGCGAGTCTACCGGGATCCCAGCCCCTATTTAACCGGGAACAGGGTCCGAGGGAATCCGGCTTAATGCCGTTCGACCATCGGCGCCGCCTTCCGGTGCGTCCGATCCAGACTCCGATACTGGATCGCTTCGCTGATGTGAGGAACGCCGATCTCCCCTGCCCCGGCCAGATCCGCAATCGTCCGCGCCAGCTTGAGCACGCGGTGATAGGCCCGGGCGGAGAGGCCGAGTCGGGTGATCGCGGTCCTGAGCAGGCTCTCGACTGGCTCCGCCAGGCGACAATACCGGCGAATGTCCCGCGAGGCCATGTGCGCATTGGCGAAGAGGCCGGGTTGCTCCCGGAACCGGGCCTGTTGCCTCTGCCGAGCCTCTTCGACCCGGGCGCGGACCGCGGCACTCGGCTCTTCTGATCGTTCTCCCGCCAGCTCCGCGCACGGCACGGCGGGTACCGCGAGATGAATGTCGATCCGGTCGAGCAGTGGTCCCGAGACCCGCCCCAGGTAGCGCTCGACCCGATGGGATGCAGCGGCAGTTATGGGTGGGATCGCCTGAGTACCCGCAGGGACAGGGATTCATCGCCGCCGCGAGCATGAGCCTGGCGGGATAGGTGAGACTCGTCGCGGCGCGGCTCAGGGTGACGATGCCGTCCTCCAGCGGCTGGCGCAGCACCTCGAGCACATTGCTTCCGGAACTCCGGCAGCTCATCCAGGAACAGCACTCCCCCGTGGGCCAGGCTGACCTCTCCCGGCCGCGGATTCGGAGCCTCCGCCGATCAACCCGGCATCACTGATGGTGTGATGAGGCGCGCGGAACGGACGCGTGGCGACAGAGCGAGCGCCCGCCGGCAGCATTCCCGCGACGCTGTGGACCCGGGTCGTCTCCAGCGCCTCGTCCAGCGTCATGGGCGGCAGAATCGTCGGCAGACGCCGCGCCAGCATCGTCTTCCCGGAGCCGGGCGGACCGACAGCAGAACGTTGTGCGATCCCGCCGCCGCGACCTCGAGCGCCCGCTTCGCCGCCGCCTGCCCTCTCACATCCGCGAAGTCCACCAGGTCGTGTTCCCGCCGCGCCATCAGCTCGCCCACATCGCGAGTGGCTGCTCGGAGCGTCTCCCGTAAGATGGGCACAGACATCGAGCAGCGTCCGCGCGCCGTGCACTGTGATCCCCTCCACCACCGACGCCTCATCCACGTTCTCGGCGGCAGGACGACACCGTCGAGCCCGCGCTGCCGCGAGCGGCGAGTGTCATGGAAAGCGCACCCCGGACAGGGACGCAGATCTCCTTCGAGACCGAGCTCACCCTAGCAAAGGAGATGATCAACCCCTCGGCCGCCAACCTGGCCGCTCGCCATGAGCAGCGCGATCGCGATCGGCAGATCGAATGCGGACCCGTCCTTTCGGACGTCCGCCGGAGCCAGGTTGATCGTGATCCGTTTGAGCGGGTAGTTGAAGCCGGCGTTCACCATCGCGGCGCAGACGCGTTCCCTGCCCTTCTTCACCGCACCCTGCGGAAGCCCACGGTCGAGAAGGAAGGGAGGCCGTTGGTGAGGTCGGCTTCGACCTCGACCAGGTAGGCATCAATGCCGAGTACGGCGGCGGAGCGGACTCGAGCGAGCATGCGGCCAGGAGGTGAGTGACCGCAGATTCTAGCGCGGCGAGCGAGATCCTCGGGTATCCAATAACTGCGGGGGACGACGAAATGCTGCGGCGAACGAGGAGGCTGTGGAGTGCATCGCCGCGGAGCTGCAGCGCTGGTACCTTTTCCTGGCAGCAGATCTCCAATACTTGGCAGGCACGGCATAGACGAGGCGGGTATGAAAGACATCACTGAGACTCTTAAAAAGCTGCAAAAGCGCCAAACGGCCATTCAGGACATGGCGCCCAAAACCCCGAACAAAGAGGTGACGCTGCACCTGCAGACCGAGCACGCGGCGATCGGGGCCTGCGCAGCGATTCTCAAGGACCTGAAGCCTAAGTTGCAGCCCAGTGGCTCTAAGAAACCGCACGGAGAAGGAACTTGAGGAGCTCTACGGAATCGAGGTGGCACCTACCCTCGTGTCCCTGATCGAAGGGGCGGAGGATCTGGCGGAGGGGAAGGATCACGAAGTCCTGAAACGGACCGGTGGCGAGTGGCCTTCGTCGCCGGGAAGTGGGCCACCAAGCTGCTTCCGCTGCGGTACGAGGACGTCAAAGACCTGGTTGAGGCCATCGGCGCCATTGGCGACATCCGCAAGCTCGGCTCATCACTGAAGGACGTAAGCGTCAGGCCGCCTCGGCTGCCAAAGTGTTGCAGTGGTCGAAGAATGGAGCCCTCATCGCCATGGGCTGGGGGATCGAAGCGGAGCGGATCCTGGATCTCCTCAGCGGCGCGCCCGACCGGACCGACAACCAGCGTCTGAAGGCGGTGCAGCAGCGAATGAAGACCGCGGTTTCCGAGTGGAAGAAATAAGCCGGTCGTGGTCGTGGTGAAGCAATCTCTCGAAAGCTATCTGGGGATTGAATCAGCGCAGGACATCCGGGCGGAAACACGGGCGGGGGCTACTTCAGTCCTCAGTCCTTCTCAACGGGTCTCGGTACTCGCCTAATTCAGTGCGGCCATCCCTCCGGCCTGATCTCGGTGAGCAGAATGATCGGTGCGTTGAGATCGCCGGCGAAGATGCTGGATTCGAGCGGCTGGGTGCGCTCGAGATCGTCCCGACTGGAGCCAATGCAGAGAGTGAGACCCACCCGCAGCACGGGTTGATCGAGAAGCGCCGCCGGAATCACGCGCGGCGGACCATAGGTCAGACCCTCCCGCACCGTCGCGGGGATTCGACCCGAGACGTAGACCGGCACTTCCACCAGCGACTGTAGCATCCGGTAAGTCAGGACTGTGGATTCCCCGCCACTCGTTGCGATGCCGAAAACCGGCGCGCCAAATCGTCCGGTCCGCGGGAAAATCGCGATCCCATAGCCCAGGCCGCTGCCGCTATCTCTAGAGTTGGCAAGCGTTTCCCGCAACAGATCGTGAACGGCGACCAGATCCTGCGGAATCGGTTCGGTGCTCATTTGGAGGATCCTGTGAACGCGGCGGATGGACCAGCATTACAGGCAGAAGACTGGTTTGCAGAAGTCGGGCCGCCCCCCGGCTTGCCCTCTGGCCCGGCCAAGGCGGGGCAAACCGGCGGATAGGATGCATCGCGGAGAGAGAGTGCGCAACCATGCTACACATCTGCCGCATGATGTGGTCGACCGACGCTGCGCCGAGAGATCCTTGGGGGGTTGCCGACGTTCTGACCAGATTGCAGGCGGCGCTGCAGCTCGTCGCGGGACCTCCGACCGGACGCGGTCCGCGTTACCGGGGGCCGCCGGCGCTCGCCGGCCCCTGAGCGGTTCCGTCGGGCCAGGCGATAGCGACCGTGGTGCCTTTGCGCGGCACGCTCTGAACCTCGACCGCGGCACCCCAGCTCTCGACCAGCCGCTTCACGATCGCGAGCCCCAGCCCCGACCCGCTGGTCGTGGTAGAGAACCTGGGCTCGAAGATTTTCGGTAACAGCTCGGCGGGTATTCCCCGGCCGTTGTCTTTCACGGCGAATCCCGGCTTGCCCACCGACAGTTCGATGGAGCTGGCACCGGCATTCCGTGCATTCTCCACCAGATTCCCCAGCACTTCCTTCAATTCGTCACGCCGGGCCGGTCGCAACAGTGGTCCGTTGCCCTTCACCGACACCGAGACGCTCTCGCCGGTGAGCCGGTAGAGATCCGCTACCTCTCGCGCGGTGGCGAGGAGATCCACACTCTCCAGCGGAGCCGCCTCTTCCAGCGGCAACCCGAACCTGCTGAACCCCCGCGCGATCGTGTCGAGCCGGTCAATCTCCGCCAGGATCCGGCTCGACGTCGTCTCCAGAGTCTCGTCGAACTCGCTGCGACGTTCGCGATAGACTCGCCTCAGGTGCTGGATCCCGAGCCGGAGCGGGGTGAGCGGGTTCTTGATTTCGTGGGCGACCTGTCGGGCCATCTCTCCCCAGGCAAGCACCCGTTCTGCCTGGGTCACGTCGGTGATGTCGTCGAGCGAGAGCACGGTGCCACCGACGTCCGTCCCCAGTTTCTCCAGCTGATAGCGCAGCCGGCGTCCTTCGATCTCCAATTCGCCGGCGGAGGGCCCGCCTTGAGTGAACGACTCCATCGCTTTCGCGAGCGGCCCCCACCCTGCACCCAGCGCCGGGGCCATTCCTTCACCCTCGGCCAGCGGGTGTCCCAGCATCTCTCGCGCGCGAGGATTCGCGATGATCACTGTACCTCGTGCATCGAGAGCCAGCACACCGGTGGCAACGTCCGCCAGCACCGCCGCCGTTCGGCGACGGGCGCTCTCGAGTGCGGCCTGACTCGACCGAATGTCAGACGACATCCGTGCAAAGGCGCCGAACAGCTCTTCGAATTCGACCGGAGGCGTCTCCGGCGGTGGCGGTGTCTCTCCCCGTCCCAGTGACAGTGCGGATGTTCTGAGCTCCTCCACCGGGCGAGCGAGCGCTCGTGCGACGACCTGTGCCGCAGCCACAGCCGCTGCGATTCCCACCAGCGTCGCGAGCAGTAGGAAGAAGGCGAGATCGCGCTGGGTCTCCGCCAGGAACCAGTCGTCCGCCACCTGCGGCGTCGCCAGGATGCCAATCCCGCCCGGTGGGCCGCTCTGGACCACGCGATAGCCCACCCGCACCGGTGACATGTAGGTCGTCCCGTTTCTGATCTGCGCGATCTCGTCCCCCAGTCCCAGCCGGACAAAGACCCTGGGATCCACCAGCGGTTCCACGAGACCTAAGTCGTGGAGGATGGGCGCGCTGGTAGCGAGCAAGGTGCCGCCGCTGTAGAGCGCGAGATCAGCATCGAGCCGGTCCGAGAGTTCCTGCAGCCCAAAGGTCAGGATCTCTCCCGGACCACGCAGCAGGCCGCCCGCGGTGAAGACCGCATCGCGGAGTACCTGGGAGATCAACAGGTCACGGCTCCGTGCGGCCTCGGCATCGAAGCGCGAGAAATTCCACGCGGCGAATCCCGCGGCGGGAACCACGAAGAACACCGCCAGCGTCGCGGCGAGACGCACCTGGAACGAGCGAGCGACCCGCTTGAACGACCAGCGCCGCCTCGGACCATCGAGTCGGACCGTGGTCAGGAGCCAGATGATGATCACCACCGTCGCATCGAGCAGAACGAGCAGCGCCCCCCGCACAGCCAGCGAAAGCGGCGCGTGCAGGGAGACCGATGCATGGGCGTGTCGCACCGCGCCGAAGAGGGTCAGTGGCCGCTCGTTGCGAACCTCCCAGCCTACCCGCCGCCAACCGACCTGAGCCGGTTCGCCAGCCGTGCTCACACCGGGAGGGGTGAGAGCGAGGTCATACAAGGGCGCGCCTTCAGCCGGGGGACGCAGCAGCCGGGATAGCCGAGTCGGCGTGATCAGTCGGGTCCGTGGTCCGATAGCCGCCGTGAAGACATCGCCGTCGCTCAACCGCTGGATCAGGATGTAGTGCAGTCCAGGGACCCGTGCCGCGCGGGTGACGGTCCGGCTGATACTGCTGTCCATGCCCTGCACCAGCGCCGACAACAATGGGGTTGGCAGATCCAGCGCATCGAGCGACAGATCGGCCACCCGCTCACCTCGAGCACCCCACAAGGTGAGCCGCACGGGATAGTCCTGCTCTCCGAGATAGGACGTGCGCCAGAGGGCGTACATCTCCGCCGCGGTTCGGACTCCTCCTTGCGCCGTGAGCTGTTCCGCCAATCGTTCGAGCAACGGTTCGGCCAGAGGATCCTCTACTTCTCCGAGTCTCCCAAGGTCCCGTTGTGCCACTACGATGCGGCCGTTAAGGACGGCCGCCCAGGTTACCAGCGACGCGGCACTGCCCGCGACGAGCGCGATGGCGACAACGCTTCCCCAGCGTGGCGTCGATCGAGCGACCAGGAAAAGTGCCAGCAACCAGAGTAGCGTGTACCATGTGGGATAGCCGAGGGGAGGACTCCAGATCCTGAGGCCGATCAGCGCTGCGATGAGCGCGACCCCCACGCCCGGGAGCAGGCCCCGGTCGCTCGCTTCTTTCTCAGAGCCGGGCCGCAAGCACGCAGCGGCGAGCACGATTACGGCGCTGGCGGCCAGGGCCAGGACTACTTGCCAGGTAGCCCACAACTGGGCCGACACACCGTTCAGTGGAGGAGTGATGCCACGGCCCAGCTCGGTAAGAAAAGACGGAGCCGCACCGAGCAAGAGCACCCCGACAACACGCTGCCAGGGCTGTCGCGGAGCGCTACGACGCCAGAGCCAGATTCCGGCGAGCAGGAGCAATAGACTCGAGAGGCCCAGAGCCCCGGACGAAGCGGTAAATGGGCCGAAGGATGCACGGAAGAAGGTGGCGGGGGAGAACAGGTCATCGAACCCGAGCGCGGATCCCGCGGGAGAGCGAAGGCCGAGCCAGAGGAGTCCGGCGAGCGAAGCCAGCAGCGTGGCCGGCCCCGCTGCGCCGAGCACTCCGATCAGGAGTACGAGTACGGCCGCAGCGGCGACACCGCGTCCGGCCGCGGCCAGCTCCCGTTCCTTGGCCTCACCCTGGTCAGGCGGGACCGGAAGGACGCTGAAGAGAAGCCGGGGGCCTGCAGTGGTCGGTTCTTCGAAATCGAAGAGGTCGCTCTGGTGCGGAGCAGTGCCGGGTGGGAAGACCTCCAGGCCAACCCGGGTGCGGGCGGCGAACCGCGCGCTCAAGCTCCCCTCGGGCCGGGGGGCGGTGGAGTGGGCCCAGATCAGGGTGCTCGCCACCACCACCCGGCCTTCGGGCGAGTGGCGGCGCGTCTCCAGCACGACGTAATATCCATCGGCTCGAACCGCGATCGAATCGCCCTCGGCGTCGGGCAGCAGCCGGTGTCGCCCGGCCCAGGCCCACGGCGTTCCCGTGGATTCGAGAATGGCGAGGCCGAGTTCGGGGCCCGCCGAGTTGGTGGACTGGGCGAGCGAGCTGAATGCCGCGGCGCGGTCTCCCTTCGCGGCCTCGAGCGCCTTAGCGGCCGCGGCGTCGGCCCGATGCAGTGCCTGGCGGAGTTCGGTCTCGAGCTGTTGGGACGCCTGGGTTACCAAGCGTTCCCGCACCGCGGGCCACTGGTGCTCGACGGAGCTCAAGCGACGCCCGCCAATGGCCATGGCAAGAGTCAAAGCCGCCAAGGCGAGGGAGAGAGCCACCATCCACCGCTCTCGACGCGGCCACGAGAGATAGATGGCACCCAGGAGCAGCACGGCGACCGCGAGGGTCCAGACCGGCGCCGGACGACGCAGCCACTCCGCGGCGGCAATAGCCGTCGCGCCAATGATTGCAGACCAGCCATGACGATGAATCAGAACGGACATCCGTTGTGCCTCAAAGACCTGACCGCTGCGGCAGTTCGCGGTCTGGTCGCCGCCCGGCCCTGGCTCATCATCCCGGTGGGAACCCTCGAGGGACACGCGCCCCATCTCCCGCTTGGCGTGATCGGGGCGCTGGTCGAGCGTTTGGCGGACGATCTCTCGGCTCGATTTCGCGTGGTGCGATCGCCTCTCATTTCATTCGGGGTCAATCGGCCGGATACCTTATGCCTTCCGGGTTCGGCCGGGCTTCAGCGCAAGACGTTGCACCGGGTCATGAACGAACTTATCGCCTCGTGGGAAGCGTCGGCAGGGATCGAGGAGTTCGTCATCCTCTCGGCCCAGGCCTACGATCCCCATCTTGAAGCCCTCGGCACCATCCTGCCCCTCAAGGCCCGGTTACAGGTAGTCGACCTGGCTACCTTCGACCCGGCGGAGTTTGCCGGGGAGCCGGCCGGCAGCATCACGCCGTTGGCCGCCGAAACGTCGCTTGCCCTCTACCTGGCTGGCGGCCAGATATGGCAGGATCAGAACGTGACCATCCCGGTCGGCGCGACAGCCGAGGTGGGTCAGCGGATTTATACTTTCATGCTGGATCGGGTGGCGTCCCGCTGTTTTCCCTTTTCCCGCGATACCGCATGACTCTTCCCCTGCGCATCCTGCCGTTAATAGTGTGCCTCGGCGCCGGCCCAGTCCCGGTCTCGGCACAAAGCGATCAGGGAGTTCTCATCATCAGCAGGGGTGGACAGGAAATCGGCCGGGAGTCATTCCGTCGGGTCCCGAACAAATCTGACCCAAGTGTCGTGGACAGTCTTACCTCAATCGCCCGATTCCCGGCCACCAAGCCTGCGCTCGAGATGAGTGCCATTTGGGGGCGAAGTGGTCCTGATGCGTTCACCCTGTTACTCGATCGGCGCGGGACAGGCGTTGCCACGAGCCAGATCCTGGTCGCGGGCGGGCGTAACCGAATCACGGTCCGGGTCGTTGGGCGGGGCGGCGAAAGTGCGAACGAATTTCCCGGAGGCCCCGGGGTCGTTGTCTTGGAGGACAGCCTCTTTGCACCATATCTCCAGATCGTCGCACTTGTGGGGGAGAAGGCCACTCCGATGACTGCGCTCTATCCCCGCTCGGGCCGGAGGCTGGCCTTTCAGGCGGAGCGCGTCCCAGCGGCTACTACCAACCCCCCGGACCACGACGCCATCCAAGAGATCCGGCTCACCGGGGGGCTCAGCGGGGAGATCCAGCTGGACGCGGGAGGCAGGTTGATCCGGATTGTCCGACCCGACCTCGGCGTCGAAGCGGCCCGCGCACCCTGAGGTAACCTTTTGTCGGCGCCCCCTTTTGCCCGGCTTGTCCCAAGCTGAAACTGCCTGGATGCCCACTCCGTATGAGGGGCAGCCGCGTTTACCACCAATCATTTGGGATGCAACCATGCGACGCAGCTGGACCCTTTCCGCCAGCCTGATCCGGCTTGTTGTGTGCGCTAGCGCGGCCACGGCGCAGACTCCCGATTCGACGATCCCCCCTCCAAGTGTCACCCTGTCGCTCGAGCAGGCGTTGTCCGAGGCGAAGACCAGCAGCCCCGAATACCGCCAGTTCCTGAACAACGCGGGGCCCGCGAAATGGGCGCTGAGGAACGCTTACGGGAACCTGCTTCCCGGAGCCGATGTTGGCGGCGGGTTCGGATACGTCGGTACCGGTCAGGCAAACCTGGGCCAGGGCTTCACTCAGCAAACGTCGGCATTCGTCCAGTCGTACTGGCAAGGGAGGCTCACCTACCAGCTGGATGGCGGCCGGTTGATCGCGCCCAGCCAGCAGAAGGCGAACCTCAAAGCCACCGATGAAGAGATCGACAACGAAGGAGTGTTGCTGCGGTATAACATCACCAACCAGTACCTGATCGCCGCGGCGAGCGCTGCTCAGGTCACGGTGTCGCGCCAGCAGGTGGAACGGAACCAGAGTTTCCTTCAGCTGGCCCAAGCCCGCTTCAACGTGGGCCAGGGTACCCTGATCGAGGTTAAGCAGGCCGAGGTGCAAAAAGGGACCGCCGATGTCCAGCTGCTGCGTGACCAGCAAGCGGAGAACGAGGCCAAGCTGGAGCTCTTCCGTCAGATGGGCGTGGTCCCTCCGGTGGACGTCCAGCTCATTGCGCTCTCCGACTCCTTCCCGGTAACGGAGCCAGTGTTCCAGCTGGATGATCTGTTGAAAATGGCGGAGGAAGAAAACCCAGCGCTCCGCGCGTTGCGCTACCGGCGTGACGCCGCGTCGAAGGGAGTTGGCATAGCCAGGTCGCAGTTCTTCCCGACGGTATTCGCATCCGCCGTTTGGGGAGGATTCACCAACCAGCAAACCGATGAGGGCTTGTTGCTGCAACAGGCGACGCTCGGCGCACAGGGCCAGGCCCAGGGCTGCGTGTTCGAGGACTCGGTACGCTCCGCACTGGCTTTCCCGGGGGTGATCGGATCCGCGGCCTGCTTCCAGCGCGCCGGTCTCAATTCGACGGGAACCGCACTGACTCCGACTGCTCAAAGCCGAATCAAAGACGCGAATGGGACCTTTCCCTGGCACTTCATCAAGAATCCGTTCAACCTGACGGTCGGCGTCTCTTTGCCGATCTTCACCGGATTTGGCCGTTCTCTGCAGGTCTCGCAGGCGCAGGAGTTCGAGGACGACGCGGATGAAAACGTCCGGGCCGCGGCACTCAGGATCCGGACCGAGGTGAACACTCGCTACCTCGCCTTGAACGCCTCCTACAAGGCCATCGGAGTGCAGGCGCAGAGCCGGGACGCGGCCCGCGACCAGCTCCGGCTGGCACAGGATCGCTACCGCCTGGGCAGTGGCAGCTCACTCGAGGTAACCGATGCACAGAATGCGGTGCAGCGGGCAGAAGGCGATTACATCGCCGCTACGTATGCGTATCACCGGGCCGTGGCGATCCTTGAGGCCGCAGTTGGTCGCCCGCTCCGCTAACCAAACGAGGGTGTGAAATGTCGCGTCGCATGAAGCTCAGTCTCGTCCTGATGGTGTTGCTGGTGAGCATCGGCAGCGTCGTCGCCCTCACCGCCGCGAAGAAGAACAAGAAGGCGGTCGAGGTCCGGATGGAAGAGGTGGGGACGCGGGACCTGGTCTCGACCGTCACTGCCAGCGGGACGATCGAGCCGGAGACCAAGGTCGACATCCTGAGTGACATCCAGGGGCGGATCACCGAGATCGCCGTGAAAGAGGGCGACATGGTGAAGAAGGGGCAGTTCCTGCTCCAGATCGACGCCGCGCTCTACCAGGCCGCCGTCTCCCGGTCCGAGGCGTTGCTCGCTTCCGCTCAGAGCGACCTGATCAGAAGCCGCGCCAACCTTGATCAGGCAGAGCGGGCCCTCAAACGAGCCAAGGACCTTCAGGCATCCAACACCAGCCTGATCTCCGAAGAAGCCGTGGAGCAGGCGGAGACCGCACGCGATGTGGCCGAGGCGAACCTCAAGTCCAGCCAGGCCCAGGTGGATCAAGCCAAGGCCGGCATGCAGGAGGCCCAGGACAACCTGCGCAAGACGAGGCTGGTGGCTCCAATCTCGGGCCGGGTAACCCGGCTCGCGGTCGAAGAAGGTGAAGTAGCGGTTCCGGGCACGTTTTCGCGTGACGTGGGCCTGCTCATGACCATCGCGGACATGTCGGTCATTTTGGCCAAGGTCCAGGTGGACGAAACCGACGTGGTCCGTCTCCAGGAGGGAGACTCGGTGGAAGTGAGCATCGATGCCTTCCCCGACACCACGTTCCTGGGCCGGGTGACCAAGATCAGCAACAGCGCCAAGCTGACCTCGACGCAGACCGCCTCGGGTTCCAACGACCGGGCGGTGGATTTCGATGTCGAGGTCACCCTGAGCAAGCCGCCGGGAGACATCCGGCCCGACCTGAGCACCACCGCGCGGGTGATCACCGACGTTCGCAAAGGTGTCCTGAGCGTGCCCATCATCGCCCTGACGGTGCGAGAGAACGAGCCGGTACCCAACGAGTCGGCTCCGCGCGACACGACGATCAAGCCCACCGTCGGGAAGAAGAAGGAGACCGAGGGCGTGTTCGTGGTGAACAATGGCGTCGCCACCTTCCGGCCGGTAAAGGTCGGGATCGCGGGAGAGGAATACTTCGAGGTCCTCGAAGGGGTGAAGTCGGGTGAGACCATTGTCTCCGGCAGCTACCAGGCCATCCGGGACCTCAAGGACGGCACCAAGGTCAAGAAGGCCGTCAGCGATTCCGGGAAGAAGGAAGAGAAGAAGTCATGAGCGACCTCGTGATCCAGGTTGAGGACCTCGTCCGCGAGTACGATATGGGCGCGGAGAAGGTCCTGGCACTCCGGGGTCTGACCCTGGGAATCCGCCGCAACGAGTACGTCGCCATCATGGGACCCTCGGGTTCCGGTAAATCCACTTTCATGAACCTGATTGGCTGTCTCGACACCCCGAATGGCGGCGCCTACTGGCTCAACGGCCAGGAGGTATCCCGCATGTCGGACGATGCCCTGGCCCGGGTCCGAAACCGGGAGATCGGGTTCGTGTTTCAAACGTTCAATCTGCTCCCCCGGGCCACCGCCCTGCACAACGTCGAGTTGCCTCTGGTGTATGCAGGGGTATCCGCGGGAGAGCGCCGGCGGCGGGCTCGCCAGGCGCTTGGAACGCGTCGGCCTGGGCGACCGTATGGGACATCGTCCCAATGAGCTGTCCGGCGGCCAGCGGCAGCGGGTGGCAATCGCCCGGGCCTTGGTCAACAGCCCTTCCCTGCTCCTCGCGGACGAGCCCACCGGGAACCTCGACAGCACCACGAGCGAGGAGATCATGGCGGTCTTCGGTGAGCTGCACAGCCAGGGACAGACCATTGTCGTCGTGACCCATGAGCCTTCGATCGCCCAGTACGCCGAACGGGTGATCGTGTTGCGCGACGGGCGCCTCGACACCGATACCAGGAACACGAAAGCCGCAGCCTAGATGCCGTTGTTCGAGGCGGTGCGGATGGCGCTCCGCACCATCGTCGCCCAGAAGCTCAAGAGCTTCTTCTCGCTGATCGGGGTCCTGATCGGCGTCACCTTCCTGATCGCGGTCGTTTCGATCGTGCAGGGCATGAACGTGTACATGGAGGATCAGTTCGCCAACCAGCTGATCGGCCTGAACACCTTCACTCTGCGCCGCTCACCGGGCATCAACACCGGCAACGTCACCGACGACGAGTGGCGGGAATGGCAGCGCCGGCCCCGGATCACCTATGACGACGCGGACTACGTCGCCGAGCGTTTGAAGACCCCCGCTACCTTCGCCCGCTTCTGCTCCGACCGGATGCTGATCACCTACGGCACCAAGCAGGCGAAGGACATCGAGCTGATGGGGACCGAGCCCACCTATTTCGACATCAAGAACATCGGACTCGCCTCCGGCCGCATCTTCACCCCGCAGGAAGTCCGCGTGGGGGCGCCGGTCCTCGTAATCGGCGACCTGCTGGCGGAAAAGCTCTTCGAAGGATTGGATCCGCTGGACAAGGAGGTGAAGATCGCGGGGCTGCCCTACCGAGTGATCGGTGTGGCGGCCAAGCGCGGCACGCTGTTCGGGCTCTCGCTGGACAAGTTCGCGGTGATGCCGTTCAAGGCACCGGCTCGGCGCTACATCTGCCCGATGAACGTTCTGGATGAGCTCCAGATCAAGACGTCAAACTCCACCACGATGCTGGTGGCGATGGGGGAGACCGAGTCGCTGATGCGCAACAAGCGCCACCTCCGCCCCGGCCAGCAGAACAACTTCGCTCTACAGAATGCAGAGGGTGCACTGGAGGGGTGGAGGAGCATTTCCAAAGTCCTGATCACCGCCCTGCCGATGCTGGTTGCCATCTCGCTCGTGGTCGGTGGAATCGTAATCATGAATATCATGCTGATGGCGGTGGCCGAACGCACTCGCGAGATCGGGATCCGGAAGGCCCTCGGCGCCAAGCGGCGGGACATCCTGGCCCAGTTCGTCGTGGAAAGCGCCACGCTGGCGACGGTGGGGGCAGCCTTGGGAGTCGGGACCGGGATCGGACTGGCGTTCCTGGTCCGGGGACTTACCCCCTTGCCAGCCGCGGTGGCCCCCTGGTCGATCGCGGTCGGCGTTATTCTCGGCATGACGGTGGGGATTCTCGCCGGGGTGTACCCCGCGAGCCGGGCGTCCCGGCTCGACCCCATTGTCGCGCTCCGCGCCGAATAGTGGAGATCCTGTGAACATCGGCCGGATTTTCGAGGGCGTGGTCATTGCGCTCGATTCGCTTCGGGCCAACAAGGTGCGCGCCGCGCTGACGATTCTGGGTGTGGCCATTGGCGTCATGGTGGTCATCGCAATGGCTTCCGCCATCACCGGGATCAACCGCAGCGTCTCGACGATGCTTGAGACCCTGGGCCCCAAGACCTTCTTCGTGGAGCGGTTTTTCCAGGGTGGCCTCACCATAAGCGACGGCTCCGATGAATTGTCCCCCTGGCGGCGGAATCCCTGGCTGACGGTCGATGAAGCCAAGATGCTGCAGAAGTTGCGCACCGTGCGGGAAGTCACGTGGAGAGAGGGGACCAGCGGACCCGTCTCCTACGGCGACGTGAACCTGAGCAGTGTGCAGACCACCGGATTCAGCCCGAGCTGGGTCCGTTCGGTAGGAGGAACCATCACGCAGGGCCGTAACTACACCGATCTCGAAGAAGCGGCGAGCGCACGGGTGGCGGTGATCAACAACAAGCTCGCGGAGCAGCTCTTCCCCGGCCGCGACCCGATCGGGAAGCGGATCAAGATCTCGGGAGAGCCGTTCGAAGTGGTGGGGTTGTACACCGAGCCGCAGAGCCTCTTCGGCGACAACGACTCTCCCTCCGTCACCATTCCCCATTCGACCTTCACCAAGGTCTGCGATTACTGGAAGGGGTGGATGGAGATCGCCGTGAGCCCCCAGCCCTGGGCCTCGGTGGATCAGTCGATGGACGAGGTCACCGCCGCGATCCGGGCGTCGCGGAGTCTCAAGCCGGCGCAGGAAAACAATTTTGCCCTGGTGAGCCAGGACAAGATCCTCGATACCTGGAACAAGATCACCAGCGGCTTCTTCCTGGTGATGCTCGCGCTGTCGGGCGTCGGGCTCATGGTGGGCGGGGTCGGGGTCGTCGCCATCATGATGATTTCGGTCACCGAGCGCACCCGGGAAATCGGCGTGCGCAAGGCGCTTGGTGCCACCCGGCGGGAAATCATGTTCCAGTTCCTTGTGGAGGCGGCGACCCTCACCCTGGTCGGCTGCATCGTCGGGATGACGCTGGGTGGCCTCATCGCCTGGGGGATTCGCTCCTTCACTTCGATTCCCGCCGTCGTACCGCTGCTGTCTGTCGTCGCCGCGGTGCTGATGTCCATTCTTACCGGGATCATTTTCGGACTCTATCCCGCCAACAAAGCCAGTAAGCTCGATCCAGTGGAGGCCTTGAGGTACGAGTAGCGGAGACGGGAGACGGAAGACGGGAAGAGAAAACACGTGAGATGTAAGAAGTGAGAGGTGAGAGGGGCGTCGTTGAGCGCACTTCTCACTTCTTCATTTTCGCTTCATGTTCTCATACTTTTCCCGTCTCCCGTCTTCCGTCTCCCTTGGTATTTTCCAGCATGCCTTTCTACGAAGCCTTTAAGCTGGCGGTGCAGTCCATTCTCGGCGCCAAGCTTCGTTCCTTCTTCACCCTCCTGGGCATCATCGTGTCAGTCGGGTTCCTGGTCACCGTGGTCGCGGTGATCCAGGGCATGAACGCGTACGTGAAGGAGAACATCACCGGGGCCGTCATCGGGACCAACGCGTTTCAGGTCCGCCGCACCCCGATCGCCGTCGGTCTCCTGAGCGATGACGAATTGCGAGAGATCGCGAAGCGCCCACGGCTCTCCCGGGAAGACGCAGCCGTCGTTCATCGCGCCATCCCGGACGCCCAGGCCGTCTCCCTCCAGTCCGGATGGCCTACTCCGACGACCGACGTGACCTACCGGAACCGCACGGTCGGCGATGTGCTGATCTTCGGAGTCACTCCCCCCTACCAGGTGGTGCAGGACTATCGCTTCGTGGCGGGGGAGCCACTCGCCGATCCCGACGTCCGGGAGCGGCGCTATGTGGTGGTCTTGGGATACGACGTGGCGGACAAGTTGTTCGGGGGAGCAGACCAGGCCATCGGCCGGAGGATCCGCCTGGCTGGGCGCGAAATGACGGTCAAGGCAGTCACCGCGAAAAAGGGCCGGGTCCTCGGCCAGTCCTTCGACGGCTTCGCCCTGGTGCCCATTTCGACCTTCGAGGCGATCTACGGCCGACGCAAGACCACTACCGTCTCGGTCAAGATGGCCAGCTCCGATCTCCTCCCCTCCGCCATGGAGCGGGCCGAGGAGGCGATGCGCGTCGCTCATAAGCTGCGTCCCAATGAGCCCAACGATTTCACGGTTGACAAAGCAGACGCGCTGGTCGCGTTCTGGCGTAGCCTTACCCAGGTGCTTTTTACCGTAGTCCCCGCGGTGGTCTGCATCGGGATCGTAGTGGGCGGTATTGTCATCATGAACATCATGCTCATGACGGTGAACGAGCGCACTCGGGAGATCGGCATCCGGAAGTCGCTCGGCGCCACTCGGGCGGACATCCGCCGCCAGTTTCTCATCGAGGCGATGGTGCTTTCCACCCTCGGCGGCATCCAGGGAGTGCTGGGCGGGTACCTCCTCTCGCTCGCAGTCTCAGCCTTCACGCCGCTCCCCGCCCGGGTGACGATGTGGTCAATTGGTGTCGCTCTCCTGCTGGGCACCGGGACCGGCATCATCTTCGGGGTGTATCCCGCCACGCGAGCGGCCCGGCTCGATCCGATCACCGCCCTCCGCGCCGAATGACATGATCCTTCGGAACCTCGACGAAGGAATCGGGATCGCACTGGACGCCCTGCGCTCCAACAAGCTCCGCTCCGCACTGACGATTCTGGGCGTCGTGATCGGCGTCTCTACCGTGATGGCGATGGCATCGATCGTGGAGGGCATTCGCGGCCAGATCTTCAACGCCATGAACACGGCGGGGCCGAGCGCGTTCTACGTGATGCGGTTCTTCAGCCAGACCCCGCTCAATCCCGACCATCTGCCGTATGAGGTCAGGATCCGTCCGGTTCTCACCGAAGAGGACGCGATCGCTGTCCGCGACGTCCCCGAGATTGAATACGCCGGGATCTGGGTCCAGATGTTCCTCCGCATGGAGTACCAGGGAGTCTCGACCCAGACGGTCACGGTCTACGGAGCGGACGAGCACTACATGGAGATCCTGGGCGGCACCCTGCTCCGGGGCCGCTTCTTCGCTCCCTCGGAACTGGATGGCGAGCCCGTCGTGGTTCTGGAAGAAGAGTCGGCGGACCGGTTGTTCGGCGAGATCGACCCAATGGGCCGGCGGATCCGGGTTGGCGGCGTCGCGCTCACCGTGATCGGCATTTATCAGCGGCCGGCCAACATCTTCGAACCGCCGGGACAGCAGATCGGCGCCATCATGCCCTTCGTCACCGCCAAGCGGAACTACCACTATGACGAGACCAATGGGCTCTTTCTCTCGGTGAAGGGATGGCCGCGGGTCTCGGTCCCCATCGCGAAGGACCTCACCATTGCGGCGCTTCGGCGGGAACGGCGGCTTCGGCCTGGCATGCCGAACACGTTCGACGTGATCACCCAGGACCAGATCCTCGATACCATCAGCAACCTGACCACCGCGTTCTTCGGGGTCATGGTTGCCCTCTCGAGCGTGGCTCTGCTGGTCGGCGGGATCGGCGTCATGGCCATCATGATGGTTTCGGTCACCGACCGGACCCACGAGATCGGACTGCGCAAGGCACTCGGCGCCACCCGTCAGGAGATCCTCTGGCAGTTCCTCGTCGAGTCGGCGACGCTGACCTTCATCGGCGGGCTCCTCGGCATCGCCTTCGGCCTCGCCACCGGTCATGTCCTGAAGGAAGTGCTGAACCTCCAATCCGGCGTCCCGTTGTGGAGCGCCGTCGTGGCCACCCTGGTCAGCATCATGATCGGGCTCGTGTTCGGGCTCTATCCGGCCAATAGGGCGGCGGCGATGGACCCCGTCGAAGCTCTCAGACACGAATAATATCCAAAGAGCGTCAGAGGTGAGAAGTGAGAAGTGAGACGGGCACTGAGCTTCCCTCTCCCTTCTTACCTCTAACCTCTCACGCTTTTTCCCGTTTCCCCACAGTTCTGTGCAACTCTCGGTGTCTGGCGCATCCCCTCGCAACCCCTGACCCGAGGACAAGATGCGTTCCTGGATGGCAGCCGCCCTAACCCTCACCGTGGCCGCATGCCTGGCTGAGGGTGCCGCCTTCGATGCCAAAAGCAAGGATGAAGCGAACGAAAGACGTGATGCACTGCAGGCAGCTCGCGGCACCGGCACCCGCCGATGCCGTGGCCGGCGGGAAGGTTGCTGAAGGACAGGTGAATTACGCCCAGCCGATCGCCCGCCCCTCGCTGCCCGGGGTAATGGTGATTCGGACGGGACAAGCCAGTGTCGAAGTCGATTCTTTGGAAAACTCAGTCGCTCAGTTGCGCCAGCTTGCCGGCCGCCTCGGAGGCTATCTCGCCAACAGTTCCTATCAGGCCGGATCGGCGCAATACCGCTCCGCGTCCATCGAGCTCCGGGTTCCCTCGGAGCGCTTCGACGAACTGGTCAACGGGATGTCGCCGCTGGGCAAGGTGGAATACGTCAATATCACGGCCCAGGACGTGGGCGAGGAGTATGCCGACGTCGCGGCCCGGATCATCAATGGCAAGCGGCTCGAAGACCGGCTGATCGAGCTGCTCGCGAAGCGCACTGGCAAGCTTCAGGACGTGCTGGAGGTTGAGCGGGAGCTGGCGCGGGTACGGGAGGAGATCGAGCGTTACGAGGGCCGGCTGCGCTACCTGTCCGCGCACGCCTCGATGAGCAGCCTTACAATTTCGATCCACGAACCCCTGCCGATTCAGGGACCGTATCGGGGCTCGCCCGTCATCGCCGAGGCTTTCCAGCGGGCCTGGCGCAACTTCGTGAACCTGAACGCTACAATCATTGCATCGCTCGGCGTGGTGGTTCCACTGGGCCTAGTAGGAATGGCTGGGATCCTGACCGTCCGCCGGTGGTGGCGGCGGCGGGGTTTGGCGGTAGCGAGCTAGGTGCCAGGTGTCAGGGGTCAGGTGTCAGGGAGGCTCTCTTCCCTGACATCTGTAACCTGACACCTACTGCCGCTCACTCTGACTCACCCCCAACACCGAATCCATCGCCGCAAGAAAAATCCCCTCGAACTTCCCCTTGCTCTCGCAGTCCATCCAGGTCACTTGCCCTTCGTCCATCTCTGATTGGGCAGCCCGGACTCCCATTTGGAGTGCGACGCTGTCGGGAACAACCGGCCGCAATTGTATCCGCAAGCTCAGCGACGCGGTGTTCTGGGTCTCCCCGGTCTTCAGACTGAGCTGCATTCCAGCAGGATCGCGGGGGCACGTCATGTAGTCTTTGGTGTGCCAAGTCTTATGTTCTTGACCCGACTTGGGTTGCTCGTTCCAATGTCCTTCAAAGTAAAGGGCGGTTGTCTTCTTCCAGGGAGAATCAGGCGTCAGCTTCACGTCGAGCGACTCTGCCACCTGGCGGACGGCCGCGGAGACCGAACCCGTATCGGCGTGATAGACCCTGACAGCAGGGTACTCCACCGGAGCAACCCCGCTGGTAGCACAGCCCAGGCACAGCCCCAAGGCCAGCGTGACATGGCGCTGGAGGACTCTTGAGGAACGCGCTTTCGAATGAAGGTCGGGGGACATCAGCATTCCTTCGCGTGCGGGCGTGATACCAGGGGTCAGGTGTCAGGGATCAGGTTGAAGAGTATCTTGCAATCCGTTTCCCTGACACCTGCTATCCTGACCCCTGGCCACTGACCCCTCATGTCCGTCCATCTCCTCGCCATCGCCGCCCACCGCGACGACGTCGAACTGACCTGTGCCGGCACCTTGCTCAAGGCCGTCGATCAAGGCCACCGAACGGGAATTCTGGATCTCTCGGCGGGAGAAAGCGGAACCCATGGAAGCGCGAAGCTGCGGGGGGATGAGGCGGAGCGGGCCGCGAAGATCCTGGGAGTGGCCGAACGCCGGAACGCCGGACTGCCTGACGCGCACTTGCAAAACAGCGAGGAGGCGCGCCGAATCGTCGTCGAACAGATTCGGCACTTCGCTCCCCGAGTCGTGATCCTGCCCTTCCCCATCGGCAGACACCCGGATCACAGAATCGCTTCGGAGCTTGGGCGCGACGCCTGCTTCCTCGCCGGTCTGGCCAAGTACGATGCTGGCGGGGAACCTCACCGCCCTCACAAGCTGCTGTATTCCCTCGCGTACCGCGAAGACCCGGTGAAGCCCACATTCGTGGTCGACATTTCGGCCCAGTTTGACCGGAAACTGGCCGCCATCAAGTGCTATTCCAGCCAATTCGATGGCGTCAAGAACGCGGGCGAAATCTTTCCTACTGGTCAGGATCTCTATTCCCTCATCGAAACCCAGAATGCCCACTACGGGTCCCTGATTCGTACCCGGTATGGAGAGCCGTTTTTCACCCAGGAAACCATGCGGGTGGATGACGTGGTGAAACTCGAGGTCCAGAGCCTGTAGGGGAGACGGGAGAAGGGAGACGGGAAGAGGGCTGTCATTCCGAGGGAGCGAAGCGACCGAGGAATCCCAAGGGCGATCTTGGCATCGGGATTCCTCGCTTTGCTCGGAATGACAGCTTCGCCTCTCCCGTCTCCCGTCTCCTGTCTCCCGTCTCCCATGGTTCACGGCTATTTTCCCTCCCCATGTCGCACAGCCCCATTTACCTCGATCACGCCGCCACGACCCCGGTTCGGCCGGAGGTCCTGGAGGCGATGTTGCCATACCTGGGAGCGGGGGCTTTCGGGAATCCTTCGAGCTCGCACCGCTTTGGTCGCATCGCCCGGGCGGGACTGGAACAGGCCCGGCGGGAGGTTGCCGAGGCGCTCGGAGCGGACCCGGGGCAGGTCGTATTCACTTCCGGCGGCACCGAGGCGGACAATCTGGCGGTGATCGGCGCCTGTCTGGCGGCCCGCCACCGGGGACAGCCGATGATCGCCGCGGTCTGCGCGACCGAACACAAGGCGGTACTGGCCGCCGCCCATGCAGTGAAGGAGCTGGGAGGAGAAGAGCGCATCCTGCCGGTGGACAACGGGGGGCGGGTCGAACCGGACGCGTTGAGCCAGACGCTGCGCGAGCATCCGGCGGTGGTTTCCGTAATGTGGGTGAATAACGAGGTCGGGACGGTACAGCCGGTCCCGTCGATTGCGGCACGATGTTCCGAAGCCGGCGCACTCATGCACACCGATGCCGTCCAGGCATTCGGGAAGATCCCCATCCGATTTGCCGAACTCCCCTGCACCATGCTGACGATTTCCGGACACAAGATCGGAGCGCCCAAGGGCGTGGGTGCGCTGGTCGTCCGGGAGCGGAAGGCCCTCGAAGCAATCATCCATGGCGGCGGCCAGCAGTTTGGCATCCGGCCCGGCACCGAAAATGTCGCCGGTGCCGTTGGCCTGGGCCGCGCCGCTGCCCTCGCGGTGGCGGAACTCGACTCGACCGTCGCTCGTATGCAAGCTCTGCGTGACCGCCTGCTCGGCAAGCTGCGGGAGGGCGTTCCCGATTTGCACGTCTGCGGCGATTCGGCCGAGCGTGCTCCTCACATTTTGAATGTTCTGGTGTCTGGAGCCGACAGCGAGGCGCTGCTCATGCACCTGGACCTCGCCGGTGTAGCCGCTTCGGGGGGATCGGCCTGCTCGACGGGAGCAGTCGAACCGTCCCACGTCCTGACCGCGATGGGGGTCCCCCGAGAACTCGCTCTGGGCGCGCTGCGGTTCAGTCTTGGACACGAAACCACCGAAGCCGAAGTTGATCGTGCCGCCGAGGTGTTCCCGACCGTGGTTCGCAAGGTCCGCAAGCTTTCGGAGGCGCTCGGTCGTGCATAATCGCATTCGCAGGGACAACCGAGTGCTCGTCGCGATGTCGGGCGGGGTGGACAGCTCTGTCGCGGCGGCCGCTCTCGTCGAGCAGGGCTACGACGTGGTGGGCGCCACGATGAAGCTGTTCTGTTACGGCGATTCGGTGCCCGACCGTCCCTGCTGCTCGCTCGACTCGATCAACGACGCCAAGGACGTCGCCCACAAGCTGGGCATCCCGCACTACGTGCTGAATCTGGAGGACCGCTTCAATCTCCACGTGATTCAGAACTTCGTGCAGGAGTACAGCCAGGGCCGGACTCCCATTCCGTGCGTCCGCTGCAACTCGTTCACCAAGTTCCGCGACCTGCTTGCCCACGCGGACGCGCTCGACTGCGGGCACATCGCGACCGGACATTACGCGATCGCCCGGGAGGGCGCGCTGTACCGCGGAGCCGATCCGGCGAAGGACCAGAGCTATTTCCTGTGGGGGATCGATCGCGCCGTCGTGGCCCGCATGCTTACGCCGGTCGGCGGCCTCACCAAGCCGGAAACCCGTGCCATTGCCCGGAAGCTTCGACTGCGGACTGCGGACAAGCCGGAATCGGTCGAGATCTGCTTCGTGCCGGACGACGATTACGTGTCGGTTCTGGAGCGCAATCTGCCGGAAGAGGCCCCAGCTCTGAGTCCGGGACCGCTGGTCAGCACCAGCGGCGAAATGCTCGGCGAGCATCAGGGATTCGCCCGATTCACCATCGGGCAGCGGAAGGGATTGCCAGGCGGGAGCTCGGAGCCGAGGTACGTGGTGGCCATTCGTCCTGCGACCCGCGAGGTCGTAGTCGGGTCGGCCGATGAGCTGCTCGGCCACACAGTCGAACTATCCGAGTTGAATTGGTTGTCCGAGCCGCTGCCCGTCGGCGAAAGCTGCCAGGTCCAGCTGCGCTATCGTTCCCGCGCGGTGCCAGCGACCGTGACCGCCCGCGAGCGATGACCGAATCCGGCTCGTCTCTGGAGACTCCCGATTCGGGCCATCACGCCGGGACAGTCAGGGGTCCTGTATTCCCCCGAGGGCCGAGTGCTCGGCGGGGGGGTGATCGTTTGAGACTACGCTCCCTCCTGCTGCTCGCGGCGGTCCTGCCTGGCCAGCTCCATCGCGCAGAGCAAGACGCCCCTTACCATCGATCAGTTCGTCTCCATGCCCACCGTTGGCGACCCGCAGCTGTCGCCGGACGGGAAGCTGGTGGCGTTCACCGTCACGACCCCGTCGCTCGAGGATAATCGTTCCACCTCGCGCATCTGGCTGGCGGATGCCGCCACCGGCGAGACCTGGCAGGCGACGACCGGCGGCGGCAGCGACCGGGCGCCGCGCTGGTCCCCCGACGGGCGGACCCTGGCATTCATTTCCACCCGGGAGGGCGGTCTCGCAGATCTGGCGCCTGCCGGTCGCGCGGAGGGGAGCCGACCAAGCTCACCACGCTTCGCGGACGGAGTGGGCGATTTCTCTGGGTCGCCGGACGGCAAGGCGTTGCTCTTCTGGACCAGTGTGAACTGGCCGGATTCGACCGAGGCGGAGAAGCGCGGCGGGAAGTATCCGACCGAGGCGAAGATCTGGACCGATCTGTTCTATCGCCACTGGGACGAGTGGCGAGTCGGACTTCGCCAGCACGTGTTCCGGGTATCCCTTCCCGACGGCACGGTCACCGACCTGACGCCGATCGACCGGGATGTGCCGACCCTCGCACTCGGCGGCGCCGACGTGGCGATTTCTCCGGTGGCGACGGAAGTGGCGGTGGTCTTCAATCCCGACTCCAATCGTCGCCTCGACCACCAACAACGACATTTTCGTGATGGGGCCGGATGGGCAGGCCGTCAGGGCATCACGAACAGCCCCGCCAACGACAACAGTCCGCTGTACTCGCCCGACAGCCGCTACATCGGCGTACCTCGCGATGACCACCCCCGGCTTCGAGGCCGACCGGCAGCAGCTCATGGTCTACGAGCGCGCAACCGGGCGTCGAGCAACGGTCACGGCGAAGTGGGATCTCAGCATCCAGGCCTTCCAGTGGCTGCCGGATTCCCGTGCCGTGATCGCCGAGGTCGAGGAGCGTGGCGGCCACAATCTGTACCGGATCGAAGTCCCGGCAGGCCGTACGCACTCGGCTGGTCACCGGCGGACTCAACAGCGCGGTGCAGATCCCGGTCCGCGGCGAGTCCATGGTGTTCCTCCGCGAGTCCGCGACGCATCCCAAGGAGGTTTTCATCGCCGGGCTGGACGGGAAGCGGATGAGGCAGCTCACGAAGGTGCACGATGCAGCCCTGGAGGAGCTGGACTTGCCTCCGATGGATACGCTCCGGTTCGTCGGCGCCCAGGGCGATTCTGTGTTTGGCTGGCTGATCAAGCCGCCCGCGTTCGACTCCACCAGGCAGTATCCCCTGATCTACCTGATCCACGGCGGCCCTCAGTCGGCGTGGCTCGACCAGTGGCACGCGCGCTGGAACTACGCCCTCTTTGCCTCGCGGGGATACGTCGTCGCGGCGGTCAACTTCCACGGCTCGACCGGCTACGGCCAGGCCTTCACCAACAGTATCTCGCGAAACTGGGGCGGCCAGCCTTACGAAGACCTGATGAAGGGAGTGGATGTCGTCTCATCGCTTCCGTACGTGGACAAGGACCGGATCGGAGCGGCCGGCGCCTCCTACGGCGGGTACATGATCTACTGGATGGCGGGCCAGACCGACCGGTTCAAGGTGCTCGTCGCGCACGACGGAATCCTCAATCCGCTCAGCATGACGGGGACCACCGAAGAACTCTGGTTCCCGGCATGGGAGTTTGGTGGGACCCAATTGTCGTCGGTGGGACGGGCTACCATGGAGAAATGGTCTCCCGCCAACTATCTCGACAAATGGAAGACCCCGATGCTGGTAGTCCACGGCCAGCTCGACTACCGGGTGGATCTCTCCGAGGGACTGCAGGCCTTCACCGCGCTGAAACTGCGGCACGTCCCCTCGAAGTTTCTATACTTCCCCGATGAAGGCCATTGGGTCCTTGGTCTCCGAAACCGGCGCCTCTGGTGGAGCACGGTGCTCGACTGGATGGACCAGTACCTGCGCCAGGACCGGCCCAGCTCATAGCGGGCCGGAGAATTCCCTGCGATGCGATCCCTCTTCATTCGCTGGCTGATCAACACCCTGGCGCTCTACGTCGCGGTGCAGGTCGTGGACGGGCTGCACTACGACAAGGGACCGGTCGGGCTGCTGATCGTTGCCGCCATTTTCGGGCTGGTCAACAGCACCCTGCGGCCGATTCTCACCGTCCTGACCTGCCCTCTCGTGCTGCTCACGCTGGGACTGTTCACCCTGGTGATCAACGCGGTGCTGCTGATGATCACCGCGTGGCTCTCGGCGCAGTTCGATCTGGGCTTCCGAGTCGACGGTTTCTGGCCTGCCTTCTGGGCCGGGCTCCTGATCGGGCTGGTAAGCGTGTTCCTGTCGCTTGCGGTTGGGGAAAAGGAGGTCCACGGCGAGAAGCGGTGACCCCGTTACCTGTCCGTTACACGCCGATTCGCCCCCCATGACGGGCTAACGTAGATTTTTTCTTGTGACCGACCTCCACCTGACCGCCCCTGCTGGCGAAGCCCCTCTGGGCGATTTCCGCCATCCTTCGCTATTTCTCAACCGCGAATTGTCATGGCTGGAGTTCAACCGCCGGGTTCTGCACGAGGCCCTGGACCCCCGCACGCCGCTACTGGAGCGGCTCAAGTTCCTGGGAATCTTCAGCTCGAACCTTGACGAGTTCTTCCAGATCAGGGTGGCGGGACTCAAGGAACAGCTGGCAGCCGGCTACAGTGAGCGCACCCCCGACGGCCTGACGCCGGAACAGCAGCTGAAGGCGATCCGCGGCGTCGTGCGGGATATGCAGCGGGAGCACTCCAGGTGCCTGCACGACGTCCTATTGCCGTCCCTCGCCCGGCAGGGGCTGGCACTCCTCAACATCGGCGACCTGGTGCCCGAAGAGCGGCGCGCCATGGATCGCTATTTCCAGGCGAACGTCTTCCCGGTGCTGACTCCGCTGGTCGTCGATCCCGCCCACCCCTTCCCGTACATCTCGAATTTGAGTCTTTCCCTCGCGGTCATCCTGCGAGGACAGGACGGAGAAGAGCGATTCGCGCGGGTCAAGGTCCCGAAGATCCTCCCGCGCTGGGTCCCGCTGGATTCGCCACAGCGCTACGTGCCGCTCGAGCAGCTAATCAGCGCCAATATCGAGTCGCTGTTCCCGGGGGTCGAAATTCTGGGTTGTTCTCCATTTCGCATCACCCGGAACACCGACTTCGAGGTGGATCACGACGAGGCCGAGGATCTCCTCAGCACGATCCAGGAGAACCTGCGGAACCGGCGCTTCGGCGCGGTGGTCCGCCTCGAGGTGGCTCCGGATCTTCCCCACTCGGTCCGCGAAGTGCTGCTCTCGGAATTCAACGACGACCAGGAATCGGCCGGTTCGCCGCTCTCTCAGGACGACGTTTTCGAGGTAGCCGGCTTGCTGGACACGGCGGATCTGCTCGGTCTGGCATCTGCCGACATGCCGGCCCTCCGGGACCAAAGCTTCCATCCGGCAACCCAACCGCGCCTCGCTTCGGGCCGCAACATCTTCGAGGTGATTCGCGAGGGAGACCTGCTGGTCCACCATCCCTACGACAGCTTCGCGAGCTCGGTCGAGCGGTTCATTCAGGCCGCGGTGGACGATCCCGACGTCGTGGCCATCAAGCTCACGCTTTATCGCACCGGCGGTGATTCCAACATCGCGCGGATGCTGTCCCAGGCGGCGGAACGAGGCAAGCAGGTCGCGGTACTTATCGAGTTGCAGGCCCGGTTCGACGAGGAGAACAACATCAGCTGGGCGAAGCGGCTTGAAGATGTGGGAGTCCATGTGAGCTACGGTGTGGCCGGACTCAAGACCCACACCAAGGTGATGCTGGTGGTGCGCCGCGAAGGAGACGGCATGCGCCGCTACGTGCATATCGGGACCGGCAACTACCACCCGAAGACCTCACGCCTCTATACCGACTTCGGGCTGTTCTCCTGCAATCCCGAGCTGGGCGCCGACCTGACCGACCTGTTCAATGTGCTCACCGGTTTCGCATCGCCCACCCAGTACCGCAAGCTCATCGTGGCGCCGAAGGGCATGCGGGACAGCTTCCTGATGATGATCCACCGGGAGATCCAGCACGCACGGAGCGGCGCTCCGGCGCGGATTCTCGCCAAGATGAACGCGTTGACCGACCCGGAGATCATCACCGCCGCTGTATGAGGCGTCACGTGGCGGGCGTCCAGGTGGATCTGATCGTGCGGGGGATCTGCTGTCTCCGGCCGGGCACGCCCGGTGTGAGCGACCGGATCCGGGTGATCAGCATCATTGGGCGGTTCCTCGAGCACTCTCGCGCCTTTTGCTTCCTCAACGGCGGCAGTGAGGAGGTCTACATCGGCTCGGCGGACTGGATGCCGCGCAACCTCGACCGGCGTATCGAGGCGGTGGTGCCGGTGGAAGATCCGACCCATCGCGGCGACGATTCAGGGACCTGCTTTCCCTGATGTGGGCAGACAACCGGCAAGCCTGGGTGCTGGGTCCGGATGGCAGCCTATACCCAGCGTCAGCCTTCATCCGTTGAGGACGAACGCGGCACCCATCGGGTGCTGGCCGATGCGTGCCGCGATGGAAACCGTCCTGCGAGCGGCGAGTTCGCCTCGACGCTGAGAGCGGCTAGTACTTGAGGTCTGTCGCCTCGGCGAACTTCTTGAACAGCTCTTCCTGCTCCGCGGTCAGGCGCTCGGGTACCTCGACCTGCACCTGCACCAATTGATCCCCCCGGCGGCCACCCTTCTCCAAGCCCAGACCCTTGATCCGGAATTTCCTGCCGGGCTGAGTGCCGGCCGGAACCTTCAGGACGACTTTCTTCCCATCGAGGGTCCGCACCCGTAGCCGGGTTCCCAGCGCTGCCTGGGCGACATTGATCGGAACCTCGCAGACCAGATCGAGCCCGTCGCGGTGAAAGAAGCGATCGGGTTGAACCTGGAACGTGACGAGCAAGTCTCCCGGAGGTTCGCCCGGACGAGGTGAGCCACCCTGACCTTTGAGACGGATGCGCGTTCCAGTTTCGGTGCCGGGAGGAACCGTGATGACGACCTGACGCTCTACTCGAGTTTCCCCGGCGCCATGACAGACCGGGCATGGCGTACTGGGGATCTTGCCGCGGCCCCGGCACTTGGGACACGGCCGGCTGACCGCGAAGCTTCCCTGACCGAAAGTCACGGTGCCTCGGCCGTTGCACTCCGGGCAGGTCTGCAGCCTGGCGCCCTTCGCGGCGCCACTCCCGCCGCACTCGGAACAAGTCTCATTGACCGGCAGCGTCACCGGGACCTTCCCACCGAGAGCCGCGACCCGGAACGGAATTTCAACTACCGTCTCGAGCGTTTCAGTGACCGGCTCATCGCGGCGGCTCCGGCCGAAGATCGAGGAGAAAATGTCCCCCAGACCACCGAGACCGCCGAGGTCATTGATATCGAACTCTTCAACGCTGGGTCCTGCGCCGGGCGCACCGCTTCTGCGACCGGCGCCACCCGGAGCGCGCGGCTCGAATGCGCCATACCGTCGCATCGCATCGTACTGCTTGCGCTTTTCCGCATCCGAAAGAACGGTGTGCGCTTCGGAAACCTCCTTGAAGCGGTCAGCCGCCGACGGGTTGCTGGGATTGGCGTCGGGGTGATACTGCTTGGCGAGTCGCCGATAGGCCTTCTTGATGTCCTCGGGAGTCGCCGTGTCCGGGACGCCGAGGACCTGATAGAAGTCCTTCGCCACGTTTAGACGTGTCCTTCGCTGGAGAAGACCTGGACTCGCGCCGGACGGAGCAGCGATCCCTTGAAGCGATACCCAGCCTGAAAGGTGGCGCTTACCGTGTGATCCTTAGAAGGATCGGGCGCGGGAACGACAGAGACCGCCTCGTGCAGGCTCGGATCGAACGGCATACCGACAGGGTCGAGCCGCTCGAGACCCGCGGCCTCGAGTTCCTTCCGGAGTTTTCTCTCGATCAGAATGAGGGCCTGTTGCACTACGTCGTTCTCACTTAGTTGGCCGCCGCTCTCGACCCGGTCCAGGTCATCGAGCACGTCGAGCAGCTTCCCTGCCAGCGCAGCCTGGGCCCGATCGGTGAGTTCGATCCGCTCCTTGGCGGCGCGCTTGCGGAAATTGTCGTACTCGGCGGCGAGGCGAACATGCCGGTCGCGCAATTCGGCGAGTTGGTCTTCCAGCCGCTTGACGGCCTCTTCACTCAATTCAGCGGGAAGCCCAACCGCCCCTACGGCAGTCTCGGGCGGATTCTCCGCCTCGGCGGGGGGAGGATCGGCCTCCGCTTCCTGATTCCTAACATCTGGTTTCTTCATCAGTTACACTCTCGAGGTAGTCCCACTTTGCACCGAAAGATAGCAGCGCGCGGAAGGTGCCGAGAAGTAGGCCAAGCTGGCACAGGGGGCAAGCGTTGCCCTAGAGGGCTGCTGGCGCGGGCATCCTTCGGACTGTATGTGTAGTGGGCAGCCGCCTCTCGCGACTTGGCCCGCGGACACTTCGCCAGGTAGTTAACCCCGGGATCCACACGGAGCGATCATGACAGCGCCCAACCGCGAACTTCCCCGCACGACGATCGCGGTCGTCGCGATCCTCTTCCTGTTGATTTCGTCCCTTTTCATCGTGCAGCCGCTGCTGGGCGCGGTGATCTGGGCAACGATGATCGTGGTCGCGACCTGGCCAGTGCTCATCAGTCTTCAGCGACGCCTTTGGGGGAAGCGGGCACTCGCCGTTACCGGCATGACGCTCGCCTTGTTCTTGCTGTTTGCGGTCCCGATCGGGCTGGCCGTTGGTTCCGTCGCCGGCCGTGTGGGAGAGTTGCAATCGGGACAGCTCAACAACATTACGGTACCTCCTCCGCCGGCCTGGGTGCAAAAGGTGCCAATGGTTGGCACCAAGATCGATGCGGCGTGGCGAGAGGTTTCCTCGGGCCAGGTGGACCTTAGCACCAAGATTCAGCCTTACCTCCAGCCCATCGCCGCCTGGCTGGGCCGCAAGGCCGGCAGCTTCCTGGCACTGGTAGTCCAACTGATCGTGATCGTGATAGCCGCGGGAATCCTCTACGCCAATGGAGAGATCGCGGCCTACGGGGTTCGACGATTCGCCGAGCGCCTGGCCGGCGAGCGAGGAGACCGGGTGGTCGTCCTGGCGGGACAGGCTATCCGTGGTGTGGCATTCGGAGTGGTAGTCACCGCGATCTTGCAGACAGCGCTGAGCGGGCTCGGCCTGTGGCTGTTCGGTATTCCACAAGCGGCGTTTCTCACCGCCGTCATCTTTCTGCTCTGTGTTGCTCAGGTGGGACCGGCCCTCGTCATGTTCCCCGCCGTCTTCTGGATGTACTCCACCGGCCAAACGGGAAAGGCCACGCTGTTCCTTCTCTGGACCCTGGTATGCGTCACCATGGACAACATCCTTCGGCCCATCCTCATCAAGCGGGGAGCCGACCTGCCCCTCCCGCTCGTCTTCCTGGGTGTGATCGGTGGATTGATTGGTTTCGGACTGATTGGGATCTTCGTGGGCCCGGTGGTTCTCGCGGTTACCTACACTCTGCTCGTGTGGTGGGTAACCGAGGACCCGGAGCAAACGAGTCCGGCGAAGGAGCCGGCCGCGACCCCAGGGGTCGGATGACCGAGTTCAACCCCCGAGCAGGAGAGTCACCACCGCCAGCACGACGCCGAAACCTGCCATAAAGATGCCGGCCCGCAGGCCTGGTTGGCCGGTAGTTCGCCCATAGGCGGCTCCGAGCACGAAGAGCATCACGAGGGCGATGGCGTGGGAGAGGCGCAGCGCCCGGTGAATCTCGGTCATGAACACGAAGGGTGCGATCAGCGGGAGGGTCGAGAGAAAAACCAGCAGGAACACGACGCCAGCTGCACCGAGATCACTCCAATTGACGTGGGGAGCCGGCGGTTGCGGCAGGGTGCGCACCTTCCGGATCATGTGGTCGAGATGGGCCGGCTCCATTAACGCCACCGCCTCGCTTGGCAGCCAGTTCCTCAAGGCCTGGATGGCGGCGGCTCCGTCGCCGGACTCGCGGACCGCCCGCCCGACGAGGTATGTCCGGCGCCGTTCGGCCACCCGGAACATTACGAGGATGAAGCCGTCGACGATTCCCCACGCGATATTGCAACCCAGCGCGCCGCGCAGCATCTCCTGCACGTCAGCCTGTCCCGCCTCGGCGACACTGAGTGATCCGGTAAACGTAAGTACCATGATGACCCCGAAGAGCACCTCCGAGATCCGGTCTGCCGGATCGAGCAATGCTTCCGAAGCGATGCGGGTCGTGCGGGTGCACGTGGACCATGGGATCTCGTGTCGGTAAGTAGGATCTCACCATCGGGAATGGCAACCTTCGAGCGCGGGCTGACCGTCACCCTGGTGACGGGCTCACTCCTTCCAGGAGTCGCCAGAGCTGGAACAACGCGGCTTGAGCCGCCCGCCCGCGGACATCATCCCGGCTGCCGGGGAACATGTAGCGAGTGCAGGTAGTCTCACCGCCGAACGCGGATGCTACAAAAACCAATCCGACCGGTTTCTCCGCGGTTCCGCCGCCCGGCCCCGCAATACCAGTGACGCTCATGGCGGCATCAGCGCCGAATACCTGTGTCGCACCGTGAGCCATCGCGCGTGCCACCTGTTCGCTCACCGCACCATGCTCGACGATAAGCTGCGCGGAGACGTTCAATTCCGCCACCTTCGCCGCATTGCTATAGGCCACGATTCCGCCGAGATACACCTCCGAGCTGCCGGGCACCTCCGTGAGCCGCGCCCCCACCAGCCCACCGGTGCATGACTCGGCGGTCGCGATCGAGAGGCCGAGCCGTCGGGCCTGGTCGAGCAGCAATGCCGCGAGGTCATCCTCGTCCTCTCCATAGACCGGATCACCGATCCTGCCATGCAACCGCTTGATCCCTGCCCCGAGTCGCTCATCCGCTTCCGCCGCGGGAAGGTCCCACGCAGTGAGTCTCAGATCAACGCCGTTGATTCCGGGCAGGTAGGCGAGCGAGAGGGGAGCAATATCACCCTCGACGCCGTCCAACTTCTCGGCGAGACTGGACTCGGGAACACCCCACGTCCGTACCGCCCGCGAGCGCACCACTCCGCTGCCTGCCCGCGACGCGAGCCGGGGCAGTACTTCGTGGGTGAGCAGGTTGCGCATCTCATGGGGGACACCCGGGAGCATGATCACGATTCCAGGCGATCCCTCCAGCCACAGTCCGGGAGCGGTTCCCCACCGATTGGGAAGGACAGTTGCGCCACGGGGCACTTCGGCCTGACAGCGATTGGCCGGCGAAGGCACCCTGCCCATGCGCGCGAATCGCGCGACGAGCGCATCCCAGACGGATTGCTGGAATTCGAGCGGAGCCTGAAACAGCTCGGCCACCGCCTTCTTGGTGACATCATCAGCGGTGGGACCGAGGCCACCAGTGACCAACACGATTCCAGATCGCGCGAGGGCGGCTGATACGGCGTCCCGGATTGCCGCGGCATCGTCTCCCACCGTGGTACGACGGGCCACGCTGACTCCAGCCGCGGCGAGAGTACGACCAATCTCCGCCGAGTTGGTGTCCACGGTGAAGCCGAGGAGGAGCTCGGTGCCGACGGTGAGGAGTTCGATGGATGACACGATCGCCGACGGCTGAGGGCTGATGGCTAACGGCTCTTGAACAGGGTCCGGTACTGGAACATGTAGTCCACGAACGAATAGATGGTCAGCACGCGTGGCGAGAGCCAGCGTGAGAGCCACTACGCCACCGTGGAATTCGTTCCAGTACTCGGCGATCCGGTTGTGTTCCCAACCCATCGGCTTGCGCGCGTCGCGGAAGGTGAACCAGAGAAACGTGGCGCCGATGAAGATGTTCTGGATCGTGGCCTTGAGCTTCCCGGCGGTGCCGGCGGGAATCACGACGCCCTGCCGCTTGGCCCACCAGCGGAACCCGGTCATCGCGATCTCGCGGCCGATCAGCAGCACGCAGACCCAGAGCGGGATGCTGCCCCAGACCGGGATGTCGTACAGGTCATGCCGGGTGCGGGAGATCCAGTAGATCGGGATGAGGGTCGCGAAGAGCAGCAGCTTGTCGGCGATCGGATCCAGCAGCTTGCCCAGGTCGGTGACCATGGTTGCGGCTGCGGGCGAGATAGCCGTCGATGACGTCGGTGACGGCGGCGAAGATGAAAATCGTGAAGCAGATCAGCTTGGGCCAGTAACCATCGATGAACGGCAGGAGTGCGATGACCGGGGTGAGCCCGATCCGGACCAGGGTGAGGATGTTGGGGAGGGTTCCACATGTCGGGCCACTTACCCCAGGGTCTTGAGCACCAACTTGCTGACCGCCTTGAGGGTGTCGAAGACGCCGTCGCCGTTCATGGCGACCGCTTCAAAGTACGGCGCCCGTTCGATCCATTGTCCATCCACCAGCTCCACCAGGTGCTGACCCTCGTGGTACGGGTCCGCGGCGGCGCGTTGCCTGGCGGGATCCTCGACCGGCCAGCCCGGATTCAGCGCCGCCTGCAGCTCGCCGATGGTCGCCGCGTTGGGGAGATCCCGCTTGTTGTACTGGACCACGAACGGGATCGTCGTCAAGTTATAGCCGTGCTGCGCCATGTTGTCGTACAGGTTCTGCATCGACTCGATGTTGGCTTCCATCCGCTCGATCTGGCTGTCGGCCACGAATACCACCCCGTCCACGCCCTTGAGGATCAGCTTGCGGGACGCGTTGTAGTAGACCTGGCCCGGAACGGTGTAGAGGTGGAAGCGGGTCTTGAACCCGCGGATGGTGCCCAGGTCCACGGGGAGGAAGTCGAAGAACAGGGTCCGCTCGGTTTCGGTGGCGAGGGAGATCAGCTTGCCGCGGGAATTGGGCGAGACCTTGTTGTAGACGTACTCGAGATTCGTCGTCTTGCCGCCGAGGCCGGGCCCGTAGTAGACCAGCTTGCAGTTGATCTCGCGGGACGCGTAGTTGATCATCGACATGCGCTAATACTCCGCCTCACGCCCCGAAGAGCTTGTCAATCTCATCTTCCGCCTCGCCGAGGAACGCCGTTTCCACCTGGCTGGTGGACGCGGTGCCCCGTGTGAACATTTCGTGGAAGACCTGGGTGAGGTCCAGGACGGTCTGCTTCACCCGGAGCTTGACCAGCCCGAGCGTCGTCCGGTTGTCGAACAGCACCACGAGGATGACTCGCCGCGCGATGTCGGCGAGGTACATCGATTCCTTCTCGCCCTGGTGGAACAGCGCGCCGAACTCGGGCTCGCCGATCATCCGGGCCAGCTGATCGTTGGCGCTGAAATCGGCCGCGGTAAGGGAGGCGAAAGCGGTGGGGTCGAAGACCGGCTCCTCGCCGACCACGGCCACCATCTGGCCCGCGCGATCGACGATCATCGCCGTGCGCGCGTTGGATTCCCGGAGGAATTGGCCCAGCAACCCGTGGATGCGGGTCGAGTCCTCTTCCCGGAATGACCAGCTGGAAGCTCCGGACATCGATTCCCCTGTGGTTACCCGAGGGCGGCTTCGAGCCGGCGGAGAATTCCTTCCGCCCGGCGGCGAAGCATGGGCTGCGATTCCCACTCCAGATAATCCCGCAGCAGGCGAACAGTCTCGACGCCTTCGCTGGCGGCCAGGTGCCCCAGCGCCGCGTGGCGGCGCAGCGGCCGCGGACTGAACAGATCTTCCTGGTGTTCCCGCATGTGCCGTTGGGCCAGCAGCCATCCCATGGCCGCGCCCCCGGCGACTCCCAGCGCCACCGCGAGTGCCCGGGCCCGCATTACCGCACTTCCTGTCGTGCGATCAGAGCGTGGGCCAGGGTGACGCCGTCCACGTACTCCAAATCGCCCCCCATCGGCAAACCGCGGGCCAGCCGAGTCACCCGGACGGGCTGGCCTTCGAGCAGCTGCTGGACGTACGTGGCGGTGACTTCACCCTCCATCGAGGGGTTGGTCGCCAGAATCACTTCCCGCACCTGACCCCCGGAAACCCGCCGGAGGAGGAGGTCGATCCGCAGCGATTCGGGCCCCACCCCTGCCAGAGGATCGAGATGGCCGCCCAGGACGTGGTAGCGGCCCCGAAATTCACCGGCCCGCTCCACCACCGCGACCGCCGACGGCTCCTCCACGACACAGAGGGTACCGGCATCCCGGCGCGGATCGCGGCAGATCTCGCAAAGCTCTTCCTCGGCGAGATTGCCGCACTCGGTACAGGGCCGCACCCGTTCCGCGACCCCCACCAGTGCCGCGGCCAGTCGAGTCAAGCGCTCCGCCGGCTGCTGCAGCAGGTGAAAGGTCAGGCGCTGGGCGGTTTTTCTCCCGATGCCTGGTAGCTTCGCGAATTCGGTTATGAGATCGTCGACGGCGCTCACGGCTCAGAGCGGCAGAGACAGCGGAAGCGACGGCATCTTCCGCATCTCGGCCTGGAGCGACTCTGCTGCCCGGCGTTGGCCCTCGGCGATGGCAGACAGGATGAGGTCGGCCAGCAGCTCCTCGTCCCGTCCTTCGAACGCGGCGCGATCGATCGTCAGGCCCCGGATGGTGCCTCGCCCATCCAGCGTGACCCGGACCATCCCACCACCGACCTGGACTTCGATCGTCTGATCCGCCAGATCCCGTTGCAATTGCTGCAGCCGGCCCTGCACCTGCTGGCCCAGCTGGAGAAGCTGCTGAAAATCGGCCATTACGCTAAGTCCCTGCAACGCTTGAGGAAAGTACGGGTCCCCCCCACCGCCCCGCAACCCGCCGGAGCCCTCCGGTTATTCGAGGGCCTCCAAATCTAAGCCCTCGGCGGCGGCTTCGAGGGTAGGGTCCTTGGTCCGCAGGATCCGGAGCCGTTCTGCCCTGGCCTGCCCCTCCGAGCAGGCGCTTTGCGCGGGGCTCGACCGTCTCTTTTTCGGCCGCCATACGGACCTGCACGGAAGCCCCGACGCAGCTTGCCAATCAACCCTTCAACGGCCTTCAACTGGTGCTGCAGCCCTTCGGCGAGCGTCGGATTGCCCTCGGCCGCCAACCAGACCACCGGAGGTGCCACCTCGGTGATCGTCGCCGTGGCGAGCGCCTCGCCGAGAAAGCGGCTCTGCTGCCGTGCGGCAGCCATGAGGTGAGGCCAGGCGTCGGTGAGACCGGCGAGGGTGAATTCGGCGGAGAGATCTGACAGGGCGATCGGCGACGGACGAGGCGGACGGGGCGGACGGGCGGGCGGCGCGACGAGCGACCGCGGTCGCGCTGAGGCCGGACTTCGGCGTCCGCGCTTGCTGCGCGTCCGCCCGACGCCTGTCCGCCTCGATCGCCCTGTCCGCCCCGATCGCCCTGTCCGCCACCGAGTACTGCCTCCAGCTCCACCGTCCGATCCATCAGCGCCCAGCGAAGCAGCACCGTCTCCACGACGAGCCGCGGAGTTCCGCTCCGAGCGAGTGACGGCTCGATCTCGGCGAACAGCCTCAGCATCCGGAGCAGTCTCCGGCGGGGAGCCGATCGCGCACCGCTGTGCACCGCGTGCCGCATGCCCTCGGTGATCCCCTCCGGATCGCCCGCCCAGCTGGGTCAGGAGCACCGCACGAAGCACTTCCGCGGCCCCACCCATGAACTCGATGAGGTCGGCCCCGCCGTCGGCCAGGCGATCGACCAGCGGGAAAACGCCGGCGGGATTTCGAGCGGCGATCAACGCGAGCAAGTCGGCGTAGGCCTCGTCGGTCACCAGGCCCAGAACCTCGCGGACCCGCGCGGCGGTAATGGCGCCTTCGCCGAAGCTCAGGCACTGATCGAGCACGGAGAGCGCGTCCCGCATGCCGCCGTCGGCCTGACGGGCGATCAGGGTAAGGGCGTCCTCGTCGGCCTGCGATCTTCTCGGCGGCGAGAACCGGCGCGGAGCCGCTCGCGGATCGCCGCGGGACCGATCCGCCGGAAATCGAATCGCTGCAGTCGCGAGAGCACCGGCGCCGCCTGTTGCGCGATCTTCTGGCGGCTCGGTCGTGGCGAAGACGAACACCACGCCCGGCGGCGGCTCCTCCAGGATCTTGAGCAGCGCGTTCCACGCCTCGCGGGTGAGCATGTGGGCTTCGTCCACGATGTAGACCTTGTGGTGCCCCGCCTGGGAGGCGGCATACATCGCCCGCTCCCGGAGATCCCGCGCGTCGTCCACCCCGCGGTTGCTCGCCGCGTCGATCTCCACCACGTCGAGATTGGCGGAGCCGTTCCAGATCCGGAGGCAGCTCTCGCACTCGCCGCAGGGCTCGCCCTCGCGGCTTCGCCGTGCCCTTCCGCTCGCAGTTGAGCGCCATCGCGAGGATGCGGGCGGCCGTGGTCTTCCCGACCCCGCGCGGGCCGGTCAGCAGGTAGCCGTGACCGACCCGGTTCTTCACCACCGCGCCGCGCAGCGCGGCGGCGACGTGGTCCTGAACCAGCAGATCGCTGAAGCGTCGGGGGCGGTATCTTCGAGCGAGAGCCAGTGCCATGGGCAAGAATAACGGGAAGGGGCGGACGGACGTGAGACGGGAGACGGGAGACGGGAGATGGAGAGAAAGAAAAATGCCCCAGGCACCCCGAAGCGACACCGGACATCGCTTAGCGCTGCTACCGGCGAGGTCCTGACGCGGTTCGCGCGCCAGCGCCCTTCGGACCTGGGGCAGCCCAATATAGCCGAGGGAGGGGGACAGGAAAAGCGTGAGAAGCAAGAAGTGAGAAGTGAGAAGGATGAGCACGACGGAGCGACGCTGACAACTCCGCCTTCTCACATCTCACCTCTTACTTCTCACGCTGTCCCGTCTCCCCACCTACCGTCTTTCCCCCGCCCTCTCTAACGTTCGGCCTGCCTCCCTCGGAGCCATTGCATGCAGCTCACTTCGCTCGATTGGGCGATTGTCGCGGCATCCATTCTCATCTCCTTCCTGCCGGCCCTCTTCTTCTGGCGGCGGGCCAGCTCGAGTACCGGCGAGTTCTTCACCTCCGGTCGCGCGGCGCCGTGGTGGCTGGTCGGCGTCTCGATGGTGGCGACCACCTTCAGCACCGACACGCCGAACCTCGTCACCAACCTGGTGCGGGAGCACGGCGTGGCCGATAACTGGGTCTGGTGGTCCTTCCTGCTCACCGGCATGATGACGGTCTTCTTCTACGCCCGGCTCTGGCGGCGCTCCGGCGTCCTCACCGACCTCGAGTTCTACGAGCTGCGCTACTCCGGCCCGGCCGGCACGGCTGCTCCGCGGCTTCCGCGCAATCTATCTCGGCCTCCTCTTCAATTGCGTGATCATGGCGACGGTGAACCTGGCCGCCGCCAAGATCGCGAACGTGGTCCTCGGCTGGCCGATGGAGCGGACGCTGCTCGTCTGCTCCGTCATCACCATCTTCTTCGCGTCGGTCTCCGGGCTTTGGGGCGTGCTGGTCACCGATTCGATCCAGTTCACGATCACGATGACCGGGACGATTCGCGGCCGCCTACTTCGCGCTGCAACGCCCGGAGGTGGGCGGGCTGAGCCGGTCTCTTCGGCCAAGGTCCCTGCCGACACGCTGCATCCTCCTCCCCGACTTCGGCGACTGGGGCAGCGGCGCTCACGGTCTTCATCATGCCGATCACGGTGCAGTGGTGGTCGGTCTGGTACCCGGGCGCCGAGCCGGGCGGCGGCAGCTACATCGCGCAGCGGATGCTGGCGGCCAAGACCGAGAAGGACGCGGTGACCGGCACGCTGCTCTTCAACGTGATGCACTACGCGCTCCGCCCCTGGCCCTGGATCATCGTGGCGCTGTGCTCGACCCTGGTCTATCCCCAGCTCTCCGACATCGCGACGCGCCTTCCCCTACGTGGACCCGAAGCTCATCGGGCACGACATGGCCTACCCCGCCATGCTGCGCTTCCTGCCGGCTGGGTTCCTCGGCCTGGTGCGTGGCGGGAACGCTCGCGGCGTATCGCTCCACCATCGAGACCCACCTCAACTGGGGCACTTCGTACCTGGTGCACGATTTCTACCGCCGGTTCCTGCGGCCCGACAAGGACGAGCGACACTACGTGCTGGTGGGCCGGCTGACCACGGCGGGCTCATGGTCTGCGCCGCGCTCACGCACCTCGCGCTGAGCACCGCCAAGGATGCGTTCGACCTGATCCTCTCGATCGGCGCCGGCACCGGCCTGATGTATCTGTTGCGCTGGTTCTGGTGGCGGGTGAACGCCTGGAGCGAGATCGCGGCGATGGTATCGAGCTTCCTGGTCGCGATCGGATTCCACTTCCTGGGCCGAGCCGGCCATCCGGTCCATCCCACATCATGCTGCTGCTAAGCGTCGCGATTACGACGGTCGTCTGGATCGCGACCACGTTTCTGACCGAGCCAACCGAGCGACGCCGGTTGCTCGACTTCTATCGTCTGGTCCGGCCCGCCGGCCCGGGATGGAACGAGGTGCGCGCGGAAGCCGGGGTGGGCCCCTCCCCCGACAGCCTGCCGCAGGCGCTGCTGGGCTGGGTGCTGGGAGTCGCCTTTGTCTACTCGGCGCTGTTCGGTACCGGGAGTTTTCTCTACGGCCGCAGCACTCTCGGCTCTGTTCTGGCTGGTGATTTTCGTGGTAAGCGGAATCGGGCTATGGCGGGTAGTGCCTGGGATGTGGCGAGTTCCTCAGGCCTCCCAAAGTGCCTGAGGGTAATGGCCGGCCTGGACCAGGCCGCGCAGTGTGGCCGCGACCTGAGGCTTGTCCTCGGGATGGGTGAGACCGAAGCCGATACCGCGGGTGGGAAGGACTTGTACCTCGATCCCGCCCGCGCGCAGCAGAGAATCAATTGCCTCGGGCAGCACCAATTCCTGGTCAGGGCCCGGGCTCGAGGCGACGAATTCCGCGAAAGTCTGTTCCAGCAAGGGGAAGATCGCGGGGGTGAAGGCCCAGAGGTTCATCGAGACCAGGAGATCGCCGGAAAATTCCCGGATCGAGCCGGACAGGAGCCCGATGAACTTGCCCTCCGCTCCCGGACGGAGCTGGCTCACTTCGGCGATTGAGCGAAGTCTCCCACCCGCGTTTATCCGCAGCAACGCGCGGTTCACGCCCAGCGTACTACTCACCGTGTTTTCCAGCCGATAGCCAAGCACTGCCCACCGGGGGGTATCGCCAGTGAGCGGGCCAAGAAATCCGAAAGCCACCTCCAGTGCGTCGCGGCCGTAGAAATCGTCGGCGTTGAGCACGACGAACGGTCCCGTGACCGCTGTTCGAGCGCTGAGCAACGCATGGACCGTTCCCCAGGGACGGTTTCGCGGCGCCCCGGGTGAGGGAACGTCGTCGCCCTGAAAGGCGAACTTCACTTCGGCGTGAGGGGAATATCTGCGGGACCAGCGGTCGAGCAGACCCGGATCGGTTCCGGGCCGAACCACGAAGATCAGGCACTCAACCGAAGCCCGGATGGCGTCGTAGATGGAATACTCCATCAGGGTCGCACCACCCGGGCCAACCGCTTCCAGCTGCTTGGCGCCACCATACCGGCTTCCGGCGCCGGCGGCCAGGATCACGAGATTCAGCGCTGCGGTCCCAGCAGAATCGCGTTAGTCAGGAGCTTCGCCGTTCCGCGCCAGAATCCGCGGTAGACCGGATTGTCCGCGAACACGATGACTCGCCCGCTGCCCGAGTTCTCCACCGTGGCCCACACCGCGTTCCTGAGATACTTCTCGGTGTTGTCGGGCCAGGTGAAGCCGGCGAGTGTCAGGTCCTTCCCGACGAACACCACCGGATTGGCGCCGCGCTCGGAAGGCTTGAGCAAGCGACTCGACTCGATGAAGACCGGCAACTGATCTCGCTCGTAGCCGTAGGTGAGCCAGTGGGTGCGGTCGAGGGTCGCGCGGAAGATGGCGCCGGGAATGAACTCGGGCCGGCTTCCAGCGGCAGCGCTGGGAGAGACCAGAGGCGGCGCCGGCTTGGCCCGCTCGCTCACCAGCGTGTCCTTCGCGGTCGTGTCCTTCGCGACCTTGGCGGTCGAATCCTCCTCGCCCACGATTCGAAGTCCGGTCAGCTTGAGTTCTTTCCGGGAGAGGAGGGTCGCCGCGTCTCCGATCGCAATCACCGCCGCACCGGATTCGACCCACGCCTTGAGCTTCTCGCCGCCTTCGCTGCCCAACTCGTTCCACTGGTCGTCGCCGTCGCCCCCGGCCAGGATGAGGCAGTTATAGTCGGCCAGGTTGATCCGGCGGAGGCTGGAGAGATTGACCGGCACGACCCGCATGCCGACTTCCTTCTCGAGATAGAACCAGACGGCACCGAAGGCGGTCTGATCGATGCCGTCTCCGGCGGCGAGCAGGATCTTCGGGCGATTCAGCGCCTCGACGCTCTCGCTGCCGACACCGGCATCGCCGCTGTCGGGGAACGCCGAGCCGACGGCGGTAACCGGCACGCCGAGCTCCCGGGACAGGGCAGCGATCCGCTCGTGCACCGAGGCCGGATTGCGCTGGACCCGAACGACGAATGTCCCGCGCGGATAAGCCTTGCCGTCGGCTCTCAGCTGCTGCGAGGCCACGCCGACCCGGAATCCTTCATCGAGCAGCCGGTAGGCGAGGCTGGTTCCGGCCTGTGCCTCGTCGGTGAACACGTATGCCGACTGGGCCCTGAGCGGGGCGGCAACCTCGGGCAACTTGCCGTCAACCGTGACCGTATCGCCGGCGATCGAAGGCGTGTCCTCGGTCCACCAGGCGTCGAGGCCCAGCGTGAGTGGCAGTGACCAGGCGGTAATGTCGTAGAAGTCGTAGCCCTCGCTGCCGGCCCGGCGTCCGCGCACCTGGTTACGATCGTACTTGTCCAGCTCCTTCCGGACGAAACCGGAATCGAACACGGCCTTGGGCTCGAGGATGCTGGTGGCGAGACGCGCCTCGGGTTGAGCGAGATCGACCACATAACTCCCCGCGGGGAACGTGTGCTGCGCCGCGGCACCTCCCAGGTAGGAGTTCGCCTTGAGCGCCGTGAACGGCTTGGTGGTCTGGACCACCTGGATCTCCTCCCGCGCGAGGCGGCGGGCCAGCCAGCGCGCCCGCGCGGGATCGGGTGAGGCGAGGAACACGACCCGCTTCATCGGCCGGTTCTTCACCTCGTTCATGCCGGTCGAGTGGAACTGGTAGAAGTCCTGGAGCAGCTCGGCCCTGCTGTCGGCGGCGGTGGCGAGAGTCGTCAACGAGGCGATGTAGTGGTGCGCAATCGCCATTTCGAACGTGGTCCAGGTCCCATCGTCCTTCCGCTTCTTGAGCTCCGGCCCCCCGTCGGTCTCGAACGTCATGCCGAGTCCGCCGCGCATCGTGGGCCACATGTCGATGTAGCCGGGATAGAAGAAGTCGAAGATGTCCCGCACGTAATACTGCCACCCGTAGCCGTCGAAGGCGCGGCCATTGTTCCGGCCGAAACGCTCGAACCATTGATACGTGGTCGAGGGGAGATTCTTGTTGTGCGCCTCGGCCACCGGCGGGAAGAAGTACTGCGACGTGGTGCTGTGCAGATCGGCGATCACCTGGGGCCGCCAGCGGACGTAGACACTTCCCAGGGCCTGGCTCTCCGGTTGCGACTGCGCCAACTGATCCCGGTTCATGTCGAACCGGTAGTGATTGTAGCGACCCCAGATGGCCCAGGGCTCGGTCTGCTCGAGCGCCGCGGGCTCGTCGGTTCCCACCGCTACCGAGTTGTACCACGCCGCGAAGCGCTCGTGGCCATCGGGATTCTGCGACGGGTTGATCAGCACCACACAGTTCTTGAGAATGGCCTGGGTCGCCGGCTCATCTGAAGCCAGGAGCTGGTAGGCCGTCTGCATCGAGGCCTCGAACCCGGCTGGTTCGTTGCCATGTACCGAGTGTGTCAGCAACACGGTGACCGGCGTGCGCTGGGCGATCGCCGCCGCCTCCTCCGCCGTCGTCTTCCGCGGATCGGCCAGTTTCGCCAGATCGGCCCGGATCTGATCCAGCCGCGCGATGTTCTCCGGCGACGAAATGATCAGGAGCCGCATCACCTTCCCTTCCACCGAGCGTCCGATCACCTCGGTCCGGACCCGATCGGATGCCGCCGCGATCATGCGGTCGAACACCTGCTGCTGCTGGTAGTACATCGTCTGCTGAGAGCCGACGCGATATCCCAGGAGCGTATCGGGACGAGGGACCTGGCTCCGGTAGGGGCCGCGGGCGTAGAAGTCGAAGTCCTGGGCGCGGGCAGTAGCGGGCAACAACAGGAGGAGCAGGAGTAGACGCATGAATAGGTTGTAGGGAGTAGGGTGTAGGGAGTGGGGTGTAAGATCGTCCGGGAGGGTGACTAGGAGTCGGGATCGGCGGCTATAGCTTATGGCCGCATCCCCTACTCCCGACCACCTACTCCCTACTCCCTCTCAAACATTACGCAAGAACCGCTTCCTGCCGACGCTGACGGACTCGCAGGTCCCAGGTTTCAGCGATGACGCCGCCGAGGAGGAAGACGAGAGCGGTGTAGTAGAGCCAGACGACGAAAAGAATCAGGGCGCCGACGTTCGCGTCTACCGAAACCGAGTTGACCAGGGCGAAGCGGAGGTACCAGCCGAAGAGGCGCTTGGCCACCTCGAAAAGTACCGCGGTGATCCCCGAGGCGAGCAACGCGGCCCGCCAGGGCAGCCGCCGGATGCTGGCGTACTTGTAGACCACATAGAACAGGCTCACCGCCAACAGGAAGGTCAGGAACTGGGTGAGCGCCTGGCCCAGGCTGGTCACGAAGAACCCGATATATGGCATCGCCTCGACAGCACGACTGCCTCTGGCCTGGAGTACTCCAAGGCCCGCGGTTAGCAGCGTGTTGCTCAGCAGGAGGACCAGTACAGTCAGCACCATGCCCGCGTCGCGCAGCTTGCCGAAAATGTAGGCCAGGACGAAGTGCCGCCGGGGCGCGTGGACCGACACGTCGAAGATCTCGTTCAGTGCGGTGCGGATCGCGCTGAAGAGCCGGGTGCTGAACCAGATGAAGAGCGGGATCGAGTACAACGAGATGGTCCCGCGGTGCTGGGTCACCCGGACCAGCAAGGCCTCGATCACCGCGAAGGGATCGTGGCCGGGTGTGGTGTCATGCCCCGGTAGAAAGTGCTCGAGGATCGAGTTCAGCTCGCCGGGGGGGGCCGCGGAACTGAGCCGTGCCGCATGGGTCAGTCCGACCAGCAACAGCAGGATGAACGGGATCGCGGCGAGCAGCGCGTCAAATGTGAGCGCGCTCGCGAGGAAGGGAATGTGGTTTTCGTCGGCGATCTGAAGGGTGCGCTGGATGAAACCGCCCACGCTCCCATGCCAGGTCCGGCGCTGGCTGATGCTCAGGCGTGCTGCTCCTCGTCTTCCGCCGTTGCACGGCGCCGGGCGCGGGCGGCCGACAGCCGCCGTTCAAGATCGTCGCGCACGCTGGTCTCCCGCTCGACCGGCTCTTCTTCCGGCTCGTCGTCGCCACCTCCGGCGACCCGGTGGGATCCGGTGAATCGCTCGCTCAGCTCGTCCACCGTCTCCTCGGCGAGGGCGCGAAATTTCCGCAGCCGGCGATTGAGCCCTCGGCGGGTCTGTTCCCCGCTCTGCGGCGCGAACAACAGGCCCAATCCCAACCCCAGCAAGAGTCCAAGCAGCACCGGCTTGACCGAGCCGCTCTCGCGTTCGACGTAGACCACGCCGCGCTCATCGAGATCAATATCAGCCATCGTTTTTACTCCTCACAGCGATCGAGGTAACCATCGAGTACGCCGAAAAAGCTACCGGAAGGGCCCGGGAGCGTCAAACCTCAAAGTGGTCAATTACGCTGGATCACGACCACCCCGGCAATGATCAACAGCGCGCCTGCGATGCGCCACGCATTGACCGAATGCGGGGCATAGCCGGCGACGCCGTAATGGTCCAGCAGCAATGAGGCGAGCATCTGGCCGGCGATGATCGTCGCGATCATTGTGGCGGCGCCGAGTCGTGGAGCGACCACTACCGTCACCAGCACATAGACAGCGCCCAGGATCCCACCGGTCCAGTGCCACAAGGGGGCGGTCCGGAACCCCGCAGCGGGGATCGACACCCGCAAGCCGAGCATCACGACCGCGATGGCGACGCTTCCCACCAGGAATGAGACGAGCGTTGCGACGAGAGGATGACCGAGACTGGATCGAAGCTGGCTGTTGATGCCAGCCTGCAGCGGAAGCAGGAGCCCAGCCAGGAGCGCGAGGAGGAGGGCGGCAACCATGAGAGGTTAGACCACGTCTCCATCGTCGGATGGCGAGCTGTCCGAGTCGGCGGTAAATCCCGGGCGTCCCATCGCGGCATAGGTCAACTTCTTGCCCAGCTCGACCCCGGGCTGATCGAAGGGATTCACTCCGTACCAGACGCCGGCGTACCCCGTGGCGATCTGGAAGAACATGATCGCTTCACCCAGGCTTCGCGCCGAGAGGTCGGGTAACTCGAGCGTGCAGTTCATGCGGCCCATGCGGGAGAGGGCCGCGGCAGTTGCCCCCTGCTCGGCCCGGAGCAGTTCACCGAGCGTGTGACCCGGCAAATAGGCAAGGTCCGGCGGCTGGTCCGACCGCTGGGGGATCGCCACGTCGTTTCCGAAATTCTCCACGGTGAGGAACGAGACGACTTTGTCGAACGGGCCCTCCATGAAGAGCTGCACCTGGCTGTGCTGGTCGGTGGCGCCCACCGCGGCAATCGGAGTGGGTCCCCGGTTCACCAGGGAGCCGCGCCGATCCTGAGCCTTGCCCAGACTCTCGGCCCAGAGCTGACGGTACCATTCCGCGAACTCCCGGAGCCGGTCACTGTAAGGCATGAGCACATGGAGCTTGGCGCCCAGGGTCGCATCGGCGGACCAGAGGAGGGCGCTGTAGAGGGCGGGACGATTCTTCAGCAGCTCGTCGGGCTGCGCCGCATCCAGCGCCTGCCGGGCGCCGGCCAACAACTGCTCGATGTCGATGCCCACGAGTGCCGCGGGGAGAAGCCCCACGGGCGACAAAACACTGAATCGCCCGCCAACCTCGGGTGGAACTTCCAGGGCCGCGATCCCATCCCGGTTGGCGATTTCACGCAGCGCCCCACGGGCTGGATCGGTAGTGAAGACCAGATGGCGGTTCACCGCCTGTCCCAGCACTTCCTCGAGCCAGGCCCGCACCACGAGGTACTGGGCCATCGTTTCGGCGGTGCCGCCCGATTTGCTCACCACGTTGACCAGGACCCGTCGTGGGTCGATCCGCCGCAAGGCCGCGGCAACCGTCGAGGGGTCCACGTTGTCCAGCACGGTGAGCCGGGGATAGAACTCCCGCCCCTCGTCGCTCAGCTCATTCCAGCCCGGCTCGCGCAGCGCATTGAGCAGCGCTTTCACCCCGAGCGCGGACCCGCCGATTCCCAGTACCAGAACGTGATCAAAGGCCTGGCCCAAGCCCTCCGCGAAGCCGCGAATGTTGCGCACGGCCGACGCCTGATCCGCCAGGCCATAGAAGCCGTACTCCCCCGAGCTGCGCCGACGCTGAACTTCGGAACGTATTTCGGGGAACCGCCGACGCAGATCGGCGAGCCGGTCACGATGGAGACCATGCTCGCCGTCGAGACGATCCTGAAAGAATCGGGCATACCGCAGTCTCATTCCCCTACCTCGACCGTGAGTCCGTCGTATGCCGGGAAGATGCCTTCAGGGAGTTGTTGCGCCAGTAGGGCGTGCCCGGTCTCATGCGTGAGATGGGTGAGATAAGTACGCTCGGCCCCAACCGCACGGGCGGTATCGATCGCCTCGCCGATACTCATGTGGGTCGGATGAGGCCGCCACCAGAGCGCGTTCAAGACCAGGACCTTGAGCTGAGCGAGGTGCCCCCGTTCAGCCTCCGCCACGGCTTTCACGTCGGTGATATACGCCAGGGGGCCGAACCGGTACCCGAAGACGCGAAGGTGACCGTGCCGGAACGCCAGGGGCAGAACCCGGATTCCGGCGATCGTGACTTCCCGTCCAGGCTCGAGGGGCTGCAGATCGAGCTGGGGTTTGGAGGTCCCTTCGTAGGGCCGGACCGCATCGTCGAAAATGTAGGGGAACCCGGAGCGCACCCGCTCCAGCGTCTCCGCCGGGCCGTGACAGGGGATGGGACGCCGCTGCCGCACCGAGAAGATGCGGAGATCATCGATCCCGTTGACGTGATCGGCGTGCTCGTGGGTGTAGAGCACGGCATCCACCCGGCTCAAGCCAGCACCGAGCATCTGCAACCGCAGTTCCGGCGGAGTGTCGATCAGGATGACGTTGCCACCGGCCTCGAGCAGCGCACCGGAGCGGCTGCGCCGATCGCGGGGATCCTCAGACCGGCAGACTGCGCAGTCGCAGCCAATCTGAGGGACTCCGAACGAGGTTCCGGTTCCGAGGAAAGTCAGGCGCATGCCCAAAAAGGTAAGCGGTAAGCGGTGAGCGGTAAGCGGTGAGCGTGTGAGCGGTGAGCGAGCCGGTGAGGTGAAATACCTTCTTCAATATCCTGACGGCGAGAGTTGGTAGCCTTCCCGCTTACCGCCTACCGCTCAATTCCTATAAGGCTTCAATCTTCAGCAGGTTTGTCGTCCCCGGCACGTCGAACGGCACGCCGGCCGTAACGACCAGCCGCTCTCCCGGCTTGGCGAGGCCGCGGGGGAGAATTGCCTGCCGAGCCTCGCGCAGCAGCGAGTCGTAATCGGTGTAGTGGGCGGTGAGGGCGGGGATGGTGCCCCAGACCAGGGCAAGCTGCTGGAAGGTTTCCGGCTCCGGAGTGGCGGCGAAGATCGGCACGGTCGGGCGGTAAGTCGCGACCTTCCGCGCGGTGAAGCCGCTGCTGGTGAAACAGACGATGAGCGGGCAGTGCAACAGCTCCGCCGCGGCAACGACCGCGACGCCGATCGCGTCCTCGGTGCGCGCTGGTTTGCCGGCACCAGGGTGGGCGTGCACCGGGTCCAGGTCGTCCCGGGACCGCCGCCCGACCGCGGCGTCGAGGGCGGGACTCCGGCCGCCGCGGTGGCTCTCCATCTCTCGCGCGATGCGATCCATCGCCATCACCGCCTCGAGCGGGTAGTCACCGACCGCCGTCTCCGCAGAGAGCATCACCGCGTCGGTCCCATCGAGAATCGCGTTGGCCACATCCGACGCCTCGGCTCGAGTCGGGATCGGCGCGTGAATCATGGATTCCAGCATCTGGGTTGCCGTGATCACGGGTTTCCCGTGGAGATTGGCCTCCCGGATGATCCGCTTTTGAGCCAGCGGGACTTCCTCGAACGGTAGCTCCACGCCCAGATCGCCTCGAGCCACCATGATGGCGTCGGATGCCTCGAGAATCCCGCACAGGTCAGTCAGGGCGGTGTCCTTCTCGATCTTGGCCACGATGCGCACCCGCTTGGGAACCAGCCGGCGCAGGTCGTCCAGATCGCCAGCTTTCCGCACGAACGAAAGGGCGATGTATTCGACGCCAAGCGCCACCGCCTCTTCGACATCCTCGCGGTCCTTCTCAGTGAGGGCGGGGGCGCTGACCTCGATGCCCGGCAGGTTCATGCCCTTGTGAGACTTGAGTACCCCGCCGTAGCGCACCGTGCCGACGACCCGGTCTCCATCGATCGCGAGCACGTCCACGGACAGCAGCCCGTCGTCGAGCAGGATCCTGGCCCCCACCCGAATGTCCTTGGCGAGGGCCGCATAGGTGGTCGGGATTTCTCCGGCCTTCGTGCTCTCTTCCGGAGCGAACACAACGCGGGAGCCGGGCTCGAGCCGGAGCGGGTCGGTCAAATCGCCGACCCGGATCCGGGGGCCTTGGAGATCGTAGAGCAGGGCCGCGGGTAGTCCCCGTTCCGCTCGCACCTGCTTGACGGTGCTGATCCACTCGCGGCGCAGCTCGGGAGTGCCGTGTGAGGCGTTCACCCGGACGACGTTGACTCCGGCCTGAAGCATCGCGGCGACCTTCTCCGGGCTGGACCAGGAAGGACCGAGGGTGGCAACGATCTTCGTGCGACGAATGGGAGAAGGCGGCAACGGTACCTCGAATGCCTGGCGACGGGAACGGAAGAGAATGGTGCAGTCTAATCGTGGCGGGTCACGCCTGCATCATCACCTCACCGCCGACGACAGTCAGGGCCGCACGCCCATTTAGGAACGCTTCTCCATCGCCTCGATCGAGAACCGGGTCAGCTTGCCAGGCCACGAGGTCGGCGTCCATCCCGATCCCCAGGGTTCCCCTCCGATCGGCGACACCGGCGGCTCTGGCGTTGGCCAGAGTGTAGGCAGAGACGACCTCTTCGAAGCTCAGCCGTTCCTCGGGGTACCAGCCCGGCATCGGACCGCCGTCCAGCATGCGACGCTCCATGGCGGCGTACACGCCCTGCCGCGGATCCAGGGTCGCAACCGGCACGTCGCTGCCAAACGCGACCACGGTTCCTCGCTGGAGCAGGCTCTTGAAGGCATAGGCACCGCGGCTTCGAGCCCCCCATTGCCGGTCGGCCAGCGGGATGTCTACCAGAAGATGGGCCGGCTGCATCGAGACGACGATTCCCGCTGCGGCCGCCCGGTTCAGGTCGGCCGGGTTGACGCACTGGAAATGTTCGATCCGATGGGGAATCGCGGCTGGTTGGAGGGCGCTCATCAAGTCCAATGCGCGCCGGACAGCGGCATCCCCGATCGCGTGAACGGTGCAGGCCAGACCAGCCTGAGCCGCCGTCGTCATCGCCTCTCGGGCGACGTCTTCGGCGGTGATGGGCATGCCCCGATCCCGACCGTCCTCATAGGGCTCGAGCATCCAGGCGGTCCGGCTCCCGAGGCTGCCATCGAGGAACATCTTCACCCCGCCGAGACGCAGCCAGTCAGTTCCCGATCCGCTGGTCGCTTTCATCCTCACGAGGTCAGGTAGCTTCTGCACCGGAGGGTGGAACAGCACCCGCAACCGGAGGGTGTTTTCCGTCTCCAACGCTCTAAACGCAGCCAGGGCGTCAGGACCCTCGACGTTGTGGATTCCGGTGACGCCCAGCCGATGCGCCTCGGTCTGGGCCTCCTGGACGGCGGTAAGCAAGTCCTCGGGCGACGGCTGGGGGAGGTGAGGCGTCATCAGCTCGACCGCCCGCTCCAGCAGGAGGCCGGTGGGATCTCCGTTGCCATCTCGGACGACCTTGCCGCCGTACGGATCGGGCGTGTCCCGGGTGATTCCCGCCATCAGCAGGGCGGCGCTGTTGACCCAGGCCGCGTGAACGTCGAGGGAGTCCAGATAGACCGGCAGGGTCTGGACCCGGTCCAGGCTCCAGCGCTCCGGGCCCTCTGACCACGAATTGGCGTCCCAGCCGTGGCCCATTACCCAGCCCCGGAAGGCTGATCCGTTGGCGACGCGTTCGAGTGCCTCGGCGCGAGTCGCGGCACCGGCCAGGTGGACCCGGTTCCGCCCTACCGCCCAGCTGGCAAAGTGGGTATGACCGTCAGTGAACCCCGGGGTCACCACGCAGTCCCTCAGGTCAAACCGGGGCACCCGGGAAGGCACCTTTGGCTCCAAGTCGGCCGCCCGCCCCACCGCCCGGATTCGGCCTGCATGCCACCAGAGGGCGTCCCCAATCAGGCCTGGGACCAGGGTCAGGATCCGGCGGGCGAGGAGGAACCCGCTATTGCTTGAGAGGGGGTCGTTGACCACGGGTCAGGGAAGCGCGTCGATGGTCATTTTCCACATCCGCATTGGAGGCGGCTTCACGCTTGGGCAGACCTGCGCCGAGGTAAGACACGGCTGTGGAAAATGAGATTTATCCACATCAGAATCCGTGAAACGTAGTGGACAAGCCCAACAAACCCGTTGCCGGATAGCAAACTAGAGCGTTACCTAATTATCCACTTGAAGTGAACGAGCTAACCCGATATTCCACAATGAATAAAGAGAGACATCAAATGTGGAAAACCCCACTGGCGACAGTGTCGCTATCGGCGTAAATAATATGCAACGGATGTGAATATTCCGGCTACCGATCCGTTGCAGTCCCCTGAATTTCACGATTTTGTTGTCCCCGCCATACCCTGACTGGGCGCCAGAAGGCGTAGACAAAAAACGGCGAGAAAATGACCGCCTCCCACATCAACACGGGGATCACCTTCGGAGTCAGCAGCTCCGCCGTGCTGAGGACACCAGGAATGAACTGGAACTGCATAGGGACGGTGGAGAACTGGTCGGTCCAGGGCCAGAACAGCCCGACCTTTCCCTGGACGTTGAACAGGTCAAGAAGGGCATGGCTCGCGATGGTCAGGATAGCCCACAGGGCGGTCTGCCACCTGCCCCACCATCGGGAACCAAGGGCAAGGCCGACCACGGCGCCAACGGTGACTGCGGCAATGAGGGAATGGGAAGCCCCCCGATGGCCGGCCATCGTGTCCTGGACCCCGGCAAAGGCGTGGGAGATCAGGTCCCAGTCGGGCAGGGTGGCGAGGGCGGCCCCAAAGACCATGGCGCGGGGGGCCTCCTGGCCATTTCGGGCCATGTAACGGCCGGCCGCAAAACCTACGGCCAGATGTGCGATCGTCGGCATCTCAAACCGGTGAAATGAGTCGGCGGGCGTCCCGCAACCTTCGATCCAGAGGGGGGCCTTACCGGCGGAAGAAGTTAACCTCTCCGTCTCCTCCGGAGTGAATCGGCCCTACGAGGCGGATGGGAGAGGCCTTGAGGAGGTCGGCCAAGTCCCCCTTCCCTTGTATCCGGAGCGCGCCCACGAGCCCGTGCGTCGCTGAAGGGCGGAGATCGGCCGAGGCCCGCCAGACGGTGGAGGCGTCGCCCTCGGCCCACCAGATCTGGCTAACCGCGCCCGACCGGAGGGTTGTGTCCGGAGCAGCATGGCCGTCGAAGACGACCAGTGTCTTCCCGTATTTGAGGGTATATCGGTCATCCCCGGTCTCGGGTACCTGCTCGATCGTGAGATCGAGCGCCTCCATGTTGACCTTCGCCGCTTCGGTGGGCTTCTGGACCCGATAGTTGTTCGTGGCGAGGAAGCGGAGGGCAAAAACGGGGGCCGTATCGCTGGGTGAGCGCGCGAGGACCCCCCACCAGGCGATCGCGGGCATGGATTTCTTCCCCTTTTCGACCCGGTGGCCGTCTACGGTTACCGCTCCGAAGAAATAGGAGCAGACGACCGAGGGCACCCACCGAGCGTACTGCGGCTCGTCCGAGATGAGGCGACTGATGGCGGGGTGGAGCTCCCCGGCATCCATGGCCGAGACCGGCATGGCCTTGTCGGGCAGGTCCTCCCCCGCCTTGGTGGGATCGATCAGGAACTGGAGGCACCAGCCGCTCGACGTCTCCTCAAGCTTCCAGATCAGCTGGGCGTCGGTCTTGGGTCCGCTCTGAGCTCGGAGGTTGGCCGCGGCACCCCAGAAAAGGGCCAGGGCGAGGGTAACCCTCGCCCTGCGGCGCCGGCCCAACTGACCGGCCACTACTTGGCCTTGAGGGCGGCCTGAACGGCCTGCTTCAAGTCGCTGTAGGAGGAAGGATCGACCGCGTTGAAGCGGAGGTCTCGATAGGCGACCCGGCCGCCCTTGTCGATCACGTACACTGTCCGCCTGGCCCTGCCATCGGAGTTGGCACTCCCGTACTTCTTGGCGACGGCGAGGTCGGGATCACTCAGAAGCTTGAAGGGAACGCCGAGGCTCGAGGCGAAACGAGCTTGCGTCTCCACACTGTCGTAGCTGATGGCCGCCACGACAACGTCAGGCCCGAACAGCTCGTCATAGCGCTCGGTGAAGGTCTGCATCTCGGAGGTGCAGCCCTTGGTGAAAGCGGCAGGGAAAAAGGCGAGCACGATCGTCTTCCCCCGCTGTGCGGTGAGGCTGAACCACTGCTCGTCCCCGACACCGTCCTTCGACGCCCAGGGAAGCGAGAAATCCGGCGCCCGGTCACCCTGAGTGGGACCTGAAGCGAGGAAGGCCGATGCCGGCGCCCGCGCCTTGGGCGGCCGCGCCCGAGGTGAGAGCGACGAGGCACCCCAGCAAGAGTGAGAATTTCCGCATGAACATCCCTCAGTTCCCGGCGCCGGAGACCCGACGGAGCGCTGGCTCGAACTCCTGATCGGCCCCGACGCCGGTGTAGGTGACGGTCCCCGAGCTGTCCACGATGACCACGAACGAGGTGGCGGGGGCCTGATATGCCCGCGTGCTGACGCCCTTGTCGTCGTACAGGACGCGGAGCGGCACGTTGTGCTGAGACATGTAGCGGCGGACCCGCTCCGGGGTCTGGTTCACTGTGACGTTCACGCCGATGAATTCGACCTTGGCGCCATACTGCTTGTAGGCGGCCTGAAAGCGGGGAAGCAGGGCTTCACAGTTCTCGCACCAGGTGGCCCAGAACTCGAGCAGCACGGGCTTTTTCCCCAGCCACTGACCGAGATCCACGGGCTTGCCGTCGAGATCGTTGACCGAAACGACGGGAGCCTTGCTTCCCAGCTTGATGCCGGATTCGCCCTGCGCCAGGAGAGGCGCTGCGGGACCGGCCGTCAGGAGAACAGCGGTGAGGAGGTAGCGACCGATCAAGAGACCTTTCCCATCTGAATGAAGTAGTACTCGGCCATGCCGAGGAGCACGACACCGGCGGCCCGCTTGATCCATATCATCCACGGACCGCTACGTGGCATCGCGGCGAGCACGCCGGAGGAGAGCCCGATCCCGATGAGCAGCGCCGTCATGCCGACTGAAAAGACGAACAGGTAGACGAATCCTAACACCGCGCTACGGGTTGCGGCTACGAAGGTCAGAACCGCGGCGAAGGCGGGCGCACCGCATGGCGCAGCGACCAGGCCGGAAGTCGCACCCATCAGAAACGCACCACCGGCGGACCGGCCAGTGAGATTCGAAGCCCATTGCAGGAGCCCGGACGGTGCAGTGACTGAAAACACGTCAAACATCGCGAGCCCGAACACGAGGAGCAGGTTCCCCATGATGAAGTAGGCCCACGGATTGGAGCTCACCGTGCCGAAAATCGATCCGCTCAGGCCGGCGAGTAGACCCAGGGTCGCGTACACCAGGGCGAGACCCAGAGCGTAGAGGACAGAGTAAAGAAGAGTGCGAGATCGGGACCGCTCCGCAGCACTTGCTCCGCCGAGCAGGCCGGCGGTGATCGGAATCATCGGGTAGACGCAGGGAGTGAGACTGGTGAGCGACGCCTGCCGCCGAAGAGCGCCGGAATCGCCAGCAGCGGATGATCGCGGAGGGCCTGGTCGAGGGGGACGGGCATTAGGGGAATGGCGGAATGATGAATGGCTGGAATGATGAATGGCGGAATGGATGGTGATGACCTAGGGCTCGCGGCTACTAGGCGGAATTGTCCGTCCGGCGCTGGGCTCGCCGCCATTTCTGCCATTCCGCCATTCCGCCATTCCGCCATTTCCCCCCCATACCGGCTTTCCACATACTGATTCAGGATCCCGAGGAACTCGGAGACAATGCCGTCTCCCTTGAGAGTGACGAGAAGCCGGCCATCCACGTAGACCGGCGCCTTGGGTTCTTCGAAGGTCCCCGGGAGTGAAATCCCGATGTTGGCGTGCTTCGATTCTCCCGGACCGTTCACGACACATCCCATGACGGCGACCCTCAGCTCCTCGACACCGGGATAACGGGCTCGCCACACCGGCATCTGCTGCCGCAGGTAGCCCTGAATATCCTCGGCCATCTGCTGGAAGAAGGTGCTGGTGGTGCGGCCGCAGCCGGGACAGGCGGTGACCTGCGGGGTGAAGCTCCGCAATCCGAGGGACTGGAGCACCTGCTGTGCGACGGCGACTTCTTCGGTGCGGTCGCCGCCGGGCCTGGGCGTGAGAGAGACACGGATGGTATCGCCGATCCCTTCCTGCAGCAGGATCGCGAGACCGGCGGCGCTCCCGACCATGCCCTTCATCCCCATCCCCGCCTCGGTCAGGCCCAGGTGCAGCGGGTAGTCTCCGCCCTGAGCGAGCGCGCGATAGACGTCCACCAGATCCTGTACTCCGGAAACCTTGGCACTCAGGATGATTCGCTCATGCGGCATGCCATACGACTCGGCCAGCCGCGCCGAGCGAAGCGCGCTCTCGACCATGGCGCTCATGGTGACATCGCGCGCATCACGAGGTTCGGCGAGCCGATGGTTGTGATCCATCATCTCGGTCAGCAGGGTCTGATCGAGCGAACCCCAGTTCACGCCGATCCGAACCGGCTTTCCGTTCTGCAGCGCAACCTCGATGATCGCGCGGAAGTTCTGGTCCGCGCGCTTGCCGCCCACGTTACCGGGATTGATGCGGTACTTCGCGAGGGCCTGGGCGCAGGCGGGGTACTTGGTGAGAAGCAGGTGGCCGTTGTAGTGAAAGTCCCCAATGACAGGGACCGAGACGCCGATCCGATCCAGGCCTTCGACGATGGCAGGCACCGCGGCCGCCGCCTCGTCGTTGTTCACTGTGACGCGCACCAGCTCGCTTCCCGCCAGAGCGAGAGCCGCGACCTGCGCGATCGTCCCCTCGACGTCCGCCGTGTCGGTATTGGTCATGGACTGGACCACGACCGGGTAACCGGAACCCAGAGCCACCCTCCCCACCCAGGTGGTTACGGTCTGGCGTCGAGCTGTCGCTGGCATGGGGGGGAAGATAAGGGGAAGACGGGAGAAAGGAGACGGGAGACGGGAGACGGGAGACGGAAATTGCAGATTGCAGATTTCAGATTTCAGATTGGGTTTTTCGCTCGATATGGCCCTAAATCTTCAATCTGAAATCATCAATCTTCAATTGCCCCCTTCCCGTCTTCCGTCTTCCGCTACGACCTATCGAATTCGGCTTGGTCAATAGCGCTGATGTCTTCCGGGGAGAGCGTCAGGTCGCCGGCCTTGGCGCCGTCCAGTGCATGCTCGACGGTTCTCGAACTCGGGATGGCAAACACCGTCGATGCCTGGGCAATGTCCCAGGCGATGGTGACCTGATGGGGCGTGCTGTTGAGCCGACGGGCGACCTGCTGCAACACCGGGTGACTGGGCAGTTTCCTGGTGAGTCGTGCGCCACCGGTTGGGCTGTAGGCGAGGAACCCGATCCCCCGCGTCGCACAGTAGTCGATGACGCCTTCACGAATCGCTTCCCGGAAGAAGGGGTTGAGGCGGTTCTGCACGGTGGAGATGGTCGTAACCCTTTCACCGCGCTTGATCTCATCGACGGAGACGTTGGACAGGCCGATCGCTCGGATCTTTCCTGCCTTCTGGAGATCGACCATCGCGCCGAGGCTCTCTTCGAGCGGCACGTTGGGATCCACCGCGTGGAGCTGGTAGAGTGCGATCTGCTCGACGCCGAGCGCCTTGAGCGACCGGTCGCAGGCCTGGCGCAGCTGCTGAGGACGCGCGTCCCGATCCCAGCGCCCGGTCGGTCTTATCAGTCCGCCTTTGGTCGCGACCAGGATGTTCTCCCGGTTGCCGCTCCATTCGCGGAGCGCCCGGGCAATGAGCCGTTCGTTGTGTCCAACGTCATTCTGGTCGAGACAGTACACGTCGGCGGTATCGATCAGCGTCTCGCCGGTATCGAGGGCGGCGTGAATCACCTTGACGCCGATATCGTCGGGAGGGCGGCTGTCGAGGGAAAGGTGCATGCCACCGTAGCCGACGATGGTGACGGCGGGGAGGTTGGGGCCTAGTGGTCGGGTGAGCATGGGGAGCTGCAGATTGATGATTGTCGATTGCCGATTGCCGATTGAACTGCTTTCACTTCAAGTCCAATCAGGGTTCAGCATCGAGCATCAGCGCTTTTCAATCAGCAATCATCAATCAGCAATCTTCAATTGTTTCACAAACTCCAGGACCTCATCGCGTACATCATAGTAGATCGCCATCCCGTGGGCTGCGCCCGGTACGAGAAGCGGCTTCACGTGGCGCAGGCCTTCGCTCCAGGCCTTCACGTTGCCGGCTCCATCGAAGGGATCCTTTTCCGACGTCGCGAGGAGACTCGGCGCCTGGTGCAGCTCCATCGCCTTCCGCGCCTGGGCGCGGCCGTCATCACCCCAGACCGGCTCGCCCGCCGCGCAGAAGGTTATCAGCGCCGCGAGCCCCGGCACCTTGGGGGCAGCGAGCACCGCACCGGTCCCAGCGACGCTGGAGCCGACCAGGATGAGACGGCCGGCATCGATGAAGTTCTGCACCGCACCCCAGCTCGCCACGCGAATGATGTCGTCATTGATGTGCTTGAACCCCACCTTGCCTGCACTGCCCACGAAGGCCAATCCGAAGGCGTCCATCGTGAAGCCCACCGGGCTGTCGATCACCAGACGGCCATGGGTTCCCTCGATGGAAGCGCCGTGACCCCGGAGATCGAAGGCGAGCGTCGCAATCCCCAGATCGAGCAGGTCTTCCAGCAGGGGTGCGTAGCTGTCCGCGGTGGCGGGATACTGATGCGCGAGGACGGCCAGCGGAAACCCCTTACCCGGCCCGATCTCAGGATACGCCAGCAGGCCCTTCAGGATCAGGCCATCTACGGCCTGAACCGTCATTTCGAGGGGGGAGAGGGGTGGGGCGGCGGACATGGGAATGGGTGAATGGCGGAATGGAAGAATGGCGGAATGCTCGAATTGGGTGACAGGGGGAGGAGAGGTCAGGAGCCGGACCTCATTCCTCCATTCCGCCACTCCGGCATTCGATCATTGCCTCAACTCATTCCCAGCTGCTTCAGCAGCCGATCGTACTCCTGCGCCGTGATGTCGCCGTTGTCGACAAGCGGTTTCAGCGCCGCGACGACCTCGGGACGGCCGCCATCGATCCGGCGCTCGCGAAGCTCATGGATGATCTTGGCGAACCGCATGTCATAAGCATCGGGTTGAACGCGTCCCGCCTTTTTGTCGGCACTGAGCTTGGAAAGTTCCTGGGCAACTCGGGCCGGCGTGATCGGCTTGAGTTCGGAACCGCCGGGCTGCTCGGCTGTCATGATTGGACCCTTGCCTGGAGGGAGAATTGCCGGAGACAGAGTGGCGAAGCTAGCGCGATCGGACGGGGAGGGCTAGTAGGCACTTAGTACCTAGTACCGAGTACCGAGTACCGAGTACCGAGTACCGAGTATCAGGCCTCACGTGGGGAGCCTCTCGGTACTCGGTACTCGATACTAGGTACTGTAGTTCTAAAACCTCGAGGCTGTGAGCTGAATATCCGCGGAGCCCCACGCCGTCTGGAACTGCTTGGACGCTTCGGTCGTGTCCTTGCCCTGGGCCTTGAGAGTCTGGACGAGGCCGAAGAGTGCCCATCCGTTGTTGGGGAAGCGAACCAGGTCTTCGCGATAGACCGCTTCGGCTTCCGCGGCACGATTTGCCTTGAGGAGCGCCAGGCCCAGTGAATGGCGTACCGGATAGTACCAATCGGGCGGTTCGATGTAGAGCAGCCCGTCCTCGATGGCTGCGGCGGCCTTGAAGTGGTCAACTGCCGAGGAGGCGTCGCCGCTTCGGAACGCCATCTCGCCCCGCAGCGAGTGCTCCGCGATCTCCAGCACCGATGCGGGAGTGGACCATCCGGCCGTCGCGTACTCCGGCTTGACGTTCGCCCTCGTCTTCACCAGCGAATCGAGTGATGCCTGAGCCTCGGCGGCGCGCCCCGTCGCCGCGTAGGCCACGCCACGCGCGTACTGAGCGAGGCCGTAGGAGTAACTGAGGTCGGCTGGCGGAATGGGCAGAGCCAAAATCTCGTCCCAGTGCCCGAAGGTAGTGAGGGCCAGGAACTGATAGGGCAGATACGGCTCGGCAAGCGGCACCGCCCGAGCCACGTCGAAGGGTGTCGTCTCCGAAGTCTTCTTCGCCGCCTCGATCGCCTCCTTGCTGCGGCCAGCCAATGTCGCGGCAAAGGCGAGGAAATGGTAGTTGTGCGGGACGTAGCCGATGGTATACACCCCGGGCCCGGGGTTCTCCGCGGCCATGTACGTCATGTCGGTGTGGACCGCGTGCTCGTTGGCCATGATGGCGTCGTTGTACCGCCCGACCCGGATGTAGATGTGGCCGGGCATGTGGACCATGTGTCCCGCGCCGGGCATCAGGGCTGCCAGCCGCTCCGCGCACGCCACGGCCTTGCTGGGCTCCGTCGCTTCGACGGCGTGGATGTAGTAGTGGCAGGCGCCGGGATGGTTGGGATTCTTCGCCACCACCCGTTCCAGCTGCGCAATGATGGTCGGAGTGTCGGGACGGGGAGACCGGTCCTTGTTCCAGTAATTCCACGGCGAGAGATCCATCAGCGATTCGGCGTACAGCGTCGCCGCGTCGAGGTCGTCCGGATACTTGGCGACCAGTTTGCCCATGGCCTTGGAGTAGGCAGAATCGAGAGAGGCCCGGTCGGCTGGCGGCACGGCGGCATACCGGGCGGCCAGCGCCTTGATGTAATCCTTTTCTCGGGCCGAGGCCTTCGATGAAACCTGGCTGGCCTTCTGGATCGCGGCGTACGCTGCGACTCCACCGGCGGAATCCATTCCCGCATTGACGTGGGGTCCGTGCGCGTAGGCGATCCCCCAATAGCACATCGCGCAGTTGGGATCGAGCCGGGTGGCCTCGGTGAAGGCGCGAATCGCCTCACCATGGTTGAAGCCGTACACCAGTCGAAGTCCCTGATCGAAGTACGACTGGGCCGCCGACACCTTCGTGGTGACCGCGAAGTGATAGCTGCCGAGGTCATCGTAGAGGGGGACGGAGTCGCCGGGGACAGAATCGGGGACGGGTCGGGCGACCGCGCCAAAGGCGGCGGCCAGGATCAGGAAGGGCAACGACATGGGAGTCCTCCAGGGTCCGAGGGCAAGGATCGACGGGATCCTACCGATTGATGCGCATAGCGCCGCCGATTCCTGACAGCGCTAAGTCTTTAGAGAACGCCCTGTCCGCGCCAGCGGCTTGGAGGAGCTGGCGGGGTGGGTGAGAAGACCTCAGCCTTTTCGTCCGACTTGGGCCGTACTGCCGGGCGCTTCATCCTGGCGAGCCACACCCGCCCCGTTATTGCAGGGAAGCCTGACGGTGAACTCGCTGCCCTCCCCAACCCCCGGGCTCGAGGCTGAAACGGTGCCGCCCTGGAGTTCGACCAGTTGCTTCACCAGCGAGAGACCGATCCCCAATCCATCGTGAGGGTGGTGGCGCTCCCGCTCGCCCTGGAAGAAGAGCTCGAAGACCTGCGCCACCACCTCCTCCGTCATGCCGAAGCCGTGATCTCTCACCGTGATGACGGCATCGTTCCCCTCGCGGCGAGCCCGGAGATCGATGCGCCCGCTTTCTTTCTGGAACTTGGCCGCGTTGTTCAGGAGGTTGGACACGACCTGGGTAAGCCGAGCCGCGTCGGCGTGGATCACGACCGGGGAGTCGGGGAGACTGATATTGAGCTGGTGGCGGCGAGAATCGATGAGCGGCTGGCTGGTCTCGACCGCCTCCGCCACGATGGTACTGAGATCCACCGTTTCGAGCCGGAGGGTAATCTTGCCACGAGTAATGCGCGACACATCGAGCAGGTCGTCCACCAGCCGAGTGAGCTGCCTGGCCTGGCGTTCGATCACGTCATGACACCAGACCAGCTCGGGGTCGTGCGCGACCTTGTACTTCAGGATGCTGGTAGCATTCCGCATCGGCGCCAACGGGTTGCGCAGCTCGTGGGCCAGCTGGGCGAGGAACTCGTCTTTGCGGCGATCGGCCTGTCGCAGATGCTGCGTCAACTCCATCTGTTTCGCGACGGCCGCTTCCAGCTCTTCGGTCCGCTGCGCGACTCTCTTCTCGAGCTCCCGGTTCAGTCGCTCCAGTTCCCGCGACTTGCGGGAGAGCTCGGCAAAGACCCGAACCTTGGCGCGCAGCAGTCCCGGTACCACCGGGACTGAGACATAGTCCACCGCCCCGGACTCGTAGCCCTTGAGCTGGTCCATGTCGGTCAGGTGAACCGCCGAGACGAAGATGATCGCCGTCTTCTGATAGCGGGGGTGCTGCCGAATGATCTCCGCCAGCTCGAAGCCGTCCACCTCCGGCATGCTGACGTCCATCAGGACGATGGTAATGTCGTTCTTGAGGAGAAGCTCGAGGGCTTCGCGTCCCGAGGTTGCGGTGATCAGGTTCTCGCCGAGCTCGCTCAGCATGGCCTGATAGCTGAGCAGCTTGCCCGGCTGATCATCGACCAGAAGGATGTTGACCTTCTCGGCAGTTTCCACGCTCGTCTCCTAGCGGTGCAGCCACATCCGCAGCGCGGACAACAGTTGTTCAGTGTTTACCGGCTTGGCCAGGTAATCGGTGGCGCCGGCGTCCAGGCACTTCTCGCGGTCTCCCTTCATCGCCTTGGCGGTCAGGGCGATGATAGGCAGCCGGCGATGGGGGGGCATCTGGCGAATGGCCTGCATCGTCTGAAACCCATCCATCTGTGGCATCATGATATCCATGAGCACGATGGCGACGCCAGAGGTGGCCTCGAGCGTGGCGATCGCCTCATGGCCAGTGCCCGCGGTCAGCACTTCCATGCCCCGCCGCTCCAGCACGCTGCTCAGCGCGAAGATGTTCCGGATGTCATCGTCGACCACCAGGACCTTCTTGCCGACCAGATCGTCGTCGGAGCGGTGGAGCCGGTCGAGCATCTCCTGCTTGTCGGGTGGCAGGTCAGCCAGGACTCGGTGGAGGAAGAGCGAGGTCTCGTCCAGCAGACGCTCGGGAGACTCGACGCCCTTCACCACGACGCTGCGGGCGAGGGTGTGCAGCCGGCTGTCTTCTTCGGGTGAAAGTTCCTTCCCGGTGAATACCACGACGGGCACGTCGGCAAGCCGCGCATCCTCCTTGATGTGCTCCAGGACGTCGAACCCAGACATGTCGGGCAACCGCAGATCGAGCACCGCGCAATCATAGGGCTGTGCGCGGAGGGCGGCGAGCGCTTCCTGGCCGGTTCCTACCGCTTCGATCTCGACGTCGTCGTGGCCGAGCAACTGCGCGATGCTCAGCTGTTCGGCCTCGTTGTCCTCGACGACCAGGAGGCGTCTCAGGCGCGGCGTGGTATAGGCCTTCATGCGTGACAGCGCTGCATCCAGACCTTCGGCGGTTGTGGGCTTGGGAAGGAAACCGAAGGCTCCCCGGGTCAGTCCGTGCTGCCGGTCTTCATCGAGGGTAATGATCTGCACCGGGATATGCCGCAATGCCGGATCCTGCTTGAGCTGACTCAGCACGGTCCACCCGAGCATGTCGGGCAGGAACACGTCGAGTGACACTGCCGTCGGAAGGTGCTCGCGGGCGAGCGCCAGCGCTTCAACCGCCCCGAGCGGCCACCAGAACCTTGAAGTCCTTGGCGTGGGCCTGGTCCACCAGAACCTGGGCATAGTGCGGGTCATCCTCCACGATCAGCAACACCGCGTCACCCGGCATGAGGTCGTTCCGGTCATCGGCCACTGTTTCGGTCGGCCGGTCCCAGACCCGGACCGCCGGGAAGGAGGCGACCGGACGGCCGCCCCCCACCTCGTGCTCCCCGCTGGTGCGGGTGGTGGGTGCCACAAAGGTCTGTGGCAGATAAAGCGTGAATGTGCTTCCCAGGCCGGGCACGCTGCGAAGTTGAATTTCCCCGCCCAGCAGGGTCGCCAGCTCGCGGCTGATGGCCAGGCCGAGTCCGGTGCCGCCGTACTTCCGGCTGGTGCCCGCGTCGGCCTGCTGGAACGCTTCGAAGATGATTCTCTGCTTCTCCTGGGGAATTCCGATGCCGGTGTCCGCGACCTCGAAGGCCACGACGTTCCCGGCGTGGTGCAGCACCGGATGTTCGGCACTCCAGCCGGTGACCGCGGGGGCGACCCTCAGCCGGATTCCTCCCTGTTCGGTGAACTTGAAGGCATTGGACAGCAGGTTCTTCAGCACCTGCTGGAGTCGCTTGGAGTCGGTGATCATGGTCCTGCTCAACATCGGGTCGATCTGAATGTCCAGCGAGAGGTGCCGGGTTTCCGCCTCGTGGCGGAATGGGCGCACCAGACCCTCCAGGAGGCCCTCAACGACCACGCTCTCCGCCATGACGGTGACCGTGCCCGATTCGATCTTCGACAGGTCGAGAATGTCGGTGATCAGATTGAGCAGGTCGGTCCCGGCGCCGTGAATGGTGCGGGCGAACTCGACCTGTTTCGCGGAGAGATTGCCTTCGGAGTTGTCGCCCAGCTGCTGGCCCAGAATCAGGATGCTGTTGAGCGGAGTCCGGAGCTCGTGCGACATGTTGGCGAGGAATTCCGACTTGTACTTGGAGGTGAGGGCCAGCTCGCTCGCTTTCTCCTCGAGCGCGCGGCGAGCCTGCTCGATCTCCTGGTTCTTCCGCTCCACTTCCTGGTTCTGCTCGGCCAGCTGCTGGGCCTTCTGGGCCAGCTGCTCGTTGGTCTGCTGCAGCTCCCGCTGCTGGGTCTGCAACTCGGTCGCCAGCTGTTGCGACTGCTCGAGCAGCGCCTCGGTCTGCATCGTGGCCTCGATACTGTTCAGCACGATGCCGATACTGGCGGTGAGCTGCTCCAGGAACGCGAGGTGAGAAGCGGTAAATCCGCTGAGCGTGGCAAGCTCGATCACGGCCTTCACCTCGCCCTCGAACAACACCGGCAGGACGATGACATTGCGGGGCACGGCCTGGAAAAGCCCGGACCTGATCGGCGTCGTCCCCGAAGGCAGCTCACTGACGACCATGCTCCGCTTTTCGACCGCACACTGACCGACCAGCCCCTCTCCCATCCGGAGCGGCTGGTGGTGGGTACTGACGGCGTGATCGGCGAAGACGGCGACCAACCTGAGCTCCGGCGAGTCGGCCCCTTCGACCCGGTAGATTATTCCCTGTTGGGCGTTCACCAGAGGGGTCAACTCGGAGAGCAGCATTCGTCCAACGGTGGCCAGGTCACGCTGGCCCTGCAGCATGCCAGTGAACCGGGCCAGGTTGGTCTTGAGCCAGTCCTGCTCGTTGTTGCGCTCCGTGGTGAGCCGCAGGTTGTTGATCATCGTATTGATGTTGTCCTTCAGCTCCGCCACTTCGCCCCGAGCCTCGACCTGAATCGAGCGGGTCAGGTCGCCCTGAGTCACCGCGGTCGCCACCTCGGCGATTGTACGGACCTGGGAGGTCAGGTTCGCCGCGAGCAGATTCACGTTGCCGGTCAGGTCCTTCCAGGTCCCGGCGGCGCCGGGCACGTTGGCCTGGCCTCCCAGCCGCCCTTCCACTCCCACCTCGCGCGCCACGGTCGTCACCTGATCGGCAAAGGTGGCGAGCGTGCCGGTCATGTTGTTGATCGTCTCCGCCAGGGCCGCGACTTCACCTTTCGCGTTTACCGTCAGCTTGGGCTTCAGGTCGCCGTTGGCGACGGCGGTCACCACCTTCACGATGCCGCGCACCTGCTCCGTCAGGTTGGCGGCCATGACGTTCACGTTGTCGGTCAGGTCCTTCCAGGTACCGGCCACACCCGGCACCTTCGCCTGCCCGCCGAGCTTGCCTTCGGTGCCGACTTCACGCGCGACACGGGAGACCTCGCCGGCGAAGGCATTGAGCTGGTCCACCATCGTGTTGATGGTGACCTTGAGCTCCAGGATTTCGCCTTTCACGTCCACCGTGATCTTCCGGGAGAGGTCGCCCCGGGCCACGGCCGTGGTGACTTCCGCGATGTTGCGGACCTGGGTGGTGAGGTTCGCCGCGAGCAGGTTCACGTTGTCGGTCAGGTCCTTCCAGGTGCCTGCCACACCGGTGACGTTCGCCTGGCCACCCAGCTTGCCGTCGGTGCCGACCTCGCGCGCGACGCGCGTTACCTCGGCGGCGAACGAGCGCAGCTGTTCCACCATCGTGTTGAGCGTTTCCTTCAGGTTCAGCAGCTCGCCGCGGACGTCTACGGTGATCTTCTTGGAGAGGTCGCCGCTGGCGATGGCGGTCGCCACCTCGGCGATGTTGCGGACCTGGGCCGTGAGGTTGCCGGCCATGAAGTTCACGCTGTCAGTGAGGTCCTTCCAGGTTCCCGCGACACCGGGGACCTGCGCCTGTCCGCCGAGCTTGCCTTCGGTGCCCACCTCGCGGGCGACGCGCGTCACTTCGCCGGCGAATCCGTTCAGCTGGTCCACCATCGTGTTGATGGTGTCTTTGAGCTCGAGAATTTCGCCTTTCACGTCTACCGTGATCTTGCGGGAGAGGTCGCCGCGGGCGACCGCGGTCGTCACTTCCGCGATGTTCCGGACCTGCGCGGTCAGGTTGCTCGCCATGAAGTTGACGTTGTCGGTGAGGCCCTTCCATGTGCCGGCGACGCCCGGCACCTGGGCCTGACCGCCCAGCTTGCCTTCGGTGCCGACCTCGCGCGCCACGCGCGTCACTTCGCTCGCGAAGGCGTTGAGCTGGACCACCATGGTGTTCAGGGTGTCTTTCAGCTCGAGGATTTCACCGCTCACGTCGACGGTGATCTTCTTCGACAGGTCGCCGTTGGCGATCGCGGTGGCCACCTCGGCGATGTTGCGGACCTGGGCGGTCAGATTGCCGGCCATGAAGTTCACGCTGTCGGTCAGGTCCTTCCACGTTCCGCCGACACCGGGCACCACCGCCTGACCGCCCAGCCGGCCGTCGGTTCCGACTTCGCGGGCCACGCGCGTCACTTCGCTCGCGAATCCGTTCAGCTGATCCACCATGGTGTTCAGGGTGTCCTTGAGCTCCAGGATTTCACCCTTCACGTCCACCGTGATCTTGCGGGAGAGGTCTCCCCTCGCCACCGCCGTTGCCACCTCGGCGATGTTGCGGACCTGGCCCGTCAGGTTGCTCGCCATCGAGTTGACGCTGTCGGTCAGGTCCTTCCAGGTGCCCGCGACGCCCCATACTTGAGCCTGCCCGCCCAGCTTCCCTTCGGTGCCGACCTCGCGCGCCACCCGAGTCACCTCGGCTGCAAAGGCGTTGAGCTGGTCCACCATCGTGTTGATTGTGTTCTTGAGCTCGAGGACCTCGCCCTTCACGTCCACCGTGATCTTGCGCGACAGGTCGCCGCGGGCCACGGCCGTCGTGACTTCGGCGATGTTGCGGACCTGGGTCGTCAGGTTGGCGGCCAACAGGTTCACGTTGTCGGTGAGATCCTTCCAGGTTCCCGCGACACCCGGCACTGCCGCCTGGCCGCCCAGCCGGCCTTCGGTACCAACTTCGCGGGCCACGCGGGTCACTTCGGAGGCGAACGCGTTCAGCTGGTCCACCATCGTGTTGAGCGTTTCCTTGAGCTGCAGGATCTCACCGCTCACGTTCACGGTGATCTTCTTGGAGAGGTCGCCGCGGGCGATTGCCGTCGCCACCTCGGCGATGTTGCGGACCTGCGCGGTCAGGTTACTCGCCATGAAGTTCACGTTGTCGGTCAGGTCCTTCCATGTCCCGCCGACTCCGGGCACCTGCGCCTGGCCGCCGAGCTTCCCTTCGGTACCGACCTCGCGGCCGACGCGCGTCACTTCGCTGGCGAGTGCGTTGAGCTGATCCACCATCGTGTTGATGGTGTCCTTGAGCTCCAGGATCTCGCCGCTCACGTTGACGGTGATCTTTCTGGACAGGTCGCCGCGGGCGACGGCCGTCGTCACCTCCGCGATGTTGCGCACCTGGGCCGTCAGGTTGCCCGCCATGGCGTTCACGCTGTCGGTCAGGTCCTTCCAGGTGCCGGCGACGCCGGGGACTACGGCCTGCCCACCCAGTTTCCCTTCGGTACCGACCTCCCGTGCCACGCGCGTCACTTCGGACGCGAAGGAGCGGAGCTGGTCTACCATCGTGTTGATGGCTTCTTTGAGCTGGAGGATTTCCCCCCGGACGTCCACCGTGATCTTGCGGGAAAGGTCGCCGTTGGCGACCGCGATCGTGACTTCGGAGATGTTGCGGACCTGAGCGGTCAGGTTACTCGCCATCGAGTTGACGCTCTCGGTCAGGTCTTTCCAGACGCCGCTCATGCCGGGGACCTGGGCCTGCCCACCCAGTTTCCCGTCCGAGCCCACCTCGCGCGCCACACGGGTCACTTCCGAGGTGAAGACGCCGAGCTGCTGGATCATCGTGTTCACGATGGAGGCGGATCGGAGGAACTCGCCTTCGAGCATGCGACCGTCTACGTCGAGTCGCATCGTCTGGGTCAGATTGCCTTTGGCAACGGCGGCGATGGCGCCGGTGAACTCGGTCGTGGGCCGGAGCAGGTCGTCGATCAGCGTGTTGACTGACCCCTCCATCTCCCCCCAGGCACCTTTGGAGTAATCGAACCGGGTCCGCTCGCGGGTCCGGCCCTCCTTCCCGACCACCTGACCTACCCGCTTCAGCTCATGGTCGATCTTCTGGTAACCTTGCACGATTTCGTTGAACGTGTCGGCGATCTTCCCATCGATTCCTGACCAGTCGTTGGGCAACCGGACCGAGAAATCCCCGCTGCGCACACCCTGGAGGGCAAGCAGCAGCAGACGCCGGTCGAGCGCGGCCTCCGGGCCTTCCTTGGCGACAGACACATGCCCGCCATTCTGACCAGTTCGTTTCATGATGGGGTTCTCCGGAGAAATTGCGGCCGAGAGACGGTCGGGTCGGGGAGCAGCTTCAAGCCGACCGGCCTGGCGAGAGATGTCGAGTGACGGTGGAGCTGAAGAGGCACGCCCGCGGAACAGGCTTGCGGGAGCCATAAGACGAGGAGAAGCGACTGCCGATTGTGCGACCAGGCGCTTGGTACATGGTACCGTCCTGCGGCTGTATGGCTGCAGGGACTCCGACTAGACCGTCACGGAGTCCCAGTGCTTTCTAATGTATTGCCTCTTCAGGCGGTTGGCGACTGCGGCGGGGAGAACCGGGGCGGCAGGTATTGAAGCGAGAGAATGAATGGTGGGTCCCTCTGGGGTCGGGAAGAAGGGGACAAGGATGGGAGGCCACGTGAAGGGCATCGGCTGGGTCGTCGCGACGGCAGGAGCCATCTCACCCTGGTGGGGGCCCCCCCTTTCAAATTTCGAGGGGATCCTCGTCCAAAACCTCATCGGAAATACGCAAAGGCAATCGGAATCGCCTGGATCGTCCGCGCTCCGACCCCTGGGGGGAGCCCCCCTCCCCAAAATTCGAGAAGGGGCCACCTGGGTGGGGGCCCCCCCTTTCAAATATCTCGCAGGTTTGGCAGACCGACGTCATCCCGACTACGCGGAGATAGACGATTTTCCGTGCGCGGGGAACAGCGGCGAGCAGGCCATCGCGATCTGCTCCACGTGGCGATGATCGGTGCCGCAACAACCGCCGATGACGTTCAACTGGGGAAGCCGATCCAGCAGCCGGGCGTGTTCCTGACCGAGCTCGACCGGATTGCCGCTGTCCAGCGCCGGAGACTCGTTTAGCTCGGCGTGGCTCTTGTGCGACGCGTTGGTCCGCAGGCCCCGAATCCGCGCCAACCATGGCTCGCCCGGCGTGAGCACCGACTCGAAGTGGGTCGGGTGGGCGCAGTTGATCATGTAGTACGCGGGATAGGCCGAGGTAGCCGCGTCTACCGTGGCGATCGCGTCCTTGAGCGACTGGCCGGTCACCAGCTTCCCGTCCGTTTCGACGGTGAAGGAGATGACGACCGGCATGCCTGCGGATTTCGCCGCGCGGGCGACACCCACGGCCTCCTCCACGTAGTTCATCGTGATGGCGGTGACCATATCGGCCGCACTGTCCGCGAAGGTTCCGATCTGCTCGCCGTGATACGACTCGGCCTCGGCCTCGGACATCTGGAAGGCCGGGTTGTACCCATCTCCCCGCGGACCGACGCACCCGCTGATGACCACCTGGGTGCGCGAGTCCTCGAACTCGTCACGAATCCGCTCCAGTAGACGGATCGCCTTGAGATTGGCGTTGGCGAGGCCGTCGCGCTTGTAGCCGAGGCGGGCAGCCCAGTCGGGATTGGCCCGCCAGGTCGCGGCTTCGAGGATCAGGCCGGTGCCGAACTTCTTCGCCAGCGCGGCATAAGTGCGGAAATACTTCCGGAGAGCCGTCTCGCCCTCGGGCCGCTTGAGCAGGTCGAAGGCCGCGAAATCGGGCAGATCCAGCCCATCGAGGAAAATCAGGGTGGTCTCAATGCCACCATCAGTGAGGAACAGGTCGCCCTTGAGCTGGGGCAAGGCGTTGCGATATCGAGCCATGTAGCACCTCGAGCGGTCCAGGTCGGTTCAGCCGGGTCCAGGCAAAATCTCTCGTAACAAGTGATGCGTAGCCTGGGGACGTCCCCGGACATGCCGACCGCCGGTCAGGTCCGCCCGCGTGGCGGGGTCGAGTAGAGACCGCGTCGCCTGCTATCCTCGCGATAGGTCGCCAAGAAGGCGAAGGGGGACTGCACCGCTCCCCAAAGCTCCGCGAGCAGCAACGGGAGCGGGAGCAATTCCCGCCGGGCAAATCGCTTCACGACGCGCCCGATGAGCCAGGCGAGCCATATCCGGATCGAGTACCACGCCGTGGTGTGCCGTGGGATGGCGCCACGTTTGAAGATCGTAAGGAGGTAGACCCCGAAGGCGCGACCGTTGTCGGTGAACTGGCGGCGGAGGCCGGGTAGATCCCGCCGATGATGATGGCGCACGAGCGCCGCCGGCTGATAACGGATCACGGCGCCGGCCATCAGGCTCCGGTGGAAGATGTCCAGGTCTCCACCACCATGTGAGGGCGTCCCGACATCGAGAGCGGTGTCGAATCCTCCGAGCTCCTGGAGCAGGTCCTGCCGGAAGGCCATGTTGGCGCCGACGCCGACGTGGTGGGCGCCGATCCGCTGCCATGCCGGGAGAGCAGCCGGATCGAACTCGCGCGGGATTGTCCCCTTCCCCATCCCGCCGGAACAGAGCTCGAAGAGCACTTCGGCCTCGGTGTCCATCGCAGCAGGGAGCACGAGGCCGCTTACCGCGCGAACGGCGGGATCCTCGAAGGCCGCGCCAAACCCTGCCAGCCACTTGGGATCGACCTCGGTATCGTCGTCCGTGTAAGCCACGATGTCATAGCGAGCCGCTTTGTAGCCGCAGTTTCGGGCCCAGTCGAGTCCGGGGCGCTCTTCTCGCACGTAGCGAACGCCGGCGGTGTTGGCAGCCTGCCGGGTCGGCTTCAGAAATTGAGGCATTGTCCACCACGATGACCTCGTACGTCGGGTACTCGAGGCGGGCGAGCGATTTGAGACAGCGCTCCAGCGATCGGGGCCGGTCCCGGGTGCACACCACGACACTGATCGACGGCGTGTGGCGGGATACCACGGCATGGTTATCGAGCAGCAGCGCACGTTTGTTCTGGGGGGACAACCTGCGATGCATCGCCGCTGCGATCGCTCCCGCGTGTACCCTGTCGTCCGAGACCGAGAGGGTGACCGATCCCAGGGGATAACCGTGCCGCCGGAGCAGAAGGAAGACACCGCCGTATCCATGGCACCGGTGGAGGTCGGGAACGCCGCCGGCGATCTCCAGATCGGCGACTCGAATCGGCAGGGGCAATTCGGGAAAGGGCGACGGCATCAGATGGCTCAGCCCAGTTTGCTGATGAAGGAAGCCAGATCGTCATCCCCGCTCACCTCGATGCGGGGGAGCGCGAGCGCCGAATCCCGCGGGCCGGCCGGTCCGGGCCGGCGGGTCAGACCGACCTGAAACCCGGATGCGCCCACCAGGTGCTCTACAACGGGATCCGTGTCGCCGTGAGGATAGGCAAAGGCATCGACGCCGCGACCCAGGTTCCGTTCGATGACCACGCGAGACCGAATCGCCTCCCGGGCGATCTCGGCGGGAGTGAGACCCGTCATTGGACGATGACTGGCGGAATGGGCGCCGAACTCGACTCCCTGTGAAGCCAGGCGCCGAATCTCATCCCAGCCCATGAGCGGAAGGGGCTCACCGAGGTCGGCATCCAAGCGAGCCGCTTCACCGATCAGATCGGCCACGAGGAAGACCAGCGCCCCGAACCCGTAGCGCTGCAGCAGCGGCCAGGCGTTCGCTTCGAAGTCCCGATACCCATCGTCGAAGGTGAGCACGACAGGCCTCGCCGGCAGAGGCCGGCGACGCGGGACGGCGGTGAGCCATTGACGGAGGGTGACTGTGGTGAAACCGGCGTCGCGAAGGTAGCGAAGCTGGGCCTCGAACGCGCCAGGCCTCACCCCGTAGCGCGCGGTCGCGGCCGGCCCCTCGGCCGAGATGCTGTGGTACATGAGAATCGGAAGCGTGAGCGGACCTGGAGCGGCGGTGTAGGTCGGCGCCGGACGGCCACACCCAGCGCTTGCTCGAACGTGCTGATCGGGGTCTGGCACCGAGCGTGACACCAGTTCGGGAAGGTAGGCCACTCTTTGCGGCGAACCTTCACTCGAGGAGCGGACCGCCGGGGGAGAACCCATCGCTGCCGCCGCGAGCAGCTCGGGAATCACGGCCCGCGGCAGGTCGGCACGCCGATCGGCAGGCACATCGGGATGCGAGGTCCGGTACCGCGATACGCACAGGGTCTCATCGGAACGGACAGCGCGGCCAATTATGCTGGTCCAATCGAGTGTCAAAAGGTCAGCCGCTTCGGGCGGGATGACTTCCGCGTACGATGGCCCAGTCGGGACCTGGGCCTTCGCTGCTTCTGCCAGTCGCTGCCGCAGCCTTCCGCCTTCGAAGGGCCGACCGAGGATCCCCTCGCGCACCGCGACCCGACACAACTCGAGTCCGGTCTCGGTCGTGATTACCGATCTCAGACGGCTGGCGGTGACTCGACCGCCTTCGCTGGGCACCGAGATGAGTCCCATCCCCATTCCCCCGACCCGCGGTTCGATGGTGACTGCCGAGTCCGGCGTCTGGAACGTTGGCAGCTCGTCGCTCACTTCAACGACCTTCCAACCCGCCTGGTGTCGCGGCGACTGTTCCCCACTCCCCCCTTCCTGGTCGATCTCCGCCGCTGCCTGCGGTGACAGACCCCACAGCTCCTGAAGAAACAGGGTCCAGCCGATATGGTCGTGGAGTCGCTCCCGCACGACCGCCGCCTCGTCCCTGATCGGAGCGGCGAGTGGCGCCCCGTCTCGGCAAATCAGAATCCCACCAGGGGTGCGGCGGAACTCGAGCTCGCGATAGAGGGTCGCGTCGAAGAACCGGCCAAGGATGGGCCAGACGAACCGGGCTGCGATGGCGTCCTCCAGTACCCGGGCGGAGACAACACCATCGCAGGCTGGAAGTAGAACGGTCCCGATCCGTTCACCATCCACCGTCACCGCACAGTGGACTCTTTCGACATGCTCGGACACCTGAATCTGTTCGATCGGTCGGGTGACCTCTACGGCAACGGCGTGGGTGCGGCCTCGGGTGAAGGGACGCTGCGATCGCGAGGTATCCAGCGTCAGCCGCTCGAGCGCGAGGAGACTCCGGCGCGCAAGCTGCCAGGAGCCCGATTGCCGCTCCAGCACCGTGAGGAACGCTGAGAGATCCCCAATCACCCTGGGCCACAAGTCGTCCCACGCGTCGGCGGTTTGACCGAGGCCAAGCGGGACGGCGCTGAAAAGATTATCGGCGACCTCGGCAGGGTTGAGACCAGGGGCTGCGTCACCCTTCAGGGCCTGCATCACCGGCTCGAACGATTCTCCGCGCCCGATGAGAATTCCCGCCACCCAAGCGCCGAACCGGAGCCTCGGCCCGGCAGCTTCTCCCGCAGGGGCACCCTTCTCATGCCTGGAACCGGGCATCCGAAGGTCGCTCCCGTGCCCCCGGGTTATGATCGTCAGACCATTAGGAAGCAGATGCTCTGTCGCGGTGGCACCCGATCGGGCCTGGATGCGATAGTGGGCGACTTTCTCTGAGAGGCGCCAGAAGCGGGCTCCCGATCGGGCAATGCGCTGCCAGAAGTCCCAGTCCTGACAGTTTCGCAATGCAGGATCGAATCCTCCAGCCTTTGCCGTAAGATCCCGACGGAGCAGACAGGTATTGATCGGGAAGGCACAATACTCGGCAAAAACCGGGAAGAGATCGGTCATGGAAGGTGCGAAGTGGGTCTCCATCACACGGCCGTCCCGTGCCACCCGGGCCCAGCCGCCATGCACCGCGTCAACCGTGCCGGACAACGTCGCGTCGCCGAGCTGCTCCAGGGCCTTCGGCAGGAGCCAGTCATCGGCATCGAGAAACAAAAGCCAATGATGGCGAGCCGCCGCCATGCCCCTGTTCCGCGCTGGTCCCGGTCCGTACTGCTGCTGGCGCAGGAGGCGGACTCTCGAGTCGTGCGCGGCGAACTCCTCGACGATGGTGGCGGTGGCGTCGTCGGAGCCGTCATCCACGACAATGGCTTCCCATTCGCCGTGGGTTTGAGCGGAAAGGGATTCGAGGGCCTCGCGGATGGTGCCCGCCGCGTTGTACGCCGGGATGACGACCGACACCACGGGCCGCAACGGCTTGGAGGCGGGCTTCCTGAGCCTCGGGGCCCTGGGGTGCCCCGCGGCGGCGCTCGTCGTCATCGCCGCGAGGAGCGCCTGGGGCAGCTCCTCGGCGAGCGCCGGACGCAGATGCTTACCTCGGAAGGGCTCGACCCCAGGTTTGGCTCCCAGAGTCCCGACCACGAGCGGCCCAAACCGGACGCGGATAGCAGTCGGCCGGGTCTGCTCAACCAGCTGTTCCGCCTCGTCCAGGCCTAGTGCCAGATCGATTTCGAAGAGCTCAGCAGATGGCAGAATAGGCGACTCGCACTTCTTCTCGAGTGCCCGGAGTCCGCGCCGGCTGCGCACCCCGTCGTGGACGCCGAGCCAGTACCAGCCGTACATCACGCCGGCTTGCACCTTCCGCCAGGTGCCCCGCAGGTGCAGCCCTTCCAGCAACGGAAGAGTACTGGCCAGCCCGCGGACCATCAGGTGCGCGAGCCACGGTGTCATAAGCGCCGCCCGACGGAGAATCCCCAGGGGATTCCAGGTCGGCGCTTCGGGCCACGAAATGCGCAGCTCCGGCCACACTTCGGGATGCAGCCGCGCCAGCCGCACATCCGCCTCTCCCTCGGCGCGCTTGCGGCGAATGAGACGACGGTAGTCGCGGAGCTCGTGATGCATTCCTCCGGCGCCCGGCGCGAACAGCACCCGGGCCCCGGCCCTGATCAACCGAATGCCCAGTTCGGAATCTTCCCGGCACGGGAAATTGACGTCGAAGCCGCCTACGGACCGAAACAAGTCGGCGGGCATCGAGAGGTCGCCGCTGAAAATTTCCGTGAAACTGAAGCGGTGTCCCGGCCTTCCCATGCTGGCCAGCTGACCTTCCCACCAGGCCCACGCCCCGATCGTATCGAAATTCGAATCCGGAGTCCGGACCGGGAGCGGCGGGCCGATCACCAGGGCTGGGACACCCGCCTCAGCGTGGGCCCGATGATGTTCGGCGAGGAGGGCCGGTAGCGGTTCGACATCGTCGTCCAGGAATACCAGCAGATCGCCGTTCGCGTGGCTCGCACCGAGGTTGCGAGCGGGACCGGCTCCACGCCCGGGATCTTGCTCCAGGACCTGCAAGGCGAACGACCACGGGACGGTACGCACCACGGCCGCCGTGTCATCAGTGCAGCCATCCGCTATCACCACCACTTCGAAGCGCCTGGCCGGAAAGGAGCCGCCTTGCAACGCGTGAAGCAGACGAAGCAGGGATGCGGGACGGTTGTGGGTGGGGATGATGACGCTGATGTCGGGGCGAGAGCCGTGTGGAGTCATCCCACCTCCCTGCCCCGCCGGGCAAGCGCGCGCCGCGAGGCCAGATACGCCCGTGGACCCGCGGCGCAGCCCCGAAGCTCAGCGAGCACCAGATCGAGCGGTACATGACCCGGTCGCCGCAGGAGGGCGCGGAACAGGGTCGGGATCTGTTCCCGCAACCACCCCAACGCGAGCAACACCGCCCTCGGCTCGCGATTGCGAAGCAGATGCCCCGTCAGGTGCGAGTAGACCCCGACCCCGTAGCCGTAGATCGTGTCCCGCAGTCCTTCCCATTCCCGACGATGGCGGTGCCGGTTCAGCGCCGCCGGCTCGTACCCAATCGAATACCCGGCCATCAGAATCCGGGTGAACATGTCGTGATCGCCGCCGGAGCGGGTCGGAGTACCGGCGTCGAGCGCTTCATCGAAGAGTCCAACCACATCCATGGTCTCGCGCCGGAGCGCCATATTCACCCCGGCGCCGATCCGGGCAACCAGGAACGGATTGTGACTGGTTCCGTGATACACAGTCCGGGTGAACCCGCGGCCAAACCCATTGGTCCGCTCGAACCATTCCTGCGCCGGTGTCTCCAGCTCGAGCGGCATCGTCAGACCGGTCACCGCGAGGATCCGGCGGTCGCCGAACCCTTGGGTGAGGTGGTACAGCCAGTCGGGATCCGGCTCCGCATCGTCATCGGTGAACGCGACGATCGGATGCCGCGCCTCGCGCATCGCTCGGTTGCGGGCGATATCGAGCCCCGGCCGTTCTTCCCTCACATAGCGCGCCTGGGGGAATTGCGCCGCGACCTGCTGGGTCTGATCGCTCCGCGACGCGCTATCCACGACGATGATCTCCTGACCCTGATCCCTCAACCTGGAAAGCGCGACGAGACAGTTGCTTAGATCGCCGGGCCGATCACGAGTACAAACCGCAACGGTGGCGGGGAGAGCCGGAACGGCAGGACGCAAATCGCTTTCGAGGTAATCGTGCAACCATTGCTGGAGGATGGGCGCCGACCGCTCCGCCAGCGCATCCCGAATCCTGTCTCCCGAGATCCTGCCGTCTCGCACAGCAAGAGTGACCTGGCCGACCGCTTTGCGCTTCCAGCGAAAGAGCACCAGTGCATGGCCGTACCTTGCGGGCAGGGCTATCTCGTCGGGGAGCCGCTCGGCGTCGAGATCGAGGACGGCGGTGGGCATCGGGTGAGACCCTATTGGCGTTCGAGCACTACGACGTCCTGCGCGCCGATCCAGGTGTCGAATGCCCCCGACCAGTAGCCGGGCAAGGGCTCCTGAACCAGGCGAAGGCCGGCCTCCCGGGCGAGACGTTCAATCAGCGATCGGCGGTATGCGGTCATCCGTTCGGGATCGGACGGCTCGACGGTCGCGAAGTCCTGGCGATGCCCGCCGTACTCATGGTTGAACTCGAAGCGCGGGTTGTTGAAACCCTGACGGCGCGGCCGGAAGGGGACGTAATTGTCCAGCAGAAAGAAGCTGAACACACAACGCCCGCCAGGACCCAGCACCCGGGCCGATTCCTCGAAATAATGGGCGGTGTTCTCGGGAACCATGTGGGTGAAGACCGAAGCTGCGAAGACCAGGTCCTGCGACTGGTCCGGCGCCGGGAAGCGGTAACCGGTGGCCGCCAGCCGGCCCGATGGATTGTAGAAGCTGTTCCGCACATCGGCCCAGGAGAACTCAAAGTTGGCATGTGCGGAGTGAAAGGTGCGCTGGAGGAATTCGATCTTGTCCCGATCGATGTCGAACCCGATATAGGTCCCCCCACCGATGATGTAGCGCAGCGCAAACGCCACCCGGCCCTGCCCACAGCCTATCTCCAGAACCCGCCTGCTGAATCCCAGGTTGCCGTACACCCGGAGCAGCATGCTCCATTCCTCTCCCCAGCGAAACCACTCTTCCAGCACCCCGATGCCCTCGGAGGCCATGCGGGCGAGGGAGGGCAGCAGGGCCGGTTCATAGGCGACCCAATCCGGGTGAGCACCGTCACGGCCAGCCATCAGTCGGACCCGTAGGTAAGGACCTGAGCCCTGGCATTCATCTGCACCAGACCCTGAAATTCCTGGCCCCCTTCTACCCGCACCGCACCGCCGGGGCCGCCACCCAGCTCGCGGCCAGCCATCCGGTTCCACACGAAGCTCTCCAGTGGGTAGATCCCGGGAGGGAGATTGAGCTGGAGCTCCATGGTCAGGGCGAAACGGCCCGTTTGAGGCAGATCGTGCCCCAGCGACAGCACCGTGGTTTCAAACACCGGCTGCCCGCTGTCGGGCGATCGGATCCGGACCCCGACACTTTCAGATGCTGACGGGCCGGGGCCCGAAACCGTGCAATGCAGTGTGAGGGTAGCCCATTCTCCCGACCGCACGGCCGCCGGCTCGACTCGAACTTCTTCGATGACCACGGCGGTGGGGGTCGGGCGGCGGGAGGCGTTCTGGTCGGCAGCCAGGTACGCAGCGATACACTCCTGAGGAGTGCCCCGTTTGACTACCGCACCCTCGGTCATGAGGATTGCCTCGGTGCAGAGGCGGGCGATGGTCTCCAGCTGATGGGAGACCACGACGACCGGGATGTTGCTTCGCGCCAGCTCGGAGATTCGATCGAACGCCTTCCGCTGAAATGCCGCGTCGCCCACGGCGAGTGCCTCGTCAATGATCAGCACATCGGGATCGAGGTGAGCCGCTATGGCGAAGCCGAGCCGGGTGTGCATGCCGCTGGAGTAGCGTTTGACCGGCGTATCGAGGAACCACTCGACCCCGGAGAAGGCGACGATTTCGTCGAACTTCCGGAGAATTTCCTTCCGTGGCATCCCCATGATGGCGCCCTGAAGGAAGATGTTTTCCCGGCCGGTCAGATCGGGATGGAACCCTGCGGCCACTTCGATCAGGACTCCGACTCGTCCCTGGGTGTGACACCGGCCATGAGTCGGGCGTAGTATCCGGGTGAGCAGCTTGAGAACGGTGGATTTTCCCGCGCCGTTGGGCCCGATGATTCCCAGCGTATCACCCGGTCCCAGCGTGAAGGTGACGTCACGAACCGCCCAGAACTCCCCGCCCCCGAGCGCACCGTCCGCGGGGCGGCCGCGGAAGGCACGGGAGACCATGGCTGGAATAAAGTCGCGCAGGCGGTTGTGCAGCTCGCCGGTGCGAAACTTCTTCCAGACCGCTTCAAACTCGACCCGCCCGACCGATCGCGGCCTCACACGTACTCGGCGAAGACGAACTCGGAGCGATGAAAGATCACGGCACTCGCTCCCAGCAGAACGACGGCCCAGATGGCGGCGTACCCGAGGTACCAGGGAGCCCAGACCAGATAATTCCCGTGGGCCGAGGTGAGCGGCTGGAGCAGGTCATGACCGTGCACCACTGAGAGCCGCAGGCCCTCGAGGACCGGCGCCAGCGGGTTGAGCATGGCAATCCGGACACCCACCGGCCCGAAGGCGTCGAGATCGAAGAACACCGGCGTAAAGAAAATCCCGAAGGACAGCATCAGCTGTACCAGATGCTTCGCGTCGCGAAAGAATACATTGGCACAGCTTCCGAGCAGCACGGCCCCGGTCGTGATCATGATCAGCATGCAGACCAGTGGAATCACCCACAGGAACGCAGTGGACAGGTGAACACTGAAGAATGGCAGCGCCAGCACCAGCGCCAACGTGCCGATGCCGGCATCCACGAGCTGGGTCAGCACCGATGCGAGAGGCAGAATCTCGCGGGGAAAGTAGGTTTTGGTCACCAGCGCCAGGTTCGCGGTGATGCTCGCCGTCCCGAAGCCGAGGGCGCCCACGAAGAAGGCCCAGCCGAGCGACTTGACGGCCAGCCCCGCCATCGCCAGGTCATTGGGAGCCTCTCCGCTGAGGCGACCGAAAGCCAGGCGGAGAATCCACCCTGATAACAGCAACACGAGAGGCGTCAGGATCGCCCAGAAGACTCCCATCACCGCCTGTTTGTAGCGGATCCGGATGTCGCGGATCGTGAGCTCGACCAGGAGCTCCCGGAACTCGACCAGGTCGGAGGCGATGGCGCGGAGGTCGGCCACGACGGAGCTCCGCGGGGTTATGGCTGCCTCGGTCGGCTCAATCATTCGGAACTGTGTCTGCCGGTCAACAGGCGCAGACCGGCCTCGGCGGGTGTCACACGCCCCGGCCAGCTTGTGCGCTTGGGTGACCGGCGCGTGTTGGTTGACGGCGTCTGCCAGGATAGAGTCGAATCCACTAAGCACTTGAGGCGGAACATAGATGCTCAGCCAAGCGGGGCGACAGAGTAGGCGCGGGTGGTGCGGGAATTGCCGCGAGAGTCAACCTGGTTAACGCCCCGCCCTTCTCACCTTTAGGGTCGGTCGTTCCCGGTCTAGCGCTGCAACAAGGTGGTTGCACTGTTGCCACAATCTCGACTGCCCCACGGACGAAAGAGGGTGATGGGCGTGCAGTCGGCCAGGATGGCCGCGACCGAATCGCTTCGGGTCGAGAGTTCTCCGGTCATGAGTCCTGGAGAGCAAAAGCTGTATATCGGCTTGACGATCCTTGCTCTCGCAGCGACCGCCGCCTTCGCCTGGTTCTGGTTCCGCCAAGGCGCTCTCGAAGCCGCCTTCCTGGTCACAACCGCCCTCCTCGTCTACCATCTGGCAGCCTGGTTCGGCCGCTGGCTCTTCCTGTGGCGCATGCGCCGCCCGATGCCGGTGTCTGCGGTACCGGGGCTCAAGGTGGCGGTGGTGACGACCTTCGTTCCAGCCGCCGAGTCGATCGACATGCTCGCCCAATCGCTTCGCGCGATGCGGGCCATGGACTATCCCCACGACACCTGGGTCCTGGATGAAGGAGACAGCCCCGAGGTGGCGGCCCTCTGCCGCAGACTGGGCGTCCGGCACTATTCCCGAAAACATCATGACCATTTCCAGGCGACCGAGGGATCGATTCGCCACCGGCACAAAGTACGGCAACTACAACGCGTGGCTCAGTCAAATCGGTTCCAGGCAATACCAGATTCTCGCGGCATTCGACCCGGACCACGTCCCCGAGAAGAGCTACCTGACCCGGGTCCTCGGCTATTTCCGCGATCCCCTCGTCGCCTACGTCCAGGCACCGCAGGTCTACTACAACCAGGACGCAAGCTTCATCGCCCAGGGCGCCGCGGAGGAGAGCTACGCCTACTATTCGACCCACTTGATGGCGAGCTACGGGTTGGGACAGACCATCCTGGTCGGAAGCCACACGACCCAGCGCATCTCGGCGCTCATGGAGGTGGGCGGCTTTGCGGCGCATGATGCTGACGACCTGCTGATTACTCTGCGCTATCGAGCCAGCCGCTGGGAAGGGATCTACCTGCCCGAAATTCTTGCGCTGGGGATGACGCCGGTTGATTGGGATGGATATCTGAGGCAGCAGATCCGTTGGGTTCGGAGCGTCATCGACATCAAGCTCCACGTGTTGCCCCGGATGATGGGCGATCTCTCCCTGGCCGATCGCTTTCTCGGCCTCTTTCATGGCGCCTACTACCTGCGGGCTTTCACCATTCCGATTGCGTACGCCGTACTTGCCGATTTGCTCTTGAGCGGCCGCTCACCAGCCTATCTCGGAATCATCCCGCTCGCTTGCCTCGCCGCCTTGATGGTATTTCTCGCCACCGTTGGGCTCTTCCGCCGGCGGTTCTTCCTGGACCCGCAGCCGGGAAGGCGGGATCCACTGGCGCTCTGTCCTCCTCCAATTCGCCAAATGGCCGTACCAGTGCATTGCCGCCTGGCGCGCGCTCCGCCGGACCAACGGCACCCTATGAGGTGACACTCAAGCTGCCCTCCCCCGGCTCTCGCTGGCTCATGATGTCGCCTCACTCGGTAGTTGCCATCATCCTGGCACTGGCGCTGGCAATGGCAATTGAGCTCCAAGTCCCCCGTACCGCTCCGGTCGTCGTTGGCGCCGCCGCGGTAGTGCTGACCTCGACCTGGATCGTCTTCAGCGAATTCGTTGCTGTGCCGAACAGCTGGGATGAAACGATGTATCTCCGGAGACGGGCTGAGCTGTCCGATGTTCTAGGCCCCGCGTCTGAGAATCGGGAAGAAACGCCTTACGCGCGCGAAGAAACACCTCGCCCGCGCATCGAGTCAGCCTAGCGCGGATCCACCGCCCGAAAGAGACGATTTCCCCACGGAGCCTGCGCGTAGGCACTGATTGCCTCGCAGGTCGCCTTGCTTCCAGCACCCTTTGTCTACCCGCAGCAGCAGCGTGGTCGCTCCCCAGGAGTGAACCAGATCGAGGTCGGAACAGATGGCCTCGAGCGGCCGGGTGATCACCCACTCGTCCACTTTCAAATGGCTCAGGAAGACATACTCCGCCTCGTTCTCGGCTAGGTATGCGAGAATGTCCTTCACGTCACCGCCGAGGACGCCATAGATGGGGACTACCTGGCGGTGGGTGTAGTAATAGAACGCGCCCTCCTTCGCGGCGAGGAATCGGGCAGTCTCCGGCGTGGAGCTGGCGATGAAGGCGGCGGCCTCGAAGAAGGCCCGCTCTTCTGGCGATCCACAGCGAGACCTTTGCTCGGGGATAGTAGAGCGGCATTCGGAGGCCCTCGTCTTCATTCCCCCAACCAGAGGAGCCGCGCCCGCCAGGATCGCGGCGGCCAGCGCCGCAGGCAGAACCACTCCACCCTTCGAGTCGAGGAAACAGGGTCCCTATCCTGCTGGCCCCGAAGGCCAGCGCGATAATCGCGAGGGGCAGAACAGGCACGAGATATCGCTCGAGGACGTAGGGCCAGAACGCCAGCAATGCGCCTTGGCAGAGTAGCGCGAGACACGCCCCGGTCCACCAGCGCCACATTCCCCAGAGTCCAACCGCTCCGAAACTCACGATCACGATCAGCCAAAGCACGTTGTCCACCCGGGTACCGGCCAGGCTCGGAACTGCCAAGATTCCGAGTGACACGACAGCATAGGCCGGCAGGTTCTGTTTCACCCGGCCGATCAAGGCGGAGCCCAGTCCCGGAGGAGATGGGGCCGTGACCTGTTGGGCTTCCGAATGTGGGGTCGTGTCAGGAGTCACCACCCCGCTTTCGCGCGGTTGGGGGGCGGGAGTCAGCAGCGTCGCATCGGCGATGTAGGAACGCCCGGCGACCTTGTCCGGGGCGACCACGGTCCAGACCAGCCAGGGACCGACCGTCAATGCGGCGGCTACCGATAGTGCCGCGAAGGCGCGCCACTGCCTCCGAAGTACCCACAGCAGAGCCAGCGCAGCTACCAGGGTGACCGAGGCGGAACGGCTCAGGGCGGCCCCGATCGCGGAAGCGGCAGATCCCAAACGAAAGCGCGTGCTGACCACCGGGCGATCCGCGAGCCAGAGGGCCAGCGCGGTAAGCGCCATGCACAGAGGCTCGCTCCGGAGAGCGCCCGCCATCGCCAAAAGCATCGGGTTTACCGCGCAAACTCCGAGTGCCAGGAGTGCAATCTTCGGGTCGCGCCGCCGAGCGACCGAGAAGAAGAGGGCCAGCGCAACTATTGAGAGCAGAATGTTCGCGACTAGAAAGACGCCCAGCTGCTCACCGAAGATGCTCCCCAGTAGTGCCAGGAATCCGGGATAGATCGGCGGGTACTGCGAATGGGTGGGGAGGCCGACGTAGAACAGATCTACATAGTGCCCGCTCCGGAGCGAGCGCGCCAGCAGTAGATAAACCGCGTCATCGTTGCCCGCCGTGATCGCGGGGACCCGAACGCTCCAGGCCAGCAGCCCATGCAGGGCAAGCAGGCCTGCGGCGATCGCGTTCGTGCCTCGAGGCGAATCAGAAATAGGAAGTCCGCATCTGGCTGAGGACCAGCAGCGCGCGAAGACGTGCCGACGGCGTTGGGACTGTTCAGCATCGCTTGTACGGCGAGAGAAGCCCGGGGGCCGATGCGCACCAGCGCGTCCGCCGCCGCTTGAGCTGCAATCGGGTCGGGGTCCTCGAGCATGCGCGCCAGGAGCGGAATCGCGACGGCCGAGGCGTCGCCGTAGAGGGAGAACTGTCGTGCGGCGCTCGGCTCGATCGAAGGCGTTGCCGTAACGCAGGTCGCGAAGCAACGGGATGAAGCCGCCCTTGCCGCGGGCCCCCCGACCTGGCTGAGCGCCCAGTCCGACATGTTCGCCAGCGTATCGCTGGTTTCCCCGAGCCGGCGGGTGAGCGCGGGCACTGCCGGTGCCGCCGATGCGCCCATGAGACCGAGAGCGTAGGCGCCGCCACGCGGGCATCTCGTGTTGGTGTCCGCCAGAGCGGTGACGAGAATAGGAACCGCCTCGGCGCCCGCCTTGCTCAGCCAGTATGCCGCCTGTCCCGCACCGAGTCGCCGGGGATCGTGCAAACCTCGTCCCAGATTGGCGCGCGCGGCGTGATCCTTGGCCGCCGTCGGCCCAATGTGATCGATCTCTTTCAGCCGCTCTGCCACCGATTCAACCGGCGCCTTCCGCGCACCGCGCGGCACCTTCGCCGCGGCACGTCCCTCGTGCCCGCACCCCACCGACCATAAGACGGCCGACAGCGAGAGCAGCAGCAGGGATCGAGTTCCGGTGATCGGAATCACAGGTTGAAGCTAGCGGTGGTGGATTTTAGGGGAAGGAGCACGCCTCCCGCCCACGCTCTGTAGTCCCCTGTCCTATCACCAGTACTCCAAGCCCTTACCTGCCACGCCGTCGCCTCCCGATCCCCCAGCCTGCTCGCCTCTCCTAGCTTCACCTCCGATTCACACACCGAGTCGCACGTGGCTGGCTGGCGAAACGCGCCGAAGCCCGCGGCTCAACGACAGGAAGAGGGCAGCATGGCTGGACGATTTGGTAGTGAGCTTACAGCCGGGTTCATCGGGTTGACCCTGGTGATGGCGGGATGCGGATACGACAAGCCGAACAGCGCGAACGACGCCAACAGCGGCAACGGCTCCGGCTATATCGCTGCCGCGGATGTGGAAGCGCAGCGTGACCACGGCGAGCGGTGATTTGACTCAGGCCCTGGCGACTTTCCGCGCCCAGCTGGGCGATCCTTCCAATACCATCCCAGGCGAGCAGGGCGGCGGCCGTCGTGAGATCAACTGGGACGCGGTTCCGGCCACGCTCTCCAACCTGAGCAACTTCCCCGGCGACCAGTTCAATCGCGTGGTGCCTCGCGGTCAGGTGTTCACGACTGAAGGCGTCGGCTTCCGGGTCAGCACCAACAACCTGTTCGACCTGAATCCGGCCTACGCGAACGAGTTCAAGGCCTTCAGCCCGACCAAGATCTTCATCGCCGTCGGCAGCCGGATCATCCGGGTGAATTTCCAGGTCGCGGGCAGCACGACTCCGGCACGGACGAATGGCTTCGGCGTTGTCTTCTCCGATGTGGACGTTGCGGGCTCGACCTCGCTGACGTTCTTCGACGCCCAGGGCCGTGTGCTCAAGAAAGTGAACGCGCCGGTGCGCTCTGATGCCAATGGCCACTCATTCGTGGGCGTCACCTTCAACAAGACGATCGTGGCCCGGGTGCGCATTACCGCAGGAGCGGCAGGCATTACCGGAAGCAACCAGGACATCAGCGCGGGTGGAGACGCGGACCTGGTCGCCACCGACGATTTCATCGCGGGTGAACCCCATCCGATCCAGTAGGTGGTTCGTAGCAAAGGGGTGGGCGTCGAAAATGGCGCCCGCCCTTCATTACGCCAGGGATCAGGTGGCTCACCTTCGACCGGTCGAACGATGTCAGCGACGCTTCCCTCTTCTTCTGAGCCCCGGGCCCGATGGCGGCTCTCCCCGACCCAGTCGGTCCTCCTCGCGATGGTGGTCGGTGTTGCAGTCGGATACCTCTTCCCCGACAACTCGAGCGGTTTCCACGCTACCTCGCTCCAGGTCTTCTCCGCCGTCTTCCTGCGCCTCATCAAGTGTCTGATTGCACCCCTTCTTTTCGCAACACTAGTGGTAGGGATCGCCGGCCACGGCGACGACCTGAAACGGGTCGGGAAGCTCGCCTTCCGGTCCCTCGTCTACTTCGAAATCGTGACGACCCTGGCATTGGTCGTGGGCCTCGTCGCCGTCAACCTGGTAAAGCCGGGGTCTGGGGGTGAATCTCGCGGTCGCAACCACCGAGACCGGCATAGACGTGGCGGCGAAGCCAACTCTCGCGGGGACGCTGGAGCACATCGTGCCCGTCAGCATCTTCGACGCCGCGGCGAGGAACGAGGCGCTGCAAATCGTCTTCTTCGCCATCATGTTCGCGGTGGCGCTGTCCCAGGTGCCGCCTCATCACAAGAAGCTCATGCTGGGTTTCTGCGAGAGCCTGAGCGAGGTGATGCTCAAGTTCGTCGGGTACGTGATGAAGTTCGCCCCGGTCGGGATCGGCGCCGCCATGGCGGTAACAGTGGGACGAAACGGGCTCGGCGTGCTCAAGAACCTGGGGGCGCTCGTGTTCACACTCTACGGCGCCCTCGTGGTCTTCGCTCTGGTCGTGCTGCTGCCGATCGCGATCCTTTTCAAGGTCCCCTTGCGGCGCTTCTGGCAAACGATCAAGGAACCCTTTCTTGTTGCCTTCACTACCGCATCATCTGAGGCGGCGCTCCCCCGTGCGCTCCAGAACCTGGAGAAGCTCGGCGTGCCCAAGCGCATCGTCGCCTTCGTGCTGCCCACCGGCTACGCCTTCAACATGGACGGCACCACGCTCTACCTGGCGATGGCATCGATCTTCGTGGCACAGGCGGCCGGGATTCATATGCCGATTGGGCAGCAGATCCTGATGATGCTGACCCTGATGCTCACCAGTAAGGGACTCGCCGCGGTTCCCCGTACCTCCCTGGTCGTCCTCTCTGCGACCCTCGTGCAGTTCGGCCTTCCGCTTCAGGGGGTCGCCGTCATCCTCGGCGTGGACGAGCTGATGGATATGGCCCGGACCTCCCTTAACCTGACGGGCAACTGCCTTGCGACGGTGGTGATGGCCCGAATTGACGGATCCTTCGAGCCCTCGCCAGACAAGGCGGCAGCAGAGCCGCTTCGCGAACCGGTATTAGCCGTATCCACCGTCACTCCATCCAGCAACCTGTTCTGAGTCCATCATGAATCCAATCGGCGCAGCCAAGAAGATGGCCATCAACATTCTCCCGGTCTCCTCGGCGGAGCTCGAGGAACAGGTTGCATCCTTCACTGAACTCTTCAAGGAAACGGTGAATGGCGGGGCGTCGCTTGGCTATGTCGCGCCCTTGACCCACAACGCGGCCCGGGACTACTGGCTCTCGCTCCGGTCGGAGCTCGATTCCGGGGCACGTCTGCTGCTCGCGGCCTACGCGGAAGGGCAACTCGTGGGCTCCGGCCAGTTGTACCTGCCCTACTGGCCGGCCGCACGCCACCGCGCTGAGGTCCACAAGCTGCTGGTCGGTGCGACAACGCGGGGACACGGCGTCGGGAAACAGCTGATGACCTCCCTCCACGAGACCTCCAGGAGGCGGGGACGCTCCCTGATCCTCCTCAACACCCGTCGCGGAGGAAGCGCCGAACGGTTCTATATGCGTCTGGGCTACAAGGAGGTGGGAGTGGTTCCTGGCCATATCGCCGCGCAGGGCGGGCTTCGCTATGACAGTGTGATTCTGTATCTGGAGCTGGTGTTGTAGACGAGGAATGCGCCGGTTCCCTCAGTTGGGCCTCAATGTACGCCTCGAGCTCATTGTCTTAAACACGAAGGCACAAAGGGCACAGAGGGTTCCGTTGACACTTCGATTTCCGATCAATTGGGCAAGATCAACAAATCTTTTGTTGATTGTATTACTGATTAGCTAAGTGATCTTGCCAAGCTGATTGGGATCGTTCGATTGCAACGACCCCTCTGTGCCCTTCGTGTCTTCGTGTTCTTCGAAATTCATCTGACCCTGTCGCGAACCTTCCCCTAAAACCATCTCAACCGATGCGTGAGCCGCGGTGAGGAGCGCCGGCGGGCGAGCACGGTAACTCCGGTGGGGGCAAGCTCTTCCAGCCAGTGCCCACAACGGGGACAGAGGGGTTGGGGACCGGGGACTACGTAGAGAGGACCCTCGGTGTACCCGACCGACCAGCGGTCGCGGAGGTGAGGATGGGGCCGCACCCGAAGCGGACCAGCCGCGCAGCCCAGTAGGGAGCAGCGGTGCCAGCTCCATTCGTGCTCGTCGTTCGCTTGCATGATTATCTCTCCGTTTTGATACGGAGAGAATAGCAATCGCCGAGCGGTCACACATTCACTGCCGAGGGAATAAGGGAGTAAGAGGTTGGACGAGGTGAGTGTCGGGCAGAGGATGACAGGGCGGGAAGGCGGTAGGGCGGTAGATGCCATTCCGAGCGTAGCGAGGAATCCAGATGCCGGGAGTGTCATTCACACCCTAGGCATTGAGATTCCTCGCTTCGCTCGGAATGACAGCCTTAGTCTTATTCCAGCAGTTCTACCGCCGTTCCGCCTTACCGCCTTCCCGCCCCTCGGTATACTCCAAGCATGCTCATCCATCTCATCGACGGCACCTACGAGCTGTTCCGCCAGTTCTACGGCTTGCAGCGTTTCAGCCAGGGTCGCGCGCGGAAGTTCGGCGCGGTCACCGGCGTGTTGCATAGTGTGCTGGAGATGATCGAACGAGAGGGCACCTACATCGGCGTCGCGACCGATCATGTCATCGAATCATTCCGCAACGAACTCTGGGCGGACTACAAGACCGGCGACGGGATCCTACCGGCCCTCCTCGCCCAGTTTCATCCGCTCGAAGAGGCGCTCGTCACCATGGGAGTCGCGGTCTGGCCCATGGTCGAGCTGGAGGCGGATGACGCCCTCGCCTCCGCCGCCCATCTCGCCTCGGCCGACGAGGCGGTGGAGAAGGTCTGCATCTGGACCCCCGACAAAGACCTCGCGCAGTGCGTCGAGGACGATCGTGTAGTCCAGGTGGATCGCAAGGCCAAGAAGATCTTCAACGCGGAAGGAGTGCGGACCAAGTTCGGCGTCCTCCCCGCCCTGATCCCCGACTACCTGGCCCTGATCGGCGACTCGGCCGATGGCTACCCCGGCATCCCCGGCATCGGCCACGCCACCGCCGACCGTCTGCTGAATCGTTACGGCAAGATCGAAGACTTCCCTGATACCGTCTTAGGAGACCAGCGCGCCCTGGCACTCCTGTTCAAACAGCTCGCGACCCTCCGCACCGATGCGCCGCTCTTCCAATCAGTCGAGGAGCTCCGCTGGCGGGGGCCCACACCGGAATTCCCCGAGATGGCCACTCGCCTGGGGGATCCGAAGCTGGTGGAGAGGTGTAGGCGGGCCCAGGAGAAAGTGTCGGCTGAAGGTGAAAAAGCGGGGGATCTACTCTCCGAACCGTGACGCCAAGGCAAGGAAGCTAGATCCCTCGTCGCTTCGCGCCTCGGGATGAGGTGCGTTGTGCATCCGCTGATTCCTGTTCCACGCTCCCTGTTCCCTGTCCCTTTCCCGCTTTTATCAGTCGCACACCCCAATCACCCAAATCACCGGCACCGAGTTCCCATTCGTAGGCCGCGGGTCGCCGCTATCACCTACGATGCTCCCGCAGCGGTTCACCGCGTTCGCGGCGGAGAAGTGACCCTTTGCCGGAGCCAGCTCGGGCAGGGTTTGCGTCACGTTCTGGAAGCGGGCGAGACCCCTCACGTCGCTCGCGATCCGAAGGCCCACGCTGCGGTTCCGATGACTGATCCCGTGGGCCTCGGAATTGTTACCCAGGCCGAGGGGATGCATGCCGGTTGCCTGGGTCCAGATGAAGGCGACGGGAAGTTGGGGCGCGGGGCGGTCGGATACGCCGACCACGGTCGGTCCCTCGGTGATCGCGAAGGCCTGGCTGCTCGGGCCGCCGAGGGTGCCGAGGTCGAGGCGAGTGCCGTTGCGACGCCAGAGAAAGGCGTGGGTCGCGTTGCCCCCTTTCGGGAATACCCACCCGGCAACGTCACCTGAATCGTTGATGGCCAGCGCCTCGCTGGTGGCTCCCATCGGGTTGAGGTCTACTACAGTTCCTGCTGCAGTCCATTTGACGGCATGGGTCACCTGCTGGGGATCGGCCGAGAGGCCGACGGCGACTCCCGCGGTATTGATCCCCATTGCCAGACTGCTGCCGCCACCCAGATCGGGAAGTGGTTTGATGCCGCCGGCTTGAGTCCAGATGAACGCACGAGCATTGAGGAAGTCCGACGTTGATGCGAACCCGACGATGGTGCCGGCCTGGTTGATCCCTTCGGCGAGCGCGTTGCTGAACCCCGCGAGCTTGCCCAGACTCTGTCGCTGAGTGGGGGAGGTCCAGCGAACCGCGGTCCAACCCGCATTGGTGCGATACCATCCTGCGACGATGCCGGCATCGTTGATGGAGGTAGCGTCGCCGTTGATGGCGTTCGTGGGAATGCTGAGGGCGTGAACCGTATAACTTGCAGTTGCAGTCAGCGATTGATCGGGCGCGGTGGGCGAAGAGTTATCGGTTTCACCGCACGCTGCCAGGCCGACTGAGAGAAGAGCGAAACGGGAGAAAACGCGCATGATATCCTGCCACAAGGGTGGTCACGAGAAAAAAGCGGAGAAAACCGAAGGCGGATATAGGGAAATGACTGACAATTGCCTAGCCCTTTCCCTGACAAGCGCTCACCTCTCTGCGTCTCCCCTTCCCCTCTCTTCTCCTTTCTCCCTTCTCGCTTTTCCCCGTTCCCTGTTCCCCGTTCCCGCTGTTCTAGGTCTTTCTATACACATCGGTATGCATGTACTTGAGCCCTGAATCGACGGCCAGCGTCACCACCTGCTTCCCCGGCCCCAGCCGCTGCGCCACCTGAATCGCGGCGAGGACGTTGGCACCCGATGAGGGGCCCGCGAGCAATCCCTCCTCGCGTGCCAGCCTTCTCGTCATCTCCTTCGCGTCCTCGGTCTTGATCGGGATGATCTCGTCCACGACCGACGGATCCCAGAGCGGAGGGGTGTAGCCGATCCCGATCCCTTCGATCTTATGAGGGCCGGGCAGGCCGCCCAGCAGGACGGAGGATTCCGCGGGCTCGACGGCGGCGACCCGGATGGCCGGGTTGTGACGCCTGAGCACAGTTGCAGCTCCTCGAATCGACGCCGCGGTGCCGACGCTGTGCACGAAGGCGTCCACCCTCCCCTCCGTCTGACTCCAGATCTCCTCACCCAGTCCGTAATAGCCGGCGATGCTGTCCTGGTTCTTGAGCTGGTCGGTCCAGTAGGTCTCGGGTTCCTGGCTCATCCGTCGAGCGGTCTCGATCATGTCCAGAATCAGCTTCTTCGTCGTCTTCCCGCCCTCACTCGGCACCATCGTCAGCTCGGCGCCCAATGCTCGCATCTGGTCCAGCTTTTCCTGGGCGAAGGCGTCGGAGCTGACGATCTGGATCTTGTAACCCTTGGCACCGCAGACCAGGGCAAGCGACGCCCCGGTACTGCCACCGGTGTATTCAATCACCGTGTACCCCGGCTTGAGCCTTCCATCCTCCTCGGCGCGCGAGATGACCGCCTCGGCCATCCGATCCTTCATGCTGCCGGTCGGATTCTCCCACTCGAGCTTGACCAGGATATCGGCGCAGCCGGCTGGGACAACCCTCCGCAGCCGAACGATGGACGTGTTTCCGATGGCTTTGAGCAGGTTCATGGCGGGGCGTAGCTGTTAGCGATTAGCTGTTAGCTGTTAGCTGTTAGCCGTTCAATCTTCCATCTGCAATTGGCTGCCTCGGTCCTTAGACGATCAAGCATCAACAAGCAAACACAAAGACACAAAGGGCACAGAGAGTTCCGTTGGCACTCTGACTTCCGAGTCAGTTTGGCAAGATCAACTGATGTTTGTTGTTGATTCAAATGAGATTGCCTAAGAGATCTCGCCACAGTAATTGGGATCGTGCTATCACAACGAGCCCTCTGTGCCCTTCGTGCCTTCGTGTTGAAAACGATGAGCTCTCCGTGACCCTCGGAAGCCTCATCCGGCTCTTCTCCTCATCCTTTCCCAGCCGCAAACAAACCAAAGGCAATCGCCAGCACTGCATAGATCGCCACCGTTGACCACCCGAACGCATTCACGTGTCCCCCGAGCTGGATGCGGACGGCTACCCAGAGCCCGGCCAGCTCACCGATGCAGGCGCCCAGGGCAAGTCGCGGGATGTGAGTCGCGGGAATGTCGCGGATGAACAGGAAGACCAGGGCGAGCTGCAGCAGTGCGGCACCGAAGAACTGGGCCATGATGAGCCCGGAGGCATCGGTGCGAACGCCGTAGGGCATGAGGCTCGAAGCGGGGAGGACGAGGAAGCCGATTCCGAAGACTATGCCGAGGACGCCGGCGATGGTGAGGAGAGTCGGGAAGCGCATAGGGGGCTCGACAATTGGTAATTGGTAATTGAAAATTGATAATTGGCTTCTGACTTAGGGCTCGCAATCACTAACAAATTACCCATTGCCAATTACCAATTACCAATTCCAATTACCAATTCCCACCCCTCAGTCGCTCCTCAACGATTCAATCGGATCCACACTGCTCGCCCGCCGGGCCGGCAGGTAGCTCGCCAACAGTCCGATCAACACCATCCCGGCCGACATGGCGAGGAAGGTCCATGCGTCCACGGCCGTCACCCCATAGAGCAGACTCCCCAATGCGCGGGTGGACGCAAGCGCCGCCAGGATCCCGATCACTACCCCGGCAGCCACCACTCGCGCGCCCTGGACGACCACCATGCGCCTCACCTGGCGGGCGGTGGCGCCGAGCGCCATGCGGACCCCGATCTCCCGGGTGCGCTCGGCAACGATGTAGGACAACGTTCCATACAACCCGACCGCGCCGAGGATCAGCGCGAGCGCGGAGATCACGCCCAGCGTCAGCATGGTGAAGGAGAGCTGCACCATCGAATCCTTCGCCAGACCAGCCATGGTGAAGATCCGGTACATTGGTGCCTCGGGTGCAACCTCCCGTACCAGGGCACGGACCTCGGGCGCGATGGTCTCGGCGCGCGGCGTCTTGAGGACGTAGGCGGGCGAGCCGATCCGCCAGGCGTCGGGTGTCGGCCCCACCAGTGGGAAGTACACCACGGCCTGCGGCGTATCCCGGAAGCCATCCTGCATCACGTCGCCAACCACACCCACCACGGTATTCCAGGTCGAATCCCCCTGCCGCATCAGCCGGCGACCGATCGGGTCCTGCCCCGCCCAGAGCAGGGTTGCCGCCGACTGGCTGATCACCACACTCCCCGGCAGGCTGGTCGTCTCGTCAGTAGTGAATGGCCGGCCCCGGACCACATGAATCCCCATGGCCTGGAAGTAGTCTCCCGCGGTCCAGGTGTAATTGAGCAGCGTGCCACCCTCTGCATCACGATTTTCCTGCGAAACGAACCGTCCGGTCTGGGTGCCTTCGTTGAGGGGGACGTTTTCGACCACGCCAACCAAAGTGACACCCGGCAGGTTCCTCAGGCGGTTCATGAAATCGACATGGAATCGCGCCCAGGTCGGGCCGTCGTTCAGCCGTTCCTGCTCCGGGGCAAACTGGAAGGTGAAGACGTCCTTTGTATCGTACCCGGGATCCACATGTCGCAGCGCCTGGAAGCTCCGCACCAGAAGCCCCGAGCCGATGAGCAGCACCAAGGCCAGTGCCGTCTGGCCTACCACCAGGGCGTCGCGCCCCCAATGCCGTTTGCCGGTGGCGCCGCGCCCCCCTTCCCTGAGCCGCCGGAGGTCCGGCTCCGAGGCGCGGAGAGCCGGGATGGCACCACAGGCCAGCGCGGCGAGCAGCACGGCGCTCAGCGAGACCAGCACGGTGGCTGGGTTGATGCCAACCTGATCCAGCCGGGGAATGTCGGGCGGTGCGGCGTGGAGGAAGAGGGGCAGCGTAAGCACAGCGAGCAGCACGGCGAGCCCGCCCGCGAGAACTGCCACCACCAACGCCTCCGCCATCTGTAACCGCACCAGTTGGCTCCGGGTCGCCCCGATGGCCCGCCGAACCGCCAGGTCGCGGTGCCGCCCCTCGGCGCGCACCATGAAGAGGTTGGCGACGTTGGCACAGGCAATCACCAGTACGATGGTGACGGCGCCCAGCAGCACCAGCATCGAGCGAGTGGCCGAGCCGAGCATGCGGTCGAGCAGCGGGCGAACCACGGCTCGGTGCTGCCCGATCAGTCGCGCGTAGCTGGCAGGCCCGCCGAACCGCTCGGGCAGCCGCTTCGCCAATGTCGTGAGCTCATTGGCAACGGTCTCGATCGTCGCCCCGGGCGCCATCCGCCCGACCAATGGGGTGTCGAACTCCCCGACCTCAACCTCGTGGGCAGAATCTCGCCCGCGATCCACAGCAGGGTGCCATCGGTGGGGAACCTGAATTCGGGACCCATGATCCCGATCACCATGCGGCTCTGCCCCGCGATCGAGAAACTCTTCCCAACCACCGAGGAATCGCCACCGAACCACGACCGCCACAACGCGCTGCTGATCACCACCACCTTGTCCTCGTCCTCGGCGACCGGCAGCGCGACCCAGGATCGGGCGCGCTCCAAGGGTGGAGTAGAGCGAGTTGGTGGGAGCGGACATCCGGATCCGCTCCACCCGGTCGCCGACCCGGAGCGTCGAGGTAAAGGAGTTGTAGGTGGAGATGTCTTCGAGTTGATGGGACTGGTCCCGATACTGGAGGTAGAACTCCTCTCCCACCGCGAAATCTTCCGGCATGTCCGAGCCCGGCGCGGTGCCGGCGATGTCTACCAGCCGGTCGGAGGCGGCGTAAGGCAGCGGGTTGAGCAGCACCGCGTCCACGACGCTGAACATCCCGGCCACGGCACCGATCGCGAGCGCCAGGGTGGCGACGGCGGTGACGGTAAAGCCGGGGGTGCGCCGAAGCGCGCGCGCCGCATGGCGCAGGTCGGTGGTCCATTCAGCCAGCATGAGGAGGGCTCCAGGAGTGATGGGCTTCCCGGTTGGACAGGGGCGGACGGGAGGGGGTTGCTAAGGAGGGCAAGAATTGGTAATTGGTAATTGCCAATTGATAATGGGTCCGGCCACCTCATCCCGAGCGTAGCGAGCAACTGTCTTGGTTTGGTGAATGGTTTTAGGCATAGCGCCACCGTTGCCCATCGCGCAGCATCGCGTTGAGGAGGACCAGGAGTTTCCGGGCGACGGCGGTGAGGGCGAGCTTGCGCGGGCTTGCCCGCCGCCGCGCAGCCGCTGATAGAAGGCGCGGAGCATCGGATTCCAGCGCGCGGCGACCAACGCGCCCATGTGGAGCACGGCGCGCACCGGCGCGCGACCGCCCCAGCAGGTGCGGCGCCCGCGGAGGGTGCCGCTGTCGCGGGCCAGCGGCGCGACGCCGACAGCGCCGCGATCTGGCGCCGATCGAGGTGGCCGAGTTCGGGCAGCAGCCCGAGCAGCGTCGAGGCCAGCTTGGGCCCCACGCCCGGCACGCTTTGCAGCAGTTCATCCTGCACCCGCCAGAGCGGACTGGCTTCGATCAGCTCGCGCAGCTGGTCGTCGGTATCGGCGAGGCTCCTCTCGAGCCAGTGGATGTGGCTGCGCAGATTGGCGCGGACCCGGCCGTGACTGCGGGGATGCCGCTGCCGTTCGGCCAGCAGCATCTCGAGCAGCTGGCGGCGGCGCAGCAGCACCGCCTGCAGCTCCTGGGTCGCGGCATCCGGCAGCGGTCGCGGCGCGGGCTGCACGCGCGCGCCGAAGAGCGCGAGGACCTGGCGTCGATCGCGTCGGTCTTGGCCAAGCGCCCCACCGCTTTCGCGAAGTCGCGCACCTGGCGCGGATTCACCATCGCGACGGGCAGGCCGGCGGCCGCGAGCGCCGCGACTACCGCCCACCGGAGCCGGCTCAACAATTGGAATTGATAATTGGTAATTGATAATTGGCTTGTGGCCTACGGCTCGCGCTCAATTACCAATTACCAATTTTCAATTACCAATTATTCCGCCCCAAACCGATAGCACCACGCCTCCCCCTCAAGCACCGTCTCCCCCCCTCCCTCCACACCCTCACGCCGAGCTGGGTGACGGGCTTGGTCGGGTGCACGCTGCGCACTTCGACTTCCGCGGTGATCGTGTCGCCGATGATACACCGGGGCCACGAATTTCCAGTTCTGACTCAAGAAAACCGTGCCGGGCCCCGGCAGATCCATCGCGACGAGCGCATGGAGCAGGCCCGTCGTGAGTCCTCCCTGCACCACCAGGCGTCCGAACCTGGTTCCCGCCGCGAAGTCAGGATCAAAGTGCAGCGGATTGTGATCGCCGGTGATCTGAGCGTAGAGCCGAACGTGCTCTTCGGTCAGGTGAAGCGAGCGTTGGGCCTTCTGGCCGACTGAGAGGGGCATGGGTGGTTCGGTCAGATCTCACAATCCGACGTTGAGGTTTGAGCCTTGTCGGGATCGGCAGCCCGATTGCGATTACCAACATGAGCGCGACTGAACCCAACAATTCACTAGAAGGAGCACCACCGTGACTACGAGAATCAAATCATCGCTCAAGGCTGAGGGCAAAGGGAAGCTCTCGCTCACCAAACTGACGCTGCGAGACCTGACGGTTCCCGGCGCCGGTCCAAGGGGCGGGTGGCTTCGTCCCCCCATTACCTGGAGCTGCCCCCAGCCGCCGCCGTCGAGCTCCAATTGCCCGAAGAAGTTTCTCTAAGCGCAACGGCGCGGCAACGAGATTCCAGAGCTACTCACTAGTCCCAGGAGGACAAGATGTCGGCACGAGAGAAGGCAGTCACCAAAGCGAAGGGCGGCACGAGGCGGCTTTCCCTCGCCAAACGGACCCTGAAGGACCTCTCAGTTCGGAGCGCGGGACCCAAGGGAGGCTTCATCAGCGGGGTTCCGGAATCGTACGGACGAGCGGGCCGATAGTCTTAGACCAACAGGCCTCGACTGATCAGTTACACAACGAGATTCCAGATCTCACTCACTAGTCTCAGGAGGGCAAGATGTCGGCACCACGGAAGGCAGAGAACAAAGCGAAGGACGGCACCAAGCGGCTATCCCTCGCCAAGCGGACCCTGAAGGATTTGTCGGTCCGGAGCGAGGGTCCCAAGGGCGGCTTCATCATGAAGGACACCATCATCATACGGACGAGTCACTAAGACCGTCGAGGCAATTGGGAATTGGGAATTGGTAATTTGTAATTGATAGCGAGCCTCGAGTCAGAAGCCAATTATCAATTTGCAATTACCAATTTCCAATTGTTCTGCCCCTCACTCCTCTGGAGGAACGGAAGGGTCGGTGGGTTGAACCTCCAGCTCCGGCTCCTCGGGACTGGCGGCTCGCTCCGCCCGCCGCTGAGCCTTCTGCTCGCGTTTCTGGAGTTTGGCAAGCTCCTTCTGACGCTTCTCGAATCCATAGTTGCGCTTGGGCACATGGCCTTTCGGCACGGGGATGAGGGGCCCGGGGGCTAATCGAGCGACGGGGTAATCTAGCTGAAAAGCGTGAGAAGTGAGATGTGAGAGGTGAGAAGGGCGCCGGATGATGAGTGGGAAGGCGAGGTTCAGTGTGGTGCTGACGACGGGGCGGAGATTGTAGCCCGCACCACCTCCACTGGGATGAATACCCCGTCCCCGAACGTCGGCTCGTCCAGCAGCTTGAGCCGCGTCGGAGTGAAGACGTAGAGCTGCAGTCCGACCACCCCCGCCTCTGCGGTTCCACCCGACTCTTCCGCCCTGACCACACGATCGAAGTAGCCTGTGAAGCGCGCGGCGTAAAACGCGCGGGCCTGCTCCACCATGGTCGAGGCAACGCGCTCTGCGTTACCGAACAACTGCAGCCCAAGATGGGGCCGTCCCCACTCCTGATGGGAGTCGAACACCGTCATCGCCATCACAGGGATATGAGTGAGGTTCCGGGAGTGGGCCGCGTTGGGGTGCGAGAGGAAGTACAGCAGCAGATCCGACCCCACTGCGAAGAACGCGGTGTTGATGTCCACCGTGCCCGCTTCGCTGGTCGTCGCCATGGAGCAGAGCGCGGTGCTGCTCAGGATCCGCTCCACGGACGTGAGGAGTTGAGCGCTGGCGTAGCCGGGGGAGCGGAGTTGGAGGGACATGGTCACCCCGCTCTCGCCGGCGCGACGAACCGCCGCGACTGCCGCTCATACCCATGCGCCAGTGCCAGCACTCGCGCATCCTCGCCCGGAAGCCCCACTACTGAGAGGTTCATCGCCGGCATCCCATCCGCACCGAACCCCGCGGGAACCGAGACCTCGGGCAAGCCGAGCCAGTTGCCGTAACCGAGCGTGGTGCGGATGTCCGGCCAGTCATCGACGACGCGGGGAGCGTTGAAGGGCATGGTGGGATACACCATCGCCGCGACACCGGCCGCACCCATCGACTCCGCCAACATTGCCACGACCTCGGCGCGGGAGCGGGCGAAGGCACTCCCCGCCTGGTCCCCGGTGAGTGGCTGGTCGAGCAGCGGTTCGCACTCTTCGAAGGTCTCGGGCAGCACGTCGTAGAAGGCGCGGTAGGCCGGGTAGCCCTGGCGCACCGCCTCTCGAGCTTTGCTGGTGCGCCGAGCGAAGTAGTGATAGAGCGCGTTGGCCGTGGGAGCCGGCGCCTTGGGGTCGCCGACCACGTCGCCGCGGCGGCCCGAGGCCGCGGCGAAGGCACTCCGGTAGGTCGCAAGCGTTACCGCCGGCGTGAAGGGCTCGACCACGGCACCGGCCGCGCGGAGGTCGCCTACCGCTCGGTCCCACATCGCGAGCGCCTCCGCCGTCATCTGCTTGCGCGGGACATGCGCCTCCACCAGTCCGAGCCGCACGCCGGCAAGTGCGTCGTCGCGCAGCGTCAGGAGCGGAGCGCTGTCCCACTTGCCGGTGAGCGCCAGCGGGTCCGACCGGTCCGGCCCCGCGATCGCGGCGAGGAGGAGTGCCGCATCCGCGACCGTGCGGGCGAGCGGCCCGTGGGTATCGAGGTAGGGCCAGGTCGGGATCACCCCGGTGCGCGGGACGAGGCCGAAGGTCGGCTTCATCCCGACGACTCCGGTGAACTGCGCCGGGATGCGGTTGGAGCCGCCGTCGTCGGTGCCGAGTCCCGCGAAGGCCATTCCGGCCGCGACCGCGACCGCCGTGCCGGCGCTGGATCCTCCCGGTGTCTTGGTGCCGGTCGGATCGTGCGGATTCAGCACCTGGCCGGTGTGGCTGCTGGTGCCGTTGCCGTGGTAGGCGAAGTCGTCGGCGGCAGTCTTCCCGAGGACGATGGCACCCGCCGCACGGAGTCGCGACACCTCGAGCGCGTCGCGGCGCAGCAGCTCCGGGAAAAGCCGCGCCCAATCGGCGTTGGATCCGGTAGTCGGCAGCCCCTGCATGTCGTAGATCGCCTTGGCGAACACCGGGACGCCGTCGAGCGGTCCGTGCATCGTGCCGGCGCGCAGGCGGGCGTCGGCTGCGCGCGCCTCGTCCAGGGCAGAAGGCGAGAGGACGTCGATCGCGCGCCATCTCATCCCCTCGGCGCGACAGCGTTCGAGTGCCCGGGTCGTGACCTCGAGGGCGGTCCACTCCCCGCGCCGGCGGCCGGCCTGATAGTCGGCGATGGTGCCGTCGAGCGGGTCCTGGTCGGTCCGGACCCAGCCACGAAGCGGGAGGACGGCGACGGCGGCGAGCTGGGCCAGGACTTCGCGTCGGGTCGGCGACATGCCCCCGGCTGCTGGTGTGTGTTCGAAAGGGTGCGGGCCTCGGATCTGCAGAATACCGAACAGAGCCTCCGGAGGGAGGGTACGACGGTCAGGGTACAGAGTGCGGATCCTACTCCGGGAGGGCGGCGCGTTCCGCCTTGATCTGCACCTTCAGCTCGTCGCTCCTTGCAATTTGGGAAGCGTCCTTCTGACGCTTCTTACGCATCCATCGTTGCGCTTGGGCACATGTGGCCATTCGGCAAGGGAAACCATGCCGGGAGGTTCCACCGGGGCGACGGGGTCATCCAGTCTTAAAAACGTGAGACGTGAGTAGTAAGACGTGAGATATGGACCTGCCCTCGCTGCAGAACCCTCTCAGTTGTCACTCTCCGACATCTGACGCAGCGAACCTCGCACGTCTCATTTCTTACTTCTCACGCGGTTCTTCGAGGCGCGGTCATCGTCAGTGCCATAGGCGAGGCGGATCTTCCATCGCCGGGAGTTGGGCTGAAGTCTCTAGCGCGCTCGACTCCCGGCCTCCACACTCGGGACCGCAATCCGCTCGTGCTCTTCTCCGCCAGGCGGGAATCCTGCCACTTCCCATCCGGGGACCAGGCGGATTTCGTATTCACATCTGTCGTGGCCGTGGCTCTCGCCGGGGTCGAGGGCGATTCGACGATCGGCGCGCAGAGATTCGAAGCCCAGCTGGCGGGCACCGGATGCCGCGGGGAGTTGGGTCTGGCCACCTCGCGCTCTTCACCTACGACTTCGCCCGCGCGGGGTGGCTCCCGCTCCGTCGGGGGCCAGCTACTTGTCGCGTGGATGAGAAATAAGTAAACAGGCCGCGAGGGATTCGCCAGCAGCCATTCGGAGAGTCGTCTGCCGCTCGGGTGCCACGCGTACGGACCGATGGAGCGCGGGATCGACTCGGGATGAGGAAGGCGATTGCGTCGCCGGGGTACCTGATACCTGATTCCTGATGCCTGATACCTGATTGCAGAACCTGATAGCTGATTACCGACAACCTCAAAGGACGACCTCAACCATGTCCCTCTCCGCGTTCGATTACCTGCACGACCCCCAGCGCAACAAGGGCACCGGCTTCACGGATGCCGAGCGAGACGCACTCGGGCTTCGCGGCCTCCTGCCCCCGCGGGTGAGCACCCAGGTAGAGCAGCAGGCCAGAATCCTCGAGAACTTCCGGCAGAAATCGAGTGCGCTCGAGCAGTACATCTACCTCATCAGTCTCATGGACCGGAACGAACATCTGTTCTACCGGACGGTGATGGAGCATGTCGAGGAGATGATGCCAATCATCTACACCCCGACGGTCGGCGAGGCGTGCGTCAAGTTCGGGCACATCTTCCGTCGGCCTCGCGGGCTCTACGTCACCGACCTGGACCGGGGCCGGGTCAAGCGGATTCTCGAGAACTGGCCGGAGCGGAACATCGGCATGATTGTCGTGACCGATGGTGAGCGGATTCTGGGCCTGGGGGACCTCGGCGCCAACGGCATGGGGATCCCGATCGGAAAGCTGTCGCTGTACACCGCCTGTGCTGGCGTGCATCCGGCCCGGTGCCTTCCGGTGACCATCGATGTGGGCACCAACCAGGCCGGGATCCGGAACGACCCGCTGTATCTGGGATTGCTGCAGGAGCGGGTGCGCGGGGTCCCCTATGACGAGCTGGTGGAGGAGTTCGTGGTGGCGGTGCAGGAGGTCTTCCCGGAGGCGGTCATTCAGTTCGAGGACTTCGCGACGGAGAACGCCATCCACCTGTTGGCGCGCTTCCGAGACCGGGTCTGCTGCTTCAACGACGACATCCAGGGTACGGCCGCCGTGACGCTGGCCGGGTTGCTCTCCGCCGCGCGGATCACCGGGCAGCCGATCACCGAGCAGCGGGTGCTGTTTCTGGGGGCGGGGTCGGCGGCGACGGGGATCGCGGACCTGATCGTCTCCGCCATGGTGCGTGAGGGGATCCCGCTGGCGGAGGCGCGGACCCATTGCTGGTTCTTGGATTCCCGCGGCCTGGTGGTTCAGAGCCGGACCGGGCTGGCGGAGTACAAACTGCCCTACGCCCATGATCACTCGCCGGCGGCCGACCTGCTGGCCGCCGTCGAGTCGCTCCGGCCCACCGCCATCGTCGGCGTGTCGGCGCAGCCCCGGACCTTTACGGAACCGGTGATCCGGGCGATGGCGCGGATCAACGCCCGGCCCCTCATCTTTCCGCTTTCCAATCCGACCAGCAAGTCGGAGTGCACCGCCCTGGAGGCTTATCAATGGTCGGAGGGGCGCGCGGTGTTCGCCAGCGGCAGCCCGTTTGAGCCGGTGCGGCTGGGAGAGCGGACGCTGGTACCGGGCCAGGGCAACAACGCGTACATCTTCCCTGGGGTGGGTCTCGGACTGATCGTCGCGCGGGCGAAACGGGTGACCGATGCGATGTTCCATGCCGCGGCCCGGACGCTCGCCACGGGCGTGAGTCAGGCGTCGCTCGACAGCGGCCTCCTCTTTCCGCGGCTCCGCGACATCCGCCAGGTCTCGGCGGCGATCGCGGAGGCGGTGGCCGAGGTCGCCTGGGCCGAGGGACTGGCACGTGCCCCGAGGCCGGCGGATGTCCGGGGTGAGATCCGGCGCCACATGTATGACGCGGCGTACCCGGTGTACGCGTGAGGTCCGGGGCTGCGGCCGCTGTCACGATCCCGAACGCCGGCCGCAGCACAAACCAGCACGCCGATGAGGATCCCCTCGCCTGATAGTCGGCGATGGTGCCGTCGAGCGGGTCCTGGTCGGTCCGGACCCAGCCACGAAGCGGGAGGACGGCGACGGCGGCGAGCTGGGTCAGGACTTCGCGTCGAGTGGGCGACATTACCAGGGCTTCTCGTCGGCGGTCGGCCCATAGATCACCGGCAGCGGCACATCCAGCAGGCGCAGATAGACCGTGAGCTGTCCGCGATGGTGCACCAGATGGCTGATGTGGTTCCGCACCACGACGCCTTTCGGCGCGCTGAACAAAACTTTCTCGCCCATCTTGAGCGACCAGGGCTGCGCGAAGGTCGCATCATTCACCTCGGCCAGCGCCTCGCGCGCGCCGCGAACGTTCTCGTCCAGCAGCTTGACCAGGTTGTCGGTGGTCTCGAAGGAGTAACCGCCGCCGCCGGCCGCGAGGTCCAGCTCGGGTTTGCGCAGGGTGTTGGTGATCCAGCCCGGGATCCACGCCACCAGTTGGGACAGGTGCCCCAGGGGGAACGATTTCGGATGCGGCTTCCACTGGACCTTTTCGCTCGGCACCCGTTCCAGGAGCCTGCGAGTCAGCATCATTTCCTGATCGAATTCGGGGAGGAGAGATTGGCCGATTGTCATAGTGCACTCGAAAGGATTTGAGAATGGGCACAGGTGTTGGCATCATCACGTTGCTGAGGCGACGGGAGTGATTGCACCTCGCTCCACTCTTTCCAGTATCCCTGGTACGTCGCTAAGAAACGACGTCACTCGGTGTACCACGTTCAGCCCAGCAGCTTTGAGTAGCGACACTGTAGCACGATCGAGCGCTGTAACAGCTGCATAAGGCGCATACGCCGCGTGATATTCATCAAACACATCATTTTTGGTGCTTTTCGACTGCTGCTTCAATCGCCCCTAAGAGTCGAGTGATAGGTATGCAGCGAAGGAAAACCTGGAGGGCCACCGGCACTTCGGATGATGTCATCGGCATCCAACCCGAGAGCATAGTCCCAGTTACGGGCGCGCCATGAATCAAGGTGATCTTGCACGCCAATCCTAAGAGGGAACACCGGTTCCTTCACAAGTACCGCTTCAGTCTTGATCATCGACACTTGTGCCGGCCTCTTTGGCCACATCCAACAATCCCTCTCGCAATTCAGATTGTTTGACGAGGTCCTCCAAGAAAGTACCGGCGTCATCGCTTGTTGGTGAGGGTCCGCGACTCCAGTCAAGTGCGTCCTTATGGAACACTCGGGGTGGTTCACGTGTTATACCGCGTGCCCGAGCGCATGCAACAGCGATCTCCGAATCCCAGACCTCAGTTGTGCTGCCAGTCCATGCCACGGGCACACTGCGAAGCAGATCTCGTACTGCGGTGAAGCTCGAGAAGCCAGGATCTGACAGCTCCACGAAATGGATGAGCGTTATGGCCAGCGCAGCACGGCTGCCCTGTAGAGCCGCTACTACTGGCTGGGAATCCGCACGATCCGGGTGACGTGCAATCTCTGAGATATGGTTCGTATCTAAGTACAGAACAGGGCGCATGTCTCGTTTCGCACAACAGAACGGGGCGACCGCCTGGCCGCCCCGTCTGATTTCCTGGTCCATCAGTGGTTTAGCTGTCGGTTTTAAACTGCTGTTCTTGCTGCGTGCCTACCTTTGAGATTCCCTTCGCTACGCTCAGGGCAGGCTCTCGGGTCCCTTCGCTTTGCTCAGGGGACCCTCGGAATGACAGCGATCTGGTTCTACGTTAAGCCCCGGGCGACCACAAGGGTCGCCCCTTCGGCCCGTTCACCGTTCACCGTTCGGGCGGGTCTTGTGCCCGCCCTGCCTAGGCGACCACGAGGGTCGCCCCTACCCGCATTCGCTGAATCCGCACACGTGACACTTCATGCACCCCTCGGCAAACTCCAGCTGCGAGCCGCAGTCGGGGCAGGCACCCGTCAGCGTCGGGCCGATGGCGAGGCCCATCTGCTCCGCCTCGGCGGCAATCCCTTCAGGAGATAGCGGCCGCTGGACCAGCTCGATGACCGGATATTCGCCGGTGTTGACGCTGGGAAGCAGTTCCTGCTGAATCCCATTCTTCTCCTGCATCCACTTCTCCATCGCGATGCCGACCGCGTCCGGCACCGAGAGGACCTTGTTCGGTCCCAGGCCCATGACCCGGTCGGAGCTGATGCCGCGGAGCTGGCGGTGGAGTTCCCGCATCGGGATCCCCGAGCGGAGCGCCAGGCTGATGAGCCGGCCCATCGCTTCGACGTCCGCCATCAACGCGCCGCCGGCCTTGCCGAGGCTCATGAAGACCTCGAACGCCTGACCCCGGTCGTCTTCGGTGATGGTGACGTAGAGCGTGCCCAGCGGCGTCTCGACCCGGCGGGTGACGCCCTTCAGCGTCTCGGGCCGCGACCGCTTCTGGCGCCGCTGGAGGTTCTCGGCCTCGAGGTCGTGGACGATCCGGCGGAGTCGCTCATTTTCGGCCCGAATTTCTGCGAGCTCGCCGTGGAGGTCAGCATTGTCGCGGACGGACGGGGCGGTCGAGACGGACGAGTCGGACGATTGTTGCCCGCCCTGTCCGACCGCTTCGACAACCTTCTTTGCTGTGGAGCCAGTCGACAAGACCTGCATGTCCCGGCTGCCGTCGCGATAGACCGTGACGCCTTTGCAGTTGAGCTTGTAGGCGAGGCGATAGATCTCCTCGACGTACTCCTCCGACGCGTCGTGGGCGAAGTTGCAGGTCTTGGAGATCGCCGAGTCGTTGTATTCCTGGAACGCCGCCTGCATCCGGATGTGCCACTCCGGCTTGATGTCGTTCGCGGTGGTGAAGACCCGCTGCCACTTCTCCGGCACTTCGTCGAAGACGATCGATCCGGTGGCCGGCGATCCGCTGCATCAGCTCGTCGGAGTACCAGCCTTCCTTCTTCGCGATGGCGATGAAGTCCTCGTTCACATCGGGCATCAGGACGCCGGCCTGGTTCCGCATGAACGCCACGGCGAAGAGCGGCTCGATCCCCGAGCTGCACCCGGCGATGATCGAGATGGTCCCGGTGGGCGCCACGGTGGTGACGTTGCAGTTCCGGAGCCGCTTCATGGGACGGATCCGCTCGCCTAGCTCGTTCCGGGCGCAGGTGCCGTCCAGGCCCCAGATGCTCTTCTCCCACTCGTAGAACACCCCGCGCTGCATGGCGAGGCGCTCCGACTCCACCTTGGCCTCGTCGTCCACGAACTTCATGATCTTGCGGCCCATCTCGACCCCTTCGTCGGAGTCGTAGGGGATGCCGAGCCGGACCAGCAGGTCCGCCATACCCATGACGCCGAGGCCGATGCGCCGGATCCGCTTCGACAGCTCGTCGATCTCCACCAACGGGTAGTTGTTGGCGTCGATGACGTTCTCGAGGAAGTGGGTGGACAGGTGAATCACCTGCCGCATGTGGTCCCAGTCGATCGCCCCGTCCTTGACGAAGTACCCGACGTTGATCGAGCCGAGGTTGCAGACGTCGTAAGGCAGCAGAGGCTGCTCGCCGCAGGGATTGGTGGCCTCGTAGGCGCCGAGGTGCGGCACCGGGTTGTAGTAGTTGGCGCGGTCGATGAAGAAGACGCCGGGCTCGCCGGTCTTCCAGGCGCCGTGGATGATCTTCTCCCAGACCTCCCGGGCCTTGAGCTTGCCCGACCGGCTCCTTGGTCTTGGGATGGATCAGGTCGTACTCACCATCATCCTCGACCGCCGCCATGAAGGCGTCGGTGACCGCGACCGAGATATTGAAGTTGGTGATCTTGGTCGTGTCGTCCTTGCAGGTGATGAAATCCATGATATCCGGATGATCCACCCGCAGGATGCCCATGTTGGCGCCCCGACGGGTGCCGCCCTGCTTGACCACGTCGGTCGACGCGTCGTACAGGCTCATGAAGGAGACCGGACCCGAGGCGACGCCCATCGTGGAGCGGACGATGTCGTTCTTGGGCCGGAGCCGGGAGAAGGAGAACCCGGTCCCTCCGCCCGACTGGTGGACCAGGGCCATCGCCCGGAGGGTGTCGTAGATGCCGTCCCGGCCGTTGGAGAGGGTGTCCTCGACCGGCAGGACGAAGCAGGCGGAGAGCTGCCCCAGGGGCCGGCCCGCATTCATCAGGGTCGGCGAGTTGGGCATGAACATCCGGTTCGCCATCAGACCGAAGAACGCCTCGGCCACGGCCTCGACGGCGCCGGTGGACGCTCCATATCTGCGATCCGGCTCCGCCACCGTCCGGGCCACCCGCCAGAACAGGTCGGCGGCCTCTTCGACCGGCTGGCCTGCGTCATCCTTGATCAGGTAGCGCTTTTCCAGCACGGTGAGAGCGTTGGGCGAGAGTTGCAGGGAGCGTTTCGAAGCCGGGGAAGTCGCCATGGGCCTGTCACTCGTTCGAACGAGTGTCACAAGGGTATGATCGAATGATAACGAAGTGATCAGCGGGAAGAAAAACGGAGTTCAAAGGTACGGAAGCAGGGTGCTCGCATCAATACGCTGGATAGTGGCGGAATTTAGCCGTAGATGGGTTTTCACATCACAAATGTGGTGGACACGTCGGGATCTGCGATGGGGAGAGAGGTGGAAGGGAGTAGGGAGTAGGGGTTGTGGTGTAGAGGTTCTAGTCGATTCGAAGGCGACCGGCGACAAAAGCGACAGGCGACGGCATCTGCAGGCAGGCCGAAGCGAAAGTGCACCTCATCCCGAGGAGCGAAGCGACGAGGGACCTAGCCTCCCTTACTCCCTACTCCCTATTCCCTACTCCCCATTCACAATGCTCCGCCCTTATACCGTCTCGCCTGTCCCACATAATGTCTCCACGTTCCCTCAATCCGTCGCGCCAACTCCTCATCGACCTGCCGCACCACCTTCCCCGGCACCCCCATCACCAGCGACCCGGGCGGCACCACCATCCCTTCCTTCAATACCGCCCCCGCTGCGATGACACTCCCCTTCCCCACCACCACACCGTTGAGCAGGATGCTGCCCATTCCGATCAGGCACTCCTCCTCAACCCGGCAGCCGTGAAGGATCACCCGGTGCCCGACGCCGACCCGGGGTCCCACGATGCAGGGCTCGCCCTCGTCCACGTGGACGATGGTGCCGTCCTGGATATTGCTCTGCTCTCCGATCGAGATCGGCGCCATGTCGCCCCGGAGGACTGCGGCGAACCAGACGCTCGACTCGCTGGCCAGCGTCACGTCGCCCAAAACCACCGCGCCCGGAGCTACGAACGCGGTCGGATGAATATTCGGCATCGATGATTGTTCAGCGTTCGGAAGGATAGAAGGCGAACTGGGTCCAGCCTTCGACCGGGGTGCCGTTCTTGGCCGCCGGCTGCCATTTGAGATTCTTGGCAAAGGCGATCGCGAGGTTATTGAAGGCCGCACTGTTGGACGGCGTGTTGGTCTGGACGCTGACGGTACGGCCATCGGCCGAAACCTTTACCAGCAGCACTGAGGGAGACGGCGTGCCCGTGATGTCATCGGTGAGCGGGACTCTGGACGGCCCGTCCGGAAGCGGCGGCTTGTCGTAACAAGCGCGCCCGTACCGGTTCGCCTGACTCGGCGCCGAGCAATCGAGTGCGGCCGGTGGCGTCGGCTTGGCATTCGGAGCCGTCCCGATCGGGACCAGCTCCGGGGCGAAGACCAGCATCTGCCCCGCGGCGATGTCTACGGTGTCGGTGAAGAAGGTGTAGCGCGGCGCCGAGATCGCGACCTCGTGCGCGCCGACGGGGAGACGGGTCTCGGGCTCGAGCAGCGGCTTCGAGTCCACCATGACCGTGCTGCCCTTGGGCAGATTGGTGAGCCGGAGCCCGCCGCTATCGCTGACGACCGGACCGACGATTGGCGATGTGTCCGCCGTGTCCGTGGGACTCTTACCCTGAGTGGAGTCATGGGCGGCGAGCACCGAGTCAACCGCCCTCCTCGTTGATTCGGCCAGGGCGGCCGGGTCCCGGGTCACCGGTGTTGTGGTATCAGCCGGAGTCGGTTTCGCGGTCGCATCAGCGGAGTGGCTATTCCTATAGTAGAAGAAGCCCAGCGCCCCGCCTGCCAGGAGCAGCACCAGCACGATCCATCCCACGGGAAACTCCCGGCTCGGCGCCTGGGCGATGGATCGCTGCGCCACCGGTCGGCGTTTGCCGCTCTGCCGGACCGGGATCGGAGTGCTCGACCTTGGGGTGATCGGCCGACCCGGGGTTGCTCCGCTCGGCCGGCCAACCGGCTGGACTTCCTGAGAGGTCGGCAGCGGAGAGGTGGCCTGCGCCGCCATGCCGACCTGTGACAGGGAGGGGCGGCGGAGGGTGCTGAACGGTTGGCCCTCCAGCGCCCGCATCAGCTCTTCGGCATCCTGGAAACGATCCACCGGGTCCTTCATGATCATCTTGCGGATGATCTCGAAGAGCCGCTTCTCCTCCGGCGTATGCAGCGGGGGCGACGGGATCGGCTCCATGATGTGCTTGTAGCCGATCGAGAAGCTGTCTTCCCCGTCGTACGGCACCTCGCCGACCAGGCACTGGTAAGCGACGATCCCCAGACTATAGATGTCGCTCCGGCCGTCGATGGGCTGGGCCCGCGCCTGCTCCGGGCTCATGTAGTGCGGCGTGCCGATCGACATGCCGGTACCGGTGAGCCGCTGGCCGCTGCCCGCCTTGGCGATGCCGAAGTCGGTCACGACGCAGAGCCCGTGCTCGTCGAACATGATGTTGTCGGGCTTCACGTCGCGATGCACCGTGCCGCGGGCGGCGGCATATCCCAGGGCGTTTCCCACGTCCACCAGGATCTTCTGGATCTCGGTGGGTGTGAGCTTGGGCCTTTCGGACATCATCTTGGAGAGCGACGATCCGCGCAGATACTTCATGACGAAGTAAATGACGCGTCCCGCTTTGCCGACCCGGTAGATCGGGATGATGTTGGGATGCTCGAGCTGTGCCGCGGTGCGCGCCTCGCGCTGGAAGCGCTCGACGAAGTCCGCGTCGAAGGCCAGCGAGAAGGGCAGCACTTTGACCGCCACCTCCCGGCCCAGGTGCTTGTCCATCGCGCGGTACACGATGGCCATGCCTCCGCGGCCCAGCTCCTCCAGGATCTCGTACTCGCCCTGCAACGCCTCCCGAACTATGTCGAGTTCGGTGACGTCTCCGGTCGCGATGGCTTGGATGGGAGTCGTGACCCTGAGGTCGAGACCGCAGGATGGGCAGAACTGCGTCGCCTTCTGGACTTCTTGCCCACACCGGGAGCAGAACATTGCCCGAAGCTAGGCGGGGAATCCCAGTCGTTCAAGGGGCGAACATCCTACCAAGAGCGGGAACGGGGAACAGGGAGGGAACGGGAACAGCGAGTCGGAAGACGAGAGGGAAAGAGAACAGGGAACAGGACAACTCAGAGAAGAACGCCCCACTTTCGATCACAGCTGTTCCAGTGGAACAATCCGCCCTGAAAAACCGTTGCCTGTTCCCTTTTCCCGCTTTCTTATTCTCGGACTTCGAAGGGTGCCCTCGAGCGCTGCTGGCTGCCGTTGAAGGCGGTGACCGTGACCTCGAGCCAGTACTTGCCCCCGGAGAGCTTCTCCAGGCCGATGCTCCGGTGCACCCGGGTGAGCGGTCCTTCGGCTTGATCCTCGAAGTTCAGCTTGATCGCGGCCTTCTTGCCGCCAAACATCCCGAACAGGCCGCCTCCGCCGTCCTTCGCGACCACGACCTCGGTCTTGTATCCCGCACCCTGGAACAGGCCGTAGACCTCGTAGTACAGATCCATCGCCGCGCTCTTGCGGAAGGTGCCGATCGGATTGAAGTAGACCGTATCGTCCGCCGTCGGCCGCCAGAAGACGCGCGCCATCGGCGTGCCCAGTACCAGATCGCTCAGCGTAAAGCTGTTGCCGCTGAAGTCGCCGGCCGTGATGGTATCGGGAGTCATCAGCAGCCCGCGATCGTCTCCCTCTTCCAGCGCCACGCGATAACTCAGGCGGCCGGCCGGCACCGGCACCGAAACCCGGCCCACCAGGAACTCACGCTCCGGCACCGCGACCTGGGCGACGAAGAGGCGAGTCGTGTCTACCCGCGCCACCGTGTTGCCGCGCGCGTCCGCGATGCTGAGGCGCAGGCGGACCGGATAGACCTGCCCCCTCGGCGAGGCGACGCCTTGCAGGCTCGAGCCGCGGAGAGCGTAAGAGAGATGTAAGAGGCCGTTCACCGAATCGCGGCCGACCACGGCGACCGACGTGTTCACCTCGAGTGAGCGCGGGTACCGCAGCTCGTAGCTGTCGGTGGTGGTCCCGATCAGGATGCTCTCGCGCCCCATCTTCCGTTCTTCGGTGAGATACCGCTGAGACGCGGCCTCGCCGCCGCCCAGGAGCTTGCTGTAGACCGGCGAGAGCTTCTCCCGGGACAGGAGCAACTCGTTCGCCACCAGGCTCACGTCGGTACCCCGGATCGCGGTAGCGCCCTCGAAGCCCAGCACGTCGAACAGGCTTTCCACCAGCTTGAAGTCCTGGACGTCTTCCCGCGCGATGAAATGGAAGACCAGGTCGCCGTCGGGGCGGTTGTAGCGCCAGGATTCATTCAACTCCATCCCCGGGCGGCTGAACGTGGCGCGGGCGTTGGGCTCGCCGTGGCGGATATAGATGATGCCGCGGTCGTCGTAATCCCGGCTGCCGGAGCGGTATCGCTCGATGATGTCGTAGTGCCGGTTGTTGCTGACCAGCTGGAAGTGCTGCCGAGCGTAGTAGATCCTGCGGTAATGTTCCCGGAGCCGTTCGCCGTCCTTCCGTAAGTCAGCACGGTCCCGCTCGGACCAGAACCGGTGGAGGAATCCGGCGCGGTTCGGTCCCGCCAGCGCGTCGAACTCGGCCAGCGCGCTGTCCGACGCGATCACGGCCAGGTCGGAGCGATACTCCTTGACCGTCACCGGGTCATCGCTCGCCGCACCTTCGTAGTAGGCCGGCTGCCCGTCCAGAGTACCCTGCAGGAAGAGCGCGCGGGCCAGCTCGAGCTGGCCCAGGCTGTGATTGTCGCCCTTCTCGATGTAGGTCTTGAAGGCGGCAACGGCGGAGTCGATGTCGCCTACTTCGCGCTCCACCCGTCCCCGATACAACAACACCTCGGGACTGGACGAGGCCGAGGTGTTTGCCGCCTGCCGGAGTGCTTCCCGCGCGACGTCAATCTTGATGTTGATGCGTTGCCGGAGTGCGGTGGCCGAGAGCTCGACCAGGCCCTGCACGAACGAGGGGTCTACCTGGATCGAACGGGTGTAGGCATTGGCCGCGCGGGTCAGGTGATCCTTGCCGAACATCGCCTGCAGTCCCGCGACCAGCGAGATCTGGGAGTCGCCCACACCGTCTTCGGCGATTCCCACTCCATACCAACCCCAGGGCCACTGCGGCTGGAGGTCCGTCGCCCACTGGAACTCGCCCGCGGCGTCGTCATAGCGCGACTTGCTACCCAGGTCCGCGGTCCGCAGCGCCACGAACCCCAGGCGCAGGTGATTCATCGCGTTGTCCCGGTCCGCCTTTGCCACGTCGATGAGACGGGCTTCGAGCTTGACCAAGGCAGTGGTGTCATCCACCGCCCGGAGAGAGTCCCGGAACTTCTCGAGGGCGGCGCGATCCTCGGGGGACTGGCCCGCAAGGGGATGCACCGCTCCCATCAACAACAGGAGGAACAGCGGCGCGCCCTTACGGCGGAGGAAACCAGGAATCATTCGCTCTGTTTGGCGTGTGTGCCTAGGGGACGTCAGCACCCCCCTCCCCCGCCACACCCCGCAGGAACGTTTCAATTCCATCAAAAACGGCCTGAGCGTACATCGCTTGTCCCGCCTCCGACCGGAGCGCCGCCTCCTGCTGCGGGAGCATCATGAACAGCCCTTCAGTCAGGATGGACGGCATCCAGGTCGGCCGGACCAGGGCGAGATCTCCCCGGCTCACCCCCAGATCACGAATCGCCAGCCGCCGAACCAGTGCCCGCTGTACCGCCATCGCTAAGGGGACGCTGCGTGGCTGGTTGTAGAAGACACTGGATCCGCTGTTGGTGAAGGGATTCAGGCCATCGGGCAGCGCATTGTTGTGAATCGAAACCAAAAGCTCCGCGTTCACCGTGTCGGCGAGCTTGACCCGGGGCCAGAGATCAACCGCGGAATCGGTGCTGCGGGTCATGATCACCTGCGCGCCCTTGGCCTGGAGCAGTTCCCTGAGCTTGAGCGCTACGGCGAGGTTCGCCTGTGCCTCACGGAAACCGGACGGTCCCATCGCACCGGCCGGAGGGTGCCCCGGATCAACCACGATTCGCCTGCCTTCGAGCGGGGAATCCTTATCTATGTGCGGTGGCCGCCGCACCTCGAAGATCAGATCGTTCCCGCTCCATCTGGTGCGATAACCCCAGACCGGTCCGGCGAGGTCGAGCCGGATGGTGACTTCGTCGTTGCTCTCCTGCTCCCAGCTCATCCGCTTCAGGTAGGGATCGGTCCCGCCGTAGCGCATCCAGTCGAGATCGCCCAGCGAGTTGTAGAGCCGGAGGGTCAATTGCTTCTCCCCCTCTTCGACCCGGAAGGGGATGCGTTGCGATAGGGGGACCCGGAGCGAGAGCCGGTCGGTGAAGGGAGTGACGGTGACTGAGCTGACTGTCGCCCGGAGCGCTGGCGTCCCGGTGGGGAGCTGGAGCGCATCCGCCGCAGGTACCCAGGCCTCGGTTCCCTTCGAGAGTCTCACCCTGAGATCCTCGCCCAAACGTCCGGTCGCGACGGTGCGCGTGCCGGTGGGCATGAACCAGTGATAGGTGGCGCCCGGCCGTGTGCGCCCGATCGTGAGGCTGTCGGTGTCTCCCTTGTGCGCCGTGTCGTCGTTGAATTCCACGATGACCGGCGTGCTGTCGAGGAGAGCGAGCCGGAGATTCCAGGTGGCGCGGGCGGTGTCGGGGCCGATGATTGCTTCAACTGTGGCGGACGAGGCGGACAGGACGGGCGAGACGGACTGGGCGGGTGAGGGGACCTGTCCGACCTGTCCGACTTGTCCGACCTGTCCGCCGAGCAATGGCCCTGGATTCTCCCCGACCGCCACGCCTCTGATTGCTCCTACGTACCTATCCGCTCGACGCGGCATCGCCAGGTTCGTCGTGTCCCGATCGAAGGCCCGCACGCCCCAGCTGGGTTGTTCCGGCTGAGGAGATGGCCTGAGCGGGACGATGGTCCCGTTGGGGAGCAGCACCCGCACTTCCGCACCCTCCACCGCGCGAACGCTCACCGGCAGAAACTCATCCGACGGCCACCACGCATTGCCCCGTGGAGTGATCGAGGTGGAGTCGATCCAGACGCCCTGAGCCGGCGGGGCAAATCGAAAGAGTCGTTTCGCGGTGTAGACGAGGTGCGCCGAGTCGGTCGCCGTGCGGGCGGTGATGTCGTACTGGAGTACTGAATCGGCCGGCAACGGGAGCCATGCGATCCAGGTACCATTCGGCTCAACCGGCACGGCGCGACCATTGATGAACAGCGTCGCTTCGCCGGTGCCGAGTGACCCGAAGATGAAATTGGAATCCCGCGCATCGACCAGGTCGCTGGCCGACGGGTAAATCACGCTGATTGCGAGTGGGCCGCGCGCCGCAGGGACCGGTGGGAGTTTGGTTCCGATCGTGTCGGGACGATCCGTCCTGACCGCTGCGGCGCCACCCGCCGGTGCAGCGCCTGCCGCCGGGCTCGGCGTGGGTGATGGCCTGGAAGAAGAGCCGCAGGCCGTGATCAGCATCAGAAGCGCGACTTTTTTCACTGTCATGTCGCCCAAGGTACACCAGCACTATGACTTACGCCAAGCGCTCTGTTGACGCTCTCCTTGGCCATTCCTAGATTCCCCGACAACTCCTCTTTCCTCACACTGAGGTCCGTCGCGATTTCATGAGGCCGGCGCACCAAGGTCGGTATCACGAAGGCCGCCTGATGCTCCGGGAGATCCGGTGACTTCAGGACCTCCGGAACCGCCGCGCGGAGGCTCCGGTGGTGTGCCGGGTACCCGGGCACACTCGCCTGTGAGCGCGCCTCTCATGGCCCCGTGTCCCTCCTGCGGGAGTCCGGTTCAAAGCGACCTGCCCTTCTGCGGCAAGTGCGGCAAGCGGCTCACCACCGCCGCGGCGGGCCGCGCCTGCCCCAACTGCGGCCGGCCCAACGATCAGGGCTTCGCGTTCTGTCCCGCCTGCGGAACAGCGATAGCGGCACCGCCGCCCGACCCTGCGTCTCCCTTCCAACTCGCGACCAAGAAAGTAGGCAAGGGAGCCGAGCTGTTGCTGCTCGACCGGGGCGGAGCTACCACCCAGCGGTACCCGCTGCTCAACTCGGTCACCACCGTCGGACGGCAGGGAGCCGACATCAACTTCCCTGACGACGGATACCTCTCTCCGGTGCACGCCCAGTTCCTCCTGCTCGACGGCATTCCCAGCGTGCGCGACCTGGGCAGCAAGAACGGCACCTGGCTCTACACCGACCAGCCGCACCGGCTGGTTGATGGCGACATGATTCTCATCGGGAGCCAGGTATTTCGCTATCGCCGGCTCGGGTACCCCGGTCCCCGTCCCCCCGAACAAGACCAGACTCGGCGGCTCGGCAGTCTCACCCCTAACGCCGACATTGCCAACCTCGCCCAGATCCGGGCCGATGGCAGTCCGCGAGACATCGTTCACCTTTCACCGGGCCGCTCGATCAGGATCGGGCGGGAGTCGGGAGACTGGCAATTCCCCTACGACACCTCGATGAGCGCGATGCACGCCATGATTCGCAGCGAGGACGCGGACTTCGTGCTGGTGGACCAGGGGAGCCGCAACGGTGTGGCGATCGCGGTGCGGGGTGAACGGCAGGTGGTGCACGGGTCCCGCCTCCTGGTCGGCGACCAGATGCTCCGGGTGGAGCTGACGTGAAGTTCTGCACCGCATGCGGCGCCGAGTACGGCGATGAAATCCTCTTCTGCCAGAGGGACGGCACTCCGCTCCGGGCGCAGGAAGCGGCGCGCGACCTGGTAGGACAGATCGTCGCGGAGCGCTATCACATCCAGAAGAAGCTGGGCGAAGGCGGGATGGGCCAGGTCTACCTGGCCGAGCACGTGAAGATGGGTCGGCGCTGCGCGATCAAGATCATGGCGCAGAGCATGATGAACGACGCCGATGCCATTTCCCGGTTCAACCGCGAGGCGGCGAACGCCAGCCGCATCAGCCATCCCCACGTCTGCGCGGTCTACGATTTCGGAGAGACTCGCGAAGGGCTCATCTACCTCGCGATGGAGTACATCGAGGGGAAAAGCCTGAGCGGGCTGCTGGATGAAGGCGGGGCGATGCCCCTGCCCCGCGCCACCGGAATCATCACCCAGTGCGCCGACGCACTCCAGGCAGCTCACGACCTGGGCATCGTCCACCGCGATCTCAAGCCCGACAACATCATGGTGATGACTGCCCGCGGGCGGGACATCGTGAAGGTGGTGGACTTCGGGATCGCCAAGGCCACCGACGCCAAGGCGAGCGGGCAGAAGGTCACCAAGACGGGCCTCGTGGTCGGCACGCCCGAATACATGAGTCCGGAGCAGCTCTCGGGCGACCCCTGCGACGGTCGCTCCGATCTCTACTCGCTGGCGCTCGTGTTCTACCGCATGATCACCGACAAGCTGCCGTTCGAAGCCGATACGGCGCAGGAGACGATGATCAAGCGGCTCACCGACGAGCCGTTGCCGCTGGCCCAGGCTCGACCCGACCTGCGCTTCCCGGTCCTGCTGCAGACCGTGCTCAACCGCTCGCTCACCCGCTCACCGGCGGATCGCTATGCCACGGCGGTCGAGTTCGGGCGTGACCTCGCGACGGCGACCGCTTCCATGACTGCAGTGGATCTCGAGGCCGGGACCCAGGTGGTGAAGCCGGAGGACATGGATCGCCTGCTGGCGACGGTTCCCCCGACCCGGGTGGATCCTGACATCCAGCGGATTTCGCAGGGGTTGAAGACGGTGGTTGCCAAGGCGGACGGGGCGGACAAAGCGGACCGGCGGACCGGCGGGACGGCGGTACAAGAAGATTGCCGATCGTGCCGATCGCCGCGGCGGCGCTGATCGTGCTCGCTGGTGGGGCCTACGCGCTGCGCGGAACTCTGTTCGGCGGGACGCCGATTCAGAAGGTAGATTCGCTCCCCGCGCAGGCCCGGCCGGAGACCACCGCGGTGGTCGTCGCCGGACGGGTGGACACGACCAATTCCCTCGCTGCGGCGAGCCAAACGACAACGAAATCGACCGGCACCCCTGATCCCGGAACCCAGCCGGCGCGGGATTCCGTCAGGACCATTAGCAACCCTTCGGTCACCCCGAGCCATCCGCCGGTGGATCTCGGTGCGCTCAAGACCCAGGTACTCAGGTTCGCCGACGATATCGAATTCGTGGATGACGAGGTGAAGCGGGCCGAAGGGAAGCAGGTTGCCCAGAAGGCATGGAATACCCCCGCGCTCGGCGACAGCGTCAGAGCCGAAGCAGCGGCCGTCATGGGATCGGCATTGTTGAAGGAACAAGACCCCAACGGGGCCAAGACCTGGTATCAGCGGGCCCACAGTCTCAATCCCCGGTCGGTGTGGCAGCAGATCCTCGACGGTATCAACTGAGGCCCCTTGGCTAACGTCCTCGTCTCCGTTTTCGGCAAGACCGATGTGGGTCGCACTCGCGACCACAACGAGGACACCTTCCTCGTCGCGGACCTGAGCCGCAGGGTCGCGAACCTCCAGGCCGATATGCGGAATCACGCAGTCGGCCCGAGGGGATCCCTGTTCATGGTGGCGGACGGCATGGGTGGCGCCGCGGCCGGCGAGGTGGCGAGCAGCATGGCGACCGACGCGATCTTCGGCCACATGACCAGCGTGTGGCCGGATGATCCTGACGGCTCAGGCCCGCGCTTCGCCTATCGGCTCAAGGAAGCGGTCGAGCTCGCCAACAACCGGATTAACGCCTACGCCCGCGAGCATCCCGAGGTGCGCGGCATGGGTACCACGGCGACCGTGGCCGGGGTGTTCGGATCCGACCTTTATCTCGCCCAGGTGGGGGACAGCCGCGGGTATCTGATCCGCAACGGCCACACGAGCCAGCTGACCAAGGATCAATCGCTTGATGCAGCGCCTCGTCGAAGCGGGCGAGCTTACGGAAGAGGAGGCGGAGCAAAGCGAACGGCGCAACATCATTCTCCAGGCATTGGGCCCGGATCCCCGGGTCAAGGTGGACCTCACCTATCTGCCGCTCCGCCGAGGCGACCTGATCATCCTCTGCTCGGATGGCCTCTCGGGCCAGGTAAAGAAGGAAGAGATTGCCGAGGTGGCGCGCTCCACGTCCGACCTGGCGCAGCTGTGCGCCAAGCTGATCGATCTGGCCAACGAGCGGGGAGGACCCGACAACATCACCGCGGTGGCGGTTCGGTTCGAGGGCGAAGCGCTTCCCGAGCCGGCGGGAGAAGACAACGCCGGGTACCAGGTGTATCCCCTCAGCGAGGTTGACACGACCACCGAGCCGGTACCCGTTTATACCGGTAGCCCGCCTCCGACCCCGATCGGTGGGAAGCCGGCGGTGCCCTGGTGGGTGGTGGCGGGCAGTCTCGTGGCCCTCGGGCTGGGACTCTACTTCCTCTTCTTGCGCGGCTAAGCCGCCAGGAGGCCGGTGAAGGCCCAGTTCACAATCCTGTCGGGAAGTCGCGCCGGTCAGATCGACGTCCTGAGTCAGCCCTTCATCCTGGTCGGGCGCCACCCGCAGTGTGAGCTGCGCTTCGACGCCGATCAGGACCTCGATGTCTCCGCCCGCCACGCCTCCATCACCCTGGCCGGAAAACTCTACGTACTGCGCGACCTGGGGAGCACCAACGGCACCCTGGTCAACGGCCAGCGCCTGACTGGAGATCACGTCCTGGCCTCCAAGGACATCATCCAGTTCGGCACCTCGGGGCCGCGGGTCGAGTTCGCTTCGATTCCCGATCCGCCGCCGAGCGCGCTCCCTGCATCGCACACTCCCCCGGTAATGGAGACCAGCGCTTTCCCGGGGGCCGGTCCCGCGCACCAGCAGATTCTCATCCCCCAGGGCGCATCACCGGGGTCCTTCAAGATGCCGCGGTCCACAGCGGGCAGCGCCGGTGCGACCACGAGGATCAAGATTGCGGTACAGGAGCAGACCAAGAAGCATCGGACGGTGCAGTACATACTGTTCGCGATGCTGCTGCTCGTGACGGGCGCCTACTTCTGGTCCAATTCTCTCAACGAGCGCCGGCTGGTGGCCCAGCGTCGAGCTCCTGCTGGGCCAGGTGGACAGCCTCGTGGCCCAGATCGCAACCGTGTCGGGTACCACCCAGGCAATGCAGGGCGCTCTCGACTCGGCGAAGGCGGAAGCCGAGCGGCTGAAGCAGAGGATCAATGCCTCAGGCGCAACCGGGCCGGAGATCGAGCAGCTCAAAGCCCAGCTCAAGACAGCTACCCAGCAACAGCGAAACCTCGCCCTGGTGGCGGCGCTCGATGGGGCTGCCATTGCAGCCGCAAATCAGGATGCCGTGGCGATCGTGTTCGTGCAGTTCCCCGGTGGGCGGAGCTTCACCGGCACCGCGTTCGCGATTCAATCCGATGCCAACGGAGGACTCCTGGTCACCAATCGTCACGTCGTGGTCGATTCGGTGGGACGCCTCCCGGAGAAAGTCGGCGTCGTGTTCAACGGCTCGAATCAGAATTTCCGGGCTGACGTCGTCGCGGTGGGCCACCAGGCCGACGTGGCGCTGCTCAAGACGTCGGTGCGCCGGGGGATTCCGGTGGTGAAAGGCATCGCGACGAGCAGGGCCGAAGTAGGGGAGCCGGTCGCGGTCCTCGGCTTCCCCCTCGGGCCTGGACCTTCAGAAGGGGGCAGACTGGCGCCAGCTGGGCGTCGCAGCGACCCTTACCCTGGGGACGGTGTCCCGTACCCTGCCTGACCTGATCCAGCTCGACAGCTACGGCGCGCAGGGATCCAGCGGGAGCCCGATCTTTAACCGGGCGGGAATGGTAGTCGGGCTGGTGTATGGCGGAGAAAAGGGAAGCAACGGCAGAATTGTCTACGGCGTGCCGGCCGGGGCGATCAAGGAACTGCTCCTTCGCCGGGAGTAGAAACACAACGCCCGGTCCAGTGCGTTTGCACCAGCCGGGACGATGGTTCTTGGCAGGTTCATCACCCGGTCTGCTCTGTTTCCCCGGGGCCCGAAGGCTATGTCATACGTCGAAGTGAATATAAGGACCCCCACCCCGAAATGGCAGTCCCCCCCTGATTCGGGCCCAGACCAGGCCCGGAGGCCGGTTATATGAAAGGAATCGTCTGGCTGGTCGGGGCGACGGTGGGTGGGGCGGTCGGGTGGTGGATCGGAGCCCCGTTCGGCTTCATGACCGCCTTCATTCTGAGCACCGTGGGGAGCGGGATCGGGGTCTACTTCTCCGGGCGCCTGGCGGCGGAGTATCTGCCCTGAGGGCCAAACTGCTTACCGCGGACGACGCGGAAACGCGCGGAAGAACGCGGAGATGATGTTGTGATGTACTGCATGTTCGTTGTGTCAACGCTGAAGAACGGACGACTGAAACAGCTTAACGCGGAACAGGCCGAGCACAGAATCAGCCACATTATCAGTGCTCTTTTCCGCGTGCTTCCGCGTTGTCCGCGTACTCCGCGGTATGCTTTTTGGGGGCTCAGTAGGTAGCCAAGGATCGTTCAGAAGCTGTCATGCCATTTACCCGGGAAGACATTCGCGCATCGGTCGAGCGGGCGGGCGACGAGCACTGGCGCGCGCTGGTAGCCCATCACGAGGACCCCTACCCTCGCCCCACCCCGACTCCTGGTGCCATCTGCAAGGCCGAGGCGGAGCGGCTGAATGAGCTTGGCCTGGCGGACAAACCCGAGCTGAAGCTGCTGGAAAGCCGGGTGAAGCGGGTCGGCGAGGAGGTCCAACTGGTTCACGTCTTTGAGCAGAGCGGCAAGCAGGAGCGGATGCTCACCGACCCTTTCCAGAATTACGCGCCAGACCCGGCATAGCCAGGCTGTCAGTTCCCTCCCGCCCACTTTTCACCTAGCTTCAATCCGGCTGGAGGGCAGGCCATCCCTCCGGCTCGGTACTCAACTCACGTCCGAACCGGTCAGGTGTAATGACCATTCCCGAACGGCTTCGCCCCCACCCTCAGGATCGATTCCGCGATCCGGCCCAGCTCTTCGACTTGAAGGAAGCTGCTGCGCGCTTGCGGGCCGAACCGCACGCCGCAGTCGAAGGGCACCGGCAGATCGCGCTGTTCCGCCACGGGCAGGTGACCGTGGTGCTCTACCTCTTCGAGCCCGAGGGTCACCTCAGACAACACGAGACCGAGGGAGTGGTCACCATCCACGCCCTGGTCGGCCGGCTGGTCGTCACGGCCGACGGTTCCACGCATCAGGTGTCCGCGGGACAGATGGTGGTGCTGGCGCCGGGCGTACCGCTCACGGTGCGCGCGACGATGGCGAGCGAAATGCTCTTCACAGTGCATCACACCGAAGAATGAGATCCATTCCATGACGTCCGACGTCACCGCCAGGCGGCACGAGATTGCCAAGCGCGCCCGGGCGTTTTCCGAGGGGAAGCTTCCCCGCAGTGAAGTGTTGCGGGATGTCGAAGCCCAGGATTATGCCGACCCGGTGTTGCGACCCTTGCTCGAAGCCATTCAGAACCTCCCCAAGAAGTCCCGCTTCTCCGGACTCTGGGGGCAAGCCTACGATGCCTATCTGGCCAAGACTCGCAAACTGATCGAGGCCGCCGAACGTTGAACCCACCCTGCGCCACTAAAGGAGGAAATGTGCGCGCTGCATTCATTGCGATTTCTGCGCTTTCATTGAGCCTGATCTCGGGTCCCGTCGTGGCCCAGACCCAGGGACCCGGTCTGATCGGCCCATCGGTGCAGAACCTTCAGGCGGCCGCGGCACTGCGGCCGGCTACTACCCCTCCGGAGCAGTCGGCGAACCTTGCGACGGTCGCTGTCGCCCGGGCGGGCAAGCGAACCGGCATCGGCCCTCATGATCGCTGGCGCCGCCGCCCTCGTCACCGGACTGATCATTGACGAGGACGTGGTCACCGTCGCCGGCGCCATTGCGGCTGGTGTCGGGCTCTTCCTCTATCTCAGGTAGCACGCCTTTGGACAACCAACCCCGCGCGATCGGCCACGTCGGCCTGATCGTCGCGGGGCTTGTGCTGCTCATCCTCGGCGTCCTCGCCGGGCTCACGCTGAGTCGCACCTCCTCACTGCTCCAGAGCAGGACCCGGGTCGATCAGTCGGTCGTGGTCGAGCAGCTCAAGACCGTGGCCAAGGTGGTCACGACCGAAGCCACGGTGCGGGATGTGATCGTCTACGAGAACACCCGGCTGGGGTCCACCAAGCGCTCGCTGGTTATCGTAACCGGCAAGGCCCTGGTGGGTCTCGATCTCCAGCACCCGCCCCGGGTCAATATCGACCACAAGGCGAAACGGATCTCGCTCAGTCTGCCCCATGCCCGGCTGGTCGGGGTGGATATCCAGGATCTCAAGATCTACGACGAGAGCCGCGGCCTCTGGAATCCGTTCCGGCCGGCCGACCGCGACACGATCTTCCAGCTCGCCCGGCAGCACCTGGTCTGGGCCGCGCGGGACATGGCGGTGGTCGCGCACGCGGAACAAGGCGCCCGCCAGCTGCTCACCGGCCTCTTCGCCCCGCAGGGATACAGCGTGGATATAGTGTTTGAGCCCTTCATGCAGGAATCGAACGAGTAGCCTACAGTACCGAGTACCGGGTACCGAGTACCGAGCCATTCCGACGTTTACTTGGAAGGGATCGAAACAGCTTACCGCGGATAACGCTGAAACACGCGGAGTGTTCTTGTTCTTTTTCTGTTCGTTCGTGTGGTACACAAAACAAACAGTGCTCTTTTCCGCGTATTCCGCGTGAATCCGCGTGTTCCGCGGTAAGCTTTTAAAGGTCCACCCACGAGAAGAAATCAGTTACTGCCGAGTACAACCATTCCCATCCGCGTGCTTCCGCGTTATCCGCGTGTTCCGCGGTAAGCTTTTCAGGCATCCACAAGCGGACGTTCGACAGACTGCATCTCTTCTTCGTTCATGCGTTCTTCCGCGGCCGCTTCTGCCAGAGCCCAGTGAACGCAACAACGCCGGGACAGCCACTCGGCCATCCCGGCGTCGCGTGTTGCCTGCTACGGACTAATACCCCGGATTCTGCACCAGACCCCCTGCCACATCGATTTCACTCTGCGGAATCGGGTACAGCGTCTGGTACGACGGCACACCGGGCAGCACCTGCTGCCAGCGGCCGGTGCGGACCAGGTCGGGCCACCGGTCGCCCTCGGCGAAGAACTCCAGCCGCCGCTGCAGATCGATTTCATCCAGGACTTCCTGCTGAGTGGTCACGTCAACCCCGAGTACGTGGGGAGCAAGACCGGCCCGCACCCGGATCTTGTTGTACTCGTCAACCGCGGCGGCTGAGCTGGTTCTGCCGCGCCAGGGCCTCCGCTTTGATCAGCAATACTTCAGCGAAACGAATCACGTGAATGTCCTCGGCACCCGCCGTGGTCGGGTACTTCCCACCCGAGGTGTCGTCGGGAGTCGGGATGTAGACATTCCACGCCAGGCGCGACGTCGTTCGGATCATACGCGGCGACCAGGTTCGCCGTCGGTGCCAACTCGGCACCACCGCCCTGGGGATCCGACCACCAGTAGTACATGTAGTTGTACTGCACATCGGTGAAAGTCACCTTCCAGATGTCCTCGACGCTGTCGTTTTCGTCGCTGGGGAACAGATCCGAATAGACCGGATCGAGATCGTAGCGCCAGCGCGATCACCTCATCCGCCTTGGCCAGGGCGTTGGCGTAGTCCCCCTGGTACAGGTAGACCCGCGCGAGCAGCGCCTTGGCGCCACCGACAGTCGCGGTGTTGGTCGGCCCCGTCTGGTTGCTGATGAGCGTCTCCGCCTGCTGGAGGTCGCTCAGGATCTGGGCGTAGACTTCATCCGACGTGGCACGGACCACGCTGTTGGCATCCTCGACGCTCCCCGGCTCCTTGAGAACCAGCGGCACTCCTCCGAAGAGTTTGACCAGGTTGTGATAGTGTAAGGCTCGCAAGGCAAGCGCCTCGCCCACGATCTCGTCTTTGTCGGCCTGGGCAATCGTTACAACACCCGGCACGTCGTTGATGAGAGTGTTGGCGCGTGCGATCGCGATGTAGATCGCGGACCAGATGTCGGTGATCGAGACGTTGGTCGGCTGCAGGTTGTGCCTCTGGGCATCCTTGTACGAGTTGAAGGTGCCGATGTCCTGGGCGTTGTCCGAAGACAGGTCGCCAAAGAGCTCGAAGTCACCACCGTAGTAACTGTCCTCCTGAAGCCCGGCATACGCGCCGGCCAGGAACGCCTGCGCCGACGGGAGGTCGGTGATCGCGCCTTCCGACGGCACTTGGTCCTTCGGCTGCTCGTCGAGGAAGCTGTCGCATCCCGTGAGTCCGAAGACTACCAGCAGCAACGGAAGTATCAGCCTTTTCATCATCGGAGTCCGCCGAGCGGTCGCGTTAGTATGAGTAGTCATGGTTCACCACCCCGCCTGAATGCCGAGGATGACGGTCCGCGCCTGCGGGTAGGCATAGAAGTCGTTGGCCAGCGACACGTTGGTCGACGACCCTCCGCTGTTCACATCAGGATCGTATCCACTGTAATCGGTGATGACGAACGCATTCCGCACTCCGGCATAGAGTCTGAGACTCCGGGCTTTGACGCCGGCTGCCCAGTTCTCCGGGAACTGATATCCCATAGTGACCTCCTGCATGCGCAGGTAGGATCCGTTCTCGAGGAATCGGCTGGTAGGATCACCATAGGCGCCGGACACGCCGTCGTAGCTGGCCCGGGGGACGTCGGTCTGGTCGCCGGGCTTCTGCCACCGTTTCAGCTGGTCCTTGAAATGGTTGTCGAAGTAATAGCCGCCCGACGCGCTGTACGTCCGCATGTCGTTGTAGATCTTGTTGCCCTGGCTGAAGGTCATCAGGAAGCTCAGGTCCACTCCCTTCCAGGTGAACTCGTTGGTCAGGCCGCCGCTGTAGTCGGGATGGGGGCTGCCCACGAAGGTCTGGTCGTTCGAGGTGATGACGCCGTCTCCATCGACATCCTTGAAGATCGCGTCGCCGGTGGCTGGATCTACGCCGAGGAACTTGAGCATGTAGAACTCGCCCAGCTCATGCCCGACCTGCACCCGGTTGACGTAGGAGCTGAACGGCTCGTTGTTGGCCAGCTTGGTTACTTCGTTGCGGTTGATCGACAGGTTGAGCCCGGTCCTCCAGTTGAACCCCTTCGGGTCCTTGGCCTGGATGTTGACCGTCTCGAGTCCGATCTCGAAGCCCTTGTTCGTCATGTCCCCGACGTTGTCGAACACCGTGGTGAATCCGCTGGTGTTGCTGATCGGACGTGCCAGGAGCAGGTCCTGGGTGTTCTTCTTGTACCAGTCCGCCGTCAGGAAGACGCGACCCTTGAAGAGCGTGAGGTCGACCCCGATATCGACTTGCGCCGTGCTTTCCCACTTGAGCGCCGGGTTGGAAAGCGAGGAGTTTGCCAGCCCGGGTGTGCCGCCGTAGTTGGAAGTCCCCGCCGTTCCCTGGTACGGATACAGATCGGAGGGCTGGTTGCCGGTGAGACCCCAGCTGCCGCGGAGCTTCAGTTCATCGAGCCAGCTTGAATTCTTGAACAAATCCCGGGTCATGACCCACGCGCCGGAGACCGCTGGGAACACGCCCCAGCGTGAGTCGGGACCGAACCGGGACGAACCGTCGGTCCGCAGGCTTCCGCTCAGCAGGTAGGTGTCGTTGAGCGAGTAATTGGCCCGGCCGAAGAACGACACGAGGGTCGAGCGGGACTCGGTCCCGTCGAATACCGTCGGAATCGTCGTATTACGTACCTCGGTCAGCTTCGGGTCAGCCAGTCCCTCACCCCGAATGAAGTTGAGGTCGTTGTTGGTGTACTCGATGCTGTTGCCGGCCGTGGCGGTCAGGGCGTGATGGCGCCCGTCCCAGGTCCGGTCCCAGCTGAAGAAGTTGTCGAAGACGTAGCGGTTTCCGGCGGAGTAGCTCCGCTTGACGACACCGCCCGCGCTCGCGGCATAAGTCCCGCTGATGTCTGGCGACTCGAACTGGGTCTCCTTCACGTCGAGCATGTCAATCCCGACTCGCGAGGTGAAGCCCCATCCCCCGCCGAAGCGGTAGTTGCCCTCCAGGTTGCCGATGATCCGCGTGGTGCGCGCTTCGGCGGTATTCAGAGTGCCCAGCGCCACGGAGTTGGGATACTGCATGTCGATGAACAGCGTGTTGCCGGTATTGGGCAAGTCGTCGCCCGGGCCGAAGAACGTTCCATCATCCTTCTTGACCGGGAAGATCGGCGCGTTGCCCACCACGTCGGTGATGATACCGGTGATGCTGTTGTCGTTCTCGATCCGCTGGTTGTTCTCACCGGAAACGGCTAGAGACGACCTGAAGGACAGTTTCTCGCTGGTGTTGAAATCGAGGTTGATGCGGCCGGCCAGCCTTCGGTAGGAGGAACCGATCACGATTCCCTGCTGGTCGAACATGTCACCGGAGACCCGGTAGCGGAGCCGATCGTCCCCACCCGCCACGGCGAGCTGGATGCTGCCCACCGGGGCCTCACGGAGCGCGGCGTCCTGCCAGTCGGTGTTGATCTTGTCGTCCACACCGACCACCCCGAGATAGTTAGGTCCGTAGCCGTCGTTTTCCGCACCCTCGTTGAAAAACGTGAGGTATTCGGTCGAGTTCATCATGTCGAGCCGGCGCGACGCCACCTGGGGGCCCGTGTAGGCGTCCAGGGTGACTTGGGCCTTCTGTGCCTTACCGCGCTTCGTCGTGATCATGACGACGCCGTTGGAGCCCCGGGAACCGTAGATCGCGGTCGCCGCGGCATCCTTGAGCACGTCGATCCGTTCGACCTCGTTCTGCGAAATCCCCGACACGCCAGAAATGCCCTGACCGCCCAGGCCCAGCTGGGAGTAGTCCTCGGAGATCATGGGCACGCCGTCGATCACGTAGAGCGGCTGGTTCCCCGCCGAGATCGAGGCGGATCCGCGGACCCGGATCGAGATGCCGTTGCCCGGATTGCCCGCGTTCTGGAGCACTTGAACGCCGGCGACCTTGCCTTGCAGGCCGGCATCCAGGCCCGCGACCGTCTTGGTAAGGCCCTCGCCATCCAGAGAGCCCACGGCGGAGGTCAGGTCGCTCCTGGCCGCCTCACCGTAGCCGACGGAAACCAGCTCCTGCAGCTCGATCGCCTTGGCCCCAAGAGCGAAGCTCACCGTCACATCACCCGTCGCCGGCACCGTTACCTGCTGCTCGGCGGGATTGTATCCGATCATCTGCACCCGGAGGGTGATGACCCCGGGGGTGACCTGCGCAAAGGCAAAGCTTCCGTCCGCTTTGGCCTGGGTGCGAATCTGGGTGCCGGCGATCGACACCAGCGCGCCCTCCAGGTTCCGGCCGGTCGCGGAATCGGTGACCACGCCGTGCACGGTCGCGTTTTGTGCCGCGACGGGTACAGCGGCGCCAGCCGCCAGGACCAGACCGAGGAACAAGCCTGCCATCAGACTCCCTCGAACCTGCATCGTAGTACCTCCTTTTTGCGGTGAATCAGTACAGCGAAGCAAACATTACCGAGGGGCCAGCACCGCCGTCCCGCTCTGCGGATCGAACCGGCTGCCGGTCGGCAGCACAGCGACCTGAATTCCCGATGCTCCCAGGAGTGGCGCGCCGGCGGGAGTGATTCTGGCATGGCGCGCGTCGTACACCATCACACTTCCGGCCCCGCGCACTTCCCAGCGGCCGTCCGGTTCCACCTCGAGCGCGGTACTCTCGTCGATCCCAACTCCGACGAGCGTCGGCCGCTCGAGCACGACACTCAACAGCCGGTTGTGCCGTTCCCGGCGGATGAAATGCTGGTCCACGATGGCCCCGTGCAGAAATCCGAGGCCGGGAACCACCTCGATCGTCCGCCGCCCGATCGTAGGAAACTCGTCGTCGTAGTAGCCGACCGTGTCGACGCCGGCGCGATACTGGTTCCCCGTGATCATCGAGTCCGACATGATCGCGGCACCGGCCGACGTGCCGCCGATGACGCCGCCCCGCTCCCGCACCGCCTCTATCGCCCGAAGAGCCGGGGTTCCGAGCAGCACCGGGGTGACCCGGGCCTGATCTCCTCCGGTGAACCAGACTCCGGTCACACCGTCCAGCAGGTGCGCCACGGAATCGCTCATTGCCTGATCGTGATTCAGGTTGAGCACCATTACGGTGGCCCCGAGCCCCGCGAGTTCGTCGGCCTTCTCCTTGCCGGTTTCCACCGGCTCCGAGCTCGCCATCGGCACCACCGCGATCTTTGCCTTGCCTGAACCACCGGCCAGCTCGACGAAGTGCGACACCAGCTCCGGCGGCTGTTCCCCTCCGCCCACGATAAGGAGGTGACCGCCGGCCGCCGGAGCCGGCCGGAGCGCCGGAAGCATCACGAGGAGGACCAGCCCCACCAGGGCAAGAGAGAGGCTGCGGTCGCTCACAAGCGGGCTCCGAGCTGCCGGGAGATTCGATCGGCCGACTGGCGCAACTCGGCCGCGAGAGCGGGGATTCTCGCCTCGGTGAGCCGGTTCGAGGGGCCGCCGACACAGATCGCGGCGACGACGTGCTGGGCGTTATTGCGGATCGGTGCACCGATCGCGACGTACCCCGCCTCGAGCTCGCCGATGGCCGTGGCATATCCCAGCTTCGCGACTCGATTCAGCTCTGCGTCGAACTTTTGCCGAGAGGTGATGGTGCGCGGCGTATACTGCTCCAGTTCGAGGGGTGATATCGAGCAGGGCACCCTGCCAGGTCTCGACGTTGCCCTGACGTGCCGCCGCGAGCAGCACCTTGCCGGTCGAGGCGGCATGGGCAGGCCACCGGGTGCCGATGGAAGACGACCGGCCTACCAGGTGGGTGCCGAGAACTTCGTCCAGAATCAGGATTTCATTGCCGATCAGGACTTCGAGACTCGTGGTCTCACCGGTCGCGCGGGCCAGGCGCAGCAACTCGGCGCGTGCGGTACCGGGGAGACTATGGACCCGCTGGGCTCGCGCGCCAAGCTCGATCGCGGTCGGACCGAGGCGATAGGACCCGTTGGGCCCGAAGCGCGAGAGCAGGCCCTCGCGTTCCAGCGCGCCGAGCAGGCGCAGCGTCGTGCTCTTGGTCAGGTGGAGGGACCGCGAGAGATCGGCGAGCCCCCATTCAGGTGTTTGATCGGTGAACGCCCCGAGGACCGCAAGCGCCCGCCTTACGGCCTGGGTTCCACCCAAGGGCCGGCGTGATTTTGTGGCACGCTGTTTCACAATGTGGGCTAATGTTGCGCGTGATGAGAATCACGTCAAGAGGCCAATTATCGGTCTCCACAATGTGAAACGACTGATGCAGCGGAAGAAACGGGCGACACAAGCACCGCGGAGACGCGGAGAGCGCGGATGACGAGACGAGGGCTCAATTACAAATTGCACAATTGCAAATTGGCAATTGACGCTACGGCTACCGGCGTCACCTGCCCCAGCACCCGATGCCCGCTCGCCCCCGTGGCCGCAGGGAGATTGCCCGGCTGGCCATGGATCGCGAGGTAACCGAGGAGCGCGAACGCCACGGCTTCCTTCGCGTCTCCGTCGAAAAACACCTCGTGAAACCGGCGCAGCGTGCATCCCCTTCCCTCCAGGCCGCCCTCCAGCCGTTCCATCAGCACCGGGTGATGCACTCCACCACCAGAGACCAGCACCTCCGGCGTGCCCGGCACCCAGCGAGCGAACGCATCCACGATGGATCGCACGGTCAGCTCGACTGCGGTCGCCACCCCGTCCGCACCGGGAGCCTCGCGCGCGATCCGTTCGACGAGTGACATATCGAAACGCTCGCGCCCGGTGCTCTTCGGGGGTGGTGCCGCGAAATAGTCATCGCGCAGCAACTGGTCCAGCAATCGCTCGTTCACCGCACCCTGTCGGGCCAGCCGTCCGTCCTCATCGAATCGGCTCCCCGGGTTCGCCTTCCGCGCCAGTCCATCCACCAGGGCCATCCCCGGCCCGGTATCGAACGCGAACGCACCTTCTTCCACGCGCACGGCGGGGAACGTAGGTGAGATTCGCCATGCCACCGATGTTGAGCAGGACCCGTGGATGTTCCGGATCGCCGAACAGCAGCAGGTCGGCGATCGGAACGAGCGGAGCCCCCTGCCCGCCCGCGGCCACGTCGCGCGAGCGGAAATTGCTCACCACCCGAACTCCGAATCGTTCCGCCAGCACCGCGGGTTCGCCCAGCTGCCAGGAGACCAGCGGCGGCTCGTGCCAGATGGTCTGGCCGTGCATCGCGATGAACCCGAGATCGGAGGCCCGCACCCTGGATTCGGCGAGGAGCGTTTCTACCGCCTCCGCGCTCCAGAGGCTCAGCTGGGTGTGAAGCCTGGCAAGGTCCGGGGCTCGGGCCCCGTTGATCCCCTGCGAGAATCGCGCTCTGCTCCGGGGAGGCGTAGGGCCGGGTGACGAAGTGCGAGCAGGTCGCAGTGGGTCGGCCCGCGGAAGCGGACCAGTGCCGCATCAATGCCGTCGAGCGAGGTGCCCGACATGAGACCAACGGCCAGCGTCGCGTGCTCGCTCACTCGGCGCTCACGCGTCGGGCGGATCGCCCAGCAAGTCGCGCAGGCGGCCCATGTGCTCGTCGATCAGCCGCTCCGCCTCTCCCCGCCCTACGCCGAGCTTCACCATGACGATGGCGGTCTTGACGCCTCCTTCCGCCGCTTCGAGCGCGGCGCGGGCAGCGGCGCGGTCACTCCCCGTCGTTTCCATCACGATGCGTTCCGAGCGGTCGGCGAGCTTGTCGTTCCAGGCCTTGAGGTCCACCATCAGGTTGCCGTAGGTCTTCCCCAGCCGGACCATGGCCCCGGTCGTGATGGTATTGAGCGCGAGCTTGGTGGCGGTCCCGGCCTTCATCCTGGTGGAGCCGGTAATCACCTCGGGACCGACCAGGATGGTCAGGCAGATATCACAGGTCTCTTTGAGCAGAGCCGGGCGGCTCAGCTGCAGGAAAGGAAAATCGTGCGGGCGCCGAGTGCCTGAGCCCGCCCCAGGGCCGCTCGGACAAAGGGCGTCGTGCCGCTGGCCGCGATCCCCATCACCACGTCGTTGGGGCCGACCCGCTGGGCGTCCATCTCGCCGATGCCCGCGTTGACATCGTCCTCGGCACCTTCGACCGAGCGTACCAGTGCCCGGTATCCGCCCGCGATGATACCCACCACCATCTCGGGATCGGTGCCAAACGTGGGAGGGCACTCGGCTGCGTCCAGCACGCCGAGCCTCCCGCTGGTTCCGGCGCCGACGTAGAGCAGCCGGCCGCCCCGTGCGGAAGGCGGCCTCGACCATCTCGATGCTGCGCGGCAAGCTCCTCGCGGGCCCGGGCGACGGCGGCGGGGACGGTCGGCATCCTCCGCCGCGATCAGGTCTACGATCTCGAGCGCGGAGGCCCGGTCGATGCCGGTCGTGCGGGGGTTGCGGCGCTCGGTAAGCCGGGGATCGATGGAGGAATCCACCCGTGGGAGTGAATAAGGCATGACGCGGGGAGCGGAGCTAAATTTGGGCGACCCAGTTCCCCTCGGCAACCGACTCTTCCTTTCCTTCGAGGCATCCGTGCATCTGCGCCTGCTTCCTCTGGTCCTCGCCTCCGCTGTTCTGGCCGGCTGCGGCTCGTCCACGCCCTCGTCTGCTCCCGCACCCGCGGGGCCGAGTTCCGGGATCAACCCGACCTGGCGGTTGGCCGGCAAGGCGCGCGTGGCCGAAGGCAACCAGGCGATGGTCGTGTCGGGCAGCCCGATCGCGAGCGAGGTGGGGCGCGACATCCTCCGAGCCGGGAGGCAATGCGGTGGATGCGGCCGTGGCGGTGGGCTTCGCGCTCGCGGTGGTGCATCCCGAGGCGGGCAACCTGGGCGGCGGCGGCTTCATGGTCTTCCGGATGGCGGATGGCACGACCGCGGCGCTCGACTATCGCGAAGCAGCGCCCGGCCGCGCGTCCCACGACATGTATCTCGATCGGGCCGGCGATCCGACCGGCCTCTCGGACAAGGGCGCTCTCGCCGCGGGAGTCCCCGGGTCGGTGGCGGGACTGGTCGAGGCGCATCAGCAAGTTCGGCAAGCTTCCGTTCGCGACCGTGATCGAGCCCGCGATCAAGCTGGCGAGCGAGGGCTTCGTCGTGGATGACCACCGCAGCAGGTCGATCGACAACTATCGCGCCTGGCTCTACACCTTCGCCGCCTCGCGCCGCTACTTCCTGCCCGACAGCGGCCGCGCCCCTGCCCCGGGATCGACCCTGGTGCAGGCCGATCTGGGCAAGACCCTCGACCGCGATCCGGGATCACGGGGCGGATGGCTTCTACAAGGGCTGGGTCGCCGACTCGATCGTAGCGGAGATGGATCGCGGCGGTGGGCTCATCAGCCTGGCCGACCTGGCCGCGTACCGTGCCATCTGGCGGGATCCGATCAAGATCGAGTACCGCGGGTACACCATCTACTCGATGCCGCCGGCGTCACTCGGGCGGCGTCACGCTGGCGCTGATTCTCAACATCATGGAGGGATACGGAGCCCTGCCCCCCTTCGGCTCCGCGGCGCTCCTGCACCGCGAAGCGGAAGCGATGCGCCGGGCCTTCACCGATCGCAACATCTACCTCGGCGACCCCGGCTTCGTGAAAATGCCGCTCGATCGGCTCTTGTCGAAGGAGTACGCGGCCACGCTGCGGCAGCAGATTGATCCGCATCACGCGACCCCGACCGCCGCCCTTCGACCCCAGCCTCCGCGACGGAACCTCCACCACGCACTATTCGGTGGTTGACTCGCTGGGGAACGCCGTGAGCTGTACCACGACGCTCAACGACAGCTATGGCAGCGCGGTGGCGGTTTCCGGCGCCGGGTTCCTGCTCAACGACGAGATGGACGACTTCACGACGGCACCCGGGAAGCCGAACGGCTACGGCCTCATTCAGGGCGAGGCGAACTCGATCGCGCCGGGCAAACGGATGCTGTCGGCCATGACGCCGAGTGTGGTCCTCGACTCCGCCGGGAAACTGTTCATGGTGGTCGGAACTCCGGGCGGGCCCACGATCATCACCCAGGTGTACCACGTGATCTCCAACGTCATCGATCACCACATGGCGCTGGCCGACGCGGTTGCCGCGCCGCGGATGCACCATCAGGCGCTGCCGGATTCGATTCGTCTCGAGCGGGGTGGATTCCAGCCCGCGGCGATCGCCGAGCTGGAGCGGCTGGGCCATGGCATCCAGTACCGCGGAGGCTGGGGCGATGTCGAGGCGATCATTCGGATGCCGAGCGGCTGGGAGGGCGTGAGCGACCCGAGGGGTGGGGGCGGAGGGTCGGGGTACTAGCAGCCGTCAGCCGTCAGCCGTCAGCGGTCGGCTATTCCGCAGACAAGAAACCCTCCGGTGCGTTGCTCCGGAGGGTTTCTTGTTGACGAACTGCTGACGGCTGATGGCTGCCGGCTATTTCTGCACCGTCACGTCGCTCGAAAGGGTTATCACGATCGCGGCACCCGGCGTCACGACCACGTCCCGGTCGGCGGTCTGGACCGCCACGGCCGTGCCCGCCGCTCCACCAACGATACCGCCGATGATGGCGCCGGTCTTCCCTCCGATGATCTTGCCACCGATGGCTCCGGCGGCGGCACCACCGCCGACCCGGGCTGCGCCGCCCGCGGTTACCCCCTGGCCTTGCAGCGTATGCTCGACCGAATCGACGTTGGCCGCAATGTTGATGCTCTTCCCGTTGACGCTCACATCCTGCACTGAGAGAGTGAGCGTCCCGTCCTTGGCGCTCTTGCTCTTCGCAGGCTCGAGCTCGACCACCTTGAAGGTGACCACAGCGCCCGCCGGAATGCCGACGTTCCCTTTCGCGTCCTTCACGTCCTGGGTCACGTTGGCGGTGATGATCTTGCCCGCCTTGTCATGACGGGAATGCAGGGAGTCGTTGGAAGCGAGATGCACTACCGTACCCGCGGGAATGGTCACGCTGGTCATCACCGGAGCCGCAGGCGCCGCCGGTTTCGGCTTGGGCTTGGCAGGAGCCGGGGCTGGGGCAGCGGGCCGGAGCGGGCTGCGGCGCATTGCTCATCGCCGTGTCGCTCAGCGCCATGGTGGATTCGGCCGGGGCGAGTTGCAGATCGCGGTTGAGGCTGTCGGCCGCCGCGGTCTTGTCTCCAGCCCCTTTACCGCACGCCACCAGCGCGAGCAGCGCCAGGCCGGCTGCGATGGATCTGGTCATGGTCCCTTCCTCCAAAGAATTGACTTGCTCATCGGTTGGGGCATTGTGACATTCCACCCATGAAGAACCTGCGTCACCTGCTCCCCGCGATGCGTCCCTACCGGTGCGACCTTCGCCGGGGGGCTCGCGCTCGTCGTCGTCTCCAACTTCTTTGCAACGCTCGTGCCGCGTTATCTGCAGCGCGGGATCGATGCGCCTGGAAACTGGTGGATCGTTCGCGCTGGTCCGGCACGAGATTGCCCTCCTGCTCGCCATCGCGGCGGTCGGCGGCGTCGCGCGTTACGGCATGCGCGAGCTGCTCAACGGCGTGAGTCGCCGGGTCGAAACCGACCTGCGTGACCGGCTCTTCCAGCACCTCCAAGTCCTTTCCGCCTCGTTCTACGACCGGATGCCCACCGGCGATATCATGGCCCGGGCCACCAACGACCTGCTCGCGGTACGCATGGTCGCAGGCCCGGCGCTCATGTACTTCGTGGACACCATCGTCCGCACCTGCCTGGTGCTGCCGTACATGATCCACATCAGCCCGCGGCTGACGGGGCTGGCGCTCCTGCCCCTCATCGCGCTGCCGATCGTCATGGTCTTCTTCGGCCAGGCGATCCATCGGCGCACCCTCGCGATCCAGGCGCAGTACAGCGATCTCACCAGTGCCGCCCACGAGAATATTTCCGGCGTCCGGATCATCCGGGCCTACCAGCAGGAGCGGGCGGAAGCGGTCAACTTCCGCAGACTAAACGAGGAGTACGCCCGGCGCAACATCGCGTTGGCCCGGGTTGCCGGGGCATTTCACCCGATCCTTGCACTGCTCGGGGGACTGGGCGGCGCCGCGGTGCTGTACATCGGCGGATCGCTCGTGGTGGCCGGAACCGTCACGGTCGGCGAGTTCGTCGCTTTCGGGGTCTACCTGGTCATCCTGGTTTGGCCGATGATCGCGCTGGGCTGGGTCGTCAACCTGGTTCAACGGGGTGAAGCCTCGATGGGCCGCCTGCTGGCACTCCTCCAGGAGCAGCCCGCTATTGTCTCGCCGGCAGCCGCGTCCCGGCTCCCCGAGGCCCGCGGTGGCCGCACCGTGAAATACGAAGGGGTCTGGTTCCGCTACCCCAACGCCCCGGAGCGTGGCTGGGTACTCCAGGACATCGACTTCACCGTCGAGGCGGGGCGCTCACTCGCCATCGTCGGGGCGACGGGATCGGGAAAGTCTACGCTGGTCGAATTGCTGCCCCGGGCCTACGACCCGGATCGGGGACGGGTCCTCATCGACGGCGTGGATATTCGCGACCTGAGCTGGAGGACCTGCGTGAGGCGATCGGCTTTGTGCCCCAGGAGACCTTCCTCTTCAGCGAGACGCTTCGGAACAACATCCTGCTCGGCGCCCCGGACGACGGCCGGCTGTCAGGCGTGGTCGAAACCGCCCAGCTGAGCGAGGCGCTCCCTGTCCTGCCCCAGGGCATCGACACGATGCTCGGCGAACGGGGCGTCAATCTCTCGGGCGGCCAGAAGCAGCGAGCCGCCATCGCGAGAGCCCTGGCCCAGGACCCTCCGGTCTTCGTGCTGGATGACGCGCTCAGTGCGGTGGATGGTCAGACCGAGGCGAAGATTCTCCACGGCCTGCGCGATGCGTTACGCGGCCGGACCAGCATCATCGTCTCCCACCGCCTCACCGCCGTGCGCGACGCGGACTGGATCCTGGTGCTCGATGAGGGACGTGATCGTGGAACAGGGGACCCATGCCGAGTTGATGCGGAGGGGCGGAAGGTATCGGGATCTGCTGCATAGGCAGCAGTTGGAGGAGGAGGTGGAGGCTGGAGCTGTTGGGAATTGAGCGATTTCAGATTTCAGATTTCAGATTGAAGATTGAACCGCAGGTGAACAGTCGAGTGTCAATCTTCAATCTGAAATCTTCAATCTTCCATCCCCTTGGGATCAGAGCCGCTCGAGCAGTCCCTCGGGGGTAAACCCCTGCAGCCAGGTAGCAATCCGGGTGAACTGTCCAGTCAACAGCATCACGCCAACGATCACCAGCAGCGCCCCGCTCACCTTCATCACCCAGGGCAGAAATTTCCGGAAGCGCTGGAACCAGTCGAGGAAGGCGTTCACCGCGAAGGCCGCGATGAGAAACGGCACCGCGAGACCGGCCGAGTACGCGGCCAGCAGGAGCATGCCACGGCCCAGGCTGTCGGAGGCCGCGGCCAGAGCGTAGATCCCGCCCAGAATCGGCCCGATGCAGGGCGTCCATCCCGCCGCGAAGGCCATCCCCACGAAAACCGATCCGAGATAGCCCAGCGGTTTGTCCTGCAGGTGAAGCCGGCGTTCCTGCTGCAGGAAGGAGAAGCGGAACACGCCGAGGCAGACCAGGCCGAAGACGATGATCAGGATGCCACCGATCCGCTGCAGCCACACCTCGTGGAACTTGAGCACCCGCCCCAGCGCCGTGGCGGAGGCGCCGAACAGCATGAAGATGATGGTGAAGCCGATGATGAAGAGGGAGGCATGCAGCAGCGCCACCCGCCGCCGCGAGCTCATCTCGTCGAGCGTCAGGCCGGTGAGGAATCCGATGTACGAGGGGACCAGCGGCAGCACACAGGGCGAGAGAAAGCTCAGCAGGCCTGCCGTGAAGGCGACCAACCCAAGCGTGGGTTCGCTCATGGCCGAGGTAGCGGTAGCGGTGGCGGTAGCGGAATCCGCGGCCCGCAGCTCAGCCTGCGGGTCAGGCTCCCGAGTCATGCCGCCCGGTCGCGCTCGACCGCACATCCCGCTACGCTCACTGCTCACAGCTCACTGGTAAACTCCTCTGACAATCCCGGCATACCCGTAAAACCCGATGCCGTTGATGCTGGAACTGTGCTCGTCGGCGATGATGCCCAGCATTCGTTCCAGCCGCTCGTTGGCGAACTCATCCACCCGGCCGCAGCGCACGCAGATCAGGTGTTCATGGTCGGCCTGGGCAGACATGGCTTCGTAGCGCCGGAATCCCTGGCCGAAATCATGGGCCCGCACCAGCCCGCTCTTCACCAGCACTTCGAGTGTGCGATAGATCGTGGCGAGTCCGACGGTCTCGCCGCGGTCGGTGAGCTGGCGCTGGATCTCTTCGACCGAGAGGTGCCCACCGGAGAGGAAGACGACTTCGGCGACGAGGTCGCGTTGCCTCGTCACCGGATGATGATGGTCTTTCAGATAGCGGCGGAAGCGGTCGAGCAGGACCGCCGCTTCATCCTTCTCGAGGCGCGGCATCGACAGGCGGGAGCCACTCGGCGGGCGTCACCGGCCGGGGGTCGTCATCGTCCATCCGTTTGCGAACCCCGGCGATGATGTCTCCGATGGTATCGACCGGCCCGCTCCCGACTTCCTCCAGCGCCCACTCGAATTTGCCCCGCTCCTTGCCCTTGAGGACGTGCTGGAACCGGGCGGTGTAGATCCGCCGCCGCTCCCGCTCCTCGCCATCCACCCGGGCGACCAGCGCCGTCCCCCACTCGGTGCCTTCGCGCCGGAGCGTGCGGAACAGCCAGACGGCTTCGATTTCGCTCGCGGGCATGGCGCCGGCCACCGCTGCGGCCAGTCGATCCCAGCCGGAGCCGGGGCGGTTGAGGATGCCGCTCTCAGGCATTGGAAGACCTTTCGACGTAGAAGCGCAACACGTGCATGAAGTCCTGGGCGTTGGTGACGACGCCGTACGCCTGGTGAGTGCCGCGGTCCTTCAGCTTGTTGACCACAAACTCCGTCTGGTCCACGCAAATCGTCATGAGCGGAGTGGGGCCTCCGCCGTAGTTGGTGTGATAGGCCGGGAGCATGTTCCCTACGGCGATGGCATGCAGGGCTGATGCGACCAGAATGGCGCCCGTCGCGAGCACGGTCAGCTCCCGCATCGCGTCCTGGGCCTCGAGCGAATTGCTGTAGACCCCGGGCAGAGGGCCGTCGTCCCGAATCGATCCGGCGAGCACGTACGGAACCTTGTTAGTCACGAGCGCGTGCATGATGCCGCTCTTGATCAGTCCTGCCTTCACCGCCTTCTCGATGGAGCCGAGCGCCCGAACCTGGTTGATCGCCCGCATGTGAAGGCCATGGCCGCCGTCGGTGGGCTGTCCGGTGTTGGTCATGCCCAGTGTGGTGCCGAAGATCGCGGCTTCGATGTCGTGAACCGCGACCGCATTGCCGGCGAGGACCGCCTGCACGTACCCGTTGCGGATGAACCACTCGAAGTCTCCCCGCGCGCGGGAATGCACCAGCGCCGGTCCCGCCACCCAGATGAGGTAACCGCCCTGTGCCTTCTCCTCGTTGAGCCGCGCGGCGAGCTCTTCGTAGTTGACCGGGCGCTCACGGCTCACCTCGGTGGACATGAAGCGGAACTCGTTCGCGCTATGCGACCCGCCGAGGAATCCTTCGCTGTGAACGTAGATGCCCTGGGAGCCGTCCTCCGCCAATCCCATGGCGATCGCGTCGCCCTTCTTGAGACGACGGGGTTCGATGACCTCGAGATCGTCGCCTCGCTTGACGATGACACAATCCATGCGAGGACGCCGCGGCAGCACCCAGCGCTCGCCCACCCGCACGTAGGTCGGGAGGTTCGAGGTGGAGAAGAATCCTTCGGGCAGGACTCCGTCGGCGGGAATCGGCTCGAATTGCGCGCCCGGGGCGCGGGCCAGAAGCGGCGCCGTAAAGTCCGGTGCGTGATATGTTTGCGTGGTCATAGCTGAACTTGAAATGTAGGCCCGCCGATAGCTCGATTCAAGCACGCTTCCAGTCGGGCACAGACACTTGTAGGCTTCGTCGTCGCTCCCGCCGCAATGGTGTGACTCCCAATTCGAGAGGGCTGTTGATGAGAGCAGGTATCTGCTTTGCCTTGATGTGCTGTGCAACGAGCCTCGCGGCCCAGCAACCCGATTCGGCCCAAGCCGATTCCGCCAAGCTCCTTCCGGAAATCACGGTCACCGTCACCCGCACTCCCGAGCCGCTCAGCAAGATTCCCGCGGCGGTGAGTGTCGTACCCAAGGAAGCGGTGCGGCGAGGACAGGCGACCCTCGGACTGGACGAGTCGCTCAGCAACATCCCGGGCGTCTACGTCACCAACCGATACAACTTCAGCCTCGATCAGCGGCTCTCGATTCGGGGCTTCGGCAGTCGGTCCAACTTCGGATTGCGGGGTGTGAAGGTCCTCCTGGACGGGATTCCGCAGACGCTCCCCGACGGGCAGAGCCAGTTGTCCAATCTCGATCTCGGCGACATCGGGCGGGTCGAAGTGCTTCGCGGGTCCAGCTCGTCGCTCTACGGCAACGCCTCGGGCGGCGTGCTTTCCTTCACCACCGAGTCTCCCGGCCCGGGTCCCTTCAGTGAGACCGTACGGGGAGAAGGCGGATCGTTCGGGATGATGAAGGTCTCGAGCCGAACCGGCGGCCGCTCCGGCTCGGCGAGCGGCACCTTGTCGCGTCTCTCACACCGAGTATGACGGATTCCGGCAGCACAGCTCCTCTCACTTCACCCAGCTCAACCTCGGCGCCGACTACATCTTCGGTTCCAGCACGACGGGAACGCTTCGCTTCGGTTACTCTGACGCCCCTCAGGCCGAAAATCCTGGAGCCCTGACCCAGACCGAATACCTCGCGAATCCCGACTCCGCCGCTGCCGGCAACATTCTCCGGGACGCCGACAAGGACGTCTCCCAGGGGCAACTCGGTCTCTCCCTCAAGCACTACGGCGAACGCTCGGAATGGACCGCCACGGTATTTGGTTTGCTCCGCGACCTGGCGAACCCTCTCGCGACGCCGCCGCCGTCCGGCCCCGGCCCCGACGTCGGCACCTTCGTCAACATCGACCGGCAGGCCATAGGCGCCCGGTTCTCCACCGACCGGCACCTCGGAGCCAATGAGAACTCCGCTCGACTGACGCTGGGAGTTGACGCCCAATATCTCCGGGATGATCGCACCAACTCGCGGGCGGTTGGCGGCATTCCCGATACCCTGATCCTGGACCAGCGCGAGAAGGTGAGTGAGATCGGCCCCTTCGCTCAACTTCACTGGAACTTCTCACCGACGTTGAGCGGTAGCGCCGGAGTGCGGTACGATGCCGTCTCCTTCGATGTGGAAGACCACCACTTGAGCGACGGTGTCGACAACAGCGGCTCGCGCACCATGGGATCCTGGAGCGGAAATGCCGGATTGACCTTCGCGGCCAGCACCGAGTTCGTCACCTACGTGAACGTCGCGACGTCCTTCGAGACGCCAACCACGACCGAGCTGGTCAACCAGCCCAACTCCACCGGCGGATTCAACACCGACCTGAATCCCGCAGCGCGCCGTCACCCTCGAGCTCGGCGGTCGAGGCCGGATCGGAGCGTTCAACTACAGCATCGCCGGCTTCCTGGGCCGGATCAGCGATGCAATCGTGCAGTTCAGCGAGGTGAGCGGTCGTGGCTTCTTCACGAATGCGGGGAAGGTCCACAACGACGGTATCGAGGTGGGAGTTGATGTCGCGCCGGTCGCCACCCTGCGCCTGTTCGGCTCATATACCTGGTCCCACTACCGCTTCGCGGACTACAAGATCGTGAACGGCACCGCGGTAGACACGCTGGATGGCAAGACGTTGCCGGGAGTGCCGGAAGCCTTCATTCGCCTGGGCCTCCGAGCCGGGCCTTATAAGAGCTTCTATCTGGACCTGGACCACAGCATGGCGTCGTCGATCTTCGCCGACGATCACAACACCCTTTACGTCAACGGGTGGGGCGAGGCTGGGCCAAACGTCGTGGATGGAGTCGGACTCGGTGTGACCAACCTGCGGGTGACGTGGGAAGGCCGGGCCGGCGCGTGGGCGCTGTCTCCCTTTGCCGCGGTAAACAATCTGTGGGACCGGCAGTATGTCGGCTCGCTGACCATCAACGGGGCCGTCGGCCGAGTCTTCGAACCCGCTCCGGGCCGGAACGCCTACCTCGGCATGGAGATTGGCTGGGCTCGCGATTAGGGCGAGACTCAGCTCTGGGAAGGCCGCTTCGGGATACTGAGCGATTTCCAGCTGGCGCCGGCCAGCGCTCGCGCCAGCAGGACGATCTGCCCAATATGGTAGGCGTAGTGCATCAACTGCCGGTTGATCGCCTGGAGCACGCTGTGCGGTTGGCCACGAATCGTGACCGTACGCCCCAGGTCTTCGGGCTTGAGGTGCTCGATAGCATCAAAGACGCGGGCCCAGCCGTCGTCCCACCAGGTGATCAACTCTTCCCGGGTCGGTTCTTCCGATAGCTCGAACTCGGAATCCCGGTTGCGGTCGGGCTTCTCGCCGTCAGTGGTGAGGAACATGGTCCACCGTGAGCGCATGTTCCCGCTCATGTGCTTAACCAGGATCGCGATGCTGTTGGCGTCGGAATACAGGACCTTGGTGAGCCCGCTATCGTAGACCTGGGCGATCGCCTTCTCGCCCAGTTTCTTGTAGGCCCGCAGCTGCAGAATCGCGTCCTTCAGGTAGAGAGCACCGCTGTCGTCTGCCATAGCTGTCTCCGTATTCTCCGTCGGCGGACGACGGACGGTCGAACAGGGCGGTCAAGGCGGGTAGGGCGGTCGAAGTCCGCCGGTCCGCCCGTCCTTTCCGCCCTGTCCGTCCTGTCCGCCCCTAAAGCAGTGCCACCGGATCCCGATCAATGATCGTCCGCACTCCCGCCACACCCGGCAATCGCTCCGCAGCGTAACGTACCACCCTCCCCAGTTCCTCCCCAGTGCCCTTTAGAACGACGTGCCATCGCCACCGGTTCTGGATCTTCGCCAGCGCGCACGGCGCCGGACCGAGAACCGTGATTGGAAGGCTGTGTTTCTCTATTAATCGCTGGCACCATGCTGCGACTGCGGCGGCGTTCTCGCCCACGCGGCGCTCGTCCGGTCCACTCGAGACGAGGTTCACCAGGGAGTTTTCCGGCGGATAGGGAGGTTCGCGTCGCGCGGCCAGCTCTTCGCGCCAGGAATCCCTCGGCATCGTGCTGCACGGCAAAGACCAACGCATGATGCTCGGGGTTCCTGGTCTGCACTACGACTCTACCGCCCTTCGGCCCCCGCCCCGCTCGACCCGCGACCTGCGCCAGCAGCTGAAACGTCCGCTCAGCGGAGCGGAAGTCGGGAAGGTGGAGGCCGGTATCCGCGTCCACCACGCCGACCAGAGTGACATTGGGAAAATCCAGACCCTTGGCGATCATCTGGGTGCCGAGCAGGATGTCGGCATCTCCCCGGCCAAAGGTCTCGAGAATGCGATGGTGCGACCACTTGGTGCTCGTGGTGTCGAGATCCATTCGTGCCAGCCGGGCCGCCGGGAATCGCTCAGCGAGAAAGCGTTCCACCTGCTGGGTACCAACCCCGCGCATCTGTTGTACGGCGTGGCCACACTTTCTGCACGCGGCCGGGATCGGCTCTTCATGGCTGCAGTAGTGGCAGCGCAGACGATTGGGAGAACGATGAACGGTGAGAGCGATGCTGCACCGGGGACAGCCCTCGACTTCACCACAGGCGGGACATTGAAGGAAGGAGGCGAAGCCACGCCGGTTGAGTAATAGAAGGACCTGCTCGTTGCGATCGAGCGCCCCGGCCACCGCCAGGTCCAGTCGCTCCGACCAGGGAACCGCTCCCGCAATGGCGAGTCGTGGCGCGCTGCGGAGATCAACCAGCTCAACCTCGGGAAGCGGCCGTGCTCCGACCCGCTCCGGAAGCCGGAACAGCGTGAGGCGGGGCCCGACCCGCGACATGGATTCGGGCGACGGGGTCGCGCTGCCCAGAATGAAGATCGCGCCTTCGAGACGCGCTCGAACCATCGCGACATCACGCGCGTGATAGCGCGGCGCCTCGCCGTTCTTGTAGCTGGCCTCGTGCTCCTCGTCGATCACGATCACGCCGAGGTTCCGGACCGGGGCGAACACCGCCGACCTCGCTCCCACGGCCACTCGTTTCGTTCCGCTGCGTAAGGCGCGCCAGGCGTCGGCCCGTTCGCCCTCTGATAGTCCGCTGTGCAGCACCGCGACGTCGTTCCCGAAGACCCCGCGCACCCGGCTCACCGTCTGAGGCGTCAACCCGATCTCGGGCACCAGAATGATGGCCCCGCGTCCCTCGGCCATCGCCTGCCGGATGACATCGAGATACACCAGGGTCTTTCCGCTTCCCGTAACACCGAAAAGCAGGCCGCCGTCGCCCGGTGCCAAGGACGAAAGAGTCGAGACCGCTTCCCGCTGGCGCTGAGTCAGGGTCGGCGGCGGAGGAGTGCCGGCGGCATCGGCGAAAGGGTCTCGCAGCGTGGGAACTTCTTCCACCACCGCGAGCCCGCGCTTTACCAACGCCCGCATTCCGGCCGGGGAAAGCTTGAGCTGCTCCAGCAGGTGGCGAACCGGCGCTCGTCCGCCCGTCTGCTCCAGCGCCTCCAGCACCGCGCGCTGGGCCGGCGCTCGTCCAAAGGCTGCCTCCCGTTCCAGCAACGTGAGCCGTGGACCGGCCAGAACGGCGATTCGCTCGGTGGCGGTTCCGCTGTCGGTCTCCGCCGGATGGACCTCCAGCGCGATGGCGCCTACCCGTGCCAGCCGGTTCACCGCGTCCCACACTGGCCGCTTGAGTCCCCGCGCGATGCTCGGCACCGGTGCGCTGCCGCCCTTCTTCTCGAGCCAGGCGACCACCTCGCCCGCCAGTCCGCCGGGAATTGAGGCCCCGTCGGCGATTCGCGCCAGAACCTTCGACTGTCCCCAGAGTGCCGCGGGGAGAGCCGCGCGAATGGCGAGGCCGAGCGGCGCGCCGTAATACCGCGCCATCCAGGTGGCGGCTTCGAGGAGAGGGAGCGGGAGAGCTGGTTCCGGATCGGGTGCCGCGAGGATGTCCTTCGCCGCACGCTCGGGAGGGACGTCAGCGATCGCCACGACGATCCCGACCATCTCGCGGCCGCGGACCGGTACCACGACTCGCGCCCCGGGTTCGATCCGGTCGCCGATCGCCTCGGGAATGCGGTAGGTGTAGGGCCGGGCGAGCGGCAGCGGGAGCGCCACCTGCCCGTACCGCTCGGTCATCGCCGGCTCAAGCCAAGCCCGGGACCGGTAGGAAGGCGAACCTGGCCGCCGTCGATCGAGGCGCCGACGAAGGGATCGTCCTGGAGCAGCGCAGCACCATCGAGATCCACGATATCCACCAGCGGCGTCAGGTGCGCCGCGGCCGTGATGGCAATCGAGCTTTCGATCATGCAGCCGATCATGACCATCATCTGGTGAGCCCGCGCAATGGCGATCATGCGCAGCGCTTCCCGGAGGCTGCCGCACTTGGCCAGCTTGAGATTGATGCCGTCCACTTTGCCAACCAACGGGGGAATGTCGGCGGCAGTCTTGCAGCTTTCGTCCGCAATCACCGGGATGCGAGAGGCTCGGCTCACCTTGCCCAACCCTTCCAGATCCTCAGCGGCCAGTGGCTGCTCCAGTACCGTCACCCCGAATTCCTCCAGCACCGGGAGCATCCGGATTGCCTGCTTGACGCTCCAGCCGCAGTTGGCGTCAACCCGAAGCTCCTTCTGGGTCATCCCCCGGATCGTTTCCAGGATCTCCACGTCCCGATCCGTCCCCAGCTTGATCTTGAGGATCGGATACTGCTCGGCCTCCTTCACCTTCTGCCGCAGCTTGGCATCGTTATCGATGCCGATGGTGAAGGTGGAACGCGGGGCCTTGGCGGGGTCGAGTCCCCACAGCTTGTAGACCGGAATGCCCAGCCGCTTGCCCACCAGATCGTGCAGCGCAGATGAGAGCGCAACCCGCGCTGAGGGATTGAGTGCGAGGATTGACTCCCAGCCGGATTCCGCGTCCTCGAGCAGGAACGGATCGCTGGGTAGGCGGTTGGAGTAGTTCTGCAGGGCGCCGTGCACCGTCTCCACCGACTCGCCGTAGATCCGATTCGGCGCAGCCTCACCCCAGCCTTCGACTCCATCGCCGTCAATCAGCCGGACCATCACCGTGCGGTAATCGCTCTGTCCCCCGCGGGCGATGATGAACGGATGCCGGGTGTGCAGTTCGAGAATCTCGGATTCCAGACGAAGCGGGTGAGGCATCTGGGTCTCGGTGAGGGGTCAGGGAGGGAGGAGTATAAAGGCGGGAGACGGTAGACGGGAGACGGAGACGATGGGACGAGCACCTCATCCCGAGGGTACCCCGCGCTAGCGCGGGGACCCGAGGGACCTAGTCTCCCAGCCTTTGTGCCTGTACCGGATTCCAGGTAGGGTCGCAAGATCCCTCGCTTCGCTCGGGATGAGGTGTTCCACAGTTACGCGAGCCCCGGCTCCTTTCCCGTCTCCCGCTTCACCCCAGCGCCGCAACGTGGGCAGCTACACCCTCCGCGATCCGGGCCGGCGTGTATCCCCCCTCCAGCAGTCCCACGATTGGCGCGTCCTTGAGCTGTTCTCTGATTCGCGAAGTGAGCTGGGCATAGTGCTCCGGCTCGAGGGTGAAGCCGCCGAGCGGGTCGCCACTCATGGCGTCGAACCCGGCCGACACCAGCACCAGGTCCGGCTGCCACCCATTGGTGGCGGAGGCGATCGCATTCCAGAGATCGTCCACGTAGAGCTGGGCCGGCAGGCCGGGGCCGCGCGGAACATTGAAGACATTGCCAACCCCCCGCTCGTGGGCCATCCCGGTTCCAGGATACCAGGGATGCTGATGGAGGGACACGTAGCGGATCGACGGGTCGCTCTCCATGAGCGCCTGGGTGCCATTCCCATGGTGCACGTCCCAGTCGATGATCAGCACGTTCTGTCGCCCCAACTGCTGGGCATGTCGAGCGGCGACGATCACGTTGTTGACCAGGCAGAAGCCCATCGCGCGCTGGGCCATCGCGTGGTGACCGGGAGGGCGCACCGCGGCAAAGGCGTTGCCCTGGTTCAGCGCGTGGTCGAGGGCGCTCCGCACGGCGCCGGTTGCACCCAGCACGGCGGACCAGCTCGCCTCGTTCATGACTGTGTCGAGGAACAGCACTCCGCCGCCCTGACGACTGATCTGCTCCAGCCGGATCAGATAGCCCTCGGGATGAACCGCCAGCAGGTCACCCAGTTCGGCCGGCACCGCCTCCCGCACCTCGAACCGCGAGTCCTTCCCTACTCTGTCGAGGATCGCGCGCAGCCTCGCCGGGGTCTCGGGGTGGCCGGGACCGGGATCATGCCGCAGGCAGGCAGGGTGGGTGAAGACGGGGACGGGCATGGCTAAAAGTACCGAGTACCTAGTAACGAGTACCGAGGGGCGAGTTGAATACGCTAGGTACTCGGTACTCGGTACTTACTCATCTCTCTTTTCTCTGAGCATTCCCTGCATTGCCTTCACCTCGGCCCGCATCTCCGCCCGAGCCTGGGCGATCTCCTCCAGCACTTTCACTTGGCGTCGCCAGAGGAGGTACACCCCGACCGTCAGCACCAGCAGGACGGCACCCAGGGCGACGAGGATCGGGCGATGGGACCAGAGGCCGGCCACCAGCAACAGAACGCCGTCGAGGCTCAGCACCCCGACGGCGATGATGGTCAGCGCCCGCCCGCGGCGCGCGGGACGAGCCACGGATCAGCGCACGGGCCGGCGGCGCCGAGCCATGACGATGAGGGGAGCGTTGGAGACGACGCCGGCCTCCGCCAGGGTGCGTTGCTCGTCCAGCACGGGTGCCCCACGGTACTTCACGATGTACCCGGAGGGATCGCCATCGGTGTGGGTCATCGCGAGAGCCCGGCGCTTGGCCTCGGCGACAGAAGTCTGGGCCGGGAGTTCCAGGTTCACCTGATCCCAGGCGTCTTCCACCATGATCCGAATCGGCAACGACGCGCTCACGCGGCAGTCTCCGACGAGCCGGGCAGGGTCGAGAAGAACCGGCCCAGCGCCTGATCGAAGAACAACGTCGAAGCTCTCACCCGCGTCGTGCCATCCCCACCGATTGCGGTCATCGCGATCTCTTCCCCGCCCTGCCCCCGAAGCGAGAGGAAGTTCGGGCCTTCCTTCTCCGGAAAGGCGGAGTTGTTGGGATTCCGCTCGGCGAAGAAGACCTTGGCCCACGCGATGACCTGGGCAGGCTGCAGGGTGGTTGTGGTCTCGTAGGTCATGGGTATTTGAGAGTCGAGAGTCAGGAGTCTGAAGTCGAGAGTCGGGAGCCCGGAGTCGGGAGTCGACTCTCGACTCTAGACTCTAGACCTCAGACTACTTCCTCAAGATTGCCACACCCGTCGGCTGCGCCGGGATCGGCACCGTGGCCACGGTCTTCTTCGCGGCGAGATCGAACATGTCGATAGCGCCCGGGTCCGCCCCGATCGACTCCTGGCTGACGAAGGCGTACTTCCCATCCGGCGAATAGGCGACGCCGTGCACGATCTTCTTGGTGGTGGGGACCCGGACCACCTCGGTGAGCGTCTTGGCGTCGATCAGGCTGAAGCTCTGGTCCTTCTTGTTGGTCACGATCACCCATTTGCCGTCCGCCGAAGGCTCGACGTTGTAGGCGCCTTTGCCCACCGCGATCTCCTTCGTCTTGGTGAACGACTCGGCATCCCACACCTGCAGCGTGTTGCCATGGTTGCAGGCGGCGTAGAGCGTCTTGTCGTCGGGCGAAACGCTGACGAAAGTCGGGGCGCATGAATTGTCGGGCGCCGGAGCCGGCGGCGCGCTCGCTGCCGCGGCAGGCGGCGGCGCATGTCCGGCGCCATGGTCCATGCTCGCCATGTCATGGCCCCCGCCGGTCTTCCCGCGGCGGGTAATCCGGAACGTGGCGACCTCGATCTCCAGCAGCTCGTCGCTGTTCATGCAGGAGATGTAGATCCGGCTCCCGGCATGATTCGACTTGGCGCCGTGCGGCATGTCGCACGCGGGGAGATCAGTGATGTTCGTCATCGAGCTGGTCTGCACCACGGAGACCACGTTGGTGCGGGGATGGTCGCCATGGAAATCCGAATTGGCGACGAAGGCGAGCTCCCCGTCCGGCGTCAGTCCGATCGTGGTGGGGAACATCTCCAGCTTGGCCCGCCCGATCAGCGTGTCGGTCTTGGCATCGAGCTTCCACAACGATCCGAACGGCGTGCCGTGCGCGATCGTGATGTAGTACGCGCTGTTGTCGGGTGCGACGGCGAGGTTATGCGGGCCGTCGATGTCGGCCGGCATGATCCCGACCGGAATCGTCTTCTCGACAGTCAGTGTCCCGTCGCCCGGCTTGAGCCAGGTGACGATATCGCCCGATTCACTCACGATGCCGACGCGATAACCCGGATCGGCCTGGGCCACCAGCGCCGTAGGAAGCGCCATGCCCGCAGAGGAACAGAATACGCCTCATTGCCTTACCCCTGCTGTGGTGGAGAAGCCGGAGGAAACATAGTCGCGGTAACGGTGGCGAGGAACCGCGTGGATCGGAAGAGTGAACGCAGCCCCGCCGCGGAGGGAAGGACGATGACAAGGTCGCCCGGAGGGGGCTCCTCTGTCCCTTCCACTGTGAGAAAAGCCGGAAGCGTTGCCTCGGCAGGAACCGTGGCGCCGTATGACCGGCCATGCCAGTCGAAGCGCAATTCGGACCCCGGAGCCACGGCCTCGTGTTCCAGGAAGAAATCGTCGTCCAAACGGTAGATGCCTTCGGCGACCTTCTCCCCGCTCCGATAAAACGTCGGGTCGAACCGCTCCCCATCCTGACGGGCGAAATTCTGCTCGGCCGCCCAGTCGAACTCTTCGAGGTCCGGCGCCCGGGCTCGCCATTCCAGATGATGTCGGAGCTCGTGAGTCAGCGTCTCCCAGGCCTCGCCGCGCCAGTCGAATTCCGAGTCGAGCCTCGCCAGAGCATGAAAGGAGCCGTAGTAGAGAACGATGCGGCTCAACACTCCACCCGGTGAGTCCTGATGATCGAGCGGCAGGGGGATGCACTCGCCGAGGGTGTAGACATCGGCGTGGGTGGGATCCGGAAGCGTGTTGCGGGAGACCTCGATCTCCATCACCCCTTCGAGATACTCAGCCGGGACCTCGGTCTGGAGCCGTTGGACCAGCGCTTCGAAGTCGGCCAGTCGCATTTCTACCTCGAAGGGTCTGCCGGCTGATCAGCCCCCGACCTGTTTGCGCAGGTAGGCAACGAGGTTGTCCGTCGCGACACGCACCTGCTGCATCGAGTCCCGGTCCCGCACGGTGACAGTCCCATCCTTCAGCGTATCACCGTCCACCGTGCAGCAGTAAGGCGTTCCGGCTTCGTCCATCCGCCGGTAACGGCGACCGATAGCGCCGGCATCGTCGTAGAAGGCAGGCATGTGGTGCTTCACGTCGTGATAGAGCCGGTCGGCCAGCTCGGGCATGCCGTCCTTCTTCACCAGTGGCAGGATCGCGGTCTTGATCGGCGCAATCGCGGGATGGAAGCCAAGGACGACGCGCGTCTCCCCTTCCACCTCTTCCTCGCGGTAGGCATCCACCAGGGTCGTGAGAGTCACCCGGTCGGCGCCGGCCGAAGTCTCCACGATGTAAGGGAGGTACCGCTCGTTCCCCGCCTGATCGAAGTACTCCAGCTTCTTGCCGGAATACTCCTGGTGGCGTCCCAGGTCGTAGTCGCTGCGGTTGTGTATGCCTTCGATTTCATTCCACCCGAAGGGGAACTCGTACTCGATGTCGAAGGCGGCCTTGGCGTAGTGGGCCAGCTCTCCGGGACCGTGCTGGTGCCAGCGCAGCCGCGCCGGGGTAAGCCCGATGCTCTGATGCCACTGCATCCGCCACTCCCGCCAGCGCTCGAACCATTCGCCATCGGTGCCCGGCTTCACGAAGAACTGCATCTCCATCTGCTCGAACTCGCGAGTCCGGAAAATGAAGTTTCCTGGAGTGATCTCGTTGCGGAACGCCTTGCCGATCTGGGCGATGCCGAACGGAATCTTCTGCCGCGAGGCGTTGAGCACGTTCTGGTAATTGACGTAGATGCCCTGGGCGGTCTCCGGCCGCAGGTAGACCACGGCGGCCTGTTCCTCGACCGGTCCCATGAACGTCTTGAACATGAGATTGAACATCCGGGGTTCGGTGAGGTCGCAGGTGGAGTGCTCACCGGGATGCTTGCTGGGCTTCTGCGGGCACTGGGCATCCCCGACCTTGTCGGCACGGAACCGGGCCTTGCAGGTGCGGCAGTCCACCAGCGGATCGGTGAAGCCGGCCACGTGTCCCGAGGCTTCCCAGACCCTGGGGTGCATGAGGATCGCGGCATCGATTCCTTCGATGTCGTCCCGGGCATGCACCATCGCCCGCCACCAGCTGTCCTTCACATTCTTCTTCAGCTCCACGCCGAGCGGCCCGTAGTCCCAGACTGAGCCGAGCCCGCCATAGATCTCTGACGACTGAAACACGAATCCGCGTCGCTTGCAGAGCGACACGAGCTTGTCCATCAGGGTGGTATCGGCCATCGGATGGGGGTCGGGGGAGATCCGGCTCACGAGGGGCGGAAACGTAGACGAGCATATTGCGGCCAGCAACCCGGCGACCTCCCGCCGGGGCACAATTTCCCCCTCCTCGGACCCCACTCCTTGCGAAACCTCAGTGGGGCCTGCAGCAAGCACTTGGATAGCCCTACTGACCAATTTTTAGACGGTCAGACATTGGCTCCTACCCATCCGTGCGGATCTTGCCACTTTAAACACAAGATTATGGAGGCCTCCAGCCGATCGCGTGGCTGTGTGTAGAACCTGAACGGTATGACACCGTGAGGCGAGCGATGAGCACCCTCCTTGGGAACCGCCGGGGCTTCGCCCTGGAGTCCACTGTCGTCGTTATGGTGCTGCTCACCGTGCTCATCGGGGCAGCCGTCACCTCGGCGGTCATGACTCAGCGGACCGCGGGTATGGACTATCGGGGCTCGCGGGTGTCCTACGCCACCGAGGCCGGTGCCGACAACGTCATGGCGCAGCTCGAAGTGGCCATGGGGGACGGCATCGTGACCCCGGCCGAACTCGCCGCGCTGACGCCGCCTGTCGTGCCCGGCTTCACCTACACGGCGATTTCCGCCGTGGCGGGCCCCGCCGTCCCCCGCACCATCACGAGCGGGCCCTATGCCGGCCTGATCGGCCTCAATCAGGCCGATCGACATCACCGTCGAGGCGCGGGACGCGCTGGCCAACCGTGCCCGGGACATCGTCACCGTCAACGCCCAGTCCATCCCGCTGTTCCAGTTCGGTGTGTTCTACGAGGAAGACCTCGAGATTCATAACGGCCCGCAGCTCGACTTCATGGGCTGGATCCACACCAACGGCAACCTCTACCTCACGCCGGGCGGCGGGCCGACCAACTTCCACAGCCTGATCACGACGCCTGACAGCATGTTCGAGATGCGCAAGGCGAGCAATGCAGTCAACACCAACATCTTCATCGACGACGCATCGGGGGTTGCCCATCAGCTCCTGTTTGACAGCCGGAATCCGCCTCCCGGAGGCTTCGTCGCCGCGAGCCAGGCCACGTTCAATGGCCGCTTGATGACCGGCGAGAGCGGCGTCACGCCGCTGCGACTTCCCCTGCCGACCGGCATGCCGCCCATTGAAATGATCAAGCCGCGGAATGCGGGCGATACCCCGCAGGTCCAGGCGGTCAAGTTCGCCTGGAAGGCGACTTGGCACATGACGGTAGACATGGCGTCGCTCAACAACGTGTGTAACACGGTTGGCGCGATCACTACCATTCCGGCGGGCCACCCGGTGCCCACCGCACTCGAGTGCACCAACGGCTTCCTGGGCGCAGGTGCGATGGTAAGGGGGATCCCGAACGCCTTCCAGGAGGGGCGCGAGAACATTGGCGCTGACGTATTCGAGATCAACGTGGCTGATCTCCAAGCCTGGGTGAACGTGGCGCCCGTCGCGCGGGACGCCTCGATCATTTACATCACCTTCATCAACGTCGATCCGGCCAACACGCTCCGGGATTACCCCGTTGTGCGACTGGTGAACGGCTCCACCCTGCTGCGGCCGATGTCCGTAGCCACCGACCGGCCGCTCTACGTCTGGAACAACTTCAACACGTTGGGCTGGCAGCCGGCATCATTCCTGGCCGACGCGATCACCTTCCAGTCGTCTGCCTGGACCGACGCAGCCCACCCCTGGACCGCGGCGATGGATCCCAACGTGGATGTGGCCTTCCCGATCACAAACGCGGCCCCGATGACGGTCTTCGCCGCCATCGCAGCGGGACACTCGGCTACGCCCTGCGACGTCAATCGCGTTGCCCCGGCATGCTTCGCAGGCACCCCACCGCCGCTGACCGGCGGGGCCCTTCCCAACTACGGCGGCGGGCTGGAAAACTTCCCCCGCTTCCTGGAGAACTGGAGTGGGGTCACCATGACCTACCGGGGCTCCCTGGTGTCACTCTTCCAGAGCGGGTACGCCAAGCGCCGGCGCTGGTCGTGGCAGAACTACTACAGCCCGCCCGCCCGTGACTGGCAGTTCGATCTGCGGTTCCAAGACCCCAACAATCTGCCGCCGGGCACCCCAACAGTGGGCAGCGTGGTCCAGACTGCCTTCCGCCCGGTCTACTAGGACGCGTATGCGAAAGGATCGCAGCGGGTTCTCGCTGATCGAGATGCTGGTCGTGATCTGCATCGTCAGCATCTGCATGGCGATTGTAGCGCCCAAGTTCCGGGTTAGCACGATTCAGCGGGTCAGCCTGGCGGCCGATCAGCTGGTGAACGATTTGGAGCAGGTGCGGACCCGGGCCATCACCGCGCGGGGAAGTACCCGAGTTGGTGATCACCACGGCGACCAACCGCTACACCGCCTACCTCGACGACAACGGCGACGGCGTCATCAACCAGGTCGCGACGGAGACGGCGGCGCTGCGGGGACTTCAGACCCGCATCCTGACCGACAACGTCATTTTCGGACGGGGCGCGGCTCCCCAACTGGCCGGTTTCCCCGGCTCAGGAGCCACGACATTTACCGGCAACGCGGTGGATTTCGACACCCGCGGCGTCACGACGCCGTTTGGCGCGCGGGGAGTCATCTACTTCACCAGTTCGCTCGATAACAACGCCGTCGCGGCGGTGACCGTCACCCCGGGCGGTGGCATCCGGCGCTGGGTCTACCGCGGAGGAGCCTGGCAATGACGCCTACCAAGACTCTGAGGAATGAGGGCGGCTTTACCCTCATCTCGGTGCTCATCGCGATCGTCATGCTGAGCGTGGGGCTCGTCGCCCTCGCCCGCTCCCAGTCGATGCTGATGACCACCCAGAACCGCCTCGCCAATGCCAACACCGCGCTCTCCATCGCGCGCGGCTATATGGAGCAGGTCCGCGGTCGTGATCCCTGGACCCTGGCGACCGAGGCCCCGGTAGCCGTGGACGAGCTGGGTGTTGTCAACGCGGCCGGTACCTATCAGCGGTCCATGGATGTGACCCTCGACGCCGCCAACCTGGCCCGGGTTACGGTACGGGTCACCTTCCCGCGCCAGACCCAGCCGGTCGAGGTGATCACCTTGATCTATCGAGGGCTCCCATGACGCGCCGAGGGCTTCGATCCAGGGAGGGCTTTACCCTCGTCGAGGTAATGATTGCGATCGTCATCGGGACGATTGTCCTGATGGCCGCCACCGGTCTCGCCCTGGTTACCGGTCGCAGCCTGGTCGGCACTCGGCTTCGCGACGGTATCACCCGGAACGCGCGCTACGTTGCACTGGCTCTCCAGCGCGACCTGGAAGAAGCCGGCGTTGGAGTGGAATCGCAGACCAACTTCGGAACGGTCGGGGTCTGGAATGACACGCTGGTTATTCTCCGAGTCCCCTACACCCCGAACGAGGCCGTGGTCTACAACCTGGTCCCGCCGCCGCCGCCGCCGATTAACCCACTCGCGCCGGGCGGCACCTGCGGCGCAACCTGTCTCGACCTCGCGAACCCCGGTGGGTTCCAGCTGGCGGTCGGGGACATCGCGCGCCTCCAGGTGAACGCGGAACGGCGGCTCCTGTATGTCACCGCCGTGAACCCGGCGACACCGACGGCGCAGATTATCTTTGTCAATCTTGCTGCCCTGCTGCATCACAATGGGGCGCTGAGCGGTGGCCTCCTGCTCACCCGATCCGGCACCTTCGTGCAGGAACTGTCGATGGTGGCCTACTGGCGAGACGCCCAGGACAACCTGCTGCGGGCCGAGCGGGTGAGTAACACGGGCGCGATGCAGGGTGAAATCATCGCGACCGGGGTACAGCAATGGGATGTCTCGCTGGTCTTTACCAATGGGGTCGAAGCGGTGCAGGCCGATGGGCTCGACGCCGACCCTGACAACGACTACGACGACATCGGCTCGGTCCACGTCCGCGCCAGGGTGCGGGCGGAGAATGCCGATCCTCGAGTAAACGGTGGTGCGCTGATCACCCGGGATTATGACTGGTGGTTCACTCCGCGTAATCTGATCTACGAACGGAACCGGCTGGCGCCGTGAGGCCCGGTTCACGGCGGTGGCGATTCAACGCTGTGTAGCGAATGTTAGCTGTTAGCTGCATAAGCGTAAGCCCTCCGACCAGTCTTGGACGTTGAGGCGCTTCGAACATTTCGGATTCGCTTTCTTGGCCTCACAGCTAACCGCTAACAGCTAATAGCTACCTTCCCCTCACCACATCTCTAACGATCAACCCTCCATGCCCCCGCGCATTCTCAATGAACAGCCGGTTGGCATCCTTCCCGCTCGCCATAACTCCGGCGAGATAGCAACCGGGAACCGGCGTCATCATCGTCTTCTCGTCGTGGGCCGGAATCCCGGTGCCTGCATCAACCGGGACGCCGAGTTTCTCGATCAAGCTGGTGTCCGCGTAGTAACCGGTCATGGCCAGCACGTAGTCAGCGGGCAGAGTCTCCCGGCAGCCATCGTCCGCCACGATTTCTACTGCCTCGGGCGTTATGGCGACGACGCGGCTGCGCCACTTCCCGATGATGCTCTTCTCCTTGAGCCGGTTGGTGATGTCGGGCAGGACCCAGGGCTTCACCGTGCCGTCGAACCGGTCGCCGAGATGGACCATGGTGACGTGCGCCCCGGCCCGCCAGCATTCGAGTGCCGCGTCCACCGCACTGTTTCCTCCTCCGATCACCACGACACGCTGATGCCAGTGGCGGTGCCCCTCGGTGAAGTAGTGGGCGACGTGAGGCAGGTCTTCTCCCGGAATTCCAAGGCGGTTGGGCCAGTCGTAGTACCCGGTCGCAAAGACCACGTTGTCCGCGGTATACCGGGTGCTGTCGTGACGCCGCTTGACTGCCAGCTCGAAGTGATCGTCCGCGCGGGTCACTGAAGTGACTTCTTCTCCCGGGCGGGCATCCAGACCGAAGTGCTCCGCCACCCGACGGTAATAGAGCAGCCCGTCGCGCCGGGTGGGTTTCTCATGACTCGCGATGAACGGTACCCCGCCGATCTCGATCCGCTCCGGAGTCGAGAAGAACGTCATGTTGAGGGGATAGCGCTCGATGGTGGAGACAACAGTCCGGCGGTCGAGCAGGATACACGAGACTCCCGCCGTCTTGGCGGCGACACCGACGGCCAGGCCGCAGGGACCGGCACCGATGACTAGACAGTTTCGTGTGCTCTGTCATTCTCAGTACCTAGTACCTAGTACCGAGTACCGAGATAGTACTGAGTACCTAGTACCTAGTACCGAGTTGGGCGTACAATTGAAGATTCGCAGGATGCCTCTCCGCATCTCAGATCTCGAGGAGTCGAACACTAGGTACTCGGTACCAGGTACTCGGTACTACACTTCTATAATCTGGTCCCGCCTCGTCCCAACACTCACATACCGTATCGGCGCCCCAGCCAGATCCTGCAGCCGGTCGAGGTAGGCACGCGCTTCAGGTGGCAGATCTGCCAGGCGACGGGCACCACCGGTCGGCTTCCGCCAGCCGGGAAGGACTTCATACTTGGGCCGGACCCGCTCCAGCGCCCGCACGTCGGCCGGCATCTCGTGGCACTGGCTCCCGTCCAGATCATACTCGGTTCCCACCGGGATCTCGGCGAAGGTGTCGAGCACGTCGAGCTTGGTGACGGCGAGCCCGGTGAGGCCGTTGACCCGGACGGAATAGCGCACGACCGTCGCATCGAACCAGCCGCAGCGGCGGGGCCGTCCCGTTACCGCACCGAATTCCCCACCGAGTTTGCGGAGCTCCTCTTCTGTTCCGCCTTCCGCCTGAGTGGGCAGCGGGCCGTTGCCGACCCGCGTCGTATAGGCCTTCACCACGCCGAGTACGCCATCAATCGCAGTCGGACCGATGCCGGAGCCGGTCGAAGCGCCGCCTGCCGTGGTATTGGAGGAGGTCACGAATGGGTAGGTCCCATGATCCACGTCGAGCAGCGCGCCCTGGGCGCCCTCGAGCAGCACATTCCTGCCCTGCTGCAGCGCCTTGTAGACCAGGTAACCGGTATCGGTAGTGATCGGAACGAGACGGGGCGCGAGCCGCTCCAACAACTCGTGCGTGCTCTTCGACGGAGGCCCGCTCCTCGACCCCCATCAGCTCCAGCAGCCGGTTGGCGCGACCCACCAGGTCCTTGAGGAGATCCCGTGCGTGCTCCAGGTGACGCAGGTCGCCGAGCCGGAGGCCGCGGCGGCCGTACTTGTCTTCATAGGTTGGCCCGATGCCGCGCCCCGTGGTACCAATGTTCTGGCTCTTCTCACTGGCGCGGTCCAGCAGTTTGTGGAACGGCATCACCAGGTGAGCCCGGTCCGACAGGAAGATGCGACCGTCGGAGTTGATACCCTTGGCAGCGAGACCATCGAGCTCGGAGAGAAACGTCTCCGGATCCAGGACAACGCCGTTGCCCACGATGCAGGAGGTCGTCTCGTGGAGGATGCCCGAGGGAATCTGCTGCAGGATGAACTGGGTATCCCCGATCACGACGGTATGACCCGCGTTGGCCCCGCCCTGGTAGCGCACGACGAAGTCGGCCCGCTCGGCCAGGACATCGACCAGCTTTCCTTTGCCCTCGTCGCCCCACTGGGCACCTACCACTACCACGCAGTGGGTCTTGGGATCGAACATGGATTCTCCATGGCGAAGCCAACAAAAAAGCCCCTCACGGGGCTACTGCATCCTCTGGTAAAACCTAGGCGGCGCCTCTGGCCCTGTCAAACAGTCCGGCCACCCCGGTGGCTCCTTCCAATCAGGCGGCCTACCGCCTCCGCAAACCCCGGATCCAAGCCCTGTCCCGTATCGCGTGGGGTATGCATCAGCCGAAGCACCTCCCAGTCGAGGCGGGCGACCGTGACGGCCCCTGACGCGAGGCGGGCCATGGCAAGGCTGTCTACCAGAATCCCCATCGGCAGCCGGCGCTGGGTGACCGGGAGACCCAAGGCCTCGAGCCTGGCCTGGAGCCGGTTCGCGAGCGGCGCCGCCCTGGTGTCGTGACTGACTACGTAGAGGCTGCCCCTGTCGGCGAGGGTATCCAGGTTGAGCACTTCAGTTCCCCGGAAGAGCATCGGTTCCGCTCGAGCCAGGTGGCGGGCACCAAGCAGGCCGAACTCCTCGGCGCCGGTCAGAATGATGCCAAGAGTTCCGTCGGGTCGTTCCTCCGCTGCAGAAAGGACGGCGAGGAGCCCGGTACCGTTGTCGCGAGCACCTGGGCTGCTCCCCTGGAGCCGGCTTCCCGCCGCGAAGATTGCAGCGATCAGTGCGATGCCTGCGCCGGCAGCCGCCGCAGAGAAGGGCAGCGGTGCTCCGCTGACCAGGCGCCATCCCGCAAGCAGAATCAGAGCGACCACCGCAATCACGACCACCCAGATCGAGATCAGGCGTCCGGCCATGGACTGGGCCTGGGCCTTGGTGTCGACGTGGGCGACCAGCCAGGTGGAAACCGGTCCATCGCCTCGGACGGCGATGAGATTCGCGTCGTTGCGGAAAGTCGTTCCCGGGATCCGGGCGCCAATTCCGATCTTCCAGGCCAGAATCTCGAACAGGAGTACGCCCGCGACACAGACGATGAGGGCGCTTCCGGATGACGCAGTGGGCGAACGGAGCAGAGGCAGCAGGACCAGTCCCATCACCCCGACCCCGGCGCCAAAGATCGGGAAGGCCCAGAGCGTGTGGGCGGAAAAGTCGAAGGGCTGCTCGCGAACCGAGTAGCCCAAGGCTTCGAGAAATTGGCGGAGATGGACTCTGGCCTGATGGGCGGGCGGGGTGCCCGCCTCGCGAGGTCCGGCTGTGAGAAGGTCGAAGAGCTGCCTTGCGGTCAGCGCTCGCCTCTCCTCGAGCCCTTGACCCCGGTGAGGATCTGGGCGGCTTCCTTGGCGACTTCTCCCTGCTTCACCAGGCGGCCAGCGTGCTGGGCAAAGGTCTGCATTCCCTCTTCCCCACTCTCAATTTCCTCTTCCAGCTCCTCGAGCTTGTCGGCGTCGCGCAGGCAGGCGCGGGCGGTCGGCGTGCTGACCAGGACCTCGACCACGGTGATCCTTCCGTCTTCTTCCTTCCTGGGTAACAGCCTCTGAGCCACCACTCCTCGCAACGCCTCCGATAGCCGGAGGAGACCCACTTCACGCTCGGCGGCGGGGAACATCGAATGCAGTCTCGCGATCGTGGCCATGACGTCGGCGGTCGGCATCGTCGAGATGATCAGGTGCCCCGTCTCGGCGGCGCGGATCGCGGTCTCCAGCGTTTCGGGATCCCGCAGCTCGCTGATGACCACGACGTCGGGATCCTGCCTGAGTGCCGCATGCAGGCCTACCGCGAAGCTGTCCGTGTCCACGCCCACTTCGCGCTGGGTAACCGAGCATTTCACGTCGCGATGGAGAAACTCGATCGGATTCTCGATCGTGAGGATGTGACGGTGCAGGTTCTGGTTGATGTGGTTCACCATCGCCGCCACGGTGGAGGTCTTCCCGCTTCCCGTGACTCCGGCCACCAGCACCAGTCCCTGCTCCGCCTCGGCGAGAGTCTGGATCGCCGGCGGTAGTCCCAGTTCCTCGATGGTGGGCACGGTGAAGGGAATCACCCGCATCACGATCATGAAGGAGGAACGCTGCCGCAGCACGTTGACCCGGAAACGGCCCACGCCGGGCATTCCCCAGGAGCAGTCGAAGTCCTTCAGCGCATCGAGCCGGTTCCGCGCCTCGTCTCCCGGCATCAGCTTGAGCGCGATCGCGCGCGTCTGATCGGGCGTGAGCCGCTGTTTGGTCAGGGGGACCAGCTTGCCGTTGATCCGCGCACGGAACACGTCGCCCGCCTTGATGTGCAGGTCCGACGCGCCCCGCTCGACCGCCGCCTTGATGATTTTTTCCATGAAGCTGTTAGCCGTTGGCTGTTAGCTGTGAATTCCCACCACCCACAACCCACTACCTCTCTCTAGTTGCTCTGTGAGAGGCCCATGCGTTCCTTCACCTCCCGAATCGTCTCCCGCGCAATCCGCCGAGCTCGTGCCGCACCGTCTCCCAGGATTTCCGATACGCGGTGCGGTGTCGCCTGCAGCTCTTTCGCCCTGGCCTGTATGGGGGCGAGGGCGGCGTTGAGATTGTCCGCCAGCACCCGCTTGCAGTCGAGACAGCCCCACAAGGCACCGCGGCAGTTGGTCGCCACGGTTGCAACCGTATCCGGCGGCGACAACAGCTTGTGCAGCGCGAAGATGTTGCAGATCTCGGGATTCCCCGGATCCTTCTTCGTGACTCGCGCCGGATCCGTCATCGCCGGGCGGAGCTTGGCCCACACCGCTTCAGGCGACTCCAGAATCCCGATCGTATTCCCCAGGCTCTTCGACATCTTGGCCTGGCCGTCGAGCCCCATGATCCGCTTCGCCGCGGTGAGTAACGGCTTCGGCTCCGGCAGAATGTCCTGCCCGTTACCGAATTCCGCGTTCCACCGGCGGGCAATCTCGCGGGTCAGCTCGAGATGTTGCACCTGGTCTTCCCCGACCGGGACCAGATCGGCCTTGTACAGCAGGATATCGGCCGCCATCAGGATCGGGTAATTCAAAACCCCCGCCGGAATGCTCTCAAAACGCTGCGACTTATCTTTGAACTGCGTCATCCGTTCCAGCTCGCCCGAGCGGTGTGACCGTGTTCAACAGCCACTGGAGCTCGGCGTGCTCCGGAACCTGAGACTGGACGAACAGAATGGCCTTCTCCGGATCCACTCCGGCCGCGAGCAGGCCCACGGTCATGTCGTGGGTGCGACTCGCCAGCGAGGCCGCATCGTACTTGCCGGTGATCGCATGCAGATCGACCACGCAGAAGAGGCAGTCGTAACTCTGCTGCAGATGCACCCAGTTCTGTACCGCGCCGAGCCAGTTGCCGATGTGCAGCTCGCCGGAGGGCTGGATGCCGGAGAATATTCGCGACATTCAGGGCAAGCTACCGACCCCGGCCCAAGGCCGCAAGATGCCATCAGCCAATGACTTAGTCCACATCGCCAGGACGGCCGCCGAACAGGCTGGGGCCTACCTCCGGAGTGTCGTTTCACCCCCTGACCCGACTGCCTGGAACGCCAAAGGACGGGCCGACTGGGCCACCGAGGTGGACCGCAATTCGGAGGCGATCATTGCGGAATCCCTGCACGGGGCGATGCCGGGAACCCCGATCGTGGGCGAGGAATTGAGCCCCGAAATCGTCACCGCCGGCCTGGTCTGGATCGTGGATCCACTGGATGGCACCACCAACTTCCTGCACAACTTCCCGGCGTTCGCCGTCTCCATCGCGGCTGCGGTGGATGGAATTCTCCAGGCTGGCGTCGTGCTCCACGTTCCGCTCAATCGGTTGTCCCAGGCGACCCGCGACGGCGGAGCATGGGAGAACGGGAACCGGCTGTCGGTCTCCCGAATCACCGATCCCGCCCATTCCCTGATCGGCACCGGAGTGCCGTTCAAGGATTTCTCCCGCTTCGACGAGTACCTGGCCCAGCTGGGGAGAATCACCCGTGGCGCGACCGGGGTGCGACGGCCAGGATCAGCCTCACTCGACCTGACCGATGTAGCCGCTGGTCGCTACGACGGCTTCTGGGAGCAGCGCCTGGCGCCGTGGGATGTGGCTGCGGGGACATTACTGGTGCGTGAAGCTGGCGGGCTGGTTACCGACTACTCGGGCCGGGACATTGGAATCGAACACGGCGAGATTGCCGCCGGCAATCCGGCCATCCATCGCTGGCTGCTCGAGATGCTGACCCCACAACCCTGACAGGTCAAGGACGGGCGAAGTGACCGTTGGCCTCGGCCGCGGACTCCCCGAGAATGCTCGACTGGCTTGCAGTCAGGTTCAGATGCCCGGCCGGCCAGTCGAAAGATGTCCCCAGACCTGCGGGCGAACGTCCCGTCAGCTGCTGGTAGAGCACCAAGGCAGCGAGGTAACTGCCGAGTTCGGTGGGGTGGAACCCATCCGGACCAAATAGCTCGAGGCCCGGGTCTCTGCGCCAGGCAGCCCGCCAGGCCTCACCGGCGGGGAACAGAAGTCCGTCCGTCGAATCCGCCGCCGCCGCATAGGAAGCGCTCACATCGTCGAAGAAGGCAAGTCTGTCGCTGGATGGCCAGACCGAGAACAGGGCGACTCTCGCCCCGACCCTGGCTGCTTCGACTGCAAAGCGTTTCGCATCAAACACCAGCTCCACCCGGCTGGCAGGCAGTGAAGAGGGCCCCTGTTGAAGTACGACGATGTCCCAGCCTCCCCGGGAGATCTCCTGGACTGCCCTCCCGTCGTTCCAATGATCCGCGAGACTGTAATTGGGCAGGGAAACGCTGGTCTGAACTACCACGTCCCCCGAGCGCGCAGCCAACGCAGCGACCATACCGGGCAGGTCATTTGCGTAGGTCAGGCTGTTGCCGATGAAGAGAACCCTGACCTGGCGGCCGGGGCTGGGTTGGGTCTGCGCGCCATCGCAGGCCAGAACCGCGATGCCGAGCAGCAGGACGGCGAGAGGAAATCGCACCCGGCGGCTATGCCGTGAGGACTCTCGCTCCGTTCTGGCCGATCGCGACGGTGTGCTCGAAGTGGGCTGAGAGGCTGCCATCCGTTGTCACTACGGTCCAGCGGTCAGGAAGTGTCCTGGTGGCGTAGTGGCCCATCGTGATCATCGGCTCGATCGCGATGGTCATCCCTTCGGTGAGACGCGGCCCCCGCTTGGGCTGCCCGTGGTTCGGCACCTGGGGTTCCTCGTGGAACTGGGTGCCGATGCCGTGGCCCACCAGCTCCCGCACCACACCGAACCCGGCGCCCTCCGCGACCTGCTGGACGGCGTGGCCGATGTCTCCCACATGATTGCCCAGCTTGGCGGCGGCGATGCCGGCGGCCAGGCACTCCTGGGTCACCTTGAGCAGCCGTGCGGTTTCAGGGGCTATTTCCCCGACCGGAATGGTCGTCGCCGAGTCGGCGTGGAGCCCTTCGAGGAATACGCCCACATCGACGCTGACGATGTTCCCCTCGTGCAGGACGCGCTTGGCGCTGGGGATGCCGTGCACGATCTCTTCGTTGATCGAAGTACACAGCGTCTTGGGGAACCCGTAGAGGCCCTTGAAGGACGGCTTGGCCCCCGGGTGACTGCGGATGAAACGCTCGGCGATCCCGTCCAGCTCCCCGGTGCTGATTCCCGGCCGGACACTCTCGTGCATCAGGGCGAGGGTCTGGGCCACGATGTGCCCGGCTCGCGCCATGATTTCGATTTCCCGGGGAGACTTGATGGTAATCATCAGTATCTGCCGACACGTGAAGAATTGAAGATTGAAAATTGCAAATTGAAGATTGAACAGCTCTTCAAATTTTCAATTATCAATTTTCAATTTTCAATTTCACTCATTTCCCAAGCACCTCCCTGACCCGATCCGAAATTTCCTGCACCGATCCCACCGCCTGGATGGTGTGCAGGGCGCCGTTCTTCCGGTACCAATCCAGCACCGGCGCCGTCTGGGCCCGGTAGGCCTCGAGCCTCGTGGCGACCGCCTTGGGGTCGTCATCGGCCCGGTGCTCCAGCGTGCGCCGCTTGGCCAGCCGGCCGAGGATCTCCGCGTCCGACACGTCGAAGAACAATGCGAAATCGATCTTGCGACTCTTCTCGCCGAGCAGGGCGGTGACCCCCTCGGCCTGAGGAACGGTCCGGACCACACCGTCGAAGATTACACCCTTCCCCGCTTCCGGCTTGGCCAGTTCGTCCCGGACCACCCCCATGATGATCTCGTCATTCACCAGGTGGCCGGCTTCCATCACGGCCTTCGCCTTGAGGCCGACCGGGGTCGCCCGCTTCACCGCGTCGCGCAGCAGATCACCGGTGGCAAACTTGGGCAGGCCGAGACGCTCGGCGAGCAACGCGCCCTGTGTGCCTTTGCCGGCGCCCGGAGGGCCAAGGAGGAGGATGTCCATGTCGGTACGCTCACGAGTGAGACGAGGTAAAGGACTAAGGACTGAGGACCGTCGTGACGAGAGGAAGTCCTCGGCGTCGGCATCCAACTCCGGCGGGAGGTGTACTCCGCGCCGGTAAGGTCCACGATCAGAGACTGAGGGCCCACTTCCGTAATCGGCGACAGTCAGTCCTCAGTCCGTCGGCGGGCGACCAGATTGCGTTGTCGCCAGGACCGGAAAAGGGCGCGAGACCATGGCCGTCGGGAAAGACCTGATACAGAGGCCCGGGAACTGTGCTACCGCCCGATAGCAGATTCAACAGAATAACGCTGCCATCCGGCGCCGGATTCAATCCCAGGTACTGGGCAGTGGGGTCATCGAGGAGTGTCGTAGTATCCCGCCCGGAAGCGTCTACTCGGACAATCCGCCGTCCATCCAGATTAAGCAGGATAGCCGCACCCGTTTCCACTGGTCGCTCATTGGGCTCGGTGCCCTTGCAACCGGCGGCCAAGGTGGTCCAGACGGTGGTGGCAAGAGCGGCGATCGTCATTCCGCGACCGACCAGGTTCATCATGCCGGACAGTCCTTTGCTCAGTGCCAGAAGCGGTGAGCGGTGAGCGACACATGCCCGGCGAAGGCGCATGCCGATCACCGCTCGCTTCCCCGCCCCTACATGTACCGCTGTTGCCGCCCTCGGAACTTGATGCGTCCGCTCTTCATGAAGCTGTCGTACTTCCGCAGAGTCCGGTGCTGTTCGATCTGGGCCAGAGTGTCGAGCAGCACGCCGACCACGATCAGGACCGAGGTCGAGCCGAACTGCTGCTGGAAGCCCAGCTGCTTGGTGAGGAAGCTCGGAACCAGGGCGATCAAGGCCAGGAACAGAGCTCCCGGCAGCGTCACCCGCGCCAGCACCGTGTCGATGTAATCGGCGGTGCTGGAACCCGGCTTCACGCCCGGAATGAACCCGCCCTGCTTCTTCAAGTTCTCCGCCAGGTCCACCGAGTTGAAGATGATGGACGTGTAGAAGTAGCTGAAGAGCAGGATCATGACCGCGAAGGTCAAGTCGTAGGGCAGCTCGCCCGGGGTGAAGAAATCGGCAATCGAGCGCAGCCACTCGTTCTTGGTGAAGCTGGCCAGCGTGCCGGGGACGATGATGATCGTCTGGGCGAAGATGATCGGCATCACGCCGGCGGTGATCAGCCGGATCGGGATGAAGGTCTTCTGGCCCTGGGTCATCCGACCGCGCCCCATCACCTTCCTCGGGATTTGGACCGGAATCCGTCGTGCGGCGATGGTCATTCCCACGACGGCAGCCGTGACCGCAACCAGGATCGCCGCGAACAGGACGATCTTGGGCAGCGTCAGGGCGCCCGACTTCCAGAACTGGACCGCGTTCACCATCCCGGGCCACAACCGGTCGAGAATCGAGAACGTGATCAAGAGACTCATCCCGTTACCGATGCCCCGCTCCGTGATCTGCTCACCCAGCCACATCACGAAGACGGCGCCCGTCGTGAGCACGACGACCATCGTGAGGCGAGTCCAGAAGGTGGGCGCCGGAACGGCACCCGGGATGGACTCGGTGAACAGCGTGAAGGTGTAGGCCTGGGACAGCGCGATGAAGACCGTGAGATACCGGGTCCACTGGGTGAGCTTCTTCTTCCCCTCCTCGTCCTTCTGCATCTTGCCGACCGACGGCACGATACCACCCGCCAGCTGGAAGATGATGGAGGCCGAGATGTAGGGCATGATGCCCAGCGCGAACACCGTCGCGCGGGACAGGCCGCCACCCAGGGTATCGTAGAGTCCGAAGAAGCCGGCCGCGGCCGAATTCTGAATGAAATCGGCCAGCGCCTGGACGTTGACACCGGGGGCGACGATGTGCGCGCCGACCCGGTAGATGACCAGGCAAAGGAGGGTGAAGCCGAGTTTCCGCTGCAGCTCGGGATCCAGTCCGAGGCTTGGGCGTGGTGCGGTCATGCCTCTTCGATCTTCCCGCCGGCCTTCTCGATCTTGCCGCGGGCCGAAGCCGAGAGCGCGATGCCGCTGACGGTATAGGCCCGGTTGATGTCCCCGGTACCCAGCAGCTTCACCGCTACGTCCCGCTTGGCGATCAGGCCGGCTGCAAACAACGTATCAGGATTGACCTCGGCCGCGGCGAGCTTCTCCAGATGCTTCACGTTGACCGGCTGGGCCACCACCTTGAACGGGTTGGTGAAGCCCCGCTTTGGCAGCCGCCGATACATCGGCATCTGGCCGCCTTCGAAGCCAGGATTGGTGCCGCCGCCGGTGCGGGCCTTATGACCCTTGTTGCCCTTGCCCGACGTCTTGCCGAGGCCGGAGCCGGGTCCCCGTCCCACCCGCTTCCGCGCCGTGCGCGAGCCGCGAGCCGGAGACAGAGTGGAAAGCGAAATCCGCTTGGTCTCGTCGTTCATCAGTTCTTCTCCGCCGGCGCCACGGTCACCATGTGACGCACCTTGAACAGCATACCCCGGATCGAGGCGTTGTTCGGCACCTTCACCGTCTGCTGGTGATGCCGCAGCCCCAGGGCCGCGAGCGTTCTCCGCATGGTCTCCGGACGTCCGATCACCGAGCGAATCTGCTTCACCTCGAGGACCTTGGCGGCCTTCTCGCCGGGAATCTTCGCCTCGTGATGGGCCGGACCCTGCCGGCCGACAGCTGGATTCCTACCCACGGGTTACCTCCTGCGGGGCACGGTAGGGAATTGAATCCACCTCGATCCCGCGTTCCCGTGCGATCTGGCGCACCGTGACCAGACTGGAAAGTCCCTGCATGGTCGCCCGCACCATGTTGTGCGGATTATTGGAGCCCAGGCTCTTGGTCAGGATGTCGGTGATCCCGGCGCACTCGAGCACCGCGCGCACCGGACCACCGGCGATGACTCCGGTTCCGCTCGCTGCGGGCTTGAGCAGCACCCGACCGGCTCCGTGGCGACCCACGACCTCGTGCGGAATCGTGGCGCCGATCCGGGGCAGCTCGATCATCGACCGCTTGGCGGCATCAACCGCCTTGCGCACCGCTTCCGAGACTTCGTTCGCCTTGCCGGTTGCGATGCCGACCTTGCCCTTGCCATCGCCGACGGCGACCAGAGCGTTGAACGAGAAGCGCCGGCCGCCCTTGACGACCTTCGCCACCCGGTTGATCGCGACCACGTTCTCGACGAACTCGCTGTGCTCGCGCTCACGGTCCCGGTCCCGATCGCGCTTGCCGCCGCGCTCGCCACCACGACCACGACCACGGCCCCGGCCCCGCCCGGCCGGCGCTTCACCAGTCGGGGGACTCGCGGGTGTCTCGGCGCCCGGCGCCGCTGCCTGTTCCTGATCTGCCATGCTTAGAACTCCAGTCCGGCTTCGCGCGCGCCTTCGGCAACCGCCTTGACGCGGCCATGATAACGGTAACCTGCCCGGTCGAAGACCACCTTGCTCACTCCCGCGGCCTTGGCCTTCTCCGCCAGGGCTTTGCCGACAGCCTTGCCCTTGCCCACCTTGCCGGCGCCATCAGCCTTCACGCCGTCGCTCAGATCGCTCACGCCGAGGATGCAGATCCCGCGGTCGTCATCGACCAGCTGGGCATAGATGTGCTTCAGTGAACGGAACACGACGAGGCGGGGACGCCCGGCCGTGCCGGTCACCTTCTTCCGCACCCGCAGGTGACGGCGGTAACGCAGCTCCTGCCGCGTGGAGGGCGACTTGATCGCGCGCATGATTACTTCGCTCCTGTCTTGCCGGCCTTGCGGCGAACCTGCTCGCCCTGGTACCGGATGCCCTTGCCTTTGTAAGGCTCGGGCGGACGCATGTTACGCAGCTCGGCGGCGACCTGGCCGACCATTTCCTTGTCGGCGCCTTCGATCTTCACCACCGTGTTGTTCTCGACCGCGAACTTGATCCCGGCCGGCGCCTTGTACTGCACCGGGTGGGAGAAGCCCAGGCTCAACTGGAGACCGAAGGGCTTGGTCTCGGCCTTGTAGCCGACGCCCTGGATCTCCAGCGTCTTCTTGTACCCCTTCGTCACCCCTTCCACCATGTTGGCGAGCAGGGTGCGCGAGAGGCCGTGCAGTGCCTTGTGCCGGGTCTCGTCGCTGGGACGGGAGACGGTGACGTTGTCTCCTTCCATCGCCAGCGTCATCTCGGGATGGAAGGTGCGGGCCAGTTCACCCTTGGGCCCCTTTACCGACACGGAGTTGCCGCTGAGCGTCACCGTGACGCCCTTGGGCACCGCGACGGGCTTTTTGCCGATTCGGGACATGGTCGCTTACCAGACGAGGGCGAGCAGCTCGCCGCCAAGGTTGGCCGATCGGGCATCCCGATCGGACATCAGCCCCTTGGGGGTCGAGACGATGGCCATGCCGAGGCCATTCTTGACCCGCGGGATCTCACGCGACTTCACGTAGCGGCGGAGTCCGGGCGTCGAGACTCGGCGCAACTCCCGGATGACCGGCTGCTCATCGTGGTATTTGAGATAGAGCCGCAGGACACCGTGCGAGCCATCGTCGAGGATCTTGAAGTCCGCGATGTAATGGTTGTCGCGCAGCAGCCGCGCCAGCTCGCTCTTCAGCTTGGAGACCGGGATGTCCACGCGCCGGTGGCCTGCCGCGCAGGCGTTCCGGATGCGGGTCAACATGTCCGCCAGGGGATCAGTCATGCTCATGCGTCAGGTCCTCTCCTACCAGCTGGCCTTGCGAACCCCGGGGATCTCCCCGCGGAGCGCGAGCTCTCGGAAACAGATGCGGCACAGGCCGAACTTCCGCAGTGTCGCGCGCGAGCGCCCACAGCGCTGGCAGCGACGGACGGCCCGTACCTTGAATTTCGGTGTACGCTTGGCCCGCTCAATCCAACAGGTTTTTGCCATTCGGCTTCTCCTACTGCTCCGTGTCAGGTGAGCGGTGAGCGGTAAGCGGTGAGCGGGCCGACGGCCCTGACACCCCGAAGACCTGACTCTCTTCTACAGCCCGCTCACCGCTCACTGCTTACCGCTTACGCTTTTGGCCTACGCTACTCGCAGAGGCGTCTCGCCCCGGAACGGCCAGCCAAACTCCCTCAGCAACGACATGGCCAGGTCGTCACGGCCCGCGTTGGTTACGACCGTGATGTCCATCCCGTGGATCTTCTCGACCTTGTCGAAGTCGATCTCGGGGAAGATCATCTGCTCCTTGATGCCGAGGGTGTAGTTCCCCCGTCCATCGAAGCTCTTGTTCGGCAGCCCGCGGAAGTCGCGAATCCGGGGCACCGCGATGTTGATGAAGCGGTCCAGGAACTCGTACATCCGGGCGCCTCGCAGGGTAACCGTCGCACCGACCGGCAAGCCCGCCCGCAGATTGAAGTTCGCGATCGCCTTCTTGGAGCGGCGAATCGTCGCCTTCTGGCCGGTGATCACTCCCAGCTCGTCCACCACCGCGTCGAGCATCTTGGGCGTCCGCGCCGCTTCACCCATGCCCACGTTCAGCACCACCTTGAGAATCCGGGGCACCTGGTGGGTGTTGGTGAGCCCGAACTCCTTTGCGAGGTTCGGCCGGATGACCTTGTCGTAGTAGGTCTTGAGCCGGGGCGTCCCCTCGACCGCCTTGGGTGCCGGATCGGTCGCGCCTGCCCCGGCGCCCTTGTCCTTCCCCTTGCCTTCGGCCTTGGGAGACTTCCCGCTCTTTGCGGGCTTCTCCGCGGCCTTTTCTTTGGTTTCCGCCATCTTACCGGTTCCTCAAAATCGGCTGTCCCGACGTCACGGCGATCCGCTCCAGCGTCCCGTCGGCGTCCTTCCGCCGGCGGATGCGGGTCGGTGCGCCGGACTTGGGATCGATCAGCATCGCCTTCGAGTGATGGATCGGCGCCGGGAACTCCACGATGCCGCCCTGAGTCGTCTGGGTCTGGCGGCGGTGACGCTTCACCACGTTCACACCTTCGATCGTCACCCGGCCGGTGCGGGGAAAGACGTGCAGCACCTTCCCGCGCTTTCCCTTCTCATCGCCGGAGATGACCTGCACCATGTCGCCCTTGGCGATATGGAGCTTCTGACGGACGGCGGGCTTGTGACGGACCCGCTTCGCCTTCTTGTAAACCAGCGGCTTCATGCTACAGCACCTCCGGAGCCAGCGAGACGATCTTCATGTACTTCTTCTCGCGGAGCTCGCGCGCGACGGGTCCGAAGATACGGGTGGCGCGGGGCTCGCCCTGCTCGTTGATCAGCACCACCGCGTTCTCGTCGAACCGGATGTAGGAGCCGTCCTTCCGGCGGGTCTCCTTCACGGTGCGAACCAGAACCGCCTTCGCCACGTCGCCCTTCTTCACCTGGCCGGTGGGGATCGCATCCTTGATGGTCACCACCACGGTGTCGCCGATCCCGGCGTAGCGGCGCTTGCTGCCGCCCAGCACCCGGATGACCAGCGCCTTCCGGGCGCCGGAGTTGTCCGCGACTTTGACGATCGATTCTTGCTGAACCATGGCTTCCTCTTTGGGCGACCACGAGGGTCGCCCTTACCCCGTTCGGGCGGGCCTTGTGCCCGCCCCTGCTAGGCGACCACAAGGGTCGCCCCTACACCTGGGCTGGTAAGGACCACGAGGGTCGCCCCTGCGCCTATTTCGCCCGCTCGATGATTTCTACCACCCGCCAGCGAACCGTCTTGGCGAGCGGACGCGTCTCCATGATGCGCACCGTATCACCCACCTTGGCCCCCTGTTCATCGCGGGCCTTCACCGTCTTGGTGCGGGTGAGCTGCTTGCCGTAGGCCGGGTGCGCGAACCGCCGCACCATCGAGACCGTTACGGTCTTGGTCATCTTGTCGCTGGTCACGACTCCGGTGCGGGTCTTCCGCCGTTGGCGGGTCGTGGTGTCAGTCGTCTCGGTCATGTTGCCCTTGTCGTTCGAGTCCGTCGGTTCGATATCTATTGGTTCGATGTCCACCGGTCCGTCTTTCAAACCGACGAACCGTCGAACAACGAACTACTCGCCCAGCTCGCGGGCCCGCAGCAACGTCTTCAGTCGCGCGATGTCCCGCCTCAGGCTCCGGAACCGCATCGGGTTGTCCACCGACTCGGTGGCCGACCGGAACCGCAGCCGGAACCGCTCCTCGGTGAGCTCGGCCAGCTTGTTGCGCAGCTCTTCGACCGACAGCTGCTTCAGCTGATCCCGTTCGTTCAACTTCATCTCAGTCCTCCTGGCGGTGCACGAACCGGGTGATCACCGGCAGCTTCGCCGCGGCCAGCGCCAGCGACTTCTTCGCCAGCGTCTCGTCCACCCCTTCCACCTCGAACAGAATCCGGCCCGGCCTCACCACTGCGACCCAACCCTCGGGATTGCCCTTGCCCTTACCCATGCGGGTCTCGGCCGGCTTCTTGGTGATCGGCTTATCCGGGAAGACCCGGATCCACACCTTGCCACCGCGCTTCATCTCGCGAGTCAGCGCGACGCGGGCGGCTTCGATCTGCCGGTTGCTTACCCAGCCCGGCTCCATGGACATGAGGCCGTAGTCTCCGAAGGAGACTGCGTTCCCCCGGGTGGCCAGACCCCTGGTCCGGCCTTTGAACATCTTCCGGAACTTGACTCTCTTGGGCGCCAGCATGCGTCAGTTCCCCGTGCTGTACGTACGGCCCGACAGATCTTCGATCACTTCACCCTTGAAGATCCACACCTTGATGCCGATGGTGCCGTAGGTCGTCTTGGCCGTGCTCGTGGCGTAGTCCACATCCGCTCGCAGGGTATGGAGCGGCACCCGTCCCTCGCGATAGCCCTCGGTGCGCGCGATTTCGGCGCCACCCAGGCGGCCCGCCGCGCGAACCTTGATGCCCTGGGCGCCCATCCGCATGGCGCTCTGCACCGCGCGCTTCATGGCCCGGCGGAAGGAAATCCGCTGGGTCAGCTGGTGCGCGATGTTGTCGGCCACGAGCTGGGACGAGAGCTCCGGCCGCTTGATCTCCTCGACGTTGATCGCCGCTTCCTTGCCGGTGAGCTGGGCCAGCTCGTCGCGCAGCTTGTCCACTTCGGCGCCCCGCTTGCCGATCACGACACCGGGACGACCGGTGTGCACCGTGACGGTCACCTTGCCGGGCCGCCGCTCGATGTGCACCTCGGCGATCGCCGCGTGGCCCAGTCGGGCCTTGAGGTACTTCCGGATCAGCTCGTCTTCCTTGAGCAGCGCCGGCATTTCCTTGTCGGCGAACCAGCGCGACTTCCACTGCTTGACGATGCCCAGCCGCAGGCCGATCGGATGCGTCTTCTGGCCCATTACTCGATCTCCTTGCTGGCCACGTGGATCTCCACATGGCTGGTCCGCTTGCGGATCGGGACACCGCGCCCCTGCGCGGCGGTGCTGAACCGCTTGAGCGGCTTGCCCATATTGATCACGGCCTTGGTGACGAACAGCGTATCGACGTCGAGCGCCTCGTTGTCCTTGAGGGCCCGCTGCTCCGCGTTCGCCACGGCCGAGCGCAGCGTCTTCTCGATCTGCTTCGCCGCCAGCTTCTTGGTGAACTTGAGGATGGCGTAGGCCTCGTTCACGTTCTTGCCGCGAATGAGATCGGCCACCAGCCGCATCTTCCGCGGGCTCTGCCGGACCCACCGCTGGATCGCCTGGGCTTCGTTGGCATCAGTCGTCTATTCCTCTCAGATCCCTCGCTGCGCTCGGGATGACCAGGCTGCGCCCGGTCACTCCGCCTTGGCCTTCTTGTCCGCCACCAGCTTGCCGCTGTGGCCCCGGAACAGGCGGGTCGGCGCGAACTCGCCGAGCTTGTGCCCGACCATGTTCTCGGTCACGTACACCGGCACGAACTTGTTGCCGTTATGGACCGCGAAGGTGTGTCCCACGAACTCGGGCAGAATGGTGCTCGACCGGCTCCAGGTCTTCACCACCTTCTTCTCGTTCTTGCTGTTGAGCACCTGCACCTTCAGGAGCAGCGCCTCCTGAACGAACGGGCCCTTCTTGATGCTCCGCGACATTATTGGGTCGCCTTCCCGCGCTTGCGGCCGCGCACGATGAGCTTGGTAGAAGCCTTCTTCTTGTGCCGGGTCTTCCTGCCTTCCGGCTTGCCCCAGGGCGACGTTCGGCGGACGCCCGCCCGAGCTCTTGCCCTCGCCGCCGCCCAGCGGATGGTCCACCGGGTTCTTGGCGACGCCACGTACCCGGCCCCGGCGGCCCAGCCAGCGGGTCTTGCCGGCCTTGCCCACCGAGAGCAGCTCGTGCTCCGCGTTGCCCACTTCTCCGATGGTGGCGAGGCAGCGGGCGTGTACCCGGCGCATTTCGGTCGAGCGCAGCCGCACCGTCACGTACTCCCCTTCCTTGGCGATGACCTCGGCGCCGGCTCCCGCGGTGCGGGCGAGCTGCCCGCCCTTGCCGATCTTGAGCTCGACGCAGTGCACCACGGTGCCCAGCGGGACCTCGGACAGGGGAATCGTGTTCCCCACCCGCGGATCGACACCGGGACCTGAGAGCACGGTGTCACCCACATTGAGACCCTTGGGGTGCAGGATGTAGCGCTTCTCGCCGTCGGCGTAGACCAGGAGGGCGATGCGCGCGCTCCGGTTGGGATCGTATTCGATCTCGGCAACCTTGGCGGGCACGCCGAACTTGTTCCGCTTGAAGTCGATCTTGCGGTACATCCGCTTGTGGCCGCCGCCGATGTAACGCATGGTCACATGGCCGTGGTTGTTCCGTCCGCCGGTCTTCCGGATCGGCTCGAGCAGACTCTTCTCGGGCGTGGCCCGAGTGATCTCGTCGAACCCGGACACCGAGCGGTACCGCGACGCGGCGGTCACCGGCCTGAACTGTCGAATGCTCATCTCAGCCCTCGAACACGGGGATCTGGTCCCCTTCCTTCAGGGTGACGATCGCCTTCTTCCACCGGGCGGTCGCGCCGCGGGTCTTCCCGCGCACCACCTCGTTGCGCCGCATCTGCATGGTGCGAACCCGGGTCACGGTCACGCCGAACAGCTTCTGCAGCGCCTCGCTGATCTGATACTTGTTCGCCTCGGGATGCACCTCGAAGGTGTATTCCTTCCGCAGCTGATAGGCGGCGGAGCTCTTCTCGGTCACGACCGGGCGGACGATCACCTGGTGCAGCGTGGACATTTACTTGCCCCCCTTCTTCTTCTTCGGGGCCGGCTTCGCGGCCTTGGCCTTGGTCGCCTTGGCCGACTTCCTGGCTGCGGGCTTCGCCGACTTGGCCTTGGCCTTGGGCGACGCCTTGGCGGCCTTCGCCTTGGGAGCGGCCTTGGGCTTCGCTTCCTTGGCGGGCTTGGCCTTGGCCGGACGCTCCGTCCTGACTGCCGGCGTCCGCCTTCGGGCCGGGAACGAACGGCCGGACAAAGGGCTCGGCCGGCTCACCGCTCAGGGCGCCCTCTTCGACGATCACGACATCAGCCCACAGGACGTCGTAAGCCGACGCATCCTGGTAGGGCAGCACGTTGACGTGGGGGATGTTCCGAGCGGAGAGCACCAGAGCCTGACTCAAGCCATGGGTGAGGAGCAGCGCCTTCTTGCCGCCCACTTCCATCGCCTCGAGCAATTCGACGACCCGCGCCGTCTTGGGGCTGTCGAGATCGAACCGCTCCACGACGAAGAGCGCACCTTCGGAAGCGCGGGCGTTGAGCGCCGACTTCCGGGCCAGCTGCTTCACCTTGCGGGGAATTCCCAGCCGGTAGTCGCGCGGCTGAGGTCCGAAGGTAGTACCACCACCCGGCCAGAGCGGCGAGCGGGTTGAGCCCGCGCGGGCGCGACCGGTGCCCTTCTGCTTCCAGGGCTTCTGGTTGCCTCCGGAGACGAAGCTCCGGGTCTTGGTCATGTGCGTGCCCTGCCGCTGATTGGCCAGATAGGTCGTAACCGCCTGGTGCAGCGAGGCCTCGTGCACAGTCCCATCAAAGATACGCCTCGGGCAGCGCAGTCGAACCCTTGCGCGAGCCGGCGGGCGAGAAATGCGGCGCTTCAATCATGGCGGCTCCTGCCCTTCTGCTTGTTCACCAGCAGGATTCCATGCTTGGCTCCCGGAACGGCGCCGCGGACGAACAGGAGATTCCGCTCGGCATCCACCTTCACCACCCGGAGGCCCAGCTCGGTGTGGCGCTCCGCTCCCATGTGGCCCGGCATCCTCTTGCCCTTGATGACACGCGAGGGATCGGTGCCCGCGCCGATGGAGCCCGGTTTCCGGTGCCGGGTGTTGCCGTGCGACCCCGGTCCACCGCCGATGCCGTAGCGGTGCACGACGCCCTGAAACCCGCGCCCCTTCGACGTGCCGGTCACCTTGACCAGCTCACCGGGGGCGAAGATCCCCACGGTGACCGTGTCGCCCGCCGCGTGCTGGGCTTCGCCCAGCGCGAACTCGCGCAGGATCCAGGGCGCCGCCTCGAGCCCCGCCTTCTTGGCGTGGCCCAGCAGCGCGCGCGTCGTCTGCGCCTTGCCCCGGCTCTCGAAGCCGAGCTGCACCGCATCGGTCTTCACCTGCACCACCCGGCACGGTCCGGCTTCGATGACGGTGACCGGCACCGAGGCGCCGTCCTCGGCGAAAACCCGGGTCATCCCGAGCTTCCGCCCGATCAAACCATTCGCCATGGCTATTCGACCTTGATCTCGACGTCCACGCCGGCCGGCAAATCCAGCTTGGTCAGCGCGTCCATCGTCTGCGGCCGTGAGTCGTTGATGTCCAGCAGGCGCTTGTGAGTGCGCAGCTCGAACTGCTCCCGGCTCTTCTTGTCGATATGCGGGCTACGCAGCACCGTCCACCGCTCGATCTTCACCGGCAATGGAATGGGCCCCGAGACCTGCGCCCCGGTCTTCTCGGCGGTGCGCACGATGTCGGCCGCGGCCTGATCCAGCACGCCGTGATCGAAGGCCTTGAGTCGGATGCGAATTCGCTGTGCCATGTCTGCCTCTCGCGCTGGCTTTTAGCCGTCAGCCGTCGGCCGTCGGCCGTCAGCACTGATGGCTGACGGCTGACGGCTCAAGGCTCTTTACTTGAGAATCTTGGTTACGACGCCAGCACCCACCGTCCGCCCACCCTCGCGGATGGCGAAACGGAGGCCCTCATCCATCGCGATCGGCGTGATGAGCTCGATCATCATCTGGATGTTGTCGCCCGGCATGACCATCTCGACGCCCTCGGGCAGCTCCACCGAGCCGGTCACGTCCGTGGTGCGGAAGTAGAACTGGGGCCGGTACCCCTTGAAGAACGGGGTGTGCCGTCCGCCCTCTTCCTTGGTCAGGACGTAGACCTCGGCGTTGAACTTGGTATGCGGGGTGATGCTGCCCGCCTTCGCCAGCACCATGCCGCGCTCGATCTCGTGCTTTTCAACGCCGCGCAGCAGCAGGCCGACGTTGTCGCCCGCCTCGCCATGGTCCAGCAGCTTGCGGAACATCTCGACGCCGGTCACCACCGACTTCTTGTCCGAGCCGAAGCCGACCAGGGCGATTTCCTCGCCCACCTTGATCTTGCCCCGCTCGATACGGCCGGTCGCCACCGTGCCGCGGCCGGTGATCGAGAACACGTCCTCGACCGGCATCAGGAACGCCTTCTCGACGTCGCGCTTGGGCTGGGGGATGTAGTTGTCGAGCGAGTCGAGCAGCTCCCACATCTTCTTGACCCACTGCTCCTCACCCTTGATGGCGCCGGTGGCGGAGCCGCGAATCACCGGCAGATCATCGCCCGGGAACTCGTACTTGCTCAGCAGCTCACGCACTTCCAGCTCCACCAGGTCCAGCAGCTCGGCGTCTTCGACCAGGTCGCACTTGTTCATGAAGACCACGATCGAGGGCACGTTCACCTGACGGGCGAGCAGGATGTGCTCGCGGGTCTGCGGCATCGGGCCCGTCGCTGGCGCTGACCACCAGGATGGCGCCGTCCATCTGCGCCGCGCCGGTGATCATGTTCTTCACGTAGTCGGCGTGGCCCGGGCAGTCGACGTGCGCGTAGTGGCGCTTGTCGGTGCTGTACTCGACGTGGCTGGTCGCGATCGTGAGAATCTTGGTCGCATCGCGGCGGCCCTGAGACTCGGAGGCCTTCGCCACCGTGTCGTACGGGATGTAGGCGGCCAGCCCCTTGTCGGCCGACACCTTGGTGAGGGCGGCGGTGGTGGTGGTCTTTCCATGGTCAACGTGGCCGATGGTTCCCACGTTCACGTGCGGCTTGGTGCGCTCGAATTTGGCCTTGGCCATACGGTCCTCGAGTGGTTCTAACGGTTCTATCGACGATCAGTGAACTGCGCTCAACCCTTTTTCTTCGCAATAATCGCTTCCGCGATCGACTTCGGCACTTCCTCGTAATGATCAAACTCCATGGAGTACACGGCACGCCCCTGAGTCATGCTGCGGAGCGTGGTCGAGTACCCGAACATCTCCTTGAGCGGCACGTCGGCGGCGACCACCTGCGCTTCACCGCGCTGCGTCATCCCCCCCACCTTGCCCCGGCGGCTCGAGAGATCGCCCACCACGGAACCCAGGAAGTCCGATGGGGTCACCACCTCGACCTCCATGACCGGCTCCAGGATGATGGGACGCGCCTGCTGGGCCGCCGCCTTGAACGCCATTGAGCCGGCGATCTTGAAGGCCATTTCGGAGCTGTCCACATCGTGGTAGCTGCCGTAAACCAGAGTCGCCTTTATATCCACCACCGGGTACCCGGCCTGGATTCCGTTCTCCAGCGCCTCCCGGATGCCGGCTTCCACCGGCTTGATGAACTCCTTCGGAATCACTCCGCCCACGATGGCGTCCTCGAACACGAAACCCTCACCGGGCTTGGTGGGCTCGAGGTGAATGACCACGTGGCCGTACTGACCCTTACCGCCCGACTGCCGGATGAACTTGCCTTCGACGTCGGAGACCTTGCGGGTGATCGTCTCGCGGAACGCCACCTGGGGCTGGCCCACGTTGGCTTCGACCTTGAATTCCCGCTTCATCCGATCGACCAGGATCTCGAGGTGCAGCTCGCCCATGCCGGCGATGATGGTCTGTCCGGTCTCCTGGTCGCTGCGGACCCGGAAGGTCGGATCCTCCTCGGCGAGCTTCTGCATCGCGATGCCCAGCTTGTCCTGGTCGGCCTTGGTCTTGGGCTCGATGGCGACGTCGATCACCGGATTGGGGAACTTCATCGCCTCCAGGATGATCGCATTGTCCTCATCGGAGAGCGTGTCGCCGGTCCGGGTATCCTTGAGCCCGATAGCCGCGGCGATGTCCCCCGCCAGCACTTCCTGGATCTCCTCCCGCTTGTTGGCGTGCATCTGCAGCAGGCGGCCGATCCGCTCCTTCTTGTCCTTGGTCGCGTTGTAGACGTAGCTGCCGGACTGGAGCTTGCCCGAGTAGACCCGGAAATACGTCAGCCGGCCCACGTAGGGGTCGGTCATGATCTTGAACGCCAGCGCCGCGAAGGGTTCGTCATCCGCCGGACGACGCTCGACGTGGGTCGTGTCGTGCAACGGCAGGTGGCCCTGAATCGCCTTGACGTCGGTCGGGCACGGCAGGTAGTCGATCACCGCGTCCAGCAACGCCTGCACACCCTTGTTCTTGAACGAGGCGCCGCACAGCACCGGGACCATCCCGTGGTGAATCGTGGCGTTGCGGATCGCCTGGTGAATCTCCGCTTCGGTCAGTTCCGCACCGCCCAGATACTTTTCGAGCAGCTGGTTGTCGTGCTCTACCGCGGCCTCGATCAGCTCGTGGCGATACTTCGCGACCTGATCCTTGTACGCATCGGCCACCGGGATCTCGTCGAAGCTCTTACCCAGAGTGGAGTCGTCGAAGACGACCTCCACATTGCGGATGACGTCGATGTGGCCGGTGAAGGTGTCGGACGAGCCGACCGGAATCTGGACCGGGTACGCCTTCTTGGTCAGGCGATCGCGGATCATGGTCAGGCAGCGGTCGAAGTCGGCGCCGATCCGGTCCATCTTGTTGGCGAAGATGAGCCGGGGCACCTCGTAGCGATCGGCCTGGCGCCACACCGTCTCGGTCTGGGGCTCGACACCAGCCACCGAGTCCAGCAGGGTCACCGCGCCATCCAGCACCCGAAGACTGCGCTCCACCTCGGCCGTGAAGTCCACGTGGCCCGGGGTGTCGATGATGTTGATCCGGTACAGCACGTCGGACCGGTTCCAGAAACAGGTCGTCGCCGCGGACGTGATGGTGATTCCGCGCTCCTGCTCCTGCTCCATCCAGTCCATGGTGGCCGCACCCTCGTGGACTTCACCGATTTTGTAGTTCTTGCCGGTGTAGTACAGGATGCGCTCGGTGGTAGTCGTCTTCCCGGCATCGATGTGCGCCATGATGCCGATGTTCCGATACCGTTCGAGCGGTGTTTCGCGCCCCATGCCATTCCCTTTTGCAGCCGTGGATTGCTGCAGCGTCGCAGAGCTCATCTTCCACCAGCGAAAAAGCGGGGCGACCGAGCCCGGGGATTTCCCGGTGGTATCGCTCCGCGCACGTCCGGGCAGCGCCCAAGACGGGGGACCATTGCAGGTCCTGCGTTCATTGGGGCGTCGGATCGACGCCCTTACAGGAGGATCAGAGGTGACACACAGGGTCCCAGTACCCTGGGACCGGCGCTCACATGATCCGATGTCGGCTCGATAGAGGACCCGAAACTGGCGTCCGGAAACCACCGAAGCCCGGGAAAGGTAACAAGTTCCGGGGCTAGGTCAAGGCGGACATTGGCGGGACAGGCGGTAGGCCGGGATGGCGGGAGAAGAAGGTGGACGGGGCGGATTTAGAGCTTCCCAGAAACACGAGGGGCCGGATCGCTCCGGCCCCATCTGCCCGCCCTACCGGCTTCCCGCCCTACCGCCTTACCAGCGATAGTGCGCGAACGCCCGGTTGGCCTCGGCCATCCGGTGGGTGTCTTCCTTCTTCTTGATGGTGTTGCCCTCACCCTTGGAGGCCAGGATCAGCTCCGCGGCGAGACGCTCTTCCATGCTCTTCTCGGTGCGCGCGCGGGAGTACTCGATGATCCAGCGCATGGCGAGCGCGGTGCGCCGCTCGGGCCGCACTTCGACCGGGACCTGCAGCGAGGCGCCGCCTACCCGGCGGCTCTTCACCTCGAGGGCGGGCTTGGCGTTGTTCACCGCCTGCTTGAAGACCGTGACACCGGGCTGGCCGGTGCGCTCTTCGATCAGGTCCATGGCGGAGTAGAAGATCTGCTCGGCAGTGCTCTTCTTGCCCTGGTACATCAGGTTGCTGACGAACTTGGAGACGGTCTGGCTGTCGTACCGCGGATCGGGGGGAACCGGACGCTTGACGGCCTTGTTCCGACGACTCACTTCGAACCTCCCTTGCCTGCGGCGGCCTTGGGCCGCTTGGCGCCGTACTTCGAACGGCTCTGCTTGCGGTCGTTGACGCCCGCGGCATCGAGGGCGCCCCGCACGATATGGTAACGCACACCGGGCAGGTCCTTCACGCGGCCGCCACGAATGAGCACGATCGAGTGTTCCTGCAGATTGTGACCTTCACCGGGGATGTACGCGGTAACTTCGAAACCGTTGGTAAGCCGCACTCGCGCCACTTTGCGGAGCGCCGAGTTCGGCTTCTTGGGCGTCGTGGTGTAGACCCTGGTGCACACGCCGCGCTTGAGCGGGTTGGCTTTGAGGGCGGGCACTTTGTTCTTCGCCTCGACCGAGCGGCGGCCGAAGCGAACCAGCTGGTTAATAGTCGGCATAGACCGCGAACAGTAGCGGCGGATACGACTTAGGTCAAGGCGACACAGGTGTCAGGGATCAGGTGTCAGGGGTCAGGGATCCAGGTGGTAGGTAGTGGGGAGTGGGTGGTGGGGCCCAACCACCCACCACCCACAACCCAACACCCCTGACACCTGTTCCCTGACACCTGACCCCTCTACGGCCCCTGCCCGGCCTCCAAGCGATACCGCCCCTGATGCGGCACTCCGCTGGTAAAGAAGGTTCCCGGAGTGATCCGGACGTAGTAGGTGCCGGGGACGAGCGTCGCAGACTGGCGAGAGCAGTAGTTGTTCACCCCGGCGGCGATGTCGTCGGTGCCGGTCCCGATCGCAGTGCCCGCTGCATTGAAGAGCTGCAAGTTGGTGTTCAGCTCGAGGCCATAGGAGCAATAGGCGCCATTGAACCCGCTGGTCTCGAACGTGTGCAGTCCCCCCGTCTGAATCACGACTTGATAGAAATCCGACTCGACAGTGCTGACCGTCCCGGTCTGGTAGGTGCCGTCCACCAGCAGGCTCGCTGAACTAATCGACCCATCGTCCTCGTGTTCCAGCGGGCTGCCGATCTGGAAAGAGGCGTACGCACCGATCGTGGACGACACCGTCACACTGCGTGGCGCCCCCGCCCCGCCGTATGCCCCCCAACGCCGGCCCAGGACACCCAGGAGCCCGTCACCATCCTCATCCTCACCCGCGAAAACCAGATAGCTCCCGTCGGCGAGACCAGTGAAGCTGTAGGCACCGCCAGTCGCGGCCATGGTGGCGACCGGATTGAGTGTGATCGCGTCGTACAACCGGACGTAGAGCTGGCGGGTGGGTCCCATGTTCTGCAACAGGCTGTTCCGCGCATTCACTATGCCGGCGCCGTACGCGTTGGCCGGGCCCGCCGGCACCGCATAGGTCAGGAGTCTGCTCCTGAGCTGAGCCGCCGTGAGAGAGGGATTGGCGGCCAGAATGAGTGCCGCAACGCCACTCACATGCGGCGCCGCCATCGAGGTCCCTTCGTAGCGTGCCTGGGTCGGGGTGCAGGGATCGACCGTAAAATCACAGACCGTGGAGAAGACGCCCCAGGTTCCGTCGCCGGCCGAGTTGACCAGCGGGCTCGCGCCGATATCTCCGCCGGGCGCGGCGATGTCGATCGTTGGCCCGAAATTCGAATAGCTCGCCAGAGTCCCCTGCGGCCCCACGGCCGACACCGACAACACTTCGGGGTACGCCGCTGGACAGTTGGGCACCGAGCTGGCGCTGTTCCCGGCCGACGCGACGATGAGCGCTCCACCTTGAAGGCCCGGGTCGGTCGCGGCCATCACGGCGTCGTGCAGCACGTCCGTTCCTGGAGCCGGGTTGGTCCCCAGGCTGCACCCGCCGCCGAGGCTCACGTTGATGATCCGCGCACCCTGCGCCGGAGGCGCGATGACCGCGGAGTCTCCCTGCTCGTTGCCTGCCGGAAGTCCCGCGGCGTACAGAATGCCCTGCGCCACGTCGTAGTCGCTCCCACCGGAGAGTCCGAGCACCCTCACCGGACGGATACCGACGTGCCAGTTCACCCCGAGGACTGACACGCCGTCGTTCCCCACGGCCCCGATGGTACCAGAGGTGTGAATGCCGTGTCCTCCAAACTGGGCCAAGCCTCCCAGGCATCCGCTTCCCAGGACATCGTAGTCCACCGGAATCGTGGGATCGGAGTCGTAGCCGTTTCCGTCTCCGGTGTTACTAGTCGTTCCTCCGGCACAGAAGGTCGCATTGGTCTGGGAGACGAAGTCGTAGCCGTCGCTTCGAAGGTTGGCGGTCAGCGCTGGATGGTCGAAGCGAATTCCGTTGTCGACGACGGCCACGATGATGTTGCTGCTTCCGGTCGTGATGGCCCATGCCTCGGGCAGGCCGATCATCGTGTAGTGCCACGACTGGTTGGGATAATTGGGATCGTCAGGCGTGACAACCGGCTCGCGAAGCCGCGCCGGGATCTCGTCGGTCCGCATCCAGCGTCCGCGGCTTACGCTTGCCACCGCCGGGTTCCTGAGCAATTCGACCCGGACCGAGTCGAGCTTGGCCGGGTTCGCCACTCTGATCCGTGCCGTCGAGATGATGGGGGAGACACCGTCCAGCCGCACTCGCCCGGGCGCCAGGTGAGCCAGGAGGCGACCTCGCATCGTCGCTGCAACCGATTGTGCGGTGCTGAGGACACGCATCGCACGGATTCCCGGAGCCGCTATCGCCGCCGGCTTGAAGTGCACGATCAGCTCATCGGGTGTGTATTCGATACCACCAACCGCGGCCAATCGAGTGCGCTGCAGCGGCCGGACGCCTTCCGTCATACCGCCGGTTCGGGACGACGGTAAGACGCGCAACGACGCAGGTGGCGCAGCCGGGAAGTCCACCGTCGCCACCATGCCTGAGATCGAAGACGGTTGCGCTAGCGACTGTCGTGGCCGAGAAGTCCACGGTGCCCGGATTGGTCGCGGCGCTCGCCGCCCGAACCGACTGGTTACCGGGACCGGGGCCCATGGTCCAGTTGACCCTCGCCTGCCCATTCTGATCGGTGGTGGTGGTGGTCGCATCCAATGAGCCGCCACCGCTCGTCACTTGCCATTGACCGTGGCCCCCTGCTGACCCACGTTGCTGTTGTCGCGCACTTCCACGACCAGCGGCAGCAGGAGCGTGCCGTCTGCGCCGGTCTGGCCATCACCCGAAATGAGATTCAGCGTACCGGTCGTGGTTGCGGTGGCACCGAAGGTGACCGGAGATCCGGTGAGCCCGCTGACGGTCGCAGTCGCGCTCTGCGCGCCGGCGTGTGCACCCAGCGTCCATTGTGCGGCGACCCGTCCCTGGGGATCGGTCTTGGGCTGACTAACGGAGAGAATCCCGTCTCCCGGCGTCGCGGCCATGGTGACGGTGACACCCGAGACCGGATCGCCGTTAGCGTCGGTGACCACGGCGACAATCGGCTGAGGAAGCAACGACCCGGCAGCCCCGGTTTGCCCGTCGCCCGAGAGGTAGGCGATTTCCGCCGGGACCGGCGTCGGTGTGCTGTTGTCCTTGTTCTCCGCACTGAACCAGTATCAGGGACACGGCCACTGCACTGGCGGTCCGAAGGTATCGGACGGTCATAGGTGCCTGTATGAAACGAAGAACGTTTGTAAGAAGTACTTCGAATATACCTGCCGACGAAAAATCACGGCGCCCGGAACTATCGTCCGGGCGCCGCTCTCCATTAATGTCCAGCCAACAAGAGCGGTCTTGGGCTGTCTACTCCTCGTCCTCCACCCCGACCGGCACAAGCGGTGGCTGAACCCCCGGAACTGCGACGCCTTCGGGCGGGGGCGGCGCCGGCTCGTAACCCTCGGGCGGCTCGATGTCGATCTCGGCGTAGCGATAAATGCCCGAGCCCGCCGGGATCAGGTGCCCGATGATGATGTTCTCCTTCAGGCCGAGCAGGTTGTCCTTGGCGCCGCGAATGGCCGCATCGGTCAGAACCCGCGTCGTCTCCTGGAATGACGCCGCCGAGATGAACGACTGCGTCGTGAGACTGGCCTTGGTGATGCCAAGCAGGACCGGTTCCGACTGCGCCGGGGTCCCCTTCTTCTTGATCGTCCGGTCGTTCTCCTCCCGGAAGGTGAGCTTGTCCACCGTCTCGCCTTCGAGGAAGTCGGTGTCTCCCGGATCGGTGACCCGTACCTTCTGAAGCATCTGGCGAACGATCACGCCGATGTGCTTGTCGCTGATCCGCACACCCTGCAGGCGATAGACCTCCTGCACCTCGTTCAGCAGATACTCCTGCACCGCGCGGGGGCCCTTGATCCGCAGGATGTCGTGCGGATTCACCGGGCCTTCGGTCAGTCGGTCGCCGGCGCGGACCCGGTCGCCTTCGTGGACCCGGAAGGTGCTTGCCCGACGCCACTTCGTACAGCTGCGGCGGCTCCGGATCACCCTTGGCCTTCGGATCGAGCACCGGGTAGACGTAGATCTCGCGCTTGCCGCGCTTGATCTCGCCGAACTTCACACTGCCGTCGATCTCGGAGATGGTCGCCGGATCCTTGGGCCGCCGCGCCTCGAACAGCTCGGCTACCCGCGGCAGACCGCCGGTGATGTCGCGGGTCTTGTACGCCTGCCGCGGCATCTTGGTCACCGTGACGCCCTTCACCACGTCGAGCGCCGGAGAGAGGAACACCGTCTTGTCCTTGCTCTCCTTCTTGCTCTTGCTCGGCCACGCGACGTTGATCGGGTACTCCTCAACCTTGAAGCGCGAGGACCACGGGTTGGTCTCGTCCGTGACGTTCATCGCCCGGGTGACCTGGTCCGTGTCGCGAGCCCAGGATGATGCGGCTCCCCTCCGCCAGGATGTATTCCTGGGGATCCTTGCGGTTCGCCGCGTACACCAGAACCGACGGGTGCAGCTCGCGGTCCGGATCGGCCATGACGACGAGAGAGCGCAGGCCGGTGGACTCGTCCAGCTCTTCGCGCAGGGTGGCGCCCGGCACGAGGTCCTTCCAGCGGAGCTGCCCGTCGATCTTGAGAATGCTCGGGTCGTTGTACGGGTCCCAGGTGTAGAGGATCGACATCTTCCCCGTGACCTGATCGCCTTCCTTGACCTGGATCAGTGCGCCTTCCGGCACCGGATACCGGTTCAGCACCCGCTTCGGATCGTTCGGATCCACAACCTGGATGCCTTCCTTGGTCTCTTCGGTGGCCGATTCGTCTTCGCGGGTGAGCGCGATCCGGATCTGGCCCTTGGTGCCATCCTCGTACTCGATCGGCAGATCGGCCCACTCGAGGCCGTCGGTGTACTTCACGATGCCGCTGGCCCGGGCCCGGCGCTCCGCTTCCTCCGCGATGCGCGCCGAGGTGCCACCGATGTGGAAGGTTCGCAGGGTCAGCTGGGTGCCCGGCTCGCCGATCGACTGCGCGGCCAGGATGCCGATCGCTTCACCCATGTCCACCATGTCCATGGTGGCGAGGTTCCGGCCGTAGCACATACGGCAGCAGCCGCGGCGCGCCTCGCAGGTCAGCACCGAGCGGATTCTCACCTTCTCGATATCCGCCTCGTCGATCGCCGAGGAAATTTCCTCGTCGATCAGCTGGCCGGCCTGGACGATCAACTTCGGATCGCCGTGCTCATCCAGCTCGTGCGGATCGGTGACATCTTCGGCCGCGACACTGCCCAGGATGCGCTCCTTGAGCGGCTCGATGACGTCCTCGCCTTCCTTCAGCGCCGAGATCTCGAGTCCGGCGATGGTCCCGCAGTCCTCCTCGGTGATCGTGACATCCTGCGCCACGTCCACCAGACGGCGGGTGAGGTAACCGGCGTCGGCCGTCTTGAGCGCCGTGTCGGCCAGACCCTTCCGTGCGCCGTGGGTGGAGATGAAGTACTCCAGCACCGTCAGACCTTCACGGAAGTTGGACTTGATCGGGCTCTCGATGATTTCGCCGATGCCGCCGGTCAGCTTCTTCTGCGGCTTGGCCATCAGGCCGCGCATACCGGCGAGCTGCCGGATCTGGTCGCGGCTGCCGCGTGACCCCGAGTCGAACATCATGAACACGGGGTTGAATCCGCCGCGGCTCTGCCGCATGTGGTTGACCATCGCCTCGGCCACGTCGTTGTTGGCGTGGGTCCAGGCGTCGATCACCTTGTTGTACCGCTCACCGAAGGTGATCTGACCGGTGTTGTACGCCTTCTGGAACCGCTGCACCCGCTTGTCGGCCTCGTCGAGCAGCGGTGACCTTCTCCTTCGGAATCTCGAGATCCTCGACCCCGATGGAGATGCCGCCCATCGTGGCGTAGCGGAACCCGAACTCCTTCGAGCCGGTCGAGGAACACGACCGTGTCGGAGAGGCCCGGCCTCGCGATAGCTCTGCAGCACCAGCTCGGACAGCGCCTTCTTCTTCATCAGCTCGTTCCGGAAGCCGCGATTGGCCACCAGCTTGGGCGGCAGGATGCTGTTGAACAGCACCCGTCCCACCGTGGTCTTCATCCAGCGCGGCTTCGGGATCCTGAGCGCCGCGCGGCGGCTGGTACCAGAAATGGATCGCGGAATGGTAGTCCACGCTCCGAGTCATCAACGCCATCTCCAGCTCGGCCAGGCTCCCGAAGTAGCGCGGCCTTGTCCCACGCGGGGCTCTTCTTCCCGTCCTTCGGCTCCTCGGCGCCGGCCGGGAGCTTGGTGAGGAAGTAGCTCCCCAGCACCATGTCCTGCGACGGCTCGGCCACCGGACGCCCGTCCGACGGCTTGAGGATGTTGTTCGACGAGATCATCAGCAGCCGCGCCTCGAGCTGTGCCTCGAACGACAGGGGCACGTGCACGGCCATCTGGTCGCCGTCGAAGTCCGCGTTGAACGCGGCGCAGACCAGCGGGTGGATCCGGATCGCCTTACCCTCGACCAGCACCGGCTCGAAGGCCTGGATGCCCAGGCGGTGCAGCGTCGGAGCGCGGTTGAGCAGCACCGGGTGGTCCTGAATGATCTCCTCCAGGATCCCGAACACCTCCTCGCTCTCCTTCTCCACGATCTTCTTGGCCCGCTTCACGGTCTCGGCGATGCCCTTCTCCACCAGCTTGTGGATGATGAAGGGCTTGAAGAGCTCGACCGCCATCGCCTTGGGCAGGCCGCACTGGTGCAGCCGGAGCTCGGGACCGACCACGATCACCGAGCGGCCCGAGTAGTCCACCCGCTTGCCGAGCAGGTTCTGGCGGAACCGGCCCTGCTTGCCCTTGAGCATGTCGCTCAGGGACTTGAGCGGGCGCTTGCCGCGGCCCCGGATCGCCTTGGAACGGCGGCCGTTGTCGAACAGCGCGTCCACCGCCTCCTGCAGCATCCGCTTCTCGTTGCGCAGGATGACTTCCGGCGCCTTGTGCTGGATCAGCTTCTGGAGCCGGTTGTTCCGGTTGATGACCCGGCGGTACAGATCGTTCAGGTCGGACGTGGCGAAGCGCCCGCCGTCGAGCGGCACCAGCGGCCGCAGGTCGGGCGGAATCACCGGCACCACGTCGAGAATCATCCAGGCCGGGTTGTTGGGCACATCGCCCGACTCGCCGGAGGTGAGGAACGCGTCCACGATCTTGAGCCGCTTCAGCATCTGCTTCTTGCGATGCTGGCTGGTCTCGGTGGCGACCGAGCCGCGCAGCTCCTCGGCCAGTTTCTTCACGTCGATCCGGTTGAGCAGCTCGCGGACCGCCGGGGCGCCGATGTCGGCCTTGAACGTGCTGTCCCCCTCCTCGCGGGCCTTGGCCCGCATGGCGAGGTACTCGTCCTCATCGAGCAGCTGGTTGGTCTCGACGTCCTGATCGCCCGGCTCGATGACGATGTAGCTCGAGTAGTAGATCACCCGCTCGAGGTCACGCAGGGTGACGTTGAGCAGGTTCCCCATCGGGCTGGGCAGCGTCTTGAAGAACCAGATGTGGGCCACCGGCACGCTGAGCTCGATGTGGCCCATCCGCTCGCGCCGCACCTTGGACAGCGTCACCTCGACGCCGCAGCGGTCGCAGATCACGCCGCGATAGCGGATCCGCTTGTACTTGCCGCAGTGACATTCCCAGTCCTTGACCGGACCGAAGATGCGCTCGCAGAACAGTCCGTCCTTCTCCGGCTTGAAGGAGCGGTAGTTGATGGTCTCGGGCTTGGTCACCTCGCCCCAGGACCACCAGTACCGTTGCCCCTGGAGCTCCACTCGCTCGCGCTCCTTCTGGTCGCGCGGGCCGCGGATCTCCTCCGGAGAGGCGATGCGGATGCTGATGAAGTCGAAGCTCGAGCTCTTGGGCTCGCGCCCGCTGCGGAAATCAATCATGGGTCCCTCTTCCCTATCGTTATTCGTCGCCGTCGGCGGTCGCGCCGAGGGTAACTTTTAGACCGAGCGCCTGGAGTTCCTTCACCAGAACGTTGAACGACTCCGGGATGCCGGGCTCCGGCAGGTTCTGGCCCTTCACGATGGCCTCGTAAACCTTGCTCCGCCCGTTCACGTCGTCGGACTTGACCGTGAGCATTTCCTGGAGCACGTGGGCCGCGCCATAGGCCTCCAGCGCCCAGACTTCCATTTCACCGAACCGCTGTCCACCGAACTGCGCCTTGCCGGCCAGCGGCTGCTGGGTAACCAGCGAGTACGGGCCGATCGAGCGGGCGTGGATCTTGTCGTCCACCAGGTGGCTCAACTTGAGCATGTAGATGGTGCCCACCGTCACGTCGCCTTCGAACTCCTGACCGGTCCGCCCATCGCGGAGCCGAACCTTGCCGCTGGGAGTGAGCCCGGCCGCGCGGATCAGCTCCTCCGCCGCGCGGGAGACATCGTCCGCCTCGCCCTTGCCGGCCGCCAGCATGCGCCAGCGCCGGACGTCCCGCCGATTCCAGCAGGTCGGCCGCGGCCACCCTCAACCACCTTCTCGAGATCCTTCACCACCTTCGCGGCGCTCTTCTGGTCCGCCGCTTCGCCCTCGCTGGCGCGATGCTGGTGGAAGGCCAGCTCGTGCTTGCGCTGCTCCAGCTCGCGCGTGCCCAGCTCCTTGGCCGCCGCGATAAGGAACCCCTTGATGCTCTGGAACAGTTCCTTCGAATGCGCGCTGGCCGACCGCCGGGCGAGGTCGTGAATGCCCGCTTCGGTCAGAGACACCCGCTGATCATCCGAGGCAGCTCTCAGGTCGAGAACGACCTCGCCCAGGTGAGCCGGGTTCACTTCCGGCGCCCGGTGACGAATGCCAAGAGCCTGGGCCGCCCACTTGAGCCCGGCGATCCGGAGCAGCACCCCGATCTCGCCCTCGTCGGCGCCCCGGAACACCGGGGTCTTCGCCTTGAAGCCCAGGATGGAAGCACACCAGCCGAGGTGAGTCTCCAGGATCTGGCCCACATTCATTCGGCTCGGCACACCGAGCGGGTTGAGGACGATGTCTACCGGGGATCCATCCGGCAGGAACGGCATGTCCTCTTCCGGCACGATCCGGGCGACGATGCCCTTGTTGCCGTGGCGGCCCGCCATCTTGTCTCCCACCGAGACCTTCCGCTTCTCGGCGATGTACACCTTCACCAGCTGGATGACGCCCGGAGGCAGCTCATCCGGCTGGAGGATCTTGTCGATCTGGTCTTCCGCCTTCTCCTCCACCTTCGCCCGCTCGCGCGAGGCGGTATCGATAGTGGCGCGGATCCGCTCGTTGGCGGTCTTGTTGACCACTCGAAGCGTCTTGAGATCCACGTCGCCCAGGTCCGTCCCCTCCACCATGGCGGCGGCGAGACGAGTCCCGGCCGGCTGATACTCCTCCACCGTCCCGGCCTTGAGCATCAGGGCGACTTCCTGCCCTGAGAGCAGCTGCTTCAGCTCCTCGAACATCACGGTGGTGATGCGCGCCTTCTCGTCGTTCTCGACCCGGCGCACTTCGCCGATCCGCTCGCCACGGTCCTTCTCGACCACCTGGTCCTCGACCCGGCTGAAGATCTTCACGTCGATGACGACGCCCTTCATGCCCGGCGGGACCTTCAGCGAGCTGTCCTTCACGTCCTTCGCCTTCTCACCGAAGATCGCGGTGAGCAACTTCTCCTCGGGCGACAGTTCGGTCTCGCCCTTCGGCGTGATCTTGCCGACCAGGATGTCGCCCGGCTTCACATGGGCGCCGATCCGCACGATGCCGCGCTCGTCGAGATCCACCAGCGCCTCGTCGGAGACGTTGGGGATTTCCCGAGTGATCTCCTCCTGGCCGCGCTTGGTGTCGCGGACGTGGAGTTCCAGCTCCTGGATGTGGATCGATGAATACACATCGTCCTTGACCAGGCGCTCGGAGAGGACGATCGCGTCCTCGAAGTTGTGTCCGTACCAGGGCATGAACGCCACGGTGACATTGCTGCCCAGTGCCAGCTCGCCCGCCTCGGTGGCGGAGCCGTCGGCGATGACCTGACCGGCCTTCACCTTCTGGCCCATGCTCACCAGCGGCCGCTGGTTGATGGCGGTGTCCTGGTTGGTCCGCCAGAACTTCTTCACCCGATACCGGTCGTGCTGGGTAAGGCGGGCCAGCGGGGTGTCTCCCACATGGCCGTTCTCACCGGCGTCGATGATGATCTCATCGGCGGTCACCCGGGTGACGGTACCGGCCCGGCGAGCCAGGATCACGGCGCCGGAGTCGCTCGCGACCTTCTCCTCCAGCCCGGTGCCAACCACCGGAGCCTGGGGGAAGAGCAGCGGGACCGACTGGCGCTGCATGTTGGAGCCCATCAACGCGCGGTTGGCGTCGTCGTGCTCCAGGAACGGAATCAGTGCCGCGGCAATCGAGACCAGCTGCTCGGGCGCCACGTCCATGTATTCGATCCGGTCGGGCGGCAGCAACGGGTAGTCGTCGCCCTTACGGGTCAGGACCAGGTCGTCAACGAAACGGCCTTCCTCGTCGAGCGGCGCGTTGGCCTGGGCCACCGCGAACTCCTCCTCCTCGCTCGCCGAAAGCCAGCGGACCTCGTTGGTCACCTTGGCATTCTTCACGACCCGATACGGCGTCTCGATGAAGCCCAGCTCGTTGATCCGGGCGTAGGTCGAGAGGCTGGTGATCAGGCCGATGTTCGGACCTTCCGGCGTCTCGATCGGGCACATCCGGCCGTACTGGGAGTAGTGCACGTCGCGCACTTCGAATCCGGCGCGCTCCCGGGTAAGACCACCGGGACCCAGAGCCGAGAGCCTCCGCTTGTTGGTCAGCTCGGCCAGCGGGTTGGTCTGGTCCATGAACTGGGAGAGCTGGGAGGACCCGAAGAAGGCCTGGATCACGGCCGAAACGGTCCGGGCGTTCACCAGGTCGTCCAGCGAGATCTTCTCCGGATCGGCGTTGATGCTCATCCGCTCCTTGACCAGTCGCGCCATCCGCGAAAGGCCGACGGAGAACTGGTTCGCGATCAACTCACCCACCGACCGGATCCGGCGGTTGCCGAGATGGTCGATGTCGTCGGTGTAGCCGCGGCCATCGTTCAGGTCGATCAAGTACCGGATGATGGCGATGAAGTCCTCTTCGGTGAGGACGGTGTGGTTCGCCGGCGTCCGGGTCTTGAGCCGCTGGTTGATCTTGTAGCGGCCTACCCGCCCCAGGTCGTACCGCTTGGGGTTGAAGAACAGCCGCTTCAGCGCCTCGCGCGCGGTCTCGAGGTTCGGCGCCTCGCCCGGCCGCAGCAGGGCGTAGATCTGCTCCAGGGCCTCGGCCTCGCTGTGGGTCGGGTCCTTGGCCAGCGTGTTCTTGATCAACGGCGATTCACTGCGGCCCGGAGGCAGCAGGACGTCAACCTTCCGGAGCTGCGCCTTGATCAGCCGCTTCTTGAGCGTATCGGTGAGCTCCTTGCCTCCCTCGGCCAGGACTTCACCGGTCTCCGGGTCGGCCACGTCGAAGGCAAGCACATAGCGAGCGCGCTCACGGGTCGTGGTCGGCTGCTCCTCGTCGTGCAGATCGAGCGAGGTGTAGCCGGCAAACACCGTGACGTGCTTTACGCCCGACGTGCTGCAGGTGCTTGACCCGCTCCTGGGTCAGCTCGTCTCCCACGGCCGCGAGCGGCGCGCCCTTCGGGTCTTCCGGGTTGGGAACGTCGACCGAGATCAGCGCGCCAACCACCTCGCGCCGCTCCTGCCGGCCCTCGAGCTTTCCGGTGATGTCCAGTTCCTTGGTCGCGAAGAAGAGCCGCAGGATCTCGGCGTTGGTTCCGTAGCCGAAGGCCCGGAGCAGGGCCGTGGCCGGGAACTTCTTCTTCTTATCGATGTGGACGTAGATCACGTCGTGGATGTCGATCGTGAACTCGACCCACGACCCGCGGAACGGGATGATCCGGGCGCTGTACAGACGCTGGCCGTTCGGGTGGGTATCCTCTTCGAACACCACGCCCGGCGAGCGGTGCAGCTGGCTCACCACGACGCGCTCCGCTCCGTTGATCACGAACGTGCCGAGCGGGGTCATGATCGGCAGCTCGCCGAGGTAGACCTCCTTCTCGATCGCGTTCTTGAGCCGGCGCTGGCCGTCCACCTCCTCGAACACGTCGAGGCGGAGGGTGGCCTTGAGGGGCGCGGCGTAGGTCATGTCGCGCTCGATGCACTCCTCGACGGTGTACTTCGGCTCGCCCAGGCTGTACTGGAGGAATTCCAGGCTGTACTTCCCGTTCACGTCGCTGATCGGGAACAGGTCCCGGAAGACGCGCTCCAGCGAGACGTCCTGCCGTTCGCCGTGGACGTCGTCGGGGACCAGGAGCGAATTGAACGCCTGGGTCTGGATGTCGAGCAGGTTGGGCATCGGCATGCCCACTTCCCGCTTGGAAAACACGATATGTGGCCGGGTCTCAAGCATCAGGCACTCTCACGCAACACAAAGGGCCCCGGCGCGTGCCCCTTCGCCGAATGCGAAGGGGCCACACGGGGCGCACGCACCAATCAGAATTACCAGCAGTTTTCAACCGTCATGCGTCTCACCGAAGTAGGGGTTTCGGCCAAATCCATCGCGGGATCGGCCGAGGGCCGACACCGCTCAGGACAGGGCGTGGCCCTACTTCAGTTCGACGACGGCTCCCTGCTCCTCCAGCTTCTTCTTCATCTCTTCGGCTTCGGCCTTGGTCACGCCTTCCTTCACCGTGCTCGGCGTGCCATCGACCAGGTCCTTCGCCTCCTTCAGACCCAGGCTGGTCAGTTCCCGCACCACCTTGATGACCTGGATCTTCTTGGCACCGGCTTCCTTGAGGATGACGGCGAACTCAGTCTTCTCCTCGACCGCCGGGGCCGCGCCGCCTGCCCCACCCGCCCCGGCAGCTCCTGCGGCCGCGACGATCGAGACGTTGAACTTTGACTTGAAGGCCTCGATCAGATCGGCGAGCTCGAGCACGCTCATCTTGCCGATGGCTTCGAGGATCTCTTCCTTGCCAAGCGCTGTGGTAGTCATGTCGACATTATCTCCCGACGGTTAAGAAGCAGCGCTGCGCTGCTCGCGGAGCGCCTCGAGGCAGCCAGCGAATGAGGCGACGATGTTGTTGAGCGTCCCCGCCACCATGGCGAGGAGCGTTTCCCGCGATGGGATTGCTCCCAGCCGCTGGATATGAGCCACGTTGACCGGGGCCCCGTCCACAAAGCCCGCCCTGATGGCCGGCTTCTCGAACTCCTTGACGAACTCGGTCAGTACCTTGGCCGCAGGCAGCGGGTCGGTGCTGAGGACGAATCCGGTCGGGCCGGCGAGGAACTCGTCCAGCCCGGTGATCTTGTTGGCGGCCAAGCGCGCGCTGAGCCAGCGTGTTCTTGACCACGATGTAGCGGGCACCGGCTCCCCGCAGGCGGCGGCGGAACTCCGTCATCCGCAGCACGTTGAGCCCGCGGAAATCGGTGACGTAGAGGTTCGGGCTCGCCGCGAGCTCCGCGGTCAGGGCCTCGACCTCGGTTTGGCGTTCGGTTTTGCTCATCGGTAACCCGCCATTTCAAGCCGAACGCCCGGGCCCATGGTGCTGGAGACCGTCGCCGACTGGATGTAATGACCCTTCGCCGCCGCCGGCTTGGCGCGGACGATCGTATCCATGAAAGCCTGCAGATTCTCGGCGAGCTGCTGGGCCGAGAAATTGATCTTCCCGATCGGGGCGTGAACGTTCCCCGTCTTGTCTACCCGGAACTCGATCTTGCCCGCCTTGATCTCCCGAACGGCCTTGGTCACGTCCATCGTCACGGTCCCGGCCTTGGGATTCGGCATGAGGCCGCGGGGACCGAGGATCCGGCCCAGCTGGCCCAACTGCCCCATGACGTCCGGCGTGGCGACGATGACGTCGCACTCCAACCAGCCGTCCTTGAGCTTCTGGATGAATTCCATGCCGGCGAAATCCGCCCCGGCGGCTTCGGCTTCCTTGGCCTTGTCTCCCTGGGCGATGACCAGCACCCGGACCGACTTACCGGTGCCGTGGGGCAGGACGACGGTACCGCGGACGACCTGGTCCGCATGGCGGGGATCCACGCCCAGCCGTACGGCGACGTCCACCGTTTCGTTGAACTTTGCGAAGGCGGCTGCCTTCACGAGTACTACGGCGTCGCTGATGGCGTACTCCCTGGTGCGGTCCACCTTGGTGACCGCGGCGCGGAACCTCTTGCCGGCGGTAGCCATCAGTCCACCACCTCCACGCCCATCGATCGCGCGGTGCCCGCGATCATCCGCATCGCGCCGTCGAGGTCGGCCGCATTCAGGTCGGCCATCTTGAGCTCGGCGATCTTCTTGAGCTGCGCGCGCGTGACCTCGCCCCACCTTGGTCCGGTTGGGCTGGCCGCTTCCCTTCTCCAGTCCCGCTTCCTTCAGAATGAGGTTCGGGGCCGGCGGGGTCTTGGTGATGAATGAGAAGGTCCGGTCCTGATAGACCGTGACCAACACCGGGATGATCATCCCGGCCTGACCCTGGGTCCTGGCGTTGAACTGCTTGCAGAACTCCATGATGTTCACGCCGTGCGGACCGAGCGCGGTGCCCACGGGCGGCGCGGGATTCGCTGCGCCAGCCGGACACTGCAGCTTGATGACTGCGGTGACCTTCTTTGCCATACCTCTCCTTCGTGTCGCCCGGGTTCAACCACCCGTTGGCTCCCGCGAAACCGCGCGGTGGCGGGGGATGCAGATTGATGATTGTTGATTGCTGATTGCTGAATGAACTGCGACTCGTTTTCAAATCAGCAATCGGCAATCGGCAATCAGCAATCTCTAATGACCCCTCAACTGTAGATAATCCAATTCCACGCTCGTTGGCCGGCCGAACAGGCTGACCGAGACCTTCACCTTGCCCTTGTCGGACAGCACTTCTTCGACCGTCCCGCTGAAGTCGGAGAAGGGGCCCTCGGTGATCTCCACCACCTGGCCAACCAGGAAGGGGATCTCCTCCTTCGGCTCCGCCTCCGCCACCGCCTCGGCGATGCCGAGGAGACGGTTCACTTCATCCTGCCGGAGCGGCTGAGGAAAGCGGCCGGCTCCCACGAACTTGATCACGCCCTGAATGCTGTTGACGACGTGCAGGCTCTCCTGGTTCATCGCCATCTCGACCAGCACGTAACCGGGATAGAGCTTCCGCTCTACGGTCACCTTCTTGCCGTTCTTGATCTCGATGACCTCCTGCACCGGCACCAGCGCCTGACGGATCAGCCGCTGCTCCTCGGGCCGGGGGTCCTGCGCGATGCGCTGTACCAGAAGACCGCGAACCTTGTTCTCGTGACCGGCGGTGGTCTGGATCGCGTACCAGCGGTACTCCATGGCCACCGTCACCTGCCGATCCTCGCCACCCCGGTCACCAGGATCCAGTTGAACAGGAGATCCATCCACCCGATGGCGAGTCCGAGGACCACCGCGAGGATCAGGATCATCCGGGTGGCCTTGGACAACTCATCGCGCGTGGGCCAGGTGACCTTCTTGAGCTCGGCCTTCACCGAGCGGATGAAGTCCACCGACTGGCCCATCCACCGCGCGGGATGCGCGGGTGCCTTGGTCACCTGTTCCACTACTTGGATTCCTTGTGGAGCACGCTCTTGTTGCAGCGGGGGCAGAACTTCTTCCACTCCACCCGCTCGGGGTGCTTCCGCCGGTTCTTGTCCTGGAAATAGTTCCGACTCTTACAGTCGGTGCATTCCATGATGATTTTCTCTCGGGGCACTGTATCCTCAGCCGTTAGCTATTAGCTGTTAGCCCTCAGCATTTTCATCGAATCCGTCGCAGCCTAACCGAAGCAGCTAACTGCTAACAGCTAATGGCTGACGTTCCCACCAGAGCTCGCGACCGGGATTGAACCGGTGACCTCATCCTTACCAAGGATGCGCTCTACCGACTGAGCTACGCGAGCGAGAGCGGGCGACGGGGCTCGAACCCGCGACCCTCAGCTTGGAAGGCTGATGCTCTACCAACTGAGCTACACCCGCGCGAAGCAAACTGGGATCAAAGTGCTGAGGACTGACGACCGGGGACTGAATCCCTGCCTCTCACACTCAGTCCTCGGTCCTCAGTCCTCTAACTGATCCTTTCGGTGCGGCCTCGCCCTGCACTCCCCAACATGGTGGGGGTAGGATTCGAACCTACGTAGGGCAGAGCCCGGCAGATTTACAGTCTGCTGCCATTAGCCACTCGGCCACCCCACCGGCGCCCGCTCCTCACCTCGCTGATCCGCTCGACTCCAGAGCTGACGGAGGGAATCGAACCCTCAACCGCCGGTTTACAAAACCGGTGCTCTGCCAGTTGAGCTACGTCAGCGGGCAGCGAAAACGGACAGACACATATGATAATGGGTGACTTGGAGTTGTGTCAACCGGACGCAGTCGCCGAACTCTGGCCCGGCACCGTCCGAAACCCGCCATTGCGGCGGTCCCGGAGGTTTTAGACCCGCCTTACCTCGATCGAACCATCCTTGGCGTCCCGGATCTCGAAGCCGTGCTGTTTCAGCATGGCACGAATCCGGTCCGCCTCGGCGAAATTCTTCTGCTTCTTCGCCGCCAGGCGCACCGAAGCCCAGGACCGGGCCCACTCGGCCGTCTTCGCCTGTTAACCGGAGGGGTTGAAGACTCGGAGATGACCACCTCCAACTCTCTCCCAATCAGCTGGGCGTTTGCGCTCACCGTCCATCTTCGGTCAGGCGGCCCTAGCGCGCTACCCGTGAGCTCGTCTCAGCGCGTTCCACATGTACGAGGCCATCCGCCATCTCACCACCGATCCTTACGACCAAGACCGTCATGTAGGGCCACCTCCTCTCGGTGTTGCCGCCTTGCCCTGGTCCGATAGTCGCTACGACGTAAGTCCGCTGGTTTCCTGGCCGCTAGGTCACCGGCGGTCACTACTCGATCCAGCACGGTGACTTCAGATCGCTCAAGATCGAAAACTCAGGCTAACCAAACTCCACATGCCCACCTTGGCCGCTGCAGAATCGCGGCCTCCAACGGTGCGCCTCGTTGTCAGGCGAATAGATGTCGTCCTCAGTGCAGAACCGACTTGATCGCGGCGGTGTCCTCGCGTTGCCACGGCCTCTCTGCCATGCGACACCCACACTATTGATGCCCGCGATCGCCGCCTCCGCCTCGTTCGGGTCAGGAGCCAGGGACTGGTGCTCCTGCACGATGTGCAGGTGGCCCTCGCGCTCAACGACGACCACGCTATAGACTCCCGCGACCCTCAAACTTCTGCTTGTTCGGGTTTACGCCCCTCGAACTGGATGTTGTACGGTGGCGCCGCCATTCCCGGCGCCAACACGTCGTACGATAGTGGCTTCTCAAAGCTACCCTTCTTTCCCGTGATCTTATCCACCCCGATGAGAAACGCCGCTACCGAATCTCTCGACGTATACAGCTCACCATCCCCTGCCGAAACTACCGACCCATCACCCGGCAGATAGGTACCCATCAACGCCACGCTATCACCCTTCTCCCAGTCGTGGAAAATTCTCGCGAGCCACGCATGGACCGAATCCTCCATTCGCCGACGCTCATCGGCTGTAACGGTTCCGGCCTCGGGCTTCTTGTCGTCCACGGTGGAAGCAGCCGATCGACCGCAGCCGACACGCCCAACAGGAGCAGCAACACGTTCCGCATACAGCCTCCGGACGTAGGTGAGCCGACTATTTGAATTGGAACAGCGCGACGTGCTGAGTGCCGTCCTTCAAATCGAGCACGAACTTCCGGCAGGTGCCGGCCCAGTCTTTGCGTCTTCCACACGTAGGTGTACTGGTCGGCGGTGGCGTCGTACGTGAGGCCGGGCATGTTCGTGGTGGTGAACTCGACAACGTCGATGACCGGAATAGCCCCAGGCAACTGATGCTGCCGGTACTGGGCTGGAAGGCCAACACGTCGAGGCCCTGATGCTCCACCGAGCGAGAACTTCATGTGGGACGTGCTGGAGCCCGCCTTCGGTCACGTTCAGCACCTGGCCGTGCTGTCCATCGTCTCGAAGACGCCGCGCATCGCTGTCGTACACTCTTCCAGCAGTAGACGTAGTTGCCAGACTCCGCGGTGTCCTACCACAAGTCAGTGGGCGCCTGATCTTGGCTGTGATCACTCAGTCCAGTCCCCAACGACGCCTTGTTAAGTTGCACGTTCGACCGGTCTCGGGACGTAGCCGGTCGTAGCTGAGCACACAGTACCGCTGTACCCGCCAACCTGGTCGTCAGCTCGTGTATATCCCCCAGTCAGTCACCAGCCTTGTCCTAGCGTCTCGTCACCCTGCGCACTGGGGTGACAGGGTCTGCCGCTACCGTTCCGTTATCGATCCTCAGCTGTACCGTGTGGAAATCGGTCACTGGGATCTACTAGCTGCACCGACACGCCGGTTCCGAGGCTGCTCACGCCAAGCTGACCATCACCACTTGTCCCAGCCCCCATCCAGCGGACATCGAAGCACTAGCCACCATCCTAAGAGTCTAGATGCCTTTTGATTCCACCGTCGCAGCTCATGACGTGTATCCATCGCTCGCCTTCGTCGAATGGTCCAGAAGTCGATCTCGGTCTCGTCAGGCGAACACCACGGGGAAGTCGTCCTCGCCCACGTTGTTCATGAAATACACGTCGGCGCTAACCTTCGTGCACTTTCATGTGCGTTCAAGATACTCCTCGCTGGGCGTCAGCGTAGCAGGGTCGCCGTCGATGTGTGCTCACGCACAGGGCGGCTCTTCGCGATCCGCCTGGCCGATCTGCCCATACCAGTTGAGCTTCCAGTACTTCGCACCGGGTCCTTCGTGCTCGTTCAACCGGCCCGGCCATCAGGCGTTCATCACATAGATCGCGGCGTTGGGCGACTTACTGCCGCAGACTCATCTCATAGCCGAGCTTCGTCCCGTACGCGCGCTCCGTCAAGGTAGTCGAATTCTTGCCTCCATGATTGCTGCGTGGCACGTCTGAGCTGAGCCTTCAGCGTTCATTACGTAGATCGCCGATCCCAGTTGACCGTCCGCATCTCTCTCCAAACCGATCTGTCCCTCTTTCTACCAGACAGTCTCGAGCTCGCTCGTCCTCTCGATTGTTCGTCATGCTACGATTCCCCCGACCGCTCATCGTTCATCCCATAGTGCTCTATGCCAGCGGGGATTCTCCACCGCCATTGCTCACTGGGGCGATTGCTATTGTCCCGTCTGTACCAGCCAGTTGCGTAACTGTCCCCAACGTCTCACCGTCCGGAGGTTCTTCTCGCCCCAGCCGTACAAGCGTTCTTTCCCTGATCTTAGGTCGCCGGTGGTGTTTAGCCCAGCCACGACCTTATCCCTATCTGTGCCCTCGAGCTGCTGAGGCGAGCTGAATCTTTACGCGGCTGCCGACCTCTCCTGGGGTGCGTGGGTGGTTCCGGACTGCAGGCCAGCGCCAGCACGCCCGTAGCACAGCGGCGCGATACTGCATACTTCCTGCACCTATAGTTCTATTCACTTTTTACTGTTTTCTTACCCCCCTACCTATAATAAACCTGCAGCGCCAGCAGGACATGACGGGCTCCGTTGCTAAGGGTTGTAACACGATGTGTCCGTTGTTGCCGGCGTTACGGCTTCACAGTCTGGCGCTCACTGCGCGGACCGAGCCCCCGGCCGCCCCATGTTCAGCGGACATGAAGCGGCCAGCCTCCCCCCGGAAACGTTGCCGCGAATGGCATCTCGGCCCACCATTGCACCATCTGCAGAGCGATGAGCAGGACCCCCGCGACTCCCATCACCACCACCGCGAGCGGGCGACGACTGCCAGAACGCGTACTGGCAGGCTGGGCGCCCGCGAGCACTGCGGCGCGCAAGGCGCCTATTGCCGGTCCGGGACGACCAAAGAGCGGTAGCTCGAGCGTCGGCCTCACGGTGACACGCATGGCTAGGCCGTTCGGTTTGGTTGGGTTCTGAATCGTGCGATATCCTGTCGCGTATCAATCATTGACGGACAGGTTCGCTTCTTTTGCGGGAGAGTCGGCAGGCAGCGGACCTGCCCGCCGAGTTCGTTGCTGCCCCTAGCGAGCGCGGGTACAAAGGCGCTAATTTGCGGTGGGTCGATTATCCGCCCATCTCAGTTGTCCCCCCGTTGGAAAATTTGGTTCAGACTCGGGACGAGGTCCTGCACGTGGCCTACGAGGCTTTCGGCGTGCCGTTCACGGCGCCACTGGAACTGTTCTCGCTCCTTGACGCCCCGACCGAGACCGCAATCGAGGAGGCGTGGACCAGCTTCGTCCACGCCCACACCGATCAGATCCTTCACGTCGTGCGCTCGCTGGGTGGCAACCAGGACACCGTGATGGATCGCTATACGTTCGTCCTGGAGCGCCTGCGGGAGGATGGGTGCCGCCGGCTTCGAGCCTACACGCGGCCAGGATCCGGGCCGTTTGGGCTCTGGCTCATCGTCGTGTCCGCCGACTGTGCCTGGATCATCATCGCCACCGCTATGGCCGAAGCCGCGATGGCCCGGCGGGAGATCTCCTCGCAAGCGGAGCGTGCCAAACGCCGGCGCCTGGTGGACCTCGTGGCCGATCAGTTTGACCCGGCGCTACTCGCAGCCCCGGCGCACGGCAGCCCCCGATGCGCTTCTGGCCCGGTCCGAACTCACCCGGGCACTCTCGCTGGTGCTTGAAGGGCTTCCTCCTCGCGACCGGCTGCTCCTCCGCCTTCGATTCGGCGAAGACCTTCCGGCTCGCGAAATCGCCCGGCTCATGCGCTTCCCTACGCTCTTCCACGCTCTATCGCCGCTTGGACAAGGTGCTCGTGGCCTTGCGAACCCAGCTTCAGGTGTTGGGAGTGGAGCGGTTCGAACCATGATCCCGCAAACCGCGCGTTCCAATCCGTCTTGTCTAGAAGCCGCGTGGTTTTACGGGGAGGCAGCTTGATGAGTCAACCACAAATCGCCAGCTCGCTCACCTTGAGGTAGAGAAGGTCGTGCGCTACCTCGCCGGGACGCTTTCCCGTCGGATCGGGAACGAGTCGAGCTGCATCTGGCGGATTGCGCCGACTGCACCTCGGAGCTCGTCGCGGTGGGACGGCTCCGGCGAGCGACCGCACCCCGATGCGCCGCCTGGCCGCAGTGGCAGCGGCCGCTGCAGTTGTGGCGGGCGTCGCCCTGCTCGGGCCGGCCCTCTTACATCGCGGCCCCTCTGACGCATCGCGAGTCCGGGGCACGGATGATCAGGCTGGGATCAGGATCGTGGCACCGACGGACGGAGCAATTCTGCACGGCCCTGCGGATTTCACCTGGCACGCCTTACCAGGGGCAACGACCTACCCGAATCTCAGTGAGCCGAGCCGACGGCGATTCGGTGTGGGCGACAACCTCGAGGGATACGATCGTCCCTGCCTTCCCTTGAGGTTTCCCGCGCGGGGCCGGACTCTACTATTGGTACGTGGACGTGTTGCTCGGCGATGGTCGCTCGATCGGCGGCACAGTTCACGAATTCCAGATAGCGCCGTGAGTCGCCACTGGCCGCCGGCGGCTCGTCGTGACCGTCCTGGCTCTCACGCGGCATGTAAGGAACGCCCGAGCCCCGAGCCGACCACCAGCACTGCGCGCCCACCCGCCGAGACCCACGATTCGGCCCTGTCCTCAAGGCCGCTGGACTCGCTGCTGGCGTTCGGCGAGGGAGTGTACCTGCGCGGCGAGTTCGACAGCGCGAGCGTCATATGGACTGTCGCTCTCGAGCGGAGTCGTGCGCTCCACGATTCGATCGCCGAGGCGCGGTCGCTCACCTGGCTCGGCCTCGCGCGTGGCGCCTGGGCGATTACCAGAATCGCCCGCCGCCTCGGAGAGGAGGCGCTCGCTCTCAAGCGCCGCTTGGCGCTCGACGCCGATCTCTTCAAGTCCTACAACGCCCTCGGGCTCCTCGCCTGGAACGAGGGGCGGCTCTCCGATGCTACCGAGCTCTTCGGTCGCGCCTCCGCGGCCGCTCGTGCGGCGGCGGACCTCAAGGGTATCGCGTCGGCCTCCGGCAATCTCGCGCTGGTCCAGACCGATCTCGGGCAGTTCGACGAAGCCCGTCGGGGCTTCGATTCGATGCGGGTCGCGGGACGGGCGCTCGCGGATGCGCGCATCGAAGGCAACGCGCTCACTAACCTGGGAATGCTCGCCGTCCGCGTCGGCGATCCCGGAGTCGCAATCCCACTGCTCGAGCAGGCCCGCACGCGCTACCGCTCGATCGGATACGCTACGGCGAACAGAACGCGCTCGGACAGCTGGGCACCGCTTACGCCGCTCTGGGACAGCCGCATCTCGCCCTAGCCGCGCTCGATAGCGCGCTCGCAGCTGTCGCGGCGCCAAGGGCTCCGCCAGGAGGAGGCGAGTAACCTGGAGGCGATGGCCGAGCTTTACCGGGAGGCCGGCGACGTCCAGCATGCGCTGGACTTCTACGGTCGAGCAGAGCCGATCAATCGGGAGTTGAATCTCACCGTCGAGGCGGGAGCGGACCTCCGGAGCGAGGCAGAGATCCAGGGCGACCTCGGAGCAATGGAACAGGCGTCCGCGGCAGCTGGCGAGGCGCTCGGCATGCACCGGCGGCCTGCGCGCGATTCGAGGAGCTGGCCGACCTCCTGCTCCTAGCGGACTTCGCGGCCCGATCGGAAGACCCGAAGGGCTCTGCCGAGCGCATCGCGGCCGCACGGAAACTCGCTCTGTCGCTTGGTGTTCGCCGGGGTCGGGCCGAGGTGGCGCTGGCGGAGGCGCGAATCGCCGATCGCACGGCGGATGCGACACGCGCGCTTCGTGCGCTACGGGGACGCGCGGCTCGATCTGGAGGCCGGCGGGTACGGCATTGAACAGGAGGCACTCCGACTCGAGGCCCGCGCGCTCGCGAGGCTCGGACAACTCGACTCCGCCGCAGTCGTGGGCCGCGCGCGCTCGCCGCACTGGAGCGCGTGCGCGGCAACTATGGGTCCGGCGTGCTTCGCACGAGCTACCTGGCGGGAAAGCAGGGCGCGTACGCGGATCTCGCGGAAGTGCTCCGGCGACTGGGCAGGACGGAGGAGGCGTTCGAGGTGGCCGACGCCGCGCGAGGGCGCGCGCTGGTTGAAGGACTCGGCATCCTCGCGAAACTCCGGCCCTTCAGCAGCCGCGTCCAGCCGCGCGCTCCAGGAAGGTGACCAGCTGCTCCGCCAGATCGACGCGTTGACCGAGCAGATACGCGACGCTGAGGGAGATGCCGACCGAGGCCTCCGACTCCACCACCGTCACCCGTCTCGCCTTCCTGCGGGACCCACTCGCTGCGGAGCGGCGCGCGTATGAGGAGCTCGCGATCCGGATCGGGGAATTGCATACCCCCGGTACCGCCCTTCTCGGGGCCGGGCAAACCCCAGCGGCGGCTGTCCTCGCTCGTCTTCGGCCCGACGAAGCGCTGGTGGAATATCAGATAGTGGAAGACTCGTTGCTGATTTTCGTCGGTCGTCGCACGGTCTCGTCGTTACCACGGTTGCAGTGCCGCGTGGCGGACTCCAGAGCCGCGTTCGTCTCGCTCGGGAGTTGGTCGCACAACGAGACGCCGGACTCCTCAGGGCTCTCCCGGTCCTGAGCGGCGCTGGGCGAATTTCCTGATTGCACCGAGTTCGCCGGAGCGGTGCGCTTGAGGGAGCCCGCCGGCTCGGTGATCGTACCGCACGGGATCCTCACCTATCTCCCGTTCGCAGCGGTCGTTGACTCCGCCACGGGCCGGTTCCTGATCCAGGACTTCGCCCTCCTGACCTTGCCATCCGCCGCATCGCTGGTCGCCTTGCGGATAGTCTCCGCACCGGAGAGTCTCGAAGCACCGGCCTCGGTGCTCGCCCCAGTCCCTGACCAGCTCCCTGGAACGGTATTGGAGGCGCGGGCCGCAGCGCGTGCGTTGGGCAACGCCCGCCTCGTCTCGGGCGCCGGGCAAGCGAAACAGCGGTTCGAGCCGCGCTGGAGACCGGCGGCGTGGTCCACCTCGGCGACTCACGGCGAGCTCAATCCTCGAAATCCGATGTTCTCCAAGGCTCGCTACCGGACCATCCAGAGGTGGCCAGCGATCCCGCCGACGACGGGCAGCTCGAAGTGCACGAGATCATCGGCCTCCGGGTGCACAGCCCACTGGTCTTTCTCTCGGGGTGCGAGACCGGACTGGGCGGGGCATGGAGCACCGGGTTCGCGCCGGGAGACGACTTCGCAACATTGGCGCGGGCCTTTCTCTACGCCGGGCTCGGAACGTAATCGCGACTCTTTGGCGGGTGGACGACCGGGGAGCAGCCGAGTTCGCCGCCCGATTCTACCGTCACTACCCTGCCGTGGCAGCCGCCGAGGCCCTGGCCTTAACCCAGCGGGAAATGCTCGCTGACTCAAAGTGGCGGGCGCCGTATTACTGGGCGGGCTACGTCCTGAACGGGGAAGGTGGGGCCGACGGGCATCCGCAAAAAAACGGGGCTCTGTCCGTCAACTGAATAGGAGGGTTCTCGCTCGTTCTTACCGATTCCCGTAAGACTCGAATGGGAGGTCGTATGGCCGCCGTCTTGAAGGTGAGGCAAGGAACCCTGCTGGGTGCTGTCCTCCTGCTGGTGTTCGGCTTGTCTTGTGCCGAGCCCCGAAGCACCCAGCCCAATGCCGGGGATCTTGCATTCGCCAAGGGCGGTGGGAGCGATCCCACGGTCACCAGCGCCGATCCGGCGGAGGCGCCACAGGATTCCACGCTTGACGTTCACATCCTCGGCACGAACTACGACCAAGGTTCGAAGGTCGATTTTGCCCGGGCGGGGGTGGTTGACCCGAAGCTCCAAGTCAACTCCACGACCTACCTTTCGAGCACCGAGCTGCTGGCCAATGTCAGCGTTGCCGCAGACGCGGCTCCCGTCTCCTACGACGTCATGGTCACGAAATCCACCGGCAAGAAGGGGATCGGGACGGAGAAGTTCGCGGTGCTGGTGTCGGCCGAGGTGCTGAACGCGCCCTCGGGATTTTCGGACGTGTATGGAGTGAGCGACAACGGGCTAATCGCGGGAAGGGTTACTGTCCCGTGCGGCCCGGGCTGGGGCCCGGCGGTGTGGGATCAGTTGGGGCAGCTCACCGCGTTACCCGCGCTGCCAGGCACCTGCGGTGGCGTGGCAACCGACATCAACAGTGCCGGTGTCGTGGTAGGAATGGCCTACATCGGATCCGCCTTCTCGAGCGACGTGCGATGGGTGCCGTCGGGGGGTACCTATCAGGTCGAAGCGCTCCCACGGCTTCCGGACGGGTCGCTCGCCGGTGCAATGGCGATCAACGAGGCGGGATCGGTGGCCGCTATGGACGTTTCGGCCGTATGGTCGGAGAGCACCGGATGGCAGATGCTGCAGCTGCCTAGCGGCGCGACGAGATGCTCGGGCTACCCTGGGATCAACAACCTGGAAGCCGTTGTTGCCAAGTGCACAGTTGCGGGCCAGAATCGGGCCGCGCTCTGGGCATCACCGACAGCAGCACCGATCCTGCTGCCGTTGCCAGCCGGGACCTCTGCTGTCTCCGTTCGAGACATCAACGATGCTGGTGTCATCGTGGGCTGGACCTCCATCTCCCTCGGGAGAAACAAGTTCGTCAACCGCGCGACTCAATGGGCGCCTTCAGGTGGTAGCTGGACAGTGACGTTCCTTCCCGACCTGGGTTCGGGCAGCGCGGCCTTCGCCATCAACAATTCGGGCCAAGTTTCCGGCTCTGCACAGGCTCCGCCCAATGGCATCCTGAGGCCTGTGTTCTGGGGCACGAGTGGGACGCTCCAACTACTGGAAGGCCACGGCGAAGCGTTAGGCCTGAGCGAAGCTACGGACGGACCAGTTGTCGCAGGATACGTCGTGACCGTACAGAACAAGGTCGCAGCGCGCTGGCAGCCCTAGTGCCCGAGCTCGACCCAACGGTGCCCGCAGCTCTCACAAGGGTGCGGGCGCTTTTGTTTTAGAGGAGCAGTGCCGACGATTTACATCCGCCTTACCTCTACCGAGCCGTCCTTCCCATCCCGGATCTCGAAGCCGTGCTGTTTAAGCATGGCGCGGATCCGATCCGCCTCGGCAAAATTCTTCGCCTTCTTCGCAGAGATCCGGGCTGCGGCCCAAGACCGGGCCCAGGCGGTCGCCTGTTCGCCGTCATCTGGTGGTGTTGAGGACAGCGAGGTTACGATCCCCGCGCCCTCCAATCGAAAGTCCACCCGCACTGCTCCCGAACCGCCGGGAAGGGGTCGAAGACGTCGGAACCTTTCCCAAGCGGCGAGGGCGGCGGGAGTCGGAGTCTCGCGTTGTCCAGAAGGCGATTTCCTTCGCGCGTGGCGTCGAACAAAGCGGCGATGGCCCGGGGGGCATTGAGATCATCACCGTCACCTCGGCCCCATCCTACCACTGCTCCCCGTCGGCGCCTGCGGCGCGAAACCGCCCATCGAATTCCCCCAGGCGCCGCGCGCTCTCCCGGGCCATCGCGAGCGACTCGTCGGTCAGATCCATCTTCTGGCGATAGTGAGCCTGGAAGACCAACAGTCGAACCGCGCCCGGATCCACCCCGTCCTCCCGCAGGTCCCGAGGGGTCGTGATGTTCCCAAAGCGCTTCGACATCTTGGTGCCGCGGATATTCAGAAACTCTCCGTGCAGCCAGTAGCGCGCGAAATACGGCTGCCCGGTAAAGGCGCAGCTCTGCGCGATCTCATCCTCGTGATGGGGAAAGATCAGGTCCACTCCGCCGGCATGGATATCGAGTACGTCCCCGGCGCCGTGCTGCTTGAGGAGTGCCAGCGCCATGGCCGAGCACTCGAGGTGCCATCCCGGCCGGCCGCGGCCGAACGGCGCATCCCATGCTGCTCCGACGGCTTCATCCTCCGGCTTCGCCGCTTTCCATAAGACAAAGTCCTGGGCGTTCTCCTTGTCATACTCATCGGAGGAGACCCTGCCGCTGGCACCGGTCTTCAATTGGCGCTTATCCAGCTGGGACAGTTTCCCATAGGCCGGAAAGCGGGCAATCGCGAAATAGACCGAGCCGTCCTCTCCTTTATATGCGACGCCCTTGGCGAGCAGGCCCTCAACCAGCTCGATCATGGGCGCAATGAACCCGGTGGCGCGCGGGTATTCCTCCGCGTCCTGGATCCGAAGCCATTTCCGGTCCTGCTGAAAGGCCTCGGCATACGGAGCAGTGAAGTCCCCGATTGCGACGCCCTTCGCCGAGGCTTCGCGGATGATCCGGTCATCCACGTCGGTGAGGTTCATGATCTGGAGGACCTTGAAGCCGCTGGCGATCAGCCAGCGACGCAACAGATCCTCGAAGAGAAAGGTCCGGAAGTTCCCGATGTGGGCGTAGTTCCAGATCGTCGGCCCGCAGGTGTAGAGCGTAGCATGGCCCGGCCGGATCGGCTCGAAGGGTTCCACCCGCTGGGTGAGGGTGTTGTAGAGGCGGAGGGCCATGGAGCTGGAGCTCAGTCGTGAGACGTAGGCGCCGCCGGTTCCACGGTCTCGCCTGTCGGGGGTTCCGGTAGCTCGGCTGCCGGGGGTTCCGGTTGCTCGGCTGATTCGGGGGGAGCCTCGGGTTCACCATCGCCACCCTGCCCCATCGCCTTGGCAAGCGCCTTGGCGTCCGCAATGCGAAGGTTCACGCTGCGGGCGGGGAAGGGAATCTCTATCCCCTCATGCGCCAGCCGACTCAGGATGCGGCGGCGAAATTCCCGTCCTACTGCCCACTGCTGTCCGGCATGGGTGCGGAACTGGGTCCGGATCGTGATCTGGCTCTCATCGAGCGAGTTGACACCGACCACCTCAGGATCGCCGTCGAACCTCGACGCCCAGTGCTCGTCCTTGGCGAACCGATTGGCCTCGTCCCGAAAGACTTCGAGCGCCTTGTCTACGTCGGTGCCGTACGCCACCCCGACGTCCACCACGGCCCTCGACCAGGTGCGAGTCATGTTGCTCACGGTGGTGACCTGGCCGTTGGGGACTATGTGCAAGACGCCATTTGCGTCGCGCAGCATGACGACCCGCAGGGTCATTCTTTCGACGACACCTGACCTGCCCGCTACTTCGATCACATCGCCCACGGCGAACTGGCCCTCAAAAAGGAAAAAGAATCCGGTGATTATGTCCTTGACCAGGCTCTGGGCACCGAAGGAAATGGCCAAGCCCAGAATGCCGGCGCCCGCCAGCAATGGGCCGATGTTCACGAAGACGTTGAGACTCAGGAGGATCGAGACCCCGAGGATAACAGCCACGCCGAGGCTCCTCAGCAACTGAGCGATGGTGTAGCCGCGTTGCTCCCGTTCGGTGAACGCCGCGTCGTCGCCGTCATCTACGGCCTTGACGATCCGTCTGGAGATGAGGCGGACGAGACGCCAGGCGCCGAAGGCCAGGAGCCAAATGACCACGACCTGGGACAGCTTCCGCACCAGCTCCGCCGCGTCGAGGCGGAGAAACTCGGCGAGCTGCCGAAGGCTCTCGGGGAATGCGAAGATCGACACGGCCGAAACGTAGGGACACCCACGGCGGCCTTCAACCCGCAGGCTGGCCGTCAGTTCAGCCGTCAGCGTTAGCTGTTAGCTGTTAGCAGTTAGCTGTAGCAGCGAATCATTGAAGGCGGGGAGCACCACGCTGCCCAGGACCCTGACTCCTTCGGCACAGCATGCGGCGAGGATTTCTTCCGGACCCTGAGAATCGAGCGGCACATCGACACCCACCGGTGTAAGACGGGCTCCGGGAAATCGGGCCTTCAGCGGCTCGAAGGTGACGATGTCCGAAGCCGAGCCCTGGAGCCGCAGCACACGACAGGTCCGAGACATGGACCTAAGGTCACTACGGGCTCTTCCGACCTCGGCATCCGAAAACCGCTTGACCGGGCAGGAAAAACGGGGTCGCCAGAGAACTGCCCCTGGCGACCCCTTCATTATCAATGAACGGCGACCCGCTGCCGGTCCTAATGCCCTTCCTACACCCGCACCGAACAGCAAGTCACGGGCTCCCCCTCACTCTCGGTCGCCGGCATCGGCCGGGGCTTCAGGCTTCCGGGTTGAGGCGTCAGGACCAGCACTGGGCAAGGAGTTCCGCGCACAATCTTCTCAGTCACGCTGCCGATCGCGAAGCGCTTGATGCCACCGGCGCCATGGGTTGCGATGGTGATGAGGTCGGCGCCGAACAGGTTGGCCTGTTCCAGAAGCCCCTCATGGACCCGATCCGCGAGCACGGTATGGGCAGAAACGCGCCGGCCTTCGCTGCGGAGACGCTCTGCGATTCTGTCCAAGTAGCCTTCCGCGGCTTTCATCAATCCGGGAACCAGCGCCGAGGTGTCGGGCATACCAGTGACCGGCACCATGTCCAACAGTGGGACGGGTGGCACGACCACCGAAACGAGCAGGTATTCCGCCTCATCGCCTCCGAAGCGAACCGCATCCTCCAGAATAGCCTCGGCGAGGGGTGAGCCGTCGAGCGGCACAAGAATCCGTTTGATCTCGGCGTCTGGCATGTCCTCCTGCCAGCTGGGACGCACGACCAGCACCGGAATGTGCAGGCGGCGGATCAGTCGATCGGCGACGCTGCCCAGCCAGAAGCGGCCCATGGCGCCACGGCCATGCGTGCTCATCACGACCAGGTCAATTGCCGAAACCTGCGCATGCGATTCAAGAGTCTCGGCCACGGAGCCCTGCAACAGTCTCGAGCTCACTGGAATGTTGTGCCTGCTCGCGAGGCGCTGCGTCGTCTGGTCGAGATACTCCTGTTCCCGGCGCCGGGCTTCGTTTTCGTACTCGGCTCCCACCTCCGGCATCTCCATCGCGGTGGCAAATGATTGGAGAGGTTGATGTACCAGCGCGAGCTCAAGGCGGGCGTTGTTTCGTCGCGCCAGGTCAACCGCGAGCGGGATCGCCCGTTCCCCGAATTCGCTGCCATCGAGGGGAACCAGGATTGAGTGATAGGTGCCCATGATCATGCCTCCTCAGGCGAACCGGCCGCGCCGGCGAGTGGATTACCAGAAGACCGGTGAGTTTCTTCGCGCGGCGTCAGATTGACGACGACGTCACTGGGGTCTCGCCGAGGCGTAGGTGCGACCTCGGGAGCGTAGCCCAACCGCAGGATCAGCTGGGGGGATCCCGGGCAGGCGATCAGGGCACGGAGCCGTTCGCGCAGCGGACCGACCTGCAGCGGTTGGTTGAGGAAGGAGGCCGCGACGCCGTCGGCCTGCAGGTTGAGCAGCAGCGCGACGAGTGCCTGTCCTGCCCGGATCCAATGCCGCCTGGTGTCCCCTCGGGTCCAGATCACAGCCAAAGCAGGCGATTCTGCAACCAGTGCCACGTCGCGCCGGGCCGTCCCCAGTCCCAGGTCGAACTTGCGGACCACCGTCGGGGCCACGGCGGAGGCGAGGCCGCCCATACCAAAGACATTCCCCGGCATGCCGTCACGCTTGTGGCTTCGATTGGCGTGGATGGACTGCGCCAGCTCCTCCCGAAATGCGGCATCCGCCATCTGAGCCCGGTCCGCCTCTGCCACCAGCTGGGCGATACCGCCGAACAACGGCTGGTCAAGCACCAGCTGAATACGCGCTCCTTGCGCTTCGACCGCCGCGATGCCTTCGCGAGGACCGGCACGGGGATGGGGCGCTCCGCAAAGGGATGCCGGTTCGTCCGCCGTGTCGAAATCGCGTCGTAAAGGCGTTGGTGCCGCAGGTCGGGTTCCAGCAGGCCGTCGAGGGTCACCCGAGCCAGAAGATCCGGGTCCCTCGGGTCCGGCAGCAGGGTGCAGCGCGAATCGCGGCCGAACCGGGCAAGCGTGAGCCGAATGATGTAGAGCGCGGCCCCGCAGCTGATAGTGAGCTCGCGCTGGTCCGGATCCACAATGGGCTGCACCCGGGAGCGATCGGCGTAGAGGTCCAGCGTCGAGCCGCTGACCCGGAAAAGCCAAGGCTGCGTGTTATGAGTCGAAGGGGCCAGGGTCGCGTGGCGAGCGGCGGCGCTCAATTGCTCCGAAGGCGTGCCACTGATCGGGAACTCATCGATCGCCTCGGCCCATGATTCGAGCAGTGTGTCGTTCATGGATGCGCTCCTTCCTGTCTCTTGCAGGTCCTGAATCCAACCAGCGAATAGAGCGGGCAGTAACCGGTCATGGCGGTGGCGATCAACACCAGTCCGGTCAGAGTCAGGTACTTCCACGGCGCTGCCAAGGCGCCGTAAAGGCCCAACAGCATCACGCCTGCGATGAAACGGGTGATCCGGTCTGGCCAGCATTCATTTCGTTCCATGGGATCCTCTCCCTCTGCCCTTACAGCGGCACCGTGAGAACGGCGCATTCGGCCTGATGCAGTACCCGTCGGGCGATGCTGCCGGCCTCGATAACCCCGGCGGGTCCGCCGCGATGGTAGCCGATCACCAGGAGGTCGGCGCCGGACGTTGTCACCTCGGCGAGAATCTCTTCAACCACCTGTCCGTGCCGAATCACGAGGGGCGAGTCACCGAATTGACCCGGCCGGATCCCAGGATGCACCGCCGTCGTCGTCGATTCGGATCCTGTCTACCGACTCGGCGAGGCGCACGCTCCGGGTGGATGGCGACAGCTCGCGCTTGGCTTTACCGTCCATGGACGGCTCGACCGTCAGCACCCTGAGGCGGCTGCCGGTGCAGCGGCTCAGGTCCAGGGCCGCGAGCAGCACGGCTATCCCCCTCGCGGTTCCATCCAGCGCGGCGAGCACCGAGGTGAACTCATGATCCGACCCAGCCCGTACCGGAGGCATGGCACATGGCTCCGTCGTACCGCTTCGTCGGCGGTGTCACCGAGCAGAAGGCGTTGCGTCATTGAGCGTCGTTTCCTCCCCAGGACGACGAGCCCGGCTTCCTCGTCTTCCGCAAACCGCCCGATCTCCACACCCGGAGGCCCCGAACGGACTGCACTGCTATGATCCCGACACTCTTCGGGACGCCTCCCCGGCCGGAGTCCAACACCGTCGGGATCGGCTCGCTCACCTGACCCAGAGCGCTCCGAGGAAGGTGGCTCGATACTCAGCGCCGTCACCTTCCCGCTTGAGTGCCTGCCCAGCCTCAGTGCAGCCTGAAGCGCGGACCGACCCTCTTCGGATTGATCGACCGCCGCGACGATGTGATCCAGTTGCACGAAGTCTCCTCCACAAGGTTCCGAACTCAGGTTAGCCAGGCGGAGGTGAAGACTCCGTGAAATTGTGTACAATTATCCCATGGCCGATTCCCCTCCTATCTCATTGTCGGACCGACTGGAGCGCCTGGCGCAAGCGACACCGGAACTGATTTCGGAAGTGAGCCTGGAGGGGGTGCTGCAGAGGGCCGCGGACCTCGCCGCCGAGACGATCGGAGCCCGCTATGCCGCGGTCGGCATGCTGAGCCCTCGACGGCCGGACCCTCGAGACTTCACGGTCCACGGAATGACCGCGGAAGAACGAGCCCGGATCGGCACACTGCCGAAGGGTCTCGGGATTCTCGGCCTGGTGATCCATGAGGGGCGCAGCGTCCGGATGGCTGACCTCATGCAACATCCGGCGAGTTACGGCTTCCCGCCCAACCACCCTCCCATGCACTCGTTCCTGGGCGTGCCCATTTTGGGCAAGCGCGGCGTGCTGGGAGACTTGTACCTCACCGAGAAGCTGGGCGCCGCGGAGTTCACGCGCCGAGGACGAACACCTGGCAATCCTGCTGGCCTGCGAAGGTCTCGGCGGCGATCGAGAACGCCCGGCTGCATGAGGACAGTGCTCGGCTATTGGAGGAGGTGCAGCGGCTGCATCGCTCGCGGGAGCGCTTCTTCGCGATGGTGAACCACGAACTGCGCAATGCACTGGCCGCGGTCTACGGCTGGGCCGAGATGCTCACCCGCAAGAAGGACCCCCAGACGGTGCCCCGGGCCGCCTTCGAGGTCCTGGACTCGGCGGAACAGGCGATTGGTCTGATCAACGATCTGCTCGATCTGAGTCGGCTGGACGAGGACCGACTGAAGCCCGTCATGCGGGAAGTGGACTGCGGGATCGTGGTACGTCACGCACTGGCCCGGATGACCCCCGCCGCGCAGGCGAAGAACGTGGAGCTGATTGCCGAGGTCGAGCCAGAGATGCCACTGTGCCAGACTGACCCGCACCGAGTCGAGCAAATCCTGGTCAACCTCCTTGGCAACGCGGTCCGCCACACTCCGGAGGGAAGCAAGATCCAGGTCGGCGTCGGAACAGCGGACGCGATGGCGCGAATCGGGATCGCGGATCAGGGTCCCGGGATCGACGCCGGGAGTGAAGAACAGATCTTCGACATTTACACGACAACAGGCGGGGGAGGAAGGAAAGGGAAGTGGCCTCGGGCTCCCCCTTTCGCGCCGGCTTGCCCGGCTACTGGGCGGGGAGCTTCAAGGCGGTGGCACGCGACCCGGCGGGGGCTATTTCATCCTCGATCTTCCCCTCCAACCGCAAAGGGACAAGATTAAAGCATCTTCATGAATCGTTGAGAGGCCAGTTCATCGAAGGTGGGCTAGGTCTGCAGACCATGAAAATTCTCGTCGTGGAGGACGACCGGAAGGTCGCCGGGTTCATCGAGCAGGGCCTGAAGGAAGAGGGCTATGTAGTGGATATCGCGGCCGATGGCGAAGAGGCCGGGACCTTGGCTCATGTGTACGAGTACGATGTCATCCTGCTGGACGTGGTGCTCCCCAAGAAGAACGGATTCCAGGTCGCCCTGGAGCTGAGGCGGGAGGGCCGCACCACTCCGATCCTCATGCTGACGTCTCGCGACGCGGTGGAGGACGTGGTCCGCGGGCTGGACGCCGGTGCCGACGACTACCTGGCGAAGCCGTTCCGGTTCGACGAGTTGCTGGCGCGGATCCGGGCCCTGGTTCGCCGGGGCGGTGCGGAGCGAATGGAGATGCTGCGGTATAGTAGCCTCACCCTCGACCGGTTACGCCACGTCTGCCTGGTCGATGACAAGCCACTCGACCTCACGGCAAAGGAATTCCAGATCGTCGAGTTCTTCCTCCTGCATCCGGAGCAGGTCGTCCGACGGACCACGCTGCTGGAGAAGGTCTGGGACATGCACTTCGATCCGGAGAGCAACGTGGTTGATGTGCACGTCGGGAATCGTGCGGCGGAAGCTTCAGAAGGCGACCGGTGAGAACCTGATCCAGACAGTGCGCGGGTGTCGGATTCTGTCTCCGGCACGGCCGGTTCCAACGGCGCCGGCCAAGGGGGTTCCCTGCCGTGAGCGCTGACCAGCGCAACCTGCCATCCGCGCTGCCGCCCTTCCTCTCACTACTCTCCTCTTCATCGTGACCGGCCTGGCGCTCCGCGCCGGGCCGTTGGCTTCTCAGGCCCACTCGTCTGGCTGGCGGGGCTTGCTGCGTTACCGGCCTGCCGCGTGGTCTGGCGCACTATTCGAGGCATGCGTCGCCGGCCGCTTCGCCGCGGACCTCGTGGCGATGCTGGCCATCGTCACGGCGCTGCTGCTCGACCAGCCGCTTCCGGGCTCTGGTCGTGGTCCTTATGCAGACCGGCGGAGAGGCGCTGGAACTGATACGCGGCGGGCCGAGCCTCGGAGGCGGTCCGGGAGCTCGAAGCCGCAGCGCCGCGGATGGCCCACCGTCTGACCGGGGAACGAGTCGAGGACATTACGGCCGAGGCGGTTTCGGTGGGGATCGCCTGCTGGTACGCCCCGGAGAGATGGTTCCCTGCGATGGAACGTCGTGGAGTCCGGGCATTCCTCACGTCGATGCCTCGCGGCTCACCGGCGAGCCTATGCCGATCCGGGCCGAGGCTGGGGATCGCATCTGATGAGCGGCAGCCTCAACCAGGACAGCCCGTTCGTCCTCGCTGGTCACCAAACCGCGCAGGGAAAGCCAGTATGCCCGCATCGTGCAACTGGTCCGAGAGGCCAGCGCGACCAAGTCGCCGCTGCTCCGCATCGCCGACCGGTACGCGATCTGGTTTACCCCGCTCACGCTCCTCGTCTGCGCTCGCAGCGTGGCTGCTCTCGCACGACAGCGAGCGGGTCCTGGCCGTGCTGGTCGTGGCGACGCCTTGTCCGCTCATTCTGGCTGCGCCGGTGGCGATGATTGGGGGATCAACCAGGCGGCACGGCACGGTGTCATCGTGCGCCACGGAGAGGCGCTGGAACGACTGGGCAGTGTGACCACCGCGGTTTTCGACAAGACCGGCACTCTGACCGTCGGACATCCGTCAGTGTCGCCGGGTAACCGGTTCGGCTCCTTTCGACGAAAAGCGGTGCTGCGGCTCGCGGCGTCGGTCGAACTTGGTTCGGGACATCCACTGGCTCGCCCGGTCGTGACGGCTGCGGAGCAGGCGGGCGCTCCCGCTCGGCCAGGCCCAACAGGTGGTTGGAGCAGGCCGGTCAGGGAGTGAGCGGCATTGGTCGACGGGCATCGGGTGGCGGTTGGCGCCCTGAGTTACCTGATGCGGCAGCATGCCAGGCTCTGGCGGCTGAACCTGCACTCAAACCGATGGAGCCGGGCTTCGGGCCTGGGTCATGGTCGATGGTGAGCTGGCCGGCGCCATCGACTACGCCGACCGGCTTCGACCCGACCTTCACGCCATGCTCGACCGGCTGGCAGCCCTCGGAATCAACCGCACGATGCTGCTCACCGGCGACCACATCGCTCACGCCGACCGGGTTGCCCGAGAGCTGGGAATTCAGGAGGTCCGCGCCGACCTTTTGCCGGCAGACAAGCTGGTCGTGGTGGATGCGCTTGAACGGGAAGGCGGCGTGTCGTGATGCTGGGCGACGGCACCAACGATGCCCCGGCGCTTCGCCGGGCAACGGTTGGTGTAGCTCTCGCTGCACACGGTGGCGGTATCAGCGCCGAGGCCGCGGATGCCGTGATCCTGGCTGATGACCCATCGCGGCTGGCGGATGCGATCGAGATCAGCCGCCGGACCCTTGGGATCGCACGACAGAGCATCTGGGCGGGGCTCGGCCTGACGGGAGCGGCGATGGTGGTCGCGGCCTTCGGTCACATTCCTCCAACCGCCGGAGCGCTGCTTCAGGAAGTCATTGACGTAGCGGTCATCTTGAATGCGTTGAGAGCAAGCGGCCCTGGCGCTGCTTCAATTGGAAGCGGAAGTGCTGCTACCACGCCGCACCTCGGTGCTGGAGCATTGCCGTTGGAATTGCAGTCCGATCCACGAATTCCGGTATCCGAGGTCTCACTTACGGGGCCAGTCCGGGAGGTGATCATGCGCTCTGTCTTCAGCCTGCCATTCATGAGGGCCCAGTCTGCCCTCCGGCTAATGGCGCCCCTGATTGCCGCCCAGCTCCTGATGGCGTCGCTCGCATTCGGGCAGGACCCGGCCGCCCGCCCACCGGAGGTCACCGACTCTGCTGTGGCCGAAGGACGCCGGATCTTCCAAGGTGTGGGAGGCTGCTACGCATGTCACGGCATGGAAGGTGGTGGAACCGACAGCGGGGCGCCTTTGGCGCAGGGCGTCTGGATGCACGGCGCCGATACCTGGCGGGCCATCCGGTCCCGGGTGCTGCACGGGATTCCACGGGACGAATCGACCAGGGGAACCACCATGCCGATCCGCGGGATGAGCGAGTTGACCGATGCCCAGGTCGACGCGGTCGACGTCCTATGTCTGGGTCATCAGCCACCAGTCGATCCAGCCCAAGCCGAGTCACAAAACCATGATGAGCCCTTATCTCGCGTTTCAGTCGGGCTTCATTGCCCCCCTGCGATATTGCTCCCCGTAGTCGAGCCGTGGGGGCTCAGCAGGCAGGAAAGCAACGTCTTCAGCGGGGAGGTCATATGAAAGTCGCCAAGCTGCCCAATGTGGCACCGATCAAGAGGGAGTTTGAGGAAGTGTTCGATCGCTTCTTCGGGCCCGCCTTCCCATTCGCGCCAGTCGGGTTTGAGCCGCCGGCGCTGCGGACCAGGGAATTCGCCTGGATGCCGGCGCTGGATCTGGTCGAGAAGGAGAAGGAGTATGTCGTGCGTCTGGAAGTGCCCGGTGTACCGCGGGAGAACCTGGATGTGCAGCTCGAAGGCGCCGTGCTGACGCTGACGGGCCACCGGGAGATGGGGAAGAAGGAAGAGATCGAGAATTACCTGTGGGAGGAGACCGAGACCGGGAAGTTCGTCCGGACCATTCGGCTTCCCAAGGCGGTTGAGGCCAACAAGATCGAAGCGACCTATCAGGACGGAATTCTGGTCGTCCGGCTTCCGAAGATCGAGCCCGCAATCAAGAACAAGATCTTGATCAAGGGCTGAGCCCTCTTCGGTCTCGTACACCGCTCATTCGCCCCGCCAGCCTCAGGCGGGGCGAAAGTTTTCGGGTCACTTGGGAAGCAGAGAAAAGCGTGAATCCCCAACCCGGCAGCAGCTATGCGGGGAGCAGTTCGACCTGCTGGCGAGAAAGCTCCACCATCCGACGCACATCTTCCCAGGTCGTCTGGATGAAGCACTCGTCACAAATGAGCATTGCGGGCTGATCGTCGGATTCCCGATCGACTACCAGACGATCAACCATACGCCTCACCGCCAGCTTGAGCTCGGGCGAGGCAAAAGGAACCGCGAGGAAAAGCCGAGCCGGATGACGGGCCCGAAGCGATGCGATCCCGGCGCTCACGACCATCGGATCAGCCAGACCATCGTCGACCAGGATGACGAGCCGATCCTCCAATTCGAGAGGCTCGGCAGCCCCACGGTGGGCCCGCTCCTCCAACATGGCTTCCCGCTCCTCCCGCTGGACCAAGTCCTTCACGTATGGCTTGGGGAGAGCCAAGGCTTTCATCTGCGGGCGGGAGATCCGCATCGACCTGGGCGTTATCGCACCAAATGCCGACCGCCAGCGACCGGGAACCTCCAGCTTGCGGGCCGAAACCAGGTCCAGCGGCGCCCCGAATCGCTGGGCGACCTCGAAGGCGACCCGGGCGCCACCCGCAGACAATGCGAAAATGAGCGGCTGCTCGAATTCCCAAGGAGCCAGGACTTTCGCCAGCCGACGACCAGCCTCGGAACGTGTATAGAGATCCATATGACCCTCGAGTTGAACCTGAGGAAAAGTGCGGCCCAGCTCATGAGGAAGGGATGAAGCGAGGATGAGAACAGCGGGGTACTTGCCCTGCCTGACGTCCGGCTCCCCCTCACCAGAACACCCAGAGACCAAGAAGCGACCCCAATCCGAGCGAAATCAGCCCCAGGGCGGCCCCAAGTCTGAAGCGCCCGCGACCCAGCACCATCGCGATCCCCAATTTGAGAACCGTGTTGGAGAGAATTCCGATCGCCAGGGCCCGGGCCGCGAGACCCAGAGTCTCCTCGTTCTTCCCCAGCCGGTTCATCGCGAGGGTGAGCGCATCCATGTCGGTCAGGCCCAGCAGCGCCGCGGTGGGGAGCACCCCGTTGTCACCGAACCGTTGCCGGACAAACGCGACGAGAATGAGCACGGCCTGGAATCCCAGCGCCATGACGATCGCGGAGCCCAGTCGCAAGCGGATTGCGGGACCCCTCATCGTCCTTTTCGCGCGCAGCCTTGCCGCGGGTCCGCAAAAGCGAAATGACAACCCAGGCGGCTCCCGATTACAAATGGCGGGACCAGGAAGGGGATGAGGGGGAGTGCCAGCGCGCGGTTGAGGGCGAGTGTGACGACCAGCACGCGCAACACGAGAACGGTACAGGCACCGATTACTCCGATCGCCAGCGGACCACCCAGCGCCGGATGGTCCCGGCTGCGGCGAGAGAAGGTGAGAGTTACCGCGGTGGAGGAGACCACGCCGCCGAGGAGCCCGGTCACCGCGTATCCGTGGCTGGCACCCACGACGCGGCGCGCCACGTAACCGATGTAGCTGAGGCCGGACATGATGAGGACCACGAGCCACAGCTTGCGAGGCTCGACGCCGCCCAGCGGGCCGTATGGGCCGGTGGGAAGGAGCGGCAGGATGACAAGGGCGAGAACAGCGAATTGGAAGGCGGCGCGCAGCTCGACGTCGTCGATGCGGCCAATCAGCCGATGCAGTGCGGTCTTCTCCCGCAAGGCCAGGACGATCACGGCACCGACCGCTGCGGCGAGCTTGGTCGCCCCGGTACCGGCCAAGGCTCCGAGCGCCAGCACCGCGATCGCCGCGGTTTCGGTCGTGCCCTCGATCGACTCGGGACCGCGGCGGGCCGCCATCAGGTACGCCGCGACCGCCAAGGCCGCCCCGCCCGCGAGCAGGATTCCGGCGGTAAACTCCGCGTTGCTCTCGATCAGCAGGCCCGCCGCGCCGCCAACGATGCCCAACAGGAAAAACGTCCTGACTCCCGCGAACCGGGCGTGCGGCCCTGAGGCGTGACCCGACCATTCCCGTTCGATTCCGACAACGAGTCCGATCAGCGCCGCCACCGCCAGATTCACCCAATCCATGTCACATCATAGTCCCAACCCATCTCGGCTGCCAAGGTAAGGATTTATATTGCAGCCTCTCTCGCACTCGATCAGGCTCGCTGCCATGGCGGTCGCCGCTCATCCTGTTCCCCAGAAGCGCACGATGTTTCTGCGTGCTCTTCGTCGCCGGTGTCCCGCCTGCGGTGGCGGTCCCATGTTCCATGGCTGGTTCCGGATGGTAGACCGCTGCCCGAATTGCGGGTTGCGCACTACCCGGGGCGAGGACGGCTACACCCTCGGAGCGCTCTGGTTCAACCTCCTCATGGCGGAAGGCTTTTCGACGATGGTGTTCGTGGGCACCGTCATCGCAACCTGGCCCAACCCGCCCTGGGATACCCTGCAATACGTGGGGCCGCTCGAAGCCCTGATCACCCCATTTCTGTTTTGGCCGTTTGCGAGGAGCCTCTTTCTGGCGTTCGATCTCTGCATTCGACCGGTGGAGGAGAGGGATAGGTACCGATACCGAGTACCGAGTACCGAGTACCGAGTACCGAGTACCGAGCAACGACGAGAATAGTGCGTGATGCACGGGTTGGCATTCTCTGACCCCATTGCCGATGCTTCTCCCCAAAATCGCGACCACACTGAAGGGCTATACCCGCCAGCAGTTCACCGCAGACCTAATCGCCGGAATCGTAGTCGGAATTGTCGCGCTGCCATTGGCCATCGCCTTCGCCATCGCCAGCGGGGTAACGCCTGAGCGCGGCCTCTACACGGCGATCATCGCGGGATTCATCATCTCGGCGCTGGGCGGCTCCCGGGTGCAGATCGGGGGACCGACCGGCGCCTTCGTCGTGATTGTCTACGGAATCGTCCAGCAGCACGGGCTCGACGGATTGTGGGTCGCGACTTTGATGGCGGGCGTCATCCTTATCGTCATGGGACTCGCCCGACTCGGCGGGGCCATCAAGTTCATCCCATACCCGGTCACTCTCGGATTCACCTCCGGCATCGCCCTGATCATCTTCTCCGGCCAGGTGAAGGACCTGCTGGGACTTCAGATGGGCTCGGTTCCGGCGGATTTCGTCGGGAAGTGGCAGGTCTACGCCCAGCACGCCGGTGCGGTCAACTGGACTGCGGCAGGGGTCTCGCTCGCCTCGTTGGCGATCATCCTGCTGTGGCCTCGGCTGAGCCGACGGATCCCCGCGCCCTTCGTTGCGCTGGTCGCCATGACGGCACTGGTGCAGCTCTTCCACCTGCCGGTGGAAACGATTGGAGATCGGTTTGGGGAGATCCACGCATCGCTTCCGAGGCCCAGCCTGCCGAGCACGTCGTGGGAAACCATGCGAGGCTTAGTCGCCCCGGCTTTCACCATCGCGATGCTGGCCGGCATCGAGTCCCTGCTGTCGGCAGTGGTGTCGGACGGCATGATCGGCTCGCGGCATCGCTCCAACATGGAGCTGGTGGCACAGGGGATCGCGAACCTCGCCTCGCCACGTGTTCGGCGGCATCCCGGCGACCGGCGCCATCGCGAGGACGGCCACCAACGTAAAGAACGGGGGCCGGACCCCGGTGGCGGGCATGATCCACGCCCTCACCCTCCTACTCATCACCTTGTTCTTCGGACGCTGGGCCGGGCTGATACCGATGGCCGTCTTGGCGGCGATTCTGGTCGTGGTGAGCTACCACATGAGCGAACTCGGCCGCTTTCGGGGAGAATTGCGTGCACCCAAGAGCGACGTGGCAGTGCTCCTCACGACCTTCACCCTGACTGTCCTGGTGGACCTCACGGTGGCGGTCGAGGTCGGGATGGTCCTGGCCGCCTTCCTCTTCATGAAACGAATGGCGGAGGTGACGAATATCAGCCTGGTGAATCGGGAGTTCCTCAATGGGGATGAAGAGGAGAAATGGGACCCCAATGCCACCAACCGTCGCGAGATCCCGGCCGGGGTGGACGTCTACGAGATTGATGGGCCGTTCTTCTTCGGCGCGGCGGAGACCTTTAAGGATACTGTCGGGTCGGTGGCGAAACGCCCGAAGGTCCTGATCATCCGCATGCGCAGGGTCCCGGCCATTGATTCGACGGGTCTGGCCGCGCTTCGGGACGTGGTAAACCGGAGCCGCCGAGAGGGCACGCTCGTGATCCTCTCCGACGTGCACTCCCAACCGGTCGTGGCCCTCACCAATTCAGGCTTTTACGACGAGCTGGGCGAAGCGAATGTGTGCGGGAACCTGGATGACGCCCTGAACCGGGCCCGGGTCTACCTGGGACTCTCAACCGCCGAACGGCCGGCCTTTGCCGAGCCCACCGTCGCCCGGGAAACGCCGCATGGCGAGCGGAGGCGGCACCCGCGCGGGGTCGCGGAGTCCTGAATCGCGCTTCACATTATTCTGGGATCGGCTTCATGAATCGTCCCGACATACTGAGTCGTTCCGCCCAACTCCATCGCTTTCCCCTTCAGCCGAGGCCTTATGTCTGAAATGCCTCCAGGCCTGCCCGAGCATCCGATCGGGACCTTCGCCTTCGTAGGCGCCTACGCAGTGCTGTTCGTCATCGGATGGTTCGCGATCTACATCTACATCTACCTGGCCCGCCAGCCGGTGACGCCATGAAGGTCGACCTCTACGAGCGGATCTGGATGTGGGGCGTCGGCGTGGTGCTCGTCACTGTTCTTCACGACGACTGCGATCTCCGCCCTCGGCCACCATTTCCAGCCGCCCAGCCACGTGGAGACGATCGATCCCCAGGCGGCGATGAAGGATCCGCGATTCACCCCGCAGGGTGTCCGTCTGGACAGCGAGGGTCGGGTACACGCCGACATCATCGCCCTGATGTTCACCTGGCTGCCGCCGGAGTTCTCGGTGCCGGCCGAGACGCCGGTGACCTTTCATCTCACGTCGATCGACGTAACGCACGGCTTCGAGATTGTCCGCACCAACGGACAGTCCATGGTGGTTCCCGGATACATCAGCCAGTTCACGACCCAGTTCAACCAGCCGGGCGAGTACCTGATCGCGTGCAACGAATACTGCGGCATCGGGCACCAGGGCATGATGGCCAAGATGCAGGTAGTGCCCAAGGCGGAGTGGAAGGCGCCGCAGGTAGCCGTGCAGCCGGAGAGCGAGGTGTCCCATGACCACTAACCAAGAGGGCAGAAGGCTGATCCTGGCCCACATCTGGGTTGCGGTCCTCGCCTTTGGCGTGGCCGCGGCGATGGCCATGATGCAGGCGATCAGCCGGGCCAACCTGGATCTGCCGTTCCGGACTGCGCGGATGTACTACATGTCGGTGACGGCGCATGGCGTGCTGATGGCGCTGGTGTTCACCACCTTCTTCATCATGGCCCTGGGGTACGTCATTGCCCGCCAGGAGATCGGCGCGATCAAATGGCCCAGGTTGGCCTGGACCTGCTACTTCGTGAGCCTGGCGGGCGTGGTGATGGCGCTGGCTACGGTGTTCGCCTTCAAGTCGAGCGTGCTCTACACCTTCTACCCGCCGCTCCAGGCTCATCCGCTCTTCTACATCGGCCTTACGCTGCTCGTGGTGGGCTCATGGGGATGGGTGGCCATCATGATTGCTTCGTGGCGGCAGGCCAAGGCGGCTCATCCCGACCGGCCAGTGAGCCTGGCGCTTCACGGCACCGTGGCGAACGCCATGCTCTGGGCCCTCGCCACGATCGGTGTGGCCTCGGAGATGCTCTTTCAGCTCATCCCGTGGTCGCTGGGATTGAGCAAGACGATCGATCCGCTTCTGGCACGGACTCTGTTCTGGTACTTCGGCCACCCACTGGTGTATTTCTGGGTCCTCCCCGCTTACACGATCTGGTATACCGTCCTTCCCCGCGAAGCCGGCGGCAAACTGTTCTCCGAGCCGCTGGGGCGAATGGTCTTCTCGCTCTTTCTGATCCTGTCCACTCCGGTCGGTCTTCACCACCAGTTCCAGGATCCGGGTATCCCCGCGAGCTGGAAGCTCCTGCACACGTTCAACACCATGATCATTTCGTTCCCCAGCTTCGTGACGGCCTTTACCATCGTGGCGTCGCTGGAAGTCGCGGGACGGCTGCGAGGCGGGAAGGGTTTGTTCGGCTGGATTCGTACCCTGCCCTGGGGCAATCCCATGGTGGCGAGCGTTCTCCTGGCCTGTCTGCTCTTCATGGTGGGCGGATTCGGCGGGGCGGTAAACGCGGCCTACATGCTCAACTCGGTCGTGCACAACACCGCCTGGATCGCGGCCCACTTCCATCTCACGGTGGGGAGCGCTGCTGCCCTCACCTTCATGGGAACCTGCTACTGGTTGGTGCCCAAGGTGAGCGGCCGATCGCTCGAGCTGGGCCTCCTCGCCAAGGTGCAGCCCTATCTCTGGTTCCTCGGCATGGCGCTGTTCTCCTTCACTGGACACATCGCCGGGTTGATGGGACTGCCGCGCCGGGTGTTCACCACGGATTACGCCGGCGCGCCGCAGGCGCACATGTGGGAGGGATTGACGACGATCTCAGCCCTGGGCGGAGTCGTACTCTTCGCCAGCGCTGGGTTCTTCGTGCTCGTGATGCTGGGGACGCTGTTAGCTGGCAAGCCGATCGAACCGGAGCCAATCGTCTGGGCCGAATCGCTCGGCACTCCGGCAGGGGGATACCGGGTCACCGTGTGGGACCGTCTGGGCCTCTGGTTCGCCGTGGCGGTTGTGCTGGTGCTGATCGCCTACGTGGTGCCGATCTGGGATATCCTGCACCTGACTCGATACGGGAGTCCGGGGTTTAAGCCTTTCTGAGTGGTCGATGGTCGATAGTCGATGGTCATATGGCGGTGGTCAGTGGTCGTTGGCCCCTGGTCAACAGACTGCTGACTATCGACCATCGACTATTGACTACAAACCACCGACAGCCACCTGCAACACCGCGGCCCCCTTGAGCTTCCCCTGACGCAGCGTGCGAAGCGCCGTCTCGGCTTCACCAAGCGGAAATGTCTCCGTTGTGGTGTGAACCGGGATCTGCTCCACAATTCGGAAGAAATCCTCGCCGTCCTTCCGGGTGAGGTTGGCCACCGACCGGACCGAGCGTTCACCCCACAGGATGTCATAGGGGAAGGCCGGGATGTCCGACATGTGAATCCCGGCGCACACGACGGAGCCGCCCTTTCGGACCGCCTTCAGCGCTGTTGGAACGAGGGAGCCCACCGGGGCAAAGATGATCGCCGCGTCGAGCGGCTCCGGCGGCGATTGGTCCGAGCCGCCGGCCCAGGTTGCTCCAAGCGACAAGGCAAACTTCTGTCCTTCGACATCGCCACCCCGGGTAAAGGCGAACACCTCTCTGCCCTGTCCCTTCGCGATCTGTGCGATAATGTGGGCCGACGCTCCGAACCCGTACAGGCCGATTCGCTTCGGATCTCCGGCGGCACGCAAGGCACGGAAACCGATGAGACCAGCGCACAGCAAAGGCGCCGCTTGTACGTCTCCGTAACGAGCCGGAATGGTGTGGCAGTACCGTTCGTCCGCCAGGGTAAACTCCGCGTATCCCCCGTCCATATGGAAACCGGTGAACCTGGCTTGATCGCAAAGATTTTCCTCGCCGCGGCGGCAGAACTCGCAGACCCCGCAGGTTGAACCCAGCCAGGGAATTCCCACCCGCGCTCCCGCAGCAAAGCGCGATGCCTGCGAACCCACCGCCTCTACTGTCCCCACCACTTCATGACCGAGCACAAGCGGCAGCCGGGGAGGGTGAAGCTCGGCGTCCCGAATGTGCAGGTCGGTGCGGCAGACGCCGCACGCGATGACCCGTACCCGGACCTGGCGAGGGCCTGGCTCGGGGAGCGGCAGATTTCGTTCGGTAAGTTGGGCTGCGGAGTCCAGCACCATCGCACGCATCGGACTGGTCGCGCCAGAGGTTCAGCGGGTGGTCGTGTCGCTCTGGGTGTTGGCCGGCGCGCTGGCCGGTCCCAGCACGATGGCCCGGAGGTCGGCCCGCCAACGGGGATCGAGGTAGCGAGCCCGCAGCTCGCTCCAATCGGCCAGCGCCCGCTGCTGGCGCGCGCGCACTGCCTCTGACAGGCGCGGCGTGACGCTGGGCCCGTGAAGATCAGAGAGGTAGTCAATCAGCAGCTGGGAATCGTGGAGCGAGCCCAGAGTATCCTGGACCCGTGCCAGTTCGCCGAGCCAAGCGGCAAACTCAGGCCCGTAGCTCCCCTCGAAGCATTCGCCGAGGTAGCGCATCCGTCGAGCGGTCTTCCGCAGGTCGTGAAGCTGAGGGGCACCGGCGCCCAGAGCCTCCTGCAGATCAATCGGCCAGGCCTCGTGGAGTAGGAGTGCCGCCAGAGCGGGAAGCAGGATGTCCGCTCGAACCGCCTCCAGAGGAAGTGTCGCCACATGGGTGAGCTCTGGCTGGTCCAGCCAGTCATCCAAGGCCGACGCAAAACGATGATGGCGCGGTCGAGTGAGAGCGCGAGTGACTTTTCGTTCCGCCTCGTTGCGACGTTGACGCAAGTCGTTCCGAGTCGGCTCCAGTACCGGTTCGGCCTCCGTCCCCAGCACCGGCGCGACTTCCTCGGTGAGGACCTTCTCCTGCACGTCCAGGTCACGCAGTCTCCCCACCACTTTCACCAGTCGGGTCAGGTATTTCGGACTGACCTTGGGAGGAAGGTCGACTGCGGCGGCGCAGGCGGTCATCGCGCTGTTCATCCGGCGGCAAGCCACTCGAAAATCGTGAATGCGATCCGAGGAAGGATCGCTGGCGGCCTTCTTTTCCCGCTCCGCCATCTTCTGCCGCCGTTCCCGCAGCGTGGCCAGTGCGTGGTCGCCGAAGGTCAGGTATGGGATGTTGCCTCCTTCCGTTCCGGTCTTTGGGGCTTCATCGTTCTGCGTCGTGTCCCGATTGAGGGGACAATGTGAAGCCCAAATCGCCTTTCCACAATGAAGACGTCTGAACCGGATTCGGCATGACTGGCACACCCCAACTCCGCGCGACCTGCCGCCCCATCTTCTTCTTCGAAGTAGGCTGGGCCATCGATCTCGAGGCCGCGGCTCGAGCGGCCGGTTCCAGCGGGGAACGACAGACGCTACGGCCGCGCGGACCGGCGGGAGCGCCCGTCCTGCAAGGCCCGGCACCCCTCAAGATTTCGGAGCAGGCACCGGCCATGTTGTTCGGCGAGTTCGCAACCGAGCCCACGGTCGAGATCGTGCTGTACGACCTGGGCGCGGCGACGGTCGCTTACCGGCTTCAGGCCTCCGGATCGTTCGAGCGTATGCTCGCCCTCAGCCTGGCGCTGCGGGACCGGGAACCACTTCGCCAGGACGCGCGGTCCCGGGTCGAGGCGCTCATCGCAAAGCTGGGATCCGCTGTGCAGCGCCCGAAGGTCGCCAACCTGACCGAGGACTATACGATCTATGGAGTAAAGGCCGTGGAGCCGCCGGTGGAGGCCGCATCGGTGTGCACCACCCACGCAGCGATCATCGCCCAGATCCTGCGCAGCGAACCAGCGGTGATGTCAGAAGAGGAGGTCCGGGAAGCGACCAATCTCCGGATTTCCTTTGGACTCGAGGACATGACGATGGTGGACTGGGACGCGGCGCTGGTTCTCGACCCCGAGCCGGAAGATGTCCGCACGGTACTCGACTTCGCGAACGTCCAGCTGCTCGAGATGCGTTTCCTCGACCAACAACTCGACGAGGCGATCGAGCGTTCCTACCAGCTGCTCGCGCGCCGCCGCGGTTTACGGGGACTGGCCCCTGCCCCATTCAGGGCGGACGTTGGGAAGGTCGCCGAGCTGCAGCTGGAGAGCGCGGTGCTGCTGGAGCGGGTTACCAATGTTCTGAAGGTCTTTGGCGAGGAGTATCTGACCCGGATCTACCGCCTTGCGGCGCGCCGCTTTCAGCTGGCCGAGTTGGATGCAAGCATCACCCGGAAGCTGGCTACTGTCGAAAGCATCTACCAGAAGATGGCCGACAAGGCAGCCGGGGTGCGGATGGAATTGCTGGAGTGGGTAGTGATCATCCTTATCGCCGTCGAGGTCGTGCTGTCTCTAACCCGTCACTGACCCCGCACTCACATCCTCCACCGTAGTCTCCGCAAAGAAATCGCCGATCCGCTGGGAAACGCCTCGCCAGCGCGCGTGCGCCGCGCAAGGGTTCTGGTCGCTGCAGGTCGGGCGGCCGAGCAGGCAGCGTCGTCCTGGCCCTATATCATCGAAGGGTGAGACAATATCGAGAAGTGGAATCTGGCTCGGCCGCCGTGCCAGACGGAAACCTCCGTTTCTTCCTCTCGTCCCCACGAGCACCCCGTTCCGAACAAGTGCATTGAGCGTCTTGGCCAGATAGCTGGGTGGTATTCGCACCTGCTTCGCCAAGGCGGCAGCACCGACGGCCTCACCGCGGGCACGCGCGATTGCGAGGACCGCCCTGAGTGCGTACTCGGCGGTTTGGGACAGCATCGGTCACCTCCCGATTAGTGAAGAAATCTTACCGCAATATAATAGGATATTCTCATCCGGATATCGTATTATCTCGGCGGAAGATGGAGGCGCCCAATGTGGCAGCCCTCGTGAAGAACGCTTCATGAACGATTCAGGTTGGCGCTTCACACCGGTTTCTAGGTTGCTCGAAGACCGATGGAACCGGTGGGAACCTTAGCGAGGCAGATCGAGATGACGAGTCGAATGGCGAACGCGGGTTGGGCTGGTGCGGCGCTTCTTCTCCTGGCTCTGGTTGGCTGTGGCGGGGCCAAGTCGGGAAACGCCGAGGCGGCGCCTCCTGCCGATCAGGCGGCCGGGGGCACCGATGCCAGCGGATTGACGGCCTTTCAGATGGAGAACGGCGTCGGCCCGATCACTGAGGTGGTGCAGGTCGGGGAGATCGATCATGAAAAGGCGGAGGCGGGCGAGAAGACTTTCACCGAGAAGTGCAGCGCGTGCCACAAGATGGCCGAGCGGTACGTGGGCCCGGCGCTGGGCGAGGTGACGGTCCGGCGTACGCCGACCTACGTGATGAACATGATCCTGGCGCCCGACTCGATGTACACCAGGCACCCGGCTGCCCGCCAGCTGCTGGCCGAATACATGATGCAAATGCCGAACTTGGGTCTCACTCCGGACCAAGCACGCTCGGTCCTGGAATACCTACGCACCCAGGCGGGTGGTTCCGAGAAGCACGACTGAAGCGGTTTACCTAAAGGAGAGCACGATCATGTCTGCCGCCGTTTCCCAATCCCGTCAGGCCTTCGCTGTCGCCGCGCTCATTGCCGCCTTGGCGGGAACAGCCGGCTGCGGCAAAGGCTCCGGCCCGGCCGTCGCCAGCAGTGACGCGGCAAGCAAAGTCTACGTGGCGCCGGGTAAGTACGATGACTTCTACGCCTTCCTTTCCGGTGGATTCAGTGGACAGGTCTCGGTTTATGGCCTCCCCTCCGGTCGGCTGCTCAGGGTGATTCCGGTGTTCTCGCAAGACCCGGAGAAAGGTTGGGGCTACAGCGAGCAGACCAAGCCGATGCTGAACACGAGTTATGGCTTCATCCCCTGGGACGACGCGCACCATCCCCAGTTGTCGCAGACCGACGGAGTGCCGGACGGGCGCTGGCTCTTCATCAACGGCAACAATACGCCGCGGGTCGCGCGGCTGGATCTGGCCGAGATGGATACCAAGGAGATCCTGGAGATCCCCAACGGCGCGGGCAATCACGCCTCTCCGTTCGTCACCCAGAACACCGAGTATGCGGTTTCGGCGACCCGGTTCAGCGTTCCCACGCCCCAGAAGGACGTGCCGATCTCCACCTACAAGGAGAACTTTACCGGGCAGCTGACCTTCATCAGCGTGGACAAGACCACGGGCCGGATGAGTGTGGCGTTCCAGATCTCGATGCCCGGCTACGACTACGACCTTTCACACGCAGGCAAGGGGCCGTCTCACGGCTGGTCCTTCTTTACCTCGTACAACACCGAACAAGCCAATACGCTGCTGGAACGGAATGCATCGCAGAATGACAAGGACTTCGTTGCTGCGGTGCATTGGCAGGAGGCCGAGAAGTGCGTGGCCGCGGGCAAGGCGAAGGTGCAGCCGGCCAAGTACGCGCACAACTGGACGGACGAGGCCGGAATCGCCCACTCGGAAATGCTGACCAGCACCAAGGTGCTCGCCGTGAAGGATTGCCCCGGACTGGTCTACTTCCTGCCGACCCCCAAGTCGCCGCACGGGGTGGATGTCGATCCGACCGGTGAATACATCGTGGCCGGCGGCAAGCTCGCGACGGTCATCCCGGTACACTCATTTACCAAGATGCTGGCCGCCATCCAGAACCAGAAGTTTGATGGCGAGCGGGAGGGGATTCCGATCCTCAAGTACGAGGAGGTCATTGCCGGCGAGGTCCAGAATCCGGGCTTGGGGCCCCTGCACACCGAGTTCGACGGCCAGGGCTATGCGTACACCTCGATGTTCATCTCGTCGGAAATCGTGAAGTGGAGTCTCAAGGACTTCAAAGTGGTGGACCGGATTCCGGTGTATTACTCGATCGGCCACCTGATGATCCCCGGTGGCGACTCGCGGAAACCGTTCGGCAAGTACGTGATCGCTCTCAACAAGATCACCAAGGACCGCTACCTGCCCACCGGCCCGGAACTGGCCCAGTCGGCGCAGCTGATCGATATCACCGGCGCCAAGATGCAGGTCCTGCTCGACTTCCCGACCATCGGCGAGCCGCACTATGCCCAGGCCCTGCCCGCCGCCATGATCAAGGACAAGCAGGTGCGCACCTACGCCATCGCGGACAACAAAGACCCGTATGGCGTAAAGAGCGAGAAGGAAACGAAGGTCAAGCGGGATGGCAAAGCAGTGCACATCTACATGACCGCGATCCGCAGCCACTTCGTACCCGACAACGTGGAAGGGGTGCAGCTGGGCGATACCGTGTACTTCCACGTCACGAACCTCGAGCAGGACTGGGACGTCCCCCATGGCTTCGCGGTGACCGGCGCACGGAACTCCGAGCTGCTCGTCATGCCGGGCCAGACGCGGACGGTCACCTGGGTACCTGATCGGGTCGGCGTCTTCCCCTTCTATTGCACCGACTTCTGCTCGGCGCTGCACCAGGAGATGCAGGGATACATCCGGGTGTCCGCGCCCGGTGGAAAGACTCAGCTCACCTACAACTCCCCTCAGTAACCGGGGACGGGAATCTCGGGACTGGCTCATGGAACCGGAGGAAGCAATGACGACCTCAGTCGAACCCACCTGCTGCTCGTGCTGCGTCATTCAGGACGAGCCAGTCCCGGCAGCGGTGGAGCAGAAGGCGGGAGCCCCACGCATGTCCAGGATGTCCCGCCTGGTTCTCGCCACAGCATCGCTCGCACTTGGTCTCTTGTTCGTGCTGCCGCTGTGGCACATCGGCCTCAAGGCTCCGCAGTATCCCGAAGGCCTCGGTTTGTACATCGCCATCAATCGCATCGAGGGGGCTGCGCCACAGGATCTGAACAGCATCAACGGCCTGAATCACTACATAGGCATGAAGGTGATCAGCCCGGACGACATTCCTGAACTCCGGTACATGCCCGTGTTAGTGATGGGCCTCATCGCGGCCGGCCTCGGAGTAGCGGCGCTGGGACGGCGGCGCCTGCTTTACGGCTGGATTTCGCTGCTCGCCATCGGAATGGTCCTGGGGCTCGCCGATTTCTACCGGTGGGGGTACCAATACGGGCACGACCTGGACCCCCAGGCCATCATCAAGATTCCCGGCATGAGCTATCAACCTCCACTGTTGGGCGGCAAGGCGCTGCTGAATTTCTACGCCACCTCCTGGCCGGCCTCGGGGGGCTGGATTCTAATCGCGGTGTTTGTCGCCGTGGCGGCGATTGCGGTGCGAGAATACAGAGTGGCTAACAAGTGAGGACCCCTGGTACAGGGCTGGCCCTCAGCCTGCTCCTCGCAGGCTGTGGAAGTCCCGGCCCGCGGACCGTGCGCTATGGGGCCGAGCTTTGCGAACATTGCCACATGACCGTGTCGGACCCGCGATTTGGTGGCCAGCTGGTTACTCGCAAAGGTCGGGTCTTCGTATTCGACGACGCGGGTTGTCTGGCGGCCTTCGTGAACAGTGGCATGGTGCGACCCGATGAGGTCCACTCGGTCTGGGTGAACGATTTCCTCGATCCAAAACGGCTGCTGGAGGCCGGTGCCGCGAGTTACCTGAAGCTGGACAGCCTGCGCACTCCGATGGGAAGCGGCGTCATAGCAGTGTCGTCAGGTCATGCGGCCGACAGTCTCGTCACGAGGCTTGGCGGTCGCATCCTGACCTGGCCCGACGTTGTGCGGCTGTCCCATCAGGCTCACCCCCCAGTCGTCGGCGCGACGCGGGAGGCCGCTGGGCCGCAGCGGGCTTCCTGATGCCGGCGGCCACGGCGTGGCTGGTCGGCCTCGTGGTCCAGGCCGCACTTCCCTCCCCCGCGTCTCGAGAAATCGTGGTGGATCCGAGGGGCGAGGTCCCTACTCTCACCCTGGGGTTGAGGGTCGCGCGGGACGGAGACCGCATCGTGATTCGTCCCGGCCAGTACCACGAGCCGACCATTCTGATTGACAAGCGAGTGACGATCGTCGGGACCGGCGGCGTTGTCTTCGATGGCGGGGGCGATCATCAGGTCTTCACCGTGACCGCCGACAGCGTCACCCTGCGTGGCCTGGAGATCCGGGAGGTGGGTGCCAGCGCGACGGATGATCGTGCCGGGATCAAGGTGATCGAGGCCAAGGGCTGCGTCATCGAAGACAATGTCCTCATCGATACCTTCTTCGGGATCTACCTCTCCAAGACCAGCGGATGCGTGGTGCGTCACAACCGGCTGCGGGCATCGGGCAAGACCGAGGTGTTGTCCGGGAATGCCATTCACAGCTGGAGCTCGGACCATCTCCTGATCGAGGACAACGACATCGCCGGGCACCGCGATGGGATCTATTTCGAGTTCACGACCGCGGCCAAGGTCCGCCACAATCGGAGCCGCTCCAATCTGCGCTACGGCCTGCACTTCATGTTCTCGAACGACTGCGAGTACAGCGGCAATGTGTTCGAGGGCAATGGCGCCGGCGTGGCTGTGATGTACAGCAAGGATGTCTCCATGCGAGACAATCAGTTCGAGCACAACTGGGGGCCGGCCGCTTTCGGATTGCTGCTCAAGGAGATCAGCGACAGCCGAATCGAGCGGAACAGCTTTACCGGGAACAGCGTCGGCCTGAGCGCCGAAGGAACCAATCGTCTCACCGTGGCCGAGAACGATTTCGAGCGCAACGGGTGGGCGGTACTGGTGATGGCCGACGCGGTCGAGACCGGTTTCCAGGACAATCGGTTTTCGGGAAACGCGTTCGACGTGGGGACCAACAGCGTCAACTCGGCGACCCGGTTCTCCGGGAACTACTGGGACCGCTATTCGGGGTATGACCTCGATAGGGATGGGACCGGCGACGTACCCTTCGCCCCGGTGCGGCTGTTCGGACTGGTAGTTCAGCAGCATCCTCCGGCGCTCATCCTGCTGAACAGTTTCTTCACCCGGCTTCTCGATTTGGCGGAACGCGCCCTGCCGGTGCTGACGCCCCCGGCGACAGTAGACAGTCTGCCGAGGATGGCGTGGACGCGGGAGGCAGCGCCATGACCAGTCCGGCAGTTGAGGCAGTAGGCCTCAGCAAGCGTTTCGGAACTCGCGAGGTCCTGAAGGGAATCGACCTTCGGATCGCGCCGGGCCGAGTGACCGGATTGGTCGGACCCAACGCCGCCGGGAAGAGTACGCTCATCAAGATCGTTCTTGGCCTGGTGAGAGCTGATCTGGGCCGCCTCGCCGTGCATGGTGAAACGGTCAACGGCAAGGTGGAGTACCGGAGAGCGATCGGGTACATGCCGCAGGCCGCGAAGTTCCCCGAGAACCTGACCGGCCGCGAGGTCCTCCGCATGTTGCGGGACTTGAGAGGTGCCGACGGCGGGCTGGACGAGGAACTCATCGAGCAGTTCCGGCTGGAGCCTGAACTCGACAAGCCGATCAGGACCCTCTCCGGAGGTACCCGGCAGAAACTCAGCGCCGCCACCACGTTCCTGTTCCGTCCTTCTCTGCTGATCCTCGACGAGCCGACGGCGGGGCTTGATCCGGTGGCCAGCGGAATCTTCAAGGACAAGGTTCGCCGCGCGAGAGACGCCGGAGCGACGGTTCTGCTGGTATCCCATACCTTGAGCGAGCTGGAAGAGCTGGCCGATGACATCGTGTTCCTGCTCGAAGGTCGAGTCCGGTTTCATGGGCCTCTGGCGAGCCTGATCGAACTGACCGGGCTGGCCAATCTGGAGCGCGCGGTGGCCAGCTTGATGCGGGAGAATGCTGCATGAACACCGCCGGGAAAGTGGTTCGCTTCCAGCTTCACGACCTGGTTCGCAATCGCTGGTTACTGGGATATACCATCGTGCTGTTGGGTCTGACGACTGCCCTTCTCTGGCTGGGCGGCGGTGGCGAGCGCGCCATCGTGAGCCTGCTCGACGTGGTGCTTATCCTGGTGCCGCTTGCCAGCGTCATGTTCGGGACGCTGTATCTCTACAACGCCCGGGAGTTCATCGAGCTGCTGCTGGCTCAGCCGGTTGGGCGTCCCGCCATGTTCACCGGCCTCTACGTGGGTCTTACCGCTCCGCTGGTCTGCGGCTTCGGACTCGGCATCGGCCTACCGCTCCTGGTCAGTTCGGCCACCACGGTTTCCATCCCGGCCCGGGCGCTCATCATCCTGCTGGCGACGGGGGTTCTGCTCACGCTGATCTTCACCGCGGTCGCATTCCTGCTGGCCCTCCGCTTCGAGGATCGGGCCCGGGGGCTCGGCGCGGCCCTGGCCGTGTGGTTGGGCTTCGCGGTGCTGTATGATGGGTTGGTGCTGCTGGTCGTCCTCGCCTTCGGCGACTATCCCCTCGAGTCGCCACTCCTCGCCCTGACGATGCTGAATCCGGTGGACTTGGGCCGGGTGCTCCTGTTACTGCAGTTCGACATCGCCGCGTTGATGGGTTACACCGGAGCGGTGTTCCAGCGCTTCTTCGGCGATGCTCTGGGCATGGCAACCGCGACGGTGGCCCTCCTCATCTGGGTCGTTTTGCCGCTCACGATCGGCCTGCGCTGGTTCCGCCGGCGCGACTTTTAGTCCGCTTCTCTCCTCGCGGGTTTCTACCCGCGACGAACGGTTGGTTTCCAGCCGCTTTACGCTAGCCTGATCCGTCCGATGGCCCCACCCCGCCTTCACCCAAGGGCAATGGCGAACTGAGCCGTTCCGGTTCAACTTGCACAATCTCGTGTGGACCCGATCGGGAGCGACCGAAGGCCTATTGTGACGGACATCCGCCAGTTGCTTCGGCCCGCCACCGGAGCCCCGTGAGCGAGTTTGCTCAGTTCGCCCTGATCACCTTCACCTCGGTCCTCTTCATCGTGGACCCGGTGGCGGCGGTGCCGTCCTATCTCGTCGTCACTCGCGAAGAGACGGCATCGCAACGACAGCGGACGGCGCTCCGCGCCTGTATCGCGATGGCGATCCTGCTCGTGGTGTTCGCCGCCGGGGGCCGCTGGATCTTCAAGGCCTTTGGAATCACGTTGCCCGCATTCCGCATCGCCGGCGGCCTCATTCTCTGGTTTGTGGCATTCGATATGTTACGGGGGCAGCGCAGCACGCAGGAGGGACGCGAGGAGCTGGCGGAGGGGGAGGCGAAGGAGGACGTGGCGCTGACACCGCTCGCCATTCCGATTCTGGCCGGCCCGGGAGCCATCTCCACGGTGATGGTACTCGCGGGCCAGGCTCAAGACCTCGCGCATGGCGTCGTGGTATATCTGGCGATTGCTCTCACCGCACTGCTCTCCTACGTGACCCTGAGGCTGGGTGAACGCCTGGTTATCTATCTAGGCCAGACCGGGATCAAGGTGATGACGCGAATCATGGGGCTGCTGCTGGCCGCGGTGGCGACGCAGTTCATCCTGGCCGGGGTACAGGAAGCGATGAAGAGATAACATGGCCCGCCTCCTCGTCCTGTTCGTCACCGCGTTCGTGGACATGGTTGGGCTTGCCATGATCGTGCCCATCCTGCCGTTCTATGCCACGAATTTCGGGGCCAATGCGGCAGTGGTGGGGCTGCTGATTTCTTCCTTCTCCATTGCCCAGCTGCTGGTGGCGCCGGTCTGGGGCCGCTTCTCCGATCGCTACGGCCGGCGGCCGGCCATCCTCGCCGGCTTGCTGGTAACCGCGGTGGCCTATGCGCTGTTCGCCTTTGCCGGGTCGGTATGGGCGTTGCTGGCCTCGCGCATAGTCCAGGGTCTTGGTGGCGGGACCATTGGTGTGGTGCAGGCCTATGTGGCCGACGCCTCCACCCCGGAGCAGCGGACCAAGAGCCTCGGCTGGCTCTCGGCCGTGACGAGCCTTGGCGCGGTGGTGGGTCCGGCGTTCGGGTCGCTCATGGTAGCACTGGGCGGACAGAAGCTGCCCGGTCTCGCCGCCGCCGCGCTGTCGGTACTGGTGGCCGCGTTCGCCTGGCGCTATCTGCGAGAATCGCGGGAGATGCGGCTGTCGGAAACTCATCACGCGCCCTCGACCACGACTGGCCGCGCGGCGATCGCCCAGGTACTCTCGCACTGGCACGAGCCGGCGCCTCGTCTCATCTGGATCTACGCCGTCGCGATCGGCGCCTTCTACGGAACGATTCAAACCGTGCCGCTTCTGCTCAAGGCGCGGCTCGGCATCACCGAGCAGAACGTGGGCTTCTTCGTCATGTACCTGGGCGGAATGGGGGTCATCATCCGCGCCCTGATCCTGGGTCGAGTGGTAGACTGGCTGGGCGAAGCGCGGCTGTCCCGCGTAGGCCTGGTGCTGCTCGGTGGTGGTCTGGTCCTGACGGGACTGGCGCACGGGTTACCGGTACTGCTGGTCGGGTTCACCCTGATGCCGTTGGGCACGGCATTTCTCTTTCCCTGCGTCACCGGGCTGCTCTCCCGGGTGGTGCGCGCCGGCGAAAGAGGACTGTACATGGGCGTGCAGCATACCTTCGGCGGGATCTCGCGCGTCGCCTTTCCCATCGCTTCCGGCATTCTGATGGACCACGCAGACGTGGGGGTTCCATTTCTGGGCGCCGGACTGCTGGTATTTCTCACGATCCCATTGGCCCGGCGGATCATGACCGTCCCCGAGCCGGAGGTGCAACCCGAAGTACTGCTCAGTGCCGCTGACATTACTGGAGAAATACCAATTCCGTCTTTGCAGGACACGCCGAACCGATCCTAACCAGCTTCTTCGCGTCATCAGGAGACTGGCATCATGAAACGACGAGTACTCAGGATTCCTTCATTCCGGGCGCTGGCGGTTTCGCTGGCGCTTGCGGTGGCAGGAGGCATCACCGCTCCACGCACCCTGCTGAGCCAGGGGCCGGTCTGGTCCCACAACCTGGCCGATCTCTCCCGAGACAGATTCGATCCTTCCACCGCCCTACGTTGGCAAACAGGATCTGCCCTGCACCCAGTGCAATCCACCCAAACGATTCTGGGCCGGGTTGGGGGAGTTGATGCTGGTGCAGGCCATTCCATGGGGCTTCACCTACTTCGTGCGCGACGGCGAATGGTCCCGCATCAGCCCGGACACCTGGATCACCAACCTCAAGTTTGCCTGGCAATGGGACAACAACAAATTCGCCAACAACCAGTTTGCCCACCCCTACCACGGCAGTCTGTACTTCAACGCGGGGCGGACCAACGGCTACAACTTCTGGGCCTCTTTGCCGTGGGCCTTCGGGGGAAGCCTGATGTGGGAGGAGTTCGGTGAGGTCTGGGCCCCGGCTCCAAACGATTTCTTCAACACCAGCCTGGGCGGCATCACGCTGGGCGAAATTCTATTCCGCTTCTCGTCGCTTACTCTCGACAACCGGGCGACCGGGACCAATCGGGTGGTGCGGGAGGTCGGCGCGACACTGATCAATCCGGTGCGGGGCTTCAACCGGCTGGTCCGGGGAGAAATGAGTGAGATTTCCGCCAACCCTCCTGACTGGCGGCCCACCCGACTCCAGGCTTCCATGGACGTCGGATACCGCCGCTTCTCCACGCAGCGGCGATGTCACCGATCCCGACGCACTGGACCAGACCTTCATAAGGTTCAACGTAGTGTACGGCGATCAGATGACCGACCTGAATAAGGCGCCGTTCTCGGCGTTCCAGCTGCAAGGAACCCTCGCGACCCGTTCCGATACTCGGGGAGCCATTGCGGACCTCGTGGTGCGTGGCGGACTCGGGGCCAGGTCGCTCGGCGATAGCACCCGGCTCCAGCTGGCCGGGTTCATGACCTACGACTACATCAGCAACGAAGTGATCGACTTTGGCGGACAGGGTTTCATGGGCGGGATCATCGCCGAATCCGACCGGGCCAAGAAGGTCCTCCTCCATGGGGAGGCGCTCGCTCGGTTCATGCCGATCGCTGCCGTTCGTTCCGACTACTTCGTCACCGCGGAGGGAAGGGACTACGACTACGGCGTTGGCATCGGGGCCAGGCTCAATGGCTCGGCCATCTACAAGGGCGTAGGGATCAGCAACGCTCACCGGAGGATACCTCTGGTTGCCGGTGGTGAGCGGCTTCTCGGGTAACCATCACCTCTTCACCCTCGCCGGAGAAGTGCGCGGCTACTACAAGGGCAAGTACGGCGCCGGCCTGGGATACACCAGGCTCTGGCGCCGCAGCGACTACACCTTCCAGCGAGATGTGGACCGTGATGAGTCCGAGTTCAGGGCGTTCCTTTCACTGACCATTCCGAGGTGGGAACAATGAACCGTTCATCCCGACTGATGGCGCTTGGCGGGCTGAGCGCTCTCACACTACTGATCGGGTGTCTCGACTCCATCGTGCGGGAGCTGGGACCCGAGAACGATCCGCAAGTCACCAACACGGCCTCGAGCTTCGAGTTCAAGGCCGAAGACATGGAAAACGTCAACGACGAGCTGATTTTCAATTGGGTCAATTCCGCCCCACAGGCGGCATTTCGCCATAACAGCTTCATCCATCACGGCTACGGGATTGTGATCATCACGGATGGAGCGGGGGTCCAGGTGGACTCGACGCTGCTCGAGCTGGATCTCGACGCCGAGACCCAGGTGGGGACGCCGGGCAACTGGACCATCCGGCTGATTCTGGCCGCGGCCAGAGGACGGGTGGACTTTACCCTGACGCCAAAGCCCTGAGGAGTACCGCGTACTGAGTACCGAGTACCGAGTGGTGAGTGGCTGAAACCCGGCTGATCGCGCCTCCACTCCCGTCCACGCCATCCGGAGTGGGGACGACCGAGTCTCGTCTCCCGCCGGAACTGCTGCGGGACGCCTCCCGGCGGCTGGGCATCATGGCCTTGGTCGGTGCCGCGCTCTGGGTGCTGGGAGATTTCCTCGCCCACTTCGCCACCTGGACCCTGAGCGGCCGGGATCCCCGGTACTGGCAGTTCGCTGCGGAGGATGCCTTCGCCGCATTGAGCGTCGCCGTTTCTCTCGGACTCTACCTCTACACCCGGCGTCGCGACAGCGACCCGAGATTCTCCCTGGATCTCGGGCTGGTATACATGGTTTACACCGCCGTTGCCCTGGGTCTCATGATCCATTGGGAGAAGGTTCCCCAGGGCCTGCACGTCTTTCCCCTCATCAGCTGGATCGGCGCCATCGTTCTCATCTTTGCCGCGATTGTGCCGAGCACTCCCGGCAAGACGCTCGTGGCAGCGCTGTTTGCGGTCTCGATGAATCCGATCGGGATGGTCACGGCGAAGGTCCGCGGAGTCTGGGACTACGGGCCGTGGGAGAATGTCGTCGTCATGCACTATCCGGACTACATCCTGGTCGGGGTCGCGGTGGTGATCTCTTATGTGATGACTCGGCTCAGCCTGCAGGTCGCCAAGGCGAAGGAGATGGGCAGTTACAAGTTGGGGGACCTCATCGGATCCGGAGGGATGGGCGAGGTCTACCGAGCGACTCACCGAATGCTGGCACGGCCGGCTGCCATCAAGCTGCTCCGACCCGGTGTCCTGGCCAAAGGGAATGAGGCGGCGGCACAACTCGCGGTGAAGCGATTCTGGCGTGAGGCCAGAGGCCGCAGCCAGCCTGCGATCGCAGCACACGGTCGAGCTCTATGATTTCGGGGTCATGGAGGACCAGACAGTTTACTTCGTGATGGAGTTGCTGGATGGAATGGACCTCGAGGCCCTGGTGCGGAAGACCGGGCCTCTGCCGGCCGGACGAGTCGTCTATCTGCTCACCCAAGCCTGCGAGTCGCTGGAGGAGGCACATTCACGAGGGCTGGTCCATCGCGACATCAAGCCCGCCAACATCCACATCGGACGGATGGGACTCCGCCACGACTACGTGAAGGTGCTCGATTTCGGGCTGGTGAAATCGGTCTCCACCAACTCCGAGGATACGGTCGGGACTATGACGGGATTCACCCCGGGGACACCCGCCTACATGGCGCCGGAGCAAGCCATGGGAGAGAAGGTGGACCATCGGGTGGATATCTACGCCCTGGGCTGTGTCGCTTATTTCACGGTCACCGGACAGAAGGTGTTCGAGGCCGAGACACCTTTGCAGATGATCAACCGGCATCTGAACGATATCCCGGTGCCTCCATCACAACGCACCGAGCTGCCGATTCCGGGATCGCTGGAAAAGTTGGTGCTCTCCTGCCTCGCCAAGAACCCCGCAGAGCGCCCCCAGAGTGCGGCCGACCTGGGGAAGGCGCTGCTCGCGGTGGAGACCGAACCATGGACTGAGGATAAGGCGCGTGATTGGTGGGCAAAGCATCAGCCTGCCTGATCTCTATCCCACCAGAGTCTACTTCTTCGTTCCGGCAGGAGTCCTCAGCACCACCAGTGCATTCGCCGCGGGATCCCGGGCCCACAGCCCGTGCTTGAGACGCTCGAAATGGCCCCGCGGCTCGCCTTCATGCCCTAGCTATTCCCTGTACCGGATGCGAATTTCGCGCGATACCCGACGGCGGAACCTGCTTGACGATTCCTTGACCCGTGGACCAGGCAAAACAGCTGGTCGACATCCCACTCGCCGACGTGCTGGTGGGTGCGTGGAAGCTGCATCGCAAATTCGAGAAATACACGGATACCAAACAGTTTCCGCACGGAACCACCAGTGTGGTTCCCCTGGCGACCCATCACATCAAGTCGAAACACGAGCCCTATATCGAGCTGTCCCTGGATGGCATGCCTGCCGGCCGGATCCCCTTTGAGCTGGAACTGGATCTGACGATCGAAGCGGCAAACTTGATCATCCAGGATGGCCAGTTCAAACGGCTGGAAGCTGGCACGGGCTCGGGTGACCGGGACGCTCAAGTGCGCGGGGGAAGTGGTTTCCGAGCGCACGTCGAAGAACTACACATGGATCAAAGGAATCTCGTTTGGCGACGGAATTCCGATTGCGGCCGTGGCGTAAGGCCCATGCCCTACGCCCTCCGATCGGGAAACGCCCCGACCGAGGGGGGGCCTCGTTGTCAGGACGGATACGGATTTCTGGCCCCTCGAAAAGGATCTAGATCCCTCTTGATTCTTGACGCCTCGATGCACTTCGGCCAATTCGGGGGTGGGGCAGGAAGACTGCCCCGACCCAGCCTTTGGTGTCAGACAAAGCCTCAAGATCCCGGAGAACGCCAATGAGCGAGTGGGACTTCGCCGGCAACATCGCGAGTGGTGCGACAGGCCGTCAGGCGCGGCTAGTCCAGGAGTGGCTCTCGCTGCAGGGATTCAAGGTCTCGGTCGACGGTCAGTTCGGGCCCGCCACCGAAGTGGCGGTGCGAGCGTTCCAAAAGGCGCGCGGGCTACAGACGGGGGGCGTGGTCAACGGGACGACTTTCGCCGCCCTGGTGGCACCCATGGTCGCCGCCCTGGCCCCGATCAATCCCGGGTCCCGCAGCCTGGGCCCGCTGACTCTGGCCTACGCCAAGCAACACCTGGCCCAGTCGCCGCGGGAAGTGGGCGGCGAGAACATGGGCCCCTGGGTGCGGCTGTACATGAAGGGCAACGAGGGCGCCGAGTGGGCCTGGTGCGCGGGATTCGTGGGGTACATGCTCCGGCAGGCAGCGAAGACGTTGGGCGTCAGCACGTACCCCTTCCCTACACCTTCTCCTGCGACTCGCTCGCTGCCGCGGCCAAAGAGGCGGGCGTCTTTCTGGACAGCCGCTCGGGGGTTTCCCCGAGTCAGCTCTCGCCGGGATCGCTGTTCCTGGTGCGCCGAACCCCGCTTGACTGGGTACACACCGGGTTGGTGCTCTCGATCGCCCCCTCCGCATTTGAAACCATCGAGGGCAATACCAACGATTCCGGAGACCGAGAGGGATACGAAGTCTGCCGCCGAACTCGCGGGTACGACGGCAAGGACTTCGTCGTCATCGCATAGAACGTGCTCGCGCCCTCGTCGCGAGCGGCTTCGGGTACATCCTGAGTTTGTCATTGATGGACGGCCGGATGCCACTCGCGATCGCGGTCGGTTCGCGCCCGATTGGAAGAGTCACACCGAGCCGGTACGAATGAGTCCGCAGCTGCCGGTTGCAGTCGCTGTGTTCGCGTCGCCTGCCGGCTATCCGCGGTACTTGCAAGGAGGCGCCTGTGATTGATCTCGATGCTGCTGCTGTCACCCTCTCCGCCGCGCTCGGCCTGTCCCTGGTAACGGAACGGGTCATCGAGTTCGGCAAGAACCTGCTCGACCTCTTTCCCGGACGTCCGCTGTCACGAAGCTCCGACGCGACGGATGTGGCGCAACAAGCAATTCAGGATCTCGGGAGTCGGCGGGCGCTGGATGAGCAGGTAGATGCGGTCCGTCAGGCCGACACGCCGGAGGAGCAGCGTAGGCAAGCGGCGAAGCTGGTGGATATGGAGCGCCAGCGGGAACCGGACGAGTCCATGCCGACCGAGTTGGTCCTGGTGGAGGACGCGACCGACCCCGATGAAGGCGGGACGTTGCGGACCTGCGTTCTTCAACTAACCGGGCTGGTGACCGGAATCCTGGCCGCCCGGATCGCGGGCGTGCACATGTTCTCGGCGTTGATGGGCCAGAACCTGGTTGACTGGCAGGACTTCCTGCTCACCGGGCTCTTCATCGGCGGGGGAAGTCAGCCGGTGCACGTCCTGATCAAGATGATCAGCGAGCGACGAGTTCCGCCCGAGGTTGAGGAGCCAAGCGAGGCACCGGTAGCCCTCGTTGCGACGGCGGTGACGATCGCTCCAGCGGCGGCGGCGGCCCCCGATCTGGGTGACTGGGTAGAGATCCCCTACGACGGCGGAGTCGACGTCGACAAGCTCGAGTCGGCTCACCTTCGCCCGGGGAAGCCCAACCTCATCGTCTACCATCACACAGCGATGCCCATGGAGTCGACATTCGAGGACGTGGTCCGGGTGATCCACCAGCGAAAGACCGACGGCGTTGCCTGGATCACCGGGTACCACTGTGTCATCACTGCCGACGGTGGAATTCACGCCTTCTGCCGCTGGGACCGTTTCGGCAATCACGTCGCGGGATTCAACCTGCGCTCGCTGGGCATCTCCTTTAACGGCAATTTCGAAACCGACCCCGCAGTGCCCTTCTCCAACGCCGATGGGCGATACGGGCCGAGTCGACCGACCGAAGCGCAGCTGGACGCGGGCGCTCGGATCGTGGCACTGTGGTCGGCGGTCTACGGAATCCCGCTGGACTTCCAACACGCGATCGTTCCCCACCGCCAGCTCAATCCCGACAAGGCCTGTCCGGGGTCCCGCTTCCCAGCCGACGATTTCCAGCGTCGGGTGGATCGCTTCGCCGCGAACTGGAAAGCGTCGGCCCTCGCGACGGCGCGCATCGAGGCCTTCAAGCTCAAACGCTACCTCCTCGTCACCGGGGGGAACCCATGAACGGTGCCAATGGTGTGCTCCAGGCCACGGCCATTTTCACGCTGGTCCTCGCTTTCAGCCTGCTGATCGAGCGCCTGCTCGAGGTCTTGAAGTCCTTCTACGACTGGCTCGACAGTCATTTCGACTGGTATCACCTGTGGACCCGCCGAGCCTACGGGGTCAAGGCGTTCGTCGAGCACCGCCGCCGGCTGTTTCAGCTGATCCCTCCCCTGGCCCAGGCCGCGTTTCTGGCTCGCATGAGCGAAATGCTGCTGCAAAGGCCCGGAGGAGGGTGTGGTCCGATTCCGGTGGTGAGCGGTGACTTGGTGCGACAGGTCCACGTCCGCGTCGCCGCAAAAATACTGGGCATTACGATCGGGATCACACTGGCTCACTGGCAGCACCTCGATCTGCTGGCGCTGTATCAGGAGGTTGCGGGTGGCACGGTCCAATGGAGTCTCGACCGGATCCCGCTGGACTGGCGCCCCGGCCTGGGCATGACGCTCACCGGCGTCGCCATCGGCCTGGGTTCGGGACCGGTCCACAAGCTCATCGCCGCACTCGAGCGCAAGCGCGATGAAAGGGCCGGCGTCTCGGCGGCCGTGCCAAGCTCCTAGGAGACAACCATCATGCCGAATTTCACGGACATCTATATCGCGCTGATTCTGGCCGGCGCCGCCATCGCGATCTTCCTGGCGTTACGCATTGGCGCCCTGCCGCGGAAGAGCCTCCCCTGGGTGGTCGCCTCGATCGCGGGGATCGCCGGCTTCTCTATATGGCGGATGAAGCGGGCCGCAGGGCTCAAAGCGGAATTGGAGCAGCAGGAGAAGCAGGCAAAAGCGAAGGACAAGGAGCTGGCCGCCATGAAGAAGCAGTTGGGCGCCGAGAATATCGACCTGCAGCGGATCGAAGCGGAGAAACAGAAGAACATCGAGTCGCTGCGGCGGGAGGAAGAGGCGCTCCGTCAGGAGCATCAGACCACCGTGACGGCAATCGCCGCCGCGTCGGATACCGAGACCGCGGCCGCGGTCGATGCGATTCTGGGCGGACCGCGCCCCCCGAGATAGGGAGGAGCGCCATGCCACGTCACATCGCCGGATTACTAGTTGCCTTGCTCGTGCTGGCGGGCGGTCTACGCACGGCCCAGGCCCAGCAGGTCGTACTCGGGAAGAAGCAGCCTAACGGGTCATGGACCCTCACCATCGATGGGGCGGCCTTTCTGGCCTTACCGACCGACTTGGCGAAGAGGATCCAGATCCTGGATGACAGCCTGACCCTCCTCGTGCAACAGCTCCGGATCCGGGATTCGATGCTGACCTTGCAGCGCCAGAGTGATTCCGCGGAGGTCGCATATCGCGAGCACCTGAACGCCTATGCCTCTGAGCTCGAGTTGCAGGTGAATCGCTACCGGGAGTTGGCGAGCGGTTACAAACGCCTGAGCAACATGGGACGCACCCTGACCTTCGAGGCCGCATTGGGGGCGTCGGGGAGCGACACGGAGCCCGCGATCCTGGCGGGGTTCGGGATCAGGTCGGTTCGAGTCTTCGGCTTCCTGCAGAAGGACAACTTCGGTGGATTGATCGGGATGAGTCTGCCGATCTGGTGACGTCACACAGCAGTGCCGACCGTAGGAGAATCTGAGGAGATGCTTTGAGAGGCGCTGTACCAATCGGTGATCGGGACTGAATGCGTACGCGAAAGCGGAGGGAGGCTACATCATGGCCGAGGTGCTCACGCCGGAAACGATGCCGCTGTTTCGAGAGGCCCTCAAGAACCCCCTGTTCACCGTGTACCTCTTCATCGGCAAAGAGAGCGACAAGGGATGGGCTGTCGCCCAGGCTGCGTTCAAGTTGGTGCCCGCGCTCCGGATCTACCGGGCACCGCAACGTGATTTGGTGGCCGAGTGGGACAAGGACCAGACCGCTCTGGCGATCGTTTGGGGGTTTGGACCCAAACCCCAGTCTTCTTTGCTGCGAACCGAAGCCAACGACCTGCTTGCGGTGATTGATGCCATCGATCAGGCGAGAGCCCGGCGGTGATGGCGGGGCGCGTCGGTCGGCTCCTTTCGCTCGGGTCAATGCTGGTGCTGACCCTGCCAGCCTCGGCCTGGGGCCAGAAACCTGTCTGCCCCGCCGACGTTGACACGGCCTTTGCGGGGGTCGCCTATCGCCTGGAGGAGAGGGCTCGCGACGGAAAGTTCCAAGTCTGTCCCGATGTCCGCACCCAGGTCGATGCGAACGCCGACCTTGTCCTCACCTTCACTCCGCCGGCCATCAAGGATTCCGCGGCGGCCACCGCCGAGCAGAAACATTTGCTCGAGCTACTCGAAGTCCTCGAGCAGCTGGGCAGGGATGTTGCTCGCCTCAATGCGAAGGTGATCGATCTCAGCGATAGCTCTGCCATCGCGTCATTCCAGGCGGACGTCACCGCGACGACCGGGCGAGTGAGCGCCGCGGTGCATGCACTGAGAGCCGCCGGCATGACTAACGAGGAGATGATCGCCGTCGTCACTGACTCGGTGAACGGCGGCTACGTGGGTCTCGCGAGGTGGCTGCGGGACCACATCGCCGCCGAACAGCGAGCGACGGCCGAATTCATCCGCAGCCGTGACAGCGTCGTGGTCCAGGTCATGGCGTACAAAGATCCTGTCAACGGCAAGCGCGCTCAGCTGCACGTGCAGAACTACGACGAGCTGCCGCTGGGGGAGCTGCGGCCGATCGACCGGTACGGAATGAACCTCACGCCGGCCGAGCAGGAGCGGCTGCGCACGGAGATCGAGGGCAACCAGCAGATCGCTCGGGCTATCGACCGCATCACCACGAATGCCGACACAATCCGCCGGGAAATCCACGCCACCGCGAGCCGGATTGTCGGCCACCTCGACAGCGTACTTCAGGCGTTGTCGGCCCCATCCCAGTGGCTGTCTAAGCTGGCCGACGCCCGCAGCGCGCTGGACAGGCTGAGCGCTGAACACCCAACGGCCGCAGTCGTCCGTAGTCTGAATACACTTCGATCTCAGATCGACAGCATTCGGGGCGATCTCTCAACCGTCGACTCGACCGTTTCTCAGGTCAGACGCCTTCGGTCCATAGTGACGGCGCCCAGTTCGACCGATTTTGCCAACCTCGTGGCTGGTCCAAGCGGCATCGTGTCGCTGCTGGGAAGCATACAGAACAACCTGGTGGAGACCCCTGACCGGCTGGAGTTGGCGCAGGCTCACCTCAGCCGCGCATCGGCTACCCTGGCAACCCTGCCAGCCACTCTCACGGCCCAGGTTACGGACGCCCTCAACCTCGAGGGTCTGGACTCGGTGACCCAAACACTGAAGAGGGACCTGCCCGTTACTGCCGCGGCGCTGAACGCGATCCGCACGGTGCTGGGTCTTGCGGTGGGACAGGCAATTCCCTCAGCCGATATCCTGGAGGATGTCTCGAAAGTCACCTTCCACCGTCTCGACGATCTGCCGGTTGCAGTGGTGGAGCTGGAACGAACCGGGTGGACGCTAGGAGACCGGGTAACGGTCGTAGTGCGGTTCTCCCAGCTGGCGAAAGGCGACGGCGCCGGTCCTGCCCTGCACGAGACGACCTACCGGCTGGACGCGCGCCTGATGGGTGGGCATCGGGAATTCTCTTCGGCGGTGATCTTCGTGCGGGCCGTGAACGGCAGTGCGGAGCAGCGAAAATGGAAGCCGAATGTAGCCGCGTTGGTGAGCTGGCATCATTACTTCCGCAATCCCCAATCGTCGTTCCGCCGCAGCTGGAACGCGTTCGACCCCGCGCTCGGGCTTCACCTCGCAAACCTCGACCAGACCGAGGACAACATAGAATTCGGCCTGGGTGTCAACCTGACGCTATGGCACGGCCTCCTCTCTGGAGGATATGGCTACAACCTGAGCCGCGACACGCAAGGCACCTACTGGTTTGTGGGGCTCAATCTGTTCGACGTGTTGTCGCGCAGCCTGCGATAGGATCCCGTGGAATCCCGCGCCGCGTTCACCACCTTTGGAGCCGTCACGGTCGTCGTCGTGGCCGCCTCAGTCCTGCGAGGGCCCGACACCGGCACCCCGTCGGTAGCTCCTGATCGAGATCGCGGCATCCATCTCGGCTCAGTACCGCGCCGTAGGTTGGCGCCAACTCGGTCAGGACGATCGCGTGACGCATCTCCTTGGAGCGCAGCCACACGATTGCTATTCGCGCCATCATCGTTGCCGTCTGCATCGTCGGACGCTAATGCCTTAACGGCGCTCGCCTCAGTGGTCGACTCGGCTCCGCTTGGAATCCTCACCGGCCTTTACCATCGCGGGACAAGGCACCTGATTCCTCGTCGGCTTCACTCGCGAGCCCTGGTATACCTGCAGCTGTCGCCGTCGCGCGCTTTGAACTCCGCCGGGCCGAGCCGTCACCTCTGCTCTTCAAATGATCGCCGATGGGCATATCGGCATCGGGATGATTCGGCAGTGTTTCTCCTCCTTGGCTCGACCGATCGGCGCGGCGAAGCCTCGTCGAATCGCCGGTTGCGGCAGCCCGCACCGACAGCGTCGCCGCGGCGCTCGTCAGCTCGACGGCATCCCGGCGTATCGCATCGTCCGCCAGTACGATCTAGCTCTATCCGCCCGTTCCGAATCTGGATCCGGGTCGACCGAGCCGTCTTCGGGCGCTTCACCTGCCCGCTTGATGAGACTCTCAGATCGAGTCTACTTCTTCGTTCCGGCAGGAGTCCTCAGCACCACCGCATTCCCCGCAGGATCCCGAGCCCACAGCCCGTGCTTCAGTCGCTCGGTCTTCACTCCACCGGCGTGCAGCCGCTCGTCGGCCCGGTTGACCTCGTTTCATCGGGAACCACCAGGGTCCATTCGCGCAGACCGGCGGCATCCACCGGTGGAGGCGGCACACCGACTCCTCCCCAGGTGTTCGCGGCCAGGTGATGGTGATAGCCCCCCGCGGAAAGAAACGACGCCGAGGCACCGAACCGGGTCATGAGATCGAGACCGAGGAGATCACGATAGAAGTGTTCGGCGGCGGGAATGTCCGACACCCGAAGGTGGACGTGGCCCATGACGGTTCCGCTCGGCATGCCCGACCACGTCTCGCCACTTCGAGCACCTTCGGCGGACAGTCCTTCGACATCGAGAGGGTCGGTAGCCATCCGGAGGCCATCAGCGTCGAAGGTCCACTCCTCGCGGGGACGGTCCCGATACAGCTCGATTCCGTTGCCATCGGGGTCCGCGAGGTATAACGCCTCGCTGACGAGATGATCCGCCGCTCCCTGAAGCGCCGTGTTGTTTTCCACGAGATGGGCCAACGCCCTGCCGAGATGTGCCCGGGAGGGAGTAACAGGGCGAAGTGATAGAGGCCAGTGGTGCCTCGGGTCTGGCGCGCGCCGGGCATTTCATGCAAGACAAGCAAATCTTCTTCGCCGGCGCCGAGGCTGGCGATAGAGTCCTGATGCTTGTGGACCTGGAGGCCAAGGCTATAGGTGTAGAAGTCCAGGGAACGACGCAGGTTCGGCACCGTCAGTGCGACGGGGCCGGGGCGGGTGTCGGGATGGAGCTTCGTATCGGGCTGGTTCAAATCCGCTCTCACCTCAGTCCTCAGTCCTCAACTTCCTGACCAAATCCGGATAGCCTCACTGTCCTCCCCTAAGCATACTACGGCATGAGCGAACAGACCCTCGATCCGTCCGATTGGGAAGCCTTCCGGACCCTCAGCCACCGAATGGTGGACGACATGATCGCCCACTTTGCCTCGCTGCACGAGTCCCCAGCATGGCAGTCCATGCCGCCCGCCGCCAGAGCGTCGTTTGGCTCCGGCGTCCCGCTTGAAGCCGAGGGCGCCGAAGCGGCGTATGACCAGTTCCTGCGTGACGTACTTCCCTATACCAACGGCAATCACCATCCCCGTTTCTGGGGCTGGGTCCAGGGGACCGGCACCCCGTTGGGCATGATGGCCGACATGCTCGCTTCGGGACTCAACGCGCACCTGGCCGGGTTCAACCAGGCACCAGCCGAGGTCGAGCACCAAGTGCTGCGCTGGTTCACCGAGCTGATGGGGATGCCACCGGAAACGAGCGGTGTCCTCGCTACGGGAGGCACGATGGCGAATATCCTCGGCCTCACCGTCGCGCGCCATGCAAAGGCAGGCTTCGACGTTCGCCGGGAGGGACTGCAGGGAGACAAACACAGGAAACTCGTGTTCTATGGCTCCACGGAAAGTCATAGCTGGGCCCGGAAGGGGGCGGAGCTCCTGGGGCTGGGCAGCGAGGCATTGCGGCTGATTCCGGTAGACAGCAGCTACCGGATCTCACTTCCCGAGCTGGGAAAGGCCATCGCGGCCGACCGGCAGGCCGGGCTTCGCCCGTTCTGCGTGATCGGGAACGCCGGTACCGTCAACACCGGGGCGATTGACGATCTCACCGCTCTCGCGGATCTCTGTCGGGACGAGCAGCTGTGGTTTCATGTCGATGGAGCCTTCGGCGCTCTGGCCCGGCTCTCGCCGCGCCTGGCTCCGCTGGTAGCGGGCATGGAACGGGCCGATTCGCTCGCCTTCGATCTGCACAAGTGGATGTACCTGCCGTTCGAGATCGCCTGTGTTCTGGTGCGGGATCCGGAGATGCACCGACAGACCTTCGCAGTGCAGGCCGCGTATCTCTCCCGCACGAGTCGCGGGGTTGTTGCGGGGGGAATGCCCTTCGCAGACCGCGGCATCGAGCTCACCCGGTCATTCCGCGCCCTCAAGGTGTGGCTCTCGCTCAAGGCCCACGGGCTCCGGCAGTTCGTCCGCATCATCGAGCAGAACGTGGAACACGCCCGGCGCCTCGGCGAGCTGGTCGCCAGGCATACCGACCTGGAGTTGTTGACCCCGGTGTCGCTCAACATCGTGTGCTTCCGGTATGCGCCGAAGGGACGATCAGAAGATCAAATCAACACAGCCAACGAGGAGATCCTCCTCCGCATTCAGGAGGCGGGAATTGCGGTACCGTCTGGAACAGTCCTGGATGGGCGCTACGCGATTCGAGTGGCGATTACCAACCACCGAAGCAGGTGGGAAGACTTTGAAACCCTGCTGAGTGCGGTGACGAAAACCGGCGCCGCTCTTTGAGCCTCAGGACGCCGGACTTCCCGGGCGCGGCGGCAACTGGATCTGGAAGGTGAATCGCTGGTGGACCAGTTGCCGGACCTTCTGAGTCCCGCGGATGGCAGGACGGAACCGCATGTCATAGAGAGCATCCTGCACCGAGCGGGTGAAGGCGGGGTCCGTCGCAAACAGAATTCTCACCGACGTCAGGTCCACGATTCCGGTGGTATCAACCACGAACTCCGACTCCACCGCTCCCTCGATTCCCGCCTTGAGTAAACTCGCCGGGTAGTCTGGCGCGGCACTCGATGCGTATCGGACTACCTGTGAGTCCACGTCGAGAACGCTGAACACCGAGTCGAGCGCGATCTCGGGCACACCATCCGGGAGCATTCCCTCCAGGATAGGCCGCCTCGGGAGAATCCCCTCCCCGTCAGCCGCCAGTTGTTTCTCGGGCTGCGCGAACGGAAGGTTGCCGAGCGGGATGGCGACCATGTGCATTTCCCGCGGGGCCTGCGGCTGTCGATTCGGGGCAATCAGATATAGGGCGGGGAGCAGCCGGTCCAGGTCTTCCTTGGCCGGTTGGAGGCCGGTCGGGACAACTACCGTGACTACAAATGCATGAACGGCGGCGCTGGCGAGGCTCGCCAACACCGTAGCTCGAGGAGAAACCGGCTGGGTCCAGAAATGGAAAGTCACGGGGCAGCCCCGGAAAGCCACCGCTTCTACAGTGTGTAACGGCGCGCTCCCGCGCAACTAGGGACCGTTTCGACCGGCGACATTCGGCCACCCCCGAGAGCCGCCGGGGTCAGGCGATCGTCCGCCGCACGAAGGCGCGGACGCCGACGGTACCGAGGATCAGGGTCGCGGCGGTCAGAGCGCCGAGAAAGCCCCAGACCGGCATGTGGGGGAGGTCAGGCGTCAGTGCGGCCCGGAGTCCCTCGCTCATGTAGACCAGCGGGTTGACCATGACCAGAATCTGGAGCCAACGCACCGAGTGGAGCATCGCCCAGGGATAGTACACGCAACCCAGAAAGGTGATCGGCACGACGACGAGCGCGAACATGAGTCCGATCTGGGCGGGGCGCACGATGGTGCCCAGGGCGAGGCCCAGAGCACCGGAGGTCAGGCTGGCGAGCAGGACGACGACGATCAGAAGCGGCCAGTTGGCTACATGTATCGATACCGAGGTGGCCGGTATGAGGTAGACCAGCGGGAAGACAACGGCGCCCGCCAGAACGCCCTGCGCCGCACCGAAGACCAGCTTTTCGATCGCCACGAGCTCGACCGGGACGGGCGCCAGCACCCGGTCTTCGATCTCCCGGGTAGCACCAAGCTCCATCGAGAGCGGCAATGCAACCGCGGAGATGCCTTGAAACACCATCCCTACCGCGACGAGGCCGGGAACCAGAATGGTGGCATAGCTGACACCGGCGATCCCCGTTTCCACCTGCTGCCCGATCCTCGGCAACACATAGGTGAAGATGAAAACGAAGAGCAGCGGGTTCATCACGGTGCGGGTGATGAACGGAGCCAGATTCCGGCGCAGCACGGTGAGATCGCGAAGGATCATGCCCCACAGGCTGGCGACCCAGCCACCAGCTCGGCGGCTCGGCGGCTCGGCGGCTCGGCGGCTCGGCTCGGCGGTTCGGCTCGGCGGGTTACTCACGAAGGGCTCGGCCGGTGAGTTTGAGGAACACGGTTTCGAGGGTGGGCTCGGTTACTGCCACATCGCGAAGACCGTAGGGCAGGGCCATTTCCACCAGCCGAGGGAGAAGCCCCTCCCTGCCCCGCGCCAGGAGACGTAACCCCGAATCGGTTCGAATTACTTCGGCCACGTCTGGCAAAGCCTGCATCGCTGACACGAGGTTTTCTTCCGGCCGATCAAGGTGGATCTCGACAACAGTCCCCGCACCGAGCCCGCGCTTGAGAGCGGCGGGCGTGTCGATGACCAGCACCTTGCCATGGTCGATGATGGCGACCCGGTCGCTCAGGCGGTCGGCTTCTTCCATATAGTGCGTGGTCAGCAGGACCGTGATTCCCTCCTGCCGCAGGCGAGCCACCAGTTCCCATAACGCAAGCCGGCTCTGCGGATCGAGACCAGCAGTCGGCTCATCGAGAAAGAGAATCCTCGGCTGGTGGGCAATGGCTCGGGCGATCTGAACTCTCTGAGCGAGTCCGCCGGAGAGCGTCGTGGGGAGCGCATCTGCGCGATCGGTCAGCGCAAGCTGCTGCAGCACCTTGTCGGTTCGCTGCGCTGCCTCCCGCCCGGCCATCCCGAAGAAGCGGCAGTGATAGTAGAGATTTTCCCTGACCGTACAGGAGCGGTCGAGCGTATTCTGCTGAGTTACCACACCGATCGAGCGCTTCACTCCGGCCGGGTCGGCAGTGACGTCCTTACCCTCGACCAGAACTCGACCGGCGGTCGGCCGTACGCGCGTAGTACAGACGCCGACGGTCGTGGTCTTCCCCGCGCCATTGGGACCCAGCAACCCGAAGATCTCACCTGCTTCCACTTCCAGATCCACGCCATCGAGCGCGGTCACCGGCTTGGGGCCGGGATAGGTCTTGGTGAGGGATGAGATGGAGAGGGGGTGCAAAGGGGGCGGAGGTGTCAGGTGTCAGGTGTCAGGAGAAAGCGGGAACAGGGAACAGGGAACAGGGAACAGGGAACAGGGAACGGGCCGAGCCGGAGTGTAGTTAGCCGTCAGCCATCAGCCGTCAGCTGAGAGCTAATACCTGAGAGCTCACAGCTAACAGCTAATCGCTAACACCTAGCGGCTAGCCGCTGACGGCTGACGGCCTCTCGCCTTTAGATACGCTTCCCGGGCACTGGCCACAGCATCTACCAGCACCGAGGGATCGAACCGCACCGGGTCGGTACAGGGGAGTCCCGTCTCGCGGGTTGCGTCGGCGCAGGCGGCGAGGGCGTCCGCTTCGGAGAGATCGAAGGTGTTGAGCGCGATGCCGACGGTCTTGGTCGGATGCACGTAGGCCGCCAACGACTCGTAGAGCCGCACGTACTCCTTGAGTGACGGCATCTTGAGCCACGCCGCGGGGCGATAGTCTCCGATGTAGGTCCGGGTGGCCTGGTGACAGAGAATCAGGGCATCGGGGCAGGAACCGTGCAGCAGGCCGCAGGTGACGCCCGAATAGCCTGGATGATTGAGGCTTCCCTGCCCTTCTACCAGAACGATGTCGGCATCCTTGCTGCCTTCGAGCACCAGCCACTCGGCGGCGCCGGCAATGAAGTCCGCCACTACCGCGTCCACCGCGATTCCCCATCCTTCGATCATGATGCCGGTCTGCCCGGTCGCGACGAAGCGGGTGCGGATTCCGCGGTCGTTCAGCTGCTTCGTGATCTGCAGCTGGGCGGTCATCTTCCCAACGTTGCAGTCGGTCCCCACCGTAAGGATCACGAACGGATCGACCTCCTTCGCCTTGCCCGACGCAACCGGCAGGTTCGGAGGGGGGCGCCGCAGGTCGTGAATCTTCACCCCGCGGGCCTTGGCCCGCTCGGCCAGCATGGTGTCGTCGGAGATGAAGGTGTGCAGCCCGCTCCAGATGCTGCACCCGGCATCGATGGCCTCCGCGAGCCACTGCCTCCACTGATCGGGCAGCTTGCCCCCGACCGGCGCGATGCCGATCAGGACCGCGTCAGGCTTGTAGCTCAGCCCCTCACGCATGCTCCCGACCACCGGAATCCGCCCGCCGAAGCCGATGACGTCCTGGGCGGTTTTCCCGGCATGGACACCGTCCACCACACGCCACGACCCGGTCTTCCAGGTAGCGGATTACGGAGTTGGCGGTCTTGGAGGTGAGCGGGCCGAATTCGCCGTCGGCGAGGATCAGGAAGCGAGAGCCGTGCATGGTCTTTCAGTGGGAGACGGGAGACGGGAAAGGAGACGGGAAGAAAGTAAGCCATCAAGCCGGAAGTTGAAGGGGGAATGAAACAGGGGGCCATCCTCCAGGCCCCCGTCTCCCTTCTCCCGTCTTCCGTCTCCCGCTTACGGCTTCGTCCCGCCCTCGTCGTGGTCGTCCACCAGCTCGGCTTCGACGGTTTCGCCGCCCTTGCCGATCTGCCGGGTGCCCTGATCGCCCGCCGGTCCCAGCATTCCCATCTTGGCCTTGAGCTCGAGGAGCTGCTGGTCGCTGCTGCCCTTGTACTCCAGCGACTGGAACTGCTGCGCCAGGCTGTCGCCCGAGAACTCCTCCTGGATCTCGGCCGCGGCGATCGCCTTGCGCTCCTGGTGCTCGATCCGCTCGGCCATCCGCTCGAAGGATTCGAAGGCGCTCTTGTCGGAGAGGCCCGACATCGTCTCCTGGATCCGCTGCTGCGCTTCGGCGCGCCGCGCGCGGGCAACCAGGATGTTCTTCTTGCGCTTGGCCTCTTCGATCTTGTCGTTGAGCTGGCGCAGCGACTTCTTGAGGCTCTCGGTCTCGGCCTTGTGGCGGACCCAGGTCTCGTGCAGCTGCTGGGCGCCCTGCAGCGACTCGTTGTAGCGGACCAGGGCCTGCTTGGCGAGGTCGTCCCGGTTCTCCTGAACCGCGAGCATGGCGCGGCGCTCCCAGTCCTCGGCCTGCTTCTTCATGCGACTCGGCATCGGCCAGCAGTTTCTTCTCATCGGCGATGGCCGAGGCGACCTGCTGCTTCGCCTTGGCCAGCTGGCTCTTCATGTCGATGACGAGCTGGTCCAGCATCTTCTCGGGGTTTTCGGCCCGGGAGATGAGGTCGTTGATGTTGGACCGGATCATCGTGGACAGACGGTCAAAGATCCCCATGACGACGGTTACTCCCGGTAGGGCGCGAGGGCGCCGAGGTGCTGTGCCAGCGCGAGCGTGATCGAATCGAAGCTCGCCTCGAACTCGTTGAAATCGAGGTTTTCCAGTTCCAGCGTGTCGGTGAGCACCACCTGATCTCCTTCCAGGCCGTACGCGCCGTGCACCAGATCCCGGGCGTTCAACTCGAGCAGCTCCCGGAGCAACTCGGAGCGCCGGGGTGTTGCGGCCGGCAGGGTCATCACCGTCACGCGCAAAATCACCACCGGTGGGGCATAGTGTACTACAACTTCCGCGCCCCCCACGGTCTTCACCACCCAGGTGCCCGGCTTGACCTCGCCGACGCTCGCGGTCCCGCTGTCTATCCGGTCCAGGAAACTCTCGATATCCTCTTTCGTAACCATCACTTACCGCCTTCCGTGAGGGCGGCCGCAGCCCCGCCTCTGGCTAAGCGTCGATCCGTCGAAATCTAATCGCACTTTCCAGGGTCCTACCACCCCGCTCCTCAGTCTTCATTCCTTCTGGAGCTTCACCGGCTCCCGCTGCTGACTCAACATCCGCTCGGCGAAGTCGACCCGTTCTTCGAGCTCCAGCATCCTCGATTGCGCCGCCTCCAGGTCCGCGACCCGCGGCTTCAGCTCCTGCACGTGTTCCCGGTCCCCCTTGTTCCTCGGCCCCCTGCGCCGCATCGCCCGCTCCTCCGGTATCCCAGCACGACCAGCGATGCCGCCACCAGCAGGGCCATGGCTCCATCACCACTCGGGACCGATGGAGGCGCTGTCCACCGCGACCATCAGCCCAACCGTCACGCCGATGTGGACGACAAGTGTCGAACAGCGTCGAGTCCCAGCCATTTCTTGATCATCGCGACGCCCGGTAACTGATCGGCTTCCCGCCGGGTAGCCAGAAGCCGTTCGGCGAATTCCAGCCGTTCCTCGAGCTCCGCCATCCTGGCCTGCAGATCGGCGAGCTCACCGACCCGGGCCTGGAGGTCGGCCAGCTCCGCGGCCGTTTCATCGTCCTGCCTTCCGGTACGGCCTTCCAGCCTGCGGGCCCAGGCCTTCGCCAACGGTGGCAGCACGAAGATCGAGAGCATCGGCACGCCGATGACCATGAACAGCACCACCGCGACCTTGACCAAGTCGTCCCTCATTGGCTTCCCTCTCCGAGCCGCGCCGCGTCTCGCTGGCTGGCCAGCATCCGCTCGTTGAAGTCGAGCCGCTCTTCAACTTCGGCCAGCCTGGCCTGGGATTGCTCCAGATCCGCCACTCGCGCCTCGAGCTCGCGCACCCTGCCTTCATCGGGCGGGGCCGCTTTGCGACCCTGAAGCCGAGCCTGCCACGGCCCGTCCGATGGGACCGTTCAGCAGGGCCAACCCGATAACGCCTATGGCGCCCCAGAACGCGAAGTCTCCCAGGCCATCACCCATTTTTTCTCCTCAGGCTCTCGGAAGCCGGTCAGGCTCGCGAGACTGAGCCAGCAACCGCTCGGCAAAATCGAGTCGTTCCTCGAGCTCCGCGATATGGCTCTGCTGCGCCTCCACCTCATTCAGCCGGGAGCGAAGTGCCTCCACTTCCTGACCGAGCTCCTCGACCTTGTCTCCCTGCTGGCCAGGCTTCACCCAGATCGCTCTAGTCGCGACAATCGCTGCGTACGCCGCCACCGGAACTCCCACGACGGTGATCGCCACGACGATGATTTTGACAATCGATTCGAAATCCATCTTGCCCTCACACGCCGCCCCGGCCGAGCCGCTCCGGCTCACGCTTCTGGGCGAGCAGACGTTCGGCGAAATCGACTCGTTCCTCCAACTCCGCCACCCGGTGCTGCAAGACCTCCACGTCGGCCACCCGAGCCCGGAGTTGGTCGATCTCGCCCTGAAGGGCGGGATTCACCCCCCGGCCTTCGATCCGCCGGGCGAATGCCCGCATCAGCGGCCACAGCACGATCGTGACTCCGGCAATGAACGCTATCGGAGATCAGCAGCACGACCTGCGGAGGCAGCGTCACCCATGGCGGCGGCACGAAGAACGGATCGGGCGGATTCGGCGGAACCGGAATGTCGGGTACCTGCACCGTGACCTGAATCATCAATGACCTCCCGGTAACCGCTCCTGCTCTCGTTGCTGGGCCAGCATCCGCTCGGCGAAATCCATCCGCTCCTGCAGTTCGCTGACCTCATGGCGCAGCCGCTCCACTTCCTCCTGCAGGGCCGGATCGGCGGAAGCGTTGGGACTCACTCCGCGGATTCGCTCGGCCAGGGCGCGGCCAATGTCACTTTTCGACAGCAGCATGACCATGCCGCCACCGAATACGATGATAATGAAGAGCACACCTTCCATCAGTTATCTCCTCCGCCGATCCGCTCCTGCTCCCGGGTCTTGGCCAGCAGGCGCTCGGTGAAATCGACCCGCTCCTGGAGCTCGCCGAGCTCGGTGCGAATCCGATCCAGCTCCTCGAGTACCGCCGGATCGGGCTCGCTCGACGAATGCCCGCCGCGAATCCGCTCGGCGAAGGCGCGACCCACCGGGCTGAACGAGATCGCTACGAGGGTTCCGCCACCGAAGATGAGCAGTAGTGCGAGAATGTCTTCCACCGTTCACCTCTGGCTCAGTTACCCGGCAGGCGCTCGGGTGTGCGTCCCTTCGCCAGCATCCGCTCGGCGAAGTCCAGCCGTTCCTGGGTTTCGGTCAGCTCATGTCGCAGGCCGTCCACCTGATCTCTCAGATAATTCAACTCGGCGGCGAACTCGGCCTCGACCCCACCTGAATGTCCCTGAATCCGCCGGGCCAGCGCCGATCCTACCTGACTCTGCGCCAGCTTGACGATACCCAGGAAAAACAGCCCGGTCGTGATGACCCCGGTGATCATCCCGAAGATCGGAACCAGCGTGTCGGGACCGGGACCCTGTGTCATCGGTATTCCGTCACGACAGCTGACCCGCGGAGCCGCCTTTGGCCAGCAGGCGCTCCGCAAAGTCGAGTCGTTCCTGGGTCTCGCCCAGCTCCTGCCGGAGCACCGCGACCTCCTGCCTCAGATCTTCGAGCTGGAGTTGCGTGTCGCGATCGGTCCCGCCGCGAATCCGCTGCGCAAAGGCCTTTCCGATCTCGCTGCGCGATATGAAAATCGCGGCGACCGAGATGAAAAACGTCATCGGAACCAATGCGTCGGCAACGTTCATTTCACCCCCGGAGCCAAGGATCGGCCCAGCCCAGATCTCGAGTTTTCAGGCAGAGGGAGACCGGCGGTCTCCATGCGGCACTGCGACCTACGGCGGGACGTTTCAGGTTGTTTCATCGCTTCAGACGCTATTTCTTGCGGATTTGGACCAGCCTTTCCTTGGCCAGCCGCCGGCCAGTGGGAGTCGCAGCCAGTCCCCCGCCGGCGGTCTCCCGATAACGGACGTCCATCGTGCGGCCGATCTCACCCATGGTGTCGATGACCTCGTCCGCGGGGATCGGGAATCGGATCCCGGCCAATGCCATCTCGATGCCCGCCAAGGCCATCGCCCCACCGGTGGCGTTGCGGAAGACACAGGGAATTTCGACCAGGCCGCCGAGCGGATCGCAGACCAGACCCAGCGTGCCTTGCATCGTGAGGGCGACGGCGTGGGAGGCCTCCTCCGGCGTCCCGCCAAGGACTTCGATCCCGGCCGCAGCCGCCATCCCCGCCGCGGCGCCGGTCTCCGCCTGACATCCTCCCTCGGCGCCACTCAAGGAAGCTCTCACCGCAACGACGGCCCCAACCAGGCCGGCGGCGGCGAGACCGTGGATCAGCTTCTCGTCACTGATCGAATTGCGCTTGGAGAGACCGAGGAGCACACCGGGCAGAACGCCGGCACCTCCGGCGGTAGGAGCGGCCACGATCACTCCCATGGCCGCGTTGACTTCCTGCACGGCGAGCGCGGCCGCGAGAACTTCGGTGAAGACGGTGCCGGCAAGAGGGCCGACTGGTTTGCTCATCTTCGCGGCGTCGCCACCGACCAGGCCGCTCACGCTGCGGAGGTCCCCGGGGAGGCCTCGTGCGACCGCGCTGCGCATCACGTCCAGCGCCCGCTGAAGAGCCGACTCCACCTCCGCGCGGCTGCGGAGCCCTTCAGCCACTTCGGCGCGGAGCGCAAGCTCGCCCAGAGAGATTCCGTCGGTTTGCGCCTGGGTTACCGCCTCGGCGAGCGAATCGTACATCAGGACACTCGCTGAATAGAGCGCAGCATCACGATGGCGGGGACGGCACGCATGGCATCGAGTGCGCCTGCGCTCGCCGGGGCGTCGAGCTCGTAGATATGAATCGCCTGCCCGCCCTTGGTCCGCCGTGACACCCGCATCGTGGCGATGTTGTCGCCCTCCCGGGCCAGGAGTGTGCTCACCGCAGCGACGATGCCAGGCACATCGTGGGCGACGAATACCAGAGTGGGATAGGCTCCGGTCACTTCGACCGGAAATCCATCGATGTTGGTGATGAGGACGCGTCCCGCACCCAGTGAGGAACCGACCACGACCGCTTCCTGTTTGTCGCGGATGACGGTGATTCGCGCGGTGTTGGGATGAGGGTCGCCCCGGAGCTTGGTGTTACTGAAGGTGATGGCGAAACCGACCTGCTCGGCCAGCTCGAGGCTGTGGCGGAGCCGCTCGTCATCGGGGAAGAATCCCATGAGCCCGCCCGCGATGGCGCGGTCGGTCCCATGGCCCTGGCCGGTGCGGGCGAAGGATCCGTGGAGCTCGACTTTCGCACTATCCGGCTGGCCGCCTACGAGGCCGCGGGCGAACAGGCCGATCCGGCAGGCGCCGGCCGTATGGGAGGACGACGGCCCCACCATGACCGGCCCGATGATGTCGAGCAGAGAGACCATTAGACCAGCTCCACGCTTTGGATGACCCCCAGGCTCAGCGCGATTTCCGTCTCGTCCTCGCCCACCGGCCGCAAATAGACCTCATGAGCAGCGATGTCGGTGTCCACGCTCGTGGGGATGCCGGTGACCTCCATTTCGGTCGTAGTCAGGATCCGCACAGCCATGTCGTGGTCGTTGGCGTAGCCCAGCACAGAGACGATTTGCTCGTAGGTCATAGAGGACCTCGCAGCAGGGGGATGGTGAAAATGTAGCGGCAGGACGGACAGGCGGACAGACGGACAGGGGGACAGGGCGGACAGGGCGGACGAGACGGTTAGACGGACAGACGGATAAGGCTCTGGGAGCTTCCCCCGAGCTGGATGCCTTATCCGTCTATCCGTCTAGCCGTCTGCCCAACTAATTCGTCAGCGCCTCCGCCGCATGGGGCACCATCCGCGGGGTGCCGAGGGTCTCATCCACGAAATGAGTCAGCAGATCGCGGAGGTGAACCGTGGTGTTGCCACCGAAGATGCCGTGGTTGCGGTTGGGGTAGCTCATGAACTCGAACTGTTTGTTTGCCGCAACCAACGCGTTCACCAGAGACTCGGTGTTCTGGTAATGCACGTTGTCGTCCCCGGTGCCGTGGACCAGGAGCAACCGCCCCTTCATCTGGTTCACGTAAGTGAGCGGGGACCCGGCATCGTACCCTTCCTTATTGTCCTTGGGCAGGCCGTTGTACCGCTCGGTGTAGATGTTGTCATAGAACTTCCAGTGGGTCACCGGAGCGACCGCGATCGCCATGGAGTACACATCCGGCGCCTGGAAGAGGCCGTTCAGGCTCATGAACCCGCCGTAGCTCCAGCCCCAGATCCCCATACGGGTAGAGTCCACGTAGGACCACCGGCCGATCGCCCGGGCCGCGTTGGCCTGATCCTGGGTTTCGATCACGCCCATCCGGCGGTAAATGATCTTGCGCCAGTCGCGCCCACGGCCTCCAGTGCCCCGGTTATCCACGCTCGCGACCAGGTATCCCTTCTGCGCAAGCATCAGGTGCCACAGGTAGGTCGAGCCGCCCCACAGGTCGAGCACGGTCTGTGATCCCGGACCGCCGTACACCGTGAAGAGAATCGGATACTTGCGGCTGGGATTGAAGTCGGGCGGCTTGATGATCCAGCCGTTCAGCTTCACGCCGTCTCCCACATCCACCTGGAAGAACTCCTGAGGACCTTTGCGGAGGGCTGCGACTTTCTGCTTGAGCGCCTGGTTCTCCGCCAGAACCCGCACCGACTGATGGGTCGGCAGTCTGACCAGGTCTACCGTCGTCGGAGTGCCGAATTTCGTGTAGTAATGAAAGGCATAGCGAGCGTTGGGACTGATGTCGTAGCGGTGAGTGCCGGACTGGCCAGGCGGAGTCACCCGTTCCGCCTTACCCTTGCCGTCGAGACTCACCCGGTAGAGGTAACTCTGAGTGGGATTCTCGGGCGACGCGATGTAGTAGAGCCACCCTCCCGTGGTATCAACCGCCACCTCCCCGTCACCCAGCACGTCGAAGGAGCCCGGCGTGAGCAGACGCTCGCTCTTTCCGTCCCGCGAGACCGCGTAGACGTGTTCCCAGCCGTCCTTCTCACTGGTCCAGAGAAAACTCTTTCCACCCTTGAGCCAGGCCTGGTTGTCGTTGACGTAAACCCAGGCGCTGTCGGTGTCGACGATTATCTGACGCACCTTCCCGGTTTGCGCGCTGCCGAGCCAGACCGTGTTCGAGTTCTGCAGCCGGTCGAGCTGCTGGATGACGACCTCGTTCGAGTTCGCCGCCCAGTCCATGCGGGCGAGATAGTTATTGCGCGGATCGCCGGGCACCTCGAGCCAGCGGATAGGGCCGCCATCGGCGCCAACCACCGCAACCCGGGCCGCCGAATTCGACTCGCCGGCCTTGGGATACTGGATGGGAACGACCTTCGAATAGAGCGAGTCGGTGTAGTCGATCAGGTTGAAGTCGCGCACGCTGTCGGCCACCAGCTGCCAGAATGCGATGCTCTTGCCGTCCGGACTCCAGCGCCACCCGTCCCGGTCATCCAATTCCTCTTCGTAGACCCAGTCGAAGGTGCCGTTGATGACCGTGCGTGACCCATCGCTCGTGAGCTGGGTGATCTTGCCGCTCGCCAGGTCTTCGACGTAGAGATTGAACTCCCGCACGTATCCGACCCGTCGCCCATCGGGGGAGAACTTGGCGAACATGAGAGTGGACGGCTTAGCCGCCGAGCCGCCGAGCTTCCGCAGCTTTCCGCTGGTAAGATCCAGAACCCAGTAGTCACCCCGGGTGTTCTGCCGCCACACCGGCTGAGAATTGGTGAAGATCAGGAGCTGCTTCTGGTCCGGGGACCAGGAGTAGTCTTCGATCTCGAGCGAGGCGGTATCCCCAGCCGGGACCAGCTTGGCAGCCGCGACAAGTACATCTCGCGCGCCGGTCTCGGTGTTGTACCGCACGATGTCCTGGCCCGCGCCCTCCTTCGAGTCCTCCTGGATGGTGTAGGAGGTACCGCCGGCCAGCCACCGAGCCGGACCGAAGATCTCCGGCTTGAATTCGGCCGAGCCGTAGATGCGCCGAACCGAGAGAAGTGATGGGTCGTCAGTCTGGGAAAAGCCTGGACGCGCAACGAGAGCGAGCAGGGTGACCGCGTGGATTGTCCCTGCCCGAAGAAGAGCGATTCGACGCACTGTGGAACCTTCCGGATCGGGTGAAGAGAAAAAGCCGGAGCAGAAGATAGGGCTACTACGGAGCCGGGGGTAGCTGGTGTCACCGCCCCTGCCCGGGCCGGCTAGGCGATGACCTTCTTGAGGAACTGGCCAGTATAACTCGCGGCTTTCCGCATCACGTCCTCCGGCGGGCCCTGGGCCACGACGGTCCCGCCCTCTTCTCCACCCTCCGGTCCCAGATCGATGATCCAGTCGGCCGTCTTGATGACGTCGAGGTTGTGCTCGATGACGATGACGCTGTTGCCTTTGTCGACCAGGCGGTGGAGCACTTCGAGCAGCAGGCGGACGTCCTCGAAATGGAGTCCGGTCGTCGGCTCGTCGAGAATGTAGAGCGTCCGGCCGGTGTCGCGCTTGGCCAGCTCGGTAGCCAGCTTCACCCTCTGAGCTTCGCCGCCAGACAAGGTCGTCGCCGCCTGGCCCAGATGGATGTACCCCAGTCCTACGTCATTCAACAGATCGAGCTTCTCGGCAATCCGGCGCTGGGCCTCGAAGAACTCGAGTCCGTCGGAGACGGTGAGATCCAGCACGTCCGCGATGCTCTTGCCCTTGTAACGCACCTCCAGGGTTTCCCGGTTGTAGCGCCGCCCCTTGCACACCTCGCAGGGCACGTACACGTCGGGCAGGAAGTGCATTTCGATTTTCACCAGCCCATCGCCCTCGCAGGCCTCGCAGCGTCCCCCCTTCACGTTGAACGAGAAGCGACCGGGACCGTAGCCCCGCATCTTCGCCTCGGGAAGCTGAGTGAACAGCTCACGAATCGGCGTGAACAATCCGGTGTAGGTAGCGGGATTCGAGCGCGGGGTCCGCCCGATGGGACTCTGGTCGATATCGATCACCTTGTCGATCTGCGACAGGCCCTCGATCCGGGTGTGTTGGCCGGGAATCACCTTCGCCCGATAGAAGTGCCGGGCCAGGCCGCGATAGAGGATGTCGGTGATGAGACTCGATTTCCCGGAACCCGAAACACCGGTCACGGTCACGAACAACCCCAGTGGAAAGTCCACCGTCAGGTTACGGAGATTGTTGGCCTTGGCTCCGACGACCCGGAGGGTCTTTTTCGGCTCGGCGGCCCGGCGGCTCAACGGCACGGGAATGCGGAGTTCGCGACGGAGATAACGCGCCGTAAGCGAAGTGGGATGCTTCAGCACCTCTGCGACGGAACCCTCAGCCACAACCTCGCCACCAAAGCGCCCGGCGCGGGGGCCCAGGTCGATCAGATGATCGGCTGCGCGGATGGTATCCTCGTCGTGCTCGACCACGATCACGGTGTTGCCGAGGTCCCGAAGTTCCCGGAGCGTACTCAGGAGGCGCTCGTTGTCCCGCTGGTGCAAGCCGATGCTCGGCTCGTCCAGGATGTAGAGAACACCCACCAGGCGAGAGCCGATCTGAGTTGCCAGCCGGATCCGCTGAGCTTCGCCGCCGGAAAGAGTTCCCGCGGAGCGGTTGAGGGTGAGGTAGTCGAGCCCCACGTCGCGCAGGAATCGAAGCCGGTCGCACACTTCCTTGAGAATCGGTCCGGCCACCTCCGGATCCAGCCCCTGACTGCCGGGGCCGCTCTTGATCGGAAGCCCCTGGAAGAACTCCAGCGCCTGCACGATGGAGAGCTCTACCACTTCACCAATGCTCTTCCCCACTACCAGCACCGAGAGGCTCTCGGGCTTGAGTCGCCTCCCTTTGCAGGCCCCGCAGGGCTGCTCGATCATGTACTCCTCGAGCTGCACCCGTACCGAATCACTGGTGCTCTCGCGATAGCGCCGGGCGACGTTGACGAGAATCCCTTCCCACTCGCTCTCGTAGTCGTCCCGGCTGCGCCCCGCCTCGATGGTGTACTTGATCTTCCGACCCGCTGCGCCGTGCAGCAGCGCCTGTCGAGCAGCCTCGCTGTGGGCGCGCCACGGAGCGGCCGAGATCGAACTTGAATGCCTTGGCCAATGTCGGAAGCACGACCTTGCGGAGGTATCCGGAGGGCTCTCCCCAGGGCAGCACGACTCCTTCGAGGATCGAGATGCTGGGATCGCCAAGGACCAGATCGACATTCACCTCGCGTCGCGTCCCGACTCCGTGACACTCGGGGCAGGCGCCGAACGGTGAATTGAAGGAGAACTGGCGGGGTTCGAGCTCGGGCAAGGAGAGGCCGCAGATCGGGCAGGCGAAGCGCTCCGAAAAGATTACGGACTCGGCGGCTCGGCGGCCCGACCCTGAAGGACTTCCTCGCTCCCGAGTCGCGCTATCGCGCTCCTGAGGGTCGCTCGGTCCCGGCTCGGCGGCTCGGCTTATTTCGACCACGCCTTCCGCCGCCTTGAGCGCCGTTTCGATGGAATCGTTGAGACGGGTCCGGTCGGCTGGCCGAACGATGAGACGATCAACCACAACCGCGATGTCGTGGTTCTGGCGGCGATTGAGGGTTGGCACCTGGTTCAGGTCGTAGACTACGCCGTCAACCCGGACCCGTACGAATCCCTGCTTGCGAATATCGTCGAAGAGTTCCTTGAACTCGCCTTTGCGACCACGAACCAATGGCGCCAGAATCTCGATCTTGGTGTCTTCGGGCCAGCCCAGTACCGATTCAACAATCTGGGCGGCGCTCGATCGTTCTACGGGGCTGCCATCGTTGGGACAATGCGGCACCCCGACCCGGGCCCAGAGCAGCCTCAGGTAATCGTAAACCTCGGTGACGGTCCCGACGGTTGATCGCGGGTTGTGTCCGGCCGACTTCTGCTCGATCGCGATGGCGGGGGAGAGACCTTCGATCGCGTCGACGTCCGGCTTCTCCATCAGGCCGAGGAACTGCCGGGCATAGGCCGACAGGGATTCGACGTAACGGCGCTGGCCCTCGGCGTAGATCGTGTCGAAGGCGAGGGAGGATTTGCCCGATCCCGAGAGGCCGGTTACGACCGTAAGCCGGTTTCGGGGGATCGTGACCGTGATGTCTTTGAGATTGTGCTCGCGGGCGCCGCGGACGACGAGGAACTCTTCTGCCATAAGCCTCGGAACGTATCCGGGCAGGCGGCTTGCTTCAAGACGGACCCTTCAGTGCTGGCTGTCTCCTCACTCCTTGAGAGCGTTTTCGGGCTTGATGAAGAACCAGAGCAGTGCCGCAACTATCGCGAATACCGATCCGGTGGCGAGCGCGATGGGCCATCCCAGGTACTTGACGGTAAGTGGCACCATGAGCGCACCGATGCCCCCGACGACGTTTCCTCCGGTATTCAGCACGCCGCACCCGGCCGACGCATGAGGTCCCGACGCAGAAATCGTAGCCGCCCAGAAGGCGCCTTCGGCGAACTGCTGGCCGGCCAGACATAAGGAAAGGAAGACCACGGCGGTAACCGGATCCCGCGCCATGGCCGCCGCCACGATCAGCACCGCAGAGACCAGCAGTCCTGCGACTGCTGCTGTCCGAGTGCCCCGCCTGATTCCCCAGCGTTTCGACCAGACGTCGGCAAGGATACCGCCAGCGGTCGCTCCCACCGCACCGGTGATCCACGGCGCCGCTGCGTAGAAGCCGCCTTCCAGAATTTTGAACCCCCGACTGTCCACCAGATAGATGAAGAGCCAGTTGAAGAAGAAGTAGAAGACGTAGTTGCTGGAGAAATAGCTCGCCGTGAGCAGCACGACCTCGCGATGCCGGATCACCTGTTTCCAGGCGCCGGGACGGATCTCGCAGGTCTGATCCGCCGTGCGCCCGGCGTTGATCAACTCGAGCTCGCTCTCACTAACCTTGGGGTGTTCGGAAGGGCGGTCTCTCGCGTACCACCACCAGATCGCCGCAATGAGGAAGCCCAGCGGGGCGGTCAGCAGGAACGAAGCGCGCCATCCTCCCCACTGGATCAGCCAGACAATCAACGGACCGGTCGCAGCGGCGCCGAGCGTCAGTCCGGTGTTGCTCAGTCCATTCGGAAAGGCCCAACCGTTGACGGGGAACCAGTTGCAGGTCGTCCCGCCGCCGGTCACCGGATAGACCGGCGCCTGAGCCGCACCCATGAGGAAACGCAGGACCATCAGGATGCTGAGGATGGCCGTGACGCTGAGGAACTCAGGTCCGGGAACCAGCCCAATGAGGATGTTCAGGACGCTCCAGGCAATCGCGATGATGGTGAGCGCCCGTCGCCCGCCGATCCGGTCGCCGAAGACGCCGCCCGGGAACTGAAAGATCGCGTAGCCCCACGCGAAGGCGGCCAGCACAAATCCCAGCTGGATCTGGGAGAAGCCCAGATCCTTCATCATGGTCTCGCCGGCGACCGACATGTTGGTGCGCAGCACGTAGGCCACGAAGCTGGCGAGGAATAGCAGGCCTAGAATGACCCACCGGACGGACGAACGACGGGCAAGGTGCGAGACGGGCGCCTGGGTCACCGCGGAGGCTTCCTGGTTCGTCGTGAACCGTTAAACGGGGGGCGTGCCAGCAAGCAGAATCGGGAGGGCGACTCCAAGGTACTCCGGCTTGGCGGCACCGGAAGGCCGGGATGCCAGTGGGCGGGCGGGGTACTTATCATTTGAGGGACGTTCGGTTAGCTGTTAGCTGTTAGCCGTCAGCATTAGCTGTTAGCAGTTGTGGCCGTAAGCCATAGGCCGTAAGCCGTAAGCTGGTAGCGCTAATGGGCTAACAGCTAATGGCTAACAGCTATGAGTCGATAGATAGCGGCTCACCGCTTTCATCACTGCATCATTCTTTTCGAGTCCGCCATGCGCCGCACTCGCCGATCCCGTGCAACCGGCCGGGAACAGGTGGTTGACGATCTATTCAGCACCCGGGGACTGGAGGCCGATCCCATCCCCGAGGGTGCGGATCAGCAGTTCTCGCTGCGCCCCTTCGCCGCGGCGGTTCCGCAGGACGATCTGGTCAACACCGAGCCGGAATCCAACGAACCGACGACCGACCGGCTGTACCGTCGAGCGGCCGATGCGGCCAGCAAGGGCCGGGTTGCCGAGGCGATCCAGCGCTACCGGGAAATCCTGTCGCTGGAGCCGGAGCATCTTGCCGCGCGCAATAATCTCTCTCTCCTGCTGGAGTCGTCTGGAAACCCGGACGAGGCGTTCGAGCAGCTGACCGCGGCACTTCGGGCCCGCCCCGACGAGCCCGCGCTTCTGGTTTCCCGCGGCGCCATCCTCGGCCGGCTCAAGCGTTACCCCGAAGCGGAGACCGACCTGCGTCGCGCCATCAAGCTTCAGCCGGGACACTTCACGGCTCATCTCACGCTGGGGCTGGTTCTCTGGCGGAAGGGCCTCCCCGGCGACGCGGCAGCCTCTCTCCGGCGGGCGATCGATCTCGAGCCCAGGGACGCCGAGGCGCACTACTATCTCGGGGAAGCGCTCAATCAGGCTGGAGACTACGCGGAGGCAAGGACAGCACTCGAGCAGTCAGCCGGACTGGATGCCGATTCGGCAAAGACCTACCGCCTGCTCGGCCGGGTGCTCGATCGGCTGGGCCTGCCGGACGAGGCGAAGGAGATGTACAGCCGCGCACGTGAGGCCCGTGACCAGTGATCCGGGTCGTCGTTGCTGATCTCGCCGCCGTTTCGGTGGATGCTGTCGTCCGCCCTGCCAACGAGCTTCTCGACCCGATAACTCCCGCCACCGGCAGGCTCGATGAGCGTGCTGGAGAGCGGTTCTCCTCATTGCGCCGGGTCCAGGCTCCGCTGGATGTGGGGGCGGCCGTTGTCACCGGGGCGGGAGACCTTGCCGCCGAATTCGTACTCCACGTGGTGATTCAGAGCGAGGAGCGCGCGGTGGAACGGGACACGGTGCGACGCGCGCTGGTGTCCGCCTGGCAGCGGGCGGGCGACTGGCAGCTGGGCCGAGTGGCCACTCCCCTCGTGGGCGCGAGCGCGGGAGCGCTGACGATCGAAGAGGCAGCGGCCCTCCTCGCCGAAACTTTCCGGGACCGGCCGGCGGCTCCGCTCTATCCGGCGGAGCTTCAGATCGTCGTCGAGCGGGCCGACGAGGTTCCCGTAGTCGAGGCAGTCGTAGGAAAGGCCTCATGAGTCGAAAAGCAGTCGCGATACTGATCCTGCTGGTCTGGTTCGGCGCGCTCGGGTGGCTGGCTCAGCGCCGGACGGTTGGAATCCACTCCGGCGTCATCATCCGCACCTGGCCGATGTCTCCGGGTGCCGCGTTCTTCGGAGTGTATCGCGGCGATCGGCAAGTCGGACTCGCCACGCTCTCCATCGATACGCTTGTTGAAGGGCTCCGCACCGATGAGCTCGTCACCCTCGACCTGCCGCAACCGACCCGTTCAGTGCGCCGGTCTACCCTGCGGACCGAAGCACTCTACTCGAAATCGCTGCGGCTGTTGCGCTGGGAGACCAATCTTCTCACCGATGACGGCAGGAGTGTGGTCTCGGGCGTCCTGGGCGAGGAGGGTGTCATCACCATCTACAACGGTCTTGGAGGCGCGGTAGAGACGCTCACGGTCGCTTCTCCCGCGGAGCCGTTGCTGTTGCCGGGGGCGGTGCCCTTCCTGCTCGCCAACGCGGACAACCGCAAGATCGGCCGGATCCTGACTCCCACCGTGTTCGACCCAGCCACGACCGAGATTTCTTCCACCCGGTTCCGGGTCGCGGCGGAATCAACCTTCATCGTGCCGGACAGCGCGGAGTTCGATTCGACCACGTCGCGCTGGGTCACGGTACACGCAGACACGACATCCGGCATGGCGACTCGACGGCCTGGAAGGCGGGTTACCCTCGCGACGCTGGGTGGATGCCCACGGGATCACAGTGCGCATCGAGCGGCCGATCGGGCTGCTCGTCGAACAGTCCGCATTTGAAGTCGTGAGTACGAATTACCGCGCCGATGGCGGAACTCCAGGGTGGGACACGACTGGCGCCGTCAGAATCAGCGAGACTGCGCCTGTCGCGACGAACACCCGAACCAATCGGATGCGCATCGCGCTGCTGGGAGCCGATCTGTCCGGATTCGCCCCTGGGGTTGACGGCGGGACCCAGGAGCGGGAAGCGGATACGATCACCGTGATTCGGGCCGACACTGCCAACCGCGCTCAGGTCGGAGATTCGGCAGCCCTGGCTCCGTGGCTTCGGGCAACTCCGCTGATTCGCTCCGATGATCCCAGAGTACAACAGCGTGCCGCGGACATTGTCCGGAATGCGCCGACCTCCGCCCGGAAAGCACGCCTGCTGGGACAGTGGGTGAGTCGTGCCGTGCGAATCGAGCGTCGTCCCGGTTGCCAGAGCGCGGTGCGCACTCTGGGTCGGCGAACCGGCACCCGCAACGACCGACTCATCCTGCTGGTCTCCATGCTCCGGGCACAGGGCGTTCCGGCCAGGCTGGCGGCCGGCCTGAGGGAAGAATCGGGTCGTTTCTACCCGAATGGCTGGGTGGAGTACTTCGCCGGGGACTGGATCCCGGTCGACCCCGAAAACGGCACAGTGCCTGCAGACGCTTCTCGGCTCCGACTGCTCATCGAGCGCCCAGCCCGGCCCCTCGACCTCATGCTCCTGGCCGGGCGTACCGAGCTGACCGTTCTGGACACGGCCGCGGTACAACCTTGAACCCGACTTAGGGCGGATGATTCGACTCACCAACCTGACCAAACGTTATGGCTCGTTCACCGCGGTGGACGACGTGACGCTCGAAGTGTCCCGCGGCGAACTCTTCGGTTTCCTCGGACCCAACGGCGCGGGGAAGACCACGACCATGCGGATGATCGCCGGGATCCTCCAGCCCTCCGAGGGGAAAATCGAAATCGGCGGCGACGATCTCGCCCAGCATCCGATCAAGGCCAAGCACCGGCTCGGCTTCATCCCCGACCGTCCCTATGTCTATGAGAAACTCACCGGGGCCGAGTTCCTCCGCTTCGTAGCGGCGCTGTACGGGCAGAGCGGAGAGACCATCGAGCGGCGGATGGACGAATTGCTCGCGCTCTTCGAGCTATCCGATTGGAAGGACGAGCTGGTCGAGTCCTACAGCCACGGCATGCGGCAGAAGCTGATCATCTCGAGCGCCCTGCTGCATCGCCCCGAGGCCATCGTGGTGGATGAACCGATGGTCGGTCTCGATCCCAAAGGCGCTCGCTTCCTCAAGGATCTCTTCCGCGCGTTCGTCGATCGGGGCGGAACCGTGCTGATGAGCACCCACACGCTGGAGGTCGCCGAGGCGATGTGCGACCGCATCGGGATCATCCAGCAGGGCAAGATTGTCGCCTGCGGAACGATGGCGGAGCTTCGCCAGCAAACCGCCTCGGGAGACATGAGTCTCGAGGAGCTGTTCTTGAAGCTCACCGGCGGAATTCACGAGCGGGAGCTGGATGTCATCCTCGATCAGTAGCACGACGAAACCGGCACCGGTGCAGCCGACGCTCCGGACGGTGCTCCGCCCGAAGTGGCAGGCCACCTTCGCGCGGCTCAGGGAACAGAAGTCGGAGGGGACCGGCAAGGTCGTGCTCCTGGTCCTGCTCGGACTCGGCTTCTGGAGCGCTGTCTTCGGGGTGTTCTATCGAGTGCTACGCTACATCCACTCCGAGCAGGAAATCGGCACCATCCTGGCCGCCAAACTGCTCGGCGTCACCCTTCTCGCCTTCGCGTCGCTGTTGCTGCTGTCCAATCTCATCACCGCGCTGTCCAGCTATTTCCTGGCGCGGGATCTCGACATGCTGGTGGCGGCACCCGTGGATTGGCTGCGCCTCTATCTGGCCAAGCTGGGCGAGACCCTGGTGCACTCTTCCTGGATGGTGGTGCTGATGGCGGTGCCGATCTTCACCGCCTATGGGATCGTCTACCGGGGTGGACCGCTATTCCCAATCGTGGTACTGGCGGCGCTGGTACCGTACTTCCTGCTGCCCTGCGTGGTTGGAACCGGCGGTGACACTCATCCTCGTCAACGTCTTCCCCGCTCGCCGCGCGCGCGATCTGCTGAGCCTGGTCGCGATCGGCGCCGCAGGGGGACTCGTGCTGCTCCTCCGGCTGGTCCGGCCGGAGCAGCTGGCGCGTCCCGAGGGAATGAACAACCTGCTCGACTACCTGGGCGCCCTTCGCACCCCGACCAGTCCGTTTCTCCCGAGCGAATGGGCAACGGCGACCATCATGAACTGGCTCACCCGGGTGGCCGACCCGCTTCCGGTCGTCCTGCTGTGGACCACGGCGCCGGCGTTCGTGGTGCTCGGAGCCATCCTGCACTGGAAACTGTATTCCAACGGTTTCTCGAAGGCGCAGGAGAGTCCGGAGCGGTTCGTGCGCGGCCGACGGTGGCCGAGTGTGTTGTATACGATCGCAGGAGCGATGCCGCCGGCCCGCCGGGAATTCATTCTGAAGGATGTCAGGGTCTTTTTCCGGGATACGACTCAGTGGAGCCAGCTGATTCTCCTTGGCGTGCTCCTCGTCGTCTACATCTTCAATATCAAATCGCTGCCGCTCTTCTCCGGCGAGCGAGTGTCATTCTTCCTGGTGAGCCTGGTGGTTTTCCTCAACCTGGGCCTCGCGGGCTTCGTGCTCGCCGCGGTTGCGGCGCGATTCGTATTTCCCGCGGTGTCCCTGGAAGGGAAACAGATGTGGCTCTTGCGCTCGAGCCCGCTCGATCTGTCCGCGCTGCTGTGGAGCAAGTACTGGACGGGGACTGTGCCCCTTCTCGTCCTCGCCATCGCGATCACGTTCACCACCAACCTGCTGCTCCAGGCTTCGCCGTTCATGATGATGGTTAGCCTGGGGACCATGGTGCTCCTCACTCTCGCTATCAGCTCGCTCGCCCTGGGCCTCGGCGCGCTCTATCCCAAGTTCGATACCGAGAATGCGGCCCAGATCCCGACCGGATTCGGCGGACTGGTCTTCATGATGTCCGCGATTGTCCTGCTGGGCGTCGTGATCGTGATCGAGGCGGTGCCGGTGATGACCTACCTGCGGGCACAACTCGCGGGAGAGCCGGTTGCCATCACACCGACGATGGTGGGCGCCCTGGGCGCGGTGGCGGTCATCTGCATCGTCACCACCCTGGTTCCGCTCCGGGTGGGGCTGCGGAAGATGGAACAGATGGAGTTCTAACTCCTGAGAATCGCCCTCCGATGCGGTCTCGCCGTGGTACTTCTCCTGTTGCCCGCGCTGGCATTGGCCCAGCAGTATGCACCCGTCCGGGTTCATGAAGGAACCTGGTTCGGCGTGTCGGGAGCGTACGCCCAGGCCCATCGCACCTGCGACCAATGCAGCCTCCCGATCGACACCTGGGGCCCTTCCCTCACACTGGCGGTAGGAGGGACCGTCAACCAGAAGCTCCTCGTGGGCGGAGAGTTTGGCGCCTGGTTCCGTGATGCCGAGGGCATTAAGACGCTGATCGGGAACGGGTCGCTCACCGCACGCTGGTTCCCGCTCTATCGCAAGGGACTGTTTCTCAAGGGCGGCGTCGGGTTTTCGATCTACCAGTACCGGCAGAGTGGAACCACCCTCAAGGGCGCCGGCCCAGGGCTCGCCGGCGCAGTGGGCTATGACTTGATGGTGGGCAAACGAACCGCGCTCGCACCGATGGCTGGTGTGTGGTGGGGCGCTCCCGGCCAGCTCAAGGTGACATCGGGAGCCGGCGGTGTAGCGCCGGCGAGTGGCCTCAACTACACGGTGGTCGAGTTGGGGCTCGCACTGACGTTCTACTGAATACAGTACCTAGTACCTAGTAACGAGTACCTAGCACAGAGGGGTACTCGGTACTCGGTCTAGGTACTCTGTACTAGGTACTCGGTACTGGCACTACCCCGCTTGATCCTTGCTTGACCCTCCCCCGGCATGGTTCGGTCGCCTCGCTGTCCCGCGGCCCGGGCAGCAGGCCCCCGAATACCAGTGGCCGTCAGGGAGGACGAACCATGCGTATCACGTATCTCGCGCTGGCTGCGCTCTTCGCCAGTGCAACGGGGGGCTGGGCCCAGGACGAAGCCCAGGCCCCAGAGGAACACCGGGTGCACCAGGGTTTCTGGATCGGCGGGGGCCTGGGTTATGGCTCGGTACATCCGAGCTGCGACGGCTGCGGAAGTACAAGCTCCGAAGGTGGCGTCAGTGGCCTCCTTCGACTGGGCGGGACCCTGAGTGAACAAGTGCTGCTCGGTGTCGAGTCAAACGGCTGGTTCAAGAATATGGACGGCGTCGACAACACCGTCGGCAATCTCTCCGCGGCGATCTACGTCTATCCCAGCCGGAAGACGGGGGTGTTCCTCAAGGGAGGTGTCGGTTTCGCCGGATATGAGGCCTCTGATGGGAGTGACAAACTGGAAGGGTACGGATTAGGCCTCATGGGCGGCGCGGGATATGACATTCCGATTGGGAGCCACACCGCAATCACCCCAGTGGTGACGCTCACCTACGGCGATGTCGGCGACCTGAGCTTCGAGAACCAAAGCTTCCCGGCTAAATGGAAGCAGACTCTGGTTCAGTTCGCGCTCAGCATTTGCGCATACTAGCTCACAATGTACCCGCTCCCGCGCAGTACTCTGGCGGCGAGCGGGTGGCATCCGTGTGGCACTCGGTCCCCGATTCTCGGAGTCAATTACTATTGGTTTGAGCCTGCCCCGATCTCAACTCCATTGACCCGGAGATCATATGCGGTCGCTGCCACGGATTCTCTGCCTCACGCTCCTGCTCGCGCTTGCGGCGAGCCGGATCACCCTCGCGCAGGAAGAGGAGACTCGCCACAAGGGATTCTGGTTCGGATTTGGCGGCGGCTACGGCTCGGCGGACGTGAGCTGTGACGGCTGCGGTTCCAACGACCGGGAAGGCGCCTTCTCCGGCTACTTCAAGCTGGGCGGGGTTCTGCGGCCGGACCTGCTGCTCGGCGTCGAAGGGACCAGCTGGTTCAAACACGACAGCAACCTCGATACCGACGAGGCGTTGGGCAATCTCTCGGTGGCGCTCTACTGGTATCCCAAGAAGGAAGGGTTCTTCATCCGGGGCGGGATCGGTGCGGCAGGGCTCCGGACTTCAGGCCCGCTCCCAACGGTGGAAGGCTACGGCGTCGGAGCAACCATCGGCGTGGGATATGACTTTCCGGTCGCGGCGACGATTTCTCTGACTCCGGTGCTCAACTTCAACTACGGCAGCCTCGGCGACCTGACCGCCGACGGGGTCAAGACCGCCGACGGCGCCAGCTTCAACGTCATTCAGCTCGGCCTGGGAATTACGCTGCACTAACCGGAGGCTGCAGTGGGGATCTTCGGTGAGGCCCCCGCCGGGGGTCCCCCCCCGATTAAAGAACATCGTTCCGATTCGCGCGGCAGTGGTAACCAGGAAACCGCGGAACGGATCATTCTGCCGACGCATCCCGCAGCGAGCTTCAGCCGCCCTCCTAAGCTTCCGGTTTAGCTCCCAGAATCGCTATGTAGGCCTCCGAGTCAACGTTACCGCCGGAAAGTACGAGACCCACCCGCTTTCCCTTCATGGCCTCACGCTCTTGCATGAGAGCCGCGAGGCCGGCTGCGCCGGCACCTTCCGCGATATTGTGCGTGTCGCTGAAATACCAGCGCATCGCGTCCATGATCTCCTCTTCCGACACCGTCACGATCCGATCGGCGCCCTCGAGAATGATGGCGAGGGCATCCGGGTGTGGCACCCGTGTGGCGATTCCATCGGCGAGCGTGTTGCAGGTCTCCGTGCTCACCACAGATCGCTTTGCGAAGGACAGGGCATACGCAGGCGCCAGCTCGGCCACTACTCCAACGACCGTGGTGCCCAGTCCCAAGGCATCACGCGCCGCGATCACGCCGCAGATACCTGATCCCATCCCGATCGGCACATACACCGTGTCCAGATCGGCGACCGCGCGGAACCATTCCAGCGCATAGCTCGCGACACCGCGCACCAGAAGGGGATCCCAGGCCGGGACCAGGTGAAGGCCGCTCCGTTCGGCCAGTTCGATCGAGTGCTCCCGCGCCGCCTGGAAGTCATCACCGTGTTCGATCAGGGTGACGCCGAGTGCGCGCATCGCGATGTTCTTCTCCCTGCCATTGCCGTGGGGGACCACGATCGTGGCCTCCAGACCTGATCGCCTGGCGGCAAAGCCAATACTTTGGCCGTGATTGCCACGCGTCGCCCCGATCACGCCGCGCACATGGGGATGGTTTCTTCGCAGGTGATCGAGGTAGACCACCCCTCCCCGAACCTTGAATGCCCCCGTGGGGAGATGGTTCTCGTGCTTGACCCACACCTCGGCGCCGACCCGCTCGGAGAGGAGCGGCCAGCAGATCTGCGGCGTCGGCACCAGGGTGGCGCGAACCAGTCGCGCGGCCGACTCGAGGTCGGTTCGGGAGAGTCCGCTTGTGGAGAGCGTCATAGGGAGGCAATCTACTGCCGCCCTCTCGCCTGCAGGAGATCCCATGCGCTCGCCGATTCTATGCCTCTCAGTTCTCGGACTGGGGATTCTCGCCTGTCAAACCCGGCCGACCCCAGACCGGCTCACGACTGGCCGCTGGGTGGACTTGAGCTGGGATTTCTCCAGTGAGACGATCTACTGGCCCACCGCGAAGCCCTTTACCCTGGAAGTGGTCTCCGACCAGGTAACCCCAGGCGGCTACTACTACGCGGCGAACAACTTCTCGGCCGCGGAACATGGCGGCACTCATCTCGATGCCCCGATTCATTTCGCGGCGGGACACCATACCACCGACCAGATCCCCCTGGATCAGCTGGTCGGTCCCGCAGTGGTGATCGACGTCTCGACCAAGGCGGCAGCGTCGCCCGATTACCGGTTTGAGCCGGCGGATATCACCGAATGGGAGAAGGAGCACGGACGGATTCCGGCTGGAACCATCGTGCTGGTGCGGACCGGGTGGGGATCCCGCTGGCCAGACCGGCTCAAGTACCTGGGTACGACCAAGACCGGACCCGAGGCTGTTCCCGAGCTGCATTTCCCGGGAATCGATCCGGAGGCGGCACGGCTCTTGGTGGAACGCAAGGTTGATGCGGTTGGAATCGACACGCCGAGTATCGACTACGGCCAGTCGAAGACCTTCGACACCCACCAGATTCTCTTTGCCGCAAACATCCCCGGCTTCGAGAATGTCGCGCACCTGGATCAGGTGCCGGACACCGGGGCATTCGTGATCGCGCTGCCGATGAAGATCAAGGGAGGCAGCGGTGGCCCGCTCAGGATCGTGGCGGTGCTTGCGGCGCAGTGAGGACGACGGACCGGCGGACGAAACGCGGCGGACGGGCGGACAACAACGGCGGACGAGACAACGGCGGACAAGACGGCGGACAAACGACGGACCGGCGGACAAGACGGCGGACAACGGCGGACAAGAACGGCGGACGAACGGCGGACCGGCGGACGGTGGTTTCTAGGGTGCGCCGGATGGTTTCATCGATGAATACAGCTGCCATGTCACTCTGCTGGCTCTCGTTCGGGTAATCTCAAGCTTCGTGGCAGCCTCGTCACTTGAGTACCCCAGTTCCCTGGCCAGACGGAGCAGATAGCTGACCTCTGAGAGAGATCCCAGCGAAATGTCCAGATATCGGCGGAACTCACGGGGTCCTCGTTTGGCAGCACCCTCGGCAATGTTGGTCGCCGCGGATACTGCCGCCCGCCGCACTTGCGAGGTGAGACCGTACAACTCGGAGCGCGGCCAAGCCTGGGTCGCGGCATACACGGCAAGGACCAGTTCGTGGCAACGCTTCCAGGCATCCCGCTTCTCATAAGGCATCATACCGCGGAAGATTCCACCACATCTTCAACCAACCGTCAACCGTCCGCCGGTCCGCCGCCTTTCGTCCGCCGCTTCGTCCGCCGCTCTCCCGTCCGCCGGTCCGCCGCTTTTCGTCCGCCGCTTTTCGTCCGCCGCTTCTCGTCCGCCCGTCCGCATACAGTCCCGCCCGCACGATCTCCATCATGTTCTCGGGATGCGCCAGGAGATCAAAGCCGAATTGTTTGTAGAGGCCGTGCGCGCTGCGGGTGGCCAGTAGCCAACGGCGAAAGCCTTGCAGCTCAGGGTGAGCCATGATGACCTCCATGAGCCACTTGGATAGTCCCCTGCCCCGGTATTCCTCCAGCACGAACACGTCGGCCAGATAGCCGAAGGTGGTCTTGTCGGTGATCATCCGGGCGAAGCCGACCTGTTTCTCACCGTGGTAAATGCCGAAGCAGAGCGAGTTGGCGATGGACCGTGCGACCAGCTCCCGCGAGATCCCTTCGGCCCAGTAGGAGCGCGTGAGGTATCCGTGTATCACATCGAGGTCGAACCGGGCCGGGTCGGTCGAGATGGCGTAGTCGTCGCGTTTCGCTTCCATCATTTCCGTGTTCCTCCCACATCGCGTAGTTCCAACACCCACCGCGTTTCCCGGATCCCGGGCTCAGTAGAGCCGCTTCCTACGTTGGCCACGCCGCCGGCATTCCGCCGAGTCGGCGTTACCCCAACGATGGAGGTCGGCCATGTCCCGCGTCCCTCAAACGGCCGTGCTGCTCACGGTACTCTGCTCCGCCGCCTGTAACGATCGTGAGTCTCCGCCCACCGCACCACCGGAGCCCACCGTCTCCGCGGCGGCCGACATCTCGCCGGACACCCGCCAGCTGGAGGGTCTCGCCCGCCGGTTCGCACTCGCGCTCAGGAATCCTGGTTTCCGCGCGGAGGTCAAAGCCAGGCTCGATGCCTCGCCCTACCCTGAAGGGAAAATCCATCTCCAGCGCTTTCTCTCGGAAAAGAGCCGAGCGGCGACCAGGATTGTGGCCCGGGAGAACGGCGAGAGCGAGGAACGCACCGATTCGGTCGCCCGGGCCACCCGGCAACTCGAAGTCTACCTGCCGGTGCCAGACCACCGCCGCCGCTGGAATGGAGACGCCCATCTTCTCGTCGCCACCCAGGCCCGGGATGGCGAGATCCCGGTCGCCTTCGACCTGAACGGCGGCCGCCACTTCCTCGATCCCGGGAAGCCGCCGGTGACACCGGTCCTCGCGGTCGTTCCGGTGGAGACCGACTTCGACCATCCGCCCGGTCCGGCAGGGGCTACCTGCGTGCCGCCTTCCTGCGGCAGCGGCGGGGGCGGCGGATCGGTCCTGACCCCGCCCGGATTGTACATGACTCAGGCTTGGATACCGGGTGATTTTGAGGGTTGGTTGAAGGGCGATCCCGAATATGAGGTCCATGTGATGGGCCAGCTGGGTACCTCCGACTCGCTCACCGACTACCAGTGTGCGGGAGAGCATGCCGGCGACCCCTACGCCTACGACCAGAACGGAACTGTGTGGAACGGGAACGTGCTCCTCTTCAGCCAGTTGCAGATCAACAGTTACAAGGCCGCCCATCCCGGCGCGGCGTTGAGGCTCGTGGCGCTCGAGGACGACGATACGGCCTGCCAGATCAAGATCGACCAGAGCCGCTGGAACACCATGATCGCCGGGTTCACCACGACATATCAGGACTTCACCGGCGCCATCGACAGCGGCACGGTGGCAAAGAAGATCAAGGCGGCGAGGAGTCTCTACAACCTGCTGGCCGCGGTCGCCAGCTGGATCAAGAGCAATGACGACCTGGTCGGTAATGCCATCGAGGACAAGGTCGCCCTCCAGACCCTGGCGCCGTACAACTGGGTGCTCAAGGACGGCAGCAGCAGCAAGGGTTGGCTCCTACTCCAAATGAAGTGAAGCCCGCACGAGGCCAGCCGGGATCCCCGGCTGGCCTCGAGACCCCGACCGGAAGGAGACGCGAATGCGCGCCGCACCCATCCTTGCCCTGACTCTCGGCCTCGTCTCGACCACTGCCCAGGCACAGGTGCAGAGCTCCGTGGATCGCCCCTGGCAACTGCGGTTCGCCGCGGGATGGCAAGATTTCAGTGGTGGCGCGGAAGACACCACGACCTCGGTCAACATCGAGGTCCGGCCCAGCAACAGCATCGGGTTCGAGCTGGGTCTGGCGCGCCGCTGGGACGCCTGGGAAGGAAGGGTGGATCTCGGCTACGCGAAGGGGAGTCTCTATGGGGAGACCAACGATGCGGCGATCAAAGACAAGACGACGCACAGCCAACGGTTGCGCGCCGCATTCACGATTGCCCGCCGGATCGTCAGCTTCGAAGGGAGCCGGCTCCAGCTCGAAGCCGGCCCGACATTCGACTACTGGGACACCGAGACGCTCAGCGAGCGCGGGAGCGTGGGCGGCCGGTTCGGATTGAGCCTGCTGATGCCCTTGGGCGGGATGATTCTGGAGAACAACGCTGAGCTTCGGGATATCGTCCAGCCCCTTCAGCGAGAACGATATTCCTGCCGGAGCCAGGATGAAGACGTTCACCACCTTCACGGTTGGTGCCGGGCTCCGCCTTCCGCTCTGAGTCAGTCTGCGGGAAAGCTCCAGCTCAGCGCACCGCTTACAACCTTGCGAGCCGTTTCCTTACATGAAAGGTGGCGTGTGCCTTGGCGTCCCCAAGCGCCGTCGCCTTAGGTTATTGCATTGCCGGACTGCTCTGCGCGAGAGCGGTCCAACTCGTAGGGAGGACGTATGAAACTCATCCAACTCTTGGGTATCGCGGCCTTGGCCGGCTCGCTGAGCTGCAGCAGCAGCAGCAGTGGGTCAAATCCGACCGGTCCTGGCAATCCAGGAGGGCCCGCTACCTCCAATGTGACCATTGAGAATTTTTCCTTCTCCCCGGCCAACCTCAGCATCAAGGTCGGTGGCACGGTGCGGTGGACCAATCAGGGCCCATCGGCCCATACGACCACCAGCGACCAGTCCATCTGGGCCAGCAGCCAACTCACCCCGCCAGTTGGTGGCGGAGGGGGTTACGGCGGAGGGGGAGGCATGCCGGGCGGGACATACTCGATGACGTTCCACACCGCAGGCACGTACGGCTATCACTGCTCGCTTCACCCGCCCTCGTTGTATCCGGGCTTCACCGGGACCGTCGTGGTCAACCCATAGCCAGACCCCGGCGGTGAATCAGGCCGCCACGGCCGCACCACAGGATTCGCAGAACCGGCCGTCGGGGTGGAGTGCCGCGCCGCAGGCCACACACCGGCCGCCTCCACCCAAGCGGTCGCCGCAGTTCGAGCAGAAAATCGCGTCCGCCTCGGGGCGAGGACCGCATCGGGGACAAGCTAACGGTCCCTCCCCGCGAAGTACCTGGAGACGCGCCTCGACCATCGCTTCGATTCGGTCCGGAGCCGCCTCACTGGCCTGCGCATTCTCTTCGGCCCGGATCAACGCCAATGCCTCCTCCGAGTACTTCGCCTTCAATGCGGCGTAGTCCTCATCGGAGAGTTTGCCGGTCGCGCGGTCGAACTCGATTTCCCTGAGAGCAGCGAGCGCAATGCCCTTGGGAGTCTCCTCCAGATCCTCGGGTTCGATCACGGGTTGGGCCGGGGGTGCCGCGTTACGGAGAAGCGGATCCAGTACAACTGCGAGCACCGCGAGCCCGACCAGAATTGCTGCGATGACTTCGAGGGTCATTCGCGCTCCGAGTCGGCCAGCTCACGGTTGAGCCGAGCCAGTTCCTCCGGCGTGGCAACGGGCGTCGAGTCCGCCGGCACGGTCACCCGTTCGGCGGCAGCGACCCGCATCCGGCGCCGCAAGAGAACAGTCAGCACGGCACCGCCCATCAGCAGCAGGGTTCCGGGAACCAGATAGCCGGCCAGGTTGAAGCCTTCCGGCTTGGGCGCCATCAGGACCTGCTCCCCATACTGCGTCACGAACGCGGCGACGATCTCGTCGGCGTTCTTCCCTTGATCCTGGAGCGCCAGGACCTCGCGGTGCATCCGGGGCGACGTACTGCAGGTGAAGTCGGTCGTACGGCAGGTGTAGACATCGAGGTTGCAGCCGCAGGTGCAGCGGATTCGATGCTCGACCGACTGGATGAACGGCTCGTTGTCTCGCGCGGTGGCTGGTGCCTTGGGAGGACCGGCCGCGGCGGGATCCCGAAGCGTCCCCACCTCTCCCTGGCCCGCCTGCGGCTGCTGCTGAGAGCGGACCGGGCGGCCTGGAGCAGCCAAGCCGCCAAGCGCCACCGAGAGACCCGCGAGAAAAGCCCGTCGAGTCACAACGCTCATTGGCTAGCCGCGGTAGTGAGCTGCACCCCGTATCCCGCCTGCGCGCGACGCGGCGCACCATGGGCGGTGGGTCCGCCCGGCCACATCGTGATCAACCCGCCGGCCACCAGCACCATGCCGCCCAGCCACACCCAGAGCACCAGGGGATTGATAGTGAAGCGGTACACCGCCTCCTCACTGCCCTGCACCGAGCCGGCGTACACGATGTAGAGGTCTTCCTGGAGATTGCTCCGGATGGCGACCTCGGTAGAAGGCTCGAAGGTTGGCCGGCCGAAGCTGTCCACGTGCTGGCGCTTCTCCGAGGTCATGATGCCCACCGCTTTGCCGTCCTTCTTGACCTCGACCGACGCGGCGGTGACCACCCGGTTGAGCGATTCGTATTGCGAGACGCCCACGTGGGTGAACTGGTACTGGTGACCGAATGGACTCATCATGGTGATCGAGTCGCCCGGCTTGAGAGTAGCCTCCATGTCGCGCTTGAAGGCCATCCCGGTGAAGGCGACGAAATAGATCAGCATGCCGGCGTGCACCAGGTAGCCGCCGTACCGCCGCCGGTTACGCGCGACCAGATGCGCGAGCGCACGCGGATAGCTCTCGTTGTACATGCGATGGCGAGCGCGGGTGCCGCGGGCAAACTCCTGGACCAGCGTTCCCGCGACGAAACCGCCCAGCGAGAGCGCCATGATGGAATAGAAGTGCCGCATGCCGGAGGCGAGTGCGATTCCCAGCACGACGACGCCGGTGACGACGGGCCAGGTGAACTGGCGCTTGAGATTCGCGGTCGAGGCCTTGCGCCAGGCGATGAGCGGCCCGATTCCCGTCAGGGCGAGCAGCAACAAGCCCATCGGGACGTTGACCTTATTAAAGAACGGCGGCCCCACGGTGATCTTGGTGCCCCGCACCGCTTCGGACAGGATGGGGAACAGCGTTCCCCACAGCACCGAGAAGGCGACTCCGACGAACAGCAGATTATTGAAGAGGAACGCCGCTTCCCGGCTCACCATGGATTCCAGGTTCACTTCCGCTTCCAGCCGGTCCCACCGGGTATAGAGCAGGGTGAACGAAAGCACCGCCGCACCTACCAGGAACGCCAGGAAGAAGTAGCCGACGTTCGACTGGGTGAAGCTGTGTACGCTGGCGATCACCCCGGACCTGGTGATGAAGGTGCCGAAGATGCTGAGCAGGAACGAGCCCACGATCAGCATCATGTTCCAGCGTTTCAGCATCCCCCGCTTTTCCTGGATCATCACCGAGTGCAGGAACGCCGACATCGTGAGCCAGGGGAGCAGGCTCGCGTTCTCCACCGGATCCCACGCCCAGTAGCCGCCCCAGCCCAGCTCGACGTAGGCCCACCACATGCCGAGGGTGATGCCGATCGAGAGGAACAGCCAGCTCATCAGGGTCCATTTGCGGATGGCGTGAATCCAGCCGGTATCCAGCCGGTTGGACAGCAGGGCCGCAATGGCAAAGGCGAACGGAATGGCGATGCTGATGTAGCCCAGGTAGAGCATCGGCGGGTGGATCACCATGCCGATGTTCTGCAGCTGGGGATTGAATCCCCGCCCGTCGGGAGGCGTGAAGGCGAAGTCGTTCGAACGGGTTGGCGGCGAAGACCATCACCGTGACGAAGAAAGTCACCACACTCAGGGTGGTGGCCGCCACGTAAGGCATCATCGCGCGGTAGCGCGCCGAGGTGAGCCACTGCGCCAGGCTGGAGAAGAGGGAGAGCACCACCGCCCAGAAGAGCAGCGAACCCTTCTGACCCGCCCACAGCGCCGAGACGATGAAATAGGTCGGCAGATTGCGGGAGGTATATCCCGCCACGTACTCGATGTTGAAGTCGTGGCTGATCAAACCCTGCCAGAGACAAATCGTCGCGACCACCATCAGCCCGAACACGGCATACACCGAGCGGATCACCGCCTCGGCCAAGGCGGGCCTGCCCTGCCAGCGGCCCGAGAAGCCAACGACCGCTCCCCATGTCCCAACCAGGATCGCGATCCAGAGGCAGAATTGACCGAGCAATGTCATGCGGGTGACCTCGCTGCTTCCGCGGCCTTCTTGAAGTCGGTAATTGAACGTGCGTGATCGCTGTACTCCGCGCGGCCGGCCTTCATTTCGGCGCCGTAATGACTGAGGAACCCGGAGTACGCCTTGCTCAGTCCCGCGTCGTCCTTCCGGAATCGGGCAACCGTGCCGAGCACGATATAGCCGAAGAGATGGCCCGGGTTGTTGGCGAGGATGGTATCGCCCAGCGCGGTGGCACCGTCGATGTCACCCGGTATGGAGCCTGATCAGTGCGGCATGATAGCGCGCGTCGGCATCGACCGTATCAAGCATGCCATACGCCGAGAGCGCCATGGGCGAGAAATTGGTCACCGTCGCCTCATCCCCGTTCTCGGCGGCCGTCATGATCCGGTTGTACAGACGATCGAACCTCTCGCGGGGAGACATGTTGCTGATGTCGGGTGGCGGCCCGCCGCCGGCGGCGGCACCGCCGGCAAATGGCGCGCTCGCCGCCACCTCAGCCGCAGGGGCCGGAGCCCCACGGGTGAGGAAAATCAGCAGGCCCGCAATGAGGGCGCTCCCCACGGCGCCGGTGAGCACCCAGCGCACTCGGTCTCCGGCTCGGCTTGTTCACCGCTCCCGTGGTCCGGCCACAGCTCGAGCAGAACTGGGCGCCGGCCCCAAGAGGGGCACCACAGCCGGCGCAGGGCGGGCGACGAGACTCGCCCCGCAAGCGCCGCAGAACTTTCCCGAGGCAGGAGCGCCGCAGGCGGGACAGACGTTGGTTGCAACCCCAGGCATTGGATGGTGTGATCTCAAGAGGAATGGAGGGGGCCGACTCGAGAGGGAATCTAGCAGATTCGGGGCAATTGGTCGCCCGGGAGCAAGTCGACGATCCGGGTGCCGCCCAAGGCCGTGTGGAGTACGACGAAGCCCGGGTGGGCGGCCACCACCCGGCCGATGACTGCTGCTTCGGCACCAAGCGGATCGGCCCTCATGCACTCGAGCGCAGCGGTCGCGCTGGCCTCGGGAACCATCGCCACCAGGATCCCTTCATTGGCCACGTAGATCGGATCGAGACCGAGCATCTCACAACCGGCCTGCACCGCCCCCGGGATTGGCAGGCTCGATTCTTCCAACTCGATCCCTACACCCGGAGGCCTGCGCAATCTCGTTCAGCGCACTTGCAAGACCGCCGCGGGTGGGGTCACGCAGGACGTGAATCGCTGGGCCGAACCGGTGAAGGAGCGGCGCCACCACCGGCCACAGCGAGGCGCTATCGCTTTCGATTCCGGTCTCGAACCCGATACCCTCTCGAGTGGCCATGATTGCCATGCCATGGCGGCCGATCGGACCACTCACCAGTATGGCGTCCCCCGCACGGGCCCCGCGGGGTCCCGGCCTCGCCCCGACGTGGAGAACCCCGACGCCAGTCGTATTGATGTAGAGCCCATCGGCCTTGCCCCGCTCGACGACTTTTGTGTCTCCGGCCACGATCGGAACGTCCGCCCGCCGAGCCGCTGCAGCCATCGCCGCAACGATCCGATCCAACTGATCGAACGGCAACCCCTCCTCGAGCACGAATCCCACCGTGAGACAAAATGGCCGGGCGCCCATCATAGCCAAGTCATTCAGGGTACCATGGACCGCCAGCGATCCGATGTTCCCGCCCGGGAACTCGAGCGGGCTTACCACAAAGCTGTCGGTGGAGATGGCCAATTCGCTTGACGGAACCCGGAATACCGCCGCGTCACCCAACACGGCGAGCGCAGGATTGTCGAAGTGAGGCAGAATCCGCTCCCGAAACAGGCTGGCGCTCATTTTCCCACCGGAGCCATGGCCCAGCTGGACCCGGTCGGTCGAGGTCAACGGGACCGGGCAGGTCAAGCCGTCGATCAGTGGAGTAGTAGCCACCTCTCAGACCTCAGCGTGCTGGGGCTGGCGGATGCGACCGTAGTTGAAATACGCGGCGCAGGCGCCCTCGGAAGAAACCATGGGTGCGCCGAGTGGGTGCTCCGGTGTGCAACGATTGCCAAACATCGGACAATCGGGCGGCTTCAGGAGCCCGCGAAGCACCTCGCCCGCCCGGCACTCGGTCGGCTCCGATGCTCTGATTTCACTGAGCCCGAAGCGAAGCTCGGCATCGAAGTCCGCGAACTCTTCGCGCAGGGCCAATCCACTCATGGGGATGGTGCCGAGGCCGCGCCACTGCCGATCCACCAGGTGGAAGACCCGCTCGACGAGGGTTCGCGCCGGAACGGTTCCCTCTCGTCGCACCGAGCGCACGTATTGGTTCTCGACCTCGTACCGTCCCGCTTCCAGCTGTCGTATCCCCAGGTAAATCCCCTCCAGGATGTCGAGCGGCTCGAATCCGGTCACGATGATCGGCACCCGGTAACGCGCCGCGATCGGCTCGTATTCGGTCCACCCCATCACCGTGCAGACGTGGCCCGCCGCGAGGAAGCCCTGGACCCGATTGTCCGGCGCGTCGAGGATGGCCGTCATGGCGGGTGGCACCGTCACGTGGGAGACCAGCATGCTGAAATTTCGGAGTCCGAGCTGCGCAGCACGCCAGACGGCCATGGCGTTAGCTGGGGCCGTCGTCTCGAAGCCCACCGCGAAAAAGACCACTTCACGCTCAGGGTTCTTTCGGGCGAGGGCGACAGCATCCAGCGGCGAATACACTACACGGACCTGTCCGCCTCGGGCCCGGACCTGGAGCAGATCGCACTCGCTTCCCGGCACCCGAAGCATGTCTCCGAAACTTGTGAAGATGACATTCGGCATGGCGGCGAGCGCGAGAGCTCGGTCTATCTGCTCGAGCGGCGTGACACACACCGGACAGCCGGGACCGTGAATCATCTCTACCGACTCGCCCAACAGCTCATCGAGCCCCTGCTTGACGATTGTATGGGTCTGGCCGCCGCATACCTCCATCAATGTCCAGCGACGACTGGCCGTCTGCCGGATCTGGCCGATCAGCGCGCGGGCGAGGGCGGGATCGCGGTATTCACTCAAGTACTTCATGCCTGCCCTCCAGTCATTGCATCCAGGCTGCGGTCCGCCACCTCGCGCATCCAGTCGAGCTCCTCGAGCTGGCTCATCTGCCGCAGCGCCTCGAAGGTCCGGCGCGCCTCGTCCTCATCCACCTTGGCGATGGCGAAGCCGACGTGCACCAACGCGTAGTCGCCGGGCTGCACCTGGTCTTCGACATACGCCAGACAGACTTCGCGCCGAACGCCCCCAAAGTCCACCAGGCCCATCGCAAGCCCCTCGTCTTGATGAATCTCGACGATCCGTCCGGGAATCCCGAGGCACATGGGCGTTAACTCCTGATCAAGTTGCTTCGCGAGCGAGACGAGCTGCGGCCACCGCGGCTTGGCCGTAACTCACCGCACCGTCATTGGGACTGAGGACCCGGGGCGTGAGCACCCGAAGTCCGGCCGCCTGCAAGCCGATGCCGAAGCGAGGCGAAGAGACGCGCATTCTGGAAGGTGCCCCCACCGAGAGCGACGGTATCGACTCCCGCCCGTTCGGCGGCCCGGCGGACCCAGTGTGTCGTCATCCAGGCAATGCTGGCATGGAAATCGGCGGCCAGGTCGGCGGCATTCTCACCGCGCAGCTTGCTCAACCCGAGACGCACGAGGAGTGGGACCGGGTCGAGGATGAGTAGTCCGTCGGGCCCTTCCTCCAGGCCAAAGCGGTACTCCGAGGCGATCCGTTTCCCGGCGAGCGCTTCGAGCTCCATCGCCGCCTGTCCTTCGTAGTCCGCCACCCGCCGCACGCCAAGTATGGCCGCCGCTGCATCGAACAGGCGGCCCATCGAGGACGCGTGAGGCGTGTTGACACCCGCCGCGATTTGCCACTCGGCCGCTGCTCGCTCACGAGGGTCCAATCCCTCGAAGGCGCACTCGAATGCCGGCATCAGATGAGGGTCGAGCGCGGCATAGCCGGCTGCAACACGCCACGGCGCCCGGGCCGCCCGGTCGCCGCCGGGCAAGGGGACGTAGCGGAGATGGCCCATGCGACGATAGCCAAGCAAGTCTGCCAGAAGCAGCTCACCGCCCCATACTGCGCCATCGTCCCCGTAGCCCGTCCCGTCGAAGGCCACACCAAGCACCGGGCCCACTTCTCCGTTCTCGGCGAGTACTGCCGCGATGTGGGCGTGATGGTGCTGGACCGGGATGACGCGGGGGAGGCCCATCTCTTCGGCAATCCGGGTGGAGAGATATCCCGGATGGAGATCACGAGCCACCGCGACGCGGCACGATCTGAAAGAGCCGGGACAGGTGGTCCAGGGAACGGTGGAACTGCTCCAGCGTCTCGAGCCCCTCGAGATCGCCGACGTGGGGACTCACGAATGCCTGCCCACCATGCGCCAGGGTGAAGGTGTTCTTCAGATGCGATCCCACCGCGAGGAGCGGCACGGGACTGGGCACCGGAAGCGCGATCGGAAGCGGCGCGTACCCTCGAGCCCGACGGAGAAAGACCGGCAGGTCTTCGCTCACCCGAACCACAGAGTCGTCACAGCGGAAGGCGATTTCCCGGTCGTGGAGCAGGAATCCGTCGACGATGCTCCCCAAACGGTCGCGCGCTTCGGCGTTGGCGGCGGCTATCGGCTCCTCGCTGCGGTTCCCGCTGGTCATCACCAGTGGGCGGCGCACCTGGTCGAGTAGCAGGACATGGAGCGGAGTCGAGGGCAGCATGACCCCGATGGTATCCAGATGGGGGGCCACACTCGGAGCAAGCTGGCTTGGGGATCGGGCGCGGAGCAGGACCACGGGCCGTTCGCGGGAGAGGAGGAGACGTGCCTCCTCGGCATCGATCTCGGCCAGAACGCGCGCTTCATCGAGCGACGATACCATCACCGCGAAGGGTTTCGCGGGCGCGCGCCTTACGGCGGCGCAGCTCCGCCACCGCCGCCTCGCTGGTCGCGTCTGCCGCGAGATGAAATCCCCCCATCCCGCGCAGGCCGAGGATCCGACCCTCCAGCAACATCCCGGCGGCCCACTCGAGCGCCGGCCCTGAGCCATCGACGACCGGGCCGGTCTGGCCAGGGAGCTCCGTCCACACCGCAGGTCCGCATACGGGGCAACTATTGCTCTCGGAGTGGTGCCTTCGGTCGCCCGGAGTTCGGTATTCCGCGAGGCACGCCGGGCATTGGGGGAATGCCCGCATGCTAGTGCGTTCCCGGTCATACGGCATCGCCTCAATAACCGTGAAACGCGGCCCGCAGTCGGTACAGGTGATGAACGGGTAGTCGTGGCGCCGGTTGGAAGGAGCGCGTAGCTCTGACTCACATGCGGCACACAACGCCACATCGGGCGGAACCGGCTGGCGGCGTCCTCCCTCCGGTGCCTCTTCGCTCCGGAGAATCGAAAACCCTTCTCGTCCGCGCGGCGGGGCTGGGACGGTTGATACCCGGTCGATGCGGGAGAGCGGCGGCGCCATCCCGCTCAGCTCCAGGACGAACGCATCCAGCTCCGCGGGCAGGCCCTCGACTTCGATGTGCACGTCGCCGGCGCCGTTCCGGACCCAGCCGGCGAGCGCATGGCGCTCCGCCAGCCGGTGCACGAAGGGGCGAAAGCCCACTCCCTGCACGACGCCCGATACCCTGACCACGAGCGCCGAGCGAGGCTCCGCGCGGTCGGTTAGACCGGAGCGGTTTGCCGGATCCGGCTCCGCAGGAAATCGAACCATGTCGTCGAGCCCCTCGCCGTGGAGCGCCGAGGTGAAGAAGAAGGTGAGGTCCGGATTCACGCTGCGAGCCGCGGCCACCGCCGAATCAAGGTCGAACGGAACGTGTGGCAGCAGGTCCATCTTGTTCAGCACCGCGTAGCGCGCCTCGCGGAACATCTTGGGATACTTGAGCGGCTTGTCCTCGCCTTCGGTGACCGAGAAGAGGACGATCTTCGCCTCTTCTCCCAAATCCCAGCTCGCGGGACAAACCAGGTTGCCGACGTTCTCCACGAAGAGCAGTCGGGTTCGTTGGAGATCGATAGCGTCCAGCGCGGTGAGTACCTGCCTGGCGTCCAGATGGCAGGCGCCACCGGTCACGACGGCCTGGACCAATCGGGTCGTGCGACGGGCCAACCGGTCGGCGTCGTTCTGGGTCTGGACGTCGCCAGTAACGACCGCAATCCCGAGTTCCTCTCCCAGTTCATCCAGAGTGCGCTCGAGTAGCGTCGTCTTTCCCGACCCGGGGGAAGACACCAGGTTGAACGCGACGACACCGGCCTCGGCGAGGCGCTGGCGCACCACGGCGGCCAGCTCGTTGTTCATGGCCATCACCTTCTCGCGAACCTCAATTGTCCGGACGGCCATCGTCCACCTCCAGGTAGTCCAGGCGCAGGGCATCGCCGGGAACCTTGGTGAGCACCGCTCGCGCCCCCGCGAACGGCGGGTGAGCCAGCACCGCCTCGAGGCAGAATTCGAGGCTCGCCGGCTCCACCCCAGCGTCGTTACCGACCGCTACTCCGACGGTGACCAGTCGCCCGGGATACGCTCCATTCCTCTTCTCGACCATTCGTCCCACCTCGAGGGCGAGGCTCATCTCATGCATAGACCCGAGGAGCCCTGCTGCGGCATGAATGACCCCACTGACCCAGCTGTCGCAGCGCCAAATCGGTGAGCTCCTCGAGGCGCTGCTTCCACCGGCGGACTCAGGTTGGTGGAGAACTCCACCTTCGCCGGCTCGACTCCGAGCGCCATCGCCACCTCCGGCAAGGTGCCGCGCAGTTCGGCCAGGGCCAGAATCTCCTTCAGATCGATCTGATGGGGCGAGAGCTTGTGACTCAGATATCGCGGCAACTGGTCCCGGGTCAGCAGGTGCACCGTCCCCGGCTCGACGCCGAGCCGGATTGCATCCAGCAGGAGAAGACGCCGGGTATCCTCGATCAGCGGGAGGAGGTTCATTCCCCACGTTCCGCCGTCCACCAAGTCGACACCTTCACATTCCCAGTCTTGCTGCAGGCGCGAAAGTACCGCCAGGCCTACCCCATCATCGCCCATGAGGGGGTTGCCCAGCCCGAGGACCAGGGTGGAGTCCGGATCAGCTGTCCTGGGTATCACCGGTATCCACGAACTTCTCGTCCGCTTTCACGAACCGGCCGCCGGTGATGATGGACGAGATCACCCCCGTGTGTTCGAGATTATCCGCCCGGATCGCGAGGTAGATGTGGATTGGGATGAACGTCAGGTAAAGCCAGGTCATGACATGGTGCACGAACCGGACTACCGGCGTTCCTCCCAACAGGATGGCGACCCAGTTGAACGCCCAGTAAAAGAAGCCGTTCGGATCGGACTGGCCGTACAGGGTGAAGCCGGTCACTACCATGATTAGCGTCATCAGGTAGATCGCGGTGTAGCTGATCTGCTGGAGGGGATTGTGCCCGAGATAATGTGGGGCCCTTTCGGGATGCACCATGAGGTAGAACTTGACTTGCTTCCACATGTTCACCCAGTCGCGGCCCCGCAGCGGGAAAAGCGCCCGCAAGCGCTCGAATTTATTCCCTGCGAACAGCCAATAGACCCGGACAATACCGGTTGCCACCAGCGTCGCCGCCGCCGCGAAGTGCAGAAAACGCATCCATCCCATCAGGAAGGGGGCGGCGGAACTCCCTTCTTGCGTGACGAAGTATGGTCTTCCGATAAAGAGTCCGGTCACGACCAGAGTCAGGATGCAGCCCGCGGCTATCCAGTGCATGGCACGGATCGGCCAGGCCCAGAGGTAGACCCACACATAGCGACCGCTCCGCGGAGGGATCTTTCGGGCCAGGCCGAATCCTCCGGTGGTGGGCGCGGCCGGATGGGTCGCGGAGTTCGCTCATTGCACCTTCACCGAGGTGAGCAGGGCGCCGCGCGGATCCAGCACGTGGACTCCGCACGACATACACGGATCGAATGAATGGATGGTGCGCAGAATCTCGAGCGGCTGGTCGGGGCGGACGAGAGGATGGTTGTCTACCAGCGACGCCTCATAGGGTCCCAACTGTCCCTTCCCATCGCGCGGTGAGCAGTTCCAGGTGCTGGGAACAACACACTGATACTTGGAAATCTTCCCGTCCTTGATCCGGACCCAGTGCCCCAGCGCCCCTCGGGGGGCATCCAGCCAACCGAATCCTTTCGATTCCGCCGGCCAGGTGGACGGTTCCCATTTTTCCCGGGAGAAAGTCTGGGTGTCGCCGCTCTTGATCCGGTCCACCAGTGCCGCGTACCAGCGATCCATCTGTCGAGCCAGGAGCACGGTCTCCATTCCCCGCGCCGCCGTCCTCCCGAGGGTCGAGAAGAGGGCGGCAGGACCGACCTGGAGGGTATCCAGCACCTGCTTGACCATCTCCCGTATCTCTTGATGGCCCGAGGCGTAGCCCACCAGCGCTCGGGCCAGAGGTCCCACCTGCATCGGCCGGCCGTCATACCGGGGTGATTTCATCCAGGAATACTTCGGCAGCCCCTGCAGGTATTCCCATGGCGGTTTCGGGCCGGTGTATTTGGCCTTGGTCTCTCCATCGTACGGGTGCAGGCCCTGCTCGTCGCCGCCGGGGTATTCGTACCACGAGCTGTTGATGAATTCCTGAACCCGCTCCGGCTCGAAGGGATGGACCCGGGAGAGGTCCATATCGAGGACGATGCCGCGCGGGAAGTAGAGTTTGTCGAGGTCACCGATGTCGGCCTCGGGGAATTCGCCATAGCTCATGAAATGGGGCACGCCGCCGCCGATGGCAGCCCAATCCTTATAGAAGCCCGCAATGGCGACCAGATCCGGCCAGTAGACCTGCTCCACGAAGCGGCGGGCCCGGGTGATCATGTCCCGGATGTCGGTCAGTCGCTCGGCATTGATGGTCGCGGTGTCGTTGAGGTTGATGGCCGATGCCATCCCTCCCACCAGGAAGTTGGGATGGGGATTCTTGCCGCCGAAGATGGTGTGCAACCGGACCACGTCCCGCTGCCAGTCGAGCGCCTCCAGATAGTGCGCTACGGCGAGCAGGTTCACCTCGGGAGGAAGTTTGTAGGCGGGATGCCCCCAATAGCCGTTGGCGAAGATCCCCAGTTGCCCGCTCCCGACGAACTTCTTGAGGCGTTCCTGGATCTCGGCGAAATAGGTCGCGGAATTGTTGGGCCAGGGAGAGATCTTCTTCGCGATCCCGGCGGTGCCATCGGGGTTTGCCTTGAGCGCGCTTACCACGTCCACCCAGTCGAGCGCGTGCAGGTGGTAGAAGTGGATCACATGGTCGTGGATGAACTGCATCCCGTGAATCAGATTCCGGATCAGATTGGCATTGGCAGGAATCTTGATTCCGAGAGCATCCTCGACCGCGCGGCACGAGGCCACCGCGTGTACCACGGTGCAGACGCCGCAGATGCGCTGGGTGAAGGCCCAGGCATCTCGGGGATCGCGGCCTTCCATGACCAGCTCGATTCCCCGGAATTGCGTCGAGGAGGCCCAGGACTTGGCGATCCGGCCATTATCGGCCTCCACCTCGATGCGCAGGTGGCCTTCGATCCGGGTAATGGGATCCACGACGACTTTGGTCACGGCCATGGGAGGCCTCCGGTCAGGCGTTCGAAGGTGGGGATCCGCCGGGCGGTGGTTCAACCACTGGCAGTTGGCGTTTCCGCTCCCGCGCCTGATGGATGCCGGTGGCGGCGGCATGCGCCACGACACCCGCAGTAGCTCCTAGCGCGAGGGCCGCTCCCAGGAGATCCACCCGCTGTTCCACCCCGAATCCTCCCACATCGGGCAGCCGCTCGTAGAACGGGCTCATCGTGTCCCAGAAATGGGGCTCGGTGCACCCGATGCACGGATGGCCGGCGCCGATCGGCCAGCTGGTGCGGGTGTTCCACTGAAAGATCGGACAGGGGGAGAAGGTCGCGGGTCCCTTGCACCCGACCTTGTAGAGGCACCACCCCCGGCGCGCGGCGTCATCATCGAACACTTCGACGAACTGGCCGGCATCGAAGTTGGCCCGGCGGGGGCACTGATCATGAATCCGCGCCCCATAGGCGAAGAGCGGCCGGCCCTCCGCATCCATGTCGGGCAGACGATTGAAAGTCAGGAAATGGACTACCGTCGCGGTCACTACGTCACCGATCGGCGGGCACCCGGCGATGTTGATCACGGGCTTGTTCTTGATAATGTCCCGAACGCCGACTGCCCCGGTCGGATTGGGCCGCGCCGCCTGGACACTGCCCCAGTGGGCACATGCCCCGACAGCGAGGATGGCGGCCGCGCCCTTTGCGGCTTCTTCGAGGATATCCTGGCAGGTTCGGCCGCCCACCACGGTGTAGATGCCCCCGTCTTTGGTAGGGATCGAGCCGGTTACGACGAGGAGATATTGCCCAAAGTTGGCCTTCATGGCCGCTTCCTTCGCGGATTCCACCGCATGCCCCGCCGCGGCCATGAGGGTATGACTGTAGTCCAGCGAGACCAGATCGAGGAGCAGGTTTCCTATCGTCGGCTCGGCTGTCCGAAGCACACTTTCTACGCAGCCGGTGCATTCCTGGAGCTGCAGCCAGATCACGCTGGGGCGTTTCACTTGTTGCAGCGCGGCCGCCACCTGCTTGCCCGCAACGGTGCCCAGCCCGAGCACGATGGAGAGATCGCGGCAGAAAGCCAGGAATTCCCGGCGGGTTATGCCGGTGCGCTCCAAGTGCTGGGCGAGGGTATCTCCCTCGGTCCATGGATGGGCGAGTGGTCCGTGCATGGAGAATCCTCCGACCCCGAGGTGGGTGCGAACAGCAGTCGGTGGAAATCGGTATAGCGTGGCGCCCCAGATCTACGGAATTCGCCGAACCATTGCAAGTATCACAATAGACATATGAAGGGAGTCTTAACCCGGAGTTAATGATTCGTTGGGGAAGGGGAAGCGACCTTTCCATGCGGTCTCCCCGAGGAACGGCCCGCAGCTCGGGGATTCCAGGATGGGGCTCATGTGACGGAGGGTCACGATGTTCGGGTTCAAATCGGGGAAGGCAACCCCGGCGCCGGCGAAGGAACTGGAGCGGCTGATTTCAGCCGAGGCGCGGCTCACCACTATGCTGCGCGACGTCGCGGTGCGCGCGGCGTCGGTGATTGAGAAGGCCAAAGCCGACGCCGCCGATATCGAGGCGAAAGCCGCCCAGGAGGCGGAAGCCGAGGTCGATCGTCTGGAGGCGGTCTCGCCACGAGCGGGATGCCGCATTGCGTCGCCTGGCGGCCGCAGCCGACAGGAGGGATTGGACGATGGGGCCGGAGGAGCTCAACGCCTTGGCCGACCGCCTCGTGCTCGAGCTGCTCGCTTACCGCGAGGCGCCACGATGATCCTGGCCATGGCGAAGCTTCGCATCATGGGCCCGAGGCAGCTCCTGCCCGATGTCCTGAACGTGGTTCAAGACACGGGCCTGCTCCATGTTGCCCCCGTAACACCGGACGCCCACCTGGCTCCGGTGGGCTCCACTCCGAAGCAACTGCGGTTACGCCGTTACCTTCGCCGCGGCCTGGATGACATCGAGGTGCTGCAGACCAAGCTGGGAAAGCCGCAACGCCCGACGGCCGCGTCCCAGAGTCGTCAGCAACGGGCAGATCGCTCGTTGGTGCCGACTGGCCCGGAGAACCCGGCGGGAGGCCGAACGGCTGGATGCGAGGATCGCGGCTGGGGAAGAAGAGCGGGCGCTCATCGTCAAGTATCGTGGCTTGTTCGCCACCTTCCAGGATCTTGCCATCCCCGGCCGCGCGCTGGGAACTGTGCCGCGCCTATCACGTGCTGCTCCAGGCAGGGCAGGAGGAGGTCATCGGACGGCTGCGCGAACATCTCACCAAGGTGATCGGAACCGAGTTCGAGCTGCGCACCCATCGCCTACCCAGTGGCGAGAGCGCAATGCTGATCCTGGTCCCGGCTGAAAGCGCCGAGCGAGTCGACCGTCTTCTGGCCGAGAGCAGGGTTCAGGATATCCCGGTTCCCAGCCGCTACCAGGGAGCCACCCTGACCGAGGCGATGCCGCAGATGCTGGAGCGTCTGGAGGCGATCCCGGCGAGGTCGCTGCACTCACGGCGGAACGCAGCCGGCTGCTTCGGGCGGCGAGCCCGGAATTACTCAAGGCACAGGCGGTCTTCCACGATCTCTCTCAGCGGCTGGAAGCGATCCCGCTGTCGGCGGTGACCGAACGAGCCTTCGTGCTCGAGGGCTGGGTCCCCCTTGCAGCGGTGCCGCGAGTTGAGGATCGGCTCGCTCGCGAGGTCGGCGACCTGATCGCCGTAGAGCGGGTCGAGGCCGCCGACTGGGCCGCTGAGGCGGCACCAGTCGTACTCCGGAATCCCCGGCTGTTTCGACCGTTCGAGCTACTGATCCAGCTATTGCCACTGCCCCGGTATGGGACCATAGACCCCACTCCCTATCTGGCGGTCTTCTTTCCCATGTTCTTCGGCCTCATGCTCGGCGACCTGGGATACGGACTCATGCTGGCAGCGCTGAGCCTGATCCTGAGGCATCGCTCGAGCCCAGGAACCACTCGGCGCGCCGTGTCGGAGATCGCCGGAGCCTGTGCTGCCTTCACCGTCATCTTCGGCCTGGCCTTCGGCGAGTTCTTCGGAGACCTGGGCCGTCGCTGGTTCGGGCTGCGGCCTCTGCTGTTCGACCGGGCGGAGGCGATCGTGCCATTCCTCGCCCTGGTCCTGGCACTGGGCGTGGTGCACATCCTGCTCGGTCTCTGTCTTGGCGTGGCCGGGGCATTCAAGGGGCACAAGCGCCAGGCCATCGGGAAGGGCCTTTCGGCGGTGATGATCTCCCTCATCGTGATCTCGCTTCTGGCGGTGACCGAAGTGCTCCCGCACCAGCTCCTCACCCCAACAGTCACCGCTCTAGTCATCGCATTTCCGATCCTGGTCGTGGTCGAGGGACTGGTGGCACCCGTCGAACTCGTCTCGACCCTGGGGAACATTCTCTCCTACGCCCGCATCATGGCACTGGGGACGGCGTCGGTAATGCTCGCCATCGTGGCGAACCAGATGTCTGGCGCTCTCGGGAGCGTCGCCGTCGGCGTGGTCTTCGCACTGCTCTTCCATCTCGTGAACTTCGCGCTGGGTCTGTTCAGCCCGACCATTCACGCCCTGCGGTTGCACTATGTGGAGTTTTTCGGGCGCTTCTACAGTCCCGGCGGTGTCCGTTACCAACCCCTCGGCCACTGGCGTCCTCCGGCCGATCATCCGGCTCTAGAAAGGAGCTGAATCATGAACCCGGTCCTGGTCACCTTGAGCGCCGCCATCGCGGTGGGTATTCCGGCTTGGCCACTGCGTGGGCGCAATCGCGGATCGGGCCCGCAGCGGCGGCCAGCCTTGCGGAAAAGCCGGAGCTGAGCACGACCGCCATCATCCTCCTCGCCATTCCCGAGACGATGACGATCCTGGGCTTTGTGGTGGCGGTGTTGATCATCCTCCGCGGCGGGCTCTGAGCCCTCATGGCGCTTGACCACCTCCTCGCCGCGCTGGAACGCGATGCGGCTCGCACCGCCGAGCAGCGCATGGAGGCCGCTGAAGCGGAGGCGACCCGGCTGCGCAGCGCGGCCCGGGCCAAGGCCGATGCCTTGCGAGCCGGCACACTTCGGGCGCAGGAAAAACGGCTCCGCGAGGAGATCGAGCGGGTGCTGCTCGTCGAGCGGCGCCGGCTCCGCGCCGAGATGCTCCGTCGCCGCCAGACGTTGCTCGATCAGGTGCTGGCCACGGTCGAAGCGAAACTCCCTGCGGCAACCCTGGATCCCGCGAACCGTTCCGGGCTGGGCCGCGACCTGGATCGCGCCCTCACCTACGTGAATGGGATTCCCGGCCGTGGTGCACGCTCCGCCAGATCTCGTGGGCTGGGCGCGCGACGCGCTGGACGGGCGTTCCGGCATTACCGTCCAGGCCGATCCTGCGATCACCAGCGGTATGACGGTCACGACGGTGGACGGTTCGGTGGTCATCGATGCAACCCTCGCCACCCGGCTCAGGCAGAGCTGGCCCGAGCTGAGCATGAAGCTGCTCGCCTGGCTCGAGCGACCGGAGAGCCCATGAATTGGGACGATGTGAACGCACGGGTTCGGGGCCTCGGCCTGCACTTGCTCGGGCCGGTGGAGTTGGCCGCGCTTGCCGCTGCCATCGACCTTCCCGCACTGGCAACGGCACTCGAGGCCAAAGGTATTCGGGTGCCAGCAGGATCCGGACCCGTCAACTCCCGCGAAATTGGAAGCGGCAGTACGTCGAGTAGAGGGGAACCGACTTGCCCTGCTCGCCCGCTGGTGTGGAGGCCCCCGCGTAGCCGCCCTGGCCGTCGTATACGAGGCAGAAGATCGCCGCAGTCTTCGAGCCCTGGCGCGCGGCGCGGTAGAAGGCGCTGCTCCCGAGGCCCGCCTTCGGGGACTGCTGCCCACGCCGAGCCCTTCCCTCGCGAATGCTCGAAGAGCTGGCCCGACTCTCCACGCCCGGGGCCATCGGCACCACCCTCGCGATCTGGGGTCACGGACTGGCGGCACCGTTCCGCGATGTAGTGGGACAGGAACGACCCGATCTCCTGGCTCTCGACCTGGGATTGGCGCGCGCCTTCGCCGAGCGAGCTACCGCTCAGGTCTCCCGCACGGAGCCGCGACTGCTGCCCGATCTCCAGCTGATGATCGACCTCGAGAACGTGCGCTCGGCGCTGTTACTCACCGACTCGAGCGAGCTTCGCCCGACGGACTGCTGGATCCCGGGTGGGCGGGCGCTGAGTCGAGCGCACTTCATCTCCAGTACCGGGCGGCCAAATCCGCAGGACCGGATCGAGTATTTGATCAAAGTGCTCGCTCCCACTCCGCTCGCCGCGATCCTCCAACGCGAGGGCCCTGATCTTGCCGCGCTCGACCGCGCCGTTTTCTCGTGGCGCCGGAGCGAGGCGCACCGACTCGCGCGCCTGGACCCTCTGGGACCGATGCCAACTCTCCAGTACGTCCTCTCGGTTCGAGCCGAGTTAGTCCAGCTCCAGCGATTGATCTGGGGTCGTGCTATGGGAGCGCCGATCCCGGACCGGAGCGGAGAGAAGGTGGCATGACACACAACGTGGTGGTGCTCTGTCGTCCCGAAGTGGCAGCCGGCTTCATGCTCGCCGGTTTGCGGCCGGTGGAGGTGGAAAGTCCGGCGGAAGGCGCAGCTCTGCTCTCCCGATTGGCGGAGCGACCGGAAGTCGGACTGGTTCTCGTGGAGGACAGCATCCATCAGTCGCTCAACGAGGATACCCGGCGCGACCTGGCGCGACGGCCGCTGCCGATGGTTGTGCCCTTTCCCGGTCCCTCCTGGGTGACGGCCGGCGTCGAATCCGACCAGTACATCGTGGAGTTGCTGCGCCGTGCGATCGGCTACCGGGTGAGGCTCCGGTGAACACCCCGCGGATTCGCCGGATCACCGGCACGCTGGTCGAGGTTTCCCCGGCGGGTTCAGCCGGACTCTATGAGCTCGCGCGGGTCGGTGAGCGCGGCCTACTGGGGGAGGTCATCCGCCTCTCACACGACACGGCGACACTACAGGTCTATGAAGAGACGGCCGGGCTCCGGATCGGCGAGCCGGTTACTCTCACCGGCACCTCGCTCTCGATCACCCTGGGACCCGGACTGCTGGGATCGGTCCTCGATGGGCTGGGGCGGCCGCTCGGGACTGTGGCGGGCTTGAGCGGCGATTTCATCGCGCCGGGCATCGACTGTCCCACTCTCGATCCCAAGCCGGAGCTGGAATTTCGTGGCCCGGCTCCTCCCGGGAGCCGCAGTAGCCTCAGGCGATGTACTGGGTGAGATCGAGGAGCGACCCGGTCTCATCCATCGGGTGCTTGGTGCCACCCGGCGTGCAGGGCACCTTGAAGGAACTGCGGAGTGGCCCGGTCATGCTGTCGGAGCCGCTGGGCCGATTGGAGGATGGAACCCTACTGCACCTCGCCCACCGCTGGCCGGTGCGCATTCCACGACCGGTCAGGGAACGGTTGCCGGATCAGCGGCCCATGATCACCGGCCAGCGGATCTTCGACCTGCTCTATCCCGTGGCCGAAGGCGGCACGGTCGCGGTGCCGGGTGGCTTTGGCACCGGGAAGACCGTTATCGAGCAGAGCCTGGCCCGTTACGCCCAGGCGGACATCGTCGTGTACATCGGATGCGGCGAGCGGGGCAATGAGATGTCCGAGGTCCTGCACGAATTCCCCCAACTCATCGATCCTCAGACCGGGCGCTCCATCATGGATCGCACCGTCATGGTAGTGAATACCTCGAACATGCCGGTCGCGGCGCGGGAGGCATCGATCTATCTCGGCATCACCATCGCGGAGTATTACCGGGACATGGGCTTTCGGGTGGCCCTGATGGCGGACAGCCTATCGCGCTGGGCGGAGGCGTTGCGGGAAATCAGTGCGCGACTGGAGGAGATGCCCGGCGAGGAAGGCTACCCGACGTACCTCGCGAATCGCCTGGGGCAATTCTACGAACGGGCCGGTTATGTCCGGGCACTCGGCGTCCCCGAACGCTCGGGTGCCTTGACCCTGATCAGCGCGATTTCTCCACCGGGAGGAGATCTCTCGGAACCGGTGACCCAGGCCTCGCTGCGAATCACCGGCGCGCTCTGGGCGCTGGATCCGGCTCTGGCGCATCAGCGTCAGTTCCCGGCCGTCGACTGGGAAACGAGCTACAGCCATTACGTCGAGGCCACGGCGCCCTGGTTCGCGGAGCACGGTGGTGCGGATTGGGCCGAGCTGCGGCAGGCCCTGCTCACCCTGTTGCAGCGCGGACAGGAGTTGCGGGAGATCGCGGCGCTGGTCGGGCCGGAAGCACTTCAGGATTCGGATCGGGTGCTGCTCGATCTCGCCCGACTGGCCCGGGAGGCGGTGCTGGGTCAAAGCGCCTACGACCCGAACGATGCCAGCTCGCCGATTCCGAAGACCTATCAATTGATACGGTTGCTGGTGGCACTTCACCGGAGAGCCGGGACCCTCCTGGAAGGCGGCGCCACCGCCGTCGGACTCGATTTCGAACCCACCCGCCAGGCACTCTTCGCGCTGCGGGACAGTGCGCCCAATCAGCTCGAACCGCAGGTTTCCGCGGTGGAAACCGCTCTCGCCGCACTGGGAACCGGAGCGGTGGCCTCATGACCGCGATCTCTCGCACCTACCGCGGTGCCGCTGGAGCCGCCGGTCCGCTGCTGTTTCTCGAGCGCACTGCCGCGGTGGCGCTGGGCGAATGGGTCACGATCCGGCTTCCCGATCAACCGCCCCGCCGCGGTCAGGTCATCGATGCAGGAACCGAATTGACCGTCATTCAGGTTCTGGAGGACACCCTTGGCCTTTCGGCCCGGGCGAGCGAAGTCACCCTCACGGGAGAGATTGCCTCTGCGACTGTGGGACGCGAGCTGCTCGGGCGGGCGTTCACCGGAGTCGGGGTTCCCATCGATGGATTGCCCGCTCCGGTGGGCGAAGCCCGAGTGCCGATCTGGGGAAGCCCGATCAACCCGGTGCGCCGGAGCCGGCCGGCCGACTTCATCGAAACCGGCATCTCCGCCATCGATGGCATGAACACGCTGGTGCGCGGACAAAAGCTACCGGTCTTCTCCGGCCCGGGCCTGCCGGGCCTGGAACTGGCCATGCAAATCGTGGAAGGGGCCCGCGCGCCCCGTGGCGAGGCCTTCGCGGTGATCTTCGTCGGAATCGGGATCACCAGTCGGGAGACGCGCACCTTCCTCGATCGCCTGGAGCGCAGCGGAGCGATCGAACGGAGCGTGCTCTATCTCAATCAGGCTCGGGATCCCACCATTGAACGTCTGCTGGCTCCGCGAGTCGCGCTGGCCCAGGCCGAGTTCCTCGCCTTCGTCGCGGGACTGCACGTCCTGGTCGTGATGGCGGACATCACCCACTACTGTGAAGCACTGCGCGAGATCGGCACCGCCCGGGAGGAAATCTCCGGCCGGCGCGGGTACCCGGGCTACATGTATACCGACTTGGCGGCCCTGTTCGAGCGGGCCGGAATTCTCCAGGACCGGCCTGGGTCCCTCACCCAGATTCCGATCGTCACGATGCCGGACAACGACATCACCCATCCCATTCCCGACCTCACCGGCTACATCACCGAGGGACAGATCGTCCTGCGGCATGAGCTGGCCCGGCGCGGCATCCAGCCTCCGATAGACGTGCTTCCCTCCCTGTCCCGGCTGATGAACGCCGGAATCGGGTCCGGGAGGACCTCGGCGGAACATCGGGAATGGGCCGATCAGTTGTACGCGGTCTACGCCCGGGGCAACGAGGCCCGGCTGCTGGCGGCGATCGTGGGCGAGGCAGGGCTGGGGCCGGCCGACCGTCGCGCGCTCGAGTTTGCCACCGCCTTCGAGCGGGAGTTCGTTGGTCAGGGAACGACGCGGCGCACCATCGCCGAGACCCTCGAAGTGGGATGGAAACTGCTCGATACTCTGCCGCGAGGGGATCTCACCCGAATCCGGGAGCGGACCTGGGCAGCCCGACATGGTGAGGCGACCCAGTCATGAGCGCGACCGCTGCGACGCGCCTCAACCTGCTGAACACCCAGCGAAGGCTCCAGCAGCTGGGCCGGGGACGCGACCTGCTGCGGCGCAAGCGGGAAGCGCTGGTCAGCGAACTGTTCCGCCTGGCCCGACCGGCCGCCGATGCCCGCGCCCTGATCGCGGAGGCCGCCGCCCGGGCCTACCCTTCCCTTCTCGATGTCCTCGGCGAAGAGGGATACGACGGGGTGCGAGCCCTCGGCTGGCCCACCCGGGAGCTTCGAGTCGGCATCCGGCCGGGTGTGGTCTGGGGTATCGCGGTATCGGAACTCATCGATCGTCCCAGGGTTCCGCGCTCTCAAAGCGCCCGTGGCCTCGGGCCCGGGAGCAGTACCGGATCGGCAATCCGAACCGCCGAGTGGTTCGAGCGGCTGACCGACCTGCTGCTGGACGCCGCTCCGCGCGAATTGCTGCTCCAACGCCTGGGGCTGGCGCTGGCTCAGACCTCGCGCCAGGTGAATACCCTGGAACGCCGCCTGGCTCCGGCCCTGCGAACCGATGTGAACCGTATCCGGGCGGTGCTGGAGGAGCGGGAACGGGAGGAACACGCCCGATTAGCCCGGCTCAAACGAAAGAAGCGGAAGGTGACCGCGCTGCCAACCGGATCAGTCTGAACGATTGGTCGCATTTCCTGTACGCAGGTACCCAGGGTTTGGCATGAGTCCAGCTTAAACTTCGGCTTAAAGTTCCTTCACGGTTACACTCTCCCTCTTGCCCTCGCTCCCGGCATCCGTATCTTAGCGCTACTAGCCTCACCGTATTTCTACGGACAACGCGTTACATAAGGGGTGGCCCTATGACGGGCTTCTTCTCTCCCATTGGGTCGCCGCAGCGGATTTGTGTCCTGCTGGGGCTACTCGCGTTTGTGGCCGTCGGGTGTACCGACACGGTCTACAAGGACCGACCGCCTTTCAATCCGCCACCCGATGCCAACAGCGGCTTCCTCGGCTACTTCACAGCGTCCGAGCAGCAAACCACCTGCGGCAACTGTCACGTGGGCCAGCAGGCCGACTGGATCCAGACCCTACATGCGACCGCTTGGGACAACCCTGCAGGCCAACCCGGCGGCCGACCCCTCCTGCGAAGGCTGCCACACCGTGAACTCCCGCGGGAACCAGGCTGCCGCCAGCGTGGGTTACGACGCGGTGAAGGACCGCGGCCTATTACGACGTTCAGTGCGAGAGTTGTCACGGGCCGGGTACGATCACGTTCAGAATCCGACGACCGTGGCAACCCGTCCCATTCCGAGCATCATGGCCTTCCCTCCTGAACCCCCCAACACCCCTCCCCCGACCGCGGCGGATACTGCGGCCATCGTCAACTCGGGTTGCGGGGGCTGCCACCAGGGAGCCGGACCCTCGCGGAACCACAATTACCTGAAGGAATGGAAATCGTCCCGGCACGGGATCCTCAACGCGACCCCCGCCCCCCGAGCTGAGTGCCAGCCGTGCCACGAGGCGAAGGGAGCCTTGGCTGCGTGGGGAGTCAATACCGTCTACAAGGAGCTGGGGACCACTACGCTCCTGCCGCAGACCTGTGCGGTCTGCCACGATCCACACGGCACGGCCAGGGATCCGGCGACGAACCTACCCTGGGAAGGGCAGCTACGCTTCCCGATCAACTCGCCGGTCATTGAGGTGAACCTCTGCACCCACTGCCACAACCGGACGCCTGATCCCACCCCCACCAATTCCCGTGGGCCGCACGCCACGCAGGGGCCCGTGTTGTTCGGGACCGCAGGGTATTTCCCGCCGGGGACCGTATACGACACCACTGCAATTCTCGCGACCCACGGGTCGGAGACGAACCCGCGGCTCTGCGCCGGCTGCCACGTGAACGCCCTTACCGGTGTGGACGCCGGCGGCAACCCGGTTTCGTACAGCGGCCACAGCTTCCATCCGCTGCCCTGTTTCATGCCCGGCAGCCCGGGTGTCGTGGATACGACGTTTGACAACTCGTGCGCCTATGACCAACCCAGTCAGATCGTGGGCCGCCTGCGCGGCGTCGGGGTGCCATAGTGAACCCGTCGCAGTCCAGCTGCTGAACAGCATCAGGGACGAGAAGGAGGGCTACCTCGATGTACTGTGGGTGGACCTCAATGGCGACGAGAAACTGGATGCCTACCCGGCGGACACTGGGCTACCTGGCCAAGATACAGCTCAACGCGCCGGAAGAGCTCGATCTTCGACCGCTGATCGACCCGACCAACGCCGCAAGGCCCACGCCGGCCAAGGGTGCGCTGTTCAACGCTCAGATGCTCGGTGAGGAGCTGTCCGGCCATCCCGACGGATCGCACGGCGTGCACAATCCGTTCCTGTACCGGGCACTGCTGTTGTCATCGATTGCGGACCTGGAAGCCAACTACGGAGGGTTCCTGCCCGCGCCGCCAGCGGCGATGCAGGAGAAGATCCAGCGTGCGATCCGAAGTGGGCAGCTCCGGATGGCACCGGCAACTGAAAAGATCGTCATGAGAGCATCCGCGCACTGATTGGGGCGCGCCTTGGTGACGCGGAGTCTCACCCGCCCCGGCGATGTTCCTTTTGCCGGGGCGGGTATTTTCTATACCGACATGCTCCACAACCTTTCCTTCCTTGCCTTCCCGGTCGACAGCCAACACGCGCCGTCCGAGCGACCGACTAACGCCCATCATCCAATGGCTGTTCCAGCGCTCGCCGTGGGTCATGTGGGGGGGCGTGGTGCTGGCGGGCGGGTTGGCCTTCCTTTTCCTGCGCTGGTTCTGGCCCCGCCGGGTCGCGTTCTTCACTTGGCTTCGGACCCGGAGTGGCGGTATCAAGCTCGCCCTGGCAGGGGGCGCGGTGGTCGCGCTCATGGTGGCGGCTGGCATGGGGTACCAGAGCTACCAGTTCGTCGAAACCGACAAGCGGTTCTGCAACGGTTGTCACATCTTCGTGCCCAGCGGTCAGACGGTCGCCCACCCGACACCGGCTTCTATAGCATCGTCCCCAAGCTGGAAGGCAAGCACGATAGCATCAGCTGCCATACCTGCCACCCGCTCAACCCGACGAAGGAGGCCGTCAAGCTCATCTTCTGGATGTCGGGCATACGCGGCAAGGAGATCCCGCCCCACGCCAAGGTACCGCGGACGACCTGCGAAGCATGCCACGTGCAGGGTGCAGCAAAGGAGACCTGGCAGGCGATAGCGGCTACGGCGGGGCATCGGACCCACCTCGAGTCGGACTCCTCGGCGCTCAAGGGAAAGGTGGAGTGTCTCACCTGTCACGCCCGGACGGCACACCGGTTCATGCCGGCCGACAGCACCTGCGTGCAGAAGGGGTGCCACCTCACCGAGGACAGCAGGATCAAGCTCGGCAAGATGGCTGATCAGACGGATCTCCACTGCATCGTCTGCCACAAGTTCACCACGCAAGTAGCGGCCCTCGCGACCCGCGACTCCGCGGCAGGTGCCCTTCGGCCCAACATCAAGCAGTGCTTGTCTTGCCACCAGATGGAGGGGCTGCTGCCGAACTTCTCGGTGGGTGAGGATCCACACCGCGGCACCTGCGGCATGTGCCACAACCCGCATAGTCAGCTCAACAAGGGTGAGACGAAGAAATCCTGTACCGACGCGGCCTGCCATGCCGACTGGCGCAAGAATCCGTTCCACACCGGGGCCGCGCACCGCGCGAAGGTCGAACAGTGTACCCTGTGCCACCAGCCGCACGCGGCTCGGGTGGACGCCAGTGACTGTACCGGTTGCCATGAGGCCGTGCGGGCCCGCAACCCGGGCGGGAAGATTCAGCCGCCGCTTCCCTTCGATACCCTGAAGGCGCTCCAACACTCGCTGGCCCCTGAGTCCCCCGCAGTCAAACCAGAGCGACCCAGCAAAGGGAAAGGTGACGCGCTGCCTGGGGATGATCCCCCGAGGAAGGCGCTCAACGCCCTCCCCGCCTCGCAGAGCGATACATTTTCACATCCCATACATCAGAAGCTGCCGTGCCTCACCTGCCACCTCAGCAGGTCCGGCGCAAAAGCTCACCTTCGCACCGCCGCGTGGCTGCCAGATCTGCCACCACCAGGCCCCCCAGCGTAGCGACTGCACGTCCTGCCATGAGGCGGGCGAGATGCCTTCGACCGTCGAGGTGGATGTCTCTATCGCGGCCGCCGGCAAGCCGGCGCGTCATCGGCCTGTGGGCTTCCCGCACGAGAAGCACTCTGATATCAAGTGCACCGACTGCCACTCCGAACAAGTCACTCTCCATCCGGCAGACTCGGTCACCACCTGCGAGGGCTGCCACGACAAGCACCATGCCGAGCGGGCGCGACTGTGCGTGGTGCCACCGGACCGCGACGATCCGGGAGCCCCACGCCCAGCCGGTGCGCGTGCACATCGCCTGCGACGCCTGCCATGCGACCGCCGCCATCGCACCCTTGTCGCCCACCCGGTCCTTCTGCCTGGCCTGCCACGACGCCGACGTGGATCACCATCCCGAGCGGGAGTGCACAACCTGTCACCTGCAGGCCGAGCCCGGTCAGTACCGGTCACGGCTCCTCAAGCCAGCGAAGGCGGGATGAAAGCCGGGCTGGGATGGGCCCTGCTGCTGCTCGCGGCCCCTGCCGTAGGGAGGGCGCAAGAATACCTGGTCCGGCTCGATTCGCGAGTACAAAGCGTTTCGTATCGGGGCGTCCAAAAAGACAGCATCCTGGCCGGTCAGGTCGTGACCGGCCCCAGCGGCGGCCCCGAGACTCCGGACGGCTACGCTGTCAGCTGCACCGGGCTAACCTACTGCTACTTCTTCCGCGCGGGCCCGATCCTCCATGGCGGCCCGTTCATGACCAGCGCCGACCTCACGGCCTGGGGTTTCGGCGTGCACGGCCTCAGCCTGCATGCCAATGCCCGGGTCGGCGCGGATCTCAGCAGCTCTGACGTCTGGCCGGGGACCGATCCCGCCGTGCAGTTGGTGGAGGGGTACGGCGAGTACGCCGCGGATCGCTTCACCGCACGACTCGGACGGCAGATCGAGCGCGGGCGCCTCGGGTACTACGGTTACGACGGAGGTCGCCTGGCCTATCGCTTCCCGAAGCAAGGGCTGACCGCGATCGGCTATGTGGGTCTTGGATTGGCGAGGGGCAGCGCCCTCCCCGTGACCAGTGACGCGCTGAACCCCCTGGACGACTTCCAGCCCCCGTCACGGCAGCTCCTTGCCGGGGGCGCCGTCGAATGGCAGAGCCGCACGGTGGACGCGCGGCTTGGACTATGAGCGCGAGGTCGACCGGGACACTCGGAACTTCGTTTCGGAGCGGATGGCCCTTTCGGCGACCATTCGTCCCCTCACCGGCTGGAGCCTCACCGGGGGCGCCGACTACGATCTCGCCTGGGGCTGGTGGGGCAACGCGGACCTGACCCTCCGCCACAGCCAGACGCGGTTCGGCGGGGCAGTAGGCATCAGGCGCTACCGTCCCTACTTCGACCTCTGGAGCCTCTGGGGCGTGTTCAGTCCGGTGCCGTACTCCGCCGTAAACGGCTCGCTGTGGGTGTCACCGGTGCGCGGCCTGACGCTCCGCGGTGGCGGGGAGCGTTACTGGTACGCGGACGCCGAAGCGGAAACACCGCTGCTCACAGAGGAAACCGAAGGCTGGCGCTGGAACGCGGGGGCGGGGTACAGCATCTCCTCAGCCGTAAGTATTGACGGGGGTTATCAGGCCGAATTCGGACCCGGCGCTGCCTCCCAAGGCGTGGATGGGAGCCTCAGCGTGCGGCCGACCCACGCCATGACTCTCACGGCGCAAGGCAGGCCACCTGGTTCGACCGCTCGAGTACCGGGTAGAGGACCCCGCGCTGACCTGGTATGGTCTCTCCATCGATCTCCGAGCGACCGAACGCCTACGCCTCGGCCTCGGGGCAACCCGATACGACGAGGATCGCAAGCGGCCCGATGCCTCCACCATCAACTGGTCCCAGACTCGGGTAAGCGCCACCCTCTCTTGGCTCTTCGGCTCGAGCGCCGACCGGCTGCCCCTCCCGCCCGCTGTCCGGCGAGAAGGGCGGCGATGAGGCTCCCTAGCATCCCACTTGCCGCGGGCCTCGTGATCCTGCTCGGCGCCTTCGGCAGCGCAGTGCTCCGCCAGGACCGCGACGTCTTCGACCACGAGAAGCACCGCAAGGTCTTTCCGGAATGCCAGGGATGTCACGCCGGCATCACCGAAACTGGACGCCCAGTCTATCCCTCTCCGGAGTCCTGCGCCGTCTGCCATGACGGTTCGATCGAGAAGAAGGTGGACTGGTCACCACCCCCGGCTCATCCCTCGAACTTCCGCTTCACCCACGCCGAGCATGCGCGGGAGTCAGGCGAGAAGCTCCCGGCCGATTCCGCCCTCGCTTGCCCTGCCTGCCACATCCCCTCGGGGGCTAGCTGGTTGACCGTCCGGCGCACCATTTCAGCCCAGTGCCTCGACTGCCACGGGATCCGAACGGCGCATTTCTCCGCCCCCGACACCGCTTGCGGCACCTGCCATTTCCCGCTGGCTGAGGCAACGGCCCTGCCGGAGGCGCGGGTGGCGAAGTTCGAGAAGCCCGCGTCGCACGATGACACGGCGTTCCTCTCTTCCAAGGGTCATGGCGACCAGGCGGAGCGCAGCACACTGAGCTGTTCCATCTGCCATGCGCGGGACTTCTGCGTTCAGTGCCACGTCAACGCGCCCGAAGTCAAGGCGATCCAGGCTCTGGCAGTTGATCCCCGCTCGCTGGCGATCAAGGCCGAGCTAGAGGCGCCGGCCTCCCACCAGGAGGGCCGGTTTCTCTCGCAGCACGGGGGGAATGCCAAAAAGGACCCGGGAAGTTGCGCCTTTTGCCACACGCAGGAGAGCTGCATGGCCTGCCATCGCGCCCCGCCCAACGTGGTCCTGCTGCTTCCGGCCAGTGGACCGGGACGAGGGATCGGTGCGCGCATCGAACGGGGCCGGCCTGCATCCCACTCGGCCGATTTCGTGGACAAGCATGGCCCGCTCGCCGGCTCATCGCCGGGCACCTGCAGCGCCTGCCACGAGCGCGCCGAGTGCCTGGAATGCCACCGTCCGAACGCAGGAGCAGCGGGCAACTACCACCCGGCTGGATTCCTGACCCGGCATCCCGCCGCCGCCTTCAATCGGCAGGCCGAGTGCGCGGAGTGCCACAATCAGGCCGCATTCTGTGTCACCTGCCATCAGCAGGCCGGCCTGGTGTCGCCCGGCAAATTGCAGCCGGGATACCATGACGCCAGCGGTGTCTTCCTCCTCAATCACGGCACCGCCGCACGGCAGAACATCGAGACCTGCGTCGCCTGCCACTCCGAGCGGGACTGCCTGGCGTGTCACTCGGCCCAGAGCGGCCGCAGCTTCAATCCGCACGGGCCGGGGTTCGATGCCGAGCGGATGAAGCGCAAGAACCCCCAGACCTGCGCCGCCTGCCATGGGAATACTATTCCGGAGCAGTCAAACGCAGGGGAGGATCTGCTAGTGCGCCTTCCCGGTTTCCGCCGCGCTGGGGGCAGGCGCCCCAGGCGCGACCGTGGCCGCCCCACCTCCCATCACCGGTGCCTTGGCCTCGCCATCCCGCGGCAGCAGTCCGGTGGCACCCATCACGCCCATCAGGGATGGGACGTTCAGCGAGTCGGCCAGGCCTGACGGCACCACCATGAGCGAGCCGCGCTTGACGATGCTCTCGTAGAGCATGTTCATCGCGCGCAGGTTCATGGCTGCGGGGTGGTCGCGGTAGGCGTCCGCGGCCTCGACGAACTTGTGGGCGATCTCGGTTTCCGCCGTGCCCAGGATGATGCGGGCCTGGCGTTCCCGTTCGGCCTGGGCCTGGCGCGACATGGCATCCTCGAGCGCGGCCGGGATGATGACGTCGCGGATCTCGACCGACTGCACCTGGATCCCCCAATTCGCCATCTTCTGTTCCAGCGCCACCTTGAGCCCGTGGCCCAGCTCCACCCGGGACTGGATCAGCTCCGCGAGATCGTGCTTCCCGATGGCGTCCCGCAGCGCGGTCTGCGCCGAGAGGACGACCGCCTCGTCGTAGTCCTGCACCTCCAGCGCGGCGCGCTCGGCGTCGCGCACGATCCAGAACGCGATGGCGTCGACGTTCACCGGCACCGTGTCGCGGGTCAGGCAGGATTCGGCGCCGAACGCCGTGGTCCGGATCCGCTGGTCGATGGTGTACGCCACCCGATCGAGGATCGGGACGACGGCGAAGTACCCGGGACCTCGCAGGCCCCGATAGCGGCCCAGCCGCAGGAGGACCGCCTTCTCCCACTGGTCGGTGTACTTGATCGCGGCGGCGAGGAGCACCCCCAGTCCCAGGCCCGCCACCGCGGCCAGCGGCGGCGCGATCCCCGCGAGGAACAGTCCGCCGGCCAGCCCGGCCGCCCCCACCAGCCCCGCGGCGAGCGCGGCGAAGGAGTACCGGGTGTCGTTTGCTCTATGTCTGGTCATGGCCATCACCTCGTGGAAGTAAAGTCGGCTGGCGGAGTGCCCAGCGTCGTATCATCGGGTCCGGACCGGCCGGACGTCCTCGTGCCGCACCCGGGTCGCGCGCGGGCGGACTGCCCGCGGGGCGGGCCCCTGCTCCAGATAGGGACTGCGCACATGCCCCAGCTCGATCGGAAGCGCCACCCGCACCAGGACGGTCAGGACGAACAGGCCCAAGGCCCAGATGCCGGCGGTCACGCACAGCTCGACCCAGGTGGGGGTGTACTCGACGATCTCGCCCAGCGGCGAGGGAATGAAGCCCGGGATCACCAGGCCGATCCCCTTCTCGACCCAGATGCCGACGAACAGCGTGGCGCAGGCCGGCATCAGCCAGCGCGGGTTACGCCGCAGCGGGTGGATCATGAGCGACCACGTCGCCACGACGTTGAGGGTGATCCGCGGTCCTGATCCACGGCACCAGCGCATGATGCTCGCCGAGGCCGAAGAAGAGATATCGCGCGCTGATGCTGTGATGCGTGGGAAAGTAGAACTCGTAAACCAGCTCGGAAAAGAGCATCACGAGATTGATCTGCGCCGCCACGGTGGTGGCGGTGGCCAGTTTCGAGATGGCCATGTCCGAAATGGGGTACTTGGCTGGTCGACCGGATAAACCCGAGCAACAGGATCATGAACGCGGGGCCGGCCGTGAAGGCCGAGGCCAGGAAGCGGGGCCCAAGCAGCGGCGAGTTCCACAGGGGGCGGGACGGTGGGGCCGCGAAAGAAACGCGGTAATCAGGTGAATGCTCACCGCCCAGACGACCGAGAGGTAAATGAACGGCACGTACTTCTTCTTCTCCGGCTCGCGTCCGGTGAAGTGGCTGTAGAGGATGTAGAACGGGATGGTGAGGTTGAGCACCAGGTAGCCGTTCAGGGCAATGACGTCCCATGCCAGCATCGAGCTGGGCCAGTTTAGCAGTCCGATGACCGGCGTGAGGCGCCACCACTTCCAGGGAAAGCCCGGACTGTTGGCCGTGACGAAGCTGAGGCACATGACCAGGGCGGACACCGCGACCCCCTCGGCGATGAGGACGGCCTGGCTGAAGTCGACGTCCTGCAGGACATACGCCGGCATCACCAGGATCACCGCCGCGGCCGCCACCCCCACGAGGAACGCCATGTTGGAGATGTACAGTCCCCAACTCACATGGTCGTTCATCCCCGTGACGACGAGCCCGTGGGTGGCCTGGACGAGGTAGGCATAGCCCCCGACCAGCATGATCGCCGTCAGGCTCCCCATCCAGAGATGGTAGCGGCGATCGCCGGAGGTCACGGAGCGCAGCGCGCTCAACAGGAAGGCTCGTAGATGCACGGTCGCCTCAGTCGATGAAGTACCAGAAGCGCGGTTCCGTCGCGAGCTCTTCCTTCAGACGGAAGACCTGCTTGTTTGCGAGCACCCAACGAATCTCGGAATCGGGATCCAACAGGTTGCCGAAGACCCGCGCCCCGGTGGGACAGGCCTCGACGCAGGCCGGCAACCGGCCCTGCCGGGTCCGGTGGATGCAGAAGGTGCACTTCTCGACGCATCCCTGTTTGCGGGCACGATTCCCGAGGTAGTGTTGATTGGGGTTCACTTCCTCGTTGGGCACCTCGGGCACGTCCCAGTTGAAGCGCCGCGCCCAGTAGGGGCAAGCGGCCATGCAGGCCCGGCATCCGACGCACCAGTTGTAGTCGATCACCACGATGCCATCGGGCTCCTGCCAGGTGGCGCCCACCGGGCAGACCGGGACGCAGGGCGGGTTGGCGCACTGGAAGCACTGGGTCCCGAGGTAGAAGTGGCCCTCGGCCGGCACCTCGTGTTGGATAGGTCGCATCGGCATCGTTGAGATTGACCACGCCGTGTTCCGTTCTCGAAGATCCGGATGTACTGCGTGTCCGCTTTGCGGTCCAGGTTGTTCTCGTTGATGCAGGCCTCGACGCAGCGCCGGTAGCCCTTGCACTTCGAGATGTTGAAGGCGTAGCCGAAGAGGACTCCCGGCAATGCATTGGTAGTGGCGATGGTGACGTCCTGGTTATGGAGCAGCTTGGCGAGGCGCTCGAGCCGCTGGATGGTCTCTGCGCGCTCCTCCTCGGTCATCCGGCGATAGTGCTTCTGGGTGAACTGTTCCCATTCGAGCAGTTTGAGCTCGCGCTCCTCGGGCGTCGCCGCGGTGAGCGGGGTACACGCGGCCACCGCGGCAGCGCCGGCGGCCAGGCCGCCGAGCAGGAGGCCCAGCGCATCCCGGCGATCGACCCGCTTCTGCAGCACGGTGCCGTCGTCGGCGCTCTCGGGCATCTCGGGGATGCGGTTGTCACTCATGGGCCGTGGCTCCTGGTACGCTCCAGTTCAGGGCGGAAGGGGCAGTTGTGCATCTGGGGTCCTGCGCCTCCCTTCCGGGTTACAGGCTCTTCGGTGCCCCTGACACGCCCATCAGGGATGGGACGTTCAGGGAGTCGGCCAGGCCTGAGGGCACCACCATGAGCGAGCCGCGCTTGACGATGCTCTCGTAGAGCATGTTCATGGCCCGCAGGTTCATGGCTTCGGGGTGGTCGCGGTAGGCGGCCGCGGCCTCGACGAACTTGTGGGCGATCTCGGTTTCCGCAGTGCCCAGGATGATGCGGGCCTGGCGCTCCCGCTCGGCCTGGGCCTGGCGCGACATGGCGTCCTCGAGCGCGGCCGGGATGATGACGTCCCGGATCTCCACCGACTGCACCTGGATCCCCCAGTTCGCCATCTTCTGCTCCAGCGCCACCTTGAGTCCGTGGCCCAGTTCCACCCGGGACTGGATCAGCTCCGCGAGATCGTGCTTCCCGATGGCGTCCCGCAGCGCGGTCTGCGCCGAGAGGATGACCGCCTCGTCGTAGTCCTGCACCTCCAGCGCGGCGCGCTCGGCGTCGCGCACGATCCAGAAGGCGATGGCGTCGACGTTGACCGGCACCGTGTCGCGGGTCAGGCACGATTCGGCGCCGAACGCCGTGGTCCGGATCCGCTGGTCGATGGTGTAGGCCACCCGATCGAGGATCGGCACGATGGCGAAGTACCCGGGACCTCGCAGGCCCCGGTAGCGGCCGAGCCGCAGGAGGACCGCCTTCTCCCACTGGTCGGTGTACTTGATCGAGGCGGCGAGGAGCAGCCCCAATCCCAGGCCCGCCACCGCGGCCAGCGGCGGCGCGACCCCCGCGAGGAACAGCCCGCCGGCCAGCCCGGCCGCCCCGACCAGCCCCGCGGCGAGCGCGGCGAAGGAGTATCGGGTGTCGTTTGGCCTAGTGTCTGGTCATGTCCATCACCTCGTGGAAGTAAAGTCGGCCGGCGGAGTGCCCAGCGTCGGATCATCGGGTCCGGACTGGCCGGACGTCCTCGTGCCGCGCCCGGGTCGCGCGCGGGCGGACTGCCCGCGCGGCGGGCGCCTGCGCCAGGTACGGACTGCGCACATCCCCCAGCTCGATCGGCAGCGCCACCCGCACCAGGACGGTCAGCACGAACAGGCCCAGGGCCCAGATGCCGGCGGTCACGCACAGCTCGACCCAGGTGGGCGTGTACTCGACGATCTCGCCCAGCGGCGAGGGAATGAAGCCGGGGATCACCAGGCCGATCCCCTTCTCGATCCAGATGCCCACGAACAGCGTGGCGCAGGCCGGCATCAGCCAGCGCGGATTTGCGCCGCAGCGGGTGGATCATGAGGGCGACGGTCGCGCAGGACATTCAGCCCGATCCCCGTCCAGATCCAGGGCACCAGGGCGTGGTGCCCGCCGAGGCCGAAGAAGAGATACCGCGCGTTGATGCCGTGATGGGTGGGCGAGTAGAACTCGTAGAACAGCTCGGAGATGAGCATCACGAGGTTGATCTGCGCCGCGGCGACAGCGATCAGCGCGAGCTTCGAGAAGGCGCCATCGGCAATGGCGTACTTCGTCTTCCGCCGGATGAACCAGAGCAGCAGCGAGCACGAACGCCGGCCCCGCGGTGAAGGCCGAGGCCAGGAACCGGGGCCCCAGCAGCGCCGTGTTCCAGAACGGCCGGGCGGGCAGGCCCGCCAGCAGGAACGCCGTGACCAGGTGAATGCTCACCGCCCACATGGCGGAGATGTACATCCAGGGGAGGTACTTGTTCTTGGCCGGCGAACGGCCGGAGTAGTGGCTGTAGAGGATGTAGAACGGGATGGCCAGATTCAGCGCCAGGTACCCGTTCAGCACGATCACGTCCCAGGCCAGGAGCGACCGCGGCCAGTTCAGGTAGCCGATGCCGGGCACGAGGTGCCACCCGGCGAATGGGTTGCCGATGTCCACCACCACGAACCCGAGGGCACATGACCAGCGCCGCCACGGCGACCGCCTTCCGCCATCAGCACCGCGCGGCCGAAGTCCACGTCGTCCAGGATGTACGCCGGCAGCACCAGCATCATGGCGGCCGCGGCCATGCCGACGAGAAAGGTGAAGTTCGAGATGTAAAGACCCCAGCTCACCTGATCGCTCATTCCCGTGACGCCGAGTCCGTAGCGCAGCTGGAGGGAATACGCGTACGCCCCGACGAGGATGATCGCCGTCAGGCTCCCCATCCAGAGGTGGTAGCGCCGGCCCCCGGTGGTCGCCGAGTCTAGGGCTGTGAGCAGGAATGGCTTCAGGTGCACGGTCGCCTCAGTCGGTGAAGTACCAGAAACGCGGCTCCGTCTTCAGTTCTTCCTTCAGCCGGAAAATTCGCTTGTTCGCCAGCACCCAGCGGATCTCGGAGTCGGGATCCAGCAGGTTGCCGAAGACCCGCGCCCCTGTGGGACAGGCCTCGGCGCAGGCCGGCAACCGGCCCTGCCGGGTCCGGTGGATGCAGAAGGTGCACTTCTCGACCACGCCCTTCTTGCGCGCGCGGTTGCCCAGGTAGTGCTGGTTGGGGTTCACTTCCTCTTGGGGGACCTCCGGCTGGCTCCAGTTGAAGCGCCGCGCCCAGTAGGGACAGGCGGCCATGCAATAGCGGCACCCAATGCACCAGTCGTAGTCGATGACCGTGATGCCATCCGGTTCCTGCCAGGTGGCGCCCACCGGGCAGACCTTCACACACGGGGGATCGGCGCACTGGAAGCACTGGGTCCCGAGATAGAAGTGGCCCTCGGCCGGCACCTCGTGCTGGAAGGTCGCATCGGCGAGGTCGAGGTCGACTTCGCCGTCCTCCATCTCGAAGATGCGGATGTACTGCGTCGCCGCCCGCCGATCGAGATTGTTCTCGTTGATGCAGGCCTCGACGCAGTTCCGGAACCCCTTGCACTTCGAAATATTGAAGGCGTAGCCGAACATCACGCCGGGCTGTGCCCCGGTGGACTGGATAGTCACGTCCACGCCGCGCTGCAGCTTCGCGAGGCGCTCGAGACGAGCGATCGTCTCCGCCCGCTCCTCCTCCGTCATGAAGTGGTAATTGCCCTTGATGTACTCCCGCCAGGCTAAGAGCTTGAGCTCGCGCTCCTCGGGCGTCGCCGCGGTGAGCGGGGTACACGCGCCCACCGCGGCAGCGCCGGCGGCCAGGCCGCCAACCAGGAGGCCCAGCGCTTCCCGCCGATCGACCCGCTTCTGCAGCACGGTGCCGTCGGCGCGCTCCGGCATCTGGGGGGTGCCGTCATCGCTCATGGGCCGGCGCTCCTGGTTCGCTCGAGTTCCGGCGCGCGGAAGGGGATGCGGGTCTGGACAGCGGGATTGTGTGGGTCGTGGCAATCGGCGCAGGCCATGACCACCCGCCGTCCCTCCCAGCCGTCGAGTCGTTTCCCATGCCCGCCGCCGGCCCACGCCTTCGCCTGCTCGAAGTGGCACTGCGCACACAGCCGATAGCTCTCGTCCAGGGTGGCGTGCTCGCCGCTCTTGAGCGTGAGCAGCTCGACGTCGTCGGCCGAGTGGCAGGTGGAGCAGACGGCGCCGGTCTGGTCCGGGTGCACCGGCTTGATGTTGTTGTGAGCGTCGCTGATGCGCTTGTTGGCCATGACCACCTTCCGGCCCTGGTGGCATGACGTGCAGGGGTACTGACTCATGGCCGCCGCCCGGCTACGCAGCGCGATCGGCAGCGTGATGGAGCCGAACATTCGGGAGTGTCCCGCCTCCGGAGTCGCGCTGCGGAGCGCGACTTCGAATGGCTCGTTGCCCGGTCCCTTCCAGCGTTGGACCGGCACCGCCTGCACCGTTGCCAGTACGCCGGGCTCCAGAGTCGCGTTCAGGGCGGCCGTCGCAGAGTCGACCTGGCTGACCGCCCCGGGCGGTGGGACGTCCCACACCGCATGGGCTCGTTCGCGACAGGCAGACGTCAGCCATGCTGCCGCGAGGCACCCGACCGCGGTCGCAACCCGGGTCCGGCTCATGGCGTACTCCCGTCCCCGGCAGCGACGTCCTGCGGCAGGCGGGCGAACGGCTCCGCCTCCGGATCGAGCGCGACATGGCACTGACGGCAGTTGACCCGCTCCGGGTGTTTGGTCCGGATTTCAGCGACGGCGGAAGGCCCGGAATGGCAGGTGAGGCAATTCTCCCTGAACTGCAGACTGTGCGGAATCGGGGGGGGATCTTGGTCGGGCGTTGTCCGCGGCACCTGCGGCCAAACCGTCGTGGGCCAGGTCAGTGTAGCATCTGCGCGTGGGGGGCCACCGCTCGGACCGTGGCACTGCGGACACCTCGCGTTCGGGTTTGCGATGGGAATCGCCACTCCCATGAGCGAGTCCTCGCCCGCGTGGCACTGGAGACAGATGCCCCGCTCGGGATGCGGCGTCACTGGCACGTAGGCGTCAAACCGCTGCGAGAAGCCACCTCGCTCGTGGCAGGTCTTGCAGGCGTCGGTGCGGAATTCCTCAGGCGTGAGGGCGTGGGGAATCCGCGGTGGGGCTCCCGGAAAGGCGCGCAGGAAGCGAACCGTCTTCAGTGTGCGCGGGTGAGCCGACCGTTCCCGGCGGGCAGAGGGCTCGATCGCCAGGATGGCGGGAGTTGTGCGGAACACCTGCGCCTCGGCGCGGATCGGCTCATCGGGTGGCGCCACCATCTTGACGGCGATGGGGGCGGGCACCGGCTCCCGACCGGCGGCAGCACGTTTCACCGCGACGCTCAACGCGGCCGCGGCGGTGACGGCCGAGCCGACCATGAACAGGCCCAAGACGAGTGCGGCCGGGTGCCGGTCGGGGGAGCTCATGTGCCGCTCCGCGGCGTCAGTCGCTCCACCCGAACCGCACACTTGCTGGAATCGGGCTGGCCCGATAGCGGACAGCACGCATCGAGCGTGAGCCGATTCACCGGCCGCGCCTCGTCGAACGACGGAACAAAGACCTGCCCACGCGGCGGTTGGGAACGATAGTCGATGCGGGCCTCGAGCTCGATCGAGCCGCGGCGGCTCACCAGGCGGATGGTCTCGCGGTTCCGAATGCCCAGATCGCTTGCGTCCTCGCGATTGACCTCGACGTAGGCATGAGGGAGCGCGTGATGCAACGTCGGAATGCGTTGGGTCATCGAGCCCGCACCCCAATGCTCGAGTACGGCGCCCGTCGTGAGCCAGAATGGATACTCGCCGCCTGGAAACTCCGCCGGAGGCTCGTAGGGTCTGAGCCAGATCCAGGCACGATGGTCCGCATGGCCGTAGAAATCGAAGGCGCCGTGGGTGCCATCGGCCGCCGGATCGTAAGCGGAGTTGTAGCGCCACCGCGTCTCGCGGCCGCCCACGTAAGGCCACATCACGCCGGAGTTCGCGCGGAGCTCGGAGGTGGCGGGCAGCGCGTCTTGCGGTTCCTGATGAAAGCGGCGGTACTCCTCCCAGATCTGCTCGACGTGGCCACCCGGCTGGTAGGGGAACAGCTTCTCGAAGCCGAGACGGCGGGCGACCTCGATCATCTGCCAAGCGTCGCCGGTGGCCTCACCGGGAGGCGCTACCATCCGCTCGAAGTGCTGCGCCCGGCGCTCGACGTTCGCGTAGATCCCCTCGCGCTCAAGCCACATCGCCGCGGGGAGGACGACGTCCGCCACATCCGTCGTAGGAGTCGGATACGCCTCCGAGACCACGATGAAGCGGTCGCCCTTGGTTGCCGCCTGACGATAACGGTCCAAATTCGGCAGGCTGACCATCGGATCGGTGGCCAGGATCCAGAGAAAGCGGATGTCGCCCCGTTCCAGCTGGCGGAACATTGCCAGCAAAGGGGCGGTCGGCTGGGCATCGATCCTGTCCACCGGGACGCCCCAGATCTCCGACGCCCGGCGGCGATCCTCTTCGTTCTGTACCACCCCGCGCGGCAGAGTGTGCGTCAAGCTGCCCGCGTCGTTCACCGCGCTCCCGCCGCTCGGCTGGCCCGTGGTGGCGAAGGGGCTATTCCCTGGCGAGGCGACCTTCCCCACCAGCAGATGGATGTTGTAGAGCAGGTTGTTCATCCAGGTGCCGCGCACGTCCTGGTTCACCTCTCGGCCCCAGACCGACATCACCTTGCGCAGCGGGTCGCCGTAGAGGGACGCCAGCCAGCGAATGCTCGCCGCCGAAACGCCGGACAATTCCTGGGCTCGCTCCGGCTCGTAGTCCGCGAGAAACGCTACGTACTCTCTCCAAGTGCTGTCGGTGGCGTCTTCCGTAACCAGAGGGTCGTCGGCCAGACCGTCACCTATGTTCGCCCTCCCCCGTTTGAAGGCGACGTGCTGGGCGACGAACTCCTGCTGCACCCATTTGCGGGCCACGATTTCGTTGCAGATGCCGTTGGCGATCGCCGCCGCGGCATGCGGCGCGTGCAGCAGAGACTGGTCGACGGCGTAACTGGTGCGCGTGGTGCGGGTTGCGACCTCGATGATCCGGACGGCGGGGTTCACCCGCCGGCGGTCCAGCATGCGAGAGAAGAGAACCGGATCGGTTTCCGCCAGATTGACGTCCCACAACACGAAGACGTCGGCGTGGTCGATGTCCTCGTAGCAGCCGATCCCACCGTCGAGGCCGAAGCTGCTCTGGAGGCCGGCCATCGCGCTTCCGGCGTAAAGGCGCGAGCTGGTCTCCACGTTGTTGGTTCCCAGCGCTCCCTTGAACAGCTTCGACGCGATGTAGGCATCCGGGATGGTCCACTGGGCCGAGCCGTAGATGGCGACGCTGTTCTTGCCGTGCTTCTCGACGGTCTCGCGGAGCCTGCGCGCCACCAGGTCGAACGTCTCGTTGAGGGAAGCCTCCACCAGCCCACCGTCGCGCCGGACCATGGCGTGCGCGAGCCGGTCCCGCCCGTAGAGCGCCTGCACGGAGTTATAGCCCTTCACACAGGCCAGCCCTTTGCTCACCGGGGAGTCAGGGTCGCCCTTTACGGCCACTGCGCGTCCGTTCTCGATCGCTATCAGTAATCCGCAGCCGACGCCGCAAAGGCGGCACGGTGTCTTCTTCCAGACTGGGCCGGTTTGGGCGCCGTGCGGGAGGATACCACCCGTGGGGAACACCATGCCGGGAACGGCGCCAGCGGCGGCGGTGGCCGCTGAAACGACCCCAAGCCTCTTGAGGAACGTCCTACGGTCGACCCGTCTCATAGGTAGTCGCGGGTAAGAGAGGATTGGCGACCCGGCGCGCCCGTGGGCTCCGCCCGTGGGGGGACTGGCGTGAAGCCAGCAAGCCTGGCACTCTCGCACCATGAGTGCCTCTGCGAAGGGGTCCGACAATGACCGGCGGAGCTGTTTGACACGTCACGACAGCCGTGGCCGAGGGTGATCCCGCGAACTCAACGGGGTTGGGCTACGTTGGGGGACGGGCGCTAAAAGGACCCGGAATGAGGGATGAAGTTTTCCTCATGCGGCTGCGGCTCAGTGGCCGCGTGGGCTCGGCAGGCTCGAGAGTCACTCCCCAAAAACAAAGGGCCGGCTTCGTAATCCGAAGCCGGCCCCCCCGCGAGCCACCGCCGCCTAGCCTACCGGGACAGCTACACCTTCTTTCCCTCCGCGTACTTGCCGGAGTAGCGCGAGCCGCACTTGGCCAGCAGTGTCGTGGCGCGGAACACCCCATCCCGCCCCAGCCGGCCCTCGACGACCACTTCGATATCCTGCTGGTCGGTGAAGGTGTCGGGCGCCAGCCCGTGATAACTCACAGGATAGGTGTGACTGCCGTCGGTCACCTCGAAATCGATGGTCTGAGACGCCGGGTCCCGCTTGATCGTTCCGGGAACCACTTTGGCGTTCATCTTCAGGCCGAGGTTGTAGAACGAGGAATCGGCGGCCGTCTTGGCGGCAAGTTCGGTCGGTGTGAGGGAATACTGACCAAACTCCTTGACCCCTTCGATCATCAGCAAGGCAACGGCGCCAACGATGATGGCGGCGCCCAGTAGGAATTTGTGTCCCGGTTTCATCATGACTCCACGTGATTGCTGCGTCCAATATACTCCGCGAGCGGAGCCTTCGCAGCGCGTCAGGCGACCCGCAATGCCTCTGCCGCCGCCTCGGCGGTCAGGTCCCGTGCCCCAAGGATGACCCCGGCCTTTTCCAGGAAGTGATTGGGGGGCGTGCCCCCTATGAAGATCCATACATAATCGGCTGAGATCCGGCGAGTACCCTCGCCGATCCGAAGCAGCACCGCTTCGCTGCTGATCTCGGTCGGCAGGGAATTCAGCACTACCTCGAGTCGGCCTGATTTCACGGCTTCCTGCAGGCCTCGCGCATTCCGCTCCTTGAGCCGCGTGAACTCCGCAGCCCGATAGGAGACGACGACGCGGTTTCCTCGCTGGTGAGCCAGACCCATAGCGGCCTCCACCGCGCTGTCACCTCCACCCACCACCAGAATCCTCTTGTCGGTATACGCCTCCGCATCGATCAGGCTGTACATGACATGGGAGAGTTCCTCGCCGGGAACACCAAGTTTGCGGGGCGTGCCCCGGCGACCCAGGGCCAGGATCACGTGGCGGGCCCGATAGCGTCCGTTCGAGGTCTCGATGCGGAAGGTGCCGTCCGGCTCTCGAATCAGGTGGTCCACCCGCTCCCGAGTGTTGACGACCAACCCCACCTTGTCCGAGAGCTCCGCCCACACCTCCAGCAGGTCCTCTTTCGAGATCTCGAGTTTCTTGAACTTCCCATAGAGCGGCAATTCGACCGGGCTCGTCAGGACCAGTTTCTGTCGAGGGTACTTGGCTACCGTCCCGCCCAATTCGTCCTGTTCCAGCGTGACATACGAGAGCTTGCGCTCAATGGCGCGGAGCGAAGCGCTGATCCCTCCCGGACCGGCTCCGACAATGCAGACGTCGTGAACCTCGACTGAGCGAGGTCCGCGGGTCTGGGCCACCCGCCGGGCGATCGTGTCCACGCAGTCACGACCCTGATTGATCGCGTTCTTGATCAGGGCAAGTCCGCCCAGCTCTCCGGCGATGAAGAGACCCGGGAACGTTGGTTTCATAGTCGGCGCTGAGTTGCGGCAGATCTGCGCTGATGCTCGCCGCGGCCATGACGATCTCGATCGCGCCGACCGGGCAAGCCTCGGCGCAGAGCCCGTGACCGATGCATTTGTGTCCTTTGGCGATCGCGGCTTTCCCGCCGATGACGGCGAGTACGTCTCCCTCCGGGCAAGCATCAACGCACGCACCACAGCCTATGCAGTGATCCACGTCGATGTGCGGATGTTGTGCCCGGGGTCCTTCCGTGACCAGGCCGCCGCGGGATGCCGCAGCTCGAGCCTCGCGGTCGCGACGGTGCATACGCCGAACCTGGGCGACAATCGTGAAAGCGAGGATCGCCAATAATGTCAAATAAGCAAGCATTGCAACGACTCGTTACAGGTGGATCAACGCGTAGCACTCGCGGAGCCGTTAGCAGCCTTGGAGCTGCGCGGCAATTCTATGTGGCATCATCTGTTACACCAGCAACCCTCGCTCCATCCCCACGGTTTCTCCTTTGCAGTAATGCACGCGGCGTACCGACCAACATTTTGAACGAGCCTTCATGAAACGAACAGTCCGTCCCGGGGCGCTCAAGCTGGCAACCCGCCCTCGTCCCGTGACCACCAAGGTAGCGCCTCCCTCCCCGGTCGGCGGTGAGACGAATCCTCCACGGGCCGCGACGAAGCCGGCCACACCGCGAGGGCTGGCGGCGGTCCTCGCGGTCCTGGTCGCGATCTCTCTCATCGGGGCTCCGTACTATCTCGCCGCACCTGCGGAGCGAGTGCGTTCGCCATGGCATCCGTGGCTGCGGCCCTCGGGCTATATCGGGCAATCCGCCGGCATCCTGGCATTGCTCATCTTCCTGTTCTCTGGCTCTATCCCTTCCGCAAGAAATACCGCTGGCTGGCGTGGACCGGATCGATGTCGCGCTGGATGGATGCCCACGTCCTGGTGGCGTCTGGCGCTCCCTCTGATCGCCGCCATCCATGCCAGCTGGCGGTTCGATGGACTGATCGGGCTGGGATACCTCTCGATGATCGTGGTCTGCGCCAGCGGCATCGCGGGCCGATACCTGTACGTGCGGATTCCGCGGGGACAGAGCGGGCTCGAGCTGAGCGCCGAGGAGACGGCGGCGCAACGCAACGAACTCATCCTGCAGATCGCGACCGAAACCGGACTGACGAGGGAGGAAATCGAGGGCACCCTCCGCTCTGACCCCAGCCCGACTGAAGGGATCGGCCTGGTTCGCAGCGTCGGCCTGATGCTGAAGGATGACCTTGACCGTCGCCGAGCCGCCCGAGTCCTGCGACGACAGAGTGGAGGCAAGGAACGGCACTGCCCGGCGCCTGGACCGACGAGCACTCTCGAACCGTGCTTCGCCTGGCCAACCGGGAAATGGCTCTCACTCAGCAAGCCCGGATGCTCGGGGTGACGCAACGGCTCTTTCGCTACTGGCATGTGGCCCACCGACCGTTTGCCATCACAGCGCTCGTGGCCGTGCTGATCCATGTGGGCGTCGTGGTCGCGCTCGGGGCGACGTGGTTCTGGTGAAGACCGCGCGAGCCGTGCGAGTCACGGCTCTGGCGGTCGGCCTTCTCATCGCAGGCGCTCCACGATCGCAGGCCCAGATCTCACCTGGCCCGTTGGCCAGCGCACACCGGGAGCTCGAAGGGACGCTGAACTGTACCCGGTGCCATGGAGGACGGAAGGAAGCCATGGATACGCTCTGCGTGGACTGTCACAAGGACATCGGCTGGCTCGCCGCACGGCGCGAAGGCCCCCACGGTGCTCTCCGGGGAGCAGACCTGCGCGTCCTGCCACCCGGACCACGCAGGCCGTGACTTCGCCCTCATCAAGTGGCCGGATGGAACTCCAGAAGGCTTTGATCACGCGCGAGCGGGCTGGACCCTGGAGCAAAGTCACCGACGAGCGAAGTGCGCCGACTGTCACACCACGAAATTCCGGATCTCACCGGCCGCGAAGCTCGCGGTGCAGCGCACCGTCCAGAGTTGGACCGGATTGTCTCGGGAGTGCGTGTCGTGCCACGAGGACGTTCATCGAGGCGCCTTGGGACAGGACTGCGCCAGGTGCCATGATGCAGGGAAATGGAAGGTCACCCCCGGATTCTCTCACGACTCGACGGCCTACCCACTCACCGGAAAGCATGCCGAGGTGACGTGTCGCCAATGTCACCTCGACCCCAGACTCGGCCTCAAGAACGACGCTCTGGGTCACCGCGTACCGAGATACCGCCCGGTTCCCCACGGGCAATGCTCTGCGTGCCACGCGGATCCCCATGCCGGGCGTCTGGGCGCCACCTGCTCCGGCTGCCATTCCACGCGGAGTTTCGGAACCATCGAGAAACAGGCGTTCGATCACGACCGCACCCGGTATCCCCTGCGCGGCCGGCACGCGTCCATCCCCTGCGCGAAGTGCCACGATTTCCGAACCGAACAAGGCAAGCGGCCGCCGTTCGCCACCTGCGCCGCGTGTCATAGCGATCCGCACGGTGGCACCGCGACACTGGGGGGAATCGCGGTGGACTGTGCCTCGTGCCATGACGTTACCGGTTTCAGTCCGGGTCAGTTGAGCGTGGCGCAGCACGCGAAGACGAAGTTCCCGCTCGAGGGAGAGCACCAGGCCGTACCCTGCGCTCAGTGTCATCGCAAGGACCTCACGGCGCCGGTCGCGCGTTATGGCAGCGCCCGAGTAATCCTCCGACCCTCAGCCACCAAGTGCCTCGACTGCCACGCCGACGAGCACGGCGGCCAGCTGGCGACCCGCCCCGACAAGGGCGAGTGCAGTGCCTGCCACATCGCGATCGGCTGGAAGCCCAGCCGGTATGACCTCCGAGACCATGCGAACCTGCGGGTGACTCTCGCGGGGAAACACGGCACCGTGTCGTGCTCGGCTTGCCATGGTTCGAAGCGCCCCGGACTCAGGGTGCTGAGTGCCCCGGTTGCACTGGGCAAAGGCGGGTTCCTGTTCCGGCCCCCAGAAACGAATTGCACCGACTGTCACCTGGATCCGCATCAAGGACGATTTGCGCAGGGTGGTGAGCAACCCCAGCCGGAAGGGTGCCTCGCGTGTCACGATCAGGAGAGCTTTCGCCCCTCGACCATCACCATCGATACCCACAACCGCTTCGCGCTACCGCTCCAAGGTGCCCACCGGGCAGTCCCCTGTGCCTCGTGTCATGGAGACCTCCAGCACAGGGGGCGGGCGGGTTCCAGCCTGGCCGCCTCGGGCACCGCGTTCGCACCGCTCAAGCTCGCGGCCAAGACGGGGTGTGCAGAGTGTCACCAAGGCCCGCACGGCGATCAGTTCGCCACCCGCGTGGATCGCGGCAAGTGCGACGCCTGTCACGGTCTCGACGGATTCACGCCGGCTTCCCGATTCGACCACAACCGTGACACACACTTCTCCCTGAAGGGTGCGCACGAGGCGGTCCCATGCAGCGGCTGCCACACAAGGGACCGCTCGGGAGCGACGATCTACCGGCCCGTTTCGACCAAGTGTGAAAGCTGCCACGGCGAACCGAGAGGCACATGACTCGGGATCGGGGTGTCGGCCCAGCCGTCGGACTCGCGTTGCTTGGCTGCCTCCTGGCCAGTCAGGGGTGGGCTCAGGAGGCGACGCGTTCCCCACATGGCGCGCTTAAGGAAGAATGCAGCACCTGCCATGCCCCGGAGGGCTGGACACCGGCGCGGATCAGCCGTGCGTTCGACCATGCCAAGAAGGGCTTCGCCCTGACCGGATCCCACGCCTCGACCACCTGCCGGGCCTGCCACGCTTCGCTGGCCTTCAGTGACGCGGACCCGGCCTGCGTGTCCTGCCACCAGGATCTCCACCGCGGCGAGCTCGGTACCGTCTGCTCCAGCTGCCACACGACCAGAAGCTTCGTCGATCGCGCGGCCATGACCCGAGGTCACCAACTCACCCGGTTCCCGCTGGATGGCGCCCATCTGGTGACCGATTGCCGGTCTTGCCACGTGGCCCAGGCCCAGGGACAGATGGTGTTCCTCGCGGTCCCGACCGACTGCGTGAGCTGCCATCAAAGCGCCTACCAATCGGCGTCCAATCCGAATCACCTCGCCGGCGGATTCCCAACGACCTGCAACCAGTGCCACGGCACGGTGGCGTGGAACCCGGCCCGGTTCAATCACGACGGCAGTGGTTTCCCGCTTACCGGCGCGCACCGTGCGGTGCCCTGCGACCAGTGTCACGTCGGAAACAATTTCACCGGCGCATCGACGCAATGCGTCGCGTGTCACCAGAACGACTACAACCAGACCTCGCAACCCAATCATGCCCAGGCCGCGTTCCCCACGGACTGCGTGAGCTGCCACACGACCGCGTCGTGGACCGCGCCGTTTAATCACTCGCGGACTCAATTCCCGCTCACGGGGGCGCATAAGGCAGCGACCTGCCAGCAGTGTCACAACGATGGGGTCTACATCGGCAAGAGCAACCAGTGCGTGAGCTGCCACCTCGCGGACTACAATGCGACCACCAATCCGGCTCACCAGGGCGCCGGCTTCCCCACCGACTGCGCCTCCTGCCACAACACGACCCGGTGGCCCGGCGCCGTGTTCGCACACGATGGACCGTTCTTCCCGATCTACAGCGGGAGCCACCGTGGCACCTGGAGCAGTTGCTCCACCTGCCACCAGGTGGCGAGCGACTTCCGCCAGTTCACCTGTCTCGTGTGTCACGAACACAATCAGGCCTCGATGGACAGCAAACACCACGGGCGGGCCGGCTATTCGTACGTCAGCACGGCCTGCCTCAGCTGCCATCCAAATGGCCGAGGTGGCGATTGATGCAACGGGTCTCCGGAGTTCTGCTCTTGGCCCTCTGGGCCACTACTCTCGCCGCCCAGGATTCGGCGAGCACCGGTCCTGCGCGGGTTACCTACGTGGTGGGGGGATCCTACTACATCAATAAGGGCCGTCAGGATGGGCTGGTGGAGGGTAGCGAGGTTTTCATCTTTCACGGCGATTCCACCGTAGCACAGCTTCGGGTGCAGTACCTCTCGTCCCACCAGTCCGTCTGCCAGCTGGTCGAAGGCAATCCGGCCATCCAGGTAGGAGATCAAGTGAGGTTCACGCCTGCCGTGGCGGCGGCGCCTGTCACTCACGACTCGGTGCGGGGCACCACAGCGAGCGGCCGCCCGGAGGCGGGGTTGCTCCACGGCAGGGTTGGAGCCCGCTATCTCGTGGTCAAGGATGGCGCAGGAAATGTCGGATACGGGCAGCCGGCGGCGGATCTACGGTTGGCGGGTCAGAACCTGTGGGATTCCGGGCTGGGCATCGATCTGGATTTTCGGGCGCGTCGGACTACGAGCACCCTGAGCGACGGCTCCACCCTGGTCGACGACCGGGCGCGTGCCTACGAGGCGAACCTTTTCTGGCAGCGGACCACCTCGCCGTGGCGGGCCACCATCGGCCGGCAGTTCTCTCAGAGCCTCTCGGCTCTCAGTCTCTTCGATGGCGCGTTAATCGAGCTGGATAAGCAGCGCTGGGGGGCTGGGGTCTTCGCGGGGACACAGCCCGACCCAGACCTCGGCTTCTCCACCGACATGAAACAGGTTGGTGGCTTCGTGGGAGTCCATCACCGCGAAGCAACCGAGGCATGGGCCGTCACGACGGGCGTGATCGGCTCCTACTTCAAAGGCAAGGCGAACCGGGAGTTCGCGTATGTGCAGGCCTCGTTTTATAACCCGCGGCTCTCGCTCTTCGGATCCCAGGAGCTGGACTACTATCAGCCCTGGAAAGTCGATGCCGGAGAGAAGGCGTCTGTATCTCTCACCAGTACCTACCTCACCGCGAACCTGCGATTGAATCGCCTCGTCTCTCTCTACGGCGGCTACGATACACGCCGCAATGTGCGGCTCTACGAGGATGTGGTGAACCCGGTGACTCAGTTCGACGACGAGTACCGACAAGGAGCCTGGGGAGGGATCGCGTTCAACGGTCCTCGCTGGCGAATCGGTGCCGATGGGCGATCGAGCTTCGGCGGCCCGGCCGGCACGGCGACGTCCATCACCGCAACGGGTGGCCTCTATCAGCTCACGTCTTTCGGTCTGGGAGTAAACGGCCGAGTGACCCGCTACACCAATCCGCGATTGGATGGCTGGCTCTATGCATTGAGTGCTGGGGCCCAGCTTGCGGGACCGCTGCATCTCGAGCTGAATGGGGGAGTGCAACAAGAAAATGAGCCGCTGGCGTTTCCAACCCACCGCTCAATTTCCTGGCTGGGTGCGGATCTGGACATTTCGCTGGGGCGGTCGTGGTACCTGCTGCTCTCGGGAAGTCGGGAAAACGCCTCGGGCAACCATACCGACCAGCTCTACAGCTCGCTCACCTGGAGGTTCTAACCCCGCGGGGCTAGGGCACCCAGCGCGCCCATGCGAGCGTGGCGTGCACCGCGCGCTGCCAGCCCGCCACGAGCCGCTCCCTCTCGGCATCGTTGATAGCTGGTTCGAAACGCCGGAAATTTCGACCCGCAAGGAAATCGTCCACCGTACGCCACGTGCCCAATGCGAGTCCCGCCAATGCCGCGGCTCCAAGCGCTGTGGTCTCGATATTGTCGGGCCGCTCGACTGGTACACCCAGCAGGTCTGCCTGGAACTGCATCATCCAATCGTTCGCGGCCGCACCTCCATCTACCCGAAGCGCCTCGAGGGTGAGGTGGGCGTCGGTAATCATTGCGTCGAGGAGGTCCCTTGTGCTGTAGGCCATGGCCTCGAGCGCAGCTCTTACGAGGTGCGCCCGGGTGGTGCCCCGGGTCAGTCCGACGATCGTCCCCCTGGCCTCGGCCTCCCAGTGAGGAGAGCCCAATCCCACGAAAGCGGGAACCATGTGCACTCCACCGGTGTCCGGGACGCTCCGGGCCAGAGACTCTGTCTCTCCCGCGGTCCCGATCAGGCCGAGGCCGTCGCGGAGCCACTGGATTGCGGCCCCGGCGATGAAGACACTGCCCTCGAGCGCATAGGCAGGTTCACCCCTGGGTCCGCAAGCCGAGGTGGTCAGCAGACCATTTTGAGAAAGCGGTTTGGCTTGTCCGGTGAAGGCGAGGAGAAAGGCGCCGGTGCCGTAGGTGTTCTTCGCCAGACCGGGGTGCACACAGCCTTGGCCGAACAACGCGGACTGCTGATCGCCGGCGATTCCGGCGATCGGCAGCGCGGCGCCCAACAAGTCGCGGTCGGTCTCACCCACGACTTGAGAGGAGGGCGCAATCGCCGGAAGGATGCCGCGCGGCACTCCGAAGAGCGCCAGCAGGGTGTCGTCCCAATCGCGCGCAGCGAGATCATACAGCAGAGTGCGCGACGCGTTGGTGTGATCGGTGACGTGGACCCGGCCACCGGTGAGCTTCGCGATGAGCCAGGTGTCGATGGTGCCAGCGGCGATTTCTCCTCGCTCCGCCCGGCGCCGCAGCCCCGGGTCGCGCAGCAACCACTCGAGCTTGGTGCCGGAGAAATAGGGATCGAGCACCAGTCCGGTCTTCTGCCGAATCAGGCTCTCCTTCCCCTCGGCCTTGAGCTCGCGGCAACGCTCCGCGGTGCGCCGGTCCTGCCAGACGATGGCCGGGGCAACCGGGGTGAGGGTCTTCCGATCCCACAGGGCGACCGTCTCCCGCTGATTGGTGATTCCAATCCCGGCGGGCGTCTCCCCGGCCTGTCTCAGAGCCTCCCGGGCCGCATCCAGGGTGATGCGAAAGATTTCTTCCGGATCGTGCTCCACCCAACCGGGCTGCGGGAAATATTGGGTGAATTCCCGATAACCACGTCCCAACACACGGCCGTCCTGGTGCACGACCATGGCTGTGCTGCCAGTTGTTCCCTGGTCGAGGGCGAGGATGGAGGACAATTGCTGATTGGTAATTGGTAATTGGTAATTGCTCGGTACTCGGTACTAGGTACTCGGTACTTCTACTCCGTCCTCAGTCCTTCCAACTCATCCCTTCTTTTCATCCCCCTGTCCGTGATGTAGCCCGCCACCAGCTCCGCGGGGGTAACGTCGAACGCGGGATTCCATACCGCGGCTCCTGCCGGGGCGACGGCTTGACCCCCTACCGCTCGGATCTCCTCCGCTCCCCGCTCTTCGATGGGAATTCGGCTGCCGTCCGCCGAGTTGAAGTCGAACGTCGACGTCGGCGCCGCGACGTAAAAGGGGACGCCGTGCTCCCGGGCGGCGAGGGCCACTCCATAAGTCCCGATCTTGTTGGCGACGTCTCCGTTCGCCGCGATCCGATCGGCTCCGACGATGACACAGGTGATGCCGCCGCGGCGCAGCCGGCTCGCGGCCATGTTGTCGGCTATGACGGTGCAGCTGATCCCTGCCCTGCCCAGCTCCCATGCGGTAAGCCGGCTTCCCTGGAGCAGCGGCCGCGTTTCATCAGCGATTACCGAGACTCGCCGTCCGGCCTCGTGTGCCAGGTAGACCGGGGCGAGGGCGGTTCCGATCCCCGAGCAGCAGAGCGCGCCGGCGTTGCAGTGGGTATGAACAACGGCGCCATCGGGGATAAGCGCGAGTCCCGCTTCGCCGATCCTGCGGCACATGGCGCGGTCCCCTTCCCAGATCGCATTTGCCTCGGCGACGAGGGCAGCGTGAAGACCGTCGCCCGCGGCGACGGACCGTGCCACCTTCCGCATGCGCTCGAGGGCCCAGGCAAGGTTGACCGCGGTGGGCCGGGTCCGCCTGCAGCACGTCACACGCAGCGAGAACGTCTTCTAGCCGAGCCGCGGCCCGGAGCCACCGAGCCGCCGAGCCGCTAGCGTCACCCCCATCGCCGCGGCAACGCCGATGAGCGGTGCACCCCGCACCCTCAAAGTGCGAATGGCCTCGGCCATGTCCGCGGGCTGGCTCAGCTCGCGATAGGTCTCTTCGCCGGGAAGCCTGGTTTGATCGAGGATGCGAATCGTCCCCGACTCGGTCCAGGCGATCTGATTGAATTCTGGCACGCCGGGAAGATATCCCGCCTCCGGCCGCGGAGTGAGTCAGCTGGCCCAATCGAGCTCGAAACGGCGGAGTAATCCGCTGGCACCGAGGGAGCGGAAGGCCTGCACCGCCCGGAGCCGGAACCGATCTGCGAGTCGAGGCTGGCGGATGGCTCTGGCCGCAAGGGCGGAAATGGCGTCACACTGGCCACGCAGTTCAGTGCAGCGCAGCCGTCCCGCGATCTTCCGTCCCCTGTGGGCGTGCCGCATGGCGAGGTCGTACCGTTGCCGCTGCATCGCGACGAGGGCCAGCAGTCGTTCCGCCTCTCCAACACCGGCCTCGTCGCCAGAGGTCGCGGCGAGTTCCAGGGCACCCCGCAGCTCGGTCTCTGCCTTCGCCGGTTCACCCCATTCGAGCCAGGTCTCGGCGCGCCCCATCCGGGTGAGCGCAAGAAGCGCCTGATCGCCGGCTTGCTCCGCGGCCTCGACCGCCTGGTGGTTGGCGTCCAGCGCCTCGGCGAACCGCCCTTCCAATCGATACGCCAAGGCGAGATTGTGGCAGGTTTGCGCGGTACCGAGGCGATCCCCCTGCATTCGGTACACGTGCAACGCGCTGCAATAGAGATTCACCGCCAGCGCATCCTTCCCCTGCAGGTGAACGAGTGAGCCCAGGTTGTTGGAGGCTCGCGCCGCCATCTGGGCGTCGTTCAGCAGATGCGCCCGGCGGAGCGTCTCTTCGAAACGTGCCTCCGCGTCATCCAGCCGGCCCTGCTCGAAAGCGACTCCTCCCAGGAGATTGGCGGCCCGCATGGCGCCCGACTCATCCGCCAGGGCGCTGAGCCGGCTCAATGCCGATTCGGCAAGCCGTGAGGCGCGCTCATAGGCGCCGAGTCGCGCCGCTGCGAGTGCCGCGAGATACTCGGCCTCAGGGGGAGGTGTGGACGATCCTCGCTTGCTGCGGTCGTCGAACGCCCGCAGCGCCTCGCGAAATCGTCCCGCCCGCGCGAGTTCGCTCAGCAATTCGAGATCGCCACTACCCCATTCGGAAGGGAGTCCTTCGGGTTTCATGCCGCGGCGGCGATGCCCACCGAGCGCATGAAGGCGTCGAGCACGTCAGGCCTCCACCACTGCGGGGTCTCCCGCATGGCGGACAATGCCTCCTCATGGGACAAGGCCGGGCGGTAGCTGCGAGTCGTGGTGAGGGCATCGTAGACATCCACGATGCAGATGATCTGTGCCGCGAGCGGAATCTCGTCGCCTCGAAGGCGGTCGGGATATCCGGTGCCATCGTACTTCTCGTGGTGCCAGCGGATGATCGGCTTGATATCCCAGGGGAACTCGATCGCGGAAAACAGGTCGACACCCCAGACTGGGTGCTGCTTGATGATTTCGAACTCGGCTTCGGTGAGTTTGCCGGGCTTGTTCAGAATCTCGTGCGGCACCTTCACCTTCCCGACGTCGTGCAGATAGGCGCCCAGCCGCAGGGTGGTGAGAGCGTCCTCCGTCAGCCCGAGCGCACGGCCCACTGCCTCCGCATACTCCGCGACCCGGCCGCAGTGGCCGAAGGTGTAGCTGTCCGCCGATTCGATCGACTGACCCCAGTCCTGCACCACCGCGAGGAAGGTTCCCTCGAGCTCTTCGACCTTGGCCTGGACGTCCACCAGGTCCAGCGCGGCGTCGAGCCGGCGGAACAGGCGATAGGATGCGTTGAGCAGCCCGAGTGCATCCTGATTTCGCCCCTGAGCCTGATAGAGCCAGGCCAGCTCGCGCGAGGCCTCGGCCTCGCTCAGGATCGAACCGGTGCTCACGGCGAGATCAATCGCGCTCCGCAGCCGGGATTCCGCCAACTGCATGCGTCCCGTGTCCCGATAGACCATCCCGATGACTCGGTACGCATCGGACTTGTCCAGTCGGGAGCCGAGCCGGTCGAAGATGGCCAATGCAGCCTCCGCGTCGCGCCGGGCCAGTTCGTAGGCCTGACGGGCAATGTGGACTTCCGAATGGTTCAGGAGACACAGACCCTGCAGGTGCACATCGCCGATCCGCTCAGCCAGCGTGCGGCTCTGCTCGTAAAAGCGCTCCGCGTCGGCCCACTGCTTACGATCCGCGCTGATCATTCCAAGATTGTGATAGGCGATAGCGCAGCCCTTGTCGTCGCCCATGGCCTGCGAAGCCTCGAGTGAAGCTCCGTAGTGCCGCAGTGCCGCCGCGTGGTCGCCGCGAATGGTGGCGAGGATGCCGAGGTTCTGTTCGATCCGGCAGCGCAGGCGGGGATCGGCCCCTCCGAGCGTGAGCGCGCGCTCGAAGTACTCCGCGGCGCTCCGCATCGCGCCGTGCTCGATCTCATACCCACCGAGAGTGTTCAATGCCTCAGCTGCCAGCCCCGACTCCCCCATCGCGAGCGCCGTTTCATAGCTCCGCTGGCACAGCGCGCGGGCCCGATCGCCATCGTTCTGGTGATGGTGGACTATGCTCAGGCGACGGAGCGCTTCCGCGAGCACAGCATTCTCCGCCGAGCGCTCGGCGGAGGCGATGGCAACATGGTACGCGTCGAGTGCTTCGCTGATCCGGCCCGATCTCTCGTGGGCCTGGGCTTCGGCGAGAAGTTCGCTGGCGCGAGGCTTCGCCCCCGAGCCGGCGGCCCGAGCCTCGGAAGTCGAGTTATCCCGGGACTGCATTTCTACCAGGCCACCGCGTACCGAGAGAAGTGCCCGACATCGCCACTGACCCGCTGCAGCAGGAGATTGTCCCGCGAGAGCAGGTAGCTGAGGATGTTGAGCCGCTCGGTGGTGTAGGCAATGCGCTTCAGAATCTGCAACCGGCCGAGCGGGCAATTCGAATAGTCCAGCGTGAGGCGGGCCGCGAGCCCCTCCTTGAATTGCAAGCCTTCAGGAGAGAAGCGAACCGAGGCCACCGGATCGCTCGGCGCTTCGGCGGTGATCTGAGTCGGAGCAGACAGTGCGCCGGCAGGGATTACCAGAACGTGCCGGCCGACCTCGATTCGGCCACCGGCCGGACCGATGGTCTTTGTAGTCACCTGATACGGTTCAACTCGGCAAGCCAGGAGTCCGGTGCCGAGCAGGCCCTTCGCTGGATCCAGCAACTCAAGATTCGAGTTGGGCGAGACCACTGCTTGAGTGGAGGGGTCCGCAGTCGGAAGGTCGCTGCTGCCGCAACTGATGGCGGCAAGCGCGAGAGTCAGACCGACGCCGAGCGCGATGAGGCTGCGCTGACGACTCGGCTTCAGGTTCCGTACCACAGCGCGCGCTTGACCTCTCATGGTTTTCACCTTGGCTGGTCCCAGCCGAGCTTTGTCAACAGCCAGCCGAAACCCTTCGAGGCGATCCAGCCACCCAGCGCGATCAGGATAACCCTCACCGCAATCGAGCCGTACTGAATCGAATCCCGTGCGGGATAATCGTTCAGACCGTAGAGATCCGTCATCGCATCAACGCGCCTTCCGTCCAGAGGGTAGTCGTAGACAGCCTGACACCGGGTTATCGTAGAGAACTCCTCGTTGGCGACAGAACCCATGGCGAAAATCGGGCAATCGCACCTCTGCTGGAGGAGGAGCAACTCAGGTGCCGTTGGCTTTCATGAGGTGTCAATAAAATATACAGCTAGTGCAACTATTTCAGCATAAGTTATTAAAGCACAATTTGTTAATTGATATCATATCTACAGTTGCTGTTAGTATTTTCGTCGCTATGTGAGGGCTTATGGACAAGATTTCCGAGCCCTTAGGGCCCCGCGTCACTATCCGACTCCTCAGGTCTGTAGGGCCCCAACCACAGTCCTGCCCCGGCGCCTTCGACCGGACTAAAATTCGCCCGCCCCCTCCCCCCGAGAGCCCATGTCGTACTCGACCCTGTTACTCGAGATCCGCGAAGGCGTCGCCTTCATCACCGTCAACCGTCCCGACAAGCTCAACGCGCTGAACGACGCGGTCATCGCCGAGTTGGGGCTGGCGATCCGGGCAGTCGAAACCGATGCGGCGGTGGGCGGGGTGATCCTGACCGGTGCTGGTCCCAAGGCGTTCGTCGCCGGAGCCGACATCGGTGATCTGTCGCGGCAGGGCCCATTCGATGGGAAAGCCCGCGCAATGGAGGGACAGGCGGTGTTTCGTCGGATCGAACGGCTGGGCAAACCCGTCATCGCGGCGGTAAACGGCTTCGCGCTGGGCGGGGGTTGTGAGCTGGCGATGGCGTGCCACCTGAGGCTCGCCAGCGAGAACGCGAAATTCGGCCAGCCGGAAGTGAGGCTGGGAATCGGCCCCGGCTACGGCGGAACGGTCCGGTTGCCGCGACTGGTCGGAAAAGGTCGCGCGCTGGAACTGTTGCTGACTGGACAGATGATCGACGCCCAGGAGGCGTGGCGCATAGGACTGGTCAACAAGGTGTTCCCGGCTGACCAGCTCCTGGCCGAAGCCGAAAAGCTGGTTCGGAGCATTCTCGATAACGGACCCCTGGCGGTCCGGTTGGTCCTGGAGGCGGTGGATGCCGGCCTGGAAATGACCGCCGAGGACGCCCATTTGCTCGAGGCAAACCATTTCGGCCTGCTCGCCTCGACCGAGGATATGCGGGAGGGGATGGCCGCGTTTCTGGAGAAGCGTAAGGCCAGTTTCCGAGGGAAATGAGCCCGCAAAAAGGGGGGTTCCAACCCTGCAATTCCCTCTGTCTACCGACTAAATTTGTGTCCTATGAAGAGGGGTCGTCCCGGGTTGCCGGAGTTGGCCGCAGGCCTTGTGATATCGGTGCTTAGCACGGCGCTGCTCGGGTGCAACGAGCGGGACAGAATCTTCTTCCCTACTCCCCCTACGGGGCCTTCCGCAGGCGGCCCAACCAGCACGATCGACCGTCCGTCTGTAGACACCACGATTACCGCGGGTCCGGTGTATTTCGTGGCTGGGCGAGTGGGGGACGCCGACGGGGTAGACACGGTGTACTTCGAGACCGAGGGAGGGATATCGGGGTTTCCACCGTTCATCGCGAGCTCGGACACGGTGCGCTTCGGGCTGCCGATCACGACCGGCGGTCTCTCGGGCGCAGTGATTACCGTGCGGGTGTTCGGGGTGGATGTGCTCGGTACCCACGGTGACACCGCGATCCGTCACCTGACGATTCAGTAGTGCGGTTCCAGGAGCTCACAGTCCGGAGTTTCCGGAACCTGAAGGACACCACGCTGGAGGCAGGGCCCGAGGGCGCGGTACTCCTCGGCGCCAACGGCGAGGGTAAGACGAGCCTGCTCGAGGCGATCTACTTCCCCGTGCTGTTTCGCTCGCTGCGCGGGGCCTCGGACCAGGAAATCGTGCGGTTTGGAGAGCCGGGTTTTCACGTGGCTCTCCGCTTCGAAGCCCGCGACCAGTCCCACCATGCGGCCGTCACCTACCGCGCCGCGGGCCGCAAGAAAGAGCATGTCCTGGATGGCGAGCCGCTGAGGCGGCTGGCCGATGGCGCCGGGACCTGGGTAGCGGTGGCGTTTCTCCCCGAGGATGTACGGCTCGCGTCGGGACCCGCGGCCGGGAGGCGATTGTTCCTCGATCGCACGCTGGCGCTGGCCGACCGGCAATACTTCACGGCGCTTGCGACATACCGCCACGCGCTCGGGCAGCGGAACGCGGCACTCCGCGCCGGACGACTGGATCTGGCCCGAGCCTTCGACGCGCCGCTGGCACGCGCTGGAGCGCGAGTGGTCGCCGGGCGCCTCGCCTGGGTAGAACAGGCGCAGGCCGGATTTCGCGACGAGTTGCTGGCTCTGGGCGAGCCTCGCGCCGCGGCGGATCTCGGATATGCGGGACCAGCAGAGCTCGCGGACCCCGAGGCATGGCCCGCCGCGCTCGACGCGGCGGCGGCGCGGGATCAGGCGAGGGGCGCCACCACTGTGGGACCGCACCGCGACGATATGCGGCTCTGCCTCGAGGGGCACGGTGTCCGGGAATTCGGCTCCACCGGCCAGCAGCGGAGTGCGGCGATCGCGCTGAAGCTGCTGGAGCTGGAAACGCTGCGACGGGCAGCGGGAGAAGCGCCGGCGTTGCTGCTGGACGATGTCTTCGCCGAACTGGATCAGGAGCGGCAGGAACGGCTCGCGACTCGGCTGCGGCGAGTAGGACAGGCTCAGGTGTTCATCACCTCGCCTCGGGCGGACGAGCTGGGACCGGGCATGGAGCTGCCGGTGTGGAGGGTGAGGGGTGGAGTAGTGAGTATCGAGGACTGAGTAGTTCCGAGTTCCGGGTTCCGAGCGGCTATAGCGTAAGGCTTACGGCTTATGGCTGAGTCCAGAAAAACAAGGCGTCTGACTCCTGCTCCCACCGGCCCGACGGTGCTCAAAGATGCGTTGGACAAGTATCTCAAGTCCGCTGGCCTGTCGCGCCGAGTACAGCAGGCGAGTGTGCTGGACGAGTGGGCGCGGCTGGTGGGACCGCAGATCGCTCGGGTGACGGAGCCCGATTCGGTGACAGCCGACGGCGTGCTCCGCGTGCGGGTGGCGAGCGCACCATGGGCGAGTGAGCTGGGCCTGATGACTCCGACCATCCTGGCCCGGATCAATGCCGGGCAGGACCGGTCGGATCAAGTCGATACGATGGATGCCCGGCGGGTTCCGCCGGCGCGATGGCGTTACCCCCTGATTCTGGCGAGACATGGCGAAGGAATCCGCGGTACGGGCACAGGACAGTACGCAGTACGATGCCGGGTCGATCACGGTCCTCAAGGGACTGGAGGCGGTCCGCAAACGGCCGGGGATGTACATCGGCTCCACCAGCGAAAACGGGTTGCACCACCTGGTCTACGAGGTGGTGGACAACTCGATTGACGAGGCGCTGGCGGGCTACTGCGACAGCATCAGCGTCACGATCCACAAGGACAACTCGATCACCGTCGCCGACAACGGCCGCGGGATCCCGGTGGACATCCACCCCACGGAGAAGATCCCCGGGGTGGAGCTCGCCCTTACCGTGCTGCACGCCGGCGGCAAGTTCGACAAGTCGAACTACAAAGTCTCCGGCGGCCTCCACGGTGTCGGCGTCTCCGTCGTCAACGCGCTTTCCGAACGTCTCGAGGTGCTGGTAGACCGGGACGGCCAGCGGCACCACATGCAGTTCGTCCGCGGCGTCACCACGAAGCGACTCACCGTGCTGGGTAAGGCCAAAGGGACGGGCACGACGGTCCGGTTCAAGCCGGACCCCGAGATCTTTACCGTGCTGGAGTTCAACTGGACGACCCTCGCCGACCGGCTGCGGCAGCTTGCCTTCCTCAACAAGGGCGTCACCATCACGCTCAAGGACGAGCGCCCCGAGGAGGAGGCCAAGGTCGAAACCTTCTTCGCCAAGGGCGGCCTGATCCAGTTCGTGGAATGGCTCAACCGGAACAAGAAGCCGCTCCATCCCAAGCCGATCGCCTTCAGCCTGACGAAGGACGAGGTGGACGTGGATGTCGCCATCCAGTACGAGGACGGCTACAACGAGAACGTCTTTACCTTCGTCAACAACATCAACACGCACGAAGGCGGCACCCACCTCACCGGCCTGCGCTCCGCGCTGACTCGGGCCGTCAACGAGTTCGCCAAAAAGAGCGGCGCGCTCAAGAAAGAGGACTTCACCCTGTCCGGCGAGGACATCAGGGAAGGGCTCACCTGCGTTCTCCACGTGAAGGTGAAGGAGCCGCAGTTCGAGGGGCAGACCAAGACCAAGCTGGGCAACTCCGAGGTCGAGGGCATCGTCAAGCAGGTGGTCTACGAGCAGCTCGGCACCCAGCTGGACGAGAAGCCGCAGATCGGGCGTGTGGTCATCGAGAAGGCGGTGAGCGCAGCCCGGGCCCGCGAGGCGGCACGCAAGGCACGAGACCTGGTCCGCAAGAAGTCGGGTCTCGAAGGCGCCGTGCTCCCTGGCAAGCTGGCCGACTGTTCACTCAGCGATCCGGCTCTCACCGAGTTGTATCTCGTGGAGGGAGACTCGGCCGGCGGCAGCGCCAAGCAGGGACGCGACCGGCAGTTCCAGGCCATCCTGCCGCTCCGCGGCAAGATCCTGAACGTCGAAAAGGCCCGGATCGACAAGATCCTGAGCAACGAGGAAATCCGGTCGATGATCACCGCGATCGGCGCCGGAGTGCGGGAAGACTTCACCCTGGAGGACGCCCGCTACCAGAAGATCATCCTCATGACGGACGCCGACGTGGATGGGGCCCACATCCGGACCCTGTTGCTCACGTTCTTCTTCCGCCAGATGCATGAGCTGATCGAGGCGGGATATATCTACATCGCGCAGCCGCCACTCTATCGCGTGGCCAAGGGCAAGGAAGAGTTCTGGGCCTATTCGGAGCAGGAGCGGGACGAGTACGTGAAGCGGCTGGGGAATGGCGAGGGACGCGGAAGCGTGAACATCCAGCGCTACAAGGGTCTGGGAGAAATGAATCCGGACCAGCTCTGGCGCACCACGATGGATCCCGCGAAGCGGACCATTCTCAGGGTGACGCTGGAGGACGCGGTCGAGGCGTCGAAGCTGTTCGACGAGCTGATGGGAGACGAGGTCGAGCCGCGGCGTCTGTTCATCGAGAAGAACGCCAAGTACGTGAGCAATCTCGACGTGTAGACCGGCCTATCGCAGCATCTGCTCCGGAGACTGAAACGAGAGAAACGCTTCAGTCACCTGAGGGTCGAAATGAGCCCCGCTCCGGCGGCTGATTTCGACCCTTACTGTTTCCACCGGCCGCGCGCTGCGATATGGCCGGTCGTGAGTCAGCGCGTCGAAGAAGTCCGCGATGGCGACGATGCGAGCTTCGAGCGGGATCGCCTCCCCGGCCAGCCCGTAGGGATATCCTTTCCCGTCCCACCGCTCGTGGTGGCTCTGCGCGATACGCTGCGCCATCTGGATCATCGCGGACTTGCCTCCGCCCAGGATCCGGGCACCGATCGTCGTATGAGTCCGCATCACCCCCAGCTCGCGAGGGGTAAGCCTCCCGGGTTTGAGCAGGATGCGGTCAGGCACTCCGATCTTCCCCACGTCATGCAGTGGTGCCGCCCGCCGAATCAGGCTGGAGACGGTCTCTCCCACGCCCAGATCGACGGCGAGGGCGCCCGCCAGCGCGGCAACCCGCTGGGTGTGCCGCCCGGTCGCGTCGTCCCGGAACTCCGCAGCGGCCGCCAGGCGCTCCAGGACTTCGACCTGAGTCCGCTCCAGCGCGGCGGTGCGCTCGGCCACTCGGCGCTCGAGACTCTGGTTCTGGGACTGCAGGGCGAGGTGCAACGTGCGGGTCTCGATCAGGTTGCGAATCCGGAGGAGCACTTCGGGGACGTCGAACGGCTTGCCGAGGAAATCCTTGGCTCCCATCGAAAGCGCCCGTTGTCTCATCTGAGCGCTGTCGTCGGCGGTGAGCATGAGGATCGGCAGATAGCAATCGGAAGGAATCGCGGCGCGGAGCTGGGTCAGCACCGCGAAACCGTCCATATTCGGCATGTGAAGGTCGAGCAGGATCAGATCGGGATTGTGATCTTCGAGCAGCTGGAGAACGGAGCGCGAATCAGTCGTGCCCTTCACGTGACGGAATCCGGCGCGATTGAGAATCCGGATCAGTGCTTCGACGTTGGACGCCTCATCATCAACCACGAGAATTCGGGCCGCCGTGTTCCCGGCGTGGCCACCGTTCGGTCCGTTCCCGTACCGCGTCCGCGGAGCAAGCCTCCGCGTCTGTTCGCGCGTGACCCCCACGTCCTACCTCCCCGTCACAGATCGGTACCCGTGTCGGCCCGCATCGCGGGTCCCGAATTGTTGTCTACTCTTGGATCGCTACCATACTGCTTTGAGTGGACCAGCTAAGTCATTGTCAGCATTTGGCGTACCAACGGCCGTCAGGCTCATCCCTGAGCCGCCGTCGCCAGCCCCGAAATGGTGCTGTAAAGAGAGTGGTCAGAGCGGCCAACTTGTGGCGGGACTCGCGAGTAGCTCGCGGCGGGTGTCAGGCAATTCAACACTGTCGCTCGGGAAGGCGTGCCCTCGTGCAGCGAGGGAGGGACGAGTAGCACGTTTCTAAACGGCGGATCGGAAGGTGGCGGACTTCCTGAGGCCTCGCTTTCGGCGCTACTGGACGCGAGGGTTGCCTGCGCCTGGGCCCCAGTCGTCTCCCTCGAAGCCATCTTCCGGCCGCTGGTGAGCGCCGAGGTCGCGGACCTCCCGCTCGGCAGCCTCCAGCTCATCCTGGTCCGGCTCCTCCAGGTTTGATGGATCCCGGGAGTGACGACCGGGCCGCATCAACCAGGCAAGGAAGACGGCGATTGCGAGCAGCAGCAGAAGCCCACCGCTCATAGGTATCCTCGTTCGAGAGTTTCGACCCCGTCAGCAGTAATTCGGTGCGACACCAGTGGAAGTGGATCAGACGTTCCGGTGAATTTGATCGCGCTCCTCAGCGCGGCGAGCCCGATCTCGACTCCTGCCTTGTCCCTGGCGAACACCGAAGCGATCGGTTCCCCGGCGATCACCTTGCTTCCAGGCTTCACCGTCACCACAAACCCAACCGAGTGATCCACCGCGTCCCCCAGGGCGCGACGGCCGCCTCCCATCTCCACGATGGCCTCGCCCAACGCTCGTGGCTCGATCTGCCGAATCGTACCACCGATCGGTGCCGGAAAGAGCTCTACTTCCTCGGCCTGAGGCAGCACGCCGGGATCATCAACTACCGCGGGATTGCCGCCTTGCGCTTCGATGATTTTCCGGAAGGTGTCGAGAGCCTTACCGGAGCCCAGGGCTTCATCGACCCTGGCTGCTCCCTCCTTGCGGTCCTTAACGACGCCGCCCGCCCGCAGCATCTCGATGGCAAGAGTTCGAGTGAGACGGGACAGGTCTTCGGGACCCTCGCCAGCGAGGGCGAGGAGCGCCTCTTCCACTTCGAGAGCGTTTCCGATCGCACGGCCGAGCGGCTGATCCATCGCGCTCAAGTAGGCGACGGTTCGGCAACCGTGAGCCTCGCCCAAGCCGACCATCGTGCGCGCGAGTTCGATACCTCGCTCTGCTTCCGGAAGAAAGGCACCGCTTCCAGTCTTCACATCCAGCACCAGCGCATTCAGCCCCTCGGCGAGCTTCTTGGCCATGATGCTCGCGGCGAGGAGGGGAACAGAGGGCACGGTTCCCGTCACATCGCGCAGTGCGTAGAGCCGGCCGTCGGCCGGGGCAATCTCCGCGGTCTGACCGACCATCGCGACGCCGATCCGCTGGACCTGGTCCCGGGTCTCCGCGAGCGAAAGATCGGTCCGAAATCCAGGGATCGATTCCATCTTGTCGGTGGTCCCGCCGGTGTGTCCCAGCCCGCGGCCGGAAATCATGGGGACCGCAACACCGCAGCTTGCGACGAGCGGTGCCAGCACCAGGGAAACCTTGTCGCCGACGCCGCCAGTCGAATGTTTGTCTACCCGGGGAACCGCCCAGGTACCGAAGTCGAGGGTCTGGCCCGAGTGGAGCATGCTTTCGCAGAGAGCGTTGAGCTCGGCTGCGCTCATTCCCCGAAGCACAACCGCCATGAGCAGTGCCGACATCTGATAGTCAGGCACCGCTCCTGCGGTGAATCCCTCGACCAGAGCGGTCCATTCGGCGGCGGTGAGCTCTCCGCCGTCGCGCTTGCGTTCAATTAGAGGCTGGATCACCATTCAGCCGCCGGTTCCTCACTCTGGTCCAAACGCGGAGCGAACTCGTCGTGACACCGCGCACCCAGTTGTTGATCGCCGCCCTGTTGATGGGGTCAGGCTCGAAGCTGCTGGGCCAGTCGGTGGAGGACCACCTCGCCGCAGGCCGCGAATTCACGACCAGGAACCCAACCGCGGCTCTGGCAGAATTCGAAGCGGTGCTGGCGGTTGATTCCACCAACTACGAAGCGAACTGGGGCGCCGCTCAGGCGCTGGTCGATATCGGCAAGCAGACTCCGGACAGCGTGAAGTCGCGAGCGCGGGATTCACTCTACGCCCGGGCCGAGACCCTGGCACGAGCCGCGGTCAAGGCCGATTCAACCGGCCCTGATGGCCACTTCATCCTCGCCGCCGCGATCGGGCGCGCCTCCCTGACCAAGAGCAAGAAGGAGCGGGTCAAGCGCGCAGCCGAGATTCGGAACGAGGCGCTCAAGGCTCTCGCGCTGGACCCCAACCATGACAAGGCCTACCATGTGCTGGGCCGGTGGAACGCCGAAATCATGCGGCTTTCCGGGCTCACTCGCTTCTTCGCGAAAAATTTTCTGGGCGGCGCGGTATTCGACGCCGCGTCCTGGCAGGGAGCGATCGATAACATGCAGAAGGCGGTGGCGCTCAATCCCGAAAGCGTGTACCACCGCCTTGACCTGGCCGAGATCTATGTGGACGTCGATCGCTACAGCGACGCCAGGCAACAGCTCACCGAGATCGCCGAGCTGCCGGTCTTCGATGCCGCCGACCCCGGGTATCAAGCCGAGGCGGCGGCACTGCTGAAACGGATCGCCAACAAGAAGGACAAGGACTAGCGGTCTCAGCCGCGCAGCCGGTCCTTCACGTCACCCAGCCGGTCCTTCACGTCTCCCAGAACCTCGTCCGCCCTCGAAGCGGCGGACTCGAGCTTCTCCCGGAGCTGCTTGCGGCGCCGTCGCATCGCGTGGCGTGCCGCGTCCCGTTCAGCGACCCACGCCGAGGCGGCCTTCTTTTCGATCGCCCTGGCCCGTTTCCGCACCAACCGCCGGGTTTCCTCCCCGCTGGCCGGGGCAAAGAGCAGGGCCACGACCGCGCCTACAGCCGCCCCGAGCACCAAACCGGTCAGAAAGCCGCCACCCTCGCGACCCCCCTTGTCTTCTTCGTCAAGCATTGTCTGCCTCCGTGTACCGTACCGTCAGAAAATTACCGTCAAGATCCTGAGCAAGCTACTCACGCTTGACCCCCTCCACTCCCCCGGCGAAACTTCGCCATCCCATACCGGATGAGTCCATGACCGTGACTTCGGCAGCGGCTGTCACCGCTGAGGACGCCGAGCGCCTTCAGGCCCAGGTTCGGGACCTGGAGCACGAACGGAAGCACCTCCTGGCCATCATCGAGATTCTCCAGGAAATCGCGGGGTCGCTCCACTTCGTGGACATCATGCAGTCCATCACGCGGCGGCTGGGGGAGGCATTCGGGCTGGACCGCTGCTCGATCTTCCTGGCGGAGCGGGACGGAAAGACCGTTCGCCTCGTGGCCAGCTACGAAGACCCGGGCATCCGGAACTACATGGTGGACCTGGACCGCTATCCGGAGCTGGCTCAGGCCATCAAGACCGGTCGCACGGTGTTCATCCCGGACGTCGAGAAGGATCAATCGCTGGAGCACGTGCGGAGCGCCCTGCAGCTCCGCCGGGTTAAGGCCATCACCGTCGTCCCAATCACGTGGCGGGGTGCGGCCATCGGGGCCATCTTCCTGCGAACCTTCCGGGACGGGCCCAATTTCTCCGAAAACGACGTGGCCTTCTGCCAGGTCGTGGCCAGCCTCACGGCGAAGTCGCTCCGGAACGCCCACCGTTTCGAACGGCTGCAGCAGCGGGTGGGGGAGTCTCCGTCCCCGGCACACCGGGCCACCGAGCGGGAGCGGGCGGCGCTGATCGGCTTCCTCCGCCGGCTCCTCGACGAGTTCGCGGCCCGGGAGGGCCCCTGGAGCGAAGGGATCCTGGCCAAGGCCAGCGCGGAGGAGATCGAGCGTTTGGTCGGGGTGGCGCTCACGGTGCTGGGGCAGGAGGCGGCGGCGCGCTAGTTGAGTGGGAGTAGGTTGTAGGGAGTAGGGCGTAGGGCCACACCCAGGCTCTCCACCGCACTCCCTACTCACTACTCCCTACTCCCTACTCCCTCCCCCCACTCCCCACTCCCCACTCCCGCTTCACTAGTCATACCATCCTCCAATGACGCCGTCCGCCCGCGCCGACGAACTTCGCCAAGCCCTCGATCGCGCCAACCGCGCTTACTACGTTCTCGACGCGCCGGAAATCAGCGACGCCGAATACGATCGAATGCTCCGAGAGCTGCAGGAGCTGGAGCAGACCCACCCCGACCTGCGCACCGCGGACAGTCCGACCCAGCGAGTGGGGGCCGAACCGGCCTCTGCGCTCGCCAAGCACGCCCACCTCCGGCCCATGTTTTCCCTCGCCAATGCGTTCACCAACGAGGAGCTCGAGGCCTGGGAGGCCAGAAACGCCCGGATCACGCCCGAAGTAAAAGCCGGGGGATACACCACCGAGATCAAGATCGACGGCGCCGCGGTCAGCCTGACCTACGAGCGAGGCCGTTTCGTGAGCGGAGCAACCCGGGGTAACGGCTTGGTGGGAGAGGTGATCACCGAGAACCTCAAAACCATCCCTGAGGTGCCGCTCATCCTGAAGGGATCCGGTCACCCGGCGTTAATGGAGGTGCGTGGCGAGATCTACATGTCCCGCCAGGCGTTCGAGCGCCTGAACCGGGAGCAGGAGGAAGCTGGAGAGCCGCTCTACGCGAACCCGCGCAACACGGCAGCGGGCACGCTCAAGTTGCTCGACTCCCGGATTACCAAGCGACGCCGCCTCCGGATGTTCGCCTTCCATGTCGAGGTTATCGAAGGAAAGTTCGCGGCCGCGTCTCAATGGGAGATTCTCGAGGCGCTCGAGGCATGGGGGTTCCCGGTGGAGACCCGTCGCAAGCGGCATGCGACTCTCCAGGAGGCGCAGCACGAAGCCGACAGCAAGGAGCAGTTGCTACGCTCGCTGCCGTTCGAGGCCGATGGCATCGTCGTGAAGGTGGATCGCCTGGTGCTGCACCAGGAGCTCGGCATCGTGGGTGGACGGGAGCCGCGCTGGGCCATCGCCCGCAAGTTCGCACCCGAGGTTGCGGTGACCAGACTGCTCGACATTGGGATCAACGTGGGCCGGACCGGGGCGCTGAATCCGTACGCCAGACTCGAACCGGTCGAAGTGAGCGGAGTGACCGTCTCGAACGCGACACTCCACAACGAGGACTTGATCGAGCAAAAAGACATCCGGATTGGAGACTGGGTGGAAGTGATGCGGGCCGGCGAGGTGATTCCGCAAATCATCGGACCGATCCGCGAGCGACGGGACGGATCGGAAGAGCCCTTCAAGATGCCGGACAAGTGCCCGGCCTGCGGGACACCGGTGGAGCGGCCTCCCGACGAGGCGATGCGCTACTGTCCCAATGCCACCTGTCCGGGCCGAGTCCTCGAGGGAATCGTGCACTTCGCTTCCCGCGACGCGATGGATATCCGGGGGCTGGGGTACGAGCGGGTTCGCCAGCTGCTCGATGCCAAGCTGATCCAGGATGTCTCCGATCTCTACCAGCTCAGCGCCGAGCGGCTGGTCGAGCTGGACCGCTTCGCCAAACAATCGGCCAACCAGCTGGTCACCGCGATCGCCGCATCACGCGACCGCCCTTTCTCCATCGTCCTGTTCGGCATTGGAATCCGCCACGTCGGGAAGAACATCGCCCAGCTACTCGCGAGGCGCTTCGGCAGCATGGAAGCGCTGATGAACGCCTCGGCCGATCAGATCAACAGCGTCCCCGGAGTAGGTCTGACCATCGCCGAAGCGGTCGTCAGCTTCTTTGCCGAGCCGCGCAATCGCTCGCTCATCGAGCGGCTGCAGCAGGCGGGGCTCCCGATGGTCGAAGCCGGCGCCGTCGTAACGGGCGGACCGTTGAGCGGCAAGTCCTATGTGTTGACCGGGACCTTGCCCACCCTGAGCCGCCAGAAGGCCGCGAGCCTCATCGAACAGGCCGGGGGGCACGTGACCGGCAGCGTGAGCAAGAAGACCGATGTCCTCGTCGCGGGAGAGGAGGCGGGGAGCAAGCTGGAGAAGGCCAGAAGCCTGGGGATCGAGGTGATTGAGGAGGCCGAGTTGCTGAGGAGGGTTGGAGGGAATTGAAGATTGAAGATTTCAGATTGAAGATTTGACCAGCGCCGCTGAAAAGGACATAGTGACCTTGCGGCAGGCCCCATTACATTCCTACTTTGCGCCAACCCTAATCGCGGCTCCTTCCAATGACGGCCACGGCACTCCTCGTCTCGCCCAACTGTCTCGCCCTGAGTCGGCGGAGCCTGCATCAGCTTCGCGCCAGCCTGGAGCGTGACACCGGGCTTCAGACAGCGGCATACCTCCAGGAGGCCGGATTCGCCGGTGGAGAGGCGGTCTATCAGGCCTATCGCGGCTGGCTCGCGGGTCGCTATGGCATCGACTCCCCGGCCGGGCTCGATGTGCGCCACCTCGGCGAGACCCTCTCGGGATTTTTCCGGGAAACCGGTTGGGGCACGCTCACCGTGGCTCCTATCGCCCAGGCGGTCATCGCTCTCGACTCCTCCGATTGGTCCGAGGCAGACGCCTCAGCCGGAACGCAGTACCCTTCCTGTCATCTCTCCAGCGGCATGCTGGCCGACGTCCTGGGCCGGGTCTCCAATTCCACGCTCGGCGTCATGGAAGTCGAGTGTCTTTCCAGGGGTGACGACCGTTGCCGCTTCCTCGCGGGAGCGCCGGAAACCCTGCAGGTGCTCTACGATCGGATGGCCGAGGGACATTCCTACCATGAGGCCCTGGGAATCGGGGGCTGAGCGAGGGGCCGTAGTGCGCGGAAGCGCTCGATGTGCGCGTACAACATTCGCAGCAATAGACAAGTCGATCACGACCCCGCGGCAGGGACTCGGAGGTTTCTGAACCTGTTGCGGGAAATTGTGATCGTGCTGATCGGTCTGGCGACGATGTACGGAGTCTACCGGTTGGTCAGGATCTACCTCTTCTGATCAGGAGACCGTCACCCCGTCCACCAGCATCGCCGGCACTGAGGTACTCCCCCGCCACGGTGCATCCCGTCCCAAAGTCGTGATTCGTCCCAGCAGCTCATAGGCATTCCCTGCCACGGTGCCGCTCGCAATCCGGCCGACGACTTCACCGTTTTCAACCCGATACGCCGTCGCGATCTGGTGCGCGAAGGTGCCGCTCACCAGGTTGCCCTGCCCCACTCCGTGGAGCCGGTCCACCAGCACGCCGCTGGAGATCAGGCCGAGCAGATTGGGAAGCGAATACTCGCCCGGACTCACGATGAGGTTGCTGAACGCGGCCTGAGGCTTTCCGAAGATCGTTCTCCGGCCGTGACCGGTAGGCTGAGTGCCCGCTCGCCCCGCCGATTCGAGGTCGTAGATGAACTCCTGCACGTTCCCCTGGTGGACCAGGGGCGTGCGGCGGCTCACCACTCCTTCATCATCTATTGGCCTCGAGCCCGGCCTTCCGTCCAGCAGCGGATCGTCGGTCAGCGAGAAGCTCGAGGCGAAGGTGATGGCACGGCCCCGGACCATGAGCGGGGAGACACCGTGCAAGAGCGCCTTGCCCTGGAGCGCCGCGTGCAGCGGAAGCAGAAGCGCTTCGGCGCCGTTCGGCGTAAAGCAGACCGTCAGTGCACCATGTGGCGCCTCAGCCGTGCCGCTCGGCCCATTTCAATCGCTGGAGTATCCCGCCGACCAGCCACTCGAGATCCGCATCGCCCGGAAGGTCGCCGCCGGCCCAATACTCACGAATAGTGAGCACATCATCCCCGCGGATCCGGACCAGTTCTGCGCCGAGGCTGACCGACGATACGTCGTACCCGGCATCTACTCCGGCAGTATTCGCCACTCTGACCGAGCCGACCGATCGCTCGACCGAGACGCGGACGTGGCACCCATCCCGGACGAGGCGATCGTGAATGCCCTGTCCCAATTGGGCGAGTTCCTCGAGCGTCGCCACAGCCGCGCGAGGATAGTGAGTGGCAACCTGCGGGAGCGGTTGCGGGCGCGGCAACTCGATCTTCACCTCTTCTCCCACCGCAGCCGAAGCGAGCGCCATCTCCAGTAGCGGCTCGGGCTCGGTGTCTGTGGTACCGGCAAAACCCATCCGGCCACCGGCCACGACGCGAAGATTCACTCCGCGCTCCTGCAGTCTCCCGGCCGACTTCAGTCGGCCACCATCGAAGCCGAGGGTGAGAGTCTCGTCGGACTTGGAGGTGAGATCGGCCGCCTGAGTCCGGCGCGCAGCGCGCTCCAGCAGCGTCCCGATCACTGGCCACCACCTACAGCGACCTCGGACAACCGGATGTGGGGCGCGCCCTCGGCTACCGGAAGCGGCACCTGGCCTCCCTTCCCACAGCCTCCCCCGAGCTGGTTCCAGCGGAAGTCCCCGGCTACCGAGTCCACCCGGTCCAGCGTCTCAAACAGGTTCCCCGCCAGGACGACCGGTTTGACCAGCTCGGCCAGCTTGCCGTCCCGGATCATGTGGCCGTAGCCCGAAGTGAAGGAAAAGTTTTCGAGGTGGCTCCGGCCGCCCAGCGCGTCGCAGCAGTAGACCCCGAACCGGATGCCCTTGAGCAGGTCATCCAGGCTTCCCCGGCCGTTCGCGATGTACGTGTTGGTGAGCCGGACGATCGGTGCATGGCGGAAGGAAACCGCGCGGGCATTTCCGGTGGGCCGTTCGTTCATCCGTGCGGCGGTCTCCCGGGAGTGGAGCCGGCCTACCAGCACGCCGTTTTGGATGAGCAGGGTGTTCTGCGTCGGCGTGCCCTCGTCGTCATAGGGGAGTGAACCACGGAGGCCGGCCGCGCTGCCATCGTCACCCACGGTCAGCAGCTCGGAGCCGAACCTCCGTCCCAGGGTCATCATCGCGCGGGCCTCGGCGTTGTCGGCGATCACGTCGGCTTCGCTCATGTGCCCGATAGCTTCGTGGACCAGAATGGCGGCCAGCCGGGGATCCAGCACCACCGGGTAGGTACCGCTGCGGACTCGCGGAGCGGTGAGCAGCTGGATTGCGCGGCGGGCCGCGGTGCGAAAGAGCTGGTCGCATTCCTGGACCGAGCGCCAGCCACCGCGCACTCCGACGGATTCGAGCCCACGCTCGACGACTCCCTCGTCCCGCGCCAGAGCCACGGCGGAGAGCGTCACGTCGGGCCGAAGCTCGTAGAGCATGGTTCCGTCGGAGTTGGCGAACCAGTACTCGGTGACTTCATCGCGGTACGCGGCCTGGGTGTCCACGATCCGGCGGTCCACCGCGAGCATTTCCTGGTTCAGTCGCTCCAGCAGTTGCTGCTTCTCGGCCAGGCTGATCCCGCGGACATCGCCGTCGAGATCGGCCCGCACATCATCACGCCGGGCGGGCAGCTCGGCCAGCCGAATGGGCTGATCCAGCCGAACCGCGAGAGAAAGCTCATGGGCCCGGGACACCATGGCGTCGAGGTGGTCCAGGCCGTTGAAGGACACGGCACCCCACCCGTACCCCCTCGACATGCAGCGGACGAATCCACCCAGGTCGAGGCTGCTGTTGGCTCCCTCCAGACGGCTGCCGCGGTAGGCCACGGCAGTGAGCCAGGAGCGCTCGAGACGGATTTCGGTGTAGTCGGCGCGCGAAGACGCGATGGCTTCGGCGAGGCGATTATGCATTCTCGAGATCGTGATCGGAGGCAGGTGACACCAAGCCCCAAGCCGTCCGCCTCAGGCGCCGGGAATCATCCAGGCCGGAGGCAGAGACTCGAGGCTCGACTCGTTATCGACCTTCTCGAAGCTTTCCCACGTATTCCGGCCGCACTACCAGCTCACCTCCCTGAATGATTTCGCGATCCCAGGGCAGGATGATGAAGTTCTCGGATTCGAAAGCATAGTAGTCAGGCTGGTACGGCCCGGTCTTGAAAGAGACTGCCGTCTTGACCGTTGCCGGCTTGAGCGCGCGGACTTCGCTCAGCGCCAGTTTCATGGTGCTGCCGGTATCGCAGGTCTCATCCACGATGAGGACCCGCCGGCCCCGGATGGTGGAAGGAGGTCCGGCGATGAGCACCGGTTCTTCACCTTCGTCCTTGCGGGTGACCACCATCGAGGTGAACTCGCGCTGCAGGATCGAGGCGACAACCACACCGGGGATCACGCCGGCTTTGGCCACCCCGAGCACCACCTCGGGATCGAACTCCCGTGCCACCTTGAGAGCGAGGGCGCGGCAGATTTCCCCGAAGAAGGCCCAATCAACCTCGAGAACTCCGCGAGGGACCGGTGAGATGGGTGGCTTCATGAGCAGATCGTCTTTCGCTTCGTAGTGCCGCCGTGGACCAGTAACCTACTGGTGCACTACCGAGCCATCAACCGCGTTGCGGCACTTTTCTGCGGGGACTATCTTAGGGACGCAGGCCCAACTCCTTTCTCCTCACCGCTTTCCTCAAGGATCCGTCTGACGCGATGAGCTTCTGGCGGCGGTTGTTCGGCACCGGGAAGTCGGAGGCTCTCAGGCCCCAACGTCTGGACTACCTCAATGAGGCAATGGCGCTCGAGCGTCAGGGCGACTTCGAGGCCGCGTTGACGTCCTATAGGCTTGCCCTCCGTGACAACCCCAACGATCCTCGCATTCTCCAGAGCATGGCCATCGCCTTCACCAAGACAGGCCAGCCGGAGGAAGCGATCCGTTTTTATCGCCGGGCCCTGCAGCTCGATGGGAGCCTCTCGGGCGCCCACTATGGGCTCGCGTTCCGCCTCAAAGCCAGGGGCGACCTTCCCGAAGCCGCCCAGCATCTCCGGGCCTTTCTCGCCCGGCCGCCCAAGGGCCCCGATGCCGACCGCTGGGTGCAGCACGCCGAAGGGGCGTTACGGGAAATCGAGACGGAAGCGGCCTCGGAGTCTTCGTGAGACAGTTTCGCCACGTCGCGGCAGTGCTCGGCGTGCTGGCCTGCAGCGATGTGACGAGCACCGGCAATGGGGTGATCGCCATCCAGGTGCAGGCGCCGGCCGATGCCGCGGTAGAGCCGGGCGACACTCTCACCCTGGTCGCCCAGGCGCTGGACAAGAACGGCGATGTAGTCAGCGAGCCGGTCTACTGGCGCACAACGGATCCGAACCCTGTTGACGATGGTGGATTCGATCGGGCTGCTCACCACCGACAGCCTGACCGGGACGGGCGAAGTTCAGGCGTACGTTGGGAGCCTGCTTTCTCCGCTCATTTCGATCATCGTTCATCCCCCATCCGATACCCTGGCGGTCGTCGGCCCCGACACGATGACGGTACCCGACGCGGACACCGCTTCCGCCCCGCTCGATGCCGCCGTGCAGACCTTGAATCCCCCCGGCGGCGTACCCTTTACCTCGATCAGCTATGTGGTTTTCGACAGTCTCGTGAGCCTCGGGCTGGTGCACTTCGAGGGCGGCGGAATGTCGCTCCGCGCCGAGACCGGCGCCGACGGAAGACCGCTGGTCCCCGTGACCCTGCGCCGCACCAATGGCGTGGTACAACCCGATAGCGTCATCGTGGAGGTGTTTGCCTTCCGCCCCAGCCAAGCCACCGTCCCAGGCTCCGGCCAGCGATTCATCGTGAGGTTCCAATGACCTCTCCGCGAACGCTCAACGAGATCTTCTTCGGCGCGATAGACCGGTATCCGGCCGCTTCGGTGGCGATGCGGGCCAAGCTCGGCGGGACGTGGACCGACTTCGATTACCGATTCGTGCTGGACCAGGTTCAGTGCCTCGCTGCCGGCCTGCGCGAGCTGGGCCTCAAACCCGGCGATCGCGTTGCATTGTTGTCGGAGAATCGGCCCGAGTGGGCCTGGACCGATTTCGCCTGCCTCGCGGCGCGCTGCGCCGACGTCCCGATCTATCCCACACTCCCGCCACAGCACATCGGATACATTTTGCGCGATTCGGGCGCCGCGGCCATCATCGTGTCGAGCAGCGCCCAGCTCGAGAAGGTCCTCGCCATCAGGTACCCCGACGTGACCCCTGAGCTGAGGCACGTCATCGCCATCGACCAGGATGCGATCGGGCGGGACGTCCTCTCCTTCAACGATGTGATCGCCAAGGGACGGGCGGCACTGGCGAAGTATCCCCGCTGGCGCGAAGAGGCGCTGGAGGTGGATCCCGACGATCTCGCCACCCTGATCTACACCTCCGGCACGACGGGAGACCCCAAGGGCGTGATGCTCAGCCACGGGAACATCACGTCCAACGTGGTCACCTCGATGAGCATCGTGCAGCTCAACGCCCAGTCGGATGAATGCCTGTCGTTCCTGCCGCTCTCTCATGTATTCGAGCGGATGCTGGGCCACTACTGCATGTTCCATAGCGGCGTGATCATCAACTACGCCTCGAGCGTCGACGCGGTCTCGGCCGAGATGAGAGAGCGGCGGCCTACGATCGTCGCCTCGGTGCCGCGGTTGTACGAGAAGATCTACGCCCGGGTGCTGGAGGGCGCGCTCGCCGGCTCCTCCGTGAAACGCCGGATCTTCTTCTGGGCTAAGCGGACCGCGGAACTCTGGGCGGAGTACACGCTGGCGCACCGGCCGGTCCCAGGAGGCCTTGGCTTCAGGAAGCGAATCGCCGACCGCCTCGTGTTCGGCAAGCTGAAGGCGGCGACAGGGGGACGACTCAGAATCTTCGTGTCGGGCGGAGCCCCGTTGTCGGCTGAGATCGCCAAGTTTTTCTACGCGGCAGGACTACCGATTCTCGAGGGATATGGTCTGACCGAGACCTCGCCGGTCATCGCCGTCAACACCTTCGAACATCTTAAGCTCGGCACCGTGGGCCAGCCGATCCCCGGGGTCCAGGTGAAAATCGCCTCGGATGGAGAGATCCTGACCCGCGGTCCTCATATCATGAAAGGGTATTTCAACAAGCCGGATGCGACGAAAGAGGCTATCGACGCCGATGGCTGGTTCCATACCGGAGACATCGGACTGCTCGACGCCGATGGGTTTCTCAAGATCACCGACCGCAAGAAGGACATCATCGTCACCGCAGGGGGCAAGAACATCGCCCCGCAGCCAATCGAAAACCGGGTCAAGAGCAACAAGTTCGTGTCGAACGCGGTCATGATCGGGGACAAGCGCAAGTTTCCGATCATGCTCGTCGTCCCCAACATGGACAACCTGAAGGCCTGGGCTCACGCCAAGAATCTCGCCTTCGCTGACGAGGCGAGCCTCATCGAGCTTCCTCAGTCGGGAGACAAGATTGAGCGGGAGATGAGAAAGGAGCTGCGCGACCTGGCCCACTTCGAAATGCCGAAGAAGGTCATGCTGCTGGCCCGCGACTTCAGTATCGAAGGGGGAGAGCTGACGCCGACGCTCAAGGTCAAACGGAGAGTCGTGGAGCGGAACTATCAGAGCCAGATCGAGGCGCTCTATTCGGAGTCGGTCGGCGGCTCACACGACGTCTAGCGGCTCCGCTCGCTAGCCCTTTCGCGCCACCCACCAACCTCCTGCTTCAGCCAGCGATTCCAGTTCCGGCAGTCGCGGCGGAGTTCCCTCTCCAACGACTCTGAGGCCGGGCAGCACACACCGACCCGCTTCCTTCTGCCACTCCGGGCTGGACCCGATATCACCGCCCAGTACCACCCCACGCAGCGACCGGGACTTGATGGGTGCCGTCGGTCCACGGAGAATGCTTACGGAAGGGGAACTGGTCCCTCCGTCAGGCGGATTGAGCACGACCAGGTGAACGCCTGGCAGAGCTGTCTCCAGGCCTGCCGCAAACCCCGACGCGTCCCCGAAGAGTCCCAGGTAGCCTCCCGGCCCCTCGAGCCCCAGGAAAGCCACAATTGCGTCTGTCGGGATCGAGGCGGTCACACCAGGAGCCGCCTCGCCGGTGCGCCCGTTCAGCTCGAAGACCGCGACACCGCGGGTGATTCGGAACTCCCGCTGGCAAATCGGACACCCCAACACTCCACGGACTACCATGCGACCGTCCATCTCATACGGCACCAGGACGAGGAACGCCTCCTCGTGCGGGGCGGGACAACGAAGATGATCGGTGAGTTCGATGAACACCGGGTTCCAGTTCCCTGAGCCCCTACGGTTTAAACACCACCCAACTGAGTTTCCCCGCCTCCACTGTCACCCTTCGAAAGACCTTCTTCCCCTCGATCTCCGTTCCCATGATATAGACTCCCGGCGGAACGTCGCCCACCGCGAAATGCTCTCCGTACAACGGATGGGGATGGGCCTTGTCACCGTACGTCTCGGCGTAGGAGAACGGTGTTTCGATCGGTTCGGGCTTCACCAACCCGTAGATCCGGGCTTGGGGAATTGGTTCTCCCGCGGCGTTGAAGACCTGCCCCGCCACGATCCCGGTCCCCGGAAGCGGCTCGATCCAGAGCTCGGGATTGGTGGTATAAGGGGGGAACCGCTGTAGCGAATCCACGATGGCGGGAACCGAGTCGGTCGGCGACGCGTGTACTTCGAGGTGGAGGTGATCATTCGTCGCACGTCCGGTATTGCCGACGCGGGCGATCACGGCACCCGCAGCGACCCGCTGTCCCACTTTCACCGCGAGCGAGGAGTTGTGGTAGTAGACCGAGAAGATGCGCAGCTTCCCGTCTGCGCCGGTCACCGTGGTGTCATGCCGAATGGCGACGGTGAGCGCACCCGCTTCAGCCGGTCCGGCATAGACCACCTTGCCGGCGCCGATCGCGTGCACCGGTGTCCCGTCGGGATTGTTGAATTCGACGCCCTGATGCTGCTGGAAGTTCCCTCCCATCGTCGAGCCGTACCGATACGTCTGGTCGATATAGGAGTTGTCTGACCGGTCGATGGGCCGGGCAAACCAGGTCGTCAGCAGGGCGCGAGGCGGATCGGCGGCCTTGGAGGCGCGGGTGTAGCACGGCATCGTGTCGGTCGCGAGCCGGAGCCCGCAGGGTGTGCCGCGCACGGCCTGCCCGTCGATCACGATGCGGTTCAAGGGAGCGAATGCGGCCGTGGTGATGCCCTGGCTCACCCAGCCTTCGGAGGTGGACGTGATCAGCTCGTTCCCCTTGGGTGTCGTGACCAGGACCCCCCGGCGATCGATCCCCAGCCGCTTCACATATTCGTTGTTGAGAATCGCGAACGCGGTATCGGCCGGCCCCTTCGCGGCCGGGCCGGTCTTGTCGCCGAGCGCGATCCAATGGTGGCCGCCGTCGCTGGTGACCTGAATGCCGTCGGCCGTTCCGATCCATACGGTATCACCCCGGGTAGCGATCCCATTGGGGGCCACGTACTGCCATTCGGGGCCCAGCTGCTTCAGCGTCCAGTTGGTCCACGTGGCGCCGTCATCGGTCGAGACTCCCCAGCCATTCCCGACCGTACCGTACCAGATCTCGCCCCGGCTCCCGAAGCCGAACGCGTGAACGAAATCCCAGGACAGGCTCGTCGGGGTAGTGTCACTCCGTATCCGTTCCCAGGCATTTGCCCCGGCGCGGAGTCGCAGGATACCCTGCCCGTAGGTGCCGACCCAGAGGCCCCCGCGCGGATCTCGCGCGACGGTGAGGACGTGCACTCCCCACCCCGTCGAATCGGGGACGGGTGGAAGCTTGACCTGCGCCGAGAGGGCTGAGGTGCCCAGCGTTGCTCCCAGAAGAGCTGCGCGCCACATGCTGCGCCAAACGAGTCGACTCATGGAGTCCAGGTGAAAGAAGTACGCGATTCGATTCGGCAACGGCTCAGCGCCCGCCTGCCGGCGTGGGCATGAGACGGATCCATTCTACAGTTGCACGCGACGGCCGGGTCGCCGCGAACAGCACGGCCGCCCCCACGTCCTCCGGGTGCAGCATCTCGCTGCGATGGGGAAGCCCGGGCCGGTGATCGGGGTCTATGGGATCCCAGATCCTCGTGTCGGTCGGGCCCGGCGAGATTAGAGTAAACCGGACTCCGGTGCCACGATATTCCGCGGCGAGCGTCTCGTGCAGACCCCGAAGCCCGTACTTGCTCGCGGCGTATGCTGCGTTCTCCGGATAGGCATGATGATCCGAGACGCTGCCAATCGTGACGACCAAACCGTCACCTGCGCCCGACATGGCGGGAAGAAATCCCTGGGCCACGAGGAACGGGGCCTTGAGGTTCGCCGAGAGCTGTTGATCGAGATCGGCAAGATCGGTGGCGTCAAATGCCTTGAGCAGGAATGCGCCCGCGTTGTTCACCAGGATCTGGGGCGTACCCCAATCTCCCAGGATTCGCGTGCTGGCCCGAACGACTTCCGCGGACTGAGTCAGATCGCAGGCCACGTCCCGGAAATGATCGTGGGTGCCGTCCTTGAGACTCCGTGCCAGCCGAACGACAGTGGCGCCCTCGGCGGCAAGCGCCTGCGCTGCGGCGAGACCGATCCCGCGCGACGCACCGGTCACCACCGCCAACCGCCCTGCCAGACCGCTCATTCGAACGGACGTCCATGCACCAGGCGGAGGAACTCCTCGCGGGAACGAAGGTCGCTGCGGAAGATGCCCCGCACCGCGCTGGTGACGGTGCGGGAGTTCTGCTTTTCGACGCCCCGCATCGCCATGCAGAGATGGGTCGCTTCGATGAGCACTCCTACTCCATGAGGCTGAAGGACATCCATGATCGCGTCGGCGATCTGATCGCTCAGCCTCTCCTGCACCTGGAGCCTCCGGGCGAACACCTCCACGATGCGGGGGAGCTTGGACAGGCCCAGGATACGCCGATCCGGAATGTAGGCCACATGGGCCCGGCCGAAGAACGGCAGCAGATGGTGTTCGCAGAGAGAATACATCTCGATGTCGCGCACCAGGATCATGCTCGAGTGGTTCTCCTCGAACACCGCGTCTCCCACCGCGTCGGCCACCGACATCTCGTACCCTCGGGTCAGCCAGCGCAACGAGTTTTCCACTCGCACCGGGGTCTTGAGCAACCCGGGCCGCTCCGGATCCTCACCCAGGGCCGTCAGGATGGTGCGGACCTCGGCCTGGAACGATCCGGTACGCCTTCGCTTACCGACCTTCGTATTCGACATAGTTCCTCGGCGTTTCCCACAGACGGATGCGCAGCAGGCGGCCGGCAGGGAGTTCCGGGGCCAGCACTTTCCAGCAGACGGCAGCGATGTTTTCGGCCGTGGGAATCAACTCCAGGAACCAGGTGACATCCAGATTCAGGTTCTTGTGATCGAGCTGGTTGAGCAACTTCTCCTCGACCAGATTCTTCAGTACGTTGATGTCGATGACATAGCCGGTGTCGGGGTCGATCGGCCCCTCGACGGTCACATCCATCTCGTAGTTATGGCCGTGGTAGTTGGGGTTGCTGCAGACACCGAAGATCTGCTGATTCCATTCCTCGGAGCGAGACGGATTATAGAGACGGTGCGCCGCATTGAAATGGACGCGCCGGGTGACGGCCGCGAGAGGCATCGGTCAATCCAGCCAAAGAGTGGTGGAAGATGCCAGCGACCAACCGGGAGTCAAGCCTGAACGACGACCATAAACAACGAAGCGCCGACCAGGGGCCGGCGCCTCGAAGCAACTACGGCGACATCGGAGAGGGTTTATTGAAGCCCGACGAGAATGCTTGGCGCCCTCACCATAGCGTCTGTCTTCCCCCGGGGGGCCTGACATCAGTCACGGTATTTGGGCCCTTCATCGGACCTGTTGGCTCAATAACGGGTCTCCCCGATGCCGTCGATGCACAAGATAGGAATTCGATCCGTCATCGTCAATCACGACTGTGGAGGTCATGATGGCCCTCTTGCCCGTGGCCGCTGTGCTGTCGCTCACGCTCTGGATTTGCTTGACTTTTCTCTTCCCGCTAGGTCCCGCCGGCAGCGCCGTCCACCTGCTCCTGGGGCTGGCAGGAGCGCTGTTTGTGAGGTGGTGGGGGCTGCGGGAGACGGGAGACGAGAGAAAAGCGTAAGAGGTAAGCGGTGAGAAGTGAGACGGTAGCCGAATCTGGCAACCCTCTTACTTCTTACCTCTCACTTCTCACGCTTTTGCTGTTCAGATCTCCCAGTTCGACATCACCACCGCACCGGCGGCTGGAACGACTTCGGGATGACCGTTGAGAGTCATGCGGAGATCGGTCCAGTGGGTGCGGTAGCCGGCCTGGATCAGTCGCAGGTACGCGTTGCAGTATCCCGTCTGGCAGCGCAGGCTGAGTCGCCGCAGGCCCATTCCCATCGCCGCGGTTTCCGCCGCACTGATCACCGCCTCGAAACTCTCCACATCCTCCGCCACGAGTTTGAGAATCCGCAGCTCGTCCTGGGGCCGTCCCGCGGCGAGGGGCGCCGAGTGGAACAGCGCGAATCCTGAGAGCGCGCCTCCGTCTCGCCGGACCAGCGCGACATCGCCGATCTTGAGCTCGAGCGTGAGCTGGATTTCGCGGGCGAAGTCGATGCCCGGCGCGAGCCGCGTCGTCAGCGTACGGCATTCCAGTACGCGGTCCACCCGCGCTGCCGCCGCGTGTGAGGCGAGTTCCGGGGCGAGTCCCGGTTTGCGCGGCAGATCCCGGGTCAGTGTGATGGTGAGATGCCCGGGCAGGAATCCCAGCCTGCTGTAGAACCCGATGTTCTCGATAGTGCGAGGCATGGTCTCGAGGCCGATCGTCTGCACCGCCTTCTCGTGCAGCCAATCGATGCCCGACCGGATCATCTCCTTGCCGAGACCGATCCCCTGACGGTCGGGACGCACCGCGAGCGGGCCCATCCACCCTTCGCTGCCCGAGAAGTGCACGACGTTGAAGCCTGCCAATTCACCATCACCGTCGCGCCACACCATCGCCCCGTCTCCCGCGTCCTCCAGCGCATAGCGCCAGATCAGGGGATTGAGGTGCGGCACCCGGACGCCGAGCAGCCCGTCCCGCCGATAGCGATCGGTAAAGGACTCGGAGAACACCCGGTTCAGGGGTTCGATATCCCTGACCGTCGGCCGCTCCGGACCGTAGAGATCGCGATCAAGCTGCCAGGCCATCCAACACTCCCTCCGGCTCGTCGCGCACCTGTGCCACGCCACGCTCCGCATCATACTCGACCCGGATAATCCGATCGAAGCTGGCATCCCGCATCGATTCAATGTGGGTGATGAGAATCACCTGAGGGAAGCGATCTGCCAGGCTCCGCAGGAGTTCGATCACCGCGAGGCGACGCTCCTCGTCGAGCGAGCCGAGGATTTCGTCCAGGAACAGGAGGGAGAGCGGCTGACCGGCACGGTCCGCGATCATCTGGCTGATGGCGAGTCGCAACGCCAGGTTAGCGATGTCTTCTTCCCCGCCGGAAATGACCGGCTTGACCTCACCGCCGTCCAGCAACGTGGCCATGTAGTCTTCATCCAGCTCCATCTCGGTGTAGCGGCCGTTGGTCAGATCACGGAGGAAACCGCTGGCCAGTTCCGAGAGATCGGGACGCAACTGCAGGTTCAGCTCGGTCCGCAGATCGGTGAACGCCCGATCCAACTCGTTATGCAGTGCTAGTGACTTCGCGGCCTGCCGAAGATCTTCCTCCCGCACCGCCCGCTCGGCCCGCCGCCGGGACACCGCGGCCAGCCCATCCTCCGCGGCCTGGACTTCTACCAATGCCCGAATGCCCATCATTTCCGCTTCGCGGCGCTCCTGCTCGACGGCCTCGTGTGCGCTCCGAGCCTCGAGGAAGGCGGCCTCGGTATAGCCCAGCGCATCCATGTGATGCCGCAATTCCAGGGCGTGCGCTTCCACTATCGAAAGCTCGCGCTCGGCTGCCTCAGCCTCTGACACCAGCACCTCGGCCCGCTCTGCCATGGCCCGGTGCCGCTCGGCCTGCAGTTCCAGCGGCTCCAACTCTTCGATGCGCCGGCGGACCTCACCGTGGCGGGCCGGATCGTATCCGGCCGGTTGCCGAGCCACGACCTCTTCCAGCTCCCGAATCCGCGCGATCAGGCGCCCCTGCTCGCGGGCCAGCACAGGGCCTTCCTGTGCCAGCGCCTGTTGCCGCCCACCTTCGGCCGCAGCGGTCGCAGCCTCTTTTTCCAGCGCCTCGATCTGGCGATCAAGTTCCTGGAGCTCCGGCGGCTCGTTCGCCAGCTGTTCGATGCGCTGCTTGTAGTAGTTGCCGTTGAAGAGCACGTCCTGCAGCTGGCGATCCAGCATGCCGACCACGTTCTCGTATTCCTTGCCGAGCGGACGGGCGCACGTCGGGCAGATGCCTTCGGCGCCTGCGGCGGTGATCCTCTGCTGCTGCTCCTTCAAGTCTTTGTACTGGTCGAGCAGACCCTCTCGCTTGGTTCTCGCGTCCTGGAGACCCCGCACCCACGCAGTCCGTTTCTCCTCGGCTTCCTCGCTGACCTGGGTAAGCTGGCGACGCACCTGTTCGGCGCGCTCGATCCCCTGGGTAACTACCTCAGGCGCCGGGAGTCGATTGATCCGCTCCTCGACCTGGGTGAGAGAGCTACGGACTTCGAGCACCTGCGCCATCGCTGCCCGGGCCACCGAGTGGCGCTCCGCCTCGCCGTCGAGCTTCGTTCGCTCGGCGCGGAGCGCGGCCAGCGGTTCGAGAGACGCCCGCATCCCTTCGAGCCGGCCACGCGCTTCATTCGCGGCAACCAACTGGCGATCCAGGCGCTGGAAGGTCTCCCGGGCGGCCTGGACCTTGTGCTCCGCCAACCGGAACTCGCCCTCGAGAACTCGAGTCTGCTCCTGGAGCCGCTGGCTCGCCTCCCAGCGCGGCGTGACCTCCGCTCTCCGCTGCTCGGCGCGCTCGTGATTCTCCTTCGCTCGCGCAACAGCCTCCTGGGCTCCCTCCAGCCGGGCCTGGGCCTGAGCCTCCTCGGCCGCGAGTTCAGCGGGATCGGTCAAACTCGACTGAAGCGCTCCCACCCGGGCCCGCACCGACACGCGGTGCTCCCGAACTCGGTCCTGCGCAAGCTGCAAGCGATCGTAACCCAGCACCCGGGAAAGAAACTGAGCCCGTTCGACCGGGCGCATCGCGGCCATGACCGCGAGCTGCTTCTGACCGGTGAAGTAGGTGTTGAAGAATTCCTCGCGGGCCATGCCGAGCATCCGGCCGATCCGCGCCGTCACCTCGACCAGGCTGTGAGCCACCGGGGTCGAGTCCCCGTCCTGATACAACTCCGCGGTGCTCAGCCCGCGCACCACCCGATAGCGGTGAGGTCCCAGGCTGAATTCCAACTCGACTCGGACCGGTGATCGGGGGGAGGCGCTTCGCCGGCGGATCGTCTCCTTGGTGCCCCGGGCCGCTTCGGCCCCATAGAGACCCCAGGCGATCGCTTCGAGCAGTGTCGTCTTCCCTGCGCCGTTCGGTCCTATGATCCCGGTAAGCCCCGGGCCGAGGACCAACTCGGTGTCCTCGTGCTGACGGAAGTTCACGAGACGCAGGCGTTCGATGTACATCAGCCTTGGGCCCACTCCCGCTCGATCGCGGTCATGATCTGCGTTCCGGTCTGGACCAGCGCGTCACGCTCGACACCGGGCGGAAGGTCGCGACCATTCAGATAGGTCTCCACGATTTCCGGTAGCGTCTGTCTGCGACCGGGAGAACCGACTCCTACCTGACGCTGGATCTCGGGCCGTCGGAGATCGAGCTGGAAATGCAGCGCCTGAGCCTTGTAGGCACGGATCGTCTGGTAGTTCATCGCACGGCCCACACTCCGGGGGACGTTGTGGACTACCTGCCGGACCACTTCGTCGGTGATGCCCCCGGGCACTCCGGCAACGGCCTCCGCGACCAGGGCATCCAGCTCCTCGGCCACCAGTCCCATCCCTTCGAGCCGCGGCAAGTCGATCACCCGGCGGGCGAGCTGCACCGGCATGCGCTGCGCGACTCCGGATTCCAGATCCACCAGCAGCCAGGCCTTCCCCTGCACTCTCTTCTCGGCTTCGTCCTGCAATTCTCCCCAGGGATTGGTGCTCACGTAGTCCAGCGAGCCGCTGTACCAGACTCGAGGACCCACCTGGTGCTGCACGTGATAGTGGCCCAGAGCGACGTAGCTCCAGTTCTCTCCATTCAGCTCGTCGGGCTGCAACGAGGCGCCTCCGAAATCGACGGCGGAGCGATCGACCGGGAACACGCCCTCGACTTCGCCATGCAGCACCAGGACCTGGTATCGCTCCGGTCCCTCCGGCCGGAGGGCAGGACGGGCGGAACCAACCAGCGCCTCGTGGGACACCGCGAACACCCGAAGGTCGAATTGCGGGAACGAGATCGCGCGAGAGCCCTCGTCCACGACCTCCACGTCGAGCGTCTTGAAGAGCTGGAGGATCGACCCGGTCTCCTGTGACCGCGGCGAGTCGTGGTTGCCCGAGATGAGAATGACCGGCGAGGCGGGCAATGCTTCGCGCAACCGGTGCAGCTGCGTGTAGGCGACGAGAATCGCCTGGTTGGTGGGCCGGACCGAATGAAAGAGGTCCCCCGCGATGATCACCATCTCGGGAGCGGCCGCAATGACCCCATCGATGGCGCGGCGGAACGCATCGGCAGCATCGGCTTCCCGCTGGTTCAGACCGGTTGGAGTCTGCCGGTGATACTGGCGGAAGCCGAGGTGAAGGTCGGCAAGGTGAGCAAGTTTCACGGGCTGAAAGGTAAGTGACGACCTGCGATCTGTAAGAGGCTCGGGGCACCCTTGCCGTGGCGGGAAATCGGGGATTATTTGAGATATGTTGATATCAATACATCTGCCCTCCGATCCATGCCTGCCCTGAGCCGCCGGCGGCCTGCCGCCGTCTCCCGCCTACCGGACATCACCAGCATCGTGGTAGGCCTCCGGCGCATCGTTCGGGCCCTGGAGGTCTATTCGCACGACGTCCGCCGGACCTACGGCCTCACCGCGCCCCAGCTTTGGGCGCTCAAGACTCTGGCGAAGACCGGCCCCCTCACCACAGGACAGCTGGCCCAAATACTCCTGATACACCCCAGCAGCGCCTCGCTCCTGGTGGACCGGTTGGAGCGACGGGGGCTGGTCAACCGGGTGCGCTTGCAGAACGATCGTCGCTTCGTGCGCATCGAGCTGACCGAGCGTGCGGTGAGCCTCTGCGCGGTAGCTCCGGAGCCAACCCAGGGACGGCTCCTTTATGGCCTCGGCGGCATGTCCAGCAAACGGCTTCGGGCCATTCGACGGGCGGTAGATGATCTGGTAGGCGCGATGGAGGCACAGGACGTGGACGCTCGATTCTTCTTCTCGGAAGGCTGATATGGCCAGCTCTCAGGATCAGGCTACGGGCCCCGATCTCCGTAAGGGTGTGCCGGACGATCGGATTCCCGATAATGGAATGCTGCTCGGTCACTTTGGCGATGACGCGGTCCTCGTGGCTCGTCGGGGGGCCCGCTTCTTCGCTGTGGGCGCTACGTGCACCCATTACAGCGGGCCGCTCAACGAAGGCGTTCTGGTGAATGACACCGTGCGCTGTCCCCTGCACCATGCCTGTTTCAGCCTGCGGACCGGCGAGGTATTGCGAGCCCCGGCACTGTCGCCGATCCCCTGCTACGACATCAAGCATGAGCTCGGCATGATCTACGTCACGGGGAAGCGGACCCAAACCGTGTCGACACCTAGTATTCGCACGCTTTCCCCGAAGACTCCCGCGCAAATCGTCATCGTCGGCGCCGGAGCGGCCGGTGCTGCGGCCGCGCTCACGTTCCGTCAGGAGGGCTATCCCGGCCGGATCACCATGATCGGTGCCGAGGCAGTGGAGCCGTACGACCGGCCCAACCTCTCCAAGGACTATCTGGCGGGCAACGCGCCGGAAGATTGGCTGCCTCTCAAGCCGCGGGAGGATTGGGAGCGGCTGCAGATCCGGATGGAGCTTGGCAGCCCCGTTACTCGGCTGGACCCCAAACTCAAGACGCTCTCGCTCGAGAACGGCCGCTCATTCAACTTCGATGCGCTGCTCCTCGCGACCGGCGCCAGTCCGGTGCGACTCAATCTGCCCGGCGCCGACCAGCCCCATGTGCATTACCTGCGATCTCTCACTGACTGTCGCGCCATCATTGCGTCGATCGGCTCCGCGCGAAACGCCGTGGTCATCGGGGCAAGCTTCATCGGGTTGGAGGTCGCCGCCTCGTTGCGGGCACGGGATATCGCTGTTCGGGTTGTGGCACCGGACAGCCGTCCTCTGGAGCGGGTCTTCGGCCCGGAGCTGGGCGGCCACATCCAGAAGCTCCACGAAGACAAGGGCGTCATTTTCCACCTGGGACGGACCACTGCATCGATCGCCGAGAAGGCTGTGACCCTGGATGACGGGAGCGTTCATCCCGCGGACGTCGTCGTTATCGGGGTCGGAGTGCGGCCCGCTACGGCCCTCGCCGAGCGAGCCGGGCTGGTGATCAACCAGGGAGTCCAAGTCGATCAGTTCCTGGAGACCAGCCTGCCCGGTGTGTTTGCCGCGGGAGACATCGCGCGCTGGCCGGACCCGCACACCGGAGGCCACATCAGGGTCGAGCACTGGGTGGTTGCCGAGCGACAGGGCCAAACCGCAGCGCGTAACATCCTGGGGGCAAGGGAGCCGTTCGACGCGGTGCCCTTCTTCTGGAGCCAGCACTACGACACGAAGATCAACTACGTGGGCCACGCAGAGCGCTGGGACGGGATCGAGCGACACCACGGATTGCCGCAGGGTGGATGGGAGGAGCGCTACATGGCGGGCGGAGTTCCACTCGCGGTGGCCACGATCGGCCGAGATCGGGAGAGTCTCGAGGCCGAGTATCGCCTGGAGCACGTCCGAGCCCAGCGGCAAGCGGCACAGACGGGGGGAGCCGCCGTCCCCGCGCAGGAACCGCAGCCGTGAACCTTCGCACTGAAACGTTGCCGCTCGAGGGTTTCGGTGTGAAATCGACCAAAGCCCAGGTCGAAATTCAGGTTCTGACACTGGGGGAGCGCTTGAAGCGAGGAGCGCTCGGACCGGCGCTCGGATTCGGCATGGCGCTGGTCACTCTGCCGATTCCACTGGTCCATCTCTTCTTCCCGCCCGCCGCCCTGGTGGCCGGACTCGTCTTCGGGGTGCGTCGCGGGCTTACGCGAGAACTCTTCCACCGGGCAACCGGGCCCTGTCCCTTCTGCGGTGCCGAGCAGCGATTGGGACTGACCGGCTCCTCCTACCGGATACCGCGCGCCGTGAAGTGCAGCCGGTGCCTGCAGCCGCTTACGCTGCAGGCGGCCTGAGACTTCGTGGCACAATACTGCTAACGCTCTCCGCTCGCCCCGAGATGCGCCACCACCCGGCGGAGCCGAGTCCAGGTCATCGTCGCCATCCTAGCTAGGCGGCCTGGGACGCGGCAAGTCGGCCGACCAGATCCAGAATCCGGTCGAGAGCCTTCTCGAGATCCTGATCGGAAACGGCGTAACTCATCCGGACCCAGCGATCATCCCCGAACGCTGCTCCCGGTACCATCGCGACTCCCGCGGCCATGGCCTGGTCGCAGAAGCTGGTCCCGGTGAGTCCCTTGGTAATGCCGTCCACCCGGAAGAAGAAGTAGAAGGCGCCGTGCGGCTCCACGAATTCGACGCCGGGCGCCGAGCTGCGGAACCTCTCGACCACCCGATCCCGCCGGTTCCGGAAGGCGACCACCATCCGCTGAACGTCCTGCTCGACCCGCTCGTCGCTGAACGCTGCCGCCGCCGCCCACTGCGCCGGTTGGTTGGCACCGGTCGTCGTGTGAGACTGAACCGCCGCCATGGCCTTGGCCAGATGCATCGGTGCGAGCGCCGCTCCGATCCGCCAACCGGTCATCGCGTAGGCCTTGCTGGCCCCGTAGATGACTACGACGCGCTCGAGATACTCGTCGGGAAGATCGAGGAACGAGGCCGCAGGGCCGTTCCCGTAGCTGATCCGCCGGTAAATCTCGTCCGCGATGATCCAGACCCCGTGCTCCTTGGCCCAGGTGGCAATGGCCTTCACTTCGGCCGCGGTGTAGACGGCGCCGGTGGGATTGCAGGGTGAGCAGAGGATGAGACCTCGCACCAGCTTGTCGGTGTTCTTCTCCAGATCCTGAACGCTGACCTTGAGACCCCACTCGGGATCGCCCGGGACCGCGATGGGCTCGGCCCGGCACAGATGCACGATCTGGGGATACGAAACCCAAGCCGGAGACGGGATGAGCACCTTGTCCTTGGGACCGAACAGCGAAAAACAGGCGTTGAAGATCGCCTGCTTGGATCCGGAGCTGACGACGATATGGTCTGGATTCACCGGCCGGCCACCCGACATCAGCGAGAGAGTGCGGGCCATGGCCGCACGGAGCTCGATAATGCCGATGTTCGGGGGATACCGGGTGAGACCCTTCTGGATTGCCTGGATGCCCGCCTGTGCGGCAATGCTCGGTGTATCAAAGTCGGGCTCCCCCACACTCAGATCCAATACATCCTCGCCTGAAGCTCGGCGACGTTTGGTCTCAGCGCTGATAGCGACGGTCTCGGAGGGCCTGATATAGGCGAGATTCTGCGACAGTGCGTCGGGCATCGGCACAACCCTGCAAGAGATTGATCGGGCGAGGCCTGCGGACCACGCGGGAACACAAAAGTTCTTCGTCACACGGAGTATGTCAACTGGTCTTAGGATGACAATCTTGGTATGTTCGGGCCCGCTGCTGTACTGCTGTTTGACAATCGAGGGGATGTCATGTCAGGAAACTGGGACTCGTCGCTTCCCGCGCCGCTCTCGGCGTTGATGGAAGCCCTCGGCTACGCTCCGAGTGATGCCGTAATTCGCGAATCGACTGTGCCGGCGCTCCGCGGCACGAACGTCGTGCTTCTGTCTCCGCCGTCGGCGCGCTATGCGATCCCGGCGATGGCGGGACTTCTTGGCTCAGCCGGACCGGAGAGCAGGATTCTGGTGCTGGTGCCAGCGTTCGGCATTCAGGAGTGGGCCCAGGTACTGGTCCCGCTCGCCCGCGCCGCATCACTGACCCTCGAAACAGCATCCACGCCTGCCCGTGCGACGCGCCGTCTGCGCGCGGGAGGTCTCCAGATTCTCCTCACGACCCCCGAGGTTGCGCTTCAGTTGTGTCGCCGGAGCGCCCTCAAGGCGGAATCGTTGAGCCACATCGTTCTCGCCTGGCCCGAGAGCTGTGAGAATGCGGAGACACTCACCCAGATCCTGCAGGATGCGAACAAGGATGCGCCGCGACTCCTGATTCCGCTGTCCCCTGCCCCATCCCGGGACCTCACCGACCGTTACGCGCGTCGCGGAGTCGTGGCCGGGCCCTTCGCTGCTCAAACCCCAACCAAGAGCACCGCGCCGCTGCAGTACGTCATTACAGCGTGGAACGCGCGTTTCTCGGCGCTTCAGAATGCTCTCGAGATGCTGGATCCAGCTGGCGCTGTGATCTGGACTGCGGATGCCGGTTCGGCCGAGGAGGTGCGAGCCGCGCTTCCCGTGGCTGGTGAGACGACCGTGGTCACCGGCGACGCGCCGGCGGCGGAGTTGATCATCTGCTACGACATTCCCGAACCTGCGCGGCTGGCTCAGCTCAGTGCGGCCGGCAATGTGGTCCTGCTGTTACCGCCGCATGCGCTCCCCTACCTCCAGCTGGTGACCGAGCGCTCCAAGCCGCTCCGGCTGGCCGGTGCGCTCGAGGCGGCAGAATCGGTCGCCGCGGCGCGCCGCGCCCGAATCGAATCCACCGTCGAATCGCCGGGAGTGAGCAATGCGCTGCTGGCGATAGCGCCCCTGTTCGAGCGGCACGATCCGGCCCAGGTGGCGGCGGCCCTGTACCAGCTTTGGAGCGGAACCGGCGAGAAGGTTGAACCCGCGACTCCGGTTGTCGCGACTCCTGCCACGGCGAGGGTATGGGTCAGCGGCGGAAAGAAGGACGAAGTCACCCCGAACGATCTCGTCGCCGCGATGACCCGCGAGCTGCGGATGGACCGAACCCGGATCGGGAAGATCGACGTCCGGGAGGTCTATTGTCTGGTCGAGGTTCCGGCGGAAGACGCGGAAGAAGTCGCGCGCCGGATGAACGGCCTGACGATTCGCCGCCATCGGGTCACCGCACGTGTGGATCGCGGCGCGGGACCAAGCGTGAGGCCAGACCAGTGAAGCGCGGGCGGTGAACGGTGCGACCCTTCACTGTTACCGCTTGTTGACCAGTTCCTTCAGCCCCTTCCCGGCCCGAAACACCGGCGCTACTCCTGCCTTGATTGAAATCGCCCGGCCGGTTCGCGGGTTGCGGCCGGTGCGAGCCTTCCGTTTGCGGGTTTCGAAGTTGCCAAATCCGGTGATCTGGACCTTCCTGCCCTTCTTGAGCTCGGAGCAGATCACGCCTCCCGGTGCGAACAGCGCCTCGACGATCTTGGCCGCCTCGGCCTTGGACTTGCCCAGGCTCTTCGCGACGGCTTCAACCAGTTCCTGCTTGTTCACACAAGGCTCCTTCTTGCGGTCGGGTATGGATCGGGGCGGGGGCAGAATATGCGGAGAAGCACGGAAAGATCGCAAGCCGTCACCGCTTCGCTTGACCGCATTGGAATGCCCAGCCATTTTCCGCCGCACCCCGAACCGAGGCGGCCGATGTATCATGGATCGCGTCCGGGTTGGATAGAAGTCATCTCCGGCGTGATGTTCAGCGGAAAAAGTGAGGAGTTGATCCGGCGTGTGCGTCGTGCGATTATCGCCCGCCGCCGCGTTCAGGTTTTCAAGTCCCACTTCGACACCCGCTATGGCGGGCTCTACAGTGTTGCGAGCCACGACGGCCGCGAGCTGGAAGCCACACCGGTGGATACCGCCGCCGAGATCTTCCGCCTGGTCCGGCCCGACACCGAGATGGTGGCGGTGGACGAGGCGCAGTTCCTCGATCCGCGAGGTCGTCACCGTGGCCACGGCGCTCGCGGCGCGCGGCGTCCGCGTCATCGTCGCGGGCACCGACACCGATTTCCGCGGCGAGCCCTTCGGTGCCATGGGCAACCTGATGGCCGTCGCCGAGACCGTGGACAAACTCCAGGCCATCTGCGTCGTTTGCGGCGACCTCGCCACCCGCAACCAGCGGCTGGTCGACGGCAAGCCTGCCCGCTACGACTCCCCCACGATCATGATCGGCGGCCGCGAATCCTACGAAGCCCGCTGCCGGCACTGCCACCGCGTGCCGCGGAAGGATGAGGATCAGACGGCGTTGCTGTGAGAAACAGCTATAGCTAACTAGCTATTAGCTAACAGCTACAGCTGTTAGCTCACTCAGCCCATGATCCACCTCGCCCTCACCGGCAACATCGCCTCCGGCAAGTCCACCGTCGCCGAGCTGTTTCAGAGCTGGGGTGCCGTCATCATCGACGCCGACCAGATCGTCCGGGAACTGCAACAGCCCGGCTCACCGGTGTTGGGAGCCATCGCGACGAGATTCGGCCCCGATGTGATCCTGCCTGATGGCCAGCTCGACCGGGGCAAGGTTCGGCAGATCGTCATGCGGGACCCGGAGGCGAGAGCCGATCTCAACGCCATCGTTCATCCCGAAGTCCACCGCCGGCGGGCCGAGCTGCTGGAGTCGGCGAGACGGCAGGGTGCGCGGGTAGTAGTGAGCGACATCCCGCTGCTCTTCGAGTCGGCGGATCCGGCAGCCTTCGACGCCGTGATTCTGGTCGATGCTCCGGAGCCCCTGCGGCTCCAGCGGCTGATGGAATCACGTGGGCTCCCGGCAGACGAAGCCCGCCGCATGCTCGCCACACAGATGCCCGCCTCGGAGAAACGGGACTGGGTCGGTGGGACCCCGCCGCGGGCCCCATTCGTGATCGAAAACGAGGGCGATCGCGCGGCGCTCGAGCAGCGCGCCAGAGCGGTCTGGGACCAGCTCGTTCCTGCTTGACGGGCCCGCCCCCCTCCTCTATCCTCCCCCCCACGCAATTTGCGGAGCCAACGTGCCCAACATCCCGGCCGATCTGCTCTACACCCCTGAACACGAGTACGTCCGCAAGTCGGGCGACGTCGTCGAGATCGGCATCACCGACTACGCCCAGGGCGAGCTGGGAGATGTCGTCTTCGTCGAGCTGCCCAAGCCCGGCACTACCTTCGAGCGCATGGGAGTCTTCGGCACCGTCGAAGCGGTGAAAGCCGTGTCCGAACTCTTCTGCCCGCTGAGCGGCGAGGTGGTCGAGGCCAACACTGCCCTCGACACCGATCCAGCCGCCATCAACCGTGATCCCTATGGGGCCGGGTGGATGATCAAGCTGCGCCCTCGCGATCCCTCGGAGTTATCGTCGCTCCTCTCCGCCGCCCAGTATCAGCAGAAGATCGGCGGGTAGGTTTTCGATGCAGTGTTGTTTGCTTCTCCTGGCGCCTCCGGCTCTGACTGCGGGGCGCCGTTTTGTTCCCGTCTACCGTCCGTCTTCCGTCTCCCGTCTTCCGTCTCCATCACCTCGCATGTCTGAACCAACCGCCTATACCCTGCTCCGCACCGACCGCTTCGTCTCTCGCCACATTGGGCCTCGTCGAGACGATATCCAGGCCATGGTGCACGAACTGGGCTACGACACGCTGGACGCTTTCATCGACGCCGTAGTCCCGGCGGACATCCGGCTGCCCCAGCCACTGGACCTGCCACCCAGCCGGAGTGAGCGCGAAGTGCTGCAGGCCCTCCGCGGTCTCGCCGCCCAGAACCGGATCTTCCGCTCCTACCTCGGCATGGGGTACTACGGGACCTTCACGCCCCAGGTGATCCAGCGGAACATCCTCGAGAACCCCGGCTGGTATACCGCGTACACTCCCTATCAGGCGGAAATCGCGCAGGGCCGGCTCGAGGCCTTGCTCAACTTCCAGACCCTCGTGGCCGATCTCACCGGCCTGCCGGTGGCCAACGCCTCGCTCCTCGATGAAGCGACGGCCGCCGCCGAGGCGATGCACCTGACCGAAGCGGTCGCGTCTCCCAAGGGCAAGCCGGTGTACCTGGTGGACTCGGCCTGTCATCCCCAGACGATCGCCGTGGTGCAGACCCGTGCTGAGGTTCGCGGAGTCGAAGTGCGAGTCGCGGCTCCCGAAACCTTCGAGTTCGGCGGCTCGGTCATCGGAGCACTGGTCCAGTATCCTGCCACTGACGGAGCGATTCGAGATTTCCGCGAACTGTGCGACCGGGCTCATGCCGGGGGTGCTCTGGTGACCGCCGCGACCGACCTGCTCGCACTGACGATGTTGACTCCGCCTGGAGAGTGGGGAGCCGACATCGCCGTCGGCAACTCGCAGCGCTTCGGGGTGCCGATGGGCTACGGCGGCCCTCACGCCGCCTTCTTCTCGACTCGTGAAGGGTACAAGCGTCACCTGCCGGGCCGGATCATCGGTGTCTCGAAAGACACCAGCGGGCGGCCGGCGCTACGCATGGCCCTGCAGACTCGGGAACAGCACATCCGGCGCGACAAAGCCACCAGCAATGTCTGCACGGCGCAGGTACTCCTGGCCGTGATGGCGAGCATGTACGCGGTCTACCACGGCCCGGATGGCCTGCGCCGGATCGCCGAGCGGGTCCACACCCAGGCGACCTACCTCGCGGCGGCCCTGCACCGCCTGAGGTACCACTTGGTCCATAAGGACTTCTTCGACACCGTCTGCGTCGAGGTGAAGCCGGCCAATTTGCCCAGGATTCTCGATGCGGCGCGGGCCCGGCACATCAACCTGCGGGTGATCGACGGACACCGGATCTGTGTGGCGCTCGACGAGACGGTCTCCGTAGGCGACCTGTCCGACGTCATCGCCGTCTTCTCTCTCGACGTCGCCCTGCCCTACATGCTCGGCGATGGCGGTGCCACGACCGAGCCGGCGATTCCGGAGGCGCTCCGCCGCACCAGTGCGTTTCTCACCCATCCCGTCTTCCACAAGTGTCACTCCGAGACGGAGATGCTGCGCTACATCAAGCGGCTCGAGGCGAGGGACCTTTCGCTCACCTCGTCGATGATTCCTCTGGGCTCCTGCACCATGAAGCTGAACGCCACCACCGAGATGATGCCGGTGAGCTGGCGCGAGCTGAACCGGCTGCATCCCTTCGTCCCCCGGGACCAGACCGCCGGCTACCAGTTGCTCTTCAGCCAGCTCGAAGCCCAACTGGCGGAGATCACCGGCTTCGCCAAAGTGTCGTTGCAACCGAATGCCGGGCTCCCAGGGCGAATTCGCGGGCCTGCTGGTGATCCGTGCCTTCCATCGCGCCCGGGGTCAGCACAACCGGACGACCTGCCTGATCCCCATGTCCGCCCACGGGACGAATCCAGCCAGTGCGGTCATGGCGGGACTCGATGTGGTCGCGATCAAGTCCGATCCACTCGGCAACATTGATCTGGCGGATCTGCGGGCCAAGGCCGCGGAGCATAAGGACACGCTGGCCTGCCTGATGGTGACCTATCCCTCCACTCACGGCGTCTTCGAGTCAGGCATCCGTGAGGTCTGCGAGATCGTGCACCAGAATGGCGGGCAGGTTTACATGGATGGCGCCAACATGAACGCCCAGGTCGGGCTCTGCCGTCCGGGCGATTTCGGCGCCGATGTCTGCCACTTGAACCTGCACAAGACTTTCTGCATCCCGCATGGCGGCGGCGGTCCCGGCATGGGTCCGATCTGCGTGGCGCCACACCTCGCCCCGTTCCTGCCGGATCATCCGGTGGTCCCGCTGGGTCATACCCAGAGTTGCGGCACCATCTCCGCCGCCCCCTGGGGCAGTGCGGCGATCCTGCCGATCTCCTGGGCCTACATCGCATTGATGGGACAGGAAGGGCTGACCCAGGCGACCAAGGTCGCGATCCTCAGCGCCAATTACATCGCCCACCGGCTCAAGAACCACTACCCGGTGCTCTACGCCGGCAATCACGGCCTCGTCGCGCATGAGTGCATTCTCGACATGCGGCCGTTCAAGGCCTCGGCCGGAATCGAAGTGGAGGACATTGCCAAGCGGATCATCGACTATGGCTTCCATCCGCCGACGGTGTCCTTCCCGGTACCCGGCACGCTGATGATCGAGCCGACCGAGAGCGAGCCGCGCGAGGAGCTCGACCGCTTCGTGGATGCGATGATCGGAATCCGGGAGGAAATTCGGGAGATCGAGGAAGGCCGCTCGCCCAAGGGCAACAATCTCCTGACCAACGCGCCGCACACCCTGGTCCAGGTGATCGAGGATGCCTGGGATCGTCCCTATCCGCGGGAGCGCGCCGCCTATCCCATGCCCGGTCTCCGGGAACACAAGTCCTGGCCAACCGTGGGCCGGATCGACGCCGCCTACGGCGACCGCCACCTCGTGTGCACCTGTCCGCCGGTGTCGGCGTACGCCGAGCCGGAAGCGGTGGGGGCGGGCGCGGGGTGACGAGCAAGAAGGACTGAGGACTGAGGTGAAAGCAACTGCGGGAACGGGGAACGGGGAACAGGGAACGGGAACAGCTGGGAACGCCCGGTTCCCTGTTCCCTTTTCCCTGTTCCCGCTTTTCGTTGTCGCCCCCCGCTCCCGGCTGGCTCAACATGGCCCGGGACCAGGCCATGCTGGACCGGGCCGAGGCTGAGGGCGGATTACTGCTACGGCTCTATCAGTGGGACCCTCCCTGCCTCTCTTTTGGCCGGAATGAATCCGCCCTTAAGCGCTACGATCGCCGGGAGATCGAGCGACTGGGACTCGACGTCGTGCGCCGTCCCACGGGTGGTCGAGCCGTGTGGCATGAGAGCGAGATCACCTACGCCGTAGCGGGTCGCGTCAACCAGTTCGGCTCGCTGAGTGCCGCCTACTGCGCAATTCACCAGTTCCTCGCTGCCGCCCTTAGCCGGCTCGGCGCCGAGGTCACGCTCGCGGGAAAGACGCCGGTTCCCGGTCTCTCACCGGGCGGGTGTTTCAGTGCTCCAGTCGGCGGCGAGATCATGTATGGGAATCGCAAACTCGTGGGCAGCGCGCAGCTTCGTCAGGGCGATGCCTTCCTGCAGCACGGAAGCATTCTCCTCGGAGGAACTCAGGAGATCGTGACCCGGGTGAGCCGGGTGCCCGCTCCCGAAGGCAGCGAGAGCTCGCTCAGAGAGGCGCTGGGCCGCACAGTGTCTTTCGAGGAGGTCGCCGACGCGATCAGGGAAGAATCGGGCGCCGCCCCGATAGAGACAGAATGGCTCGATCGCGCCGCTTCGCCCCACGTGGAGCACTTTCGCTCCCCGGAGTGGACCTGGCGTCGCTAAACCGAACACCCGCAGGTCCCCCGCCGTAGCTTTATCCCCCCGTCCGTAACTACTTTAGCTCAATGCGACGTGCTCTCGTCGTGCTCGGTTTTTCCATCCTCACCATCGCCGCACCCGCACTGGCGCAGTCGACCTCAGCCGGGCGCGGCACGGTCGTGATCGTCACGGCTCGTGAGGCGATGTCGCCCATTCCGACCCTGTTTGGCGGCGATGCGGCGAATCGTGAGGTGTCCGACCTGATGTTCCTCCGGCTGGCAGATCTCCCCGAGGATCTTGCCACGACCGATGAGCCACGATTCGTCCCGCGGCTGGCCAAGTCCTGGCGCCGGATCGATCCTACCACTCTGGCCTTCGAGCTCGACCCGCGGGCCAAGTGGCACGACGGGGCGCCGGTTACCGCCGCCGACGTGGTCTTCGCGATCGAGCGCGGGCGAATGGAGAAACTGGATGGCCAGCTCGCCGGACTCCTCCGGCGCATCAGCAGCGTCACCGCCGACGGCGACCGCCGGGTCATCTTCAAGTTCACCGCACCCTACGCCGAGCAGTTCTACGACGCGGTGTATCACGCGCCGCCGCTGCCGGCTCACCTGCTGGCCAAAGTCTCGCCTGACTCGGTAGGAGCTTCGTCCTTTGCGGCGAATCCCGTCGGTAACGGCCCCTACCGCTGGAAGCGACGGGTGTCCGGCCAGCTGATCGAGCTCTCTGCGAACGACGATTTCTTCCTCGGCAAACCGGGCCTCAGCCGCGTGGTATTTCTCATCGCCGGCGATACCGAAGCGAGAATGAACCTGCTCTTCGGTGGTGAGGCGGATGCGGTAGACAACATTTACCAGTTCGCCAATCCCGAGCGGTTGGGACAGAACCCGCGGTTCCGGCTCTATCCGATGCCGAGCCTGATGGTGGGATACATGCTGTTCAACCAGAGGGACCCGGCGGATACCACCAAGCCACATCCTATTCTGGGAGATCCGGCGGTGCGCCGGGCACTGGCCCTTGCCCTCGATCGGGAGACCATCGTCAGGTCCACCTACGGACCCAGCTCGACTGGTCCCCGCGGGACCGGTTTCAGCAGTACTGGCGACGCGCCTCGAGTCTCCGGCGCCGCCCAGGAATGACACGACCAAGGCCCGTGAGATCCTGGCCTCCCGAGGCTGGGCCGACCATGACCGCGATGGCGTTCTGGACAAGGATGGCCGCCCGTTGCACCTCACGGCCATTTTCCCGTCGACGAGCGGCGCCAGGCGGAAGATGGCGCTTCAGGCCCAGGAACAGCTCCGCCGGATCGGAGTGGACCTCGAGGTACAGCCGCTGGACCCACCGCTGTACACGCCGACTCGCCGAACGCGGCAAATTCGATCTCGATCTCTACGCCGTTACCCAGGACCCGACGCCATCCGGGCTCAGCCAGAGCTGGAGTTGTGCCGGCATCGGCGGCACCAACGTGGCCCACTACTGCAATCCTCAGGTGGACACCCTCCTGGCCCGCGCTTCCCGCTCCCCCGAGACTGCGCGCAAGCTGTGGCGGGATGCGGTCGTGACGATCGAGGGCGACGCGCCGGCAATCTTCCTGTACGCGCCCGTCTTCCTCTACGCCGTAGATGCCCGGTTCGAGAAGGTGACGCTGCGCCCGGATTCACCCTGGTCTGAGGTCTGGCGCTGGAGAGTGCGCCCCGGTCAGGAAGCATCGAGGGATCGGGAGTGAGTCCCACCGCGTGACGAGACCGAGGGACGCACGGTGAGCTGGGCGTTCCGCCGGATGCTCCAGGCGTTCGCCACCTTCCTGGTGGCTGTGGTCCTGATGTTCTTCCTGATGCGACTCGCCCCCGGAGATCCGCTCTCCCGCCTGGGGGACGAGCGACCCTTCTCTCCCGCCGCGTTAGCCGCGCTCCGCGCCCGCTACGGTCTCGACCAGCCGCTGCTCACCCAGTTTCGCGCCTTCGTGAAGCCGCTGGCCCGCGGCGACCTCGGCATCTCCATCCAGCACCCCGATCGTTCGGTGAACAGCCTGATCGCCCAACGATTGCCCGCAACACTAATCCTCGGCGGGACGGTCCTGCTCATCAACTTCACGCTCGGCACCTGGCTCGGCGCCTGGCAGGCGTTTCGTCGCGGCAGCAAGACCGATCATCTGCTCACCATCTTCACCCTGCTGCTCTACGCCACACCGTCCTTCTGGCTCGGCCTCAGTCTCGTGTGGCTGTTCGGCACCCAGTGGCATCTGTTGCCGGTCGCGTTCATGCATGACCCGCTGCTCTCTCCCGACGCCGGCCGACTGACCCGCTTGACCGACTTGCTCCGCCATCTGATTCTGCCAGCCGCGACGCTTTCGCTCGTCACTATCGCCGCGACAGTGCGATACCAGCGTGCCGCCATGCTGGATGTGTTGCACCTCGACTTCATTCGTACGGCCCGGACCAAGGGACTCCAGGAACGGCAAGTCCGGTGGCGCCATGCCTGGCGCAACGCCATCGGGGCGGTGCTCGCGCTCTTCGGACTCTGGCTGCCGCTCCTGGTAGCGGGCTCGGTCTTCGTCGAGTCGGTGTTCGCCTGGCCCGGGCTGGGAACGCTCGCCGCCGAGGCGATCGGGACTCGAGACTATCCGGTGATCATGGGCAGCACGATCCTGGTTTCGGCCGTCGTCGTGCTGGGAAGTCTCCTGGCTGATCTCACGCACCGCTGGCTGGATCCGAGGCTTCGCGAGGGATGAAGGAGTCCGTGCGGTATGCGCTCCGCGTTACCTGGGCTCGTCCCGAGGGGCGAATCGGGCTCACCATCCTCGCGATCATCGTCGTCGCGGCACTGCTCCTGCCGCCGATGCTCCAGGACCCCCGGGCACAGCCCGACATTCTCAATGGCTCGCTCCGGCCACCCAATGCCAGCCACTTGCTCGGCACCGATCACTTGAGCCGTGATGTGCTCTCGCGGGTAGTCCACGGCGCCCGAGTATCGCTCGCGGTGGCCGCGGGAGCGGTGGCACTCTCGGTCACCTTGGGTGCACTGATTGGCCTGGTGGCGGGCTACGCGGGAGGCTGGGTCGATGCCGCGGCGATGCGCCTGGTGGATGGTGCCATGGCGGTGCCCCGGCTCTTCATGCTTCTGCTCATCGCTGCAGTGATGGATCACATTCCGCTTACTCTGCTCATCCTGGCCATCGGATGTACTGGCTGGTTCGGGACCAGTCGACTGGTGCGGGCGGAGGTGCTGCGAATCCGCCAACTCGAGTTCGTTCGCTCAGCGGAAGCGCTCGGAGCCCGTCGCCGGCGCATTATCTTCCGCCACCTGCTTCCCAATGTGCTCGGGCCGCTGGCCGTCGCGACGACACTCGCAGTCGGAGACGTCATTCTGCTCGAAGCAGGCCTCTCGTTCCTGGGACTTGGCGTGCAACCGCCAACCCCTTCCTGGGGAGGCATGATCCTCGACGCCAAGCCGGATATCATCTCCGCTCCCTGGACCAGCCTGGCACCGGGTGTCGCGATCGTTCTCACCGTGCTGTCGGTCAACCTGGTCGGCGAAGCGCTGCGAGACGCCATGGACCCGCGCGAGTCATGAGCACGCTCCTTCGAATTGAGAATCTGAGGGTTTCTTTCTCCACCGCCGGTGGCCACTCTCAGCCGGTCGATGGGGTGAACCTCACGGTCGCACGGGGAGAGACACTCGCCCTGGTGGGCGAATCGGGATGCGGGAAGAGCCTGACGAGTCTTGCGGTGCTTCGACTGCTCCCGGCTCCCGGGCGAGATCGACGAGGGGAGTCGAATCACCCTGGGCGACACCGATGTTCTCTCACTCGAGGGCGAGGCGCTTCGCCAGATTCGGGGCCGCCGGATCGGGATGGTGTTCCAGGATCCCATGACGAGCCTGAATCCGGTCTTCACCGCGGGAGACCAGATCGCCGAAGGGATACTGGCTCACTTTCCGGTGTCGCGCCGCGAGGCTATGCAACGGGCCGAGGCACTGATGGTCGAGGTAGGAATTCCCGACCCCAAGGAGCGGCTCAAGAGCTACCCCCACCAGCTGAGCGGCGGGATGCGCCAGCGCGTGATGATCGCGATCGCGTTGAGCGCTGAGCCGGAACTGCTGATTGCGGATGAGCCGACGACCGCCCTGGATGTGACCGTTCAGGCCCAGATCCTGGAAGTCCTCGATCGGCTGCGCGAGGCGCGTGGCATGGCCGTGCTTCTCATTACTCACGACCTTGGCATCGTCGCTGGACGGGCCGATCGGGTCGCAGTCATGTATGCCGGCCGGATCGTAGAAGAGGCTCCGACGGCCCAACTGTTCGCCAAGCCGTCGCATCCCTACACCCGCGGCCTCTTCGCCTCGATACCCCGGCTCACCGGCCCAATCCGGCCACTAACCCCGATCAAGGGAATGGTGCCTTCGGCCACCGCCTGGCCGCAGGGGTGCCGCTTTCATCCCCGATGCCCGGAGGTGATGCCTGTGTGCACCACGGAGCCGCCCATTGCGTCGGTGGAGCCGGAGCATTGGATGAGGTGTTGGCTGGGTGTGAGTCATGAGTCATGGGTCTTGGGTCTCATGGACCCTGATCTACAGTCTACCGCAATCCAACCTCGAGACGCAGGACTGACACCCCAGAGACCACGACCTCGACCATCGACCATCGACCCACGACCGACTACCGACCTAAATGTCCACCCCGATCCTAACCGTCACCGACCTCGTGAAGCACTACCACGCCACGGGTCTGTTCAATCGGTCGACGCCGCCGGTGCGGGCCGTGGACGGAGTGTCTTTCGAGATCGGTCAGGGCGAGACACTGGCCTTGGTAGGGGAATCGGGATGCGGAAAGTCGTCGGTTGGCCGCACGATCCTCAGACTACAGGAGCCCACCAGCGGGAAGGCTGTTTTCGAGGGCCGGGATGTCTTTGCCCTGGATCATGGGGCGCTTCGGCCTCTGCGCCGTCGCATGCAGATCATTTTCCAGGATCCCTACGGGTCCCTGAACCCCCGCATGACGATCGGCGACGCCATCGCCGAGGGGCTGGAGATACACCGGCTCGCTCCCAAGGCCGAGATTCCCCGGCGAGTGGCGGGTCTGCTCGAAGAGGTCGGACTGGATCCGGCGTTCGCCAAACGCTATCCCCACGAGTTCTCCGGGGGGCAGCGCCAGCGTATCGGCATTGCCAGGGCGCTGGCGGTTGAGCCAGCGTTCATCGTCTGCGACGAGCCGGTTTCCGCGCTCGATGTGTCGGTCCAGGCGCAGGTACTCAACCTCCTGATGAACCTGCAGCAACGGCGTGGACTGTCTTACCTGTTTATCGCCCATGACCTCGCGGTGGTGCGACAAATCGCCCAACGGGTCGCTGTGATGTATCTGGGGCGGATCGTGGAAATCGGGCCCACCGAGGAGGTGCTGGCCCGGCCGCGCCATCCTTACACCCAAGCCCTCCTATCGGCGGTCCCCGAGCCGAATCCCTCGGACCAGAGGGACCGGATCGTTCTGCGAGGGGACCTTCCCAGCCCGTCTCGTCCGCCGTCCGGGTGCCGGTTCAACACCCGATGCTTTCACCCCTCCAGGGACTCGCGCTGCACCAGCGAGGTGCCCGAGCTCCGCCGGCTCGGCGCCTCCTTAGCTGCGTGCCATTATGCCTCGGACAGTGGTGCACCCAAGTGACCGGCGTGTCCTCAACACCTCATCATCGTCTCGATTTGAACCGTTGACGTGGGAGACCGGCCGAAGCCGGATGGAATCCCCAACCCCATACCCCCCAAGACTTTTTTCCCGTTGACCTCCAGCCGTATGGCAGATGGAACTTTCTGGCCCGAATCTTGTCTAATACCGGTGTAGCGTCTGAATCGGTCCCAGATCGCGGAGGGGGAAAAATGCTGAAAGCGTTGTTCGTGATGATCCTCGGCAGTAACGAGATCGCCGCACGGGTGGTGAGGGCCCTTTCGCGACGGAGCGCCAGTACCTCGTTTGGCTAAGGGATCAATCCCAATGAAGAACGGCCCCTCGATTCGAGGGGCCGTTTCTTTTTGTCAGATCCAGGCACGTCAGGATCCTCAGTCCTCTACCTTTTGCTCCACCGCCGCCGCCCGAGTTATCAGCTCCTCGCGCTGGATATTTACCGAGGTTGGTGCCTCTATCCCGATCCTGGCGCCCCTGCGATCGCTGGACAGGACGATTATCCGGATGCCGCCGTCTATGAGAATCGCCTCTCCCTGGCGGCGATTGAGAATCAGCACTGGTCATAACCTCTTCATTAAGGTTGGGGGCTCACGAGACAACCCTCTTCACAAAGTACAATAGTCCCAATATCAATGGCACCCCAAAATCAGGTAATGTTGCCGACATTCTCCAGGTGACGTAGTCTGTGATCTAACGCACGGATTCATAGACATGAGCGCTTACGAAGCTTTTCAGCAATTGGACCTAAGGGTAGGTCGGATCACCGAGGCGGAGCCACATCCTGCTGCCAGAAAGCCGGCGTACCGGCTCCGCATCGATTTCGGACCACTCGGCGTTAAGGCGTCGAGTGCTCAGCTCACCGATCTCTACACCCCGGAAGACCTGATCGGGCGTCAGGTGATTGCCGCGGTGAACCTGGGGACTCGTTCCATCGCAGGGTTTCAATCCGAGGTCCTGGTCCTCGGACTCCCCGATGAGCGGGGACGTGTAGTCCTTCTCGCCAGCGAACGCGACGTACCTCTGGGAGGCAGAGTTTACTAATGGGCCGAACGAATATTTCGAGCGGAGCGCCGTGGGAACCGGTGGTGGGTTATTCGCGAGCGGTGCGGGTTGGCAACTCGGTGCACGTATCCGGCACAGTCGGCCTGGGCCCCGATGGCAAGGTTGTGGCGCCAGGCAATGCCGGCGCACAGGCCACTCGGGCACTGCAGATCATCGAGAAGGCGCTGATCGAGGCCGGTGCGACGCTCCGCGATGTCGTCCGCACCCGCACCTATGTCACCGACATCACCAAGTGGGAGGAAGTGGGTCGAGCGCACGGCGAGTTCTTCAGGGACATCCGGCCGGCCACCACCATGGTGCAAGTCTCCAGTCTGATCCATCCCGACATGGTAGTGGAGATCGAAGCCGAGGCCATTGTTGGGGGCTGAGGGCCGAGCTGCAACACGGGACTACGACTTGGTGATTGGCTCCCAGATTGAGAAACGCAGAGACGCAGAGAACGCAGAGATTGTAGCGAAAGGTTTCGGGGGGGGGGAGAACCCAGAATCAAGATTTGGTCCCTCTGCGTTCTCTGCGCCTCTGCGTTTGCTGTTGAAGGTGCTGGGTCGGTCGCACGGTTTAGTAACACGAGTTGCGTTCTCGTCAGGAGGCACTCAGGGCACCCGAAGCGACTGCCCGCGAGTGGGTTCGCCTCGTTCGACCCACTTCCCATTGGCGTAGTAGCGTTGGAACTGGGCAGGTAGCCCTTCCCCCTTCCCGAACACCGCCGTTGTCTGCAGGTGATAGTGGACGTGGGGCTCGCTCGAGTTGCCGCTGTTGCCGCATTCGCCCAACTGGTCGCCCTGGCCCACCTGCTGTCCCTGCTTCGCTAGCACCGTTCCGTTCTTGAAGTGGGCGATGAAGGAGTACTCCCCGTTTCCGTGGTCGATGATGACGTGGTTGCCCAGTGCCTGGGTTTGGTTCATGTTGCTGGGCCGATTATCCGGGATTCCATCCACCGCTTCGACCACAGTTCCGGCCGCCGGAGCGAGGACCGGCTGGCCGAAGCAGAAATACTCCTTGTTCTCGAGCCCGTCTCCCGTGTGAGTCGAGCCATCTCGACGAATCACGAGGTCATAGGCGAAGCGCTGGTCGGTCGTGAAGGCGTGGTAGTTCTCGGGAATGGTGCGACCGCCCCAGAACACATACCAGTCGCCGCGGAATGGAAGCCGGAGATCGGTCTTGGTCTGGTAGGAGAGGTATTTGGACGGAGCCTCCTCCCGTGCCGGCCGGATGAAGAACCCGGCAACACGCGAAGCCGAATCGAAGGTCCACTGAACGGTGAATGACGCGGTAGACCGTTCGAACGAGGCCACCCGGGCATACAATCGCACACCGAGTGTGTCGGTCAGCTTCTCCCGGATCACCTTGACCTCCGGACCAATCTCCTCGGTCACCTGAGTACGGAACGCCTCGAGGCCGGCCTCCTTACCGAGGACTTTCTGCATCTCGGGCGTCATCGCGGCCCAGATCGGATCCAGGCTGTCGGCGTAGAAGAGCTGGGTGTACCGTCGTCCCAGTACCAGCGTGGCGGCGCTGTCGCTCTGCGCCTCGGCATAGGGCAGATCAAGCGACAAGAGCAGCAACAACCCCAGCGTCGGTATTCGCCGCATCGGAACTCCCGTCAAACGTTAGATTGGTCGCCATGCGAATCTACATCTCGGTGGACATGGAAGGCATCGCGGGTGTGGTGCATGAGGATCAGACCAATCCCATCGATCCCCGCTGTGCCGGCGAGTACAACCGGTTCCGAGCCCAGATGACTGAGGAAGCCAACGCCGCCATCGAAGGAGCGCTGACGGGTGGCGCCACCGCGGTGGTGGTCAATGACAGCCACTGGCTGATGCGAAACCTCCTGGCTGAGCAGCTCCATCCCGCGGCGCAGCTGGTGAGCGGAGGCCCCAAGACCTGGTCCATGATGGAAGGCATCGAGGCCGGCCACGACGCGGCGTTCTTCGTTGGTTATCATGCCCGGGCCGGGACCCGGAACGCGATACTCGATCACACCTACACCGACCGCATCCTCGACGTCCGGGTGAACGGGACTTCTCTGGGTGAGCTGGGCCTGAATGCGTTGCTGGCGGGCACCTACAACGTGCCGGTGGTCCTGGTATCGGGAGACCAGGCCCTCGCGTCCGAGGCAGGCCAACTGCTCGGTCCGGCGGTGAAGACCGTGATCGTGAAGACGGCGTTGAGCCGCAACGCAGCGCGGAGCCTCTCACCCTTGGAGGCCTGTAACCGGATCCGAACCGCCGCGGAGCAGGCAGTGAAGTCCTTAAGCGCGCTCCGTCCGCTGGTGCTGCCGCCTCCCTTTGCGCTCGAGGTGGACTTTCGGGTGACGGTCGAAGCCGATTTGGCGCAGATGGCCCCGGGCGTAACGCGGACCGGCCCCCGCACTGTGGCGTATCAGCACCAGGACTTTCGGGAGGTATTTCGTGCGTTCCGAACGATCTTCAACCTTGCGGCAGGAGAGTAGAACGCCCATCTCGACTTGCACACCGTAGACAAGGAATCTCATCGATGCGCCAGGAATTGGTTGCGCTCCTGCTTCTCCCCGGCCTCCTCGTCAGCCAGCTTCAGGCACAGACCAAGAGCCTCGCCGCGCAGGAAGCTGTCCGGTTCGCCGAACTGCAGTGGCGCCCGGCCCTGGATTCCAACGACCAGTCGAGCGCCGCAACCACTAAGGCAAAGGACTACCGATGGGAGGGGATGGCGATCGGTGCCGGGGCGGTGGGAATAGCTGGGGGCACTGATTGCCAACAGTCTCTGCACCGACTCTGACACCGCGGACAACGGAGGCTGCACCGGCAATACCATCGGCTGCGGCACTGCTGGGAGCCGGCGTCGGTGCAGTAGTGGGCGTATTCCTCGGCTCCTTTATTAGCAAAGAGCCGGGGTCCCCCCCATCTTGAAGTGCGACTCTGAATCTCCGCTGGAAGGCAAGCCGTAGGCGTTAGCTTAGTCGGTCGCCGTAGGAGGTGGCGTTTAGGCCTAAGGCTAAGCCCCCCTCCATTCCCACATCCAACCCATCCCGCCCCCATGCTCCTCATCGGAACGTTGGCGCTCGCTACGCTGGTCCACTCCGCCGATACCACCAAGAAAAAGACCGACAGCCTTCCACTGGTCGCCGACCGGAATCTCGATTTCGAGACCACGGAGGGCACCTGGATGTCGCTGGACGTCTCGCCCGACGGTCAAACCATCGTCTTCGAGCTGCTGGGCGACATCTACACCATGCCGATCAGCGGCGGTACGACCAAGGCGATCACCTCGGGGCCGCCGTTCGACTCGCAGCCACGCTGGTCGCCCGACGGAAAACGGATCGTCTTCCTCAGCGATCGGGATGGCGCCGAGAACGTGTGGACCATGGATCCCGACGGCAGCAAGACCAAGCTGGTCAGTAAGGGGGATAATTCGCTCTACGCCTCGCCGGAGTGGACGCCGGACGGCAACTACATCATTGCCTCGAAGACCAATTCTCCGATCGGCAGCAGCTACCAGCTGTGGATGTTCCACAAGGACGGTGGTCCCGGAGTCTCCCTCACCAAGGACGACAAGGGCCAGGGCGCACTCGGCACCGGCCGGGGCACCAACATCAACTCCATGGGCCCGGCGTTCGGCAACGACGGCCGCTACGTCTGGTACGCCAGGAAGCGGGGCGGCTTCGGCTACAACATCGACATCACCCAGTGGCAGCTCGCGATCTTCGACCGGCGCACCGGTCGCGTCTTCCCACAGACCGACGCCTACGGCAGCGCATTCCGTCCGATGCTCTCTCCCGACGGGCAATGGCTGGTCTACGGCAACCGGCGGGATGCGCAGACCGGCCTCCGGGTGCGAAACCTCGCCACGGGGGACGAGCGGTGGCTGGCCTACCCGATTCAGCGGGATGACATGGAGTCGCGCTTCACTCGCGACCTGCTGCCCGGGTCGTCCTTCACGCCCGACAGCCGCTACGTGGTGAGTGCCTGGAACGGGAAGATCTACAAGATCGAGGTTGCGACCGGTAAGCAAGCCGAGATCCCCTTCTCTGCCGCGGTCCATCTCAAGATGGGCCCCCTCGTCAAGTTCGAGTTCAAGGTGGATACCGGCGAAATCCTGCTGAAGCAGATTCGCGACCCGTCGCTCTCTCCCGACGGGAAGCGCCTCCTGTTTTCGGCGCTCGATCGGCTGTACACGCTGGACTTGCCCAATGGCACGCCGAAGCGGCTCACCTCCGACACGGTGCACGAACAGAACCCGGTCTGGTCCCCGGACGGGAAGTGGGTCGCGTACATCACCTGGGGCAATGCCGGCGGATATGTCCAACGGGTGAAGTCCACCGGCGGCAAGGCGGAACGGCTGAGTGCGGATCCCGCGTTCTATCAGGGTCCGGCGTGGTCTCCTGACGGACAACGGATCGTCGTCATCCGGGGTCCCCGCCAGGCTCGGGTGAACGAGGCGTTCGGGCCCGGCTATGAGCTCGACTGGCTCCCTGCGGCTGGCGGTGCGCTCACCCGAGTCTCACCCATGAGGCCCGGAGGCCGTCCGCATTTCTCCAGCGATCCGAACCTGATCTTCATTTACGATCCCGAGGAAGGCCTGGTCTCGATGCGTTACGACGGAACCGACCGTCGGCCGCGCATCAAGATCACCGGCTTCACCGCCAACGCGCCCATGGCAGAGCCCAATGTGGCGGATGAGATTCTCGTCTCCCCGGACAGCCAGCAGGTCGTGGCACTGGTCAACAACTACGTCTATATGGTCAACCTGCCGATGACCGGGCAGGAGCCGTTGTCCATCAGCATCGCCGACCCGTCGGCCTCGGCGTTCCCCGCCAAGCGGCTGACCAAGATCGGCGGGGATTTCATTGGATGGGGACCCGGTGGCAAGAGCATTACCTGGGCCTTGGGACGGAGCTTCTTCCAGTACGATCCCGCTGCCGCCGACTCGATGGAGAAGGTGAAGGCAACGCGGGATTCGGCCCGGGCCGATTCCCTCAAGGCCGACACGACCGCCAAGCCCGATTCGGCCACCAAGGCGCGCAACGATTCGCTGGCCAAGGCACCGGCCTATGAGCCGTCCAGGCGCGACATCGCGATCTACGCCCCGCGCGATGTTCCCCAGGGGACGGTCGTGCTCAAGGGAGCGCGGATCATCAGCATGAAGGGCGACGAGGTCATCGATCAGGGCGACGTCGTCGTCACCGACAACCGTATCGTGTGCGTGGGAGCCTGCACAGCGCCGTCCGGCGCTCGCACGATCGACGCCGCGGGCAAGACCATCATTCCGGGATTCGTGGACATCCACGCCCATCCCTGGCCCACCTTCGGCATCCACGAGCCACAGGTCTGGAAGTACCTGGCCAATCTCGCCTACGGCGTTACGACCGTGCGCGATCCGCAGACCAACACGACCGACGTCCTGACCTATGCGGACCAGGTGGAAGCAGGCCAATTGATCGGGCCGCGCATCTATCACACGGGGCCCGGTGTCTTCGGCACCTACTTCGAAGAGCCCTTCACCAGTCTGGACGACGTGAGGAACGCGCTCAAGCGCTACAGCGACTTCTATCACACCAACACCATCAAGCAGTACATGGTCGGAAACCGGAAGCAGCGGCAGTGGGTCATCATGGCCGCCAAGGAGCAGAGCCTGATGCCCACGACGGAGGGCGGGCTCGACTTCAAGATGAACCTGACCATCGCGATGGACGGCTACCCGGGGCACGAGCACAGCCTGCCCATCACACCGCTCAGCAAGGACGTGGTAGAGGTTTTTGCCAAGTCAGGCATCACCTACACCCCGACTCTGCTGGTTTCCTACGGCGGCCCGTGGAGCGAGAACTATTTCTACGAGCGCTTCGACATCATGCAGAACCCCAAGGTCCGGCGCTTCGTGCCCTATGACGAGATCGCCATTCGGGCGGAGCGGCGTCCCTGGTTCCGCGAAAATCAGTACATCTTCCCGAAGATTGCCGCCGGCGCCAAGGCGATCGTCGAGGCGGGAGGCCGCGTGGGCCTGGGCGGCCACGGCCAGATGGACGGCCTGGGCGACCATTGGGAACTCTGGGCGATGAGCGCGGGTGGGATGAAGCCGCACGATGTGCTTCGGGTCGCCACGATCTTCGGCGCAGAAGCGATCGGATTCGGCCAGGACCTGGGCTCGGTCGAACCGGGGAAGCTCGCGGATCTGATCGTGCTCGATGCCAATCCTCTGGATGACATCCATAACACCGCCTCGATCAAGTACGTGATGAAGAATGGCCGGCTCTACGACGGCAACACGCTCGATGAGGTGTGGCCGCGGAAGAAGACGCTGGAGAAGCAGTGGTGGTGGGATGGGGCGCCCGGTGGGGTGAGTCGCGGAGAGCTGGAAGGACGGGGAGACCTGCTGCAACCGTAAGGGTATCGCATCCATTCAGGAGGCCGCAGATTCAGCCATGCTGCGGCCTTCTTTTTTTCTCCCGGTGATGGGGACCTGCCTCGCGGTCGCGACAGGCTGCCATTCGTCTCCCACTGTCGCACCAGCTTCGTCTCCACTCGCTCCGCTCGAAGACAGCTACCAATCCCTCCGCTTCTGGCAGGACCAGATTGGCGTAACCGAGGCGCGCGGAGCGAGCGAGAGCGTGCACGGGGTCACCGTTGCCACCCTGGAGAGGAGTCGCGATAGCGCACGAGCCGTCTTCCAGAATCGGCTCGCGGCTGTGCCGAAGGATCTCACGCCGGCCGACAGTGCCGCCCTCCAGGTAATTAGAGAATCGAGCCGTTCGCTCCTGGCGTCAGACTCGGACTCGAGCTCGGGAGAAACCGCCACTGAATCGTGCGACTACGCGCCGGACAGCCTGGCGCGCCAGCCTGAGGGCATCTCCCTCCTCTCCGCGCGAGTGCTGAGTTGTTACGGCAAGGCCACGGAAAACATCGAGGTGGATGGAGAGCGGCTCAACCGTCTCGAAATCCTGGGACGACTGGGACGTACCGATGACGCAGCGAAGCGGGAGCGGCTGTTTCTGGCGCTGCAACCGGTCTGGCGCAGCATCAACGGTCAGGATGATTCCCTCAGCCCCTATCGCATCCTCGCCCGGATGTATCACGAAGAATTGAAGGGGAAGGTCTCTCCGATCGCACAGAAGGCGGCCGCGTTCGGTGTCCCCAGCACAGAGATGGAAGGCTGGCTGGTCCGAATCCTGGAGACCTGGCGCTCGATCTCTCCCGATTCGACACTCGAGCCGTGGAATTTCTACTATCAGACCGGTGCAGCGAGCCGGCGGCTCAGCCCGAAGGTGGCCACACTCGCAGACATGCGCCGAGTGAATGACGACTACTACCGGATGCTGGGAGCCACTCCGGTCACCCTGGGTGTGCACTATGATCTGGAGGCGCGCGCAGGGAAGTATCCGGTAGCATACACCGACTTCGGTGCCCGACCGCGACAAGTGGACGGTCGCTGGAATTCCGGCGAGCCCTGGGTCTTCACCTCGTATCTCGCGGGCAGTTTCGACAACCTCGCCGAATTGCTGCATGAGACCGGCCACGCGATCCACATCGCGGCGATCCGGACTCGCCCCGCCTACATGGACTGGCCCGACAACGACACGTTCACGGAAGCCTTAGCCGACTTCCCAGCAATGGAGCTGTACGAGCCGGCCTGGCAGATCCGCTTCCTCGGCGATTCGGTGACAATCGCGGAATCCCTGCGGGCCAAGTACGCAGGGATCGTGTTCGACGTGGCCTGGGGGCTCTTCGAGCTGCGGATGGACCGTAACCCGTCCCAGGATCCCAACCAGCTGTGGACCGATATTACCAGTACCTATTTCAGAATTCGGCCCCATCCCGAGTGGTCGTGGTGGGCGATGCGAGGTCAGCTGATCGACGGGCCGGGTTACCTGGTGAACTACGCGATCGGTGCCATCATCACAGCGGACCTGAGGGCCCGGATGCGCACGCTCAGAGGCCCCTTCATTGCAAGCGATTCGACCTGGTATCCCTGGGCCTCGGACCAGATCTATCGCTTCGGCCTCGAGCGACCTTCGCTGACCGTGCTGGAGCAGTTCCTCGGCCGGCCGCTGGCGCCCGGCGCCATTCTGGCGGACATGGAAAGGGCGAAGTAGTAAAGAGCGGGAACAGGGAACGGGGAAAAGACGCGAACTGCTCCAACACCTCATCCCGAGCAAAGCGAGGGACCTACCCTCTTAACCAATGTGCCAAGCCAAGTAGGCTGGATCCCTCAGACCCCCTCGCTTCGCTCGGGGTGTCCTCGGGATGAGGTGCCGTAGCCCGTTCCGGTACACCGCCCACGGTTCTCACGCAGTCCTCAGTCCTCAGCCCTTTCCCTCGTCACTATGCCACGTCCCTGCCCTTTCCGCAGGACGAACACCGGCAGCTCCGCCGGACACCGGAACCGGGCCCGAATCGTGGTCGTCCCGATGCCGCGGGAGACATAGAGCGGTGCCAGAGTGTCGCGGTACCAGCCCTGGACAAAACGCCCGCTGCCGAACGGGAGGAAGGGCGGGAAGAAGGGCGGGCGGATCTGGCCGCCGTGGGTGTGACCGGCCAGCATGAACGCGGGCGGCGGGCCGATGCCGGGCGGGATCACGTCGGCGTAGCCGGGGGCATGGTAGGCCCAGATCTGGATGTCTGCAGGAAGGGCGTATTTCAGAGTCTGCTGAAGGTCCGGCTTGCCGCGAACCGGATCATCGAGCCCGATGATATTCAGCGACGCGTTTCCGATTTCGATCCGGCGTGACCGGTTCAGCAGGAGTTCGGCGCCGGCCGCACTGTAGGCGGCCTCGGCCTGCGTCGAGCTGATGTCCACGAAGTACTCCCAGTTCCCCATCAATGCCAGCGTCGCAACGGAACCACGGCACTCGCGCGTGAAGGTTGTGACATCGGGCAGGTAGCTCTGATGCTCGCAGGCGTCTCCGGTGAGGAGGGTAATCTCAGGCTTCTCGGTCTGGATCAATTCCATCGTGGCCCGGGCCGCGGCATGGAGACCTCCATGCAGATGCATGTCAGTCACCTGCGCGATTCGGAGCCCGTCGAGAGCATCGGGCAGACCCGGGATCTCGACATCGTGGCGGGTGATGTAGACTCGACGGCCCTCGATCCCGAACGCGTCGGTCGCGAGAGCTCCGGCGGTCGCCGCGGCACCCAGGAGGAATCCTCGGCGGGAGATATGAAAGGAGCGCATTACGCTCAAGTGTAATACCGCCGAGCCCGGCCCATTCCCGGTCCGACACCTGCCCACGGACCACTGATTTCGGTAACTTTCACCACCCTCACCCCAGTTCCTTGACCGAACTACAAGACCGCTTACAGCAGGCCCTTGGCACCGCCTACCGCCTCGAACGCGAGTTGGGTGGTGGAGGGATGAGCCGTGTCTTCGTCGCCGAGGAGACGGCGCTGGGCCGCCAAGTAGTGATCAAGGTCCTTCCGCCTGAATACGCCGGCGATCTCTCGGCGGACCGGTTCCGCCGCGAGATCCAGCTCGCAGCGCGGCTGCACCATCCTCATATCGTCCCCCTGCTGACGGCCGGAGAAGCCGGCGGGACGCTCTACTACACGATGCCCTTCGTCGAGGGGGAATCGCTCCGGGCCCCGCTCGAACCGGAAGAGCGAACTCGCCACGGCGGATGTCGTCAGCCTGCTGGAGAAGTCGCCGACGCGCTGGCCTACGCGCACCGGCATGGCGTGGTGCACCGCGACATCAAGCCGGAAAACATCCTGCTCAGCGGCCAGCACGCGGTGGTCACCGATTTCGGGATCGCGAAGGCGCTGGAAGCGTTGCGCCAGGCGGGACGCTCACCTCGGCAGGGCTCTCGATGGGAACTCCGGCGTACATGGCGCCGGAACAGATCGCCGCCGATCCCAACATCGACCATCGCGCAGACCTCTATGCCTTCGGCGCGCTGGGCTACGAGATGCTGACCGGGAAGGCGCCGTTCGCCGGACGGACTCCGCAGGAGCTGCTTGCAGCGCATCTCACCGAAAAACCGGCTGACGTCACCCTGGGTCGGCCCGACTGCCCGCCACCGCTGGCCGCCCTTCTGATGCAGTGCCTGGAGAAGGATCGTGACCTGCGGCCCGCCTCGGCCGACGAGGTGCGGCAGCGGCTGAGCTCACTCTCGAGCGGAGCCTTCACCCCGGTCCCCCGGCGCCGCAAACGAACCGTGCTCCTCGGCGCAAGCGCGCTGGCCCTCACCGTGCTCCTCGGCGGGTACTTCGCCGGGCTCATACCCGGGAGGTCCCTCGTCGCGCAGGGCGTGCTCGATGCACGGGATCCCGTGCTCCTCGCCGATATCACCAATCGCACTCGCGATTCGACTCTGGGTATCGCTGCGGGAGAGGCACTTCGAGTAGACCTCACCCAATCGCGCACGGTGACGGTGTTCTCCCCGGCGCAGATCGCGGCGGCGCTCGAGCGAATGCAGCGGCCCGACAGCTCGGCCATCGATCCCAGCACTGGCGCGGGAAATCGCTCAGCGAGAAGGCGTGAAGGCGGTGATCACAGGAGACATCGCCTCCGTCGGTCCCTCGTTCACCTTTTCGGCTCAAATCATTTCGGCCGCGAACGGGGAGCCACTGGCCGCATTTCGCGAAGTGGCGAAGGACTCTACCGAACTGATCGAGACCATCGGCAAAGTGTCACACGAGCTCAGGCGGAAGATCGGCGAGTCGCTCAAGAGCATCGGCGTGGGCCAACCGCTGGAGCAGGTGACCACACCATCACTGGAAGCATTGCGGAAGTACTCGCAGGCCATGCGCATTGGCGCCACGGCAGGAGCTTCCAGCCGGGCTGACCAGCTTCTGGAAGAGGCCGTGGCGCTCGATACCGGATTCGCCATGGCCTGGCGCAAGCTCGGCGTGAATTACGGCAACGTCGGCGAGCGGGCAAAGCAGCGTCACGCGATGCAGAACGCGCTACGCCATCAGGACCGGCTTACCGAACGGGAGCGTTACCTGACGCTCGGTACGTATTACACCCGGGTCGATATCCAACCGCAGAAGGCGCTTTCCGCCTACAATGCCCTGCTCGACATTGAGCCGGACAACATCCAGCGCTCAACAATCTGGGGCTGGTCTATGCCCGGCTGAAGAACCCTGAGAAGGCAAACGAGTACTATCACCGCGCCATCGCAGCCGATTCCAGCCCCGCCACCGCCTGGTTCAACCTGGTCCAGGGGTTTATCGCTTCCGGCCAATCGGACAGCGCGACGGCCTTATTGCGGCAGGCGTCGAACAAGTTCCCCGACTACAGCGGGACACCGTGGATCGCCGCTGAACTCGCTGTTTCACAGGGGCGATACGATACAGCCCGAGTCATCTACACCGGTCTCAGGACGTCGCCCGAGATCAGCCCGGAGGAGAAGGGTGCGCGCAACAGCAAACCTGGCACAGGTGAAGCTCCTGGAAGGTCACCTGGGGGAGGCCAGAGAACTCATTTCGGAAAACAGCAGAGGAGCGGCTCAGGCGGGCGTGTTGAACTATGCCCTCGGTTCGGAACTTATGCTCGTCGGCATCGCCGGATGGTTCGAGGGGGATCGCTCAGGCGCGATCCGGATTCTGGATACCGCGCTCCGCCGCTATCCCTACGCCCAGCTCGATTCGGTGGACCGTCCCTATCTCGACGTGGCGTACCTCGAGGCAATGGTCGGCCGACCCGACCGTGCCCGCGCCACCCTCCGCGAGTACGAGCAGTCGCCGCTCGAGATCCGGGGACGGAGCGAGGCGTACTATCAGGGCGTCCTGGGAATGATCGCACTCGCCGAGAACAACCCGCAGACGGCCGTGCGTCAACTGCAAGCAGCGACCATAGCCGCTCCCTGCGAACGCTGCGTGCTGGCCGAGCTGGCACGAGCCTGGGAAGCGGCCAGCCGGCCCGACTCGGCCATCGCTTCCTATGAGAAATACCTGGTGTCACCGATGGAGGATCAGCTCGAAATCGACGCCCAGTATCTGGCGTTCACCCACAAGCGGCTAGGCGAGCTGTATGCCCAGCGCGGCGACCGGGAGAAGGCAGCGCAGCATCTCCAGAAGTTCATCGAACTATGGAAGAACGCTGACCCGAGCTGCAGCCCCAGGTGGCGGAGGCGAAGCGGAGGCTGGCGGAGATGATTGGGGAGCATTGATGAATGGCGGAATGGCGAATTGACGAATGGCGGATTGGAGGAATGCCGGAATGGTCGAGGACTACAGGCATTCCATTCGACATTCCTGCGTTCAACATTCCGCCATTCATCATTCCGCCATTCCGCCATTCTCTCATTCATCATTGCTTACACGGCGCCTCCGGATCCGGCTTCGGCTTGTCGACCACCACGCGGTGATCCAGATCGGCCACGTGGAGCGCGATGTCGTAGACCAGTGACCCGACGTGACTCATCTTGGTGTAGTCGATGCGCTGGGGCTCGTCGGAGAGCATGTGATAGTCGGAGTGCCCGCCGGTGGTGAAGAACACGATGGGAATGCCGAAGCGGGCGTACATCGCGTGATCACTGCGGCAGTAGATGTTGTCGGGATGGCCGTTCGCGTCGTAGCTGTAGTCGAAGGTGAATCCGTGATTCCCGCTCTTGTTGACGCTCTCCACCAGGTCCCCCAGCTCGGTAGAAAGCCGGCGTGAGCCGATGAGCTGGAGGTAGCCCGGGCCGCCTCCCTTGAGGTCGTTGACCCCACCGCGCCCCACCATGTCGATGTTGAGCTGGGCCACGATCGAGTCCCGCGGGATCGTGGAATGGCGGGTGAACCAGTCCGAACCCCAGAGTCCCTCTTCCTCTCCGGTGTGCCACACGAAGATGATCGAACGCTTGGGCTTGGTCTTGCTCTCGGCAAACGCCTGGGCTATGGACAGCACGGTCATCGAGCCTGATCCATCGTCATCGGCGCCATTGTAGACCGAATCGACCCGTCCGGCGGGATGGGTCTTCCGCACGCTGTCGATGAGGCTCTTGATCCGCGCCGCCTGCTCGGGAGAGGGAATTCCCGGCTCGTTCTCCGCCCCCATGGGACGCATGACCTTGTTGAAGGCCCAGATCGAATCGGCATCCACCGGCTCGTCGGTCGTCCCGATGTGGTCATTGTGAGCGCCGATGGCCACGAACTCACCCGCCAGGGCCGGATCGCTACCGCGCAGGATCGCAATCACATTTCTCGCCGGCGCCTCGGGCTGAGTCTCGGTAAAGGCAATCTTGCCGTTGATGGACTTGCCCGCGGCGCCCGATTGCAGACTCGAGACCGAGCCGCCCAGCATCTTCTCCGCAGCCGCGCGCGTCACAAAAATGGCGAGGGGCCGAGCCGCCGCCGGATCGTCGGAGCCTTCCTTCATTTCCGCCCCTGACTGACGGAGAAAATCCGCTACACCGGGAGGGGCCAGATCCCAGTTTGCCATCGCGATGGCGGCGGCTCCCTGATAGCGAATGAAGGAACCCATGGAGAGATTGAAGACCTCTTTCCCGGTGGGATCCATCGCCGGGCCCAGCACCACGATCTTGCCCTTCGCGTCATCCGCACTCAGCACCGCAACCGAATCTCCCATTCGGCCGCCGTACACCACCGGCACCTGGTTCAGCGCGCCGCTCTCCGCCACCGGAACCCCTTCGATCGGAGGAAGCGGGGCGTAATCCTTCCACAGCTCCAATGGCGCACCGTCAACCGTCACATTGGTGGTGGAATCCAGCGCCCGTCCGACCAGCGGCAGCGTCTGGAAATAGGTGCCGTTGTCACCCGCCGCCTCGAGACCCAGCGCTTGCACCTGGCCCGCGATGTAGGTCGTCGCCTTGACGTTGCCCGGATGACCTGCCTCCCGGCCGAGCATGGAATCATCGGCATAGGCGAAGAGGCGAGTACGCATCAGGCTGGGAGAGAACGCATCGGTGCTGGAGGGAGCGGCGGCGACATTGGCACCACCGTGACTGCATCCCGAGACCGCGATCAGAAGGGCGACTCCGGCCCCGAACTGCCGTCCAATGGGAGACACGCGTTTCTCCATGAAAGAGGGACTGCTCATAGGGACCAACCTGCGGGTCGGGGGAAGCCTACGGGGCGTTGGGGGTGGGAGTTTCGTTCGCTACTCCACCCGCACCACATCGGCAATCTGGCCCACCTGACAGGCACTCATCAGGTCGGACCGGAGCTTGAGGACCAGGGTTACCGCCTTGCCATTGGTGAGCAATCCGGTCGGCGCCTGATCGGCGCGCAGCTCGTAGTTCTTGCCGTCCTTGCCCGTCAGCCGCCAGCAATTCACTCCGACCGGAGTGAGCTCGATGGTTCCGGAAACCCGAATCTCGTCACTGCCGATTGGCTTCACGCGCTGGCAGGCTCCAATGGAAGGAAGCAGCAGGACCCCAAACATGGCGGGGAGCCAGGAGTCCGGATAGTGCTTCATGAAGACGATCCTGTTGAGACCGTCTGAAACAGAACGGGAGGGTATCTCGACCGCTAGTCCCCGGCCATGGAGGCGAGCATCGCCAGTATGGCGACGAGGAAACAGCCCCAGCACGCCAGGCGATCCACCACGGAAGTCGTGTCGACCCTGGCGTGGTACCGCGAGAAGCCAAGAGTGGTCGAAAGCATCGCTGCGACCACCAGCGGCACAGCGTCCATCGAGGTCAGGTTCCCTTCGCCACCGAGGTGGAAGGCAACTGAAGCAGCGTGGGGGCGTGGAACGGACTGCGCTCGTGTCCGATCAGAAAGCGACTCACCACGAGATCGTCGGTCAACAACAATCCGGTCGCCACAGTCTCCTCAGGGAGATCGAACACGAAAGTTGTGGTGTATGAGGCGCCAGGAGGAAGCTCCTTCGTAATGGGAGTAGAAACGATTCCGGATCTCGACAACGCCGAATCCACGTCTTCGACCGGCGGATAGCGAACCCCTTCGGCACTCACCAGCGCCACCTTCCGCGGTGCCGGCCAGGTAGGCTCGGTAAGGGAGCGCCGGGCCGAGATCGTGTTCGGATCGAACCAGGTGCGCACCGTCACCAGCCAGAAACGCCCGTTCGATCGCAGACCGTCCTCAGCCGTCCCGAGTGAATCCGCGACCCGGACATCAGTTACCGAATAGGCCAGGTGACAATCCAGCTCACAGAAGTACTTCTCGGCGTTTACTGGAAGGATCCGGCCTCGACTGAACATTCCCCCGCCCACTAGCACCGCGATATACAGGGCCACAAGACCGAAGGTGCCGAAGGCCAGGTTACGACTCAACCCCGCCCAGCCCCGGGAAGCCGTCCACATAGTGCCGGCGAGACCCGCCACGATTAGCGCCCCGGTTCCCAGAAAACCCAGCACTTGAAGGATGATGATGGAGTTTGACATAGTCCGTCGTATCTCAGTGGTTCGTTTCTGAAAGCGCTACCTGACTGGCAAGCGTGCGAGCCTTCGCCTCGGCAAGCGACCAGGAGCGCCAGTCGTGCTCGCTGGGGGCGATCCGTTCCCAGTTGAGCTTGCCCAGGAGAGCTGCTCGATGACTCGGCGATAGCCGGTCGAGGCCCGCTATCAGTGTGGGGACCGCGTCGGCCCCGAGGGAGGCGATGTATGCCGCGTCGAACTCACGCCCCTCCGTCGCCCGCTGGATATTCACCCGGGCAATGACAGCGGCGGGATTGGTGAGATGCAGCATCGCGACCCAGGCGGTCCATGCCACCAGGGTACCGCCAAGGAAACGACGGTCGCGTCCAGCAAGAACCGTCGAAGCGAACCAGACGAGGGTATAGGCGATCCCGCCGATGAAGGCGCTGGCGTAGAAGCGCTGCTCGGTGAGGCCGAACTGGCGTTGATAGATCGCCATTCGATGGAAAGCGGAGGCCACGATGACCAGAGTGAGCGCGGTGAGAACTCCAGCCGCAATGCGATAGCTGCGCAAGGCACGGCTGTCATCAGGCCGAAGCCGGCCCTTGATGACAAGCGCCAGCGGCAACACCAGTGCCGAGACGGCTACCAGCTCGAAGAACCCTCGGCGCGCGTACTCCGAGAAGCTGAGCCCGGGATCCTGACGGACCAGCGCCTCCCCGCCGAAGAAGTACCGCCCCTGCAGGACGACGAAGGTCAGAAACATCACGTCAACCACACCCAGGACGATGCTTACCTCGATCGCCCCGAGGCCACCCGGTCCCCAAGGCAGGGAGACGTTTGCGCCAGTCCTCCGGCTGAGCACACCGGCGGCTAACCAGGAGAAAAACATGATGCTCAGGCTCGTGGTGAGGAGCCATTCGGGATCGAACCTCACCAGGCTGTTGACCAGTCTCTCGAAGTCCGCATCGGCCGAAGCCAGCAAGGACCCGAATACCACGACAGCCGGCACCGCGAGCACCATCCCACGCGCGGCAGGGAGCAGAACGCTGGGTGCTCCCCGATCCCTGGCCTCCTCCTGCGCGTCAAAGGCTGCGGGGATCAGCCCTGCCCCGACCCGGGCGAACAGGTTACGCACGCCGCCCAGGAATCGGTGAAGTCTCAGGGTCAGAAGGGACTCTTCCCGAACCAGCGGCATGAGCACGGCACAGGTGACGAGGCCAATGGCATCGGCCAGACGCAGGAACGGCGACGTCCGCCAGGCGAATCCAGCCGCGAAGCAGAGCGCCAGGCCAAGCAGCAACCGTTGCTGTCGAGTGGGCCGCTGATCGGGGCGGAGCCCAAGCCAGCACAGCTCGAGCAGTGCCGCCCAGATGAGCACGTTCAGCCCAACGTCAGCCTCGTGGAACACGAGATGAGACCCCACGCCCGCGAGCAGCGACAGGGTGAGCCAGGAAGCCGGGGTTCGGGTGATGATTGAAGTACTTTGCATGGTAAAGTTAGGGGTTAAAAAAAGGGTCGAAGTGTCGAGGTCAAGGTCTAACGTCGTCCCCTGACACTTCTCCCGTCGTCTCGTCCCTGTCTCCTGACTCCTGTCTCCCGTCCCTACCCCCTCATCATCCTTATCAACCCCTCCATGTGGTCCAGATAGTCTTCCAGCGCTCTCCGCCCAGCCGCAGCCAACCGGTATTCGGTGCGCGGCGTCCGCCCCTCGAACGACTTGGTGCACTGCACGTAGCCCGCGTCCTCCAGCTTCCGGGCATGGACGCTGAGGTTACCGTCGGTGGTCTTGAGCAGGGCCTTGAGCTCATTGAACGTGAGCGACGGGTTGACCGCGAGGGCGCTCACCACGCCGAGCCGGAGCCGCTCGTGAATCAGGCGATCGAGCTCTGCCGGTGCCGCGGCCTTGAGCCCCGCTATCGCCTCCAGGCGTTTGGTCGCTGCTGGTTTTCCGCCCGCAGTTTGCCGGGCCGCGTTCGACTTAGCCACCGTACCTCCTTGCAATCCAGGCCCCGAATCCGATGTGCAACCCTCCGAAGCCGAGGGCCATCAGGGCGTTACTCCAGGCGACCGGCGCCAACAGTGCGATGGCCCCCAGGAGAATGAAGCAGGCCCCCATCACGGGGACCACAGGAACCGACATGGCGCCACCGGTAACCACTGCGGTGCCGTACAGCAGCAACCAGAGAGCCGGAAGCAACCCGGTGAGCCCGGCCCGGTAGAGAGCGAACGTGAGGAGGCCACCGACCAGCATCGGCGGGGCGTAGGCGAGGACGAAGCGGCGCCCGGGCTTGGAAGTGAGCGGGGTAGAACCGATTCCCGCTTTCCTTACCATGGCCACTCCCCCAATCGCAAACGCCAGCCAGCCTTCGACGATCCAGGCGAGCAGCCACCGGTCGGGGGTAGTCTGGGCCTGCGCAACCAGAGCCGCTCCCAGCGCCGTTACCCCCATCGCTACCCCACCCCACCCTGGCACGGCGGTAAAGGGTCCGGCGTGCTCCATCGTGTCCCGGATAAAGCGCAGGTTCTCCAGCGCCCGATCCTGGATCGGGATTTCGGTGTCGGAGACAGGGCGGACGGGACGGACGGGGCGGGCGGGCATGGCTGCAATCTTGGGGCTGGAGGCAGTAATGTCAAGTACTTTGTAATGTAAAGTCGATCAGGGAACCATCCCTTGTTGAACTGTCATTCCGAGGAGCGAAGCGACGAGGAATCCCACTGCGGAAGGCTCCGCGAGAGGCCAGGCATCTGGTTTCCTCGCTACGTCTCGGAATGACAGCTATCGCCGACGATCGAATCGAGGAGCCAACGGCTACCGTTCCCCCTTCCCAGTAGGGAAGGGGGACAGGGGGTTAGGTCGCTTTACTGGACCGTGATGATTGTGATCGCGGAGGTCGTGCCGATCAGCCCTGGAATGGTCGTGGTGATCGTCACGGCACCGGCCAGCGGCGGGACGGAAGGCCACGCCACCAGTGGCAACACTGGTCGGCGTGTTGGAGCTCAGCACGGGAATCTGCAGCGGGACACTGGCGGCAGTCCCGCTACTCGTCACCAGCGGGCCGATGGCCACGGCGTCGGTCGCTACCGTGACGTTGATCGGCTGCGGGCGCCCCGATCCCGGACGTTCTGCAGCTGGGTCAGGGCGGTGTAGGTCTGGTTGGCAATGCCGGTTCGGACGTAGAAGGCGACATCCGGCCCTCCCGCGGTCGGCGAAGCCGGCAGCCCGATCACATCGAAGCCGCAGGTACCACGTCCGCCGTGCCGTTGCCGGTCGTGAAGCCGGAGGCGGTAGCGGTAATCGCCGCCGTCACGGTGTCGGTCTGTCCCTCCAGGCCCTGCTCGTAGAACCCGAAGGACTGGGTGCCGTTCGGGACGAAGATGTTGATGGAGCTGGTGCCCGGCGTATTCGCATCGGGCGCGAGCAGGAGCGCTCCGTTGCTGCTTACCAGCGTGACCGTCACACCGCCATGGTTCGGGGCGCCGAGCGAGCCGAAGGCATTGATCTGGAGGCCGCTCCCCACGGTTGTCCCGTTCACCGTGATCCCGGGCTGCGCGATCGAGACCGGGGAGCCGGCAGCGCTGGTGACCTGAAGGAAGCCGGTGATCGAGGCCCTGATCGTCGTGGTGCCGGAGAGCAGAGGCCGGATAGCGACCCCGCCCGAGGTGGTGTCGGTCGGAGTATTGGAACTTCCGATCGGAATCGTGGCCGTCTGGCTTCCCGAGGCAGACGGGCCGGCCTTGAGCAGATCCGCCACGGCAGCGCTCGTGCTCAGGAAATTGACCGTCAGCGCCCCCGGAGCGCCGAAGCGCACATTCTGCAACTGGGTCAGGGCTGTCGGCGAGATCTGCACGTTCGGAATGCCGGTTCGGGCGTAGATGTTCGAGATCGGCGAGAGCGTCGTGGTATTCGCCGGAACCCCGATCAGATCAAGCGCGCCCTGCACCAGGCTCATGTTCGCCGTCCCGTCGGCGAAGCCGGCGGCACTGCCGGTCACCGTGACCGACGTGGTCCCGGTCAGTCCTTCCTTGCCCTGCACGTAGAACGAGAAGGACTGGGCGCCCTGCGCCAGGGTCAAGGTGATCGAGCCCGTGCCGACGGTGGTGGCGTTGGGCGCCAGCAGCAGGTTGGGGTTGCCGCTCACCAACGTCACCGGGAAGTTCGCGGTCGGCGCCGGAGCGGCCAGGTTGCCGAAAGTGTTGATCTGAAGCCCGCTGCCCACGGTGACCGCGCTGACGCTGAGGTCGGCTGAGCGACGGTTACCCCAGGCCCGCCGAGATGTCACCTGTAGGAAGCCGGTCGCGACCGCCGAAATGGTACTGGTGCCCGCAGCCTGCGGCAGGAGTGCTACTCCGCCCGACGTCGTGTCGGTCGGCGTGTTGGAACCGAGGACGGGGACCTGTGCGGTGAGCGTGTCCTGGGTAGTCGGACCCTTCACGATGAGCGTCGTGGCGCCATTGGGATCGTTGTCTTGGAAGACCACCGTCACCGGGCCTGGAGCTCCGGCTCTCACATCCTGCAGCTGCGTCAGGCCCGTGGGGGAGGAGGTCGAATTCGGGACACCAGTCCGAGCGTAGATGCTGGCAATCGGCGACAACGTAGTGGTATTGGCTGGCACCCCGATCAGGTCGATGGCGCCCTGCATCAGGTTGTACGTCGTGGTACCGTCGGCAAAGCCCGGAGCGCTGGCAGTGAGCGTGACCGGCCTGGTCCCGGTTTGGCCCTCGAGGCCCTGCACGTAGTAGCTGAAGAAGGTCTGGCCGTTCGGTACATTGACCGTGATGCTGCTGGTACCCGGTGTCGTAGCGTTGGGCGAGAACAGCAGGGCCGCATTCCCGCTGGTCAGGGTAACGCCGACACCACCGTGGTTCGGAGCGGCGAGGTTGCCCGAGGCGCTGACCTGAAGCCCGCTGCCGACATTCCCGCTGCTCAGCGTGATACCGGGCTGGGCGATAGTGACCGGTGACGCCACCGCGGTGGGTACCTGGAGGAAGCCCGCCGCTATTGCGGAGATGGTGCTGGTGCCCGAACCCTGGGGCAGAATCGCGACACCGCCCGAAGTCGTATCCGTCGGCGTGTTGGTGCCCCCCACCGGAACCTGCGCGTTGAGTGTATCCTGGGTGACCGGGCCCTTCACGATCAGGGTCGACGCGCCGTTGGGATCGTCATCCTGGAATGTGACGATTAGAGCACCCGGCGCCCCGGCACGGATCGCTTGGAGCTGAACCAGCCCAGTAGGTGACGTCTGGGAATTCGGAATACCCGTCCGCGCATAGATGGCGGAACTCGACGACAACGTGGTCGTGCTTGTCGGAACCCCGATCAGGTCGATCGCACCTTGCACCAGGTCATGGTTGATGGTGCCGTCGATAAAGCCCGGCGCCCGCGCGGTAACCGTAATCGGCGTCGTCCCAGTCAGCCCCTCCTTGGCCTGGATGTAGTAGCTGAAGCTCTGCTGGAATACCGGGACGGTCACCGTTATGGAGGCCGAGCCCGGCGTCGTGGCGTTGCGGGAGAGAAGCAAGTTGCTGTTTCCGCTGCTCAGCGTCACCGTGGCGCCGCCATGATTCGTAGCGCCCAGCAGACCCGATACCGCCACTTGAAGTCCGCTGCCCACCGTCGCCGCATTGAGCGTAATGGCAGGCTGTGGCTGGACCGTGACGCTGATGCTGTCGGCTGGATGTTGGCCGCGGTCACCTTGAGCTGCGTCGTGCACGGCAAGCTGGCCGTCCCGCCGTACACCAGCGCCATCGGGACCGATACCATACCGGTCGGAATCGTGATCGGACTGGTGACAGCCTTGAGGCAGGTCGCATCGGTGATCACCGCACAACCGGAACGCCCGGCGCCGGCGCCGCGATGCCCTGGCTATTGCTGGTGAAGTTGATATCGACCTGGACGCCGAAACTCGAGTTGAGGGTGGCCGAGGTCTGCTGGAGATCGAGCGCCGCCGCGGTGGTCACGGTAGAGGTCGCCGTCACATACGCAGCGTTGGCGACGGTGACCGTGGATGGACCCGGCAGCAGACCATTCAGCAGCGCGTTCGCCGTCTGGCCTCCCGCGGCGATAGTCACCGTGGGCGTCGATACTCCAACCAGGGTTGGCGCGCTCGAGGTCACCGTGAAGGTCACCCCGCCGGCTGGCGCGGGTGCGGGAATCTGAATCGGCAGCGACACGCCGCTCTGACCGTAGGGAACGTTCAGCGTGACGGGGATGCTGATGTTCCGGTTCTGCACGTTAACCGACAGCGACCCGGTGATGTATCCGGTCGCGGTTCCGGTGAGCGTCGCGATACCGCTCGATACCCCGGTGATCGTGGCCGTTCCCGCCGTGGCACCCTGCGGGATGTTCAGAGTCGCCGGAGCGACGGTGAAGATTCCCGTCGCCGAACTCGACAGCGCCACCGAGACTCCGCCCGCGCCGGCCGGGCCCGTCAAAGCAACGTCTATCGTCGCGGTAAGCCCGATCCCTACGCCGGGAACGCCCGCCTGCGAGATCAGAACCTGGGGCCCTGGGAAGAGCGTCGTCGCCTGGAACACCACTGGTGTGAGGCCCGATACGGTCGCGGTAACGGTCGGATTGGCTTGGGCGGAGCCCAGCGTCCAGTTGATCGAGGCTTGGCCGCTGGCATTGGTGTTGGAGGTCGGTGCCGAGAGACTCCCGTCGCTCGCGGTCCATGAAACGGTGACGCCCGAAACGGGATTGCCGAACTTGGTCGCTCACCAAAACGACCAGTGGGTTCGCGCAGGACGTGGTTCACGCTGTCGCTCTGGTTGTTGCCCCCGGCGACCGCGACGGTGGTCGGGACCCCGGGACCGCCGGTTGTCACCGTGCCATTGAAGGTCAATGGCGAGCCGGTCAGTCCCGTTGCAGTCGCAGTCACCGAGAGGGTCCCGACAGCACTCCCTGCCGTGAGTATGGTCTGCGCTCGACCAGTCAGATCCGTGTTGACCGTGGTGGGCGCCACCGACGTGCCGGTCGGCCCGCTCGCCACGCCAAACGCGACCGGGTACCCGCCGCGATACGGAGCTCCACCAGCGTCCTGAACCTCCACGATGAGCGGCAGCCCGAAGGCGGTTCCGATGAGACCCGATTGCGCGTCACCCGAAACCGCGATGATGCGGGCCGCGACCGGGACGTAGTGGAAGGTCGCCGTGTCGGAGACCGCCGGCAGAACCGGCGTCACTGCGGTGATCACGACGCTGTCGTCCCCGGTCGGCGGAGCGAGGACCACCGCTTGGCTGATCCCGTTGTTGACCGGCGTCGGAACTTTGGTGGGATCGCTAGAGATGAAGCCGACGGGGACACCGGGCACCACGGCATTGTTGGCGTAGACCGATGCGGTCGCGACTGTGGTACCACCGGCCGGAGTGTACGGATTGGAAATCGCGAGTACGACGCTGTCCACCCCGCTCGCGCCGGGGCCGACGTATTGCGGTGTATACGGCTGGGTCGTGGTCGGCCGCCGGAAGTCGCGGTGACAGTGCTGCGCACCTCGTAGTACGTGACACCGCCGCCCCGCGCCTGCAGCAGAGAAAGAAATCTTCCGGTGACTGATGCAGCTCGACCCGGATTCGTACTTGGAGAGTCGTCGCGGCCTGATCGATCTCGCTGCCGGTGAGGAGCCGGCTGAATGCGACGGAGGAATCGCTGGTGCGGCGTAACTCTACGAAGACTTCGGTAACCGGGATCGGGACTTGCCCACCGGCCCGAAGCAGGGCGGTCGCATCGATGTACCCGTTCACCTGGCGGCCCGGACCGGTTGCTGCAGTCCTGACCACAGGTGGTCAACACAAAAACCCCCAGGAGAACCTGGGAAACCCTCACAAGACTACCCCGACGGCTCGGCTTACCGAAGCTCGCCACGAATGGTCCTGACGACGGGAAACGATTGCCCAACAGGGAGTTACATCAACCTACCGGGCCGGAGTCAGCCTGTCAAACGCTTTGTGCTTCAGCTCGGCTCGCCCGATTCCGGAAGCTACAGGAGGCAGGATACGTTCCAGCGAGACGGGATCAGAGGACCGGAAGCCAGACCTTGGCCCTGCACCCGGCCCGGCCTCGCCTGTTCTCTAAATGAAGGGCCCCACGGTGGCCCTCGGCGATTTGCCGGCTCAGGACCAGCCCGATCCCGGAACCGCCGGGCTTCGTGGTATAGAAAGGAACGAAGAGGTTGCCGGTCTCACTCAGGCCGGGGCCATCATCTTCCACGAATAGCTCCAGCCCCTGCCCTGCCTTTTTCCAGCTTACCGTGACTTCGCCAGGGCCTCCGCCCATCGCTTCAATCGCGTTGCGCACCAGGTTGATCAGCAACTGATCCAGCTGATCGGCGTCGGCCGCGATGCTCACTTCGGGTCCGCCGGCAATGCGGACTCGGGTATCCTGGACCAGTCCCACCACGCGCTGGACCCAGGGCTCGACCGCCATCTTCGCCAGGACCGGTTTGGGCAATCGGGCGAGTCGGGCGTAGGCGCCCATGAAGCGCGCCAACGCTTCCGCGCGTTGACCGATGATGTCGAGTCCGTGACGCAGATCGGCGCCATCCGTCTCGCTGGGAGTGGCCCGGCGATCCAGCGCCGAGCGCAGGCTGCCGGCGAGGGACCGAATCGGCGCCAGAGAATTGTTGATCTCGTGGCTCAGGACGCGGACCAGCCGCTGCCATGCCTGCCTCTCTTCGACCTGGAGTGTGCGGCTCACATCCGCCAGACACGAGCAACTGGTGCGGTTTTCCTCCCTCCCGAAAGCTGGTGCGACGCAACTCCCAGCGGACGGCGGGCGTGCTGCCCCGTTCGATCACCCGAGGGCTCTCTCCCTCGAAGCTGCCCGCGAGTCCCAAGGTCTCCGCGTCGAGCCCGAGGGCGCGCTCGGCCGGCTGCCCGAGAAACCGTTCCCCGGCCCGATTCACCAGCCGCAGCCGTCCATTCTCATCGAAGCTCAGGACCGCGACGTCGATCTCCGCCATCACCGTGCGAAGCAGGGCGGTTGCTTCGAGAGCGCCGAGTCGCTGTTCGCGGAGCGTGTCGCGCAGCGCGTTCGCCTCGAGATAAACCAGTCCCAGTGGATCATCCGGCGTGGCGCCCCGGGCGCGCAGGGAGTAGTCGCCCTCGCGCAGAGCGGCGAGGAGATTGGAAACGGTCTGGAGTGGAAGGACGACACGGTCGTACACTGCGGTCGCGCCGATCAGAAGCCCGAGCGCCACCACCATCGTGACGGTCCATTGGACCTTCGAGGAGTAGTCTCCCACCCACACGAAGACCAGCGCGAACACCGTGGCGGGCAGCGTCGCCATCAGTGCCAGCAGCAGGACTCGTTTTGGGTGGGATGTGGAGCGCATTGGCGGGAATATGTGGGGGTGAGACGGCAGCCGTCAGCATCAGCCGTCAGCCGTCAGCCATCAGCGAGAGCATTTCAGAGTACCTCATCCCGGGGATCGTAGCGGCGAGGGATCTAACCAACTTGAGGTGCCCTGCTGACGGCTGAGCTGCGCTGACGGCTGTACTACATCCCAAACCGCTCAAGCCGCCGATACAGTGCACTTCGACTGAGGCCCAGCGCTTTCGCCGCATCCGACACACTGCCGCCGGAGCGAGCCAGCGCTTTCTGCACCAGCAACCGCTCCACATCCTCGAGTGTCATCGCCTCCAACTGGGCGGCGCCGTCGGAAGGTGGCATGAGACTCAGGTCGGCGGGATCGATTTCGGCCTGATCCGTAAGAAGGACCGCCCTTTCAATAGTATGGTCGAGCTCGCGGACGTTGCCGGGCCAGATGTAACTCAGCAGGGCCTGCATCGCTGCCGGGTTGAACCCGGTGACCGGCTTCCGGTAGCGCGTCGCGTGACGGCGGAGGAAGGTGCTCGCGAGAAGCGGGATGTCTTCCCGCCGATCCCGGAGCGGAGGAAGCCGGATCTCGATGGTGTTGAGGCGGTAGAGCAGATCTTCCCGGAAACGCCCGGCGGCAACTTCTGCCCGGAGATCGGCGTTGGTCGCCGAGAGGACTCGAACGTCGACCTTGCGGGTCTTGGAGGAGCCGACCCGTTCCAATTCCCCGATTTGCAGGACGCGCAGCAGCTTGGCCTGCTGGCCGAGAGTGATGTTGGCGATCTCGTCCAGGAGCAGCGTCCCACCATCCGCCAGCTCGAAGCGCCCGATGCGGTCGGCCTTGGCATCGGTGAAAGCTCCCTTCAGGTGACCGAAGAGCTCGCTCTCGAAAACACCCTCGGAGAGGCCGCCCACATTCACCGTGATCATCGGTCTCTGGGCCCGCGCCGAGGCGGCGTGCAGCCAGCGCGCCGCCACCTCCTTGCCTGTGCCGTGCTCGCCCAGGATGACGGCGTTCGCTTCCGACGGCCCCACCCGCTCCATCAACCGCATCACCGCGCGCATCGCGGGCGACTCGGCGACCATGTCGGGTACGCCTTCGCGGCGGAGGCTCTGGTTCTCGCTCTCCAGCCGGAGGCTCTTGCGCAACGCCTTGCCCAGCTCGACCTGAGTCTTGAGCGTCGCAACCAGCCGAGCATTGTCCCACGGCTTCTCGACATAATCTCGGGCGCCGCCCCGCATCGCCTCGACTGCGCCCTCGACGCTGCTGTAGGCGGTCATCACCACGACCGGGAGTGTCGCGTCGAGCAACCGGATCCGGCTGAGGAGATCGAATCCTTCACGGCCTGACGTGGTGTCCCGAGTGTAGTTGAGGTCCATCAGGACGACGTCGTAATCCTTCCGTTCGATCGCCGACAGCACGCCTCCTGGCGAGCTGACCGTATCGACGGCAAAGCCTTCGGCCTTTAGTAAGAACCGGAGAGCCTGAAGGATGTCGGGTTGGTCGTCCGCGATGAGGATTGAAGACATGGCCAGGGGTTGAAGTCGCCGTCAGCCGTCAGCCGTCAGCCGTCAGAACAGACATAAGCAGGAGAAACCGCGTTTTCTAGCATAGCGCCGTCGGCAAATGATGCACTACCAAGGCCTGGTCACACTAGTGTTGAGGGAACATGAGAGATCGCCGTGCAACATTTTTCCAAACTCAAGGTCTGGGTGAAAGCCCACGAGCTCAATATCGGAGTATGCCGCGTCACCAAGGCATTCCCCAATTGGGCCCGCTACACCATTGCGGCCCAACTACTGCGCTGCGCTTCCTCGGTTCCTGCCAACATCGTTGAGGGAACCGCGTGCTCAAGCGACCGCGAAACCGCCCGATATCTCATCATCGCAAGGCGCTCCGCTGCGGAGACTGAATACTTCTTACTGATGGCCAAAGACATCGAGCTTCTGTCCCACGACGATTACACGACGCTAACCGCACTTGCTGTCGAGATTCAGCGAATGCTCAACACCTTCATTTCGACACTTCAGCGACCCTTAAACTCGAACAACCGAAGATCTTGATTGGCGACAGCAGATAGCCGGCCTGTCTTAGGCTTGACGGCTGACGGCTGACGGCTGACGGCTCTCAGCTGACGGCTGACGGCTGACGGCTCACAGCTGCATCCCCAACCATCCAGCCGTCTTTCAACTCCACGATCCGGCTGCCGTACTGCGCGTTCTCCAGAGAGTGGGTCACCTGAATAATCGTGGTACCCGCCGCGTTGAGCTTGCAGAACAGTTCCATGATCTCCCGGCCCTGGGCGGAATGGAGATTTCCGGTGGGCTCGTCGGCAAGCAACAGTGCCGGCTTGGCGATGATTGCCCGGGCCACCGCGATCAGTTGTTGCTGGCCGCCGGAGAGCTGGCGGGGATAGAGGTCCTTTTTTCCGACGATGTGAAATCGATCCAGCGTATCGGCCACCAGCGCCGCACGCTCCGAGCTCCGGAGGTCCCGATAGGAAAGCGGCATATCGAGATTCTCCGCCACCGTGAGATCGTCGAGCAAATGATACTGCTGGAAGACGAATCCCACCGACTGCTTGGCCAGCTCCGCCCGCTGCTTTGGCTTGAGGGGTTGGACCTGCTGTCCCTTGAATTCGTATTGCCCCCGGTACTCGCCGTCGAGCATCCCAAGAATCGCGAGCAGCGTCGACTTTCCCGCACCCGAGGGCCCCATGATGGTGACGAACTCGCCGGGCTGGATCGTCAGATTGATCCGGCGCAGAACGTAGGTCGGCGACGGCTTGGTGTCGAAGGACTTCTCGAGGTCGGTTAGTCGGATCACGCGTACTCTCAAGTTAGATGGAGATTAAGTACCCAGTACCTAGTATCGAGTACCGAGCCTGGCGCCCCGATCCTCGCGTACTCGGTACTAGGTACTAGGTACTGTTTTTATTCACTCTTCAACGCCACCACCGGATCCACCCGCGCCGCCCGCCGGGCCGGTACCCAGGTCGCCAGGACCGCCGCCGAGATGAGGAGCGCCGCGGTTCCACCATAGGTAAGGGCGTCGCTGGTCGTGACCTCGAACAGCATCGAGCCGATGGCTTTCGAGGCGGCGAATGCTATCGGCAAGCCGATCGCGGCACCGATCAGTGCGAGCCGCAGACCTTCGCGAATCACCAGTAGCACGACATCTCCCTGCTTGGCGCCGAGGGCAATGCGAATCCCCAGCTCCCTGGTGCGCTGGCTGACGGCATATGAGGTCAATCCGTACACCCCGATCACCGAGAGCACAGCGGCCAGCCCGGCAAAGAGCGAGATCAGCATCATATTGAACCGGCGAGCGGCAGTGGATTGGCCGATCGCCTGATCCAAACTGAAGAGTTCCGCCACCGGCTGCTGCGGATCGGCTCGGCGCACCGCCTCCCGGACCGTGCCCGCGAGGAGCAGCGGATTCCGTTCGGCTCGGATGGCGATCCACATCTGCTCGCCCCAATCGGGCGCCTGCGCCAATGGAAGATACAGTTCGGGGCCGGTCTCTTCGTCGAGACCGGCATAATGTACGTCACCGATCACGCCGACCACCGTCGCTTCCCTTTCCGTTTCCCGCCGCATCCCGATGGGAATCTGCTTCCCTACCGGATCCTCGTCGGGCCAGAGCCGCTTGGCCAGCCGGGTGTTGATCACTACGACTGGAGTGGCGCCGTCCCGGTCGGTCGCTTCGAAGGGGCGTCCCTTGAGAATCGGGACCCGCAGGGTGTTGAAATAGTCGAAGCCTACGAGGCGCATCGCGATCGGGAGAATCGGATCGGGATCGTTGGGCCGGATCCGCTGGGGATTGATGGCGAGCATCATCATGGACCCGGTGAGCGGCATGGTGCGAGAGATCGTGACACCATCCACCCCGGGACGAGCGGCGAGATCGTCGCTCAGACTGCGAAAGAAGGTCTCGTGCGAGGCGCGATCGGGATAGCGGGAGGGAGTGAGCCGGACCCGGGCCGCGAGCACGTCGTGCGTGTCGTACCCCGGATCCACCTCCATCAATCGCGTGAAGCTGCGTACCAGGAGGCCGGCCGACACCAGTAGCACCAGCGCCACCGCCAGCTCGGCGGCGACCATGACTCGCTGAGTCCGCTGCCGGCTGCGTCCGCCGCTCAAGCCGCCGGAGTCTTCGCGCAGAGCCTCTTCAATGGCCGGATGGAAGGCACGAAGAGCAGGCACCAGGCCGAATCCAATGCCAGTCGCGAGTGATACCAGGAAGGTGAATGCCAACACCGAGCGATCAATCGTGACGTCCTGGACCCTGGGGAGTGAATCGGGCCAGGTCGCGAGAAGCAGGTCGAGACCCCAGTAACTCATCAGGACGCCGACCACTCCGGCCGCGAGCGCGAGCAGCACGCTCTCGGTGAGAATCTGCTGCACGATGCGGCCGCGATCGGCCCCCAGCGCCTGCCGAATCACGATCTCCCGGCGCCGGGAATTGGCCCGGGCCACGAGCAAGTTCGCGGCGTTGGCGCAGGCGATGAGCAGCACCATGGCCACGGTGCCGAACAGCACATACAGCGTCGGCCGGATGTCACCTACGACTTCGTCGGTCAGCGGCACCGCATCGAAGGCGATCTCGAGGCCCGCGCCGTCTCTTGCCCGCGCCACGCTGGGACCGGGTCGCGGCCCGGCACCACCTGCCGGTGCTGCGCCCCGTGCGGTGATCCGCATCTCTCGCCGTTGAGGCTGAGACTGATTGGCCGTTTCTTCCTGTGCTTGGAGCCGCTGGGCCAGGGTTGCGAGATCGGCTTGAACCCGCTCCTTCGTGACTCCCGGCTGCAGCCGTGCGACGGTGTTGAAGAGGTGGAGGTTCCGGTCGGTCCGTGCCTCGGGACTGGCGGCGAACGCCCCGCCCAGCGGGGCCCAGAGGTCAATGTTCTCGCTCGGGAACCGGAAGGTGGCCGGCATGACACCGATCACGGTAAACGGAGCGCCATCGAGTTGGATGCTCCGCCCGAGCACCGTCGGGTCGCGGCCGTACACCGAGGCCCAGAGGCGATGACTGATCACTACGTACGGAGCCTGCTCATCTTCCGAACCAAAGGTGCGGCCCAGCTCCGGTCTTATGCCCAGGACCGGAAATAGCTCGGACGACGCGTAGGCGCCCTCGATTTCGCGAGGATCCCCGGAACCGGTGAAATTGAATTCGTGGGTGTCGTAGCCGGCGACTTCGCCGAAGACCTGCGGCATGGCGCGCAGCTGTTCGATGTCGGGATACGACATCGAAAACCGGCCTTCCTGAAATCCGGCCGAGTAGACCTGGACCAACCTCTCCGGCTCGGAGTAGGGCAGCGGGCGCAGTAGCACCGCATTGACTACGCTGAAGATCGCGGTGTTGGCGCCGATCCCCAGCGCCAGCGTCAGGATCGCCACAGCCGCGAAGCCCGGATTGTTGCGCAGCCCACGAAGGGCGTACTTGAGGTCAGTCAGAAGCGTCATTGGAAGGTCCAATCAAAGTGATGTGGACTGAGGACTGAGGACTGAGTTTGATGCTCGTAGCTCGGAACTCGGAACTCGGAACTATCTCAGTCCCAGTCCTCAGTCCTTTCTCCTTTCCCACTCCGCCCTCAACGCCACCATAGGGTCCACCCGGGTCGCTCGGCGAGCGGGGAGATAGCACGCGACCGCGGCGATGGCCGTGAGCAACAGCGCCACCGCCGCGAAGGTCACCGGATCGGTCGGCGTGATGCCGTAAAGCAATTTCCCCAGTGCTCGCCCGGCGATCGCGGCACCCACCGCTCCCAACACCACACCGATGAGCGTCAGCCGGATGCCACCACCGAGGACCATGCGCAACACGTCACCACGTCGGGCACCCAGAGCCATCCGCACCCCGATCTCTCGGGTGCGCTGGCCGACTGTGTACGCAAGAACGCCGTAGATCCCGACCGACGCGAGGACCACCGCCAGCGCGGCGAAGCCGGCCAGGAGCAGCATCGGGTAGCGGCGATCCGACATCGACTGGTTGAGCCGGGCATTCATCGTGGCGACGTCGGTAAGCGGCACGCCCCGATCGATCTCGCGCACCGCGGCCCTCACCTGCCCCGCCAGTCCGTTCACTCCGCTCGCGTGCCGAATGACGAGAGTCAGCGAACGGGAGGGTTCCTGAGAAAGCGGGTAGTAGATCATCGGGCGGATGTCGTCATCGAGCGTGTTGGGATGCAGATCCCCAACCACGCCGATGATTTCGACCACATCGTCCGGCTTCCACATATCGATCTTGAGCCGTCGGCCGATGGGGTCCTCATTAGGCCAGAATTGCCGCGCCATGGTCTCGTTGATCAGCACGACCGGGGGCGCCTTCGGCACGTCGGCGGTGTTGGAGCTGCGGCCCCGCCGGAGCGGAACGCGCATGGTCGTGAAGTAGCCCGGATCGGCGTAGCGAATGTCGGCGACCGGCTCCTGCCCCTGAGCAGGTTCGGGTCGTCCCATGAGATGGATCGTCGTCGAAGAACCCGCCGACGTGAGCGGCAGCATGTTCACCGCTCCGACGTCGGTTACACCGGGAAGCGACCTCACCCGGTCGCGAAGCTGGTCGAGGAACGCCGTCTGCCGGGCTCCCTCTCCGTAGGTCGCCTCGGGAAGGTCCACGGAGACGGTGAGGACATTCTCCGGATCAAATCCGGGATCAACCGAAGCGAGTTGTTGCAGCGAGCGAACCAGGAGACCGGCGCCGGCGAGGAGAATCAGTGCGAGCGCCATCTGGGCCACGACGAGCGCGCCCCGGAAACGGGTGGCCGAAACAGTCGCCGTGCTCCGCGGGCTCTCGCCCTTGAGTCCGGAGGCGAGGTCGGCATGCACGTCGCCCAGGGCAGCAGGCAGCCCGAACAGGATTCCCACCAGAAGCGAGATCCCGGCGGTAACGGCGAACACCCGGGGGTCCACACCGATCTCGCTGAGCCGCGGGATGTCCCGCGGGCCGGCGCTCACCAGGAGGTCAACCGCCCAAACGGCGAGTAACAGTCCCACGGCGCCGCCGATCGCGGCGAGCAGCACGCTCTCGAGCAACGCCTGACGCATCAGCCGCCAGCGCGAAGCGCCGAGCGCGGTGCGAATGGCCACCTCGCGTTGCCGGCCGGTGGCTCGGCTCAGCATCAGGTTGCCCACGTTGGCGCAGGCGATCAGCAGGACCATCGAGACTGCACCGAGGAGGAGCAGCAGCGCCCGGCGAGAGGAGCCAACGACCTGGTCCTTGAGCTGGACCACATTCGTGCTCCACCCGGTATCGAAGTCGGGATACTCCTTCTCCAGCGAGGCGGCGATCCCGCTCATCTCCGCTTGAGCGCGCTCCCGGCTGACGCCCGGCGCCAGGCGACCAACCACCAGGGCGTAGCGGCCACCGCGTATCCGATCGCTCGGATCGATCCTGAAGGGTTCCCAATACTGTTCCCGGCCCCACGGCATCGGTCCCAGCGCGGCCGGCGCGACGCCGATGACCAGTGCACTTCCCCCGGCGACCGGAACCGAACGGCCGACGATTCCGGGATCGGCGCCGAACCGGCGTCGCCAGAGACCATCGCTCAGCACGATCACCGACGGGCTACCCGGCAACCCCTCGGCCTGGGTGAATCCGCGGCCCATCGCCAGCGGCATTCCGATTACATCGAAGAAGTTTGGGGTGACCGCGCGGCCCGAGATAATCTCCGGAGAATCGCCGGTGAAGGTGATCTGGGACCAGGACAGCAGGGCGAGTCCCGAGAAACTCTTCGCGCGATCCTGCCAGTCGAGATAGTTCTGCGGATTCACCACGTTGGTTTCCTGGTGTCGCGGAACATTGCGCTCCCAGACCAGGACCAGCCGATCGGGATCGGGATATGGCAACGGCCGCATCAGGACGGCGTTGACCACGCTGAAAATCGCGCTGTTGGCGCCGATCCCGAGTGCCAGCGTCGCCACCGCGGCGATCACGAATCCGGGCGAGCGACGCAGCGACCGAGCGGCGTGTTTCAGGTCCGTCATGAACATCGGGTTCCTCGTTAGTTGAAGCGCCGTCAGCCGTCAGCTGTTAGCTGTTAGCTGGTTCACGCGTCCCCGGTACCAGGTACTCGGTACTACTCAGCCCGAAGCGCCACCATCGGATCAACCTTGGTCGCCCGGCGCGCGGGCAGATAGCTGGCCAGCACCGCGATCGCGATAAGAACCAATGGCACGGAGACCAGCAGCCGGGTATCGCCCGGATTCATGCCGAAGAAGAGGCTCCGTAGCATGTGAGTGAGCGCGGCCGCCACGACCGTTCCCAGGACGACTCCGATACCGGCCACCCGAAATCCGTCACCCACTACCATGCCGCGAACCGATCGAAGCGGCGCTCCCAGCGCGATGCGGATCCCCATCTCCCGAGTCCGCCGTGAGACCGAGTAGGAGATGAGGCCGTATAGGCCGACCATTGCGAGGCCCAGCGCGATCAGCCCAAACACGCCAGCCAGCCCCGCAGCGAAGCGCGGGCCCAGTAGTGCCCTGCCCTCGATCAGTTGCTGCATCGTCTTGGTATCGAAGGCCGGCATGTCCGGATCGGCACGATGAATGGCTCCCCGTACCGCCGGCAGCAGTGCCAGGGGATCACCGGAGCTTCGAACGACGAGTGTCGCGTTCCCGGTGTAGTTCTGGCTTAGAGGCAGGTAGAGATACGGAAGCTGGCGCTCCTCGAGTCCCCGGTACTTGCCGTCGGCGGCGACACCGATGATCTCGATTGGCGGGCCACTCACCGCATTGAGCCGGATCGTCTTTCCAATCGCCGAGGCGCCGGGCCAGTAGCGCTGGGCCAGCGCCTGATTGACGATCGCGACACGTGGTGCGGTGGAATCGTCCTGCAGGCTGAAGTCGCGACCGTCGAGAAGCCGGGTCCCCATCAAGGCGAGATAGCCAGGCTCCACGACGCTCCAATAGGTCGGATCGCCGCCCTGACTCTTCTGGTCGCCCTCTCGTCCCGCGACGAAGAGTCCCCCTCCGCTGGCACTGAATTCGAGTGGGACGTACTGAGCCAGCGTCGCGCCCTGCACTCCGGGTGTCTGGCGAACCTCTTCCAGCATCCGGCGATAGAAGCTCTCCCCCTGACGCTGGTCGTATCCCAGGAGCGCGGGCGAGACCGAAACCAGGAGCCCGTTCCTGGTATCGAACCCTGGGTCGAGCCGCTTCATCTGCCCCAGCGTCTCGAGCATGAGACCGGTTCCGATCAGCAGGACGCAGGAGAGTGCGACCTGAGTGATCACCAGCCCGCCGCGCAGGAGAGATCGGTTCGACCCGTGACGCCCGGCTGGTTCATTCTTGAGCGCGCCGACGACCTCGGGGCGAGCCGCTTGCAATGCCGGCACCAGTCCGAATACCAGGCTGGTCAGGAGTGAGATGGCCAGCGTGAACCAGAGGACCCGACGGTCAGGGCTGAAGTCCACCTGGAAGGGAATGTCGCTCGGCGCGTGGAATCCGTTGCCGAGTGCGGCCGTCGCCCAGATGGCGAGACCCATACCCAGTGCGCCGCCCAGGAGGCCGAGGACGGTGCTCTCGATCAGCAGCTGTCGGAGCAGTTGGAGACGTCCCGCGCCCAATGCGAGGCGGAGGGCGATTTCCTTCCGGCGCGATGCGGCACGCGCAAGAAGCAGATTGGCTACGTTGGCGCAGGCAATCAGCAGGACCAGTCCCACCACGACGAGAAAGGCGCGCGCGGCCAGGGCCGAGCCTCCAGCGGCATCCGGCTCCGGTCGGGCCTTGAGCTCCGGCATGGCGACGGCATCGAACCCGGCATTGGTAACCGGGTAATCGCGTTCGAGGCGGCGACCGATCGCGGCGACAGCGGAGCCGCCTTGGTCGTAGGTGACGCCGGGACGCAGGCGCCCCATGAGACGGAAAGAGTTGCTCCCGCGAGCCAGCAATGAACCCGGTACCCCGCGTGAAACCACGTCGAAGCTCGATACCGGCAGCCAGACGTCCGGGCCGAACAGAGCGTGGTACACGCCGCGGAACTCGCGGGGTGCCACGCCGACGATCGTGAAGGCCTGCCCGTTCAGACGGACTGTCTGGCCAAGTACCGAGGTTCCATCAGGCGCGAGGCGGCGCTTGAACCGGTCGCTCACAACAGCGACAGGTGCAGCACCCGAATTCGGTCCGTCCTCGGCGAGAAAACCTCGCCCCTCCACCGGCTCGACGCCCAGCACTCCGAAGTAGTTCGGGCTCACCAGCTCGGCCCAGATCCGGTCGTTGCGGTCCTGGCTGTTGAGGCTGACCGGCGCCGGGTAGTACGCCGCCACGTCCTCGAATGCCGACGCGTCGCGCCGAAAGTCTTCGTAGTCGGCGTAGGAGTAGTCGAAGAAGCCGCCCTGAGCCCGGTTCTTGGCGACGATCACCATCAGCCGGTCCGGCTCCTTACCCGGAACAGGACGCCACAGGATGCCGTTGGCGATGCTGAAGACGGCCGTGTTTGCCCCGATACCGAGCGCAAGCGTGAGCACGACCGCGGTGGTGAAACCGGGCGTCCGGCGCAGGGAACGGAACGCGTATTTGATGTCGTTGGCGAGCGTCATCCGACAATCCGGCTGTGAGCTGTCAACATCTCAGGGCACCATTACTCGGTACTCGGTACCAGGTACTCAGCAATGTCTTCACTCGCTCCTGAGTGACACCGCAGGATCCACCCGCGCCGCGCGGGCCGCCGGGAGATAGCTCGCGATCAGAGCGACCACCGCCAGGAGGACCGCAACACCCAGGAACGTGCCCGGATCGGTCGGGCTCACTCCGTAAAGCAGGGCTCTCAGTAGTCGAGTGATGGCGAATGCGCCGATCAGCCCAAGGATCAGCCCTCCCGCCACCAGCGTGCCTCCCTGACTGAGGATTAGGCTCCTCACCCGCGATCGATCGGCGCCCAGAGCCATCCGAATTCCGATTTCCCGGGTTCGTTGCGTCACCGTGTAGGTGAGTACCCCGTGCACACCGATGACCGCCAGCAACAGTGCGACCGCGGCGAATGCGCCAAGGACGATCATTGTGAAGCGGCGCTGCCCCATCGAATTGGAGAGCGTACGAGTGAGGGGCTCTACCCCGAAGAGGGGCAGCGAGGGATCGAGGTCGGCCACAACCCGGCGAATCGCTGGGGCGAGCGCCGCAGGATCGCCGGCCGTTGTCCGCACGAGCAGACTCCCTCCACTCGTGGGCGCTTGCGCCCGCGGGAGATAGACGCTGGGTGGTGAGTCTTCGGCCAGTCCATGGGAGCGTTCGTTCCCCACGACACCGATGACGGTTCGCCTCGCTCCCCACAAGGAGATCTGCTGACCCAGGGGAGGCAGGGATCCGAAGAAGCGACGCTGGGCGGATTCATTAATCACTATGACCGGTGCGCCTTCGGCATCGTCCGTCTGGGCAATGCTCCGACCCGCCAGTAGTGGAACCCGCAAAGTCTTGAAGTACCCGGCATCGACCTGGCGGATCGTCGGCTCGGGCCACTCGTGGGCTTCGGCCTCTCGTCCTACCACACTGATGGAACTGGTGAACCCCGCATCGAGCGGATGATTGCCGGCTATCGTCACGGCTTCGACGCCCGGCAATGCCGCGACTCGACGCTGGAGTTCGTTGTTGAACCCGTGGGTTGCGGGCCAGCGGGGCCACTTGGAGTAATCGGTGGGATACCGACTGGGCGGCAGCTGGAACTCCGCCTTGAGGATGCCCGCGGAGCTGAACCCCGGGTCAACCTGGCGCAGGCGCCATAGGCTGCGAATCAGCACGCCAGCTCCTGCCATCAGCATGACCGCAAGAGCCAATTCGCCGATGACCAATCCCGCCCGGAACCGGCGATGCTGACGTCCAGCGGAGGCGGCCCGGCCTGCCTCTCCTTGGAGAGCCGATTGCAGGTTGACCCGGGTGGCTTGCACAGTGGGGAACAGACTGAACAGGACTGCAATGAAGATCGTTACCCCCAGGGTGACTGCGAGAACCCTCCCGTCGATGCCGACCGTGCCGACACGCGGGATATCTCCCGGTGCGAGCGCGAGCAGGAGATCGAGTCCTTCTTGCGCGAGGAGCACACCCAGCAGTGCTCCACACCCCGTGAGGAGAAGGCTTTCAACCAGGAACTGCCGAACGAGGTGACGGGTCGTGGCGCCCAGCGCGGTCCGTACCGTGACCTCACGGAGTCGTTCCGCCCCTCGGGCCAGCAGCAGGCTGGCCACGTTGGCGCAGGCGACGAGAAGCACGAGAGCGACGGCGCCCATGAGCACGAAAAGCGCAGGCCGAACCGGGCCAAATACCACCTGGGCCAGTGGCTCGATGAAAACTCCGCGAGCGTCGTTCTCCGGATACTTTTTCTCGAGGTCGGCCGCGATTCCTCCTACCTCTTGTTGCGCGGCTCCGATGCCCTCCGTTCCGGCAAGGCGCCCCACGACAAAGATCGGATGAGTTTGGCGCGGATAACTCTCGGGGTCCGGGCGCAGCGGCGTCCAGAGGTCAACCCGCACCTGCCCCCCGCGGGCCGCGAATCCCTTCCCGTAGTCCGCCGCGCTCAGAACCTGGAGTGTACCGAAGTCAGCGGTGGAAGGAACTACACCGATGATGGTCTGCTGGGCGTCGTCGATCCGGATCGTTCGGCCCACAACCTGGGGATCCCGGGAATACAGCTGCTGCCACAGCGCCTCGCCAATCAACACCACCTGAGGTCCGCCGGGACGATCGTCCTCGGCGCTGAACCCGCGACCGATGATCGGAGTGATCCCGGTGAGGCCGAGGTATTCATGGCTCACCGCCAGCGCCGCGAGGCGCGAGGGCTCCGCATCCTCAGGGGTGAGGCTCACCTCCTGCGCGGCGAAAGCCGCCAGCACGCTGAACCGCCTGCTCTGCTGCTGGAAATCCTGGAAGTCAGGAACCGAGGCCGGTTCCCTCGTCGTGCCGCTCTTGCGATCGGTTTCCCACACCATCGCCAGTCGATCGATGTGCGAAAACGGCGTGGGACGAAGCAGGACTCCGTCTATTACGCTGAAGATCGCGGTGTTGGCACCGATACCGAGTGCCAGCGTGGTTACGGCTGCGAGCGTGAAACCGGGCGAGCGGCGCAGCGAGCGGAGCGCGACCCGGATGTCGTTAGCGAGTGTCATACGCGGCTCCTACTCGATGGCCCACTCAGTCCTCAGTCCTTTTGCACTTCTCTCATTCCGCGCGCAGCGCGATAATCGGGTCAACTTTCGTCGCGCGGCGGGCGGGAATCCATATCGCCAGCAGCGAAACGCCGAGCAGGAGCAGCGCGATGAGGATGAAAGTGACGGGGTCGGTACTGCTCACATTGAAGAGCATGCTGCGGAGCAGTCTCGTCGCGGCCAGAGCGGCGACCAGTCCGACTGCCACGCCTATGAGCACCAGGCGCATTCCCTGCCGCAGTACCAGTCCGAGGAGATCCCGGGTTGCGGCTCCCAGCGCGAGTCGTACTCCAAGCTCGCGCGAACGCTGGGTCACGTTGTAGGACATGACGCCGTAGAGACCGATCGAGGCGAGTCCCACCGCCAGCAGCGAGAACAGACCGAGCAGCAGCATGGAGAAGCGCCGTGGACCGGTGGACTGTTCGACCAATGCCTCCATCGTCGTGACTCTCGAGAAGGGCAAATCGGCGTCGATCGCCCGAACGGCTGCCTTCACGCTGGGCAGCAGGGCGTTGGGATCGCCCGGAGTCCGGATGATGAAACTCATCGAGTTGACCGCTACCTGCTCGAGCGGGAAGTACATCTGCACTCGGCGTTGGGCGTCCAAACCCTCGTGACTGGTATGGCCGACCACACCCACCACCGTAAGCCAATCGATCGTCGAGTCGGTGAGCTGATTGAACGTGATCCGTTTTCCTATCGGATCATCCTTGGGCCAATACCGATTGACCATCTCCTGGTCCACGATCACGACCCGGGGTGTGCCGGCCCTGTCCTCCGGCCCGAAAAGACGTCCCTTGAGAACCGGCGCTCCAAGAGTCGACAGGAAATTCGGGGTGACAACGCGCTGGTCTCCCCAGGGACTGGGTGCTCCCTTGGGCACCTGATAACCCTCGATGCTAAAGCTTCCGGTTGACCACTGCCCGCTGAAGGGAAGCGTCGAGGTGGCCCCGACCTTCGCCGCACCGGGAACCGCTTCCAGCGCACTGGTGATCCGCTCGAAGGCCGCGATCTGCAGCGTGTCGTTGTTGTAGCGCAGTTGCGGCAGGGAAATGTTGAAGGTGAGGAGATGGTCGGGCTTGAAACCGGGATCCACGCCGACCAGACGGGCGAAGCTCTTGACCAGCAGCCCGGCGCCGGCGAGCAGCGTGAGCGCCAGGGCCACCGTCGCGACGACGAGGCCCCGCCGAATCGCTAGACCGCGCCGGTCACCAGAGCTGCCGCGTCCGCCTTCCTTGAGGGTGTCGTGCAGGTCGGTCCGGGCCAGCTGCAGCGCCGGCATGATGCCGAAGAGGAGGCCGGTGAAGACCGAGATCCCCAGGGTGTAGAGCAATACCGTGCCGTTGACCTTGATCTCGTCGGTGGGAGGCAGGTTGCCTGGGTTGAGAGCCAACAGCGCGGGAACGACCCACACCGCGAGGAGGAGTCCCAGACCACCGCCGATCACGGCGAGCAGTACGCTTTCGGTGAGCAGCTGGCCGACCAGCTTGCCCGGCGAAGCGCCGAGGGCCACCCGGACCGCGATCTCCCGAGTGCGGCTCGCCGCTCTCGCCAGCTGCAGATTGGCCACGTTGGCGCACGCGATGAGCAGCACGAAGCCGACCGCCGCGAGCAGCACGTAGAGCGCGGCGCGAATCGGGCCGTCGGCCTTTTCATCCAGCGTGGTCATGACCAGCCCCCAATCCGGCGCGAACCGGTCGGGATTGTCGGTCCGGAGGCTCACGCCGTAGGCAGCGATATCGGCCTTGGCCTGCTCGAACGTGGTGCCCGGCGCCAGGCGACCGATGAAATTCAGGAACTCATTGGTGAACCGGTTGGGATCCTTCTGCGCCGGAGTAAAGACAATCGGGGTCCACAACTCGGCATTCCGGATCCAGCCACGGAAGCTCGCGGGCATCACACCCACGACTTCGTAACTCTCCCCGTCTAGAATCACGTGCTGACCAAGCGCGGAGCGCTCTCCACCCATCACCCGCTCCCAGAACGGATGGCTAAGCACGACGACCTTGTCGTGCCCCGCCTCGTTCTCCTCGGGAGTGAGTGTGCGGCCAAGCTCGGCACTCACTCCGAGGGTGGTGAAGTAATCTCCTGTGATGAGGCTGGCGACCACTCGCTGCGGGTCTCCCCGACCGGTGAGCGTAGGAGCCCAGCCGGTCTCGACCGCCGCGTGCTGGAAGACCTGCTTCTTCTGCTCGTAGGCCAGGAACCCGGGGACCGACACCGGAGCAAGGAGGTCGTTGAGCCCCGGGTAGTGGTGTTCGACAGTGACGAGGCGCGACGGATCGGCGTAAGGCAAGGGGCGCAGCAGGGTAGCGTTGATCACCGAAAAGATCGCGCTGTTGGCTCCGATGCCGAGAGCCAGGGTCAGCACCGCGGTGGTCGTGAAACCCGGACTCTTGCGGAGCTGGCGCCCGGCGTAGCGCAGATTCTGCAACAGCGTATTCACGTCGGCCTCCCGTTCAGTTGCTTAGCGGCGAGGACTGAGGACTGGGGACTGAGTCATCGTATTGGTGCTATACCGGGGCGAGTTCCGGGGTCGTGTCCTCCACCACCCGGCCATCGAAGAGGTGCACCGCCCGGTCGGCATGTCGGGCATACCGCGGGTCGTGGGTCACCATGCAGATCGTGGCGCCGGCGCGATGCAGATCGCGCAGCAGCTCCATCACCTGCTCACCGTTGCTGGAGTCGAGATTTCCGGTCGGCTCGTCCGCCAGGAGGATCAGCGGCTGGCCTGCTACAGCGCGCGCCACAGCGACCCGCTGCTGTTGACCGCCCGAGAGCTGCGAGGGGTAGTGCTTTACCCGGTGGGTCATCCCCACCTTGTCCAGCGCGTCCTTGACCCGTTTCTGCCGCTCGGCGGAGGGCAGCCCGCGGTAGGTGAGCGGCAGCTCGACGTTCTCATACACGGTGAGATCGCCGATGAGGTTGAACGCCTGGAAGATGAACCCGATCTCCCGGTTCCGAATGCGGGCTCGCTCCGAGGCCCCGAGTTGCGCCACCGACTTGCCGTCGAGCATGTAGGTGCCGCCCGATCGCCGTGTCGAGCAGGCCGAGGATCGACAGGAGCGTGGTCTTCCCGCAGCCCGATGGACCCGCGATGGCTACGTAGTCGCCCCTCCGGATCTCGAGATGGATCTCGGACAAGGCATGGGTTTCTACCTCTTCGGTATAGAAGACCTTCTTGATGCCTTCGAGCTGAATTAGCGGGCTGCCATCGGTGGTCATTGGGGTACCAGTTTGAGTGGTTGGTTCGAGTATCTGCCTTAAGCCGTAAGCCTTAGGCCGTAAGCGAGCGGCCAAGCTGGCAACCTATGGCTTACGGCTTACGGCTAGTGTCAACATCACTTCACCCTCACGCGATCAACCGCATCCCAACGCGACATATCGGACAGGATCACCACGTCGCCTTCATTGAGCCCACGCAGAACCTCGATCGTATTCACCGAGCTCCGGCCCAATCCGACCTGCACCCGTTCGGCCTCGTCGGTGCTCGGAACCATGCGGAAGATCCCCACCGTGCTGTTCGCCTGTCCGTAGGCCGGGCGTCCGACGTGCAGTACATCGCTGAGCCGCTCGATCTCGATCGTGCCATCCACGCTCAGGTCGGGCCGCGCGCCCTTGGGCAGCGTGCCATCGAGCGTCACATCCACGGTCACCGTCCCGTTTTGTGAGGCGGGATCCATCCGAACCACGTGACCCTTCACGATTCCATTGCGGGTGTCGATCGCGGCGGGCTGGCCGACGGTGACATCCGGGGCTTGGGTTTCGGGAATCCTCAGCACGGCCTTGAGTTTCTCCGGACGGACCACCTTGGCGAGTGTCGCGCCCGAGATTGCCCACTGCCCTACCTGCATCGGCAGTTCCTGCAGCACGCCGGTCGCACCGGCCCGCACCACCATCGATTCCACCTGGCGCCGCTGAAACGCCGCAATCGCGCGAAGGCGCTCGACCTGGGCCTGCTGCACGTCGAGCTGCTCCTTCATGTTGTCGGTCAGGATTGCAAGCCGCCTCTCCTCGATCTCCATCCGGGTCGTCATCTCCTCCGCCTGGTCGCCCGATCGGCCCGCTTCCGCGGTGGAGATGAGATTCTGAGCCACCAGATCCGAATCCGCCTTCGCCTTCCGCTGCGCCTCGCGATAGGCCGACTTGGCCGTGGCGACGACCCCCGCCTGGGTGAGCCGTTGCGCTTCGAGATTGGTCTTGAGCGAGATCAGTTCCGCTTCGGCGGCGGTGAGTTCGCGTTGCGCCTGAAGGCTCTGGATCTGTACATCGGGGTTGCTCAACTCGAGCAGCAGGGTGTTTTCGTTCACGATCACCCCGGGCTGCACCAGCACCCGGTCCACCCGTCCCGGGGTGACTGCGGAAATCCACCGGATCTCCTCGGGAACCAGGGTCCCTGGACCCCGGACCTCCCGGACCATCGGTCCCTTCCGCACAGTGTCCATCCAGAGGGTCCCGAGTTCGACCGAGGGGGCGGCCGGCTTGAGCCGGCTGAGTCCCACGGTCGTGGCCACGACCGCGACGATGGCGGCCGCTAGATAGAGGAAACGGCGCCGGTTCTTCACCGGCTGGCGTTGAATGTCCAAGTCACTCCCACTGCTTAAGGGTTAGGCCCAGACTCGCCGTGCGGTCGGCGATCAGCCCCCATGCTTAGGGAAGTTCTGTGCCCTCAGGTGACTCGGGGGACGCCTTCTCAAGGCTGAAACGACAAGCACTTAGACTCGGCGTTCCCGCGGAAGGTTGCGCTTCCGTTCGGCTGTGGGATTCGACCGTCCCGGAATCGGACATCGATCGCCTCCTCTTCCCGCCCGCCCCCACCAGCGGTACACTTGGCCCACCAACGCGTGTAGCCGCGACGCCGTTCGTTCGTCTTAGCAACAACCCAGAAGACATGGAACACTCGTGAACCGGAGCCCCCTCCCGAAGGGCGTCCTGTACCTGCTGGCCGCCCTGACTGTGGGCTGTGAGCACACCGAGCCGTTCTCCACCGGAGCCTTCACCCCTGAAGGCCCTTTCAGCACGGCCGTCCCCCGACAGCTGACCCTCAACCTGGGAACCGATCTCTTCCCCGTCTGGAAACCGGACGAGACAGGGTTGTTCTACAGCTACGAGCGGACGGATTCGTCTCAGCGTGATCGCTGCATCGCGGAATTGCCTCCGGGAGGCGGCACCCGCACCCTCACCCTCTGCACCCACGCGTCGTTCAGCATCGATTCGATCGATGCCCTGGAACGCCCGGTGGTTTCCGATTCGCTCCTCGTCTACCTGTCCAGCGTCGGCGAGCAATTCGCGCTCACGCCCAATCATCGTGAGCTCCTGGTCACCCGGCTGGACGATCTGATCCACGTCGACACCATCCAGAAATTCCCCTTTGTCTCGCCCAGCACCCAGATCCATGACATCCCCGTCCACATGGCCTGGCTGGGCGATGACGCACTGATCTACGTCGCCGCCAGGATCGACTACGTCCCTCCGGCTCCATTTGAACCGCCCGACACCGTGGTCACGGGAATCGAGATCGCGAGGATCGACCTGAACGGTGGTAGTCCGGTGGTCGGCATCATTCCGGGAACCTCGCTCGCGTCCTCGGTGCAGCCGACCCCGGACGGCAAAGCGATCTATTACACCGTGGCGAACAGCAGCGCCGTGTACCGCATGGACCTGGCGACCACAAACGTCCAGACAGTGCACGACTTCGGGGTGGCGGGAATCGCGCGGGATGTGCAGGTCTCGGGCAACCGTCTGGTCGCGATCGTCGGCGGCGACATCACCTTCACAAACGACCCAGTCCTGGGACCCATAACCCGGGACTTTGGTGGCCGGCTTTTCTCGGTTGATCTCACCTCCGGACTGGAAACCGACATCACCATGCCGGGCCGGCTGCACCGGTATCCGGCGCTCTCCCCATCGGGACAGAGGCTCGTGGTCGAGTCATACGTGGATCTCGGCGGGGCTCGCCCCCTCCCCAGTGCTGACCTCTGGGCGCTGGAGGAACCATGAGACGCCTCCTTCTCGCAGCGGCATTCATGGCCGCCGCCGCGCCACTTGGCGCTCAGGCAGTAGGTGGCGTGTCCGGGTTCGTGCGGGAGGCGGGGGAGACGAAGACTCCGCTGCAGGGCGCCCGGCTGGTGGTGGACGATGGACGTTACGTCGCGGTGACCGACGCCGAGGGGTTCTATCGCTTGCGGGAGGTGCCTGCCGGCTGGCACGCGATCAGCGCCGCCTCCATCGGCCATCGGCCGGTCAGCCGCGACAGCGTGCTCATTCGAAGTGGCCAGGTCACCAGGCTCGATTTTTCGCTGACCGTTGACCCCGTCGGACTCGAACCCATCGAAGTGGTCAGTCAGCGAGTGGACTCGGTCCTCGATCCGTTCGTCGTGACCGACGCCCAGCGTTTCACCGCGGAAGAGCTGCGCAGAATTCCGGTCACCACCTTGGAAGAGGCGGTTGCCTTGTCCGCCGGAACCGTGGGCGAGAGCTATCGCGGAGGCCGGATTGGAGAGCAAGCGTTCATCGTGGACGGCTTAGGAATCAAGAATCAGCTCGATGCGTCGACCAGCGCGACCACGTTGGGACTGCCTCTCGACATGCTGGCCGAGACCTCCCTCATCACCAACGGCTTTTCGGCGCGCTACGGCCAGGCCATCTCGGCGCTGGTGAACGTGGTAACCCGGGATGGAGGACAGAAGTGGAGCGGCCACGCCGCCTACGAGACCGACCGTCCCTTCGGCGACGGGCTGGACTACGGACTCGACCGCGCGATTCTCTCGGGCGACGGGCCCGTAGCCGGTGGAGTCACCGTGGTAGGTGCGGCGGATCTGTCGGCGCGCATGGATGCCGACCCGGTCAACGCGCCGGCGCCATCCGATTCGAGGGATCCCCGGCACGCTGAGCCATGGCTTCTTCCCCACAACAGCGGCCAGCTCATCAACCTCGCGGGGAAGGTGACCGCGCCGCTTGGCCGCACCAGGACCCTTCGCCTGCTGGCCGCACAGAGCAACGAACAGCGCTTCCTCTATGATCCGCTCTACAAATACGAGCCTGATCTTGGGCCCGCTCGCCGGCTGACCGGGACTTTCATCAGCGGACACTTCCAGCAGGTTCTTGAGAAGCCCGGGATCGTGGGGGACGTTCGCGTGGGGTATTTCGACCGCGAATTCCTCCGCGGAACCAGTGTTAATCCGCCCGACTACAACGTCGGCGCATTCACCTTCGATAAGCTTGACATCGTCGGAGAGGACATCGCGCGCCGGCAAGACACCGTTGCCGGGAACCGCCAGATTATCGGATTCTCTCCTCCCGCGCCCAGCGATAAGACTCCGTGGGGAGTGCCCGCCTATTACATGGGTGGTTCATCGAAGGGAGATGTCGCCTGGAATAAGTACAAGGACCTGCGCAGCCGGCTCGATCTGAGCATCAGCGCCGGGACCTCCGGAGACTTCTACGTCGGCGGTGAATACGCCAGCCAGGAGGTACGCACCTTCAACCGCGTGCTGGGCTACCTCCCCGCGGGCGATTCGGTTCCCGACGCCACAGCCAGCAGTTTTGACCCCTACGCCGCGGCGCTCTACGCCGAGGCGCAGTACCGGAAAGACGAGTTGGCCTTCACGGCAGGACTGCGGTACGACCAGTTCAGCGGACGGCTCGATCTGCCCGGACAGCCTGCCGAGACCCAGCATGGACTGAGTCCCCGCTTTGCCGTGAGCACGGTCTTCAAAGGAGCGACATTCGTCGCGAGCTACGGCGTATTCCGCCAGCCACCAGACTATCAGTACCTGGTGGACGCCGCCTTCGACGATACGGTACGCACCGGGAGGTTCCGTCAGGGTAATCCGAACCTCGGATTCGAGGAGAACACCCAATACGAGTTCAGCCTCCGGGTGCGGCCCTCCCAGATCACTTCCGTCCGGGCGAATCTCTACATCAAGCGGCTCGACGGGCTCGTCGCTTCAGTTCCCTTCGGCGTGGATCCCGATTCGAGCATTTTCGGTAATGCCGACGCAGGATCGGTAAAGGGACTCGAGTTGATTCTGGAGCGGGAGTTCCGGCGGAACTGGGGACTCCGGGTGAGCTACACTCTGCAACAGGCTACTGCGACGTCTACCACCGCGTTCCTGTTGCGCCAGCAAATCAGAGTTGATCCTATCACCGGGGACACCACCTTCCCCGCCAAGGTCGAATTCCCTCTGGACTACGATCGCCGGCACGGCCTTATCCTGATCGGCACGGGACAGACTCCTACCCGTTGGGGACCGACTCTCCTGGGCGCCCACGTGCTCGCCGACTTCCAGGCATCGCTGATCTTCCGCTGGGGGTCGGGGTTGCCTTATTCGCGTACCAATCTGGCGGGAGACAGTCTGGTCGGCCTGCCCAACGACAATCGCCTGCCGAGCACCAGCACGCTGGACATGCTGATTCGGCGGCCGTTCAGGCTGGGCAAAATGGGGGGAGCGTCTACCTCGACGGCCGCAACATTCTCAACAAGCGCAACATCGTGGCCGTCCGCCGCAATTCAGGAGGCGTGAACCCCACCAACGCCGAGGTTCAGGGGCTGGTGGATAGTGCGTACGCCATGCACCCCGAACCGATCCCCTATGAGTCGCCGCGCTACCGTGCCTGGGCGGACCTCGACCACAACGGCTATGTGGACGGCGCCGGGGAGCTGATGCCGCTCTACCAGGCCGCGGTCAAGGACTATACCCAGCCGCTCTTCTTCTACGGCCCGCCTCACCTCTTCCGCCTGGGGATAGAGCTATTGTTCTAGGCGGCATGTCCGACCTGCTCGCCGCCCGCTCCCAGATGGCCATCTCGCTGGCCTTTCATATCATCTTCGCGGTGGTAGGCATCGGCATGCCGCTGCTCATGGTGCTGGCGGAATGGCGCTGGCGGGCAACCCGCGATCCGGTCTACCTCGAGCTGGCCAAGCGCTGGGCGAAGGGCACGGCGATTCTGTTTGCCGTCGGCGCCGTTTCGGGAACCGTCCTGAGCTTCGAGCTGGGTCTCCTGTGGCCCAGGTTCATGGAGATGGCGGGCCCGATCATCGGCATGCCTTTCTCCCTCGAAGGCTTCGCCTTCTTCACGGAAGCCATCTTCCTCGGGATCTACCTCTATGGCTGGGAAAGGATTTCCGCCCAAGGCGCACATAGGGGCGGGAATCCTGGTGGCACTCAGCGGCGTGCTCTCCGGAATCTTCGTCGTCATCGCGAACGCCTGGATGAATACCCCCACGGGATTCACGCGCGGTCTCGGGTCAGCTCACGGAGCTCGATCCGATCCGCGCGATGCTCAACCCCGCGGCATTTCAGCAGACGCTGCACATGACGCTTGCCGCGTACGCCGCAACCGGCCTCGCCGTCTCCGCGGTCCATGCGGTCTTCCTCCTCGGCGATCCCATGAACGCCTTCCACCGGCGGGCCCTGCAGATCGGCCTCATGGTCGGAACACCGGCCGCCCTGCTGCAGCCTGTCTCGGGGGACATCAGCGCCCGGAACGTAGCCGAGTATCAGCCGGCCAAACTCGCCGCGATGGAGTCCGTCTTCGAGACCCGGCGCGGAGCCCCACTCCTGATCGGCGGGCTGCCTGACATTGAACGGCGGGAGGTTCGCTTTGGAATCGAGATTCCCTACGGACTGTCACTCCTGGCGTATCATGATCCCCACGCGGAGGTGAAGGGCCTCGACCAGGTACCCCGTGAAGATTGGCCCCACGTCACGATCGTCCACCTGGCATTTCAGATCATGGTGGGGCTCGGCAGCTACATGGCTCTCCTCGCTCTGTGGGTGGCGATTACAGCCTTACGACGCCGCGAAATTCCGCAGAATCGTACCCTGCTCAAGGCGATCATCCTGGCCGGTCCGATGGGGTTTCTCGCCATCGAAGCGGGCTGGGTGGTGACCGAGGTTGGCCGGCAACCGTGGATCATCACCGGTGTCTTGAGAACGGCGGAGGCAGTCACTCCGATGCCGGGCCTCGTAGTGCCGTTTACCCTGATTACGCTGCTCTATCTCTTCCTCGGCACGATCGTCGCCTGGATGCTCTACTCCCAGATCATCAGAAGCCCGGTGACCAGAGACTGGAGCCGCAGCTATACGCCCGGCCCCAAGATCGAGGTGAAGGGCTGATGTCTCCTGCGATCGAAGCGCTGCTCATCGCGGGTGTAATTCTCATCGCCCTGAACGGTTACATGCTCCTGGCCGGAGCGGATTTCGGTGGAGGAGTCTGGGACCTGCTTGCGTCCGGGCCGCGGCGCGACCGGCAGCGCGAGCTCATCGCCAACGCGATCGGCCCGGTGTGGGAAGCGAACCATGTATGGCTGATTCTCGTGGTCGTCCTGCTCTTCACCTGTTTCCCCCTCGGGTTCAGCCGCGTCGCGGTGGGTCTCCACATCCCGCTCACCCTGATGCTCTTCGGCATCGTGCTCCGGGGATCCGCCTTCATCTTCCGCTCCTACGATACCCATCACGATGTGGCCCAGCGCCGCTGGGGCCGGACCTTTTCCATCGCGAGCCTGCTGACTCCGTTCTTGTTGGGGGTGTGTGTGGGCGCGATCGCATCGGGGCGCGTCCGTCGTCCGCCGGCAGGAACCGATTTTCTCGCCGGCTATGTCTCTCCATGGCTCACGCCGTTCGCCCTGTCGCTGGGGCTCTTCACGGTGGTGTTGTTCGCGTTCCTCGCGGCGGTCTATCTCACCATCGAGGCGGACAGCGAATCTTTGAAGGAGGATTTCCGGACCCGGGCGCTCGTCGCGGGCGGGCTCTGCTTTGTGGCGGCGGTGCTGACTCTGCTGACGGCGCTCCGCGATGCGCCGCTCATGGAGGAGGGGCTGCTCGGCTCCACTCGCGCGATCCCGATTCACCTGCTCACCGGAGCCTTTGCAGTGACTGCGCTGCTGGCACTCTGGAAGCGGCGGTGGCACCTGGCACGGTTTGCGGCCGCGGCACAGCTCAGCTGCATCATCTGGGGGTGGGCGGCGGCGCAGTATCCTTACCTGCTTCCTCCCGACCTCACCATAAAAGACGCCGCCGCACCTCGGATAACCCTGCAGCTCACCTTGGCTGCCCTGGCCCTGGGTGCGGCGGTCTTGTTCCCTTCTCTGCGCTACCTCTTCCGGGTGTTCAAGAGTAAGTAATCCTAGTCCCTCGCCAGCATCTGCTTGATGGGCCGGACCAGCAGGAACATGATCAGGCTCGCGACGAGTGCGAAGACCGTGACCGCGCCGAACAGCTGGGTGAGCGAGAACGAAGTGTAGAAGCCGGCCACCCGGCCGGCGATCAGGTTGCCCACCGACGTTGCCAGGAACCACACACCCATCATCATGCCCTTCACCCGGTCCGGGGCGAGCCGCGTCATCGAAGAAAGTCCGACCGGGCTCAGGCAGAGCTCGCCGACAGTGTGCAGGAAGTAGGTGACCATCAGCCACATCGGACTGACCAGCTGACCGCTCGCCGACGCAGCTGCCGCGCCGATCATGACGGCGAATCCGAGCCCTACGAAGAGCAGGCCGAAGGCGAACTTGGTGGGACTCGAGGGATCATGCTTGCCCAACCGTATCCAGAGCCAGGCGAAGACGGGGGCGAAGATGATGATCATCAGCGGCGTTCACCGACTGGAGCCAGCTCGGCGGGAACGCGATGCCCAGGAACTTGGTATCGGTGTTCCGCTGGGCGAACAGATTCAGGCTGGATGCGGCCTGCTCGAACGCCGACCAGAACACCGCCGCGGAGCAGAACAGCACCAGGATCACGATCAGTCGCTTCCGTTCCTCCCTGGTCCATTGGCCGAACTGGAAGAGCCAGACGAAGAAGCCGACCACGATCGCGAGGTAGAGCCAGCTGAATCCATTGGTGACGGTCTGAATCGAGATCACATTCTGCTGCACCAGCGCGGCGATGAGGCCGATGATGGCGATGATTACGAGCGCACCGATCCAGACCTGGCGCCGGGCCTGCGCGCCCTGCGGCGACGCCGGCGTTACACTGGGATGGATGCCCGCTTCACCCAGGTACTTCCAGCCTCGCATGTACTGAATGAGGCCGAACAGCATGCCCAGCGAGCCGATCCCGAATCCCCAATGCCATGAATTGCGGGGATCGAATCCCATGTTCTGCAGAAAGCCCTGGAACGTGCTGCCCTGAGCCAGCGATCCGACGACCAGCGGGGAGATGAATGCGCCGAGGTTGATCCCCATGTAGAAAATCGAAAAGCCGGCGTCCCGCCGGCGATCTTCCTGGGTATACAGCTCACCCACGATCGCGCTGACGTTGGGCTTGAGCAATCCGGTGCCGATGATGATGCAGGCCAGTCCCGGGAAGAAGAGCGTGCTCCCCGGAATGGCGAGACAGATCTGCCCGCACATGATGAAGATGCCGCCGTAGAGCACCGCCCGGCGGAGCCCCAGGATCTTGTCGGCCATCCACCCGCCCGGCAGCGACAGCATGTACACCAGCGCGACGTAGGTCCCGTAGACCGCACCGGCCTTCGCGACGTCCCAGCCCAGTCCGCCGGCCGCGGCCGAGGCCGTCATGAAGAGGATCAGGATGGCGCGCTTGCCGTAGTAGGCGAACCGCTCCCACATCTCGGTGAAGAAAAGTGTCGCCAGCCCGCGGGGGTGCCCGAAGAAGGCGGCGTCATGCTGCGCGGATTGCCCCGCCGCCGGCGCGTGCTGCGAGGGCGGTGCGGACGTCGTCGCCAAGGTGGTTTTCTCCTTAGAGGGGGATTTCCCAGTGAACGCTAGCAGCCAATCACGTGCCGCGTACGAGCGACCGCAAGCTCTGACAGAATTCTGACCCCGAACATCTCCCGGGACCGCAGGTCACCAGCGGTTTGCGACTTTATTAGTTGTGAGCGAGAGGTCGGCGGGATGTTGCAGGACGAGCAATCACCGTTGGTCTCACGGTTTGTCCTTTCCCAGCTTCCTCTTCAGGTGCGCGAGCTGCGCCTCGGCGGCCGCCTCATAGCCGGCGCGGTCCATCCGGATTTTCAGGGCCGGATCATCGGCGTCGGTCTCGCCCGCCGGGTTTTTCAGGGCTTCGGTCATCTCCGCCAGCTCGCGCTCCGCCAGCACCAGTTCGTCTCTCTGGACGGACAGCTTCCGTTCCAGAACGGTGGCCCGCTCCCGGTGTTTGGCCGCGAACCGTTCCGCAATCGCGACGGTTTCGGGATCGGGAATCTGCCGTGCGAGTTCACCACGCCGCTCGGCGTCCCCCAAATGCCTTTGTTCCAGCGCGAGCTCGCGCTCCGTCGCCGCGATGCCGTCACGCAAGAGACCGACCGCCACCTTGGCCTCGATGACCGCGGCCTGCAGGGCCGCTGCCCGCGCACGCCCGCGCAGTCCTTCGAACACGCTCAGGATTTCCGGACGGTCTTGGCGTAGAACGGAGAAAAGACCTGTTCGACTTTCGCCGACTTGCATTTGGGGCAGGTCACCCGCGCCTTCCCGTGCTCCTCGACCGGATGGAACACCGAAAAGATGTGGTCGCAGGCGGTACAACGATATTCATAGAGGGCCATGCCCAAATGCTACGGTACCGACCCACCGACCGTCAAGGAACCGTCGCCCGGGTGTTAACTTACGGCATGTGGATGACCCGTTTCACTCCGCTGCTTCTGGTCGTCCTGGGGGCATGTGGCAAGCCTTCGGGTGGTGCCACCTGCGGGTTCACCGCGATGGCGGGCGCCAGCCTGCTGCTGGAACAATTCGGAGTCCCGGACCAGACCCTGAGCACTCCGCCCTCGGCCCTGCCGGAGCGAGTCGTCGTCCGCCTTGCCGCCGGACCGGCCTACTCCGCCATCGCCGGGCGGACCGGGGAAAAACTGGTGATCGGAATGGAAGGAAATCTTCCCAGCAAGGTGCGGCCAGGTTTTGGGGTGCTCGTGGTAGATCCCACCGGGAAGCCGCGTGGCGTGATGCTTTATGAATCCGCCCCGATCAAGGGCGCACCGGAGCTTGGCTCGGTGGCTATTGATTCCGTCATGGTACCACTGCTCGGAATCCAGCTCCCCGTCGAGCGGTACGAGGACCCACGATGCCCATTCTTCCCGGACTCGGTGCACCCATGACGCCAAGGATCGGTGTCACTGGACTGACTCGGGCCGTAAGCGGCGCGGACCGCAGCGGGGTGAACGTCCGCCTACGTGCGCAGCGTGCTTCGGGCCGGCGGAATCCCCCTGATTCTTTCGCCGCTGTTGGGCCCGGAGCTCGCCGGACAGGTGGTGGAGACGGTGGACGGTCTGCTGCTCACCGGCGGAGACGACATGGATCCCTCGCACTACGGCGAGGCTCCTCATCCTTCGCTCGATCCGATCGATCCTCAGCGGGACGCGTTCGAGCTGGCGGTGTTCCGCGCCGCGCCGCGAGCGGCAGGTGCCGACGCTCGCGATCTGCCGCGGCTTCCAACTGGTGAACGTCGCCTTGGGCGGCACGCTCTGGCAGGACCTGCCGAGCCAGCGTCCGGCGGAGATCGATCACCGGCAGAAGGGCGCGAGGAACGACCGCAGTCCCACCGAGTTGAGGTCGTGCCCCAGACGATACTGGCTAAGGCCTTGGGAGCCACGCAACTCGAGGTGAACTCGTTCCATCATCAGGGCATTCGCAAGCTGGCGCCGGGCCTCAAGGTTTCCGCTCTGTCGCCTGACGGCTTGGCCGAAGGATTGGAACAGGAAGCAGGGCCTGGCCTGGCTCCTCGCCGTGCAGTGGCATCCGGAGGAGTTCCACGCCGAGGCGGAATCGACCTGATTTGGGATTGTTTCAGGCTCTGGTGCGAGAGGCGAACCGGGCTTCGACCGCAGCCCGGCAGGATCAGTGGAGGTAGCCGGAAGGGAAAAAGACGCGCTCGCTGATGTCGTTGAGCGCACCGCGAACTTCGGGATAGCGTTCGGCCGCCGAGCGAAAAACCGTCTCGAGGTTGTAGTGGTCGGCCAGCGCGTGGTCCGAAGCGAGCTCGAAGCCCCGGCGACCGAGCGTATCGTAGTAGCTGAGATCCGGGCCGCCGCTCCGAAGCTGTCGCGCCGCGATGTAGTCCGGAAAGAGCCCTGCCAGCCAGAGCGCGTAATTGCCCAGATGGACCATCACCTTGAATCGTCGCGCGCCCTGCGAGAGCTCGAGATCCGCCAGGATATCGATCATGTAGCGATGCCGCTGGTCGTCGTTCCAGTCGACTTGGTAGGCCCGCTCCCGACGCCCGAACTCCAGCAGCATCGACGCGAGGTAGTCCGCCAACTCCCGGTCGTCCACCTCCGCGGTACGCAGCGCGTGGCGAACCATCACATAGAAGAACAGCGCGGGACTCGGGACAAGGATGGTCCGAACGGCGAGGAGTGCTTCAGGCAGATCGGGAGATTCGAGAAGGCTGTCAGGCCCTTCCTCAGTGAGTCGCCGTTCCAGCAGCGCTCGACGCGTTGCGGAGCCTCGGCTCAACAGCAGAAGAACCAGCTGCAGGTCGTTTGGCTTCAGTTGACCACGAATGTTGGCGAGAATCATGACAGACTCTCCCGGTCGTGACCTCTCGGTAGTTACCGCCTTTGCCCGGTCGCTTGCCGGCACCCTGCGTCCGCAATCGGTCGCGGATCTCCTTGTCGCTCAAGTCAAAGCAACCTTCGGGCCAGTGGCAAGCGCGGTGGCGCTTTTACACCCCGAAACCCTCCAACTCGAAACTGTGAGTGGCGATAGAAGCCTGGGAGAAAACCGGCGGCTGATCGAGGCGGCACTCAGTAGAACGGAGCCGGTCAGCGACGCCAACGGTACCAGCACGCTGATCGCCGTGCGCCTGCACACGCGAAGACCGGGGCTTGGAGTGCTGCTCGCCCGCCTGGAGCACCCTAGCAGTCCCAACCTTGCTCTGCTTGAAGCGCTCGCCGCTGCGGCCGGTGTGGCACTCGATAGCGCGAGAGTCGTTGAGCTGGCCGACAATTCGAAGCGTGCGTGGGAAGAGACGCTGGATGCTGTTTCCCTCGCGCTGTGCATCATCGAACCAGGCGGCCGGGTCCAGCGGGCTAATCGCGCACTTGCCGAGTTACTCGAGATTCCGATCTCCACCCTTGTGGGTCGGCCCTGGCATGAACTGATGCCGCAGGACTGGCACCCCGGGATCCGTCAGGCCCTTGGGCGAGGCGGGCACCGCGACCTCGGCTACGCTCAGACATCGGGACCGCATTTATGGAGCGACCGTCTTCCCCATCAGCGGCGGGGAGAGCGGGAGGGTGTACTGCTGCTCAGCGACCAGACCGAACGGCAACGTCTCCAGGATCAGTTGGTACAGTCGGAAAAGCTGTCCGCGATCGGCCAGCTGATCGCGGGCATCGCGCACGACCTCAACAACCCGCTCACTTCAGTCGTGGGCTTTGCCGACTATCTCGCCGAGTTCAGCGAAGTGCCGCCCCGCATTCGCGAACCGCTGCTGGTGATCCAGCAGGAGGCCGAACGCGCGGCCCTGATCGTCAAGAATCTCCTTGGGTTCGCCCGGAAGCAGGAGCATCGTCGCAGGCCGACCTCGATGCGTTCCCTGCTCGAAGCGACGCTCACTCTTCTTCGAAATCAGCTCATGGCGGTGGGCGTCGAGGCGGAGCTCTCCTGCGACCCCGATGTGCCGGAACTGGATCTCGATCCGGTGCAAATCCAGCAGGTGTTCGTCAACCTGATCAACAACGCCGCACAGGCTATCGCATCCACCGGACGCCCGGGCACCATCCGGATTCAGGCTCGACGCTGGCTCGGTGGAGTGTCGGTGACCGTGGCGGACGACGGGCCCGGAATGGATGAGTCACTCGCGGCCCGGGCCTTCGAGCCGTTCTTTACCACCAAGCCCGAGGGCGAGGGCACCGGGCTCGGCCTCTCGATCAGCCAGGGAATCGTGAAGGAACACCAGGGCATGATCGGTCTGTCCACCCGACCGGGAGAGGGTGCCACCTTTACCGTCGAACTCCCCGCTCGACCAACACCTCCACCGGCCGCCGGCCGAGGAAGCTCCCCCGGTTGCCATTCGTCCACTGAGAGTTCTGGTGGTTGACGATGAGCCCCACATTCTTCACTACGTCCGTGCCACCCTCGAGGCTTGGGGACACAAGGTTGACGTTGCGGCCGATGGCCAGGCCGCTCTGGCCCAGGTTGGAGAAGCCGCCTACGACCTGATCATCTCCGACCTGCGCATGCCGCGAACCGGAGGCCAGGAATTCTACGAGGAGCTGGGCCGCCGTTTCCCCAGCATGGCCGACCGGGTGGCATTCAGCACCGGAGACACGATTCGTGGCGACACCCTGCAGTTTCTGGAGAAACAGCACCGGCCGTGGCTACGCAAACCATTCAGTCTGAGCGAACTGCGCGGGCTGCTTCGGGAATTCTCCCAGTTGCCGCCGGTGACGAGACGACGGGCCCTCGATCACTGAGGATGCCGCGTATCATCCACGTTGCCTCCGGTCGCGAATGGCGAGGGGGGCAGCGCCAGGTTCTACTGCTTGCCCGCGCGCTGGGCCGCGAGCGGGACCTGAGCCAGACAGTGATAACTTCCGCGCAACAGCGAGCTCGAACGCCGGCTCCGGAGCGCCGGAGTATCGGTCGAATCGGTACCGTGGAGCGCAGGACTCGACCCGCGGGTGATTCTGCCGCTCCTTCGCGTCACGCGTGGTAGCGTCCGCCCGATTCTCCACGCCCACGACGGCCATGCTCTCGCTCTTGCCGCACTCTGTGCCCGCTGGACCGGTGCAGCCCTCGTCGCAACTCGCCGAGTGGACTTTCCGCTTCGGCGGCCCTGGCCCTGGCGACAGGCCAATCGCGTCATTGCGATATCGCAGGCCGTTCGGGAAGTGCTGATCACGAGTGGAGTCGCGCCCGACCGGATCTCCGTCATCCACTCGGGCATCGATCTCCAAGCCACCATGCCGAAACTCAGCCGCTCAATATTCGAGAGTCGCTCGGCTTGGGACACAACTGCCGGATCGCCGTCAACGTGGCGGCACTGGTCGGGCACAAGGATCATCACACACTAGTCGAGACCGCCCGCCTGCTCCGGCCCCGCCTGCCCGACCTGCATTGGGTAGTCGCGGGTGACGGACCCCTTAGAAACGAAATTGAAGTGCAGGTAGCAGAGGCAGGCCTTACGGGAGTTGTCCACCTTCTGGGAACGATTCCCGATGGAGTGTCGCTCATTGCCGACGCAGATGTCTTCGTCATGAGCTCAAGTGAAGAAGGCCTAGGCACTTCGGTTCTCGATGCGATGGCACTCGGCGTGCCTGTAGTGACCACCGATGCCGGAGGATTGCCCGAGATTGTGGGAACTCAGGCTGGAGTGATTTGCTCCAAGGGCAGACCCGATCAAATCGCCGCGGCCGTCGAACGGATTCTGGCCGATCCGGTTGAACGAGAGAGGCTTACGACAGCAGGCCGCCACCGGACCGTGGTATTCAGTGATGAAAGGATGGCAAGTGAGCATCTCCCTGTGTATCGTTCCCTCGTCTCAGATGATTGAAGGCAAATGATTTACGTCTGCATACCGAGCTACAACGAAGCCTCGACCGTGGGCCTCGTGCTCTGGAAAATCCGGCGGGTGTTCGAGGAGTTCCCGCGAGAATACCAGTTGCTTGTGGTGGATGATGGATCGACCGATCCCACCGCCGAAGTGCTGGAGCCGTATGCCAAGGCCTTGCCGCTGACCGTGATTCGGCACGGCGAGCGTCGCGGTTACGGCGGTTCAGTCGAGGAACTGATTCGAGCCGCGCTGGAGCGCTCGGACCGTCCGAAGCGGGACGCCGCCATACTTCTCCACGCGGACTTCGCCCACAGCCCCGAGTGCCTGCCCGAACTTGTTCGGCGCCTGGACAGCGGGGCCGATGTGGTCGTCACCCGAGCCACGGTACAGGGCGAGCCCTCGCGAGGTCGCCGGTGGGTGCGGAAAGCCGCGCGCTTTCTGCTCCCGGGTCTCTCGATCCCCGGGTCGACCGACGTCGTCTCGGGCTGCGGCGCAATCCGTCTGATCTGTCTGCGCAACGCGATTCGGGCATCGGGAGGCAGCCTCATCACTACCGATGGATGGACTGCCAACGCCGAGTTGTTCGCCCGAGCGGCACAACAGGCCCGGCGCGTGGACGTGGTACAGACAGTGGAAAGACATGATCTGCGGGAGCGGCCAAGTCGGGTCGATCCCTGGGGATATGCGAAGGAGCTCTGGCGGAACGGCCGGCGGCTCCGAATTCGGAGCGGACCGCGAGCCGAGTCGTCAGGCCCCGGCGGTCCGCCCTCCGAGTCGAACGAATTGCAGGAGGCAACCTCATGAAAGCCATCGCCCTCGCCCTTTCGCTGCTGGGCGCGAGCGTAGCGTTCGTGCCTTCACCACCACCGGCCCATCCGGTGGGCGCTTATCCCTTCGCCGTCGGCGAGGAGTTCGAGTACTCCGCCAAGCTGGGAGTTCTCCGGCTGGGGACGGCGCGGATGGCGGTGACCGGCATCGATACGGTGCGTGGAGTTGAATCCTTCGTGTTCGTGTTCGGGCTCGATGCTTCGGCTCCTTTCTACAAGACCTGACGAGCGTTCTCACTTCGTGGACTGGAACCAGCGACATGATTTCCCGCCGGTTCTACCAGGACCTGGATGAGAACGGAAAGCCCAAGCAACGCAAATTCGAGATCTACCCTGACTCTACCTGGATCCAGACGACGCACGGCGACACCGGATCTACTGTGGCCGATCCGCTGGACGACGCCGCCTTCTTCTACTTTCTCCGCACCATCCCCTTGGAAAAAGGGCAGACCTACAAGTACAACCGGTACTTCCGGAAGGATCTGAATCCGGTGGTAATCAAGGTGGAGAAGCGGGAGGAGATGGAGCTGCCCGATGGCAAGAAGGTGCAATGCCTGGTGCTGAGCCCAGCGGTTGGCAGCGACGGTCTCTTCGCTCCGCGGGCCGAAGCCAAGCTCTGGCTTACCGATGACGAGCGAAGGATCCCGGTACAGATCAAGTCGAAGCTCCCCTTCGGGAGCGTGACTTTGCGCCTGATCTCGATGAAACTCCCCGACGGTACTACCGCAGGCAGCTGAGCGTGCACTACCGGGAGGTGGACCTGACCCGGGTGAGGACGGTTCCGGTCGGGAACCGCCCCACGAAGGTCGACACCTCCCTTCTAGCGTCGGTGCCCGGAGCCGACCGCTCCTTCCACGCCTTCCTCGAGTCGCTTCCCGACGTGCTGGCGGCCCGTAACCTGCGGGCTGCTGATTGCAGCACTCGCTCACGCGAAGAAACAACAGCGTGGGGTTCTCTTCCTGATCGGAGGTCACGTCGCCAAGGTCGGGCTGGGGCCGTTGGTCGTCGAGTGGCTCCGTCGAGGGATCGTCACCCACGTCGCACTGAACGGTGCAGCGGCGATCCACGATTTCGAGCTCGCGGCATTTGGCCAGACCAGCGAGGATGTCGAGTCGGGGCTGGCGGATGGCAGTTTCGGCATGGCCGAGGAGACCGGAGCCGCGATGAACCAGGCGGCCTCGGCAGGCGGCAGCGCGGTGACTTCGGACTTGGAGAGGGACTGGCCGATGCGCTCTCCCGGCGCAGCGCACTACCCGGCGCGGAAGCCTCCATCCTGCTCGGCGCGCGGCAGGCAGCGGTCCCGATCACGGTTCACGTAGCGCTCGGCAGCGACGTGATCCATCAGCACCCATCGGCTGATGGAGCGGCTTTGGGCGCCACGAGTCATCGTGACTTCAAACGGCTGGCTGCATCGCTCGCGAGCCTCGACGACGGCGGAGTGGTGATCAACCTGGGCAGCGCGGTCATCCTGCCGGAAGTTTTCGTCAAGGCGTTAAGCGTGGCGCGCAATCTGGATCAGGGACGTCCAACCGGGTTCGTCGCCGCCGACTTCGACATGCAACGGCACTACCGTCCTCAGGTGAACGTGGTCGAACGACCGACCCGGCCGTCGGGTATCGGGATGCAGATCACCGGACATCACGAAATCATGTTTCCCCTCCTCACCTGGGCCGTGTTCGATCGGCTGGATGCGAGGTAGTCTCCTCCCCGCCATCCTGGTCATCGGCTTGGCCTGTGCCAAGTCGTCCCCCTCACATTCCCCAACGCCACTCAACACACAGGCCGCAGATCAGATCACCGACCTCGTGACTGAGGCGCTTACAGCCGACGCTCGATTGGAGCGGGCAGATTCCCTCTATGATCCGGCGGTGCTCATCACCGCCAATGGGAACCGTCGCGGCGGAGTTCCTCGTTACGCCGCATCAAAATTGTCCACGCCCACAGTGCTTCGGGAAATTAGATCGGAAGGATCAGCCAGAAACAACAGCGCCCGGCCGTGAGACCGGGCGCTTTGCCGGAGGAACTCGTCATCACACTACGGGTTTGCCTGAAATCATCTCCTTGACTCGATCTGCGGTGCTGGGACTGAGCACGCGAAGCACCATGTAGATCAGAAACCCTACAAAAGCGAACCACACCAAGGCCATGAACAGGCTCACGATGATGCCGAAGATGCTGAAGATGAATTTGATGGCTATCATCGCGACCACGGCCAGCGCCGCGAAGCCGAGCATATTCCTTATCATGCTACTTTCCTCCGGGATGTTGCGGGCAGCGACTCATACGCACTGCGTTTCAGAAAGTTTCGTCGAGCCCTAAGTGACTACAGCGTACGATGTTATCGTGGTCGGGGGCGGCGCAGTAGGGGCCGCATGCGCCCGGGAACTCGCGTTGGCCGGCCGCCGGGTCCTCGTGTGCGAGCGGGGCATCTCTTCCGGCGAAGGATGGCGCGCCGCCGCCGGAATGCTGGCTCCCCAGGTCGATGCCGGCGCCGAAGACCCTCTCTTCGAGCTCGGCCTGGCCGGCCGGGAATACTACCAGAGCCTCGCCGCCTCCCTGAAAGCTGAAACCGGAATCGACATCGGATGGTGGGAATCCGGCATTGCTCGGGTCGCCAGCACCGAGGCAGAGACCGTTGTGCTCCGGTCCAAGGTGGCGTGGCAGCGACAGCAGGGCCATGTCTGTGACTGGTTCGATGCTGCTGAAGTTAAGGGAAGATGGCCCTGGCTGGGCCCAACCCACGGGGCCTTGTGGGCGCCCAACGATGCTGCTCTTCACCCGGAGCGCCTGGTCGAGGGACTGTTGACCGATGCCCGGCGTCTTGGGGCCGAGGTGGTCACTGAGGAAGTAAGCGAGGTGGAGCGGCGGGGAGATCTGGTAATCGGAGTCCGCGGAGCCCAACGCTATTCAGCCGGGGACGTCATCATCGCCGCGGGAGCTTGGTCCAAGAATCTCGGCGGATTGCCCCGGCCGCTGTCGGTGGAACCGGTTCGGGGCCAGATGGCAGCCACCGCATGGCCCAAAGGAGTCCCCAACGCCATCGTCGTAGGTAACGGCGGCTACATCGTTGCCCGTGATGGTGAAGCGATTCTCGGCAGCACAATGGAGAACGCGGGCTTCGACACCCAGGTCAGCGCCGCCGGTCTCGCCAGCATCTTCACGACTGCGAGCGGACTCTGTCCTTCCCTGGCTCAGGCGGAAGTCACTCGAACCTGGGCTGGCCTCAGACCCGGCACCCCAGATGGCTTGCCGATCATCGGGAAAGAGCCACGAGCCCGTGGTCTCTGGTATGCGACCGGACACGGACGAAACGGCATTCTCCTCGCGGGGATTACCGCCGTGATGATTGCGCGACTGATTTCGGGTGAGAACGAGATCGAACACCTCGAAGCGGTGAGGCCGGAGCGGTTCTGGGAGTGGTGAACGGTAAGCGGTAAGCGGTGAGCGGTAAGCGGTGAGCGGTAAGCTGAGCTTCTCGGTACTCGGTACTCGGTACCAGGTACTCGCTACCTCTCAGTCCTCAGTCCCAGTCCTTTCCACTCATACATAGGCCATAGATCCGGACCCCGGTGACGGGCGTAGATGGGGCGCAGGCGAAGGAGACGGTCTCCGTCGCCGACGGTCCCAGGCTTCGTCACTCTCATCTCCAGGAGTCCGGTCATGTACCCTTGGCGCGCCCTTCCACGCACCCAGCGGCTCGCCGCAATCCTCGTCCTCACCGGCGCACTGGCCGGCGGCGTGAGACTGCTGGCGGGCTCGGACCACCAGGACACTCCTCTGGTGGAACTCAACCCCCGAATGGATCTCACCGACGTGTACGCGTTCCCCGGCTCGGCCCCGGGCAGAATCGTGCTGGTCATGAATACCAGCGGATTCCTCAGCCCGGGTCAGACCGGGTCCGCCGCGTTCGATCCGAACATTCTCTATCAGTTCAAGGTGGACAACGATGGAGACTACGTCGAAGACAAGGTCATTCAGGTCACCTTCGACGGCAAAACCACCAGCCAGACGGTTCACGTCCGCGGTCCGTTCACGCCGACGGTAACCGGCGCCATGATGAACGTGATCGACTTCGGCGCCACGGACCTGAGTGGCGCTTTCAACACCAATCTTGGTTCGGCCAGCGGCATTCAGGCCTTCGCCGGCCCCCGGGACGATTCGTTCTTCCTCGATCTCGAGGCGGCCTTCTGCATCCTGCCTGACCGGCGTCCTTCGACCGGTGCCCTCTCACAGCCCTGCGCACTCCCCGGCGGTGCCGCCTTCCGGAATCCCGGGGTGAACTACATCGAAGGCTTCAACGTGCTTTCGATCGTGGTCGAGCTGCCCAGCTCGATGCTTGAGAATGGAGCGCCCGGCAAGCTCAACATCTGGGGCACCATCAGCCGCTGAAGACCTCCCACACCATGACTGACCCGACTCCGAGGATAGCTCTCATGAAGAACTCCATCGATTTGCCGGCCCTGCGCCGCGTGGTCCTGCCCGGCCTCGCGCTCGGGCTTGCGCTGCTGGCCGGCGCCTGCAGCGACGATAGCAACAGCGGTGGCACCGCCGGCCCCGATCCCAACCAGGCCTTCAACCAGGTCCAGCGGCTGGGCAATCCTCTGATCAGCGAAGTGCTGCTCGACAAGCGGGACCACTCGCTGCATGGCTCGATCGGCCCCGACCAGGATGCGGCTCTGGTGGCGCCCAAGGTGGTGAATTTCGTGACCACCGTCGCGGGACGCGATCCCGCATACATCAGCGCGCTGGGCAGCGTGTTGCTGCCGGATGTGCTGGTAGTCCAGACCGACAAGCCGACCAATACCGCCAGCTGGCTCAACATCGTGGACCTGCCGCCGCTGGTGAACGGCTGGGGTGGGCGGAAGCTGGATGACGACGTAGTGGATCTCGCGCTGCTCGCGATCTTCGGCGATCCGTTTGGCGCCGATCCGACCCACACTACGCCGGCTCTGACAACTGATAACGTGGCGAGCGACTCGCCGTTCTCGGCGAGCTTCCCGTATCTGGCGCCGCCGAACTAGGCGGGCGGGAAGGCGGACGGGCTGGACGGTCACAACGCCCACCCGTCCGCTTCGGCGCTGATCACCAACCGATGGCTCTTGCGACTGGGAGTACCTGGCGATGACTCGTCGACTGCAGTTTGGAATTCTTACCATGTTGGCGTCCGCTGGTCTGCTTGGCTGGTCGTTTCACCATGCGGACGAGCAAGCGTCCCGCCGTACCACCTTCCCGCCTTCCCGCCGAGATCCGAGAACAGGACATCGCCTTCTACCAGGCCCGGGTGGCCCGCGATCCCTACGGCGCACGCGACCTTGCAATGCTCGGCAGCCTTTATCTCGCGCGGGCGCGAGAAACCGGGAGTTATCAGGACCTGCTTCGAGCGGAAGACGCGGCCCGCACCTCTTATCGTCATCGCGCGAGGAGAAACGGCGAGGCCGCAGCACTCCTCGCTTCGGCCCTGCTGGCCGAACACCGATTCACCGAGGCGTACACGACGGCGAAGGCACTGGTTGCGGCCGACTCCTCGGAGCCCGGCACACGCGCGATGTTGGGCGAGATCGCGCTCGAACTGGGGCATTACGAGGAAGCGAAGCGGCTCTTCTCCACGATCGCGACTCAGCGCTATGCACCGGCACTGGCGCCCCGCTACGCCCGCTGGCTCGAGTTGGAAGGCAGGCCGGTGGAGGCCCTGGACCTGCTGCGCTCGGTGCGTCGCGACCTGGACAACGGCTTCCGCGTCCCTGCCGAGCAGCTCGCCTGGTTCGATCTGCGAATTGGTGATCTGGAACTTCGTCGGGGAAGGCTCCGCGAGGCTGGCAAGGCATTCGCCTCTGGATTGAGCGAAGCACCCGAAGACTACCGGCTGCTTGGTGCTGAGGCACGGCTCCACGCGGCAAAGAAGGATTGGTCGGGCGCGATTCGTTTCGGCGAACGGGCGATCGCGAACGTGCTGGACCCAGCGACGCTGGGACTCCTCAGCGATTGCTATGCGGCGGAGGGCGACACCGCGAAGGCCGCGGAATACGCCAAGGCGATGGAAGTATCGGTGAGCCAGCAGCCCGGCGCCTTTCACAGAGCCTGGTCCCTCTTCCTGCTGGATCACGGCCGGGATGTTCCTCTTGTGCTGCGAAAGGCAAGCGAGGAACTGCGCACGCGCAAGGATGTCTACGGTTACGACCTCGTCGCCTGGGCCTTACACCAGTCGGGCCGCGATATCGAAGCGGCTCCGCTCGTCGAGCAGGCCCTGTCACAAGGCACTCGCGACGCGATGCTCTACTGGCATGCCGGCCAGATCGCTGCGGCACTGGGGGATTCGTTGCTGTCGCGGGAGCGGTTGGAGATGGCGAAGGAGATCAATCCCTTTTACGGGGCCATAGGCCGTAAGCCGTAAGCTCGACGCGTGAGCTTATGGCTGACGGCTGACGGCTGACGGCTGCAGCTAATACCACCATGTCCGAACTGACAACCTACATCCAGCTCGGCTTCGGTCACATCGTGAACCGCGAAGCCCTGGACCACATCCTCTTTCTCCTCGCCCTCGCTGCCATCTACCGGCGGCAGGATTGGCGGGATGCGTTGTGGGTCATAACAGCGTTCACGGTGGGCCACTCGGTCACCCTGGTTCTCGCTGCCACCGGGGCGCTGGTGCTGCCGATCCGCTGGATCGAGTTCCTGATTCCGGTCACGATCGTGATGACCGCGGCGAGCAACGTCTTCACCCATGCGGGTGAGGGGGTGGCACGACCGACCCGCTGGCGCGCCGGTTTTGCGGCACTGTTTGGTCTGGTTCACGGCGCCGGGTTTGCCGAATACCTGCAAAGGCTGTTCATGGACCACATCGTGGTCCCACTGTTCGGCTTCAACATCGGGATCGAGCTGGGGCAAATCGTAGTACTGGTCGCAGCTGGTGCGGCGCTGACTGCCCTGGATGGCGCCCTGCGCCGCGGCGTGGTCTGGAGCCGGTGGACTCCGCTTCGGATTCGCATCACGGCGGTCAGCTGCCTCGTACTACTGCTCGGGTCCCGCATGGTTGCAGAGAGGCTGCCATGGTAGACCTGCGATTCCTCATGGCTCCATTGCTGGTTGCCGCCCTGCACCCGCTGCACACCACATTGACCGAGCTGGTCGAACAGCCGGGTGGAAAGCGAGTGACGATTGTAGTCCGTGCGTTCAGCGACGACCTCAACACGGCCGTGCAAGCGGGGGCCGCCATCTCGCCGTCCGCGGAAGACACCCTCCTGTCCCGGTATGTCAGGACTCACCTCGGCCTCAGGACGGCAGCGGGAGTTCCGGTCGCCATGAACTGGATCGGCCGCCGTGCCACGGGCGACCTCACCTGGATCACGATGGAGGCCGATGTTCCCGGCGGCCTGGCAGGCGCTCATTTACGAAATGCCATTCACAACGAGTTGTTCTCCGATCAGGTCAACATCGTGCAGGCTCGCTTCGCCGGCCGCTCAGCGAGTCTCCTGTTCACCGGCGACGACGGAGAAAAGACCGTCCACTGATCTGAACCGCCGCCCCGTGCGTAGGAAATGACCGGTAGAGGAGAGGCGACCGCATGCTGCCGTCTTGTGGCGGCTCCGCACTGGGGTATAGACTGATGGACACCGTTCCGGTGTTGCACGTCACCTCAGTTGTGCGGAGCTCGCGCGCCCGAGCGCAGATGGCCGATCTCACCACCTCCACCGGAGTGCGGGACGCCGACCTGGTTGCTCAGATGGCAGCAGGCGACGAACGCGCGGCGGCTTCCCTCTACGACAAATACGGACCCACTCTGTACGCCGTGGCGTACCGTATGCTCGGCCAGCGAGCCGATGCGGAAGAGGTCGTGCTCGAGGCTTTCGCCCAGGCCTGGCGCGGCGCGGCCCGCTTCGAAGGCGAACGGGGATCGGTGGCCGCCTGGCTCACGATGATGACCCGGAGCCGGGCCCTCGATCTGGTCCGTTCGCGCCAGCGGCGAACCCGAATCACTGAGACGGCGGCGCGGGAGAACCCGACGTCCTCCCCGGCGATGGGTGGATGGCCGGAGAAGCCGGGCGATGCGGTTGAATCCGACGAGCGCCGCAAGCGTGTGGCAATCGCGCTCGCGGACCTTTCGCCACCGCAACGACAGGCGATCGAGCTTGCCTATTTCGAAGGGTTGTCGCAATCGGAAATCGCCGAGCGACTCGCGGAGCCGCTGGGGACGGTCAAGACACGGATGCGACTGGGAATGCAGAAATTGCGGGACGCATTGCGTCCCTATTTTCACGAGGCGGGCCTGTGAGCAGCGCGGATAGTCAAGACAGGGATAGTCAGGACTTGAAGGATCTCGCCGCGGCCTACGCGCTGGGCGCCCTCGATCCGGCGGAGGCTCGCTCGTTCGAGGCCTTTCTGGCTACGTCTCCCGAGGCACAGCGGGAGGTGGCCGAATTCCGGGAAGTCGCCACACTCCTCACCACGACGACGGCGGGCGCCGGGTCCGGTCCCTCCAGCGACCTGCGCGACCGGGTGCTCGCTCGCGTAGCGAAGGAGAAGGTGGTAGCGCTACGGCCGGCGGCGGCCCGGCCCAACTGGATCCCCTGGGCTGCCGCTGCGGCTGTCCTGCTGGCTGTCGGGTTTGGACTTCAGTCGATTGCCCTCCGGCGCCAGGTGACGGAGCGAGACACCGCGATCGCCGAGCTGAGACGAGACTTCGGAGCGACCCAGGCCCAGCTCGCCGAGCGAGAGGCAACCCTGAATGCGATTCTGGAACCCGATGTACGCCTTACGACCCTGACATCGACCTCGACGCCCGCACCGGTGATTCAGCTCTTCATGAATCCGAAGAAGCGGGTGGCACTGATTCACGCCTTCAACCTGCAGCCGACCGAGAGCGGACGGGTCTACCAGCTCTGGTTCATCCCCAAGGGCGGCAAGCCGATTCCCTCGGTGACGTTCACCGCGGAGCCGACCGGGCATGCCATGGTGCAACAGGTCGCAATTCCGGAAGCCCCGAACCTCGCTGTCGCCGCGGTCACCAACGAACCTGCTGGTGGTTCGCCCCAGCCCACGACCCAGCCCATCCTGGTTGGGACGATCGGGAGCTGAACTACTGTGAGCGGTAAGCAGTGAGCGGTGAGCGGCGGGCACCGAAAGCAGAGGTGGTCTTCCCTCGGCGCGGGTTCGCCTCGGCAATCCGCACCACACTGATTATTCCACTCCTGCTCACTGCTCACCGCTCACCGCTTACTGCCCAGAGATGACCTCGTCGCGGAGCGGAGCGCATTCGCCCTTTGGCTGGCCAACGCCCCCGATTCACCTCTGGCCGCGCTGGCCCAGCAGGCCATCGGAACGGGGCTCACGCTCGGACCGGAGGACGCCGACGTCCCGCTCAAGAACTCGACGCGCATGACGGTGCGGGAAGAAGGGCGCAGCGTGGTGCTGAGCCAACAGGGGACCAAGACACCCCTGCCTCGCGACCGCCTCACCGCCATTGGATCCTACCAGCTCCGGCCGACGGGGCCCTCTGGCCGGTCCGTCCTCACCGTGTTCGGCCCGGAGCACCGTACTCTCATACCGAGCTACTTTCCGGCCGATACTCACCTCGTCCTAATAGGCAGCCTGACCAAGCCAGCCAGCCGGGTGACACACCGAATTCTCATGCTGGACGGAGTGGAAACCGAAGCGATAGAGGCCGGCGTCTTCACCATCCCGCTCGAGTCAGGTGCCGCCAATCTCAAGGCCTACCGGATCGCCGATGAAGACAGCGGCGAGTCGGAGCTGATCATCTATTTCCAGGATCTGACCAATGGAAAGGGGAGCTATCCGGCGGGGCGGTTCGTCACTCTGACTCCGCGCGACGAGAGCACCTACCTGCTCGACTTCAACCGGTCGCGCAATCCCTTCTGCGCCTACAGCACCGCGTACGCCTGCCCGGCGCCGTGGCCGGGGAATCGGGTGTCGGCGGAGATTCGTGCCGGGGAGAAGTACTGATGATTGCCAATTGGTAATTGCCGATTGCCGATTGCAGATTGGTAATCATCTCGAGTCCACAGCAGTTCAATCATCAATCATCAATCGTCAATCGTCAATTGTTTACGCTTCTCCTAGCCCTCACTGTCGCTCCCACCCCCGCTGGCCCGTGGCGGGCCGTGCTCGACATTGCCGGAGGCCCTCTTCGCTTCGCGCTCACGGTAGAACAAAAGGGAGGAACGTGGCAGGGTAAGCTCTGCAATGGGACGCAGTGCCAGGCGCTGAGCGCGGTACGCGTCGCCGGCGACAGCGTGGTGTTCGACATCTCGGCCTACGCAGCCACCATTGCCGCGGTGGCCAGAGGGGATTCCCTGGTCGGGGAGTATCACAACGTAGGACGGCGCGGACCCCGCACCATTCCTTTTCGCGCGGGACGCGGCCGTTGGCCGGTCGAGAAAGGTCCCGCGGGGCTGACCGGTCGCTGGGACGCGCAGTTCCTGACCGATTTCGACGCGAGCCCTCGCGTCATCGAGCTACGCAATGGCCAGGCGGGCCTCGAGGGAACCATCATCTCCAACACGGGGGACTACGGTCTTTTCTGGGGACATGCGCAGGCGGACAGTTTTTCGATCTCCCACTTCGACGGCTCCTACGTCTACATGCTGACCGGCCAGCTTAAGGCAGACACCCTCCGCGGGATCTTCCACGCCGGCCTCCGAACCCAGACCCGATTCATCGCCGTCCGCAGCACCGGAGTTCCTCATCTCAAGTCGCCCAGCGAGATCACGACGGCGGACACGACACCGTTCCGCTTCAGCTTCCCCGATCTCGAAGGCCGGCAGATCACCGAGGCCGACCCGCGACTCAAGGACAAGGTGGTCGTGATCGACGTGTTCGGGACCTGGTGCCCCACCTGCCACGACGCGGCCCCCGCCCTGGTGCAGCTCTATAAGGACTACCACGCCCGCGGGCTGGAGATCGTCGGACTCGCCTATGAGGTAAGCGGCGACAGCGCCACCGACAATCACCAGGTGCGACTGTACCGGGATGCCTACCACATCCCGTTCATCCTGCTTCGGGCGGGAACCAATGACACCGAGGCCGCCGCGGCGACCCTGCCGCAGCTCACCAACTTTACGGCGTTCCCCACCACGATCTTTCTCGACCGCACTGGTCGAGTCCGTCGGATTCACGCCGGTTTCTATGGCCCCGCCCTGCCGGAGCAGCACGCGAAGCTGGTGAAGGAGATGCGGGCGGAAGTGGAGGGGTTACTCCAAGAGAGGTAAGTGACGCCGTGAATGCGTGAGAAGTAAGACGTGAGAAGTGAGAGGCAAAACTTCTTACTTCTTACGCGGCCCCCTCACTGCCGGAACGTCGCAGCGGGAGCCTTGGCCTCAGCGTCCACCTTCAGACCGATCCATTCTCCGCCCAGCGCGTGGCCCGGGACGCCGCAGAGCAGCCAGTACCACCCCGCCTGATCCGCAGTGAATGTGGTCTCGTCGGTTTTCCCGGGGCCTAGACCACGGACGACATTCCGGCTCATCGCGTTGTCGAACACCGGGCTGCCGCCTTCAGCCGGCAGTTTCTCCCGCTCCACCATCACCACCAGGCTATGCGCCGCGGTGCTGTCCCCATTGATCCATCGCCAGCGAATCGTCCAGCCGACCGGAACCACGACCTCCACGCCCCCCTGGCGGTAGCCCGAGATAGTCGCTGGCGAACCCGCAGCTCCATGCAACCTTGAGCTCCAGAGAGACCGTTCGACTCGCCGAATCTGCGGTCATCCACTGGGGAAGCGCGCCGGTCTGCTGGGCGGACAAAGTGCCCATCGCCGCCAGGACGAGCATGAGGCTGGTGAGTCCGGCTCGCGTGAGCGAGGGAATCGAAAGGTTCGGGTCGGTTGGCATTTTTCTCGGGCTCGCGGTAATGTATGCCGGTTCCTCCCGGATGTACCCGTCCCACATCAGGAGTCGCTGATGTCCGGCCTGCTCGACAAGGAACGTATTGTCGCGAAGCCAGGGTTCAATCGGTGGCTGGTCCCACCGGCGGCGCTCGCCATCCATCTCTCGATCGGCCAAGCCTACGCCTACAGCGTCTTCAAACTTCCGCTCACTCGTGCCCTCGGCATCACCGAGTCCGGCCCAGGCGACTGGACGCAGACGCAAATCGCCCTCGTGTTCACGATTTTCATCGTGTTCCTGGGTCTGTCAGCGGCGGTGTTCGGACGCTGGCTCGAGCGAGTGGGCCCGCGCAGGGCGGGTGTCGCGGCCGCCTTCTGCTGGGGTGGAGGGTACCTGATCTCCGCAATCGGCGTTCGCACCCACCAGCTCTGGCTCCTGTATCTCGGCAACGGGGTGATTGGTGGGTGCGGACTCGGACTGGGATACATCTCACCGGTTTCCACCCTCATCAAGTGGTTCCCGGACCGCCGCGGCATGGCAACCGGCATGGCGATCATGGGATTCGGAGGCGGTGCCATGATCGGGGCGCCGCTGGCCGTTATCCTGATGAAGCACTACGCCACGCCGACCTCGGTCGGTGTTTGGGAGACCTTCGTCACGATGGGTCTCATCTGACTTCGTGACGATGATGTGCGGCGCGTTCAGTTATCGGATTCCGCCCAATGACTGGAAACCCGCGGGGTGGACGCCCGCTACCACTAATGTCAGCATGGTCACTCGTCGCCATGTTCACGTGGACGTGGCCTGGAAGACGGTGCCCTTCATACTGCTCTGGCTGGTCCTGTGCACCAACGTGAGCGCCGGTATCGGCGTCCTGGAACAGGCATCGCCCATGATCCAGGAGGTCTTCAAGGACAAAGTGTCGGCCTCCGCCGCGGCGGGCTTCGTGGGACTCCTGAGTCTGTTCAACATCGGGGGGCGGATCGGGTGGGCGTCGCTCTCTGATAAGCTCGGCCGCAAGCCGACCTACTTCATTTTCTTCGCCCTTGGGATCGTGCTCTACTCACTGGTCCCGCATGCGGGCCGGATCGGCAGCGTCGCGCTCTTCGTGGCGATCTTCTGCGTGATCATCACGATGTATGGCGGCGGCTTCGCCACCATCCCCGCCTATTTGTCGGACATCTTCGGGACCCAGTTTGTGGGCGCCATTCACGGAAGATTGCTGACGGCCTGGTCGACCGCCGGTGTCGTGGGCCCGCTGCTGGTGAACGAGATCCGGCAACATCAGGTGGACCGCGGGGTACCAGTGGCGGAGGCGTATAACACGACTATGTACGTCCTGGCTGGGCTCCTGGTGATCGGTTTCATCTGCAACCTGCTGGTCCGGCCGCTTCCCGATCGCTACTTCATGTCCGACGAGGAGCTGGCCCGGGAGCGCCTGCGGGGCCACTGACGAGACGGTTCCGGAGAAGCGGTACCTCTAGGAGGGACGCACATGCAACCCAACGAGCCGACCGGCAGCCAGCCCGAACCGGGGAACTGGGGGCTGGTCGCACTGGCCTGGATCGCGGTGGGGATTCCGCTGGGATGGGGGGTCTTCATGACCTTCCAGAAGGCAGTGCTCCTATTCCACTAAAGGCCACTTGACGGTTCCGGTCGCAAGCCCTATTTCCAAAAGCGCCGCCGTCCCACGGCCGTGGGCGGTGGCATCTTCCCGAGCCTCTTAAAGCCTGCGTATCAATGGCGCTTCCGCCCGCGTCTGGCTGTGTCGTGGCGGCACGATGGTCGTTTCCTCAGTTCCCTATACCCAGGAGACCTTCTCCCATGCGCAGTGCTTCTCGTTGGGGTCTGGCCATGCTCGTTTGCGCAGCGGCTGCCAGCAACCTCTCCGCCCAGACCAAGTGGATGACGTATGGCGGGAATGACTGGAACCAGCGCTACTCCACGCTTACGGCGATCAATACCACAAACGTGAAGTCGCTGGTGCCTCGGGTGGTCTTCCAGACCGGGATCAGCAAGCTCGGCTCGTTCGAGAATACGCCGATCGTGGTTGAGAACATGATGTACGTGACCACCCCGTACAACACCCTGATCGCGTACAACCTCGACACCGGGAAACAGGTCTGGCGTTACGAGCACAAGCTCGGCACTACGATCTTCTGCTGCGGCCCCAACAACCGCGGCGTGGGCGTGCATGGCCCGCACGTCTACATGGGCACCCTCGATGCCCACCTCATCGCCTTCGACCGGATGACCGGTGACGTTGTCTGGGACAACGAGGTGGCCGATCCGGCCTTCGGCTACAGCATCACCCACGCGCCGCTTGTCATCGGCAACAACGTGATCGTCGGTGTCTCGGGCGGTGAATACGGCATCCGGGGCCACGTGACCGCCTACGATGCGGTGACCGGCAAGCAGGTCTGGCGCTGGTATTCGATTCCCGCTCCCAAGGGCGATCCCACCTTCGATGAGGCGGCTCCCAATGGCTGGTACGGCAACTGGGTTGACGCGACCCCCGAAGGCAACAACCTGAACCGCAACACCGGCGCCGAGAAGTCGGACAGCGCCAAGTACGCGGACGCGTGGACCCGCGGCGGCGGCGGCGTCTGGATGACTCCGGCCTACGACCAGAGCCTCGGTCTCATCTACGTGGCGGTTGGTAACCCCTCGCCCGACCTCGACGGCAGCGTGCGCCCGGGCGATAACCTGTACACCGACTGCGTCGTCGCCATCGAGGCGACAACCGGCAAGACCAAGTGGTACTACCAGACGGTTCCGCACGACGTGTGGGACCTCGACGCCGTGTCCCCGCCGGTCGTCACCACGCTGGGCGGCAAGAAGGTCGTGGTCCATGCCGGCAAGACCGCCTGGGTCTACGTGCTGGACGCCGCAACCGGCACGCTGGTGCGCAAGACTGAGAACTTCACCCCGCAGGAAAACATGTTCGCCCAGCCCACCGCTTCGGGTACCCGGATGCTTCCCGGCGCCAACGGCGGTGCAGAGTGGTCGCCGATCGCGGTGGATCCCAAGCTCAACTACGCCTTCGTAGCAGGCCTCCATCAGCCGATGAACTACATCACCCACAACGCCGCCGTGGGACAAGGGAAAACTGTGGCTCGGTTCGGCCTTCGTCGCGATCGCCGGGTGAGGAGCAGTACGGGCTCGTTCACGGCGCTCAACCTCGGCACCGGCAAGAAGGCGTGGCAGGTGAAGGTGCCGCAGCCGATGATGGGCGGGGCCCTGGCGACGGCCGGCGGGCTCGTCTTCACCGGAGAAGGCAACGGGAATTTCAACGCCTACGATTCCCGCACCGGGAAGCTGCTCTGGCAGTTCCAGGCGGGCGCCGGATGCAACTCCGCTCCGATGACCTACACAGTTCAAGAACGAGCAGTTCATCGCGGTGGCCTGCGGTGGCAACTTCCAGCTGAGCTACCCGCTGGGCAACAGCGTGTACATCTTCGGCCTGCCGAAGGCGTATACGCCCCCCGCATGACCGGGGCGATCGGCGAGGCTTCCTCATAGGCCCTTGCCGGTTCTATCTTGAGAAGCGGGCCAGCCATGCCGGCTGGCCCGCTTCACTTTGAGTGGTTACTTCTTTTTCAGGAGTCGGCATGATTTGGCGAGAGTCCCGGCAGGTTCTGCTAGTTCTTGCGGCTCTGGTCGCTGCCCGCACGGCGGCGACGCAGACCACCGAAGCGCAACACGCCGGTCATTTTCCAATTGATTCAACCTGGCTCAGCTATGATTCAGCATCCAAGACGGTCTCCTTCAAGTTGATTGCGGGGCTCACCGGGGGAGCCAAGAGTCCGTTCAACTTCAACGGCTTTACCAACGGAGAACTCACTCTCACAGTACCGGCCGGATCCACCGTCGTGATGCCCTTCGTGAATGATGATGGCACCCCGCACAGTGCCGTGATGATTCCCGCCGAGGGGCCGATACCGAACATGGCGGAAGAAGCGGCGATCCCTAGAGCTTACACTCGGGAAGCCACGCAGGGACTCGCCCAGGGGCAGAAGGACACCATGCGCTTCAAGGCCGAACCCGCTGCGGAGTACCGGATAATTTGCGGAGTGCCGGGGCACGGGCATTCAGGAATGTGGATCCGTTTCGTGGTGAGTTCCCAGGTTTCGGCCCCCTCCGTGGAGGCTTCAACCAGCAACTAAGGGGGAGCCGGTGAATTCCGAGGTTGTGGATTGAACCCAACAGGACGCTCATATCCGACTAAGATGCCTAGGAATTCAATGGCCCCGGGTTGCGTTGCTGGCGGGTCTTTGTATCTTTTTTCCGATTCGTGAGATACGGGACCCTAACTGGTTTTCGATCAGCGGCCAGGATTGGGCGAAACTCAGTCCGGACGCACGCAACACCTTCCTTTCGGGCTTTCTCGCAGGCAGCGCGCTGAGTCAGGCGCTTGCCTCTGGCGTTCGGGATTCGGCCGGGTTGTGGCGGGTAATGGACAGCCTGCGGGTGAATGGGCTGGTATTTCGCTATGCGGCCAATGTTTATGGGGCCCGGCTCGACGATTATTTCTGGTGGGAGAACCATCGTCCAAACGCGCTCTGGTACGCTTTCTGGGAGGTGAACAACGATCTCAAACGGCAGATGCAACAGAAGGAGTGAGATCTATCGCTGACTTTGTTTGAGACGTCAGTTGGTGCAGGCACTTGTTGATGAAGCGGGTAGTTCCAATTCCTCTTCTAGTCAGGAGAAGGCACCGATGAAGCGTTCCGCACTGTTGTTGGGCGGTCTGCTGCTAGCCGCGGCGAGTACCGCCAACGCGCAGCTGACCATGCAGATGAGTAACGGCTGGACGTTCTCGTTCGCGGGGAACGTCAACATCTTCGCGCAGTACCAGAGCCAGAAGATGGCGGCACAACCGATTCCCCGGGAACCCTGACCGGCGTGGGAGGCCAGGGCTTCTACTACGGCACCGGCCTGCTGCCTGCGTTCGCGACGTTTGAAGCCAAGGGCAAAGAGGGCAATACTGACCTCGGCGTCCACTTCGGCTTCGCGCCCGAAGTGCAGTGCGGTGGCGGCATCCACGACTGCTTCGGCGCCCAGATCGATATGCGTCAGGTGTTCCTGACCGTCGGCGGGGGCTGGGGCCAGATCCTGGCCGGTAAGGAACTGGGCCTGTTCGCCCGCGGGAACATCCTGGCGGACCAGACCCTGTTCGGCGTCGGTGGCGGTGGCATCGCCCCGAGCGGCACCACGCTGGGCCGTATCGGCTATGGGTATCCCTATGCCAACTTCGTGGGCCAGATCACCTACTCGACGAAGAGTGGCAGACCCACCCAGTTGAGCATCGGCCTGATGGATCCTTCCGCGCTCGACGGCAACTACACCCAGACCGATCTCCCGCGGCTGGAAGGCGAGTTCACGTGGAAGGGCAAGAACATCAACCTGTTCATCAACGGAACGGCCCAGAACGCCAAGGACCCGGTGGCTGATCAGTCCAAGACTGCCACGGGCGTAGGCGGCGGCCTCACCTTCAAGACGGAGAACGGCAAGTTCTCGCTCACCGGAACCGGCTACTGGGGCAAGGGCATCGGCACCACCCTTATTTCTCTGGCGTTGGCCCGGCCCTGGGCGGATTGGGCGTCGGAGCCGATGGCGAGCTGCGCGACTCCTACGGCGGCTTTGCTCAGGCGACGATCGGCTTGGGCGAGAAGAACACCCTGGCGGCCAGCTACGGCACCAGCATGCTCCAGAGCACCGACGGCGAGCCCGACTTCAAGACCAGCAACAGCCTGATCTCCGGCGGCCTTTACCACCAGGCTACCAAGTCTCTGAAGATCGTCGTTGAAGGCAACTACATGATATCCGACGACACCGAGAACAACGTAGAGCAAAACAAGGCCTTCACCGGCGCGTTTGGTTTCATGCTGTTCTACTAGGCCCGGCAGCGCTTCAGCGGTTCATTCGGTGCTAACAACGGCCCCCCGTCATGGGGGGCCGTTGGTTTTCCTGCCCTCTCTGTCCTGAGGCGCAACCGATTACTATTCCGCCACACCATCCTCTTCAATTCCACGTCGGAGCGTTGTGAAAATGTCCCTGCGAGTCGGAGTCGGGATCACCTCCAGTCTGAGTATCGCTCTTGTTCTCGCCGCATGCGGCGGCGGAACCCTGTACAGCACCGGCGCCGCGTCTTCCAGTCTGGCGAGAGACGACGCGTACACCTGTGCCCAGCAACAGCTCAAATCGATGGGGTACAAGCAGATTGTCCACGATGACGATGCGCGTCGGGTCATGGGGCAGAAGAACGACAGCACCTACCGGGAGTCGAACGTGAAATTCCGCCGCCATTACGATCAAATCGAGCTCCAGGCTGCGACCGGTACCACGCTTGGCTCCGATCTCACTGTCAAGGCGAGCACGTTTGACGAGTACCAGACCGAACGCGGTATTACCACGGTCGAGGCTCACGCCACGTCGACGGTAAGGACGGATGCTGCCACTCTTATGGACCGCTGTAAGGAGGCCCCTGCCGGGATGTAGATAATTTCATCCATTCGGTTGAAAATGCCCCTTTTGCCCATGGCCCCCTCCGACCGGTCGCACTAGCTTGCATCCCCGGTAAGTATTCCGGCTCTCCTCGTTTAGAGGTCTGGAGACCATATGGTTCTCCCGCTGGTCCAGCTCACTCGCAGCAACGAGCTGACCTCAGTCCCTGCCAATCCACCGCCCCGGAAGCCCGCTTGGCTCAAGGTGAAGGCTCCGGGCGGACCAACCTACCTGCAAATCCAGCAATTGATGCGAGACCTCGGGCTTCACACGGTCTGCGAAGAGGCTCGCTGTCCCAACATCGGCGAGTGCTGGGAGCACAAAGCCGCCACCTTCATGATCCTGGGCGACGTGTGCACCAGGAACTGCGCGTACTGCGCGGTTTCGCACGGTACTCCGGCACCCTACGACCCGCTCGAGCCGGTGCGACTGGCTGAGGCCGTGGCGGAGATGGGCCTGCGCCACGTGGTCATCACATCGGTAGACCGGGACGACCTCCCCAACGGTGGCGCCGAGGCATTTGCGGCGTGCATCTCGGAAATCCACCAGCGCTTGCCGGAAACCACGGTCGAGGTGCTGACGCCGGATTTCAAGGGTTCGGAGACGGCGCTGGCCATCGTGCTCGAGGCCAAGCCTGACATCTTCAATCACAACCTGGAAACCTGCGAGCGGCTGTACCGCCTGGCCCGTCCGGGCGGACGCTACGACCGCGCCCTGAACCTTCTCGGTGCGGCTCGCCGCATGGCCCCGGAAGGACTGACCAAGTCGGGAGTAATCCTCGGCATGGGTGAGGAGTGGGACGAGATCGTGACCTGCATGCGGGACCTGCGACGCAAGGACGTGAATATTCTCACGCTGGGCCAGTATCTCCGGCCTTCCGCCGCTCACCTGCCGATCGCCCGTTACTACACGCCGGCCGAATTCGACGAGCTGCGAGACATCGGAATGGATCTGGGATTCACCCACGTTCAGTCGAGCCCGCTGACTCGGTCGTCCTACCACGCCTGGGAGCAGGCAGATGCGGCGGCTCGGCGACAGGACGGCTCGGCGGCTAGCTCGGCCGCTCTGACACCATGACCGCTTCCACCAAGGCCTCGCGCAAGCCCGACACCAAGCTCGCCGAGAAGTACCGGCTGTATCTCCGCCAGATGCTGCTCATCAGGCGCTTCGAGGAGAAGGCCGGCGAGGCGTACAGCCTGGGGAAGATCGGCGGGTTCTGTCACCTCTACATCGGCCAGGAAGCGGTGGGAGTCGGCTGCCTGTCTCAGCTGCGACCCGACGACTACATCGTCACCACCTATCGCGACCACGGTCAGGCCCTGGTGCGGGGGATATCCTCCCGCGCGGTGATGGCCGAGTTATTCGGCAAGGCGGCGGGGTGTTCGAAGGGCAAGGGCGGGTCGATGCACCTGTTCGACGCCTCTCTCGGCTTCCTTGGAGGACACGGAATCGTCGGCGGGCATATTCCGCTCGCCGCGGGAATCGGCTTCGCCATCAAGTACCGCGAGAAAGATCAGGTCGCGGTCTGTTTCTTCGGAGAGGCGGCGATCAACAACGGCGCCTTCCATGAGGCGCTGAACATGGCGGGGATCTGGAAGCTGCCCTGCATCTTCATCTGCGAGAACAACCGGCTACGGGATGGGCACCGCGCTCGACCGGGCGACCGCCACCTGGAACATCTCCGAGCGCGCCGCTTCGTACGACATGTCACGAGAGGTGGTGGACGGGCAGGATCTGCTGGAAGTGATGGCCGCAATGGACCGCGCAGTGGTCCGGGCCCGCCGACCTGCAGCACCGACGCTTCTCGAGATCAGGACCTACCGATTTGTCGGGCACTCGATGTCCGACCCGATCCACGGGCACTACCGGACCAAGGAAGAGGTGGAGGCGCACCGCAAGCGGGATCCGATCCTGCTCTGGCAGGAGAAGCTCAAGGCCGACGGCATCATCACCGACGAGCAGATCGCCGCGATGGACAAGGAAGTCGTGGCAGAGGTACAGGATGCCTATGACTTCGCGGATGCGGCGGAGGATCCGGAGCCGGAGGAGTTGTATACGGATGTGTATGCGCCGGTTAAAACAGGGAGTAGGGAGTAGGGAGTGGGGAGTAGGGAGTGGGGATGCCGCACCTACTCCCTACCACCTACAACCCACTACCTGCGAAATCGAGACCATGCCGACACTGACATACAGGGACGCCCTCAACCAGGCTCTCCGCGAGGAGATGCAACGGGATCCCGATGTCTTCCTCATGGGCGAGGAGGTCGGGGTCTACCAGGGCGCTTACAAGGTGAGCCGCGGCCTGCTGGAGGAGTTCGGCCCCAACCGGGTCGTGGATACGCCGATCACCGAGCTGGGATTCGCCGGAGTCGGGGTCGGGGCGGCGATGGTTGGCCTGCGACCGATCATCGAGTTCATGACCTGGAACTTCGCGTTGCTCGCAATCGACCAGCTGGTGAATTCCGCGGCCAAGATGCGCTACATGTCCGGCGGGCAGGTCGGAGTTCCGATCGTCTTCCGCGGCCCGTCAGGCGCCGCACTGCAGCTCGCCTCGCAACACTCGCAGTCGTTCGAGAGCATGTACGCCAATATCCCCGGCTTGAAGGTCGTGATGCCGGCGACACCGGCCGACGCAAAGGGCCTGCTCAAGAGCGCGATCCGGGATGACGACCCGATCGTGTTCATGGAAGGCGAGATGCTCTACAACGTGAAGGGTGAAGTGCCAGAAGGAGAGTACACGCTTCCGATCGGGGTCGCGGACATCAAACGTCCCGGCGAGCACGTGACGCTCGTCTGCCACGCGAAGACGGTCGCCATCGCACTCAAGGCAGCGCAGCAGCTCGAAGCGGACGGAATCTCGGCCGAAGTCATCGACCTTCGCACCATCAGACCGCTGGATACGGCGGCCATCTTCGAGTCGGTCGGAAAGACCCACCGCTGCGTCGTAGTCGAGGAAGGGTGGCCCTTCGCCGGCGTCGGGGCGCAGGTAGTGGACGAGATCCAGCGCGAGGTATTCGACGAGTTGGATGCCCCGGTACTGCGAGTCACCGGCGCCGATGTTCCCATGCCGTACAACAAGCGGCTGGAGAAGGCGGCCAAAGTGGATGCGGATAAGGTGGTGGCGGCGGTGCGGAAGGTGACATATACAGGGCCATAAGCCAGGCCGTAAGACTGAGCATCTCGGTTACGGTAATTCGGACCTGCATGGCCACGAAAGTACTGATGGAGGCCCTCTCTCCAACCATGGAGGAAGGCCGCCTGGTGGAGTGGAAAAAGAAAGAGGGCGATACGGTGTCCGCCGGCGACGTCCTGGCCGAGGTGGAGACCGATAAGGCCGTGATGGATCTGGTCGCCCGCGCGGGCGGGACGCTGCTCAAGCAGTTCGTCACCGCAGGCACCACAGTGCCGGTCGCGGAGGTTGTGGCGGTCATCGGTCAGCCGGGAGAAGAGGTCGCGGTCGAGAAGCCGGCGGGTGCCAAGGCTGCGGCTCCGGCGGCGAAACCGGCACCCGCTCCAGCTCCCTCGCCGGCCCCTGCTCCAGCTGCAGCGCCGGCACCGGCTGCCCAGGTGGCCGCTCCGGCTGCGCCTGCTCCTTCTCCAGCGCCACAGACGGCTCCGGCTCCCCGCCCCTCAGAGCGGATCAAGGCGTCCCCTCTCGCGAGAAAAATTGCCACCGAGCGCGGAGTCGATCTCGCGCTGGTACAAGGCTCCGGTCCGGATGGTCGCATCGTGATCCGCGACCTCGAGGAAGCCCGCACCGGGAGAACCGCTCCGGCTGCAACACCTGCTGCGGCCGCTGCTCCTGTCGTGATGGCGCCGGGAGAGGCTTACCGGGATGTGCCGCTTAGCCAGATCAGGAAGACCATTGCGAAGCGGCTGGTTCAGTCCATCGGGCCGGTGCCCACGTTCTATCTCACCACCGAAGTGGACATGGAGCGGGTCTGGGAGGCGCGAGAGGCGCTCAATGCGGGAGCTCGCAAGGGCGCCGAAGCAGAGAGTCCCAAGATTTCGTTCAACGACATCGTGATCAAGGCGGTGGCCAGCGCGCTGCGACAGCACCCCGCCTGTAACGCCTGGTGGCAGGACGACCATATCCGCTACTGGAACGAAGTGCACGTGAGCATGGCGGTGGCGGTTGAGGACGGCCTGATTACCCCGGTGATCCGTTACACCGACCAGAAGACGTTGCGACAGATCTCCCTGGAGTCGCGCGACCTGGCGGCGCGGGCCCGCGAGCGGCGCCTGACACCGGACGAGTATACCGGCGGAACGTTCTCGGTTTCCAATCTCGGCATGTTCGATATCGACCAGTTCACCGCCGTGATCAACCCGCCCGAGGCCGGCATCCTGGCCGTTGGCACGATCGAGCAGAAGCCGGTGGTTCACGAAGGCGCAGCTAGTCCCCCGCCGCCGGATGCGGATCACGATGTCCTGTGACCATCGGGTGATCGACGGGGCAACCGGCGCGGCCTTTCTGCGGACCCTGAAGACCATGCTGGAGAATCCGCTGGCTTTGGTGTGGTAAGACAACGACCTCTGGAGGTAGTGTGGCCCAGTTTGATGTGATCATCCTCGGCGGTGGCCCTGCAGGCTACGTCTGCGCCATCCGGTGCGCACAGCTTGGGCTCGCCACCGCCGTCGTGGAGAAAGACAAACTCGGTGGGGTGTGCGTCAATATCGGGTGTATCCCGACCAAGGCGCTGCTTCACAGCGCATACACGGCCAATCTCATCGCCCACGACGCGAAGGACCTCGGCATCGAAGTCGGCAGCGTGAAGACCGATTACGGGGTCGCGATGAAGCGGTCGCGGCGAGTCGCCGAGCAGAACTCGAAGGGCGTCGAGTTCCTGATGAAGAAGCACAAGGTGACGGTGTTGAAGGGTGAGGGGAGCCTGCTTCCGGGGAAAAAAGTGAAGGTCGGCGGGGAGACCCACGAAGCCAAGAAGGCGGTCATCATCGCGACCGGCTCGCGAGTGAAGGGCATTCCGCAGATCGGGCTCGAGATCAACAAGACGACGGTCATCAGCTCCGATGAGGCGCTCTTCCTGGAGAAACTGCCGGCCTCGGTCGCGGTGATCGGAGCAGGAGCGGTCGGTTGCGAGTTTGCCGACATCTTCAACGCCTTCGGGTCGAAGGTCACGCTCATCGAGGCGCTGCCTCGGATCCTTCCGCTGGAGGACGCCGAATCATCGGATGTGATCAGCAAAAGCTTCCGGAAGCGGAAGATGGATGTGTTCGCGGGTGCCAAGGTCACCAAGGCCCAGGTCGAGCAAGGACAAGGTGACGCTGACGGTTGAAGTGGGCGGCAAGACCGAAACGGTGCAGGCGGAGAAGGTGCTCATGGCCGCGGGTCGCGCGGTGAACACGGAAAACATGGGATTCAAGGAAGCGGGAGTGCAGTTGGACCAGCGGGGGTTCGTCAAGGTCAACCTTGCGACTCTCGAGACGACCGCGCCCGGGGTCTATTGCATCGGCGACGTGGCCGGGCCTCCCATGCTGGCCCACAAGGGGAGCCGTGAGGGGGTGTTCGTGGCCGAGCTGCTCGCGGGCCACAAGCCCCATCCGATCCGCTACGACAATGTGCCCAGCGTAACCTATTGCCATCCGGAAGTCGCCAGCATCGGGCTGACCGAGGATCAGTGCAAGGAAAAGAAGCTTGACTACCAGGTAGGCCGGTTCCCCTTCAGCGCCAACGGAAGAGCCCGCGCGTCGAACGAGACAGAAGGCTTCGTAAAAATCATTCGCGATAAGAAGTACGGCGAGATCCTCGGAGCCCATATCGTGGCGTCTCACGCATCAGAGATGATCCATGAACTCGCCGTGGCCCGGGAGAACGAATACACCGTCGAGGAAGTGGATCTGGCGATCCATGCCCACCCGACACTCTCCGAGGCGATCGCCGAGGCAGCGCTCGATTCGATGGGCCGGGTGCTGCACATCTGAGGATTTCAGATTGAAGATTTCAGATTGCAGATTGTTTCAGTTTCGAATCTGCCATCGCCAAGGTCCAGCGGAAACGCATTTAATCTTCAATCTGAAATCTTCAATCTTCAATCGAACGGGAAGGCTAATTGCTGAACGAAGACGAGGAGGCGCACCAGCTCGGCCTTGTGCTCCGCGCTCTCCCCTTCGGGGTGCTGTTCGGCACGGCAGTCATCGCGATGGTCCTGTGGCTCGTGCGCACCCTGCAACTGCAGTCTCCCCCTACGACCTCGCCTGAGACCGGCGGTCCCCAGGCCATGCTCCTGTTGATTGGAACCTTGGCCGGTGTGCTCGCGGGCGGTGCCGCGACCTGGTCGCTGCTGAGGCCGGTCGAATCGCTGTACCGGCGGGGGGCATTCTCGCTCGTGGCCGGATTCGCGTCGCTCGTCGCCGCTCTCATCGCGATGCCGCTCGACCGCGCCTTCGGGCGCATGGGTCTCCTCGCTCTGGCCGCCGCGGCGGTTCTAGCCTGCCTCTGGCTTGGTCGCGCCCGACAGCCACGCCCCCAATGAGTAATCCTCCGCTCTACGTGATCGACCTCGGCCGTCGGGGCTACGACGAGGTTCACCGGTTGCAGCGGGACCTTGCCGATCGCCGTATCGCCGGCGAGATCAGCGATGACATCTTGCTGCTGGTGCAGCATGATCCCGTCGTGACCCTCGGTCGCGGCACCCGCGAAAGCAGCCTTCCCTTCTCTCCGGCGGCACTGGCTGCGAAGGGGCTGGAGGTGGCGGAAGTGGAGCGGGGTGGCGATGTGACCTACCACGGCCCCGGGCAGTTGGTCGGCTATCCGATTCTCGATCTCCACCACCATCGCCAGGACCTGCACTGGTATCTGCGCCAGCTCGAGGCAGGCCTCATTTCAGCGCTCGAAAGATTGGGGATCACCGCGGAGCGCACAGCGGGGCTGACCGGAGTCTGGACCGGAGGGCGGAAGATCGCGAGCATCGGCATTCACGTCCGGCAGTGGGTTACAACCCATGGCTTCGCGTTGAATGTCCTGGATGAGGAATCCGGTTTCAATCTCATCATTCCCTGCGGGATACGCCGGAGTGGAGATGACCTCCGTCGAACGGGAAGGCGCCTGGGCCGATGCGGCTGATGGAGACACGAGGCTGCACGGTGCCGATTTGTGGCAGGCGACTCGGGAGTCGGTGATTCAGGAGGTCGCGAAGATACTGAGCCGAGAAGCGATCCCCGCGACACTGCCCCGCTTCCTTCCGGCCGTTCCTGCCTGAGCCGGCCCACAGCGGCCTTTCAATAGTTCCTCCGATCGAGAGAACCAACCGAGGCCAGCCGGCGTTAAGAACTGGTTCACAGGTTACTTCAGTCGGAGCCCGCAATGACCGATCGCGTTGACGTCCGCAACCAGGAAGGGAAACGGCTTCCACCGGGACAGATTGTCACGGTGAAGTGGCCCGTCCTTCACTACGGGACAGTACCCAAGGTTGACCTCGCCACCTGGCGCTTCCGCGTCTGGGGAGCGGTGGAACAGCCCTTCGAGCTCACCTGGGACGAGCTACATGGGGCTGCCCCGTCAGGAAACTGTCTGCGACATTCACTGCGTGACGCGCTGGAGCCGCTACGACAATGTGTTTGGCGGGATTCCGGTCCAGTCCATCATCCAGCGGGCGAAGGTCAAGCCCGAGGCTCGCTTCGTCCTCGTGCATGCGGAACAAGGGTACACCACGAATCTCCCCCTCTCCGACCTCGATCGGCCGGCCAATCTCCTCGCCTTGACTCACAATGGAAGCGATCTGGATCCGGAACACGGCGGTCCGGTTCGGCTGCTGATTCCGCACCTCTACTTGTGGAAGAGCGCCAAATGGGTGACGGGGTTCGAGTTCCTCGAGGAAGACTACCCCGGATTCTGGGAGCAGAACGGCTATCACAAGCGCGGCGAGCCCTGGGCCGAAGAGCGATACGGCCGACCCGATCCGGTGCGAATGCGGCGAGGCCCCAGATCGTGACGGGGCATTGCCTTTCGGGCGCCTTGGGGCGATTCTGTGAGTCCTATGGCAGAAAGCACAGACCGGCCGAGTCCGGAGTCGCAGGCGGACCAGCGGGTGAACGATATTCTGAAGGCTGCAGCAGGCTGGGCCCGGGAGGCTCCGCCTGCGTTGCAACCAGCGGTGCGCGCGGTATGCATCCGGCTGGGCGAGATGGTGGCGGATCAACGACACTATTTGGCACCGTTGCCCGAGCCGCAGGAAACGGAGCGTCGCACCGTGCTCTCTCTCGTGGCCAAGCGCCTTTCCTCCAGCGCCGTAACCTCGGGAGTCGAGAAGGAACTCGCGGGACTCACCGAGTTGGAGCTGAAAGCGACGGGATCCTGGGCCCTGGTGCCGAGCGCCCAGTCGGAGTGGATCACGACGGCGATTCAGTTTCTCGAATCGTGTGCGGCCGGCCTGCCTGCCTCAGAGCGGCCTGATCCCTACTGGTCGGAAGACGTCGTGGCCGGAATCGTGGCGTCGGTGCGTGCGGTTGTCGGAGTAGACGAGCTGCATGCCCGGACCGAGGCGCAGTACGCCGGAGGAAAGAGGGTGGTGCAGGAGGAGGACGAGCAGTAAGAGTAGGAGTAAGGAGTAAGAAGTGAGAAGTGAGAGACGTGAGACAAAACAGAAGCCTCCGCCTCGACTGCGCGGAGGCTTGCTTTTGCCTAGTCCACGTATCACGTCCGCAGTCGCGTACTACTCACGTCCTACTTCTTACTTCTTACGTCCCGCGTTGCGCCAGCTTCTCCATGAAGCTCGCAAAGATTCCGATCCCGTCCCACAGCTGCTGCAGATCCAGTTTTTCATTGGGAGAGTGCAGCCCGTCATCGGGAAGCCCGATGCCGGTGAGAACGACCGGCGCACCCATGGCACCCAGTTGAGGCACGATCGGAATCGAACCGCCGGCCCGCACCCGCACCGCCTCTCGCCCGGTGCCTTCCTTGAACGCTTCGTCGAGCGCCGCGAATGCCGGATGGTTGACGTCCACCTGAACTGGATCCCCTCCGTGCAGGATCTTGACCTGGACCTCGGCGTACGATGGAGCCGCGCGCTGCGCCGCACGGGTCAGCCACTTCTGGACCGCATCGAAGCTCAGCCCCGGGACCAGCCGGAGACTCACCTTCGCGGTCGCCTGAGCGGGAATCACCGTCTTTGCTCCATCGCCAACGAATCCACCCTTGATGCCGTGAATTTCGAAGGTGGGAAGCGCCCAGGTGCGCTCGAACACCGAGTACTTCCTCAAGCCGGTCAGTCCCTTGCCGGTCACCTCCTCCTGAAGGAACTGCTTCTTCTTGAACGGGAGCCGCTTCCAGGTTCTCAGCTCCAGCTTTGAGGGCGGCTTCACCGATTTGTAGAGCTTGGGGATGTGGATCCGCCCGTCTTCGCTCTTCAAATCATGGAGCAGATGCACCAGCGTCTCGACCGCGTTGGGCGCGACACCGCCATAAGTTCCCGAGTGGAGGTCCCGCCGCAGAGTGCGCACCGATATCTCGGCGTAGCACATGCCGCGCAGCGCCGTGTACACCGCGGGATACCCGCTGGCGTAGTAGGACATGTCACACACCAGGACGACATCGGCCTTGGTCCGCTCGGGTTCCCGCTTGAGCAGGTCGTAGATGACGTGGCCCCCACTCTCCTCCTCGCCCTCGAAGATGAAATGGACGTTGAGGGGCGGGTGGCCAGTGGTATCGCAGAGCGCCTCATACGCCCTGAGAAGACAGAAGACCTGGCCTTTGTCGTCGGCGGAACCGCGGGCGTACAGCTTGCCGTCCCGAACCGTCGGCGTGAATGGCGGTGTGACCCATTCGTCGAGAGGATCGACCGGCTGGACATCGTAGTGGCCGTAGATCAGCAGCGTCGGGGCGCCGGGGACCGGCGGGCTTTCGGCCCAGACCACGGGCTGCCCGTCTCCCTCGATGAGGGTCGCGACCGGGCAGCCCAGCCGCCGAAGATCAGCGAGTAGCCACTCAGCGGCCTTACGACAGTCGGGGGCGTGGTTGGGGAGCGCGCTGATGCTGGGGATGGACAGGAACTCGGTCAGTTCGCCGAGCAGGAGATCGTGCGAGCGGGCAAGGGTATGGTTTGGCATGGGAGAGGAAACTACTGAGTCATCGGACGGGGGAAAAGTGAGGGACGATTGACCTCTAGCGCTCGGTCGCGGGCCGGATACATTCGCGCTCATGTTCTCGACTGGCCAGTACCGGGTCTTCAGCGGTGAGCACTCCGACCGCATTCTCTCCCGTCCCCGGAGATTGCTGCACGAGGGCCGGGCCCACGACGCCGACCTCGCCTACCGCACCGTATTGGAACAGGAACCCGACCTGCGCGCGGCCTGGCTCGAGTACTTCGGGTTGCTGCGACACCACCGCCGCTTCGAAGACGCGCTGGATTTGAGCGAGAAGGCGATGAGCCGCTTTGGCGACGATGCGCTCGGCCCGGCGCTCCGGGGTGCGGCGCTGGTGGAGCTGGGACGCTATCGCGACGGGCTCGCCGCGCTGGAAGAGGCAGCTGCCACGGGATCCCAATCTGGGCATCGTATGGCATGAGGCAGGGTACGCAGCGTACCGGCTGGGCGAGTATTCCCGGGCCCTCATGGCACTGGACCGTGCCTTCGCACTGGAGCCCCATAGCGGAACTCTTCACCTCAGAGGGAAGGTCCTTCGGCAGGCGGGACGGTACCTCGCCGCCGAGGTTTCTTTCGAGGGCGCCGCCGAGGCGGCAGAGTTCCCCGAACAACGCGCCGAGGCGGAGCGCCAGGTCAGGGTGACCCGCCGCTACGCCGCGTTCCCCGGCCAGCGTCCCGACAACATCCCTCTTCCCCGCCGCTGGTTCGCGGAGACGGGCGCGGTGCCGCTCACATCCACCTCCAGTGTCGCGCCACCGACCGAAGGCCAGTTGCTGGACGCCTTCGCCCAACTCACTCGAGAACAGGGATGGCGCTTCACCTGCTTGATCTCGACCGACAATTGGGAAGGCTGGCGGCGACTCTCCACTGCGCTCGACATCCCGGTGCTCGATGGGCTCCCTTCGGATCCGAGTCCGGTGCCATTGCTCGTAGCCCGGCGTCCCGATGGAACCGATTCGCGCTGGAGTGCCGCGAACGCGGATCTCGCCTGCCTCGGCCGCGGATTGTCGTTGGCGCTGCAACAGGTGCCCGACGTGGAGGCCGCGGACGTCTTCGGCGTCCTGGTCGGTGCCGGCGGCGCCGCGTGTGATCTCCCCTTCGCGACCGAAGCAGCCCAGCATCCGGAAGGGAGGCTGCAGCGACGGGTGTTGTCGTAATGTCCAGGTTGCTCGCCGTAAGCGGCGATATCACGCAGGAAACCACCGACGCCATCGTCAATGCCGCCAACTCCTCGCTCGCTCCGGGCGGGGGAGTTTGCGGCGCCATCCACAGGGCAGCTGGCCCCGAGTTAGCCAGGGCCTGCGCCGAACTGGGAGGCTGCCCGACCGGAGATGCCCGGATTACTCCGGGATTTGCTCTCAAGGCCAGCCATGTGATTCACGCCGTCGGCCCGGTGTGGCACGGTGGCGCCAAGGGAGAACCGGACGATTTGGCCAGTTGTTACCGGCGGTCACTCGAGCTGGCGGACGAGTACGGGCTTCGATCCATCGCATTCCCCGCCATCAGCACCGGGATCTACGGCTACCCGCTGGATCAGGCGACGGAAATCGCGGTGCGCACCGTGCGCGATACGGTCCGAACTCATCCGAACGTGGAGCTGGTACGGTTCGTCTGTTTCAGCGAGACGGACCTGCACGAATACCAGAGGGTCTTGAGTGAGACGAGCTGAGCGGAGCTAGCGGGGGGAGGGTTCCAACTCGGGCAGGGCCGAACGCATCATCTGGGCGCTGGGCCACCGGTCCGCAGGATCTTTCGCCATCGCGCGGTGAATGGCCTCCGCGAGTGCCGGCGGCGTGTCTTCCCGGCGTTCCAGAACCGATGGAACCGGAGCGGTCCGGTGGAGCCGCAACACGGCATCCTCGAAGCGGATCCTCGTAGGGCGGTCGTCCAGCCAGGGCATTCGAACAGCACACACCCCAGCGAATAGATATCGGAGCGGGCGTCGATATCGTCGGAACCGGCGATCTGCTCCGGGCTCATGTAGGCCGAAGTGCCGACGGCGAAGCCTGAACGGGTCAGCCGGTCCGCCCCGGCCTGGGAGACTGCCCGCGCGATCCCAAAATCCACGAGCACCGCACCCTGAGGTGCCAGCAGAATGTTTTCCGGCTTGACGTCTCGGTGCACGATGCCCCGGTCATGAGCGCAGGCCAGGGCATCCAGCACGTCATGCGCGATTCGCAGCGTATCGCTGATCCCTGCCCGCCGCACCGCCTGAAGATGTTGCTTGAGGGTAGGCCCTTCGACGTAATCCATCACGTAGTAGAGGACCCAGTCTTCCTCACCGTAGTCAATCAGACGGGCGATGTGGGGATGCTCCAGCGGTGCCAGGTGATGGATCTCCCGGAAGAAACGCTCCGCGGCAACGCTGGCGGCAAGCTGGGGATGCAGGACCTTGAGGGCCACCAGTCTCCCATCGCTGGCCCGCGCGGCGAACACCCGTGCGGCTCCGCCCCGGCCGATCTCGCGATCGACTTCATAACGCCCGCTTAGTGCCTGCCGCACCATGGGCAGAAGATCCCGCGCCATCCTCGCTGACCTTTCCCGAAAAGACAGGTGTAGTATGCCGCCCCAAGCCTGTGGGCGATAGGCTGGTGCAACCTTCCCTCTCCCGGGCCCGTCAAAGCCAGCACCGCTCCCCGGAGAACATGATGCGCGCCCTTTCTTCTACACTCGTAGCAGTGCTGGCTGCCTTCCCCGCTGTCGCCGCGGCTCAAACCAAGACCTTCACTCTGCAGGGCCAGGACGTGGCGGTATACGATCTGGTCGGCGAGATGACGGTTGAGCGAGGGAGCGGCCCTTCGGTCCAGGTCGAAGTGAGGCCGGGTGGCAAGGACGCCGGCAAGCTCACGGTTGAATCCACCTCGATCAGGGGTCGCCCGGCGATCCGAGTCAATTTCCCCGAAGATCACATCGTCTATCCCGCTCTCGGCCGCCACTCCAATTCCAACTTCAGCGTCAATGACGACGGGACCTGGGGCGACAGCGGCAAGCACTCCCGCCGCATCTCGGTAAGAGGCGACGGTGACGGCCTCGAGGCCCATGCCGACATCACGGTTCGAGTACCCGAGGGCCAGCGAATCGCCGTATTCCTTGGCGTGGGGAAGATTGAGGCCTCGAATGTGAATGGAGACATCAGCCTGGACGCCGCTTCAGGCGATATCCGGATGACCTCGGTCGGCGGTCAGCTCCACGTGGACACGGGATCGGGCAACGTCGAGGCGACGACGGCCAGCGGCACGCTCAATATCGACACCGGTTCGGGAGACGTCAGGGTAACCACGTTCAAGGGAACCGTCCTCGACATCGAGACGGGGAGCGGCAACGTGCAAGGCAGCCAGATCGAATCGCCCCGGCTCGACATCGAGACCGGTTCGGGCAACATCACGATCGCCGCCGCCAAGTCCACCGACCTCGAGCTGAGCGCCGGGAGCGGCGACGTGGAGGTGACCCTCGAGACCGACGTCAATTCGCTGGACGCGGAGACCGGTTCCGGCAATGTCACCCTGCGAATTCCAGAAGCTGTCGGAGCCGAGCTGAGCCTCGAGACCGGGAGCGGCGAATTCCAGGTGGACTTTCCGGTCCAGTTGATCCGTAAAGAGGAAGGCAAACTGATCGCGAAGCTGGGGGACGGTCAGGGGAGGATTGATATCGAGACCGGGTCGGGGGATGTGACCCTGAGGCGGTAAGGCGGGAGGGCGGAAGGGGAATGCGGGACCGGGTGAGAACCTCATCCCGAGCGCAGCGAGGGATCTAGCGTCCTATCCGAAGTGTCAAGGCAGGGAGATCCTGCTCGCGACGTAACTCCTCGGGATGAGGTGCTAGATCAGTTCACCCTGCTCCGGTTCCCTTTCCCGGTTCCCTGTTCACCGCTTTCAGTTACTCGCCCACCGCTTTTTCCAGCACCGCAAACGCCGAGTCGCCCGTGACTCCATCCAGCTGTGCCTTGAGATCCTTCACCGCCAGCTTGATGTCCTGTCCCTCCTTCTGATACCAGCGGTCAAACAGGTCGAGCCGCGTCCGGTAGATTCTCGCCGAGATGATCTGCGCGTTGTTGATGGGACGCTCGGAGATCCGTCCGATCCGGTAGGAGCGAAGCTGCTGGGCGATCGGCCCCTGGAGCTGCTCCCGGGCCCAGGCGGCGATACTGGCTCGCCCAGCGGCGAGTGCTGCCGAGTCGGGCGTGGACTGATACAGGCTGTCGAGCCGGGCAGCGAGAGCGGTGTAGTAGCCGCTCAGAACGACTTCGTCCTCCCAGCGTGCGGCTGCTTTGTCAGCGGCCTCCTGCTCTCCGCGGGAGCGGAAGAACGCTTCCGCTCCGCGATATCCGGCGAGCTGGGCGAAGCTTTCGTTGAAGGGTGTCGCACTCTTCACGTAGAGTGTGTTGTGGGCGATCTCGTGCAGGACCAGCGCCGCAAGCTCGACTGAATCCCGGGTCATCGCGGTCGAAAGCAGCGGGTCGTTGAACCAGCCCAGCGTCGAGAACGCGGCGGCCGGCCGCAGATAGGTGTCGTAGCCCATCGCGTCGAGCTTGCTGGTTTCCTTCCGCGCCATCGCGGGATCGAAGAAGCCCTTGTAGGGAATCCTCCCGACGATCGGGTACTTCCACGTATAGGGGCAGAGACAATTCTTGGGAGACGCAGACAGCACGACGAGCAGGGTGTCGCGCCCGATATCGGAGTACGTCGTGTAGGTGTCCTTCGCCTCGAAATCGAGCTGAGCCGCGAAGTCGCGCGCGGCCAGCACCAGTTCGAGTGAACCGCGAGTAGCGGCGTCGGTCTTGGGATCGGCCAGGATTTTCGAGATGGGGCGCCGGGCCTGAAGAATGTGGGTTTGTTCGAACCCGGCACGGGTGATGTAGCGAACGTCTTCGCTCGCGACATACGCGGTGCCATAGCCGGCCATGAGCGCGCCAACCACGATGAGAAAGATCACGATCGCCCGCCGCTTCATCAGAGGGTGAACCGCACGCCGAACCGGTGAACGTAGTCGCCCAGCGTAGTGCGTGTTTGATGGGCGTAGTCAATATTCACCCGACTCAACACCAGGCTGGCGCCGAAGGAGACGTCGCGCTGGCCTGAACCATCGGGCGCCGCGCCATATCCGACCCGACCCACCAGCCCGACTCCGCTCAAGACTACACCGGCTTCGGCGCCGAGCACGGTCCGCCGGTCCTGGCCTTCGGTCCAGGCGACGTCCATGGTAGCAAGAAGCCGCGCCGTCTCCTGCGGATCCACGAAATTGAAGGTGAACCCGAAATGCTTGCTCGTCGGAAGCTCGACGCCGCCTCCGCTCACCGCCCAGTCTCCCAGGTTCTGCACCGAGAAGCCGAGCGACATCAGGTCGAACACATAGATGCCGAGTCCGGCGTCGACCGACCCGGAGCGGAGAATCTTTCCCGCCGAGTCCTCCTGCGAGACGTACTTGGTCGTGCCACCGACCGCAATGATTCCGAATCGGTACGTGGCCGAACCGACCCACATGATGTTGTCCTTGATCGGCGAATCACTGTTGAATCGAAGGTAGTGATACCCGCCCCCCAGATCGAATTGCAGCAACCGAAACGCCGCAGCACCCATGGTTTCGGCGGTGCCATCGGGATATCGCTGCAGCGAGCCTTCGACCGCGATATTCCGTACGGTGGCAAGCCCGGTCGGGTTGAAGAACACTGAACCGGCGTCCCCGCTCACGGCCACGGAGGCACCGCCCAATCCGGCGAAACGGACCGAAATCGGTAAGGTGGTGGCGAGTGGGGTGGGTCGGGGAGATTGTGCGGCCCCGTTAGTGGCTGCCGACATCGTGAGGAGAGAACAGTACGCGGCAAGCCGGAGGCTCGGCATCGCGAGGCAAGATAAAGCAGCACAACGGGTTTTGACAATCGTTGACCCTCCGAATACCTTCGGGCGTGACTGCCGCGAACTGGCTCGAAGAGGTCCGTTTCGGCACCGATGGACTGGTGCCCGTGGTCGCTCAGGAACGCCTCTCGGGCGATGTGCTGATGCTCGCCTGGGCCAACCGGGAAGCGCTGGAACAGACGCTGCTGAGCGGCAAAGCGCACTACTACAGTCGCAGCCGCCAGACGCTGTGGCGCAAGGGCGAGACCTCCGGGCACGAACAGCGAGTCGTCGAGATCCGGCTCGACTGCGACGGCGACGCGGTGTTGTACCGGGTGGAGCAGACCGGGCCCGCCTGCCACACCGGAACCCGGACTTGCTTCTCGAAGGCGGTTCGGCGGGATTCTTCCCCGCAGGATGAATCGATCCGGCCGGTTGAAGAGGAAGATCCGGGCGGGCATCAGTTGAGTCGCCTCGCCGCCCTGATCGCCAGCCGGGCGCGGAATCCTCAGCCGGGTTCCTACACGGCCTCGCTGCTGGAACAGGGCCGTGGCAAGATCTCGCAGAAGGTCGGAGAAGAGGCAGTTGAAGTTGTAGTCGCAGCGAATTCGGAGGATGAACACCGTCTCGCGTCCGAGGCGGCCGATCTCCTCTATCACCTGCTGGTGCTCCTGCAGTCGCGCGGTGTCCCGCTGGGCGCCGTGTTGAAGGAGCTCCAGGACCGGGAGAAATAGCTGTTCGCGGGCCATCAGCGATTGGGGCCGGCCGCGCATGCGGCACGGCAGGATCGCGACGAGGAACCGTGGACAGCGAACTACCATGGCATTCGTTCATCTCCACACCCACTCCGAGTACTCCCTCCTCGACGGCGCCAACCGAATACCCGAGCTGGTTGATCACGTAAAGCGCCTCGGTATGGACAGCCTGGCCGTGACGGACCACGGCAACCTTCACGCGGCATGGTCGTTCTACGATCACGCCAAGGCGAAGGGCATCCGCCCGATCCTCGGCTTCGAGGCGTATCTCGCCTTCGGTTCCCGAAGAAATCAGCAGAAGCCGCAGGGCGCGCCCGGGATCTACAGCCATCTCGTGTTGCTGGCAAAGAACCGTGCGGGCTACCGGAACCTGGTCCGGCTGAGCTCCATCGGTTATCTGGAGGGCTTCTACCGCCGGCCGCGGATCGACAAGGAAGTCCTCGCGGAACATTCCGAGGGACTGGTCGGGCTCGCGGCATGTCTGTCTGGGGAGATCTCGCTCTACCTGCGGCAAGGCAACTACGAGGAGGCGAAGCGCTCCGCCGAATGGTTCGCCAGGACCTTCGGACCGGACGGCTTTTGGCTGGAGGTGCAGCAGCACGGCATTCCGGAAGAGGTCCAGGTGAATGCCGGAATGTTCCAGCTGGGCCAGGAGTTGGGCCTTGGAGTCGTCGCTACCAATGACGCGCACTACCTCCGGCGGGAGGATGCCGAGGCCCACGACGTACTGCTCGCGATCGGAACCGGCGCCGAACTGGACGACCCGAAGCGATTCCGCTTCATGGGGCAGGAGTCGTACGTCAAGTCGGAGCGGGAGATGGCGGCGCTGTTCGAGCGCACGCCGGAGGTCCTGGCCAATACGGCGAAGGTGGCCAACCTCTGCGAATTCAGCTTCGAGAAGAAGTATTTCCTCCCGAGTTTCCCCCGCCCTGCCACGCACACGAGTGATGAGCAGCTCCTGGAGGATCTCGCGCGGCAAGGAGCCAGCGCCCGGTACGGCTCACCCTTGCCCCAGGCAGTCCAGGAGCGGCTGGCCTACGAGCTCGGGGTGATCAACAAGGCGGGATACGCGGGTTACTTCCTGATTGTACAAGACTTCATCGCGGCGGCACGGGAGCGCGGGATCCCCGTGGGCCCCGGCCGCGGTTCCGCCGCCGGCTCGCTGGTCGCCTATTCGCTCGGCATCACCAACGTCGATCCGCTCAGGTTCGATCTGCTGTTCGAGCGCTTCCTGAATCCCGAGCGGATATCCATGCCGGACATCGACGTGGACTTCTGCTTCGAACGCCGGGGTGAAGTGATCGAGTACGTCCGGGAACGTTACGGGCGCCAGAGCGTGGGTCAGATCATCACCTTTGGAACCCTGAAGGCGCGGGCAGCGCTCAAGGACGTAGCCCGGCTGCTGCGGATCCCGCCCAGTGACGCCGACCGGCTCACCAAGCTCATCCCCTCGGGACCGGCCTACAGCCTGAGCATCGAAGAGGCCGTAGACCGAGTACCCGAGCTCCGGGACCTGGTGCGGAACGATCCGGTGTACAGCCGGCTGGTGACGTCTGGGCTCCCGAATCGAAGGCATCTCCCGGCACATGTCGGTGCATGCGGCGGGAGTGGTGATCGCTCCGGGACCACTTACCGAGTACGTACCGGTATGCACCGCGCCGACCAAGGGCGCCGGGGCCACGGCCGAGGGCGAAGACGCGATCATCACGCAGTACGAAATGGACGCCCTCGAGAAGGTCGGCATGCTGAAGATGGACATGCTCGGCCTCAAGACGCTGACCGTGATCCACGATGCGATCGAAATGATCAAGGAGCGTCACGGCATTACGCTCGACATGGACACGCTGGGGCTCGACGATCCCAAAGTCTACGAGATGCTGAGGCACGGCCGGACGGCCGGCGTATTCCAGTTCGAATCTCCGCTGGCCACCGACACCCTACGCAACATGAAGTGCGACCGGTTCGATGATCTGGTGGCTTCGAACGCGCTATTGCGTCCCGGGCCGCTCGATGCCGGCATGCACCTGGTCTTCATTCGGCGCAAGCTGGGACAGGAAACGGTTACCTACCCGCATCCGTTGCTTGCCGAGGTGCTCGAGCCGACCTATGGCGTCATCACCTACCAGGAGCAGGTGATGCGCATCGCGAACGTGCTCGCGGGATACAGCCTGGCCGAAGCCGACGTGCTGCGGAAGGCAGTAGGCAAGAAAGATCAGGAGCTCATCGACAAGGAAGTTGGGCGGTTCATCGAGCGGGCCGTCGCCAACGGCATTCAGCGCAGACTGGCGGAGGAGCTGGGAGGCCAGATCAAGACCTTCGGCCGGTACGGCTTCAACAAGTCGCACTCGGTCGCCTACTCGCTCCTGTCGTACCAGACGGCGTGGCTCAAGACCTACTACCCCGCCGAGTTTCTGGCTGCGCTGCTCTCGTCCGAAATCGGGAATACTGACAAGGTGGTGCAGTACATCAACGAGGCCCGGGAGCTGGACCTCGAGGTGCTCCCACCCGACGTGAATGAGTCGGGGTTCAAGTTCACGGTGATTGGAGACCGGAGGCTGCGCTTCGGGCTGGGCGCGGTGCGGAACGTGGGGCGCGGGGCAATCGACTCGTTCATCGCCGCGCGGAAGGACGCGCCGTTCAAATCACTGCCAGACTTCGCCAGCCGGATTGATTTGCGCCTCGCCAACAAGCGGGTGATCGAATCCCTCGTCGCTGCAGGTGCGCTGGACTCCCTGGGCGGGCACCGCGCGCAGTTCGCGGCTGGGCTGGATGAGGCGCTGGGCGAAGCACAACTGGCCCAACAGGAGCGGGAGGCGGGACAAGCCTCCTTGTTCGGAGATGCGGTCGCCGCGCGGCATCACCAGGAGACGTTGCCGGAAGTGCCCGAATGGAGTGAAGCCGACCGGTTGGCGAAGGAGAAGGAGGTCCTGGGCTTCTTCATCTCGGGCCATCCGCTGGAACGGTTCCGCGCCGAGGTTGAAGTGTTCGGCACCCGGACCACGAGCACGCTCGGAGAATGGAGTGAACACCAGGTGACGATCGCGGCGGTCATCACTTTGGTGAAACGGCAGATCTCCAAGAAGACCGGGAAGGAGTACGCCCGGATCACCCTCGAGGATTTCCACGGGACGGCGGAAGCCATCGTCTTCCCGGACGCCTGGGCCCGGCTCAACCAGGTGATCCGTGACGATTTGCCTGTGCTGCTCACGGGCGGCTACAGCGCCCGGGATCGCGGGGAGGAACGGGCACCGTTCGTCGTAGAATTGGCGCGGCCGCTCGATGAGCTCATACCCAGCGGAGCCCTCGGCGTGGCGCTCCGCTGGAAGGCACCAGAAGCCCCGCCCCCCGAGCGAATCAAGGAAGCCGTAGCGCTCTGCGCCGCTCACCCGGGCCCGGCTCCGCTCTATATTGAATGGAGCGACGGGAATGGAGAGCGGCTGAGGGCCCGGTCCAGACGGGTCAGGATTGCCCCGGATGAGGAGCTGATCCAGGGACTCCGCAGGTTGCTGGGTGCCGAGCACGTGCAGTATGTTCGGGCAGGCTAACCCTGGGCGAAACCGCGAACCAGAAACCCCTTTCGGGGGAATGCCATAAGCCATAGGCCTTAGGCTCTCATGCTTATGGCTTACGGCTTCGGGCTTGGGGCTCCTCTCTTAGAAACGAAATGGCGAACACCTACAGTCTCGATTTTGAGCGGCCCCTGCAGGAACTGGAGCGGCAGATCGAGGATCTCACCCAGCTGGGCGAGAAGCAGCAGATCGACGTTTCGGAAGAAGCCCGTCTCCTCCAGGTCCGGCTCAACACCCTCCGATCCGAGATCTACATGAACCTGACCCCAATGCAGCGGGTGCAGGTGGCGCGCCATTCACGCCGGCCTTACACGCTCGATTACCTGAGCACCATCTTTACCGACTTCATCGAGCTTCACGGAGACCGGTTGTACCGCGACGATCCGGCGATCGTCGGGGGCTGGGCCCGGCTGGCCGGCGTCTCGGTGATGGTGATCGGGCACCAGAAGGGGCGGGACACCAAGGAGAATCTCAAGCGCAATTTCGGCATGGCGCACCCGGAGGGATACCGCAAGGCGCTCCGCCTCATGAAGCTGGCGGCCAAGTTCAGCGCTCCGGTCATCTCCCTCATCGACACGCCGGGCGCCTATCCAGGACTCGGCGCGGAGGAGCGGGGACAGTCGGAAGCCCTGGCCCGCAGCATTCTGGAGATGGCCGCACTCCCGACGCCCTGCATCGCGGTCGTCGTCGGCGAGGGTGGCTCCGGCGGAGCGCTCGCGCTCGGTGTGGCCGACCGGGTGCTGATGCTGGAGAACTCGGTCTATTCAGTCATTTCGCCCGAGGGATGCGCGGCGATTCTCTGGAAGGACGCCTCTCAGCGGGAACGGGCGGCCGATGCATTGAAGCTGACGGCGCAGGACCTGCTCCGACTCAAGCTCATTGACGAAATTATTCCGGAACCGCTCGGAGGGGCGCATTTCGACCCCGACGCGACCGGTGAGGCTCTGCGAGAAGCTCTCATTCGCCACATGACGGAGTTGCGAAAGGTCCGGCCCGAAAAGCTGGTGCGCCGCCGTGCTGACAAGTACGCGGCCATGGGCGCTTTTACCGAGACCTGATGCCTCAAACCGTCGAAGTACGCTTCAAGGGTACCCGCCGCGACTTTTTCCTCTGGACCGACGAGCAGGATCCGCTCCGGCTGAAGGAAGCGGTCGTGGTCGAGGCGGAGCGTGGCCTCGACTTCGGACGGGTGTTTTCGGCGGGAGAGGTGGCGCAGAAGAAATGCGCCGGCGCCTGCAACGGGTGCGCGGTAGGCGCCACGGCCCCTCCCGCGATGCGTCCAGTGGTACGACGTGCCTCCCAGGAAGAGATCCGCACCGCAAACGAACTGCGCCAGAACGAAGAAGAAGCCCGCCGCAAGGTGATCGACAAGGTCCGGCAACACTCCCTCGAGATGAAGGTGAGCGATGCCGAGTGGCAGTGGGACCGGGGCAAGCTCACCATCTTCTTCACGGCGGAAAAGCGGGTGGACTTCCGCGCCCTGGTCCGCGATCTCGCAGCACAGTTTCGTACCCGGATCGAGTTGCGTCAGATCGGCGTGCGGGATGAGGCGGCACGGCTCAAGGGCGTGGGCCGTTGCGGGCGGGAATACTGCTGCTCAACCTGGCTGACCGAGCTGTCCCCGGTGAGCCTGGCGTTGGCGAAGGACCAGCATCTCTCGCTCAACCCGGCTCAGATCTCCGGCGGCTGCGGCCGGCTGCTCTGCTGCCTGAAGTACGAACACGAGTTCTACGTCGCCTCGCGCAAGCGATTCCCCCGCGAGGGGAAGACGCTTCAGACTGCCCGCGGCCCGGAGAAGGTGGTGGCGGTCGACATCTTCCGGGAGCGGGTCTTCCTCCGCCACGAAGAGCAGGGCTCGCGCATTATCCCGCTGGTGCAACTCCGGGACGAAATGGAAGCCGCCCACCCGGAAGCGGCCACCATCGCTCCGCCTCCGCCTCCGGCGCCCGCTCCTACTCCCGCTCCCGCCAGGGAGTCCGCGCCTCCTTCGTCTCAGGCCCCCGCGGAGCCGGGAAGCGGGCCCCGACGGCGGCGGCGGCGGCGTGGCCGCAGAGGCCGTGGCGGAGCGAGCGAAGGCCCCGAATCCCCTCCGACTGAGTCCTGAGTGGGTCACTTCTTCATTACGACTGCGATCGACTATGCGAATGGCGACCCTCACATGGGTCACGCCTTCGAAAAGGTCGGCGCCGACTGCATCGCGCGATATCACCGGCTGAAGGGGGACGACGTCTGGTTCCTCATCGGCATGGACGAGCACGGCCAGAAGGTGGCCCAGACCGCGGCCGACCAGGGCATCACTCCTCAGGCCCTGGTGGATCAGGTGGCAACGTCCTTCCAGCGCACCTGGGCGGAGCTCAACATCAGCTACGACCAGTTCATTCGCACCACCGCCCCCGAGCACAAGGCGGGGGTGCGTGAGCTGATCGAGAAGATCTTCGCGCGGAACCCGGATGACTTTTACGAGAAGTCGTACTCCGGGCTTTATTGCGTCGGATGTGAGTCGTTCAAGACCGAAGCGGACATCGTGGACGGGCACTGCGCGCTGCATCCCACCCGGACCCTCGAGCTGGTCGAGGAGCGGAACTGGTTCTTCCGGCTCTCCCGCTACCAGAAGTTCCTCGAGGATCTGCTCGCCAGGAAACCGGAGTTCGTCCAGCCGGAGATCCGCCGCAACGAAATTCTCGGACTCCTGAGAGAAGGGCTGGAGGACGTCTCGGCGAGCCGCAGCCGCTTCAGCTGGGGTGTACCCTTCCCCCGTCCGACCAGCGACGGCGAGACCCAAACCACCTACGTCTGGTTCGACGCCCTGCCGAACTACTGGACCGCGCAGCGATTCCCCAATTCCCGCGCCAGCTGGCCCGCCCAGATTCACGTGGTCGGCAAGGACATCACCCGGTTCCACACGGTGATCTGGCCCGCGATGCTCGAGGCTGCCGGTGAAGCATTGCCGGAACAGGTCTGGGCCCATGGCTTCATTTATCTCGGTGGCGACCGCTTCTCCAAGAGCGCCGGGGTGCGGCTCGAGTTGTCGGAGGCAATCGCCCACCACGGACCGGATGCGCTGCGCTACTTCCTTTTACGTGAGGTCGGGTTCTCCGGAGACGGAGAATTCAGCTGGGAGCGATTCGACGCGCGCTACAACAGCGACCTGGCCGACGGACTTGGGAATCTCGCCTCACGCTCTCTCGCCATGATCGAGAAGTACCGGGCCGGAGTGGTGCCCGAAGGAGCGGATACGCCCTTGGATGCAGCTGGAGCGGCGGCGCTGGCCGCCTACCGGAAGGCCATGGATGCCACCGACCTCAAGGGTGGCGCCGAGGCTGCCTGGACCCTGGTAGGGGAGGCGAACCAGTTCATCGTCCAGCGCGCCCCCTGGACCTTGGCCAAGGAGGGCAAGGAGACGGAACTCGATGCCACCCTTGCCGCGCTGGCCCGCTGTCTCTTCCGGCTCGCGGTCCTCACCTCCCCGTTCCTTCCCGGGAAGGCCGAGGAGCTTTGGACCCACCTGGGCTTGGAGGGCCGGGCCGAAAAGAGCCGGATTCAGGGGCTGGAGCGCCCCAAAGTGGCCGGCCTGCAGGTCAGAAAACCCGCCGGACTTTTCCCCAAGTTAGCCATAGTAAAAACTTGACAGTCAAACACTTGAACGTGTCGTCTTGTACCTTGACATGCCTGGGACCGAGGAGCATTATAACGCCAGCTTATTCACACAACTCCAACAGCTTAGCTAAGGCAGGCGAATGGGCGAACGGAAGTGGACTCTTGTCATCGTGCCACCTGGCTCAGGTGCCTCGAAAGCAGTCGAGGTATCTCAGGCGCTGCTGAAGATCGCAGCCGGCTTCGGTGTGGTCCTCGTCCTTTCCGCCCTCCTTCTCGGCTACGCCACCGTTTCACGAAGCGTCAGTCTCCAGCGGAGTTCCGCCCTCCAGCGTGAAAACGCCGACTTGGCCGAGCAGATCGGCCAGCTCAACGGCAAGGTCGACGTCCTGTCGGATACCCTGCGCCTCATCGCCCAGCGAGACGCCAAGATTCGCCTGATGGCGAACCTGGAGCCCAACGATCCCCAGGTGCAGCAGGCCGGTATCGGTGGCCCGGCCCCCGAGGGTGCGATCGCGCGGCCGATCAACGTGCTCGCCCGCCGGGCCGAGGAGGTCCGGGTGGATCTGGCCGGCCTGATCCGTCGGGCCAACCTGCTGGCCTTCTCGTTCAAAGAAGCCACGGACAGCATCTCCGCCCACCGCGATCGGCTGGTGGCGATGCCGTCCATCATGCCCACCACGGGCTGGCTCACGAGTGCATTTGCCTCGATGCGGGAGCATCCCATCCTGCACTACGCGCGGCCGCACGAGGGCATCGATGTGCAGGCCCCCCTCGGCGCCCCCATCCAGTCCCCCGGCGCGGGCGTAGTGATTTCCACCGGCTGGGAAACCGGCTATGGGAACACGGTCGAGATCGATCACGGCTATGGGATTACCACCAAGTTCGCCCACTGCTCGAAGATTCTGGTGCACCAGGGCCAGCGGGTGAAGCGGGGCGACCTGATCGCCCAGGTGGGGAATACCGGCCTCGCCACCGGCCCGCACCTCCACTACGAGGTCCACGTGCGTGGCCAGCCGGTCGATCCGCTGCGGTACGTGCTGCCGCAGGTTGTGGTGGACTAGCGGCTAGCTGTTAGCGATTAGCTGTTAGCAGCTCCCAGAAAAGCGAACCCTCCGGTGTGTCCCCGGAGGGTTCTTAGTTTCTGACCGCCAATAGCTAACAGCTAACAGCTCCCGACTAATTGAACTTCACAGACGGCGCCTCCTCCGCCCCCTCCTTCGCCTCAAAGTAGGGCTTGGGTCCCCCGGCGCCGAAGACCTTCGCCGTGAGGTTGTAGGGGAAGGTGCGGATGAAGGTGTTGTACTGCTGCGCCGCGGTATTGTAGTCCTGCCGAGCCACGGAGATCCGGTTCTCGGTGCCGGCCAGCTCGTCGGCAAACTGGCGGAAGTTCTGATCAGCCTTGAGCTGCGGATAGTTCTCGGCGATCGCGAGGAGGCGTCCCAGCGAGCCGTTCATGGCCTGGTTGGCCTGCGCCATCTCCTCGACATTCCCCGACTGCACGCTGCCCGCGAGCTTGGCCCGCGCGTTGGCGACTTCGGTGAAGATCGTCTCTTCGTGCTTGGCGTAGCCCTTCACCGTTTCCACCAGGTTCGGGATCAGGTCGGCCCGCCGCTGCAGCTGGGCCGCAATCTGTCCCTTGGCGGAATTGACCTGCTCGTCCATTGCCTGGATCCTGTTATAGCCGCAGCCAGTGGCCGTCACCGCGAGCAGCAACAGAGACAGCCGAAGGTACCGCATCATCTCCGCTCTCCAGTCTGAAGTTGGTCCACAAAGCGCGCGGCCGCTTCCACCGCGTGAAGATACCCTACGAAATCCTCGTCGCTACAGCGCCAATTGGGGTCGCCCCGATGGGCGAAGACTGTCTGGGTGGCGGCGGGATCGAAGCCGGCAAGCCGGCCCGCCGCGGCCGCCGCCTGCTGGGCGTCTCCCGGGGGAGCTTCCCCGGCGACACTGACCAGCATCCGGAAGAGAAACTGGATGACTCCCGCGCTACCCTGCGCCAGCTCCGCCAGGCGGTCCCCTTTGCCGGTGAACGTGGCGTAGGCTTGTCTCAGCCGGAGCATCTTGCCGCGCAGCTCCCGCTCCAGCGCGCGTCGGAGGTCGGCGCGATCCACGGCGATGCTCGCGAGCGGATTGTCTCCCCTGAGGACCCGGTATGCCAACGCCATGTCGGAGATCTCGAGCGGGAACGCGTCGGCCGACCGCTCCCAGTCCACCTTCGATAGAATTATTGGTGGCGGTTGCCCGGCCGCCTCCCATTCGCTGAACGCGGGGCCCAATGCTCGCAGCCTCGCAGCGTCTACCTGGTCCAGAATCAGGAGCAGGTTCACGTCCGACCGGCGGGGCAGCGCATGCCCCCGGGCATGGGAACCGTAGAGTACGGCAACGTAGTTGCCCAACCCTGCCTGATCGGCCCGAGTGAGAAATGACTGGAGCAGTTGCTCGACGTCGTTGCTCATCAGAAGCTCCTTCCCGCACCGCCACCACTGAACCCGCCGCCACCACCAAAGCCGCCGAATCCTCCCCCACCACCACCAAAACCTCCACCGCCAAAGCCACCGCCCCAGCCACCGCCACCCCAGCCCGGTCCCCAGTAAATCGGGGGGCCGCCTCTACCCCCTCGACCACCGCGGCCGCGACCGGCGCGCGCCAACATGGGCAGAACAAAGAACACGAGGATGAACAGAACCGGAATCACCCAGCCCGGAATGCCGCCCTCACCGCCCCCGGAGCTCTTGAAGGGATCGGCCGCGGTGAGGGCGGAGTCGGTGACACCGAAGCCCTTGGCGACGGTGCTTGCGATCGCCTCGGTGCCGGTGACGAGCGCCGGGCCCGTATTCACCCTGTCGGAGCTGCGGGATCATGAGATCCAGAATCCGGCCGGCGGTGGCATCGGTGACGATGCCCTCGACTCCGCGCCCGGTGGCGAGGTAGAGCCCGCCCTTTTGTCCTTCGCGTTTCGGCACGACGAGGAGTACCAGGCCCGCGTTGCGGCGCTGGTCGCCGATCTCGGCCTTGGCCCCCACGCCCCAAGCCCGACCGATGGCCAGGGCAAGCTCGGAGGTTTCGTAGCGTCCTTGAGTGGGGAGGGTAACCACGGCGAGCTCAGCGCCCGTGGCGGTCCGGAGGCGGGCGGCAAGGTCTTCGATCCGGGAGGCCGACGGTTGATCCACGACGCCAGCAACGTCGGTGAGGTACCCGGTGGGGCGCGCGGGAAAGAGCGAGTCGATTCCGCCGCTCTGCTGTGCCACGAGCAGCGCCGGGATGAGTTGAAGCAACCCCAGGACTCGCCTAGCTTTCCCCGGCCCGAATACCCCTTCGGTCCCCCTCACCCGGTTGCCTGTGCCCCGCTGTTTGATCACGCTCGCTCTGGTTCTGGCCGCCTGCGGCGGCCGGGAAGTCCGTGTAGACGTCGCCATTCCCGGCCCCGATTCTGTTGACGCGCCGGTGGCGAACCTACCACTGATCGTACTCTCCTACGACCGGGACAGCATCATCGCCCTGCTCGAGGCCAAGGCCACCCCGCCGACACGGATCAAGCAGCGACTGGATACGCTGTTCCATGCCTTCCAGAAGCCGTTCCACGCCTACGTCACTGCGTCGCTGGCCGTGACCCGCACCCAGGATTCCCTCGCACGCCTCAAGGTCCGGCTCGATTCAATGCCGCGGTCGGCACCGGACTACGCGTTCCTTTACCGGCACTTCAACACCCTCTCCGACTCGCTCGCCGACTTCGCCAAGCGGCGCGACGCGGCACAACTCCAGCTCAAGAAGGCTCGCGACACGCTGGCCGCGCCGATCGACAGCCTCCGCGAACTGATGAGCCGTTGGCAAGATAGCACCTATAAGGGCTACGACAGTATCGTCGACCGGCTCAACAATGTAGTTGGACGCCAGCCGATTCCAGACACGACGGGCGCCGATGGTTCGGTGACGATCCGGTTGCCGAATGGCGACTGGTGGGTGTACGCTCGTTCGTGGGTGGCCGACGATCCCAACGCAGAATGGTACTGGAATGTCCCGATCCGCAGTGGCAAGATCGTGCTCGATCGCACGACGGGAAAGCGGCAGTCGAGGTACTAACATGCGAATTCCGATGCTGGCGCTCTTGCTGACGATCGGCGGCTTCACGAGCGCCGCGGCGCAGCTCAAGGATCCGGGCCTGGTTGCCGCACGAACCAAGGGTTCGCCGACGGCGCCGGTCACGGTCTACGAAATGTCAGACTTCCAGTGTCCCTGGTGCCGGAAGCAGGCCATGGAAGTGCTGCCGCAGTTGGAACAGGAATTCATCTCGACCGGAAAAGTGCGCTGGATCTTCGTGAACTTCCCGATCACCGATCTCCATCCCAACGCGGGGGCGGCCGCCGAGTTCGCGATGTGCGCCGCCAAGGCCGATCATTTCTGGCCGATCCACGACCTGCTCTTCCAGTACCAGTCCAAGTGGGCCCCGCTCAAGGATCCGGCGCCGTTTCTCCTCACGCTCGCCGACTCGGCCGGCGTGCCGCGAGACTCGATTGTTTCCTGTCTCCAGAAGCAGGAAACCCGGGCCTCATCCAGAGCGAAGCCAATTCGGCCGCCCGCTCCGGCGTCTCCAGCACGCCGACGGTCTACATCGAGGGAGCCGGACTACTCAAGGGAGCCGCACCCCTCGAAACCTACCGGCACATTCTGGATTCGTTGTGGAAGGTGAGGACGGGGGTGAAGGGTGATAGTCAATAGTCGATAGTCGATAGTCGATAGGTCGTTGGTCATAGGTCTTGGGTCATGAGTCATGGTCACAAGACTCAAGACCCTAGACTCACGACCTTAGACCATTGACCATCGACCATCGACCATCGACCTCGACCGCTACCGCGCCACCGTCAGCAACACATCGTACAACGCGTGGGTCCAGGCCGTGACGCCGAAGCCCCGGACGAGATACAGGGCGCTCAGCAACACGCCGGCAATGGTGCGGAAGGTAAAGGAGGTCAGCTCGAAGCTGTCGCCCAGCGGGCCGACATAGTGAAATGCCGCGAAGATGACCGCTCCCAGAAGCGTCGCGAAGACTCCCGCCGGAAAGGGCTTCATCTGGAAGGCCCCGATCGCAAACCGCGACAGCGCCCCGACAATCAGGACCCGGAACAGCAATTCCTCGTAGATCCCGGCACCCAGCGAAACCATGATCTGGGTGCCGAGGCCCTGTCCCTCCATTGGACCGAGCGCCAGGAGTCTCGGTCCCTGAAGCACCAGCGTCGTGAGCAGGCTCGTCACCACCCCGAACAGCACCGCGTAGACCACGGACTCCGCCAGCATCCCAACGAAGTACCGGCCCTCGATGGGCCCGTTCTTCCGCCGGTCTCGCCACACCAGGACTATGCCGGTGCCCAGCAGAAGCACCCCGAAGATCGTCAGGCCATGTCCTCCGCCCAGCAGGACGAACAGGCTCTTGAGAAGAACATCGGCCCCATTCCGGATCCCCGAGCCGTCCGGCCCGGACAGGCCGCGGGCCATGAACTCGTAGAGGATCAGCAATGGGAAGGCGAAGGTGAGGCTGTAGCGGGGGGCCCGGGTGGTGGACCAGTAGGAGGGCATGGAAAGAAAGTAATGAGGGAAAGGACTGAGGACTGAGGAGGGAAAAGCAGGCCGCGCCACCCCGTGAGTTCACGGAATGGCGCGGTCGGTTGTCATCGAGCTCGAGACGATCGGCCTCGGGCCTCCGGCGTCACTTCGACGCCGCTACTCGCTCAGGCGATCGCTTGCCCTGCTCGAGCTACGGATGCAACTCTCACTAGACAATGGATCACCTCCTCTCACAGGGTGGAACATAGGGCGAACGGACTTAGTTTAGCAGTAGGCAGGGCGCTCTCGCAAGTCGACAGGATGGCTCACTCCAAAGCGGCGCTCTTACCGCCCGGCGTTCCTTGACCGAAACCAACCCGTTCTATCGCGCCGCGATCACGCTCGGCACCGCACTCGCACCGGTGGCGGGGGCCTGGAGCCGGAAGATCGTGCTCGGGCATGAAGGGCGCGCAGCGAGTCTCGAAGGATTCCGCCAATGGGCCGCTGCGAGCCGCGACCTGGCAAAGCCGCTGGTCTGGTTTCACGCGCCATCGGTGGGAGAAGCACGCCAGGCCGAGGCGGTGATGCGTGAGCTCCGCCGCCTGCAGCCCGATTGGCAGATCGGTTTCAGCTGTTTCAGTCCCTCGGCTGAACCGCTTCTGACGAAGCTCCCCGCCGACGTTACCGGATACCTCCCCTACGACCGGGTGCACGACGTCACCGAGTTCCTCGACCTCCTCTCCCCCACCGTCCTGATCTTCACCAAAGTCGATATCTGGCCCGAGCTCGCCACCAGGGCGCATCAGCGTGGCATCAAGCTCGGATTGATCACGGGGACAGTGCGGCCGCACAGCGGCAGGCTCCGGTGGCCGATCCGCGCATTGCTCCATCCGGGGTACTCTGTCCTGGACGCCGTCGGAACGGCATCGGAAGACGATGCCGACCGGCTCGTCCAACTTGGCGTGGAAGCGGATCGAATCCAGACGCTGGGCGACCCGCGCTACGACAGCGTCGCGGCCAAGGTCGCCGAGGTGTCACCGGAAGACCCCCTGCTAGCCCTGGGTGCGGATGCATGGACCATCGTGGGGGGATCGACCTGGCACTCCGACGATCAGGTGCTGCTCAGCGCTTTCAGGACACTGCGACGGCAGCACCCCGACTCCCGGCTCATCCTGGTGCCTCACGAACCATCATCCCGTCAGCTCCACCGGATCGAACGCACCGCGGCTCAACTCGGGCTGCCTCCCCCGGTGCTTGTGGCGGACGCCGTCAAACCCGCACCCCTCATGGTCGAGGATCGCTCCGGAAGGCTCGCGAGGTTGTACGGAGCAGGAAAAGTTGCTCATGTGGGCGGCGCGTTTGGCACCGCGGGCCTCCATTCGGTACTGGAGCCCTCGGCCTGGGCGATTCCGGTGACCGTGGGCCCCCACTGGCACGAGAGCCTGGACGCGAGCCGGCTATTGGCTCAGGGAGGCGGGCTTTCCATCCGGCGAGGCGCGACCGGAGCCGCGGACCTCGTCCGCGCGTGGACTGCCTGGCACACGGATGAAGCGGCCCGGGCCGCGGCGGGACGGGTCGCCCGGGCGGTGGTCGATCAGGGACGCGGAGCGGCGGAGCGCTGCGCGCGAATGGTTGAGGGGCTGGTTACTTCGGCTGGACTACAACGCCTTCAAACGTCACCGAGCGCGGCACGATAATCCCGAGCGTAAGCCCGGTAATGATCACATCGAGAAACCTGCTGCGGACCTTGATTTTGAGGTCGGCTACTCCGGCTCCCCCGACCAGCTGGCTGCTCAAGGCCTTCTTGAGCGACGGTTCAGAGAACTGGACCACGCCCCAGAAACCGTAAACGGCGTGCGAGGTCACCTTGAACGAGGTGCCCTGTGCGGGGGCGTCGCCACCTGATGCCATGGTCACCGGCACGCCAAGCCGTGTCGCGTCGAACGTGTTGGCGCAGCCCGACACGAGGAGCAGTCCCGCGGCAAGAATGATCCGGGCGGGCAGATGCAGGCGGAAATTCACGCGATCAGAGTCCGAACGTCCAGTTGGCTCCCACACCGAACACCGAGGGCTTCACGCCGTTGTCGCCCCAAACCTGATCGTAAGAGAACGTCAGGCCGAGCCCGAAAATCAAATTCAGATCGATGCCGCCCGAGAGTCCGAAGTTGGTGTTGGTCTCATCGACATTTCCAGTGACTCGGGTGACATCAACCCGCGGAGCGATCCAGGGCCTGATGGCGAGGTTGGGATTGGGAATTGTGAGCGCGATACCCAGGCCGATCGGCGCGTGGACGACGGTTCCCGGACCCGACGGGTCGGCGTATTCGGCACCGGCCTGTAAAGTCACGGAGAGCGGGACCAATGGACCGCCGAAGACCTTGAGATTGAGGTCGCCGCCGAGGGCGGTGTAGCCATCGACCGACCCCTCAGGATCGAAGTGGGAGATGATCGCCGAGAGTCCGATGGTGCCGAACCCGATCGCGCCCCGTGCCCCATACGCGGTTCCATCGCCGTAGTCGGAGTTGGGGAAGCCCACTTCGGCTCCGACACTGAGGCCGCTGGGGATGCCGGCATTGCGGGTGGGGAGGCCAGTGACCTGCGCCTCGAGCGGACCGGCGAGCAACACGCACGCCGCAGCAAGCACTGTCGGGTACCGCCGCATCAACACCTCCGGGGAATCGAGTCGAATCGGCGCGCAAGGTAGCGGCGTCGCGCGGGGTTCGTCAATCTGGTGGGCAGAGATCGGACGCCGTGAAACGGGCCTGATAGCACAACCCTCCTCGGCTCCACGCCGAGGAGGGTCGTGTCATACGGGAACGGCTGATAAGAAACAGGCCGGCAGCGGGCTACTCACTTATGCCACGCTACGCCGATCCCCACTCCTTCGTAGTCCCCCACCGCACCGCTCACCCGAACATCGAACGTCTTGGTGAGGGTGATATCCACGCCGAGACCCAGACCAAACTGAGCGTCGTCGAACAGGTCGCCGAAGGCCGGAGCAATGACCGGGTGGACGTAGGGGGTGAAGCTGATCTTGGACTCTTCCAGCAGGACCTGGCGTCCCAAGCGAAACGCCGAGCGGGATGAGGAAACCGACGTCACCGCCGGAAAAGAGAACCCCAAAGCCACCCGTCACCGCAGCGTCGAGCGGGAAATCCTCGCTGTGCTTGGCGAGGACGGCGCGGGCATCAATACCGAGCGCGCCGATGTTGTCGCCGCCACCATCTGCGTCCATGTAACCGCCCTGGAAACCCCAGTCGAAGGTCTTATGGAAGCGCCGGTACTCGCCCTCGATCGCGATGCTCACCCCTTCGCCGGGATCCGAGATATAACCACCTAATTCCTGTTTCTGAAACGCGCGGGTCGGCGCCATGAAAATTGGCGTGCCGAGCGTCTGCGCCGGCAACGTCCCTGCCGTTGACGCCAGTCCTGCCGCTACTAAAAACACCAGAAGCTCACGACGCATGCGAGTCTCCTTGAACGTGTTCGGCCACCACCCTGACGGTGTTATTCACCGTTTGCAGAAAGCCGCCCTGCACTGCAAAGCGCAGCGTTTCTGCGCCGCGGCGCACCTGCAAGGTACCCCGCCCCAGTAGCGTCATGAACGGAGCGTGCCGCGGCAGGATTCCCACCTCGCCATCATACGCCGGCGCGATGACGGAATCCGCCTCGCCATCGAACACCGAGGCGTCGGGGCTGATAACCGTGACGTGCATCACGCGCTCGCCAGTTTCTTGGCCTTCGCCACCGCTTCGTCGATTGCGCCCACCATGTAGAACGCCTGCTCCGGCAGATGATCGAACTCACCGGACAGCACCCGCTCGAAGCTCTCGATCGTCTCCTCCAGCTTCACGTACTTGCCCGCGAAGCCGGTGAACTGCTCGGCCACGAAGAACGGCTGCGAGAGGAAGCGCTGAATCCGGCGGGCCCGGGCCACGACCAGCTTGTCGTCTTCCGACAGCTCGTCCATGCCGAGGATCGCGATGATGTCCTGCAGGCCTTGTACCGCTGCAGGGTACGCTGCACGCCGATGGCGACGTTGTAGTGCCGCTCGCCGACGAACTGGGGATCCAGGATCCGGCTCGAGCTGTCGAGCGGATCCACCGCGGGATAGATGCCGAGCTCGGAGATCGCGCGGGAGAGCACCACCGTGGCGTCGAGGTGGGCGAACGCGGTCGCCGGCGCCGGGTCGGTGAGGTCGTCGGCCGGCACGTAGATCGCCTGCACCGAGGTGATCGAGCCCTTCTTGGTCGAGGTGATCCGCTCCTGGAGGTCGCCCATCTCGGTGGCCAGCGTCGGCTGATAGCCGACCGCGCTCGGCATCCGGCCCAGCAGCGCCGAGACCTCGGAGCCGGCCTGGGTGAAGCGGAAGATGTTGTCGATGAAGAGCAGCACGTCCTGGCCCTCGACATCGCGGAAGTACTCCGCGACGGTGAGCCCGGAGAGGCCGACCCGAAGCCGGGCGCCGGGCGGCTCGTTCATCTGGCCGTAGATCAGCGCGCAGCTCTTGATGACGCCCGTCTCCTCCATCTCGAGGTAGAGGTCGTTGCCCTCGCGGGTCCGCTCACCCACGCCGCAGAAGACCGACTTGCCGCCGTGGCCCTTGGCCACGTTGTTGATCAGCTCCATGATGACGACCGTCTTGCCTACGCCGGCGCCGCCGAACAGGCCGATCTTGCCGCCCTTCACGAACGGCGCGATCAGGTCGATGACCTTGATGCCGGTCTCGAAGATCTGGGTCTTGGGCTCGAGGTCGGTGAACTTGGGCGTCTCCCGGTGGATGGGCCAGCGCTCGTTGCTCGGCGGGAATCGGCGCGCCGCCGTCCACCGGCTCGCCCAGCACGTTGAGGATCCGGCCCAGCGCGGCATCGCCCACCGGCACCGTGATCGGCCGCACCGGTGTCGACGACCTTCATGCCGCGCACCACGCCGTCGGTGCTGGACATGGCCACGGCGCGCACCTGGTTCTGTCCGATGTGCTGCTGCACCTCGGCGACGACCCGGATGGGCCGCGGGCCGCTGTTATCCTCGAGCAGCAGCGCGTTATAGATCTCCGGCAGCTTCTCCGGCTCGAACTCGACGTCGAGCACCGGGCCGATGATCTGGACGACCGTGCCGATGTTCTTGGTTGCCGCTGCAGTTGCCATGTGTGCCTGTCGGTCCGTTAGCTGTGTTAGCTGTTAGCCATTAGCTGCTAGCTGTTTCAATCTTCAATCTGAATTCTTCGATCTTCAATCGGCGACTATCCCTCCAAGCGCCGCTGCCCCGCCGACGATCTCCGCGATTTCCTGCGTGATCGCCGCCTGGCGCTGGCGGTTGTAGGTGCGCTTCAGCAGATCGTGAATCTCACCGGCGTTGTCGGTCGCGTTCTTCATCGCGGTGCGCCGGGCGCCGTGCTCCGACGCGGCGGTCTCGACCAGGCCCCGGTACACCAGGTTCCGGACGTAGAGCGGCAACAGCTGCTCCAGGATTTCGTCCGCCCCGGGCTTGAGGATGTAGTCGGGCCGCACTGCCGCCCTTCGGCCGCTCCGGCGTCTCGACCGGGAGGACCGGCAGCAGGCGTCGGCGGCGTGGACAGCGGGCTGTTGAACTTGGCGTAGACCATGTCCACGCTGGCGAGCCGTCCCGCCGCGAACTCCTCGATCAGCGGAGCCACCAGCTCCGAGGCGTGATCGGCCGTCGGCTTGTCACCGATGTCGAGCCGCTGAGTGCCAGCGGCGCGCCCGATGTACCTGAAGTACCCGATGCCCTTCTTACCCACGCCGTGCAGATCGACGGTGTAGCCCGCGCCCTCGAGCGCCTCGATGCGGCGGCGGGCTTCCTTGATCAGGTTGGAGTTGAACCCGCCGGCCAGCCCGCGGTTGGACGTGATCAGGATGACCGCCGCCCGCTTGGGACCGCCCTTGCCGTGCGGCGCCGGCTGCCGGAGCAGCGGGAATCGGGCCTGGCAGCTCGGGCGTGACCAGATCGGCGATGACTTCGCGCCAGCGCCTCCGCGTAGGGCCGCGCCGCGACGACGCGATCCTGGGCCCGCTTGAGCTTGGACGTGGAGACCAGCTCCATCGTCCGCGTGATCTTGCGGGTGTTCTGCACGGAGCGGATCCGTCCCCGGAGCGCCGCGAGACTTGGCCATTTACTCGGCCCGGAACAGCGGCTTGAAGGCGGCGATCGCGGCCTTGAGCTTGCCCGTCAGGTCCTCGTCCAGCGTCTTCTTGGTACGGATGCCCTGCAGCACGGCGGGATGCTGCGCCTCGAGGTACGCGAGGAAATCCGCTTCCCACTTCCGGATCGACTTGACCTCGACGTCGTCGAGGAAGCCGTTGGTGACGGCATAGATGATCGCCACCTGCCGCTCGACCGGCACCGGCGAGTACTGCGGCTGCTTCAGCACCTCGACCATGCGGGCGCCGCGGGCCAGCTCGCGCTGGGTGGCGGCGTCGAGCTCGGAGCCGAACTGGGCGAACGCCTCGAGCTCGCGGTACTGGGCCAGCGAAAGCCGCAGCGGACCGGCCACCTGCTTCATCGCCTTGATCTGCGCGTTGCCGCCCACCCGGCTCACGCTGATGCCGGCGTCCACCGCGGGGCGGACGTTGGAGAAGAAGAGGTCGGTGGTCAGGAAGATCTGGCCGTCGGTGATCGAGATGACGTTGGTCGGGATGTAGGCCGAGACGTCGCCCGCCTGGGTCTCGATGATCGGGAGCGCGGTGAGCGAGCCGCCCGGCTTCTTGATCCGGGCGATCGAGCTTCACCACTTCCGGGTTCTCGGAGATCTTCGCGGCCCGCTCGAGGAGGCGGCTGTGCAGATAGAAGACGTCGCCCGGATACGCCTCGCGGCCCGGCGGGCGGCGGAGAATCAGCGACAGCTGGCGATAGGCCGCGGCCTGCTTGGAGAGGTCGTCGTAGACGCAGAGCGTCGCCTTGCCTTCCTCGTACATGAAGTACTCGGCGATGGCGCAGCCGGTGTAGGGCGCGATGTACTGCAGCGGCGCGGGCTCCGAAGCGCAGGCCACGACCACGATGGTGTACTCCATCGCGCCGGCTCCTTGAGCTGCTCCACCACCGTCGCCACCGTCGAGCGCTTCTGGCCGATCGCGACGTACACGCAGATGACGCCGGTGCCCTTCTGATTGATGATCGTGTCGATCGCGATGGCGGTCTTGCCGGTGCCCCGGTCGCCGATGATCAGCTCGCGCTGGCCGCGGCCGATCGGGATCATCGCGTCGATCGCCTTGATGCCGGTCTGGAGCGGCTCCTTCACCGGCTGCCGGACGATGATGCCCGGCGCCACCATCTCCACGTCCCGGAACGCGTTCGTCTTGATCGGGCCGAGTCCGTCCATCGGCCGTCCCAGCGCATCGACCACCCGGCCGAGCATGGCCGGTCCCGACCGGCACTTCGAGCAGGCGGCCGGTGCAGCGGACTTCGTCGCCCTCTTTGAGCTTGAGGTAGTCGCCCAGGATGACGGCGCCGACGTTGTCCTCTTCGAGGTTCAGCACCAGGCCGGTGATCACGTCGCCGGTTTCGGTGGCGGTGAACTCCAGCATCTCGCCGGCCTGAGCCGAGCTGAGGCCGTAGATCCGCGCCACGCCGTCCCGCACTTCGAGGACGGTCCCGACTTCGTTGACGTCCACCGACGCCAAATCGGCGCTCTGGATTTCCTTGAGGAGAACTTCCTTGAGTTCGCCGGGGCGGAGGGTCGTTTCCGTCGCCATAAGCCTTCGATCTGTGAGTGGAAATGCGGTCAGAACTTAGCTTGTGAAAATTATCACATGGAGACCCTTCGGGCAAGTTTGCCCGAAGGTCCAAGCCGTCGGCCAAGCCCGGTCGGCTCTCGCCGGGTCCTGCAGCGGGCGATATAATCGGCCATGCGGCCAAAACTTGGAAGATGGAAGCCGCCTGCGGACCAGCCCTCGCCGGGCTGGGGCTTTTGTTGCTGGTTCACCCCTTGGCCGCCCGGGCCGACGGGCCGTCCAAGCCCCTCCAGGCAGCAGACACCGCAACTCTCGTCCTCCAGAACCGGCCGATCTTCGTCTACCGCCGAGCCGCTGGGCTCCTACTCCCCCGCGGAGCGGGCGGCGCTGGCCCGCGAACGCCTCGCCAAGGTACTCGAGGGTCCCGCTACTGGCGATAGCGTCGGAGTCGAGCACCTCCTCGGTGCCATTACCGTCACCGCAACCGGCACCGTGGTTCTGGTGCTGGGTCCCGCCGATGCCGACAGCCTGGCCGGAGAGGATCTCAGCTGTAGTCGCCGACTCGGCGGCGGCTCGGCTGCGTGAGGCGATTGATGCCGAGCGCGCGGCGCGAAGTCCCGGGGTGCTGCTTCGCGGCGCGCTCTGGGCGCTGTTCGCCACGACACTCCTCGTCGTGGTTCTTCAGATCATCATCAAACTTCGGCTGGTTCTCCTCAGGTGGCTCCAGACCCGCGCGGTGAGAGACGTCCGCTCGGGGAAGCTGGGCGGATTCCAGCTGCTGGATCACGAGCAGATCCGGCAGGGTTTGAAGTACCTCACTACCGCGCTCGCATGGGTCGCGGGATTGGTGCTTGCGGAGATCTGGCTCAGCTTCTCGCTGGGCCGGTTCCCCTACACCGCCCCTGGGGACGGGCCCTCAGGCACTTCCTGCTCACGACGCTTGGGGACCTCGCCCTGGGGGCGCTGAAGACCATCCCGGGTCTTTTCACCGCCGTCGTCATCCTGCTCTTCATTCGATTCCTGGTCCGGTTGACTCGGGGATTTTTCCGGGCGGTTCAGTCCGGCAGGGTATCGGTACCGTGGCTTCCTCCGGATACGGCCGCCCCCACCGAACGGATCGTGGTGACGCTGCTTTGGGTATTCGGTCTCGTTCTCTGTTACCCGCATCTGCCGGGGAGCGGAAGCGACGCCTTCAAGGGAGTGAGCGTTCTTCTCGGGCTCCTGGTCACCCTTGGCTCAAGCGGCAGCATCAACCAGATCGTGAGTGGGCTCATTCTGGTTTATGCCAGGGCGCTCCGGCTTGGGGACTACGTAAGGGTCGGCGAGTACGAGGGGACAGTGGCCGAAGTCGGGCTGGTGGCAACCAGGATCCGCACTCCATGGCAGGAGCTGGTGACGATTCCGAATGCGGTGGTGCTGGGCGCGGCGACGACGAATTACTCCAGAATGGACCGAGCCGACACGCTCTGGTATCGCACCTCTGTCACCATCGGATATGACGCTCCGTGGCGACAGGTTCACGCGATGCTTTGCCAGGCGGCGGAACGGACTCAAGGGATTCGCCGGGACGCCGCCACCCTTCGTCCTGCAAAGCTCGCTCTCCGATTTCTACGTCGAATACACCCTCAACTTCCAACCCGAGGAACCGGCCCAGCGCGTGTTCATCCTCTCCGAGCTGCACACCAACATCCAGGACGCATTCAACGAGCACGGGGTGCAGATCCTTTCACCCCACTTCATGAGTCAGCCGGAACATTCGGTGGTGGTGCCGCGCGAGCGGTGGTGGAGCGCACCGGCGGACCGGACCTCGCTGAGGGTTCGAGCTACCGAATCCTGCTTCGGGTGTTCCCCCGGGCAAACGCGGCGAGAACGCCTCGGGGTCCCATGCTCGCCAGCCCGCTGGCCGAGGCTCCCGCAATACGCCTGGCGGTGATGGTGAGGTGGCTGGAGGTGGCAAAGCGGAGGAGTCGCGCGGTGGTTCCGGCGTCGTAGCCGGGATTGCGGAGCAACTGCGCGGCGCATGCGATCCGGGTGAGATCGATGACCCGCTTGAGATTGGGAGCGCCACCGGCACCGAATTGCCGGCTCAGATGTTCCCGACTGATCTTGAGCCGCTGAGCCAGCGCGCCGGTTCTCACCGTCTGATCCACCCGCTCCAGCAGATAATCCCACACGTCGCGTTGCACCGGATCGGTGAGACGGAGCGCACGAGGCGCGTCCGCCAGAGTGCGGCGGCGCTCCTCGGCGGCGGAGACGCGAAGCACCACCTCGCCGGACACCGCGTTGTCCACCCCTTCGACCAGCAGAGCCGCGACCTTCGCCTCATGGCAGGCCAGCATCATCTCCCCGTCGTCGGGACGGAAGGGCCCGAACGCCACCATGGGAACTCCGGGGAACGCGGCCCGAACTTCCTGAATCTGCGGCTGAGCGACGGCCTGGGGAGTCAGTACGATGGCATCTACCAGGCGGGTCGCGAGGACCTTCCGCAACCCGTTGGCGTGACGGCAGCGGGCGAGCGACCAGTTGCTGCGGGGAAGTGAGCGGCGAAGCGCCTGCGCGGCGTCGCGGCTCTCGAGGAGCGCGGCGACGACAGGCACTTCAGCTCTCGACCAGCGGTGCGGTGGTGGGTTGCGAGCGGCCGCTTCCCATGGCCACGAGCGTCCTCGCCATGTCTCCCGCCCGCTTCAACACACCCCGGGCATTGTCGTAGCTCAGGGTCTCGAGCGCTTCATCGAGCGTACACCAGCGATAATCGGTGATGCCCTCGTCGGCCTGAGGTCTCACCTCGCCGGCCGGGCTCTCGAACAGGAAGAAGTGACAGAACTTGTGGATGTAGCGGCCGCGAAAGCGGAAATGCCAGTCGATGATCCGGATTGGACCGTGCATGACCAGGTCGGAGAGACCGGTCTCCTCGCTGGTTTCCCGGCCGGCGGCCTCGGCGGGAGATTCCTCGCCCTCGAGATGGCCCTTGGGAAAACCCCAGTTGCGATAGGAATCGCGAATCAGCAGGAAACGGGCGGAACGGTCCGGCTCTCTCCGGAACACGATCCCCCCTGCCGACACCTCGCGTTCCGGGCGTCGCTTACCCATCGCCTTACCCCCAAAACGTGAGCAGTGAGACGGTGAGAAGTGAGCAGGACCTGCGATTCGTCAGCATGACCAATATCACGCTTCCCTTCCGCGCGCGAGAGCCCGAGTGCCGCATCCCTCTCACCGTCTTACCTCTCACTTCTCACGCTTTCTTAGAACACGCTGAACTTGAAGTACTTTCGCGGATTGGCCTGGATGTCCGCGATCAGCTTGCGGAATTCCCGCATGGTCTCGGTGGTTTCATTATACAGTGCGCTGTCCCGGGAGAGCATGCCAAGGGTCCCCTGCCCGGTCTGGATCCGTCCCAATATGGAGTCTGCGGCGAGGAGAACGCGAATCAGGTTGGCCTGATGGACGCGGGCCGCCTCGGTGAGGGTCCGGATGTCCGCCGCCGCCGTCCTGAGGCTGGCCGTCCCGGTCTGCGCATTCCGGACGATTCCCTCGAGCTGGTTGCTGTCGGTCGCCGCGTCGATCCGGGCGAGGACCTGGCGCAGATCTTCACTGGCGTTCCGGACGGCGAACGCCGTCGTATCGATGTTCCCGGTAACCGTGTTGAGCCGGCTGGTCTGGCTCTGGGTGAACTTGGCCAGCCGGTCGGTGATGGCGGCGAAGTCCTTCACTCCCTTCCGTAGCTCGAACACGGCACTCGAGTCGAAGGTGGTCTGCACCCGCTCCGCGACAGCAGCGATGTCGGTGGCGATCCGGCCGGCCTGTGCGGTGAGCTGCCCGACGTCGGGGAGTGTGGCACCGGGCCACGCGCCACCGCCCGCTTTCGCCGCTTCAGTCAGCATCTCCCGCACGTTGGGGTCGTCCTGCGGCTCGTCGCCGGAGACGATCGTGGCGGACCATTCACCGAACAGACTCTGGGAGGCGGCGATCACGGCAGGGCGGGCGGGAAGCTCGACACCCTGGTAAACCCTGAGATCGGCGTCGACCCAGTCTCCCTCGCCCAGACGCACAGCATCGATCCGGCCCACCTTCACACCACGCAGGGTGACCGGTGCGCCGGGGGTGAGGCCTCCCACCGTGCGGAAGCGGGCCACGTGCAGCTGCTCGCGCCGCCCCACGTTGGTCTCGCCAAGCCAGAGGGCGCCGGCGATGGTGATGCCGAGCGCTACCAGCAGCACGAGACCCACCAGGAATTCGTTGCTTCGCTTCATGCCCCGACCGTGGCGCTGGAGTCGGGAGCCGCTTCGCGCGGGCGCCCCTCGATGAACTGCCGCACGATCGGGTCTCGAGTGGCCTGAATCTCGGCGATGGTTCCCTCCTGGCGGACTTTACCCTGGTAGAGCATCGCGATGCGGTCTCCCACGGTATAGGCGCTGCGCATGTCATGGGTGACGACTACCCCGGTCACCCCCAGTTCCTTCCGGGCGCGAACCATGAGCTCATCGATCACCGCGGAGGTCACGGGATCGAGGCCCGAGGTGGGTTCGTCGTACAGAATGTAGCGCGGCTGGAGAGCGATCGCTCGGGCGATGCCCACCCGCTTCCGCATGCCGCCGGACAGCTCCGCAGGATAGCGGGCCTGGGTGTCCGGGCAGATCCACCAGCGCGAGGCTGTCGGCGATCCGGCGTTCGATCTCACTCTCGGACAAGCCCCGGCGCGCGAGACCGAGCCCGATGTTTTCCGCGACCGTCATCGAGTCGAACAGAGCCGCGAACTGGAATACGTACCCGACCTTCCGCCGCAGCTCGGTCAATTCATCCTTGCCAAGCTGGCCCACCGCCTGGCCGTCCACCTCGACTTGGCCGGAATCGGGCAGGATGAGACCCACAATGTGCTTGAGCGCGACACTCTTCCCGCTCCCCGAGTAGCCGATGATGACGGTGGTTTCGCGATCCGGAATGGAAAGCGAGAAGCCCTCGAGGACGGTCTTGGCGCCGAAGGATTTGTGGACGTTGTGGAATTGGATCATCAGCGGACCGGCGGACCGGCGGACTTGCGGACCGGCGGACTGAAAAGGGTTCGTCCGCCTTGTCCGTCCTGACCGACTCGTCCGGCCCGTCCGCCTCTCACAAAAGCACCAACGCCCAGAACGCGTCCAGCACCAGGATCGCCTCGCAACCCAGGACGACGGCGCGGGTCGTGTTGCGGCCGACGCCCTCTGCCCCGCCCCGGGTGGAAAGGCCCATGAGGCTGCCGGCAAGGGTGACGGCGATGCCGAAGCTCGCCGCCTTCACCAGACCGAACCAGATGTCCTTCCAGCGGTAGAAGAGTCGGAGGCCCTTCACGAATTCGAGCGTGGAGAGTCGAGCAGATTGATCGCGGTCAGCCAGCCCGCGGTGACGCCGACCGCGACCGCGAGTGCGGTAACGACGGGAAACATGATGCCGCCCGCCAGCACCCGGGGCACAACCAGATAGCTCTTGGGATTGTAGGCCAGGGTCTCGAGCGCGTCCACCTGCTCGGTTACCCGCATCGTCCCGATCTCGGCGGCGATGTTGGCGCCCACTCTGCCCGCGAGAGCCAGTCCGGTGAGCACCGGGCCGAGCTCCATCATGATGGTCTTCCCGACCAGGGCACCGACGAAGTAGAGCGGAACGGCGCCGGTGAAGATGTATTTGGAAAGCAGGGACAGGACGATGCCGGTGAAGACGGCGATGAACAGGGCGATGGGCACCGAGTCCACGCCCAGCCGGCGCAGCTGGGCCGCGAGCAGCGGGAGCCAGGTCCGCACATCGGCCAGGGCGCGGCCGGACTCGATGGCGCCGTGGCCGACGCGCGTGATGGAGGCTGTGACAGCCATTAGCTGTTAGCCGTTAGCCATTAGCTAGTGCGACACTCGATAAAGCGGCCATTTGGTATCGGAAAGCGAAGCTGGCATGTGTCGGGACTATCGGCAAGTCGTGATAGCTATCCGGCTTAGGCTTAGAGCTAATAGCTGCTAGTCTGGCAGCTATGCAGCGAAACTCGCCAACGCCCGGCCCACGTCTCCCTCGCGCAGGCGCTTGAGGGCGCGGTCGCGCAGCTGGCGGACCCGCTCGCGGGTGACGCCGAGCATCCCGCCGATCTCTTCCAGGGTATGCTCGCGGCCGCCGTCCAGGCCGAAGTAGAGCCGGAGCACCTTGGCATCCCGGGGCGGGAGCGTAGGGAGTGCCCCTTCGATTTCGTCGGTCAGGAAGCGATCCATCGCCTCGTCTTCGGTGTCGGCCTGGTCGCCCGCGATGAAGCGCTCGATGAGCGAGCGGTCTCCCTCGGGATCGAGCGGGGCGTCGAGCCGGACCTCGGCTGGTGTTGAGCGCAGCGAGCGACTGAACCACTTCGAGCGAGAGTCCGGTGGACTTGGCGATTTCCTCCGGCGTAGGCTCGCGACGAAGCTCCTGGCGCAGAGTCTCCGCGGTGCGCACGATGCGGGAAAGGTCCGCGGTACGGTTGAGCGGCACCCGCACGGTCCGGCCCTGGCGGGCCAGCGAAGCGAGAATTGCCTGGCGGATCCACCAGACCGCGTAGGAGATGAACTTGACGCCCTGGTCCGGGTCGAACTTCCGCGCGGCGGTGAGGAGTCCCACGTTCCCTTCGCCGATCAGATCGGTGAGCGGGAGGCCGCGGTTCTGGTATTTCTTGGCGACCGAGATGACGAAGCGCAGGTTGCGCTTCACCAGCTCCTGCATCGCCTCCTGGTTGCCGGCGCGGACCAGTTTCGCGATGGCAATTTCCTGCTGCGGGGTGAGGAGCGGAGTCTGGCTCACCTCGAACAGGTACTGGTCGAGGATGTCCTTGTCGGCGTCGTACACGCCGAGGGTCTTCGCGGTTTCCCGTTTGCGGCTGCGAGCCTTCTTGGGCGGAGAGCTGGCCAGAATCTCTGGACTTCGGATAGAGACACCGGTTTGTCCGGTGCCGGATCCGTCGTCGCTTTGCTCTTGGACTTTGCCGTGCGGGGCGCGGGAGATTTCCGCTTGGTCATCGCGTCCTAATCGTGCGGCGCCTGAGCGTTTTGCGCCAGGAAATGCTTGACTCTCCTGAGGGGCGAAACTACCTTGCCGTGCTCGCTCGCCCCGGCGTTTGGGCGCGAAACGGGCGCGCTAATATAATGGGGGCGTAGCTCAGTTGGGAGAGCGCGTGAATGGCATTCACGAGGTCAGGGGTTCGATCCCCCTCGCCTCCATTGTGGCTTGGGCCTGTTCAAGCCCGGTGTTGCAATCCGGGGGACCAGCCGATAAACTCTGGCCCTCGATACCGCGGGAATAGCTCAGTTGGTAGAGCACAACCTTGCCAAGGTTGGGGTCGCGGGTTCGAGTCCCGTTTCCCGCTCTGAAGGTTGCTGAGCCCCTCGCGGGGGCTCTTATAAAGGAAACCGTCGCGGGGTGGAGCAGTCTGGTAGCTCGCCGGGCTCATAACCCGGAGGTCGTGGGTTCAAATCCCACCCCCGCTATTGCAGGGCGGTCACGGCGGTCAAGGCGGTCAGGGCGGTCAGAGCGGTTCTGCATCGACCCGACCGCCCCGTCCGCCTCGACCGCCTCGCTTTTTGGGCGGTTAGCTCAGTTGGTTAGAGCGCCACGTTGACATCGTGGAGGTCACAAGTTCGAGTCTTGTACCGCCCATCGGGCCCTTAGCTCAATTGGATAGAGCATCTGACTACGGATCAGAAGGTTGGGGGTTCGAGTCCCTCAGGGCCCGCTGACGGGGCGTAGCGCAGTCCGGTTAGCGCGCCTGCTTCGGGAGCAGGAGGTCCCCGGTTCAAATCCGGGCGCCCCGATTGGTCGATGAAGTGCCAGTTTCCTCTCGGAGACTGGCACTTTGTCTTTCAGCTCATCGTTCTGGGCGCCGCTCATGGGCTTTGATCGGTTGACGAGGCTCGACGCTCGCAGCCAAAGAGTCAGGAACGACGAGGTCCTCGAGAAAGAAGGCAGCGAGTTCGGCGCGGCCCTGGAGGCCGGACTTCTGGTACACCGCGACTGAATGTTGCCGCACCGTGCGTTCACTCCGACCGGTGGCTGCTGCGATCTGTTTGTGTCCGTGGCCCTTGAGCAACAGCACCGCCACCTCCCGCTCGCTCGGGGTCAACCTCCAGATGCGAAACTGCTCGTCCACGGCGCTACCAAGTCCCTGTAGTGCCCGTTCGGCACGTGCCCGCCACGCGTCGCGCTCAACCTTTTGCGCGGCCAGAGTCCGGCGCAGGGCACCAGCGGAGGCTTCGGCACGCCCCCAGCCCCGCCAGAGCCACGCCGTCAGACCAAGTGCGGCTCCGATGAGCCCCAGCTCGTAAAGAACATGGAAGGACCGCCAATCCGTCGGTGCATCGAGGATCAGGTCCACGACACCCCCTGCCACGATGGCGAGCAGCAGAATGGTGAGCGGGAGGCGGAGCCGCGCTGGCGGGTCTTCGGTCACTGAAACTCCGTCATTTGCCGGATGTGCTGGAAAATACCGCTTGGACGCCATTCTACGTCGAATATCGGATGGCGCGAGCGCGGCTGCACCAGCACCATGCGGACAACCTCAAACTGGAGCAAGTGATGTTGCCCGATCCGCTGCACCCCGCGGTCGTTCACTTCCCGATCGTGCTGGCCTTTCTGCTGCCCATCGTCGCGCTCGCCGCACTTTGGCGCATTCGTCGAGGTGGGGCAACTCGCCCTGTCTGGGGTATCGCCGTTGCGACCGCCGCTGCCCTGAGCGGCAGCTCCTGGTTAGCCGTTGAGACGGGAGAAGCCGACGAGGAGCGCGTCGAACGCACGGTGGCAGAGGCGCCGCTCGAGAGCCACGAGGAGGCGGCGGAACGGTTCCTCGCTCTTTCCGGTGGAGTTCTGCTCCTCGCCGGGGCGGGCATGCTTCCTGGCCGGCTCGGCGCGGCAGCACGGCTTGCCACGTCCGCTGGCGCCCTCGGGCTCCTGGTCGCCGTAACGCTGGTGGGCCACTCAGGCGGCCAGCTCGTGTATCGCTATCGGGCCGCCGAGGCGCACGCGCAGGTCGGGAGCGGAGCAGGCACACCAGTCGAAGTCACTCCGCCTGACCGGGAAGACTCGGACGACTGAACTGCGGCTGCTTCGGGAGCAGGCGGTCCCCGGTTCAAATCCGGGCGCCCCGATGTACTAAGTGAAGGCCCGGCCGCACCATGCGGCCGGGCCTCACTGCTTCTCGGCCCCAGTGCTCGTGCTTGCGGGCCCCTTCCCCGGCCTCCATGATAGGGAATGCCCGTTCCGGGCAGGCCCTCGTGAACAACGACCCGTTTGAGGCGTTTCGGGCCGCCATCGCTCACCGCTACCGCATCGAGCGCGAGCTCGGACGGGGCGGGATGGCGACGGTGTATCTGGCCCACGAACTCAAGCACGGCCGCTCCGTCGCACTCAAAGTGCTCCGGCATGAGATCGCCTCGGTCATAGGTTCCGAGCGGTTTCTGCGGGAGATCGAAGTCACCGCGCATTTCACCCATCCCAACATCCTCCCGCTCTACGATTCCGACGAGGCACTCGGGAGGCTGTTTTATGTGATGCCGTTCGTCGAGGGTGGAACCCTGAAGGACCGGCTCGCCCACCCTCCGATCCCCAGCCTTGCCGAGGCACTGAGTCTCACCCGTCAGGTGGCGGCGGGACTCACCTACGCGCACCAGCATGGTGTCGTCCATCGCGACATCAAGCCAGCCAACATCCTGCTCTCGAGCGGTCACGCGTTCATTGCGGACTTCGGCATCGCGCGGGCAGTGCGGCAGAAGATGACCGAGGACCAGCTCACCGCCACCGGCCTGGCAGTCGGAACCCCGGCCTACATGGCTCCGGAACAGCACGTCACCTCCACGGTGGACGGCAGGGCCGACGAGTACGCTCTCGCCTGCGTGCTTCACGAGATGTTGCTCGGCTCCCCGCCGTCGCACCTTAGCGGCCCCATTTCGGTTCGTCGCGCGCTCCGTGCCAGTCGTTCCGACGTGTCACCTTCGATTGAGATTGCGCTCGAGCGAGCCTTGTCGCTGGACCCCTCGCAGCGGTTCACCGATGTCGCGGAGTTTGCGGCGGCACTCGAAGGACCCGTCGCCGCTCCAAGGCCAAGCGTCTCACCCCGAAAGAAGGTCATTCGCGTCGCCTCGGTGGCGGCGCTGACTCTGATCGCTGTCATCCTGATCCTGGTGTATTGGCCGCCAGGCCACCAACTCCTGAAGCCACCCTTCCGGACACGACGCGTTACGCCATTCTGCCGATGGAGTACCAGAGCGGCATTACCCAGTCCATCAACGAAGAGCAGTTGTTGCACGATGCGCTGGCGCGATGGAGCGGGCTCAGCGTGGTGGATCATTTCCAGGTTCGTGATGCACTGGACCGGCGTGGAACTGCCTCGCTGACGAGCCCGGAGGCGGTCAAACTCTCGACTGAGTTGGGCGCAGGCCGTTTGGTCCGCGGCGAAGTGTCCAGGGCTGGAGACTCGCTTAGGGTACACGCCACGCTGTACGACGTACCAGATGGTGGGAAGCAGCTCAGCGAGGGAACGATCAAACTCCCCCCTTCACTCGCTGGGGTGGATTCCTTGTTCACCTTACTCGGTGGCGCCTGCTGCTGCGCGAAGCGTCCGACGGGAACGAGCATCGAGTTTCTGTCGGATCATTGTCGCTTCCCGCCCGGCAAGCCTACGCCCGCGGTGAGCGGGCGATCCAAGCCTGGAATCTTGCCGGTGCGGATACGGCGTTCACCGCTGCTACCGGGGCGGATCCCCGGTTCGCACAAGCGTATCTGCGCCTGGCCCTGGTGCGGGCCTGGGCCGGCGCTGAGCCAGCGAGGTGGCGCTACGCCGCAGAGCAGGCAGCCGCGGGCCGCGCCAGACTGTCAGCCCGTGACCAGGCAATCGCAGGGGCGATTCTCACTCAGGCGCGGGGGATCTGGCTACCGCGTGTCCGCTTTGGGTAGGTCTCACGCGTCGAGAACCGGACGATTTCGTGGTGTGGTACGGCTCGGCCATTTGTCTGACGAATGACGATGCGGTGTTACGCGACAGCCGGAGCCCGTCGGGCTGGCGGTTCCGCACCAGTTACCACTCAGCGCTGAAAGCCTATGAGCGGGCGTTTCAGCTGCTGCCCTCCATCCATCGAGCGCTCAGCCCCAGATCGTTCCTCTCGGTACGCCAGCTTTTCTACACCGAGTGTCACCGACCTGAGAAGCGGTCACGCGATCGCTCCTGATACCGGCGCGTTTGTGGCCTATCCGACTTGGGAGGGCGACTCGCTGGCATTTCGACCCTACCCGCTTGCAATCGCCTGATGGAGGCGTGGGCACAAAGCAGTACTGCAGCTGAGGCGGTGCGGCACGAGCGTGAATTGTTCCACGGAATCGCGAACAGGATGGGCGGCAGCTTTTCCCCGAAGCGCGTGGCGCTCGAGGCACTGGCCGTTTCACTCACCATGCTGGGCAACCCGGCCGCGCTCGATACCCTTCGCTCAGCGAGAAGGCTGGCGACTCGGGATGAGGAGTCGGCTTCGCCTGGCCTCGGCTGAGGTTTGGGCGCGCGTGCGGTTCTCGATCCCATCCGAACCCGACTGGGCTCAGCAGTCGCTCGACGATTGGCCGATTCTTTACTCAACGGAGCGCCTCCCCCGGATGGGCCCGATTCGGTGCTCTACTCCAGCCTGGCTGCCCTTACCGGACGAGCGAATCTGGCCGCCTCGCTAAGCCGGCATTCTGCCTTCGCTGAACAATGGACTGTTGCTCCAGTGCTCTCCGATGCCGCCCCTGCCCTGCTGATCTTCGCGGCGATGGGGGGGCCACCGGACAGCCTCAAGGTGCTGGAGCCTCGGGTCTCCAGCGCAATCGAGAACGCCGTGCCCGCAACGGATCGGAGGTTGGGTGCGAAGCGCCTGGTTGGCAAGAGCTGCAACCCTCGCCTTTCCTGACTTTCTCTTGACTGCGATCCACGATCTTGCAGGAAGTGGCGACTACCTGCTGGACGGCCTGGCGTGGTTGCAGAGCGGGGACACCACTTCGGTGCGCAGAATGCTCGAGGATCTGCGAAAGACGAGGCAGTCCATACCGCCGTCTGAACGGGCGTTCGGACGCTCTCTACCCCGAGGCCTGTCTCCTGGTGGAGTTGGGTGATCTGCGTGGAGCCGTGGCATGGGTGGATCCGACCCTCGGTGCCTTGCCTGGGATCGCCCCGGGAATACTCGAGGATCCGGTCCCAGCCGGCGCACTGGTGCGGACGATGGCTCTTCGAGCCGAGCTCGCGTCTCGGCTTGGGGACAAGACGGCGGCCGCCCAGTGGGCAAGGATGGTTGTGATTCTCTGGTCGAATGCTGACAGCTTTTTGCAGCCACGCGTCCGGAAACTCGCGCGCTTGACGACCTAAGAGAAACCGAGTCGAGGCCAGCCGAACATTCGGCTAGTGACTGTGGATACCGAGGATCGCCGCGGGGTGAATCAGTCCGGAGTCACGTGCAGCAAATGCTGCATCCTAACCAGGAGAAGAACCCATGGACGGAAAACCGCTGAAGTGGTTGTCGGGGGGCGGGTTGATGATCGTGGTGGCAGTGCTCATCATCGTCTGCGCACGATGCACTGGGGTCTCCCCTGCGGTCGCCTACGATTGCCCCGACCATGACGTGAAGCTCCCCCCGGTGGCTAGCGGGGACACAGCTGTCTCGATCGTGCCATTGGCCGGGGAGACCACGCCCATCGCGGAGTTTCATGATTGCCAGCGACTGATCTCGCTCTCGGACCCGAACAAGTACGGTGCGCTCGTGGGAATTTGGGTATCGGATGTGCTGGATCGACTTCCGGACTCCCTGGCTAAACTGCCTCCCATCAACATGCAACTGAGGGACTCGCAGCAGCTCGTAGATAGTGGGGGTCCCAAGCCTGCCAGCGCCAATTCTTCCTACTGGAACTGGCTTGCCATTCGCCGAGATTTATGCATGGCCGGAACCCGCGGGAAGCGCCCAGGGTTACCGACCCCTCGGGATTGAACGGGGATGGAATTGCCTTTTCCTCTTTCCCACAGTTGGCGGCTATACGGCGCGAATGGTTCCCGTTGAGGATCCCTACACCTGCACCAGACCGGCACGGCCTGATACCCTCACCAGAGGGAAGGCCCTCAACGTGTCGTTCTCCAGCACTGGCCTCGGCGAAGGTAACTACCCAGCAGTTGGCCGCTGGGATTGGGATGGACACACGCATTACATCGGTCTCGGCTGCCACAAGAGATGGTGCGAGGTTACCGACCCCTTTGTGAGTGCCTTTGCCCCTTCGGATGACTATCGCTTGCAACCTGGGGCGTCAGATAAGGACCGGAGGGTCTTCGAGATCAAAGGCTGGTACGACGAACAGAGACTGGGACAACTGGACGTAAATGGCAAACTGATCCCTGCGGCATTCAAGGGCACCATCATAGCCGACCCCGGACTCGATGACTTGGACAACACGAACTCCTTCCAGGACGTTTGGATACCGGTGGCAAAGGTAGCCCTGGAAGCTCCGATGTCGAAGTACCGGGAACATCTGAACCTATATAAGGGGAACCTGCCTCACGGGACGACGCTGGAACCGCTGACACAGATCTATTTGTGCACCAGCAACGAGAATACCTGTTTCCCTGATGGAGGCCGACCCAGTTGTGATTTCGGTAAGTGGGACGGCAACTGGTGGGCAAAGATTGTGGGGCCAGATGGTACGACTGAGTACAAATGCGCGTATCGGACGGACCACGCCGGAGTAAAGGACCTGAACGGAAACCCAGTCGATATCCCTGGAACGGCACGGTGGAAGTGGGACGAAAATGACGAGCAGCTCTGGGTTCGGTGCGCTCAGGGATGCTGCGCGGTGCACTGATCCCTTCCGAAGAGTCGAAAAGTCTTACACCGTCCACTTCCTACTCACCCCTGCGGCATCCTATCGCCGCGGGGTGAATGTTTTCCGCCGCCGCGCTTTCGCCACAGTTTTTCCCGCCACACATTCGCGCCACACTCGCCTTCGCTCGCGCAAACTGCCAGTCTAGCGCTGGCTCTTGAGCCTTCCTACGATGGAATGTCCCGCCGGTCATCCACCGGCACTCTCCAGTCGCGCGCGCATCCATCGAGGAGCAACGCCTGATGGCCACCTTTCTCCGTAATCTCCGCAGGAACGGTTCTACCGAGGAGCTTCCCGAACTGCGCCAGCTCGTTGAGCGGCTTGAGTCGCAGCAAACCAACCTCGAGCGACTGGTTCAGCATGCCGACCGGTCGATCGCGCAGCTGCAGCGACTCGGCACCCTGGGAGAACGGGTCAGCGCGCTGGAGAAGCAACTAAACGGGCTGGAACAGCTGCCGCCCAAGATCAGCGCGGCGGAACTCCAGGTCAGCAAGCTCACCGGAACCTACGATCGCCTCGCCTCGGGTCTCGCCGAGACGGCCGAGGGGATCGAGGCGGTCAGTACCCAGGCCGAGACGATCGAGGAGACCGTCGCCGCGACATTGCGGCTCAAGGAAGAGCTATCTGGCTTCCTCGCCATGCAGCAGCCCTTCCGGGACATGCGCCGCGAAATGGACGAGCTCCAGACCCAGAGCCAGAACTTCAGGAACGAGATGGCCAAGGTCCGGAGCGAGCACGAGACCACGGTAGGCGGTTACCGGACGGCGACATCGAGGCTGGAGAGCTTCGAGGGAGACTGGCAGCGGATCACCCGCACCATCACGGAAACCGAGCACCGGATCGCGGGGCTGGAACAGCTCCTCGGCGATCTCGCACCGGTCACCGAGACCATGGCGCAGACCCGGCGTCAGCTCGCCGCCGCCAAGGTGACAACCGACACGATCTCGCAGAAGGTGCAGCTCCTCGAGCAGCAGCGGGAGCAGATCGATCGCGCCACCGGCAAGCTCGAGCACCTGACCGACCTGATGCAGCGGGCAGATACCGGGCTGGAGCAGCAGGCCGAGATGCTCCGGACCGCGGCGGCGCTGCGGACCCAGCTCGAAGGGCTGAGCGAGGGACACCAGACCCTCCACGACCAGAGCGGCGTCGCGGTGGATCGAATGGGCCGGGTAGAGTCGGGAGTGGCGGCGGCAGAGCGGACCCTTGCGGCGCTGCGCCAGACGCTCGACCAGCATGTGGAGCGGATGTCGTACGAGTCGCGAACCGTGGACGGCGTGACCGATCGGGTCGCCGAAATCCGGCGAGCGCTGGCGGACAACGAGAACCGGCTGTCCGACCTCACCGCTGGCACCGAGGCCATCGCCGGAGCGGCATCCCGAGCCGACAGTCTCGCCGCGCAAGTGAGCCAGTTGGGCACTGAGCTGGCCCGTCTCTCGGAACTGGGGACCAGAGTCAACGCCGGCCTGAACGATCTCGTGACGCTCGAGGCAGCTATCAACGGTCTGACGGAGCGGACCTGTCGCGTCGAGGAAGCGCGACCTGCTCTGGAACGGGCCATGAAAGACCTCGGCTCGATGAGCGCCACCCAGGAAGCAATCCGCGAGGCGCTGGAGCAGCTGCGCGAGGCTCGCGAGGAGTTGACCGAGACCCGAGGCAGGCTCGACAACACCCGGAGCTGGCTCACCGACACCGAACGCAGCGTCGGGGGATTGCGTAACGAGGTGGCCGGCCTCGACAAGATGCGTTCGACGGTGGACACCTTCCGTCAGGAGGTGGAGCAGCTCACCGCGAGCATGAACGCCATCGAATCCCGTCGCGGCCTGGTAGAGGATGTCCAACGGCGGCTCGGCGAAGCGGCCGGGCTGAGTGCCGCGATGGAGGAGCGAGCCCGCGGTCTGACCGAGCGGCTCGACACCGCCGAGAATCATCTCGGCACCATCATTCCGCGGCTGGATGAGGTGGGCCGCGCCGGCAGCCAGCTCCTGGGCCTCAGCGCGGACCTGCGGGAAGTGGAACAGCGAGTTGACGGGATGAAGGAATCGGTCGGTGGACTCGAGGGAGAGGTCAAAGATCTGGGGGAGCTATCCGAGCGGATGCGCGAACTGTCCCGCGACATGGATCAGCGACAGAACGCCCTCCGCAAAGCGACTGAGCATCTTGATCGCGCGACCTCGTTGCGGCAGGACGCCGCCGCCGCCGCGGCCACCCTGGGCGAGCGGGCGCGGGAGATCGATCAGTCACTGGGACAGGCCGATGAGCGCCTCGCCGCGCTCAATGCCCTCTCCCGCGAGCTGGAGAGTCGCACCAGCGCGCTGCAGATCGTGCCGGAAAAGATCGCGGGATTCGAGGCTCGGCTCGCTGAGTGGCGGGGAGTGGAGCAGCAGCTGGCGCACGCGATGGAGCAGGCTGCGTCGCGCCAATTGACCGTCACCGCGCTCCAGTCGGAGATCCGCGCGCTTTACGAGAAGATCGAACTGGTGCAGGAGGATGCGCGTGCCGTGGCAGAGGCTCAGCCTCAAATCGCGACCACTCGGATCGCACTCGACGAGATACTCGCCAAGCTCGACGACAGCGATGGCGTCATGAAGACCCTGGTTGACCGGCGTCGCCAGCTGGACCGGGCCGAAGAGCGTCTGGCTCACGCCGACACCCTGATGACCGATCTGCGCGGCGCGCTGGAGATACTGCTGTCTCAGAAGTCGCAGGTGGACTACTTCCTCGAGCAGGCCAACTCTCTGTCGCTGGAAGCGAAGCAGGCCGAATCGCTTCTCGCCACATTGAGAGAGGAACGCCGGATGGCCGACCGGATTCGTGGTGCCTTGTCGGAGTTGAAGCGAGGAGACGAGGCAATGGACAGGTAGTGAGTCGGACAGGGCAGATGGCGGACAGGGCGAGCAGGGCGGTCAGGTCGGGTGAGGCGGAGATAGATGAAGAAGGGCCGTCCCGTTGGACGGCCCTTCGTCTTTGGTCGGGCTGCTACTGCATTTCAGTTCAAAAAGCAAACACAGAGGCACAGAGGGCACAGAGGTTTCGCTGCGTCACTTGCCCCGAAGCCGTTCCAAGGCTCCCAAATTCAACATGAAGGGCACGAATAGCACGAAGGCCCAGCCGAATTCACATCAAGAGTTTTTCTTTCGTGTTCTTCGCGCTCTTTGTGTTCTTTGTGTTGAAGCTGGAGACTGGAGAACGGCTTCGCGGCAAGCCACGCAGTGATATTGATTACGAGGCGACCGGGCTCGGTCGGAGCCCTCTGTGCCCTCTGTGCCTCTGTGTTTCCTGAGCCGGACCCATTCCCGGTCTGCCAAGCCTATCCGGCGTCCGGATCCGTCAATGATGCTGATGGACCTCTGCCGTCGCTTTGACCGTGTCGGGGGCATCCTGGTAGGCCATCTCGGGTGATCCCACCGCCGGCCATGCGCTGATCTTCGTGGGACTCAGCAGACCATCCAGATGCGCCATCGCGCCGGATTGAGTAGTCGCCGTGGGGTTGTTGTAGACCGCGACCAGGCGGTAACGCTTGCCGCCGTACAACCGGAGTCCGTCTCCCACGATGCCATAGTACTTGATCGGGACATTGAGAATCTTGCCGCCCGAATCGGTCCGCACCGGCAGGCGAATGACCACTTTACCGGTGGCTACGTCCTCCAGCCTGAGTGCGACCGCATAGTCGTGCATATGCCCGCTCACGCCCAGTACCCGGCCGTCAACCGGCATCACGAAGTCCCGGCTCCGCTCCGATTGGCCCGGCGGAATATCGAATGTGTTCGGGAGACCAATCTTGTCCTCGACATCGAAAGTGAAGGGCAGCACCGGAAGCGGCCGCGGCATCTGGCTCGGCGGCATGTAGCGGATCACCAGCCGAAGCGTGACACCCTTCAAGTCCGCTCCGGTCTCGTTGTGCCACATTGTCACTGCCTTCATCGGCGAGCCGATCGCGAGCGGCAGTCCGATGCTGGAGGGCAGCATCAGGTTGCCGGTCTCCCGGCCGGCGGCGAGCAGCCGCTCCGACACCGGCATCATGAGCTGGCGACGTCCCTTGTTTTCGATCACGATATGATGGAGTGCCCGGCGAGTGACGGCGTGACCCGCGCTATCGGTCAACTGGAGCGTGAAGCCGCGGCCGAACCGTTCACCGGCCAAATAAACTCTTCGCTGTACCGCGGCATGACGTGCTCGTGCGCCGCGTGGCCGTCAACTCCAGAAGGCATCGCAGGAACATCGAACGGCCCGATGGTCACCGTGATCTCATGGCGAATCGGATCCACCACGAGGCTGAGCGTGGGAGCCGGTCCGGTGGGTTCGGCGGCTGCGAGCACGCCAGGCAACAGGCACAACAAACCAATAAGGCACCGAGGGCGAAGGTCCACGGAGTCTCCAAGTCAGGGCTACCGCCGCATGGCTTTATCGGGGGCGACGGTAGTTAGACACATACACAGTCGGGGGCAAGTCTCCCGACGACGCGTTCAGATGATTAATTTGTCTCAGCGATCTGGTGCGTCCTCGACCGAAAGAATTCTGGACGGCTGTTCGTATTCAATACAGCGGCGGCTGTTCGTATTCAATACACAAGGAAGAGACGTGAACCGAGTCGTTCTATTGCTGGTAGACGGGCTTCGGCCCGACCTCGCCGAATCGATGCTGGGCGCCGGAGAGCTCCCTGCTCTCCAGGCCATGCTCGCCACGGGTTCTTCGGCGCGCGCGATCACGGCGTTCCCCTCGACCACCAGCGTCGCCTACCTGCCCTTTCTCACCGGCTGCACTCCCGGTCAGTGCAACGTCCCCTCGATTCGCTGGCTCGACCGCAGTCGCTACCAGGGTCGCTGGTGGAAAGACCGTGAGGCGGTACGCAGCTACTGCGGCTACCAGGCGCCGAGGCTCGATCAAGACATCGCTCCCGGAGTACGCTCCATCTTCGAGCTGGTGCCCGAGAGCCTCGGCATCTTCACGCCGGTGGCGAAGGGCCTGACCGAAGAGCGAGACCCTTCTCGCGGAGAGCGGAAGTTCTGGGGTGCCGTCGCCCATTACGCGCTGTGGCATCAGCCGTCGGACGACGCGGTAACTCGGCATCTGCTGCGGGGGATAGACCGCGGCTGGCGTTTCATCTTCGCCCAGTTCCCCGCGGTGGACGGGTACAGCCACCAGACCACGCCGGACAGCGACAAGGTGCGTCGTTCCCTCCGGTTGGTGGATCAAACGGTGGGACGGGTGCGCGAGCGGCTCCGCGCCCGAGGTGAGCTGGACGACACCCTCATTCTCGTGGTGAGTGACCACGGCGCTTCCGTGGTGCACACCCATCTCGACCTGCCCGACTGGTTCCGGGCCCAGGGCGTGCGCACGATGTCACATCCGATCATCTGGGAGCGTGACCCGCTGGCTGCGGTGATGGTGGCGGGCAACGGTTCGGCGATGGTTTACGCGCGACCCAACGAGAGCAGAGCCGAACGGTGGCCGCTCTCCCGACTGCGTGATCCGAAGACGTTCGAGACGAGCTTTGACATTGTTGCTCGGCTCGCAGCGGAACCCGCGGTGGCGTTCGTGGCGGGAGAAGTCGAGGGTGGATTGCGAGTCGTCGGTGCCGAAGGCGAGGCCGACCTCACCACGGGAAGAAGACGGACAGATCGGCTATCGCCGGCTGACCGGAGATCCCCTGGCGTTAGGCTTCGATCGGGTGGCCGATGAGCGGGAATGGCTCGAGGTGTGTTGGGACGCACCGTTCCCCGACGCTCCCTTCCATTTGTTCGACCAGTTCCGCGCCTCCCGCACCGGTGATCTGCTGGTCGTGGCCAACGAGGGATACGACTTCCGCAAGCGCTACGAAGTGCCGGAGCACAAGTCGGGGCACGGGAGCATGTTCCGGGCGCACATGCAGACGCCGGCGTGGTCCAGCCATCCGGGACTGGTCACTCCGCTCCGGACGGTGGATCTCTTCCCCGCCATGCTGGAGTGGCTCGATGTGCCGGTACCTGAGGGGATTGATGGAGAGGCGGTCTGGTCGCCGCGGGGGAGCGGGGCGGTAGTTGCATAAGGAGGGCGACGGGGCGAAGTTTTTCCTCCCTTGTGAGGGTCCGTAGCTCAGCTGGATAGAGCGCTTGCCTCCGGAGCAAGAGGTCGCGCGTTCGAATCGCGCCGGGCCCATGAGGCAAGACAAAGCCCCGCCGTCAGGTTGACGTGCGGGGCTTTCTCATGACCTAGTCCGCCTCGTACGTCGCCAGGAAGACCGCGAGGAGTGTCAGCGGAGCCGCGATGCCCAGCACGGAACCCGGCACAGATCCGAAGCGGACGCCCACGTAGGTAGCCAGGTGACGCTCGCCGAAGATCTTCTGTCCCGGCTCCGCCTGTGCCTCGAGCGCGACCCAATCGCCATACACGAGTGCCGCGTGCACGATCGCCGACCCCTCGAGCGTCGGCCCCGCACCGATTTCCACCGCGGCCTTGGGGCCCACCCAGCGCCGGAACCGGGCCTTCACGCCGATGGTCTCAGAGCCCCCGGTGCGGTCCTGCTCCGCGCCGAGGAAAAACGTGGCTCCAAATGCGGAATGGCGGCTCACGTTCTTCATCCATCCGACTTGCCAAGTCCAGTACGAGTTGCCCGCCTGCACATTGGGACTTATCGAGCCCACTCCTGCGGTTCGGAAGACCCAGGACCATTCCGTGAGGAAGAACGAATCGCACTCGGACTGGGGGCGCCCGCGAAAGCAGGTGCCATGCGCCGAGGCCGGGGGCGGCTCCTGAGCGGCAAGCAACCCGCGTGAGAGCAGGACCAGGACGCCAACCAAGAGATGGCCTCGCATGATGCCCTCCATGGCAGAAACAATCAGAAGCCCGAACCTGCAGGCCGGTACCCGGCTTGACAAAGGATCGCGAAAGCCGGACGACTGCAAGCCTATGCCCAGCAGTCAGTTAGGGGTGCGCAATTTTGTCAGGGAGAGGTCGCGCGTTCGAATCGCGCCGGGCCCATGGAGTTAGCCCATCCACCCGCGCCGTTGTGCGGATTACTTGTGCAGAATTGGTCCGTACGACGGATCAGCACACCGCCCCACTCCTCCCACCACTTGGTTCTTCGGCAGCAGATTCGGTGAAGGTAGCGACTCGGGGTCGTGAGCCATGGGAGCAAGAGCCAAATCCCATGACCCACGACCTAGACCGAGGTTCCGACTTGCCCGTCTAGTTCTTCCGACCAACCACCGAACAACGATACACCTCGTCGGTTACAACCAGAGTGATTTCGGGATTCGCACCAGCGGCAGCCGCCTCAACCTCGTCTTCAGAGACGAACTGATGAGGGGTAAACCCCGGATTGAAAACAATGAGGATCTGATGCCATAAGGGATTGAATCCTTCACCCTGGATGGCATTGATTACGGGAAAGAAATCCTGGGGGTCATCCAAATCGTTCGTCGCGTAGATTTCGTTGAGGTTCTTATTCTTCGCGATTATCGAGGCGGATGCGGACAGCTCTTTCATATTGACGGTGAATAATTCACCCTCGTAGAACGCGGGCATCTGACCTGCAGCGCCATTCACGCTTCCCACAGCTGCGAGCGCCGCATTGGTTTTCAACATGGCCGGGTTATTCTCCGGCGCAGTGAGCCCACTCTCCTGTTGACAGGCGCTCCCGAGAATCGAGAGTGAGGTAAGCGCGAGGAATCCGCGCAGCGATTTCCATCCGATAGACATGTTGATTCTCCTTCGATGTGTGACACACCAGTGTTGATCGAGACAACCACCTCCCACCTCGCCCTTCCCCAAAAACTCCCGGGGCCGCACCTCATGCCTGTTCCGCATGGCGGCCCGGTCCCAGTTTCGACTCTGTCATCCATTATTGAAGCCTCGCCTGCGATGACTCCGGAGGTAGTCTGAGGATTCCGGCGATTCTCTCCGCGTCGTGCGGTATGGCAGTTGGGAACAATTGTACCATTCCCCTGAACCCCGATAATCAGCCGGCAGCCGAGGATCGCGCAGGTCAAAGTGCGGGCAGCCCTGTCAGCCGCGGACCTACAGACGGGCTGGAGTCTGTTGGCGCGAATGAAGGCCAGGCGGAGCGGTGCCGCGACGCTAGCTCGAGGCCGTTGGGGCATTACAGTAAGGCGACACCCCATCTCAGCCCCAGGACGTGTACTTACTCGTCCCAGGGAGCACCGCTCCGGTTCCGGTGACATCGTTCGCCGGTCTTCGCTTACGGCTCCACCTGGACGAACCAGCCATAGCCATCCGCTGTTTAACCAGCGCTCGCACCTGTCAGGCACCCGTACGCCAGGGTATATTCGAGGTGCCTGAAGTTCGTCCCCCTTTCACTATTTGCTCGACTCGCTGACAGCGCTCCGCTGCCGCTACCTGCTCGTGCGTGGAACACGACAAGTGCGGCGGAGTCGCCCAGCGTCCTTGCCGACTCGTTGAAGTCACGGACGAGCCTGTTCATCGGATGTGGCACGTCTGAGAGGAAAGGCGCATTGTGACGGAGTCATTGGAACGCCTCGGCGTCGCGCTGGCTCCTCGCTACTGTATCGAGCGCCAACTGGGGGAGGGCGGGATGGCGAAGGTCTTCCTGGCCCACGACGTCAAGTATGACCGCGCGTCGCCGTAAAGGTGCTCCGCCCCGACCTGGCCAGAGAGGTGGGAGCAAGCCGGTTCCTGCGCGAGATTCAAATCGCGGCTCGTCTCCATCACCCTCACATCCTGCCGCTCTACGACTCGGATCAGGCTGGTGGCCTGGTCTACTACGTCATGCCCTACATCACGGGGGAGACCCTGCGCGATCGCCTTGCCCGGGAACGCCAGCTCCCGATCGATGACGCGCTTCAGATCGCGTGCGAGGTGGCGGATGCGTTGAGCTACGCGCACAGCTCCAACGTGATCCACCGGGACATCAAGCCGGCCAACATCCTGCTGGAGGGAGGTCATGCCCTGGTGGCGGACTTCGGCATCGCCCGAGCCATCGGCGGGGACGAGACCTTGACCCAGCAGATAATCGGCCCCCCGGCCTACATGAGCCCGGAGCAGATTGATGGCAGCGCCTACATCGACGGACGGAGCGACATCTGCAGCCTGAGCTGTGTCCTTTTCGAAATGCTGGTGGGCGAGCAGCCGTTCCCCGGATCCACCATCACGGCGATCATCGCGAACCGGCTGACCACCCCAGTACCGTCGCCGCGTGCATTCCGCGAACTGGTGCCCGAAGCGGTCGATGCGGCGGTCAGGAAGGGCATGGCCAGTCTGCCGGCCGATCGGTACTCGACAGCCGCCCTGTTCGCCGAGGCGCTCGGCACCTCCGCGACCGCGGCCATCGCCATGGGGGCGGCGCAGGCTATGGTGCGGGAAGTCACCGCCCCGAAATCAGTCGCGGTCCTGCCCTTCGAGAACATGAGCACCGACCCGGAGAATGAGTACTTCGCCGACGGGATCACCGGCGACATCATCGCTTCAGCTCTCCAAGATCAGCGCGCTCAAGGTCATCTCCCGCACCTCCTCGATGCGGTACAAAACACGACCAAGACGCTTACCGCGATTGCGGGGGAGCTTGGGGTGGGGGCGATTCTCGAAGGCAGCGTCCGCAGGGCCGGGACGCGCGTGCGGATCGTCGCCGACCTGATCAACCCGCAGACCGAGCAGCACCTGTGGGGCGACACCTTCGATCGCCAGCTGGCCGACGTGTTCGAGGTACAGAGCGAGGTGGCGGAACGGATTTCCGGGGCGCTTTCTTGGTGGCCCTTATCCCCCGCAGCAGAAGCAGCGGGTCGAGAAAAACCGACCGGCAGCGGCGACGCATACAATCTCTACCTCCTTGGCCGCCATCATGCCAACAAATGGTCCGAAGCAAACGTGCAGAAGGCGGATCGACTATTTCCAGTTAGCCATTGCAAAGGATCCCCCACTACGCCCTCGCTTACGCTGGTCTGGCCGACGCCTACGAGCTGCTCAGCCATCGGGCTCGGCTCGAAGCCCCTCAGCTGAGTACCTGGCGCAGGCGAAGGCCCAGGCGGTGAAGGCACTGGAGATGGACGACACCCTCGCCGAAGCGCACACCTCTCTGGCCTATGCCCGTTGGCTGGGAGACCTGGACTGGTCGGGGGCCGAGCGGGAGTTCAGGCGCGCAATCGAGCTCAACTCGAATTACGTCATGGCTCGCGAGTGGTACGCCGAGTATCTGGCGGCGCTCGGCCGCCACGAGGAAGCGCTCGCGGAGATCCAGAAGGCCCAGCAGCTCGACCCGCTCTCCGTCCCCGGTGAACCGCGCCGCCGGACTGGGTGCTCTATTTTCGAGCCGCCACTACGACGAAGCCGATCGAGGAGTTGCGGAAGGCGCTGGTGATCGACCCCGACTTCCTGGGCGCTCGCCTGGTGCTCTGGTGGGGCCTATGTCGCGAAGGGGAGCATACGAGGCAGGCGATTGCCGATATCCGGAGGGGGGGCCGAGCAGCCCTGGGCCCCGCACTGTGAGGAAGCTGATGTTGGGGATACGCCTGCGCCGCGGCGGGGAAGCAGAGAGGAGGCCCGCGGGATCCTGTGGGAGCTTGACTCCAAGCTGGCAAGCGAAGACCGGTGGGCCTTTCACTGATCGGCAGCTCCTGTTCACCGACGCTAGGGCGAGAAGGATCGGGCATTCGAAAAGCTGGAGCGGGCCCTCAGTTTGCGGGATCCGGGCCTGATGTTCCTCAAAGTGGCCCCATGGTGCGAGGCCCTGCAATCGGACCCGAGGTACGATGCGTTGGCGGAGAAGCTGGGACTCGGCTGAACCAGCCACAGCAAAGCTTCTTCCTACTCCACGGCGCCAAAGTAGCAAGAGGTCGCGTGACCTGCGCGCCGGGGTTGCAGTGACGATCCTGGTAAGACCCCGCCACCCTTACCGGAGGGTGCGAGCCGCAGTTACTCCCATCACACTCAGCCCCCAATCACTGCCGGCGACTGTCTCGCATACCCGAGCCGCTCCAGCGCCCATCTCACCTCCTCGAGCGTCGCCGGGTCGTCGATCGTCGGCGGCACTCGGTACGGCTCCCCGTCTGCAATCTGCCGCATCGTACCGCGGAGCACTTTGCCCGAGCGAGTCTTGGGAAGCCGGGAGACAACGCTGACCTGCTTGAAGCTCGCGACCGGGCCCACCTGTTCCCGCACGATTCGGATTAGCTCCTCGACGATCACCGCCGGTTCCCGGCGCACGCCAGCCTTGAGCACCACCAACCCGACCGGCAGCTGGGTCTTGAGTGGATCCTTCACCCCGAATACCGCACACTCGGCGACGTCGGGATGGCTGGCGAGCGCCTGCTCGATGCTTCCGGTCGAGAGATTGTGCCCCGCCACGATGATGACGTCGTCGATCCGGCCCATGATGAAGAGATACCCGTCCTCGTCGATGTAGCCGCCGTCGCCGGTCAGATAGTAGCCGGGGTACCGCGTGAGATAGGTGTCGCGGAATCGCTCGTCGTTCTGCCACAAGGTCGGCATAGTGCCGGGTGGCAGCGGCAGCCGGATTGCCACCGCTCCATCGCGGTTCGGCGGCACGGGCTTGCCTTCGTCATCCAGAATCTCGACCACGTACCCCGGGACCGGCTTGGTGGGCGAGCCGGGCTTGACCGGCAGCGGCTCGAGGCCCATGCAGTTGGCCGCGACCGGCCAGCCAGTCTCGGTCTGCCACCAGTGGTCAATCACCGGCCGCTCCAGCAGACCACGGGCCCAGTGATAGGTGTCGGGGTCGAGTCGCTCGCCGGCGAGAAAGAGCGTGCGCAGGCCGGAGACGTCGTGCTTCCGGAAGAATTCGCCGTCGGGATCTTCCCGTTTGATCGCCCGGATGGCCGTGGGCGCGGTGAACAGCACCCGCACGCCATGCTGCTCGATGACCCGCCAAAACTCTCCCGGATCCGGCGTGCCGACCGGTTTGCCCTCATACATGACGGTGGTACATCCGTGGAGCAGCGGCCCGTACACGATGTAGGAATGACCCACGACCCACCCGATGTCCGACGCGGCCCAGAACACCTCGCCGGGGCGAACCCCATAGACGTGCTCCATCGACCACTTGAGCGCGACCGCGTGTCCCCCGTTGTCGCGCACCACACCTTTGGGCATGCCGGTGGTGCCGGATGTATAGAGGATATAGAGCGGGTCGGTCGCGGCCACGGGAACCCAACCAGCCGGGCGTGCCGAGGCCATGAGCTCGTGCCAGTCCAGGTCGCGAGGGGGGAACACGGCGCAGCGATGCTCCGGCCGCTGCAGGGTGACGCAGTAATCCGGCTGATGCCGGGAGATCGCGAGCGCGCGGTCGAGCAGCGGCTTGTACTCGACGATCCGCTTAATCTCGATCCCGCAGGACGCGGAGACTACTACCTTCGGCGCAGCGTCTTCGATCCGCACCGCCAGCTCGTGGGACGCGAAGCCGCCGAACACGACCGAGTGGATCGCCCCAATCCTGGCGCAGGCGTACATGGCGATGAGCGCCTCGGGCACCATCGGCATGTAGATGATCACCCTATCGCCTTTGGCAACCCCCAGCGAGGCTAGCACGCCCGCGAAGCGGGCGACCTCTTCCAGCAGCTGACCATAGGTGAAGGTGCGGAGCGTGCCGGTGACCGGGCTGTCGTAGATCAGAGCCAGCTGATCGGAGCGCCCATGCTCGACGTGGAAGTCGATGGCATTGTAGCAGGTGTTGAGCTCGCCGCCGGTGAACCACTTATAGAAAGGGGCGTTGGACGGGTCCAGTACGTGCTCCCAGGGCCGGTACCACTGGATCGCCTCGGCGGCGCGGCCCCAGAATCGCTCCGGCGAGCGGATCGCCTCGTTGCAGGCGCGCTGATAGTTGCCGGACATGGGCGTCCTCCGCATTGCGTCGGGGTGCCTTCAGCTGACGTTCCTGCAATCATAGTCAGCCGTCGTACACCGGTACACAAGGGTCGGACGCCTGGCACTTTCGGTCGGACCAGCAGCTGAGCCAGCACGGCGCGGCGCGCCTCGAACACCACCTCCGGAAATCGCTCCGCGGGACGATCCAGCAATACCGTCTCCTGCCCCTTCAACTCCCGATCGAAGAACGCCACCTCAAACGCGCTTACGATAGTGAGCCCACGGCGCCCATCGATCGGACCCACCAGATGAAGCCACCGGGTCACCGGTGAAAAAAGCGGAAAATCCGAGAAGTTGGGATGAAACATGCCCGGTATCAGCACCAGGTAGCCGTCTCCCGGCAGCCGGTCGAACACCGCTCGCATGGTGTGCTGGGTCTCGTCGATGTCTCCTTGCCCCCACCCTTCCAGCCGCATGCTCGCACTATCACGGCTGATCCACATCGCGGGTTGGGTAAGGCCGCTCTTAACCACATTGGCCGGCATGAAGACATCCATCATGAGACACGCCTTGAGCCGCAGCTCGCGCAGGCACGCCTCGGCAGTCGTGGCCCCGCCCAGCGAGACGCCGAACATGCCGGCGTGCTGCAGGTCCAACCGACCGGTCAGGATTCCCCTCGGATCCAGCCGGTTGAGGTTCGCGAGCCGGTCCAGGGTGAAGATCGCGTCCTGGGCCAGGAACGGGATAATGCTGTCGATGAATGCCGGATGTCCCGGATGGTCTGGATCGAACATGCGAGGGTCGAATTTCGCGAGTCGTCCGTCGGGGAACACGACGCCGCTCGCCGCATACGGATGATCGATCGTCGCGACGACGTAGCCGTGCGAGACCAGCTCCTCCACATTCGCGGTGTTATGCTGGCGAAAACCACCGCGGCCGTGTGAAAAGAGCAGCACAGGAAACGACCCCTCCGCCGCATCCGCCCCGGAGATGGCATTGGTGCTGACGTACTTGAGGTATCCAAACGCGAAGCCAGGCAGGTGAAACAGCTTGGCCAGAGGAGCGAGTACCTGAGGGTGCACCACGTAGGAGGCGTGGCGCCCCGATGCAGTCGCCGGTGCCGGATACCAGATCTGCACCATCACTTCGCGGCGGTCGGTAGGATCGGCCGTGAAAACTTCGGCGCGGGCCGAATCGACCCAATGGTAAGTCATTGTCCCGATCCCAAACGGACCGGTCGGATGGGGGAAGCGGAAGATGGGAACCAGCAGGGGCAGGGCGATGGAAGCCGACAACCACACCAGCCCGACCAATGTTCCTGTACCAGCCGCGAACCAATGGGCCAGACTCGGCGCTTTAGCCGTGGCGCCCTCTCTCGGGCTCAGCGGCCACCCGAGGAACACCAGTGCACTGAGCAGGTAGGCCGGAACCATCTGCCAGCGCGGTCCCTCCAGTACCACCTGCAGCACACAGAATAGCACCGACGCCGGCGCGGCGAACCGGACCCACGGCACCGCGCGGAGCCGTGGGACAACCAGCGCGAGGAAGGTCAGCAGATTGGCAAGCGACAGCAGGATTTCAAGAGGCCGCATCTCGAGGCCTCGTGGTCAACAAACGTTTCACATCTATGTCCCTAACCGTTTCCCCAGGTTGAGCAATGGAAGCCCCGCCACAAGGTACATCGAGAGGATCTTCCCCACACCCCGTGCCGACAGCCTCACCTGATCTGAAGAAGTCCTCAGCTCTCCTCCACGTCGGCTTTATGTTGCGAGGCATACTCTGCCGCAGGCTATGAAACCGGCACTTCTGATCCTCCCGTTCCTGCTGGCACCGCTGCCGCTGGTCGCTCAGGACAGCACGGTCGGCACCGTAGGCCCGCTGATCGCAACCGGGCACCATGCCTGGTCGCGCTGGCCCGACTTCGGCTCGTACTCAGCCGACCTTTCGCGGCTCTACCTGATCAACGGCTCCAGGCTGATCTGGCACGATGGTCCGCGACTGTCCCCCGCAGCTTCTGCCGCCATTGCCCAACTGCGCACCGCGGGTGACTGGGGACTCGACTCCGCGGACTACGACGCCGCTTTGCTGGACAGCCTGGAAGGTGAGTCCTCAGTACGCTCCCTTGCGCAGCTCACCCGTGATTCACTCGACCTGCTCCTCAGCATCGACCTGCTCCGCTACCTCGACGACCTGCACCGCGGCCGGCTCCATCCCAATCCTCTCGGAGCCCGCGGATCGGAGGCGGCGAAGCTCGACCTCGTCGCCGCCCTGGGCCAAGCGATCCAGGCCGACACCCTTCCTGGACTCATCGCCGCACTGCAGCCTCGACTGGTCCAGTACCGGAGCCTTCTCGCTGCCCTCGCGCGATATCGCCGACTCGCGGCCGACTCCGTGTTTCCTCCACTCCAGGCTACCACCACAGTTCACCCCGGGGATCCGTATTCGGGAATCACGGCCCTGACTCGGCGGCTGATAGCATTCGGCGATCTCGCCGTGAACGACACACCACCGGACAGTTTGTACCTGGGACCGATTGTGGAGGCGGTGACACGCTTTCAGACCCGGCACGGTCTCAAGCCAGACGGCGTGCTCGGCCCTGCAACTTTCGCCCGTCTCCGGACTCCACTCCAGTGGCGGGTGCGGCAGATTGAACTCGCCCTCGAGCGCTTGCGCTGGCTCCCACCGTTGGAAGGAGATCGAGTCCTGGTGGTGAACATCCCCGCGTTCGAGCTCTTCGGATTCGACTCGGCGGGCCGGAGTGGAACGCCGAGTCTGGAGATGAAGGTGATCGTCGGTCGCGCGATTGACCGGCGCACCCCGGTGCTGCTCGAACAGCTCAGATACGTCGAGTTCTGGCCCTACTGGAACGTCCCGCGGCGAATCGCGGTCGAGGAAATCCTGCCGCAATTGGAGCGGAAACCTGATTACCTGAGTGCCAATGGGATGGAGTTGGTCGGCGCAGGCAAGGTTCTGGGAGACCGAGTGACGCCCGAGGTATTGCGTCAGCTGCGGCGCGGCCAACTCGAGATTCGACAGCAGCCAGGCCCGACCAACCCACTGGGGCTCATCAAGTTCGGATTTCCCAATACGGCCCTGGTCTACCTGCATGGAACGCCGTCTCCCGAACTGTTCAGCCGGACCCGCCGTGACTTCAGCCACGGTTGCATCCGGGTGGAAGATCCGTCAGCGCTTGCCAACTGGGTCATGCGGGACGAGCCGGGCTGGCAACCCGACAGCACAGCCTTTGGCATCCATGGGCCCGAAACGCGCCGGATCTGGCTCAGGCACCCGCTTCAGCTGGCGATCTTCTATACCACGGCAGTAGTTCGACCCGACGGTACGACCTGGTTCTACGACGACATCTACGGTCAGGATCGCAGCCTGAACGAGGGGCTTCGGAATCGGGCAGGGCCCCCGCTTTGAGGCCGCCACGCCGAAGATCACGGTCGATTCGGCGTTTCCTCACGGTTGTTTCATCCTCGGCATCCCATCTTCCAACCGTCGATATCCGCTGAGGTGGGTTATGGCATTTCCCTTTTTCAACCGCCAGGATGCGGGACGTCAACTCGCGGACCGACTGCTGAACCTCGCGGGACGCAGCGATTTGGTGGTTCTTGGCCTTCCGCGCGGCGGGGTGCCGGTAGCGGCCGAAGTAGCCGAGGCGCTGGAGGCGCCGCTGGACGTGTTTCTGGTGCGCAAACTGGGCGTACCGGGACACGAAGAGTTTGCCATGGGAGCTATCGCCAGTGGCGGCGCGCGAGTTCTGAACCCCGGCGTGATCCAGGCCCTCAACATCTCGAAGGAGGCAGTGGAGGCCGTCACCCGAGCAGAGCAACAGAAGCTGGCTCTGGGGGACCGGGAGTATCGGATGGACCGGCCCTTTCCGGTCCTGAGAGGAATGACGGTCCTTCTCGTCGATGACGGTGCGGCCACTGGGTCCACCTTGCTCGCCGCCGTTCATGCCCTCAGGGAACACCAGCCTGCGGCCATCATCGCCGCAGCCCCCGTGATGTCGGAGAGCGCATGGCATGCCCTGGGACGGGTGGCCGACCGCTGCGCCGCCGTGGCACGTGCCCGAGCCGTTCCGGGCCGTCGGCGAGTGGTACCACAATTTCGAGCAGACGAGCGATGAGGAAGTCCGGGCCGCACTCCAGCAACGAGCCTCTGGGGATGTGGAGAAACGCTATGCGGCGCGGAACTGAACGGCTCATCCCCACACTTCGCTCGGCCGCGTGTGGGCTCCAGGGGACGACGGCCGACTTCGATGCCCTGCTGGGCGCCGTGGGAGACGCGCGGTTGGTGCTCCTGGGCGAGGCCTCGCATGGCACCCACGACTTCTATCGGGTCCGGGCTGAAATCACCAAGCGCCTGATTCGCGAGAAGGGCTTCAGTGCAGTGGCAGTCGAAGCCGACTGGCCGGATGCCTATCGGGTCAACCGGTACGTCCGGGGGCGGTCGGGCGACCCCGACTCCGCGGAGGCGTTGGGTGGCTTCCTGCGGTTCCCCCAATGGATGTGGCGTAATGCGGATGTGCTGGATTTCGTGGGCTGGCTGCGGGAACACAACGACTCACGAGACTCCGAGGCTTTCAAGGTGGGGTTCTATGGGCTTGATCTGTACAGTCTGCATGCGTCGATGCACGCGGTGATCGAATACCTGAAAGTGGTGGATCCCGACGCGGCGGTGAGGGCGGCGGATCGCTACGCATGCTTCGAACATTTCGGCGGGGACCCCCAGACTTACGGCTACGCGACGACTCTTGGCCTCGCGCCCTCGTGTGAGACCGCCGTCATCAATCAGCTGGTCGAACTCCGCGCAGCGGCAGCCGAGTACGCCAAGCGCGATGGGCGGGTAGCTGCGGATGACCTGTTCTTCGCGGAGCAGAATGCCAAAGTCGTGGCCAACGCCGAACGCTACTACCGTGCGATGTTCCAGGATCACGCCGCCTCCTGGAATCTGCGGGATCAGCACATGGCCGAGACACTCCGTGCCCTGGTCACTTTTCTCGAGACGGATCCCCGGCGCGCCAAGATCGTGGTCTGGGCCCATAACTCGCACCTTGGGGACGCACGGGCTACGGAGATGGGCGCCCATCGCGGCGAACTGAACGTGGGGCAGCTGGTTCGGGAGCAATTCGGTCGAGCAGCCTTCCTTGTCGGCTTCACTACCTACAGCGGAACCGTAACGGCCGCGTCCGACTGGAACGGGGAGGCGGAGCGGAAGATTGTCCGGCCCGCCCTGCCGGAGAGCTACGAGGCGCTCTTCCACGCCTGTGGCATCGGGAACTTCTTTCTTGACCTTCGCCAACCCAACGAAGCCGTCGCGGCTCTCGCGGCGCCGCGGCTCGAACGCGCCATCGGCGTGATCTACCGTCCGGAGACGGAGCGCTTGAGCCATTACTTCGCGGCGGTCCTGGCACGGCAATTTGATGCCGTGCTGCATTATGACCACACGCGGGCGGTCGAACCGCTGGAGCGTACGCCGGGCTGGGAACGGGGTGAACCCGAGTTACTGGAGACCTACCCGTCTGCGCTGTGACGGCCGGGCCGGGTCCCGAGGGATGCGACAATGTCGGATGACAGGGCTCAAGAACCAGGCTCGGTCGGTACAGATCGGAGCCAGGCAAGTAACGTTGGACGGTGATCTGGTCGTGCCCGCCGGGGCACGAGGAATCGTCCTCTTCGCTCATGGCAGCGGAAGCAGCCGGCATAGCCGGAGAAACCGTCGGGTAGCAGAGCATCTCCAGAGAGCGGGACTTGCCACCTTGCTGTTCGACCTCCTGACCGCCGACGAGGAAGTGCTCGACGCGGCCACGGCCGAGCTGCGGTTCAACATTTCGCTCCTGGCGGATCGGCTGGCCTTAGCCACCGACTGGGTGGCTACCCAACCGGACGTTGGAGCTCTTCCCGTCGGCTACTTCGGGGCAAGCACCGGCGGTGCCGCAGCCCTGGTGGCGTCGGTGTTACGGCCACAGTCGGTTCAGGCAGTGGTGTCTCGCGGAGGGCGGCCCGATCTGGCGGGAATGTACCTGCCACGGGTCAAAGCTCCTACGCTGCTCATCGTCGGGGCACGCGACGCTACGGTGATCACTCTCAACCGCGAGGCACTGGACCTGCTTCAGCCCCGGGCGAAGCAGCTGGTGATCGTCCCGGGCGCGGGCCATCTATTCGAAGAGGCTGGCACACTGGACCAGGTAGCGGAGCTGGCCCGAGGTTGGTTCGAACGGTATCTCGGGTCTCCTACCTCCTACCATGGTGACGCGAATCAGCGGCAGGCGGTGCTTGAAGCGCAATTGCCCTGAACCTGATCAGGAGGCGGCCCCGAGCACCCGGGCCGCCTCTCGCGCTATGATGCGCTCCTCATCGGTGGGAATAGCGTAGGCCGCGAGGCGGGATCCTTCCGCCGAAATCAGCTCGTCCCCCCGAAGGTTTCTCTCGGCGTCGAGAACGAGGCCTGCCCACCCCAACGGCTCGCAAATCCGTCGCCGGATCTCAGGGGAGCGCTCCCCGATCCCGCCGGTGAAGACCACGGCTTCGGCTCCCTCGCAGCACAGCGAGGTACGCTCCTACGTACTTGCGCACCCGGTAGCAGAAAAGCTCTACCGCAAATCGCGCCGCCGAATCGGAACGGGAGAGGAGCTCCTGCATGTCGTTGGTCCCGGCCAGCCCCATCAGACCGGAGTCGTGATTGAGCTGCCCATTCCACCTCCTCGAGCGTCATCCCCTTTCGCAGGAGGTGCAGCACGACGCCGGGATCGAGATCGCCCGGCCGGGTACCCATGAGAAGGCCCTCCAGTGGCGAGAATCCCATGGAGGTGTCGACTGCGTGGCCCTGACGGATGGCTGCAGCGGAACATCCATTCCCCAAATGAAGCGTGATGATGGTAGGAGAGGCATTCCCGCTCAGCTCGGCATACCGCTCGGTCACGTAGCGGTGTGACCACCCGTGAAAGCCGTAGCGGCGCACGCCCGGAGTGGGAGGAATGGCGTAACGGTAAGCGACCTCCGGAAGGGTTCGGTGAAAGGCGCTGTCGAAGGCGGCTAACAGGGGGACGCCGAGGTCCCGGGTCGCCTCGATGGCCTCGAGCGCTGTCGTGTTGTGGAGCGGAGCCAGGGAAGTGAGACCCCGAAGCCGGTCATACTCCGCCCCGTCGATCGACACTACGTCCTGCGCAACTTCGCCGCCGTGCACCACCCGGTGCACGATCGCATCCGGGCGAACCGGAACCGCTGCCAACGCCGCCGTGACCGCCTCGGGCCAGCCGTTCTCTTGCACGGACAGAACACCCGAGGTGATTGCCTCCTGCAGCCCCCCTGTGAAACGGAACAGCTTCCACTTGAGCGTGGCGCTGCCGCAGTTGATCACCAGAAGCTGCATCGGCGGTGAGCCGAGGCGGTCCCGTCGGATTCGTTACCCCACCTTGAACTGCGTCATCATGCCGTGCACGAAGTGCGGCTTCCCGTCTTTGGCGTCCGGCACAAAACAAATGAAGGCGTAATCTCCCGCCGTCAGATCCGCGGTGAAGTCAGCACTCTCCCCACTGGCGAGCGCCGTCACGCCACCCAACGGCAGTCCCGGTGGTTCACCCTTCATCGTGTCGGTCCACTTGGCGAAAGCCGCGATCGTAACTCCCGGGGGCAGCTTGACCAGCACCACCTCATGGTCCTGAGCGCCCGCATTGCGGACCAGAATGGTGTGGTGCCCCGGGGTGAGGGTCGGCGTCTGGGTGAACGCATATTCGGTAACCGTGAGAGTGTCGGTCTCCCCGGACAAGTGATCCGCCGCTCCCGCCTGAGCAGTGACCTCGAACGGATGGATCATCCCCTTCATCATGTGCGGCTTCATATCGGGCGACGGGATGAAACACAGGACGACATAGTTTCCCTGAGCGAGTGCGACACTGCCATCGACCGAACCGCCGGGAACGGCCGCATTGGGGCCCCCCACGAACTTGATCCAGGACGGGGGCGGCCCCTTCTGCTTCATCGCTTCGCCGAAATCGGCTGCTGTCTTTCCATCCTCGAGCCGGACCAGCTGCGCCTGGTGGATTTCTTTTCCATTGTTGACGAGGTGGATGGTGACGACGCCGGCTGGGACCTGAGCGGGAAGCTCAAACGCGTAATCAGTAGCCGTGATGGTGAGCATCGTCGGAGCCGGAGCAGCGGCTGCCGCATCAGCCGTGGCCGGGGCAGGTTTTTCGGACTTGCAGCTGACGAGACCGGCCAGGAGCAGTACGGCGCCGGCCGCTGAACGGATCGACATGATCTTCCTCACGGGTTCGAAGGATGGAAAAGCCCCGCCACAAGGTACATCGGCGGGGCTTCGCTGTCTGCGATGGACGTTCTGTCACTCCCGCATCGGGTAGTGCTCGTCCTCGTACCTGGCCACTTCCTTACTCAGCCGTTCCAGCTTCTCGCCCTCCGGCGTGTCGGGCTCGGGATCCTCTTCGAACAACCGCTCCATCTCCTTCACGGCGTCCCGATACTCCTGCTCGGTCTTGATCTGTGGTGGCGGGGTCGTCGGGCATGGGAACCTCCTCGAGACGGTCGCGAACCTGCTGACATCACTTCGGTCCAGTCGCCGCCGCCGCCGAGAAGGTCGGTAAGAGCGAGAGGCCGGCTCGGAGCAGGCCGGTGAGCAGCGGGATTCCGGCTCCGGCGCCGAGCAGGGCGATATTGGCGGCCAGCCAGCGGGAGGTCCAGCGGTTCACCATCGTGCGGTCCCGCCGGATGGCCACCAGCGCCACCGCGGTCCCATTGAGTAGCACGAACAGGATGAGCGCGGTGCGCAGGGTCCAAGACCCTACGCCGGACAGCATGGCGAGAATATCGGCCTGCATCGCGGCCTCATGCCGTGAGGGAGATGGGGGGCTTCCGGAGGCTCTCCGCGGCCTGGAGAACGCACCGGTGCCACTCCAACTATTGGAGCATCGTGCAGGACGCGCAAGGGTTCGGTCAGAATGCTCGACCGCCTCTGGCGCCGTCGGCAGTGCGATGCACATTCAGGGGCCGGAAACCAATCCCTGCCTCAGAACGTTCTCCGTGAAACGCCAGGAACGGAGTTCTCGGATGAGCCTCTTGAAGACCGGACGGCCCACTACCGCCCAGCGGACCACATCCCCCGACCAGGGGTCTGCACTCTCGTCGTACCCGGTCCGTCCCGACCTGCTGCCCACTGAGGAGAGCATCGCCGGGCGTTATTTCATGCGGTTCGCCCGCTCGCCGCAGGACCTGGAGGCGGTCGAGCGGCTCCGCTTCGAGGTGTTCAACCTCGAGCTCCGGGAGGGCCTCGATTCCGCCTTCGAGACCGGGCGGGACCACGACGAGCTCGATCCCTGGTTTCACCACCTGATGATTCTGTCGCGGGACAGTGGAAAAGCCGTGGGGACCTACCGGCTGCAGACCTCCGAGATGGCCGCCACGGGACGTGGCTTCTACTCGGCCGGCGAATACGATCTCTCGGGGCTTCCGGCCGGCTTCCTTGAGAACGCGATCGAAGTCGGAAGGGCTTGTGTCGCGAAGGAGCACAGAAACGGCCGAGTCCTCAATCTGCTGTGGCGGGGACTGGCGCAGTACCTGACCCACACAGCCAAACGCTACCTCTTCGGATGTTGTTCGCTCACGAGCCAGGAGCCTGCGCTGGGCATGGCGACGTTGCAATACCTGAAGCAACGCGGCCTGCTGCATCCGGAGTTCTCAGCGGCACCGCTCCCGGAGCTCAACTGCGAGACGCTCGCCGATCCCGGCCTGGTCGCGAGCCGGCAGGTGCACATCCCCGCGCTGTTCCAGAGCTATCTCAACCTCGGCGCCAAGGTGTGCGGCGGTCCCGCGCTTGACCGCCTGTTCAAGACGATCGACTTCCTCGTAGTGCTGGATATCGAGGCGCTGGACCTGCACAGCTACCGCTTCTTCTTTCGCTGATCGCTTCAATGCGACTCCTCCGTGCCTGGCTCCGGCTAGCGGCGCTGACCATCTGGACGGCGACCGGTCTGGTGGTCTATCTGGCAGCGGTTGGAATCACGCTTGGCATCGCTCGACTCCGGCGCCCGGTCCGCCGCCTTGTCTTCCAGAGCTGGGCCCGAGGCGTCGAGTGGATCCTCGGCGTCCGGGTTGACCCGCTCGGGTTGCCGCCCAAGGCGCCATTCCTCCTGGTCGCAAACCATCTCAGCTATCTCGACGTTGTTATCCTGGCCGCTCGATTGGAGGCGGTCTTCGTCGCCAAGCAGGAAGTGGCGAAATGGCCGGTGATCGGCCGTCTCGTGAGCCTCATGGACACCATCTTCGTGGACCGGAACGCGCCGCGCGACACGATTCGGGTCATGGGACGGCTCGAAGCGGCGGTGACCGCGGGAGACGGTGTCGTCCTCTTCGCCGAGGCGACCAGCTCGCCCGGCTCCGATGTCCTGCCGTTCCGTCCGGCACTGCTGGAATGGGCCGCGAGGCATGAGCACCCGGTATACCACGCGAGCCTCAGCTATCGCACGCCGGAGGGTTCGGCGCCGGCGCATCTCGCGGTCTGCTGGTGGGGAGACATGACCTTCGGATCGCACCTGGTCTCCCTCGCTGCGCTACCGACGATCCACGCGACGGTCGTCTTCGGAGAAGAACCGATCCAGGAATCCGACCGGCGCCGCCTCGCCGAGCAATTACACCAGGCCGTGCGTGAGCGCTTTGTGCCCGTGGTGACGAACCTTCAGGAGGTCTGAGTGAAGAGACTGGAAGCAGTCGTCGGCAACTGCCATGTCCTCGACCAGTGTATCGAGGTATTGCGTCGCATGGACGACGAGACCTACGCCACGGCCGGCGCGGACGAGGGATCCCCGGTTGGAGTCCACTTTCGCCACGTCTTCGACCACTATCAGGTGCTCCTCGGGGGCCTGGCCGGGGGCCGGATTGACTACGACGCGCGAGGGCGCGATCCTCGGCTGGAGCGGGAGCGGGGATATGCGATTGACGTCGCACTCGGCCTTCGAAACGAGCTCAGCCAGCTCACGGCAGAGATGGGGTCACGGCCGCTCCAGGTCTCGACAAGGAGCCTGGCCGATGAAGACGAACCGGACTGGAGCGGATCCACGGTGCGGCGCGAGCTGCAGTTCCTGGTGAGTCACACCGTGCATCACTGCGCCCTCATCAAGCAGATTCTCCGTCAGCACGGTTTCGAGGCCGGAATGGAATTCGGCCTGGCGCCATCCACCAAGGGGTACCTCGAACGTCAGGCAGCATGTGCACGCTGAGCTGGCTGCCGGTCCCGCGGCGGCTACAGCCTGTTCTTCAATCGGGACGAGAGCCCGCTTCGCGGTCCTGAGGTTCCGGCGACGGTCCACCGGTGGGACGGCGTCACCCTCGTGGCACCCCTCGACAGCGATCAGGGCGGTACCTGGATAGCGGCCAACGAATTCGGAGTGACCGTCGCAGTCCTGAATCGCTATGGGCCCGAGACGGTCCGCACCACCGCACCACGCAGCAGGGGCCAGCTGGTGCGGTCGCTGGCAACAACTCCAACCCCGGACCTGGTGCGCCATCGGCTCGCCGCGAGCGCCCTCACCGAGTACCAGCCATTCACTCTTGCGACCACGGCGCCCGACTCGCCGGTTTACCTCCTGGCGTGGAACGGTGAAAACCTCGTGGAGCGCGCGGTGGAGCTGCCGGGACTGGTCGCGACCAGCTCCGGATTCTCCAGCGAAGCGGAAGCGGCGCGACGCGCGGCTCTGTCACAAATCCAGGCTGGCGGGCCGATCACTCCCGAGGTGCTGGAGAGCTTTCCACCGCTCCCATTTACCGGTGCGCGGTCCTCTGTCTCCCTGCATGCACCGGGAGGTAGCCGAGACCAGGAGCTTCTGCCGAGTGGACGTGACGTCTGATTCGGTGGAGATTCACCATGTGCTCGGTCCGCCCTGTGTCACCACGGAAATCGCCAGGTCCCGCATCGCTCGCAGCAGGGAACCCTCTCCTCTCTCCCGTTGAGTAACTCACCCTGCCGGTACCTCGCACCGTGGAGCCTGGTTCCTCGGCGTCTATCTCGTTCTCCTGATCGCCTCACACATTGTTCGCGCTTCACATCCTCGGGACGGCAGGCCCGACGGTGACGAGCGAACGATCAACCTTCACGTCGTGGATCATGGGCGGGAGACCCGCGACGAAGTGCATATCGCGTTTCGGGATCAGCACCCCGACAGCGCGGGTGATCGGCCAACGGTAGTGCTCCTGCACGGCAGTCCGGGAGACAACGGCGCGTTCTGGGCGCTGGGACCGGCTCTGGCCGATCGCTTCCGGGTCATCTCTCCAGACCTGCCGGGTTTCGGCGGCTCGACCTGGGAGATTCCCGACTATTCGATCGTCGCACACGCGCACTACGTCCTCCAGCTGCTCGACAGCCTCCACATCAAGCAGGCCCACATCGTCGGATTCAGCCTCGGCGGCGGGGTTGCACTCAACATCGCCCAACTGGCGCCCGACCGGGTCCGCTCGCTCACCCTGCTTTCCTCGATCGGTGCCCAGGAATACGAGCTGGCCGGCGAGTATCACCTGAACCACGCGATCCACGGTCTGCAGCTCGCCGGGCTTTGGGGACTTCGCGAGCTGGTCCCCCATTTCGGTCTCTGGGATGACGGGATGTTGAGTGTCGAGTACGCCAGGAATTTCTACGAGACCGACCAGCGGCCGTTGCGGAAGATCCTGTCCCGCTATGCGGGCCCGATGCTGATCCTCCACGGCGTAAAGGATCCCCTGGTGACGCCCGCCGCCGCGCGCGAGCACGCGCGCCTGGTGCCGCAAAGCGAGCTGGTGATGTACCGCGGCGACCATTTCATGGTCTTCCAGCACCCGGACATGATCGAGGAACCGCTGACCGACTTCATCCAGCGGGTCGAGGCTGGCAAGGCGGCGACTCGCGCCACGGCGGAGCCTCAGCGGCTGGAGAAGGCAGCGCGGCCCTTCGATCCCCGCACGGTGCCACCGACGGCCGGACTCGCCCTCGTCATTCTCCTGTTCCTGATCGCGGCGGCCACGCTGGTGACCGAGGATTTGACCTGTGTCGCCACCGGCCTGCTCATCGCACGGGGAACACTCGCGGCAGTGCCCGGCACTCTGGCCTGCTTCGTCGGGATTTTCGTGGGAGACGTGCTGCTCTATCTCACGGGGCGCTGGTTGGGCAGGGCCATTCTTTATCGGGCACCGCTTCGCTGGTTTCTCCGGCCCGAGGATGTGGAGCGCAGCTCTCAGTGGTTCCGCCAGCGCGGGGCGCCGATCGTCTTTGCCACTCGATTACTGCCCGGCACCCGGCTTCCCACCTACTTCGCGGCGGGAATGCTGCACACCAGCTTCTGGCGATTCACCGGCTACTTCTTCGTGGCCTGCGCGCTGTGGACCCCGCTCCTCGTCGGGTTTTCCGCCGCAGTCGGAGAGAGGCGCGCAGATGGTCCTGGGAGCGGTGCGTAGCCGGGCCTGGACCTGGCTGCTCATCACCGCCCTGGTCACTCTTCTGCTGCTCAAGGTCGTGGTGCCTCTCTTCTCCTGGCGAGGCCGTCGTCTGCTGCTCTCCCGGTGGCGGCGGATCACCCGCTGGGAGTTCTGGCCTCGCTGGGCGTTCTACCCTCCGGTCGCCCTGTACGTGGTGTACCTCGCCTTCAAGTACCGCAGTCTGACACTCTTCACCGCAGGGAATCCGGCCATCCCCGGCGGCGGTTTTGTCGGGGAATCCAAGGCGGACATCCTGGAGGGTCTTCGCCACTCGGCCGAGTTCGTGGCGCGCACCAAACGCCTCCGCAGAGGTCTCGATTACGAAGAAAAGCTGAGTCGCGTCCGCACCTTCCGGCAGCGACACGGATTGGCATTTCCCGTCGTGCTCAAGCCGGACATCGGGGAGCGTGGAGCGGGTGTAGCCATGATCAAAGACGAGTACCACGTCGCCCAGTATCTGACACACGCCAGGGGCGACGTCCTGATTCAGGAATTTCTGCCCGGTCTCGAGTTCGGAATCTTCTACTATCGGAAACCTGGAGAGCCGAAGGGGACGATTTTCTCGGTGACGGAGAAGCGGCTCCTCACGGTGACTGGAGACGGGCGCCGCACGCTCGAGGAATTGATCCTGGCCGACGATCGCGCAGTCTCCATGGCCCCGGTCCATCTCCGCCGGAACGCGGGAGAATTGACCTCAATCCCCGCGGCAGGAGAGACCATCCAACTGGTCGATGTGGGCACTCACTCGCGCGGGGCCCTCTTCCTTGATGGGTCGTGGGTTCGCACCGCGGAGCTGGATGCCGCGATTGACCGTATCAGCCAGAGCTACGAAGGATTCTTCTTCGGCCGCTACGACATCAAGACGCCGGATCTCGATGACTTTCGGGCGGGCAGGAACTTCAAGGTGGTAGAGCTCAACGGAGTGACGGCGGAGGCGACGAGTATCTACGATCCGCGAAACAGCCTGGGAACGGCGTATCGCACCTTGTTCGAGCAATGGCGCATTCTGTTTGAAATCGCGGCGGCCAATGTGGCCGCGGGTGCCGAGCCCGCGACGCTACGTGAGCTCGGCGCTCTGATGTGGAAGCATGCACGGTTTAAAGCGTGAGACGGGAGACGAGAGTACGAGCGCAGGAGACGGGAGACGGAGACAGGAGCTGGATCGCTCGGACCTCGCTTCGCTCAGGTATCCTCAGGCTGACGGCTGACCGTTCACCGTACGGCTGACCGTCACCTCATCCGGCACCCAGAACCCCTCCGGGCACAGCCGCCGCACGAAGGCCTCGCCCGATGGCGTGAAGGGGCGGCGCCAGGCGAATGAGGTAATTGGTTGGTCCACGACTCGGGACGCCTGTTCCAGCAGGCGCTGCGCAAGTCCTCGCTGCTGGGCCTGGGCCAGGGTCCAGATGATCTCCACGGTCCACGAGGTGAGCGGCGCCACCCCGGTGGAAGGACGCCGCTCATCGTCCCAATCATCCCACGACCACCAACCCCAGCGGGGACGCGGCCGCAGCACCGCGAGTCCAATGCCCCGCCCTGCTCGCCGCGCAACAAAGATCCGGATGTCGGGATCAGTATCGGCCTTGGTATAGGCCGGCGTGTGGAACGGCGTATCGGACATGGCACGCTGGGCCAGCTGCTCCGCCATCGACCGTTGCTCGGCCGAAGACGCGTTGGTGATGAGCAGCACGTCCACATCGTCCCAACGTGCGACAACCTGCTCCCCGCCCAAGGTCGGGACGGAAATTCCGACGGACCACATGTCTGGGACTGCCGCCACGCCGCCTCCTCACACAGGTACGACTAATTTATAACGATGCTGATCATGGACCGCGAGAACCTGCACGCACCAGGGTGGTCTCATGTGCTCTCGACCACCAATGACCTCGAGGAGCTCGAGGCGTTTCGGATCCGGTTGGGAGCGCCTCCTGGCGCCCTCCACCTGAAGAACCCGGCCCGGCCCCACCTCGATCTCAAGCTCGCGCCGCGGGACCAGGCGCTCCGGGATCCCGAGGTACGGGTCTTCGAAAGTACCCGCGAGCTGGTGCTCTTTTGGAATCAGGCCCGCACCCTTATCCCCTGACTCAAACCCCGCGACACCGTGCCTGCTCAACCCGCCGTCTCCATCCACGGGCTCCGGAAGTTCTACGGGGAGACTCGCGCCGTTGACGGGCTCGACCTCGAGATCCGGACCGGTGAATGCTTCGGCCTGCTCGGTCCCAATGGTGCCGGGAAGACCACGACGGTCGAGATCTGCGAGGGTCTCAACCAGCCCGACTCCGGCACCGTAACCATACTCGGCCGCCAGTGGGCGACCGACGCTGCCGATCTCCGGCCTCGCATCGGCGTGTCGCTGCAGGAGACCCAGCTCGCCGAGAAGCTGACCGTAGAGGAAACCCTTCGGCTATTCCGCAGCTTCTACCACGGCGGGCCGACGGTAGATACGGTCATCGGGCAGGTGCAGCTCAACGAGAAGCGGCGCAGCCGAGTGGGCCAGCTCTCGGGCGGGCAGAAGCAGCGGATGGCCCTGGCCTGCGCCCTGGTGGGCGATCCCGAGCTGCTCTTCCTCGACGAGCCAACCACCGGTCTCGACCCCCAATCCCGCCGCCAGCTCTGGGACCTGATCGAGCAGTTCAAGGCGCAGGGCCGCACCGTGCTGCTCACCACACACTACATGGAAGAGGCGGAACGGCTGTGCGACCGGGTCGCCATCGTGGATCACGGCCGGGTGATTGCGTTGGGTACTCCGCGCGAATTGATCGCTTCGCTCGGATCGGAGCATGTGGTCGAGTTCACGCTGCTGGACGGCAAATCCCCGGACGACAATGAGCTTCGTGCGCTCGGCGGCGTGCACGCGGTGCGACGGGCCGGCGCGCGAATCTTTCTCGAGATCTCCCAACTGCACGAGACCCTGCCCCCACTGCTGAACATGCTGGAACGGCTGGGCACCGGATTCGCCGAACTGAGAACTCACACGGCAACGTTGGAGGACGTGTTCGTCTCTCTAACCGGCCGGTCGCTGCGGGAGGAGTGACATGATCAGCGACTCCCTGCGGCAGCTGATCTCGGTACGGTTTCGGGAATTCTTCCGCGAGCCGGAGGCCTTGTTCTGGGTCTATGGCTTCCCTCTACTGCTCGCGGCGGGGTTAGGGCTGGCATTCCGCGATCGCCCGGCGGATCGGATCGTGGTCGGCCACCTGCCCGGTGTGACGAGCGGGGCGATCGAGGCGCTCAAGGCGGACTCGGGGATTCGTCTCGAGGCTTTTCCCGACTCGACGGCGGGGGCCCGGGCACTGCGCAATGGGCAAATCGCCCTCCTGCTCGTGCCGGACTCGACCGGACTGCGCTACCGCTACGACGATACCCGACCCGACGCGCGCATGGCTCGGCAACGCGTCAACGACGTGGTGCAGCAGTCGGCGGGGCGGACCGACCAGGTAACCACCGCGGATCAGATCGTGCGGGAGCGCGGATCGCGCTACATCGATTTTCTGATTCCCGGTCTGATTGGATTCAACCTGATGGGCAGCGGAATCTGGGGGACGGGCTTCACCATCGTGGATGCGCGAAAGCGAAAACTGCTCAAGCGCCTTGCGGCAACGCCCATGTCCCGGAGCGAGTACCTCGCTTCGTTCCTCCTGTCTCAGCTGGTGCTTCTGGTGCTCGCGGTGGGGATGCTGCTGATCTTCGGGATGCTGGTGTTCGATGTCCCGGTCCGGGGCTCCTTCGTCACTCTCGCGGTCACCTGTGGTGTGGCGGGCCTCAGCTTTGTGGCCCTGGGCCTCTGCATCGCCGCCCGCCCCCGGACGGTGGAAGCCGCGTCGGGACTGATGAACCTCGCGATGCTGCCGATGTGGGTGTTCTCCGGAGTGTTCTTCTCTTCGAGCCACTTCCCGGCGGTCATGCAGCCAGTCATCAAGGCGCTGCCGCTCACCGCGGCCAACGACGCCCTTCGCGCCGTCATGCTCGAAGGCGCCGGGCTGAGGGAAGTGTTCCCCGAAGTCGCCGTGCTCCTGGTCTGGCTGGTCCTTTCCTTCGGGCTGGCGCTGAAGCTGTTTCGCTGGACCTAGCGGCCCGTCACCTGTCTGACGGCCCGCGGTTCACCTGCGGGCGACGAGTGTTACCGATGTCCCCGGACTGATCTGTTACCCATGTGCCCGGCCGTTCACGTATCACTGGACGGGTGGCGCGTCGCGGTTGACTGTGTAGATGAGTAGCGGGCAATGTGTTTGGCCCTCCTGGTCGCAAACCGGCCGATACCAGACTTGCCCATTCCCGATCATGACCCCCCGCCAGTTTGCAAAGAGGCTGTCGGGATCCTGGACCAGCGATGGCATGGCGAACTGGAGCCAGGAATACGGATCTGTATTGGGCCAAAAGCTCCCCGCGACTCCTCACCATATCATCGTGATGATTCTCGAACACATTGAGCGGGTAGTTGACGAGACCGGCAATAGTCACTGAGTCTTCCTGTCCTAGGGCAGTCTGGAGCTGCGTGAGGAAGTGGAGGGCCACGCCATCGTCGTCGATGCCAGCCACGGTAAAACGTTGGGCAGAAGCTTGCTCGGCCGAGAGCACGGTGGCCAGAAGAATCAGGACAATGCGAGTGTGAGTCATATCGTGAGGGCGCCACTAACGCCCGTGCTTCGCCTGCGGGCGACAAGTAAAGGTGTTCACAACTCCGTGTTCCATATAAGGCGGAGGAGGCCAACCAGGGCTAGGGCGAAGTTCCGGGCGCCGCAGGACTCGGACAAACACAACAATGCGGCGACCATCGCGATCACCTCGCCCGGCATCGCAATGGCGCAGGTGGCTGTCACCATCAAGGATGACGATTGACCCTCGGGCAACCGATGGAGATTAGTACCGCTCCGCTGAAGGTGAGCGGTAAGCGGTAAACGGTGAGCGGGGACGTGAGAGGTGAGAAGTGAGAGTCTTTCGTCCGCAAGCTTCGGCCGGGTTCCCTCTCAATGATTCGCGCGCTGCAGGCTTGCGAGCACCGCGCGGATGGAGTCGACCTCGGGCTGCAATGACGCCTCGGGCTTGGCCCGTAGCACGAGATAGTGCTGATACGCTCGGATAGCCGCTGACCGCTCTCCGACCAATGTCGCAAGACGCCCCTCCTCCACCAGCTGCGACGAGAGATACCGGGGACTGTATTCATTCTCTCGTCGTCGCACCGCGGCGACCGCCGCTGGCAGATTTCCCCGCTGTTCCTCTAGGTGGGCTAGCACCAGCGTGGTGGCCACTCGAAGAGGGGAGGTCAGGTCCGCACCCGCATCGGCTAGCGAATCCAGTCGAACGAGAGCGCTCAGCGTATCGGACGTCCGGGGCCATCGCCGCCAACTGTGCCTCGAGAATCGTGGCGCACGCATTCATCCACACACCGAGTCCACTGTGTTCCGCTGGGGGCACTCCGCGAAGCCGATGGATGGCGCTGCGGACGTGCAGGGTGTCGGCTCGATGCATGCGCCACAATGCCACCGCGCAGGTCGCCACGTTCTGGCTGTCGGACGCTCCCGGTCGAATCTCCGTGGGGCCGTCCGCGAGCGGTGTCAGCTCACCGATCGCGTGTTCCGCGGCGATGCTGTCGCCGTCGGTGTAGATGGCGTCGGCGACTCGAAACCAGCGGTCCGCGAGCGGCCGGCGCTGATCCGCGGTCATGAATGCCGTCGCGGCGAGCGCAGCGGCGGGCCGTCCTTCGTTTGACGCCAGGCCCTCCACTGACATAAGCCGCCGTAGTCCAGCGACCGTCGTCGCCCGCCTGGGCCGCAAGACTGCGCGCCGCCAGTTCGGCATCGCTAAGCTCAATCCCCTCGACTTGGGCTTGTGCCGCGATCCGGAACAGGCTCTCGGTCGACATCCCCCGGAACTGGGCACGCAGCGCCGTGAGTCCCGCTGAGTCGGCAAGCCCGACGGCAACTCGCCAGCGTACGAAATCCCGATACTCACCCGCCGAGTCCATCGCGAAATACGTGGCGGCGAGAGCCCGAATGCCGATGGTGTCTCCCTGCTGGAGCTTGATCTCGATCAGATGCTGGTAGGGCTCGAGGTAGGCCGAATCCAGCTCGATGGCTCGTTCGAACCCGGCGATTGCCCGACCCTGCCAATCGGGGAGTACGAGCAGCCGGCCATGGTGGAAGAAGCTGTCGCCCAGCCAATACGCAGCCTCCGGGCTTTCGGGCGCCAGCACGACAGCTCGTTGCCTCGCCGCCAGGTACCCTCGCTCGTCCGAAGGACCGGGATAGTTCGGGCCGACGACATCTATGAGCAGCGCACGGTCGCGGGGACTTAGGCGTCTGGAGTCGCGCCAGGCGAGCCGCCGCCCCTCTCGAATCAACGCGATATCTGCCATCGTGTACGAGCCAGTGGAGAGACCCAACGCCGCTAGGGTAAAGGTCGAGTCGAGGGTCAAGGCCTGACCGAAGTCGTGGGTGGCTTCTCCATAACGGCCTCGGCGAAACGCTGCCCGCCCCTCCAGATAGACTCTGAGCGCCGGGAGCGAGGTCGTGGCCAGACTCTGCACCTGCTCGGGATCGCTGGTCTCATGTGCCAGGAGTTGCGCCGTGAGGCGCTCCACCATTCGAGGAAGACTGTCGATGGAACCGGTGATAGCAACCGTGAGAGTCGGGCGGGTGTCTGGCGCCGTGAACTCGCTGGCTTCGATCGTCAGGTGAGCGGGAGTTCCCACTACCGCACCTTGAATGATTCGGCCTGCGCCAATCTGTTGGGCAATCGCCATGGCCGTGGATAGCGGTACATCCTGATTCGAGGAGGATGCCACTGCATTCACCGCCCGAAGCGTCGTTCGCGGGTCCGCGGCGTGCAGTCCGCGATCGCCGGTAAGAGTGCCGTCCAACAGGTCGAGCATACCCCTCGCGAAGGTACGCCAACGAAGGATCGGCGCCGCTGACCCTCCACGGCATGATCGCAACCAGATTGGGATGGAGCATGGCGGGTCGCCCGCGTCGCAGGCTCGCTGCCAGTACCAAGGCGAGGGCGAGCCCGAAGAGGCTGACGAGGAGTAATGACCGGCGGGTATCGAACGGACGAGGCGGGGACAAAGCTGGCTGCGATGACGAGCGTCTCGGCTCAGGCGAAGCCACTGTCTCGGGCTGATTCGCGGGTGCCGCGGTGGCGGCCACCGGAAGCCGGGCTCGAATCGACGCGACCAGGGCCTGGGTTTCAACCGCCGGCCGTACCTCGAGCTCCTGCGCGAGTCGCACCGCGAACTGCTCATACTCCTGCACGGCACTGGCCCGTTCGCCGGCCTGATCCAGGAGTTGGAGGAGTCGGCGGAACCGCGCTCGTCGAATGACTCGAGCTGGACGGCGCGACGAGCCCATTGGATCGCGCCGGCCGCATCGCCCGCGCTATTGTGTTCCTCGACGCAACGCAATGCCGTATCCTGCGCCAGCCGCCGAAGTCGGAGCCGCTCAGCGTCCAGCCACTGCGAGAACTCTGGCGCTGCTCCGGCGACATGTAGTGCCTCGATCAGGTCACCCCGATACAGCGCCATGGCCCGTTCGGCCTCGCCCGCCTCAGTCAGCTCCTGAAAGGCCGCGGCGTCGCACCATATCCTGTCCTGGTCCAGACCGATCTCCTCGTCGCCACGGTTGACGACCGCATCGGCGCCGAGGAAGCGGCGCAGGACACTAAGGGTCTGGCGGAGTGCCGCCCGGCCGTGTTCATGGTCGAGCTCAGGCCAGAAGAGCGCGATCGCGGTATCACGACGGCGAAACCGAGGGGGACCGGCCAGGGCGAGGTAACAGAGGAAGGCGAATGCCTTGGGCTGACGCAGCAGCTGCGGCAACTCAGGGCGCTCCTGATCCTCAAGACCAACGACCCCCAAGGTAAGCAGACGGATCACTGAGTTACTCCCAGACCGGGCCCCAAATCCCCCAAACTCACGGCTGCCTCACGGAGCCATGACGGGCAGTGGGTATCCGATTAAAACGTATGCCCAGCCCCCGGCACCGCCAGTGGGCTACCCTTCACGATCGAAGTCCCACCTCCAGATAACATGAGACCTGTCTCCCCGACGCTGACCGAGGCTCTTCGTGATCGGTACCTGATCGAGCGGGAACTCGGACGCGGGGGGATCGCTACCGTCTACCTGGCCACAGACCTGAAGCACGAGCGCCAAGTGGCACTCAAGGTCCTGCGGCCCGAGCTCGCCGCCGTCCTAGGCAGGGAACGTTTCCTGGCCGAGATCCGGCTAACGGCCAAGCTGGATCACCCGAATGTGATGACGCTGCTCGACTCCGGCGGCGCCGGAGACCTGCTGTATTACACCCTCCCCTACGTACGCGGTGGCTCGCTCCGGGAGCGGATGGACAAGGAGGGTCGCCTTCCGATCGAGGATGTGACGCGCATCGTGAGTCAGATCGCCTCGGCGCTCGACCACGCGCATGCCCAGGGTGTGATTCACCGCGACATCAAGCCGGAAAATATCTTGCTGCACGACGGCGTTCCCATGCTCACCGACTTCGGTATCGCGCTCGCGGTGAGCGAGGCCGGGGGTCAGCGGCTCACGGAGACCGGACTCGTGGTCGGGACGCCGCAATACATGAGCCCCGAGCAGGCCACCGGCGACCGGCTGATCGACGCCCGCAGCGATCTCTACTCGCTCGGCGCAGTCGCCTACGAGATGCTGGCAGGAGAACCCCCGGTGCTCGGTGGGAGCGCGCAGGCGATCATAGCCAAACTGATCACCGAGCGTCCCACGCCATTGCGGGTGGTCCGCGACCGGATTCCCGAGGGAATCGCCGAGGCGGTCGAGCGACTACTGGCCAAAGTGCCCGCCGATCGGTTCGCATCGGGAGCCGAGTTTGTGCGGGCGCTCAACGCCCCGCCGGCTGCCTTCCCAACGTTGCGGCGCCACGCCCCCGCGGTCGCGATCGGCGTGCTCATTGTCGCGGTGGGAGTGATCGCGGGTGAGTGGCTCGCCGAGCGCCGAGAGAAGGGCCAGGCTCCGACGCCTTCGACTATCGCCGTACTCCCCGCCAAGCCCAGCGGTTCCGATTCCGCGCTCTCGAAGTTGGGGCGCGATCTGGTGCTCACGTTGTCCGCCAACCTCACCGGTGCCGGAGAAATTCGCGCAGTCGATCCGCAGACAGTGCTTGGCGAGGTCGGGGCTACGGCGACGCATTCCAAATCGCAGGATCTGGCGTTAGCCCGCCGGCTCGGCGCCGGAGGTGTGGTGCGCGGAACCCTCGTCCGAGTGGGAGCAGATGTGCGGTGGGATGTCGACTGGATCTCGAGCGACGATGGAAAGCTGCTCGCGCAGGCTTCCACGACGGCGCCGGCGGATTCCATCCGGGCCTTCACCGATACCGTCACTCGGTCCCTTCTGAAGCAGATCTGGCTGCGAGGTCAGATTCCTTCGCCGAGTCTCGACGCCGCCGTAAAGACCCGATCGGTCCCGGCCCTGAAGGCCTTTCTCACCGGCGAGGCAGACATCGTCGCTGATCGCTGGGGCGATGCGGCGATCGCGTACAACAGCGCGATCGGGGCCGACTCCACCTTCTGGCTCGCCTACTGGCGTCTCTGGTACGCCAGCGCCTGGCCGGGAGTGGATGTCGACAGCAACCTCGTCAATGCGGCGCGGATGCATCGCTCGGAGTTGCCTGACCGTGAGCGGCTGCTGATCGAGGCGTGCACATGCGTTGCCGAGAGTCTCAACGTCGCCATTCGTCTTGCCAAGCAGGTGACGGTTCGGTTTCCCGACGACTGGTTCGGATGGATGTTCTACGCCGATTACCTCGTACATGCTGGCCCGGTCCTCGGGTACACGGCGGCTGATGCGCGCGCGGCCTTGGAGCACACCGTTGCCCTGAAGCCGAACATGGTGGATGGGTGGGGCCACCTGCTTCTGATGAGCCTGGGGAAGGATACGGCGGCAACCAATCGTTCCATCCGCGCACTCGATTCGCTCGGCTGGATGCGAAGTACTTCCCTCGCCGTTGGCTTCGATGTCTCGCTCTGGTACCGATTGGCCAGCCAGCTGCAGAGCACCGCGGGACAAGCACCACATCCGTTAATCGACAGCGTATCGTGGGCACTTGTGGCTGACGACAGCACCTTCGGACATCGATGGGGAGCCAACGGACTCGACCGCTTCGGGTTTCCCGGGGGCGCAGGTCGAGCTGGACCATTTGATCCTCGGGTCGGGGGTACCGCAAAAATTCGCGCCCCGGTATAAGCGGAGCCTCGCCGCGAGCTGGGCGATGCGGGGAGCCTGGGACTCCGCATTGGTTGCAGCCGATTCGGTCGTGGCCGATGCGCCGGACGAGTCGACGATTCTAGATCGGTACCGATGGACGGTATTCGGCGCCTGGCTCAAGGGTGTGGATCCCACTGTGGCGATTGCGGCCGGTCGTGCGGCTACCCGAGCGATCGCCAGCCTACCGGCCGATGCGCACGCCGACGAGGAACGCACTACTCTCGCCTGGCTCGATGGACTGCTCGCCGTTGTCGCCCATGACCGACGCGGACTTGCCGCGGCTCGTGCGGTGGCGCACAGGAGTCACGCCGCCGCGGCGCCCTACGTCGAGCGTTCGCTCAGGGCATTCTCCTTTCAACTCGACGGTGCCACGGCGCGTGCTGGCGACTCGCTCCAGGCTGCGGACGGCGGTCAACAGTGGGATGGATCGGGCGCAGCGATCCGAACCCCGATCCTGAGCGTCAATCGCCTGACCGAGGCGGACGCTTTCCTGGCGGCTGGCGACACTGCGAGGGCGATGAAGGCCCTGGTCTGGCACGAGGCCGAGCTGAACGGGGATAATCTCACGCCGCAGGTATTCGCACCCTTTGCCTATCTGAAACTCGCTCGCATCGCGGAGGCTCAGGGTCTGAAAGCCTTGGCTCGCGAGGACTATGCCCAGTTCCTCCGCCGCTACGACTCCCCAGTTTCGGCGCTGCAACCGATGGTGGAGCAGGCGCGGCGTGCGATGGCCGCGCTCTCGCAACCGGCGGCTGTTGCTCCGCTCCGCAGCTCCACATCCCCGAACGCAGCGACGCGATGAGGGGTCCAATCGCCGTCGGGATGCTGATGGGATTGACGTTGGCTGGGCTGCAAGTGCAATCGGTCGCTGGACAGGATGTGGCGGGGGAGTTGAGTGGTCGGGTGGTCACCCATGACTCGTTGGCGGTACCGGCGGTCGAGGTAGAGGCGAGCGGCACAGCGCTACAGCAGCCATTGAAGGTAGAGGCCAACGAGCGAGGTCAATTCCGCCTGCTGTCGCTTCCTGTCGGGACCTACGCGGTTCGTATCAGGGCGGTGGGCTACCGCCCCATCCGGTATGAAGGAGTCCTGCTGAATCCGGGCCAGACCACCGACCTTGGTGTCGTCGTACTGGAGCCAATGACCATCGAGCTGTCGGAGATCGTGGTCACTGCCCAGAATGCGGCGATCGATCCCACGACGACCACGAGCGGCACGATCATGCAGGCCGAGGAGTTCGATGCGCTTCCCAGCGATCGCAGCTTTCTCTCGGTGGTCGGGCTGGCACCCCAGGCGATCTCCCAGATCCCGTCGCTGCTCCCTCATTCGGGCGGCGTCAACGTTGCCGGTGGAAGCGTGTGGGACAACGCCTATTTCGTGGATGGCACGGATGTCACCGATCCGGTCAACAACGCCAGCGGGACCAACCTTCCCTACAATTTTCTGCAGGCCGTGGAGTTGAAAACCGGGGGCTATGAGGCCGAATACGGCCGGGCTCTCGGCGGCATTGTCAACATGATCACGCCATCGGGCGGAAACTCTTTTGAGGGAGAAGCCTTCTCCTTCTTCAGTGGCCACCAGCTGAGAACCAGCGCAGAGTACGGCCCGGCGGAGCCGAACCTGAACAACTCCACCCAGTTCGATGTGGGACTGAGCCTGAGCGGCCCCATTCGGAGAGACCGCCTCTGGTTCTACGCGGCCTACAATCCCCTCATTGATACTCGCACCGCCGGCTATTCTGGCATGGAGCCAAGGACGAACCGTCAAGTCCAGCACCGATTCGCGGGGAAGCTCAGCTGGCAGCCTAAGGCCGCCACCTGGATCACGCTGACCGTGACCGGCGACCCCTCCGAGCACGATGAAGTGAACCCTGGGAATGGCTTCTTTCCCCCAAGCCAGGTCCTGAATCCGGATGTGGTGCTCGCGACACTTCATGAGGGCGGCGGGAGCCTCTCCCTCCGCGTCACCCACGTTGTCCACTCTCGCTGGCTCCTCGAAGCCGCCGTGTCCCGATCCAGCTTTCGCAACGACATTGTTCCCCTGACCGCACTGGGGGCTACAGCCCCGAACTTTCTGGATGTCAGCACGGGTACCGGCTCCGGTGGCTTCGGGGGGAGCGACCGGCAGTCCTACGGCCGTACCACCCTGCTTGTGAGCAGCACTCTCGCCGCCGGTGCCCACACCTTCAAGGGCGGAGCTCAGTTCGAAAACACCACGCTCTCCGAACGCCTGGACGAAGGCCATGGATTGGATGGGGGTTATATCCTGCGGATCAACGATTCCTTCTACCTCTGGGACCGGCTCCAGAACAACGCCCACGTCGGCAACCGGGTGTCCAGTCTGTACGCCCAGGACTCATGGGAGATCTCCCCGCTGCTCCGGTTCAATGCTGGTCTCCGTTGGGAGCAGCAGAACTAGGTGGAGGCCGGTGGGGCGCCCGCGCAAACGATCGGCAATGAATGGTCTCCCCGCATAGGGTTCGTGCTCTCACCGGGGCGCCGCGGGTCGCAGAAGCTCTTCGGTTCAGCCGGCCGGTTCTACGAGCAGGTGCCATTGGGAGCGCTTACGCTCTTCTACGGCAACGGATCTTACAGGACCACCATGTATCAGCAGGATCCGCGGGTGGATACAACCGGCGGGGTCCTGGTCGACGGCCTGACCGGAACCTTCGGAGGCGTTCATCCGGTGCCGGGTCTCCGCGGCGAGTACCAGGATGAGGTAACGCTGGGCTACGAAGTCCTGCTGACCAGCGCGTGGAAGGGGATTGTCAGCGGAACCTACCGCATCCTGCGTTCCGTCATCGAAGACACCCAATCCGATGTTGGTGAGGTCGTGGGCAATCCCGGCAGCGGCGCGATGAAGTCCTTTCCCGCGCCGGATCACACATACCAGGCCTTGGAGTTTGGTGTCGAGCGTCTGGGCCCGGGTCGTCTGCACCTGAGGATGTCCTATGTGCTGTCGCGAAACAGCGGTAACTATCTAGGTCTCTTCGCCGGTGACGGGCAACTCGCAAACGCCAGCACCCAGTTCGACACTCATCGCAGCAGGGTGATCAGCAAAGGACCGCTGCCGAACGACCGGACCCATGTCGTGAAATTCAATGGATCGTATCGGACCGGGTTCGGATTGACCTTCGGCAGCTATACCTTTTGGCAAAGCGGCACGCCGCTCAGCAGCCTCGGCTTCGACGGAGGAAATCTTCTCTTCCTCAGCCCTCGCGGGAGCGTGGGACACACCCCTTCGCTCTGGGACCTGAATCTGAGGCTTGACTATCAGCTTCCCGGGGTCGTCCTTCGTGGGGCGGCCTCAAGAATTATCCTCGATCTGGAGCACATCGGTAGTCCTCGCAGGGCACTGGCTCTCGATCAATTACGGTTTGCCTCTGTTGACTCGCTGGGCCAGCCTGCTGATCCGAATCCTCGCTACGGCCAGCCGCTGCAGTTCCAGCCACCAATGAGCGTGCGTCTCGGGATAGTTGTGGGGTTCTAGTGGGGTGAGGCGTGAGAGGTGAGACGACGGTAGTGGGTCCGAGAAGCCAAGTCGAACTCGGGAACAGTGAGCTCACGATGTGGAAGGCGATTCCCGGGCATGTTCGGCCTGCCAGAGGCGTGATGGTAGTCGGCCGCCTAACTATTTCTTGAGTTGCATGCACCTCGACCCCATCCCTCCGACCACACCCCAAAATACGGTAAACACCCGCAAGGAATTGGTAAGCCCCCGGAGCACAACCGTCCGATACTCATCCAGTTAGCTCTATGGTGACGAAGCGGTGCCTCAATAAAAGACTGCGAACAGCGCCGAGATAAGAGAAGGGAAGTCAGGGTCGGGCGCTGCCCAGCATCCGCTGAGCCAGCGAATCCACCAATTTGATCGGCTCACCTTCATTGCGGTTGGTCAGCGCGATGATCGTGATGCCTTCGGTCGGCAGACGCCGGATGGCGTTCCGGAACCCTCTGGTTTCCCCGGTATGCCAAGTGGAAGGGAGATCGGCGAATGGGACCAGGTACCAGCCGAACCCATACTTCGCCGAGGTATCCGTCGTTGAGCCGGTAGGGCGTGAAGGCCTGCTGAAGAAGGTCCGCCCGCACCAGTTTCCCGGCATCGAGGGCCGCGGCCCAATGGGTCATGTCATCAATTGACGTGTAGATCCCGCCATCTCCCAGCACCGCGCTGGTGTTACTCTGGTCGGTCCGGGTCCAGCCACCGCTACCCTCGCGTCGTGAGTAGCCGTAAGCCCGCTCGGAAACCGTAGAGATCCCCTCCTCGAACGCCACCGTGTGCGTCATGCCCAGCGGCCGGAAGATTCGCTCGGCGAGAAAGTCGGCGAATCGCTTCCCCGACTGCTTTTGCACGATCAAGGCGAGCATCGAGTACCCCGAGTTGGAGTACTGCCAGCGCTCGCCAGGCTGGAAAAGGACTGAATCGTGAATGCTGAGCAGTCTCAGGACATCCGAGTCGTGAACCTGAACCGTCTGGGTGTCGGGAACGAAGTCCTCGTAGTCCAGCAGGCCAGAGGTGTGAGTGAGCAGGTTGCGAACAGTTATCGCGTGCAGCTTGGGCGGTAGCTCCGGGAAGAACTTTGATATCGAGTCGTCCAGACTGAGGCCGCCATCCTGCGCGACCAGCAACGTCGCCATGGCGGTGAATTCCTTGGTGACGGAGGCGAGCCGGTAGTTGGTCGTCGGAGTCGCAGCCCTCGCTTCCTCGAGACTCGCCTCGCCATAGCTCTTGCGGAAGACGACCTGGCCCCGCTGCAGCACGATCACACTGGCCCCGGGACCGTTGCTGTCGGCATAGGCTCGGAACAGCGAGTCGGCGTACGAGCCGATGCTGGAGGCGACCGGCTGGGTGCCCTTCGTGGCCTGACCGCAGGCGAGAGCAACAGCGCAAAGCGAGACTCCAAGGGCATTCCGAATCGGCATGCTCATGTCTGGGTGAATCGGTCGGGGCTGAACACAGAGAGGTCAAAAGTACTTGAGCCGATCGTGGCGAGGTCGGCCGCAACTTCACCGATGGCACTGGCGAACTTGAAACCATGCCCGGAGCAGGCGCTCACCACGATCACCCGAGGGTCGGAAGCGAGAGGCCCGAGTACGAAGTGAGAGTCCGGGGTGTTGGTGTATAGACAGACGGCGGCGGAGCGGAACCCTCCCGCCGCAGCCGGGATGAACCGCTCCAACAACGACCGGGCATCCGCCATCTCTTCCGGACTGACACCTCGGTCGACCGCGGCCGGAGTAGTTTCCGCCCCATCATGATGCCGGGCGATCTTGAGCCCTTCTCCCACGTCCGGGAAACCATAAAACAGCCGATCGGCCGCCCATTCCCAGATGAAGACCGGCAGCCGCTCAGGTGAGATTCGCGCCATCCCCGTCAGCGGATCGAACCAGAACATGATCTGCCGCTCCACGCTCAACGGAAGCGAGCCGCCGATCAGCTCTCCCATCCACGACCCCGCGGCCAGAATGACCGCGCCGGCCTCGAACCGACCGGCTGTTGTTTCCAGAGTGACACTCGAGCTTCCAGCGTTCCAGCCATTCACGACCGTGCTGAAATGAACGGCGGCGCCGAGTTGGCTCGCCAGCGCCAGCATGGTCGCGACCGATGCCTCGGGATCGAGCATTCCCGCATGAGGCTCGAGAATCGCCGTCGTGTCCGGGTCGGGCCGGAGATCGGGAAAACGTTTGACGATCGCCGCGGCATCCAGCTCCTCGAAGGGCACTTGATGGGTCATCGCACTGAGTCTCGATCCACTCACCAGGACTCCATCGCGCGGCCCCAGCATGAGACCACCGGTCCGCTGGAATACCGGGACCCCGGTCTCACCGGTCAGCAGCTCCCATCGTTCGTAGGCCCGTCTGACCAGCGGGACGTAGACCGGGTCCTCGAAGTAAGCCTGGCGGATTATTCGGGACTCGCCGTGGGTGGATCCGAGGGTATGTGGCGGGTGAAACCGGTCGAAGCCGACTGCGCGGACGCCGCGGCGCGCGAGATCGAGCAGGGCCGCGCTCCCCATCGCGCCCAGCCCGACGACTGCGACATCGAACTGCTGGCTCATGTGGTGAAGCGGCGGGCGTTCTCGAGCAGGAAGCGTTGTTCTGCGCGGATGACGCTCGCGGGGACTCCCTCCTCCAGAACTGCGGCTACCTGACCGTCCCGTACCCGGAGGATTGTACCTCCCACTTCGGCGCTGACACCGCGGACGAACCGCACGGTGCCGCGAAGCTGATGCCCCGCCTCCGGCGCCATCGCCTCGCCGAGGCGGAAGCGGATCCCGCGTTCGGAGAGGTCGAGAACCTCGAAATCGAATCCCAGATACATGGAGCCGAGGCCTGGCCTTGGCTGGATACGCGATGCGGTAGAACTCGCGTGCAGAATCCCCGGGTGTCGCGTCGCGGGCCATTACCACACCATACCCGTACGAGGACGTGGAGGGTAATACCGCTCCTCCAGAATCGTCTGCAGCGGAACCCCGGTATCCAGCTTTGCAGCGACCTGGTCATTCACCACCCGCAGCACTTTCCCGCGCACTTCCACCGCCTTGTCGGGGCGGAACTGGATGATGGCTCGGATCAGCTCCCCTTCCTTGACCGGCGCACCCCTTCCTGCCGTGCGGAAGCGGACGCCGCCGGAGGAAAGATCTACGATCTCGTAGGTCTTGCCGCTGGTCTGGAGCTGCGGCCCCGACGCCGAGAAGGAGATCCGGGAATGTTGTCGCCGAGCCGGTGAATTCATGAAGCGAGACTCCTTGTGGTCATCAGGGAGCGGACGTTGCCGGACTCTATGGCCCGACGGGCTTCCAGCTCGAGCTCGAGCAGGTCGAGCTTGGCAACCGCCGCTTCAGGTATGCGGAGCGGCTGACCGGTGCCGAATACGAACCGGTCGGAACCCATCGTGGCCAGCAGTTGCTGAAAATGATCCTCGGGCGGCCCCCAGACCCAGGAAGTATCCCACCAGATGCGACTGGCCTCGTCCGGGGTACTGCCGAAATGCACCTCTTCCATGAAACTGCGCTCCGCGTGCGTCACCAGCAAGCGGGTCCGCCGGTCCAGCCGGATCAGGGTGCGGACGGCGGCGGCGCTGAGCTCCGGAGCGGTATCGGCCGGATGCCGCTGGCGGCCGTCTTCCAGCCGCACCGCGAGTACGATAGGAACTCCGGCCTCGGCACTGGCAAGAACCAGCTGGACCATGAGGGGACTGGTCGCCCCCAGTCCGTATTGACCCGGGTCTACCCGAATCGCAGGGGCCCCGTTCTGCACCGCCTCCTCCAGCGCGGCTTCCCAGCCGGGAATGCCCGGGTGCACCGCGGGAACCGGCCGCAAACGGGGGAACCGGCGGGTGGTCTCGTACAACCAGTGATTCCCTTCCGCCGGATTGCGCCACCAGAGGCCCGGCAGGTGGGATACCCAGGCATCGGTGATCCCCACCCTCGTCATTGCAGTGAGCAAAGCCTCGGGAGAGGTCCCGGGCACCCGACGAAACGGGTAGTTGCCGAGGAATGTGTTGACGTCGGTGATCATCGCAGACGCTCACCGAAGATTCGGAGCGCATTCCCCGATCGCACCAGCTCCAGGTCCGGAGCGGCGAGCAGTTTCTCGAGGTATCGGAGCTTGGCAAGACCGGTATCCATGGTCAGGTCGCAGCCCCACAGCAGGCGCTCGGGCCCGGCGCACTCGAGGCATTGCTCCAGCATACCGCCATCCACACCGCTTCCCGACAGATCCACCATCACGTTGGATACATCCCGCACCCGGTTCAACGAATGTTGCCAGTCTCCACCACCCCCGATGTGCGCCAAAATGAAGGTTACTTCCCGATGCCGCTCCGCTAACTCACAGAGCTCCACCGCGTCGGAGGCTTCCTGGCCGGGCCAGTCCCGTCGGCGGTGTTGCCAGATGTGGTGCAGCACCGGCACCCGGTGTCCCCGGGCCGCCTCGCAGATGGGATCCAACAGGGGGTCGTTTGCTCGACGGCTGGCCGCAAGCTTGATGCCGATCATTCCCGCCCCAAGACAGCGCGCTATCTCGGCCTGGGCGTGCTCCGCGAAGTTCGGATTGACCGCGACGTAGCCCCGGATACGGGTCGGGTGCTCCCGCTGCAGCCCGAGCAGCTGATCGTTGCCGTAGGTGAGGTCGGCCGGCGAAGGGAAATAGATCGGGGACGTGAGACCCCAGCTGCCGAGGATCGACGCGACGTGAGTCGTGATGCCGATCCGCTCGCCGGCACGAAGCCGGCTCGCGTTGCGCTCCCGCCAGTCGCTTCGCGGTGTCCGGTCGTGCAGGAAATGGGCGTGAACGTCAACCAGCATGCAGGGCTCCCAGCGCCGTCACCGCGTCACCCAGGGTCTCCAGGGCGGCATCAATCGTAGCGTCGTCGTGGGCCAGCGACACGAAGTTGTAGGCGGTACGCTTGAACAGGAGACCGCGTCGGGCCGTCTCCCGGGCCAGCTCCGCACCCAGGGCTTCGTTCCGGAACTGGAGAAAACACATCTCGGGAATCCCGGCCACCGCGGCGATCACCGCCGGGTGCTGGCGTGCCAACCGATTGAGTCCGGCGATGAATCGTTGGCCGCTCCGGTGAAGCCTGGCCGGCACCGCTTCTCGTTCGATGACGTCGAGCGTAGCCAGGGCTGCGGCCAAGCCCACCATCTCGGTGGCCAACGTGGATGAGATCCAGGTATGGGTGGCCTGCCCCATCAACTCTGCTCGACCACCCACCGCGGCCAGCGGGAATCCGTTGGCGAGTGCCTTACCCAGGACCACGAGATCTGGTTCGACCCCATAACGCTCAGCTGCACCACCCGGGGCAATCCTGAAGCCGGTCTTGATCTCGTCGAATACCAGCACGGCGCCGACCTGTTCGGTCTCCTGGCGCAGCATCGCGAGCCATTCGAGTGACGGTTCTGCCACCACTATCGGCTCGATCATGACGCAGGCGAGCTGATCCCCAGCTTTTCCGTATTGCCTGTATTCCCCGTTCGATGTCGTTGAAGGGCAGTGCCGTGTTGAGCGAGGAGACCGCCTCCGGGACTCCCGCGGTCCCGGTTTCCTGCCAGCCGTCGAGCCAGCCATGATAGCCGCAGGTGAGAATTCGCTCCCGTCCGGTTGCCGCTCGGGCGATACGTAGCGCCGCTGCTGCCGCCTCCGCTCCGGTCTTGTGGAAACGAACCTGCTTCACCCATGGCAACAGTTCGTGCAAACGACTCGCCAGTTCCTCCTCGAGAACCGGCGCCAGGGGGCCCACTACGCCCTGCTCGATCGCGTGAATCGCGGCCTTGTTGACCTCGGGATGTCCGTAGCCGAGCGACACTGCTCCCAGTGCCATGATAAAGTCGGTATAACGCCTGCCCTGCTCATCCCACACCGCGCAACCCTCGGCTCGCGTCATCCGGAGAGGCAGCGATCCCTCGATGATCGGCGCGGGACCGAACAGCGCATCGGGCCGTTTGCTTCCGGTCGAAGTGAAGCCGGGGATTCTCACACCATCTCCAGGACGCCGAAGCGGGCCCGCTCCTGCCGATCGCCCCGCAGATAGACCCAACCACCACCGCCGCTCCAGACCAGTTGGCCGGCGCGCCGCTCACGGCCCGGAGGTAGCCTGGTTCACGAGCAGATCGAACCTGATGGTTTCGTGGGGTGCGGCACTCTTCCAGGCAGGAACCGGAATGGCAGCGGTCACCAGATATCCCGATTCCGTGCGCTGCCAGGTTCCGCGAACCGAAGCCGCCGCGTCCGGACTCGCCGACACCACGGTCAGGCCGTCGTTTCGCGGATTGGGAACGATGAGAAATCCATACGATTCATCAGGGCCGAGGTCGAAGTAGACCTGCAATCCATCGGAGTGAATCAGGTCGTTCTCGTTGTCGAGTTTGAGCGGAGGATCGTCGGGAGACCGGAAAATCAGCTCGGGCTTCCGGACCGACACCGCAAGATAGAGGTATCCCATGTCCCAGTTGACCCACGCTTCCGCGGCAAAGTCCTCCGGTCCCCCGTATGGCTCTTCGCTGCGCCGATATTGATCGTCGTGATCGAACTCGAGCGGTGAAGCAAGGTCGAACCCAGCCAGTGTGCCGTCCAGCCTTGGTGGCTGCGAAACGTGAGGCGCCATCCCTCGTGCGGTCGCGAGGCCCTGCTCGAGTTGGAGACGGAGCAGCGGCTCGCCGCGAGGCCGGCGGAACCCTCGGAGCAGCACTCGCCCCTGGGGGGACTGAATCTCCCATCCTTCGGGCGTCACGCGGTGAGTGTGCTCCCCACCGGGCGTGGTTACGGTGATCGTATCGGCCGAGACACGCAATGCAGTTGCCGCGTTACCTCCCGCGACCACTAGCGAGACCAGTCGCGCATAGCGCCCCCGCTGCTTTTCGAGATAGACCCAGGCCTCCTCGGTTCTTCCGGGAAGCGCGGGGCATCGCGCCTTGAGCAGTTCCGCACTGCCGTGCAGGTGGAGATCAAGCACCTGATCGTTGAATCGGGATCGGAGCGTGATCGGCTGATCCCCCTCTATGGTGAGGCTGGCGCTATCGGAAATGAATTCCTCATCCCACTTGCCAGGCTCCCACCGCCCCGAAGTCGTCAGCTCCGTTTGACCTCTCGGGTGCCAGGGAAGCTCCAGCGTTCGACTCTCCTCCCCGGACATTTCTACTACGTCCACCAAGTATCCGCCTCCCGACACCACGGTGCGGATCACACCGCCGAACCTGCCTTTGACCCAGGCCCATTGATCCGCGGTCGCGAACGCTTCGCACTGCGCGTCGGTACGGGGCTGGTCTGCCCCATCCAGGCGCGGTGCATTGTGCGCCAGCGTGGAGCGATACCAGAACAGGTCCGAGGTCACGTAGGAGCCGGTGCCGGGATCGGGCAGCCAGTGGACTCCGTCCGCGTGCAGTGTCAGGTGGAGACGGTCGGCGTGACCATGACCACCGCCCGAAGTTCCGCATTCCAGGCTGGCGTAGCGATCCCCATCGCGCAGCACCGCCAGACCCTGTGACGCGATCAGCGTGCTGGGGGGATGCCATCCCGGCTCTGGAACCTGCGGATTCGCCTCCATCTCGAGCAGAGTCCACCAGGAGAGATCGCTCCGCGTCCGCTGCGCGGGAGCGGGAAGCCCTGCCTCGTGGAGATAGGAGTCGAACACCTCGGCGGTCGGGGGCCGGAACGGAATAGAGAGTACTCAGCCAGGAATCGAGCGGCTCTGCGAGTGCCTCGTCGCCCGCGGCCCGCAAGCGGGCGCGCCCTACTTCCCACAATTCCAGGTACATCGGCTGGGCCAGCGAGATTCCGTAGCGGGCGTCGCGCCGCGCAGGAAAAGTGAAATCCGGCAGGGCAGTGAGACCGGTAACCTGCAGCGCCGCCGCCAACCGCGCACGGCTTTCATCTTCTTCCAGCAGGTCCACCCCGGCGAGTCGAGCCCAGCCCAGTCCAGTCAGGAGTCCCCTCAGGGCGAAGAGGTGATAGTTCTCCCCTTCGTACCACAGGCCATCCTCGCCGAATCCTTCCACCAGGTGGCCGATCAGGCCGTTACGGCCCTCCATCCCGTGGCGCGCGAGATCCTCGTCCTCGAACCACACCGCAGAGGCGACCAGTGCGGCGTTGTTCCAGGTCTGGCGGTTGGACAGGCCCTCGTCGAACTCTCCGATCAGGTTGGCGGCCTCCTCTGCGATCGATCCGACCGCCTCGGCAGTCGAATCGTCCAGCGCGCCGCCTTCTCGAAGCAGGTGCCCCGCCGCGACCACGTTGCAGAGCCAGATCGACTCGAGGTAGGTCGAGAAGAAGAGCCGGGTCGGCCCCAGCACGTTGTCGCGGTTGGGGAACTCGAAATACTTGCTGGAGTAATCGCGGAGCAGCGCTCCTGCGCCGTCCACGAGCTTCTCCTCACCGGCAAGAACTCCGGCGGTCGCCAGATGCGCGATGCGCTCGGAGAGCCAGAGGTGCTGGTAACGCGCGGCGTAACGGTCATACCGCTCGCCCGAAACCACGGCGCCACAGCGGGAACAGCGGTGGGACTCGGGATGCCAGGGATCGAACGACAACGGGGCTCCGTCCTTAGGGCAGACTCCGCCGTCGCTCGAAAGCTGGGCCTTCCATTGGGGGATCCGGGGACGCTGCTCGAGAAAGCGCTGGGCCTGCTCGATGAGCCGTTCCAGTTGAGCCGACAGGTCGGCGGAGGCCGGCAATCTCCTCTCGGCGAGCTTCGATTTCTTCAGCGACTACCATGTGCGAACTCCATTCCCATTCCATTCCACCGGGAGGACGGTCGCGCCGAGGCGTGCGGCCGCGTCCTTGGCTCGAGCGAGCTGGTCGCTGTTCCGGAACAGGAAGAACATGCATCCCCCTGCCCCGGCGCCCGCCGCCTTGCCACCCAGCGCTCCCAACTCCGTCATGGCTGCTTCGAGACGAGCCATTTCCTCGGTACTCATCGATGAATCCAGCGCTTGCTGCAGCTCCCAGTTGCGCTGGAGTAAGGTGCCGACCTCTTCACAATCGCCGCGCTTCATGGCCTCGGCCATTCGGGATGCCGTCTCTTTCAACCCTCGCAACGCCTCGACGACACCGGACTCCCCCCGCTCATAGGCGCTCATCACTCGCGCGATCGTGTCTCCCGAAACTCGAGATCGTCCGGTGAAGCACAAGAGAATCCTCGCTTCCAGCGCGGCCAGGAAATCCTCAGCCAGATCCAGCGATTCAACCGTCGGTTCACCGTCGTCAAAGCCCAACCGATGAAATCCACCGAATGCGGAGGCGCACTGATCCTGCCGCCCACCGGGCAGTCCCGCTTCCACCGCTTCGAGTTCCCACCCATACGCCGCGGCCTGTTCGCGGGTCAGGGCCTCCCCGCGGGACACCGCGAGCACACTCACCAGGGCCACATCGAGCGCGCCGGAGCTACCCAAGCCTGATCCTGCCGGGACTTCGGAGAAGGTGCGCAGGGTGCACGGTCCCGCCGGGAACATTCGCAGCGCCGCGCGCAGCAGGGGGAGCGGCCCGTGGCCTGCGAGCTGCGAGGCATGAGCGATCACCGCCGCCTCCCCCAGATCTTCGGCGCGCAGCAACATGCCGGTGCCACCGAGCTCGACTTCGGCGCGGACCGAGAGGCCGATTGCGGCATTGACCACCTGTCCACCTTCCCGGGTCGAGAAGGGTGGCACATCGGTCCAGCCCCCGGCGAAGTCGAGCCGCACGGGAGCTGCTGCATGGAATACGCGCCGCTCCTGAGTCGTCACTGAACGACCGTCCAGCGTGCCACTGTCGCAAGCTCCCCGCGCTGATCCATCCGCACGTCGTGAACTCTGCGATTCATTCCCTGAACCCCGCGGGCCTGATACAGGAACACCACCGGAATCGAATCGGCGAGCTGCCTGAGCTGCCCTGTGGTATCGCCTGCGGGTGTCAATCCGGCCGTACGTAGCAAGGGTGCGAGGTAGCCGAGGGCCAGATCGCCCGGAACTCCCATCACCGCGGCCTGATACTCGTGACTCGGCCCCTGTACCCGGTCGAGGAACGCAGAGAGTTCGAGCTGCCGGATGCCGATCGATATGCCCCGACTATCGAACTGGTGCTGGAGGAGCTGTTCGAGTGCCGCCTCTCCGCTGCCCACCGTAAGCAACTCGAATTTGAGATCTGGGGATGACGCCGGCCGGTCAGATTCGATTCACGGTTCTGGTCGCGACGCCGTTAGGACTCGAAATCGGAGTGCCGAACCCGAACAGGAACCCGTCCACGATCTCCTGGCGATCGACGGCCTGCGCCACACGGGTGCGAGCCGCCAAATCGGAAAATGGAGGAATCCGGGTATTCAGTACGAGGACGTAGCTGAAGAGCAAAGGGTAATCATACACCGCCAGTCGCGGGTTCCTCCTCACGAACTCCGCGTGGGCGGGCTGTATGCCGGCGAAATCCAGCTCACCCGAGGCGAGTGCGGCCAGCTTGGTCATCGGCTCGTCTACGATAGCTACCACGAGCCGTGAGAGCTTGGGTGGCCCACCGAGTGCCGCGGGGAACGCCGAATCCGCCGCGAAGACCCACTTGCGATTGGCTTCGTGCGCCACGAAACGAAATGGTCCATTCCCCACCGGGTGCTGGTTCCAGGCCGCCTGCCGCATCCGGTCCAGAGGGACCGAGTCGAGCAGGTGACGAGGCAGAATCGCCAGGTCAGTGAGGACGTCCGGAATCGATCCTTGAGGAGTGGAGAAATGAAGCACGACAGTCGAGTCGTCTGGTGCCTCGAGCTTCTCGAGCTTCTCAAGGTCGGTGAGCCGCGGATAACCGGTGCGCGGGTTCCGAGCCGCGTCAAGCGTCCATTGGACATCGCGCGCCGTGGTGGGCGCCCCGTCATGCCAGAAGACTCCCGGGACCAGATGAAATTGCAGCTCCCGGTGATCCTGCGACCAGGTCCAGGACCGCGCGAGATACGGTTGGACCGTCGAGCGCGCTGTCATAGCGCACCAGGGTCGTGAGGAGCACGTAGCGCTGTACCTGGCGGGCAAGCGGATGGACGGTAAGCAGCGGATTGATGCTTTGGAGATCGGCCCCGGACGCGAAGACAACCGTCGAGCCGCGCGACGTCGCGGCCGCCCGGCAGCCGGCGATGGCCATCAGGCCCGCAATGAGACAGGACCGGGGCGACACGCCCCAAAGGTGGGAGCCGCGAGCAGAAATGTGTAGGGGCGAGGTCTATGACCCCGCCCCTGCACTGTCGCCCGGCCCGCGCTGGCGAAAACCCGGAAGGTCAGGTAGTTCCGGGCGTCGACACCAGCGTAATGGTCGGGCGGACTCCGCAGGCGGTGTACGTTACCGTGACCGTCGCAGTCCCCCGGGGACTCACGAACGTGGCGTCAACCTCGCCCGAATCGATCTTCTGGTCTTCGGTGCACGACGCGTTGTAGTGCAAAGGAACCGGCGTGGTCATGGTGAACGTCTTGCTGACCTCGCCGTGGGTCCGTACCGTGGTCCCGCTGATATCGGCCGTCCCACTCGGCAGCGGCGTGTGAGCCTCGAACGAGCCACTCTGGTCCACGGCAAAGTTCACCTGCCAGGCGTTTTCCAGCGATGCGCTCCCCCGTTCGGAAGACTCGAAGCTCGCCGTGATACTGTCGCTGACGGAGAAGCCGTCGGGGGATGCGAGCAATTGACGGATCCCGTCAAACTGCTGCACGAAGAAGGACCCGTTGGGGAAGGTTATCTTGGGTTTCAGGGCGTCGAACCGCACCCGGAATCCCGCCAAGGTGCTGGACGGATCGGTAACCGTCACGCCTCCCGTTACCTCGAGAGTTCTCCCCCGGGGGCCGGTGAAGCTGCACTCCGGTAGAGTGAAGCTGACGGTTACGCTATCGGGAACGTGATCGCCATCGGTATCAGCGGGGGGAAACGGGGCGATGTCCGGACAACCCGCGGAGCCGAGGCCCAAGGCGCCGAAATTGCCGCCCTGAGGGGGGACTGCGGCGGCCGGATTCATGATCCCGACGATGGTGCTGGCGCCAACGACACTGGCAACCTGTGCTTCCACTTCCTGACCGACATCATTCGCCTCGGCTTGAGTCAGAGTCTCGTTGCTCATGCCGGTCGAATCGCTCGAACAGCCGGCAACGCCGAGCACGAAAAGAGCTCCGACGATCGCCGCCGCCGGACCCACGGGCAGGTTCCGATACATTGAGTACCTCGGATAGGGGAGACTACGCCGGATAATTCCCCGGCTCCCGAATGGCGTCCGTGACTCTACTCACGTGGTGACATTTCTCACAACGGTGACCTGAAATCGGTCCTGGCGCGTTCCCCCGAATATTTCCCCGGCTACTTGCCGGATTCGGCGTCCTCCTCGGCGTCGTCACGCTCACGTTTCTCTTGCTGCACCTGGCGCCCGGAGATCCCGCCTCGCAATTGGCTGGACCCGCGGCGACCCCCGAACAGATCGCCAACCTCAGGACCGCGCTTGGGCTCGACCGCCCGCTCCTGGTCCAGTACGCGACCTGGTTGAGTGCATTCGTTCGTGGCGATTGGGGATCGAGTATTTCCACGGGACGTCCGGTGAGCGCCATGCTGGGCGCCGCGTGGCCTGCGACCGCGTTGTTGGTCGTCCTGTCCCTCGCGCTCAGCTACATCATCGGCATTGCAATCGGGACCTTGCAGTCCCGGCTCCGGCGTGGCTCCGACGTCGCGATTTCCGCTGTCACGCTTTCGTTCTACGCCATGCCGGGCTACTGGCTTGGGCTCATGCTGGTGTTGCTGTTCACCTATCGGCTCGGCTGGCTCCCGGCGTTCGGTGCCGCGGGAGTAGACGCCGATTTTCTGGGGCCTGCGGGGCGCCTGGTTGATCGCCTGCGCCACCTCGCGCTGCCACTCATTACCCTCACCCTCATCGGCGCCGGTGGAATCGCCCGCTATGTGCGCGAGGCGATGCTCGACGTGAGGGGCCTTCCCTTCGTCACAACTGCTCGCGCCAAGGGTGTCGCTGAGTCCACGGTGCGTCACCGGCACATGTTTCGAAATGCCTTGATTCCCGTGGTGACACTGCTGGGCCTCTCTCTGCCTGCTCTTTTTTCGGGAGCAGTCTTCGTCGAGGGAATCTTTGCCTGGCCTGGAGTAGGCCGAGTCTTGATCGAGGCCGTCGTGGCTCGGGACTATCCCGTTGTCATGGCGGCGACCGCCGTGAGCGCGGTGCTGGTCGTCCTGGGCAACCTGCTCGCCGATCAACTGGTGTCCTGGGCCGATCCGAGGGTGCGTCATGGCTAGAGTGGCGCGGTGGGTGGGAACGCTGGACACGATCGGCAAGGCCGCGGCGTTGGTGTTGCTGCTTTTCGTGCTGGCCGCCCTTGCCGCGCCCCTCATCACCACGATCGACCCGGGCCTGCAGCGAGACGTCGTGCAAACTCGCTTCCTCCCGCCGCTCAGCACCGATCTTCACGGCGTCTTCCATCCGCTGGGTACCGACCGCTTCGGGCGTGACGTGTGGGCCCGGCTGGCCTACGGAGCGAGGATCTCGCTCGGTACCGGCGTGCTGGCGGTTTTCTTGTCGGTCATCATCGGTGTCGCGGTGGGAGCGGTGGCGGGGCTCTGGCAGCGAAGGGTGGGAATCCTGCTCATGGGCCTCACTGATTTCGGCCTCGCCCTGCCCCGGGTGGTCCTGTTGCTATTGCTCGCTGCTTTGTGGCGGCCCAGCGCGACTCTCGTTGTTCTGGTGCTGGGCCTGACGGGATGGATGACGCTGGCGCGACTGGTCTATGGCGAGACCCGCGCTCTTGTGGTCCGTCCGTTCGTCGACTCTGCGGTGGCCCTTGGCGCCGGCAAGCGAAGAATCCTATGGCATCACGTCGTGCCCAACGTTCTCGGCCCCGTCGTCGTCTCGGCTGCACTCAGTCTCGGCAACACCATCATGCTCGAGTCAGGCCTCTCCTACCTCGGCCTCGGAGTCCAGCCTCCCACACCGTCGTGGGGCGGGATGATCGCCTCCGGTCGAGATACCCTGGTCAACGCACCCTGGGTTGCTGTGGCGCCCGGAATCGCCCTGGTGCTCGTGGTTCTGGCGACGGCGCTGATCGGTGACGCATTACGTCAGCATGGACCCGGCCGCGCTGCTGCTTGATCTCGCCGCCCGACCCATCATTGGGCATCGGGGCGCGGCCGCCTATGCGCCGGAGAACACCATGGCCTCATTCCACCTGGCCTTGGAGCAGGGCGCAGACGCCTTGGAGTTCGACGTGCGGGTCACCCGGGATGGCGAGGCCGTGGTGCTGCACGACCCGACCTTGGAGCGCACCACTGATGCGGTCGGCCCTATCCGGCTGCATACGCTCAAAGAGCTGGACCAGGTGGATGCCGGCTTTCGGTTCACCCCGGATGCAGGCCGAGACTATCCGTGGCGGGGGAAGGGCGTAAGGATTCCGCGGCTGCGCCAGGTCATTGAAGATCTTCCAGCCGTTCCTCTGCTTATCGAGGTGAAGGAACCGGGAGCGCAGGACGCAATTGCGAGGGTGCTCCGGGAAACCGGCGCCGCTGCTCGGGCTGTCCTCGCCGGCTCAGACTGGCGGTCGCTACAGGCGTTTCGTGCCCCGCCATTCCACCTCGGCGCATCGCGGCGCGATATCGCCCGACTCTATTTCCGCTGGGGCGAGCCCGACCCTGCCTGCCGCAGTTTCGCCGTTCCCGATCGCTTCAAGTTCTTGCCGGTCCCGACTCGACGCTTCGTGCGAGCTGCCCACGCCCGCGGAGCCTCAGTTCATGTGTGGACGGTAGACGATCCCGCGCTAGCCCGCCGACTGTGGGCGAACGGCGCGAACGGCATGGTGACTAACCGGCCGGATGTCATCCTTAAGGCGAGACAGGAACAGCGTGAGAGGTGAGAAGTGAGAGGTGAGAAGGAGCGTTTGCAGCTAGATGGCGTGCAGACGTGAGTCAGTAAGATGGACGGGCTCGGATCGCGCTCGAGAAGGCCCTATTCGGAGCACGTTCGCTGGCACCGTCGCGAGTGCTTCGAGTACCCCAGCGCTGTTGGGCAGGCCCCATCATCGATCAGACCACGTCGCCGAAGTCTGGAGCAGTTCACCATTAGTACGCGTGGTTTCAACTCGGCAGAGCCATAAGCGATCTGGAGGCTCGATTCAGGAACTGCTTCGGATGTCTACGGGCATAACCTTCGGCGATATTCAATTGAACATGCGAAAGCGATGCTCGCTGCAGCTGGTCAAAACCGCTCCTCTAGCCTACGGACCGCCAGGACGGTTTCGGCAGAAATCGAAGACCAAGTTGACTACTCGGTGAGCCTCAATCCATGCGTGGAGAGTCTTGTCGATCTGCGCATACAGCGTGAAGATCGGGACACCGAAGCAGCGCCTACTAAGTGACCCCGGTAATCCGCAGGCAAACAATTATAACGCGTTAGCGGGACGCCGCCCTTCCCACTTCTCCGCTTTTCCTTCTCACTTCTCACGTCCTCAAGGCTGTTCCCTCTCACTTCTCACCTCTCACTTCTCACGCTTTTACTGTACGGCCATACACTCAATCTCAACCCTCGCCCCCAACGCCAACCCACTGCCTGCAATCGTCGATCGAGTCGGCGGATCCTTGGAGAAGAAGGTCGGCATAGACCTCGTTCATCTTCCCGTAGTCCGCGATGTCGGCAAGGAAGACCGTGCACTTGAAGACCTTGTCCATCGAACTGCCCGCTGCTTCCACAACCGTCTTGATGTTCTCCAGCGTTTGACGGGTTTCGGCCCCGATCCCTCCGGGTACCAGCTCCCGGGTCCCCATCTTGTTCCCGAGCTGCCCCGAGAGATAGATGATGTTTCCGACCCGAATTGCCGGCGAAAATGGGAGGCCGGCGACCGCGCCTGGGACCTTCAGCACTTCCTTCTGTTGAGCCGTGATCCCGGAAGTCATCACAGTGCTCAGGGCCAAGACGATCATGATGCGCATTCTGCTCTCCAGATCGGGGGAACGCTGAGGGGGTAGACCTGATCAGGCGGGGTTCAGGTGGAACGACAGGGTGGCCCGAGGCTCCGCTCGGAACGGAATGCGGCGGCCGCCCCTCTCGAGCGGAAGTGGAATCGGATGTGATTCGTCGGCCCGAACTCTCGCCGCCGACCGCGCCGGGCTCCCCAGAAGGATTGCGCCTTCGACCGCCGACTCCAGCGCATTGAAGCAGCGGAGGACGATGCCTTCGCCGCTTTCGGCGGGCTTGAGCGTCGAAAGCACGAGACCGTCGCCTTGCAGTTCAATGGCGTCGAGCCCCGGCGTCCTCGCACCCTGGGTCCCGCAATAGTACCTGAGCCAACGGGTGGACAGTCCGACGAAGGCATCCTCCCACAATCGCTCCAGCCGTGAAGGAGCCGCGATGTCCTGTTCCGTGATCGGGGCCAATGCCAGCTCGAGCCGTGAGTTGCCGAGGCATTGCGCGAGGGGCGTAGGCATGGGCCAGGCGGCGTGACCGGGACGGCAGTCGAGGTCTGAGCGGGAGAGCTCTCCGACCGATCTCAGTAATGTGAGGACCAGGTCGCCGTCGCCGGTGAGTTCAAACTCGAAGAAGCCGGGAGCGAGCAAGGCCAGTCCACGAGGCCCCCGCGCCACCGCGACGTATCGCTGTGCCGGATCCGTGGCCCCCGGTTTCTCGCGGAGTCCCCCGCGTTCCCGGAGTGCCTCGATCCTGGCGCTTCGTATTGACCCGGGCAGCCGGCGAATACTTCCGAACTGGGTGCCGGCCACACTCTCGACGCCCCGCAGTCCCGTGGGCAGCCGAAGCCGCAGCCGGTGGTCGCGCGCCTGGTTGTCGAGGTGCACTATCAGTCGCAAGAAGGGCTCTTCCGAACGGAGTTCCAGAGTGGTAGCGGCCTCGACCCATCCCTTCCCCCGCGTGCTCCCCCTGCCGCACTCCATCCGCTGCTGAATCAACAAGGCACCCAGCAACGGCCCTTTCGCCAGCGTGACCAGACCAGCCTTGCCGCGCGGGCGCGTCACCCGGTCACGGGCAGGAGGACAGTAGGTGTAAGTGTCACCGAGGTCACTTCCGCTTTCCAGTGCGAGGAGGCCGGCGAAGCGGCTGGTGGCACGACGTCCGTGCAGTGCTATGGTGCCGTCGGGGGAGACCTTCACCTCAAGCTCCTCGTTGCGAAGGCTCCGGGCGCTTGCTCGCACCGCCCCTCGTGGCACCCCACGACTGCGACCACCCGGGTGCAGAAAGGCCGTTTCCATTCCGCCCAGCTCCGGTGAGCGGAAGGCAACCATTGCCACGTCCACCAGATCCTGATCGGGGTAGTGCCGCGGGGCGTCGATTCGCTCAAGCCCCTGCTGTACGTCGATTGCCTGTACCGGAATCGTCTCACCGGCCGCGTTGCGGAGCGAGAATGACTTGTAGCCGGGACCCCGTGCGGGTTTGCGGGGGCCGGGAGGCCCCACCAGGACATCGCGCCGGAAGAAGGTGATTTCCGCGGTCGTCACGCCGGAGCGCCTTCGACCCGCCGGGTTCCACACCACCAGCGCGGGACGGCGTGCTTCGGGTTGCTCCCGGGCTCGATCCGGATCGTGGCCGACCACTTGATTCAACGCCGCACGAACAATGTCGTTGGCCGATGCCTCCACATCGGCGAACCGCACCTCGAGCGATCTCGCCACGTCGTCACTGCAGGTACCGCAGATCGAATCGTGGAACTGGCATTGGACCAGCTCGCGCCAAGCCTGTCGCAGGAGCGAACCCTGCGAATCCAGCCGCCGCCACAGAGCAAGTGCAACCAGAGGATCCGCGTGCCGAGCCAGCAGACTTTCCAGCTCCGAGTTCCAGCGCTTAAGGGGGAGACGATTGCCCTGAGTCCCTTGCAGGGTCCAGGTGTATCCGTAGGAATCGCGCAACTCGCCGGCGACCCAGGCCAGGTCTCCCGCTTCGACCGCTGCGGCTTCCATGAATTCCTGGAGTGTCGAGATCCTGACCTGATTGCCGGCTTCAATCGAGGCGAGGCCGGAACGGATCGACACCAGATCGGCAGGGGCATGATGATGATCGGCGCCGATGAAGACGGCCACGTGCCGCGTGGCCGCGCGGGCGACCAGTTCTTCCCGCAATCCTTTCCAGACCGTCGCGAGCCGGGACGAGGCACCCGACAGCACCGAGCCGATTTCGTATCCGGCAGCCGGAAGGTGGTAGACCAGCAGCGGGCGGCCATCGGGCGCCGTCCACCAGAAGAGATCGCGCCCAGCCTTCCGGGGAGCGATGCCGCGCCAGACCACCCCGTATTCAATGCCGAACTCGAAGCCGAGGGATGGAAGCACCGCAGGATGCCCAAACGCGTCCGGTGAATACAAGACCGGCACCGAACCGCCGAGCCGCCGAGCCGCCGAGCCGCCGAGCAGCAAATTCCGCAGCAGAGCCTCGCCGGAAGGCACCAGCTCATCCGCCAGGACGTACCACGGACCGGTGCCGAGCCTGCCCTCCCGCACCGCCGCTTCGACTTCGACTCGTCGCTCAGGGCGGATCGCGAGGTAGTCCTCCAGCAGCACGGCCTGTCCGTCGAGGAAGAAGCTGCGATACTCTGGCTCCCGATTGAGCCGGTCGAGCAGATCGTCCACCATGCGGACCAGACGGGGCCGCAGTGCTCCCAGCGGCAGATACCACTCCCGATCCCAATGGGTGTGCGGAATCAGGTGGAAGACCAGGCCGCCCTTTTCAGAGTCCGGCCTCAGTGGCAGATTATGCAGCAGACTGCTCACGAGGATCTCCGTGGCCACTTTCGTCAAGCGCAATCAGATCAATATCGACGGGCAGACGACTCTGCCACGCGAGTATTTCACCTCGCCCGAGCTCTTCGCCCAGGAACTGGAAAACATCTTCTACCGGCGCTGGCTCTGTGTCGGTCGTGCCGATCAGCTCCCCAATCCCGGCGATTACTTCGTCCAGGAGGTCGGCCGGGAGAGTGTGATCGTCCTCAAGGACGAAGGCGGAACCTTCCGGGCCTATTACAACGTCTGCCGGCACCGGGGAACCCGGCTTTGCGAGGAGCATAGCGGGCAATTCTCCGAGACAATCACCTGCCCCTATCACCTCTGGGCGTACGGTCTGGATGGCCGCCTCATCGGGGCCCCTTCGACCCACGACATCAAGGGATTCAATAAGGCGAATTATCCGTTGCATCGGGTCGGGATAGATACCTGGGAGGGATTTCTCTTCATTGACCTCTCCGGCAAGGCTCCACCGCTGACCGAATCGTTCGACGCGATCCACGAGCGCGCCTCCCTCTATAACCTCCCCAACCTCAAGCGCTCGCGCCAGATCGTCTACGAGGTGAACTGCAACTGGAAGCTTCTGGTCCAGAACTACTCGGAGTGCTACCACTGCGCCCCGGTACACCCCATGCTGGCCTCCCTGACCCCGCCGACCAGCGGCGAGAACGACCTGATCGAGGGTCCGCTACTCGGCGGCTACATGGTGTTGAACGAGGGCACCGGAAGCATGACCATGAGCGGCCGGGCCTGCGGGATCAACGTTGCGGATCTGCCGGATGAGGAGATGAACCGGGTGTACTACTACTCGGTCTTCCCGAACACGCTCCTCAGCCTGCATCCCGACTATGTGATGTTCCACACCCTGTGGCCCATCGACGAGCGGCACACCAGGATCCTGTGCGACTGGCTCTTCCACCCCGATTCGCTCAACAACCCGAAATTCAATCCGGAAGACGGGATCGCGTTCTGGGACATGACCAATCGGCAGGACTGGCACATCTGCGAGCAGAGCCAGCACGGTGTGGAATCGCGGTCCTACGTTCCCGGACCCTACTCCGCTCGCGAATGCCTCTCCGCGCAGTTCGACCGTGAGGTAGTTCGGTCCCTGGGAAAGAAGCCGACGTGGCCTGAGTAGCGGGAGAACGGGGAACGGTGAACAGTGAAAAGGAGTTACCGATTAAGGAGTTACTGATTTTAGGAAGCCCTCCGATTGCAGTCGGAGGGTTTCCTGTTCAAGGAACCCCCGTTCCCTGTTCCCCGTCTCCCTGTTCCCCGCTTTTACAACACTCCCCGCCGTTTCAACCGGTTGTACTGCTCCACCACCGCCTCGCTCGCGCCATTGGGCGGGACATCCAGCACGAGAACCCCTCGCCGCCGCATATCGGCCAGTGCCTCCTCTCGCGCCTGAAGCAGGTCCTCGGCGGCGGCTCGCTCGTAGGCGACGCCCACGGTAGCCGGACGCCGGACCGCGAGCTTCTCCAGAGCGGGATCTCGCAGCGTTACGGCGAGCGGAAGGTGACGCGGACGCAGGGTACCCACCTGGGCGACCAGGGATTCGCTCGCGGTACGATCGATGACGTCGGTGAAAAGCACGGTGAGTGCCCGTTTCCGGTTGCGGCCGGCGAGATAGGCGAATGCCGCGGGATAGTTCGGTTCCACCAGCTTCCCCTCGACCGAGGCCAGAGCATCGAGCACCGCCCGGAGGGCTCGACGTCCTCGCGCGGGAGGGACGAATTGCTGGACCTCATCAGCGAACACCATGAGTCCGATGTTGTCGTCATGGTCCACCGCGCTATGCGCGAGGTGAAGGGCGGCGCGCACCACGCTCTCCAGCCGCGGCTCTCCTTCGACCTCCGCTGTGAGCATGCGCCCTGCATCGATCACGATCAGGACCTGCTGCCTGCGCTCGTCCTCGTACTGCCTCGCCATCACCTTGCCGCGCCGCGCGGTCGCCTTCCAGTCGATGGTCCGGGTGTCCTCGCCCGGCACCCACTCCTTCAGGCTCTCGAACGCTCTCCCCTCGCCGAGTCGTCGGACGTTGCGGAATCCCGCCTCGCGCCGCCGCTGAGCCTGCGTCGGCAAGGAGCGCATCGAGGCGCCCACCAGGTTGGGATACACTGTCGGCCGCCAAGGCAATTGCTTTGTCGCCTGTCGCCAGGCGAGTCCCCAGGGAGCGAGCATGCGAAGCGCGAGCGTCCCTCCTTCGCCCTTTCCCCGGTGCCTCGGGTTGAGCATGACGGTCTCTCTAAGGCCATCCCCTGGTGGAATGACCAGCACTCGAGTGGGATCTCCCCGAATTTCGAGTTCCGGAGGAATCTCCTCTCGAACCAGCACTTTCAACGGAGAATGAAGCGGATGGCGCCAGTCATAGGAAACCGGGAGTGGACGTCCGACCGAGAATGCGGGCGGAGCAATCCGGTTTACGCTCAGATCGGCCAGCCTGAAGCTCATGACCCGCGAGGCGTCGATTCCAAGAGCAATGAGCCAAAGAGCATCGAAGACCAGGAGTACCAGCGCCGCCGGAGGCCAGATCACCGCCAACGGCGCAATCAAGGCCAGAACCGACGCCACCAGGAACCAGCGCTTGGATGGAAGGACCATCAGCCCTGCTGCCCTCCCGTGGGCGCCTCGATCCGATCGATCAGCGTCCGCAACGCGGCGTCGGCCGTGACTCCCTCCAGCTCGAGTTCCGGCGCGACCGCGATTCGGTGTCTCAACACCGCCGGCGCGTTGATCTTCACATCATCTGGTACCACGTACTCTCTGCCATCGAGCAGGGCTGCCGCCTGGGAGAGTTTGAGCAAGGCCACGCTGGCGCGGGGTGACGCTCCCAGAGTCAGGGCGGGGGCGCCCCTGGTCGCGCGGACCAGCGAGGTGATATAGGCCTGCAGGCTCGGCTCGACCCGGATCGACCGCGCCGCTTCACGGAGTCGCGCGAGGCCGTTCGCGTCGAGCACTCGGGTCACACCGAAGCTCGACGGCTCGGCTGCCTCGAAGCCGTCGAGAACTCGCCGCAGCACCCCCTGCTCTGCCTCCTCCGATGGGTAGTTGAGCAGGCTCTTGATCAGGAACCGGTCTAGCTCGGCCTCGGGCAGTGGGTAGGTCCCTTCGAATTCGATCGGATTCTGGGTCGCGAAAACCGTGAAGCTCTGGCTCAGGGCGTGGCTGACTCCATCGACGGTCACGCTGCGCTCCTGCATTGCCTCGAGCAGCGCCGCTTGAGTCTTCGCCGGCGCCCGGTTGATCTCGTCACCCAGGATGAGATCGCCGAAGAGCGGGCCGGGCCGGAAGGTGAATTCACCATGGCCGGTGAGCAGGTTTACGCCGGTGATGTCCGATGGCATCAGGTCGGGCGTGAACTGGATGCGGCGGAACTCGAGGCCAAGAACCTGACTCAGGACCCGGACCAGCAGCGTCTTCGCGGTACCCGGCGCGCCCTCGAGCAGGACGTGCCCTCGCGCGATCAGCGCCAGCACCGTTTCTCGCAGTACCGCTTCCTGCCCAAGCACCACTCGGCGCAGCTCGTCCAGGACTCGCTGCGCGCTCCGGGAATGCTCGGCAACGATCGTCGGGGCTCACCGGCCTAGTTCCTCCCACACATCCTCCACGGCGTTGGCGGCCAGCAGCACCCCGCTGACGGGCTGCCCTGGTCGGGTGACCTGCTTCAGGGTTTGCACCGCGGCCTGCGCCCTCGGAGACTCGGCAGTCTGCTCCAGAGCCTCCAGCCACTGCTGGTCGGCGCGCGGGTCGGACTGTCCACCGGGAGAGAGGCGGCGGCGAAGCCCCCGGATGATCGTCGCGACTGCTACATCGTGGCCATGAGCCGCGGCAAGGGCCGTGGCCAGGGCCTTCACGTGCTCGAGCGGAGAGCGCCGCTTGCGAGGAATCGCTGGACGCGGCGCTCCGAACCGCACGGCACCGAAGAGCAGCGCGATGAGTCCCACCAGCGCGAGCTGCCACGCGGCCCATCCCCACGGCGACCGTTTGCTCCATTGCAGCGCGGCCGAGGCGAGTGAGCCTGACGCGGCGATAGCCATGATGGGATTCTTCGAACATCACCGCGTCGTACCGGCCCGCGAACAAGGCCGAGGGCGAAGGGGCCTGCATCCGTGTTCCGCAAATCAGTGTTGCTGAAGAGATGGCCGTCGGCGACCAGAGTCACCCGACGGTCCACGTCTGCGCGATGAAGCCGGAGAGCCTCGACCCGGCCGCTTCGGGTGACCAGCAAGGTCTCAGCGAATGCCACGGTCGGTACGCCACAGGCCGCGAGACTCGCGTCGGCCAGCTCCGGACGAATCGGTGACAACTTGCACGGTGGAAGCTCCCAACACGGCGTCGACCCAGGGAGACCGCTCCGAGACCGTCGTGCCCGGCTCGATAGCCTGCACCGAGTCGCCGGATTGCGCCTGGTAGGCATAGCCGAAGCAGCGCATCAGACGGGCAGCGCCGGGACCGGCCAGCACCAGGTCAACTCGCTCCCCCAGCTCCAGAAAATCGTCCAGCTCACCGGGGCGAATGCTTTCGCTCGGGTCCAGGACCGCGAGCGCGTAGCGATCGGGCGGAGTCTCGAGATTGATCAGCTCCCGCGAGCGCCGACGGTATTGTTTGACCTGGACCCCGAGCCGGCGGAGGCCGTCGGCCACGGCTCGGGCGCCGTGGGGACCCGCGAGATAGGTCGATCGCCGAAAATCCTGGGAGGGAGTACGGTTGCTGCGCTGTCCCAGGCCAGCCGCCAGGACAGCGAGCACCAGCAACACGGCAACACCCAGGGCGAGCTCAGTGCGCAGCCGCATAGCGCCTGCCCTCGGTGAGATCCCGCCAGGCTAGATACTCGTCCGGGCCCGCAGGGGATCTCGGCGAACACGTGCCCGTACAATCCGCGAACCGCGTCGCGCAACAAGGCACGCTGCTCCTCCGGCAACTGAGCCTCGGCAGCATACTCGCCCGGTGTCTTGCTCCCCTGAAAGCGCACCACATGCCGCGCATCGAGCTCGAGCATGAGGGCGAGGAAATCCAGCGGCATCGCCTCGAGGAACCTTCCCTCGGAGGCCAGGCCCTCGGCGCGTCGCCGGTACCAGGCTGCGTTTCGCTGCTCTGTCGGCTGCGGGAGGCGTGACTCGGTCGATGCTCCCGCCGCACGAATGGTCTGGAACATGACGTACGAAGCGTGGACCAGCACCATGACCAGAATCAGCACGAGGGTCCAGAAAAACACCTCGAACAACTGCGGGTTCCCTTCCCGAAACGCCGCCAGCCAATCCTCGAGCGCCCGCCACCACCGGCCCAGGAATGCGAAAGGCCTTGGCGGTTCTACCCATTGATAGGCCGGGGCGGCGAAGACGCTATCGAGGACGGCGCGCAGCGAGTCGGCGGGAACCTGGCTCACGCGGGTTGCAGCCGGGCCGCCAGGATTTCCAGGTCGAACCCTTCTTTGCGGACCCGCAGGTCGTAGTAGGCCACGGTGACGGTGCAGTACACGAAGGGCGAGATCAGGACCTGCAGGATCCCCGCGACACCGAGAATGATTGAGGCGGTTCCGACTCCGCCTTCCAGCTCATAGACCGCCGCGGGATTCGAGAATTCCGGGAGGAAGAATCCCGCGGCCATTGCAGGGATCACCTGCAGGATGAAGACAGTCGCGACGATCACGAACTGTTTCCGGCGGAATCCCCGCGAGAGTCCCCAGCCACGGCCCATCGCCTCAAGGGCGCTTTGATGATTCTCCAGCACCAGAGCCGGCACGGAGGCGATCAGCCCCGCGAGGAACACGCAACCCGGAATGAAGAACAGCAGAAACCCGACACCAATCACGAGACCGAGCAGGATGCTCAGAAAGACCAGCCTGCCCAGAAACGGGACCGAGCGCTTCAGCGCATCCGCGGCGCTCAGGTCGTGCCCGAGGTAGCTCTCCGACACGATGAAAATCGTGGCGCCCAGTGCCAGGAGATCCAGCACGGTCTTCAGGAGCAGGTTGGCGATAGACAATCCCAGGTTCGCGAACTGCCCTCCCGCCGTCGTCACGTAAATCCCGATGAGCAAGGGAACAGCGGCGGTCACCAGTGCCACCTTCACCAGCGGCCCGAAACGCTGCCGGTAGAGCCCGAATGAAACGTCGAGTATTTCCCCCGTGGACAACGGCCGCAGGGCGGGTGCGTTCATGGACAGGCTCCAGGCCGGTGGGAGAGTGGAGCGGAGATTGGACTTTCCAAGATGCGGGAGCGGGGAGAACTTGGGAAGGGATTTCAACGGATCATCCTTCATGGCAACACGAGCGCCGCTGGACTTTCGGCAGCACCTCGAGGTCGAGACTCCAGAGCATGTAGTCCTCGACTACGAGATCGCGGGGCTCGGGTCACGCGCCCTCGCCGCCATCATCGACACCCTGATCCTGATCGGGTGGTCCATGGCATTGCTGGTCGTCTTCGCGCTCCTGTCGTTTCAGTTCGAGGACTGGGCCGGGGCGATCTTCACGCTGGTGTATTTCACATCTCTCTGGGGCTATTTCGCCTTCTTCGAGGGGCTTCGTAACGGTCAGACTCCCGGGAAGCGCCGCCTGGGAATCCGCGTGGTGCGCGATACCGGGCATCCGGTCACCTTCGGAACCGCGGCCGTTCGCAACCTGATTCGCGCCGCCGATTTCCTCCCTCCACCCTATCTGATCGGCGGAATCCTGGTAGCGCTCCATCCCCGTGCCAAGCGGCTCGGGGATCTGGTGGCCGGCACCGTCGTCGTTCGGGACCGACCCACCGAGGTCGCCGTCCGGCCCGCCGGAATCTCCGATGCATCCGTCGAGGTCGGAGTTCCCGAACTGGGAGACGAGGAGTTCCGTCTCCTGCGGGAATTCAGCGAACGGGCCTCGGCTCTGGCCCCGGAGGTTCGGCAGCGTCTCGCCACACGCCTCGCCGAGAAATTCGCCGACCGCTATCCCAGTCGGGCCGCCTCGCCGGAATCCTTCCTGGCCGACTTATACCGTGATGAGCTCGCGCGCCGTCGAGGGAGGTTCGGGGCGCGAGGAGAGCCGCGCGCGACGGAGCGCCGCGGTCAGGGCACCGTTGCCGAACGGATGGCCGCGCGGAAGACCGAGCGCTGGCAAACCTTTCAGAGCATGGCGGACCGCGCAGCGCGTGAGGGACTCGACAGCTTCAACGCCCGGGAACTGCCGGACTTCGCCGCCCGCTATCGGGAGGTCGCCGCCGATCTCGCTCGGGCGCGCACCTATCGGGCCGATCCCTCTACCCTCGCCCGCTTGGAACGCCTGGTTGTCTCCGGACACAACGTGCTCTACCGCGACGAGCGGAACTCGATCAATCGGATCTGGCAGGTGGTCATGCGGGAATGTCCCGCGGCCGTGGTCCAGGCTCGACGCTATGTATTGATTGCGTTTCTCGCCTTCGCTGTCCCGGCAGCCGCGGGGTTCCTCCTGCTGAAGGAGCGCCCCGCACTGGCAGACGAGCTTCTCCCCGACGTGATGCTGGAGCGGGCCCAAGCCGGTGCCTCACGGATCGGCCAGGGTAAGGGGTACGTCGAGGTGGAAGCCCGCCAGCGGCCGATGATCGCCTCGAGCATCATCACCAACAACATCACCGTCGCCTTCTACTGCTTTGCCGGCGGGATCTTCGCCGGGGTTGGTTCCTTGGTGCTGCTGGCGTACAACGGCCTCTCGATCGGAGCCGTCTCCGCCCACTTCGCCAACGTGGGACTGCTGGGCTACCTCTGGAGTTTCATCGTCGGCCACGGCGTGCTGGAGTTGTTCGCCATCTGGGTTGCCGGCGCCGCCGGCTTTCTGCTGGGACGCGCGCTGATTGCACCCGGAGACCTCACCCGGGCGGATGCTCTGGTGCTGAACGGGAGATTGGCGATTCGGATGATCGGCGCCGTGATCGTGCTCCTGATGATCGCGGGAACTATCGAAGGATTTGTTTCGACGAGTGAAGGCGGGGTCGCGCTCCGGGTCGGTGTCAGCACCGTGAGCGCTCTGTTTCTGCTGCTTTACCTGGCCAACGGGGCCCTCTGGCTCCGCAGCCAGGGGAGCCGGGATGCGGAGCCGGGGGTTATCCGTCCCGCAGAATCGTCCGCATCCTGACCGCCAAGGCTTCGATTTCTCTCAGGCTGGTCAGGGTTTCGGCATCGAGCTTGGATTCATTCAGTAGGAGGAGCTGGGTTTCCGCCAGGAGAGCAGACAGCGGATTGGCAAGGTCATGCCGAAGCTTTGTAAGGTGCTCGGCCTCTGTCATGGGCATGGGCATCCTGGTCCGCTTGCGCTGTGGGAAGGGGTACGTAACCCAATATAGATAATGGGCTTCCGCGCGCAATGTTTCATTGACTGAAGGGTACTGGTACAAAAGTCAGGGCCAGAACAACCAGGCAAATCCACCCAATAACTACCCGGCTCCGCGGTACCGGCCTGTCCGGGGATAAGACGGACGGGTGAGACCACCGCCCCGCTCCCACCAGCAAAGTGAGCACAATCCAGATCAGCCAGGCGGGCGTGTGCCAGGAGAGGTAAAGCAGTCCCAGCACGGCGAGCCAGGCGATCAGAGTCTGCCGCTTGCCCACGAGACCGTAGCTCACGTGCCCACCATCCAGTTGGCTCAATGGCAGCAGGTTTAGCCCGGTAATAAAGCTGCCTGCCCACCCCGCGAACGCAGGGAGACTCAGCTGGATCGAAGTAACCCCTGGGAAGTAGTGCTCGCGCAGCCCCCGTAGCAGGAGCGATTCGCCGACCACGAAGTATCCCTGGGCAAAACGCACGATGAGGCCCTGTGGCCCCTCGCCCGAAGGGATCGGCTGGGAAGTCGTGTATCCCCAGATCAGGACGGCCAGGGCAACCACGAATCCTGCCAAGGGACCGGCAGCTCCAATGTCGAGAAGCTGCCGCCGGTCCACTACCACCGAGCGCAGCCTCAGGAATGCACCCAGGCTCCCAATCGGCGACAGCGTAGGTGGCACGGGGAGGAAGTAGGGGGGAGATGCGTCTACCGCGTAGCGCCGAGCGGCCACGAAGTGGCCCAGCTCGTGGATTAGCAGAATTCCCAACAGTGGCACCGCGAACGTCCATCCGCTCAGGATCTGTTCGGTTGATCCCGATGTGAAATCGACGAAGAACTGGAGGCCGGCCTTGATCCACGCGAGCGGTCCGTACCCCATCGGGGGATCGAACCGTCCCTGGAGCGCGGCCCCGGCGCCAAGAGAGCAGATGAGGGTCGCCCCGAAGAGGGCAAGGTGCAGCAGCCACCGTTCCCGCCGCCCGGGACGCAGGGGGCGGATCAGCACCAATTCGCTGTGATCTGGAGAACCCCAGTAATGCGCGCCACGCCAGTCCTTGAGCGAGGCCGCCAGACTGGGGGAAGGCCCCCGGTGTTCCGGGGCTATGATGGATTCAATGATTTCCCGGTCCGCGTTCCGGAGGACACGCCAGGCAAGAAAATGCCTGGTCAGCGGATCCACGATCGCTCTTGACTGGATAAGGGGGTGTCTCTATTATGAGGCGCTTCCGTCATCCTTGAGCACTCTCCCGTTCGTCCCATTCTTCCCTCAGTAACACCATCGCCGGCCCAGTCCGGTTTCAACATTTCCTGGCGCCTTTCCAATCCCATTGCCTGCACCCAAGACCCGGCCTCCGGCCGACCGTAGCGCTTCTCCTCAGCGGAGTGGCCCACCCGTGGATATCGCCGAACTCAAACAGAAGTCGGTCGCCGAGTTGCACGCACTCGCCGAGCAACTCAACATCACAAACTACTCAGGGCTTCGCAAGCAAGACCTGATCTTCCGGATCGAGCAATCGCTGCTCGACCAGGACACCGTAATCCGCGGGGAGGGTGTGCTGGAAATCCTGCCCGAGGGTTACGGATTCCTTCGTAGCCAGGACTGGAACTACCTCTACGGCCCCGACGACATCTACGTCTCGCCCAGCCAGATCAAGCGCTTCGATCTGCGCACCGGCGACACGGTCATGGGCCAGGTGCGGCCCCCTAAAGAGGGCGAACGCTACCTGGCCTTGCTCAAGGTCGAGAACGTCAATTTTGAAGAGCCGGAAAAGACCAAGCACCGGATCGCGTTCGACAACCTCAAGCCGCGCTACCCCGACCGGCGCATTCGGCTGGAACGGACCACAGGCGATCTCGCGATGCGGGTCGTGGACCTGCTCTCGCCCATCGGCAAAGGACAACGCGGACTGATCGTCTCTCCGCCCAAGGCCGGTAAGACGATCCTGATGCAGAAGCTGGCCAACGCGATCAGCGAGAACCATCCCGAGGTCGTGCTCATCGTCCTGCTCATCGACGAGCGGCCCGAGGAAGTCACCGACATGCAGGAGAACGTGAAGGCGGAGGTCATCTCCTCCACCTTCGACGAGCCGGCCGACCGCCACGTCCAGGTGGCCGACATGGTGATCGAGAAGTCGAAGCGGCTGGTGGAGCATGGGCGGGATGTCGTGATCCTGCTGGATTCAATCACCCGTCTGGCCCGGGCCCACAACGTCGTGGTGCCCCACTCCGGCAAGATCCTCTCGGGCGGTGTGGATGCCAACGCCCTGCAGAAGCCCAAGCGCTTCTTCGGCGCCGCGCGTAACATCGACAACGGCGGCTCGCTCACGATCATTGCCACCGCGCTGATCGACACCGGCAGCCGGATGGACGAGGTCATTTTCGAAGAGTTCAAGGGAACCGGCAACATGGAACTGGTGCTCGACCGCCGTCTGGCCGATCGCCGGATTTATCCCGCCATCGACATCCAGCGCACCTCGACCCGGAAAGAAGAGCTCCTCATGGACAAGGACGAGCTCAACCGGGTCTACCTGCTGCGAAACTTCCTCGCCGACATGCCCCCGGTGGAGGCCCTGGAATTCCTGCTCGAGCGCATGAAGCGCACCAAGAGCAACAAGGAATTCTTCGCGACCATGGCCCAGTAGGGATTGATGATTGATGATTTCCGATTGAAGATTGACCAAGGCGTCGTATCGAGCCGGGCAATCGTTCAATCGGGAATCGGCAATCGCCAATCGGCAATGACCCCCCTGCCCACGAACCGGACGGCTCCTCGCCATCGACTGGGGTGAGTTACGCATCGGCCTCGCCCTGAGCGACGAGACCCAGACCCTCGCCTCCCCGCTCGAAACGCTCACCCGCCGGCGGGGCAAGCGGTTCCCCATCGCCCGCTTCCTCGAACTCGTCAGCCAGCATCAACCGGTCGGAATCGTCGTTGGCCTCCCCCTCTCACCCGAGGGAGGCGAAACCGAATCGAGCGCCTCGGCCCGCGAGCTGGCCGAACTAGTCGCCCGCCGCACCAGCCTGCCGGTCGAACTCAGCGACGAGCGTCTCACCACCACGCGAACCCTGAAGCTGATTCGCGAACAGCGTGGATCCACTCGCGGTCGGAAGGAAGAAGTAGACGCGATGGCCGCGTCGGTCCTGTTGCAGAATTGCCTGGATGCCCGGAGAGGCGGAGCCACGTGAGCTCCGCGCCTGGGACGAGGCTGGCGATTGGGGTCCTGCTGATCTGGCTGGCCTTTGTAGCCGGTCTTTCCATCGGTTGCGGTTCTCCCGGTCTCCCGGCCGCACCTGAACGCGTCACCATTCCCAGCGGAGCCAGCCTCGGCGTGGTGGCCGATAGTCTGGAAGCCCACGGTCTTCTCGGCTCCCGCTCCTGGTTTCAGCTGCTCGCCAGGATCAGGCGCGTCGATCGCAACCTGCAAGCCGGCACCTATGAAATTCCGCGGGGCTCCAATCCGTGGAAGATGCTGACGATTCTTGCTTCGGGGCGCGTGGTTGTCGTCCGCTTCACCGTTCCGGAGGGGATCACCCTCCTGGAGCTGGCGGGGATGGTACAGGACGAGCTGCACCTTCCCGCCGAATCAGTCCTGGTGGCAGCCAGCGACCCGGCGGCTCGACGCGCTGTCGGTGTCCCGGCTCCGACGCTCGAGGGGTATCTGCTTCCCGAGACCTATAAACTTCCGCTCGCGGTCACCGCACGGGAGCTGGTCCATCGCATGGGAACGGAATTTCTGCGGCAGTGGGATCCGGCGTGGGATCTGCGACTCGATAGCCTGGGCTGGACCCGGCACCAGGTAATGGCCCTGGCGTCGATCGTGGAAGGGGAAGCCCGGCACGACGAGGAGAGGCCGGTGATCGCCGCAGTCTACGCCAATCGCTTGCGACTGATGATGCCGCTGCAGGCCGACCCGACCGTTCAGTACGCTCTCCAGCTTAGAACCGGCCAGCGCAAGCCGCGACTGTACTTTCGGGACTACGAGACCAACTCACCCTACAATACCTACCTCCATCCGGGGCTGCCTCCCGGACCGGTGAATTCACCCGGCCTGGCCAGCATCCGTGCTGCCCTCTATCCCGCCCAGGTTCCCTATCTCTTCTTCGTCGCCCGGCCCGACGGCTATCACATCTTCAGCCGAACCCTCGCCGAGCACAATCGGGCCATTCGAGAAGTACGAAGACGAAAAGATTAGTAATCGGTACTCGGTACTCGGTACTTTTTTACCGCGTCCTCCACGTCCGCCGAACCAAGAATCCCCGACACCACGGCAACACCAGCGCCTCCAGCCTCCAGCACCGGTCTCACGTCTTCAGGCCTCACGCCTCCAATGGCGATACAGGGCCGCCCTCCGGCCTGAGCGACGATTTGTCGAAACCCGGCGATGCCGAGGGATGGACCCGCATCGAGTTTGGTAGCGCTGCCATTAAGCGGCCCGACTCCCCAATAGTCGGCCTCGCTTCCCCTCGCCGCCTCCTCGAGCGATCCGACCGAGGCTCCGATGACCTCGCCTTGAGTAAAGAGGCTCCGGACGACAGAGACCGGTACGTCATCGGGGCCCAGATGCACCCAGCATCCGGCAGCACGCGCGACGTCGGGACGGTCGTTTACGATCACCGGCACCCGGAGTGCGGCTCGAAGCCGCCGGGCCACGTCGAGCAGAGCCCGTGGCGAGGCCTGCTTGAGTCGGAGTTGGACCGCCGTGACTCCACCCCGCTCCGCCGCCCGACACACCGCCACCGGGTCACGCTCTCCCAGTAGCAGGTCATCGGTGACGAGCATCAGTCGCAGGTGATTCGCTAGATTCTGCACCATGTCCGAGCCTCTGCCGCTGCGTCTCCGCGGCTTCCGTGGCGCCACTACCGTCGAACAGGATCGTCCCGAGGAGATCCTGGGCGCAACCGACGAGCTCCTGCGCTCGCTGGTGGAAGCCAATGGCATCGATCCGCTCGATATCGTGAGCGCCGTTTTCACGGTCACTCAGGATCTGATCTCGACCTTTCCCGCCCGTGCTTCCCAACCCTATGGGTGGGACCAGGTAGCCATCCTGCACGCTACCGAGATCCCGGTACCCGGATCCCTCCCGCGCTGCATCCGCGTCCTGGTGCACGCCTACAGCCGGCTCGCGCCGAATCAAATCAAGCATTGCTACTTGCGGCGAGCCACCGCGCTGCGGCCGGACCGGGCCCAGCCCGCGAAGTGAGCCCCACCGCCGGCGATTTGCCTCTGGCGCGTGTCACCGCCAAGGGCGCATCTCGCTGGGTTCGTGGTCACCCCTGGATCTATCGCAGCGATGTGCTGGAATCGCCCGGCGACCCCGGACTCTGCCGGGTATTCGACACCAAGAAGAAATTCCTCGGAATAGCACTCTGCTCCCCCCGCTCGGAAATCCGCCTTCGCCTGCTCGAAACCCGGGATCGCCCGATCGATCGCGCGTGGTGGCGTGAGCGGCTCGCCCGAGCGGTGGGACAGCGCACCGGCATAGACGCAACCGCTTTTCGCGTCGTGCATGCCGAGGGCGACGGGCTCCCCTCGCTCATCGTGGACCGCTACGATCGCTGGGTCGTCGCCCAATTCCTCTCCGCCGGGCTGGAGACCCAGCGAGAGACGGTCGTCGACGCGCTGGTCGAGGTGTTGTCTCCCGAAGGCATCCTGCTGCGAAATGACGTCGCGGTTCGGCGGCACGAGGGGCTGGCGGAACGGGTGGAGCTGGTCCATGGCGACGTGCCCCGGAACATCGAGGTGCGGGAAGCGGAAGTACGCTACCTCGCGGCACCGTGGACCGGACAGAAGACCGGTGCCTTCCTGGACCAGCGGGAAAACCGGATGCTCGCTGCCCGTGCCTGCCCGCACGGCGGCGAGGCGCTCGATTGCTTCTCCTACCACGGCAGCTTCGCGCTCCATCTTGCCCGCAGGGCTGGACGAGTCGTCGCCCTCGACTCGAGTGCCGATGCCCTGGAGCGCGGCAGGGAGAACGCCCGGCTCAATGGCATGACCAACATCGAGTTTCTCGAGGGAGACACGTTCGATCTCCTGCGGAGTTGGGAGCGCGAGCGACGGCGCTTCGACCTCGTGGTCCTCGACCCACCAGCATTCGCCAAGACCAAGAGTACGGTGCCCCAGGCGCTCCGGGGATACAACGAGATCAACTTGCGGGGATTTCGCGTTCTGAATCCGGGCGGGACTCTTCTCACCGCCTCCTGCTCCTACCACGTCGCACGAGCCGCCTTCCAGGAGATGTTGGCCCGAGCGGCCGAGGACAGCGGTCGTCGGGTGACCCTGCGCCAGCTGCTGGGGCAGGCTCCCGACCATCCCGAAATCCTCTCGATCCCGGAGACGGCTTATCTGAAAGGTGCGGTGCTGACCGTTGGATAGCCTTAAGCCAAAAGCCTTAAGCCAAAAGCCTTAGGCCATTAGCCTGGACTCGGGCTGGCGGGGCCCAAGGCTTACGGCTTAAGGCTTATGGCATTTCCCCGCTCGCTCCACCGTCAAAGGACTGCTTATTGACTATCCCCTTATACTCAATGAGCTTGTAGCCACTCACCTGCCAAAGTGGTCGAACGCGCGCTATGCTGAGCGCCCTGCAACTCGAGCAGCAACGCCCCCGTCGGCCCCTGCCGTCGCTCAAGCAGTTGTACCACGAATACATCCTGCAACGCATCGAAGACTACAAGAATGGCCTCCGGCGGAATGAGTTGTTGAACCTCGCCAACGAGGCGTTTGCCGAGATGGGTACGACGCAGGAAGCCCAGTTCGTGCTGACTGAAGTGCTCATGGCCGACTGCGTGGATCGGCTCATCAATCGCCGGCTTCGGCTTCCCTCCTATCGCCGATGGCTTTCCCAGTTCAAGGAGCTGCGCGCCGCCCAGCGGGAGCCTACCCACTGGGGTATCGATCGCCGCTGCCCGCTCCAGTTCCTTCCCCGCATGGAGCAGGGGGACACGGCGGTCGTGATCGGCCCCGATGCGACACCATTGGCTTTTCTGCTGGCGGCCCACGAGGTCTCGGTCCTATACATCGGCAGCGACATGACCTACGTGGATCAGGTGGAATCACGGGTGTCGGAGGAAGGCTTGAGCGAGTGGTGCACTACCTACGTCGCACCGGCCGGCCGCTGGCCCACGGAGGTCATCGCGCGGGCTCACGTTCTGGTGATGGACACGGGCACTCTGGAGCCTCTCTCGCCTCGGGAGCGGCGAGACGTCCTGCTCACCTTCCAGGATCACACCGAGCCCGGAGGCGCGCACCTGGTGCTCCCCAGTAACCGATCTCTGGCACCGGCGGCTTTCGTCTCGTTCTACAGCGGCTGGAATCGGGAACCGGCGCCGGGTGAGAAGCGACGCCAGGCCAAGTCGGCCGGGCTGCTGGTCAGCAAGCCAGCCGAACCCGAATCACTCCGAGTGGCAACCCGGCAATCCCGCGGCGCCACGGCGTAATTCCGCAACACCGCCTCCTCGTCTGACACACCGCGACCGACCTCCCTTCCCCGATCTCCGCTCCTTCATCGGGGCGCTGGAGCGTCGCGGCCTGCTTCGCCGCATCACCGCCGAAGTGGATCCTCGGCTCGAGGCCTCCGAGCTCGTGCAGCGGGTCATTCGACGCCAGGGCCCCGCCCTGTTGTTCGAGCGACCGAAAGGCAGCTCCTTCCCGCTCGTCATGAACCTGTACGGCACTATGGAGCGGATCGAGATCGCCCTGGGCCGGCACCCGCAGCAGATCGGACAGGAGCTCGTCGAGACCCTGCTCCGCCTCAATCCTCCGTCGCTCAAGACTCTGTGGAATTCGAGGGGAGTCCTGTCGCGTGCGCGGTTCCTTCATCCTCGCGTGGTGAGTCGGGCGCCGGTTCACGAGGTGGTCGAAGCCCCCCGGCTCGATCTGCTGCCTGCGGTAACCAGCTGGCCCCGGGATGGCGGACCGTTCATCACTTTCGGCCCGACCATCACCCAGGACCCGGTGACCAGGCGCCGGAATTACGGCTTGTACCGGCTCCAGGTGTACGGTCCCGACCAGACCGGGATGCACTGGCAGAGCATGAAGGGTGGAAGGGCCCATCACTACGAGGCGGAGCGACTGGGACAGCGGTTACCGGCTGCAGTCGTCCTGGGCGGCGATCCCGTCCTGATGCTGGCCGCGATCCTTCCGCTGCCCGAGGACTTCGACGAGCTGGGTTTCGCCGGTTTCTTCCGCGGCGAAGCGACTCAGCTGGTTCGAGCCCAGTCCAACGAGCTGCTGGTTCCGGCCAACGCCGAATTCATCCTCGAGGGCTACGTGAAACCGGGCGAACGCCGGATGGAAGGCCCCTTCGGCGATCACTTCGGCCATTACTCCGAGGCCTCCGAGTTTCCCGTATTCCACGTCGAGCGGGTGACCCGTCGCCGCGATGCGATCTATCCCGCTACCGTCGTCGGCAAACCGCCCCAGGAGGACAAGGCGATGGGGATCGCCGTCGGCGAGATGGTGGGACCCCTCATCCGTCTGGTGAATCCCAACATCGTGGATCTCTATCCCTTCGAGAACGCGAGCTTCCACAACCTCCTCGGCGTCTCGTTGAAGGAGCGTCATCCCAAAGAAGTCTTGAAGACCGCGTTAGGCCTGCTTGGCACCGGACAGCTCTCGCTCACCAAGGTGGCGATCATGGTGCGGGAGGACGTGAATCCCCGCAACTTCAACACGCTGCTCCGCGAGCTCTGGTATCGCTTCGAGCCGGGCGAGCGAATGCTGCTGCTGCCGATCGCCCCGCTGGATACCCTCGACTACACCTCCTACCGGATGCATGTGGGAAGCAAGCTCGTGCTCGATGCCACCGGTGAGGCCCTCACGACCGAGTCCCCGCCCCGGGACGTCTCCAACCCCGCGGCGATGGACCGTCGAGTCGTGCGCCACCGTCTGCTGGAAGGCGGCTTTCTCGTGGTAGTCGTGAAGCAGGATCCCCGCGATGTAATCCAGAAACTGCTGACCTGGAAAGACCTCGGTCCGGTTCGCTTCATCGTTGCGGTGAGCGAGGACGTCGATCTCTCCGAAGAGTGGAGCCTCCTCTGGGGGATCTTTACTCGGTTCGATCCGGGGCGGGACATGATCTTCACGGGACAAGAGTTCATCGGAGCCCGGCCGGTCTATCGCGGACCGATCGGGATCGACGCCACGTGGAAAGAGGGCTACCCTTTGCCGCTGGAAATGGATCCGGCAACGGTGAGTCTCGTGGATCGCCGTTGGGGGGAATACGGTCTGTAGCAGCGTGGGGGCCTGACGATGGATCTGGGACTGCGGGGACGCGTTGCTCTCGTGTGCGGAGGCTCGAGCGGGCTGGGCTACGCCGTCGCCGAGAGGTTGCTGGGAGAAGGAGCCCGCGTCGCCCTGAACGGGCGGGACCGAACCAAGCTCGACCGCGCAGTCTCCCAACTCTCCTCGCTCGGCGAAGTACGCAGTTATCCCGCCGACGTGAGCCGTGCCTCCGAGTGCTCTGCCCTCGTCAACGGTGTCCACCAGGCCATGGGTGGCCCCGACATCGTGCTATGCAATTCCGGCGGGCCCTCACCGGGGGCATTCGAAGCGCACAACGAGGCAGCTTGGCAGGCCGCGCTGGACACGAGTCTGCTCTCGGCCGTGCATTTGAGCCGTTCGGCCGTGGCTCATATGCGAGCCAAACGCTGGGGCAGAATCCTGTGCCTGACCTCCGTCGCGGCACGGCAGCCTTCCTCCGCCCTGATTCTCTCGACTACTGCCCGGGCCGGAGTCCTCGGCTTTTCGAAGGCACTCTCCGACGAGGTAGCCGCCGAGGGCATCACGGTCAATGTTCTCTGTCCGGGCCTGTTCGAGACCGATCGCCTCCGTGAGCTGGCGGAGGTTCGCGGGCGTAAGGATGGCCGACCGGTCGATCGCGTGCTGGCCGACATGGGAGAAAGCCTCCCCATTCGCCGGATCGGTACTCCGGACGAGTTCGCCGCTGCCGTTGTGTTCCTGGCCTCGGAGCCGGCCCGCTATATCACGGGGACGGTGCTGTCGGTGGACGGCGGGATGACGCGGTCAATCCTGTGAGGGGTCAGGTGTCAGGTTTCAGGCGAAGGGTTACTTTGCCCTCCCACTTGGGAGGCGATTCTGTCGCCGAGCTGGGACCTTTGATCCCTGACACCTGATCCCTGAACCCTGACACCTCAAGCAATGCGCGCCCTCGTAAAGCCAGCCCCAGGCCCTGGAATGGAGCTGCGCGATGTCCCGGTCCCCGAGTACGGACCGAGCGATGTGCTGATCAAGGTCCACCACGCCGGTGTCTGCGGGACCGACCTCCACATTTGGGAATGGGACGCCTGGGCCAGCGCGAGGCTCAAACCGCCGGTCGTCATCGGCCACGAGTTTGCCGGCGAGGTCGCCAAGCTGGGTCGAGAAGCTGCTTCAGCCGGATTGCTCAAGCCCGGCGACCTGGTGACGGCCGAAGGCCACATAGTGTGCGGACACTGTCTCCAGTGCCGAATCGGTGAAGCCCACCTCTGCCGGCGCACCCAGATCATTGGAGTAGATCGAGATGGGGCATTTGCCGAGTTCATTGCGATGCCCGCTGCGAATGTGATGAAGCTGGACGGAATTCCGACCGAGGTCGGCGCCATCATGGACCCGACCGGAAACGCGGTGCACACCGTCCTCGAGGGCGGAATGGTGGCTGGAAGCCGGGTCCTTGTTCTGGGCTGCGGGCCTATCGGGTGCTTTGCCGTAGGTGTCGCGCGAGCCGCAGGAGCCGCTCTTGTCATCGCCAGCGACTTCAACTCCCGGCGGCTCGAGCTGGCCCGGGTCATGGGCGCCCACGTCACCCTCAATCCAGGGTCGGATGACGTCGTGGCCCGGGTGAAGGAGCTGACCGATGGGGATGGGGTAGACCTGGTCTGCGAAATGAGCGGCCACCCCTCTGGCCACGCGCAGGCCTTTGCCGCTGCCCGCCTCGGCGGTCGGGTCAACCTGCTGGGCACTCCGAGCAAGACCACCGAAGTGGATTTCGCCCGCGACGTGATCTTCAAAGGTCTCACCCTCTACGGCGTGACTGGGCGGCGCATGTATGAGACTTGGGACGTGATGCGGCGATTGGTACGCTCGGGCCAGCTCGACCCCCGCCCAGTGATCACCCACCGTTTCGGGCTGGATCGGATGGCGGAGGCAATTCAGGTCATCAAGGACGGCCAGGCCGGTAAAGTGATCCTGGAGATCGGCGCATGAAATCCCCGCTCGATTCCCGCATCGAGGCGGAGCTCGACCAGTTTCGCCGAGACGGGGTCTACAAGCACCTGAACTACATCGAGAGCCCGCAAGCACCCCGCGTCAGGATGGAAGGACGCGGCGAAGTCATCGTGCTCTCCTCCAACAACTATCTGGGCCTGAGCAACGAGCCCGAGGTCGTCGCGGCCGGGCAGGCTGCGCTCGACCACTATGGCGCCGGTACCGCCTCGGTTCGCTTCATATGTGGGACGTTCACCGTACACCGGGAATTGGAGGCCGGCTGCGCCCGGCTGGTAGGGACTGCCGCCTCGCTCAGCTTCGTGAGCTGCTGGAACGCCAATGAGGCAGTGCCTGCAACGCTCCTCGGCGAAGAAGACATCGTCATCAGCGACCAGCTCAACCACGCCTCGATCATCGATGGGGTGCGGCTCGCCAAGGCGATCACCCGGTGTCAGACCGCGGTCTACAAGCACGCCGACATGACCGACCTGGAGGAGAAACTCTCCGCCGCCAAGGACCGCCGGACCCGCATGGTGATCACCGATGGGGTGTTCTCGATGGAGGGTGCCATCGCCCGATTACCGGACATCATCGAGATTTGCCGCCGCCATCGGGCCACCCTCGTGGTGGACGATTCACATGGGACCGGGGTTCTGGGCAAGACCGGCAGGGGGACCCCTGAGCATTTCGGAATGGTCGGAGAGGTGGACATCATCACCTCCACCCTGGGGAAGGCCCTGGGCGGGGCGGCGGGTGGCTTCGCGGCGGCCACCGAGGCGGTCTGCGACTATCTGACGCAGCGCGCCAGACCTCAGCTCTTCTCCAATGCCCTCCCCCCGACGGTCGCGGCCAGCGCTTTGGCCAGCATCCAATACCTCGAAAAACACCCGGAGCTGGTCGAGAATCTGCGCCAGAATTCCCGCTATTTCCGCGAACAGCTTCTCGCGTCAGGCTTCAAGCCCCTGCCCGGGGAGACTCCCATTATCCCCGTAATCCTAGGGGAAACCGCTCGGGCGATCGACATGAGCCGTCAACTCTTGGAGGAGGGTGTCTTCGTAACCGGGTTCGGATATCCCGTGGTTCCGCAGGGCCAAGCCAGGATCCGATGTCAGATTTCCGCCGCGCACACGAAGGCCGATCTGGACCAGGCCTTGGACGCCATCCGGAAGGTTGGCCGACGCCTTGCGATAGTGTGAGGCGTCACCAACTAAGCGGTATCGGTATCCGTTCGGTGGTGTCAAGAGATCGTCGGCTGGCAAAAGTTCAAGTAGTTTATTAACCTAGTTGCCCAAGCCGAAACAACGAAATAATCTAGGGCATCAGCCGGGCATCAGGAATCAGCGATTTCTGGGGCCCAGTAAGATGCCAGCAAGGGGCGGATTGCCCCCCCTTGCCCTGTGCCGCCGAAATCCCAGGAGGTATCGTGATGCGCATGCTCAGTCGCATCATCCCGGTGGTCGCGCTAGCCGCTCTTACCCTGTCGCCCAGCTTGGGTGCTCAGGAGAAGAGGAGTGGGGACGCCTTTAGTTGGTATATCGGCCCCCAGGGCGGGACCATCATCTTCGAGACGCCCAATCAGACCAAGGGTGCTATCCCCTCGGTCGGCGGGCACTTCCTGATCATGGCTCGGCGGACCGGCCTCCTGCTCTCGTTCGATGAGGGCATCGCGCAGGATCAGAAGACTTCGTTTGCTGATCCCAGCGCCCCGGGCGGAGTGCGGAGCGTCACCTTCAACGATCTGCGCAAGTACTCGGCGATTCTCGTCGCCTACCCCCTTCGCGGCCATCTGCAGCCGTTCCTGGGCGTGGGTCTCGGGATCCTTCAGACTGGCAACGAGTACCCCCAGAACACCGTCACCCAGGTTGAGAAGGACAGCTTGACCGCGGTGGCCAACTCGCTGGGCAGCTATGGATTCGGGACCGGGCTCATCGGCTTGCAGGCCAAGGCTGGCGGAGTCGCCCTCTTCGGCCAGGCCCAGGTCATGACGGGACCGAGCTCGGGCAAACTGCTGACCGGCGCTTCCTTCGCCTTCGCCGGCGGTATCCGGATCAGCCTCGGTTCGGCTCGCGAGGACGTGACCAGCGGGTACTAATCAGTCCTGAGCGTTGAAAATGAAGCGGGGGCGATCAACCATCGCCCCCGCTTTTCTTTGCTGGTAACTCGCGAATCCGTGGCCCCGATACCCATGGCGAGCCGCGGATCGCAAAACGAAGTGGCCAATCCGCGGCCTTGGTGAGTCCGATTCGAGGCGTCGTGGCAATGGACTCCTCGGCTGGTGGCTCGCCCGGCACGATCACGATCGGGGCCTTGGGCATTGAGTGGCCGTCGAGCGCCCGGGTAATCCCCATCGCCTGAGTTAGCCGCCCGGGTCCGGAGCATAGCGCCCGGTCTGGTACCTCTCCTCGACGACGGCGCATTGCGGGCAGTCCCTCCATCGGCTCCAGCGCTCGAATCAGGATCGCGGACCCCAGGCCCGGCGGTCCCGCTACCAGATTGGCGCACCAATGCATCCCGTAGGAGAGATACACATACCAGCTTCCGATGGGCCCGTAGAGAGACTCGTTCTGCCGGTGGCGACGATAGGCATATGCGTGCGAGGCAGGATCCTCAGCGCCAAGATATGCCTCTACCTCGACGATCCGTCCGACAGTGCGAACTCCACGACGGCTCGAGACCAGCCGCGCTCCCAGTAGCTCACGCGCGACGTCAATCGTATCCCTCCTGAAAAAGGCGACGGGCAGCGGGGCTGCCCGTCGAATCCGGCTCACTCCGCCGCCTTTCGGGTTCGAGGTCGGCTGGCCTTCTTGCGCGGCGGGGAAGGTGCCTCCGCTTCCGTTGCGGGAGTTGCCTTGGACCTTGTTCGGCGGGGCCGGGCGGGCTTCACCGCTGGCGCCGCTGGCTCCTGCGTCGTGGGAGTCTCGTCCAGACTGACAACCCCAACCATGGGGATCTCACGGCTTGCTGCAGGAAGGCGGGACCCCCGACGGAACCGAACTCCCCCCCGGGCCGACCCGTTGCTCGGGCCGCCACCCGGCTGGGCCTGCTCCTGTGCGCCTTCGGGAATCGGACGCTCGGCGGTTACCAGCGGTTGGCCCTCGGACGGCCGCGAGAGCACTTCATACTCGTCATCGGCAATCTTTCTCACGTCGGCGACTTCGGCATCGTGGGCCTGACGAAGCAACCGGTGGAAGCGCGCGGGCTCGATCAGCGGGTCCATCCGGCCGTTCAGCGCCGCCATCCTCAGGCGAAGGGACTCATGCTCTACCGGCCGCGGCAGCTCAGACAGGGCACGGCGCATGAGGTCGAAGGCACTCGCGAGCGTAAGACCGTTGGTACGAGCCGCGGGTGCAGGAGCAGACACAGGCACAGGCGATGGCTCCGCAGTCGACCTGGGCTCGTCCCGCCGCCCGCCTCGTCCGCGTCCCCTTCCCCGTCCCCGACCGCGACCAGGGCGTTCGCCATTGGGAGCGACTGCTTCCGTCGCCGGCGCCGCAGGCGCAGCTGCTTCGGCAAGCGGGGCGACCTCATACTGGCCGTTGTCCATCTTGCTCACGCGGAGCAGGCCCTTCTGCCCGGCTTCCACCACGAACTTGCTGAACCGGTTGAAGCCCGCGTTCTTCTCGTCGAAGTTCGGGTCGATCTGCTGCATGACCTGCTTGAGCCGGTCCGAGCGCATCACGTCGTGGTTCTGCGCCATCATCGCGACAGCATCCTTGACCAGCGCCCATGGATCCCGCTGGGTCGACGGGATGTCGGTCTCCTTGGTGAGTCCCGCGAGGTCGCTGTAGCTGTAGTACTCGTCGCAGTTCTGGATCAGGAGGTCGCTGGCCGACTCCCGGATCCCGACGCCGATCACGTACTTCCCGTACTCCTTCAGTTTGATCACCAGCATCGAGAAGTCGCTGTCACCCGAGAGCAGGATGAATGTGCCTATCTCAGGACGAGTAAAGACCAGCTCGATGGCGTCGATCGCGAGCCGGATGTCGGTCGCGTTCTTCTTGTTGGTCCCGAAAGCCGGCGCGAAGATGAGGTCGATCGATGACTCCGACAGCGGGACGATGTACTGCGGATAGCGCCGCCAGTCCGCGTACGCCCGCTGGACCGCGACCTTCCCCTTGATGAGGTCGCTGCTGACCAGCGTCTTCAGTTCTTTGGTGAGGTCCGAACGGATGCCGAGCGTGACGTTGTCGAAGTCGATCAGAAGGGCGGCGTTGGGAGCGTGCAGGGGCGGTTCGCCCCCGCGGATGCTACGGATGGGTGGCTTATTCACGAGAGGTTGAACTCCAGCTTCCTCGCGTCTCTGGCGCTGCTACGGAGATCTTCCCGGACCCGGATCTTCGGGAAGTCGCCGGCCGCAGAGAGACGCTTGGAGAATCCTGAACGGCGGCACAATGCCGCGGAGCGCGAACCCCCGGATGACGGCATTGCCGCACATGATGGTCTCGACCAAATGGAGGCTACGCGAGGGGTCGGCCGGGTCGCCGATTGTCGCGGACTCTGGGCGGGTCGGCCGGTCCGGGAGTGCCAGTCGCGAGGGCCGGAGCAACTGGGGCCTCATGGCTCCCGAGTCGGCGTCTCGCGTCTGTGCGGGGAACAATCTATCGACGAGCCCCCGCGGCTGGTAGGGCGGAGGGCTCGACCAGTGCGGCCGCAACGCGCTCCCCTGCCCGGCCGTCCCACCCTTCGGGGCGTCCCGGCCGGAAGCTTCCGTTGCCCAGGCGGGAGAGCACGTCGGCCACGGCAGCGTTGATCGCCGAGCGGGTTGAGGCGACGAGGCGGTTCGTCCCCTCGGTAACGGTGACCGGACGTTCGGTGTTGGACCGGGCGGTGAGACAAGGTACCCCGAGGACCGTGGTCTCTTCCTGAAGCCCCCCAGAGTCGGTGAGCACCAGGCTCGCTTTCTCCACCAGGGACAGGGCTTCCAGATACCCCAGCGGCTCGAGCAGGGTCACCCGCCGCGCGATGTCGCTGAGACCAAAGTCCTGGATTCTCTGCCGGGTCCTCGGATGTATGGGGAACACCACCGGCATCTGGCCCGCGAGATCATCCAGAGCGTTCAACAGTTCGGCAAGGGTTTCCCGTTGATCAACGTTCGATGGCCGGTGCAGGGTCACGAACGCATAGGGCTTTCCCGCCACTCCGTAGGTCTCTGGTGCCCGAAGCTCCCGGGCTCGGCTCTGGAGATGCAGCAGCGTGTCAACCATCACGTTTCCGACGAAGCGGATCCGCTCCGGGGCAATGCCTTCCTGAGCCAGATTGGCGTCGCCGTCGCGGCTGGGCGTGAGGCAGAGGTCAGCCAGCTGGTCGGTGAGGATGCGGTTGATCTCTTCCGGCATGTCTCGGTCTCGGCTGCGCAGCCCAGCCTCGACGTGGGCAACCTTCACTCTCTTCTTGGACGCAACGAGGGCACAGGCGACGGTTGAGTTCACGTCGCCATAGACCACGACCCAATCGGGCTTGAGCCGATCGAGAACCGGCTCGAACTCGATCATGATCCGCCCGGTCTGAACCGCGTGGGTGGCCGACCCTACACCCAAGTTGACTTCGGGCTCCGGGAGCTCCAGGTCGGCGAAGAAGCTGTCGCTCATCGCCGCGTCGTAGTGCTGGCCGGTGTGGACCAGCCACTGCCGGGTACCAGGCAGTGCAGCAGCGGCGCGGAGCACGGGGGCGACCTTCATGAAGTTCGGCCGAGCCCCGACAACATGCAGCAGGCTGGTCATCAGTGATCGTCCGCCAGAGGAAGGGCAAGCTCGAAGTAGAACCGGGTGCCGAAGTCGGGTGCGGTTTCCACCCGGAGGGTTGAGCGCATCGCCTCGACCAGCTTCCGACAAATCGACAGACCGAGTCCGGCGCCGGAGAACGCGTACTCGCCCTGCTTCTGACGCCGGCGGAATGGCTCGAACAAGCGTCAGCATCGCCTGAGAGGGAATCCCGCGCCCGGTATCCCGCACCGAGAACTCAACGCGGGTGTCGTCCAGCTGCTTGCCGGCCACCTCGACAAACCCTTCCGAGGTGAACTTGAGTGCGTTGGTCGTCAGGTTGAGCAGGACCCGCGAGAGCGCGACCGGGTGACCCACCCGGAAGTCCGACTCCGGAGCCTCCAGCCGCACCGTCAGACCCTTCTCTTCCGCGATGGGCTGCACGATGTCTCTCACCGATTCCAGGATGTCGCTGATGGAAAAGGGAATCGGATCCAGATCCACGAGACGGTCACCTCCCCGCGCCAGCTCGATGACATCGCTCGCGAGAGAGCTGAGACCAAACGCCGCGCTGTAGATCAGGCCGAGCTGGCGCTCCTGCACAGCATTGATGTTCCCGCTCCGCCCCCGTTGCAGGGTCTCCGCCAGGAACAGGATCGAGGTCAGTGGCGACCGGAGGTCGTGCGCGACCTCCACCACGAGCTCCAGACCGTCGGGCCCCGACAGGCGATCGGCGAAGTGCTGCGCCCAGTCCGGCTCCAGCCGGGCGTGCACCTGTTCGATGGCGCCGAGGACCGTGAGGATGGATTTGCTGTCGGGAGGTTCGGGATCCCGCCGGATTCTTTCCAGCAGCTCACGGCGGATCAGTTCGAGGAGGCGGCGGGTCAGGACGGTGCGAGGAACCTCGTCCGTCAACGGCTCACCGCCGTCGGCGGCGGCGCGAATCGCCCCGGCGAGTTGCACCAGATGGGTGCGAACTTCCTCCTGGGCTGGGCTGTCTTCGACGACCTGTTGCCATCCAGCCTCGACGTGGCTCACGGCCTCGTCGAGTGAGCGCCATACGGTCACTCAGGCGTCCCCGCAGCTCGTCGCGATGGAAGCTGTGCTTGTCCATGAGGCGGTAGAGAGTCGTCCGATCGATGCTGGCCAGCCGCGCCGCCTTCGACATGTTGCCGCCGGCCCGGCCGATCAGCCGTGGTGAGGTACTCTTTCTCGAACTGGGCGACGATTCGGTCCTTGGCCAGGTGATATGCGTCGTCCATTACCGCGGTGGAAATGACGCCCTCGGACGGCCATTCGCTGGCGTCTTCGTAGATCGGAATATCGTTGGGCTGGATGACCTGATCCGGTTCCGCCAGCACCGCCACATGCTCGATGACGTTCTGCAGCTCCCGGACGTTGCCCCGCCAGGGTCGGGAGCGGAGGAACACGATGCTCGCCTCGCTCAGCTTGGGCACCCGATCGCCCATCTGGCGATGGCGTTGCCAGTAGTAGGTCAGGAAGTGATTGGCGAGCAGCGGAATGTCTTCCGGCCGCTTGCGCAGCGGCGGCAGCTTGATGGGCACGACCCGCAGGCGATAGAAGAGGTCGCCACGCAATACGCCTGAGTTCACCGCGTCCTGGGGATCCCGATTCGTGGCGGAGATGAACCGGACGTCCACTTGGGCGTCCTGGCTCTCACTACCTACCCTGCGCACCACTCCATCCTGAATGACCCGCAGCAGTTTGGCCTGCAGCGGCATCGACATCTCGGTGATCTCGTCGAGGAAGAGCGTCCCGCCATTGGCGGTTTCCAGCAGACCCGGCTTGTCGCGGTCGGCCCCGGTGAACGCACCCTTCCGATGGCCGAACATCTCCGACTCGAGCAGCGGCTCCGGGAGGGCAGCGCAGTTGATCGGAACCAGGGTTCGGCCAACCCGGCGGCTGTGCTGATGGATGAATTGGGCGATCACTTCCTTACCCGTACCGCTCTCCCCGCTGATGAAGACCGAGGCATCGGTCGCGGCCACCTTGCGCGCCAGATCCACGGCCTTGCGGAACAGCGGAGAGATCCCGATGAGGGCAATCTTGTCGCTGTGCCCGTTCTGCTTCATCAGCTGCAGGCGCAGGTCCCGAGTCTCCCGTGAGACCATCACCGCGTGGGAGGCGCGGCCGATCAGCACCTGGAGGTGAGTTGCCGAGAAGGGCTTGGGGAGGTAGTCCCAGGCACCGGCTCGCAGCGCCTCAATGCTGCTCGCGACGCTGGGATTTCCGGTCATGACGACGACGATCGTATCGCGATTGTGCTCCAGCGCGGTCCGGAGAATATCCATCCCGGACGTCTGGGACATGTAGAGATCGACAAGGATGATGTCGAACTTGCGGCGCTTGACTGTGTCGAGAGCTTCTTCGCCCCGTCCGATCAGCGTGACGTTATACCCGTCCATCTGCAGGACGCTGGCGCAGCTCTCCCGCAGAGTACGCTCATCGTCAACGACGAGGATCCTGATGCTGGCTTTGACTTCGGCGGGGATAGCAAGCGGATCGCGGCCGCCGATCTCCCCTGGCGGGGGTTCCGGTCGACGATTCGCGTCAGCGATGCTCGATCCCATTGCACGGCTCCTGTGATGCGCCCGACCCACACGCCCGCGCGTGCGGTCCTTCAACTGTGGCGCGCAGTCGTGCTCGGACACTTTGGCTTGCGAGTCCCCGCGGGACCCGCGGGATGGGTCACTCACAGCATCTTTAGTACCACACCCTATAGCACAAATCAAGCAACACCGTGTGGTATTACCCGATTCTGGCTGTTGCTGATACGCAACACTGATGCCATGTCGCCACAGAACGGCCAACTCCTGTAGAGGCCGGTTTGTCACGACCTCGCAATCAGCCGCCCCGTATATTTCGCCCGCACAAAAAGCCCTGTTCGGTACCGACTTTGCGTGAGGTCGGGCGTCTTGATTACGAGCAGCTTGCTCGATTCCTAAGCAATCCGGAGCAGAATGGCCGATACTCTGATCCCCGCTAACCGATCGCCCGAAGAGCCGGACGTTGAGATCGAAATGGTTCCCCAGGCGGGAACCATGGCGGCTGCCATGGGCGCTCCAGCGGTGGATGACGATAAGGTCAACTGGGGCCGTTACACGGCGGCGCTGCGGCGCTACAAGTGGCTGATGCTGCTGATCGTTCTGCTCGGGACTGCCGGTGGAGTTGTCGCCACCAGGTTCCTGCCTCCGATTTACACCGCCAAGGCCACCATCTGGATTGAGGAAGGCGGCGGCAAGACCGGCCCGATCCGGCCGGGTCAGCTACTTGCTCAGCAGGCCTGGACCGAATTGCTCAAGACCTACGTGGTGTTCGATCCCGTCGTCCACCGGCAGCGCCTCTACCTGACTACAAAGGACCGGGCCGACAGCATCGCTTTCACCGGTTTCGATATCGCCGACAAATTCCACACCGGCGATTTCACCATTAAGACCGACCCGACCGGATCTCACTGGACTCTCTCCCGCAGCGGGGCGGAAATCGCTTCCGGGACGGTTGGCGACTCGATCGGTGAGAAGCTCGGCTGGCGCTGGGCACCGACGGCGCAGCAGCTCCGGAAGGGCAAGACCATCGCGTTCACGCTCAAGAACCCTCGCGAGGTCTCCAATGATTTGATGGAGAACCTCAAGACCTCGATGGCGGCCGAGGACGCCAACTTCCTCCGCATCTCACTCAATGGCGAGGAGCGCTACGGGCTGGCTCCTCAACTCAACGCGATTACCGACCAGTTCGTGGACATCGCGGCCGAGCTGAAGCGCAGCAAGCTGGTCGAGATGCGCCTGGCGCTCGACTCCCAGTTGGTGATCGCCGCTCGCAACTTGAAGGAGGCCGAAACCAAGTTGGAGGGCTTCAGGGTCGGTACCATCACCGAGCCGACGGAAGGAGTACCGGTACCCGGCGGGTTGTCAACGACTTCCCAGGCGGTCACCACCGACTTCTTTACCAAGAAGACGCAGCTTGAGGCGCTGCGCACCGACCGGAAGCAGATCGAGGATGTGCTCGCGCGGGCCAAGGGAGGCGCCATCACGGTAGATGCCTTCCAGACCATCGGCGCCGTGCGTCAGGCGCCCGATCTGGTGCGTGCTCTCACCGAGGTGTCCAACCTCGAGGCGGATACCCGGGCGCTGCGGTATCGCTATACCGATGAGTACCGCGGGATCCAGCAGAATCTCGCCAACCTCGAGATCCTGAAGACCCAGACAATCCCCACACTCGCCCAGGCCCTGATCGATCAGCTGAAGGTACAGGAAGCAGATCTCGAGAAGCGCATCAATGTGGCTGGGAAGGGATTGGAACAGGTCCCGGCGCGGGCCACCACCGAAACGAGGTTGGTGCGGGACTTCTCGGCGGCAGAGGACCTCTTCAAGACGCTTCAGGAGCGGTATGAAGAGGCCAAGCTCTCTGAGGTCTCCGCCATCCCCGACCTCAAGATCCTCGACCGGGCCACCATCCCGCAGAAGCCCAGCAGCAACAGCGCGCCGAAGATCATCTTCATGGCCTTCGCCGCCAGTCTGGGCCTCGCCGTGGGTCTCGCTCTGCTGCTCGACCAGCTGGACAAGCGGTTCCGCTATCCGGAGCAGGTGTCGCGCGAGCTCGGCTTGAGCATCCTCGGCGCAATCCCGGCAATCCGGAAGAGCAAGAAGGGCGAATTGAAGCCGGAGGAGGCTTCCCAGGTAGTCGAAGCCTTCCGAACTATCCGCCTCAACCTGGCCCACTCCTATGGTGCGGCTGGCCCGGTGCTGCTCACCGTCTCGAGCCCTGGCGCGGGTGACGGCAAGTCCCTCGTCTCCTCCAACCTCGCGGTTTCGTTCGGCGAGGCCGGCTACAAGACGCTCCTTATCGATGGTGATATCCGCCGGGGCGAATTGCACCGGATGTTTGGGGTAGACCGCAGGCCCGGACTGCTCGACTATCTCACCGGGCAGGCGACTATAGACGGCATCATCCGTCCAAGTCCGCACAAAGGCCTGTCAGTCATCCCCTGCGGAACGCGGCGCCACCATGGGCCCGAGCTGTTGGGATCCGCCGCGATGGTCAATCTGATCTCCGCAGTGAAGAGCCGCTTCAACGTGGTGATCGTGGACAGCCCTCCCCTCGGCGCCGGTATCGATCCCTTCGTGCTCGGCACTGCCACCGGCCACCTGATGCTGGTCTTCCGCTCCGGTGAAACCGATCGGCAGATGGCGGATGCCAAGCTGCGCCTGCTGGACCGGTTGCCGGTTCGCGTGCTGGGCGCGGTGCTCAACGACATCCAGGCCGAGGGCATCTACCGGTACTACTCCTACCTGTACGGATACACCGCCGACGAGGACGCTGCCCCGCAACTGGCGGGGAAGTCGGAAAACGGGAACGGAGCTTAGTGGAGGGGAGTTACCGGAAGTTGTTCGAAGGCACGGACCCGATCGTTATTGCCTTCCGCACGCAGATGGCGGAGCGCCGAAGTAGCGCGCAGCAGCATCTCGACGGCATCGACCGGGGAAGCCGCAAAATCGGGAACCGCGCAGTACCCCGCCCGAACTCGCAGGGTATGGTCAACGGTCCCATTCGAGATCGGCATTCGCTCCAGCACATCGCCCAAGCGCTCGACCATTCTGACGGCGCCCTGAGCTTCCGTCGCCGGGGCAATCACCGCGAATTCTGCAGGGCCCCAAGCGTCCGATAGCATCGGAAGCCCGACCGCTCTCCCGCAGAACCTTGCCTACCTGTTCCCCGATTTTCAAAGCGAGAGTATCGGTCGTTTCCGGCTCGGTTCCCGGCTCCGGGGCGAATACGACGCAGGCCAGCGCCTGGCGGAGGCGCACGGCTTCCGAACCTATCTCACGAGCACGGCGGGATAGTCCCCGCATGTTGTATAGCCCGCTCGGATGATCCAGCAGGTTTTCATCGCGGATCCGGTCCACCTCAAGCTTTGACTTGAGGAAAGTCTCCAGCTTGAGGAGAAGGGCTTCCCCGTCGAGCGGCTGGCCCAGAAACTCCCAGGCGCCGGCGCGGTAAGCCTCGAGACGCTGAGTGCGCCCGGAAGGGCCGGCGGTAGTAATGATGATCGGAGTGGTGGCGCTGAATCGCGGATCATTGCGGAGCTCACGGCAAACGTCCACCCCGTGAACGTCCGGCATTTGGGCATCGAGGATGACGAGATCAGGCCGTGCGGTGCGGGCGCGCTCCAAGGCCTGAATACCGGTGTAGGCCCGAAGCACGGCGTAGCCGTTCGGAGCGAGGATGCTTTCGAGAGAGCGAGCCGACCACTCCTGGTCGTTAGCGATCAAAACCAGCGGGGGACGCTGCGACATGTCGCGATCGGGCATTGACTCTCGATGCTGAGGGCCTTGGCCGAACCCTTCTCAGGGACTTCTGGCAGTTCGAGGGGAGCGGCGCCTTACGCTTCACGGTGCCTGCAGGTCTCATGCGAATGGTTCCAACGCGCTTAAGACAATAAGGCACTTAGCCTTAGGACGCAATGCGGGCAAGTATGCAGGAAGCTGGGAAGCAGTGCCGCCACAACGAGTTGCGCCAAAATTCGAAGGGGATGTCAAGGGGGTATTCCAGGGGTCGGCACCCCGAGGATGAAATTCTACCCTAGACAGTGTCAGCCACGGCCTATTCGTTGCGTAGACGCGGCAATGAATGCGGCGCCGGGCCCACAGAAGTCCGAGGCCGTGTTGCGCAGATCGGGCACTATTCGGTAAAAGTATTGCAGCAAATTAGTTTAAGTCTCCCCCAGCCAGTCGCGATTGGCGCGGCCGCTAGCATATTGGATGCAACGGAGGCGGGTCCATGACTTTGGGATCGAGGGTGGTGCCTTCGCGGCGTTGGAGTTTTCTCCTGGTTCTACTGGCCTTGGCTCCGGCCAGACTTACCGGCCAGGATTCGCTCCCCGCCGATGACGCTGGCCGAAAGCCGATCGCCACCCGGGCCGATCTCGAATCAGCCCTGACCCAGGCCGAGCAGATAGCCGCATCCGACGGATACAGTGCGGAGCTCCGCGATCAGAAACGGGCCGAAGCGGCCCTGATACGCGAGCGTTTGCGGGAGGGAGACTTTCAGGTAGGCGATCAGATCACCGTGCACGTCGAGGGAGATTCCACCTTGAGCGGCACGATGACCGTGGGTCCTGGGAAGATTATCTCGATCGCCAACTACGGCGACATCCCGATGACCGGCGTGCTACGGTCCGAGGTGAACGACTACCTCAAGCAGCAGCTGTCCAAATGGATCAAGAACCCCGAGGTGGAGGCCCGGTCTCTGATCCGGCTCTCGGTACTGGGAGGTGTCAGCAAGCCGGGTTTCTACCAACTGGACTCCGGCATGCTTTTGAGCGATGCTCTTCAGGCGGCCGGCGGGATCGGGAACGCGACCGATCTGCATAATTCAACGATCAAGCGTGGAGAAGAAGAGATCGTTGCCAAGGAAGTGTTCTACGAGGCGATTACCGTGGGACGGACGTTGGATGCACTGAATCTGCGGGCAGGAGATGAGATCGAGGTCGGAACCAAGAGCACGACGAACTGGCTTACGACTTTACGTACGGTCGCGATCATCCCGGCCCTCATCATCAGTTTGTATGGACTCGGAAGGCTGTTCGGTCTCTTCAACTAGACACGGATGACTCCAGGATCCTCAATGGCGTCGGCGACCGGCTCACGCGTCAAGACTCCAACCACCCGAGATCGATGGCTCCGCCTCGTCGGGGAACCCGACCAGGCGGTGGAGCCGGCGGCCCGCTCCGAAACGGTGAACCGGGCGATGAACTTCAGCCTTGCGCTGGTCGCCCTCGTCTTCGTGTCGCCGCTCATGTTCTTCCTCGCGCTGGCGGTGAAGCTCACCTCCCGCGGTCCGGTGTTCTACACCCAGACCCGGGTTGGGCTGGACCGGCGCTGGTCGCGGACCGCACCTGAACAGCACAAGCGGGCGCATGACCTCGGCGGCAGAGTCTTCCTGATCTACAAGTTCCGCACGATGTGCGTGAACGCCGAGCATTTGTCGGGCGCGGTATGGGCGGCGAGGGAAGACCCGCGGGTCACCGCAGTGGGCCGCTGGCTCCGGGCCTACCGGCTCGACGAGCTCCCCCAGCTGTTCAACGTGCTGAAGGGCGATATGAACATCGTGGGGCCGCGTCCCGAACGGCCCAGTATTTTCACCGAACTGCGGAAGAGCATCCCGCACTACGAGGCCCGGCAGCGGGTCCGCCCTGGGATCACCGGCCTCGCTCAGGTCAGCCGCCAGTACGACGAGTGCCTGGACGACGTGCGCAAGAAGCTCCAGTTCGACTTCGAGTATCTCCGCCGCCAGAGTCTGCTGGAGGACATCCGCATTATGGTCAAGACCCTCCCGGTAGTGCTCTTCAAGCGGGGCGGCTGGTAACTAACCCTGTGGCGGCGACTGCAGAGCCGGTCTCCACGCCCGCGATCCGACTCGCCGATCATAGTCCAGCGGTTCTGGCGGCGATCGCGTTCGCCATTCTCTTCAGCAAACCCGCAGTCCTTCTCGTCCGCGACTGGTGGAACGACCCGGACGCGGGACACGGCCTGTTGCTGGCGCCCCTCGCTATCTGGCTGGCATGGCGTAGCGGCCTGGTCGCGGCGCGGCCGGCGCGGGTAAGCGGGGCCCTGATTCTCACTGGGGCCGTGCTGCTCCGGTACCTCTCGGGACTCGCCGCCGAGCTATTCACCATGCGCCTCTCCCTACTGATGGGCGCTGCCGGGCTGGTTGTCTTCTGGTGTGGCTGGCGACAACTCCTTCACTGGTGGCTCCCGGTAATCCTTCTGGTGTTGTCCATTCCGCTGCCGGACATAGTCACCAGCAGCCTAGCCCTGCCGCTTCAGCTGCGTGCCTCTCGCTGGGGAGCGGCATTGCTCGAGTTCCGGCATGTTCCGGTGAACCTTTCCGGTAACGTCATCCAGCTTCCGGGACGCCAGCTGTTCGTCACCGAGGCGTGCAGCGGCCTGCGTTCCCTGACGGCGCTGCTGAGTCTCGGAGTCCTGGTAGGTGGCCTCTGGCTGCGACATCCGGCGGGTCGCATCCTGCTGGTCCTCGCGGCGATTCCTGTGGCGATGGTCGTCAACGCCTTCCGAGTCTTCCTGACCGGCTTCCTGGTGTACTTCGTCTCTCCGGATCTGGGCGAAGGTTTCATGCACCTGAGTGAAGGCTGGCTTCTGTTCGTCATCGCATTCCTGCTCCTGGGTGCCTTCACCTGGGTCGTGGCGGGAGTTGAGCGGTGGATGACGGAAAGGAAGGCCGCGTGATCGCGATGACTCGGTGGATACCGGCCTTTCTGTTGGGCGCCGGTTGTCTCCTTACGCTCGGCGTGGATCGGCAGCGCAACATGCCGCTTGCCGAGCCGCTCGACTCGATCCCGATGACGCTGGGGGGAAGGGCCGGACGCGATCTGGAGATCGCGGAGAACGAGCGCGTCGCCGCGGGTATGACGTCCTACATCTTCCGGGTGTTCGAGGAAGGACCGTCCCCCATCAGCGTGTACGTCGGCTACTACGATCACCAGACTCAGGGCAAAACGATCCACTCGCCCAAGAACTGTCTTCCGGGATCGGGATGGGAGGCTCTGGAGGCGGCACCGATCGCGGTGACCACGGCCAACGGTCCCGTCACGGTCAACCGGTACCTGCTCCAGAACAAGAACCAACAGGCCCTGGTGTTCTACTGGTACCAGGGGCGGGGCCGGGTCGCGGCGAGCGAATATCAGGTGAAATGGGAATTGCTGCGGGATGCGGCGCTTCGAGGCCGGTCGGAGGAAGCGTTGGTGCGAGTCGTGGTGTTCCTCAACGACAAAGTCACCGAGAGCCAGGCAGTCGACCAGGCGAGCCGAGTGGCTGCGGACCTGGTTCCCGCCGTCTTTCGTTCCCTCCCAGCCTAGTTCATCAAGCCGCCCGCCGGGTCGGCTCCCAGATCGGGTTGCGCTCGCCTCGCAGTGCCTTGGCCCACGCCAGCAGTCCCGCCAGATGGGTCGCGACAACGAATCCGCACACGCCCATGAGACGCGGCATCGGCCTCCCCTCCGGCCACCGCAGAGCGATTGCACCGGTCACGAGCACCATGAGTCCCGCAAGGAAAAGCAATGCGGCGATCGGCGATCTCAAGCTGAGCATTGCCAACCCGATCAGCAGCAGGGGAGCAAAAAGAAACACCAGCCAGCGGCAGAGCTTATGGCTCGCCAGCATCCAGGCAAAGGAGCCATAGCGAAACGGATTGAGCAGCTGGCGCTTGAACCAAAGGGTCTCCAGCCCGCGGGCCATCGTGCGGACCTTGCGATGGAATTCGCGTGGCAGGGACACGCTTCGAGGCACGAGGCAAACCGCCTCATCGACCGAGACCGCGCGGAATCCATGCTCCCGGGCGACCAGGGCCGACGCGAAATCCCGGCTCAGGGCTTCGGGAAAGAGGCTCTGGTGCAGTTCCCGGCGAATGGCATAGAAGCAGCCGCTGGCGCCGACGATTGAACCGCATGAGGTCTCCAGCGATCGCAGCCACATCTCATAGCCCACATAACGGGACTCATCGCTGGTCGCCACGACGTTCAGATCTCCCACACTGAGATCCCGGCCCGACGCTACCCCGACAGTGGGGTCCTGGAAGGCTCGGATCAGCGGCTTCAGAGACTGCGGGAGAATCCGGATCGTCGCGTCGGTGTTGACGACGATATCGCCCCGGAGACGCGAGGCTGCGGCATTCTCAGCAGCGGTTTTGCCACTCCGGTTCCCCAACCGCAGCAGGTCGACGCCGCGATCGGCGTACTCGCTCACGATTTCGTCGGTGCGGTCGGTGGATGCATCCGAAATGATCACGATCTGGCAGCGCTCACGAGGGTAGTCGAGCGCGAGCAGACTTTCGATGGTCCCGCGGATCGAAGCCTCCTCGTTGTAAGCCGGCATACTGATACTGATGCTCGGCCACTGCTCTGGATCGGCGGGTCGCGGTTTAGCCGGCCGGAGAAGACTCATGAGGCGGAGCAGAACGGGATAGCCGAGGTAGGCATAGATCGCGAAGACCACGGGCAGCCCGATCAGTGTGTATTCCAGAGCAGTCATCCAATCACCGTGAGACGAGAAGCGAGCCATAGAGACCCGCGTATCGCGCGACCCACGCGGGAAGCGCATAGGCGTCGGCCAACCGCGCTGTCGCCGCATCAGCCAGGGCTTTCCGCCGACCCGGGGCTTCCCGGAGCCCCACGATGGCCCGGGCCAATTCCCGGGAGACTCAGCCGGCACCAATCGCGCCTCCTGATCGCCGACGACATCGGGCACACCACCGACGGCCGTCGCCACAACCGGAACGCCCGCAGCCATGGCCTCAAACAGCGCGATGGGGGTCCCCTCAGTACGCGAGCTCAGGGCAAACACATCAAACGCCCGGTACAGGCGATTGGCTCCCGGAATCGTGCCATGCCACCGAATTCGGTTCGAGATACCTAGTGACTCGGCCTGGGTCCGAAGCCGATCGGATTCTCGACCCTCCCCCAGAATGGAGAGAGAAGCCGAGCCGGAGATCATCGGCAATGCATCGAGCAGAACGTCGGCGCCTTTTTCCCGGCTCAGCCTTCCCACCCACCCCACGACGAACTCGTCCAGTGGGATACCCAGAACCCGCCGAGCCTCGGCTCGGTCGAACGCCGGGGCAGAGCCACCCCACCCGTTGGGAATCAGGTGGATCCGCTCGTGGGGAACCCCCTGTCCGGCGAGGCGTGCCACCAAGGGACGCGACACCGCAACCACGGCGTCGAACCGCCGGAAGGACCTCGATTGCAACCGTTCATACAGCCGGTTTTTCCAGTCGCCGCCGGTAAACCCATGCACGGTGGAGACGGTCTTTAAGCCTGGCTCCTCGCGGCGCGGCCGGCGACCAAGTCCGATCGATATCCATGGGTATGCACGATGTCAGGCGCGGCCCGTCGCAGCACCTCGGTGACCTGACGCAGCTCCCGCAGATATTGCCGTCCGCCAATGACCACGGGAGTCACCGGGACACCACCGGCCACCAGTGCCTGATGCAGCGGGAGGTCTTCTTCCCCCGGCGACACGACCGAGCAGACACTAACTCGACACCCGTTGGAGTGTTGACCGATCGCCAGGGATTGAACGACGCTCTCCAGGCCTCCCACCTTTCCGGGGGCGACGGCGTGCACCACAGCGAGCGGTTTCAGGCGGATGCCTCGCCGCCGTAGCGGACGGCGTAGACTACCTTCTCCGCCCGCTGGAACAGCCGTAGTGCCAGGGGAAAGCTATCCCGCCGCCAAGTTGATACCTTCACGGAAACGGCACCACAGAGATTCGCGCCCGCCACATCGGTGAAGTACTGGTCGCCGACCATCATCAGGGTGGAAGGATCGGTAAGCCCCAAGTTCCTCCATCACGCAATGGAGGAGGGTGTCGCTGGGTTTGCTGATGCGCTGCAGTTGATGCGGGTGAAACGCCTGCGCCGCAGGGTCGCTCCAGCAGTCCTGACCCTGGAACAGACTGCGACGCACCACGCGCCCGGAAAGTGAATAGGCGCGCAGGACCGGGAGATTAGGGAAAATCTTGCCCAGCTCGATGAAGCGTCCCTCGCCACAGTTGGAGAGGATGGCATGCTGGACCCCATTTTGAGCGACAAGCCGCTCGAAAGCGGGAAGCAACTCGGGATCTACCCGATCTCCGTGATGCTTCATCAGGGTACCGTCCACGTCCCATAGCACCGCGCTGATCCCCCGGTCGGTGAGAATCGCGGGTTCGAGTTGGCGGATATCCGAAATGTGGAGGGTAGGCCGCAGGCAGCCGATCAGCCGGAAGAGCCGGGGGATCGTCTGGCGGGCGGTCGCCAACCAGGCAAAGTCTCCTGACCCGGAGGGATGTTCTCTAACCGATTTGGTGGCAATATTTTGCAAGCTGGATTCTATCCCGGATCCGGTCGATTATTAAGCTCCTTCGAGCGGCCTTCTGCAGCAAGAGGCGTGCGGACCCTGATTTGCAACACCACCCAGCCGACCATAACCCGGATTCCATGACCGCACAAAGTGCCCTGACACTGCCCGACTCGGAAGCCGCCCAGATTCAGATCTGGCGCGCCGTCACGATCGCCGCGTGTGCCGGCATCGGGCTGGTGGCGATCACAGGCATTCTGGTTCCCGCCGGTCTGGGTTGGGACTTTGCCAACTTCTACGATACGGGTCGTCGAGCGGCGGCGGGTCAGTTGATGACTATCTATGACCCGACCGCCACGATTGCCGGCTCAGGCACCTCAGGGAGGGCATGGCGTTCTGGGGAGCACCGATCTCCGCCTGGTTTTACGCTCCGCTGAGCGTGTTCTCTCCCGAAGTCGCTCTGATCCTCTTCAAGCTCGGCGGAAGTCTCGCATACGCAGGTGGTCTCGTCCTCCTCTACCGGCACCTGCGGGGCACGGCGTCGAGCTCACCGCTCGACCAGGCGCGCTTTGCCGCCGTCTTCTCATTGGCGGCGCTGGTCTATCAACCGTTCTGGACGATGTACCGGGTCGGCGGGCAGACCACTCCATTCGTATTCCTGTTTCTTCTCCTCGCTCTCCTGGCACATCAGCGGAACCAGCCGATCGCCACTGCTTTGGGGCTGCTTGCCGCGGTGCTATTCAAGCCCGCGTTCCTGATCGCTCCGGCGCTGTTGGTGCTGCTTTCGGATCGGCGGCTGTTTTTCGCAATCGCAGGAGTGTTCGGCACTGCGGGCCTGCTCTCGATTCTACTGCTTGGTTGGCCGCTGCACCGGGAATTCATCGACGTCCTGCTGCGGGGAAGCCAACGGCCTACGCCGTGGTTCTTCAACAGCTCCCTGTATATCCTGGCCGACGCATTTCGGCCGATACAAGGATCGGCTCCGATTCCCGGGGCTGGCGGCCCCCTCCCGGACTTGCTGCGCACCGCACTCAAAGTCGCGGTGCTGGGCGTTTTCATCTGGCTCGCGCTGCGAAGCCGCAAGCAGGAATGGAAGCCCGCCCCAGCGCCGCCATTTCAACTTTCTGCTCGCGACGAGCTTCTGCCTGCTGCTTTCCCAGGTAGTGTGGGAGCACTATCTGGCGGTGTTGTTTCTCCCTCTCGCCTGCCTCATCGCGGCGGGGCCGCAGCTCACCCGTCCCGCACGCCGACTGCTGGCAGCCATCTTCGTCGTGGCGCTCTTCCAGAACCTGATCTTCGTGATGTTCTTCCGCTCCCATGTGGCGATAGAAAGCAACGCTGCCCTCTTTGCGGTGAGCCTGGTGAAGAGCGGCACGCTGCTACTGTATCTCCTGTGGCTGGTGTGGTACAAGGACCTTTTCTTCGCCTGGCAGGCCCGGGTTCCGGGCACACCATTTGCGGCCCCCGATGGCGCCTGATCCAGCCTCCACTTCCAGCACTCGAGCGGGTATGGCCAGCTCCCAGAACCCGGTTCGCGTAGTCCTCTTCACCGGGGGACGCGGGTCGAGCGTGCTCTCGCAGGAGCTCATTCGCAGCGAGCGCATCGCGCTCACCCTTGCGATCAATGGGTACGACGACGGGCTGTCCACCGGCGAGGTGCGTCGTTTCCTCGGCGACTGTCTTGGCCCCTCCGATTTCCGGAAGAACGCGTCGCGGCTCGCGACCGAGTTGCATACCTGCGATGAACGGCTCGTCAAACTGCTCGATCTCCGCTTTCCCGATGAGTACGGTTTCGAGCAGGCGAGAGCATCGTTCGCTCAACTTCGTGAAGGCGGGCCGCCAGCGGCGGATGAGTTCCAGCGCACGTTGCGGAACCTGGTCGGCGGGATCGACCGTCGCACCGCCGACCTTCTGGCGAACCGTCTCGATCGCTTCGAGCAGGAGCGTGCCCGCACCGGGTACCGGTTCAGCTTCGCCGATTGCAGCCTGGGCAATCTGGTTTTCGCCGGATGCTTCCTCGAGGTCGGCCGCGACTTCAACCGCGCAGTCGAGGACTACACCGGGCTGATGGGAATTCCCGCCGGCATGATCGAAAACGTGACCAACGGCGCCAATCTCTGCCTGGTCGCGGTTGACGGTGACGGGAACCTGCTCGCCACCGAGGCCGACATCGTCACCGCCGACAAGCCACAGTACCTGCAGGACATTTATCTCCTCCGCCGACTGACGACCGCCGAAGAGCGAAAGCAACTGGGGCGAGAAGGGCCGGCTGCGTTGCAGCGCTTCCTTGCCGCCAATTCCGTCAAGCCGGTTCCCAACCCGCGCCTGCTCGCCAGGATTGCCGAGGCGGACATCATCGTGTTCGCGCCGGGCACCCAGCACTCGAGCCTGTTCCCCTCATACTTCACGCCGGGCATCGGCAGGGCCATCGCTCGGAATCTCCGGGCGGTCAAGGTCCTGATCACCAACCTGCATGAGGACGCGGAGATTTCCGGCAGCAGCGCCGTGGACCTGGTAGACAAAGCACTTTACTACCTGCGGGAAAAGGGGCAGCTGAGCATTCCCACTCCGTGCCTCATCACCCACTATTTCATCAACGACCCAGGCCGGAGCGAAAGCGGCGCGCCGTACGTTCCGCTGGGCCACCTCGACAGTATCGAGGACCCGCGACTGGTCCGTATCGGGAACTACGAGGACGGAGTAACCGGCCGCCACGACGCGACCAAGGTCCTCACCCCGTTCATCAAGTCGTTCCTGCGACGGGACGAGCGTTTGCGGCTGGCGGTGCTCCTGGTGGAGGGCCAGTCGCTCAACAAGACCGGGCAGACCATCATCGAGATGGTCCGCGCCGGAATAGATCAGCTTCCGGTCGTGGTGACGCTGTTTTACGAGGGCCCCGAATCCTTCGACGAAGATTTCGGGAACTCCCTTCCCTTCGAGGCGAGGAATCTCGCGACCCAGGGCTCGTCCATAGAGGCCGCATTCGCCCGAGTCGTGAATGATCCGGGATACGATTACGTGCTACTGTTCGAATCCTCCGGCATGTACAAGGGCGAGGACATCGTGAGCCTGGCACGGCACCTCGAGGGCGGACGGCTCGATGCGGTATGGGGAAGCCGTCGTCTGTCGGTCAACGACATCAAGGCGGCCTACCAGCTCGTGTACCGGAGCAAGACGCTCAAGAGCATCGTCAGCTACATCGGGTCGCACGTCCTGAGCCTCGCCTATTTCACGCTCTACGGGCGCTTCATTTCCGACACACTCTCGGGAGCGCGGGTGGTGCGCTCCAGCTTCCTCCGCAGCGGGCCCTTCGACTACCGCCAACGGGAATTCAACCAGGTGCTGCTTTCCAACCTTCTCCGCCAGCGAGCCGAGGTGTTCGAAACGCCGGTGTACTACTTCCCCATTTCGCCGGAGAAGGTTCGCCGCACGACAATGGGTGACGGGTTGCGGTCGCTGGCGACGATCCTGCGTCTCCGCTGGTCGGCGCTGCCTGCCGCGCCAGCCGCGCCTCCCACTCCGCGAGCCGAAACGGACCCGGTGGTCCTGCCGCGGGATACCGTGTCGCTCTCAAAGTAGCGCGCGGGAATGGCGCGATTCTCCCTGATCATCTTCGACATGGATGGCGTGCTTGCCGACAGTTCCCCCTGTCACGCTCGCGCCTACCAGGATCTCTGGAAGGAGATCGGGGTCGAAGGACCACGCTATGACTCGATCATGGGCAGGCCGACCGGCGAGGTGATCCGCGAGATTACCAGGGATCTAGCGCCCACGACCGAGCAGGAGGAGCAGTGGATCCGATTCAAGCAGGAGCGAGCTCGCGTATACCTTCAGAAAGAAACCGTGACATTCCCCGACACCCGTGAAGTCCTGGAAAAATTGACGGCGTCAGGAACTGCGATTGCGGTGGGGACCAGCGCCTCGCGCGACACGGCGGAGCTTCTGCTGCGGCAGATCGGAGTCCTGCCGCTCATCCCCGTCCTGGTGACGAGCGACGACGTGCGAGAGGGAAAGCCGGCGCCCGATACCTATCTGGAGGCGCTACGGCGTTCGGGAGGAGATCCGGACCGGACTCTGGTCGTCGAGGACAGCCTCTCTGGGCTCAGGGCCGCGACCGCCGCAGGCACTTGGTCGGCAGCAGTGCGCAACAATCTTGGGTATTCCGGCCCCCGGTTCCTCGGGAATTTCCCCGATCTGCGCTCCCTCGCGGCCATGATCGAGAGTTCTGATCAATGAGGCGGGTGATGGTGGTTCCGGCCGCCGGCCGCGGCTCCCGGTTGGGATCGGCACTCCCCAAAGTGGTAGTGCCGGTGAACGGGCGCGCGATGCTCGACTACATCCTGGAGCGCTACAGCGGCCTGGTTGATCGCTTCGTGATCGTCGTGAGTCCCGAGGCACTCGCGATAGTGCGATCTCATTGCCTCGCGACCGGATTTCCCATCGAGCTGGCGGTCCAGGACTCGCCCACAGGGATGCTCGACGCCATCCTGGTCCCGGCGCGCTCTCCGATCCTCCGGTCGGCCGATCAGGTCTGGATCACCTGGTGCGATCAGATCGCCGTCTCCCGCGCGACGGCCGACCGGCTGGCCAGGACACTCGACCAGTCGCCCGCGGATCTGGCCATGCCAACGCTCAAGGGGGAGAATCCCTACATCCATTTCGAGCGGGATGGGGAAGGACGAATCCTCCGGGTGCTCCAGCGACGTGAGGGCGACGCGATGCCTGCGGTCGGAGAGAGCGACATAGGGCTGTTCGGACTGAGCGGAATGGCCTACCGGGAGCTGCTGCCTCGGTTCGCCGAAACGGCGCCCGTTGGGACAAGCACTCGTGAGCGGAATTTCCTTCCCTTCATTCCCTGGCTCGCGGCTCAGGCGCTGATTGAGACTTTCCCCGCATCCGATCCGATGGAAGCGATCGGCATCAACACGGTAGAGGATCTGGGCCGAGTGGCGGCGTTCCTGGGCCGGGGAGCCTGACCGGTGACAACTCGCGCCGTCCTGTCGGTAGTGATCCCGGCCTACAACGAGGAGCGATTCATCGGCACTCTGCTCGAGCGGATCCTGGCACTCGACCTGAGCATCCTTGGGCTGGACAAGGAAATCATCGTCGTGAACGACTGCTCGAAGGATCGCACCGCGGAGATCGTCGCGTCATTCCCCGCGGTGCGTTTGCACAATCAGCCGAAGAACGGAGGGAAAGGGACCGCGGTTCGTACCGGAATCGGGCTCGCCACCGGCCAGTATCTCATCATTCAGGATGCGGATCTGGAATACGAGCCGGCCGACTACATCCCCATGTTTCGCAAGCTGCAGGAGGCAGGCGTGGACGCGGTGTACGGCAGCCGGTATCTCAAACGCCCGAACGATGGCTGGCTGGTGAACCTTCTCGCGGGCAAACATCCCGGTCAGGGCTGGATGGCATACCTTGGCGGGCAGAGTCTCAGTTTCGTGGCGCTGCTCTGCACTGGCCGCTATCTCACCGACACCGTGACCGCGCTAAAGCTCTTCCCTACCCCGCTGATCCAGTCCCTCCCCCTGGAAACCACCGGGTTCGAATTGGATCACGAGATCACCTCGCGCCTCCTGGCTCGGAAGAAAAACATCAGAGAGGTGCCGATCCGCTATTTCCCCCGGACCAAGGCCGAAGGGAAAAAGATCGGGCTGCGGGACTGGTTCATCGGCACCAAGACGTTCTGGCGCTACCGCAAAGGCTGAGCAGGTTCAGGGACGCAGTCCGAACACCGCGACGAATCCCGCACTGAACGAGGGCGATCCGTAGCGGCCCTTGAGCCGCTCGAGTAGACCCGAGTCATCGGCGTGCCAGGTAATGACGTACACCGGACGCCCCAGCCCGCGGACGTACCCCGCCTCGTCAACCGTCAGTTCCTCTCCTCTGACCAGCTTCCCCGAGATCGTGGTTCTCCGATCCGCATCAGGATAGGGCGTCGTCATGTAACTCGGCTGATCGGTGAAGATCGCGCGGCCGGTGAATGCCGGCAGCTCCGAGACGTTGCCCGACATCTTGACCACATCCGAAGGATCCACCACAAACACGGCGTCGCGATCGGTATTGCTTCCGATCCAGCGATAGAGTTGCGCAACCGGATCGGTCTCGGGGGTTCGTTGGAGCACGCCCGCGTGGGCCAGGAATGGCAGCGGAGGTCGTCCGTGGAAGGCGATCCAGGTTCCCACCGTCATCGGGAGGCAGACCAGCGCCGCGATGAGAACTCGGGAACGCTGGGTTTGGGGAGGCCGCAGGGAACCGTTGATATCTCTGACCAGCCATGCGACAGCCGGCACCGCGAGCAGCACGTAGGCCGCATTGGCGAGATTGTGCTCGTTGCCCTTCTCCAGCTGAATCAGAGGAACCAGCCCTAACAGGAGGACGCCGGCGAGAGCAACGCCCTGGAGCCCCGGCGCGGCCGCGCCTCGGACCGATCTAATGCCGAGGGCCGTGAGCGGCAGCAGAATCAGGAAATTGGCCGCGATCACGACGAGCTTGAGCACCAGAAGATCTACCGGTGAAATCCGTCCGGAACCGCCTTGGCCGAACAGGTGGTAGTACGTAGGCAGAGCCGCGACCGCGCCGATCACGAGCGCAGCACTCCGCGCGATCGCTGGCGCGATGGGGCCCGAATCTCCTCCCCTCCATCGATGCAGGAGCCACACCGCCGTCACGCTGCCGGCAAGGAGGAAGCAGGCAGCAAGACCGACGATCGGATTGAGAGCGGTAAGCAGGGCGCCAGTGACTGCCGTCCCGGCAAGCGAGAGGGGTCCCGCGCGGGGATCGAGAAGGAAATAAAGCATCAGCATCATGACGCCGAGAGCGAGCCCTCGGGACGAGATGTCTACGAACCAGACGATGTTTTGCCCGTTCCGCCAATCCGCCGAGAGATACATCGCAGGGAGCAGGGGCCGACTCATGAGGCTATCGGCGAGATCGTCGCTCACGTGGACCGTCTCAAGCTCGGCCGAATGCACGGTGCGCTCGAGGAGCTGACGGTGTTGGACCAGATGACGCCCGACGGCGATGGCCGGTCCCAGGGGATTGGCCCCCGCAAGCGCGAAGACACCGATGAGAAGTCCTGCTCCGAGTGAGCCGTAGACTCTGCGACCGACCAGCCCCGCCGCGAGAGTCAGCAACACAAGGCCGGCCAGCGCCAGGAAGCGGAGTGCCGTGAGTGGATCCACCCCAAACACCCGCGACACTCCGGCACCCATCCAGTGGAAGAACCAGTAGTACTTGAGTGGCTCACCGGCGAAGAACGGATTTTCAGGAATCAGGCCGGGAGAGGGGAAACGCCGAACGATGGCGGTGTGCAGAAACCCGTGCCAGGACGGGACCAATCGCGGATTGAGCAGCTCGAGCGACAGGATATAGGCAAGCCATCCTGCGGTCGCGACCAGAAGTCCGACCCAAAAACGACGGGGAGCAGGATGTGGCTCGGAGGTTGTCAGAGGGGCGGCCATGGACCCGGGACTTGGTGCAGGATCGGTGCTAATGCCGTCACCTCCGCTTTCCGCTGATCGAAAGTGTTGAGTCGGACCCCACGAGGAGAATGGCTGGGATGCCCATCCCTCGGAGCGGTGCTAAACTACGATCTGGAACGGACATTGCTCCCGTCACGGCGCCGAATGTTAGCCCCTCGCCCTAGCCCTGAAGTTCCATAATGGAACGAAGCAAGGCCACCGCCCTTCTGCTGTTGGTCGTCGCTGTCCTGCTGCCCCCACACTGGACGGCCGCGGCCTTGGCTGGAAGCTCGCCCCACCTGGCCTCGGTTCAAATAGGGGTCTGGATATTCAAGGCGACACTGGCACTTCACGCGGTAATTCTTGCCCTGGCCCCGCGACTTCCGCTTGGAACTGACGGGGCCGCAGCCGAGCCCACTCGCGCAATACCGAGCTCAGGGACCCGGATGGTGCTGGCGGGCCTGTTGATCACCGGTCTGGCCTTGCGGCTACACGATCTCGGCGTCGGACTCTGGTTCGACGAGATCCAGACCATGGTGGACTACGTCCGGTTGCCGCTGGGTCAGATCCTGACGACCTACGACAGCCAGAACCAGCACATGCTCTATTCGGTCCTGGCGCGTCTATCGGTTGATCTCTTCGGCGACAGCGGCTGGAGTCTTCGCCTGCCGGCAGCCCTGATGGGGACCGCGAGTCTCTGGGCGACGTATCGCCTCGCGTCGCGGTTGACCTCCGAGCGTGAGGCCTTGCTCGCGACTCTCCTGCTCACGTTCTCCTACCATCACGTCTGGTTCTCTCAGAATGCCCGGGGCTATTCCGGGCTCCTGCTGTTTTCTCTGCTGGGGACCGAGGCATTTCTGCGCCTGACCGGATCGTCTCAGGCCGGGTGGAAGACGGCGGTGTTCTACGCTGCGTGCATGGCCCTGGCGATCTACACCCACGTGACCGCCGCGTTCGTCGTAGTGGCGCACGCCCTCATCGCTCTGGTGATTTGGTGGCGCCAGGGCCGAAGCCTGACCACACCGGTCCGCCGAGCACTCGCGGCGATCATCCTCACCGGCACTTTCTCGCTGCAGCTTTACGCGCTGGTATTGCCTCAGTTCTTCGACACGCTGCTCACTCCGACGATGGCGGGGACCGACACCGCGTGGAAGGATCCGCTGTGGCTCTTGACCGAGACGCTGGGCGGTCTGGCGCGAGGACTTCCGGGAGGATGGATTGCGCTCGTCGGCGGTCTCGTCGTTGCCGGTGCGGGGCTCTGGAGCTACGCACGCCAGAGTCTCACGGTGGTATCGCTCTTCATTCTCCCTGGGGTCATAACGATGTTTGCGGTGCTGGCGATGTCGCATAACCTCTGGCCGAGGTTTTTCTTCTTCAGCGCCGGCTTCGCGGTGATGATCGCGGTTCGAGGTGTTTTCACGATCTCGCGGCTGCTTTTCAAGACCAGGGGAGAGTTGCTCGCTACTGCCGCTATGGTGCTGGTCGCCGTTGGGAGCGCCTTGACGGTGCCCCGGGCCTGGCAGCCCAAGCAGGACTACGCCGGCGCCGCCGGCTTCGTCGAGGCTCGGCGGGCGCCCGACGACGTGATCGTCACGCTGGATCTGACCCGCTATCCTTACGCCCGGTACTTCGGGAAGTCCTGGGACGAGGTGGACAATCTCGCGGCTCTCGAAGCAGCGGAAGGCCAGCACGCTCGTACCTGGGTGCTGTACACGTTCCCGATCCGGTTAGCGGCGGTCCAGCCGGAGATCTGGTCGCGGCTCGAGAGCCGGTACGACACCGCCGCGGTCTTCCCTGGCAGCGTGGGCGGCGGTGCCATCGTGGTCCTGGTGTCTCGTTCCTCCAATTCCCCGACGTGAGGCGCCTCGCGTGATCGAAGAGATCGTTGCTGACGAGTCGGGCCCCCGCGAGCGCGCGGTGTCGGTCGTCATTCCGGCATACAACGAGGCTGCCCACGTCGCGGAGCAGATCCGCGCGGTGGACGCGGTAATGCGCGACTCCGGATGGAAATACGAGATCATCGTGGTGGACGACGGCTCCAAGGACGGCACGGCTCAGGCGGCGGATCTCGACGGAGTCCGGGTGCTCCGGCGGCGCCAGAACCAGGGATACGGCGCGGCGCTGAAACTGGGGATTCACCGGGCCCAGCACGAATGGATCCTGATCACCGATGCCGACGGCACCTATCCGGTCGAGGCGATCCCCGAGCTGCTGGCGGCGACGGGTTGCAATGAGATGGTGGTTGGGGCGCGGACCGGCGAGTCGGTGCGGGTGCCGCTGGCCCGGCGACCGGCGAAGGCTTTCCTGCGCTGGCTCGCGAGCTATCTGTCGGAGCGGGATATCCCGGACATCAACTCCGGAATGCGGCTCATGCGGAAGAGCCTGGTGCTGCGCTACGAGCACCTGCTGCCGGCGGGTTTCTCGTTCACGACAACGATAACCCTCGCGGCGATCTGTAACGGCCACGCGGTCGAGTACCTGCCGATCAACTACCGCGCCCGGCTGGGTGAATCGAAGATCCGGCCCCGGCACGCGTACGACTTCACCCTGCTCATCCTGCGGACCATCGTCTACTTCAATCCATTGAAAGTCTTCGTTCCGCTAGGCGCGTTTCTGGCCGTCCTCGGTTTGGCGAAGTTCGGCTACGACGTGTACAAGGACAACCTCTCCGAGAGCGCCGTCCTGGCGCTGCTGGGTGCCTTGATCGTCTGGGCCGTCGGGCTCCTCGCCGACCAGAACGTGCGGCTCGGACTGAGACGATGAAACTCTGGCTCAAGGTCGCAGTCAGCGTCGGACTGCTCACGGCGTTCTTCCTGTTGCTTCCGTGGCATCAGGTTCGGGATGCGCTATTGCGCCTCTCGGCAATCGTCTGGGTGGGTGTGTTGCTCGGCTTTGTGCTTGGGCACACGCTCGGCGTCGTGAAGTGGCGGACGTTCGTGAACGCCGGCCGCTCAGACCTCGGCTTCGCCGACGCGGCGCTGTGTTATGGCGCCGGCCTTTTCGCCAACCTGTGCCTGCCCAGCATCGTTGGGGGCGATGTACTGCGGGCTGCCCTTGCGAGCCGCTTCACCCGGCGACCGGAAGCGGCCTTCCTGGGCGGCGTGCTCGACCGAGTGACCGACATGATCGCCATGACGATCCTGGTTGCCGCCGGCGGATTACTGTCCCACGACGCGCTGCCCGGGGTTGGCGGGAACCTGATCACGGTTTCCCTGATCCTGGGCAGCGCGGTGCTGTTGATCTTCCTGCCGCTCATGCTGCGGCGCCGGCTCAATCGCTGGCCGCGCCGTCTGCGCAGGCCAATCGGTCGTGCCCTGGTTGCGCTGCGCCGTCTCGCGCGGAATCCCCGTAGTGCCGCCAAGACGTTGTGTCTCTCGCTCACGATTCAGGGCAGTTTCGTCCTCCTCAACGCGTGGCTTGGCTGGCAACTGGGGATTCGAGTACCCCTGACGGTGTGGTTCCTGGTCTGGCCCCTGGCCAAGATCGCCGGACTCATGCCGATCAGCCTCGGCGGCCTTGCCGTGCGGGAAACCACCCTCGCTGCCCTGCTCGCACCGTTCGGAGTCCCCTTCGCGGTCGGCGTAGTGTGTTCGCTCCTCTGGCAGACCGTACTCATCGCGGGTGGCCTCATTGGCGGCCTCGTCTGGCTGCTGCTCGGTCGCCGGCGCGGCGCACCATTTGGCGCGGCAATCCGGCCCGCCGTGGAGACTCATTCGTCACATGCCTGAACCCAGGATCGTGATCCTCGGCGCCGGCCCTGCCGGGGTCGGCGCGGCCCATTGGCTGCGCAAGACCCGCAAGGCCCAGGTCACCGTGGTCGAGCAGAATACGGTTGTTGGTGGAAACGCCGGCAGCTTCGAGGCTGGAGGTCAACGGCTGGACTATGGAAGCCACCGCCTGCACCCGGCATGCGACCCGGAGATTCTGGCGGAGATTCGTGACCTGCTCGGGGACGACCTGCTGGACCGGCCGCGACATGGCCGGATTCACCTGCGGGGCAAGTTCGTTCACTTCCCGCTCAAGCCAGTCGATCTGATGCTGCGGCTGGATCCTCAGTTCGCCCTGGGCTCGCTCACCGACATGGGGAGAAAAGCCCTGGGTGGCAAGCGCGATGAAGGAGACAGCTTCGCCAGTGTCCTTTTGGCCAATCTGGGACCCACCATCTGCCGCGATTTCTATTTCCCATATGCCCGGAAGATCTGGGGTAGAGATCCGGACACCCTCTCGGGAATTCAGGCCCGGCGTCGAGTCTCGGCCGGATCGTTCGGAAAGCTGGTGCGAAAAGTCCTGATCCCAGGTTCCTGGGCTCAAGCCACCGGGAGCTGGACGGTTCTTCTATCCGAAGAAGGGTTACGGACAGATATCGGAAGCGTTCGCCGCTGCAGCACAGAAGAATGGAGCGGATTTCCGATTGGGCTCACGCGTTGCCAAGCTGCACGGCCCGTCCAGCGCGCAGGCCCCCTGGATCATCGAGCTCGATCGCAACGGCAAGACCACGGAGGTGACGGCGGATTACGTCTGGTCCACCATCCCGATCACTGTCCTCGCCCGATCCTTGAGCGGGCGGGTCCCTGACGAAGTGCGGGACGCGAGCGCGGGCATCGAGTATCGGGCGATGATACTGGTCTACCTCGAGCTGCCGGTAGACCAATTCACCGAGTACGATGCCCACTACTTCCCGTCCGCGGACGTGAGCATCACCCGACTGTCCGAGCCCAAGAACTATGCGGTCGTCGCGGAACCCCGCGGGCGGACCACGCTGTGCGCGGAGCTGCCATGCGAGGCCGACGATGAGGTGTGGCGGATGGACGATGCGGGGCTTGGTCGCCAGGTGGCCGACGATCTGGCCCGAGCGGGCATCCCCCTCCCGGCGCCCCCGGTCGCGGTCCACACCCGGCGTCTGCGGCAGGCGTATCCCATCTATACCAGGGGCTACGAGGGACCATTCGGAACCCTGGATCACTGGGCCGAGAGTCTGCCCCGGCTGCTGACCTATGGCAGGCAGGGTCTCTTCGCCCATGACAACACCCATCACGCGCTCTACATGGCACGCGCCGCGGTGGACTGTCTCGAGCCTGCCGGGTTCAACGAGGACAAGTGGACAGAGTATCGGAAGGTCTTTGCCACCCACGTAGTGGAGGATTGAACGCAATGCGCTTTGCCGTTGTTGGAGCCGGCACCATCGGCCAGCTCCGTGCCCAGACGATCCGTGCGAATCCCGCAACCGAGCTGGCCGGCGTGCTCGACGTAGCCCAGGCCAACGCCGCCAAGGCGGCCGCGGGCACCGGGGCCCGGGTGTGCCAGTCACTCGAGCAGTTGTTGGAGCTGCCGGGCCTCGAAGCGGTCATCGTGTCGTCGCCACTCCAGTTCCACGAGCAGGCGGTCGTGGCCGCTCTTCGCGCGGGGAAACACGTGTTGTGCGAGAAGCCGCTGGGCAACACCGTGGACTCCTGCAGGCGCATGCTCGATGCCGCCCGCACGAGCGGCAAGCGGCTCGCGACGGGATTCAATCATCGCTACTACCCGGCGATCAAGTTTCTCAAGCGGGCGATCGACGAGGGGCAGATCGGGACGCTGGACCACGTCCGCGTCTTCGGCGGGCACGACGGCCTCCACAACTTCAGGGCCGACTGGCAATACAAGGCGCCAGAGTCAGGTGGTGGCGCGATGATGGACGTCGGCATTCACATGACTGACCTCGCCCGGTACATCCTGGGTGATGTCACCGAAGTCTACGGGGTGTCCAGCAACCATATCTGGAAGGTCCCCGGCTCGGAGGACAACGCGGTAGCCGTGTTCCGCAGCCCATCCGGTGTTCCGGCGACCTACGAAGCGACCTGGACCGAGTGGAAGGGTTATCGGTTTTACGTCGAAGCGTACGGCGACCGCGGGATGGTGAAGGGGTACTACGCGCCGATGTCCAATCTCCTGGTTACCCAGGACAAACCGGGTGGCGCACGGCGGAAAATCCGCAAACTCTATCCGGAAATCATGGTGCGGGAAAAGCTCAAGAGCTGGACTTCGACCGCGCTGCTCTCGTTTCAGGAAGAGCTGGCCGATTTCCTTCGCATGATCAATGGGGAGACGGTGCCGCTCGCGGACGGATTCGCCGGCTTCCGCGCGGTTGAGATCGCCAACGCGGTCTACCAGAGCAGTGCGGAGTCCAGGGCCATAGCGCTGAGTCCCAAGCCATGAGCCTCGCCGATCTCTCCCTCCGCTCGGTGAAGATCCGACTCTTCCTCACCTGCTGGATGGTGTACGTCCTTCACTTTGCTACCGATTTCGTGCGCGAGCACTATCTGGTATTGAGCATCGTGGAGGACCACACCTTCCGGCTGGACCCGTATCTGGGGATGCACGTCGACATTTTCCAGAACCCGCCGACGGCACCCCATGGCGGGGCTCATCAGGATGCCAATCCCGGAATTTCCTTCGTGGGAGCCATCCCCTATTTCCTCACCAAGCCGGCGGTAGATCTCGTGGTCGCCAAGGCCCTCGCCGCGCGAGGGCGGGCGGACACCACAGCCCAGTACAACGATCCGCGGTGGCGCCGGGTAGAGTTCTACCAGAAGGTGCGGCGACTGGGGCTGGATGTGCGTTTCGGATTGGTCGGCGCGATCACCCAGGCCCTTTGCATGGCTCCACTCAGCGCCTATTCCGCGGTGGTGATCTTCGGCCTGCTAGGCCACCTCGGCCTGGGACGTCGAGTGGCTCTGGCACTCACGTTTCTCTACGCCTTCGGCACGCCGGTCTTCTTTCGCACCGCCTTCCTGAACCAGAACCTCGGCATCGGTGTCGCATCGCTCTTCGCGTTCGTGCTGATCTGGAATCCCGGTGGGCACCTCCGCTGGTCGCTTCGAACTCGATACCTGCTGGCCGGCTTCCTGGGCGGGTTCTGCCTTCTCATCGACTACAGCGGAGGACTCTCCCTCGGTCTGCTGGGCCTTTATGCGCTGTGGGTCGGGCGAGACGAGCATGGTTTCGGCCGGGGATTCCGGGACTCCTTGTGGTATGCCGCAGGCGCCATCCCGCCGGTTCTGATGCTGTTCTATTACCAATGGGCATGCTTCGGCGACTGGTTCCACCCGGCACAACACTGGATGCCAGCGGTGGAAGGGACCGATGTGGGCTACAAGGGTGTGGGCGGCCTCTCGACCGAGTTGGTGCGGCTTCTCCTCATCGACCCGCGCTACGGCCTGTTTATCGTCGCTCCCATCACCCTGCTCGCCTTCGCGGCGCCCTGGCTCAGCCGGCGGGGTACTTCATTCTTGCCGTCGCGTGAAATCTGGTTCTCCCTGGCCTATGCGGTGGTCTTCATCCTCTTCTTCGGATGCGTCCAGTACACCCGGGTGCAATACGTGACGGGACTTCGCTATCTCGTTCCGGTCATTCCGTTCCTCTTCCTGCTGGCCGCCGCGGTGCTGCTGCGACTGCCGCGCTGGCTGGGGTATTCCCTCGCTTTGGTCTCATTCGTCATCAACTGGTCCATCTCGATGGTCCGCAGTCAGGGCAGTGTGATAGACAATCTGATCCAAGTCTTCGTGGCCGGCTTCCAGCTACCCTGGCTCACTGTTCTGGGAAAAACTTCCAAGCAGTACCTTCCCTGGCTGGAGGCTCCGGTGAACGCCCTTCCCTTCTTCATGCTGCTGGGAGTACTCATCACCGTCGTGTGGACCATTCGAGACCCTGCCCAACCTCCGGAGGCATGAATCTCAAGGCAGAGAAGTGGTACCAACGGCTGAGTCGACGAAGGTTGTTCATTCCTCAGATTCCAGAGCCCACATTGACCCAGGAACCAGGCGCCGAGCTACTGGTGGACGTTGTCATTCCGGTACTGAACGAAGCCCACGTGCTGGCCAAGAGCATCGCAATAGTACGCGGATTCCTTGACAACGCCGTGACTTGGCGCTGGCGCGTGATCGTGGACAACGGCTCGACCGATGGAATTGACGATGTCGGGCGGCAAGTGCAGCCGCCTGCTTTCTCAGTCGTGCCACGCAGCCGCCGTCTCCAAGCGCATCGTTCCCTGAACTCCACTCGAAATCCCGCCAGTTACGCATGGCCTCACTCTTCGTGACCGGCGCCCGCGGCCTGGTCGGCCGCGCGTTGCTTCGCAGCCTACCCGGCGGCGCTTTCAATCCTGTTACCTGTCTCACTCGTGATCGCGAGTCGCTGACCCGGACGATTCCCCCGCGTTCCGGCTGGCGCTACATCGAGGGCGACCTGGATGACACGGCCTCCTGGGTCCATGCCCTGCCCGGTCACGAGGTAGTGCTTCATCTAGCCGCCGCGACTGGTAAGGCTTCCGAGGCACGGTTCCGGGCGGTAAACGTCGAGGGTACTCGCCGGGTCCTCGAGGAGTCGCGTTGCGCTGGACTCCGTCGGTTCATCCTGGTAAGCAGCATCGCCGCACGGTTTCGCAATCGCGCTTCGTATCACTACGCCGAATCGAAGATCGAAGCCGAGGCCCTCGTGCGCTCCAGCGGACTGGATTACGCGATTGTTCGCCCTACGATGATCTTTGGACCGGGCAGCCCGGTGCTCGAGGGATTGGCTCGCCTGGCCGGCGCGCCGCTGGGAGTGGTGTTCGGCTCGGGTCAGGTGAAGGTCCAGCCGATCGCGGTGCAGGACGTGGCTCGAGTGCTCATCGCAACGGCACAGCGGTATTCGCTTGACGCCACCGAATTCGAAGTCGGAGGCCCGGAAGTCCTACCGATGGAGGAGTCTGATCAGACGAATCCGCACGATTGTCAGAGGGGGATCAGGACGTCTGGTGCACGTTCCCTTCGAACCCCTCCGGGCATCCCTCGCGGTCTTGCAACGGTGCGTCGGCCCTGCTCTTCCCTTGACCGCGGGTCAACTCGCATCGTTTGCCAACGATGGTACGGCGGCTCCACATCCCTGGGTCGAGCCGTTCATTCCGGAGATGCAACCGATTGACCCGATGCTTCGTGAGAGCCTCCGTGGCAGATGACTCCATTGTCGATGAAGAGCTCTCGCAGAGGAGTACCGAGCCTTCACCACATCGAGCCGCTGGAAGACCGCCGGCTACCAGGCTGGTCCTTGGAGTATCGCGCCGCCCCCAGCCTGGGCCGTCGTTCGGATGAAGCCATCCAGGCGGTCAAACAGGCGCTCGCGCGCTTGGGCGGGATCGTCCCTCCGGGCATGACACGAGCCCTGCCCAACGGGGCCCGTGTGCACTACGCGGGGTTCCTGCCGATGTCGCAATCGGCGGTGGGGCACGGATGTCGCCCAGATGGACCCAAGTGGCAATTCGAGACCCCGATCATCACAGCTGGAGCCGGGTTCCCGTTCTCGCCGGCCAAGGACCTCACCTTCACCCTCATGGCCAACGCAACTCGCATTGCGGAGGCGGTGTTGTGAGCCGCCTATCGGTGGTTGTCACGATCGTGGATGGAGGAGCGACCCTCGATCGCTGCCTCGGCGCGCTGAACGAGCAGATCGGAGGACCCGAGCTGGAAGTCATCGTCCCTTGGGATGACAGCGTGCAAGGCATGGCGGAATTGGAGCGGCGGTTCCCGCGCTTTCGCTTCCTCGCCTTGGGACGACTCGACACTGTCCGGCCCAAGCCGAGTCCCGCGGGCCAGCATGAGCTGTTCGACCGGCGGAGAGCCGCGGGACTGGCAATCGCCGGAGGGGAACTGATCGCCATTCTCGAGGATCGTGGGGTGCCACGCTCGGACTGGGCTGCACGGGTCTCCGAATTGCACGCCGGACTCTCGCATGCCGTGATTGGTGGGGCGATTCAGAACGGGCGGGACCGGCTGCTCAATTGGGCGGTCTATTTCTGCGACTTCGGTCGTTACCAGCTTCCCTTCGAGGCAGGGCCGCGGCCCTACGTCTCCGACGTGAATATCTGCTACAAGCGCCACGCGCTGGAGAAGACTCGGGAGCTTTGGGCATCGCGCTATCACGAAACGACCGTCCACTGGGCGTTGCAACGAGCAGGAGAGGTACTATGGCTCGATCCGTCCTTCGCCGTGGACCAGATGCGGGATGGAGTGACGCTCGGCGGGGTCTTGTCGGAGCGAATCGGATGGGGACGGCTGTTCGCTTACACGCGAGCGAGGGAGACCAGCTCGCTGCGCCGCGTGTTTCTTGCGGCTCTTTGCCCGGTGCTCCCCTTCGTCCTGCTGCTTCGCCACCTGCGGATGCAATTCCAGAAGCGGGTCAACGCCTCGCGCTTCGTCGCGGTCAGTCCATTGGTTTTTCTCTTGCTGGCTGCCTGGAGTTTCGGGGAGCTGATCGGTTACATCACGCGCCGACCGTAATCCATTCGGCCCGTCGGTTTTCCCGTTGGCATTCATGGGGAAACCTTCGAGAATGCGGCAGCGAAGATTACTGCGGAGTGACGCCCCTCCCTCTCTGTTCCGCTCAGCGAGTCTTAATTGCCACTCGGGCCAACATCTGACTTGCCACTTCCTCCAACATTTGATCCAGTTCATGGCGGTCCAACAACTTGCCGTGTAGAATCACAGCGTCAATTCGCCTGGTATTCGTGATGTTGGCGAGGGGGTCGGCCGCGAGGACGACGAGGTCTGCCACCTTTCCCACCTCCACCGTGCCGAGCGAATCGGTAAGTCCAAAGAACCTGGCCGGATTGAGCGTGGCAGTCTGCAGCGCCGCAAGAGGGGACAATCCGCTCTCCGCCATCAGCGCCAGTTCCTCGTGCAGGCTGTATCCGGGAATGGCGTGACCGACAGGAAGATCGGTGCCTGCAAGAAGACCGACGCCTGCCCGGTGCATCGCGCCAACGATCTGAAGCTCCCGGCGGTAATAGGCTTCACTTCGCGCACCATTTTCCCTGCTGAACGGGCGGATCGGTCGTCGCATCTTACTGGCGAGACCGAAACGAGCCTCCAGCTCCGGGCTGTTGCCCGGAATATGCAGGGCACGATCGCGCTCCAGGAACAAGGTTGGAGTCTGCCACGACCCACTGTCCACGAATCTCTTGAACAGCGCCGTCGCCTTGACGCTGTCGTAGGTGGCGGCAATCCGTTCCGACACCGCGTACTGGTGCGGCAAGTCCCGATACCAAAGGCGCCATCCCGCTAATCGTTGCATGAAGCTGGCGTTGGCGCGGAGCGCGAGCAGCCTGCGGCGCAGGCCGGCCTCTTCACTCGAACACGCGAGGGGAACCTGCATCAGGTGCTCGATGCTGCGCTGTCCCAGCGCCGCGGCATCGCCCGGATTCATGGTGAGCGGCACATGGCCCACGAAGGTCAGGCCCTGGCTCTTCGCGGCCTCCGCGAGGACCGGATAGAGACCCACGCTTTCGGGCCCCAAATCCACCTTCACAAAGTCGGCGCCGTGCTGGCGAAGCAATTCCACCGCGGTGCGGACCTGAGCCGCTGTCTCGACCGGCGCCGGCGCTCCCGACACCACCGGCTTGGCCGACCCCAGTTTGAATCCCGTGACCATGAGGCGCGGCCCAAGGGTCTTGCCCGAGGCGATCTCCTTTCGGAAGCTGATCAGAGTATCGAGCATGCCCGCCATATCACGAACACCAAGCACTCCATTGGCAACAAGCAGCGGGAAGTAGTAAGTCCGGGCATTCGCTTTGGCGGATAGCGCGCTCTCCTCACCGTCTGACGGAGCTTCCGTGAGATGCACGTGCATGTCCCAGAGACCGGGAATGAGATACTTGCCCGCGGCATTCACCACTTTCATCCCGTGTGGCACGACTGCGCCGGACGAAGGGGCGATCGAAGCGATCCGACCGCCGGAAATCGTCACCGACATGTCGGGTCGGGACGGCCCGCCAGTGATGTCGACGACAGTGATGTGAGTGAGGACGAGAGGCAGGGGCGCAGCCGACTGCCCCCGAAGCGGAGCTGCTGCAAACCCCCACAAGGTCAAGGCGCAAAGCCGACGCATATCCCTCACTGGTGAGGAGAGAGAAAGCACGGTGCCGCGGAACCACTGCTCCGCAGGTCGGTAACGGAAGCGTGGCCTCGTGGATGGCCGCAGGGAGCTGAAACTGGATCGGAACCGACATATGCGATCCGCGTGCCGCGGGTAGCAGGTCCGGATTACCCAAGTAGGCTCCGGCCCGATTACCAGGTAAGCTATTGTGATATATTGAGTTAAGCATAGGGGCCTGCTCGGCTCCGGAAAAACCACGATCCCATGTGGCTCGGCGGCCACAGGCTCGTGTCACCCCTATCGCCGCCGGACTCGCAAGAGGCCAAGGCTTGGCGAGGAGGTCCCGCTGAATTTCCGAGATGCCCGGGTAGAGTGTGCCCTATCGCGTCATGCAGGGAGGTTCGTGGTGAGGATGTTCAGTCCGGTTCCGAGGTAGCCCTCGGGATGGGGAGCCTCTGGATGCCGAACTCGCCGCAGCGGGTCCACAGCGCTCGAGAACACGATCGCGGACGGCGCGACCCCGGGGGTGGCAGTGGAGAGCTATCGGATCCTCAACGGCGATGTGATCCGACGACGGGTCTTGAGGACGGTCACATGTACCCGTCGCGCCGAAGAGTCTCGAGCCCGCCGCCATCGTCCTTGTCCTGGGCCCGGCCCGACCGCTCCGCGATGTTTGCGAACTTGCCGGTCTTCAGCTCGACGATGATCTCCTGAACATTTCTGCGCGTCGGACTCGACGTGCTTGGTGCAGGGTCCACAACCCAGCGAGCGATACCTGATCCCGTCGCCGTGGTTGTAGTAGAGCGACACCGTCGGGATGTTCTCCCGCTCGATGTATTCCCAGATGTTCAGCTCGGTCCAGTCCAGCAGCGGGTGGATCCGCAGGTGGGTGCCCGGCGCGAAGTCGGTCTTGTACTGGTTCCAGAACTCGGGCGGCTGGTCGCCCACATCCCAGGAGTTCTCGCGGTTCCGGGGTGAGAAATACCGCTCCTTGGAGCGGCTGCCTTCCTCGTCGGCCCGGGCGCCGACGATGACGCCGGTGAAGGGCTCGGTGTTCTTGTCGAGCTCGTAGGCCTTCTTCGCGTGATTGAAGCGGTAGCGCGGCCATTCCCCGGAAAGGGTCCTTTTCAGCGCTTCAGTCTTGAGCAGACTGCAGCAGGTGATGCGATCCACGGCCCCGTCGGGGAACGTGCGCTTCTCCCGCAGCGCGCCTTCGTTCTGCCCGTAGATGAGGTTCAGGTTCCACTCGGCCGCGAGGCGATCCCGATAGCGGATCATCTCCGGAATTTTGAACGAGGTATCGATGTGAACGAGGGGGAACGGCACATGCCCGAAGAAGGCCTTGCGCGCGAGCCAGAGCAGGACCGTGCTGTCCTTGCCGATCGACCAGAGCATGCAGAGGCTCTTGAAGTTGGCATAGGCTTCACGGAAGATGTGCACGCTCCTGTGTTCCAGCTGATCAATATGATCCATGACTAAGTCCTCAATAGTTCTCGTGAAGCTGCGGCACCCTGCCGGCTTCCGCGACTACGGTTGGCATCTGATCCAGCCATCCGATGACCTCCCCGGCACACTCCTCGGGAGTTCTCCCCGTAGTCTGAATGGTCAGCTCCGGCGTCACCGGAGGCTCGTACGGGTCGTCGAGCCCGGTGAAGTTCTTGATCTCGCCATGCCTGGCCTTGGCGTAGAGTCCCTTGACATCTCGACGCTCACATTCCTCGAACGGCGTCGCGACCCAGACCTCGGCGAAGTCCCGGCACAGCCCGCGCACGAAGTCCCGTGAAGCGCGGTAGGGGGACACCAGCGACGCGATTACCGTCACTCCGTGGCGCTCGAGGCGGCTGGCCAGGTAACCCACCCGGCGGATGTGCTGGTCGCGGTCTTCGCGAGTGAAGCCGGTCGCCGGGAAAATATCGCGGATCGTGTCTCCATCGAGATATTCGACCGGACTACCCCGGCGTTCCAGTTCTTCCACCACCAGCCGCGCGATGGTGCTCTTGCCCGAACCGGAGAGGCCGGTAAACCAGAGCACGCGGCCACGACTGCTGGAGGTGTCCAGCTCGCTGTCGTCCAGCCCGACGATGAACCCCTGGTTGCGGAGCTCGGGCTGGTTGTAGACGAGCGACGAGCGCCGGGGCCCATGCGTACCGGAGTTACGGAAAATGCAGTCCCCGGCCGCTACGTCCCACTCCATCGTCGGGCCCAGGCGGGGATAGATATCCGCCTTTCCTTCAGCGACCCAGCAGAACTTGAGCGAGCTCCCGGCCGGCACCCGGTCCGCGACCTTGATCGTCTTGAGATACTGCTCCAGTTCCTCTGAAGGATGGGACCGGCTCTCCGCCACCCGAAGGGCATGGCCCGGCAGCGGTGGGCGAGAAAGGATACGCTCCGGCTGACCACCAGCCTCGCGCTTCCACGCGCCGAGTCCCTGACCGGCGTAATAGAGCAGGCTCAACGCCGGCGCATAGATCACACCGAGGACAGGAACTCCGTTTTCGATCAGGGCGATGTTCACCGTGAACTCGCCGTTCCTCTGGATGAATTCCTTGGTGCCGTCGAGCGGATCCACCAACCAGAATCGGCGCCAAGCCCGGCGGGCTTCGTACCCGGGAATGTCCCCTTCCTCCGAAATGATGGGGATCGAGGAGTCCCAGGCCGCTAACTCCTCAACGATCACGGCGTGCGATGCATGATCGGCAGCGGTAACCGGGCCCTTGTCGCCCTTCTGGCGGACCGCGACCCCGTCGTGGTAGTGCACCATGGCCGCCTGGCCCGCTCTCACCGCAAGCGCGGTGAGCCGGGTGAGGGCGTCGGGAGAAACCGCGGAGGCGGACTCGTTCACCATGCTCACCAGGGCCGGAACAGGACGCCCTTGTCCTGCAACAGACGCTTGATCCGCTCGACCCCCTCTTCCTCGGCCTCCTGTTCGGCCAGGATCAGGTCGCAGGTGATGTCGGTCGTCACGCTGTCTCCCACCCAGACGGTTTCGATCCGGTCAGGATCAACCGATGTCTTGATGACCTCCAGGTCTTCCTGCGACAGGTCGGCTGCGGTCACGATGAGAATCGCCCCGGAATCGAGCATGAGGTTGGCGACCTCACCCAGCCGGCGGAGGTGCTCCTGCCGGTTCTCGGACTTGCGCTCGATGTCGGCATCAATGCCGTAGAGCACATTCCCGATCCCGAGGAAGTAGACCACGCGTCCGTCCTCGAACAGCCGGGCCTCGACCTCCTTGCCGAGCGACTTGCGGTCGCTCTCCTTGGCACCGGTGATGAGGAGCAGAGAGGCTTTCTGGCTGTACTTCTCTGCCCGGCGCTCCGGCTGAATGATGCTCGGCTCCCACTTGTAGTTCCGGAGCATCACCTTTTCGCGAATTTCGGTCTGCCGGTCGGGCAGCGCCTCGCGGACGATGCCTCCGCCGCGGATCTCGTAGTCGTCCACCAGGACGAAGCGGCTGGTCGCGTCGATTTCCTCGGCGAGATCGAAAGCGAGCGCTCGATTGAGCTTGAGGACGCACTCCGCCACAGCGTGGCGGTCCACCCGGTCCTTGGTGTCGCTGGTATTCAGGTTGGAGGCGTCGATTACCCGGGTGATCTCTTCGAGACGGGCCGGCACGCGGGCCGAGCCCAGCTTGAGCAGGTAATCCTTCTTCTTGATGAAGGGCTGTTTGCCGAGCCAGAAGAGGCTCACCCGGAGACGGGTAGTGACCTTGGGTTTGGGCTCGGTCGCGACCGTGGCCAGCTCACCCCGCGCGACGTAGATCTGTTCCGACAGCGTGAAGCCCGCAGCCTGGCCCGCCTCCGCCTGCTGCCGGACCGGCGTGTTGAAGGACTCGATCGACTTTACCCGGCTGCGCTTGCCGGAAGGATAGAAGACGACTTCATCTCCGACCCGCAGCGTTCCGGTTTCCACGGTTCCGGCGATAATGCGGCGGTCGTCTCCCTGCTTGGTGAACTTGTAGACGTCCTGTACCGGCATCCGGAACGGCTGGCCTACCGCGGGACCTTCGCTTTTGAATTGATCCAGCGCCTGGAGCACCGTCGGACCCGTGTGCCACTTCATGCTTGGGCGACGGGCTCGCGATGTTGTCGCCTTCCCGTCCCGCGGCGGGAATAAAGCACGCGGGATGAACCCCGATCCGGTTCAGGAAATCGGTGTACTCCCGGACGATCCCCTCGTAGTGGCGCTGGCTGTAATCGACCAGATCCATCTTGTTGACCACGCACGGCGATCTGTTTGATGCCGAGCATGGACATCATGTAGCCGTGGCGGCGGGAATTCTCCTGGACTCCTTCCTTGGCATCGATGACCAGGAGGGCAGCCTCGGCGCGGGAGGCGCCGGTGACCATGTTCTTCAGGAACTCGATGTGCCCTGGCGCATCGATGATGATGTAGTGGCGCTTGGCCGTCTTGAAGAAGACCCGCGCTGCGTCGATCGTGATGCCCTGCGACTGCTCGTCCTTAAGCGCGTCGAGCAGGAAGGCGTATTCGAACGGCTTGGCGGTGCGCTCGCAGAGCGCCTTGATCGCCTCGAGCTTCCCCTCGGGCAGCGAATGAGTGTCGGCAAGCAGCCGGCCCACGATCGTGCTCTTCCCGTGGTCGACATGGCCGCCGATCACGATGTTCATCCGCTCTTCGGCCACAGGTTGTGCCTGGGCCGCCCGAGGAGCGGCGCCGTGGCCTGGGGCCATCACGTCAGAATGTGTCACTCGCCTCACCTTTCTTAGCTTCGCTGCCGTGGTTCGCAGTCACCGCGCAGCAGTCGTCAGCGGTGGTCATCGTCGATTTCAGCACTACCCAACGAAATGGGGGTGGACGAGCCTTGGCGCCATAGAGCTCGAGCGAGTCATCATCGGTCGCAAATGTAATGACACCAGACCGTCGAATGACTCCGGCCGCTCGGGCCTCAGAGCGTGTCATTCGCCTCCCCCTTCCTGAGCCCGGGAAACTTCTGGGACAGTTCAGCCGCCATGTCCCGGAACCGGGTCAGCAGCGAATCTCCTATGGGAGTGCCGACCAGATTGGTTTGTTCGGTCGGATCGGTTCGAAGGTCGTAGACGCCTTCCGCCCGCTTCCACCAGCGGACGTAGTGATGCCCGTCCGCAATGAGAGAGACGGCATTGGCAGCGCTCGCGCCCGGCATTTCGGAAACGATGACCTCATCCACGTCCCCGGAGTCCATTGGACGTTCCCAGAAGCGGGTAAGGGAGCGCCCCTGAAGGCCGCGATCGTTCGGCAGACCAGCAAGGTCAAGGACCGTGGTCGGGATGTCGCGAAGCCCTACGGGGGGCGCCACGACCGAGCCGGCAGGCACCTTGGGGGGATACACGATCACGAGCGGAACGTGGAGCACTTGCGAATACAGGCTGTTGCCATGCCCCAGGAGCTCGTGCTCGCCGAACTGCTCGCCGTGGTCGGAGGTGATCACAACGATCGTGTGCTTCAAGACGCCGCGCCGATCCAGCTCGGTCAACATATGCCCGACGGACCGGTCGATGTATCCGATAGCTCCTTCGTACTGGTCCCGGGTGAACTCAATCTCATCGGCCGTGAGGTCGGAAAATTCCGGCATCTTGAAGCGCGGATCATAGTGTCGTCCTGGACGGTCGCGAACATGGTATCGAAAGGCGCCGGTGGGACGAATGGGTTGTGGGCGTCGAAGAAATTGATAAACGCAAAGAAGGGACGTCCATCGCGCGGCTTCGCTTCCCACTGCGAGAAATTCGTTCACCGCCCGTCCGGCGTTCTTGCGCCAAAGCATCTCGTACCAGCCGACAAACCTGCGGACGGTGGCCTGCTCGAAGAGCCAACGACCGAGTGCCGACCCTTCGACCACTCGCCACGTGGTGCGGGGGTAGTCGCGATACTGCGAGGAATCCCCGCTCCAGACCGTGGCCAGCCGCGCAATACCAGATGTTGGCGACGAATCCCACCGGTCACGTAGCCGTGACCGGCGAGCGCCTCGGCGAGCACGGGGAATTTCTCGTCGAACGGGGTACGGAAGGTGGTGCTGAATTCCCGGGGTAAACGTCCAGAGAAGATCGACCCGTGAGAAGGGAGGGTCCATGGCGCCGGCGCCACCGCGTAGTCGAACCGGGCGCCTCGCTCAGCCAGCTTCTTCAACTCAGGAGTGGTAGCTCGCGGGTACCCGTACAGGTTCAGGCTCATTCCGCGAACCGTATCCAGCACCAGGAGCAAGACGTTCGGACGATCGGCTTCGGCGGGTGGGAGCCTTCGGATGGCGGCGCGCTCGCGCAGGTTCCGTACCACCTCCAATCCCAGTCCGCCAGCGATCCAGCAGAACATTACCAAGTGGAAGCATCCAGTGCATCAGCGCGATGCGGCGGCTCGCCGAGTGAGCCAGGCCGCCAGCTGGAACCCGATTCCCAGCGCCAGCACCAGCGCGGCGAGTCGATGCATCCGCTGGAAAAGAAAAATCGGGCTTAGGAAAACGACGGTGCCGACGATGGTGAGGATCACCCGAGGGGTAAACGCGCGGGGAGCACAGCCGGCGCGCTCCGATCAGGAGAATCACGCTGCTCAAGCCGAGCAGCAGACCAACCAGCGGGGCCAACCAGACAAAGTCGCCGCACCCTCCCAATCAAGAGCGCGGTGCGACCCGACCGAATGGTCGCCATCGCGGCCTCGATCAGACCGGCGCCGATGCCAAGCGCGGCGCCCCACCCGATCAGCCTGTGGCTCGGCACCTCCAGTGCAGTCGAAGGGTCCGTGCTCACTGCTCGTCCTCCTCTTCGACTTCGTCGGTTGTGTGGCTCCTCCGCCGGTAAAGCTCGGCGAGGCTGTCCGTCACATGTCTGAAGCGAGCCAGATCGGCGCTGCGAGCCGGATGACGATGCAGGCTGGTGGCCTGGGCCGTGTCGTCCAGCAGGTCGTAGAGCTCAACCGAATCCTTTCCTGCCCGAATGTAGAAGACACCGTTGGACACCACCGCGTGAGGGCCGAGGTTACCACGGCGCGAGGTGGACAACTCGGCCAGAATCAACGAATCGGGCGCAGCGGGTTCCGGTTTCCAGAAGCGAGTGAGGGAGCGCCCAGGGATACTTTCCGCGGCCACACCGGTCAGGGTGAGCACGGTGCGCGGTATGTCCCGAAGACTCACCGGGGCTGGAATGGACTGATTGGCCGGCACGGCAGGTGGAAACCGGATCAAGAGTGGGACCTCCAGGACCGCCCGATAGAGGGTGTTCATGTGGCAACACTTGCCATGTTCGCCGAACTGCTCGCCGTGGTCCGAGGTGATGATGACGATGGTATTGTCGAGCAGACCTCGGTGGGCCAGCTCGGCGAACAGCCTCCGGGTCGCGTCATCCAGGGATGCGATGAGGGCGTCGTATTCGGCGCGCCAGTATCGGTGGGCCTCAGGGGTACGCGAGGGACCGCCTCCCTGTCCCGGCTGCGGAATGATCTCATACTTTCCCCGCCGGGCGAGAGCAAACCGTTCCCGGAACGGTGAGGGAGCGATATAGGGCGCGTGGGCGTCGAAATAATTGAGAAATCCGAAGAATGGCCTGGAGCCATCCTGGTCCAGCCAGCGCAGGAAACTGGTGTTGATCACGTCCGCCCGCTTCCGCCCCATCAAATCGTAGTATCCGATGATGTGGCGTACCCATTGCGGATCCAGGATCACCCGGCTGATGCGCGACTTGGCGAGCGCTGTCCCCATCGTGCGGCTGAAATCCTCGTAATGCGCAAAGCCCTTGTGAATCCCGTGCTCCCGGGTGGTGTAGGCCAGGTTGGCGGTAAACCCGCCGGTCCGATAGCCCGCCTGAGAGAGCGCCTCCGCCAGGGTCGGTGTCGGCATCTCCACGGGCGCCCAGATCCCCCGGAAAAACATGAAGGGCCACTGACCGGTGAACATGCTCCCATGGGAGGGGAGGGTCCAGGGCGCGGTGCTGAACGCATGCTCGAAGCGAACTCCCTCCCGGGCCACTGACTCGAGAAACGGTGTGGTAGGCCGGGTGTATCCCGCGACGCTGACTCATCGTTTCGTACCGTGTCCCAGACCAGCAGAAGAACATTGGGTTTGTCTCGAGATGCGGCGGGCCAGCGGGTCGATGCGGCACGTTCATTCAACCATTCGATGCTCAACACCAGGCTGGCCCCGCTGGCGAACAGAATGCCCAGCAGCGGCAGGGTCCGCCGCATGAAGGCAGCAACCGCCAGCGCCCGTCCCGACACCAGACGACTCAGTTGAATGCCCACGCCCACGGCGAGCACCAGCGCGACCGCCTTATGCATGGACGTGACCAGCAGGAAGAGGGGCAAAGCGGCCAGGCCACCCAGGATTCCGACCAGGGCGCCGAATGGCAGTTTCCCCGGAGTCAGCCGACGGGCCAGTATCAGCAGGAGGGTCGGTAGCAACAACCAGAGAAAATCGACTGTCGGAGCCATCCAGACGATATCGAACGGCAGGCCAACGAACTGGTGCAATCCCAGGCGCTGAAACACCCTCCAGGCCCCTTCCAGCAGCCCGGCGGCGAGCGCGAACCACACAGCCAAGATCAGAAGCGACGGCTGAAGCGCGGACCGATCCGCCCCCCCCTCGTCGCACACTTTTCGGGACTGCAACGGGACTCCCGCAACTATCTGTGCCATGGCCAGCGGGCAAGTTCTTTCCGAAAGGGTAGCACCAACGAATCCGACAGAGACAGGGGATTTCGTTCCCAAACGTCGCTCAGACTGAACAGCTTCTCCGTGCCATCCCCACCCAAGATGTAGCGATGGCCCCCTTCTACCAATGAACGCATGTCCCCCTTGCTGACCGGATACCAGGGCGGGGTTCGGATCCCTTTGCTAACCTCTGAAATGACAGGGCTTTGCGTACGGGGCTCAACCGGGGGACTCTCTCGCCAGAATCGGGCCAAAGAGACCCCCGGAACCTCCCCAGCTGGCAGTCCAGCCAAGTCGGCCAGGGTGGCGGCGACATCCCGCAGGGTCACTGGCTGCTCCACCTGCCTGCCCGCCGGAGCCACCCCACGGTACACGACCAGAAGGGGGACCTGAACCGAGGGCCGGTAGAGCGAATTTCCATGATCGAACAGGCCATGCTCACCGAACTCTTCGCCATGATCCGCGGTCAGGAGCACGATGGTGTGATCGAGCAGATGGCGACGATCCAGCTCCTCGATGAGCTTACCGATCTGGTCGTCGAGATAGGCGAGGGCACCATCGTATTGCTCCATCTCCCGGTCGACCACCGCCTGGGGAAGCGGACCGAACGGCCGGCTCAGAAAACGATGAAGTGTGCTGCGGTTATCCTGACGGGCCGCACCGAAGCGACGGTCCCATGGCGAGGGCGGGAGATAAGGACCGTGCGCGTCGTAATAGTTGAGGAAAGCAAAGAAGGGGCGGTCTCCGCGCTTGTCTACCCAACTCAGGAAGCGCCGGCTGATGGACGGCGCGTCGATCCGAACCAGATGCTGGTCGGTATGTAGCAAGTCACGGAGGAGGTAACTGTAGTCCAGCTGTCTCCCGATCGAGGTTGACTCGAGAATGTCCCGCGGACGAAAGAGGTAGTCCTCATAGTGAGCGAACCCCCGGTTCAGTCCGAATTCCCAGCTCAAGTAGCCCACGTTGGCAACCAATCCACCGGTCAGATAACCCTCGGCACTGAACCGCTCAGCCAGGGTGGGAACCTTGCGATCCAGTGGCTCGATCCAGTCCGCCGACAGTTGGTGGGGATAGTCACCGGTCAACAGGCTGGCGTGCGAGGGCAACGTCCACGGCGCGGTCGAGAAGGCCCGCTCGAACCGTACTCCGCGTCCCGCCAGACGGGTCAGCGATGGGCTGGTGTCTCGATTGTAGCCGTAAAGACTGAGGCTCTTTGCCCTGACCGTGTCGAGGATTATCAGGAGCACGTTCGGGCGATTCCCCGCCGCTGCAGGTAAACGTCCGATTGCCATTCGCTCCCGCACCGCCTGTATTCCGACCGTCATTACACCGATCAGCGTCACGCACGCTGCAAGCGTAGCCATGACAATCCCTGACCGCTGCTCGAACGCTCCAGTTCTGCGTGAGAGCATTCGGGCGGTCTGCCACGCCAGGCCTGCTGCCAGGGCCAGGACCGCCACCTTGTGAAACCCCGGTTCCATCAGCAACAAGGCGGCGAACCCTAGAAAAGCAAACAGGAAGAACGCCAGTCGCGCCGGCATCAGCCTCGGCCAGAGTCGAGCGCACAGGGACAGTACGAGCGCAGGTCCGGCGAAGAGTACCAGGTCCCCGATCGGGGCCATCCATCCGAAATGGGCGCTAACGTGAACCAGGCGGCCGAGCACCAACCGTCGCGATAGGAACACCAGCGCTTCAACTAGACCCGTGAGCAGACCAGCCGAGAGTCCCAGTAAGAGGATGGCGCGGGGTGTCAGTCGCTGTGCCGGTGCAGGCGAGGCCTTCATCGAATCGGAATCGGTACCAGACGCTTGAACCGCTCGCGAAACTGCTCGACCAGGTGAACCGAGTCGGCGGCGAGATTGGTCCGCTCCTGTGGATCTCGACGGAAGTCGTAAAGCTCGGCCTCACCAGACTGTAGGATGATGAAATGCCATGAATCGGTCGTGAGCGACGCGAGCCAGCCCCGGGATGCGGGCCAGGAAGCCGGCACGGTTGAACGCTGCGCCAGTTCGGCGATTCCGACGGCGGCCGAATCTGGTTTGCCCAAGAGCGACACGCCCGGCACAGCACCGCTCGGCAGCCCCGCAGCCTCAGCGATAGTCGCCGCGATCTGTTCCAGGTCACTGGCTCGGTGCGGTGTGTACCGGCGGTAGCCGGGCAGGCCAGCGGAGCAGCAGCGGGATATCCACCTGTTCCCGATAGAGACTGTGGCCGTGGAAGTAGAAGCCGTGCTCTCCGAAGCTCTCCCCATGATCGCTGGTGAGGATGATCAAGGTGTTGTCCAGCTTGCCCCGCTTCTTCAGCTCATCCAGCAATGATCCGATCTGGGCATCGAGGTAGAGGATCGATTCATCATAGGCATCGATATCGGCCTGGATCTGCTCCGGGGTGAGCCGTTTGAACTCACCAGTGATGGCGCCTAGCGCCACGCCCGGCTCACCTGCCGGACGGCGAGAGACGTCGGAGAACCGCCCCAGATACGGCGGCTGTGGAAAGAGGGGCCCGTGAATATCGAAGTAGTTCACGAAGCCGAAGAAGGGGCGGTCGTGAAGCCCGTCAATCCAGCTCAGCAGATGGGCATTCATGTCGGCAGCAGACTTCCGTCCGGGGATATTCCGGGGACCCAGCTTGGGCCACACGTCGTACGCCAGGCGCCGCCCCAGCACGGTGCGGACCAGCGCGTCGCCCATGTTCTGGAAATAGTCCTCGTATCGGATGAAGCCCGACCCAAGCCGGTTTCCCTTCCGCACCAGTAATGTTCGCGACGAACCCGCCGGTCGCGTATCCCTCCTGCCGCAGAAGTTCGGCGATCGTTGGAAATTTGTGATCCAAATAGGGCCGCCGCAGGACTCCGGCTCGGTGCTCGTGCTGTTGCCGACCGGTCATCATCGTGGCATGACTCGGCAATGTCCACGAGGAACTGGAGGTCATGTTTTCGAAGAGCCATCCCTCCTGGGCCAGACGCTCCAGCGTCGGTGAGGTCGGCCGGCCATATCCATAGACGGAGAGGTGATCGGCCGGCTGGGTGTCGATGACGAGAAGGAGGATATTGGGGCGACCCGTTGGGGCTGCCGCAGGCTGGCGAGGCGACGGCCTCGGCTAACCGTGTGCCGACGGTGATTAGAACCGCGGTGAGTGCCACCGCACCGAGGAGCCTTCGCAAGGTTCCCCGTGCGGTGGAAAGCCACCATTCGGGACGCCGCCGGTAGACCCGGGTCAGAGCAACACCGAACCCAGCCCCAACAATAGGCAAGCCCGCTCATCAAGGATCAGGCCTTGCAGCGAGTCGCCAGTTAGGCCCCGACGGCAACCAGCAGGAAGACCAGGACGAGGTCCCAGCGGACTCGCGGCAGAAGTTTCGAGAGGCCCGCGACAAGGAGTGCCACAAGCCGAAGGCCCCCCCATAGACCAGCGGAGCCACCCAGAGGATCGGTGGAGCGGTCCCGTTCTGCCAGGAGAGCCCGCCCGGGATCAGAGTCCACAGCATGGCCTCGAGCGCCTCGATCAAGCCGTAGACCAGACCCAACCAGAGGCCAAACAGAGCGAGATGCAGTCCCGCAATCCGGATCTCGGCCGACGGTTGAGACAGGCGAGGAGGCTGTCATGGTCGGTTCATTCCAACCCGGACTTTGTCGCACTTGGGAGCGACGCGCGGAGGGCCGCGAGGGTATCGGCCAGCGCTGGTTCCTTGAAGGTCGTTCCGCTCGAGGCTGTCTCGAATCGTAGAGTTCCTCCACCCCATCGCCGTTGACGATCAACCGGTACCCGCCGAGTTGTACCGCGTGCATGGTCCCCCGACTCACTGGTGTACCGCGAGGGAGTTTCGGTACATAGCTCACTTTCATGAGCAGAGTGTCGGAGACGGGAGCCTTATCTGCTCGCTGATCCCAGAAACGTTCCAGGGAACGGCCGGGGAAAGGCTGGACTAATCGACTCCCGTCAGATCCATCACCGTCGCCGCCAGGTCTCGCAGGGAGACCGGGGTCAGATCCGCCCGGCGGGCAGGTGGCCAATCCAGGTGATGATCAACGGAACCCGAGCCACCGTCTGATACAGGCTGTTGCCGTGGTAGAAGACCCCATGTTCACCGAATTCCTCACCGTGATCTGCCGTCACAATGACGATCGTATTTGCCAGGAGTCCCGCCGTTCCAACTCGCTGAACAGTGCTCCCAGCCTGGAGTCGAGGTAGGCCAACGCACCATCGTAGGCGCCCTTGGCGGCCTCAGCCTCGGCGGGAGACCAGCCGATCACTCGATCATGGCGAAGGCCATGGACCAGCCGGATTGAGGCAGGGTCGCTGAACTGCTCCTCATATGGGGGTGGAGGCTCATAGGGATCGTGCGCATCCATGTAATTCAGGAAGGCGAAGAAGGGCCGATTCTTGGGACGATCGTCGAGCCAGTGCAGAAGCTCGCCGTTGATCGCATCTGCGGGCCGAACCACCTTGTGAAACCGGACCCGTAGCTCGGCACCAGCAGCCGGCCCAATGCCGAACTGAAGAGAATCTGTGCCGGGGTCGCGGGGAAATCTTCATAGTGCTGGAAGCCCCGCTGCAGCCCGAAGACGCGGCTGCAATAGGAGTTCGCCACGAAGCCGGCGCTGGCATACCCATGAGCTCCGAGCACCTCGGCCAGGGTCGGGTAGGTCCCATCGAGCGGAGCGAGCCAGTCAGCGCTGAGTTCATGGGGCCAGCGACCAGTCAGGATCGAAGCGTGAGACGGCAGCGTCCATGGGGCTGTGGACATGGCGCGATCGAATCGGACTCCGCGCCGGGCCCACTCTTCAAGGTGAGGCGTGTTCGGTCGAGGATAGCCATACAGGCTGAGGCGCAAAGCCGCGACTGTATCGAGCACCAACAGCAGCACGTTCGGCGATCCCCTCGACGCGGCCGGCAGAGCTGCCAGCCCGCGCCGTTCCCGGAGCGCCCACGAGGCTCGCAGGCCACCGGCGACCAGCGCGACAGCGAGTCCCAAGGCCCAGAGCGACCTGTGAACCAGCCGTTCGAATCGCTCTCGACGAGGAGCAACGATGCGTAGAGTCTGAACGCCCAGACCGATCGCCAGGAGGCCAGCGGCGACACGGTACAGCTGCTCCGCGGCCAAGAGCATCGGAAGGAAGGCGAACACCGCAAAGACGCCCACGATGAAACGCCATGTGATCAGCCTCGGTAACACCCGGGACAACAACAGGAAAAGAATCCCGAGGCAGGAAAGCAGCACCATCGAGGCGAGCGGACCGGTCCACAGCATGTCCAGGTTACGCAGCACCGAGGCATGCAGAACGAACTTGCGGAAAGTGAGCACCACGGCCTCACCTATTCCGGCGAGCAGTCCGAACCAGGCAGCAAGCGTCAGAGTCTCGAGCGGCCGCAGGGGCTGTGATCGGTCGTGGTGCGGCTGGTGAGATCATGGGTGTCCGACCCGAGCGTCAGGTCAGTGTGAATCGTTGGTCGCTGCGGCGACTGGTGTCTCCCCAGCAGTGGCCCGGCTCATGGGCGAAGCGTGCTGTTGGCCTGGGCCCGCACTGGCACCAGTGCCTTGAGCGCCCCACGAAGCTGTTCGAGCCGAGCGCCAGCCTCGGGGGAGGTCGCAAGATTACTGGTTTCCGAGGAATCGCGGTTGAAATCGAACAACTCCTCGTAGCCATCTCCCCGCCTGATTAGCCGCCCGCCATCCAAGACGACGGCGCGCATCGGGCCCTTGGAAACCGGGGTATTGCTCGGCAGCCTGGGATCGAAGTTCACCTCCTGGAGCAGGGTGTCGGCAGTTGCCGCCGAATCCCGTCTCTCCGACAGCCAGTAGCGGCTCAGGCTCGCACCTGGAAAGGGGTGGGCCACGCCGGGCAGGGCGACGGACATGATCGTGGCCGCCAGATCGCGGAGTGAAACCGGATCATCCACTACGCGGACGGCGGGGAGTCCACCAGGCAATTTCATCAGCAGGGGGATCTGCACGGAGGGGCGGTACAGGCTGTTGCCGTGCCAGAAGACCCCGTTCTCCCCGAACTCCTCTCCGTGGTCGGAAGTCACGATGATCAGAGTATTCTGGGTGAGCCCGCGCCGATCCAGCTCGTGGAACAAGTTTCCCAGCTCGGCGTCCATGTAGGCGATCGAGCCGTCATAGGCGTCCTTCGCGGCTTGAATCACGTCCGGCGGCCATTGGAGGGCGGGAGCATCTTCCCGCATCTGCTCCAGCTCCTTGCGCCGCGAGGCGTCGCCGAACTTCTGGTCGAAGGGCGCGGGCGGCTGGTAGGGACCGTGCGCATCGTAGTAGTTGAGAAAGGCGAAGAACGGCCCCGGTTCACGATTCTGTCCAGCCACGAGAGGAATTCACGATTGACTTCGGCCGCTCGCTTGCGGATCGCGCGATCGCGGAAGAAGGGGCTCACGCTGACCAGCTTGCCCAGCGTGGAGCTGAACAGGATGCGGCCCAGGTTCACGGGATAGTCTTCGTAATGCGCGAAGCCGCGCCGTATCCCGGTCTCGTAGCTGCAGTACATCGTATTGGCGACGAATCCCGCGCTCCGATATCCGTGGGATTCGAGCACCTCGGCCAGAGTGGGATAGCGCCCGTCGAGCGGCGTGCGCCAGTCGGCGGTCATCTCGTGGGGGAAATGGCCGGTGAACATCGTGGAGTGGGAAGGCAGGGTCCACGGCGCGGTGGAAAGAGCCCGGGCAAAGCGCACCGCATTGGGCGCCCAGCGTTCCAGCTCGGGGGTGGTCACCCGTTCGTAGCCATACACACTCAGGCTGAGGGAGCGCACCGTGTCCAGGACGATGAGCAGGATGTTGGGAGCACCCGCCACGGGCGCAGGCCGCAGGCGGGCCGCTCGGCGTTCGTTCCACAGCGTGAGCCCGCGAACCGTCCCCGCCGTCACCAGCAGCAGGACGACGAGCACCGGAAGCGTTCGCCCAACCACCGCCAGAAAACGATCGAAACGGGGAGCGAGAAACCGCGAGGCCTGGTAGCCTACGCCAACCGCGATAAGGATCGACGCCACTTGGTGCAACGGACCGTACATGAGGAGCAGGGCGAAGATCGAGAGTCCTGCCAGCACACCGGCAACCGCCGGCGCCGTGAATCGTCCCGGCCACCACCGATGCGCCAAGGCGAGCAGCAGGCCGACCGCGAAAAACACAGCGCATCCGCCAGCGGCACCATCCACGCCGCGTCTTGCCCGAGAAAAAGGAAGCGATGCAGCAGATAGCGGCGCAGGCCGAGGAGTATCACTTCCCCGAAACCGGTAGCAAGGCCGAACCACAGTGCCAACCGTACGACCGGGCCGCTCCGTCCGGACGAAATACTCATTGAATGGGCCTGGGCATGAGGCGGTGGAGCCGATCTCCGAGGGCCTTCATGGTTCCGGCGAAGCTCGAATCAGAGGCGAGGTTGTGCTCTTCCCCGGGATCACGGGTGATGTCGAACAGCTCCGCGGTGCCCGCCTGCGAGCGGATGTAGTGGAACCGATCGTTGACCAACGCCGCGAGCCAGCCACGGGAGACCGGGAGCTCCGCCGGCAGCCCAGTCCGTCCGGCGACCTGCGACATCGCAGTTGCAGCTGAATCCGCTGGCGCGAACAGCGAGCGTGAGGGGAATGTCACCTGCGTGAGTCCGGCCGCTTCCGCCAGTGTCGGCGCGATCTGATCGAGCCCCACCGCTGATGCCAGCGCGCGACGTCGAGATGACCGGGCCAGTGCATGATCAGAGGGATGTGGATCTGATCGCGATACAGACTGTTGCCATGGGAGAAGAGTCCGTGGTCTCCAAAGGCTTCGCCGTGGTCGCTGGTGACGATCACAAGGGAGCGCTGCAGTAACCCACGCTGCTCCAGAGCGGTGAACAGTTCCCCGAGCTGGGCATCGAGGTAGAGAATCGACTCGTCATAGCCGTCGATGTCCCGCTGAATCTCCTCCGGAGACTCCCGCCGGAGCTCGGCGCCCTGGGCTCCGATATCGATCATCGGCTCTCTGGGAGCCCGCGACAAGTGAGTAGTTCCCGAGAACCGGCCGAGGTAGGGAGCCGGTGGGCGAAACGGTTTGTGAACATCCAGGTAGTTAGCGAAACGAAAAACGGGCGGCCCTTGAGCCCGTCGATCCACTGGAGCATCTCGCGATTTACGTCGGCGGCACTCTTGCGGCCGGGAATGTCGCGCCGGCCCAGGGCCGGAAGCGCGTGGTAGGCGAGCCACCGGCCCAACACCGTGCGGGCGATCGCGTCGCCGGGATGTCCGAAATAATCCTCGTAGTGTATGAACCCCCGATCGATGCCGGTACGGCGGCCGCACCGGAAGACGTTGGCGACAAAGCCGCCGGTAGCGTAGCCGGCATGACCGAGCGCTTCGGCGATCGTGGGGAACCGGTCATCGAGGAACGGGCGCTTCGCCACGCCGGCCCGGTGGTCGGCCAGCGGGTGACCGGTCATCATGGTGGCGTGACTGGGCAGAGTCCAAGGCGCGCTGGCAGTCGCGTTGTCGAACGTCCAGCCCTGTCCGGCAAAACGATCCAGATTGGGCGAGGTCGGGCGCGAATAGCCATGAAACGAGAGATGGTCCGCGCGCTGGGTGTCAATCACCAACAGGATCAGGTTCGGGCGTTCGCCGGAAATGGCAGGGAGCGCCGCGAGACGGGAGCGCTCGTGCAGTATCGTCGCGAGCCACGCGCCGGCCGCGGCCAGGTCACGAGAACGATCAGGAGCGGCAGGATACTGAGCGCCCGAGGAACCAGCGCTCTCTCCGCGCCCGATAGGCTCGGGTAAGAACCACTGCGAGGCCGATACCTATCAATGCCGAAGTGATTTGACTGAACAGGACGGGGTGAAGCTCAACGGCGAGCCAACCGCCGAGCAGCGCGAGTCCCGGCCGGAGGAGAATGTCCCATGGCACGCGGGGCAGCACCAGTGCGCCCAGGGCGGCGAGCGCCCCACACACTGCGAAAGCGGCGCCATAAAACAGGGGACCGACCCACAGTACCGGATAGCCGGTCGCCGTGCGCCAGTCGAGAGCGCAGAAAACCAGGAATCAAAGCGCGGCCTGGCCGGCCTCGATGAACCCGAAGAGCAGGCCGATCGCGAAGGCGAACCCGACCAACCGGAACCCGGTGAAGCGGACCGGGGGCTCGGTCACCGGGGACTCCTGGAACGATCTGGCACCCAAGGGACCGGGGAGTCCCCGCTCCAGCACCGTCAGTGTGTCCCGCAACTCGGGGACTGCTGCCAGGTCTCGCAACTCTGCCGGATCGGCCTGGAGATCGTACAGCTCACGATTGCCCGACTCAAACTCGATCAGGTGCCAGCGCTGAGTCGCGACCGATTTCACCCATCCTTTTCCCGTCTGCCAGGTAGGAGGATTGCCCGGGACGCGAGGACCCTCGGAGAGGGCCGGCTCGGCGGTGAATCGGCCGGATCCAGGTAGGTGAGAAGCGACCGTCTGGGGAACCCCGCTGCCGGCAGACCAGCCACCTCCAGCACCGTAGCGGGAATCGCGCGCAGATCGACCGCGCGATCCACTTTTCTCCCGGCGGGAATGCGGCCCGGTCCCCAGAGAATTAGGGGGACTCGGATCTGCTCGAGATACAGCGTGGCGCCGTGGTGCACCGTGCCGTGCTCCCGAAGCTCTCGCCGTGATCACCGGTCACAATCACGATGGTGTGCTCCAGCAGGTGCCGCGCCGCAAGACTGTCGAGTAAGACACCGATCTGATGGTCAAGGTAGAGCAGCGATTCGTCGTAACAGTCCGCCAGGCCGCCAGCACGGCCGAATCCGGTACCGTTCCTTCGTTCCACGCGCCGATCTCGATCTTTCGAGTGCGGGCGACCGAGTCGCCCTGGGAAGAGAACCGGCCCGCCCAGCCGGGCGGAGGACGATATGGGGCGTGAACGTCGAAATAGTTGAGAAACGCGAAAAAGGGCCGACCGCTGTGACGGTCGAGCCAGCCGAGTAGCTCGCGGTTCACATCTTCCGCGCGTTGCGACCCGGAATATCGACCTGTCCGATCATCGGAAAGACCTGATAGGCGATGGCGCGGCCCATCACGGTCCGGGTGAACCCATCATCAGGCCCCCGTAGAAGTCCTCGTAGTGAATGAATCCCCGGTTAAGCCCGGTATGACGTCCGGTCCAATACGTATTGGCCACGAACCCCCCGGTCAGGTATCCGGACCCGCATCTGTTCGGCGAGGGTAGGAAACCGGCGATCGAGGAACAGCCGGCTGTTCACCCCGGCGCCGTGTTCACCGACCAGTTGTCCCGTCATCATGCTGGAATGAGACGGCAGCGTCGTAACGGCAGGCGAAGTGGCCCATGTGAATCTGACCCCCTCGTCGGCGAGACGCCCCAGCCGAGGAGTGGTGGCTCGGGAGTATCCATACGCGGTGAGGTGGTCGGCGCGCTGGGTATCCATCACGATCAGCAACACGTTGGGCGCTGAAGCCGGGACCGCGGGCAGGCGCGCGATCGCGAGCCGCTCGGCGATTCCCGTGGACCCGGTGCCAATCACTCCGATCAGCATCGCCGCGGCCACGAGCCACGGCGCACTTCTCACCAGGGCAAAGCCCCACCGGGTGCGATTGGAGGCGTAGATCCGGAGGGCCACCGATGCCATGCCCAACCCCAGCAGCACAGAAGTGCCGGCGGAAAACCATGGACGCATCAGAGTGGTGACGGAAATGCCGAGCAGCGAGATGAAGCTGAAGATCATGGCGACGTCCGCCCAGCGTTGCTTCAGCGCTCGGTCGAGCAGGGCGAAGAGAATGGCGGCAGGAAGGAAGACCAGGAGATAAACGGCTGGAGCCGCTATCAGGACCTTCACCGAATTTCCCGTCTTCCAGCTCAAGATTCCTTGGCGAGTCCCCAGTAGGAGGGAAGCCAAGGCTTCCAGAGTCCACAAGCGAGCGCCAGGGACACGGCGGCCATGATGAACCAGCGGAATCTCCAGTCGGGAGGTTCCTGGGGTGGCCGCGCGAGATCCGGCTTGGGGAGGGACATTAGACGGGATTATAGCGCACTGCGGACCCCCTCCGCATGCCGCAGAGGCCCGCACTGCCAATGCTGACCGCTATTCCCGAACGAAGACGGAGCGAATTCGCCGGAAGAGACCCACAACCTGGCGCCAGAAAATCATGAGCGCGCCGCCGACGCGCCGAGGATGGAGGTCAGCGGAAGGATCTGATCGGGACCGACGTAGAGAACAAGGCTGAAGCCGAGTCGATGCATCGTCACGGAAGCCGAACCCTTTCGTGCGAATTCCAGACAGAAGGCCTGTCCGGAGACCTATTCATGACCTGGCGTCGGAACGACGCCGGCCGGGCCGCTGAGGACTACCGCGTTAGTTACCCAACCTCGCCGGCTGCGGCTCTGCAAGCGCCGGGTTGAGGCAAGTTTGGTTGGCAATCCCCGTGCCATCAAAGGAGATCCATCATCTGACCTAGAAAAACACTATTTGTGCTGCGTCCAGCCCACAGTAACGCAGGGCACCCTTTGGGAATCGGGATGACGTTTGGCGCCCCTTGCCTCGATACGTAAGCTGCTATTCCCCATCGCTTTAGTCTACAGTTCCACACTCGTGGGCTCAGCCGAGATGATCCGGCCGGAAATAAGGTCCGAAGGCCGCTTGTCATTGCCGGCCCTGATCATGAGCCGCTGGATCGACCAGAGCTCGCGCTGAATAATGTTGCCCTGCTGGAGAACCACGCCCATGACAAACAGCACAATGCCCAGGATCACCATCGAAACGCTCAGCAAGGCCATGTAGATCGACACTGCGTGCCGTACATAGTCGATGACCGCCCAAATCAGGGCGACTCCCCCGATGAATAAGCTGGCGAGGCTCATAGCCCAAACATAGCGGATAGGATCGGCGAACAAGCTGAACAGACTATGGGTCACGATCAACAGCCTGACCCGCGAAGAGCTTTTCCTCTTCACCCGCTGGCCCTGGTGTTTGTACTCCTTCCACTCGAGCATGGCGGGGATTTCCCGAAGCCGGGCGCCGAACGTGGTCGCCTTGAGGATCACCTCGAGATGGAACTCCTTGCCATCTTCGCTGAGCGGCAGCGACTGAATCAGCTCGCGGCGGTACGCTCGGGTCATTCCGGTGTTCATGGTCGGGGCCCGCGATAGGCAAGCCCGGATGATCATGTTGCCGACCCGGCTCAGGAGGACCCGCTTGAACGGAACGTTCCGATACCCGCCTCCGGGGAGGTGGGGGCTCGCCACCACCATATCGGTCTCGGGATGGCGGAGCATCTCGGCCACCAGCTCGTGTACGATGGTATCGCCCCAGGAAAGGTCGATCTCCGTGGTAACGATCGTGTCGCCCCGGGCCGCCGCGATGCCGGTTCGTAGCGCGTGACCCCTGCCCCGGTTGGTACGATAACCCAGTACCCTCAGCCGCGGACTCAACGGCGTGAGGCTCTTCGCGAGCGCGCCGGAACCATCGGAAGAGCCGTCATCGACGATGATCAGTTCCCAGTCGTGCGGCAGCAGCTCGAGCTGCGCCAGCAGGCCTCGCACTGACGCCTCGAGGATCCCCGCCTCGTTGTAGAACGGGCACACCACCGAAACGTCCATCACAACCTCTCTGGCCGGAGAACGCGCGATTGGCGATCGGAAAATCGTCTACCCTGCATTACTGGCTGGCCGCCTCGGAATACTTCCAGCAACTCCGCGGTCCGCCCGACCTGATAGCGGTTGGTCACTTCGGCCAGCATGACTCCGCACCGCTTCCTCTTTTCCGCGGCGCTCAGGTAGGACAGAGTGAAGAACCGCCGCTTCCATCCAGAAACCCTTCGGCAGGTAAGGGATCGGCGAAGTCCGTTAGATGAAACAGCAGCACCAGCGGCGCCCCTATTCGGGCACTGCGCTGCAGACCGTTCCGGAAGTACCAAGTGCCAAGAACGAGACTGTAACAAGGGTGGTATGGAAGCGGAAGCGGGGCGAAACCCGGCAGTGGCAGCTCCAGGAGTTCCCGGGTGGGCAACAGTCGGTGGGGCCACTCCGATACCCGTTTAACCTGAAATCCTCCGGGCCGAGCGGGCGTTGGGAAAGAGCGACGAGTCGTAGCGATATCCCGCTTGAGCCACCAGATCGAGTCCCTCGCGGTCCAGGTCGAACGCTGGAGCGCGGAAGCCAAGCACGGGAACCCCCAGACCTGGCTCCGATCCGCTCGCGACTGCCGCCGATTTCCATGGCCTTTTCCCGAGTCGAGAGATAAGGTCAGGCGACGGTGGGAGATCGTGTGCGACGCGATCTCGTGTCCCTGCTCCCACCGCCTTTCGCAGCAGGGCGAGCTTGGCCGGGTCGGCGAGGTCCTGGGCGATCACGAACAGGGTCGCGTTAAGCCGGGCCTGGGCCAATGCCTCGAGCGCATTGCCGAGACCACTCAGGAACAGGTGGTCGAGGCCCCGGCGGGCATCGACCAGCCGTGGGCGGCACAGATGGCTGAGTAGCCATCGAGGTCCACGTGTACAACGGCGGGTGGGCGGGCCGGGCTGGTCACAGTCCCCGCCGCAGCTGGGATCGCAGCAGGTCGATGACGGCCTGACGATGTCGAGCCTTGGTGAGGTGGTCGGTCGGCAATCCCACTAGTCGGTGGGCCGTCTGCTCGGCGAGGGGGCAGCTTCCGAGAGGACATAACCGTAGGTCTCGAGGGGCGGCCTGCTTGTTCCACCGGGAAGATGGGCGTCCAGATCGGCCATGCGGCGATCTCGATACACCGCAGTTTCGCAGCCCGGAAGCAGAGCAGCGCTTGTCGTCCACCAGTACTGGAAAGTAGTAGAGCGGCTGATTGCCGGCGGCCGGGGATGGTTTCTGCTCCCGTCCCATGCTGCGCATCGCCTCGCCGTAGGCCGTTGCGTGCTCGCTTCGGCGAGCGGCCAGCTCAGGCAGGAGACCCAGCCAGTGGGGGACATCCCCTCGAGGATCTGAAAGGGGCTCGGACGAAACGAGACCGCCGTGATCTCCGAGGCGACTTCCTCGGCGACTCCCGCTTCACGGTATCCGGAACGGAGAGAGCGGGCGAGCTCAAACAGAGGCCAGTACAATGCCGGTCGAAGCACTTGCGCGTGAACCCATGATTCGAGGCGCAACAGACGCTCGCCGGATGGCGGACGGAGAGGGGAGGCGATCTCGATAGGCCCTCAGCGAAGCGGCTAAAACCGGGTCCCGGGTTACGGCCGCACCACCGCTGCCGGCCGGCAAGGGCTTTCGGAGGTTGGTACTGAAGATTGCCGCCTTCCCGAACTGTCCGGGACGGTGGGTTGACTACCCACCAAGGCAGATTCTGGGCGCAGTCCTCGATCAGAATCAGACCGCGACGAGCAGGCAAGCTCGGCGGCCTCGACGGCCACCGTGGCTGGTCCCGTAGGTATGCTGGAAGAGGATCGCCCTGGTGCGGGGACTTATCGCAGCCTCGGCCTTCTCGGGGTCGAGATTCAATGCGCCGGGCCGCGATGTCCGCAAACACCGGGCGGATGCCCAGCGCGAGGAGGGCGAGCGGAATCACCTTGCAGGTCAGCGGCGACAGAACGACTTCATCGCCCGCCCCGATTTCCTCGGCCGTGAGAATCGCCTGGAGCGCAGTCCGCGCGTAGGCAAAGGCTACGGCCTCGCCGCCGCCCGCCGCCTCGGCAAGAGATCGCTCATAGGTCGCCGCAACGTCTTCCAACCTCGAATGACGCAGCCCTTCTCGCATCCCTACGCCCATAGGTCGCGGGCCAATCGCATGGGGAAGTTTCGACATTCGCCTGGACGGCGAAACGAACGAAAGCTGGACACCCCGAAGGCAGAAGCCATGCCCCGCCCAAGGCTTCGCAAGTACCCACCCAGTCGAGGAGTCCAGTAATTATGCTGCTTTGATGCCACACTTGAAGCGCCTCCGCCACAGCTCTGAGCTAGGACCAAATATCCGAATGGGAGGGTTGACCATGGGGTAATCGAGCGGCGGTCGCTTTACCCAAGGAAGCAACGGAGGGGTTTCAAACATTGCCTCGAGCTTCCAGCCGCGGCGACCGGCAACCAGATCGTCGTACAGTGAAGGAGGTAGCGAGACGTCGAACGGCGCCCCAGGCCGGCTGGTGTGATCGGGCATGACGATGACGAATTTGGGATTGCGGTCATGCCATCGCTTCAGAACCTCTTCGACCTTTGCGGGATCAATTCGGTGCGCGTAGAACAGTCCGAAATACTCGGTCGCGCGATCGGTCACGACGCCGGTTTCGAGTGGCGGCAACTTCTGAGACGCGCCGAAATAGTCGATGTGATCACCAGGTTTGGTTCGCTCCGCGAGCCAGGCGGCCGCTTCCCAGCGTGAATCGCGCATCATCGCGTAGGTGAGGTCGATCCCCCGGAGAAGGTTCAATCCGAGAGCCACGACCGCCAGGATCGCGAGCGATGCCCGCACCGCGACCTGTTTCGATTGCCAGATCAGTGACGTGGCGTACCCGCCAAACAGCGCCAGCAGAAACCCGGCAGGCAGCACGTACCGAAGCTGGCCGGAACGGAGCACGACAAAGATGAATCCGAGATAGCCCAGTACCAGGCAGGCAACGACGCGGCTCGGCGGATCTCGCCGCACCGCCCAGATCAACCCGCCGAGGGCCAGCAGAAGGCCAGGGCCGGTCAGCGTGTCAGCCAGGTAGCCAACGATCTGCCTCGCATAAGTCAGGTTGCCGTCTAGCGTGTAGGGGAAGGCGAACGGAATGAGCCCGCCGGCGTCGGGCGCGGCGTGCAGGCGTCCGGTAAGAAATTCGAGGTGCATGATGTAGCGATGTGGTTCGATGAAGAACCCGCCGCCGAGACCGAGCGCCAGCACCGAGGCCCCGAGACCGAAGGCGAGTGCCCTCCATCGGCCCTTGGAGATGCTGCTCTCATCGAACGGGAACTGACCCGGCAGCAATACCAGCAGCAGCGCCATTGGAAGCAGTACCCCGATGGCTTCCTCTTTCACCGCGAGGGCGGCGCCGGCGAACAATCCGAGTGCCACAATGCGCCGGACCGAGAGTGCCGAGCACCCGGATCCTCGCGAAGGCGGCGACGGCGAGCGCCATGAAGCACAGCATGGGCACATCGACATTGCCGGTTCGCGAGTAGTAGAACATCGGATAGCAGCAAGTGACGAAAACTGCCGCGAGGATCGCGGCTCGCTCGCCCCACAGCACGCGCGCGGTGTCATAGGCCGCCGCGATGACGACCGCCGCCATCACGAGAGTGAGGAGGTGCGCAAGCCAGGTGAGCATCCGGAGGGCACCCACCGGTTCCGTGAGGCCGAAGGGATACCCTGCCCCGGTCGCACCGAGCCCTCCACTCGCCTTGAGGTAAAGCAGGTAGGGCGCCTGAACCCCGACTACCAGAAACGAATACAGCAACGGATAGCCCAGGTTACGGTCGGGTCGGGGAGCGATGATGTTGTGCACCTCGGCGAGCGGGACCCAGCGGGGTCTCGTCATCCACCGCCCACGCCTTGATCCGATCTTCGGCGGTAGCCTGAGGCGCACCCCACCAGAAGCCGGGGAGGTAGAGCACCAGCGCCAGTACGACGAGCCAAGGGAGCGCCCGCGAGCGAATCCCTGACGAGTTCGGCGGACGCGGTCATGGTTGGCTCCCGACAAAGCCCGAGTTAAGGACGTCCCCGGCGATCTATCGCCATCCGACACCACAATTCCAGCATCATCAGGCTGAACGCCTGCTTTACGTATACGAACTCGCCAGACCTCGCCTGCCGCAATCGCGCCACCGCTTCGGGACGGAGGAGGCCGCGGTCCCGGACGCTCGCTCGGAGAGCGTGTCTTCCACCATATCACGGAAGCGGGTCCGCGAAGGCCGTTCCATCGGCACATAGAACGGCATCTTCCGCCGGCCGGCTATTGCGGGATGCGAGCGCCCGGCGTAACGGCGCAGCAGGTACTTGGTGCACGCCGCCGCAATCTTGAGCGCGGGCGGATCCGGAGCACTACTCCACCAGTTCGTGATCCAGGAACGGCACCCGGGCTTCGATGCCGCTCGCCATCGACATCTTGTCCTGCTTCATGAGGATGTCTTCCGGCAGCCAGTCGGCGAATTGCAGGTGCGATCATGCGGTTCAGTTACGGCGCGCTCGCCGCCGCCGGCTGCGGCGCCGCCGGCCGAGCGCCGTTCCGCCCTGGAAATCGTCGCGTGTACAGACCGCGCGGTGTCGCGCCCGTCGAAGAGCGAGATCAGATGGCGGTACGCCCGAAAGCTGGTCCGGCTCGACGAGACCCACGAAATCGAGCACCTTCCGCTTGCCGCGCGACCCCAGCGCGGCCGGGTAGTGGAAGGCCAGGTTGAACGACGCGGCCGGCGTGGCCGCAGAGCGGGGGCGAGCAGGGCGCTGCGGACGAGAGCGCGGCATGATCGGGCGAGCCGATGGCCCTTCAGAGCAGCGCCTTGTGGAAGAGATAGCCGCCCATGGTCTCGTCCGCTCCTTCGCCCGCGAGAATCACGGTGACCTGTTTCTTGGCCTCCCGGGCGAGCTGGTACATCGGGATCACGATCGGATCGCCGACCGGTTCGTCCAGGTGGTAGACGATTTTCGGGAGCAGTTCGATGTCGGAGGTCCGGCACGCGATCGGAGTGTGCTGGCAGCCGAGCCGCGCGGTTTCGGCCGGCATCGGCGAGTTCGTCGTGCTCGTAGTCGAATCCCACCGTGAACGTGCGGACCGGCTGGCCAGTGAGCTTGGACATCGCCGCCACGATGGTGCTGGAATCCAGGCCCCCGCTGAGGTAGGCGCCGAGCGGCACCTCGGAGATCATGCGGCGGCGGACGCTGCGCTCGAACCGCTCGGCATACCTTCCAGGTACTCCTCTCGGTGCCCGCTGAAGGGGCCGGCGTAGAGCTCCGGGCTGCCAATAGCGCTCGGCTGACCTTCGCCGTCCTCGACGATGGCGTAGTGGGCCGGCGGGCAGCTTGCGGAGCTCGCGGAACATGCCGCCGGGGCCGGGCACGTAGCGCAGCGCCAGGTAGTCGTGGACGGCCGCGCGGATTCAGCGTGGGCTCGAAGCCGCGATATCTGCAGGATCGCCTTGAACTCGGAGGCGAAAGAAATCGGCCGCCGAGTCGAGTAGTAGAGCGGCTTGATGCCCAGCGATCGCGCGCCAGAAATAACGGCGCGCGCTTGTCCCGTACATGGCGAGGGCGAACATGCCGACAGGCGTGCAGGCACCGGGCCCGAGCTCTTCGTACAGGTGCAGGATCGACTTCGGTGTCCGAGTGCGTCCGGAACCGGTGGCCGCGGTCGCGACAGCTCTTCGCGGAGCTCCGGTAGTTGTAGATTTCGCCGTTGACGATGAGGACGAGCGAGCCGTCCTCGTTGTCGATCGGCTGGGGGCCGCCGGCGACGTCGATGATGCTGAGGCGGCGATGCCCAGCCCGACGTCGTCGGCACTGGAAGGCCCGGACACGTCCGGACCGCGGTGGCGAGCGCGGTCGGTCATGCGCTCGCAGCAGACCGTCTTCTCGAATTCCGGCGAAACCGCAGATCCCGCACATGTCAGGCGTAATTCTCCCGCTGACCACACTGACGCTGCGTTCCAACGTCACTCCCGCGGTCCCGAGGTCCCGTGGATTGATCGGGGCATCCTCTCCAGGATTCATTCGTTCCAGTTCGTTGGGGATAAAGTATTGCGACGAACCCATATGGATCGTGGTGAAGACTTCCCCACTCGACGGAGGTTTTCTCACCTAGATTGCCGGCGCCGCCTTGGATCTTGTCGAGCACGTGTTGACGTTCTGTTTTCATCGAACCGGATGGTTCGACGAAATTCTCAGGTCCAGCGGCTTGCGGCCATAGATCAATACCTTCACCAGCAGCGCCTTGAGCCGTTGCGCTCCAGGTACGGCAGCCGTTGTTTGCAGTCAGCGTAAACAGGCGGAAGGCGACGAAGCGCATGGGCTTCATGGTGGGCCGCGAGATCGTTGTAAAACCCCCGCCGCCCAGTGTAATTTCCTTGATGGTCACGGTGACCGGGCGATTCGGATCGTGGCTTTGATTCGAGAACCCGCGCCCCCGCTCTCTCAAGCGGCCGATATAGCCGCAGTCACTGTACACCGCGGCCCCGCTTCTGCGTGCGGTCGAAGACTTTCACTATCCCGCCCTTCGCGGTGCCCACGTACGCGTCGTAAAGGCTGGCTTGCGGATGCGCGCGATGCCCGCCTTCGGAAACCACACTCACCCCGCTCCGCAGCAGCTTCAGGTTTCCGCGCGGCGGCTGAATGACCGCCGCCGTTTTGTGCACACGCAAGGTACGCGAACACCATGTTGTTGAGGAACGGGAAATAGTTATAGGCATTCCCACCGAGCGCAGGCCCGCCGCCGCCGCGCTGGCGATAAAGAGCCTCGCATGGTTTCCGCGATCCACGATGAGGTTTCATCACGGCCGGCTGAAGCATCTCGAACGCGGCCGGGTAATAGGTCTGGGTATTGCGGCTGGCATACTCGCCGCCGATACTGCCATCTGGATGCACGAAGATGGCGAGGAAGCGCAATGGAGCGGCAGAGCGAACCGGCGAGGTCGGTGTCAGAGTTCAACTGGCTCAGTAACGGGCCAGATAGAAACTGCCGTGAGTCTGGTAACCGGGATCCGGCCGCTGCTGTATTCGTCATACCAGCCTTCTTCCGATTGACGCGCCAGGATGCGGGCCAAAAAATAGCGGCTCTGCGTTTATAAAAGCGATCTTCCCCGGTGATGTGGTGTTGTATGTGCAGCAGCGCGGCCGCCGCGGCCGCCAGGTGGTTAGAGAGGAAGCCGTGCGTTTCGTCGTTGCGGGTGACCAGTTGCCGGCCCGCCGCATGGCGCGGCGGACCCGCGCTCAAGCGTGGCCGGCGGGCAATCGCCTACCAGGAAGCGTATCGCCTCTCCCACATAAAAGCAGGTGAAAGAGACCGCGGCTAAAGAACGTTCGTAAGGGTAGGCTTCGTCGAAGCTGCCGTCGGTGTACTGTATCGAGCACCAGTAGAGCAGCCCGAGGTCGATCCATTCGAGCAGCCGCCGGTTGTGAAAATAGGGGCTTGCCGACAGATCCGTGGCGTAGAGAAAACTAAGCACGCACAGCGCTTCCTGAAAGCGGGCGCCTGGGTAATCGACAAACTTCCAGGCCCAGTACGTGCGATCGCAGCAACCGGCAGTCGGGCTCCCAGCGCTTCCCGGTCCATGAGGCTAAGGACCCTGGGCGCCTCTGCTCGAGTATCAGGCCCTCCGGTAGAATTCGCTGCCTCGGCGTGCCGGGTCATCGCTACTCCACCTCGTCTGCTCCGCGCTGCGGCGGTTGACATTCTCACCGGCACTCCGGTTTCCGAGGCTGCGATGAATCAGTAGAGTGGTCTGGGTAACGGCGATCAATGTGGGGATATCGATGGGCATTTCCGCGCCGGTGCTTACGGCTTTCACGAACGCGACAATTTCCTCGGCATGGCCCTTGGCCTGGTTGATCAAGCCCCTGCGGCGCTTGCGTTTGTTACCGCTGTGCAGGTCGGCGGCTGCGGTAGTTGTCCACCACGGCGGACTGGCCGCCGCCATACTCGAAATACTCCTTCGGCACGCTGGTATCGCCATTGCTGAAGTACTGGATCGTGGCAATCGAGTGATCAGTAAACCTGATGGTGATGCTCATCGGCTCACGTCGCCCAGCCGATGGCGGCCGACTTCACCTCTCGGCAAATACCCGCTCCGGGAGGGAGCCGGTCATGTAAGACAGAGATCGACGAAATGGCACACTTCGCCGATGATCCGGCCGCCGCCATCGACGGGATCGCGGACCCAGCTATCGGCGGGAAGCCGACCGGCGTTGACCCGATACAGCAGGCTGAAAACAGCGGCTCCTGCCGGTTCTGTAAGAAGTCGCGGCACTTCACGGCGAGCGGAGAAAACCGCCGGTTGAAGCCGACCATCAGCTGTCCGGCGAGGCGTCGTTCAGTGCCGCGGCCTCGACTTCCACCAGTGATCCTCGGTGAGCGCCAGCGGCTTCTCGACGAAGGCCGCTTTTCCGGCGGCGAGCGCCGCGAGGGTGAGGGGGGCATGTTGGTTATGGCGGGTCGCGATGAGCACCGCATTGATCGCCGCATCTTGAGCAATTCGGCCGGATCGCTGGTACAGAATCTCGCCCCGTAACGATCCGCCGAGTGCCGCCGGTGAACCCGGAGACCGTGCAAACGGCCTCGATCTGACCTCTCTCCTTGCGCAGAAACCGGGAAGCAGGATGCCTTTGGCGAACTGCCCGGCGTCGATCACGCCGAGCCGGATCGTGCCGGTTCGGGCCTGGCGGGACGGGCGGTATCATGACCTTGCTGGCCGGGTCCAGCCCGCCCTCATACGCGAGTACGATCGCGATCGCCGGCTCTTTGCGTTCGCCGGTCACGACCTCGTACGCGGTCTCCGCCTGCGCGATCGGATAGCGCTGGGTGATCAGTGGCTCCACGGCGATCGCCCCGCGGCCGATCTGATCCAGGAACGAGGCCATGTTGCGGCGTTCGGTCCAACGGACGTAGGGCAGCGGATAATCGATGCCGTGCACTTCGTAGCCGGTTCGTAGCGGCCCGGCCCGTAGGACCGGCTTACGACGAGGTTCAGCTCCTTCTCGAAGAAAGGCCGCCGCTCAACTTGCAGCCCCACGTCCCCCACGATGACGACGCGTCCCTTGAGACGCGAAACCTCCGCGGCCTGCGCAGAGGCCCGTCCGACTTGGTTGCGGCGCAGACCAGTACGGCGTCGGCGCCGTGGCGGTCGGTGATGTCCTGCACCAGGCGCGAGCTCTTCGGCCTCGTGGCGATGTGGTGCGCTCCCAGCTCGCGGGCCAGCTCCACCTTGGCCGGCTCGGGATCAAAGCCAACACGGTGGCGCCGGCACAGCGCGCGAGCTGCGCGGCGATCTGGCCCACCAGCCCGAGCCCCAGCACCACTACCGTCTCGCCGAATTCGATCTGGGCCAGCCGCACTCCCTGCATCGCGATCGCGCCCAGCGCGACGAAGCAGGCCGAATCGTAGGAGACCTCGTCCGGGATCCGGTCGCGAGGTTGCGCGGGATGTAGTCCACCTCGGCGTGATTGGCGAAATTGAGCCCGGCGCAGGCCACGCGATCACCCACCTGGAATTCTCCGGCCTCCCGCCCCACCGCCATCACTTCACCGGCGCAGGAGTAGCCCAGCGGGATCGGCGAGCTGATCAGGTTCTTCACCACCTGGTAGGTGTTCCACAGTCCTTCCTGTTTGGCGCGGTTCATCACTTTGCGCACCAGGTCGGGCCGGTCCTTCGCTTTGCCGATCGGCCCCTTCTTGGCAAGCGCGATGATCGCCCGCTCGGTGCCGAGACTGATCAGCGACCGTCGGACCCGCACCAGCATACCGCCCGGCTGCAGCGCGGGCGGGACGTCTGCCACGGCCAATCCACCGCTCTGCATGTCCTGGGTCACGGCCTTCATCAGTGGAGCCTCTTCGAAGGAAAGGTCATGGCGACTGTCGATAACCGGTCAGCAGGTCCCGCATGGCCTGCACGTAGGGTCGGGCGGGGACGCCAATCACCCGGCCGTTGGCCGGCACATCGGATACCACATTGGAGCAGGCCCCGACCACGCGTTGTCTCCGATGGTCACCCCAGCCTTGATGTAACAGTTGGAACCGATCCACACATTGGACCCGATGGTAATGGGGCGGCGGCGGTACGCCTCCTCGCCGAAATGCCCCTCCTCGTTGAGCATCGTGTGTTCCTGCGACTGGATCACACAGTTGGGTCCGATGCCGGTGTTGTCCCCAATCTCGATCCTGCCGATTCCGTCGATGGTGCAGTTCCGGTTGGTCGCGAACTTGGTACCGATCGAGAGCCCGAAGCTGTTCGCGATGCTGCAGCCCTGGCTGATCCAGCAGAACCCGTCCAGCCGCCTGGTCGTCAACTTGAGAAACAGGTAGCGCAACCATACGCCTTCGAACCCCGGCAGGCTCCGGATCAGCCACCAGAGATATTCCTCCGCCAAGCGGACGACGACTTCCTTGAAGCGATAGTGCGAGAGAATGTGCCGGATGTTAGGCATGGTTCGCCCCGGGCCCGACAGCTCCCCGAGCGCCTGGAGAATGGCTCCCACGCTGAGGAGCTGCAGGATCCGCTCATCGCTGAGCTGCACGCCGAATTCTTCCTCCAGAGCGAGCATGAGATTCATGTGGCCCAGTGAATCCCAACCCTCGACCGTGCGGGGTGAGGAGTCATCGGTGATCGACTCGGCCGGCAGGTTCAACACCTGGCTGGTTACCCGGATCACACGGTCACGCAGGCTCATCGATCCTCCATGGCGACACTCAGGGGACCAGCTCCGATTCGATGCGGGCGAAGAACCCCGGCGGCTTCGAGCTTTGCCGGCAATTCGACACTGAAGCGCTGGCCGTCTCCATCGCCCGGCAGCGGCGCAAATCCGCGGCGGGGAAGAAGTCGCTCACCTGGCCGTTCTTCTGGGTGGGGCGGTACTCTCCGACCGCGAGTTCACAGCCCCGGGTCGCCGCGCGCCGCAGGCAATGGGCCAGAAGGCGTCCTCCACCCCGCGGCCCAGCACCCGACAGGAGAGCAGCAAGGTATCGAAGATGGCCCGCCGGTCCTCATAGCGCAGGATGCAGACTCCGACGATGCCCGCATCTCCGAAGCGATCGCGCAGCCGGAGCCAGATCACGTCGGCCGAGTCGCTGGCGGCGAGCCGGGAGATCTCCTCATCCGAGTAGCGCCGCGTGGTAAGGTTGAACTGGTTGGTCTTCTGGGTCATCTGCGCGATGCGCGGGATGGTGAGGGGATCGGCCAGCCGGATCTCCGGCACCATCTCGAGCGACCGGTAATAGGTCTCGAGGTCGTCGCTGCCCACCGCGGAGCCGTTGCCGCTCTGCTTCCGCCTGGTAGGCGGCGCCGCGTTCGCGGTCCTCGGCCGACAGGGTGAGCGTATCGAACCAGCCACAGCTGGCCAGCAGGCGTACGGTGCTCCACCCCGGTGTCCGAAGGCACCCGCAGCACCTCGACTTCGGGTAATAGCTGCCGGATGAGATTTGCTTCGAAGTCGCTGTCATCCACGAAGACCAGGCTGTCGAGGCCGAGGTTCAGCTCGGCGGCGATGCGTCGCAGGTTTGTCGCCTTGTCCTCCCAGTTGATCTGTGCCGCCGCGAGATGTCTCCGCTGCGAGTACCATATCAGGATGCCGGTCGAACACCTCCCACACATCGGCTTCGTTGTTCTTGCTGCACAGCGCCAGCACGATTCCCCGGCCGTGCAGATTCACGACTTCCTGCTGAAATTCGCGGTAGGCCGACCCGGGGTAGGTGTGCCCCAGCCGAATGCCCTCGAGCCCGTCTTCGCCGATGGTACCGCCCCAGAGGACGTTGTCGCAATCGAGCACCAGGACCTTCTTGTTCCTTCCCTTGAGCGCGCGTACGAACCTGACGATCTCGTCGGCAATCTCCCGGACCGCAGCCAGGGAGTACGGCGCCTTGCCGATATGCCAGTAGCGCAGATCGTAGTACGCCTTCTCCCCGACTCGTCCCAGACAGGCATCGGCGTCGATCCAGTAGGCCCCGGCATGGGCTTGCAGGCATCGCGGACGGCGGTGTTGAGAGTCTCGATCGTCCTGACTGGCCGTCGGGACGTTGCGCATCCGCGATGCCCAGGGCAGGATAGAGCGGCCGCTCGAACCCATACCAGAGGATCAGCGCGGAAGTCTGGCGCCGGATTCCCGCAAGTACGTCGATAACGTACGTCTTGACCCGTTCCAGCTCGGCCTGCAGCTGGTCGGGCGTAAGACCGGGGAACCCCGCGAGCCATCGGCCAAGAAAGCGTTTCCAGCTTGAGGAACACCAGCACGACGTCGGTCTCGGGCCCGAGCAGGCCGGGTTCGCTCCCGAGCGCTGCCTGCAGCACGTTGTCGTACTGGCCGATGCGGCACTCGCCCCGGAAACCCAGGCGATACGCCGCGTGGCGCAGGAACGCCACCAGGGGATTGACGACAATGTTGGCGAGCAGGGCGATCCGGAGCGGAGGAAGGCCCGCCAGTTGCTCGTCTCTCAACGCCTGCGCCTGGGCGTAGGTAACTCGTTCCATCACGTGGTCAGCGAATCGACAAAGGGTGCGACATGATCGAGGCGATCGGCCGTCAGGACCGGAGACTCCGCATCAGTCATGCGGAGATTCTCAAGCACGCCTCGGCGCCGGACCGGTCGCTAGCGGAGCGCATCGATCGATACATCGACATCTTCTGCGGCCTGCGGGGGCTTTCGGAGCAGGTTTTCTGCGGGAATACCACGGGTTTATCGCCCGCTATACCGACGACATGAAGCGGTTCAAGGAAACCGGACGCTACCCGCTCGAACATGACGAGCGCGCCGCCCCCGGCACCCGACAGGGTGGCCTACGATGCGGCGCTTCTGCTCTCGGTCCTGGTGAGCGGCCACCGGTTCCAGATCTTCAAGGCCCTCGACGAACTGGAGTTCTCCCTGGGTCGGACGGCGATCATCGGTGCGGGCCCTGGCCTGGAGCTGCACCTGCTCAGCGGGCGCGCCCGGGAGATCGATGTTTACGACCTGACAATCGACGAAGTCATGGCGCGGCACCATGCGGCGCGCCCGGTTTCATCGCAAGGCGTTCGAGCGCGGCGCTGGCCGGTTCGACACCGTTCTGGCCATCGAGCTGCTGGAGCACGTGCACGAGCCCTACCGGCTGCTGGAAGATTGTCATGACGCCCTGGAACCCGAGGGCAGGGTCGTGGCGACCACCGCGACCAATATCCCGCAATTCGACCACGTGTTCAATTTCACCAGCGACGACGACTTTCGAAGATCGTGCTCGCCGGATCGGCTTCGACATCGAGCGCAAACAGTCGCTGGTCCATGCCGCCACCTTCCTCGACATCGGCGCCCGAAACACCTTCTATTGCTCCGGAAGGCCGCCGCGCATCAGCAGAACCAACGGTTGATCCAGCCCACCCAAGACCCGGGTGACCGGAAGCGGCAATCGGCGCCATGTTTTCCGGGTCACGCCCTCGGAATCATAATACGCCTCGATGGAGGGCGGCCGCCGCCGGACGGCCAGATCATAAAAGACCGCGGGACGGCTGGTGGCGCCCCAGCGTTCCTTGAATTCGATCAAACCCTGCTGCTGACGCGAGGAGGTACCCCAGCTCAGGCGCTCCGCACCCATCTCGAGGCTGAGATCGATGGCGCGGCCGTACAATGCGGCGTAGGCCCTGAGCGGCACCGCCTCGGGCAGGGCCGTGGCGAACTTGCTCACCAGGTTCTTCTGCCAGCAGTAGAGCAACAGGCCCCCGACCACCCGCCCTTCCACCTCGGCCAACAACAACCGCACCGCTTTGGAGGGAGACAGCCGGCGCCACACGGCGGGGAAGTAGCGCTCGCCGTAGGGAGGCGTGCCGAATTCACGGAAGGCGCAGAGGTACACGGCGTAGAAGGCCTGAAAATCTTCCAGACTCTGGGCCTCGCGCACAATGACACCCCGGCGTTGCGCCTTGCGGATCGACTGCCGGTTGTCGGTGCTGACCCTGGCCCAGACCTTGTCACGCGCATCGAGCTCCATGTCGGAAATGACGACCGGCTCGCTCCGGATCAGCGCCGGCTGGACTTCCCCTTGAAGCGCAGCGCCACATCGGAACTCCAGGAAGCCGACCTTGAGCTGCCGGGCCAGCTCGATCGCGTGGTCCACCAGCGCGGTTTCCGCGACGGCATCGCCCAGCGGACCACCGGAGCCCACATCGTACGGCAGCGAAATGAGCTTCGACCCGAGGAAGGGAAACCGGACCAGAAAGAGCGGGAGCACACCCACCGGCTGCCCGCTCGTTCGCAGAGCAGGTAATGAGGCTGGTGACCGAAGACCTCCGAGTATGACATCCCGCCAGGGCAGCGTCTGGTACAGCGTGGCCCCGGGATGCCGTTCCAGGAATGCAGTCCAGGCCGCAGCGTCGGCCTCGCTGATCGTGCGAACAGTGAGCCCGCCGGTCGAATTCGGGCTCACGGCGCGCTCGAATCGGGGCCGGCCAGCACAACCCGACGGCGGAACCGGAGGATGTAGAGCAGCGCGCCGAGGATCGCCAGCGGCAGCATGCCCACCCGCCAGGCGAACAGCAGCTTCTCGCCGCCGGCGAAACCCAAGCAGCCGGAACAGGCCGGCGAACGCCGCCTCGCCGACACCCAAGCCCCCCGGAGTGAGCGGCACCCAGTTGGCCACCAGTCCAAGCAGCGAGAGGAAACGGAGTGAGCAGTACCGGGCAGCCCGGCACCAGGACGGTTCCCGGCCGCGGCAAACGCGGTGGCCAAGCGCCAACTGCCCCAGGGTGGAAAAGACCACCGCGCGGAACACCGCGTCCCTATGGGTGCGGAACTCGTGCAGCGCGTCGAGTATTCGAGCCATCACGCGGTGAAACGGCGCCCGGGTCGTAAGCCAGCGATACAAGCGGCACCGCGCGGACCGAGGAAGACCAAGACAGCGCGGCGAGCACGACCACCAGCAGAAGCCCGGTGAACGCTGCGATTGCGAGCACCGCGACCGGCCCTCCCCCCAGCAGCAGCCGCCAATGGACCAGACCCAGCACAGCCACCAGGAGCAGCATGGAGAACAAGCCTACCGCGCGATCAACCACGATGACGGTGGCCATCTCGATACTACGAGACCGGATTCTCCCGGGCCAGATAGTAGAGTTTGATCGAGGTCGCCGCCGGTCCCCCCCGGAATACACAGGCTGAAGAAGACGCTGATGACCACCAGAGTCAGGCTGGCGCGAAAGGGAGCTCGCGCCGCTGTGAGCGGAGAAGCAGCGAGAGCCGGCGAGCCTCCACCGCGGCCCCCACCAGCGTAAACAGCACGAATCCCGGCACCAGCCACGGCACGCTGAAGAGCTGGGCGACGCTCCTCCAGCCGCCGGTCTTCTCCAGCACGAAGATGAGCAGCCCAAGGCCCAGTGCGATGCGGAGCGCCATCCAAATCGGATGGCCGGCACTGAGCCGGTAATCGCGTGACGAGACGGTGGTCACAGGGTGAGTTCGGGAGGCTTGCCGCGCCGGAGCCCGGATTCCCCGGACCAGGATCAGCACCGCGCCATAGGTAAGCGCCCCGAGAAGAATGGAGGCGACCACTGGGCCGGGCCGGAGGACCAGCAGCGCCTCCACCATCGCCACGGTAGCGACTGGAGGCGCGCCAGAATCTGGCCGGGGAGGGCAGAGGGAAACCCGCCCGAATCGCACCACGCAGGGTGATCGCGGTGCGGACGATCTCGGTGCCGAGCGTGGCCATTGCAGCCCCCATCATGCCCCAGCGGGGGATTAAGGCGACATTGAGTGCGAGATTCAGCACCGCCGAAACGAAGGTGACATGGAAGACCCACTCCTGCCGCCCGGCAGCGATGAGGGCCGTCTGAGGGACGTTGCGGAAGAAGGCAACAGGAATCGACCAGAGCAGCACGATGAGGGCGGCGGTCGCGGGATGAACCGTGGGCCGAAGACCAGGTGCAGTATGCCGCGGGCCACGAGTGTCCCACCAACCGCCACCGGCATAGCGCCGGCGAAAACCTGAGCCATGGCGGCATGATAGAGCCCTCGTTGCTCGGCAGGTTTCGGCGAGGCGGGTCAAAGTTGGCAGCAGACTCTGACCGTATGTCATCCCCAGATTAAGGAGGAAGCTGATGAGAGTATAAGCCGCGGCATAATGACCAACTTCCTGCGGTGTCCGGAAAATCCGAAGGAAGATCAGGTCCGAGTTGTAGATCAGGAGACCTACGATTGCGTTGGCGACCAGCCAGGATCCTTGCCGTACGACGGGACCGGCCTCCAGGAGGTCCCACCGCATGACGAGGCGGTGACCGATCGGCTCAACCCCCAAGCCAGTAGAATCGCGGCGAGCATGTCGCCGGTAAACTGGGCCAGTGGGACCCGGCCGAGATCGCCTGCGTCGCGGAGCAGAAGCAGTACGAGTGTGAGCATCGTGGCTTCGCCGGCGGCTCGAGCCATCGCAGCGAAACTTGCGCGCTCCAATCCGAGATGGACCCAGCGAGTGTTGCCACCCACGGCTAGCAGAATCAGGCTGTAGCCTGCCAGCACCGCACCATCAGGCTGTGGAAGTACGGTAAGGCCGAGAACTGTGATGATCAGGACGGTGGTCGCAGCGACAGCGAGGCGGAGCGATAAGACCGGAGGAACCAATTTCCCGATCTGCGTCGGCGCAGCCGCGACCTCCCTCACCCCCAGCACTTCCACCCCGCAATCGGTCAGATACGTGAGGTAGAGCATGACCGCCATCGCGACGGCGATATGGCCATACCCGGACGCGCCCACGGTGCGAGCCAGATAGACCGTCGCACCGAAGGAGATGACCCGGGCCGCCACTTCCCCGCCGCCCAGCGCGAGGAAGTTGCGGGCCACGGCGGACTCAGCGCGGAGAATAGATCACCCAGAAACAGTAGAGAAACCAGAGTACGACCGACGCCAGAAGCGCTCGATCGGTGAAGAGGACGTCGTTGGGGTTGCCCCCTTCCCTCTGGTGAACCAGGAACAGGTAGCGGAAGACGCCGTAAAGCACGAAGCCGGTACTATAGGTGAGGCGGTGGGAGCCGATCTCCGCCAGTTTCTCCGGCGACAGCGTGTACATGATATAGGCCACGATCGTCACGGAGAGCAGCACGCCGGACATCTGATCCAGGAATGCCGGGCTGTAATCCGCGAGGACACTCCGGTGCTGGGACGATCCGCTGCCCAGCAGGACCAGCTCATGACGTCGTTTGGCGAAGCCGAGGTAGAGGGTGAGGAGCCCGCCGCAGAGGAGGAGCCAGATGGACGGCACCACCGCCACCGCCCGCGCACCCGCGAGCAGCCGCAGCAGAAAGAACCCAGCGACGCAGAACACGTCCAGCACAACGATGTGTTTCAGCCGGAAGGAGTAGAGAAGATTCAGCGCCAGATATGCGACGGCGACGATCAGCACCGGAGGGCCGAGAATGGCGCACCCCGCCAAGCCACAGGCTGCCAGGACGGCTCCTAGCCACCCCGCCGACGACACGCCGATCCGGCCCGCGGCGACTGGACGGAGTCTCTTGGTCGGATGCTGCCGGTCTCCCTCACGGTCGAGAATGTCGTTCCAGGTATAGACCGCGCTGGCCAAGAGACAGAACGAGATGAACGCCAAACCGGCGCGCAGATCGGCGCGGAAGTCGAGAAACTTCCCGGAGAAGAGCAACGGGGTCAGAACGAACGCGTTCTTGATCCACTGCTGCGGCCGAATGAGGCGGAGCCAATCGCGGAGACTGGCGTCAACCGTCGTAACCTCGCTCACAGGCATTCGGACCCGGGCATGAATTGTGTTAGTGCCGCCTCAGGCGATTCAGCGATCCAGGCGGCCAGCAGCAAGGAAAATACCACATGGACGTTGCTTACAAGCCCTATCGGTATGGAGCAGGCCAACTTGCGGCGCTTCTGCTGCTCGGTCTGGGCTGCGCTGGAACCAGCTCGGATGCGATCGGAATACAGCCCGGGCCAGCTCGCGGTGATCGCTTTGACCCCTGCCACAGTGACTATGTCGCCATCGGGGACCGAGCTATTTGTGGCATCCTGCCGCGACATACAAGGCATTCCGGTGGCCTGCCCCGACTTCAACTGGAGCGTAAACGGCGGTACCCGCCAATCCACCAGCACGGCGGCCGATACCGCAGGACTGTTCACGGCCGGTTCCTCGACCGGGATCTTCTCCCTTTCGGTCAGCGCGGGGAGTCATCAGCAGTCCGCCACGGTTACCATCGTGACCGGGAACAACAACCCACCCAATGTGACGGTCAATCCGGCCCAGACCTTCCAGACTTGGGAGGCGTGGGAAGTCGCTTCGACCAATTCGGCCGACCCGCCCTATTCCTACAGCACGGCGTTGGCCGATTCGGTCACCCACCTCGCTGTTAATGAGCTGGGGATCAATCGGATCCGGTTGCAAGCCACGTGGAACAACATCGAAACCGACGGCACGCCGAGCGGAAACCCCGACTCGCCCTTCCTGTGGAAGAATGACAACGCTGACCCCAACAGCACGAACGCCGGCGGGATTCCGCTGGACTGAGTTCGATCAAGTCGTGACGAAATGGGTGCTTCCGCTCAAGCAGCGGGCAGGGGCCGACTTCCTGCTCAACCTGAATATCGTCTGCATGCAGATGCAGTTGCGCCCCGGTCCGGGCCAACCCGGCGGAGTATGCCGAGTTTGGGGTCACCGTGCTGGAGCATCTCCGCTCCACCTTCAACCTGACCCCGCAGTACTTCGAGCTCATGCTAGAGCCGCAGATAACCGGGCACCGAACTGGGACAGGACTGGGCGGCACTCCGGACCAGGATGCAGGCGGCGGGTTTCACCGGCATCAAATTCATCGCTCCTTCGCTGGTCAATTCCAACCAGACGGTGAGCTACGCCAACGCTGTCATGGCAGTGCCGGGCACGACGTCACTCGACGAGATCAGTTATCATCGTTATGGCGCGCCGACTGGCAACACCCTGCCGAACATCGCGCAGCTGGGCAGTTCACTCGGGGCCAATACCTCGATGCTCGAGCATATCGGCGCCGACCAGAACGAGCTTTATGATGACCTCACCCAGGCCAACAATTCGGCTTGGCAGAGGTACACCCTGGCCGGGCCGGTCCCCAGCAATCCAACCGCGAAACAGAGCAAGTACATCCTTGTGACACCCTCAACCGGGGCGATCACATTGGAGCCAGGCGCCTGGTACCTTCGCCAGTACATGAAGTACATCCGGCGTGGCGCGGTGCGGGTGGCGGCGACGTCCTCCAATGGGACCATCAAGCCGGTCGCGTTCGAGAGACCAGACGGGAAGTTCGTGCTGGTGGCGAATACCAGCGCGGCAGCAACCCTGAATATCGGTGGTCTCCCGGCCGGTGATTATCAGGTAAGCTTTTCGACGGCCGCACAGCCCGGCGCCGTGGGCGCCGTGCAGACGATTCTGGCGGGCCAGACCTTCACTACGACGATTCCTGCATCCGGCGTCATCACGATCTCGGGAACCCCTTGAGCCACATTCCGAAACTCACTGCGCTTCTCGGCGTCACGCTCGTGCTGGGATGCGGAGCCAAAGGCACGGCGCGGATCGCCATCGATTCGACTCGCACTCACCAGACGATCAACGGGTGGGAAGCCACGCTTGCGATCGATGACGATGGCCTGAACCCCGCGTCACGTGATTCGCTTATCGGAGTTGCGGTTGACCAGTACGGCATCACCCGGCTTGCGGCTCCAGGCCCAGGGCAACGTGATCGAGTCCGTGGATCACACCCACTACCCGCCGGAGCTCGCCATCGGATCCAACGACAACGACGATCCCGAACGTGATGGTGCCCGAGGGATTCTGGTGGCAGATCTTCGACCGCCATGTCAAAGACTACGTCCTGCCGATCAAAGCGCGGGTCGAAGCCCGGGGCGACCGCTTCGTGCTGAACGTCTGCTTCGTGGGATTCAAGCCCTCCAGCCGGTTTCTTCAGGAGAATCCCGCGGAGTACGTGGAATTCATGCTGGCCGTGCTCAACCATCTCAAGACGGCCTATTCTGTTCCGCTCGAGCCCGACGTCTGGGAAATGCGCCTGGAGCCCGACAACGGCAAGGTCAGGATGAGCCCCGACCAGATGGGCGTGTATCTCGTCGCCGCCGGCGATGCCGCGCGCAAAGCCGGGTTCCAAAAGATGCGGTTCAGCATGCCGTCGACCCTGGACCCCAATCTCGTACCGGAATACGTCCAGAAGGCCCTGAACCATCCGGGGGCCGCCGGGTACGTCACCGAGCTCTCCTACCACCGCTACCGCACCCCCGTCGCGGCGACATTCGATCAGCTGCGGAGCCTCAGCAAGGACCATGGCTGGACTACCGCGATGCTGGAGCACATAAGAGCCGATCACCGGGAGCTTGCCGAGGATCTCACCAAAGCCAATGTGTCGGCGTGGGCGCAATACACTTTGGTCGGCCCGCACGGCGGCGACAACGGCGCAAACTATTTCTACTCAGACAGTGCCGTAGGAACCTGGAAGGTGGGACACCGCACTCCGGCGCTGGCGCAGTTCTTCAACTACGTGCGGCCGGGAGCCACTCGGGTCGAAGCGACGAGTGACGATCCGGAACTCGTGCCCGTGGCCTTTCGGCGACCGGACGGCGCTTCGTCACCGTGATCAGTTCCACCGGTGCCGCGCGGGCCGACCTTACGGGGCTGCCGCCAGGGAGCTACGCGATCACGTTTGCGGGGGCGGACGGACAACGAAGGGAGGCATCGGTCGCGAGCGTGCAGCCCAACAAAGCACTCGCTATAACGGTTCCGGCGGCGGGAGCCCTCACGGTAACCGCAGCCGATTGAGCGACCCGCTTCAGGTCGCGCGGCCCCACCAGCTTGTTGTATACACCCGCCGATGAGGCGTCCGACCGCGTAGCCCAGCACAAAGGCATAGATGAAGCCGATGACGCTGCCCACGAAGGTCACGCTGTAGCCGGGAAAGAACACCGACAGTAGTCGGAGGTGCTTCCCCACCGTCGGTCCGCCCTTCAGGACCAGAATGTTGGTTGCAATGAACAGCCCGCCGCCGAGCAACATCCCCGCGGCAATACCCCAGGCTCGTCCGTTCAGGCGAAGGATGGCGACATTCAGGGATTCTTCATTCTCGGTCATGTTTGGCTCGCTTCAGTGCGGTCAGATGTGATCCAGGAAGTCATGGCTCTGGTTCAGGTCCGCCTTAGCCCGGATCACGAAGATGGAGATCGCGAGCATCAGGTTGCGGCAGAACGCGATGAACCAGCCAGCCACAAAGCCCACCACAAAGCCCCACACGAACCCCATGAACGCACCGGGCCAGGTCACCCGGTAGAATTTGAAGTATTGCCCCAGCAGCCAGAGATTGGTTCCCTCCACTGGACCGCGGATGAGATACATCGCGGTGAATCCAAAGAAGAGCAGACCACAGGCCAAGCCGAGCGCCGTCCCGAACGCCCGCTTATGCAGCGGCGCGAACGCGAGGGCCAGCTGGGGCGGCAGCGATCCATCGCCGAGCGAGGGTCTTGAGGCCATCCTCTGGTCTGGGAGAGCGGTCATGGAAATATATACCCTCGCCTCAGCGGCCCCATGCGCTGCCCTGCGCCTTGCGCGGCAGCGGCGGCCAGGTCTGGAGTCCCACCTCGGCGAAGGCCTGTACCTCCGGGGTCGGGGCCGGCGCGCCGATCATATGGTGCATGAACCAGCCGGTACCCGCGGCGAGGCCGTTCAGCAGGTAGTAACAGAGGTGGAGCGGAATAATCCTCAGGGTAAACCAGAGACCCCTGGTCCGGTGATAGAATCGGTAGACTGGCGCGCTCATGGCCAGACCAGCGCGAGGCACCCAGCACGCCGAAGAGCCAGCGCGGCTGCCGGGTCAGCGCGGCTGACGACACACAGCGCGACGGCTATGCCCGTGAGGCCCGTCTTGACCTTCTCGATGGTCTTGAGATTGAGCGAGGTGCGCTGGCCCAGCTTGCCCTCCTGCAGCAGCAGCCGCATCCAGGGAATGCCGCGGTCCAGCAGGTCGGTCCGGAGCACGTTGGTCAGGGTCCAGTGCTTGAGATGAGAACACTGGATTTCGGGCCGTAGCAGGATCTTGCGCTCCAGCCGCCGGATCCGATGCCCGAGCTCGATGTCCTCGATCGAAGGTCTGCGGTAGTGCCATTCGTCGAACATGCCCGCGTCGCGGAAGACCGAGGTGCGCACCGCCCCACACCCGGCCCAGAACGTCTCGGCCTCGCCAGGATTCTCCTGGTGATGGTAGTGGTGGAGAAGATTGCGGTACTGGGAAACCAGACCGGGGCTGGGCGGCCGGTCGTCATACGAGCCGAAGACGGCGCCCAGTTCGGGATCGTTGGCGAACTGCCAGGCGATCCGGCGCAAAGTATCCGGGTGGACGACAACGTCGGCATCGATGAACGCGACGACATCGCCGCGCGCCACCTCGACGCCGCGGTTTCGGGCGTAGGCGGGCCCATGCGGTGCCCCCGCCAGGCGAACTACCAGGTCGGCGTAGGAGGCCGCCAGTTCAGCGGTCGCGTCGCTGCTGGCATCGTCAACCACGATCAACTCCCAGCAGGCCCGGGGCAGATCGCTCGCCGCCAGCGCAGGAAGGCTCAGAGGCAGGACTTTGGTCCCGTTATGCGCCGGTACGATGACCGAGAGCAGCGGACGATCCGGGGTTACCATCGAGAGCTCCCCGCAACGAGTCGTTCCCGCAGCCGTCGGGCCTGGGCTCGCATCCAGAGGCGGCCTTGGAACCGGGCGCTGCCCCACGCCTCGAGCCGCCCCGGCTCACGCCAGTAGAACATGTCGAGCCGGGGAAGCAGCTCGGGACGGTCCCCAGGGCGAATCACCCGCAGTTCGGTGGTGCAGGCCCGGGCATAGACTCTGGCAACCGCCGCGGCGACCCCCGGATTCACGTCGCCATAGGGATAGGCAAACTCGTCGGGCCGGCGGCCCGTTTCCTCGCGGATCAGTTCCGCCGCCCCGGCAAGCTCATCCTCCAGCGCGTGAGGCGGGAGCTTGGTCAAGTGGGGATGCGTCATGGTGTGTGCGCCGAGCCGCACGCCCCGCTCTCCCAAAAGCGCCAACCGCTCCCAACCCAGGAGAGGCAGTGTTGGAATTCGGGGATCGGCCCGTCCACCCCAGTCATTGGTCCGGCCAACCTGGCCCGCCACGATGAACACCGTAGCCGGCAGGCTGTACTCCTTGAGCAGCGGCGCCACTTCGGTGCCGAAATTGACGAACCCATCGTCGAAAGTGAGCGCGACCGCGTCCTCGCCCTGCGGAGTCCTCAGCAATTCCTCGAGGCTCACCACCCGGACCCTTCCCGACGCCAGCCACTCTACCTGCTGCCGGAATGCCGCGGGCGACACCGAAATTGGCGAGCCCGAGGAGTCGATGGAGTGATAGGTCAGGATTGCGCGCATGTGGTCTACTTCGCCGCCAATCTGGCCCTCTGGTCCGCTACGACATCCGCAATGATCTGGGACAGCGGTGTACGGGGACGGAACCCGATGGCCTTCTCGAGCTTTCGCGGATCGGGAACTCGACGCTGCATGTCCTCGAAGCCCTCCGCATAGGCTTCGGAATAGGGAACCAGAACGATTTCGGAGCTGCTTCCCGCTGCATCACGGACCATTTCGGCCAGCCGGTACATTGTCACTTCTTCATCGCCGCCGACGTTGTAGACCTTCCCGATCGGTACTTGGAGTCTCCAGCAGACGGATCACCGACTCGACCGCGTCCTTCACGTGGCCGAAGCAGCGGGATTGAGTGCCGGTTCCATAGACCGTGATCGGCTCTCCTGCCAACGCCTGGGCCGCGAAGTTCGGCAATACCATCCCGTACCGCCCGGTCTGCCGCGGACCCACGGTATTGAAGAAGCGTGCGATGATGACGGGGACATCCTTCTCTCGATAGTATGCGAGAGCAAGCCATTCATCGAGCGCCTTGGAGCAGGCGTAGGCCCAGCGGGAATTGATAGTCGGGCCCAGCTTGAGGTCGTCATCCTCACTGAAGGGAATTTTCTCGCTCTTGCCGTAGACCTCGGAAGTCGAGGCGAGCAGAACCAGTTTCTGCTTCTTGGCCGCGGCATTGAGCACCGTCTCGGTGGCCCGAACGTTGGTCTCGATGGTATGAACCGGCTTTTCCACGATGAGCCGGACGCCCACCGCGGCGGCGAGGTGCACCGTCACATCGCACCGGTCGACGCATTCCGAGACGAGGGGCGAGTCGAGCGCCGAGCCCTACCCGGTACTCGAACCCCGGCTTCCCGATCAGGTGCGAGATGTTGTCCATGCTGCCGGTGGACAGGTCATCGAGCACGAGCACCTTGTCTCCCCGCTCCAATAGCCGCTGAGAGAGATGGGAGCCGATGAAACCCGCCCCGCCGGAGATGAAGACTTTCATGGTTACCTCGCGCCGTCAGCCTTCAGCCGTCGGAATGCACCGTCGTCGCACCAGTCGCCGCTGACGGCTGACGGCTGGTGGCGGACGGCCTGCCGCCCAACTTCTGGAGTACCTGCGAATCTCCCTTGTTTTTCGCGGCCCGCGCCACGATGTCCAGATAGGCGGGGACCACTGCGCTCTCGCACCAATGCTGCAAGAATGCCTGGTATCCTGCCTGAGCCAGGCGGGCCCGGTGTTCCGGATTCTCCTGCAGGCGCCTCATCGCGGCGGTCAGCTCCTCCTGTGTTGCAAAGAGCTCGCCGCCGCCCGAACTCGTGACGATTTCGGGGAAGGGCCCGATCCTTCGAGCAATGACCGGCGTGCCCTGCTTGAACGCTTCGATCAAGATGATGCCGAAAGTCTCAAAGCACACCGAAGGGACGATCAGTGCCACGGCATGTTCGTAGTACCGCCGTAGCTCGTCCAGCCCCACTCGGCCGAGGAAGTGCACCCGCGCCAGTCCCTTTGCCCGTTCGCGCAGGGTTGCCGCGTATTCCCCGTCTCCCGCGATCACCAGGTCGGCGCCGGAGTATTCCCCGAACACCGGGATCACGTCGTCCAGACCCTTGATCTTTTCCAGCCGGCCAACGAAGAGGAAATATGGCCTCGGATGAGGCGACGCACCCCCAACTTTGGCGCCGCCAGCTTCGGGGTCCGGCAGGAAGTAGGGCAGCACCTCCATGTCCCGCGGAAAGCCGAACTCGCGGTGCTTCGCCCGGCTGAATTCACTCATCGCGATGAAGGCGTCAACATGGTGGAGCTGACGCTCCAGGAAACCGGTACCGCGCCACATTTGAGGCGGCCGCCGATAGTGGAGCTGGCACCTCACGCATTCCCGGCCGGTGCAGACCTCCCTGCCGTGGCGCCAAAGCACGTGAGTAGGGCACACCAGCCAGTGCTCATGGGCCATGTAAAGCTTGAGACCCCGTCCGTACGCCAGCAACCCCGGCCCGCCGACCAGGGAGACGTTGTGAAAGTTGATGACGTCAAACTCTCCCTGGTCAAGGATTCGTTGGATGCGCGACCCATTGACCACCGGACGGCCGAGCTGCTGAGTCAGCAGGCACGATAAGCTCCCCAGGCCACTGCGAAGCCGCACCACTTCGAGACCCGCGGGCTCCTGGACGTCGGCCGGTTCCGGGCCTTTGTGCAGCAGGTTGTAGGCATCCACATCGTGCACCACCGTGACCCGGTGCCCCGCCTTGACCAGCCCTCTGGCGAGTCGTTGAACGCCGATGCCGTCGCCACCAAAGTTGTACGGCGGGTAGAAGGTGGTAAGGAAGCAGAACTTGAGCCCGGTCACGCGGCCGCCTCGCGCAAGGCGGCGAGAGTCGTCGCTGCCCCTCGCTCCCAGGAGAGTTGGCTGGCACGCTCCCGCGCGACGCGAGCCATGGCCGTGCGGGCCGCTTCATCGCACAGCATGGTACGGAACGCTGCTTGGAGGGCCGCTTCGTCTCCCGGCCGCACGAAGATCCCGCCGCCCTCCAGCAATTCCGGCAATGGACTCGCCGTCGTCGCGATCACCGGCGCACCACAGGCGGCAGCCTCCACCGCCGGCAATCCATACCCCTCATTGGCCGACGGCAGGACGAGGGCCACGGCTCCACTGTGCAGGTGCCGCAGCTCGCTGTCGGGAACGAAGCCGGTCCAGTGCACCAGCGAATCGGTCCCTGCCTCCGCGATGGCGCGGCGAATCGTCGCCTGATCGCCATGGAAGACGTCCTTGTCGATGGTGCCCACCAGCAGGAGATGCGGTGCGCTGGAGCCAGCCTCCTTGACCAGCGCCGCGTGAGCCCGCACCACGGCATCCACGTTCTTGTGGGGATTGAATCCGCCGACGTAGACGAACCACCGGGCGCCGGGCGGCATTCCGGCGCGGAAGGCGGCGGCCTGAATATCCCTGCTCGAGTCGGAGGGCCGGAAGTCGGGAGCGGGAGCTTCGCCGGCCACGCGAATCCGTTCCGGTGCGATGTGAAGCACCTCGGCAATTTCCCGGGCCGCGAAATCCGAAACCGTGAGGACCAGACGGGACTGACGCAGAGCGAGGCCCACCTTGAGTTTCCAGAACAATCGTGCGCGCGGGGTGGGCAGGGTGAGCTCGGGGAAACGCTCCGCGATTGCGTCGTGCACCGTCACCACGGCTCGCTGGCCCGGAGGAAGCGGAAAGTAGGTGTAGACCGAAGGGAAGAAGAACACGTCGGGATGCGCCCGCCAGACCGCCCGCGAGAGGCGCAACATGTCGCCTGGCGAACGATAGCCATTCGCCGCGGCGGCCACCGTCGGTGCCGTCCCCTGCTCCACCAGGACCGGGGTGCACATTGGGTCCCGACAGGTCGAATCGCTCGAACGCCGCCGGGTCCAGAAAGCACTGGAACTCGTCGTTCGGCGCCTGTTGGGCCATCGCCGGGAGTAATTGCCGGGTGAAGCGGCCGTATCCCCGGCCGTTGGCCCAGCAGGTGGCGTCCACCCCGATGCGCATGCGGTCACCGTCCTGCCGGGACCGTTCCGACCTCTTTCGGCTCCAGCTTCTGCTCTTCGTGGTACTCGAAGTCGGTATTTACCTCCCAGATATCGTGCGAGGCTCCCTTCATGTTCTGCACTGCGAACATCGCGGTGAGCATCGAATGATCCTGGTTGTTGTACTTGTGCATACCGTTGCGCCCAACCGTATGCAGGTTCGGAATCGGATCGATGAAGCGCCGAACGCCGTCGAGGCAATCGCGGTATTTCGAATCGTAGATCGGATAAGCCTTGGGCATCCGGATGACTGTGCCGTCCTTCACGTCCGAGGCTCGCGCCAGACCCAGCGCTTCCAGCTCGGTCGCGGCGCGCTTCACCAGGTCCGCATCGGGGCTCGCCCAGAGGCCGTCTCCCTCGAAACAGAAGTACTCCATTCCCAGGCAGGTCATCCCCGGCACCGGCACCATGGCTCGGCTCCAGTTGTTGAAGTTCTGGATCCGCCCCACCATGACACCCGGCGTGTGGATGTAGATCCAGTTGTCGGGGAAGAGATCGCTCCGGTCCAGCATCAGGGCCACGACCAGGAAATCCCGGTAGCCCAGCCCCTCGGCCGATTCTCGCACGGCGGCGGGAGCCGCGGGCTGCAGCGACCGCACGAGGGTGCGGACCGGCATGGTGTTGATGACGTGATCGGCTTCGAACCGCTTCTCGCCGTCGGGTGTCGAGGCGCGCACCGCTACCGCTTTCCCATCCTTGAGCTCGATCGCCGTCACGTAGTGCTTCATGTGAACCGGATGACCCATCTCGACGAGGCGATCGCGGGTCATTTCCCACATCTGGCCGGGGCCCAGCCGGGGATACTCGAACTCGTTGATGAGCGTCTTGATCGCCGTGGACCGCTTATTGAGCGCCGCGGCGGAGAGAATCGCCTTGGCGAGCGACAGTCCCTGGATCCGCTGCGCGGCCCATTCGGCACGGATCTCGGTACAGGGAATTCCCCAGACTTTCTCCGTGTAGGTCTTGAAGAAGATCAGATAAAGCCGCCGACCAAAGCGGTTGGTCACCCATTGCTCGAAGTTTTCTTCGACCGGATTGGGCCACCAATGCGAGCGCAGGTAGCTCAGGACGATTCGGATCGCGTTCCAGAGGCCAAGACCCTTCAGCGCGTTCGCGGCCTTCAGGGGATAGTCGAAATAATTGCCGTTGTAGTGGATGCGGGACAGTGCGCGGGCACCTTGATGAACTCGTCTCCCAGGATCTCATGCCACAGCGCTTCTACCGGCGCGATCTTGGTGAAGAAGCGGTGGCCGCCGATGTCGAAGCGGAAGCCCTTGTACTGCGCAGTGCGGGAAATCCCTCCCACCATGTCATCGCCTTCGAGCACCGTGACGGCATACCCCTCCTTGGCGAGGAGATAGGCCGCGGTCAGACCGGCCGGCCCCGCCCCGATCACGACCGTGCGGTCGCCGGGCTTGATCCGGGTTACCTGACGCGCCCCTGGTGTTGGACCGGTCACCGTGCCTCCGCAACTGCTTGGGAATCGATATACGGACTCAGGATCTGTCGCATCTGTGTCCTCAGCAGACCTTGCTCAATGCGTCGCCAGCTCCAAACCAATAGCCGACCACTTCGCCCAGCCCCCAGGAAGACACAAAGAGCGTGAGAAGAGGGATCGAGCGCAACAACTCCGAGCGATGACGTCCTTTCCTCCATACGGTTCGGACCACTCGGAGGAACAAAACCGGCGGCAGCGCGAGTGCCGCGAGACCGTAAACCAAGCGCCGAGGTAGTGGGGCTCCCTCGACCCGGACGCCGGCATAGGATCGGGCGTAGAGGAACCGTTGAGAGAGGTACTCCCACACGGTGTAGTGCTTCTTGTGACCCACCCGGATTTCCGGGCGCTGATAGAGGACTACCCCATCGCGGCGCAGGGCATCATGAAGATAGTTCTCCCAGCGCCCGGCCCGGGTGGCATCCCGGTGCTTTTCCAGCAGCGACCTCCGGTAGACCGTGTTGTTCCCGGTGAGTCCCGGAACCGGCCCTTCCGGAAGTGGCGGGAGGAGCTGGCTGTATTCGCAGAGGAATGCCGCCCAGTCGACCAGCCGCGCGGTTGCCGCATTGTCGACCGAACCGCCCACGACCTCCTCGCCCCTGGCCTGTGCCGCGAGCAACTGCGCGGCCCATCCTTCGGGAACGATGACGTGGTCCTCGATCACTGCCACCGAGTCCGCCCGGGCCCGCTCGAACGCCATGGCCCGGAGATCAGGAATCGTCGTCTCCGAAGGCGCCGGTATCACCGTGACTCGCGGGAAGCGTTGACGCACCTGCTCACGGATCCCATCACCGATACGATCAACCACGAGCACATCCAGGTCCGCATCGGTCCTCTGTCCTTCGAGCGCCTGCAGGCACCCTTCGAGATCACCCCAGCCGTTGACCGAGGGAACAACGACCGAAAGTGATTTCACTGACCGCTCAGCGGATGTCGGCATCGGGCTTCACGCCAAGGTCGGCGAGGGTAGCCCGCCAATCGACTCCCGGCTCATCCGGCTTGGTACCGCGCAGGAATCCCACCCGGCTGGCCAGCACTTCCGACCAGACTTGGTGCTCCACGTCCCGCTCGTCGACGAACATCATCAGGTCAGCGCTCACCTGGGCCGCGGCAATCCGGCGTCGTTCCATAAGCTCGGACTCGGGAGGCACGGACACGACCTCGAGGTCACCCGCCTCGGGAATGGCACGTAAGCTCGCTACGGCGCCGGGCCATATCACAACAAGCCGCACCCCAAAATCACTGCACGCGCGAGCCACTGCCCGCAGCGCCGGCGTCAGCCGTGACGGATGCCCGGAGGCGAGAAGCAGCAACGCCAGAATTGGCCGCAGAATGCCCCCATGGTCGGTCCCCCCCGGACTGGTTTCCCCGGCCGGGGCGGACAGTGCATCGCTCATTGGCGCAAGGAGTTGCTGAATCGGAAGCCCATATCTAGTACCGAAGAGCAAAGGAGGGGCCACCTAGGAACCTCCGACCAGCCATTTTTGTTGGGATCGTTCGCCGAGTGCTGTTCATAACCTTATACCCGGCAATAATTAGTGAAACATCTACTGGATCCGCCTCAAATCGACATGCCTGCGGCATGAGGACGAGTTCAGGCCTCGGCTGGCCAGACCTCGAATCGGGCCTAACGGTCAAACCCGTGACGCCTGGGGTCCGCAAACGTCATGTTCACGGGGATCGGTCCAACACATCGAGGTATTTGCGCCATACAATTCGCCACTAGATGGACCCACACCGCAGTATGTTGCCTCGACGCAACACTCCAATCCGAGAGGGAGATGTGAGGATTTGGGCAGACTGTGCCTAACGGTCTCCGCTTTTCCTAGTATGCAGAATTGCATCCGTGACAGCAGTACAGCCATCAACCCGCGGCGGCGGCTCGCCTGGCCGCTGGACTCGAAGCACATAGGTCAAAGGCTCCACGGCGAACAGCTGCTCCAAATGGTGGCAATCAGAGCTGAGGGTCCCGGCCACCACGCCGCCTCCGGGGTAGGCCGAGAGGACGATGTAGTAGACCCCGCGCTGGGTGATGTAGGACAGGACGTGGTCCCTGGCTTTCACGACCGGCAATTGCGGATGCATGACCCGGTGACCGGTGTAGTAGTAGAACGGCGACTCTTTGATGGTGAGGACCGCTGAGCCGGGCGGCAGGCTGTCTGCGGCGTAGCGGACTGCCGCGAGGAAGGCCCGTCCGGCTGGAGGGAAACATTGCGGGTTGGTCGGAGTGCTCACCCGGCGGCATCGCCCGGCCTCGGCCAGCTCAGTCAGCGCGGATCTCCAGGTGGATGCCATGATGGGCAGGGTGATGGCCAGGCTCAGCGGAAGCACGGCGCGAGGACGGCGCCGACTCAACCAGGCCACGCCCATCAGCATCGCCAGCAGTTCCAGCGGGACCAAGGGTGCGTAGAAGCGGGAGAGCTTGACGGGGTAGACCATCAGGACCGCAAAATAGATCGCGACATACAGCGGGATCAGACGCGCCCGACGCCACGCCAGCAGTATACCGATGCCGCCCAGCCCTAGAATCAGTCCCAGCCAGATGGCATTGTCGATTCCCGTGCCGGGTATCGTCGGAACTTCGAGGCCCGCCTGGGCCGAGCCAACAATGTAGGTCTTGAAGAATGTGATGCACCGGGTCAATGCCGAGTCGAGCAACCCCGGATGCGCCGTACGCGGCTTGGACAATACCGCGGCATATGAGCGCTCCGAGAACTGGTTGGGAGCCAGGAAGTTCCACAACATCCAGGCGCCGACGGTAACACCGGCGGCGAGTCCGTACGCGGCGGCAGCGCGGTAACGCCGCTCCAGCAGCCACAGTCAGAAGGACTGCGGCTACGAGGGCGATTCCGACACTGCGGGTAAGCGCCGCGAGGATGCTGGTCGCTCCGACAACCCATATCCGCCGCGGGCCTTCGGGCAGCGCGACCGCCGCCCAAAGCGTAAGCATGCTCAGCGCGATGTAGGGCTGTTCGGAGGCAAGGCGGCTGGAGAACTCAAGCAGTTGGTTGTTGAGGGCGAGTGCACCCAGCAGAGCAAGAGCAGGCCACGGACCGATCAATCGTCGGGCCAGGTCGAACAGTACCAGCAGGCCCAGTACGGACATCAGAATCGTGGTAGCGTGTGCGACATCCAGCCCATCGCCAAACAGCGCCCCCGTGACCGCGAGGATGGCCGGGTAGCCGGGTGGATACTGTGCTTGATACGGCGTACCCACGACGTGGGTATCTACGTACTTCAGATGGCGCAATGACCGGCTGAGCAGCAGGTATAGTCCATCGTCGTTGGACTGAGGAGTCAGGAGGGGAGGGCGCACGAGCCAGGCAGCAACTGCGTGAATTGCGAGCAGGATCAGAACCAGGGTCCATTGGACTCTGGACGGACGCACGGAGGCTGGCTGGTCAGGGGATGCGGAAGAGGTCGTAGCCATAAAGGGAGGTAGGACTTGGCAAGGAGGATGCCAATGGCTCGCGAGAGGCCAGTGCTTGGCCTCTCTCTTGCTAACGCCTCATGTGCTCCGGGACCGTAAATTATTGCTCATTAGGGTCCCGCACCTCACGCCGGACTGGTATGCCTTCGACTGAATCCGCAGCGCGACGCCATCTCGTGACCGTGGCCGTGGAGGACTACTTCCAGGTCGGCTCATTCAACCGGCTCATCCAGCGCGGGGAGTGGTACCGGTTCGAGCCTCGGGTGGAGGCCAACACCAGGCGGGCCCTCGATCTCCTCGATGAATTCGGAGTCCGGGGAACCTTTTTCGTGCTGGGCTGGATCGCCGATACGATGCCCGAGCTGATCGCCGAAATCGCGCGGCGAGGCCACGAGGTTGCCAGCAAGGGCTACTACCATCGAAGCATGCGGGCGATGACCCCGGGTGAGTTTCGCGAGGATCTGGCCCGGGCCCGGGAGGCGCTTCGTCGCGCCTCCGGTCAGCGAATTCTCGGCTATCGAGTGGCGGATGAGTGGCTGCGGCCAGTCGACCTGTGGGCGCTCGACGTGCTTTGCGAGGAAGGGTACGAGTACGACTCGAGTGTGTGCTCGGTTCTGGGCCGCTTCGCGTCGGAGCCGTGGCGGCGCTTCGCCCATCTGCATCAGTTCGGGGATCGCACTCTTTGGGAGTTCCCGATTTCATCGATCGAGTTATTTGGGTTGGGCGTGCCGATCGCAGGTGGCAACTGGTACCGCCAGCTTCCGCCCTGGCTGGTGCGACGCGCGGTGGAGCATTGGACCAGGACTTACACTTCGCCGTACCTGATGTATTTCCATGTGTGGGAGCTTGATCCCGATCCACCCAAGATCAGCGCGGCTTCCTGGATTCAGCGAGTGCGAACCTATCGCAATCTGGACCGCATGCCGGACCGGATCAGAGAATACCTCTCTCGCTACCGTTTCACGGCGGTGGCGGACCACTTGGGGCTCGCGGTGCAGACTCAGCCGCCTCCGCCCCCCAAGCCCGCAGCACCCGCTCCAGTGCCGATCGTACGGGCTTCCCCCAAGGCGGCGGACGGGCGACTCCCGGCGACGATTGTGGTTCCCTGCTATAACGAAGAGCTGATCCTGCCCTATCTGGCGAACACCCTGCGCAGCGTGGAAGAAGAACTGGGGAACCGGTACCGCCTGCAGTTCCTGTTTGTGGATGACAAGAGCAGCGACGACACACTGGGTGCGTTGCAGCGACTGTTCGGCCAGCGGGCCAACCATAGAATCGTGAGCCATCCCAGGAACCTCGGCGTGGCCGGCGCAATCGGCACCGGACTAGCTGCGGCCGAAACCGATGTCGTCTGCTCCATTGACTGTGACTGTACCTACGATCCCCATGTCCTTGGCGAGATGATTCCTTTACTCGCGGCCGATGTAGACCTGGTGACCGCGTCGCCTTATCACCCCCGAGGCAGCGTGCGTAACCTGCCAGCCTGGCGACTCTCGCTCTCCCGTTCCCTCTCGCGGCTCTACCGACTGCTCCTCCGGCACAAGCTGCACACCTACACGGCCTGTTTCCGGGTTTATCGTCGGGAGCGAGTGTTGCAGGTGGGGGTTCGGAACACCGACTTCCTGGGCATCGTCGAGTTGCTCGCCAGGCTGGACTTGGCGGGGGGGACCATCGTGGAATTCCCGGCCACCCTGCAGGTGAGGATGCTGGGTCGCTCCAAGATGCGAGTACTGACGACGATCCTGGGACATCTGGGACTCCTGGCACGGCTCACTGCCGTGCGGATGAGCGGGCAACAGGCTCGACTCCAGCCGGTGGACCCGAAGAGCACCATGACCGACACCACCGTTGCCGTGGAGCGCCAGGGTGTCTGATGTCGCCGTGGTGGGCGGCGGAGTGCTGGGGATGACTCTCGCCCTACGTCTACGCCGCAGCGGGCATTCGGTCACCGTGATCGAAGGAGCCGCCGCGACCGGCGGCCTTGCCGCTCCCCAGTCCATCGGCGGATTCACGTGGGACCGGTTCTACCACGTGATCCTGATGTCCGACAGCAACCTCAGAGCGTTACTCGAGGAACTTGGTCTCGCAGACCGGCTGCGGTGGGGTACTACCCGCACCGGGTTCTATACCGATGGCAAGCTGTTTTCCCTTTCGACTAGTCTCGAGTTTCTCAGGTTCCCGCCGCTCAACCTGGTGGACAAAGTCCGGCTCGCCGCGACGATTCTTTACGCATCTCGCATTCGCGATGGGCAGCCGCTCGAGGCCGTCCCGGTGACGGAATGGCTGGGGCGGCTGTCAGGTCGCCGGACACTGGAGCGGATCTGGATTCCGCTACTCAAGAGCAAGCTGGGAGAGAACTACCGCCTGGCGAGCGCGGCCTTCATCTGGGCCATCATCGCCAGGATGTACGCGGCGCGGCGGTCGGGCTTGAAGCGCGAGATGTTCGGCTATGTGGAAGGGGGATATGCCGAGGTGCTTGCCGCGGCTTCGCGAACGGTTGGAGGCCGAGGGAGTGCAATTCCGCTGCGGGGCGTCGGTCGAGGCGGTCGAGGGCGGGACCGGCGGACCGGCGGACCGGCGGACGCGGCGACCGTACGATTGGCCAACGGTGAAGCCCTCCAGTTCGACGACGTGATCCTGACGGTTCCCTGCGGGAAGGTCGCCGCGATGTGCCCGGAACTGACCGGGGCGGAGCGGGAGCGACTGAAGAGTGTCGTGTACCAGGGGATCACCTGCGCGTCGCTGCTACTGCGCCGGCCTCTTGCCGGATACTACGTCACCAACATTACCGAGAGCTGGGTGCCGTTTACCGCAGTCATCGAGATGACCGCCCTGGTGGATCGCTCGGCGTTCGGAGGGAATTCGCTCGTTTACCTGCCGCGTTACCTGACCCAGGATGACCCGTTCTGGCAACGGAGCGACGCGGAAGTGAAGGAGGAGTTCCTGGCCGCGCTCGAACGGATGTATCCGCACTTCCGGCGGGAGGATGTTCTCGCGTTCGAAGTCTCACGGGTGCGCGAGGTGCTCGCGGTCTCGACGCTTCAATACACGGCACAGAACCTGCCGCCGGCACGAACCTCGCTCGCACATGTCTTCATAGTGAACTCGGCGCAGATCGCCAACGGCACTCTGAATCTCAACGAGACGATCGGGCTCGCCAACCAGAAGGCGATTGAATTGGAGCGATATCTGACGCCCAACGTGGTGCAAACAGCCACTTCATGACCGACACGCGACCCCTGGCCAGCGTTTCGCTCGACGTGGACAACCTGTGGTCCTACCTCAAAACGCACGGGGACGCAGGGTGGGAGAGTCGGCCGTCCTATCTCGACGCCTTCTTCCCGCCCCTGCTCGACGCCCTGGATGAGCTCGGCCTGCGGATCACCTTCTTCTGCGTGGGAGTGGACGCGGCGCAGCCTGGCAACCGCCAGGCCTTCCAGTCCCTCATCAGTCGCGGTCACGAGGTCGGAAACCATTCATTTCAGCACGAGCCCTGGCTACACCTCTATCCCCGAGACCGACTCGAGGCCGACATCGCCGAGGCGGAGGACGCGCTCGCCCAGGTAACCGGAGTCCGACCGATCGGGTTCCGAGGGCCGGGGTACAGTTGGAGTCGCGATCTCCTCGAGGTATTGGCGGACCGCGGATACCTCTACGACGCGTCAACGCTGCCGACCTACATCGGCCCGCTCGCCCGGGCGTACTACTTCTGGACCGCACGCCTCACCCCCGCACAGCGTGCCGAGCGGAAGCAGCTCTTCGGCAGCTTTCGCGACGGGTTGCGTCCGGTAAAGCCCTACCGCTGGTCTCTATCGGGGGGACGTACCCTGCTGGAAATCCCGGTAACGACGATGCCGGTGCTCAAGGCACCGTTTCACCTGAGCTACTTGCTCTACCTGGCCCGAGTCTCCGAAAGCCTGATGATGTCGTATTTGCGTACTGCTCTTGCGGCATGCCGTGCATCGGGTGTGGAGCCGAGCTTCCTGCTGCATCCGCTCGACGTACTGGGTGGAGACCAGGTCAAGGAATTGGCGTTCTTCCCCGGGATGGACCTGTCGGGCGCACGCAAGATGGCCCTGTTTCGCAAGGTGCTGCGGGCGTTGGGAGAGCGATATCGCCTGGTCGCCATGAGTCAGCACGCCCGTTCGATCCTGGAGCGGCCCGAGCCTTCCGATCTGCCTCGGCCCTCGATGGACAACCGCACGGTGCTCCGTGAATCATCGGCGGGAAGCCGCCAGTCGGCAGCGGCGAGCCGTCTGACGGCAGAAGGCTGAGGGGTCGCAATATGTGCGGCATCGTCGGCATCCTCCGACTCGACGGCGCACCGGTTGATCTCCGGTTGCTGCGCCACATGGCCGATGCCCTGAACCATCGCGGCCCGGATGACGAAGGCGCCTTCCTGGACGGGCCTCTCGGCCTTTATCACAAGCGTCTCTCCATCATTGACCTGACCACCGGCCATCAGCCGATGGAGGTGGACGGCTTCACCATTGTCTTTAATGGTGAGATCTACAATTACGTGGAGCTTCGGGACGAGCTTCGCGCCAAGGGGCACACGTTCAGGACGACCTCCGATACCGAGGTAATCCTGCGGTTGTACGCCGAGTACGGCCCCGAGTGCGTTCGGCGACTGAACGGCATGTTTGCCTTCCTGCTGTACGATCGGAGGCGCGGACGCCTGCTCGCGGCACGTGACCACCTCGGCGTCAAGCCGCTCTACTTCCACACCCGGCACAACTGCCTGCTATTCGCGTCCGAGATCAAGGCTCTCCTGCGGCATCCCGAGGTTCAGGCAGAGCCTGATCCCGAATCGATCAACGATTACCTGACGTTCCAGTACGTACTCGGCGAGCGCACGCTCTTTCGGGGAATCGGCAAGCTGCTGCCGGGACACTATCAGGTGATCGATTGCTCCACCGGCCAGCGCAGAACCACCCGCTACTGGGAGCCGGGTTTCGAGATCGACCGGCACCACACCGAGGAGTACTTCGTCGAAGAGGTGCAGCGGCTGGTGGAAGATGCGGTGCGGCTCCAGATGCGAAGCGATGTGCCGGTCGGCGCCTACCTCAGCGGAGGCCTCGACTCCAGCGTCGTCACGCTGCTGGCGGCTAAGCTCAGCGGTTCGCCGCTCAAGACCTTCAATGGCGCCTTCCGGGACGGGCCCGAGTTCGATGAATCGCCCTATGCTCGCGAGGTCGCCCTGACACTGTGGCGCCGAATTGCTCGAAGTGGTTCCGACAGAAGATGAGTTCGTGGACCTGATGCCGACCATGCTCTACCACATGGACGAGCCGGTGGCCGGCCCCGGACTCTTTCCCCAATACATCGTGTCGCGGCTCGCCGCACGGCACGTGAAGGTCTGCCTCGGTGGCCAGGGAGGAGACGAGATCTTCGGCGGGTACGTCCGCTATTTGGTGGCCTACTTCGAGCAGGCAATCAAAGGAGCCATCTACGAGAGCAACGAAGAGGCGGAGCATGTCGTCACCTTCGCATCCATCGTCCCGAATCTCCACTACCTGCGGCAGTACGTCCCGATGCTACAGCAGTTCTGGCGCAGCGGCATGTTCGAGGACATGGACCGCCGCTATTTCACGGCTCATCGACCGCAGCGGTGGCGCGATCAGCCTGCTGACCTCGGAGTTTCGGGCCCAGTACGACGAGTGAGGCCATCTTCGCGCAGTTCCAGGGAGTATTCAACCACCCGCAGACTCTGTCCTACTACAACAAGATGACCAACTATGACCTGGTCACTGGCCTTCCTGCATTGCTGCAGGTCGAGGACCGAGTCAGCATGGCCTCCTCGCTTGAATCCCGGGTACCGTTGCTCGACTACCGGCTCGTCGATCTCGTGACCAGCATGCCGCCTCGGCTCAAGTTCAAGGGAGGAGAGCTCAAGTTCATCCTCAAGCGGGCGGTCAAGGATCTGCTCCCTCCGCCCATACTCCACCGCAAGGACAAGATGGGATTCCCGGTCCCGCTCCATCTTTGGGCCCGGGGACGATCCCGTCAGTTCTTCTCCGATATCCTGCTTTCTCGCGCCTGCCGTGAGCGCGGGATCTTCGACGTAGAAGAAGTGCAGAAGCTGATGGACTACGAGACGGCCTTCAGTCGCCGGCTCTGGGGTTTACTGAATCTCGAGTTGTGGTTCAGGACATTCATTGACGGGGCGGACAGGGCGGTCGGGACGGACGAGACGATGAAGCGACAGGTCAACAAACCGACTATCACATGCCACTGACCCTCGATCCGCCCCGTTGGACGGTCAACAAGATCGCCGTGGTCGGCCCCGGCATCGTCGGGATGCCCATGGCGGCCATGCTGGCCCATGCCCGGATCCGCGAAGGATCAACCGAGCCGGCGCGGGTGCTCGTGGTCCAACGGAACTCGCCGACATCGGGGTGGAAGGTTGACGCGATCAACCAGGGACGCTCCCCGATTGGCGGAGTTGAGCCCGACCTCGACCGGATCGTGAAAGAATCAGTGGAAGCCGGGCTGCTTGCGGCGGCGCACGATTACGACGCGCTTTCCGATGCCGACCTGATTCTGGTCTCGGTGCAGACCGACAAGAAGGGCAATGAGCCGGACTATGGCCCCCTGTTTGAAGCCTTGACCGGGATCGCCGCCGCCCTGAAGAAGAAGCCGGCAGCCAACATCCCAGTCATCGTATTTGAGTCGACCCTCGCCCCCTCCTCGATGGCAACCGTCATCCGGGACCATTTCGCGCGCCATGGGCTGGTCGAGGGACAAGACATCCTACTTGGCAACAGCCCAAACCGGGTCATGCCGGGACGGCTGGTGGAGCGGGTAGCGGACTCGGACAAGATCATTGCGGGACTGCACCCTGAGACCCCGGGTCTGATCCGGCGGATCTATTCACGGATCGTGACACGAGGAAAGCTGCACGCCACAAACAGCATGACGGCCGAAGTGGTGAAGACGCTGGAGAACGCCTACCGGGATGTGCGGATCGCCTATGCGACCGAGGTGGTGCGTTACTGCGATGCGCGAGATCTCGACTTTTATGCCCTGCGAAACCAGGTCAACGGGCGAGCCCGCCAGATCGACGACGCGTCAGGCGATGGCCAGGCGGTTCCTACCGGCGGCTTGCTTGTCCCCATGCTGGGCGTCGGTGGCCATTGTCTTCCGAAGGATGGCATTCTGTTGTGGTGGCGAGCGCTGGAAGCCGGCGAGGATACGTCGAGCTCCCTGATCCTCGAGGCTCGGAAGATCAACGACGAATCTCCCGCGACGACCCTCGCGGTCGCCGAGCGCGCGTTCGGTTCACTCCGGGGCCGTCGAGTAGCGCTGCTGGGGGCGGCTTATCGGGGGAACTCGGAGGATACCCGTAATTCTCCCACCCTCTACTTCGCACGCCTGCTCCGCGAGCGGGGAATCCCATTCACCATTCACGATCCGTACGTGTACCCCGAAGACCAGAATCTCCGGCGTTTTGAGCTGGGAGGTCACTTCACCCGCGAATTACCGATGGCTCTCGAAGGTGCGGAAGTGGTGGCGCTTTGTACGCCACATCGGGTGTACGCCGAAGGATGGGAGGAAATCCGCCGTCAGAGCCAGAAATTGGCGGCGGTACTGGATGCCTGTCATTTGCTTCCCGACACCACCGGCTTTGAGGGCCTGAAGCACGCAGGCATTGGCCGTGGACGCAACAAACCATCCTCAGCCCTC
>CAWGED010000004.1:0-431907 GCA_963821525.1 uncultured Gemmatimonadales bacterium | reverse complement strand
TTTGATTCTCTAACGGTTCGATATTGAAGGTGACACGGGACACCTTGGCTGGATCGCCCGCGTCCTTGGGCTCGGCCCAGGTCAGCGCGAGACGCTTGGGTGGATTGATTTCTTCAACCTTCCCGACGAGCGTCACCTTGTCTTCGCCGGCCTTGCGGTGCTCCCAGTTGGATCCGCGTTTCCAGTCCGAGTGGTTCTCGTAACCCCAGTACTGCCGGGTAATGTCGCCCTGGGTCAGGGCTTTCCAGGCCTCCTCCGCGGTGGTCTGGATGTAGGTCACGTAGACGAATTCCGCCTTGGTGGCCACGGTCGATTTCAGCTGCTTGTCACGTTCGTCCCCTTTCCAGCTGTTTCTTGAAGTTTCCCAAGGCGCGGAGTCGAGGCCTCTCGAACTTCCGGATCCAGCGATCGAACACCTCGTAAATCGGCACCGGGTTGAGATAGTGCAGCTTCTCGCGCCCCTGCATCAGCGAGGCAACCAGATTGGCCGCCTCCAGGATCTGAGATGCTGAGTGACCGCCTGCCGAGACATGTCGAGCCCCTCACACGGCGCCGAACAGCTTTGCCCGCTCTCGGCAGAGAGCCGATCCAGCAGCTCCCGCGGCGTGGGATCCGCCAGGGCCTTGAAGACCTTGTCCCGATCAGTCACGGGTTGAATATGCAAGTATTTACTTGCATGTCAGTGTGGGTGAAATGGGCGAGTGTTGCTGTGGAAGAGTAGCCGTCAGCCGTCAGCCGTCAGCCGCGGCCGTCAGGAAGCACCTCATCCCGAACGAAGTGAGGGACCTACTCTCCTGACCCTGGCACATAGGCAAGGAGACTAGATCCCTCGCATTAGCTCGGGATGAGGTGCTGCGACTCGGGATGAGGTGTCGCTTGATTTCTGACTGACTGACGGCTGACGCGCTACCGCTCCGCCTGCGTCCCAGGCGCCGTCATGAGGAGGGAGCGTAGTTCGGAATCCTGCAGATTCTTGAGTCCACCGCGCGCCATCGGCACCCAGCGCCGTCTGCCGTCAGCGGCGGTGAAGACGGCGGCGTGCTGCTGCATCGGCTGGCCGCCGAGCACTTCATCCTCGATGACGGTCCAGACTACGCCATCCGCATCGGTGAGAGTGCGCAAGAAATGACCTCGATGATCAGGAACTCGGGGAGGAGCCTACGGATTTGAAATGCAGCTTCATCCGTGAGACGTCAAGGGTTCAGGTTGTTACCGACGTGTAGGTAGGGGCGAATTGAAAAGCATACCGCGGAGCACGCGGATTACGCGGAAGAACGCGGAATGATGTTGTGGTACTTCCGAGGTCAGGTTAACTACTTATCGCCGAAGACGCGGACCACGCGAAACACGCGAAAATGATTGTGAGGTGCTCCGAACGTCAATGTGGAGCAGGCGAGAGCGGGGTAGGCCTCATCTAGAGTACCTCAACAACTATCCGCGTGTTCCGCGTCTTCCGCGGTATGCTTTTGTCGAATCCGCCAACGACCTCCTACAGCGTACTGCGCTTCCTCAACCCATCCGCCTCGAACGCCAGATAGCGGTGGTTGAGGGTCCGGGTGAGCCAGCCGACGAGGGGGCCGAGTAGACCGGAGAAGCGGACGGCGAGGGTGGCGAGGGTGCCCTTCTCGATCGGCTCCAGCTGGTGGAGGCCGGTGACGAGAAGGCCGGGATGGCGAGTGACCCAGGTGAAGCCGCGCCCAGCCTTCGCCTGCGGTTACTTCCCAGACCGCTGGCTTCAGCTTGGGTTGAATCACCCGCGCCCGCGTCCCCACCGCGAGCGGACCGGGCTCGAGCAGCTCGACGCTCGTGACACTGGCCGTCCACTCGGGCCAGCGTTCCAGGTCGGCGAGGACCGCCCACACCCGCTCCGGGGGGGCTGCGATCTCGACCGCGATGCTGAATTCAGTCATGCCGCCGTAACGCCACCGCAGAACCTGTCGGTCTCAGCCGCCCTGCTGGTGCGCCTCGACGAACCACAACCACTTGTCGACACCGCGGGAGATCTCGGTCAGGATATCGGCGCTGCCCGCGTCCTCCAGCTCGTTCATCTCCTCGATCCCGACCCGTACGGTCCGCCCGAATGCGGCAAGCGCGTCCGACAACGCCGCCACATGCTCGGCGCCCTTCGAGAGCACCAGCGGGTAATCCACCAGGCTGGTGCGTCCCGTCACCACACCCACGGTTCCCTCCGCGATCCCGCCCAGCTGCACGATGCGCTCGGCAATCAGATCGACGTACTCCTCGACATCCTCGTTGATCTCGTCGAACAGCTTGTGCAGCGCGATGAACGCGGGACCCTTCACGTTCCAGTGGGCCTGCTTGCATTGGGTCTGCAGGTCGATGCTGTCGGCCAGACGCTGGTTCAACAGCTCGATGACCTGTACCCGGCTCGCCTGGGGGAGATCGTTCTTGGTGGAATAGAGACGGCTCGGGCCGTCCTCGATTTCAGTCGACCTGCGGGTCACGCGGGTCGTGCGCTCGCTTGCGGTGGTGGTGCGGGGCATGGGGGACTCACTCAGTTCAGTAATGATGGGGAAAGGACTGGTTTACAGTACCTAGTAACGGGTACCGAGTACCGAGTTTCTCAAGTCATCCTAAAGTAGTCGGCTGTGCCTCGTACGGGGAGAAGTCTCTGCACTGCTTCGCTTGCCTACAACAGCCACTCGATCGGCAGGCGGGACATCACGGCGACTCCCAATCGTCGCCACAAGCCGGCAGGGGGAACGCGATCAAGCCAAGCTGAGTACCGAGGACTGAACTCCAGTCTCAAAGAGTTGACCGCTAACAGCCAATAGGTAACGGCTAACAGCTAATGGCTGACGGCTAACGGCTGACGGCTGACGGCTGACGGCCGCTAGGCCAGATGAGCGAGTGTCTCTTCCAACTCCCCCACCAGATGCTCCTCATCCCAGTACCCGTCGTAACGAACACCGTTGATGAAGAAAGTCGGGGTTCCATTCACCCCGCTCTTCACCCCGCTCATGAAGTCTTCCCGTACCCGGTCGCGAAATCGCGCCGTGCCGAGGTCATCGAGCACCGCGGGAGCGGCGACTCCGGCCTCCGCTGCCAGTCGCCCAAGTGCGGCGTCTTCCAGGGACCGTTGATGCTCGAAGATCAGGTCGTGCATGGCCCAGAACGCCTTCTCCCCACCATGCGCCCCCACCGATTCCGCGGCCTCCGCGGCGTGCTCGGCGTGGGGATGGGATTCATCGAGCGGAAAATTCCGGAAGACGAAGCACAACCGTTCGCCCAGTCGCTCCTGGACCTTTTTGATGATCGGATAGGCGCGGCCGCAGTGGGGGCACTCGTAGTCCCCGTACTCGACCAGGGTCAGGGGAGCATCGGGATCTCCCTGCCTGTGGTCCCGGTCGCTGACCGGAAGGGTGAGCCGGGTCATGGGACGCTCCGAGTCTCCCCGGCAACCGCGGGATGTTGGAGTGATTCCAGCGCCTCGAGGATCCCGTCCGCTCCCGGGTTCACCCCGACGGGGGATAGATAAGACCAGCGAATGATTCCTTCCCGGTCGATCACGAACAGGGCTCGCTCAGTGGTACCATCCGCTTCACGATAAACCCCGTACTGGCTCGCGAGCGCGCCCTTCGGCTCGAAATCGCTGAGCAGCGTTAAGTGGAGATGGCGCTCCTCCCGGAACGCTGTATGACACCAGACCCCGTCTACCGAGATCCCGATGACGTCGGCGCCGAGGCGATGAAATTCCGAGTGCAGCTCGTTATAGAGGCCCAGCTGATCACCGCACACCGGGCTCCAGTCGGCGGGATAGAAGACGAGGACCACCAGGCGACCGCGAAGTTCCTCGAGTGACAACTTCTGGTCGGGTGTGGCCCAGAGGGTGAAGTTGGGAGCCGGGGTTCCGGCGGGGAGGGGGTGTGAGAGCTGAGTCATGCATACCTGCTTGGACGTCAGTAGCGAGGGAAAGGACTGAGACTGAGGATGGTTCCGAGTTCCGAGTTCCGGGTTTCAACCTGAAGTCCAGCCTCGCCTCCTAACCTCCGGTTGTCAAGCTGGCCCGCGCCATGCCGATGGGCAATAGAGACTTTGGTAACACTTCGCGATCAGGTGAAGCTGAAGGCCTGGAGCCCGCAGCCGTCATCCGGGTCGGCCCGGGGTACGGCTTGTCGCCCTTGATCGCGAGCCACAACACGCGATTGAAGCGATCGTCGTCCGCCAGGTCCTCGACCCGGAAATCGAAGCGCGATGATTCCGCCGCACCCGGTCCTTTGGGCGGGTTCAACTCGGTGCGCGACACCGTAGGCTCAAGCGCCACATAAGGCGTCGTATCAGGTTGTTCCTCGAAGATTCCGCGAAGCGGACGGGCGTAGGTATCGAACTGGGAGAGGTGGCTCAGGGACAGCATGCCCTCGATCGTCGCGAGCACGTCGGTCGTGTTGGTAAACCGGTGCCAGACGTGGGGGCGGTTGTAGGCGGAGATCACCAGAAACGGCGCCCGATGGGAATCGACGTGATCGGGACCGTCTTGCGCATCATCCTCCAACACGAATACCACCGTGTTCTTCCAGAAGCGGCTCCTGGATAAGCCTTCGATCACCCGCCCCAGCGCCAGGTCATTGTCCGCCAGATACGCGCGAGGTGTGGGCGACCCAGCCTTGGCTCCCGCGGTGTGGTCGTTGGGCAGCCGCAGAATCTGCAGCGCCGGCATGTCGCCGCTTCTCCCCCACTCCTCCAGCACCTTCAACCAGATGTCGGCACGAACCTGGTCGGGGACGTCCATATCGAACCCTGGGAAGCTGGAATCGGTGTTCGCCTGGAGAAACGGTTTCAGTCCGCGGTACCACGCCGGCACCGGACCCTCACGTTTCCCTTCCTCTAACACGAACTCGCCAAAGTTCCGGAAGCTGAGATTGCGTCTCTTGGCCAGGTCCCAGAGATACCCCATGGCCGGCTCGGCGGCGTCATCGTCGGTCGGCCCGTCGCGATTCTCTCCTTCGTAGTCGTAGCTCCGACCCCGGCCGGAATAGACCTGGGGCAGCGTCTTCTCGGTGTAATCGGTGGCGTACGCGGCCATGCTCCAGTTGTGCCCATCGGCGCTCACCTCGGCATTGACGAAGAAGCGGTCGAAGATTCCGAAGCGCTCGGCCAGCGCGTGGTGATTGGGAGTGACCGGGCGGGGGAAGTAGGCCAGCGAAGTGTCGCCGTCGGCACCAGGGAGATCCCCAAGCATCTGATCGTAGGTCCGGTTCTCCTTGAGGAGGTAGATCACGTGTTCGAACGGAGGCCAGGCACCACTCGAGGGACGGCGATCCCACCCGTTGGCGCGCGCCACGCGTTCCGAGAGTTTGGTGAGCGCCGGGTCATCGAGACCGGCGAGCGGAATGACCGACAGCGTCCCGCTGGTCTGGTCGAGGGTGTAACCCCGGGGATCCTTGGGAGCGGATTCCGGGTTCCGGCCCCAGTGGGTTGGGCCCGGTCCTCCGTCCCTTCGCGTTGGCGACGAAAAGCGTGTCGTGTCGCACCAGCAGTGCGGTCGGGTACCACTCGACCGGAATCCGCCCGATCAGCCGATCCGCCGCTCGAGCACCGGAGCTGATGCCAGCGCTCTCACCCGAAAGCTCGAACACCGCGACCGCGTTGTTATCCGCCTCGGCGATCAAGAGCCGCCGCCCGTCGGGTGAGAGCGCCAAGGCATTCGGCGTGCTCCCTTCGCCGGTTCCGCCGGGGACGGTGTCGAAGAGCTGGGTGATCACCTGCGCCTTGGTGAGATCGACCACCGCAACCCGATCGGTGCTGGCCGAGGCGACGAAGAGCCGGGTGCCGGTTGAGTTGAGCAGGAGGGCCGACGGATGGCGGCCGACCTGAATCGTGGCGCTCAGCTCGAGCCGGCCGTCCCGCGGCTGAAAGGCGCGGACTTCGTATCCGCCCCAGGCCGAAACGCACACTCTCCCGTCGGGAGCGACCACTACACCGTAGGGATAGCGGCCAGCCGCGACTCGCTGCACCACCCTGCCGCTCTCGAGATCGATGACCGCCAGCGAGTCGGCCAGGTTCTCCGCGACATACAGGAAATGGTCGTCCGGAGAGATTGCGAGACCCGCGGGGTAACGGGTGCCGTTAGCTTTGGGTTGGCGAACGGCAAGGACCAGACTGTCAACCAGCGTTGCTTCACCCTGGCGCCAATCGTAGCGGTAAATCACATCCCCATTGCCGCCGGAGACATAGAGCCGCCGCCCGGCATGATCGAACTCGAGCCCGACGAACGCAGCAGGCTGCGAGATCGTCTGCACCACTCGACCGGTCGAGACCTCGATCACCTGGATTCCCTGCTCCCGATGGCCATTCAGCAGGGCGATGACCCGATCGCCGCCCGGAGCGGCAACCAGAGCTAGCGGGAAAGAGCCGATCTCGGTGCTTCGGCCGGTCGGATCGAGGGTGACTCCGGTGGGAAGCCGGTGGGTATCGAGGCTCGCGGGCTCATCGCTGGAGCGGGCAGAGGGCGAAGGGTGGCAGGCGCACAGGGCGACGGCCGCGAGTGCGAGCGCGAGACGGAGCATGGTGAGGTGGGAGCGGACGGAGTCGAGTTCCGAGTTCCGAGTTGGTGCTTTAGGTAGTCTGATTCTAACCGGTCCTCGCCAGCGACGCCTGGCGTCAAGTCCCTTCCCGTGCGCAGGTTAGCTGTTAGAGACGAGATGATAGTCCAAAGTCCAATAGATGGGCCTCAAAGCTTCTGAGAAATTGTTCCCCCGCTTGCAGCGCTTCTCCGACCAAACCGAGGTCCTCATGAGCGCGTCCAACACAGCCAAGACTTCAGCCGGCAGCGCGTACACCACCCCCGCGTTCTGGGAGCGCCTCTGGCGCACGAGTGGCATCCAGTTTGTTGCCTTGTTCATCATCGCGTCAGTCATCTACGGCTATCAGCCGCCGGTCGGCGCTTCGCCTGAGGCACTCGTAGCCTTTTACCATGGTCATCGCACGTGGATTCTGATTGCCGCGTTCTTGTCCGGCCTCAACATCCTCAACCTTCTGTGGTTCACGGCGGCGCTCAGGGCCACCCTGGCGGATGCGGGACAAGACGGTTGGGGTGCTGCGGCGACCGCCGCCAGTGCAGCGTTCGGAACACTGTTCCTCCTGCAGATCGCGGTCGGCGCTGCCCTCGCGTACTCGATCGCCGGCTCTGGCGTTATCCTGCTCATGTCAGGGCTGAATGACTTCACGTGGGCCCTCATCGTGTTGATGTCATTCCCTCGCGCGATGCTGATCATGTCCGGGGTGTTTGGACTCTGGCGGGCCGGGTTGATCTCGAACGTGCTCTTCACGGCGGGAGTCGCAGTCGTCGTCCTCGGGGTACTGGGCGGCGCCGCGTGGCTGAGCAGCGGATTCTGGGCGCCGGACGGCGCCTATTCGCGCTTCCTCTCGCCGCTCCTCCTCCTCCTGTGGGTCGTGGTCGTAAGCAGGGTTCTCCTAAGCCGAGGTCCTGCGACGCGCGCTGCATGGTGATGCGGGAGGGTTCATGGCCACCTTCGACTACGACGTGGTGATCGTCGGCTCGGGCTTCGGTGGAAGCGAATCGCCAGGAGCCACTCCAATGCAGCGACGACAAGGCTTTGCCTTCGATCAGCTGCTGTCATAGGAGGCCGTTCCTGATCCCTGACCCCTGACCCCGATCCCTGATCCCCGATCCCGCTTTTCTCACCTCAGTCCTCGTCCATCCAACGCGGAACTCGGAACTCGGAACTTACCTCAGTCCTCAGTCCTCAGTCCTTTCGACTCGCACCTACTCCATCTCCATCCTCTCAAACGCCAGCTCCAGGTTCTCGATCAGCGTCTCCCCCGCCAGCGCATTCAGCGGCCCGAATTGATAGTTCGCCGGCATGGCACGATAGAATTTCCAGGTGAGCACCACCGCAGTGCGATCCTCATCCAGCAGCTGGACCACGACGTTCCGGGCGACGGCGGGATTGCCGTTCCGTGCCTCGTTCCACCACTGATACCAATTCAGGGAGCCCATGGCCCCGCGCCGGAGCAGCAGGTTGCCGTAGTGAGTCACGGTGAGGGTCTTGATCGGCTCGGTGACCTTGTCGCTGCCGTTGCGGTACTCGTTGACCTGGATGCGGGATTCGGGAAAGATGACCTCGAGCAGGCCGGCGTCCGGACCTTCGACCACGCCGGTGCCGAGGTCTACGGTGAAGTTCATGCTGGGGTAGGGTCGGTCTCTCAGGATGGCCATACATCACCTCGGGGTGGTCGCGGCGGTGGATGTGGCCGCCGTGACAAGGTGCGGGGCGGGACGGGTACGGTCAATCACCACAAGGCGCCGCCCTTCGGTTGCGACCGCGGGAAGCCTTCGTCGGTCCACGTGTCGTTCAATTGATGTCCATTCGGCTTGACGCCGACTTGACTCGGCACGCGACACTTTCCTTCGTAGGAAAACTCAATCCTCGGAGGTGTGAACGATGAAGACCAAGAAATCGGGGGGCGCGGACAAGCTGGGATCGTTGAGCGTATCAGAGGCAGCAGCTCCGGTGACTAGAGATGCCTCTCGCTCACTCGCAACTCATGCGTTCGATAACCTCAGAACGCTCTCTGCGTCGTTAAGACTCGGTCTCTCGTCGAGTGATCTGAGAACATCGGCACTGGCGCAAGCGGCTGCAGTCGATCCGCCCGTATTTCTTAGCCAGTGCGACACGTACGACATCTACCCACCATTTGACACCGGAACGCCCGCGGTGCCAGTGGTCCGCAATAAGCTCAATTCGACCTGGCCCGATCTTCCCGCCACCTATAGCCATGCCGACAAGAAGAACGGCAACCTATGTGTCGGGGCAGGGGTCGGCGAGTACGGGCCACTGTTTGGACATTCAGCGAATTACCCGTCTGATCCAGACAACTTACCTCTAGATGGCTTTTGGACTGGCTCAGCCACAGCTTCGAATCGGCGGCCGTTATTCAGAGATCGATTTGCCGCGAGGCCGAAAGGCCAGAACGCGGCCGTGTCCGTGAGAGTCGCCATTCCCGAAGGTCCATATGCCCGGAATCGGTTGAATCCTTATGCCCTTCGGACTAAAGGTGGGCCTTTTAAGACTCTCTGGCATGGGACGGTGGGGGTGATCGGACAACTTCGTGTTAGCGTCTGGATGGAGAGGGTACTCTCTCAACCGCCGTGTTCGAATTTCTGAATATGCTGAAGCTTCACTTTGCTGATGATGAGTTGGGAGCCTACCGGAGCGGGTTTCACACGATCACTCTGCCAAATTTCGCAGTGCGAGCCTCTCGCGCCAGCGTTCTTGTATCCGCGTCCGTCGTTGCATATCGGGTAGGGAACGAGCCCTGGCGCGCCACCACAGGAACAACCAGCCGGCTGGTCATGCATCGATCTCTCTGGAAAAATGAGTTATGCGTTTACCGTTACAAGAGAATGTGGAGGTCAACTCCGGGATGGACCGCAATGGTTTTGACTTTTCGAAGTTTGTGGTTCCAATAACTCCTCAGCAGGGAGCGCCTGTTGTTGTACAAGGGATTCACGTCAGAGTCTGTGACGTCACCGAGAAGCATGGGATCCCGGTTCTTAACCCGTAGCGTTCTCCAATACCCCAAAAACAAAGGGTCATCCCAAAGGATGACCCTGATTCATTCACACTCAAGAGGCGCCGGTCGGAATCGAACCGACGAATGGAGGTTTTGCAGACCTCTGCCTTACCACTTGGCTACGGCGCCGGGGACGACGAAGCTACCCGACCGAGAGTCTCCTCCGCAAGTCGTTCTGCAGCGAAGGCTTGAGGCTACCCAGGCTGCACCAGAGTCAGGAGAAATGTCCCGCCTTTCTCCGACGAGACATCATGTTCCACGCCAGCGGCCACAGCGAGAAGGTCCCCCGGATTGAGACGGTGCTCCTTGCCCGCGGCCCGGAACCGGATGTCGCCCTCGAGGACTTGTACGGTGATGGGCCCGGCGGAGTGATGCTTGGCGATCAAGCCTCCTGCGCCGACCATCACCACCGTCACCCGGAGCGGACCCTCTTTCACCAGCGTGCGGGCCGCGCGGCCCTGACGTTCGAGCACCGCGGGATCGTTCGCGCGACTCCGCTCCTCGGCGAGTGAAAAGCGCAGCACACCTCCGGATACCCGACGATCCATGGACGACATGGGGACCTCCTGCTCAAGCCAAAGAAATGAATAAGCCCATGGGCCGGAATCAGCACGAGAACGTACCCGCAAATCATTCCCAACCCATCGGCTTGACGCTCCCCTGACGGGTCCGGTGGATCTTCGCGGTCCACTTCTCGACCCATGGAGGAACCATGCGTCCCATGATACCGTGGCTGGCCCTGACCCTGGGCCTCGCCGCCTGCCAGACCGATCGCCCCACCGCGTCTTCGACGGCCGACCTCACCAGCGAGTAAGGAAGGCGGGGTGCGGGTCTACACCCAGAACCTCTACATCGGCGCCGACGTGGACAAGGTGATCGCGGCACCGCCGGCCCAGCTTCCGGCGGCACTGTTCCAGGCCCTGGCCACGTTTGTCGCCACCGATTATCCCAGCCGGGCCGGCCGCATCGCCGATGAGATCGGAGTCCAGAAGCCCGACCTGATCGGGCTGCAGGAAGTCTCCCATCTCACGGTGCAGGGACTGGGCATCGTCGGCTTCCCCGACATCGATGTGGACTTCATCCCGATCCTGAGCGCCCAGCTCGCGGCGCGGGGACTCCAGTATGACGTGGTCGCGGTGAGTCCCAATACCGACATCACGATCCCGCTTCCTTTGCCCGACGGCACCTTCGGAGTCATCGCGCTCAAGGACTTCGATGCCATCCTGGTCCGCCACGGGATCGCGACCAGCAATGTCGTCACCAAGAATTACCAGGCCAAGTTCTCCACCTCGCTGGGCCCGATCCCGCTCGACATCCTGCGGGGCTACGCCGCGGCCGACGTGACGGTGCGGGGCCGGAGCTACCGCTTCGTCACGACCCACACCGAGCCGCGCGGCACCGGGCTCCCGATCCAGGCGGCGCAAGCCGAGCGAGCTGATCTCCGATCTCGCCGGGACCACTCTGCCGCTCATCGTGGTGGGAGACTTCAACTCCAAGCCATCGGCGCCCGAGGCCGAGGCGCCCTACAACCAGATGCTGGCAGGCGGGATATCTCGACACCTGGACCCGGCGCAACACCGAGCCGGGCGAGGGCCCGACCTGCTGCCAGATCGAGGACCTTACCAATCCCGTCTCGCAGCACACCCAGCGGATCGACTTCGTGTTCGTGAAGAATCCGTCGGCGCCCGCTGGTCCCCTGGGCGGTCCGGTGCAGATCAAGCTGTTTGGGGATGGCGCAGAGGAGAAGACGAGCAACGGCTTGTGGCCGTCGGACCATGCGGGGGTGTTTGAGACGCTGCGGGTGGCGGTCGAACGAATCGACTAACGGACCGGCGGACAGGCGGAACGGGGACAACACGGGAACGGGAGAACGCGAGAGAAATTGGAGATCTGTCATTCCGAGAGCGAAGCGACAGGGATCTCAATGCCCAGTCCAGATGCGGCAACGAGATTCCTCGCTTCGCTCGGAATGACAGCTTCCTTCCCCCTTCACTGTTCACGGTTCGCCATTCACCGCTTTCCCGTCTCCCAAAACAAAGAGAACGCAGAGTCGACTCCTCTCTGCGTTCTCTGCGTCTCCGCGTTTCTGCAGCGGTTCCCCCTTCCCACTCGGGAGGGGGTCCGCCGGTCCGGCTAGTTCACGACCTCAGTACTCGTCGTCTCCTCCGGCACCACTGCAGCAGCCACCGGCCGGTGCGCCTTACGCCCCGGCGCCATCTTGATCACGACACTGTCCGCCGTCTGGCCGTTGAGGTACGCGTTCTGGTCGTGCATCAAGCGCACCCTCGGGCAGGTGCTGGTAGAGTGGCCCCAGCTCCTTCTCGATCCGGGCCCGGTAGAACTCGGGCAGTACCGTGGTCTCGCCTTCCATGAAGTCGCGGACCGAGCGGTCGGTGTCGAGCAGTTTGCGCATCAGGGTGTGATACTTGAGCCGCCCGAACCCTTCCGACGAAATGGCCCGCATCACGTTCAGCCACTTGGGAATTGGCTCCGCCGTGGCCGGGATGCGCCGCATGATGGCCTTCCAGGAGAAGGAATGGCCGGTGACGGCGACCAGTCCGTCGTAGAACTCCGTCCAAGAGTAGTTCTTGGGCCGGACATTCATCGCGTGGTTGTTGTTCAGGAAATGGAACGGGAAGGGGATCACCCGCCCCGCCCGCTGGTAATCGAGGTTCATCGGCGCCGCGCGACCAAAGGCCGACAACAGCGAATAGGCCGGGAAGGCGCCGGGAGACAGATCAATGAACTTCTTGGTCAGCTCGAAGGGCTCGGGTCCCTGGTCCCCATCCAGACCCAGCACGAAATTGGTCTGGATGTAGGGGATGTAGCGCAGGATCAGGTTTACATGCTCGGAGACCTGCTGCACCTTCTCCATCCCGGTCTTCCGAGTCTTCGACTTGTTGCCCAGGTCGTACCACGACTCGATGCCGGGCAGGATCGCCTTGAAGTTGTTCTGCTTGAGCCGCTTCAAATGCGGCTCGGCCAGGAGCGAGAGGCTGCTCTCGGCGATGTGCCGGATCCGCTTGTGCGGGTCGGCCTCCTCGACCGCCTCCATGTAATCCTCGAAGCGGACCCCGAAGTTGGGATCGTGCCAGCCGAGGATTGGCCTCTTGAGCTTGGTCTGGAGGAACTTCAGATCATCCCGAAGCTGCTGGAAGCTGAGCGGCTGGTAGTCCACCGTCGCGTCGATGCAGAAGCTGCAGGTGTAGGGACAGCCGAGGCTCCCGATCATCGGGACGAACTTGATGGTGGGCGCCTTCTTGAGCGTCGACTCGATGAAGGGCCAGCGCTCTTCGACGCTGGGCAGCTCGAGCGGCTGGGTCGGCGCCGAGATCTGCCGGCCCATCGGGCGCCAGGCGGCGCACTCGCTCAATACCTCGAGCACCACTTTCTTGTCGGTGAAGCCGAGCACGTAGTCGAAATACTTGGCCGCGTCTTCCGGATAGCAGCGCGCGTGAGGACCGCCGATGACGGTGACGGCGCCCCGCTGCCGGAACATATTGCTCAGGGCGTAGGAGAGCTGGGCCGACTGGGTGAAGGTCCCGATGAAAATCAGGTCGAGATCCTTGGGGAGCTCGACCATCAGATCTTCCAACCCGGTATACACACAGAAGGAGACATCGTGGCCCATCTGGCTGCACCAGACCCCGATGATCTGGGGCATGATACTGGCCAGGTTGGCGTTCATTACGCGCCCGTAGAGCGACGGATTTGGACTCTTGGTGACGAGGTCAAGCACACCGATGCGGAGTTTCCGCATTCACATTCCTCAAACAACGGGGATGCCAGGCAGGTCTGCACCCGGCGAGATTGACCAGCGCCCAGGGGGGAAAACAGACGGGCAAAAGGCAGGAACCCCTTTAAGATCCCCTGTCTGCACCCGCTTTGCAAGGATGCAGTTTTCCCGCGCCCGCGTCCCGGTTCCGGAACCACTACTCGAACAACGGCGTTAACCAGTCGATGATCAGCCTGCCACTCGCCGTCTGGATCGTGCGCCTGATACTGCTCTATCTCTTGATCGGGCTGTGCTTTGCCGTGGCCTTCGCCGCGCGCGGAGCGGGACGGCTCGATCCGGTCGCGCGCCACGGCACCATAGGATTTCGACTGCTTGTAATCCCCGGGGCAATGACACTCTGGCCCTATCTGGCCTGGCGCATCGCAAAGGGCGTTCCGTCCCGGGAGCGAAACGCCCACAGGGACCTGGCCCGATGATTCGGAGGCTCCGCGCCCGTCATCGGGCGATGATTGTTCTCCTCACGCCGATTCTTCCGGTAATTCTGCTGGTGGCACTGGTGGGACGCTCTCCGGTTCCTCCGACGGGCCTGCCTCGCGAGCTGGCCGATCCGCGAGACCCGACCCTGGTTCCCGTCGGTTCCGAGTGGACCTTGCTCCAGTCGCCAAGAATTCAGGCCCGGTTTCTCGCTCAGCAGGGAGACTCGACACCATCGGCCATGGTGCTGGATCAGGTCCAGCAACCGACACCGCCTGATCTCCTGCTCTACTGGGCTGAGACCGCGGGAGACTCGACGACATTGCCGGCCGACGCTCTGCTGCTCGGCCCACTCGAGGCGGGGAAACAATTGAAGCTTCCCGCGGCGAACCGGGGATACCTGATCCTCTACAGCCTGGCCCACCGCGAGCGAGTCGGATTCGCCGAGCTGTCTCCGGTCCGGAGTGGGCCATGAGCAACTTCTACCAGGCGGTGAACTGGAATCGGCAGAAGCGGATCTACGATACCACGCTGGCGACGGGCGTCCTGTTGTATCTGGCGCTCTTCACGGCAACCACCTTCGCACTCGATCCCAACGCCACCGCCGAGACGACGCTGATCCGGGCGCTGGGGACCTGCGCGCTGCTGCTGCTGCACTTGATCCTCTGCATCGGACCGCTCTGCCGGCTGAATCCGAGATTTCTCCCCCTGCTCTACAACCGGCGCCACCTCGGCGTCACGATGTTCATCCTCGCTTTGGCTCACGCGACATTCGCGACGATCCAGTTTCATGCCCTGGGCGACGTGAATCCGCTGGTGAGCATCCTGATCGGCTCGGCCGATGCCCGTCGCGTGAGCCAGTTCCCCTTCGAGCTGGCCGGTGTCGCGGCACTCGGCATCCTCTTCCTCATGGCGGCGACCAGCCACGATTTCTGGCTGGCGAATCTCACGGCACCGGTCTGGAAGGCGCTGCACATGCTGGTGTACGTCGCCTACGGACTGCTCATCGTGCACGTGGGTTTCGGCGCGCTGCAATCGGAGACCGATCCGCTGCTGGCGATCCTGCTCGGACTTGGCGCTTGTACTCGTGCTTGGTCTCCACCTGGCCGCGGCATTCAAGGAGCGGCGACTCGATGGCGAGAAGCGCGCGACCGGCGGCGATGGTTATGTCGAGGTCTGCGCGGTGAACGACATCCGGGAGGGGCGAGCGAAGATCGCGCTGGTGAGCGGAGAGCGGATCGCGGTGTTCCGCTACGACGGCAAGATTTCCTGCGTCTCCAACGTCTGCCAGCACCAGAACGGCCCACTCGGCGAAGGCAGGATCGTGGATGGGTGCATCACCTGTCCCTGGCACGGCTACCAGTACCAGCCCGACACCGGCGCCTCTCCGCCGCCCTTCACCGAGAAGATCCCGACCTTCAATGTGCGGGTGAGTCAGGGGCGGGTGTTTGTGGATCCGAAGCCGAATGCGCCGGGGACGCGGGTCGAGCCGGCGAAATTGGAGAGTGAAAGTGTCAGGTGAACAGGTGATCAGGGAACGGCAGAGCGATCAGCGTAGCGTGTCATTCCGAGCGAAGCGAGGAGTCCAACATGCCGATCGAGCTAGACGAGTCCGGTGCACACGGCTTCACTGGTTCCCTGCTTCCGCTTTTCCGCCTGACACCTGACACCTGACACCCATGCTCAGACGACTCCGACTTCTACATCGGCTACCACCCAATCGCGCCGACGGACACTGCACGCCTCGGTCGCCGGCTGATCGTGGCGCTGGTCGGCGGAGCCGCGGTGCTCGGCGCCCTCATCGCGAGCCGGCAGCCGAGGGCTGACCCGAGTGTCTTCGAGTACGGGATCGAGCGGAGCTTCGAGGGACAGATCGTGGAGCATCCGTACCCTGCCCTGCTGGTGCCGAGGCCGGGGATCACCGATCGGGGAGTGGCGTACTCGCGGTACCTGCTGGTGGCGCAGGGGAAGCACGGAGCACAGGAGATAGTGAAGGGACTCGACGGAGGCGGGGCCGAGCTCAAGGGCTCGCTGATCTTACCGCGATGGGGAGACGATGGTCGAGGTGGCACACGCGGCGAGCAACGGTGCCACATCAGCTCCCGCGATCCAGACCGAGGTCCTGGGCCGCTTCACTCTGCACGGCGAGATCGTGGACTCGAAGTGCTACCTGGGCGTCATGCGCCCGGGGAACGGCGCGGTCCACCGCGGCTGCGCCACGCGCTGTCTCTCCGGCGGCGCTCCGCCACTGCTCATCGTCCACGACTCCACCGGCCCGGCAGCCTTCATTCTACTGACCGGCCCCGACGGAGCGCCGTTGCCGAAGGAGAAGCTGCTGAGTTGGTGGCGACGCCGGTGGTGGTGTCGGGGGAGGTGCTGCGGGAGGGGGAGGTGGTGGTGATGAGAGCGGAGGGGATTGAGGGATTGAGGGATTGAGGGATTGGGAGTTAGGAATGGGGTTACGAGGGTGGGTCATTCTGCGGTGGCGCTGCGCTGGCGGGCATGGTGTCTTGTGACGACGAATATTGAGATCAGCTCATTTGCTTCCTTCTGGAGTGCGGTTCGTATGCCGGCGGACCCAATTCAGTCGACTCTAGCAACTCGAGCCAGAACATACACTCGTCGGCCTCCTCGATCACGATTCCATCTTTGCGATGAACTCCCGCGACTCCTCGCGCGACAGGTTGCACGGTAATTCGCCCAACCAGTCGCAGCGCGAAGCAGTTGGTACCAACTACCCTTGCCGCCATGTCGGTCGGTAACGCTCGGACCAATCGGATCCCAGGACCGCAAACTCGCAGGTCCTTTGTTTCAATAACTCGGGATAACCAGAAGCGGCCGGCCGGTTCCATGCTGAATCATGGCTATCAGCCCTGCCGCCTCATACCATTCAAACGCGCCACCGGCCAAACCGACGCACCGCCCTCATCCCTCAATCCCTCGATCCCTCAATCCCTCAATCCCTCAATCCCTCAATCCTTCTGAGTGACCACCGCACTATCCACCCAGAACCCCGTGTCTCCGAAGCAGCTGGTCGGGACGCCGAGGTGCTGGTCGTAGTGCAGGCTCACCTTGGAGCCCAGCATGCCGGTGATCTTGCTGGCGACCGCGTCGTCCTTCACGGTGAACTGCCAGATCACCGGTGCCACACCCGTGACCACCGCCTGCTGGACCTCGCCTTCCCACGTCTTACAGATGAAACCCTTCCGGGAGAACTTCATCAGGGTTCCCGCCCGGTAGCCCGAGGAGTAGGTCCAGGTAATAGCGACGATGGTGTAGAGCGTCAGGAGAAGGAGTGGCACCAGCACCACCAGAACCATGGTTTTCTTGGCCTTGCTCTTCCAGCCTCCCGCGGGAGGTGCGGCGTCGGGGGTAGTCATGGGCGGCTAATCTACCTCCTCTCTGCGGATTTCGTGAGATGGTCTTTCGGGCAGAGGGGTCGGGGTCAATGGAAGATTCCAGATTTCAGATTGCAGATCGGCGGGGATGTCATTGCGATGGCGACGGCGCCAAAGCAGATCTCTCCGCGTTCTGCGTCTTCACCCACAGTGTTGAGATTGTTCGGCCCTCGCTCCGCTCGGAGATGCCTCGCAATGACACCCGAATCTTCAATCTGAAATCTTCAATCTGAAATGACTACGACCCTCCACCGCCTCTGGGCGACGTCGAGAACACGAGACCCGACGCGAACACAAACACCCACCCCGCCTTGAGCCGGTCGTTGTCGAAGCGATAAGCCAGGTCGAGACGCGGTCGTGTTGGCGTCGGCCGCGCGCGAAGGCGCCAGGCGGAGGCCGAGTCCGACGTCGGTGCCGGTTCGAGTATCGCTGCCGTTGTACCAGGCCCCGCCGTGGTCCACGAAGGTTGCGGCACCGAGGGCCAGGACCTTGAAGAGATCGTCAACGAAGGTCAACCGGTACTCGGCGGTCGTGAAGTAGGTCCGGTCGCCGGTGAACGCGTGAATCGGGAAAGCCCGCGGTCCGACCGCGAAGCCCAGATCGAACTCGGAGCCGGGGATGGGATCCTTGATCCAGCCGACGTCGGCGTGGAGGATCAACATCTGCTTCGCCATCGGCCGGATCACCGACGTGGCGCCGAGGACCACCGAGCCCGAGTCGAGGCCCCCGCTGCCCAGGAGACCGTTCGCCCGGCCGTCGAACCAGGCGAAACCGAAGGGAAGCTGGGTGCCCGAGACGGACCTGCATTAGCCCGCCGACGCCGCTCTGGTCGTCGTAGCCGAAAGCCTTCGGTGCGGCATAGACCCCGAACCGGATAAAGTTGCTGAGGTCGATGTCTTCATCCTGGCCGAAGCTGCGGAACCCGCGGGTGATCGCGAAATTCGCCTTTCGAGCCTCGACGAAGGCGCCGATCGTTCCGGTAAGTCCGCCATAGGCCGGGTCCCCGGGCCATGTGGTGTAGTCGTCCTGGCGGATCTGCCCATTCAGGCCGATTCGGAGATAACCGGAAGTACTCTTCTTGATCGCCTTGGCGGCCTCGATGCCGGCGAGGAGGTAGCGGCGACGGAGCGAATCACCCGCGGTCGTGATGCCGTCGAAATACTGCAGCACCCTCTCGTCCCGGTAGTCGAACAGAAACGAGACGCCGCGCTTGTCTTCCAGAGAGTAGAAGGGCCGGTCCACCGCGGCGATGAAGCGGTCTCCGTCGGAGCGATGCTGGTAGTTGAGCCCCAGCGAAACCTGCTTGGCCACGAGGCGCGGCTGGAGAAAATTGAAGTTGACCAGCGACCGGTCGGGCGTGTGACGGTAGCGGACCGTGAAGCGCGACGCCGAGCCGATCAGGTTCCGCTCCGCCAGCATGATCTGCCAGTCGGTCTGGCCGCCGGTGCTGCGGAAGCGCGCGTCGGCCTGGGTGCTCCAGCCGTCCTTGGTCTGCACCAGCATGACGAGGCCGGAGTCGGTGGTCACCGAGTCCACCGACACTTTGCGGAATACTCCGAGCCTCCTGAGGTTGCGCGCGGTCTCCGCGGCGCGGGCCGAGTCCCACGGCTCGCCTTCCTTGAGGAGCAGCTCGCGGTTCACCACGCCCGGCATGGTCACGATATGCAGGTCGTTGACCAGCTTGGTGGCCCAGTTCTTCGCCTCGGACGAATCGAAGACGTCGGACCGGCGGACCTCGACGTAGCGGATGATGTTGCTCGAATCCGGAAGCACGGAATCGGGCATCGTTCCGACCGGAGTCAGGACGGAATCAATCCTCTGGGGCGAGGAGAGTTGAGTGGTATCTGTGGAGGCACTGTCCTGGGCGCGGAGCGCAACAGGGGCCATCAGCAGAGCCAGCCAACAGATGGTGCAGCGCAGAGAATACTCCGAGCGTAGGGGGGAGAATGATAATCCGGGGGGGAATGATAAAAGTCTGTCCGGGGGATTAGAATCCCCGATTGCACGAAGCCAAGTCATTTCGCAGCACCACGATGCAGGACATGGTTCAGCGAATATCCTACACGGAGCTTCCCAGACCTCCCGTGCCGACCTCGTCGAACACCGAAACTGAGACAGCACAGCATCCCTTGAAGCCGCGGCTCGCTGCATTCCTCGCTGGGCTGCCGCTGGATGCCCTGGTGTCCAGAATTCAGGCAAGTTCATCCTTCAGCCGCGACGAAATCGCCGCGACACTGCAGACCTTCGTCAATGAGACCCATGCGACGCTCTCCCTGGTGGAGACTCGACTGGACCGGAAGCAACGGATGCTCGAGGTTGGCGCGGGCATCTGCCTGTTCAGCATCTTTCTGAAGAGCGAGGATTACGACATCGTCGCGTTGGAACCTGCCATCGGCGGTTACGAGATGTTCGCGGCGTGCAAGAATGCCATCCTGGAGCATTTTGCCGCCGTGAACCTGCAGCGTGCTCGAGATACCGGCCGGCGCGCTCAATCCGGGCGAACATGGAACCTTCGACCTCATCTTTAGTAACAACGTCGTTGAGCACATTCCGGATTGGCAGGAAGCGCTGATCGCCATGCTGGCGGTGCTGCGCCCCGCTGGTCAAATGGTCCACACCTGCCCGAATTACTGGTTTCCCTACGAACCGCATTACGGCATCCCGGTCCTGGCCTGGTCGCCTCGACTGACCCGCCGGGTCTTTGCTTCCAGGATTGCCGCGAACCCCGGCATCTGGGATTCGCTCGATTTTCTGACCTACGGAGACATCCGGAGTTTCGCGAGGCGGCAAGGACATCGGGTGAGCTTCGAACCTGGACTGCTCCACGGGGCCTTGCTCAGGCTCGACAGCGATCCGGTGTTCCGCGAGCGACATGACAGCGGGATCGCCGCCCTGGTCTTCCGCACCCTCAAGACCACGGGATTGATCCGCCTGTTTCGCTACCTCCCCGCCAGTCTCACCACGCCGATGCGCTTCGCGATCACCCGGGACTGATCGGATGTCTCAGATTACCCACGGATTGCGGTCAGTGCTGTCGGCCTCGGCGGCATACGACTTCTTCCAGAATCTGGTCGGAGCCGAGTCGTTCCGGCGGACCATCGTGTCGGACCATCTCCGAGTGGGGCCCCACAGCCGCATCCTCGACATCGGCTGCGGGACGGCGGAGATCCTGCGATATCTCCCCGAAGACGTCGAGTACCACGGGTTCGATGCCTCGGAGGCCTACATCGAAACCGCGCGTAAGCGGTTCGGGCACCGCGGCACTTTCGCGCGACAACTCCTCACCGATGCCGACCTGGCCCATCTCCCCAAGTTTGACCTCGTGCTGGCCATCGGCCTGCTCCATCACTTGAGCGATGCCGAGGCGAGTCAGCTTTTCGAGATGGCGGCCAAGGCGTTGCGGCCGGTGGGCGGGTTTGCACGGTGGATCCCTGCCTGGAGCAGGGTCAGAGTATCATCGCGCGCGCCGTGATCCGCCGCGATCGCGGGCAGAACGTCCGAACGCTGGAGGGTTACCGCGAGCTTGCCACTCCACACTTCGGCCGAGTCGAGGCGCGCACTCGAACCGATTTGCTTCGGATTCCTTATACCCATGCCCTGCTCAGCTGCGCCTCACCCCGGACGAAGCAATGAATCGGGACGTGGAGGGGCAATCGGCTTGGGGATGGGCCGGCCTGATACTCGCGCTGTTGGTCGCCGGCGCGGACTTCGGGCTGAACTACGGTATCAACAACCAGAATGTCTATCTGCTGGCGGGCCTGCGGGCGATCCGGCCCGATTTGCTCAGCCATGACTGGCTGGCCAGCCAGACCTACCTGATTCATCCGGTCTTCTCGGCCCTCATCCCCATCCTCGCGCGCATCGGGCCGCTTCCGCTGCTGACGGTGCTCCTCAGTGTGCTCATGGTCGGCGGCACTCTGCTGGCGTTCCGCGCCGTGTTCCGTAGTCTCGATGCGAGTTCAGCCACCGCGGCTACCCTCCTTCTGGCCACGGCGTTTGTCGCGCAGCGGACGCGCTCGGTCGGGGTGACCTACCTCTTCAACAACTTCCTGCAGCCCTCGTCTTTCGCGGTGTTCGGCATGCTGCTGGCCATCGTCTGCTTCCTCCACGGACGATACCTGGCCTCGGGAATCGTTCTGGCGCTGGGAGCGGCATTCCACGACAGCTACCTCGTGATCGGCATCATGGTGTTCGGCCTGGTTCACCTCACGCTCGGCTGGGAGGGATTGATCCGGCGTGGGCTGATGCAGCTGCTGCCGGCCGGGCTGGTGCTGCTGAAGGAGTTGCCGGTCCTCCTCACCGTGGCCAAGGACCCGCAGCGCGAGGCGAGCTTTCACATCTTTCAGTTGATCCGGGCGCCCCATCATTTCTACCCGCCAAGTTTCCTCGGGGATTATCTGCACTACATCGCCTGGCTGCTGCTGGCCATCGCCGCGGCTTCGCCATGGGAAGCTCCGCTGAACCCGATCCTGCGTCGCCTGTGGCGCCTGCAGTTTGTCCTGGTCGGTATCGTCTCGGTGAGCACTCTGCTCACAACAGTGGTGTTTATCCCGCGGGTCTCGATGCTGCTGCTGACTCGCGCGGCTCCGTTCTCGGTACTGCTGGCCGAGGTCGTAGTGATCCACGCGATCCTGGCCAAATTGACCGGAAGGCCGCCGGAGCTGGCCGCGCCGTGGCCCGCATGGCGGAACCGGCTTTGGGCCATCGGTCTAGCGTTGCCGTTGGTGCGCGCCGCTACTCACAAGCCAACCGCCGACGATCTCGTCCTGCCGCTTCTGCTCCTGGTGGGCACTTTGGTCTACCTGTGGTGGAAACGGAGCGATTCGAGCGGCACGGCGCCGTCCGACTCGCGCGGCAACCGCGTTGCGGCGCTGGTCTCCGCGTCGGTGCTGGCAGTGTTCCTGTTCATCTCGGTAAAGGAGTCGACCCTGATTCACGGCGTGGGGACGAAGACGGAGCAAGCGCTCTACGCCTGGGCAAGAACGACCGACCAGGCGGCGGTATTCCTGATTCCGCCTAACATGGCGGACTTCCGGCTCCAGAGTGAACGAGCCGTGGTGGTCGACTGGAAGGCTTCTCCGGTCCTGGCCTCGGAGGTATTGGAGTGGTATCGCAGGATCGGGCGGATCAGCGGTGATTCGGCGGTGGCCGGACTGGAGCAGGCGGAGGCAGGGTACGCGAAGCTGACGCCGGCGGCGCTCGACTCGCTCAAGGGGGAATACGGCGCCGAATACGCGGTGTTCCGAGCGCCGCGGGCCGACAGCAGCGGTGTGGTGTATCGAAACCAGGACTTCGAGGTGGTTGATCTGCGGTAGGAATCCGGCGGGGGCTCCTCAGACGGGACCCGCGGTCCCCGCCGCGAGCCGCGCCGCATACTGACGCTCGTAGTAGGACAGATACTCGCCACTCCGCACCGATTGCACCCAGGCCTGGTTGCCTCGGTACCAGTCGACTGTTTCCCGCAAGCCATCGGCAAAGACGTGCCGCGGCCGCCAGCCCAGATCCGCGCTGAGTTTCTGGTGATTCATTGCATAGCGCCGGTCGTGCCCCGGCCGGTCGGGGACGAATTTGATCAGTGAAGGATCGGCCCCCGTCAGCTCCAGGATCTGCCGCACCACGAAAAGGTTAGTGAGCTCGTTCCCACCGCCGACATTGTAGACCTCACCATCGCTTCCCTTCTCCAGCACCAGGAGAATCGCCTGGCAGAGATCGAGTACGTGGACCCAATCACGCACGTGGAGACCGTCGCCATACACCGGCAGACGCTGTCCGCCCAAGGCGTTGGCGATCATCAGGGGAATGAGCTTTTCGGGAAACTGATACGGCCCATACGCATTGGAGGAGCGTACCATCAGGGCGGGCAGAGCATGGGTGTGCGTGTAGGCACGGACCAGCAGATCGCCGGCGGCCTTCGATGCACTGTAGGGACTGTTGGGAGCGAGCGGCGTCAGCTCGGTGAACTGACCCTCCGGACCGAGCGAACCGTACACCTCGTCCGTCGAGATCTGCAGGAAGCGGCGCACTCGGAGCTCCAGCGCAGCATCGAGGAGGCAGTGGGTCCCGAGAACGTTGGTCCTGATGAAAGGAGCGGAATCCAGAATGGATCGGTCGACGTGGCTCTCGGCGGCGAAGTTGACCACCGCATCGGCGCCGGCCATGACCGCCCGAACCGATTCGGGGACCGCGATGTCTCCCCGGACGAAGCGCAGGCTCGGCTCGCCCTTGAGGTCCGCGAGATTGGCGAGATTGCCGGCATAGGTGAGGGCGTCGAGCACCGTGATCCGCCAATCGGGCCGCTCCTGCTGCACGAGCCGAACGAAGTTCGAGCCGATGAAGCCGCACCCGCCGGTTACCAGGAGATGCATTGAAAGACCTCTTACCCGGCCATCGGGCTGGCCGCCCTGACCCCGTCTCCACCCCGCCCCCGGCGCAAGCAGGTCATCCAGGTACACCCCATAGGGAGTGTTCCGGTAGCGTCCCAGGGCCGCCTCCAGCTCTGCTGGACCGATCCACCGTTCGGTAAAAGCGATCTCCTCCAGGCACGCGATCTTGAGCCCTTGCCGCTCTTCGATGGTCTGGATGAAGTTGGCCGCCTGAAGCAGCGATTCGTGAGTTCCGGTATCCAGCCAGGCGTAGCCGCGTCCAAACGGCGGACGCTGCAGCGTTCCACGGCGGAGGTATTCGCGGTTGACGTCGGTGATTTCCAATTCGCCACGAGGGGAAGGGCGGAGGTCCCGGGCGATGTCCAGCACGCTGTTGTCGTAGAAATAGAGTCCGGTCACCGCCCAGCGAGAGCGCGGGTTGGCCGGTTTCTCCTCGAGATCGAGTACTCGCCCGGCTCGCCGTCGAAGGTCACAACCCCATAGCGCTCGGGATCCCGGACCGAGTAGGCAAAGATCGTCGCTCCCCCTCGAGGCTCGGCCGCCTCGCCGCACTTTGGCCCGCAACCCGTCACCATAAAAAATGTTGTCGCCCAGGATGAGCAGACATGGTCCCGGCCCACAAATTCCCGCCCGATCAGGAACGCCTGGGCCAGCCCGCTTGGCGTCGGCTGTTCCGCGTACCGAAAGGCGAGGCCCAAATACGCACCGTCGCCCAGCAGCCGCTCGTAACGGGGGAGGTCCTGCGGGGTCGAGATCACGAGGATGTCCCGGATCCCGGCCAGCATGAGCACCGAGATGGGATAGTAGATCATCGGCTTGTCGTAGACCGGCAGCAGCTGCTTGCTCACGGCCTGGGTGGCCGGGAACAGCCGGGTGCCCGCGCCGCCCGCCAGCACGATGCCTTTCATCAGGACCATCCCCGAAAATTGAGTACCGCCTCGATTATCCGGTCCTGCTCATCGTCCGTCATGCTGTTGAAGAACGGCAACCGAAGCAGCCGGTCGCTCACATCCTCCGTGACCGGGCAGAGGCCGGGCCGTCCCCCCCCTCGCCACTCCCATCCGGGATAGATGGAGCGGCTGATAGTGGAACACGGCGTGCACTCCCGCGGACTTGAGGTGCGCGATCAATTTGGGCCGGTCGGCCGCCGAGGGGACCAGCATGTAGTAGAGATGGTGGGCCGACTCGACGTGCGCCGGGACTGTGGGTTGGGCCACGCCATGCGCCCCGGCCCACTCCCGCAAGTTCTCCTGATAGCGATTCCACAGCCGGCCCCGCCGATCTTGAATCTCCTTCCACTGCTCCAGCTGGGCCAGCAACAGGGCCGCGAGCACATCGGATGGCAGATAGCTCGAGCCGAGGTCGACCCAGCCGTACTTGTCCACCTCGCCCCGGAAGAAGCGACTGCGATCGGTGCCCTTCTCCCGCAGGATCTCCGCCCGCTCGGCGAACCTGGGGTCGTTGATGAGCAGCGCGCCGCCTTCGCCGCAACTGAAATTCTTGGTCTCGTGAAAGCTCTGGGTTGCGAGCGGGCCGAAGGTCCCCAGTAACTTGCCGCGGTAGCGCCCAAAGAGACCGTGGGCATTGTCTTCGACGATGGCGGCGCCGCGCGATTCGGCAATCGCGACCAGCGGGTCCATTTCGCAGGCGATCCCCGCGTAGTGCACCGGGAGGATGGCCCGGGTGCGATCGGTCACCAGCGAGGGGACAATGCGCTCGTCGATGTTGAGGGTGTCGGGTCTCACATCGGCAAATACCGGTTTCGCTCCCCGGAGGACGAAGGCATTGGCCGTGGAAACGAAGGTGAAGGAGGGCAGAATCACCTCATCTCCCGGCGCGATGTTGAGCAGCAGGGCGCACATTTCGAGAGCCGAGGTGCAGGAGGTCGTGAGCAGCGCCTTGTTCACGCCGAGCTCCCGTCGCAGCAGCTCATGACAGCGACGGGTAAATGGACCGTCGCCGCTATGGTGACCGGAGGCCATGGCCGCTAGCGCGTACTCCCGGCCCTGGTCGGTGACCTGGGGCCGATTGAACGGAATCGGTGTGCTCACTGTGAGAACCACTTGTGGTACCAGAGCTGGAGTGACGCGGTGCGAAACCCGACCCGCTGATACAGACGCTGGGCGACCAGGTTGCGACCCTGGGTCACCACCCGGACTTCTTCAACGCCCTGCGCGAGGAACCAGCGGCCGGCTGCACCGAGCAGCGCCTGTCCCAATCCGCGCCCTCGGACCCGCGCACCGAGCGCGAGCAGCCCGATCTGTCCGACTCCGTTGGCGATGTTCCCGGTGACGTAGCCTTCGGCTCCCGCGCCGTCATCCGCTACCGCGGCCCATCCCGAGTCACGGATGGCGCAATCCCGCTCCAGCCATCGTACAAAGAGATCCGCGGCGCGGTTCTGGGAGATCCGCTGGTCGGCGAAGAACCGGGAATCCCGATGGGCCTCGCGCGCGAGTCCGCGCAGCTGCGGGAGGTCGTCCGTGCGCGCGGGCCGGACTGCATCGTCGGCCGGAGCCTTCGCCAAGTGGGCGGCGGGCGCGCTGAGCTCGATTCTCACATCCATCAGACCAAAGCCTGACCGTTCGGCTTCACGAATGGTTTCAGGCAGCGGATCGGCGAGAAGGTACAACAACTCAACGCGCTCCACCGCGCACCACTCAAGAAGGCGATCGCTGGCCTCAGGCGACAGTCGAGCCGACCCTGCCCGGGCAACGCGGACTCCGAAGAACTCCGAATCCCACGGCAGCACTGCTCCCGGTGCACTCATTGCTCCGTGGTCTCGGACACTGCGTAAGTGGGCCGTTCCATCATGCGGAAGTGCATCCGGGCCAGATACTCGCCGATGATGCCCAGGGCGAAGAGCTGCGCCCCGGAAAAGATGGCCACTACCGACGCAAGAAACGAAAAGCCCGGAACAGTGGTGCCGTGAATCAGGTAGCGCCCGACCACGAAGGCGAGGACCGCGAGACCGAAGACCGTGAAGACGAAGCCGGTGATGCTGGCGATCTGAAGCGGCAGGACGCTGAAACCCGTCATCATGTTGACGGCGTGGGCCACCAGCTGACGGAAGCTGTAGTTCGATACGCCATACTGCCGCTCACGATGCTCCACCTCGATAGCCGTGAACCGGGTGGTGGCCCAGGTCAGAAGCACGTCGATAGAGAGGAAGGGACTACGATAGTCATCGAAGGCGCGGCGAAGCTGCGTCCTGAAAGCCCGAAACGCGCTTACACTTCTCGCCGTTTCTGCCCCCATCACACTCTGCAACGCAAGCTTCGTGACCCGGGACGCGACCGCGCGCCAGACGTCGTGCTGCTCACCGCGCGGCGTGCCGTAGACGACGTCGGCTCCCTCCAGGGCGTGGAGCAGACGGGGAATCTCATGCGGGGGGTGCTGGAGATCATCATCCATGGTCACCACGACCTCGAACCGCGCCTCCCGGACCCCGCAAAGGATCGCGTTGTGCTGACCGAAGTTGCGCATCATGCGGATGCCACGCACTTCGGCGAACTGAGCCGCCAGTCCGACAACCTCCTGCCAGCTGCCGTCCCGGCTTCCGTCATCGACGAGCACCACCTCGAAGGCGGGACCGAGAGTTCTGAGCACCTCGATCAACTCGTGCACCAGTTGCTTCAGCGAACGCTCGGCGTTGTACACCGGGATGACCACCGTAACCCGGTGGCTCGCTGGATCACGATCGCTCATGGGCTCAAGACCGCTCATGTGGGAAGGGTTGCTGCTCCCAAAGATGGAGCCGCTGACCATCGCCAGCAACGCGATGTGCCGCGCCCGGGTCCAATCGCCTCCATCGGTGGAAGCTCCCCGCAGTCGTCACGAATCGTCCCACGATTTGGTACCCTCACTCTCACGCCGCCGCAGGCTCCCGAGAGTGAATAGGTGCCACAGATACTCCAGATCTTTCGGCGCGATGACCCCGGTCCGGTGCCCCAGGATGAGTACAGGGGGACCATCGTTGCCACGCCGATGAGGAGCCGCAGACCATCGGGCGCCTGCCAGAAAGAAAGGCCGAGGAGAGGAAGCGCCGAAACACCGGCCGTGAGAATGGTCTTTCTCAATGGCCGGTAGGGCAGTAGCTCCGACCAGTGGATATCGAGCGCGGCGCGGATCCGGACCAGCAGCATGCTGATGATCACCAGCTGCCCAATGACGGCGGCCACGGCGGGACCGGCGAGCCCCAGCAGATAGTAGAGCGGAAGGATCAGGATCAGGTTGGCCGCGAGGGCCGCGATCGCCGAGGTGAATACCGCCCGGGTTTCCCCCAATGAGCGCAGGACCGCCCCGTAGGAGCACAACCGCAAGGGCAGCACGAGCAGGTAGACGCGGAAGGGAATGACGGCCGCCTCGAAACTGGCGGAGAACAGCACCCGGATCGCCGGACCGGCGAGCAGCAGGAAAAAGAAGAAGACCGGCATGATGATCTCGGCGACCTTGATCATGGAATCATGCCAGTAGCGCCGGAAGCTTTCCCGATCCCCGCGGGCGTGGGCCAGACTCAGAGTCGGCACCAGGCTGTTGGTCACCGAATAGGCCAGCGACGGAACCAACGGAAGCTCGGTCGCGCCGACTGTGTAGGTCCCAGCACTTCCCGTCCCGCGACCAGGGACACCATGTATTTGTCGGCTTGGACATTGAGCTTGGAAACAATGTTCGCCGCCGAAAGCGGTACTCCGAAGCCGAACAGCTCCCCCGGCTTAACCTCCTTCCAGTCCAAATGGCCCTCGGTGAATCCCAGGAAGTAGCCCAGATACATCACCAGCCGGACCCCGGCCGCAACCAGGAACCACGCCATGATGGTGGGGAGCGTCGCACCGAGCATCGCTGGTAACGCGAGCGACACGGTTCGGGTTAGCGAAAACAGCAGAGTGATCAGGAAGAATCCGCGATAGGCCCTGCGGGCCAGCAGATAGGCCGGGAGCGCCTGGGACGGGAAGTCCAGCAATACAAACACCGCGAGCAGCCGAAACACCGTGGATGTCTCGGGGCTGGTCGACAGGAGCGGGCCGATGAACCAGAGGACAAGGGTCGCGGGGATCGCCAGCAGGCCGAGCAGTATGCCGGTCCAGAACCCGAGAGCGCGCGCATGAGCATCGCCACGGCGGGGCACGAAATAGGCGAGGGCCGCAGGCAACCCAAGCGGCAACAGGACGCTTGCCGTGTCCTGGATCAGGTAAACGAGCGAGAAGAGCCCGAACTCCGCCTTGGAGAGCGACCGCGTAAGCGCCATCAACAGGAGGAGATTGAACACTCCGCTGATCAACTGCCCGAACGAGGCGAGGCCGGCACCGGCCGCGACCTCTTTTCGTTCCGCCAGCGCGTCGGGAGCGGTCATCGCGCGATTGCCGCCTCGAGCACCGCGGCGAAGCGACGTGCCTGCTCCTCCGCGTCGAAGGCACTCACCGACTCGGCGGGGATTTCTCCCCGATCGGGCGCCTGGCAGCGCGCGCGAAGTCGCGCCAGCCCCGCCGCGATCGCCTCGGGATTCGCCGGAGGCACCACGACGCCTGCTCCGGTCTGGTCAACGATCCGACCCGGCTCGGGCTGATCAGTGATCGCCAGGATAGGACGACGGGCCGCGAGGTAATCGTAGAGTTTGGCGGGCACCGTGAGGGCCATGTCTCCCACCGTCACCAGCGCCAGCACATCCGCACTGCGCATCACCCCGAGCGCCTCGCGGTAGGGGATCGGTGGACGGCTTTCCACGTAGTCGGCGATACCAAGCGACGAGGCGTGCCGCAGGTCTTCCTCTCGCGGAGTCCCCGCCAGCACCAGCGCTGCCTTGTCCGCACCGAGCCCTTCGCGCTGTACGAACTTGGCGAAGCCCTTGAGCAGCGGCTCGGAAGGAACCAGCCGGCGGAAATGCCCGAAGTGAAGTACCGTGAACCGGTCGGTTCGCTGAACCGGAGCCTCCTTGAAAACTCCGAGATCGAAGGCGTTCCGGATGCAGGTGAAGCGCTCCGACGGAACGCGGCCCCGGTACGCGGCGGTGTACGCATCGTGGCACTCCTCGGTATTGAGCACGATGCGTCGCGCGGTCCGGAACACTCGATATTCCGTCTGCCGGATGATCCAGCGGGTGGGCGGCGGACGCAGCGCCATCTTGGCTCGCTGGAGCGACCAGGGATCCCGGAAGTCCACCACAAGTGGCAGTCCGGGCGAATGCGCCAGCTTCATGCCCACCAACAGCGGCGACCACGGATCGGCACAGACCACCACCGCGCTCGGCCGGTGCTGCTCGATGAGGTGCGCCGCTTCGTGCAGGGCGGCAGCGTTGTGCCATAGATAGCGATCGAAGGGAGTGATGTAGCCGGCGTCCCACCCGAGGAACCGGCGTTCTTTCTCCCGCGGGCGTGGGGCGGACCCACTCGAGGCCTGTTTCCCTTCGCCGTAGGCGTAACTCACCGGCAGATCGGCAGGGATCAGGTCGGCGAGCCCGAGATCAACGTTCTCCCCCGCGGGGTCGCCGGCGAGTACCACTGGCTGCCAGCCGAAACGGGGGAGGTGGCGGACCAGGTTCAGCGGCCGCTTCGCCCCGACCACGCTCATCGGAGGGAAATACGGCGTGATCAGGAGGACCGTGGGCATTCGGCCTCCAAGGTAGTGGCGGCGTGGAGGGCGGACCAAGTACCTTGGCCAGCCCAATGCAAATCGCCTACGCGTACGACGAGCCGTTGCCCCATACCGGCGCGGACGCCGAGCAGGTGGTCAACACCGTGGCCGCCCTCGGCCGCAATGGCGTTTCGGTCCAGCTGCTGATTCCCAGCGTCTCGAACGACGCGCCCCAACCCGCGGCACTCCGGGAGTATTTCCAAGTCGAGGGTCCCTTCGAGGTCGGACTGCTCCCCAAGTCTCCCTTTGGCGCTCGCTTCTTCGAGAAATGGAGCCACGCGTTCCGCGTAGCCGGCGACGAGCGCACTCGAGCAGCCGACCTCGCCTACACGCGGAACCTGCCCAGCGTCGTAACGCTGCTTCGCCATGGGCATCGAGTGGTGTACGAACACTTCCGCCCCTGGGGAGATCAATATCCCGCACTCCGCCCCGTGCTGCGCTGGATCGTGCACCATCCAAGGCTGGTCGGCGCGGTCTTTCACTCCGATCATACTCGACAGAGCTACATCAACCTGGGCGCGCCACCCGAACGATTGATGGTGGCGCACAACGGGTGGGATCCGCGACGGATGGAGCCGCGCCTCTCTCGCCAGGCGGCGCGGCTGCAGCTCGGGCTTCCAGCGGAAAAACCGGTCGCAGTCTACACCGGCCGAGTAAATCGCAAGAAGGGGCTCGAAATTCTGCTCGGGGCGGCCCGCAGGATGGAAGACATGACTCTGGTACTGGTCGGGTCCGAGGGAGAAGGGAGCATCGAGTCCGAGGCCAGGGAGCTCTCCAACGTGCGAGTTGTGCCCTGGCAGAAATTCAGCGAGTTGGCCCCGTACCTCTACGCGGCCGACGTGCTGATCATCCCGCCGAGTCTCGAACCGCTCCAGCGTCACGGCAATACCGTCCTCCCGATCAAGCTGTTTCTCTATCTCGCGGCGGGCCGAGTGGTACTGGCGCCGGAGGCACCGGACACGGCCGAGCTTCTCAAGGACGGGGTCAACGCCGCCCTGGTCCCGCCCGGAGATCTCGAGGCTTTGCTCACGACCTTGCGCCGGATAACCAGCGACCCGGCCCTGGCCGAGCGGCTCAGCGCCGGGGCCATGGAGGCCGTCCGGGGGCTGACCTGGGACAGCCGCGCCATCCGAATCCGCGACTTTATTACCGCCCGCCTCGCCGTTACGCCCTAAGCCCCTCTGGGGGCCTGCTTCCTGCCACATAACCCATTCCCGACTAGGAAGTTGGGTTCATCTGACACGGTAGAGACGCGGTAGGTGCGTCTCTAAGCTGTTGTTGGTAAACGAGATAGGCGATCAGTGGTGAGGTTGGGGCCGCTGGTCGTCATCCCAAATGAGATCGTGATGAAATCACACATCGCCATCCGCCACGGCACCAAGGTGTCAGTCGAATCAGGGCAGCTCAAACTGTTCTGCCCTGGTCCCGTTCTCACCAGCCCACGGGTTCGGCATGCGATGTCTCGCGTCGACATCGCGCATCGCGACGATCTCTTCGTGGAGCTGCTTGATCGGGTACGCGCCCGGCTGAAGGGCGTGGCGTCCGCGCCGGAGCACGAAGCGCTGGTGCTGGGCGGCGGCGGAACCGCCGCGACCGAGGCGGCCTTCGCGACCTTCATCGCGCCGGAAGAGCGGCTGCTCGTGGTCTCGAACGGCGCCTTCGGGGAGCGGATGGCGGAGATTGCGGTGGCACTGGGAATTCCGGTGAGCCACCTGCGCTATGAGTGGGGCGACCGGGTGGTGCTCGAGCAGATCACCGGCATGCTCGAGGGCGACTCGCGGATTCGCGCGGTCGCGATGGTGCATCACGAGACTTCAGTCGGGCGGCTCAATCCAGTGGTCGAGGTGGGCCGCCTTCTTGCGCCGCGCCGCATTCGGTTCCTGGTGGACGTGGTCTCGAGCCTGGGCGCCGAAGAGTTCGACACGGTGCGGGCCCGCGCCAGCGTCGTGATCGGCAGCGCCAACAAGTGCCTGCACAGTGTGGCGGGACTCGGGTTCGTGCTGGTGAAGCACGATCTCTGGGAAGACACCGAGCACGTGCGGCCCCGCTCGATGTACCTCGACTTGAGGCGCTATCGCGCGGCGGCGAGGGAGAGCGGCCAACGCCTTCACTCCTCCGGTGACGGCCATCGCCGCACTCGACGAAGCGCTCAGCGAGCTGGAAGATCAGGGTGGAACGTCGGCCCGCCGGGCGAGCTACCAGGCGTTGCACCAGCAGATCCGCGAAGGGCTCAAGACGCTCGGCTTCAAGCTCCGGTTCGAAACGCTGGGCAACGCCTGTCGCTGTCCGTGGCGCAGCTGCCTCCGGGTATGACGTTCGACGTGTTCTACGCCGGCATGCGGGACCGCGGCTTCCTGGTCTACCGTGGCAAGGGTCCGATCAGCCACGACACCTTCCTCGTCGCCAACATGGGTCACATCGATTCGGCCATGGTGGACGACTTCCTCGAAGCGGCGGCCGAGGTGTCGGGCCTTGCTCAGCGCGAGACCCCGCTTCGGGCCAGACAACTTCCAGCTTGAATGCGGCGGCAGGCCGTTGTCCTCGTGGCGGGGAGCGGCCTGCGCCTTCGCCCCCTCACCGACAGTTCTCCCAAGTGCCTGCTCGAAGTGGGCGGCCGGACAATTCTTGAGCGGTTGCTGGAGCGTCTTGCCGAGGCCGGCATTACGCGTGGCGTCCTGGTGACCGGCTATCTCGCCCACCGCATCGAAGAACATCTCGCGCAGCACGCACCGCCATTCGAAGTTTCCCTCGCACCCAATCGGGATTACGCGACCACGAACAACGTGGTGAGCCTGCTCGCCGCGCGGTCTCACCTGGGACCCGGGTCGCTAGTCATTTGCGATGGGGACGTCGTGCTTTCTGGCGACGCGATCCGTCGTCTCATGGACGAGGCAGAGGCCTGTGCCCTGCTGGTGGATCAGGAGGCGCAACTCGCCGATGAGGAGATGAAGGTGATGCTCGATTCTCGCGGACGAGTGACAAGGCTTTCGAAGACGATCGATCCCAGGGTCGCAGCGGGAGAATCCATCGGCATCCAGAAGATCGGCGGCCCGGCCCTCGGGCGGCTCTGGCCCACGCTGGATGATCTGGTGCGCTCGGGCCGGACCGACGTGTTCTACGAAGAAGGTTTTCAGCGGATGATCGACAGCGGTACCTCATTCAGCGTCGTTCCGGTGAGCAGCGCCGAATGGACCGAGATCGACAGCTACGAAGACTTCGAAGACGCCTGCGCCCGCTTCGCCGGCCGCTGACCGGGAAAGAGAAGGGCGAGGTGAGCAAACCGGTCGAAGTCGAGGAGCTGGTCGACCTGCGTATCCATCGCCCGCTCGCCGCACGACTCATCCCGCTGCTGGTCCGCACCCCGATCACTCCCAATCAGGTCACCCTTCTCAGCGGGTTCACCGGCATTTTGGCCGGCGTCTGCCTTGCCCTTGGTGTGACCCGGCCGGTCATGTGCCTGGTCAGCGGAGCGCTGCTCTTTCTCTCCGTGGTTCTCGATTGCTGTGACGGGCAACTGGCGCGGGCGAGGGGTATCTCCTCGACCACGGGGGCCATCCTCGACGGCATCACGGATTATCTGGTGGGAATCGCGCTGGCGATCGGTGCGTCCTATTTCATGGTGATGTACTACCACAGCCTTTGGTTCGCCCTGCTGGGACTGGCGGGCGCGGCGAGCTCCGCGCTGCAATCAGCCTTGTTTGATCACGCCAAGACCCGTTACATCGCGCGGGTTGGCGGCGGGTACCTCGAGCGTGAGGAGGATGTTGCCGAAGTGATGCGAAACCGGGAAGCGGCGCGGGCCGCCGGTCGCTGGGGCGACGTGTTCCTCTTCTCGGTCTACGAACGCTATTCCAGGGCGCAGCACGCGGCACTGCGCATCGACCCGGTGAACGATCCCGTTGCCTACCGCAGCCAGAACGCCGGCCGCATGCGGGCCTGGACCTGGCTCGGCATCGGAACCCATTTCGCCCTCGCCTATCTGTTTCTGGCGCTCACGGCGGTCTGGCCAGACGCTACCGCCGTCTACATGGCGTTCTGCGCGACGGCACTCAACGTGTACCTCGCCGCCCTGGTTGCCATCGAGCCGCGAAGGGTCGGCGAGTGATTCGTCATGCCAGGCTGATCGGTCCGCCCGCGGGCGACCCGGAAGCCGTGGTCGCCGGACTTCCGGTCCTGTTGCGACAGCTGCTCTCCCTGCAGGACGCCGGCATTACGGAGGTCGAGGTTCCGGCGGTGTGCCGGCCGAACTGGCGACGGATTCGAGACTCACGTTCGCGTCCGTCCGCCAGTCCGCCGGTCCGCCCCCTCCCTTCGCTCGGGGCAACCTGTCCGCCGGTCCGCCGGAGTTGACCGCGCATGTCGGCCTCGTCTGGCATCCGGCGATACCCAAGCAACTGCCCGGGGGGACCAAAGCACCGACATCGAAAGAGCGCCGCTTGCACCGGGTGAGTTCATCGTGACGACCGACACCGCGGCCACTCGAGACCAGGCCGAACGTCTTCTTGCTCAAGACTCTGTTCAAACCCACCGACGGTATCGTCTCCCGCAAACTCAACCGGCACATCTCGCTTCAGGTGACCCGGGCGCTCCTCAAGTGGCCGGTTACCCCCAACCAGATGACGGTCGTCGCGGCGCTGTTCGGTCTCGCCGCGATCCTGGTAGTGGCGATACGAGGCACGTCCGGACTTATCCCGGGCGCACTGCTGCTCCTGGTCCAGTCGATACTCGACGGCTGCGATGGGGAAATCAGTCGGCTCAAGTATCTGCGATCCCGGCTCGGCGAATGGCTGGACCAGTTGTTCGATGATGCGGTCAACGTGGGCTACTTCGCCGCAGTGGGGTACACGCTCTATCGGGCGGGATCGGTTCCCGCGGGCTGGATCACGCTGGTGGGCGTGATTTCACACCTGATTTATCAGGCTGCGCTTTATGCCGCTCTGCTCACCCGAGGCGGAGGAAGCGGCAGCGTCACCTCGATTCGCTGGTGGGGACAGAAGGCAGCCCCGACCAGTCAGCCGGCTGCCGGCAAGCGCGGGATCAAACAGGTGGTTGACGATTTGATCGAAATGGGCGCCCGGCGCGACTTTCACCTTCCTCTACCTGCCTTGCGCGCTACTGCACGTAGACCTGGTCGCGGTGATCTGGTCGGCGGTGATTTTCCTGGTATCGGGAGCGATGACGGGAGCGCAGTGGGTGTTTGCGGGGGGGCCAGAGAAGGCGGGGAGGGCGGGAGGGCGGTGAGGCGGGAGCGGGCGGGAGATGCCAAAGACGAGAGGCCGAAACATCTTCGGCCTCTTCATTTCTTACGCCCTACCGCCTTCCCGCCATCAGGTCGCCGCAATCTTCTGCCGCCGGCCGGCCGACGCGAGCAGTACCTCGGCCTTGGAGTAATCCTCCGGAGTATCGACATCGGTCCAGCGAACACCGGTCAACGAAACCGACGCGAGCTGGTTTGCCGCGATCAACTTTCGCATGCCGAGGGTGACTGAAGGCGGCTCCACCTTGGCGACTTCTTTCAGTGCACCGAAGACTCGAGGATCGAGCAGGAAGTACCCGGTGTCGACCGCATCGTAATCCCAGACATCCTTCCCGATCGCGGTGATCCGTCCGTGCTGTCACCTTCACCTTGGTGGCGTCGTCTTCGTCGATGCCGACCGGCTTGAAGTCCACCAGCAACCTCTGATAGCCCGCCGGGGCGGATAGACGGTCAGCCAGGATCGGAAGCACCGGTTCGGCGAAAAGATGATCGGCCATCTGCAGGAAGAACGGCCCGTCAATCAACGGCTCCGCCGTCATGAGGGAAACACCGTTCGGTTCCTGATAGCGTTCGTTGTGCACCAGCTTGACCGGAAGCGCAGTCCTGATGCTCGCGAGGTGATCGCGAATCATCTCGGCGGCATTGCCGGTAACTACGATGGCCTCATCACAACCGGCGGCGGCAGCCTGGGCCAGGGCGTGATCGAGGAGAGTCTTGCCCGCCACTCGCACCAGCGGCTTGGGCAATTCTCCCCGGGTGGCGCTCAACCGTGAGCCGAACCCCGCGGCGAGAATGACCGTCTGACGAATAGACAATTGCGGCATAGTAGAAGTCAGAGGGGCAACGATCAGGCCGCGCCCCCCATTGGGAGTCACAGTCGCAAACGCCAGCAGGTCAAGCAGTTAGTCACACCCCTCGGAGCCAGCCCCGCGGTCCCGGGTCAGACCTACCCGTGTCCGACGCACACGAGGTTTCTGTAATCTGCCCTGGGCGATTGTCCCCTCTGCCCAACCCCACCACATTCCGGCCCAGTTTGACTCTGATACACGAGGTATTGGACCTGATGCTGCTCGCTCTCTCGCTGTTGGTCGCGCTGGACAGTGCCGTGGTACGCACCGTGACGACCGCTCCCGCGGAATCGATCCGCGTCACCATTACGGGTACGGGGACGCCGGTAGTGATTATCCCGGGGCTCTCCGGCCGCGCCTTTGCTTTCCGCAAGGTGATACCGCCGCTGGCCGAGAACGGGCTGCAGCTCATTGTGATCGAGCCACTCGGGACCGGCAATTCCTCGCGGCCGGGCAAGGCGAATTACTCGCTCACCTCACAGGCAGACCGTATCGCGGCGGTGATGGACAGCCTCCATCTTCCGCCCTCGCTGATCGTCGCACACTCGGTCTCGGCCTCGATGGCGTTGCGAATGGCGGTGCGCCGGCCGGATCGGGTGGCTCAGATCCTCACGATAGATGGCGGGCCGGACGAGAAACTGGCCACGGCCGGGGTTAAGAAGGCGGTGAAGTTCGGTTTTCTGCTCAAGATCTTCGCGGGACGGGGCAAGATTCGGAGCGAGGTGCGCAAGGGCCTGATATCCTCCTCGACGGATACCACGTGGATCACCAATGAGGTGATCGACGGCTACACCGAGGGAGCCGCGGGAGACATCGGCGCAGTGTTGAAGGTGCTCAAGGGCATGGTCAACGCGGTCGAGCCCGACTCGATCACCAATCACCTGAGCGAGATCAAGGTGCCAGTAACGCTCCTGCTCCCAACCGGACCTCATGATTCCGGGATAAACTCGCACAAGGTCCAGGCGATGCGGGACCGGATTCCTAACTTTGCCGTCGATTCGGTGCCCAACTGCGGGCTGCATGTCCACGAGGAGCGGCCGGATGTAGTCGTGGCCGAGGTGCTGAAGCTGGTGGGAAACGAGAGACGGGAGACGGGAGACGGGACCAACAAAAAGTGAGAGGTGAGAAGTGAGAGGGCGCCTCCCCCTCTCACTTCTTACATCTCACCTCTCATTTTTTCAAATCCCCCGCCAAGTCGGCGACGCTCGCCAGCACCCGATCCGGCACCACCCCGCTCTCGCTCAACTGCTCGTCCCGGAATTTGCCGGTGCGCACCAGCCAGCCTTGGCATCCTGCCTCCTGGGCTCCGCGCACGTCGGACCACACGTAGTCTCCGATCATCGCGATATCGCCAGGCGATGTATCCGGCGGTAGACCCAGGCTCTTCGCCGCCGCATCATAGAATTGCCTGGTGGGTTTTCCAGTGACTCTTGCGGTGCGACTCGAGGCGTACTCCAGTGCCGTGACGAAGGGACCCGCATCGAGGACCAGCCGGTTGCCCTTGAGCCAGTAGCGGTCGCGGGACAAGGCGACCAGCTCCGCCCCGTCGAGCAGAAAACCAAACGCTTCCTGCAACAACTCGTAGGTCCACCGGTCGCCGAGATCGCCGATGATGACGGCGCCGGGCCGAGCCCCTTCCCTCGCTCGTTCGGTCGTGCCGGCCACCCGATCGAGTCCCTGAAGATCCTCCAGTGTCGCCTCCGGCACATACGGCGCGGCGGGGTTGTAGCCCTGCTCCTGGCACAGCACGACCGCCGCCCCCACCGGAGTGAGGATCTCGTCGGCGGTCAGCTCGAGGCCGTACCCTCTCAGCCTCTCGACCAGCTTGCTCCGCGGTCGCCCGGTGGTGTTGGTGACGAAGCGGAATGGGATTCTGCGCGACCGCAGAGCGCCGATCGTCTCGAGTGCACCGGGTACCGCTCCGGCATCGGTATACATCGTGCCGTCGAGGTCCAACAAAAAGCCGCGCATCGATGTGAGGAAGGTACACGGAAAGACTAGCGAAGGGCGCAGCGGGTTCGGAGGGTGTGTCGGAGAGAATGAGGTCCAGCAGTGATCTGGCGCGAGTCCTTCGAAGGTTCGCGGCGCCGCATCTGCACTGTACAGCACCGCGCTGCGTCCGTCGGCCGACAGCTCCACGAATCGGGCCGAGGGTGCCACGGCAAGAACGGTCCAGGCGCTGATGGCATCGGAATCGGGTCGGCCGACCGCGACCACATCGGGTGCAGTGCGTTGGGCGGTCGCCGCGAGGTTCGCGCTGCTTCCTGCCTCAACGATCTCGACGTCGGCGCGCTGCCGCATCAGATACAGCAGTATCTCGCGCAGCATCCGGGGCGTCCTGCCCAATAAGATTGTAAACCTGGCCACCATAGCCGTGCGCCCGGAAGCGGGAACGCCTAATCTGCCGAGGAGGAACCCCGGCGAGAATGGACGATTTGGTTCAGAAGAGATTCAGGAGAGTGGACCTAGATCCGTTGGTCCTGTAACGATCCATCATAATCGGTCGAGGAGAACAACTCCTGCGGGGTAGGCCGGCGAGGATCTTTGCCTCGCAGCCGGGCGGCGGCCTCGAAGCGCCGATGCACCCGGAGTTTTTCCAGCAGATTGTGCACGTGATTCTTGACAGTCGCGACCTCGATGCCGAGGCGCACCGCGATCTCCTTATTCGACAGTCCTTCGTCGATCAGTTGTACGATTTCGGATTCCCGGGCCGTGAGCGGGCTGCGCGGCGCGTGTCCCGCGGCGGGACGCTCCCGCGAGGACAGCGCCTGCACCAGTTTCGCGGCCAGTGTCGCGGTGCAGCGCAGCTCTCCCCGCACCGCACTTTCGATCGTCTCGACCAGATCCTCGAGCGAGGCATCCCGCGGAACGAATCCCACCGCTCCGACTTCGGCCCAGTGCAGCATGGCCTCCTCCTGGTCGGGGACTCCGAGCACAACCACCCGGCAGGGAGGAGAGATGCGCCGGATGCCCCGCAGAGTCTCGAGGCTCCCGGGGAGTGCCTGATCCAGAAGGACTACGTCGGGTTCCCAACGCCTCACCTCGGCCAGGACGGCAGCCGCATGGACGGCAGTTCCGACCACCTCGAAGCCCCCCTGGGTTCCGAGGAACTGGCGCAGGCCCTCGCTATACAGCCTGACGTCGGAGCCGATGAGTAGGCGCGTCGTGACCATGCCAGGATCTGGAAAGCGGAAATGGGACAGGAGTACTCTGCTAATACACGGCCTGTGTTGAAGGGTGTCAAGAGTTGACGTCGAAGAATGCACTATTGCCCTTCGGATCTAGATCTTCGGTCTAGTTCATTTTGCTGACAAATCAGCACTTGCGTGTCATCTGCCCGGTCAAATATTGGCCTGACATGAGGAGCCACTGACTTTCGACGGCTCCGGGTCAGGGGGCTCGTGGGTCAATCCGGGTTGTTAGAGTGTGATCTGGTCATGAAGGGCGGGATCACGAGCGGGATCGTTTACCCTGCCGCGATCCTCCGCCTCAAGGATAAGTATCGTTTCCGCAACATCGGCGGGACTTCGGCCGGCGCCATGGCCGCGGCCTTGACCGCCGCGGCGGAATACGGGCGCCAATCTCGCAAACAAGACGGCCCCTGGCTGGAAGGCGGAAACGAAAACCAGGGATTCGCCGGGCTCAAGAAGACCCGGGACGAGTTGTGCCAGCCGGGTCTGCTGCTCGGCCTGTTTCAACCGGCGCGCCCCACCCGCAGCTTTCCGCTTCCTCCTCTACCTGAAGACGGGACCGGTTCCACCCCGCTCGATACCACTGGGCTGGTTGTACCCGCTGCACCGAGCGCTCTGGAAATGCGGAGCCCTGGTCTACGCCGTCGGGCTGATCTCGAGTATGGCCGCAGTCTCGGTGGTCACCGTGATCGCCGGCCGGATCTTCAGCGTTCAGCACGCGATGGTCCCGCCCAGTCACTGGGATTGGATCTCCTGGCTGATCGCGCTGACCATCCTGTTCTTCGCCGCAGCACTCCTCGGGCCTCTGATTCCGTTCTGGCATCTGGGGCGCACACTGGTTGACCGGGTGCCGGCCAACCTCTTCGGACTCTGCACCGGGCTCCGCAACAGTCCAACCGGTCAGCCAGCGGTGACGGAATGGCTGCACGAGCGGATCCAGATGCTCGCTGGCCTCCCGAACGACACGCCCCTCACCTTCGGTATGCTGTGGGACGCCGGCCGCGACAAACCTGCCGAATCGCCGCGGGATCGGACCGTCAACCTCCAGGTAGTGACCTCCTGCCTCAGTCACGGCCAGCCCTACACCCTTCCCTTCGAGGGGGAGCTCTTCGCCTTCAAGGCGGACGAGCTTGCCTTGCTGCTGCCCGAGGCGGTGATGAAGCACTTGATCCAGCCCGAAGATGAGATCCGAGCCTACTGCCGGCTGCCGGAGGGATATCACTTCCTGCCTGAAGCCCGGCAGCTGCCCGTGATCCTTGCGGCGCGGATGAGCCTGAGTTTCCCGCTGCTTTTCAGCGGCGTGCCGCTCTACGCCATTCGGCATGACCGCGGAGTCCAGGCCCGCACCAGCGGTGAAACCGTCACGCTCAATGCCCAGACCGATCTGCAGCGGCTCTGGTTCAGCGACGGCGGGATCTGCAGCAACTTTCCCATCCACTTCTTCGATGGCTGGCTGCCGCGCCGCCCCACCTTCGGCATCAGTCTGACCGACCTTCCCAAGGACAGCATCAGGCAAGGTCGAGTCAGCCAGCAGTACATGAGCTACGCCGCCAACCAGTGGCGCGGCCCGGGGAATCGGCCGAGCAGCAACGAGATCAACATCGACCGCAGCGTTTACATGCCGCGACCGGAGGACCAGCAGTCCCCCGAGTGGATTCCCTTCACCTCGGTGCCCACCGACCCCGCGTCGCGCAACAACCTCCTGAAATTTCTCACCGCGATTTTTGCTACCGCGCAAAACTACCGGGACAACAGCCAGTCACTCCTGCCCAGTTACCGCGAACGCGTGGTCCAGGTCCGCCTCGAGGATGGCGAAGGCGGGCTCAATCTCGCCATGGATTCGAAGACCATCGCCAAGATCGTGGACAAGGGAGATCGGGCCGGAGAGGTGTTGTGCGACAGTTTCGATTTTCGGATCCACCAGTGGGTCCGGTTCCGGGTGCTGATGAGCCGGCTGGAGGAGCGTCTCGGCCTCATGCGCGAGGTATTCAAGGACCCCGCGTTCGATGCCGCAGGTTTGCTCAAGCAACAACTCGGAGGAGACGGGATCCAGAAATTCCCGTTCTCGCTCAATGATCCGTGGCCCACCAAGGCGCTGGCCCGGCTGGAACACTTGATCAAGCTGCTGGACGAATGGCAGGAGGGCGGCGCGGTCTTCGACCAGGCCGCTCCGGAGCCCAAGCCGACCCTCCGTGTCATGCCCCAGGCCTGATGGGGTGGACCGGCGCTGGGCGAAGCGGGAAATGGTGGACCCTCTCGGTCTGCTGCCGGTCGCGCTTGCGGCGTGTTCGCTCAGCGGCGCCGGCCACTCCCTGGGTACCGGCCTGGTGAAGGGAGTGAAGTCCGACCGTGATACGCTCGCGGTGGCGACCCAGCCCGCCGTTGACTCGTTCACCTTCCGGCTGACCCGGGACATTCGGGACTCACTGCGGCCGGAGCTGCTCTCTCTGCTTGCCGCGGCCGGCGACACGGGGAAGCTCAAGGCCGACTCGATCGGCAAGGTGATCGGGGACCGGCTCCAGGCGGCGGTCGCGGAGGCGCGAGAGATTCGCTGTCGCTCCTGGTGACCAGCACCGACTCCGAGCTTCGTGACGCGGTGCGGAGTTCGTTGCGGGTCTGGCTCGACGAATTGCTGACCCGCGCGAGGAATGAGGGGAGTGCCGCGGTCGGAGCGATCGCCGATTCGGCGGTGAGTCACGGCGCGATTTCGCTGTCCATCGCGTTGCGAGGACCGCTGAGGATAGCCTGCTCGCGCTGATTCAGGAAGCCAGCGACACGGTGGGGAAGACCACGGGCACGGTCACCAAGACCTTTACCGACCGGCTGAAGGATCTGTTGAAGACGGTCGGAGGGAAAGTGCTGCTGGGCGCCATCGTCCTGCTCGCGCTGGGAGGCGGCGTCCTGTGGTGGCGGTTCGCCAAGCGGCAGAAGATGCTCGCCGTGATGACGACAGCGATCGAGCACCTGGGAACTGAACAGCTCAAACAGAACATCCAGCAGCAGGCTACCGCGAGCAATGTCGAAGGCAGCCTGCACCGCTATCTCAAGCGGCGTGGGATGTCATGACCCGCTCGCCGAGTGGAAGACGTAGCGCCGCGTAACGAGCCAGCGCCATCGTGGTGTACTGGATGTTCAGCGTGATGGCTGCCGGAAAGACGCTGGATCCAGAATCCAGAGGTTGTCGACGCCATGGACCTTGAGGTTGCTGTCCACCACCCCGCGGGTCGGGTCCCGGTGGATCACGTTGCCGCCCTGCAGGTGGGCGCTTTGCACCTTGACGTAGGTGGCCGGACTGAATCCCCGATAGTAGGCCGTGATTCGTTCCCGGTCTTCCGGACATCGCCGCTCAAGGCGACCGAGTGGCCGTCGTACCGGCTGTCGAACAACTCAACCGCTCCGGCCTGCCGCATCGCCTCGGCACATTGCACCAGCCCCCATTCGAGCCGTGCCATGTCCGAGGGGCCCAGATCGAAGCGGATCTGGGGACTGCTCCAGGGAGTGAGGGGCGCGTAGTCGATCGATCCGTACCCATCGCTCGAGAGGGTGGGGAACGACACGCCGTAGTAGTTGTACTGGAGCGCCTTTTCCCGGAACCCGCTGCCCCACTGCGGCAACATCATGCCCAGCACCGTAGGCGGGGCGAACGCGGTCTCGATGATCATTCGCTGGGGCGGGATCTCGATGATGTAACCGATCTGGATTCCACGTCCCGCGTTCATCGGCTCGGTGAAGCGCCCGATGACCGGGCTCGCGTAGTTGCAGCTGAAGCGCTGGCCTACCGGGCGTCGGCGGCCATCGGCCGAGGTGAAGCCGCTCTTGAGGAGGAGCGCGCTGGAAGCGAAAGCGCCGGCGGTGAGCAGGACCTTGTCGGGGCGCAGAATGCGCTTGTCGTCGCTTCCCTCCACCTCGACTCCGGCGACCCGGCGCCCGCCGCCTTGTCCCTCCCAGAGCAACCGGGTTGCGGTGGCGTTGGGAATCAGCATCACCCGATCGCTCTGCCGAAGCGTCTCCGGGAGCAGCGTGATGAACGGCGCGCGATGCGCATCGTAAGGACATCCTGATTGCACTGCCCGCAGGAGACGCGGTCTTCAGGTTGGCCTGCAGCAGTCCCGCGTACATGCTGCCGGGCACTTCACCGAATCCACTGAACGCTCGCTTCGTCCCGGTGGTCAGAATCCGCTGATCAACGACACGGATGTGCAGCGAATCTCGAGGTCATCGAAGGCGCTATCCAGCCCGCTCCAATCGAGGTCGGCGCCTTCCGAGCCCCAGCGCCAGTGCATGATGTCGGCCCAGGGTCCCTTGGGCTGCGGGCTGCCCGCGTTGTTTACCGTAGTGCCGCCGCCCACGCAGTGGCCCTGAATGAAGCCGATGCGCTGCGACTTCCCCGGCGTCACCCCCGAATTGACATAGAGCTGGCTGAACCCATCGAGCGTGGTACGAGGGAATGCCTCATTGGTGTGGAGCGCTCGGACTCCAGCAGGATGATTCGCGCCGCTCGACCTTCCGGTCGCGCCACGAGTGCGTGGGCCGCCGCGAGACCGGCGCCGCCCGCCCCGATGATGAGAATGGTCTCCTCGCCGGGGAACCGCTCCGGCAGGCTGGCGAGGGACCCGGCACGCTGCTTCACCAGCTTCCCCGGCGCGGTGGGTTCAGTCGGTTCGACCTCCGGGCCGGACGGGGGCACCGCGTTGCGCCGTCGAAAACCGGAAAGGCGCCCGGCGCGCACGATAACCGATGCGCTCCCGGACTCCGGCCGCTCGCAGAAGCTGCCGCTCACCATCGATTTGACCGTGGCCAGGACTCCCTGCGCATCCACGATCCAGCCCGGTGCCCTGCCGATGTTTTCCAGAAAGAGCCCGTGGAGTAGGTGCGCCGCCGGGCGAGCGGCCGTCCCGCGAATCTCAGTTTGGTCAGCAGTCCGCCCGGCATTACCAGCAGCGCCAGGTGGAAAGTGAATCGCAGGCCGAACGAGGAGTGATCGAGGAATTTGTCGAGCCGATCGACGGCCTTGGCCGCCTGACCCAGCTCGTGATGCTCGAGGCCGAGCACGCTTCGGCGAATGCGGTGAGGAAACGGCGTTCGATGGGAAGCATCGCCATGGGGACCTCCTGGCACAGGATGGCGCACCTCATCGTGCGAATCCGTCCCCGGTCCCGCCAGTTGCATCATGGGGCATATCATGACACTCAGTCCCGCTTCCCGATCCGTGACCCGCCTCGAACGGTATCCGGATACTGGCCGGGGTCTTCGTTTTGGTCGCGTTGCTGTACCAGGTCGGGCCCTCTGGTCTCGCACGTCCGGGTTCTTCCAGACCCTTCCCTTCGTTTCCAATTCAATAGTGAAGGTGAGCCTGCTGCTGGGCGTATGCCTCTACGCGGCCGGCGATCTCATCCGGCGGAAGGGGCTGGTGCTGATTCTGATCATCGCGCACGCCGTCTCCCTCGTGGCGATGCTGATCATTCTGTTCGTGGGAGACACCGGCCGGATCGTGGACCCGGGAATGGGCGGGCCGCAGCCGGTGAGCCGGGTACTGTGGGGCGCCATCGCACTCGATGGCGTGATCATGATCTTCCTGCTGCTGCTTTACCTGCCCGCCAATCGCGCCTTGTCGAGCGTAGCCTGGCGGACCGAGCCTTCCAGCTGGCTCACTCCGGCCGAGCAGTGGCTGCGCCGCCTCCTCGTTCTCCTCACGGTGGTCTTCATCGTCGGGCGATCGGCTACGAAGTGGCACCCCTCCTCGGATTCGCGCCCGACCTGGTTCGCGAGCTGCCGTTCGTCACCAACTCGGTCGTGAAAGTCTCGACGCTGGCGATGCTCTGCGGTTACGTGGCGCAGGCCCTGAGGCCGCGCATGGCGCTGGTGGGGCCGATCATCGCGGTGCACTTCGTCTCCGTCGTGGCGCAGGCGATCTACCTGCTGCTGGTGCCGGCCGCGCAGCTTAATGAGGTTTTCGCCGTCGCCGGCAACGCAATGCCGATGCGGCAGATCCTGATCGGGGCCATGGTCCTCGACGGCGTCATCGGGGTTCTGCTCTTCGCTCTCTACTACGCCGCCTGGACATCGCCGCTCCAGTTGGAATTCTTCCGCCCGCTCGAATTCCGCACGCTCACGGCGCTCACCGAGGTGATGATCGCCGGGCACAACGAGGCAATCCCGCCCGAAGCGGCCGCCCGCAATGGGGACCAGGCGCTGGCCCGGGTTCGCGCCGAACGAAAGGGCAGCTTCCGCATCGCGCTGGCGGTAATTCACCTCTGGCCCCTGTTCTCGCTCCACCCGCCCTTGCCGGAGCTGCGGCCCGCGCTCCGATCCCGTTTCATCCGCGAGCGCTTCACCCGGGATGCCGGGCGGCGCCAGAAATGGCGCCTGATCCGAACCATGGTCCAGGATCCTCTTCCGGGTCGGGCACCAGCTCTGGGTGCTCGGCTTCTACAACGACCCGAAGGTCCACTCGGCGATTCACTTCAAACCGTTCACGGTGCGGGCGCGGGAGTCCGGACTTTCCTTGCCGCCTCCCCAGCACCGCCCGCTTGCGGTGGAACGACCCTGGGACCGTAAGGAGGAGATCCGCGAAACGGAGGTCTGCGTCATCGGCTCGGGGGCCGGCGGAGCCATCGCGGCCTACACCATGGCGGAGCGGGGCTACGAGGTGCTGCTGGTCGAGCGGGGCGAGCACGTGCACCCCTCGCTCTTTGTCGAGGACGAGCTGCGGCAGATCGGCTCGCTCTATCAGCGCGGAATGCTGCAGATCTCGGAGGATTTCCGCTTCGACGTGCTGCAGGGGAATTGCGTCGGCGGGTCGACCACGATCAACAACGCGATCTGTTTCGCTCCTCCCGCCGACAAGATCGAGCGCTGGAACCGCGATGGCGCGGGACTCGACCAGGCCCAGCTCGAGCAGGCCACCGAGTCGGTCCGCCAGTTCATGGAGGTACGCTCGCCGGGCGACATCCGGCCTGGCGGGCATCATCCGGCCGCGAAGGTGATCGAGCCGGCGCTCGCTCGCATCGGGAATCAGGTAGGGCTCGCGATCCGGAGCCATTCGACGCGAACATCAGGGTCGGACCCGATGGCTGCTACGGTTGCGGCAATGCAACATCGGTTGCGCCTGGGACAAGAAGCTTTCCATGCTGGACCACACGCTCCCGCTGGCGCAGGCGCGTTTCCCCGGCCGCGTCACCATCCTCGCCGAATGCGACGCGGAACGCATCCGCAGCATGAGCCGGAAGCGGATGCGCGCCTGGGAATTGCCCGCCCGTGGAACCGACGGCCGCCAGATCCGGATCCACGCGGACCGGTTCATCATCTCCGCCGGCACGATCGCCTCGAGCGCGCTGTTGCTCCGGAGCGGCATCTCACTCGGCCGCCCGGTCGGCAAGGGTCTCTCCTTCAACATGCTCACCCCGGTCTTCGCCGAGTTTCCGGAGCCACCGCAGAACTCCTATGCCGGAATCCAGATGGGGCACTATGTCAAGCACGCCGACGAGCCTTCATCATCGAGACCTGGTTCAGTCCGCCGGTGGGCCTCGCGACGGCGATGGCGGGTTGGTTACGACGAGCACTACCGCAACATGCAGCGCTCCAGCTTGCTCGGTGGCCTATGGCCTCGTGGTAGGCACCAGTGCCAAGGGACGAGCGTTCCTGTCTCCCCTGAACGGCGATTCGGCCTTCCGCTTCACCCCGCCTTCGTCGGACATGGACCGCCTGGGGCAAGGGCTGGAGGCGCTTGCCACCGTTCTGTTCGAGGCCGCACGCGACGGGTCCTGCTCAACACCTGGGACCACGGAAACATCACGAGTCCGGCGGACATCGCGCGCATTCGCACTCTGACCAAAGACCCGGAGTTCATCACCCTAGCGAGCTCGCATCCCCAGGGTGGCAACGCCATCAATCGCGATCCGCATCACGGAGTCGTGGATGAATCCTTCAGGGTTCACGGCTACGACAACCTGTACGTTTGCGACGCCAGCGTCTTCCCCGGCAGCGTGCAGGTCAACCCGCAGATGACGGTGATGTCTCTCGCCCGCTACGCGGCGACCCGGATCGAATAACCCGCTGCCGTGTTGGCGGCGTTTTCCATCGGAGGAAGCGACCCATGCTGGTCGTCATCAGCGATATCCATCTCACGGACCTTTCCACCGCCCACAACGTCCACGCCACGGCGTTCGACCTGATGTGCAGGGAGATCGCGACGGCGGCGCAGGCCAAGGACGCGGTCGAGCTTCATGTGGTGCTGCTGGGAGACATCTTCGATCTCGTTCGCACCGATTTCTGGCATCGGACCACGACACCGGACCAGCGTCCCTGGGGTGGCGATCTCGATCCCGAGACCGGCATGAACCGCAACACCGCGCTCATTCAGACCCAATTCGCCACGGTGCTGGCCGGCGTGCTCGCCACTCCCGAGGCGAAGGCGCTGATCGCGATGCTGAACGGACTCTCGGCCCTCACCAACCTGCCGGCCAAACTCACCCTCGTCGTCGGGAAACCCACGACCGGGTCTTCAACAACTTCCCCGCCCTGCAACAACAGGTGCGCGCCGTTCTGCCGGGTATCGAGTTCGCCAACCTGTTCAAGGCAGACGAGTACGGCGTACTCGCCCGGCACGGCCACGAGTGGGACGAGAACTGCCACGGTTTCACCTTCTACAACAAGGTGCTCCGGCCGGACAGCACGCCCCAGCTCGGCCGCTTCGACGCCCGGGACTACCAGATCATGGCGATCGGAGAGGTGGTGACCGCGGAGCTGATGTCGGGCCTGGTGCACTTCGCCCGGGCGGCGCAGCCGGGCAACGTCCCCGATTTCCCCCAGTTCATCGAGGCGTTCAAGGACATCAACAACATCCGGCCCACTCTCGACGTGTTCCCCTGGCTCGAGTGGTTCGCCCGCGATCAGCTCCCCGGCTACAAGCAGGCACTGCACCAGGCGATGAAGCAATCGCTCGATGGGGTGCTGCAGTCCTCGCTCGCCAAAAAGTGGGACCGTCTGGTGACCGACCTTCTTCTCCAGGGCGATCTCACTGACCGGCTGGCCCTGCTCAAGAATCACGTGCTGGGCAATTCCTTCGATGAATTTCGCGGGCGAGTCAACTCGCTCAGCAAGCTGCAGGGACTGGTGGACAAGGTCACACCGGACAAGGACGAGTGCGCGGAGGGCGCAGAGGAGGAGGAAATCTGGAGATTCTGGACGGCCAACCCGCCCGGCCCGATCCAGTACGTGCTGTACGGTCACACCCACAAGGCCCGCCACATCGCCTTCGGTGCGGCACTCGATGGAAGGGTGCGGATGTACATCAACACCGGCACCCTCCTGCCGCTCATCCAGCGTACCGCCTCGCGCGACGGCTTCTCGACGGCCTCCCAGATGACGATGGCCTTCTTCTACAAGACCGAAGAGGACAAGACCGCGCGGGCCGATCGTGGCCCCACCCTGGACCTCTGGAACGGAATCCGGCGCAAGACCTACGTCTGACCGCCCAAGCGAGAGGAAGCCGACATGACGCCTCCATTCACACCCGGTCGCATCGCCCTGATCCTGCTCTTCTACGCCGCGCTGTTTGTCGTGATCAGCATCAGCGGCCGCACGCTGACCAAGGACGAGCGCAAGACCTTCCTGCTGCTCTGCGGTGCGGGATTCAGCATCGCGTTCATCACGAATTTCCTGCTGTTCAAGATCGGCGCGATGACCTTCCTGCCGTGGATCAACAACTTCCTCCACAGCTTCTTCTGGATTGGCCTGGGGTTCCCCTGGCTCTACTTCGCGACCCGGGGCCGTTCTCCTCTCGTGGTGTTCATCACGTTCACCACGCTCAGCCTGGTCGTGAAATACATCGAGCAGCTCCTGTTCGGGACCTGGGACGGTCCCAACTTCCTCCACATCATCCCCGGAAACCTCGGCTACATCCTCGGCTGGTCGCTGGTGGACGGCTGTCTCCCCTTCGTCATGTCCATCGGACTGAAGCTGCTCAGCCGGTTTGTTCCCGGACTCGTGGTTGAATAGCGGTTCAGCAGAGCGGAGGTCGCATGTCGAGTCTGTTGCAAGTCCTGCTCTCCCTGGTGGGCACCGCGCTGGTGCTGGCGCTCGCCGCGCAGAGCCTGCAGGAAATCCTGAAGGTGATGTTCGCCCTGAAGGGCAAGGCGCGGATAGATGCCATCGCGGGCCTGTATCCGCGAATCCGGGAAGGCGACGGGTCTCTCCAAGGCGGAGACCGACAAGATCTTCGAGCAGATCGTCGAGCGGCTCCGCGGCCTGGCGCAGGATGGGGTGCGGAAGGACAAGGTCCGGCTCGACTGGATAACCCCCGAGAAGCTCCGGTCACTCATTCAGACCGCGACCAACGATCCCACTGTCGCTTCCAAGTTGAAGCAGCTCTCGGACCGCGCCATCGAATGGTTCGATCTCTCGATGGCGCCGGTGGAAGAGCGCTACCGCCGCCGCATGCGGGGATGGGGAGTCCTGACCAGCGCCATCGTGGTGCTGGGCCTCAATGCCGATGCCTTGACCATCCTCCAGCAGGCGAGGATGGACCCCGAGTTCCGGGCGCGGGTGGATTCGGCTACCAGCGTCACTCAAGGTCTCGAGGAAGCAGGCGCAAGCGGTCGCGGACTCCTTCAAGGTGCGCCGGTAGCGATTCCCTGAACAGGCTCTCGGACATCGCAGCGACAGCTTGAACCTCGCGGTGCTGAACGTGGCCCGCTCCACGATCGGGTCCGGCGCCTTCCTTGGCTCTCCAGCGAACTGGCGCTTGCGGGACTACCGGTGGTGGATCGGAATCGTCGCGTCGGTGCTGCTGGTGAGCCTCGGCGCTCCTTTCTGGCACGACCTGCTGGAGACGCTCTTCGGACTCAAGAACCGGATGCAGGCGCAGGCCCAGCAGGCGGCCAGTGCCGTGATCAGGGACTCGTAGCCGGCTTCGCGTCCACCACTCGATCCGGACCTATGAACACCTATCGCGTGAAGAAGGGCGACACTCTCGGCAAAATTGCGAGGCAATTCTACGGCGACTCGGCGCGATTCCCGCTGATCGTGGCGGCAAACAACATCCCCGATCCCGACCGGCTCACGATCGGCCAGGCGTTGATCGTCCCGGACCTGCTGGTCGCCGAGACCGGCCTTACTCCCCGCGCCATTCCACGCGATTCCCCGGCAAGGACGTCCACTCGTCCCGCGGCACTGAGTGATCAACGGCTGAGCGGACTGCATCCCGTGGTGGCCAGTCGTGCCCGGGCTATGCTCGACCTCTGCAGCCTGGCGGGCCTCGCCATTCTGGGTGACCCAGGGTGTCCGCACCTGGGAGGAGCAGGATGCGCTCTTCACCAGGGGCAGAACGGTCCCGCCCATCGGCGCTTCGCACATCGTGACCAAGGCGAGAGGAGGCCAGAGCTACCACAATTTCGGCCTCGCCTTCGACATCATCGTGCTGGACTCCATGGGCAAGACCGATTGGAACACCTCTCATCCCGGCTGGAAGCGGGCCGCAGAGGCGGGGCGATCAGTGGGGCTGGAATGGGGCGGCGATTGGAAGGGCTTCAAGGACATCCCGCACTTCCAGTACACCGGAGGACTGAGCCTGGCCGAATGCCGCGCGTTGTCCGCCGACGGTATCGAGGCGGTGTGGGAACGGCTGGTCTAACGGGGAGAGCGCCATGAAACGCAGGACCAAGTTCCGCTATGACGTCAGTGAAGGCGAGACGGTAACGATCAAGGTCACGCCGATCGAGACCGGAGCTCGAGTGACGGCGGCAGACAACGGTGAGGCACTCGAGAACCCGGCGACGGGCCCGATACGCCCACCTTCGAGTTCGAAGTGAATCAGGTCCCCGGCAACAGCCACTTCGTCATCCTCGAATGCAGCTTCCTCGACGAAGATCCCAACACCGCGCACTTCGACGTCGAGCTGCGGGGTTCCAAGGGCGGCGTGTTCAAGGATGTCGTGGTCCGAAAGACGAATCAGATCTGGGATCCCGAGTTCCGCTTCACCGTCAGCTGAGGAGTTCCGTCATGGTGATCCCAAGGCTGTCATGCCGGACGCCGCTCCTTCCCGTGGCGTGGCTCGGCCTTCCTTGTGGTGCGCTGCGGGCCCAGGAATACGAAAACCCACCCGAGGTGCTGCGGGACGCGGCCTCGCGGGGAGAGCGGCCGACATTCTTTCGGAATTCGAGGGAGGGACTCAGGCCGGTGAAGCGGCCGAGCTGGCCCCGGATCAGGTATGGAACCGCCTGGTGTTCTACACCGTAGCGGACGCCCTCCCCGGCGACGACCCGCATGAGGTTCGCGGACTTCAGGCCTACCGCTACCTCGCGGAGTTGGGCCGCACGGACAAGCAGCTCGGCGCCACGAGCAGCGGGCCCGGTAGCACCTCTCTCGCCGAGAAGCCCGGATTCTCCGAACTCCTCGCCCTTGCGCTGGAGCACGGGGCGATCGAGCAGTCGGTGAGCGGGACGGGGCTGACCCTCTCGACCTCTCCCTACGCCTTTGTACGTCTGCTCGAGCCGGACAATGCCGCGAATTTCGAGCAGTACGGGCTGTGGAGACGGATCGGCGGGTCGGTGACCTTCGACATGCGGTCCGAAGACCCCACGATCGCGAATGTCGACATCAATCAGGTGGCTGAATGGTCGATCCGGGTGCGGGTCATCGGCGACCGCAGCACTCGGACCAAGAAATTCACCCAGCGCTGGAGCGAGGTCGTGCAGCCCAAGATCCAGGCGCGACTCAATGCGCTGAGTGGAGGCATCAGCAAGGCGCTCAATGGCTCACCGGAGCTGCGAGATGCCGCGGATGCTTCCTCGGAAACGCTGAAAGGGCAGATCGCGGGATATCTCGAAAGCAGTGATGGCGTCCCTCGCGAGCAACGGATCGAGACCATCACTACCATGACCCTTTCAGCCCTCAAGTCGACGGTCTTCGACCCGATCTCGGAGAGTCGGATCGCGCTGAGCGAAGAGACCTTCCGCGGGATCACCGTGGCGATGAGTGGACTGGTCAAGGCTCACCAGGACCTGTTCAGCGCGCAGCAGGATCTGGGCGGCATTCACGAGAGCTCAACCGGTCGCCGTTGCTCACCGTCGCGTTTACCCATCACACCAAGGTCCAGGGGTTGGTGTATCCGACGCCAAGCTGCTCTTCGATGCCCACCTCGCTCCCTTCGACGCCGTGGTCAACGGGTTCATCTCCTGGTACGACCATCCGGATCCGGCTTTTAATCAGGAGTCGGTGCGCGACTACGGGGGAACGGTCGAGCTGGCTGGATCGGTGAAGAACCCCTTTGGCCGCTCGAAGAAGCTGGATGTGGTGGAGCCGATACTGATCTCGGCGGCCTACCAGCTGAGTCGCCTCGAGGAAGCGAATGATGCGATCCACATCGCGCAGGTGAAGGTCTCGATTCCGGTGACGACGCGGTGTGACGTTGCCGCTCTCGGTTACCTACGCCAGTCGAACCGACCTGATTGATGAGGATGAAGTGCGCGGGAATTTCGGGTTCAGTCTCGACTTGGACAAGCTGTATGCGCTGGCCCATGCCTTCACCGGCCTCTGATGCAAAGCCGACCATGACCTCGACATTCGTCCCGGGGCATTAAGAGCGATGGACAACCGCGCGCTGGGTCTCGGCTTCGTTGCGGCCGCCGCGGTCGCGGTGGTGTCGATCACCCGCCCCAGCGCGCCCCGCCCCGGATCGGCCGATTCCGCCAGCGTTGCTCAGATCTCGAAAGAAACCGGACCGGCCGACGCGCCCTTCGAACGCGGGGAGGATCTGCTCGCCGGCTTCTTCGGTGCAGTCCCCGCCGTCAGCGACAGCTTCTCGCTCGACGTTCTGATCGCCTGCGTCCCGGATCCCTACGACTCCCATCTCGACTGGTCCTTCGACGGGGCGATGGAAACCATCCGCCGCGCCTTCGAGACCGCCGGCTATGTGACCGACCGCTTCTGGCTCCCGGGCCAACGCGACAGCGTGCGGCGAGCCGGTCACGGGCGAGTCGCTCTGCGCGAGGTCAGGCCCGGGGTCGTGCTGTTCCGGAGCAGCAAACCGGGTGACCACCGGCTGCACTTGCTCTACGTGATTCAGGAACTGCCCACCCGCGGGATCTACAAGGAAGCGCTGAGTGCCGCGCTGGAAGAGCGCCGCTTGCTGCTAGGCCCCGGAAAACTGCCGCTCCGTGCCGAACGCACCGCGCCGATCCGCATCATCGGCCCGAATTTCTCCGGCTCCGCGCTTTCCCTGCAGTTGGGGTTGAAGAGCTGGCTCGCCCGACACCCCGAGGACTCCGTTGAGATGTTGAGCGGGACGGCGACCGACCGGGAGAACATCACGACGCTGGACCTCCCGGCACTACGCATGCACTTCAAGGCCACGATCAACGCCGACGACCAGTTGAGTGCGTCGATGAAGGTCACGATGAAGCGGCTGGGACTCAGTGATTCCCAGGTCGCGCTGCTGCGGGAATCCTCGACCCAGTACGGGCAGGGACTGATCGCCGATAGCAGCGACTTCCTCATCGTCCCTTTTCCGATGAGCATTTCGAGCCTGCGCACCGAATACCAGCGGGTTCCCTCGGCGGAGATCGAGGCGCCGGCCCTGCCCGGCGCCGGCGACGCGCCGCGACTCCCGCTTGACCTGGTCGATCCAACCCGGCCCAAGGAGGACTTTCCGGTCACCTCGCGACTCTCGCCCCTGGCCCTGGATCTGATGCTCGACGACCTGGCGCGAACGCTCAATCGCCACCGGATCCGAATGGTAGGCCTGCTGGCGACCGACGTGCGGGACAAGCTGTTCCTGGGGGAGGAGCTGCGGAAGCGGATGCCCGATGTGCAGTTCTTTACCTATGAGAGCAACGTGCTGTATTTGCGCTCGGACAAGAACCTCGCCCTTCGTGGCATGCTGGTGTTCGCGACCTATCCACTCATTCTCGACAACCAGTGGTTCACGGCTGACGCAGATCAAAAGCAGCGCTTCGCCTTCAGCAGCGATGGAGTGCAAGGGACCTACAACGCCACCCTCATGCAGCTCGGCTACGAGAAGGCGGTCCTCGATTACCGGCCAACCCGGAAATACCCGGAGGACAAGGATCCGCAGCCGGGGGACAGCGTGCCTCGAGATTCCTTGTTGCAAACCCGGTTGAGGCCGCCAGTGTGGCTTTCCACGGTTGGCAACAAGACCTTCCTTCCCATTCGGATCGACACGGTTTCGGATACCAGCTACCTTGCCGCCCCCTGCAAGGTTCCAGCCCAGTGTCCCGCAGTTCCGAAGAAGTATCCGTCCCTCAATCTCCCGTTCTTGCCATTGGCGGCGATAATGCTCGCCGGTTTCGCTCTGTTCGTTCTGGGCCTCGGGAACATCAGGCTCGATCTCCAGCGCCGATCGCACGCCCGAACGGGAACCAGTTGGGAGTATGACCTTCGGCCAATCGCGGACCAGCTGGCCGAAGGTTCTCTGCGTTTGCATGACCGGTTTTACGGGCTGCTCAGGGTCGTTGCGTTCTTCTGCATACTGCTCGCAACCTGTGCCCCGGTGCTCCGGCTCGTGTTCCGAACCAACAGCGATGTCTCCCTCAAGGTCTTGGGAGCGCTGATCACGATTGCCGGTGTGGCTGGTGTGACGGCGCTCCTGAGCGGGATCGTCTCGGTGCTGACCCTCGCGGTACAGCTAGGCCGGCAGGGGCTCAAGTATTTCTGGAGCGGCCCCTGGCGGATTCCGAGTGAACCATGGGCCTGGCGAGTTGATGTGCTGGCGCGAATCGCCACGGCGGTGTTCGGGGTGGTCTATCTGAGCCTCTCGATCGGTTTCGTCACCGACGTCATTAATCTGTCGAAGCCCGACCCGGGGCGATGGTGGCTGTTCTTTCGCCGTGCCGTTGAGATCGACAGCATGGTTTCCCCGGTGCTCCCGCTGGTGCTGGGGGGTCTCGGCCTCGCAGTCTGGTGTACCTGGCACCTCCGGCGAATCGCACTGCTGCAGCAGCGGACCATCTTCGAGAGCGTCTGTGAGACCGAGTTGAGCTCCCCACGGAAACCTCGCACGACGTTCCGCACCGCCCTCCGAGATGACTTGCGCCGCTCCGCCGTGGATATCCGAACCATCCGGCTTCGACTGTTTCGGGTGGCTCCCAGCAACTGGGCTGTGGGGCTCATTGTCGCCTTCCTCTGCCTCAGTTTCTGGGTCGGGCCTCAGTTCGGGCGGTCGTTGGAAGCGCTCATGAGCGACTCGCCGGACGGGGTACCCATGTTCGACAAGCTCTTCCGGCTAACGGTCTTCGCCATGCTGATCGCCACGTCATGGGGCGCATTCCGCCTGGCAGTTGTGTGGCTGGGTCTGAGAAAGTGCCTGGAAGGATTCGCCCGGATGCCGATCGTTACCGCATTCGATCGCCTGCCCCCGCGCCTGGCACGCCTGACCCAGCTCTCGCTGCCCGGCCCCGCGTCGGGAACCGCGATCGGCGCCGTGGCCGATCTGCAATGGCTCCACTTGCAGGGAATCCATCAGGCCAAGAAAGAAGAATTTGCCACGGAGCTGGGGCCGGAACGTGCCGAGCTGACGGAAGTCGTCGCCGATTTGATGAAGGAGCCTGCCGCGCAGGAGCTCGCACTAACCTCGAGGGGCCGCCGGGCCCTGGTCGAGCGCCTGGGCACCCTGCACGACGTCCTGCGCGAGCTGTGGCGTCTCGAGCCGATGAAGGCCGACGTCAATGCGTTGATAGAGGGGCTGAACAAGGAATTCGAGAAGCCAGTACCTCGCGGAGGTGAAGAAGCCTCCACTGCCTTGTTGATTCGGCGAGGATTCGCTGGTCCGGTCCGGCTATGGGTGCGCGCCGCGGAGGAGTACGCTGGAACCCGGATGGTGGAGTACGTCGAATGGGTTACCCGTCACCTCCGAGAGCTTGCGCTGTTCATGCTGCTCTCGCTCCTGTTGGCCACGCTGCTGCTCTCCAGCTACCCCTACCCTCCGCAGAGCCTGCTGCGGCTGATCCTCCTCGTGGTTCTCGGGGGGACTGTCGGAAGCCTCATCTTCGTCCTGATCCAGATGAACCGCGACGAAGTATTGAGCCGGATCGACCGTACCGAGCCGGGGAAGGTGACCTGGAATCTGAGATTCGTGATGAACCTGCTGACTTTCGGGGCCCTGCCGCTGCTTACCCTGCTGAGCTCCGAGTTCCCCGAACTGCGGAAATTCCTGTTTGCGTGGGCGGAGCCGATTTTGAAGATGCTGGCTAAGCAGTAGTGATGAGTAAGAAGGACTGAGGACTGAAGGAGGATTGAAGATTTCAGATTGCAGATTGAAAATTGAACAGCACGTGCCGGCGACCCGAGCGGTTAAATCTTCAATCTGAAATCTTCAATCTTCCATCCAACTCGCTCAGTCCTCAGTCCTTTCCCCTCATGCCTCTCAGTACCGCCCCAAATAATTCTCCACCTCCCACCGCGTCACCTGGGTGTTGTACCGCAGGACCTCCTCGCGCTTTGCTTCGAGGAAGCGTTCGGTCAGGTGCTCGCCCAGGGCCGACTTGATCACATCGTCCTTCTCGAACCGATCCAGCGCCTCGTGCAGGTCCCGGGGCAGATCGTCGATCTGGTACTTCCGGCGGTCGCGATAGCTCATCCGGAAGATGTTGCGGTTGACCGGCTCCCGGCATTCGAGCTTCTGCACCACGCCATCGAGCCCGGCCGCGAACTGCACCGAGAGAGACAAATAAGGATTGGCGGAAGGGTCCGGCATCCGCAGCTCACACCGGGTGCCCACCCCGCGGCGCTCCGGGATCCGGACCAGCGGAGAACGGTTCCGCATGGACCAGGCGACGTTGACCGGCGCCTCGTAGCCCGGCACCAGGCGCTTGTAGCTGTTGATCAGGGGATTGGTGATAGCGCAGAATCCCCTGGCGTGCTGCAGCAGTCCCTCGACGTAGCTCAGCGCTACCGCTGAGAGCTGGTGGTCGGTCTTCGGGTCGAAGAAGGCGTTGTCCTTGCCGCGGAACAGGGACTGGTGGGTGTGCATCCCGCTCCCGTTCTGGCCCATGATCGGCTTGGGCATGAAGGAAGCGACGAAGCCGTGCCGGTTCGCCACGTTCCGCACCACGAAGCGGAAGGTGGCAATGTTGTCCGCCGTGGTGAGCGCGTCGGCGTACTTGAAGTCCACCTCATGCTGGCCCGGCGCCACTTCGTGATGGGCGGCCTCGACCTCGAAGCCCATTAATTCGAGATCGTTCACGATCATTCGCCGGATTTCCTCGCCCCGGTCCACCGGCGTCAGATCGAAGTACGAGGCGTCGTCGTGGGTCGTCGTGGTCGGATTGTCGGAGGCATCCTTCTCGAAGAGAAAGAACTCCACCTCGCAGCCCGCCATCAGAGTGTAGCCCAGATCCTCGGCCTTGCCGATCGTACGCTTGAGCGTCAGCCGGGGACATCCCGCGAAGGCCTCATGATCCGGGGTGTAGATGTCGCAGATGAGGCGCCCTACCCGCCCGCCTTCGTCATCCGAGGGCAACAGCCGGAATGTCGGCAGGTCGGGGACGAGGAGCATATCGCTCTCCTCGATCCGCACGAACCCCTCGATGGACGAGCCATCGAACATGATCTCGCCGTCCAGCGCCTTCTCGAACTGGCTCTTCGGCACCTCGACGTTCTTATTGATCCCCAGGATGTCGGTGAACTGGAGCCGGAGAAAATCCACCTGGAACTCAGTGGCCAGCTTCAGTACCTCGGTCTTGGAGACCCGGTCGAAGTGGCGGGGGAAGTCGGACGCTGGCGGACGGGATGGGGGCATAGGGAGAGAAAAGTAAGGAGGACTGAGGACTGGGGACTGAGAGGTACGAGTACCGAGTACCGAGCTAAGAACCAAGGGCTGATGGCCGACGGCTCCACTCAGTCCTCAGTCCTCAGTCCTTTCTACTCGTCACTTAGCTGAGGCTGTCGAGAATCTTCCACAACTCGATCGGGCTGAACTCGTTGAACCGGTCGACGATGTCGCGCTCGGTCCATTGCCGGAAAATCCAGCCCGTACTGCGATGGCGGGAGCCTTCGACGAAGTGCAGCCGGCCTTCGGCCAGTCTGCCCTCGTTCCGAGTCTCCAGATACACGCTCCAGCGGACCTGGCTGCGCGCCAAGTCACCCAGATGCCGCGCGGCTGGGGCTTCGGGGAGAACTGCCGGTTGGGGGTGCTGAGGAATGCCCATCGTCACTCCCTCCGTGGTTGTGTTCACGGTAATGCGGCCGGGTCCGGGCCGCTAGCCTTGGGGCGGTCAGGGCGAACAGGTCGGTCGGGACGGACAGGTCGGACAAGAAAATCGCTCATCCTATTCGTCCGCCCGGACCCCCTGTCCGCCTTGTCCGACCTGTTCCGTCTTGACCGCCCTACCGCCTTCCCGCCTGTCCGCCCTACATTCCCGACCACTCATGACCTGCCCCGCCTGCGGTGCCAATGTCACCGGAAACTTCTGCGCCGAATGCGGGACCGCTATGGGCCCCCGCCAGTGCGTGAAATGCCAGGCAACACTCTCCCCCGGGGCCAAGTTCTGTCATCGCTGCGGCCATGCGGTCGCCGGTGGGGCGCGGCCGGGCTCGTCAACGCCCTGGATCGTGGCTGCGTCGATCATCGCCCTGTCGATAGGCGCGATCCTCTACGGGGTTCTGGTCAAGCATCCCGAGGCGGCGCGGCCGGATATGGCCAACACTGGCGCCGCGGCGAGCGGCCCCGCTGGCCCCAGACCGCCCGATATCAGCCAGATGAGTCCCGATGAGCGGTTCATCCGGCTCAACGACCGGGTGATGAACGCGATCGAGCAGGGCGACTCTGCCACTGCCACTCGGTTCCTCCCGATGGCGCTCGCCGCCTACGGGCAACTGGATCGCAGTGACATCGATCTCCGCTATCACGCCGCGATCCTGCACGTGGCCGCCGGTGATCTCCCCCAGGCCGCAGCACTCGCCGACTCGATTACTGCCGAGGTAAAGGATCACCTCTTCGGATCGATGATCCGCGCCGCCGTCGCCGAGGCCAAGGGAGACAAGGCAGGGATCACGAAGGCCCACCGGGCGTTTCTGAGTCACTACGACGGGGAAATCGCCCAGAATCGCCCCGAATACCAGGAGCACAAGGCGGCACTCGAAGAGTTCCGCCGCCAGGCATCCCAGACCCCATGACCACTACGATCCACGTCGCCCACAGTCCTGACTCCGACGACGCGTTCATGTTTTACGCCCTTGCCGAGGGTAAGATCGACACTGGCGACCTGCGTTACGTGCACGAGCTGTCGGACATCGAGTCGCTGAATCGCCGCGCCCTCACTGGCGACCTGGAGGTGACCGCAGTCTCGATCCACGCCTATGCCTATCTCCATCGAACCTACGCCCTGCTGAACAGCGGCTCCTCGATGGGAGATCGCTACGGGCCGCGGCTCGTTTCGAAGACGGCGCGACCGACGGATCCCAGATCGGCCCTCCGTGGGCTTCGGATAGGGGTTCCAGGCAAGCTCACCACGGCGTATCTCACCCTGAAGCTCTACCAGCCCGAATTCGTCGAGGTTGTGCTGCCTTTCGACACGATCGAGGACGCGGTTCTGCGGGGAGAGGTGGATGTGGGCTTGCTGATCCATGAGGGTCAGTTGACCTTCGCCGACCGGGGTCTCCACCTTTGGACTGACTTGGGAGAATGGTGGTACGAGGACACCGGGCTCCCCCCTCCCCCTTGGCGGCAATGTCGTGCGGCGCGATCTCGGCCCAGCAGTCATTCAGCAGGTGGCCCGGGATCTCAAGGCGAGCATCGTCTATGCTCTCGAACACCGCGCCCCGGCCTTGGTGCACGCCAGCCGGTTCAACCGCGGAATCGGCGAAGAGCGAACCGACCGGTTCGTCGGGATGTACGTGAACCATTGGACCGTGGACTACGGGGACAAGGGGCGGGAGGCGGTGCGTGCCCTGCTCGACCGGGCCTGGTCTGCCGGACTCGTCCCGGAAAAAGTCGCTGTGGAGTTTGTGTAGCCTTTCAGCTTGATGACACGGGATATATTCTTAGAGGACTGAGGTTTAGCGGACCAGCGGGTCCTGACCGACGGAGGCACGGTGCCCTTGTCCGACGCGCCAATCAGCATACTCGTGGTGGATGACGAGGAGCCGATCCGTAACGCACTGAAGAAATTCCTCACACAACAAGGGTACGACGTCAGCACCGCAGCCTCCGGAGACGAGGCACTGAAGGCCTTACAACGGCAGAAGATTGCCTGCGTGCTGCTGGACGTACGGATGCCGGGCCGGAGCGGGATCGACCTGGTGCCCCAGGTCATCGAGATCGAGCCTGCGATCGCCATCCTCATGCTCACCGCGGTCAACGATGCCACGACTGCCGCACTGTGCATGCAGCGTGGCGCCATGGATTACCTCGCCAAACCGATCGACCTGAGCGACCTGGCCCGCGCCATCCTCCGGGCCATCCGGCGTCGCGACAGTATGATCGAGCAGCAGAACCTCAACCAGTGGCTCAAGGAAGAGGTCGCCGTTCGTACCGCCGAACTGCGGCGGGAGCGGGGCAAACTGGAGCGGATCTCGGTCGCGACGCTGGAGGCCCTGGTCAATGCGCTCGAGGCAAAGGACGCCTATCAGCGGGGGCATTCGGCCCGGGTCGCGGACATGGGCGCCATGATCGCCTCCGAGCTTGGCATGAACGACGAGGATGTCGAACGGGTCCGGATGGCCGGCCGGCTGCACGACATCGGCAAGATCGGTGTTCGGGAAGAGGTCCTGAACAAGGAGGGCCCGCTCACCAGCGAAGAGTACGAGTCGGTGAAGCAGCATGTGGTGGTCGGGTCACAGATTCTCGCCCCGCTGTCTCATCTGGGAGAAATCATCTCCTTCGTGCGAAGCCATCACGAGCGCTGGGACGGGCAGGGGTATCCCGACAAGATCCGGGGTGACGCGATTCCCATGGGGGCCCGGATTCTGGCGACGGCCGAGATCTACGACGCCCTCACGACATCGCGCCCCTATCAGGAGAAGATGCCGCCCGACGTTGCCGTCGAGAGGATGCGGGACCTGGCGGGGACTGTGATCGACCCGGACGTGTACAAGGCGCTCGAGTCCGCGGTGAAGCGCAGACAGGCGCTGGTTTTCCTGGACGACGCAAGGGCGTGATCCGCTCCGGGGTATACCCCTCACGAGGTCGGGGGCCGCCCGGATGGCGGCCTTTGCCTTTTGATACGGTCCGGCTTCCGGGAGACCGGTCCCGTTGCACCGTTTCGCGTCAGCCTGCCTGATGAGTAAGCTGGTTCTGTCTTCTGGCGGTTCCTGACGCTCTATTGGCGGCTTCGTGGTCTGGTAGATGCCTGGCGGGGAAAGAGCAGCTGGGAGAAGTTCGCGCGGGTAGGCTTCCAGAAACATCCGGAGGGTGCGCGTGCCTGAGACCACGGGGTTGCGGGTCCTCGCGGTGGATGATGATGATGCCGTTCTTCGCCTGATCGAAATGGTTCTAATCGCGGCAGGTTTCGACGCCACCCGCACCGCTCGCACGGCCAAGGAGGCGGTGGAGCGGGCCGCCGATGCCGACGTGGTACTCCTCGATTACAACCTCCCCGACGGAAACGGGATCGAGCTTCTCCCCAGTCTCCGGACGATTCCGGGCCAGCCGTCCGTCATCATGATCACGGCGCATGGCAACGAGTCGATCGCCGCGGCGGCCCTCCGGCTCGGCGCGGAAGACTACCTCGTGAAGGACGCTTCGCTCGCCCAGCTGCTGCCCCAGGTCCTGGAGCGGGTGCGCCGGATCCGCGCCGTTCGCGAAGCGCTCGCGGCGGCGGAGCGGGATCTGGTGCATGCGGAGCGGTTGGCCGCTATTGGACAGCTGAACGTCACCCTCCATCACACGATCAACAACCCGCTGATGGCCGCCTCCGCCGAGGCCGAGCTGCTGTTGAGTGACGCTGCCACCTTCACGCCGGAACAGCGGGAGTCGCTGGAGACGATCCGCTCTGCGCTCAAGACTATTCAGGAGACACTCCAGCGCGTCAGTACCCTGAGACATGACAAGACCGCGGAGTACGTGGAAGGCGTGTCGATGATTGACCTCTCCCGCCGCACCCAGACTGCCCAGCTCGCCTTGGGCGAAGCGGTGGTGTTTCTTCCCGACGAAGACCTCGCCCGGGTCGTGAGCCTGCTGCTCAAACACGCCGGCTTCTCGGTGGAGCGGGTGGAACGACTGGAGAGCCTGAAGGCGTCCGCTTCGCGCCTGGGGATCAACCTCGTCGTGTTGATGGGCACTGCGGGCGATGGGGCAGACGCGTTTGGAGGTTTCCGGCCAGCGGCGGATCGAGGCTACACCCTGGTGGCGCTGGTGGCGGGAGATGGGAGTGCCGCACGGGAGGGAGGGGCCGACCTCGTGGTCAGTCTTCCCTTCGATCCGGGTACCTTCGTGAGTGAACTGCTGGCCAGGATGAAGGTCTAACGAGGCAAGAGCCGCTTCACCTGCTCGACAATTCCCCCGACCGAGACCGGTCGCCGCAGCACGATATTCCCTTCCGCAGCAAATCGATCCCAGACCGGCTCCGCATAGACCCCGACAATGAGGATCAGCTTCGCCTTGGGCACCAGGCGGCAGTAGCGCATCCACTGTTTCGGGAGTGGCGAATTCGTCGCCGTGGAGGTCCAGCACCACGAGGGGAGGGTGTTCCGGATCTCGCGCGAGGTGGTTCAACGCGCGCCGCAGCCCTGCCTGTGCGTTCACTTCGTAGCCCGCCTCCTGCAGCTCCGCCAGCACCAGCGCGCGGCTCTGCCAGTCCTCCGCCACGAGCAGAAGGTCCTCCTGCACGACTAGCGCCTCGGGCTTTTCCCCGTGGGCATTTCCCGGGTCACGATGTCCAATTCCTCGCGCGACGCCAGCCGCGGCAGCGTTGGATCCGCCTCGTCGACCGGCGAGAGGCACACGACCACCTCCTGCGGGAGGAGGTGACGGATCGAGTTGGCGTAGTACTCGAGGAGAGGGCGCTGATTGGGAAGGATGACGAACTCGTCGCCCTGGGAGATTACCAGGCGCCGCATCTGGAACATCAGCCAGGCCCGGTTCCACACCTCCTCAACCGGAAGCTCCCGGCGCACGATCTTGGCATTGAACTCCGCGAGCCGGTCCCTGATCTCATCCATCCGCTCGAGGAGTTCGTTGCGTCTGATCAGACTGGCGCTGCCGAACGACAGCAGCGTCGCAGCGGCAAGCGGCACCGGCGTGATCGGTACCACCTGCCCGACGCGCTCCATGGCGTGGTCCGCCAGACGCTGCATGTGGGGCAGGCGCACTTCCTTCGGCAGCTCCAGGAGCCCGGACGGTTGGTTCGCCAACCACGCTCGAACCGAGACTGGAGTTCCGAAGCTCACCGCCACTTTGCCATAGCGCTGCAGGCGACCGGTGATCAGCCGGAGCAGGTTGCTCCCCAGGTAGCTCACGACGCCGGTCAACTGGCTCCAGCGCGAAAGCCGCCGCCCGCCTACGATCCGCTCCCGGATCAGCGAACGGTCTTCCAGCACCCGGTCGTAGTTGATCCCGACCGGCACCAGCCAGATGTCGCGATCGAAGCCCGGGTCCCGCATCGTGCGCACGACGTAATCGAGGAGCCCGATCTTGGCCGGCCTCAAGGCGCCATCACGAGTCAGCCCGCCTTCGAGAAAGAGCCCCTGAGTGACACCGTTCCGGGTGATGAGCTGGACGTAGTGCTCGAGCACCGTGTGGTACAGCGGCTCCCGGAACTGCCGTCTGATGAAATAGCTGCCGAAGCTCTTGAAGACGTATTCGAGCGGCCAGGTCCGGGCCCACTCGCCGACTGCATAGCTGATGCTCACGACCCGGGCGAGCACATAGGCCACGACGACATAATCGGCGTTGCTCCGGTGATTCATCAGGTAGAGCACCACGTCCCGCTTGGGGATCTGGTCCAGCGCCTGGTGATCCCGGTACTCGATGTTCGATTTGTAAAGCAGGTTGATCAGCAGGCGGGCGGTGTTGTACCCGATCCGGTAGTACGAGAGGACATTGAAGAAGGGGACGATCTCGTCGATGTACTGGTTGACCCTGACCCGGACTTGGGACTCCGCTTCCTCGTACTCCTCGGCGTGGCGCTGGATCGCGGCGAGGATCTCGGGGTCGTGCAACAGCTGTTCGCGGATGATGTCGCGCTCGACCAGCTTGTACCGATCCAGCCGGGCTCGAAACTGATGGACGGCGCGTCGCCCGGAGCGGCGCATCCGCCCCAGCACCGCCGCATGGGTACGGCGGGTCAGCCAGATGACGCCGGCCAGCGCCAGCAGGGCGATGCCGACGCCAGCCAGCAGTCGCATCAGCTCGCCGCGGCGGCCGGGGGCGACTCGCGCTTGGCCTGCTGGTAGGCCATTCCCTTGAGCCGGATCACCCGCTGAGCAATGGGAGGATGCGAGGCGAGGATGTCGCCCAGCACACCTTCACGCTCGCTGAACTTGTTGGAGGTGGGATCCACGATACAGAGGTGAGCCGCCCCGTTGGTGATGGACCGGGTCGGCTCACTCGCGGCGGCGAGTTTCTCCAGTGCGGCAGCGAGAGCCCCGGGGTTCCGGGTGAGCTGGGCCGCCGTCGCGTCAGCCAGGTACTCGCGCTTGCGGCTCACCGCCACCTGAAGCAGTCGGGAGATCACCGGTGCGATGATCAGGGTGAGGACCCAGATTACCAGGATGATGAGTCCGACTGGACTCGAATCCTTGCCGCTCTTGCCTCCGCCACCACCGCCGCCGCGACCCGCTCCGATCCTGACACCGCCTCGCAGCATGCGTCCCAGCCCGTCTGACATGAGGGCGATCGCACCGACCATTCCGGCCAGCAGCGTCATGAGCCTGGTGTCGAAGTTCCGCACGTGTGACATCTCGTGCGCCACGACACCCTGCAGCTCCTCGCGGTTGAGCGTGCGCAGCAGGCCCTCGGTCACCGCGATGCTGGCGCTCCGCGGATCGATGCCCGTCGCGAACGCGTTGGGATCGGAATCGGGAACCACCCAGACCCGCGGCTTCGGCAAGCCTGCCGCAATGGCCATTTCCTCGACCACGTTCACCAGCCGGCGCTGATCGTCATCCGCCGGTTCGATCACCTCCCAGGCGCCGGTTGCCCAGAGCACGCGATTTGCGCCGTTCTTCCAGGAATACCAGCACACGCCGCCCGCGATCAGCGTGACGACGATGCCGATGAAGGGAATGAAGTGATGATAGGAGCCGGCGGGCGCGTCGCGGGTTTCGAGATAGAGTCCCGCGTCTCCTCCGAAGCCCACCCAGGCGAAGAAGATGATGAAACCGGCGACCAGCCAGAAGGATCGCCGGCGATTGCTGGCCTGTTGTTCGAAGAGATTGGGGGCGGTCATTGCAATGGCGGAATGATGAATGGCGGAATGGAGGAATGAGAGAGGCTGGGCAACTGTGTCATTCTTTCATTCTCCCATTCCGCCATTCCGCCATTTCTATCATTGACTCATTGTGCGGGCCTCTGCATCGAGAGATCCACCTGCGGCACCGCCCGCTCACCCGCGTCCTCGATCTCCCACAATTCGGCGGGTTCCGCCTTGGCCAGTCCGGCCACGAGGTTGGTCGGGAACTGCATCTGCTTGGTATTGAATTCGGTGGCGACGTCGTTGTACAGCTGCCGCGCGAAGCCGATCTTGTTCTCCGTGCTGGTGAGCTCTTCCTGCAGCTGCTTCACGTTCTCCGTCGCCTTGAGCTGGGGATAGTTCTCGCTCAGCGCGAAGAACCTCCCCAACGCCTGGCTCAGCTCTCCTTCGGCCTTCGCTACCTGGGCGACGCCGGTCGCGCTGACGGCCTTGTTACGAGCTGCGATCACTGCCTCGAGGGTGCCGCGCTCGAAATCCATCGCCCCTTTCACGGTGTTGACCAGGTTGGGAATCAGATCGTGGCGCCGCTTGAGCTGCACGTCGATCTGCTTCCAGGCGTTCACCACCTGGTTCTTCAGGGAGATCAGCTTGTTGTAAGCGCCGATAATCCACAGGACGATGGCGACAACGATGACCAGCAGTATGAGGCCCATCGGACTTCTCGCGTGGAAGGAATGACCGAAAAGTAGGGGATCAGCGGGAGGACGGCGAGGGACGGCCGTCTACCGCATCGGAGAGAGATTCGCTGAAACAGCGCCTGCAGTCTCGCTTCGTCGCCTCCGGCAAAGAGGGGATGCTCGTCGTCCACCAGAAGTTCGGCTCCCCGCCCGAGCAGGATGCGGCGCCAGGTCCGCGGCCGGTTGGTGGCCGGTTCCCGAGGGGGAGTGAGGGAGGTCCAGGTGTGAACTGCCCGGCCGACCTTCCCCCGGGGTGCCGTGGTCACGGCAGCGAGCGGGAGTTGCGCGGGAGACAGGAGTCGCGGTCCGAGCGCCGCGGCGACCCGCCGTTCCAGCACATCGCCGGGGGTCGCGGCAAACTCCCGCCCCAGAGTCTCCAGCGTAGCGCCTTCCATCTGCTGCAGCTTGATGGCCAGCACCTGTAACAGGTGCCGATAACCGTAGGTCGCGGCGGTGCCTCGCCCCTCGGGCGGGCTCACCAGCTTGCGGGTGACGTAGAACCGGATGGTGCGCTCGGTCGGCAGCTGCCGCGCCGTCGCGTTCACCGGAAAGGTCGCCGAGGCTTCGAGGATCGCTCCAGCCATGCTGGAAAGGTCGCGCAGGCTCCACGGCGCGAGCGCCGCGTATTGTCGCAGAGTGCCGAGTGGATCGGTGGCGTGTGAGCTGGGCGCGGACACGGGAAGTCGGGTGAGAAGGAGAGGAATCCCTGCGCTAGTATGAGCGCGAGTTCGAGCCCATGCAAGGCCGCGTCGATCGGATGCGATGCCGCGTCACAATGATGATGGAAGGACCGCGGCTTCGTGCCACCGTGTGGCATGCCTCGCGGACTCACCCTGGTTGAAATGCTGCTCGCGCTCGTCATCGCGGGCCTGGTTTGCCTGATCGCCCTGCCTTCAGCGGGAGATCTGCGAAACCGCTTTCTCGTCGATCAGGCGGCCTACGAGATCACTGCCGCCCACAGCAGGGCGCGGCTCACAGCGGTGGTGGAAGGGCGAGTAGCCCTGCTCACCATTCGCAGCGACAGCCTCCGGCTCGACGTGATTGATGGAGTAGACACCCTGTTCCGCTGGTCCGCCGCCGGGCCGGCTAACGCTGGCGTTACACTCGGCGGCGGCACTCGGACCATCCCCTTCGCTCCCATCGGCGTCGCCTTCGGATTGGCCAACGCCACGTACAGCCTCAGCCGAGGGAGTCGGTCGAAACAGGTAGTGGTGTCGAGATATGGGAGGGTGAGGGTGCAGTGAGTGAGAAGTAAGGAGTGAGGAGTCAGGAGTAAGGAGTGAGGAGTAATCAGCCTTTTCACTCCTTACCCCTTACTCCTTACTCCTTACTCCTTACTGGTACCCAAACGTCACATCCACATGCACCTCGATCTTCTCCGACATCTTCAGGACGCCGAGGAACTTGCTGAGGCCGCCGATCTCGTAGTCCTTGAGATTGAGCGGGGTGGTGCTGCGAACTCTCACGCCATCGCTGAGGAATACCAGCGTGGCGGGAAGTTCGACCTCCTTGGTCACCCCGTGAATCAGGAATTGGCCCCGCAGGACGACGTCCATGCTGTCGGCCAGAGTCCCCTGCGCTACCGCCTGCGTGAGCTCGAAGCGAATGGTCGGATACTTGTCCGACTCCATCGACTTGTTGAGATCACGATCGCGCCGGTCGTTGTCGGTGTCGAGGGTTTTGACCGGCGCTTCCACCCATCCTTTGATTTCCGGCAGCGTGGCTCCGCCGCTCATCTCGCCGGTTACCGTCGAAGTCTTCCCTATGAAATCGCCGGTCGAAGCGTGCCCATCAAAGCTGAGTGTGCCCTCACGCACTGTCCCGGGACGAAGAGGGAGCTGGAGCTGCGAAGCAGCGGGCGTGGGCGCAGTGACTCCAAGGCCCGCCAGGACCATAAGGGCGAAACGCACCATGGTTTTCCTCGAGGAAAATCCTACTCCGGGGTCTCGGGCCCCGCGTCGAGCCGGTATTTCCGTACTTTGGCGAGGAGGGTGGAGCGGGCGATACCCAGCAGGTGGGCCGTACGTCTCTTGTTGCCGCCAGTGAACTTGAGGGCCTGCGCGATGTGCTGTCGTTCCACCGCTTCCAGAGGCTCGGGCTCGGCCGATTGCTCGGGTCCCAGCGCCGCCCGGAGCGTCCCCAGGGCGAGGTCCGGAATCGCCAAGTCAATCACCAGGAGATCTAGCCCTGGTACCGCGAGGGCGCGGGCGGCATCCGCCCCGCTCTCCACCACCACCGGCACATGCCCCTCAACCTTCAGCGCCCCGACTAAAGCGTCGCGACGCGCCTGGTTCCGGTCGAGCACCAGAACATGACTCGTCTTCATCGGTCGAATCCCATTTACGGAGACGATGATCTTGCGGGTCTCCCCGCGCCAGCGGGTCAACCGAACCCCTGGCTATAAGGGAGACGAGCCGACCCGACCGAAATTACACCACTCTCCCGGATCGTTACCCAGCCCCCGAAGGTCTCGACCTGACCCGTTCCCTCTCTCCGCTGCACGCGCTCCCCCCAGGCACCGAGCTCTCGGATGTCTTTCTGATACAGGAAGTCGAGATCCGGGCCGGAACCTCCCCCCACACCTTGCTTACCCTGGGAAACCGAAGGGGGAGAATCCAAACCGCGCCATTCTGGCCTCCCCTCAGCGACCAGATTCTGAGGCTCAAGCGAGGGGATCCGGTCGCCGTCGCCGGCCAGATCAGCATTTGGCGCGACCGGAAGCAGCTCCAGGTCACATCGATCGAACCGATCGCACCAGACAGAATCGAGTGGAGGGACCTCATGCCGTCCATCGGAGAGGTCACTCCCTGGTGGGCTCTGCTTGATGATTGGCGGAACCAGGTCCGTGGTCCCCGCCTCCGACAGACCTTGGCCCTCTTCTATGACGATCTCGGCTTTCGCAGCCGCTTCCAGGAGTGTCCCGCCAGTCTCTCAGGACATCACGCCGAGCTGGGAGGGCTGCTCAAGCACACCTGCGAAGTGGCCGCAATCGGGAGACGGATCGCCGAGGTTTGCGGCGGCGACATCGACCTGATCATCGCCGGCATCCTGCTCCACGACATCGGGAAGACCGAGAGCTACCGGTGGAATGGATGCTTCGAGATGACCACCGCCGGATCGCTGATGGGGCACATCGTACTCGGCGCTCTCATGCTCGACCGGAAGCTGGAACAGCAGAGCTCACCACCCTGTTCAGCCGAAGAGCGTACGGTGCTGCACCATCTGATCCTGTCTCACCATGGCAAGCTCGAGTTCGGCGCCCCGGTGCATCCCATGACACTCGAGGCCGAAGTCATTCACTATGCGGATAACGCCAGTGCGAAAGCCCGTTCCATGGCGGACGCGTTGAATACCCCGGCCAATTTTCCGGAGGGGGGAAGTGTGAGCAGTCGGGGGATCTGGGAGCTGGACCGACGGCGGGTCTATCGCGGTTCGAGCGACTGGGGAACCGAACCCACCCAGTGACAGAAATACGAAACGGCCACCAGGCACGGGGGCTTGGTGACCGTTTCACACGCTGACTACCCGAGGCCGGAGCTTGCGCTGCCGTTCTTCTCCCACCTGCCGCCGGTTGGCTGTTCCGCCGATCGGTAGGGCTGGGGTGGGGCCTTGGCTTGGATCCCCAGGCCGGATGGCCGTCCCACCTGGTTCATCTGCGCGAGCGCTGCGAGTCGGATCGGGTCGCGGACCGACCCTTCGCACTGCATCCCGAGGCGCTAGATCGGGGTGGATGAAGCGCGCGACTGGCTTCATCTGCCTGAACCGGGGCGATCACCAAGGTCTTTGACCGTCCGAGCCCTTGTACGTAGACGGTCTACCTTGATATCCCGCTCAGACTCGCCAGCCTCCGCTTTCAGAACAGGGGGTTCCGACGCGCTGCAGTTGGCGGTTCTCTCCAAGATACCGACGTGGAAGAACCCCGCAAGTGCCTGATTTTATTCGGGTTAGACAACTTCGAGTGGAGGATTTGTGGATTACTAACTCACGTCCTGCAAGGCAAGTAACGAGCATCTCCACACGATGTGGAGATGTGAATCCACAGGTTCAACACCCGAAGATTACGGTGTGGAGGGTCGAGCGCCGAGTTCAGGCTCGATAACGATGTCCAGTAAGCCCAAGTACTGCTGTAAGCGGGACGCCGTAGCGCTGGATGGCATCGTCCGTCTTGCTGGACCGGCTGACTCCGTATCCACGCAGATCTTCAGCGTTGGCGGGGTCGATGTATGAGGTGAAGTCCGCCGTGCACTTGTCGAGGGAACCGCGAAGGTCCTTGAGGGAGGCCAGCAATGCCTGGCGTGTCTTCTTGGGGTCCTTGGCCGGCTCAGGGCTGGCAGAGATCGTTTGCTGGGCCGAATCGGCTGCCCGGCTCGAGCTCGCGCAGGCCGCACTGATGGTCCGCGCCCGGGAACGAAGCACCGCGTCGGAGCTGCTGCGGAGATCGCGTTCCAGCCGCCCTCCGGCGCTTTGGACCGCCAGCAGCGAGTCACGCAGAGTCACGAGAGCAGTGTGAATCTTGGCCTTCTCGGGAGAAAGCGGTGCGCGCGTGTTGGGAGTAATGACCTGCTGGGCGTGGGCTGCGGAAGGCAGAAGCAGCAGGGCGAAGAAGAGAGATTTACCGGTCACGATTCCATTCCGACTTCGATGTAACGAAAGTTGGCCTCGGTATCACACGGCGCGAGCAGACAGCCAGCCGAGCTGGCGGCGAACCAGCCCGCAACGAGGGCGCGCGGCTGGTCGAGCTCTGCCAGGATTGGACCCAGCCAGCGCCGGAGGTGCCGGATTTCCGGAGCCCGTCGTCCGAGCAGCGCCAGCAAGGCACCGACGCCCGCCGTTGCCCGAAGAAAATGAGCCAGCGCGTGGGCCCGCTGGCTGAACTCGACGGCCTTTACCCCCGGTTCGTCGAAAAGGACCGCGCCTTCGAATACGTCCATCGGCGGCGCGTCGAGTCGGGGGCCAAGGTACACGAATTGGCGCCCGTTCTCCCCCTTCCGTTCGATCACCGCCGCCGCGGTCTCGTTGGTGAGCCGGGCCGCGTGCACGGTGTCGTCGTCCTTGAGGATTCCCACCACCTTGGTCCATTCGAGCGCCGCCAGGGCGATGTCCAGCGGACAGCCAACGGCATCGTCGAACGCCAGAATCCGGGGGGCTTCACCGGCGCGTAAGACAAAGTGCGCCAACGCTTCAGCCCGGTCGGTGAAGCTGCGGATGGTCAGGGTTTGCGGGGTCGTCATTGCACCAAATATAGTCGAGGCCTGGGTTCCCGGCCGACTCTCTGGGAGCGACAGCCGTAGGCGTTAAGCAATAAGCCGTAAGCCTTGGCCCAAGCTCTTATACCCCGGCTTGGCGCCCACGGCTGACGGCTTACGGCTGACGGCTGACCTCTATGGGTTCAACTCCGATTTCGAATCCACCCGCACAATCCACAGGCCCGAATTGATGTCCGGAACGTAGATGTAGCCGTCCCGATAAATCGCTCCCCAGGCGTTGGCCGCGTTGGGGACGTTCCCTGCCTTGTCTCCGGTCACCACGTGGGCAATCTCCCGGCCCTGCCTCAGCAGGTCGCCCCGCAGCTCGCCGGAGATATCGAGCACCCGAAGGCCACCCTGATAGTCACCGAGGTAGAGCGTATCGCCGGCGACCCAAACGTTGTGGCTGCCGCCGTCCTTGGGCTCGTAGTAGGCGACGCTCTTGGGATGCTCGATATCAGAGACGTCGATCACGTGCAGCCGGCCATAGGCACGGCCCAGTCCGACTACGCCGCCGCCTTCGGTAGGCCGCGGCTTGGCGGAGAAGACTTCATCTCCCACGAAGACATACTTGCCTGCGCGCCAGGCGGTGTGGGTACCGCGAATGAAGCCCGGTCCGCCGACTGCCTCGACATCTCGATACAGGGCGTTGAGGTCGTATTTGTACTGGGAGACGAGTTGCGGGTTCTCCGGACTGCCGCCCTTGACGCCCTTACCGACATCGAGGATCACCAGTCCGTCATTCCAGTAGCTCAGATAGGCAAGCCCGTCCTGGACATCGATGTCGTGGAGCATCCGGCCCGCTGCCGATCGAGGCGTTTCCCAGCGCGCGACCTGCTTCGGCTTGTAGGGATCTCGAATGTCGATCACCCGCATCGAGCCGGTGGCATCGTCCGTCAAATAGACATAGCCCTTGTAGATGAAGGTGCTGTGGACACCGCCGGTAACCGTCTCGGTGAAATCGGCGATCGGCTTTGGATGTGCGGGATCCTCGAAAGAGAGCACCACGATCCCGTTCTTGCGCACCGATGATCCCTCGCGGGTGAGCACGCCGTACTTCCCGTCTTCGGTCGTCATTACGTCGTTGATGGTACGCGCGTCAACGACCACGGAATCGGTGATGGTTGGCTTGGTCGGATCAGACAGATCGATCGCATAGATCCGGTCGCCGATGGTGCTGAGGTAGCCGTGCTTCCCGTCGGGATGGAGCCAGAACTCTGCCGCCTGTCCCTTGATCGGAAGGCGCCCGACCAGCTCGGTGGGCCGGCGGACATCGCGAGGCCTCACGTCGATGATCGACTCCGCCGACCGGCCGGCGAAGGTTGCCACCACCCGATATTGTCCCGGGACCTCGGCGACGAAATCACCGTCGTTTTCGACCTGCGCCGGTGCCCGGATTGAGGGACCATTCCGGCACCGCGTCGGTCACGGCACGACTTCCCGCCTTGGCGGAGAACTTGATCGGGACGACGTCGCCGGCGCGGACGCTGGTCTTGGCCGGGTCGAGACTGACGCTGGTGACGGGATTCGCCGCGACCGTGATGGGGATCGTTCTGGTCGCGCGTCCTGCTGTAGCGGTGATGTTCGCCTTGCCGGCCGCCTTCGCCATGAGGCGTCCTTCCGGCGAAACGGTGACGACACCCGCCCGATCTGAAGTCCAGGCGACCTGGTCGTAACGCCGATCATCGTTCGCCGCGAAGGGCGTCGCGGTGATCAGCACGGATTGCCCGACGTAGAGCTTGGTGGGCACCGGATCGAGATCGACGCGGGCGGCCGGAGGAGGCAGGATCGTGATTCGCGCTATCGCGGTGACCGGCTTGCCCCCGCTCTTGGGACGGACCAGGGCCGTGACATTGAGAGTTCCGGTGGATCCGCCGGTGACGAGTCCGGTCGAGTCCACTCCTCCTTCGAAGAATCCGCCCGAGGTGAACCAGTTCGAGGAATAGTCGGTATAGGGCCGCCCGGCTGAATCGAAGGCGGAAACCGAGAGCCGGAGCGTATCGCCCACCGTCACGGCCGCCTCGGCCGGCTGCACCACTGCCTTGGCAATCGGCGATTGCATCGTCGGCTTGGGCGGCGGCGGAGGCGCGGTCGGTTGTTGAAGCAGGGCGACGACCAGCAATGCTGCAATCATGAGAAACCTCGAGCGGGGAGTTGAAGGTAAATCTACGGAACGAGTACAGCCGGAGGCTATCAGGCGACCTTCCGAGCTCTCTTCGCGACGCGAGATATAAGGGTTCCGGCGAGTCTACGACATTAGCGGGTCGGCTGGTTTCAGCGCGGCAGCGCCTTGCCGAGAGATGGTTCCCGGGATATCTCCTCACCACCCATGGCCGCCCACTATACCTGGACCACGTTCCCTTCCCCGATCGGCTCCCTGATTCTGGCCGAGGTGGATGGGCAGCCCATGGTTGTCGAGTACGCCCTGCGCGCGGGACGCATGAAATGGGTCGAGAGCCTGCGAGCCCGCCGGCCGGGCGCGCAGATCGAGCTGGGGCGCTGCCAGACGACGGTCGGATTGCTTCAGAGCTATTTCCAGGGTCGGCCTCGCGGCTTCCCCTTCCCGGAATACCTTCGGGAACATCTGGAGCTGACCGGGGCGGAGGAGAAAGTCTGGAGCCTCCTGTGCGACATCCCCATGGGAGAAACTCGAAGCTACGAGGAGCTGGCCCATGCGACGGGCTTCCACGCTCGCCAGATTGGACAACTCGTCGGGGCCAATAAGTTGGCCATCGTCATTCCCTGCCACCGGGTCGTGGGGAAGCGCGGGGGATTGGTTGGCTACGGTGGGGGGCTGGACCGGAAGCGCTGGCTCCTCGACCATGAAATCCGGGTCTCCGGTGTGCGCCTGGTCTAACCCGCCCGGGGGGTCACTCGCCCTTCTTGACAAGTTTCGGCCTGAACCTGACCTTATGGCCATGCTTCTGCAGTCGAACTCCAGTTCATAGATCTCAGGCAGTCATCGCCGCTCGGACAACTGCTCCGACGGCTCGTTTTTTTCCCGGCCATTCGGGCTGGGATGTTTCCGGAGCCGGTGAGCTCCCATTCAAAGAGGTTGCAGCGATGGCGAAGGGTACTGTGAAGTGGTTCAACGATGCGAAGGGGTTCGGGTTCATCGCCCAAGAGGGTGGCAAGGATGTGTTCGTCCATCATACGGCGATCATGATGGATGGATTTCGCTCGCTCGCCGAAGGTGACCAGGTAGAATTTGACATTGTCGAAGGCCCGAAGGGCTTGCAGGCGTCAAACGTCCGCAAAGCCTGAACGCGTCGTACCCCATCGTACCCTTCCAGCAACTGTAAGGCGGACGGCGGCTGACCCGAGTGATTCTCGGGGCGGTCGCCTGCGCCTTGCGGCGTTGGTCGCGGCCCTCGCGCTGGCGCCCTGCCTCAGCGCGCAGTCCTCGGCCGTGCCCGACGATCCCCCGCCGCTCGAATTCCTGGGCTTTCGCGCCGGCGCCTCGCTCACCGAAGTCTCCGACCTCGTGCAGGAACTCGGTGGCAAGCGGCTTCGCTGCGATAAGGCCAAGCGGGATCCCAATGTCTCGGAGTGCCGGGCAGACCTCTGGGATCCCAAGGCCGGGACGCCCGTCTCACTGTGGCTCTCCGCGATCGACAGCCTCACCATGGTGCTGACCCTGTCCGGTCCGGTGAACGCCGCACAGCTCACCGACTGGAAAGACACTCTCGAAAACCGCTTCGGATCGGTCGGGGCGCGAGTCCAGGGCACCCAGTGGATGATGCAGTGGGTCCGGCAGGGCCGGATGCTGCGACTCACCTGGCGAATCGAAAAGAGCCAGAAGCTGGCTTCGGTCAGCCTGGTCGACGGCCGCTTGCTCGATGACTGGGGGAAGACCCGGGAAACCGGGGGGAAATAGCTCAGTCAGAAAGCAGAATCAGGAAGCTTCCTTCACTGTCTTCCAGCAGGTAGTCCCGGACCAGCCGCCCTTCGGTCCTGAGTCGCTTGAGCAGGCTGCGTACCCGAGTCCGGATCGGTGCGCCCTGACCACCGCGTCCCCTTCCGGTAATCAGTCGCACTACTGCGCCGCGTCGTACTCGCGCCTGCACCGCCAGAAAGGCTTCGGCGTTGCCAACCGCCTCGAGCACGCTTTGCCCGTGGAGATCGAAGGTCGCCACCGGGGCGCGGTAGGTCCATTCCTGCATCCCTGGAATAGAGGGATTGCCCCGGGAGCGACGCAACTATAGCCTTCGTCCGCCCCTCATCCGAACCTGCATGGAGTCTACGTGCTCGCTCGCTTGTGTCGCACCTTCTTTGTCGTCCAAATCCAGTCGCTCCTGCTTCTCTCCCTCGCCGCGTGTGGTGACAGCGGCGGACCGATTCGCATAGGCCTCGCAGGGCCGTTCAGCGATCCGGTCGGGGCACCCATGAAGCGGGCGGCCGAACTGGCCGTGGAGGAAATCAACGCGGCGGGCGGGGTGCGGGGACGGCCGCTGGAACTGGTGGCCCGGGACGATTTCGGTGATCCCGATTCGGCGGTTGCGGTCGCGTCTGCGCTGGTGGGGGAGAGGGTCGTCGCGGTGATCGGCCACGTGTACTCGGGCACTACGCTGGCCGCCGCTCCGGTCTATAACGACGCAAGCGATCCCGTAGTCCAGATTTCCCCCTCGTCTTCATCGCCGGATGTGACCACCGCCGGCGCCTACACCTTCCGGGTCTGCCCCAGCGACATGGCCCACGGTGCGGCACTCGCTCGCTACGCCAGGGAACAGCTCGGGCTCGACCGTGGCGCGATCCTGTACCTGAACGACGACTATGGCCGCGGCATCCGGCGGACCTTCGCTGCCGAATTCACCCAGCGGGGCGGCACCGTGCTCGAGTCCGATCCCTATCTGGGCAGCACGCCGAACGTAGACGCCTACCTGGACCGGATCGTCCTGCGAAAGCGCAGCCAGTTTGTTCTCGTCGCGGGCAACCGCAGCGAGGCCGAGGAGGCGCTCCTTGGCGCCCGGAAGCGCGGACTCAAGGTTCCCTTCATGGGCGGCGACGGACTCGAAGGTATCGAAGAAGCGGGCCCGCTGGCGGAAGGCACTTACGTCTCCGCCGCGTATCTTCCGGGGGTCAACAGCCCCAAGAATCGCCAGTTCACCGTGTCTTACCGGCGCAAGTATCCCGACGCGGGCCTGCCGAACCAGCCCGCCGCGGCGACCTATGACGTGGTGTACCTGCTGCGCGACGTGATCGAATCCGCGGGCACCAACCGCAAAGCGATTCGTGACGCCGTCGCGGCGGTCGGTCGCACCACGCCGGCTTTCGAAGGAGTCACCGGAAAAATCGCCTTCGACGAGAATGGCGACGTACCGGAGCAGCGTGTGATCATCGGGATCGTGCAGGGAGCCAACGTTCAGCCCGCGGGGGGCCAGTGAAACTGTCGCACAGCCTTCGCCGCCTGATTGGCGTCATGATGGCGGCGTTGATGGTCCTGGTGCTGGCCATGACGGTGCTCGGCGCCTGGTCGATCCGTTCGATCAGCCGTACGGTCGAGACGGATATGCAGACGGTGCAAACCGGCGCCGAAATCGCCAACGCCCTGGTCACCTCCGTGCTGGGGGAGATTCGCGCCGCGGAGCATTACCTGCTGAACCCGAGTCCCGAGGTGAAGGAAGAGTTCGTTGCGAACGGCGATTCTGCCTACTCGTATCAGTCTCGCTACCGCGAACTGAAGACCCTCAGCAATGCCGATCGCCGGATCGTGAATGAGATCGCCGCCAATCAGGCGACTCTCGAGGTGGCGTACGCCACCGCCCACGCGCTCTCCGACATCGGGAAGCCTGACCAGGCCCGGGCCATCGCGGCGCGGGCCAGCGGTGCGACCGACAGCCTTGTTGCCGACGTGCGCCGCCTCAGCGACGCGCAGGCCGAGCAGGCGTTGAACCGGGCACAGGCTCTCCGTGGAAAGGCCAGCCGCAACCAGGCGCTGGTCATTCTGCTGTGCATCATCGCGCTCGTGGTCGGCGCCGGCGCCTCCACCTGGACCGTGCGAGAAGTGGACCGGCAGCTCAACCGGCTGATCGCCGCGGCCGATCGCTTCGGCGCGGGAGACCTGCGGGCTATTCAGCTCTCCGACATGCCTCAGGAGCTGGCGAGATTGGCCCGGGCGCTGGACAACATGGCGGGACAGCTGCGCGGGGTGGTCGCGGCGGTGGTGAAGGAGTCCTCGCACCTGGGCGCCAGCGCGGGAGATTTTTCGGCGATGAGCGAGGAGATCGCCGCGTCGAGCGGCCAGATCTCCGCCGCGATGGTGAAGATCTCGGCCGGCGCCGAGCAGCAGCGGCACGGCATGTCAGAAGCGGATCAGCTCCTCGCCGCTCTGCGGAGCGGTGCCGCCACCAACGCCGAGGCCGCGGGACGCGTCGTCCGCCTCGGCGAAGAGATCCGTCGGGTCTCCGCGCGGCACCACGCCGATGTCGAGACTGCGCGGCGTACCCTCCTGGACGTGCGTGAAGTCGTGACCACTTCGGCCCAGCAGGTGCGAGCCTTGGCCGCTCGGTCGGAGCAGATCACTCAGTTCATCGACCTGATCAAGCAGATCTCCTCGCAGACCAACCTTCTGGCGCTGAACGCAGCCATCGAGGCGGCCCGGGCGGGCGAGCACGGCCGCGGCTTCGCGGTGGTGGCCGAAGAGGTCCGTCAGCTCGCGGACTCCAGCGCCCGGGCCGCCGAGGAAGTGACCAAGACCGTCGAATTCATCCGCACCCAGGTGCGGGAAGTGTCAGAGACGATGCAGGTGGGCACCAACAAGGTCAGCGGGATCGAGCATGTCGCCGAAGCAGTGGGGAAAGGCTTCGAGGAAATCGGCAAGGCCATCGCTGAGGTGCAGGAAGCAGCCGCGATGGTGGCCAAGCATACTGAGGAGAATCGGGTTGTCGTGGCGGATCTGGCGGAACGGACCGTGGGAGTCTCCCGCTCCGCCGCGGATCATGCCTCCAGCAGCGAGGAGGTCTCAGCCGCGGCCGAAGAGCAGAGCGCGTCAACCGAGGACATGGCCAGCTCGGCGAGCGAGTTGCTCGACGCGTCTGGCCGACTCAGCAAACTGGTCGAGGGATTCAGAACCTGAGGTTGGACTACTGCTCTACCGGCGCTTCTTCGCCGGCCGCTTCGTTGCACGCGGCTTGGCCTTGGGTTTCGCCTTCGCCTTAACCGGCCGGATCCGAGCCTCGGACTTCTCGATCCGGCGCTGATGGGCCGCGTGGATCTCCATCAGAACCCGGTCGCCCTCTTCCGCCCCCACCAGTCCCCGCCGCACCGCGTACTTCACCAGCTCATCCGCATCGGCAATCTGAAATTCCGCGAGTCGTGCCGCGGAGCGAATCACGTTAAGCAACGCATCGGCCACCGGGCTTCGCAGAACGTTTGCGATGCCAGGCAGAGTCTCCAGGAGCGTCGAGATCTGGGAGCCGCCGAGTTCCGAAGCCAAGCTGTCCTCCAAATTTCGGGCGGGCCAACGTATCGTTGCCCGCTGTGCCAGTCAAGCGATTGCGCCTAGGCCTTCGGAGCGGGAAATAAGACTGGTCCCGCTTTCTCCATAAGGCGTAGCTAGCACTACTACTATTGGATCAGAATAAGCCCGGCCGATCGTGCTAACCTAAATCTATAGTTTGTCAGAAGTTATACCGCAGAAGCCCGGAGAATCCCCAGCCGGTCAGCGAGTAGGATGTCCCGAGTTGCTCGATCGATCCAAAGTCGAATCGACCACCGGGAGCGAAGACGAGTCGAGGAGATAGCGTGAAGCGCAGGGCAGCACCGGCGCCATAAAGTTGGCCGCTTCCCTCATCCGGAGACCAGAGCCGTGCTTCCGCCAGCGGCTGCAACTGAACCGTGCGGCCGAGTGGCCATCCGCCGGAAAGCCCGAAGGTGAGCACGTTCTCTTTGTTGGAGGTGGCGACCGCCGAATTGTCGCCGGCGGTGCGATAGAAGTCCCAGGCATAAGCGGTGATGCTGCCGGAGCCGGCAGGAGAGGTCAGATTCACCTCGCCGATCAGTCGGTTGCCGGGACTGTACCGACCACTTCCGGTTGCAAGGCCGCTGAACTGATCGTTGTCGAAGGTGCTGAAGGTCAGGCCGAGCGCGAGGCGTGAGGATCCGATCAGCCGGTCGGCGCCTGCGCGGATCCGGCCCTCGAGACCGGGCTGGTAGCGAACCGAAGTCGATCCCGCCTCGCTGAAGGGCTGGTACTCTGAATTCAGCCGGAGACTTCCTGCGACTCCGACATTCCAGCTTCCCGCCGGAATCGCTACCGCGAGACCACCCGTGGCCGAGAAGCCGTTGCCATAGGAATTGACTGGGAAGAGCAGGAAGTTCGAGGCCACGTTCGAAGTGACGTTGAACTCCTTCAGCGACTGGGTCTCCTGACCCGTCGGAATATTTACCATCAGGGAGGTGACTACCCGATCATTCCCGAAAACGTAGGAGCCGCGGAGCTGGGTATCGGTAAAACCGGAGAAGGATGCTTCCCTGCCGATGGCATCGGCTACCGTCGTCGTGGCGTAAGCGGTCCCAATGTCCACCGAGAATCGCTTCCCGAAGGGGATCAGCACCGCCACGGGGTAAGCGAACTGCCGAATCGCGTGAACGACGTAGCCTTCTTCGAACTCGTATCTCCGACCCTCGGCTCCTCCTCCAATGCTCGCCGGACCGAACAAGCTCTGAGCCTGTCCCGACCTTGCGGCGGGGCCGAGGAGCGTGGCAACGAGCAGTCCCGCCCGGAGAGGCGCCCTCACGGCCGGGTCACGATGATGGTGATGATTCCGAAGAGGCCACCGCCCGGGGCATCGGTTCCGCTTGCCTCTGGCAACGACGGCCGATTCGCTGGGGGAGGCGTCGAGATCGGACCGATCCGATTGATGAGTCCGCCGCCTGTGCTCGGGACCGTGATGGTTACGGCGGTCTCGAGCGTCGTCGCCTCGCGGCCCAGTCCTGGACCCGGCACCGTGCCAGGGCCGGGGCGCTCGAGGCCGGCAAACTGCTGGGGCGGGAGACTGGCCGCGCTGGAGACCCGAACCATCTCGTCTCTCCGCTCCTTCGCGGCGCGGAAGTTGGGATCTCTGGCAATCGCCTCGTTATAAGCAGCTTCGGCGGCTTGGTAGTCACCACGGTCTTCCGCCTCGAGCCCTCGGCTGAAGGCGAGGAAGGCCTGAAGATCAGCTGTCGGGCGCTCGCTGAGAGCGCGCTGCTCGGCGGGAGAAAGGATGATGTTCAGCCGCTGCAACAACTGCATCACCACCTGTTTCTCGATATCGAACAGCTGCTGGAGCCTGTCCGAGGCCGAACCAGTGGCCTGCACTCCTGCGGTCTCCGTGTTAACCACATCGGCGTCGAGCTTGAGCTGACCGCTGGCGGGGACTTCCTGCAGCGAGCCCTGAACCACGCGTTCCGCCCGGAGCAGCCGTCCTGAGCGTGCGCCCGTCGCCGGATCCGTTCTCCCCTCGTCGGAGAGCTTCATCTCGTCTACCAGGGCCTGCACCCGCTCCCGCTCGAGCAGCCGCAATCGGCCGACCTTGCTCAAGTCGGTGATCATGAGGTGAGTCACCCCCCGCTCGAGCGGGCGCAACGCGGTATCACTTCCGAAATAACGGACTGGAAGAACCGCGATGGCATTCGCCGTCGGGGCTTGCTGCGACAGCGTCGCCTCCTGGGCCAGCGCATTGCGCGCAGCCTGATGCAGTTCCTTGCGGGTAAGGAGGGCCAGGCGGTTGCTGATCTCGTTGCGCTGATCCTGGCTCTTGGTGAGCGCGGACGCCTTGTTGTATGACGCCCGGGCCGAATCCAGCTGTCCCAGCTCCTCATAAGTCAGCCCGAGATAGACCAGCGTGCTGTAGCTGTTCTTGTCGAGCGCGAGACTGCTCTGCAGGACGTCGCGAGCCCGGTCGTAATTCCTGGTTTCGTAGTAGGCGACACCCAGCCGAGTCATCAACTCAGGGTCGGTGGGATTGCGCTGGCTCTGGCTCTCGAGGGCGGGGACGTCCTGGGGTGTCACTGCCGGCGGCGGGCCGCCGGCGCAGCCTGAGGCTAGGCCGAGAACAAGAACGTAGGCCGGCAGTCTGGGGCGCATACTGTCCTAGGGTCCTGAGCATGTATGGGGAGCAATTCCAATGTATGGGGACCCCCTTGGGGCGGGAAGGGCCCGGGGGTCCTTGGCCTTATGGCCCTTCGCTTTGCGCCCCGCGAGGCCGACCGGTAAATTGAGCAAGGCGGGTGCCGTACATCCGGCGGTTTACCACCCGCTGGAAGGACCTTCCGTGGGTCGTCGCGGAGTCAAAGAGTTCCGAGCAGCCGAGGCACTGGCGCTGATCGCGGCCGACCGCGACCACAAAGTCTTGGTTTGTCCCACCTGTAGCTCGGCGACCATCGAACGGAACCCGAAGCGTGGCGACCTGTCGTCGGGCCGAATCACCCTCACCTGCAAAAGCTGTAGCCGCTGCGCGGTCTACCTGGCGCGCGGTGCCCCGCCTTCTCCGGAGGAGCCCCGGAAGATGATGAAGTGATGAATCCCGCAGCCGCGATCATCTTCTTCACCGTCTTTCTTGATCTCATCGGGTTCGGCATCGTTCTCCCCCTGCTGCCGAGTTACGCCGCACAACACCAGGTCAGCGACGCCGCGGTGGGCGCCCTGGTCGCCAGCTTTTCCCTGATGCAATTCATCTTCGCTCCGATCTGGGGGCGTTGGAGCGACCGGGTCGGGCGCCGGCCGATCCTGCTCGTCGGCCTGGCAGGAAGCGCAGTCTCCTATCTCATCTTCGCCTTTGCCGGCGGGTTCTGGACGCTGCTGCTTTCCCGAGTTGTCGCTGGAGGAATGGGAGCCACGGTGAACGTGGCCCAGGCCTACCTCGCCGACGTCACTCCGCTCGAACGGCGTACCAAGGCGATGGGCCTCATCGGTGCGGCATTCGGGCTGGGATTCGTGGTGGGTCCGGCGCTCGGTGGAATCAGCAGTCGCTGGGGAGACTCTGCACCCGGCCTGGTAGCTTCGGCTCTCACCGGAGCCAACTTCCTGCTCGCCGCGTGGCGCTTGCCGGAATCCAGGGTCCACGTATCCACGAAGGTCGCGAAGGTGCCGGTCCACTGGGCGCTGCTCTGGGAACCTTTCGTAGTGATCGGACTGACCACCGTGGCGTTCACCGTGTTGTACGTCGTCTTCCCGCTCCAGGTCGAGCGGGAACTGGGATATGACCGGCACCACGTGGCCTACCTGTTCGTGATGATTGGAATCGTAAACGCGCTGGTACAGGGTGGGCTGATCGGGAAACTGGTGCCCCGTTCGGGGGAACGGCCACTGATGGTGGTCGGCGGTGTGCTCCTCGCGATGGGGTTTACTGGACTTGGAGTCGCGCTGGGTGGGGTGATCTCCGATCGACCACTTCCTGCCTTGCTGGCCAGCCTGTGTTTCGTGGCACTCGGCTCGGGGCTGGTTGCCCCCAGCGCTACCGGCCTCGTGTCACGAGTGACGCCCGTCGAGGAACAGGGCCGGGCGTTGGGGATGCTGCAGGGAGTGGCGTCGGTGGCCCGCGTCGTTGGTCCACTCCTGGCCGGGCTGCTGACCAGTCATTGGAGTCCGCGAACAGCTTTTTGGGTGGCGGCGGGAATGGGAGGTATTGCGGCCGGCGTGCCGGTCGCGGCGCGGGCATGGAGCCCGCGACGCTAGCGGGGCAGGGCGAAGATGCGCTTCCAGCGGACGGCGGTGAAGAACGGCATGGGGCGCCAGCTCTTGGCATCGTAACTGAAGTACACAATGAGGGGAGTACCCCGAACGCTGGTTCGCGGGAGGAATCCCCAGTAGCGGCCGTCGTAGGAGTTATCCCGGTTGTCGCCCATCATGAAGAGTGAATCCCGGGGAACCACGATCGGTCCCCAGTCCTGAAGATCGGGATCGTAGGTGTTCGGGTCGCGCCCTACCAGGTGATGGACCTGCCACTGTCGCATCTTGGCCCGCAGCATCGGGTCCTCGGACTTGGTCGGATCCTCGTGCTTCACGTACGGCTCCTCAATTGCCTTGCCGTTTCGTGAGAGCTCGCCGTGGTCCATGCTCAGCGTATCCCCCGGCATCCCGATCAGCCGCTTTACAACCTTGAGTCCTTCGTCCTCCACCGAATCGAAGACCAGCACGTCGCCCCGCTTGGGCTCCCGGAAAGCGGGGAGTCGCTTGTGCACCAGGGGAACTTCGGCGCCGTAGACCGCCTTGTTGACGAAGAGGAAATCTCCCACCAGCAGTGTGTTCTCCATGCTGCCCGACGGGATCCGGAAGGCCTCGACGAGGAAGGTGCGCAGCAGAAACCAGACGATCAGCGCGACGAAGATCGACTTCACCCACTCCCAGAGCGAGCGGGAGAGGTTCTGGGAGGCGGCGTGCTCCGTCACTCGACCCAATCCGCGATGAAGAGGTCGGTCTCGCCCTCGGTCGCGCCGTGGCGGTTCGATGCCCACACCAGCTTACGGCCGTCGGGGCTGAACATGGGAAAACTGTCGAACGACGTGTCGGTCGTGACCTTTTCGAGACTGCTGCCGTCCACGTTGATCAGGAACAAGTCGAACTTTCCGCTCCGAGGGTTCTCGTAGTTCGATGAGAAGATGATCCGCTTGCCATCGGGATGGAAGAACGGCGCGAAGTTGGCTCCCCCCAGATGGGTGATCTGATGCGGGCCGCTTCCGTCCGCATTGGCGATCCAGAGCTCGACCTTGCCGGGACGAACCAGACGCTGGGCCAGGAGTCCTTCATAATCCGCCGTATCCGCCGCGGTCGCCGGATATCCGGCCCGCCAGATGATCTGCTTACCATCTGGTGAGTAGAAGGCACCCCCATCATATCCCACCCGGTTGGTCAGCCGGTGCACATCGGTGCCATCGGTTTTCATCGTGTAGAGCTCGATGTCGCCATCCCGGGTGCTGGTAAAGATGATCCGCGAGCCGTCCGGCGAAACCGTGCTCTCAGCATTGTACGCGCCGTTGTCGGTCAACTGTTTCAAGTCCGACCCGTCGGGACGCGAAGTGAAGATCTCCAGGTGGCCGATCGGCCAGACGTAGCCATGGGACTTGTCGGGCACCGGGGGGCAGGCGGGAGAATTCTTGAACGTGGAGCTGTAGAGCACCCTGCGGTCGTTGTCGTAGAAGTAGCCGCACGTCGTCCGGCCCAGGCCGTTGGAAATGCGCCGCATACCAGACCCATCGATGTTCATGATGTACTGCTGATCGCAGGCGGAATCGACCTTCTCCTGCCGCTGGAAGATCAACTGCTTGCCGGAGCGGGAGAAATACGCTTCGGCATTGTTCCCCGCCGACGTGAGCTGCCGGATGTTTCGCAGATGGCGCTCACCAGGCGCCGGCGGAAGGAAAGTCGCCGATTGGGCTGCGCTTGTCGAATTGTGACCGCATGCCGCCAGGAGAGCGGCGACCGCCAACAAAGCCGTGCGACGAATGATCCCCTCCTGAAAAAGTCACGCCAAAAACCGAGCGGGGAAGAATAATCGCCCACCCGACCCGGCAAGGAGGGCAAAGCATCGGGGGGCCGGAACCCGATCCAGCAGGGTCCCGGCCCCCCGACGTCCTGCCGGAACTGCGATTACGGCGCCTTCCGCAACTCGACCCGCCGGTTCTGGGCCCGTCCCGCCGCGGTCTTGTTGTCCGCGATGGGCTCTTCAGGGCCATGGCCATAGGTATCGATACGGTCGGCGGTGACACCCTTCGTAACCAGGTACTTCTTCACTGACTCGGCCCGCTGCTTGGACACCCTGTCGTTGGCGGCCTTCGAGCCAGTGTTGTCGGTGTAACCGTGGACCTCCACCCGAACTCCGGGATTATCCACCAAGCCCACGGCGACCTTGTCGAGCGATGCCTTGCCGGCCGCGGTCAGTGTGGTCTTACCGGTGGCGAAGGTTGCCCCTTCGAGCACCAATCCGCGTTCGGTCTGCTCAAACAACAACTCGCAGCCCGTTTCGTCTACCTTGGCACCCGGACGGGTGTTGGGGCAGCGATCCTTAGCATCGCTTACGCCATCCTTGTCGCTGTCCGCCGAGCAGCCGTTGGCATCGACTTGGTCACCCGCCGGCGTGTCGGGGCACTGATCTATTGCATCACGTACGCCGTCCTTGTCGGTATCCAGCGAGCAGCCAGTGGCATCGACCTTGTCTCCGGGCGCGCTGCTCGGGCACTGATCGACATCGTCAGTCACACCGTCAGCGTCGGCATCCTTCGGCAGCGAGCAGCCGTTGGCGTCCACCTTATCACCGGCAGGAGTGTCCGCGCACTTGTCGATCGCGTCGCGAACGGTGTCCTTGTCGGTATCGAGCGAGCAGCCGTTAGCGTCGACCTTGTCTCCCGGCGGGCTGCTGGGACACTGGTCGAGACCGTCCTTCACGCCGTCGCCGTCGGAGTCAAGCGAACACCCGTTGGCGTCGACCTTGTCACCGGTCGGCGTATTGGGACACTGATCCGCCTTGTCCAGTACGCCGTCCTTGTCGGAGTCCTTGTTGTACCCCCCGAACATGAGGCTAAGTCCGGCCTGGACGCCGTAGTGAAGGTTCTTGTCGTCCTGTTCGATGCTGGGGATTCCCTGGACACCAATCGGAGGACCCTGACTGAAGCGGCTCTCGGGATTGAAGATGTAGTCGATCGTACCATCGACTCTGATGGAGAGCGTCCCCCCGGTGCCCAGTCGGAAACCGAGAAGTCCGCCGATGCCGTGTTCGGTCTCCCGATAGGCCTCACGGAACCAGTTGTCGGTGTAGCGGGCTCCAATCAGAAACGCGGAAGTCGACCCGACCCCAATGTTGTAGACCAGCCCGGCATGCCACGGGATATACCGAACGAAATCGCCCTCGGCTGTATACAGCGGATTGTAGGACCCATCAATTTCAACCGCGAGGTTTTGTGCAAAGAAGACGCCGAGCCGTCCGCCGATACCGGTTCGGTTGTCGAAATTAAGCTGTGGATCTGTGCTGTTGAACCGGCCAAAAACGCCGATTTCAACAGCGCCGGGCTTTTGCGCGGCAAGCGGTGCGGCGCCGGCAAGAAGCAGCAGGCCCGCCATGGCAGGACGTAATAGTCGCATGCAACCCCCCCATCCGTAAATTGAGCGTAGCCCCGTCACGAAAACGGGGCCGGTCCAGCACGAACGGTCCGCACCCGGCCTTGAGGCGGCCGAACGTGGCTAATATCTCCCTCTCTCGCGCCCAGTCAACTGCCCTTTAGACGTAGAGAGGTGATTTACATCACCTTGGAGGCCATCAGCGCCAGGGTCTCCAGAGCCTCCAGGACCTCCCTCGCGTGGCCTTTGGGCTTCACTTTCTCGAAAACCCTGGCGATGCTCCCCTTCTCATCGATCAGATAGGTAGTCCGCAGGATCCCCTTGTACTTCCTGCCGTACATGGACTTCTCTCCCCAGGCTCCATACGCCTCCGCGACCGCGTGGTCCTCGTCGGCCAGCAGGGGAAATGGCAGGGTGTATTTCTTCTTGAATTTCTGGTGCGAGGCGGCGCTATCAGGCGACACGCCGAGGACGACGGCACCGAGTCCCTCCACCGCCTTCCAGCTATCGCGGAACTCGCAGGCTTCGACCGTGCAACCGCTGGTATCGTCCTTGGGATAGAAGTACAGCACGACTGGCTTGCCCCGGAGGCCCTTGAGGGACACGGTCCCACCGGCGTCATTGGGGAGGGAAAAGTCGGGGGCGGGAGAGCCGGGCTTGAGCATAAAGTGACGAGGGAGAAAGGACTGAGTGGGGAGTACCTAGTACCTAGTACCTAGTACCGAGTCCGAGTTCCGAGTTGGGGCTGACGGCTCCAAGCTATGGCACCAGCTCCATCGGGGCCACCAGCGGTTGCCGGAGTCGGGCCACTGGGAACATGGCACCGACCGCAACATCCCGGTCGAGGAAGTTCCAGGTCACGAAGCCATCTTCGCTCATCGGTTCCAGCATGTAGCTGGCGAAGACGCCAAGACGTTGGGACGTGGGAACATAGAACCAGCCTTCCGGCATGGTGACCTCGCCAGAAGCCCAGCGGCCGAGCAGGCCGACCGCCCGGTGGCCTTCGAAGACGGTGGTCGTCAGGTTCACGCTGTCCACGGTGAACCGCTCCGCGGGGCCTCGCCATGCGCCGGCGCGGAAGACGATGACGCCCTGGGCACGAAGCATAGCGATCAGGTCGGCATGCTCCGGCGGAACCAGGTAGGCGGCGGGCCTGACCTCGCGTAAAGCCGGGACGAAGCGGTCGAAGACCGGCATCCGGATCGTCTTGAAGACACCGCTTCGCTTGCGCCGCGCGAAACCGTCGTTTCCTTCTCCATCCGGCTGGGTGATTTCCGCAATCACATCCTGCGGGGTGGGCGGCCCCAGCACGGAGTGCAGAGTGACCGAGTCGGGCAGCCACTCATCCGCCGCTTCGACCACCGCTCGCACCCGGGTTCGCTCTTCAGCCGCGAGAGCCAGGACTTCCCGCACGAAGTTGTAGGTCGCCTCGATACGGTCCTTGAACGGCGCGTTGCTGTAGCCCTCGCTGAGAATCGCCAGGCGTCCCTTCAAGCCCCAGGCGTTGGTGCCGAACCGGGGCCGGGGATCGTATGTCTCCCAGCCTTGAACCAGGGAATCGGGATTCTGATTGCGGAAGTTGCCGTACCAGAAAGTCTCCTCCCGGTGGCGCTTGCGCAGCCGCTCTCTGATCAGCGGGAGGAAATGATCGCGCACGTAGTCGTTGGCTGGGCCACTGTTGGGATTGAGACCGGGCGCGTAGGTGAGGGCGTAGCCGTGATAGCTGCCGTTGGTAGTGTGGAGATCGATGAAGAAATCGGGCTCCCACTCCGCGAGGAGAGCCAGCGCCCCGCGAGTCTCGGGGGCCTCGAGCTTCACATAGTCGCGGTTGAGGTTGAGACCCTGGCCGTTGGTGTTGCGGCCCACGATGGCGGGACCATTCTGTCCCGGGCGGTTCTTCTCCCCGGGGGCAAGGTCATCGTTGCCGTCGGCATTGTAGATCGGGACCACCAGCAGGATGACGCTGTCGAGCAGGGGACGGAGGTTACCGAGCGTGAGGTCACGCAGCAGCATCTGCGCCGCTTCTTTTCCTTCGACTTCACCGGCGTGGATGTTGCCTTGGATGTACAGGATGGGTTTGCCGCTGCGGTGGGCCGAGCCGGGAGAATCCACCATCGGCCGGGCGGCGATCACGTAGGGGATTCGCCGTCCCTGGGGACTCGAGCCCAGGGTCCCGATCCGAAGGCCCGCGCCGAGTCTCTGGAGCGAATCGAGAAAAGCCAGAACATCCGCGTGGGTCGAGGTCTCGCGGAACTGAGTGCGCTCCGGGCGCGTGGTCTGTGCGGCGAGCGGCGAGCCGACGAGCACCGCCCCCAGCACCATCCAGCTCAATGCGCTTCGTGACTTGCCCAGCCGTCAGTCCTTTCCGCTGCTGTCCACTTTGGTGACCGGTCCGCCGCTATCTCCCGGAGTGACCGGACCGCGCTCGACAACCGTCGCCATGACGGGGGCGCCTTCGGCGAGACGCTCCTGTCCCCCGACCACCACTTGTTCACCGGCCTGAACGCCGCTCTTGATCTCGACGAAACCCGGTGAGCGGACACCGATCTCAACCTCGCGCCGGGTGGCTTTGCCATCGCTGATGACCCAGACATAGTACGCGCGCTGCAGCGGGACGATGGCGTCTTCGGGAACGACGACGGCCTTGGGCCGGACGTCGGTCGCGAGGCGGACTTCGACGAACATGCCGGCTTGGAGCTGACGGCGCCCGTTGGGGACCAGCGCCTTGACCAGAATGGTGCGCGCAGGCAGCTTGACCACCGGGTCCACGAAATCCACGGTGCCCTGGAATTCCTGCCCAGAGAGCGACGCGACCCGGAACACGACCCGCTGGCCGCGCCCCAATCGACTGGCGTACCGCTCCGGCACCGCAAAGGCGATGCGCTGGGGATTCACCGTTTGCAGAGTCGCCAGCGTGTCGCTGGTGGTCACATAGTCGCCCAGACTGACAAACCGCTGCCCCGAGATTCCGCCGAACGGGGCCCGCACCGTGGTGCGCGCGAGGCGAACTTTCAGCAGATCGAGCTGAGCCTGGCTCATTCGAGCCGTTGCCTCGGCGCGTTCCAGGTCGGCCGCAGATGATGCGTTCTGCTCGGTGAGCTGCTGGGCCCGGGCCAGGGACTGGTTCGCGAGGTCACGATCGGCTTCGGCCCGCGCGACTTCGGCTTTCAGCTCCTGGTCGTCGATGCGAAATAGCGGCTGTCCCTGGGCCACTTCGGAACCTTCCCGCACCAGGATCTCGACCAATCGTCCCTCAGCCTCAGCGCGGAGCTCGATCTGCTGTACCGGCTCGACTTGCCCGGTGGCGCTGATGGCATCAACCACCGTGTCCTGCTTCGCCACGGCCGTCTCCACCGGCATCGCTGGAGCGCCGCCACCAGCGCCAGGACCTCCATTCCCCGCGGCGTCGGTCTTCTTGGTGCACGCCAGCAGGGTCAGCACCAGGAAGGGCACCAGGAGGAGGTGCATCACAAGCCTTCTCCAAGTCGCTCCGGGAACAACCGCTGGCCCAGGATACTCTCGAGTCCGGCGAGCGCCAGCAGGTTGGCGTAGCGGGCCTGGACCAGCACCGCCTCGGCATCGCTCAAACCATTCTGGGCGCTCAACAGGTCGATAATGGTGCTGGCGCCGGCACGATAGCGGACATCCTGCACCCGGTAGTTTTCCTGGGCGACAGCAACGGCTTCCGCGGCAAGATCGGTGGTGAAGCGCGCGGTTTCGTATCCCTCATATGCGAAGGTCACGTCCCGCGCCGCGGCCCGCTCGAGATCATTCCGTACCGCGCGGGCGACCTCACTCTGGGTGCGAGCCTGCTTGATCGCCAGCTCGCGTTGTCCGTTGTCCCAGATCGGCAGGCTGATGCCCAGGTTCAGCGAGGAGAAATTCGCCGCGCTGGGAAACACCTTGGTGTCGAACCGGGCGTGGTTGGCGTCCAGCGCGATGACGGGCAGGTAGGCGCCCCGCTGTCCTTTGAGGAACGCCTTCGCCGCCCTTTCATTGGCCCGGGCCACGCGATAATCCGGCCCCTGCTCGAGGGCGCGGCTGATTGCGTCGGCCAGCGTGATCGGAAGGTCGGGTGCCCGCAACGTGTCCAACGGCTCCGCGTCGGCGGGTCCAGGCAGCCCGACGCGGCGGCCCAACTCGAGCCGGGCCACCGTCAGGGCGGTCTCCCGGAGCCGCACTCCGACGCGAGAGCGGGTGAATTCGAGCCGCGCTTCGAGCGAGTCGGTCTGCACCGCCGCACCAGTTTCTACCCGGGCGCGGGCTACTCCCAACTGCTCACTGGCTCGGTCCATCCGCTCCCTGGCAACCCGGGTGAGCTCCCCCTGGGCCAGCACGTCGTAGTACGCGGCCTCGGTCAGCATCGCCGCAGCGAATCGGCGCTGCATCTCGGACGCCGTAGCCGATTCGAGCTCGGCGCTGGTTCGGGAGAGATCGGTGAATTTCCGGACCGACAACTCATAACGCGCATTGGCCTGGAACACGACCGACGTCGACTGAAGTCCGCCGGTGCCCAAGTTGAAGAACGGCTGCGAGTACTTGGTGATGTCGAGACTCACCGATACCGACGGCAGGACGAAGGCGATCCGGGCGGCGGTCCGGGCCCATTCCGCTTCATTGGCGAAGCCCAGGGCCTGTACGTAGTCGGGATTCAGCTGGACGGAGCGCTGCAGGGCCTCCCGCAGAGTGACGCGGGGGATCGAATCCTGGGCTACCGGCGCGGCCTGAAGCAGGAGCAGCAGCGGCAGGATCACGACACCTCCTCGAGCGGAGCCACCGCCGGAACCTCGGCTTCCTTCCGGTGGCGGAGTCGATCGAGCAGGGTGTAGACGACGGGCACGAGGTAGAGTGTGAGAGCGGTGGAGAAGAACACGCCTCCGACGATGGCGTAGCCCAGCGGACGCCGACTGATCGAGCCGGCGCCGAGACCCAGCGCGATCGGCACCGCGCTGGTAATGGTCGCCACCGAGGTCATGAGGATGGGCCGCAGCCGAATGCGGCCCGCTTCGAGCATTGCCTCCACCGGGGTCAGCCCTTTCTCCTGGAGCTGGTTGGCGTATTCCACCAGCAGAATCGAGTTCTTGGTGACCAGCCCGATCAGCAGGATCATGCCGATCTGGCTGTAAAGATTGATGGTGGATCCCGCCAGCTTCAGCACGATGAGTGCGCCCGTCACCGCGAGCGGCACAGCCAGGAGCACAGTGAAGGGATGCAGGAGCGACTCGAACTGCGAGGCCAGTACCATGAACACCACCAGCAGCGCCAGCATGAACGCGAAATAGAGCGATCCCCCGCTCTCTTCCAGCTCTCGCGACTCGCCGGCGAGAGCGGTGGTGCTGCCGCGCGGCAGGACTTCCCTGGCCAGGTTGTTCAGTGAGTCGATCGCTTCTCCCAGGGTAAAGCCGGGCGCCAGGCTCGCATCCATCGTGAAGTTGGCGATCCGGTTGTAGTGGTTGAGCTGTTTCGGCCCGACGCCCTCGTCCACCCGAGTCACCGCGGAGAGCTGGACCAGCTGATCATTCCGGCCCCGGACATAGAGGCCGGAAATATCCAACGGGGTAGAGCGTTCGGTCGGATCGAGCTGCACCATTACGTCGTACAACTTGTTCTCCCGGGTAAAGGTGCTGACCTTGCGGCCCCCCAGCATGGTCTGCAGCGTGCTGGCGATCGCCTCGACCGGCACGCCGAGATCCTCGGCCCGGTCACGGTCGAAATGGATAGTTAATTGCGGCTTGTTGACCCGGAGATCGGTATCGATGTTGACCAGCCCGGGAATCTGCCGCGCCCGGGTGACGAATGTGTCCATGGTGGCGCCCAGCACATCGTAGTCGGGATTCTGCACCACGAACTGCACCGGCTTCCCGAACCCGCCGATCGCCGGGGGGTTGAAGGCGAAGGCGAAAAGGCCGGCAACGCCGAAGAACTGGGGCTGCACCTCGCCGATGATCTGCTCCACGGTGCGCTTGCGGTCCTTGTAGTCCTTGAGCTTGGTGAACACCAGACCGTTGTTCACTCCGCCGCCGAAGTTCACCACCCCGAAGTAGCTCTCGACCTCCGGCACCTTGGAAATGATCTGCTCTACCTGCTTCTGGTATCCGTCGGTGAACGACAGTGACGAGCCCTCCGGGGCGATGGTCGCCGTCATGAACCATCCCTGATCGTCCGCCGGAATGAATTCCCGCTTGAGGCTATTGAAGAGCACCCAGGCCATCCCCGCTATGACGAACGCACCCAGGACTACGACCAGGCGGTAGCGTAGGGCCCACGCCAGGGAACTGGTGTAACCCTCGGACAGCTTGCGAAACCCATTTTCGAACACCTGGTACAGGACGCCGTGCCGCTCCGGCACCCGGAGGATTTTGGCGCACAGCATCGGGGTGAGGGTCAGGGCCACGAAGCCCGAGATCATTACCGACCCCGCCACCGCGATGCCGAATTCGTTGAACAATCGCCCGGTGTTACCCTGCAGGAAGGCGAGCGGGGTAAAGACCGCCACCAGTGAGATCGTAGTCGCGATCACCGCAAAGGCGATTTCCCGGGTGCCGTTGGTCGCCGCCACTTCGGGCGATTCGTGCAGCTCTTCCTGGTGACGGTAGGCGTTCTCCAGCACGATGATCGCGTCATCCACCACGATGCCGATGGCCAGGGTCAGAGCCAGCAGAGTCAGGTTATTGATGGAGAAGCCGAGGAAATACATCACCGCGAAGGTCGCGATGATTGACGTAGGAATCGCCAGACCCGGGATGATCGTGGCCCGGAGATTTCTCAGGAAGACGAAGATGATGATGATCACCAGTACCGCCGCGATCAGCAGCGTGTCCTGCGCCTCACTGATCGAGCGAGTTACGAATTCCGAGCCGTCGAACGCCGTCTCGATGGCGACACCCGGGGGCAGCGAGGCCTGGATCGCCGGCAATTCGTTCCGGATTTCCTTGGCGACCTGGATCAGGTTGGCCTTGGACTGCCGCACCACCCCGATGGCGACGGCCGAGTTCCCCTTGAATCGAAGCACGCTGCGGTCGTCCTGAGGTCCCAGCTCCACGCGGCCCAGATCCTTGAGCCGGACCGGCTGGCCGCCCTGGTCGGTGACCACCAGGTCCTCGAACTCGAGCGGCGTCTTGAGCTCGCCGAGAGAGCGGACCGAGAACTCCCGACGATCGGATTCGATCCGGCCGGCCGGGACCTCGACGTTACGGCTCTGAATGGCGGATTCGACGTCCTGCACCGTCAGCCCGCGGGCCGCCATTTCTGGCGCCGAGAGCCAGACCCGCATGGAGAAACGCCGCTCGCCGAAGATCTGGGCACTGCCCACGCCGGAGAGGCTCTGCAGCCGGGCCTTTACCCGCCGATCGGCAATGTCAGAAAGCTGTAAGAGGTCATAGTTGGCCCCCGAGAGCGCCATCCAGTAGAACGGCTGGGCGTCCGCTTCCTGCTTGGCGACCACCGGCTCTTCGATGTCCCGCGGCAGTCGGCCGCGGACCCGGGAGACCTTGTCCCGGACGTCCTGGGACACCACGTCGACGTTCTTATCGAGGGTGAACTCGAGGGTGATGTTGCTGAGCTGCTCGCCGCTCGAGCTGGTCAGAGTCCGCAGTCCGGCGACCGTGCTTAACTCCTCTTCCAGGACGTCGGTAACCGCCGATTCCACCACCTGAGGATCGGCTCCGGGCAACACGGTCGTGACCGATATGATGGGCGGATCGATGTCCGGGTAGTCCCGCACCGGAAGGCGGGTATACCCGATGATACCGAAGACGACCAGCCCGACACTCAGCATGCTGGTGAGCACCGGGCGCCTGATGGACACATCCGACAGCTTCATCGGATCACCACACTTCGTAATGGAGGAGACGGCCGGGGGCCGAACGAGCTACTTGGGACGCGGAACGACTGCCTGACGTTGCGGAGTCCAGCAGGTTTCACGCGAGGGGATCAACGTACTATTGTTCAACCATGGGAGTCAAACTGAATGCGCGCCAGCAGGCACAACTCGCCTACCTCCAGGGACTAACCCCGAAGTTCCAGAAAATCCACAGCACCATCGAGCTCATGGCCAACATGCAAGCCGACGAGAGCGTGGTGCGTTCCTTCGGCCGCACCCTGGATGAAATCAAGTCGGGGGCCGGTCAGATGAGCCTCAATGGTTTGGCCGAAACCGCCGGCCTGATGAGTACCATGGCGCGCCGCGGCGGCGGGCAGCAGATGAAGATCCGGGGACTCCGGGAGCTGTTTGGAAGCCTGAAAATCAACTACGACGCGGCGGTAAAGGCGGCGAGTGCGGAGGGTGGCGCGGGTGGCGCGAGTGCGGAGGAGAAGCCGACTACTTGAGGTTCCCCGGTTCGAAAACCTCGTGGCCCTTCTTGCGTAGGTAGTCGTCGATCGGCTTTCCCGCCATCAGCAGGATCATCCCGTGGATCAGGACACCGATAAGCAGCGACACGAAGGTCAGGGCCATGAGCACGCCACCGGCACCGATAGCGGCGAAAATGCGACCGAGGATTTCCATCGTCACTCCCGGATCAGGGCTTGAGCCGAGACATAGCTTAGCCGGTTCCCGGCGAGGATTCAACATTCAGACCCACCACCCACCGTGCCCTCAGTGAGACCAGCCATGCGCGCCATGACCGCAGTCCTGATCAGCAGCTTCCTCGCCACGACGCTCAATGCCCAGGAACATGATCACAGCATGGCGATCGACGGGGGTGGGAAGTTTCCTCCCGGCTGGATGGTCCGCACCGACGAAAATGCCCCCGCCACCACGGTGAAGTTCGAGGCAATGCCTCCCGGCTGGCACGTCACGACCGGCAGCTCGACCATTATCTACCGCCCGGTTGACCAGGCCAAGACCCAGTACAGCGTGAGGTCCCAGATGCACCTGTTTCCCAGCAAGGGATCGCACGAGGAAGCCTTCGGATTGTTCATCGGTGGGCAGAATCTGGATGGGAAGGGTGAGCGCTACACCTACTTCCTGATCCGGGGCGACGGCACCTTCAAGGTGAAGCGGCGGAATGGTGCGGAGACCAGTGACCTCACCAAGGGCTGGACGCCGAGTCCGGTGGTCAAGATGGTGTCGAGCGACGGTTCGGTGGCCAACAACCTTGCCCTGCAAGTTGTTAAGGGAAAGGTGAGTTTCCTGGTCAACGGGCAGGTCGTCTACTCAGTCGCCGCAGACAGCGTGGATACCGATGGAATCGTGGGACTGAGAATGAATCACAACCTGAGTGTGCACGTGGAGAATCTGGATATTGGGAGGATGTGAGAGGGGAGGGCGGGAAGGCGGGACAGGCGAGACAGGGCGGACGGGCGGACGGGGAAGCTAACGAGGGCCCAGAGCCTGAACCGCTGCGTCCCGCACCTGCCCGTCAGCCTCAGCAGCGATCCGGGAGAGGGCCTGTCGCGAAGCCTCGGTCCTGGCATTGGCAAGCGCACTTACCACTTCGAGTCGCTCCGACGTCGGGCGGCCGCGGCCCAGTAGCCCACGCCGCTCGGTCGCAACCTTGACCAGTACGGCCCGGGCCTCCGGCGCATCGATTCCGGCGAGCGCCTGAAGCAGCTCCATCCGCACTGTGTGATCCTTTTCCTGATCGAGAGCGGCGAGAAGCGGCATCGCGATGGCGCCGGAGTGGCGGCCGGCCAGCGCCTTGCCCGCGTGCGCCCGGGTCCGCGGGGAGGGATGGTTCAGCAGCTGGCGCAGTCCGTCGACTACTCGTTTGTCGCGGAATCGGGCCAGCGCGTCGATGACCGCCAGCCGAACCCGTTCGTCGGGGTGATTTGCCCGGGCAACCAACGGGGGGATCGCGCGGGCGTTGCCCATGCGACCCAGGACGTCGGCCGCGAGCCGGAGATCGCTCCAGCGCTCATTGGAGAGCAGGGCAACGACAAGAGAATAGGCATCCGGCATGCCTCCCAGCGCATCGAGCAGGAATGCTCGGGGCCCGACTGCCTCCGCCGCACGAAGATTTTCCAGGATCAACTCCGCGGCATCCAGACCGGCCAACCGCAACAGTTCGACCGTCCGCGCCTGCTCCTCAGTGACCCGATACGCCTGCTCGATCAGCGCCTGCAGCACCGGGCGGGTCAGGATGCCACGAAGCGCAATGATGTATCCGCGCCGCTCCCCCTCCGGGATTCCGGGGTGGAGACGAAGCACCGCCTGGGCGTTGTGCAGCACGTCGAGCCAGGCTCTACGCCGCACCGAAGCCTGAACCAGGTCGAGCAGCTGAACCAGGGTAGCGGCCAAGCGATCGCCGCGACGGATACGCTTGGCGAATAAGGGGGGTATACCGCGCGGGAAACTCCGCTCAGGAATGAACTCGCCGTCAGCTCCCTGTGCGGTACCGAGTATCTGGCCCAGGGTCGGAATCAGATCAACCTGGACGCCGGGCGTGCTGGGAAGGGGCCCGTCGTCCTCGGCCAGCGCCCGAGCCAGGGCCAAGAGATCATCCCGATTGGCTCCCGCCGCGACCCGAATCGCGTCCACTCCGCGGGCAAGCAGCCGTCCCCTGAGGTCGTCCCCATCGAGAGACCAGCTGTTCTCGATGCCGGCCTCGAGTATGGCCGGGGCACTTGCTACCCTGTCCGCGACCCTGTCGAGTGCCGTGGCAAAGGCGGCGTGGTCGCCGGGGTGCGCCCTCACCTGACTAACGAGGTCACCGAGATCTTGCTCGAAAGTTTCTGCGGTTGGCCCAGCTGGAAGATCATCCATGGATGGCTCAACGTGGGGTTTGGCACTCGGTTAGTCAACCTGCCAACAGCCTCGTTCCCCGTTGCTTGACAGGCTCAAGCGCCCCCGGTATATAGCGCTATGTCCTTACCTGACAATCGAAAGGCAATCTTTCTCTATCCGTTCGGCTAAACCCGACGGGCGGCGTATGTCAGGTCCCGGACCAAGGTCCGACGCCGGTCCGCTCGGGTGAGGGCGGGCCGGTTCTTTGTTCACTTCCTTGAGGAGACCACATGAGACGCTCGTTCATCGTCGGAGGGGCCGTCCTCGGCCTGGCCCTTGGGCTGGCGAGTACCGCCACGGCCCAAGTGACGCTCGGCGCAGACGCTGCATTCAACAGCGCCTACGTTTGGCGTGGGTTGTCGCTGACCAACAAGTTCGTCATCCAGCCGGACTTATACCTGACTGTCCCGATTGGATCGATTGGGGTGACCGGCGGCGGGTGGGCCAACATCGAGCCCAGCAAGTACGACGAGGTGCCGGACAACATCAGTGAGGGCGGTGGTTTGGCCGGTCCTGATCTGACGGAATTCGACTGGTGGCTTGAACTGGGCATCCCGGTCGGAAAAGTCACCCTCACGCCGGGTGCTACGGGCTACATCTATCCCAACGATGGCGGGCTGACTGAGGACAACAACACCGTCGAAATCTACGGTAAGTTTGCGGCTGACGTCTTCCTGAGTCCCAAGCTCTCGATCTATTACGACGTGGACAAGATCAAGGGCGCCTACATCGAGGCGAGTGTTTCACACGGCATTCCCCTGTCCGCCGAGCTGCCCCTCACCATCGGTGCGCTGGCCGGCTTCAGTGCCGGACAGGAAATCAACGACAGCGACCCGTCGGAGCTGGCCAACTTCAACGAGAGCGGTCTTACTCACCTCGACTTCTCGCTGAGCTTGCCTTTCTCGGCGGGGCCGCTGTCAATCAACCCAGCGTTCCACTTCGTGGTCAACAACGACGAGTTCACCAAGATCACGAAGACCACTAGTGGACCCACGGGCGTGAACCAGGAAGACACCAAAATCTGGTTCGGCGCCACTATCAGCTGGGGCCACGATTTCGGCGGCAGCGAGGAAGCGGCGGAGTAGAAAAGAAGTGAGAAGTGAGAAGTAAGACGTGAGAAGTAAGAGGTGAGAAGGGGTGGCGGGCCGGCATCACCGGCTCAACCACCCCTTCTCTTTCTTACGTCTCACGTCTCACGTCTCACGCTTTTTCCATCTCCTTCAACGTGTCCTCCAACCTCCCCAGCATCTCCTTCAGCAGATCCATCGGGATGCCCAGGGCCGGTTCGATTCGGATCGTGCGGGCCTTGGAGTAGGTGCCGGCCACCAGCACGCCCCGCTTGAACAGACCGGAGGCGCACTTCCAGCCGATCGGATCGCTGTGGAATTCCATTCCGATCAACAGGCCCTTGCCGTGGACGTCGCTCAGAATCTGGGGGAATCGCTGCATCAGCCCGCGCAGCTCGGCGAGGAGGAAGTCTCCCTTCATCGCGGCCTGGCCGGGCAGATCTTCCTCCAACGTCACCTGGATCGCAGCGATTCCCGCCGCACAGGCAATCGGATTCCCTCCGAAAGTCGTCGAGTGGATGATCGGATTGGGGATCAGCACCTCCCAGATCTCGGGAGTCGAGATGAACGCGGAAAGCGGCATGACGCCGCCGCCGATCGACTTGCCGACGCAGAGGATGTCGGGCTGGACGTCCCAGTGGTCCACACCCCAGAGCCGGCCGGTGCGACCCATACCGGTCTGGATCTCGTCGGCGACCATGAGAGTACCGAAGCGGGTACAGAGATCGCGCACCCGCGGCAGGTAATCGTCAGGAGGAACCACGCCGCCTGCCTCTCCCTGCACCGGCTCGACCACGAACGCCGCGATTGGCGTGCCGACCTGCTCCGCCTTGGCCAGCTCGGCTTCGAGCGCCTCGGCGTCGCCGTAGGGCACGAAGCGTACGTCCTGCAGACCGCCCAGGAACGGCTCCCGGAATGAGGCCTTTCCCATCAGCGACAGCGAGCCCATCGACTTGCCGTGGAAGCCGCCCAGCGTGGAGACGAAAGTATTTCGCCGAGTGTGAAGGCGGGCCAGCTTGATCGCGCCTTCGATGGCATCGGTTCCGTTGTTGATGAAGAAGCAGTTCTGGAGTCGTCCGGGAGTAACCGCCGAGAGCAACCGGGCGAGTGCGGCCCGCCACGGCTCCAGCAGCTCCTGGCTGTTGAGCGCCATCCGCTGCATCTGGTCGGTCACCGCCTTCACGATCTTCGGGTGGTTGATCCCCGCGCTGAAGATGCCGTACCCGCCCAGGCAGTCGATGTATTCCCGGCCGAGGAGATCCCGCAGCAAAGGAACCCTGGCCCGACCATTCCAGCGCCGCGAACTGTCCGGCCTCGGTGACCGACTTGCGGTAGCCGATGAACCCGCGGTTGACGTACTGCTCGTAGGCCTCCACCGTCTCGGTGATGAAGGCCTGCTTTTCCTCCAATGACATTTCCGCCCCGCCGATAAGCCGGAGGTAGCGCTCGCTCTGCTTCAGGACCTCACTGTCGGGCAACCGCACTCGATCCTCCCCTGCTATGCGTTCTTGATCTCACTCCAGATCTGATCCCAGAGCGCAGCCGCCGTCACCCAGGTCCTTCTGATATTCGAGGCGCTTCATCTCGTCCGCCGTCGGGAACGGGACTGGGTTGGTCATCTTCTCCATGGCACCCTGGTTAGGCGTTCCGTAGCCGGTGAAGTTTGAGATGGCGGCACCCACTTCCGGCCGAAGGACGTAGTTCATGAACTCATGCGCCGCCCGCTTGTGTAGGGCAGAGCTGGTAAGGGCCAGGTTATCGGTCCAGATCGTGCCCCCTTCCTTGGGGAGCCGGTAGTCCAGATTGGGCTGCTTTGCCCGCGCCTGCGCTGTATCGCCGTTCCACAGTTGGGCGAGCCATACCTCACCCGAAATCAGTTGCTCCTTGACCGGTGCGGAGATGTAGCCCTTGAGATTGGCTCTGGCCGAGATGGCATCCGCCTTGGCCGCCGCGAGGTCTCCGGGTTCGGTCGAATTGAGGGAATGCCCCCGGTAGTGGAGCCACGCGCCGATGACCTCGCGTTCGTCGTCCATCTGGGTCATCCTGCCCTTCAACTTCGGATCGAGGAATGCGGCCCAGCTATCGGGAGGAGGGTTGATCTTGTCGGTCCGATAGGCCAGACCGGTGGTCCCCCATTGCCAGGGCACGGTGTGGGCATTGTCGGGATCGAACGGAGGATCGAGGAAGATTGGCGCGACGTTGGTCCAGTTGGTAAGGAAATTCTGGTTGATCGGGGCGATGAGGCCCTTGGCCAGGAGAACGGGTACGACATAGCCGGACGGCACTATGATGTCGTAGCCGGCTTGCCCGCTCTCGAGGCGAGCCAGCATTTCCTCGTTGCTCTCGTACTGCTCGTAGGTGACCTTGACGCCGAATTCCTTCTCGAAGTTGGGAACGGTCTCCCTCGGCGATGTAGTCGGACCAGTTGTAGATGCTCAGCTCTTTCTCGATCGGTCCCAATTCGGGGCTTTCGCCGTGAGCTCCCTTCCCGGATCCCCGACAAGCGGTAAGCAGGCCACCGATCGCACCGAGACCCAGTCCAAATGCCGCGGCGCGTGTCACGAACTCGCGGCGCGAAATCCCGCCTCGCTCGAGGTCTTCGATCAGGTCTTTCACGTCGCGAAGTGCGCTCAATGAATTCCCTATGGAGAAAAATCCGCCCTCAAGGCCTGTGGCTTATGGCTGACGGCTAATCCGCTCACCCCACCCAATCCCGCAACCTGAAGTACGCCCCCGCAATCGGCAGGAACCAGGGCCTTCCGTGATAGAGCGGAACCGCTGGAAAGGGGAGGCCCCAGATCGGAGGTCGTTCTCCCTTGCCCGCCAGCAGCTCCCCCATCCGATGTCCTAGATAACTGGCGAGGGCGACGCCGTGGCCGGCGTAGGCCAGGGCGTAGTGCACCCCTTGGAAGGTGCCGGCGTGCGGCAGATAGTCCAGAGCGAAACCCAGTTGGCCGCCCCAGGAATACTCGATCGGGGCGTGCGCAATCTCGGGATAGACCTCTTCGATCCCTCGCCGGAGGATGTTCCGGCTCTGCCGCTCCGCATCGGCGGCGAAGGATGCGCGACCGCCGAACACCAGGCGGCGGTTCCAAACCCGGAAATAGTACAGCAGGTTCTTGGTATCGCTCAGCACTCGACCACGAGGCACCAGGCGGAGCGCAATCTCTTCCTCCAGCGGCACGGTCGCGATGATGAAACTGCCGATGGGAATCACCCGGCGGGCCAAGTCGGGTAGCACGCGGCCTCCATACCCGTTCGTCGCGACCAGTACCTCGCGCGACCGCACCACTCCCCGCGCCGTGTCGAGCTCGAACCCGTCGCCCTGCCGGCGGATTCTCCGCACCTCACAGCGCTCGACCGTCCTGGCACCGGCTCGTACCGCGGCACGAGCGAGACCTGCGAAGTAGGCAGCGGGCTGCAGCCCCCCGGCTGCGGGATCCAGCAGGCCGCCGTAGTAACGGGATGAGCCGATCTCCTGGCGAACCTGCGCGCGATCCAGCAAGACGGTATCGTGGCCAAAGCGCTCCTGCAGCAGGAGGCGCTCTCGTTCGAGTTCCTTGACGTGCGAAGGTCGCGCGGCGAGTGCGACGTGGCCGCAGCGCCTGAAATCACACTCGATGTGCTCCTGGGCGATCACCCGCTCGACGAAATCCACCGCGTCGAGCGAGAATCGCCAGAGCGCGCGGGCCCGCTCGAGGCCGAACCGCCTGGCGAGAGCGGCAACTTCGGCCTTGTAGCCGGGCAACACGAACCCGCCATTCCGCGAGCTGGCTCCCCAGCCCAAAGTCTCCTGCTCCAGCACGACAACGTCCGCACCGTGGCTCGCCAGGCTGCGAGCCGCCGACATTCCAGTGTAGCCGCCGCCCACGATCGCCACGTCGGCACGTTCCGGCGGGCTCGCTAGTGACGTGATGTTGAGCGGGGCGGTAGTGGCGGTCCACAGATTCATCCGACCAGGGCCTCGACCGATTCCCGGAAGACCGCCGTGTGACGGTCGATGTCCGCCTCGGTCACCGACGGTGCGATCAGCGCCATGTTGTGAAACGGCGTAAGCAGGATGGCCGCGATTGAGCGCCGCCAGGTGCATGTAGCGGTCCAGCTCCACATCCACAGCCGCGGCCGCTTCGCCCCCGTTCCGCGGGGGCGCCGGACGAAACCAATATTCCGCACGGCACCCCAGCTGCTTCACGATCCAGGGCAGCGCATACTCGGCGATCACTGATTCGACTCCGGAGCGGAACCGGTCCGCCATCGGGATGGTCTGCCGGTAACTCTCCGGCGTAAGCACCCGCTCCAACGTCGCGCGCATCGCCGCCAGAGAAAGTGAGTTGCCGGCGAGCGTGCCGCCTATCCCGCCGGTATCGCAGTCGGAGACTGGAATGCGCGACTCCAGGGCCTTCGCGACCTTCGCGCTGAAGCCGTAGGCGGCGCCGGGAACCCCGGCTCCGATCGCCTTCCCGACCGTGACGAAATCGGGATGGAGATTCATCGCGGCCGTGCAGCCACCGGGTCCGGCACAGAGGGTATGGGTCTCGTCGATGACGACCAGCGTGCCGGTCCTTGCGGCAAGATCGCTCATGGCGGCAAGAAATCCGGGATCGGGGTGGATGATCCCGATGTTGGTCATCGCGGGCTCGGCCAGAATGCACGCTACGTCACCGTGCGACAACGCCTCCGCGAGCGCCGGGAGATCATTGAACTCGACCACCCTGGTGGTCTCCACCGGATTGACCGCCGGACCGATGTTGCCCGGCCGCATTTGGGGAACGCCATCCTGCAGGATGACCAGGGTTTCGTCCACCGTGCCGTGATAACACCAATTGAAAACCAGGATCTTGGGCCGACCGGTGATCATTCGTGCGAGCCGGATCGCGAAGCGATTGGCATCCGTGGCGCTGAGTGCGAACTGCCAGTGGGGGAGACCGAAGCGGCGTCCCAGCTCCTCCGCCACCCAGAGCGAGTCCTCCGTCGGAAGCATGGTGGTGATCCCGCGCGCCGCCTGGCGACGGATCGCCTCGAGGGTGTCCGGCGGCGCGTGACCGGTCATGGCACCGGTGTCTCCCAAACACAGATCGAGATATCGGAGGCCATCGACGTCGGTGAGATATGCGCCTTCGCGCGGACGCCACGAACACGGGGAATCCGCCCGCCCATTTCTTCATCCAGTGCATCGGGACGCCCTCGAGCAGCGATCTCTGGGCGCGATCGTAGAGGGCCCTCGAACGGGGATGAGTGTCGAGGAAGCGCTGCTGTTCGAGAGCGTACTGGCGGACGAGACGGGTGCGGTCGAGCATGGTCAATGGTCGATGGTCGATGGTCTCGGGTCGTCAGGCTTGGAGGGTGGCCGAGAGTTAATGGAATCGCGACTCAAGACTCGCGGCCATCGACCATCGACTATCGACCATCGACGATCACCCCACCACCACCTCGAGCGCCCGCTCCATCGCATCCAGCCCTTCATCCAGTACCGCGTCCTCTACCGTGAGCGGGACCAGCACTCGCACCACGTTCCCCAGCGTGCCGGCGGAGAGCAGGATCACACCGCGCTTGAGTGCCTCCGCGAGGAGCTTGCCGGTCAACTCCTTGGCGGGGGCCTTGGTTGTCCGGTCGGTGACCAGCTCCACCGCGATCATTCCGCCGAGTCCCCGGACGTCGCCTACCTGGGGGAAGCGATCTGCCCATTTCTGGAAGCGGACACGAATTCGCTCTCCGATCTTCGCCCCGCGCTCGGCCAGCCGATCTTCCTTCATGGCGTCGAGTACCGCGAGCGCTGCCGCGCAGGCCAGCGGGTTCCCACCATAGGTACCGCCCAGCCCACCCGGCTGCGCCGACTCAAGAACGTCGGCCCGGCCGGTGACCGCGGCGAGCGGCAACCCGCCCGCCAATGACTTGGCCGTCGTCATCAGATCGGGCACCAGACCGTAGTGTTCGCTGGCGAACATCTTCCCAGTGCGCCCGAATCCGGTCTGAATCTCGTCGGCGATAAACAGGATTCCGTGATCCTTCGCGAAAGCCGCGAGGGTCTTTACGAATTCGGGCGGTGCCGGAACGAAGCCGCCTTCGCCCAGCTCCAGCTCCATGATGATCGCCGCGACCGACTGCGGGTCCACCATCGCCGCGAACTGTTGCTCCAGGTATTCGCGGCTCGCCATGCAGCACGAGCCACCTCCACCCTTCCCGCCCTGTCCGCCCTGTGCACAGCGGTAGCAGTAGGGAAACGGCATCCGGTAAACCTCGGGCGCGAACGGCCCGAAGCCCTTCTTGTACGGCATCACCTTCGAAGTGAGTGCCATGGCGAGATAGGTGCGCCCATGGAAGGCGTGCTCGAAACAGACGATCGCCTGGCGGCCGGTGAAATGGCGGGCCGCCTTCACGGCATTCTCCACCGCCTCCGCCCCGCTGTTCACGAAGAAGGTGCGCTTCTCGTGTCCCCCGGGGGTGAGCGCGTTGAGCTTCTCGGCCAGCTCCACGTAAGGCTCGTAGGTGGAGACCGGAAAGCAGACGTGAGTAAAGTGATCCAGCTGCTGCCGGACCGCTTCGACCACCCGGGGATTCCGGTGGCCGGCGTTCACCACACCGATGCCGCCACCGAAGTCGATCAGCCGGTTCCCGTCCGCGTCGGTTAAAACGGCGTTCTCTGCGTGGACTACGGCAAGCGGTGTAGTTGAAGGCACGCCGCGGGGAACTGCCTTGGCACGGCGGGCGTTCAGGGCCTGGCTCTTGGGGCCGGGAATGGCCGTCTTGAGATCAATCACGGGGGGCATCGGAGGCTCCGCACGCTGCGAGAGGCTGGAACGCCGAGCTTAGCCGTCGCCCTGTGAAATGTCGAGGGTAGGGGCGATCCCGGCCTTCCCATTCAAGTGCTGCACTGTAGGTTCTCTGCGTTACCACCATCGCTTCAGCGGTCCCACCTATGCACTTCGAGGTCATATCATGAGAGGAGTCCGTTCGAGCGTGCTTCGCTCCTTGCTGCTCGGCGCCGTTGCAGCCGGACTGGCGTGCGGCGGCGAAAAGGCCGGCGGCGGGGCCAGCGGGGCCGTCGAGAAGATCACCATCACGCCCACCTCGGACGCGCGCGCCGACGCGAAGACCTATCTTGCCAAGTTGTGTCCCAAGCCGATCGGCGGCGAGCTCAACTTCATGGTGTGGGAAGGCTACACCGACACGCTGTTCGCCAAGCCGTTCGAAGATGCCTGCGGCGTCAAAGTGAATGCCACCTACATGCAGTCGAGCGACGAGTTGGTCGCCAAGCTTCGGGCCGGCGGGGCGCAGACCATCGACCTCGTCTCTCCTTCGAGCGACGCGATCACCCAGATCATCGAGGCGAACCTCGCCCAGCCGCTCGATATGAAGCGGCTCCCCAGCTACAGCGACCTCATGGCCAGCTTCCGTGGCCTGACCATGGCGCGCAAGGACTCGCTGGTCTACGGTCTGCCCTGGGCGTTCGGCCCCAACCCGTTGATCTACGACACTGCGAAGGTCAAATCCGCTCCGGCTTCCTGGTCCGACCTGTGGGACAAGAAGTATCGCGGCAAGCTGTCGCTGCAGGATGATATCGCGACGCTTTGGATGGTTGCCCAGACACTGGGCCTCGATGATCCGAACGATCGGAGCAAACTGTACAATCTCTCCGACGAGGACCTGGCCAAGGTCAAGGCGAAGGCACTCGAGCTCAAGCCCAACGTCCGGAAGTATTGGGCCACCGCCGGCGATATGACGCAGCTCTTCCAGAGCGGAGAAATCGTGGCGGGAGAAGGCTGGCCGCTCATGACGGCTCAGCTGCGCGCGGCCGGCTTCCCGGCTGGAGAGGTGATTCCCAAGGAGGGGACCACCGCCTGGGCCGACCACTGGGTCCTCACTTCCGGCGCCGCCAATCTCAATGCGGCATACGCCTGGCTGGAGTACGCCTCGCAGCCCTTCACCCAGAAGCTGATGGCCGACGTGACCAACTACATCGTGGCGAGCCCGGGGGCCAAGGGGTACATGTCACCCCAGCAGGTGGCAACACAGCGCGACATCGCCGAGTACGGCACCAAGGTGAATTTCTGGCAGTGGAGCCCTCGGCGCGACAAGTATCAGGAAGTGTGGAACGAGGTTAAGGCTGCGAAATAGGTAGTCGGTTGTGGGTGGCAGGTGGTGGGGTCCTGGAACCTTGGCCTTCACCCTCACCACCCACCACCCACTACCCACAACCTTCAGCTCTGAGCCGCATCATCCCGTCCATTCTCGAGCTCCGCCACCTCATCAAGCGCTTCGACGCGTTCACCGCCGTCGATGATCTCTCGCTCGATATCGCGGCCGGAGAGTTCCTGACCTTCCTCGGCGCTTCGGGTTCGGGAAAGACCACGACGCTGCGCATGATCGCCGGATTCGAGCGGCCGACGTCCGGCGAAATTCTGATGGAGGGCACGTCGATCACGCCGCTCCCTCCCTTCAAGCGGGACATCAATACCGTGTTCCAGTCCTATGCGCTGTTCCCTCACATGAGTGTGCGGGACAACGTGGGATACGGCCTGCGCATGCGGGGAGTCCCCAAAGCGGAAATCGGGAAGCGGGTGGAAGAGGCGCTGCAGATGGTCCAGCTCGGTCATCTGGGAGAGCGGGCCCCCCGCCAACTCTCCGGAGGGCAACAGCAACGTGTCGCGCTCGCCCGAGCCCTGGTCAATCGCCCCCGGGTCCTACTGCTGGACGAGCCGCTCGGCGCACTCGATTTGAAGCTGCGCAAGGAGATGCAGCTCGAATTGAAACAGCTCAACAAGCGGTTGGGGATCACCTTCATTTACGTGACCCACGATCAGGAAGAGGCGCTTACGATGTCCGACCGCATCGCCCTGATGCGGAACGGACGGATCGAGCAGTTGAGTGGACCACGCGAGATGTACGAGGAGCCGGTTTCCCGTTACGTCGCTGATTTCATTGGTGAGACCAATCTCCTGCAGACGACCGCGGCTCGGCGGTTGGGCGGCTCGGCCGCCCGGCTCACGATTGGGGGGCGCGAGTTCGATGCCACCGCGACCAAGTCGTGGGAAGAGGGTAAGCCGGCCTGGCTGGCCGTACGCCCGGAGCACGTTTATGCGGTCACCTCGGGCGATGGTTCCCATTGGCTGCCGGTTCGGGTGGTAGATGTGATTTTTACCGGTGTGATAACCCGGGTACACACGACGGTGGAGGGTGCCGGTTCCCTGGTGCTGCATTGGCCCGCGGAACAGCCGCCGCCCGAACGGGATGCTACTCTGACCATCACATGGCCGGTTGAGCGAGGACGCTGTGTCGGCGACTAGTCTCCCCGCCGCCAAGCCCGACTGGCTCGACTGGATTCGGGCCCGGCCCCGCATTCGCACCCTCATCGGCGCGGGACTGCCAGTTGGTTTTGTGACCGTCCTGCTCCTGCTGCCGTATTTGTTCCTGTTCGCCCACTCGTTCTTCCGGCTCACCAACGGCAAGCTCACCCATGAGCTGACGCTGGAGAACTACCGCCGGCTCTTCGGCACGGCCCTCTATCCCAACACGATCCTCTTCTCCGCCGGTATCGCGGCACGGGTCACCATCGTGGCCCTGCTGCTCGCCTACCCGCTGGCCTACCTGTTGGCGTTCAAGGTCAAGCGACATCGGAACCTGATGTACATGGCGGTGATCATTCCGCTCTGGGTCAGTTACCTCGTCCGGGCCTATGCCTGGAAGATCATCCTGGGGCAGGAAGGGATCCTGAACGGTTTTCTGCAGTGGGCGCACCTGATAGATCAGCCGGTCACCTTCCTGCTCTACAGCAAGTGGGCGGTGATCATCGCGCTGATTCACATCTACACGCCATTCACCCTGATGCCGATCTATGCGGTGCTCGAATCCATACCTCCGGCGTTGAAGGAAGCGAGCCAGGATCTCTACGCCAGTCGCTGGCAGACCTTTCGGCACGTGGTGCTCCCGCTCTCACTCCCCGGTGTAGTCGCGGGCTGCACGTTCAGCTTTGTCCTCAGCATGGGTGATTTCATCGCGCCGGGGCTGCTGGGCGGCAATGACAGCGCCCTCATGGTGTCGAATCTGGTGGTGAGTCTCTTCGGCGTGGCATACAACTGGCCGCTCGGGGCCGCTGTCTCGGTGGTGATGCTGGTGCTGACCTTCACCCTGCTCTGGCTGGCGAACAAGATCGAGACCGCGATGAACTACACCGGTTCGACCGGCAAGGTCCAGGCTGCCGCAGCCGCCGCGGTGGGCACGGCAGGCCCGACCAAGTGAGCGCGACCCGGGTCGCCGAGGCTCCCGGCACTGACTGGTGGTCCAGCGCGCTCTGGACCGCGGGAGCCGCGGTCTTTGCGTTCATCTATCTCCCGCTCGTGGTCGTGGTGCTCTACGCCTTCCACGACTCGAGCATCGTGGCCTGGCCGTTCCGGCCTTTCACGCTCCATTGGTTCGTGGACCTGGCGCACGATCGCGGCATGATCGCGGCGACGCTGGCCAGCGCAAAACTCGCGCTGCTGGCGGTGGTGATTGCGCTCCTGGTGGGGGTGCCCGGCGCGTTCGCGCTTGACCGGCTCGAGTTTCCGGGAAAGGCCGCCTTTCGCCGCCTGGTCCTTCTGCCGCTGATTCTCCCCGGCATCATCACTGGAGTCGCTCTCCTTACTTATTTCTCGTTTATCGGGCTGAGCCTTTCGAGCGGATTCCCCATCATCCCAGGCTGGCCCGTGGTATTGGGTCACGGCGCGGCGCTCACCTCGGTGGTAGTGACCCAGGTGTACGCCCGGTTGCAGCGATTCGACCGCGCGCTTGAGGAAGCGAGTCAGGACCTCTACGCCAGCGAATGGAAGACGTTCTGGCTTGTCACCCTGCCTAACATCCGCTCTGCGGTGCTGGGGGCCGGGCTCCTGGTGTTCACCCTGAGTCTCGATGAGATCGCGGTGACATTCTTCCTCATCGGCCGCCAGAATACGCTGCCGCTCCAGATCTGGGGTCAGCTCCGCCGCGGGATCACACCAGAAGTGAATGCAATCGGCACCGTGATCTTCCTGGTCTCGGTCGTGGTGATTTGGGTGTGGGCGAGACTGATGAGAGACAAGACAAGCGATTGAAGATTGAGGATTTCAGATTGAAGATTTGCAGGCAGAAGTTCCTTAAATCTTCAATCTGAAATCTTCAATCTGCAATTCATTCCACACTCCATTGCGCCAATCCGCCCCCGAGTTAGCTTCTCCCACCGATGACCTGGGTGACTCTCTGCAACCGTGGGATCGGTCTCCGGCTCGATAAGGATGAATGGTGAGGTGAAGCCATAATCCTTACACCGTAAAGCCTTAAGCTCTTGACGCTTGGGCAACGGCTTAAGGCTTATGGCGTACGGCCTGCGGCTCCTGGTTGTCACCCCATCACCATTCAAATGTTGAAGACTCCGATGTCCAACCAATACGATGCCATCATCATCGGCGGTGGCCATAACGGCTTGGTCACCGCCGCATATCTCGCCCGCGCCGGACGCAAGGTGCTGGTTCTCGAGCGGCGCGAGTTGGTCGGCGGCTGCGCCGTGACCGAGGAGCTCTGGCCCGGCTTCAAGGTCTCGACTGCCAGCTACGTCAACAGCCTCTTCCGTCCCGAGATCATTCGAGACCTGGAGCTCAAGCGGCACGGCTTCGCCATGTTGCCCCGGAGCCCGTCGAGCTTCACGCCCGTTCCCCGACGGCCGGTATCTCCTGATGGGTCCCGACAAGGAGATGACTCACCGGGAGGTATCCAAGTTTTCGAAGAAGGATGCCGAGGCGCTTCCCAAGTATGAGGCGATGCTGGAGCGAGTCGCCGACTTCCTGGAGCCGACGCTGGTCCAGACCCCGCCCAATCCCTGGTCCATGGCGCCGGGCAACCTGCTTCAATTGCTCAAGCTGGGACTCGCCTTCAAGAAACTCGGCACCGACGGACAGAAGGCGGTCGAGATTCTTACCGGCGCCGCCAATCCGATCCTCGATCGCTGGTTCGAATCGGAAGAGGTCAAGGCGACGATCGCCACCGATGCGATCATCGGCGCTTTCGCCACTCCTTCGATGCCGGGAACGGCCTATGTGCTGTTCCACCACGTGATGGGTGAGTGCGACGGGGTACGCGGAGTCTGGGGATACGTGCGCGGCGGGATGGGTGGACTCAGTAACGCGATCGCGTCCGCCGCGAAGGAAAAAGGCGCCGAGATCAAGGTGAATGCCCCGGTCGCCAGAATTCTCACCAACGGTGGGCGCGCTGTCGGAGTAGCGATGAAGGATGGCACCGAGTATCGGGCCGCAAAGGTCGTGTCTTCAGTCGACGCGCACGTCACCTTCCTGCAGCTGATGGATCCCAAGGAGCTGCCGACCGACTTTGCGGATTCGGTCCGCCATCTCGACTACGCCAGCGCGAGCTGCAAGGTGAACCTGGCGCTGTCCGAGGTGCCGAATTTCACCTGTCTGCCCGGGAATACCGCGGGACCTCAGCACCGCGGCACGATCCACCTCTGCCCCACCCGGGACTACATCGAGAAGGCATTCGATCGCGCCAAGTACGGCTACATCTCGGAGAATCCGATCGTCGAGGCTACGATCCCCAGTTCGCTGGACGACACGGTGGCTCCCAAGGGGCAGCACGTGATGTCGATGTTCACCCAGTATTTCCCCTACAAGCTCGCGCCGGATGCGGGAACTCTGGAGGAAAACAAGAAGCGTTATGCCGAGCGCTGCATCGACATCATGACGGAGTACGCGCCGAACTTCCGGAAAGCGGTGATCAACTACCAGGTGCTCGCCCCGGCCGATCTCGAGACCCGCTTCGGACTGACCGGCGGAAATATCATGCAGGGAACGATGTCGCTGTCCAGTCTTTCGTTCATGCGGCCGGTTCCCGGCTACGCCGATTACCGTACTCCGATCAAGGGGCTATACATGTGCGGCGCCGCGACCCATCCCGGCGGCGGGGTCATGGGAGCGTGTGGATACAATGCGGCAAGGGAGATTTTGAGGGACAGCTAGTCTGGAGTCTGGAGTCTGGAGTCTGGGGTCTGGAGACTCCCCGACTTCAGACTCCCGAGCCCCGACCCCCTACTCCCGACTTCAGAGACCGAATCAGACAGTGGAGCATCAGGCTGATCTCGCGTGTTTCGAGTTCGAGTTGAGCGAGCAAGTCTTTATTACCGTACCCTAGATCTACGGCGAGCAAGAGCTGACATTGCACCTCGAAAAGCGACCCGCGCGCAATCTTCAGGAATCGTCTCAAATCCGGGTCTCCGGCTCGGCCGCATCCCTCGGCAATGTTGGATACGATAGAGACGGCCGCGCGTCGAAGCTGGGAAGTCATGCCGTACAATTCTGAGGCCGGGAAGTCTTTCGTTGCTCTGTAGACGCCGAGACTCAGAGCATAGGATCGTTTCCAGACGCGAAGGCTCTTGAAATCGCCCATCTCTGAAGCTGCCCCTGGAGTATTGATGGAGCTAATCCTTCGATTGCACCGGTAGGCATAAATACGCGGCCTCCAATGATGGATGGCGAGCTGTCTTTGACTCCAGACTCCAGACTCCAGACTTCAGACTTCAGACTCTCCGACTCGGAGCCCATCGTGAGCAAGTACCAAATGTTCATCAACGGAAAATTCGTCGACGCGACCAGCCGCAAGACCTTCAACGTCTACGATCCCGCCACCGAGGAAGTGATCGCCACCTGCCCCGCCGGAGACGCAAAGGACATCGACAAGGCGGCTCAGGCGGCCAAGAAGGCGTTCTATGGAGGATGGAAGAACACCTCCGCCCAGGAGCGAGGCCGAATCCTGATCCGGCTCGCCGAACGGGTCCGGGCCCGACGGGACGAGCTGGCCAAGATCGAAACCCTCAACTCCGGCAAACCGATCGTCGAGTCCGAATACGACATGGATGATTCGGCGACCTGCTTCGAGTACTACGGCGGGCTCGCCACCAAGATCAACGGCGAAGTGATTCCGGTTCCGACCAACGCCATGGTGCTCGCGGTGAAGGAGCCGATGGGTGTCGCCGGGCAGATCATCCCCTGGAACTACCCGCTCGCGATGGCCGCCTGGAAGCTCGGACCCGCCCTGGCGGCCGGCTGCACGGTGGTCATCAAGCCCGCCGAGCAGACGCCGCTCTCCCTGCTCGACCTTGCCAAGGATTTCGAGGCGATCGGGCTTCCACCGGGTGTCGTGAACATCGTTACCGGACTCGGCCCCGACGCCGGCGGGCCCATCGTGGTCCATCCCGACATCCGGAAGATCGCCTTCACCGGCTCGGCCGAGGTCGGCAAGCTGATCATGAGGAACGCTTCGGATCAGCTGAAGCGAGTCTCGCTGGAGCTGGGCGGCAAGTCTCCCAACATCTTCTTCTCCGATGCGGACTTCGAAGCCGCGGTGGACGGAGCCCTGTTCGGGACCTTCATCAACCAGGGCGAGGTCTGTTCAGCGGGGAGCCGCGTGCTGGTCCAGAAGGACATCTACAAGAAGTTCGTCGAGGCCTGCGCCGCGAAGGCCAAGACGATCAAGCTGGGACCGGGCATCGAGCGGGACACCAAGATGGGGCCGCTGGTCAGCGCGGAACAGCGAGACCGCGTGGTGAAGTACCAGGCCATCGGTCGGAAGGAGGCGAAGGTCGCCGCGGGCGGCGGTGTGCCCGACAATTCGACAAGGGCTGGTACGTCGAGCCTACCATTTTCTACGACGTGGACAACAACGCCAAGATCGCGCAGGAAGAAATCTTCGGACCGGTGATGAGCGTGATCCCGTTCAAAGACGAGGCGGAAGCGATCGAGATCGCCAACGCCACGCCTTACGGGCTCGCGGCGGCGGTGTGGACCCGTGACATCTTCAAGGCATTCCGGGTGGTGAAGAGCCTCGAGGCCGGAGTGGTCTGGGTCAATCACATGCAGCCCACCATGCTGGAGGCGCCGTGGGGCGGCTACAAGATGTCGGGCTTCGGCCGCGAACTCGGCCACTGGGGTGTAGAGGAGTACATGGAGACGAAGCAGGTGTACATCAATTTGGATGAGGCGCCGATCGGGTGGTATTAGCCGTCAGCCGTTAGCGGTTAGCGGTTAGCGGTTAGCGGTTCCGGAACAAACGAAACCCTCCGGTGAATGGCACGGAGGGTTTCTATTTGAGGTACAGCTAACAGCTAATAGCTAGACGGCTGACGGCTAGCGGCTGACGGCCGGCTTCACCGCAATCTCCCGCGGCTTCGCCTTCTCCGCCTTCGGCAGGGTGATCGTCAGCACCCCGTTCTCGAACCCGGCCTCCACCTTCTCGACATCGACGGTGTTGGGCAGGGAGAACGACCGCTCGAAGCTGCCATAGCTCCGCTCATAGCGGTGCACCCGCTCGGTCTTCTCTTCTGCGACCTGCTTCTTTTCGCCACGCAGGGTGAGGGTGCTGTTCTCCAGGGTGATCTTCACATCTTCGGGCTTCAGGCCAGGCAACTCGGCCACGATCTTAAGGCTCTCCTTGTCCTCGAAGACGTCAACCGACGGCAGCCACGCGGACGGCGCGACTCCATTACCAACCGGCCAACCAGTAAAGGCCTCGTCCAGCAGCGCATTCAGCCGGCGCACGCCAAGCAGATCGTTGGCAGGAGCGAAACGGCGCAACATCAGGGACATACTTACCTCCGAAAAATCTGTAAGTGTGAGTTCAGGCCCGCGTATCTCGATCGGGCAGCAACTAGTGCTATTGCACCAGGTGTGCCGCCTCGGGCTGGCCACTTTGACAGGTCGAAGAGCGGAGACGGCAGGATGGAGACCAAACCGGCAGCCTTCGGGGGCCCCCCCCAAAAAGAATTTCCGTGGTTGAAAGGCAGGCGACCTAACCAGAAACGCGCGATGCTCACCAATCGAACGCAACGCGGTCACACCGACAGATCGTTACCCCTGCGAGGTGTGACCCATCACCTGATCGGCAATGCGGGCCAAGTCATCGAGGGCAAACGGCTTTTCGAGAATCGGACAGCGGGTCTTGCTGAGGAAAACGACGGCATCCGGCGAAGCGGTATCTCCCGTCGCAATTACCAGGCGACGTAACAAGGCGGGTTTGGTTGCGGCGAGTCCGTTATGCACATCAATGCCCGACATCCCGGGCATCTTTAGATCTGAAATCACCAGGTCATACAGCTCGTCGTCCGGGGCGGCGAGAACCGCCGCGAGACCGGGTTGTCCGTCTTCAGCCTCCTCGACCGTCCACCCGCGCCGCTCGAAGAACCGGCGCATCGCGGCTCGCACCGGTGCTTCGTCGTCAATGATCAGCACTCGCGGGCTTCGCCCAGGCTCTGCCTTCGGCAGGGAGGAGAGTGGGTCCTCCACGGGAACCGACGGCACCCTCGGGGTGAGGCGACGGTCGGTGGCGGCAACTCCGAACGGAAGCAGGACGCTGAAACGGGCTCCGTGCTCAGGGCCCGGCCGGTTCTCCACCGTGAGCCGGCCACCATGTTGTTCCACAATGCCGAGGGAAACGGAGAGCCCCAGACCGGTGCCCTGGCCCGCTTTTCGGGTAGTGAAGAACGGTTCGAATATCCGAGGCAGCAATTCGGGCCGGATCCCCTCTCCACTATCCTCGACCACGATCTGCAGCCCCTCACGGACCGTCTCAGCGCGAAGTGCAACCCAGCCGCGCTTGCCGGCCGCTCGCATGGCATTGTCGAGCAGGTTGGTCAGAACCTGCTCCAGGCCGACCGAATCCCCGATGATCCCCGGCAGCTCCGACCCGACTTCCACCTCCATCCGAAGCTCCAGCCGTTCGATCTCCCTCCCCATGGCCTTGGTCACTCGCTCGACCAGATCATTCGTCGCAATGTGTTCCCGGCGCTCCTCGCGCCGCCGAACAAAGGCGAGGAGGTCACGCACAATGGCACGGGCTCGCTGAGCTTGATCCCGAATGACCACGAGTGGCTCGGTGGGGAGTCCTGGTGCAGGCTCGCGCAGAAGGTCTTCACTGAAAGTGAGGATCGCCGCCAGCGGGTTGTTGAGCTCATGGGCCACACCGGAGACGAGTCGCCCGACCGCCTCCATCCGTAACGACTGGGCAAGTCTGCTGGTCAGCTCCTCCCGCTCGGCCTCGGCGGCCAACCGCTCCGACACGTCATTCAGCACGACTATTCGCATGAGCGAGTCTGCCAGCCGTCGGGTAGAAACCGAGCATTCCAGCGGCAACTCGCTGCCGTCGGGACGCAATCCCGGAAAAAGAGAGGGCGGGCCCGGCCGGTTGAGGGGGTCGTCGCTCTGGGCGAGCAGCGCTTCGACCTGGGCGCGCGCGCGAGGAGCAATGAGTTCGCTGAAGGGTTTGCCGGTTGCGTCCGAAGCCGTGAGGTGGAACATCCGTTCCGCGGCAGGATTGAAGATCGCCACGCAGTAGGACTCGTCGAGTGTTACGATGGCCTCGGTCGCCGCACCGACCAATCCAACCATCCGCGCTTCCGAGGCCGCGACATCCTGCAATCGAGCTATCCTGGCGTGGTCGACGTCGCGCCGCGAGTCCTCCAGAAGAATGACAACCATCCCGTAGCCCAGCAGCAGCGCCAGGACAATATCGAAATAGGAGTTGAACTGAGCGAAGGTGGAAAGCGGTGAAGCTATGACCTGCAGTCCTGCCTTCTGTAATCCGCCGAAGACCAGGAGGTAAACCACCCAAAGCGCGGCGAGCAGGGTGAAGGTGACTCCGGTAACCCGGGTGCCTGGAGTCTTCCGCTCCCCGGGCAGCGCCAGCATGAGCCACGCGCACGTAGCGTAGACGGCCACTCCAACGAATCCCTGCCAGAAAACGATCCGGTTGAGGTCCGGCGATTGGACTACTGTCGGGCCGCATAGATACCGATTGCCGCTGCCCACGGCAGCCAGTTACGCGGGACGTGCCGGCCTTGGGCGAATTCGATCGTCCCGGAAAACAGGAGCCCGAGATGCAGCAGCTTCGCGGACTGGTAGACCAGATAAAGCAGAGTCGCCAGAGGACTCTTTTCCGCGAGAAGCACCGGAGTGAGCCCCGGAGCCAGGAAGTAGCGGAGCAGAATCGCCGTGACGGCGAGCAGCAGCACCAGCCAGGCTTGGGCCCAGATGACGAAATAGGAGCGGGTTCCCGCGTGGCGGGATAGCAGCCGGAACAGCGTGAGCAGGAGGAGAATTCCGCCCAGCTGCACCCAGGTTCCGAGGTATGAAATCAGACCTGCGGCGTTGGTCATCAGGACGGGGAAAGGGTGTTGCAACCTAATAGGGGGGGACGCGAACGGTCAGATGACCGAATCGCGAGCGCGATCCTCCTCGGCCAGGGCTCGAATCCTTCGCATCACGTCCTCGGCAACTGCCCGAGCCGGAAGCCGCTCAGTCAGGTCCGGCGATGCGCTGTAATCCACCAGTTCTCCGAAATGAACCCGGACTCGGGAACCCTCTCGCCGTCCATGTCCCAGCTCATGGCCCAGGCTGTTGGAGAGTCCCGCAATGAAGACCGGCACGAGCTGGGGCCGAGCCTCGAGGATGAGGCGGCCAATGCCGGGCTGGGCATCGAGGAAGGAGTAGGGATCCTCGCTCTTGTTGCGAGTCCCTTCAGGGTGGAAGCCAATCAGCCGGCCTCCTCCTTCTCGGCACAGGTCAGCAAGAATCCGAAAGGCATACTGATCGAAACGGCGTCTCCCGGCGGTGTGAAAGAAGGGCGGGTACATCGCCCACCAGGCACCGACGAAGTTGACCAGGACGCCGAGGGGGGACTGATAGAAAAACCGGCCGCGCACCGGAAAGTAGATGTCCCGCCACCCGCTCGTCCGTCGGAAGAGCAGGGACATCACGACATACATGTCGAAGAAGCTGCGATGATTGGCCGCGAGGAGGAGAGGTCGTTCGCGGCTGGCAGTGGCGATTCGTTCGAGGCCGTGGATCTCGAGCCGTGACCCGATGAAGGCGTCTATCCAACGCGCGCCGATCTGCCGGCCACACCAGCACCAGAGTCGCTTCCAGCGACCCTGATTCATCCGGCGAACCAGACGGAACGCCGCGCGTTCGAACGGGGTCAGGGAGTCGAGCTGCGCTCGACCGGCATCCCCGCCGACATCCATCCAGCGAATCCAGGGGTAAGATTGGCCAAACGGGTGAACCCGCCGGCGAGCAGCAGGCTCGCGGCGATCGAGGAGCGGGATCCGCTCTGGCAGTGGACCACGAGATCCCCGTCCCGCGGGATCTCACCCAGCCGGTCGGGGAGCCGACCCAGTGGGATGTGTCGGGCTCCGGGAAGGTGGCCGCCGGCCCACTCCGAGTCGTCCCGAACGTCGAGGACGACACGACGATCCCGGGAAGCCGCCAGCGCCGCGATTTCAACCTGGGGAACTGTCTCCAGCGCTCCCTCGGTCTCCTTCCACGCGACCAGGGCTTCGCTGCCGAAATAGCCTCCGATCCGGTCGAGCCCGATCAAGGCGAGGTCCCGGACGGCGGCGTCCACTGCCGCCGTGGTGCTCTCGTCGACGATGAGATAGAAGTCGCGGTCATACGGGAGGAGCCACCCGGCCCATCCGGTGAAGCTGCGGTTGAGTGGGATATTGATGGAACCGGGTGCGTGGCCGCCGGCGAAGTCGGCCGCGGTTCGGAGATCCACGACCAAGGCCCCATCGCGGAGCAAGGGACGCAACCGGGTTTCCGGCAGCCTCGCCGGTCGGCGAAGACCACCCAGAATTGCGGGGCCCAGCTTGTTCAGTCGCTTCATCTCGCCGAAATATCGCGGTGGATCGGGCTGGCCCGAGAGAACCTGCCGAATGAACTCCGCCTCTTCCGGAATCTGAAAAGCCCAGTTGAAACGCTTCTCATAGCCGATCGTGGACTGCGGGACGGCGCTCATGGCCTTGCCGCACGCCGAGCCCGCACCGTGACCGGGCCAGACCTGGAGGTGATCCGGCATCGAGCGGAAACGCTGGACGCTGGCGAACTGGTCCTTGGCGGAACGCTCCGACGCACCGCTCACTCGGGCCGCCTTTTCCAGCAGGTCGGGACGGCCCACGTCTCCCACAAAGAGGAAATCACCGGTAACGACGCCCATCGGCGAGTCCGCCACGGCACCGTCGGTGACCATGAAACTCATGTGCTCCGGCGTATGACCTGGAGTGTGCAACGCCTCGATCTTGATGTTGCCGATTCGGAGCTGGCTTCCTTCGTTCAGCAGTCCGGCGTTTGCGGGACCGGCCCAGGTGTATTTCCAGTCCCGGTCACCGGCGTCGGACAGATACGGCTTGGCGCCGGTGCGTTGTGCCAGTTCCCGCACCCCGGAGACAAAATCGGCGTGAATGTGGGTCTCGGTCACCGCGGTGATCTTGAGCCCCGACCGATCTGCGGCCTTGATGTACTGCTCGACGTCCCGGGTGGGGTCCACGACCAGCGCCTCACCGGTCTGCCCGCAGCCGATGAGATAGCTCACTTGCGCGAGCTGCTCCTGGTAGAATCGAAGGAAAATCATCGCAAGAGAATACTGCTACCGACGAATAGGAGAAAGGCCGCGAAAAGCCGGACGAATACGCCGCGGAAGTATACTTCTGCCATGACTATTTGGCGCGACATCTGGCAGCGAGCCCGCCGTGGCCTCGACGCGCCCCTGACCGCAAACGTCACGGGCACGCGGCGGGGAGAGATTGCGATTGAGCGTCTGGAGGACACTCGTTCGCGGTTCCTGAAGGCTCGGCGGACAGTAGAGGTGTTCCTTCCCATCGGATACTACGGCCCCGGCAGGGAGCGATACCCGGTGCTCTACCTCAACGATGGACAGGATTCCGAGAGCCTCGACCTGGCGGCCGCTCTCGAGCGCTCGCAGCAGGATGGTTCGGCGGCGCCAATCGTAGTTGTGGCGATCCACGCGACCGGTGACCGGATCCGTGAGTACGGAACCGCCGGAGTGCCTAACGCCCAGGGCTACGGGGACCGCGCGAGCCAGTACGAGCAATTCATGCTGACCGAATTGATGCCCTTCATCCAGAGCCGCTACCGGGTGCTGACCGGTCCTCCCGCCACAGCGATCGCGGGACTGTCGCTGGGCGGCCTGTCGGCATTCGACCTGGCCTGGCGCAATCCGGATCGCATCGGCGCGGTAGGAGTCATGTCCGGATCGTTCTGGTGGCGCACCAACGATCGTTCGCCCGAGCTGAAGCAGGCCTCCCGGATCATGCATCGCCGGGTGCGGGAGACTCCTGGTCGCCCGGCTCTCCGTATGTGGCTCGAAACCGGGGTCCGCGACGAAGCCGCCGACCGGGATGGCGACGGCGTGATCGACTCCATTCAGGACACCGAAGAACTGGTGGAGGAAATTCTGCGGAAGGGCTACCGGGCCGGGCGGGACGTGATTCATGTGACGATGCCAGGTGGTCACGATCTCCCCACTTGGCGCGGCGCTCTCCCGGAAATGCTCCGCTGGCTCTACGGAAGGGCCGAGGCGGTTCAGCTCGGAGCACGGTGGCTGAGCAGCTCCTGAATGCAAAGCAACAGATCCCCCGCATCCCACGGCTTCTGCACCAGCCGAACTCCCGGCGGGATCTGCATGCCTCTCGACCCCTCGCGCTCGGTGTAACCGCTCATGAAGAGGAAGGGCACCTGAACCCCTTCTCTCCGCAGAGCGGAGTAGAGCCCGGGACCGCTGAGTCTTGGCATGACGACGTCCGACAGCACCAGGGCGACTCGGTCCCGGTGCATTCGAAACATGTGTAGCGCTTCCTCGCCATCCGCGGCAGTCAACACCCGATATCCCTTGCGTTCCAGGATTCGAGTCGCCGAGCGGCGTAAGGCGGTTTCGTCCTCGACCAGAAGAATGGTCTCCGTACCCGCCGGTGCCGGGACCGGGAGGAGCGGCGCCGGTGTGGGCTGTTCCAGCGCCGGAGGGAAGTACAGCGTCACCGCGTCCCAATACCCAGCGTGCTCTGCACTTCGATGAACCCGCCGTGCTGCTTCATCAGCCCGTACACCATCGCCATCCCCAGGCCGGTGCCCTGACCGGGAGGCTTCGTAGTGAAGAAGGGCTCGAAGATTCGCTCCCGCACCCCCTGCTCCATTCCCAACCCCGTGTCGCTGAGCCGCAGTGCGGTGTAGCTGCCGGCCCGCCCCCATCCCAGTCGGCTGATGTTGCGCTGGTCCAGCCGGACCTGGTCGATCGACAGGCGCAGCTTCCCTCCTTCGGGCATCGCGTCACGCGCGTTGGTCGCAAGATTGAGGAGGATCTGCTCGAGTACCGCGGGGTCTGTGCTTATCGGGTGGACGGTGTGATCGGCGTCCACCAGCACCTCGACATGCGAGGGGAGCACCCGGCGCAGCATCTGCACTGATTCGGTCACGAGCTGGGAGAGATCGTACGACCGGAATTGCAGCTGCCCGCTCCGGCTGAACGCCAGCAGCTTGCGAATCATCTCCGCGCCACGCTCGGCGGCGTGCTTCAAGTCACTGAGGTCAGTTCGCGCCTCCGTCGCATGCGGCGGCAACTCGGCGTCGATCAGCTCGGCGGTTGAGAGGATCACGGTGAGCAGATTGTTGAAGTCGTGCGCAATGCCGCCCGTCAGCTGACCCACAGCCTCCATCTTCTGCGCCTGCCGGAGCTGGGCCTCGCTGGCCCGCAGAGACTCCTCCGACTCCCGCACCCGCTGGTTCATGCGCCAGGTCACGAAGACTGCAAGCGCCACCAGCAGGGCGGCGGCGGTGACGATCGCAACGAACACGACCCGCGCAGCCCATCGCGCGCCATCTCCCATGGTTCTCGAGAAAGCGTCTTCCAGCTGGGTCAGCTCTCCGCTCAGCTTGTCGACATCGTTCAACAAACTCTCGAGGCGGACAGGGTCGGGCCGCCCGGAAGTGATTTCCGCGTTGACCTGGGAGCCAACCGAAGCCAGCTCGCCGATCAGGGAATCGGCCTGAGTCCAGATGCCGACTGCGTGGTCCACGAAGCTGACGTTGCGAAAACGCCGGTAGAACGTGGCCATTCGCTCGATATCCTGAGGGTGATTGCGCCCCAGGAGAAATCCCACCTTCACGCGCCACGGGTCGGGATCGGGGCCTTCCAGCTGCAACCTGGCTTCGCGATCACCCAGTGGGACCGTCAGGCACTTCCTGAACAAGGCGTACTCTGCTGGATCGGAATTGCGGGCGTACCGCATCAGGTGATAGACCGCATCCTTCTGCGCCTTGGACCAGAAGCCCTCGCCGCCCACGTAGGCGCGGGCTGAAGACAGCGTTTCGAATCCGAAATAGGTGAGGCCGAGCAGGGAGGCGACGATCACGCCGAGAATCAGGAGGCCGAGAAGCGCCTGACGCTCCGGGGAGGCGAGACGCGAAACGCGGCCAGGCAGCAGGTCCAGAGTTGCCTCCAGCTAAAGTGGGTCTTGCTGCTCTACCATACCGCGCGATGCGGGCGCTGTCACGCGTCAGGCTTTCAGATAGACCTCTCCGCCACTGGCCCGGAACTCCTCGGCCTTTCGAGCCATCTCGGCCGCCGCATAGTCCCGCACTTCATGAGTGATCTTCATGGAACAGAACTTCGGCCCGCACATCGAGCAGAAGTGGGCCAGCTTGGCGCCTTCCGCAGGCAGGGTCTCGTCGTGAAAGGCCCGCGCGGTGACGGGATCGAGTGACAGGTTGAACTGGTCCTCCCACCGGAACTCGAATCGCGCCTTGCTGAGGGCATCGTCCCAGGCGCGCGCATGCGGGTGACCCTTGGCCAGATCCGCGGCGTGAGCGGCGATCTTGTACGCGATGACTCCGGCCTTCACATCGTCCCGGTCCGGCAAGCCGAGGTGTTCCTTCGGCGTGACGTAGCAGAGCATCGCGGTCCCGTACCAGCCGATCATCGCGGCGCCGATGGCGCTGGTGATGTGATCGTATCCCGGAGCGATGTCAGTGGTCAGCGGGCCCAGCGTGTAGAATGGAGCCTCGCCGCACCACTCCAGCTGCTTCTCCATGTTCTCCCGGATCAAGTGCATCGGGATGTGGCCCGGCCCTTCGTTCATGACCTGGACCTCATGCTCCCACGCGATCCGGGTGAGCTCGCCCTGGGTACGAAGCTCCGCAAACTGCGCTTCGTCATTCGCATCGGCGATGGAGCCGGGGCGGAGCCCGTCACCAAGAGAGAACGAAACGTCGTAGGCCCGCATGATCTCGCAGATCTCGCGGAAGCGGGTATAGAGGAAACTCTCGGTGTGATGGGCCAGGCACCACTTGGCCATGATCGATCCGCCGCGGGAGACGATCCCGGTCACCCGGCCTGCGGTCAGCGGTACGTAGCGCAGCAGCACTCCGGCGTGCACCGTGAAGTAGTCCACTCCCTGTTCCGCCTGCTCGATCAGCGTATCCCGGTAAATCTCCCAGGTCAGATCCTCGGCCACGCCGCCCACTTTCTCGAGCGCCTGGTAGATCGGCACGGTCCCGATGGGCACCGCCGAGTTGCGGATGATCCATTGCCGGGTCTCGTGGATGTTCTTGCCGGTCGAAAGATCCATCACGGTATCGGCACCCCAGAGCGTCGCCCAGCGCAGCTTTTCGACCTCCTCATCGATGCTGCTTGCCACCACCGAGTTCCCGATGTTGGCGTTGATCTTCACGTGAAAGTTGCGGCCGATGATCATCGGCTCGAGCTCGGGATGGTTGATGTTGGCGGGTATGATTGCCCTGCCCCGGGCGACTTCCTGCCGGACGAACTCCGCCGGCAAGCCCTCGCGGATCGCGATGAACTCCATCTCCGGAGTAATGTCCCCCCGGCGAGCGAAATGAAGCTGGGTGACCGCCGCCGCGTCCCCGGTACACCTGGCGGCGCAGACTGCGAGGAATCAGTCCGCCCTCACGACTGTCCGGCTCACCTGCCCGCTCCACATCCCGCTCCATGATCCAGGTGGCCCGTAATGCGGGAAGGCCCCGGATCGGATCGCTTCCCTGCGGGCCGCTCGAGTCGTAGACCCGGAGAGGCGGCTCTCCGCCACTGACCGTTATCTCCCGCATCGGCACCCGAACTCCGAAGCGGCCATCGACATGGACCTTGGCCGAGCCGGGGAAGGCTTCGCCGTAGGTGATTGAGGGATCGGCGGGGGATGTGCGACTAATCATGGAAGGACTCCTTCCCAAATTCCGGAAACGGAAGGAGCGCCTGCACCGCGCTCCCTACGCCGGTTTGAACCGGATCAGGTTCCAAGGGTGCGATCTCAATCGGGCAAGTCGGAACCCGCGGACATCCCGCGCGTTTACTAGAGGGATGTGCTATTCCGAGGGGCCCGATGCCCCTGGCGGTTAGGTGAATGGTATTCTGACACCTGACGCGGTCAATCCCGCGGGATGGCGGAACCCGTTCTGGCTGTAGGGATTCCGGCTGGGCCGGGGCTGGTGAAAAGCTGACAGACGAAACGGCACAGGGATTGCCAATATTCTCGACCAGGCAGGGCCGTCATAGTGGGCTGAATCACACGACTTCGTGTTGGAGGTTTCTCTGAACGGCAGAGTACTGAGCCTTATGGGCTGCGGGGGCGGGCATGCTAATCGGCGGAATGGCCGGGGCATCGTCTACACCCCCGAGGGAACGCGAGGGTAAGGCAGACGCGCAACAGCGCCGCAGCACCGCCCCCGCGATCCGAGTGGACGCGGGGGCGGATTCGTTTTCAGGCAGCAGCAAGCAGGTGACAGAAATGAAGCTCATCGGGTTGGCTCTTACAGGATTGTTCTCGCTCGCGTACGCGGGCAGCGTGGATCCGGCTGAATATCCGGACCCCGAGGCCGCGGTCACGATCATAGCGACCGATACACTGCGCGACGTGGCGGTGGCGGTCTACGATCGGCAGCACCCGATGATCTACGTGAATCCCACCCGGATGCAGCGCTTCGGCCAGCAGCTCGGCGATTTCTTCCTCGCCCATGAGTTCGGGCACATTCATTTCCATCACACCAGGGCCAACGCCCTTAACGCAGACCGCCAGAAGCGCGACGCGCTGATGCAGAGCCGGGAGCTGGAGGCCGATTGCTACGCCGCGGCTACCCTGGGTCGGAGCGACCGGCGGGCGGTGCTGGAAGCGGCGCGGTTCTTCGGCCAACTGGGTCCCTACCGGTTTGACCGGGATCATCCCTCCGGCAGCCAGCGCGCGGCGCGGATTCTCGCGTGCCTGCCTGCGGAGCAGGCTCCTTCGGAGTAACCCGTAACTGCGAACCGTGGAAGACGCGGATCACGCCGAGGTTGTTTGGCTAGTCCTCAGATGTGGATGGGCTAGCCGCACTGCATGTGCGGCTCTGCAACATCGTAGTCCTCAGGCTCAACTTGCCCCAGAGAGGCGTCAGCCCAACATTCCTGACATGAGGATGGAGTCTCGTCTCGGGGCGTTGTGCGTTGCTGTCTTCCTCTCCTGGAACGCCGGCTCGGCAGACGCTCAGGGGTTGCACCTGATCCCCGGGGTCCCGGAGATCGCAACCGATACGATCGACGATATCGCGATTGCGACCGTGGATGTACCCCAGCCCGCCATCTACTACAATCCGATTCGCGCCCGGCGGTACGGACCGCAGCTCACCGAATTCTTTCTGGCGCACGAGTACGGCCACATCGCGCTGCACCACACCCGTGCCGGCTTGAGCGTCCTGCCGGATGAGGTGCGTGATTCAGCGCTCCAGGCACAGGAGCTTGAGGCCGATTGCTACGCGGCGCGCCGAGCAGACCCTCGGGCCAGGGCGGCGAGCGAGGCCGCAATCCGCTTCTTCACCCGACTGGGGCCCTTCCGTTTCGACGCAGTCCATCCGACCGGGTCGCAACGCGCCGCGATGATCAGGGACTGCATGCCGGCTTTGCCAGACGAGCCGGAGCAGAAGGTCGGGATTGGTGAGACGGGAGTCGAGGTGGGGCCGGTCAGCGGCGACGTGGAGCGGATCACCTTCAACGTGAACATGGCTGCGCTGGCCCAGACCGAGCGCGGGCGCGAAGCCCAGCTCTGGGTAGACGGACTCAACGTGGGCCGCATTTCGAACATGCGGATCCCCTGGTCCCTCGCCGCTCAACCAGTTCGGAGCCGGGCTACACAGCTATCGGATGGAGTTGGCTCTGTACGACGAGGAAGGCTTCCTGCAGTTCAGCCGGTCGGGGAGCGTCGTGGGACACGGGCACATCGTAGTGCGGGAGGGAGACTCCTTCCTGGTGGACTGGAGCCCGGGATCCCCTCCCTGCCCTGATCAAGACCTCCGGACCTTAGCCGTCGCAATTCCCACCCGGCGGGCAGCCTCATCCAGAACCTCGCGAACCCGCCGCGCCAGAATATCGGGTGTGAAGGGCTTCTGGATGAACGGCACGCTGTCGTCCAGCAACAGCCGCTGTTCCACCGAGGTTGCCGCGTACCCCGACATGTAGACCACGCTCATGGAGCGCCGCTCGGCGGTCAGGTGCTCCGCCAGTTTGATCCCGCTCATTCCCGGCATCACTACGTCCGTCAGCAACAGATCGATCTGCTCCTGAAAACCCCTGCTCACGATCAAGGCCTGCTCAGGGTGCTGCGCCTCGAGCACCTTGTACCCCCGCTGCTCCAGCACCCGGCGGGCCAGCGTACGTACGGTCGCCTCATCCTCTACGAGCAGGATCGTTTCGGTACCGCCGGAACGCCGTTCCACGGGCGGGGACCACGACGTCGATCCGTGGCTCATCAGGAGACCGGGGAAAGTCGATGAGGAACGTCGTCCCGTGGCCCCGGCTGCTGGTCACGGAGATGTGACCACCCGATTGCTTCACGATGCCGTAGACCGTGGCGAGGCCGAGCCCGGTGCCCTTGCCGAGCTCCTTGGTGGTGAAGAAGGGTTCGAAGATGTGGGCCAGCACTTCTGGAGTCATGCCGACTCCGGTGTCCGCGACGCGGATCCGCACCACCGCTCCTGCCTCGGACTGGACGTTCATCGTCTCGATGGTGAGCCGGCCTCCTTCGGGCATCGCGTCCCGGGCGTTCACCGCCAGGTTGAGCAGCACCTGTTCGAGCTGGATGGCATCGGCATGCACCCGGCCCAGCTCGGGAGCCAGATCGGTGACCAGCTCGATGTCTTCGCCGATGGTTCGGTCCAGCATTCGGGTAATTCCGGCCACAATCTGGTTGAGGTCAACGACGCGGCGCTCCAGCACCTGCTTCCTGCTGAAAGCGAGCAGCTGTTGGGTCAAGGCCGCCGCGCGAAGGGCCGCCTGCTTGATCTCCTGCAGATCCTCGTGGAACGGCTTGCCGGGATCCACCTGAGTCAGCGCCAGATCGGCGTGGCCGAGTACCGCGGTGAGAAGATTGTTGAAGTCGTGAGCGACTCCTCCGGCCAGCCGGCCCACTGCTTCCATCTTCATAGCCTGTCGCAGTTGATCTTCGCTGTGCCGCAATGCCGCTTCGGCCTCTTTCCGTTCGCTGACATCCATCATCGCTCCGACCATGCGCACCGCCCGGCCGTCTGCATCGCGGAGGATGGTGGCACGATCGAGCAGGTGGCAGTACTCGCCGTCTCGTTTACGCATCCGGTATTCCGCCGACCAGAGGCGCCCCGTGCCAGAGACCGCCTCACGAAGCCCCGCCCAAACCCGTTCGCGATCCTCGGGATGCAGCGCGCGGGTCCACGAGTCGCCCTGGAATTCGTGGGGCTGGAATCCCACCAGGTTCCGCAGGGTGGGCGCCCACCAGATCTCCTGCTTCTCGAGCTCCCAGTCCCACAACACGTCGTTGGTGGTCTGGACGAACTGTTCGACCCGCTCCTGGCTGTGCTGCAGCTGTCGCGCGATCCGCTTGCGCTCGGTGACGTCGGTCAGGATCGCCAATGACTGAGTCGCCTTGCCGTCGGCGTCTTTCTCGGAGATCGCGGAAAGGAGAACGTCCAGGACCTGTCCGCCGCTGGTGACCATCTGGTGCTCGACGTCGGTGCAGGACCCGTCCCGCATCAGGGCCTGAAGGACGGTCTCCCGCGCCAGACGGGCGGATTCGGGCGTGAGGAAATCGGTAACCGGCCGTCCCAGCACCTCATCGCGCTGGTATCCCAGGGTGGCAAGCCAGAAGTCGCTCACCGCGACGATGCGACCTTCCAGGTCGATCGAGTGTGCCATCACCGGCGACCGGTTGTAGAGCGCGCGGTAGCGGCTTTCGCTCTCGGCCAGCGCCTCGAGCGCGAGCTTCTGGTCGGTGATGTCCCGGGCGACCCAGACGACCGAGTCGTACGTCATGGGTGAAACCGTAGCCGTGAACCAGACCCTTTTGTCTTCGATGGTCAGCGCGTAGTCCGCGTGTACCACTTCTCCGGTGTGCAGGGCCCGGGTGATATGCCTGAGAAACTCGTCGGCCTGGCGCGGCGGGAACACATCGTGAAGGGTGCGCCCGAGGAGCACATCAGCCGAGCGATAGAGCAGACCCGGATTGGTGGGAGCAACTTTCCGGTACCGGCCCGTCGCGTCCAGCACCAGGATGACGTCCCGCATCGCGGAGAACACCGCGCGCAGCTCACCCTCCGAGGCACGCAAAGCCTCCTCGCCCCGTTTGCGCTCGATCGCCATCGCCACCTGGGTCGAGACGAACTGGAGGATGTCCCGATCGCGCTCGGTGTAGCGGACCCCCTCGTCGTAACTCTGCGCGGTAAGCACCCCGATGGTCCGGTCGCCGGTCTTGAGCGGAACACCGAGCCAGTCGGACGACGCCGCACCGATGGATTCGACTTCACCGCGAGTCACCAGATCGGCGTACACGCCGGGCCGATCGAGCAGCGCCTGGCCGGACCGCAGAACGTATTCGGTCAGGCCCTTGCGGAGCCGTCGGGGAGCTGGAGGCGGATCCTTCTCGTCGACGAAGTAGGGAAAGCTCAGCGTGTCGGTCGCCGGGTCGTGCAGCGCGATGTAGAAGTTGCGGGCCGGCATCAGGTCGCCCACGATCGCGTGCAGCTCGCTGAAGAGCGCCTGCAGTGTGGGGGAGGCGTGGGCCGCCTCGGAGATGCGATAGAGGGCGCGTTGGACCCGCTCCGACTCCGCGCCCGCCCCGAGGTCCTGGTACACCGGAATGGCGGGCTCCCGAGTGGGAGACGGACGAACCGGACGGACGGGCGGTCTCTGGAGCGTTTCTGGGTCGAAGCCCAGCAGATGACGCACCGCATGCATCGCCGAGCGCAGGGATGTTCCCATGATCAGTTGGTTTTCTCTTCCTCGAGCGGGGGAAATAGAACCCTCTGTTGGCTCCAGTCTCGCATCATCGAGACGAAAGAGATCACCAGCTCAGGCTCGAACTCCAGGCCGGCCCGTTCCTCGAGGTACGCGAGTGCCGCTTCAGCCATCCAGGCGTCGCGGTAAGGCCGATTGGTGCACAGGGCATCGTACACGTCGCAGACGTGGACCAGTTTGCTCGCGTTATGGCACTCCCGCTTGTAGCGCAGCGGCGGGTACCCCTCGCCGTTGAGCATGAGGTGATGTTCGTAAGCCACCACCGCCGCGAGGTCCAGCCCCTTCTCCCGCTCCAGAATCAGCCGCGCGCCATCCACTGGATGCCGCCGCATGATGGCGACTTCCTGCTCGGTAAAGGCGCCCGGCTTGGTGAGGATTTCCTTGGGAATCCGCACCTTTCCCAGGTCGTGGAGCAGACCTGCCGTCCCGAATTCCCGCACCTCTCTGGGTCCCAGTCCGATGAACTCGGCGAGGGCCATCGACAGCACGGCCACATTGGTGGCGTGGGTCGTGGTGTACTGGTCGAAGGACTTGAGCTGCAGCAACGGAAGGATGATGTGGCTCTCCGAGTGCATCGCGAGAGAGAGCGACCGGACCACACCTTCCGCCTCCGCCATGTCCAGGAGGGAGCCCGCCCGGACCTGCTCGTGCACCCACTGAACCGCGCCCACTTCCTCACCCAGCGTGTATGCGATCGTCGCGGTAGCCACCGCTTCCGCCGCGCTCTCTGCGGTAGTACCGCGGACACTGACCGCGCCAAATCGGATGCTGGGCCGCCGCAGCTGGCGAGCCTCGCTGGTGTCCGGATTTCCGGTCTGCACCTGCTGATGCACCTGGGAGAGAAATCCTTCGAAATCCTCCCGGGTCACATCCTCGTCGAATTCCATCCGCTGGACGCCGACCTTGGAAAGCTTGCGGCCCCAGTCCCAGCCTCTGAGCTCCCGCAGCACCTGCTGCCGGTAGAGCACCTCTTCGTCGAGGAACGAAAAGTTGGGCTGCTGGTCGGTCTTGCCGACGCTCAACAACTGGTCGTAAGCGGCATCAACCGCCCGTTCTCTCGCCGGATGCTTAGGCCCGTACAACCCCATCGCGGAAAGCGCCTGACCCAGGGCGTTGAGGAAGCGGACCGGATCGTTCATGCAGGCTCCCGGCCCAACTGTGCCACCGCCCGGATTTCGGCGTCACCGCTCGACTGCGCCAGACGGAGCACTTCCGCCGCGGCCTTGTCCTCGCGCCAGCCCCGCGCCAGTGCCGCGACGATGGCGAGTATCTCCGGCGATTTCGCCATCAGCCGACGCCCCCGAAACAGCTTCTTCTTGGTCAACGCGTGGTCCACCAGCCAATCGCGGGTCGCCGGAGTGCGCACGGTCCCCAGCACCCTGATGCCCAGAGCCCGGAGCTCAACGTCGTTGCCATGGGCTCTTAGCATGGTCATGAGGCGGGGCACCGCAGGCGCCGGACACCCCTCCGCCGCGGCCGTAAGACCGAGCCGGATAACCTGTTCGTCATCATCCGCGAAGGTGGCACCGATCGCCTCGTCCCGATAATCGGGTAGCCGCAACATCAATTTCAGTGCCTCCCGGCGGACCCGGGGATCGGTGTTGGCGGCATAGGTGGCGGGCGAAAAACTCCGGGGCCACGAGGGCATGGAGCCCATGAGTGCCAGCAGGTTACGCTGCACGAACCAAGGTGAGCCCGGGAGCCGATCCACCACCGACTGCCCGATATCGGTGCCCAGCTTTCCCAGCCGGGTCAGGAGGCGCCGCCGGGAGGTGCGGGAATCGGCAATTTCCAGCGCATCCAGCAGGGGCTCCGCCGCGTCCAGGCCCATCCGTGCCACCAGCCGCTCCACCACCTCGGTGTCTCGCGGCTCGTTCATAAGGAGTTGCCGAATGCTCTGGGGGGTGGCCAGATACCCCCAGATGTCATCGACAAGATCGGGCGGCGCCTGCGGTCCATCGAGCAGCTGAAGCAACTCCATGGCGTGCCCTTCTTCCAGCATCTGATCCACTGCCCGCTTCACGCTGGCGCCCATGGTGCCGATTTCGAGGCTCATTTCGACAATGCGCCGCGCCTCGAATTGGGTGGCCCCGCTTGAGGGAGTGCCCGCTGGCACCGGACCAGCCAGACGCTCCAGCACCTTGCCATAGGAACCGGGATTGGGATCATCCAGTGTCCAGTTGGAAACCAGTTCCCTGATCGTGTCACGCAGGGCGAGGTCGGCGTCCTGGCGGATCTGCTGGCTCCCCTGCTCTGCATGAAGCGCGAGTTTGGTGAGAAGCCGGACCATCGAATTTGAAATGGTCTGCTTGCTGCTGGCGGCGGTGGCTTTGAGCAGGGTGAGGACCGCTTGGATCGGCATCGACTGCACTGCATCGCCGATCAGCTGACGCCGCTGGCCAAGGTTGCCACCCAATGCGAGGAGGTGGCTGAGGGTCTGCTGATCCAGCTCGCCGAGGAGAGAGCCCAGTCGATCCTTGAGCTCTGCCGCCTCGGCGCCGTGACTCATCCGCAGCTCCTGGCTGAGCTGCATCAGATAGTTGACGATGACTTGGTCGTAGGTGGCGTCGCGCCGGCGGCCATTTATGGCGCGAGCGATTTCCTTTGGATCCTGAGGCAGTTCTTCGCCGCTCTCCCGCATCAACGCCGCGGACGCGAGTCCGAGCCACAGACGCCCCGCCAGACTCGTGGTGCTGCTGAGATGGCCCAGCCTGGGAGACGCCGTCCTCGTTCAATTCGAGTTGATCATAGGCCTGGGGAAACAGCCTGACATGGGGCCAGCGCTGCAGCTGCTCAAGCGGCTGGGTGCCGAGCGGCTCGGTTCGGGAGTCGGCGCTCAGCGTCCGCATGACGTCGGCGATCTCGGTCGGGGCCGCGCCCTGGGAGAACTTGAGCGCTCCCAGCTGATGACGATGCAACCGGTTCGCGAGGTCGCGGAGCACCGGGTTCTCCGGATCGGTCGCGACACCTTCGATCAGCAGTTGATTTCGGGCAACACCAAGCAGCAGAGTGGGACGCTGATTAAGCAGCGAGTGGAGCCGGAGGGTAACCGCATCTACCGCCGATCCCAGCAGGGGGTGACCCTCGGGATAGGCGCTGTTCTTGTGCAGCGCGATGGCGAATTGGACCAGAAATACCGAAAGGTCGCGCGAGAGCGCGGCGCGTTGCTGCCCGGTACGAGTGGAGGTCACATCAGGCTCGACATCATGCGACCACCTTCCATGGTCAGCGGGACGTCGGGGCGGGCGGGGCCCGGCACATGCTCCTTGTGCCGTGCTTCCTAACCTAATGGGGGGCTGGGAGATCGTGGTAGAGGGCGGACCCACTACTTCACACGATCGAGATACTCGCCGGTATTGGGGTTGACCCGGACCTTCTCGCCGGTCTGAACGAATTCGGGAACGTTGACCGACACCCCGTTCTCCAGCATGGCTGGCTTGGTCGAGGCGTTCTTGGTCGCGGTCTTCATCACCGGAGCGGTCTCCGTCACTTCATAGACCAGGGCGTTGGGAAGCTGAATGCCGATCGGCCGACCGTTGAAATACTCGGCGATCAGCTTCATCCCGCCGGTCATCCATTTCGCCGCGTCGCCCAAGTCCTCTTCATTCATCTCGAGCTGGTCGAAATTCTCTGTATTCATGAAGTGGTAGAGTCGCCGCCCGCGTACATGAACTCCAGCTCATGCGTCTCGAGATTGGCGGTATCGACCGTATCGGTTGACCGGAAGCGATGCTCGAACTGGGTTCCGGTGCGAAGCTTCCGCAGCTTGGTCTGCACCATCGCCCGCAGGTTGCCGGGGGTATGGTGATGGAAATCGAGGACCCGGACCGGCTCCCCGTCGAAGAGGAGCGTCATACCGCGGCGGATTTCGCTGGCGATGATACCCATGGCTACTTCCTGAAAACGTGAGCGGTGAGCGGTAAGCAGTGAGCGGGCCGGGGGAACCGTGTCCCGCTTACCACTCACCGCTCACCGCTGACCAGTTAAATCGCGCACAACTATAAAGGGAGGGCCCGCTCTGGCGGTAGGGGCTGGTCGGCCTAGATTGGGGAAGTCTTTCTCCCGTAGGAGCTTCCATGTCATCACGCCGGGGATTTATCGGTGCATCTGGCCGTGGCCGCCCTCCCGACCTTCCGTCCGGAGGCGCTGCGCCGAGTGTGGGACCTGCCCCGATCCGGGGTCGGCGGGCCGGACGACGAGGACTTCTGGGTCGAGATCCAGCGCGCCTTCGACGCCGACCGCACGATGGTCAACCTCAACAATGGGGGATGCAGCCCCTGCCCCACCCACGTCCTGGACCAGATGATCCGGGACCTCCGGTTCAGCAACGAGCTACCGGTGATCCACATGTGGCAGACGCTGGAGCCCCGGATCGAAAGCGTCCGGCGGGATCTGGCCCGGGAGTTCGGCTGCGACCCTGAGGAAATGGCCATCACCCGGAATGCCTCCGAAGCCAACGAGATCATGATCTTCGGTCTCGATCTAAAGCCGGGAGACGAGATAGTCGTCACCAATCAGAACTACCCCCGAATGCTCACCAGCTGGGACCAGCGGGTCCGGCGCGATGGAGTGGTCCTGAAGCAGGTCTCCTTCAAGCTCCCGCCACCCTCACCTCAGTACATCGTCGATCGCTTCAAGGAGGCGGTGACCGCGAGGACTCGGGTCATCGAGGTCACCCACATCACCAACCTGTCCGGACAGATCATGCCGGTACGGGAGCTGGTGGACTTTGCCCGGTCACGCGGCATCGAGGTCTTCGTCGATGGCGCTCACGCCTTCGGCCAGTTCCCCTTCAAGCGCGACGACCTGCGCTGCGATTACTACGGCACCAGCCTGCACAAGTGGCTGCTGGCTCCGATTGGCACCGGGTTTCTCTACGTCCGTCAGGAGAAACAGAAAGCGCTGTGGCCGCTGATGGCGGCACCGACTTCCATGGATGGGAACATCCGCAAGTACGAGGAGATCGGCACCCACCCGGCGGCGAACCACAATGCCATCGCGGCTGCCTTGGCGTTCCATCGCGGGATCGGGGCGGAGCGGAAGATCGCGCGCCTCCGCTATCTGCGGGACCGCTGGGCCACCCGGCTCCGGTCCGAGAGCGATCGGGTGAAACTGCTCACCCAGCTCGACTCTCCCTACACCGGAGGCATCGGGCTGCTGCACATCGATGGGATGGATCCGGGCAAGCTGGGGGCGTGGCTCCTGGACAAGCACCACATAGTGACGACACCGATCGTACACCCCGAGTTCGACGGACTCCGCATCACGCCGAACGTGTACACCACGGTTGACGAGGTAGATCTGTTCGCCGACCGGGTACTCGACGCGATCAGAAAGGGCATGGCCTGAGCGTCGGCTTTCGGGGTTATACTTGTCTCGGTAGACGACTCAAGTTTTTGGAGGTTGGCAATGCTTCGCCGGTCCTTGCTCCTGTTGACGATCCCCCTCTTTTGGGTCAGTTCGGCACGCGCCCAGAAGGAGCCCGATTTCCAGGGCCACCCGCTCCACGAGCTCATCGCGGATCTCAAGGCGGCTGCGCCGATGACTCGCAACGCGGCCGCGTACTCCATCGCGGGAATCGGGCCCGCCGCAGCACCCGCCGTCCCGGCCCTGATCGAAGCCCTGCACATGAACAGGAAGCCTCGGTCCGGTTCCCGGTCTGCGTCGCGCTGCGCGAGATCGGACCCGCCGCCAGCGCCGCACTCCCCGCGCTGGAAGAGGCTCTCGATGACCGCAACGACGACGTAGCGGCGATGGCCAAGAAAGCCATCACGGCGATCAAGGGAGGCTGATCCCGGGCCGGTCCCAACAAGTGGCGAAGGACCTGGAGCGCTACCGCGCGCTCACTCGACTCGCGGACGAGGCCATACGAGTTCCCATCATTGGGACTCGTATCGGCCTCGATCCTTTGATGGGTCTGATCCCCGGTGTGGGAGACCTGGCCGGCGGACTGCTGGCCGCCTACGGCCTCCTCGTCGGCTGGCGAGCGGGAGCGCCCGGATCGGTCCTCATGCGAATGATGCTCAACATCGGCATCGATACTCTGGTCGGTGAAGTCCCCTTCCTCGGGGACCTCTTCGACTTCGGATTCAAGTCCAACACCCGAAATTATCGTCTCCTGGAGCAGTATCTGGATCGCCCGGCTCCCACAAAGAGGGAAAGCCGGCTCCTGTTGCTGGGCCTCTTCCTCGCACTGCTCGTCCTGCTTGGTGCCGGTATCTGGGTGACGGTGAAGCTGGCAGGACTGATTCTCCACGCGATGGGATCGCTATGACATCGATGGCACGCCTGATTGCCCACCTGGCCTGGGCCGACCAACTGGTACTCGAGTCACTCGAACGCTCATCCGAACCGAACCCCGACAGTCTCCAGCTGCTGGCGCATATCCTTGCCGCAGAGCATGTCTGGATTTCCCGGCTTCTGAGAAGGCCTGCCGAGTTGCCGACCTGGCCGACGCTGAGCAAGGCCGAGTGCGCTCGCCTTGCCGAACGGAATCGGCGGGAGCTTACCGACTATGTCGGCACGACGGATGAGCAGGACATGGGCGAGGAAGTCACTTACGTGAACAGCGCGGGGAAGCAGTTCACTTCCAGAGCGGACGACATCCTGCTTCAGATTTTCCTGCACGGAGCCTATCATCGCGGGCAGATCGCGCGGGCGCTCCGAATCTCGGGACAGGAACCCAACCCGACCGACTACATCGCGTTCATCCGCGGCGCTCCGGCAGCGACCCGGCAGGACTCCATGAAGCGTCCATGACTGACCACGGACTACCACCGCGGAATCGCACCGTCACCTGGTACGATCCGCTGGCCGCCCTGGAGCTTGGCCGGTCTTTGAGTGGCCTTGAGTTCATCCAAGCCATCATTCGCGGAGACATTCCGGCGCCTCCGTCGAGCGCCCTCCTGGGGATGCGCCCTCAAGTCGCCGAACGCGGCCGGGTGGTGATGGTTCTCGAGCCTGGAGAGCATCTCTACAACCCGGTCGGGGTAGTGCAGGGTGGGCTGATTACAGCACTCCTCGACGCAGCGATGGGCTGCGCCGTCGCCACCTTGCTGGCCTCGGGCGACGGCTACAACACGCTTGAATTGAAGGTGAATCTGGTCAGGCCCCTCACCACAGCCGCCGGCCCGGTAGAAGCCGAAGGGAAGGTGGTTCACGCTGGCGGCCGGGTCGCGACGGCGGAGGGTCGCGTCACCGACCGGGAAGGCCGGCTGTACGCCCACGGAACGACCACCTGCCTCATAACCCGCCACTCCCCCCTGCCTCTTGACGATTCCCGGCCTTAATATTTGATTATCCGGATACTAGGATATGAGGCCTGGCGTGGGTACACCGATTCTCGATCGCTTGCAGTCGCTGGCCGACGCCACCCGGTGCCGGCTGTTGCTGGTACTGGAGCGCCACGAGCTCTCGGTAACGGACCTGTGCGGCGCCCTTCAAATGCCCCAGTCCACCGTCAGCCGCCATCTGAAGACCCTGAGCGACGAAGGGTGGGTGGTTTCCAGGGCGGACGGGGCCAGCCGGTACTACCGGATGCCGGGGCAGGATCTGGATCCTGCAGCCCGGCGGTTGTGGCAGTTGGTGAAGGAGCAGGTCGCGGTTACACCGGCTGCGCTGCGCGATGGGGATCGCCTTCGGAGGGTGCTGGCGCAGCGGCGAATCCAATCGGATGAGTTCTTCGCCAGCGCAGCGGGCCAGTGGGACCGGATGCGGGAAGAGCTCTTTGGCAGCCGCACCGAGTTGCTGGCGCCCCTCGGCCTGCTGGATCCGACGTGGCTCGTGGGAGACTTGGGCGCAGGAACCGGCCAGCTCAGCCAGACGCTAGCCCCTTTCGTCTCCCGAGTGATCGCGGTGGACGGGTCGCCGGCGATGCTCAAAGCGGCCAAGGCCCGAGTGGCGGACCTGCCCAACGTAGAGTTGCGGCGCGGCGAGCTCGAGGCATTGCCGATTCAGGACGGCGAGCTGGATCTCGCGGTGCTGGCGCTGGTGCTCCCCTACGTGGCGGAGCCGATCGCGGTCTTCGCGGAAGCCGCGCGAGTCATTCGTCCGGGCGGGCGGCTTATCGTGGTAGACATGCAGCCCCACGATCACGCTGAGTACCGCCAGACGATGGGGCACCTGTGGCAAGGCTTCGCGGCGAAGCAGATCGTTCCCTGGATGGAGGAAGCAGGGTTCGAGTCGTGCCGCTATGCACCGATTCCGTCTGATCCGAAGGCCAAAGGACCGGGATTGTTTGTGGCGGCGGCTGTGAGACGTGAGACGTGAGACGTGAGACGTGAGACGTGAGACGTGAGATGCGACATGAGACGTCCGAGCGATTTGGATTCTAGACCTTAGACTCAAGACCTTAGACCCAAGACAGGACCCAATGGCCACTACTGCAATCGCCCAGCACCCATTCACCGCCGCGCGGGAGGCGGGACGCGAGCCCTTCAAGGTAAAGGACCTTTCGCTCGCGGAGTTCGGCCGCAACGAGATCCGGCTCGCCGAGTTCGAGATGCCCGGGCTGATGGCGCTCCGAAAGGAGTTCGCCGACAGGCAGCCGCTGGCAGGAGCCCGCATCATGGGTTCGCTGCACATGACGGTACAGACCGCCGTTCTCATCGAAACTCTGGTTGACCTTGGCGCGGATGTGCGCTGGGTCTCCTGCAACATCTTCTCGACTCAGGATCACGCCGCGGCAGCCGTGGTGGTGGGCCGCCAGGGCACCGTGGCCAATCCCCAGGGTGTTCCGGTGTTCGCCTGGAAAGGCGAGACGCTTCCGGAATACTGGTGGTGCACCGAGCAGGCATTGATGTGGCCCGACGGCAGTGGCCCGACGCTGCTCCTGGATGACGGTGGCGACGCGACGCTCCTGGTCCATAAGGGCGCCGACTTCGAGGCCACGGGCAAAGTGCCGGCTTTCGATGCTGCGCGCGATTCCGAAGAGTGGGGGGTGATCCTCGAGCTGATCCGCGCCGAGCAGAAGAAGCATCCTGGTCGTTGGACCAAGGTGGCGGCCGACCTGCGGGGCGTTTCCGAGGAAACCACCACCGGCGTTCACCGGCTCTACGAGATGATGCAGGCGGGCACTCTTCGCTTCCCTGCGATCAACGTGAACGACTCGGTGACCAAGTCGAAGTTCGACAACCTGTACGGTTGCCGTCACTCGCTGACCGACGGGATCCTGCGGGCTTCCGATGTGATGCTGGCCGGGAAGGTGGCGGTGATCTGCGGCTACGGAGACGTCGGCAAGGGCTGCGCCCAGTCATTGAAGGGACAGGGCGCCCGGGTCGTCATTACCGAGATCGATCCGATCTGCGCGCTACAGGCGGCCATGGAAGGCTATCAGGTCACGACACTGGAAGCGGTGGTCGAGACCGCAGACATCTTCATCACGGCCACAGGGAACAAGGACATCATCACCGCGGCCCACATGGCGCGGATGAAGGACAAGGCGATCGTCGGCAACATCGGCCACTTCGACAACGAGATCGACATGGCCGGACTGAAGAAGGTGAAAGGCATCCAGCGGATCAACATCAAGCCGCAGTACGATGAGTGGGTCTTCCCCGATGGCCACAGCATCATGATCCTGGCCGAGGGAAGGCTGCTGAACCTGGGCTGCGCCACCGGGCACCCGAGCTTCGTGATGAGCTCGAGCTTCTCCAACCAGGTGATGGCACAGCTGGATCTGCACTTGAACGCCACCGGCCAGCCGACCCTGTCGGGCACCCGGTACGACAAGCGCCAGGTCTACGTCCTGCCCAAGAAGCTGGACGAGAAAGTCGCTCGGCTACACCTCGACAAGCTGGGCGTGAAGCTGACCAGGCTTTCGAAGGACCAGGCGGACTATATCGGCGTGAGTGTGGAGGGGCCGTATAAGGCGGAGCACTACAGGTACTAGGAGATAGCCGGCAGGGCGCCCCGTGCCGTTTTTCCGAGGATGGTCACCGCATCGGTGAGCTGACGGTCGGACAGGTACGGGGCAGGCCCGAGCCGGAGCATGTTGCCCCGGTAGTCGGTGAACACCCCCTCACGATGTAACGCGGCGGCGAGGACGCCCGCCGCTGGAGCTTCAAGGGCGAGAAAGCCCCCGATCTGGTCCAGCGGCACAGTCTGATCGCGACGGATCACCGCGGGGTCAGCATCGAGGGCATCGAAGCTTCGGGCCAGCACACCGATCTGGTGCTGGCTCACTTCCCGCAACAATTCCGGTGTGAGTCCTACCTCCTCGTGAAAGTCGAAGACCGCCGCCGCCCGGTAGTGACTTGCCGGGTCGTAGGTCGCGCCTGCGAAACGATCTCCCCCCTCTCCATAGGGCACCTGCCCCGCTCGCTGCTTTTCGGTCAACGCGGAGAACTCGCTGAACCAGCCGGTAATCACCGGTCGCAGCGTCGAGGCGGCGGGGAATCGGAGAAAACAGTTTCCCTCACCCAGCTGGCAGTACTTGTAACCGCCACCGACCACGAACGCGTCGAGCAGCCCTTCCTTCAGCAGTGAGAATGGCACCACGTTGAGCGCGTGATACACATCAACCAGCAGCGATACCCCATGCCGCCGGCACTGCTCGGCGACATCGGCAAGGCTGGGCGCAATGCGACCGCTGTCGAAGAACACCGCGGAGACGAGCACCGCAGCGGTTCTGTCATCCACCGCGCGGCGCAGTCGCTCCACCAATCCTCCGAGCGGAGCCTCCGGCACCCGGACCAACTCGATGCCTTCCTCGGCCAGGCGATCGAGCTGACGGCGGATCGTGTGAAATTCGCCGTCGGTGGTTACCAGGCGCGGGCGCTCGCGCAGGGGAAGCGCGGACAGGAAGCGGACCACCAGCTCGTGAGTATTGGGAGCCAGCGCGATGTGGCCGTCCCGGTCATCCAGCAGCCGACGGAAGCCGAGGCGGACTCGTTCGGCCCGGGCGAAGGCATGCTCCCATTTGTCGTCCACGAACCGCGCGGCATCCAGCCAGGCCTGGGCTTGGGCGTCGAAGCCGCGATCGGGCCAGGCCTGATGCGAGTGCCCGGTCAGCAGCAGCCGTTCCGCCACGCCGAAGCGGCGGTAGTGGTCTGCGAGGGCATTGGGTGAGGCGTACAGCGAAGCCGGATTCACAACTCGGTCCGAATGGCCCAGAGATCGGGGAAGAGCGGCTGGTTGAGCGTGGTGGCCAGGTACTCCGCGCCGGCGCTCCCGCCGGTGCCGCGCCGAGTGCCGATAGTGCGCTGCACCATTTTCACATGGCGGTATCGCCATTCCATCACGCCTTCGTCCAGATCGACGAGACGCTCGCAGAGCTCGGTCAAAGCCGGGTTATTGCGATAGATCTCGATCAGGATGGCTTGCAGGTCGGGAGAAGGCTCGATCGGCCCGCTCACGTCGCGCTTCAGAAGTGAGACTGGAACCGCGGCCCCGCTCGCGGCGAGGAAACGGAGGAACGCATCCCAAAGGGTAGGAGATCCCAAGCGCCGCTCGAGTGCGAGTCGCGCGCCGGAACCGGAAGGGTAGCGTTCCAGGGCCCGCGGATCCTTGCGGCCCAGCGCGAACTCGAGCTCGCGGAACTGGTATGACTGGAATCCGCTGCCGGAGTCGAGGCGGTCCCGGAATGAGAGGAACTCGAGCGGGGTCATCGTTTCCAGGATGTCCAGCTGGGCCACCAGGACCTTGAGGATCGTCAGGATCCGCTTGAGGGTGTGTTGCGCCCTGGCGGCGTCGTGCCGGTCGAGCTGCTGCTCGAGGTACGAGATCTCGTGCAGTATCTCCTTGAACCAGAGCTCGTAGACCTGATGGATGACGATGAAGAGCATCTCGTCATGTTCGGGGCCGCGCGAAAGCGGGCGCTGCAGCGCCAGAAGCTCTTCGAGCTTGAGGTATTCGGAATAGGTAGGCATACCGGCTCGGTCTTCGGGGGACTACTTCAATCGCGGCGCATAGCGATCCAACGATTCGTATTGCTTGGGCCAGCGAACCGGGTACTCCAGCTCGGAAGCGGCGTGGCGGGTCCAATATGGATCCCACAGATGAGCCCGGGCCAGCACGACCAGATCTGCCCGCCCCGCGGCCAGGATGGTATTCACGTCGGCGTAGGAGGAGATGTTTCCCACCGCCATCGTCGCGATGCCCGCCTCGTGGCGAATCCGGTCGCTGAACGGCGTCTGGAACTGGCGGCCGTAGACCGGTTTGGCGTCGGGTACGGTCTGTCCGGCCGAGACATCCACCACATCGGCCCCGTGCGCGGCGAGCAGTCGAGCCACCTCAACCGCGGCGTCGGGCTCCAGTCCACCCGGTGCCCAATCTACCGCGCTGATTCGGACCGAGAGCGGCTTATGGGCCGGCCACGCGCGCGCGGACCGCCTCCACCACCTCGAGCGGAAACCGCATGCGGCCCGGCAAACCGGCGCCGTACTCATCGGTCCGCCGGTTGGTGAGCGGGGAGATGAAGCTGGCGAGCAGATAGCCGTGGGCGAAGTGCAGTTCAAGCAGGTCAAACCCGGCGGCTTCGGCGCCCTCGGTGGCGCGGACAAACTGCGTCTCTGACCCGATCCATGTCGGCCCGGTTCATCTCCCTCGGCACCTGGCCGTAGGGATGATAGGGCAACGGCGAAGGTGCCATGATCGGCCAATTGCCCGCCTCAAGCGGTTCGTCCATCCCCTCCCATGCCAGGCGGGTTGAAGCCTTCCGGCCCGCGTGGCCCAGTTGCATGCCGATCTTCGCTTCGCTGTGGGTATGGACGAACTCCACGATCCGCTTCCAGGCCGCTACATGCGCCGGGGAATACAGGCCGGCGCACCCTGGTGTAATCCGGCCCTCGGGACTCACGTCGGTCATCTCCGTCATCACCAGTCCGGCGCCCCCGATGGCACGGCTGCCGATATGCACCAGGTGCCAGTCGTTCGGCATCCCGTCGGCCGCGCTGTACATGGACATCGGCGAGACCACGACGCGATTGGGCAGGACGAGGTCGCGCAGGCGGAACGGGGTGAACAGGGGTGGCGGTGGCGGGTCGAGCGGCACCGGCTGGCCACTCTGCTGCTCTGCGCCCTGTGCGAACCAGCGGTCCACCTTAGCCACGAAGGCGGGATCTCGTACCCTGAGATTGTCGTGGGTAATCCGCAGGCTTCGGGTCAGGAGATTGAAGGCGAACTGGATCGGCTCCAGGTCCATGTAGCGCTCGGTGTCCTCGAACCATTGCAGGCTCACCTGGGCCGCGCGCTGGAGACTCTCGACGGCGGGGCGCCGCTCAGCCTCATAAGCGGCGAGGGCCTCAGGTACGCCCCGGTGCCGGTGCAACGCCCCCGCCAACGCGATCGCGTCCTCCATGGCGAGCTTGGTTCCGGAGCCGACTGAAAAGTGCGCGGTATGCGCGGCGTCCCCCAGGAGCACAACGTTCTCCGCGTGCCACCGCGCATTTCGGACGGTGGGAAACCGGCGCCACAGCGAGCGGTTCTTGAGCAGACGGTGCCCCTGCAGCTCCTCCGCGAAGAGTGCCTCACAGAAGGCCAGGGTGGCGTCTTCGTCGCTCTCCGCGAGGCCGGTCGCGCGCCAGGCGGCATCGGTAGTCTCGACGATGAACGTGGAGCTGCCGGGAGCATACTGGTAGGCGTGAATCCGCCAGAGCCCGTGCGGCGAATGCTTGAAGAAGAACGTGAAGGCCGGAAAGGGCCGGGTGGTACCGAGCCAGACGAACCGATTGGCCCGCCACTCGAGGCGAGGAGCGAACTGCGCGGCGTACCTGTCCCGCAGGATGCTGCTCATGCCGTCCGCGGCGACGACCACATCCGCCGAGCCGAGCGCGGCGGGATCGGTCATCTCCGACGCCGAAGCGGAGATCCACCTCCAGCTCACGGGCTCGGCGAGCCAGGATGTCCGAGCAGGGCTCGTCGTTCGATTCCCGCGAAGCCATGCCCGGTTGAGGTGATGACCGAACCGCGATAGTGGATGTCGATGTCGTCCCACCGGGCCAGGGAGCGGGTCATTTCCCCAGCCGTCTCGGGATCGGCCTGGGCCAGATTCTCCTGGGTAGCCTCCGAAAAAACCACGCCGAAACCGAAGGTGTCATCGACTCGGTTCCGCTCGACGACGAGCACCTCGTGGCTCGGGTCGGCCCGCTTCATCAGGATGCCGAGGTAGAGACCCGCCGGTCCGCCACCGACGATGTGAACCTTCACGCCGGATCTCCCGGTTCCCACGGAGGCGCCACCAGACGGCGACGGCCGTCGGCGGTGAGCGCCAGACCGGCTTCATCGAGTCCCTTGTGATCCCAGAGTTTGCAGGTCACCGGCTTGTGCACCTGATCCAGTCCCTCGCAGTAGTTGGTGAACACGCATCGCCGGACCAGCGTCCCCTGCCCCAACCGGACCTTCCGGAACCAATCGGGATCCGCCAGCGATTGCCGGGCCGAGGCCACGATGTCGGCATCACCCCGGAGGAGAATCGCTTCGGCTTGCTCGAAGGTGGAAATCCCCCCGCACAGAACCACGGGAGTGCCGAGGCCTGCCGCACGTACCGCCTGCCGTACCAGTGCGGTGGCCGCGACGTTACGCCCGAAGGGTCCCGCTGCATCGGACCGCACCGTGGGCATGCATTCGTAGCCACTGAGTCCGGTGTAGGGGTAGCGCGCCCAGCCGATTCGGGGCTGTTTCGCATCCTCGAACTTTCCACCCCGTGAGAGCGAAAGGTAGTCCATCCCGGCCCGGGCGAATTCCGCTCCGAACCATGCCGAATCTTCCGCCGAGTTGCCGCCGGGAATGCACTCTTCCGTCAGAAACCGGCAGCCGACCACGAAACGGCTGGTGACCGCACCGCGCACCGCCTGATAGACCTCGATCGGAAGCCGCACCCGGTTCGCTCGCGCACCACCATAACCGTCGTCGCGGTCGTTAAGTGCCGAGAGAAATGAGGCGAGGGTGTAGGCATGGGCGTAGTGCAGCTCAACGCCGTCGAATCCGGCCCGCTCGGCCCGGCGCGCGGCGGCGGCAAAGACCTCGGGGAGTACCTGCGGGAGATCTCTGATATGGGGAAGGTCAAGATCAGTTACCAGCTCGCGCTCGCCGTACATGAGCGCGTCGAACTCACGGGGTGTGAGTATGTCACGCAGGCTCGGTTTCCGACATCGCGATGAGGGCCGAGCGGATTTCACGGTCGGTGCCGGGTACCAAGGCGCGGTGACGGTCGGTGAGGGCCAGAAATTCGCCCAGGTAGCGCTGCGGGCTCCGGACGCCGGCGGATCTTCAGGAAATCGATGATCTGGATGAACAATCGGGTGTGGCCACCGCTCGCCTGCCGCACCGTCTCGACCAGTTTGGCGAGGCCGGGAATGAATCGGTCGTGACCTATCCGGAGCAGCGGGCCGCTTCGAATTTCCCTGACTCCGGTCGCCTCGACGACGATGGCTCCCGGCCGGCCTCGGGCGAAGCGCTCATACCAGGCCAACACCTCCGGGGTGACGTCGCCCTCTTCGGTGGCGCGCCACGGCACCATGGCGGGCACCCAGGTACGCTGCTCCAGCGTGAGAGCCCCAATGCGTACCGGGCTGAACCAGCGGGAGCCCGCCGCCTCGGATTCACCAGGCCAGCGTGCGCCCGGAATATCATGCTTGATAGTTGGATCCGGATGCCACATGCGCGAGCCGATCAGTGGGCATCAGAGGTCTTCGGTGCTGCGGCCTTGAGCAGCTCCCCCGCGATGATCAGCTGCTGAACTTCGGTGGTCCCTTCATAGATACGGAGAGCCCTCACCGAACGGTACAGCCGGTCGACCGGATGGTCGGCGAGCACCCCGCGGCCTCCCAGTAGCTGAACGGCCGCATCGACCACGCGCTGGGCGGCCTCGGTGGCGAAGGCCTTGGCCATCGCGGCCTCAACCGTGATCCGGTCGCGGCCTCCGTCTTTTTCCCAAGCCGCCCGATAGACCAGAAGACGGGCAGCGGTGAGTTCGGTCGCCATCGTGGCGAGTTTCTCCTGAACCAGCTGAAATTCGGCGAGAGGTTTTCCGAACTGCCGGCGCTGACGCACGTGGGCCAGCGCCTCCGCGAGCGCGCGAGCCGCCATCCCGCAGGCCGCCGCTGCCACAGTGGGGCGGAGCCGGTCGAGGGTGGCGAGACCGAGCTTGAAGCCCTCTCCCTCGGCGCCGACCATGGCGTCCGCGGGAACCCGGCACTCTTCGAAGGCAATTTCACCCAGCGGATGCGGCGCGCTCAGTTCGAGCGCGCGAACGAAGCGGAGGCCCTTGGTCTCGGCCGGCACCGCGAAGCAGGAGATTCCCCGGTGCCCGCGGTTCGGGTCAGTCACGGCAAAGACCGTGTACCAGTCGGCGATGCCAGCGTTGGAGATGAATGTCTTGGTCCCATTGAGTACGTAGTGATCGCCCTCCCGCCTCGCCGTGGTGGCCATCGAGGCCACGTCCGACCCGGCCTCCGGCTCGGTCATCGCGAAGGCGGACATCAACCGACCCTCGACCGCGCCCGGAACCCAGCGATCTCGAAGTGCCGGCCCGCCTGCGATGATGAGAGGGGTGGAGCCGAGAGCCTGGAGGGCAAAGACAGCGTCTGCCAGCGGAGAGGCCGCCGCCAGCGCTTCGCGCACCAGACAGCACCCCCGGAGATCCTGCGCGAGAATCGGGCGGAGCCACCCGCCGCGGCCGAGCATGCCGAGCAGTTCTCGGGCTTCGACTCGCGCGGAGCGATCGTCGCGCGGCTCCGGCCGGGGGGCGATGTCGTTCCCGGCGAAGGTCGCCGCCTCCACCGCCATCGTCGAGGTGGCCCTGGCTCAGGAAGGCGCGAACCGCATCGGTATCGGGCATCATGGCCCTACTGAAACTTCGGCTCCCGCTTGGCGCGGAACGCCTCGTAGGCCTCCTTGAAGTTCGGATCCAGCATGCAGGCCGCCTGCGCCTGGGCCTCCGCCTCGAGTGCTGAGGCCAGATCCATCGTCGCCTCTCGATCGAGGGCGTCCTTGGTAATGCCGAGGGCAAAGGAAGGCCCATTGGCGAGACGGGTGGCGAACTCGGTCGCCTCGGCAAGCACCCGATCGACCGGTACTACCCGGTTGTAGAGGCCGATAGCGAGGGCGCGCTCCGCGGTGATGAAGTCTCCCGTCATGAGCAGCTCGGTCGCGAGGCCCAATCCTACGATCCGGGGCAGCAGCCAGGCGGATCCCATGTCGGCGCCGGAGAGACCGACCTTGCTGAAAAGAAAGGCGATCTTGGCGGTCTCGGCCGCGATGCGTACGTCACACGCCGCGGCGATCACGGCGCCCGCGCCGGCCACGGTGCCGTTCAAGGCGGCTACGACGGGGCGCCGGCATCGGCGGATTGCCAGAATGAGGTCGCAGGTGAGTCGGGTGAACTCGAGCAATCCCTCCTGGTCCCGGGCGAACAGCGCCCCGATGATGTCTTCGACGTCTCCCCCGGAACAAAACGCGCGCCCGTTGCCGGTGATCACGATCGCGCGGACGCCCGCCTCGGTATCGAGCGCCCGGAACCCGTCACGCAGCTCGGCGTACACCTCGAAGGTGAGGGCATTGAGTCGCTCAGGCCGGTTCAGCGTGAGCAGTGGCCACGCCGGTCTTGCTGTCGAGCCGGTACTGAAAGGAACGGGCGGCGAAGGGCATGGTTGCCGAAGGCTCCAGTCGTTGAATTGATCGGCGAGGTTACTCTCGACCGAGCACAGCCGTCGTCTCGATCTCTACCTTGGCCTCGGGGTCTACCAGACCCCGGACCTCAACCACCGCCATCGCCGGGTAATGGCGACCCATGCGGCGGCGGTATACCTCGCCCAGGGGCTTGAGGCTGCCGCGATACTCGTCGAGACTGGTCACATAGATCGTGAACCGGCCCACGTCATCCGGACTGCCGCCGGCGGCGCGCAGTACCTCGAGCGCGTTCCCCAGGGCCCGATCGAATTGCTCGACGAAGCCCGTCTCCGCTACCCGTCCGGAGTCATCGCGCGCAGTCTGACCGGCGATGAAGAGTAGCCGCCCGCCAGTGGCCGCCAGGAGGCCGTTGTTCCACCCGCGAGGGACTCCGAGGGAGTCGGGGTTGATGATCTGGTAACGGGACATGGATTGGGGACTCGGGTTCAGGTCAGGCCAGCGCCATCCAGCACGATCGTCTGGCCGTTGATCTCACGCGCGTCCTCGGCACAGAGCCTGAGCACCTCGAAGGCGACCTCGTCCGGAGTAATCAGCCGGCCCTGCGGTGTTCCCGTAAGGACGGCCTCCAGGGCCTGCTCCCGGCTCCGGCCGGTCTTCATCGCAATGCGTTCGAGCGACTCTCGGGTCATCTCGGTGTCGACGTAGCCAGGGCAGACTGCGTTCACTGTTACGCCGGCGGCCGCGACTTCCATCGCCGCGCAACGGGTAAATCCAACCACCGCGTGTTTGGAGGCCGCATAGGCGGCGATGTACCTGCCTCCGCTGAGGCCGGCAACCGACGCCACATTCACCACCCGCCCCCACCCCCGCTTGACCATGGCAGGCAGAAAGGCCTTGGTGCAAAGGAACGTGCCGGTCGCGTTCACCGCCATGACCCGATTCCAATCGTCGAGCGTGAGGCGCTCGAGTGGGGCCGCGTGACCGATGCCGGCGTTGTTGACGAGGAGAGTCACTTCCCCGAAGCGTTCGGCCGAGAACCGGGCGAGAGCGTCGACGCTCGCGGGATCGGTCACGTCGCAGACCGTCGCCGCTGCTTCATGGCCGAGTGTCCGAAGATCGGCGGCCACCCGTTCCACCGACTCGCGGGTCCGCGCCCCCAGTACCACCCGGGCGCCGGCTCCGGCCAGTGCACGCGCGCACGCAGCGCCGATGCCCCTGCCGGCACCGGTCACCACGGCCGTTTTTCCCGCCAGAGAAATCACGCGGAGTCCATCGGTCGGCCCAGCTCCGCGAGCACGGCTTCCTCGAGGATGGCGCCCAGCGTTTCGACCGTCGCCACGCCTTCCTCCGGCGTAGCGGCCGCCGGCGCGCCGAAGTACGCCTGAGGGCCGCCCGCATCTTCGAAGGTCTGCTTCCCTTCGCGGATCGCGACTGAGAGCGATGAGGGATTAGGCGTCAGGCTCGTGCGCAGCCGTTCCCGTACCGCGTCCGGTCGCTCGGCCAGCACGATCGAGGTCTCGAACTGGCCCGCGTGGCAGGCTCCGCTCTCGGAACTCGTCGGAGAGCCGAAGCGACCAGGGGCGGGAAGCGAGATTGGGAAAGGCGACCCGGAGCCGACCCTCGCGACGGATTTCCACTGCGGCGGCCTCGAGTGAACGCAGGTGCGCCGGATCGAGGTGCGCATTCGCGAGCGCGAGCACGGCAACCTTGTGCCTCGTCAGGCTGCGGGCAATGTCGACCACCGTGGCAGTGACCGTCTCGGGCCGGAGTGACAATGTCCCGGGGAACCCGGCCGCGAACTCGGCCGCGGTGTAGACCAGCGGCGGAAGGATCACAACCGGATATTGGCGCGCCGCAAGCCGCCGCGCCCCTGCACGAGCCATTGCACTGGCGATGACAACGTCGGTATCGAGCGGCAGATGGGGGCCGTGGGCCTCGACCGCGCCGGCGGGAAGAATGGCGACCAAAGCCTGGCCGTCGAGGTCGCGCACTTCCTCCCACGTCATTGCGGCGAGTTCGCGCACGGTTATTGTGTCCTTGGAGAGCGCCAGAACCAACCCGGGATGATCATGTCCTTCCATCCGCCCGAGCAGTTCAACATCGCGGACTACTTTCTCGATGCGCGAGTCCGCGAGGGCCGCGGCGAACGGACCGCACTAATCACCGATGAGGGACGGCTGAGCTATGGCCAGGTGGAGGTTCTGGCGAACCGCTTCGGCCACCTCTTGCGCCAGGCAGGGGCAGAGCCCGAGCAACGGGTGCTGATCGCGCTGCCGGACAGCCCTGCGTTCGTCGGGGCGCTGTTTGGCACCCTGAAGATTGGCGCGGTCGTGGTCATGGTCAACCCGGAACTCAAGCCCGACGCGATCGAATACTTTCTCAACTACTCCCGCGCCACGGTGGCGGTGATCCACCGCGATGTATCGAAGGCCTTCGAGGCGGCCGCGGGTCGTTCGATGCACCTCAAGCAGCTGCTGGTAGTTGAGGATGCGGGTTGGCAGGCGCGTCTTGCCGATGCCCCGGCGGCGCTGGCGAATTTCCCCTCGCACCGGGACGACGCCGCGATTTGGCTTTTCTCCGGTGGCACCACCGGCCATCCCAAGGCCGTGGTTCAGACCCACACCTCGTTCGCCAATACCACCGAGTGCTACGCCCGGCAGGTCATCGGTTACACCGAGACCGACGTCACGCTCTCCGTACCCAAACTGTTCTTCGGTTACGCGACCGGGTCCAATCTTCTGTTTCCGTTCTCGGTAGGCGCCGCCGCGGTGCTTTTCCCGGAGCGCTGTACCGCTCAGGTCATGTTCGAGAAAATCGCCCGCCACCGGCCCACGATTCTGATCAACGTCCCCACCATGATCAACCATATGGTGAACGACGCCGGAGGCGGCTCGCTCCGACCTCTCCTCGCTCCGACTGGCCACCTCGGCAGGCGAAGGACTGCCGGCGGAGCTTCATGGCCGATGGGATAAGGCCTTCGGCGTTCCCCTGCTCGATGGCCTCGGCACCGCGGAGATGTGGCACATTTTTCTATCCAACCGGCTGGGCCGGATTCGTCCCGGGACGCTGGGTGAGGTCGTACCGGGCTTTGAGGTGAAGGTATGTGACGAGGGAGGCAGAGAACTCGCCGACGGCGAGGTGGGATACCTGTGGGTCCGCGGCGGCTCGCGCGCCATCGGATACTGGCAACAGATGGAGAAGACCCAGCAGGGATTTCGGGGCGAGTGGTTCGTTTCGGGCGACATGGTGAGCCGCTCCCCGGATGGATTCTTCAGCTACTGCGGTCGGTCGGACGACATGCTGAAGGTCTCGGGCAAGTGGCTGGCTCCGCAGGAAGTCGAGAATTGCCTCTCGCAACATCCCGCTGTCCTGCAGGTGGCGGTGGTCGGAGTCGTCGACTCGAGCGGCCTGTTGAAGCCACATGCGTTCGTAGTGCCCCGCGAGCAGCGGCCCGATCTGGCGGAAGAGCTGAAGGCCTTCGTACGAGATCGTCTCGAACCGTACAAGCATCCCCGGGTCATCCGCTTCGTGGATGGCCTTCCACTGACCCACCTGGGCAAGGTGGACCGGGGCAAGCTGCGGGGGGACGGAGGGGACGGATAATCGTTATTGAGTTAGATTGAAGATGGTGATCAGCCACGGATCGGTCTATTCTCGATCTTCAATCTGAAATCTGCAATCTTCAATTGCTTCCCTTAGCACTCTTCTCCACGTCCTCCAGCATCCCGTCCAGCGCCGCCCGGTCGAACCAGACACCACGCAACATCACGCCCTGAATGCGAGACGCGTTGGCGATGTCACTCAGGGGATTGGCGTCGAGCAACACGAGATCGGCCCGTTTTCCCGGCGCGATGGTGCCGGCGTCGGTGCGGCCCAGCCACTCGGCGGCGTTACGGGTAGCCGCTTCGAGGACGGCGTAGGTGGGTATTCCGGCGTGGGCCATCGCCTGCATCTCGCGGTGGGTGCCGAAACCGGCGACCAGGAAAATCTGGGGAGCATCTCCGCTCACCAGCAGTCGAGCCCCGGCGCGGTACAAGGCGACCGCGATCGAATCCCGCACCGCGAGGTAAACCGGCAGCGACCCGGGGGCATCGGTTTTCATCTGATCGCTCCAGCTCGAAATCGTCTGCGCAGGGACGTACTTCATCTCGGGTGCCGCGGCGAGTTCCGCGGGTGATTTGCCGCTGGCGAAGACCTGGAAGATCGCGAGGGTCATCCCGTTCCAAACCCCGGCCCTCTTGGTCTTCTCGGCGATCGCTCGAATCCCCTCGGGAGTGACTTTTGCCGCGATCTCGTCCGGGATGATCTGGTCGTCGGGCGCGGCCACGCCTGCCGGGAGGGCCGCGGCGATGTACCCGTCCAGGTGTTCGACTTGCTGTCCGGCTGCCAACGCGCGATCCAGCCCGTAACCCTGGGTCACGTGTCCCACCAACCGAAGACCCGTTGCCTTCGCCGCGGCGACGATTGCGTCGTAGCTTTCCGCCGTCAGTCCCCCGTGAGTCTTGAGCAGGTCGTATCCCTGGCGCTTGGCGTCTTCGACCATCCGCCGTCCGGTCTCAGGGTCGGGGACTGACTTCCCGTTGAGGGAGGGTCCCGCGACGTAGAGCGTCGGGCCGAGGATCGCGCCCGAATTCACTTTGTCTCGGATCGGGATGATCCCGGGCGGAGCGACGAGGCCGCGCATCGTGGTGACCCCGTTGGCGAGCGCCAGGCGCAGCTGCCGTCCCAGACCGTCTCCCGGATCTCCCGCACCCGGACTGAGGTGGGTATGCATCTCGGTGAGACCGGGGATGAGATACTTCCCCCGCCCGTCGATTCGGACCGCATCCTGGGGTACTGACACCTTGTCGGCGGGACCGAGCGTCTCGATGGCACCGTTTCGGACAATTACCGTATAGCCTTCGAGTACCCGCTCCCGATCCATAGGCAGCACACTGACGCCGGTAATCGCGTAAGGCGGCGGAGGCGTTGTGGGGCAGGGATCGAGCCCCAGAATCCCGCAGATCGGAACGACCAGTGCGAGGAGATGAACCATTGCGTTCTCTCGGCCGGGTGGGGAGCCTCCGTACGGCGGCCCCTAGTGAAAGATCCAAACCGGGTCAGTGACCCAACCTGAAACATGCCAGTGACTTACCTCTCCGCGGCGAAATCGGCCACCTCTCGCGGTTTCCCTTCGTCTTGCCGACGGTCCTTGGCGGCCCTATGCTCCCTCCCCTTCCCGAATCCGGGATCTCCAATGTCGCTTCGCCTGGTCGCCGTCATGTGCGCTCTCGCTATCCCAATTGAAGCCGCTTCACCTCAGGATCCGCCGGTGGCTCGGCAGATTCCCAAGGTCGATACCCTGCACGGGGAGGTGCGGGTAGACGACTACTTCTGGCTCCGGGAAAAGACCAATCCCGAAGTAACGGCCTACCTCGAAGCCGAGAATGCGTACACGACGCAGAAGATGAAGCACACCGAGGCGCTGCAGGACAAGCTCTACCAGGAGATGCTGGGCCGGATCAAGGAAACCGATCTCTCCGTGCCGGTGTTCGACACCGGCTGGTGGTACTATAGCCGCACCGAGCAGGGCAAGAACTACCCGATCTTCTGCCGCAAGCGCGGCTCGCTATCGGCGCCGGAGGAAGTGTACCTCGACCAGAACGCCCTGGCGGAGGGGAAGAAGTTCCACGCGCTGGGCGGCGTCGATGTCAGCCCCGATGGTGAGACCCTGCTGTACCTCGAAGATCTCACCGCCTTCCGGGAATACACGCTCTACGTCAAGGATCTCAAGACCGGTAAGATCGTCGACCAGATCCCCAACGTCTGGAACGGGACGGCGTGGGCGAACGACAATAAGACGTTCTTCTATATGACCGCCGATTCCGCCAAGCGCGGGAACACCGTCTGGCGGCATGTGATCGGCACGCCGCGGGAGCAGGACGTCAAGGTGTTTCAGGAGGACAACGTCCTCAACAATGTCGGCGTGCAGCGGTCGCGGAGCGGGAAGTACGTCTTCATCACGGCCGACGGCTTTACCTCGTCCGAGTGGCGAATCATTCCCACTGCCAGTCCCACCAGTGAGCCCCGGGTGGTCGCGGCCCGCCGGCCCAACGTCGAATACAGCGTAGACCACGCCGACGGATTCTTCCTGATCCTCACCAACGATTCGGCCACCAACTTCCGGATCGTGAAGGCACCGGAGGACAATCCCGGGCCGGCCAACTGGGTCGATTGGCTTCCCCACCGCGACTCGGTGTTCGTCGAGGGAGTGGACGCGTTCAAGAACTTCGTGGTGGTTAGCGAGCGGTCGGGTGGGCTTCGCCGGCTCCGCGTGGCCGACCTCAAGAACAACAAGACCCACTACGTCACCTTCCCGGAGAAGGCCTACGGCGTATTTCCCGGCGGTAATCCCGAGTTCAACACCCAGACCTACCGGTTCAACTACTCCTCGCTGGTGACGCCCAACTCGGTCTACGACTACGATCTGGTCGACCCGGAAGCGGGAACTGAAGAAGCGGCAGGAGATTCCCAGCGGCTACGACGCGAACAGCTACGAGGTCCAGCGGTTCATGGCGCCGGCACGGGATGGGGTCTCGGTCCCGGTATCGGTGCTGCTCCGCAAGGGCACCAAGCTCGACGGTTCTCACCCGCTCCTGCTCTACGCCTACGGATCCTACGGCTTCACCCTGGAGCCCACGTTCAACTCCAGCGTCTTGAGCATGGTGGATCGCGGGTTCATCTACGCCATCGCGCACATTCGCGGCGGGCAGGAGATGGGTCGCCGCTGGTACGACGACGGCAAGATGCTCAACAAGAAGAACACGTTCAACGATTTCATCGACGTCGCCGAGGAGCTGATTCGCCGCAAATACACCACTTCCGAGCGGCTCGTGGCCAACGGAGGCAGCGCCGGCGGGTTGCTCATGGGTGCGGTGGCCAACATGCGCCCCGACCTGTTCCGGGCCATCGTCGCGGACGTGCCGTTCGTCGATGTGATCAATACGATGAGCGATGCGTCGCTCCCGTTGACCGCCCAGGAGTGGGAGCAGTGGGGGAACCCGGCCGTGCCGGAGCAGTATGCCTACATGCGGACCTATTCGCCCTACGACAACGTGGCGGCGAAAGACTATCCGTGGATGCTGGTCACCACGTCGCTCAACGATTCGCAGGTCATGTACTGGGAGCCGGCCAAGTGGGTGGCACGGCTCCGCTCGCTCAAGACCGACCAGAATCCACTCTACCTGAAGACCAATATGGCGGGCGGTCACGGTGGTTCCTCGGGACGCTACGAGCGCCTCCACGAAGCCGCCTTCCGTTACGCATTCATGCTGGACGCGGTCGGGTTGGCGGGGCCGACGACCTCCGCCGTTCCGTGAAGACGGAGACGGCTGAGATTGAAGATTTCAGATTGAAGTATCGAAGTATCGAACAACCTAACGCCTATGGCTAACGGCTTAGGGCCTTGTCTGACGGCTGATGGCTGACGGCTTACAGCATTCCCACCCCTGCTCCCTCGACAATGACCCGAATTCGCTTCGCACTTCTCCTCCCGCTCCTCCTCACAACTCTCGCTGCTCGAACCGATGACCCGACCCCGCTGCGGGGATTCTCCGCAGCCCGGTCCCGGGAGCAACGGGAATGGGAGGCGAAGTTCCGGGACATGATCACGCCCGATTCGGCCCGGGAGTCGATGCGGCGACTGACCGCGCGGCCCCATCACCTGGGATCGCCCTACGACCGGGACAACGCCGAGTGGTTGTACGGGAAGTTCAAGAGCTGGGGACTCGACGCGTCGATCGACACCTTCCAGGTGCTGTTCCCTACCCCTCGCGAACGCCTGGTCGAGCTGGTGGCGCCGACCAAGTTTCGTCGCGACGCTCAAGGAACCGGCACTGAAGAACGATCCGACTTCGTCCCAGTCGGCCGAGCAGCTGCCGACCTACAACGCCTACTCCCGGGACGGCGACGTGACGGCGCCGCTGGTCTACGTGAACTACGGGATGCCGGCCGACTACGAGCGCCTGGAGCGGATGGGCGTTTCGGTGCAGGGCGCCATCGTGCTCGCTCGCTATGGAGCCGGCTGGCGGGGACTCAAGCCCAAGCTGGCCGCGGAGCATGGCGCGGTCGGCTGCCTCATCTATTCCGATCCGCAGGACGATGGCTACGGCGCCGGTGACACCTATCCCAAAGGCGCCTATAGGCCAAAGGAGGGCGTGCAGCGCGGCAGCGTAAAGGATCAGCCGATCGCGGCAGGCGATCCGCTGACTCCCTTCGTTGGCGCCAAGCCCGGCGTGCATCGCCTGCCGATGGATTCGGCCTGGGGCATCACCAAGATCCCGGTGCTGCCGATTTCGCAGGGAGACGCACAGCCGCTTCTCGCAGCCCTTGGCGGACCAATGGCGCCGCAGGAGTGGCGTGGCGGATTGCCGCTCGCCTACCACCTGGGCAGTGACGGCACGGCAAAGGTCCATCTCAAGCTCAAGTTCGACTGGAAGCTGGTACCGCTCTACGACGTGATCGGCCGCATTCCCGGCGGTGACGCGGCCGACGAATGGATCGTGCGGGGTAACCATCACGATGCCTGGGTCAACGGGGCGGAGGATCCGATCTCCGGTCTCGTCGCCGTGCTGGAAGAGGCGCGCGCCATGGGGGCTCTCGCGCGCCAAGGGTGGAAGCCACGTCGCACGATCGTGTTTGCGGCATGGGACGGCGAGGAGCAGGGACTCCTGGGCTCGACCGAGTGGGCGGAGCAGCATGGGGAGGAATTACGGAAACACGCCGCGGTCTACATCAATACCGACGGCAACGACCGCGGATTCTTCGGCGCAGCCGGGTCTCACACGCTGGAACAGGCGGTCAACGACGCTGCCCGCGACGTGACCGATCCGGAGACCGGACTCTCGGTATGGAAGCGCGCTCAGTTAGAGCAGATCGCGACCGGCACCGACTCGACCCGGCGCGAAGCCCGGGATCGGCCCGATCTGCGGATCGGTGCACTGGGATCCGGCTCCGACTTCACGCCCTTCCTCCAGCATCTGGGAATCGCCTCGCTCAACCTCGGCTTCGGCGGAGAGGATCCGGGCTCGGATGGGGTCTATCACTCCATCTATGACAGCTTTGCCTGGTACACCCGGTTCGCCGACACCGGCTTTACCTACAACCGAGCCCTGTCCCAGGTGGCGGGAACCCTGGTCATGCGATTGGCTGGAGCGGACGTCCTGCCTTTCCGCGCTTCGACTTTCGCCGAGACGATCGCGGGATACATCGGACAGGTGAAAGCTCTCGCGGCAACCCGCCGCGATTCGATCCTCGAGCGCAACCGCCAGATCAGTGAAGGGGTATACGCCGCAATCTCGGATCCCCGTCAGCCCCTGGTGCCTCCGGCTCGCGCGCCGGAACCGCCATTCCTGAATTTCGCGCCCCTGGAGAACGCCGGAGCGCGGCTGCGGGAGAGTGCCCTTCGCTACGAAGTCGCATACGACAGTCTTGCCGCCGGAGATGGCTCGAGACTGGAAAAACCGGCCGCGCGCTCGGTGAGCGTCGTAATGGCACAGCTGGAGCGTGCACTGCTGCAGGAGGATGGCTTGCCGGGACGGCCCTGGTACCGCCACTACGTCCATGCACCAGGACTCCTACACCGGCTATTCCGTGAAGACACTGCCCGCGGTGCGTGAGGCGATCGAACAGGGCAGCTGGGATGCGCTCGATACGCAGGTTACCCGCACCGCCGACGTCCTGGATAAGGCGGCGAGCCTGATCGACAGTGCCGCAACCGTGCTGGAGAAGGCCCGAACACCGTAACCAGGCGGCGATATCGTCGTAGTATCCCGCGAACCCGGTCATCACGAATCCCTTTCCCGAGTGCCGAATGCGTCTGCATCCTCTCGCGGCTACGTTTGCGATCCTGGTGGGAGCGCCTGCCCTCGCCGCCCAGCAAGATTCCTCGCTGGTCACTCTCGAGCGGCTCTTCAACTCGGAAGACTTTTCACCGGATTTCTTCGGGCCCGCCCGTTGGCTCCGGGATTCGGGATACACCACCTTCGAGCGTGCTCCCGATGGTCGGGGGCGTGACCTCGTGCGAACCGATCCGGCCACCGGACAGAAGCAGGTCCTGCTGGCGGCGGCGAAGTTGATCCCGACCGGCGATTCGGTCCCCCTCCGGGTGGAAAACTTCACGTTCTCCACCGACGGGCAGCGGGTCCTGCTGTACACCAACTCCAAGCGCGTGTGGCGCCAGAACACCAAGGGGCGACTACTGGGTCCTCGAAGTCGCCACCGGCAAACTCCGGAAACTGGGAGGATCGGAGGCCAAGCCCTCGACCCTCATGTTCGCCAAGTTCTCCCCCCAGGCCGATCGCGTCGCCTACGTGAGGGAGAACAACCTCTATGTGGAGCGGCTCAAGGACGGGAAGATCACCCGGCTCACGTCGGACGGGTCTCGCACCACGATCAACGGGACCTTCGATTGGGTCTACGAGGAAGAATTCGACGATCGGGACGGTTTCCGCTGGAGCCCCGACGGCAAGCGGATTGCCTACTGGCAGCTCGACGCCTCAGGCGTGCGGGATTTCCTGCTGATCAACAACACCGACTCGCTCTACTCCTTCACCATTCCGGTTCAGTACCCCAAGGCGGGGACCACCAACTCTTCCTGCCGGGTGGGCGTAGTGGACGCCGGCGGCGGCAAGACGCGCTGGCTGGAGACGCCGGGCGATCCCCGCAACACCTACATCGCACGAATGGAGTGGGCCGCCACCTCGGACGAGGTGGTGCTGCAGCACTTCAATCGCCTGCAGAACACTCTGCAGCTGATGCTGGGTGATGCCAAGAGCGGCAAGGTGCGCACCATCCTGACCGACCAGGACAGCGCCTGGGTGGACGTGGTCGACGACATGCGCTGGCTGGACGGTGGCAAGCGCTTCACCTGGGTCAGCGAGCGGGACGGCTGGCGCCACATGTACACCGTGTCGCGGGACGGGAGCGACCTGCACCTCCTGACGCCGGGCAACTTCGATATCGCGCAGGTGCTCACCATCGACGAAACCGGCGGATGGGTCTACTACCAGCGCTTCGCCCGACAACCCGACGCAGCGCTACCTCTACCGTGCGCGACTCGACGGCAGCGCTCCGGCCGAGCGGTTGACGCCCGCCGATCAGGCCGGCACCCACAACTATTCAATCGCGCCGGGCGCGGCGTGGGCCTTCCACTACTACTCGTCTTTCGGCGTGCCGCCGGTGACCGAGCTGATTCATCTCCCCGATCACAAGGTGGTCCGCACCCTGGTGGACAACGCCAAGCTCAAGGAGACCGTCGCCCGGCTCAAGCGTGGGCCGGCGGGTTTCTTCAAGGTGGATGCGGGCAACGGCGTCACCCTCGACGGCTACGTGATGCGTCCGCCCGGCTTCGACTCGACACTCAAGTATCCGGTGTTGTTCACCGTCTACGGCGAGCCGGCCGCGCAGACCGTGTTGGACAGCTGGGGCTGGGAGGACTACCTCTGGCACCTCATGCTCACCCAGCAGGGCTACGTGGTCATGAGCCTCGACAACCGGGGCACGCCGTCGCTCCGCGGACGGGAATGGCGCAAGTGCATCTATCGGAAATTCGGACTCCTGGTCTCGGACGATCAGGCGGGCGCCGCGCGAGCCATCGGCCGCTGGAAGTGGGTCGACTCCACCCGGCTCGGCGTCTGGGGTTGGAGCGGCGGGGGATCCACGACGCTCAATGTCCTGTTCCGCGATCCCGAGGTATACCGCATGGGCATGGCAGTCGCACCGGTGCCCGACGTGCACCTGTACGACACGATCTACCAGGAGCGCTACATGGGGCTCCCCGAGCAGAACGAGGAAGACTACAAGCGCAGCTCACCGCTCAACTTTGCCGCCAATCTGAAAGCGAAGCTGCTGGTCGTCCATGGCAGCGGGGATGACAACGTGCACTACCAGGGCACCGAGCGGCTGATCAACGCGCTGGTGGCGGCGAACCGGCCCTTCACCATGATGGAGTACCCCAACCGGACTCACGGGATCTTCGAGGGGCAGGGCACGACGCTGCACCTCTACAGCCTGCTGACCCGATTCGTCGAGGAGAATCTTCCGGCTGGCGGGACATTGAGGCCGTTGGGGACGCAGAGCGGTCCGAGGCCGAAATTAGCCGGAGTAGCCGTGCATCGGAAACCACCTCCCTGATTTCCGCCCATTCCTCAGGCCTCGGCGACCTCTGCGCCTCTGCGTTTCATCTGGTCAAACTGCCACCGCGGAGACGCAGAGAACGCGGAGAACACAAGAAAACATTGATCTCGCATAAGACTCCATTCCGTCACGCCTCGGCGACATCTGTGCCCCTGCATTTCTTCTGTCGCAATCGCCATCCTCTTCCGCGGGCGCCTTCACGCCCAGGCAGCAGGATGTGATGACCATGCGGATCGCCCAGGTAGTGCCGAGCGTCTACGTCATCTCCGGCTTCACCAACGGCAACATCGTCGCCCTGGTTGGCTCCAAGGGCGTGCTGCTGGTTGATGGCCAGAGCGGGCGCCGGGTTGGGCTGGCTGATTCGGCGCTCCGTACCGTCACGAAGTTGCCAGTCCAGCTGCTGGTGAACACCCACTATCACGCCGATCATATCGAGGGCAATCCGCACTGGCGGGCCCAGGGTGCGCGCATCTTCGCCCAACGGCTCCTGGTCGGCGAAGCGAAGAAGGACACAGTGATTACCGAGTGGGAGGAATGGCACCGGGAGGCAGCCGACCCGGCCGCCCTGCCGGACAGCGTGTTCGACGACTCGCTGACTTTGCCCTTCGAGGGCCATGTCACGGCACTCCATGCCGATTCGGCCCACACCAGCGGCGACGCCGTCATCTGGTTCCGGGATGCGAACGTGATTCACACCGGGGATATCGTCGAGCTGGGAGCGCCTCCCTTCCTCGACTGGTGGGGCGGCGGGACGCTGGACGGAATGATCCGGGGAGTGGATCTCGTCCTGGCCCATGCCGACGACAAGACCCGTATCGTGCCCGGGCACGGCTGGGTGACCAACCGCAGCGAAGTCGCGACCTACCGGAAGATGCTGGTGACGATGCGGGAGCGAACCCTTGCGGCAATCGGGGCGGGCCAGTCGGTGGAGCAATACCTCGCTACTCAACCGACTCGAGAATTCGATCAGGCTTTCGGCGGATCTCGTTACGGCGAGCGTTTCGCCCGCCTGCTCTATGTCGGCTTGAGCAGGCGCTCGCCCTGAAGGCGGTTCCTACTGCAGTAGCGGGATGGCCCTGGCCAGATCGTAATCGATGACCGCGTCGAGCTTGTGCTCGAGCTGGAAATACCGGGCGACTTTCCGGGTCGGCAGGATCTTCTTGAACTTCTTCACGTAGTCCTTCTCCAGGTTCAGCTTGTCCTTCTGAAAATCCATGTAGTTCGACATCAGCTTGTCCGCCTGGTCGTCGGTCATCGAGTTGTACGTGGCGGCGTACTGCTTGATCACCGCCACCTGCCGGTCGGTCACTGCCGCCATCTTGGTGCGGAATTCCCGATACAGCGGCCAGAAAACCGTACTCTCCGAATCGGTCAGTTCCATCGCCCGGTTGATGATCGCCTGGCGCTCGGCCTGGATCTGGGCTCGGGAGAGCTCGATGTCACCGCCCCCGCCGCTGCCAGAGGAATCCTGCGCCGCAAGCGGCCGCGCCAATACCATAAGAACCATGAGCCAGGAAAGACGGGCGGTGCATGCGCGCAGTGCGACCATAGTGTGACCCATACCGGTGGCTGGTTACTTCGCCCGGAGCTTCAAGCCGAAGGTGATCGGGATCATGTCGACGTCCTGACTGGCGAAAATGTGGTGATACCGCGCGTCCAGAAAAATCGCTGCGGTCCGCTTCTTGTTCATGTAGAGGTCGATGCCCGCGCCACCGTTCACTCCGAAGGGATAGTTGGTGTCGCTCGATCCGTTCAGTTCCAGCTCATGGAAGTACCCCCCGATTCCGCCAGCGAAGGTGACCCGGACAGCGGACTTGGATCGCGGGTCGGTCGGGAAGCTGACGAGCAGAGACGTGGTAAGCGCGATGATCTTAGTCTTGCCGAACGCGCCGCCTTTCAGGTCCATTTCATGATAGGCGAAAGACATTTCGCCGCCGAACGGAGTGCGGGCGCGAGTGTACTGCGCGTTCAGGAGAACGTTCCATCCGGTCGTGAAGTTGTCCGCCGTCGTGCCGGCGGGAATCGTGGCGCCGCCACCGAATCCGATCGTGATTCGTTCCTGGGCGGAGAGGCCCGCGGGGATAAACAGCAGGAGAGCCAGCGCGAACCGGCGACGAACCGAGATCCAATGATCGGCCATGAAGAAGTCCTGGGGAAGAGAGGAAACTAGCTCTGGGAGTCGTCCGGCGGACCACCGCTGCGGGCGACCTGATCAGCTCTGACCTTGCTGCTATCGAATTTGGCTACGGCGGCAAGCATCTTGGCGATCGTGGCATCGAATGGCGGCTTCTTCTCCGATTTGTCCCACCGCAGGGGATTGATTCTCGCCAGGACGAACGCCTTGAGGTAAGGACTCTCGAAGCCTCGCTTCTTGAGCGCTGCAACCGCCTCGGCCACCGCGGCATCGAGCTCCAGCAGTTGAGTGGCCCGTTCCCGCCGCACTTCGAGAGCACGGGAAAGCTTGAGAGCCATGAAACTCTCGACCCGCTTGAGCACCGGCTGGTAGGCGCCACCCGAAAAGCGACCGTTGACCTGGTAGCAGCAGCCCAGCGTCAGCAGAGACGGCTCCTCGAACTCGGTCTCGTAGCTGCTCTCGAGGCCGTCATCGAGCTGGGCCAGATCCTCCGCCAGACGAATCACCTCGAAGGCGCGCTCCCGGACGTTGTGGGCCTTCTCGGTATTGAGAACGAGGATGCGGTGGGCAACCTCCGCTTCCGGGACCACCAGTGCCATGATCGACCGGGCACCCAACACGCGCATCGCGGCAAGCCGATGATGGCCATTCGGCGTCCAGTAGAGGCCATCGGGCGTGCGAACCGCGACGATCGGATCCATGAAGCGGCCCAGCTTGTCGATGGCCTGGGACAAACGGGTGACGTGGGCCGGAGACAGATCACGCTGGTAAGGAGTGGCCGAGACCTTCTCGATGGGCAGTGCCGCCACCAGCTGCCACATGCCTCCCAGTGGCTCGCGATAAGAGCCGACTACGGCGCCACCGTCCGCCACGACCCCAGCAGCCAGTTCGTCAATGGCCTCAGCCGATCCACCGACGACTTCAGGGGCCGCCAGTCCACGGGGGGCGGCAATCTTCTTCCGTCGGGTTGCTTTCTTTTTTGCGGGCTTCGTCTCGTCAGCCATTACAGCGCCTCGTATGCGCATCACAGGAAGTACAGGGAAACTGTCAGAGTATACTAACCCCCCAATCAATCTTCAATCTGCAATCTTCAATTCCCTCAGTCCCTCTGCGCCATCGCAAGCCACGCCGCAAGGAACGGATCCTCCAGCCGATACCTCACCCCCTCGGGCGATTCGTCCTCCCGAATAAGGCCAAGCGTGTCGAGCGAACGGAGCGCGCGCTGCAATGAGGAGGCGGCCAGCCCGTGACGCTGCAGGACGGCTCGGGCCAGTAACTCGCGTCCCTGCTCCTCGATCACCGCCTTGAGCGCTTTCTTCTGCACCTGGGTCAGGCTCTGCCACACCTGCATGTAGGCCGGATTCTCACCCTGCACGACGGTACGGAGGGCCGGGTCAACCTGCCCGGCGGTAAGGGTGTGGTCGGTTGAGACGCGCAACTCCTCCCAGCAGGCGCTGGCGAGGCGCTGCACGTTGTAGGGCACGTCTTCCGAGAGATCCAGAATTCGTTCGACCCCTTCCGGAGTAGAGGTGAATCCGGCAAAGGAGAATCCCCGCTCGAGGAAGGGGCGAAAGGCTTCGCGAGGGATGGGGCCGAGAAAGAGCCGCTGGCCCAGCTTCCAGAAGGCGCGGCCAGGATCGCTCGTTATGTCGGCCAGCAACCGGGTCTTCGAGCCGGCGAACACGTATGCCACGTGGCGATGGCGCTGGATCGTGGCCCGGAGCTGGCGCTCGGCCTCCTCGCCGCCTTCGCGAATCACCTGCTGGAACTCGTCGAGCACCACCGCCACCGGCCGTCGTTCCTTTGCCGCCAGTTGCTCGATGCCGTCGAGCACGTCGGTAAGCAGCGGCAGCTCCGTCTTTCCCCGTTCGGGCGATACGCCAATCGATACTGACAGGCGATGGTCGGCGAGGTCATAGGTGACATTGGGCCGCAGCTTGGCGAAGAATTTCCGCGTCGTTTCCCCGGCACGATCGAGCGAGCCGGCGAGGTGCCGGGCAGCTCCGCTCAACAGGGCCTGCGCCAGACGGCCCAGGCTCTCGTACGCCTCGGCATCGTAGCGCAGGACAGCTATGCCCGATTGCGCCAGCCGTTCTTCAGTGGCATTGAGGATCGAGGTCTTCCCAAAACGCCGCGGCCCGATGAAAAAGAGCTTCCCTCGATTGCTGATGACCCGGGAGATGGCTTCGAGCTCCGCCTCCCGGTCCACCAGTTCATTGGCGCCCAGCTCGCGGCCGAACTCGAAGGGATTGCGAGGGGCGGAGGGAAGGGCCTTGGCCATGGACTCAGTCCGGAGTGGAAAACGTTACGCAATACGGGTTACGCATAGTGCGTAATACAAGTAGCGGCGTCCAGTCCCAGCGCGCAAGTTGGGGCATGCGATCACAACTCCTGATGCTTCTGGTTCTCCTGGCCGCCTGCCGTGGGAACCCGGGACGGACGGCGCCCCGGACCTATGCCCCCTACCTCATACCCCAGCAAAGCGGGACCCGGTTCCGGCTTCAGGCCGTCAGTGTCGTGGACGACAAGGTGGTTTGGGCCAGCGGGGCCGGCGGCACCTATGTCCGGACCACCGACGGCGGCATCACCTGGATCGGCAGGCCAGGTCAACGGGGCGGATTCTCTCGAATTCCGCGACGTGTACGCGGTGGACGACAGAGACAGCCTGGCTGCTCAGCGCGGGCCTCGGCGATCGCTCCCGGATCTACAAAACGATCGACGGAGGACGCCGCTGGCTGCTCCAGTTCACCAACCAGGACCCCAAGGGGTTCTACGACTGTTTCGGATTCTGGGACGCCAGGCGCGGTCTGGTGGTTGGCGACGCGGTTCAGGGCCAACTGCAGATTCTGACGACAACAGATGGCGGATCCTCCTGGTCCCGGGTTCCTCCCGAGCGGGTGCCGCCCGCGTCCCCGGGTGAGGGCGGCTTTGCGGCGAGCGGGACATGCCTGATTACCGTCGGCGAACGAGATGCGTGGATTGGGACTGCCGCGGGGGAGCAGGCGCGGGTGCTGGTGACCAGCGATGGGGGGAAGAACTGGACCAGCCACGAGACGCCAGTGATTGATGGAACCCAGACTACCGGAATAGCAACTCTGGCGTTCAGGGACCGGCTGCACGGCATAGCGGCCGGCGGCGATATCGCAGCACCTGATTCCTCGCGGGACAACATGGCCTTCACCGCCGACGGCGGGGTCAGCTGGTTCCGCAGCAATCCGCCTACCTTCGCGGGGCCGATCTACGGCGCCTTTTACGTTGCGGGCGGCCCGCTTCTCGTCGCCGTGGGCCCGCGCGGGGCAAGCTACTCCCAGGACGATGGGCAAAGCTGGCTACCGCATTGATACGCTGAGTTACTGGAGTGCCGGGTTTGCCAGCACGCGGGCGGGGTGGCTGGTCGGACCGGAGGGGAGGATTATGAGGGTGGAGTTTGAGCGCTAGTCGCGCCAGTAATGAGTACAAAGGACTGAGGACTGAGGACTGAGTCTTCTGCTCTCTCACACTCAGTCCTCAGTCCCCAGTCCTCTTACTCGTCACTTAAAGGACAGCAGCTCCACCTCGAACATCAGCGTCGCGTTCGGCCCGATCTTGGGCGGTGAGCCGCCCTCACCGTAGGCCAGAGCCGCCGGAACCCAGAACTGGTACTTGGATCCCGCGGTCATCAGCTGCAGTCCCTCTGTCCAGCCCGGGATGACCTGATTGAGCGGGAAGGTCGCTGGCTCGTTGCGCGAATAGGAGCTGTCGAACTCATCCCCGTTGAGCAGGGTGCCCTTGTAGTGCACGGTCACGACACTGGTCTTCGCGGGATGAGGACCAGTTCCCTCCTTGATCACCTTGTACTGCAGTCCGCTCGCAGTGGTCTTTACCCCGTCCTTGGACTTGTTGCTCGCCAGGAAGTCGCTCCCTTCCTTCTCATTCGTCAGCGAGGACGCCGAGTCTTTGGCGTGCTGAGCCTGCATCATCTGCTGCTGGAAAGCCATCATGGTGGTGCGGATCTCGTCGTCGGTCATCAGGGCCTTCCCGCCCGCCTGGCCATCGTTGAAGCCCTTGATGAGCAGATCCTGCTTGACGGTGATGCTCTGCTCCTTGAGGCTCTTGCCCATCTGAAGGCCGATGATGTAGCTGACCTTGTCCTCGGTGCTGGAGAGACTGCTGGCGCCACCACCAGTGCTCCCGCCGGTCTTGTTGCAGCCGAGTAGAACGGCGCAGGCGGCCAATGCAGCCAGTTTCCTCATACTGTCTCCAAGGTACAGGGTAGGGTCATTTGGAACGGGGCGGGAATATAAACCCGAGAGCGGCGGAGTGGGGTGGCGCGAAATAAGACGGGTGGCCGGCCCCAAGGACCGACCACCCGGAGAGAGGGGACCCGACTCAGGCGGTAGGAATGGTGCGCGTCACGCTGTACTGGCCGCAGCCGGTGAAATCGATTGTGACATTGACGATGTGGCCGTTCCTGGTCACGGTCAGCATGAGTTGCCCGGACGTGAACCGGGGAGCCACGCTGCAGGCAGGGTCATAATGGAGCGCGGTGGTCGTCGTGGTCTGCACACCCCAGGTCCGAGCGCCCTTGGTCCAGGTAGACGAGCCGGCAAAGGACCAGTCACCACTCGGTAGCGGCGACTCCAACGCAATCGATCCCGGCACCTCGGCATCGAAGTGTCCGGTCCAGTTGCGAACGTGGGTGGCCGTTGCTCCGCTGGCGAAGGTGTATTCGGTCAAGAAATTATTGATCGAGTGATTCAGCTCATCCGCATTGGCGCTAATCTGTCGGCTGCCGTTGTGAATCACCGAACGGGTCCGGTTCGTCTGGGTATTGGTCCAGGTCCGGCCGAAGTCATTGAAAACGAGACGAACCGCAAACTCCGGCACCGTGGGGCTCGGATCTATCAGATCGATAGTCCCGCCCACCGAGACGTCGAAGGGCCCCCGAGTGAAGCTGCATCCGGTGAAGTCGAACCGGGCCGAGTCGGGAATCGCATCGTTGTCACTGTTGATGAGAGGGTCTGGGCTGATAGCTGGATCACACGGAGGCGGGCCCGGAAAGAAGTGCGGGATGATCCTGACGTGGTGTCTCAGGACTACCGCAGACGTAGCATTGAATTCTGAGGCGGCCACCAGCTCGTCCGCATCCTGGGTGATCACCTCGGCCAGCGAATCCGCTTGTGCAGCAGTCAATTCGTCCGAGGTTGAATCCGGGCTGCTGCCGTCACTGCACGCGAACAGGCCCGCCGTGAGCAGCGCGGCTCCGGCCGCGAGGAGGAAGCCGTGTCTGGCCATATGGTTAGCTCCAGTCAGAGTCGAGGGATCGGCGAAGTGATTCGGAGGGTAGACCGTGCCGCCCGTCTCCGCGTTAAGCGACTATCCCTGACTCTCATGGTGATCTGCTTCACAATTCCGGCTTGCCGGGCGAAGCCAGACAAAGCGGATGACGCCAGAGCCTCTTCCACGGACACCGGATTCGCCGGCGTGCAGGCGAGAGGTCAGGCTGTCATGGGAGTCGATCAGTACACCTCACAACACGTATTCGAAGACCTGCCGGATGGTGGCCGAGTGGTGCTGGAGCGGGACGACGCCGGCGATTCGGTGGGGATTGCTACGATTCGAGCGCACATGCGGGACATCGCACGTCGCTTTGCGTCGGGAGACTTTGCGCTACCGGGTGTGGTCCACGACCGCGAGGTGCCGGGGACCGACGTGATGGCCGCTCGACGGGAGGCAATCCTTTATACGGCGGTGGATCGTCCCAGGGGCGGGGAGTTGAGAATCGTCAGCCAAGATTCCGTCGCGATAGCGGCGATTCACCAATTCCTTGCCTTCCAGCGCATGGACCATCACGCGGCGGGACACATGCCTGAGTAGGAGCCTGCTGGATGAAGGCAGGCTCAGAAGAAATGCTGGACTAATTCTGGGGAGCGGAATGGTGGGTAGTTTCGGCAGGAATGCGAGCGTTTAATTCACCTTGTGGGTTTCCATTCACTCACGGATTTGGTCCAGTTGTGAAGGAGGCCGGCCTCAAAACAGCAGTCGGAGACCGACGAATCCGTGAGAACCTCGGCGAGCATAGCCCCCGAAGACGGTGAGGCGGTCGTCGATCGACTGCTCCAGACGGCCTTGCCACACTGCGCGAGCGTCCGGGGCAATGACCGCCCATCCAGGGAGCCGCAAGCTAGACGCGGGAGACAGCACGCTGTTTTGTCTTAGCGGCGCCGAGGCGGGCGTGGACCTGACGGACGCTCGGTGGGCGGCGCTGTTGGGAAGAACCGTGAGCACATCGCCGATCTGGGCTCGAAGGGGAGATCCAAACCCCAGGAGGCAGACCCACAGGGCAGCGGCGGCCGATTTTGAACAGTGCGAGCGGAGAGGCACGGGCTGAACCACCTGAAGCGAGAACTGACGAAGGTAGGAACATACCAGCCGGTACTTTCAAACGGAACGGTGCAATCCTGTACAAGGCGAATTCAGTAGGTTTCATCGGCCCTCAGGCAACGCAAACTCCTCCACGAGCACCATGGTGATGTTGCTGGTGGACTCGTGGCGCATCCGCTTGGCTTCCTGGTAGTCGGGATCGTTGTAGAGTCCGAGCGCCGCCTCTCGTGAGGGAAACCGGATGATCGCGTTCATCCTTCGCGCCTTTCCTTCTATGACATAGGGCGACGTATCCGAGGCGAGGATCTGTCCCCCGTACTTGGGAAGCAACGCCAAGACCCGCGGAGGATATCCCTGGAATTGCTCCGGGTCGTCGATGTCGTACATCCCGATGTAGTAGACGGACACGATTCAGGCCTCCCTCACGAACGGCATGTTGATTGAACGAGTCTCGTGCCTAATTCCCACGGCTCGCTGCGGCGTGCGCTTCCCGCAGCGATTGGGCGCATTCCTCGCAGCACACTTCGACGATGTTTCCGCCGATCTTTACCTTGATGGCGTTGGCGTCCAGCTCGCAATCGCAAGCGGCGCAGGTCTTCGTGGTCATCTCTTTGATCTCCATGTTGGGGCCGACCATTCGGCCGAAGATCAAAGAAACAATTTGCCACGAACCGGGCTATCAAAATCTTTAGCGATCTGGATCCGCTGTCGCTAGCGGGTTGAAAGTGCCCGCACGACCCAGAATTCCGCGGTGCACCTGATCACGCGAGGGTGTTTTGTTATTCCACCTCTTGAAAATTCCGCGTGTTCCGCGTTTCAGGTCGTCCGCGGTGGGCAGTTAGGTCGTCAGCCTTGAAAAACAAAGGGGATAGGTCAGCGCAGGTGCGCCGATTGCTGGAATTCGGCGGGAGTGCGCCCGTAGGCCTGCCGGAAGGCCGAGGTGAAATGGCTGTGACTGGAGAAGCCGAGGTCGATACTCAGTGCGGTGAGATTGTCGTACTGGCCCAGCAGGTCCAGCGCCCGAGCCAGCCGTAACCGTAAGTGATACCGGTAAAGCGGGACGGCTTCGACCTGTGCGAACACCTGAGTGAGGTACACCGGTGAGACGCCGACCTCTGCGGCGATCTCCGCCAGGGTCCATCGCCGGGCCACGTCCGAGGTCAGGACCAGTTTGGTGCGATCCACCAGTTTCTGGCGGCCAAAGCTTCCCCGCATGACGTGCGAGGTGCGCGCGCCCAAAGCGCGCCGCATGAGGGTAAAGGCGAGGGTTTCCGCTTCCAGCGGCTCGGCAGCATGACGGGTCAAACCGTGCCGCAGCAGCGCCACCAGGACCTGGGCGCGCGGGTCGATGCGAAGGTGTAGCCGGCGAAACGCTGGCGGGTCGCCCTCGCGCAGTTGGTGCCTCGGCGCCAGCTCGCCGAGCAGCTCCGGGCCGACGGTGACGGACAAGCAGGCGTCGCCACCCTCGACGGGGTGGCTCACGCGGTAGCTCTCCATCGCATTGAACAGCACAACCTGATTGGCTTCGGCGACGGCGTCGTCCGGCCCGACGTGGTACACGTAGACCCCGCGATAGGGGAACACCACATGGGTGGTGCTCGACCACTCTTCGCTGCTCTTGGACCGATGTTCACCCCGGCAAATGACGTCCCGGATGGTGACGGCCCTGGTATTCAGGAGGAGTTGGGCGGAGAGGTCCGGCATGGGGCTACGTCCCGCGAGTTTCTTGATCTTGTTCAGAGCGGCCGCGGCGCCGCAGTGACCGGGCTAACAATGAGGGCGACGCAATGGCTAGGGAGGGAATCGAACCCCCGACACGCGGATTTTCAGTCCGCTGCTCTACCAACTGAGCTACCTAGCCCTTTGGGGGGCGGGAATATAGCGGGAAGGGCGGGCGACGGGGAATGGCGGAATGGCGCGTCGATGGGTAGCGAACCTTGATTCCGTCCGCCGGTCCGCCCGCCTCTCGTCCGCCCTATCCATCTCGTCCGCCCCGTCCGCCCCGTCCGCCCCGTTCGCCCTGTGCGCCTTCCCGCCCTCCCGCCCCTCCCACATATTCCCCCGCCATGGGCCGCCCCCGGTTCTCCAACCTGACCGTCCTCGATCACCCTCTGATTCAGCATAAGCTCACGCTGCTTCGCGACCGGACGACCAGCACACGGGACTTCAAGCAGCTGGTCAACGAGATCGCGATGCTGATGGCCTACGAGGTGACGAAGGATCTCGTTACCGAACCGGTGGAGATCGAGACCCCGCTGGAGCGCATGACGGGGCGCATGGTCTCCGGCAAGAAGTTGACCCTGGTGCCGATTCTCCGCGCGGGCCTCGGCATGGCCGACGGAATTTCCCAGCTGCTCCCGAGTGCCAGGGTCGGGCACATCGGGTTATATCGCGAGGAGGATTCTCTCCAGCCGGTCCGCTACTACGCAAAGCTCCCCGCCGATGAGGGCGAGCGGGACTACTTTGTACTCGATCCCATGCTCGCAACCGGGGGCTCCGCGACCGCGGCAGTCACGACACTCAAGACGGCCGGTGCCCGCCGCATTCGGCTGCTTTGCCTGGTCGCGGCGCCGGAAGGCGTGAAGCGCATGCTGGACGGTCACCCCGACGTGCCCATCTTCGCCGCGGCGTTGGACCGCGGGCTCAACGAACACGGGTACATCCTCCCCGGGCTGGGCGATGCCGGGGACCGGCTGTTCGGAACCAGGTAATACAATGGCAGAATGGAGGAATTGGAGAATGGCTGAATGGGAGAGTCGGGCAACGGCAATTCGATCATTTCGCCATTCGATCATTCCGCCATTCGGTCATTCCGCCATTCCGCCATTCAATCATTCCCGATGACCCGCATCACCTTCTACGGCGCCGCAGGTCAGGTCACCGGCTCGATGCATCTGCTCGAGGCCGCCGGTGCCCGCATTCTGCTCGACGCGGGACTCTTTCAGGGACGGCGGAGCGAGACTCGCAGCCTCAACGCGAACCTGCCGGTTGATCCTCGTCGCATCGATGCCGTCATCCTCAGTCACGCCCACATCGACCACTCCGGGCGGCTGCCTCTACTGGTGAACCGTGGCTTTCACGGGCCCATCTTCGCGACGCCGGCCACTCGCGACCTCATGGCAGTGATGCTCCCCGATGCCGCCCACATTCAGCAGAAGGACGCCGAGTATCTCCAGCGGCATGGCAAGGGAGGACCCGAGTCCGAGCCGCTTTACGAGATGGCCGATGCGTTCGCCGTGCAGGATCTCACGGTCGGCCTGCCGTACCGACGGGCCCATCACCTTCGGAAGTTCCTCACTTTCGAGTTCACTGACGCGGGCCACATCCTGGGCTCGGCCAGCATCGATCTCCGGGTGACCGAAGCGGGAACCCACCGTCTGGTCTTCTCCGGCGATATCGGAAGGCGCGGCCTTCCGATCATTCGCGATCCCGATCCGCCTGCGGGACCGGTGGACACACTGATCATCGAATCCACCTATGCCGACCGGGTTCACGAATCGGTCAGCCAGTCGGAGACCAGGCTCGGCGAGCTCGTAAGAAGGACGGCCGCGCGGGGGGGCAAGATCCTGATCCCGGCCTTCGCCATCGGAAGGATTCAAGAGCTGGTCTACAGCCTCCATCGGCTGCATCGCGACGGACAGATCCCGGAGATCCCGGTTTACATCGACAGCCCACTCGCGGTGGACGCCACGGATGTCTTTCGGCTCCACCCTGATCTCTTCGATCGCGGCGAAGATCTGCTGCTCCGTTCCGCCCGGCTATTTGATTTCTCCCTGGTCCGCTATATCCGATCGGTGGAGGATTCCAAACGCCTCAACCAGATGCCCGGCCCGGCAATCATCATCGCCGCATCAGGAATGGTGGAGGCAGGACGAATCCTGCATCACATCGCCAATCACGTGGGCGACCATCGAACAATGGTGCTCTTCGTGGGATTTCAGGCGGACCACACCCTCGGGCGTCGGATCCAGGAAGGCGCCCGCACGATCAAGGTTTTGGGGGAGGAGGTCGCGGTCCAGGCCGAGATAGAGACGCTGGCGGGCTATTCGGCTCACGCCGATCGGGACGAACTGCGGGCGTGGGTGCGGAGACTCGGCGGGCCGATCCGCCGGGCATTCGTGGTGCATGGCGAGGTGGCGGCGGCCCAGGCCATGGCGAAGATCCTCAAAGAGGAAGGCATCCGGCAGGTGGACATCCCCCGCCAGGGCGAGGGGTTCGATCTTTGAGGACCAGCCCTCGTCGAGCGGTGATCTACGCGATCGCTGCTCTCGTGAGCATCTACGTCATTTGTTTCATCGCCGTGCTCCTGGCCAGCCGTCAGGATCAGCGTCAGCGCGCCGACATCATCGTGGTGCTCGGCGCAGCGCAGTACAACGGGAAGCCCTCGCCTGTACTGCGAGCCCGGCTGGATCACGCAATCATTCTCTATCGTGCCGGCCTGGCCCCGAGGATTGTGGTCACCGGAGGCATCGGCGAGGGAGACCGCGTCAGCGAGGCCGCGGTCGGGCAGAGCTACCTGGTCCTCAATCGGGTGCGGGAGACCGACATCGTCGTTCGCCCCGAAGGCCGCTCGACCGGTGCCTCCATGGCCTCGGTAGCCCAATGGTTGGGGGAGCGATCGCTCCATCGCGCCCTCCTGGTAAGCGACCCGTTCCATTCGCTCCGGCTTCGGCTCGAAGCTCACCGAGTCTCGATCGACGGCTACACTTCACCTACCGCCACGAGTCCCATCTCCCGCCAGTTCAGCAGCGAACTCCCCTATCTCCTCGCCGAGTCCGCCAAGATCCCGGTAGTCTGGCTCAGATCTGTGCTCTAGGCCCTTGTGCGGGCCGGGAACCCGCCCCATGTTGGCTCAGAATGAGTCTGATCTCTACGGAGCGGAAGTACCACGGGCGGGTGATAAGCCTCGATGTCGACACGGTCGAGTTCCCCGATGGGTCCCAAGGACAGCTCGAAATGGTTCGCCACCCCGGAGCCAGCGCGATCGTGCCGCTGCTCGACCCTCCGGATTCGGCCGATCCTCGGGTGCTGCTGCTCCGGCAGTTCCGCCATGCCGCCGACGGGTACGTCTGGGAGATCCCCGCGGGCCGGTTAGACCCGGGCGAGTCACCGGAGGAGTGCGCGCACCGGGAGCTGAAAGAGGAAACCGGGATGCAGGCAGGTCGCCTTCGACACCTGACCTCGATCTGGACCACCCCGGGATTCACCGACGAACGAATCCATCTGTTCGTGGCAGACGGATTGATAGAAGGGCAGCACCGTAGAGAAGCCGATGAGTTCATGGACGTGCACCCGACGCCGTGGTCGGACGTCATGACTCTCATCTCGAAGGGTGAAATCAGCGACGGAAAAACACTCGCGGCGCTGCTCTATCTGCGCTGCGTCACGCAGGTTGGCCGACCAGGCCGGTAGGAGCGCAGGGTGGCAACTCTCACGCGGCTGATCAAGGGTGTCGTTCAAGGGCCGAAGTCTCCTCCGGCGCCTGAGCCGGAAGCGGCCGCCGGCCGCCGAGGTGAACGAGTTGATCACCGCCCACCTGAACGGAGATTCGCGGGCGTTCGAGATTCTGGTCGACCGCTATCAAGTCCGGCTGCTCAACTTCGTCTACCGGATGATCGGGGACCGGGAGCGGGCCGAGGACCTGGTGCAGGAAGCCTTCCTCCGGGTGTACCGTCACCTCGATCGCTTCGATCCGGCCCGGAAGTTCTCCACCTGGCTCTATACCATCGCCTCCAATCTTGCCAAGAACGAGCTGCGCAACCGGAGCCGTTCCCCGCTGGTCCTCTTTCAATATTTCCGTCAACGCCAGAACGAGAACGAATCCCGTCCTTACGAGTACGAGGATCCTGCGACCCGGCCCGACGATCTGTACGCCCGCCGCCAGTTACGTGAATTGGTGGACCGGACCGTCGTCAGGCTGGCGGCCCGGCATCGCGAGGTGTTCGTGCTGCGGGAATTGGAAGGGAAGAGCTACGAAGAGATCTCCGAGATCACCCATTGCAACCTGGGAACAGTGAAGAGCCGGCTCAACCGGGCCCGGCAGGCATTTGCCGAACTCATAGGGCCGTACCTCGATTAATTTCAGTCACTTAGGAACTTTCGCCGGGTTTGCCTGTATACTGGAAAGGATGGGTCGGGCCGACGTACCCAGGCTGGTGTTCGGAGGATTCCCTTCAGCTCCCGGATCTCCATGCGCTGCCGAGACTTCCGCAGTTTGTATTCGACCTACCGTGACGGGACGGACCCTGCCTTGGTGGCGGAAATGGAGGATCACCTTGCGGCCTGCCCCGACTGCACCGCCTACGACAGGGCGGTGAGCCATGGGGTGAACATGCTGCGGGGCGCCCGGCTCGACCCCTCCCCCGAATTCCGGGACCGACTTAATGCCCGCATAGCGTCGGGCGAAGCCGTGCCCGAACCCATCCCGCCGCGAGTTTCTCCTTGGGCCGCCACCGCGGCCGCGCTTGTATTAGCGACCCTGGTGGTCTTCACCATTCGGCAGTCCACCGACGTGCCCACTGTGTCTGCCGCCGAAAAACCGGCGGTGCTTGCCCGTCCCCAAATGATCCCTGGAATTCCATTCGTCGCCTTTCGGAGGGCGCCGTAGGAGGTAGAAAAGAAGCAGCGGTTTCCGCCTAGCTTGTCCCCCGTCTTCACCCCTAAAATTCCGGCATGCCGCGCCATTCCTCCGATGATCTGCTCCGGGCTCTTTCCCGGGGCGAGCTGTCGCCGGTCTACTATCTCTACGGCACGGAGGTAGTGCTCCGGGAAGAGGCACTCCAGACCATTCTCGATCTGGCGCTACCCGCGGCGGACCGATCCTTCGCTCTCGAGCAGAGGTCGGCGGCGGGTCTGGACCCCGACGAACTGCATGGCGCGCTCAACGCGTTGCCGATGTTCGGGGCCCGGCGGGTCCTCGTGTTGCGCGACACCGAGACCTGGAAGCGGAAGACCACTCCGCGTCCGGTTCTCCTCAAGTATCTTGAGAACCCCGCATCAGAGACCGTAGTCATCCTGGTGGAAAACGCTCCCAGCGAAGACAAGATTCGCGAATGGGAGCCGGATGGTGAGCTGGTCGCGCGGACGTACGCGGTACACTTCGACCCGCTGCCACCCGAGCGCGTGGTCCGGTGGGTGACATATCGGGCCGAGCGGCTCAAGGTTCGCCTGGAACCAGGGGCGGCGGAGCATCTCGCGGCCGCGTGCGACAACGACCTCGGCGCGTTGCGCAGTGAGCTGGAAAAGCTCGCGTCCCTGCCGGAGACCGCGGAGCTACTCACGGCCGAACGAGTCGGAGCGCTGGTCGGCGTGCGCCACGGTGAGACCGCCCTCGATTGGCGCGACGCGGTGCTGAGCGACGATACTCCGCGCGCGATTCGCGTACTACAACCGGTGCTGACTCAGTCGGGAATGTCGGGAGTCAAGCTGGTCACCCTACTCGGCACCTCGCTGCTGGGTGTCTCGATCGCACGGAGCCATTACGACCGGCAACAGCGGGGAAGCGCTCTCGAACGGGTCGTATTCGATGCGATCCGCCGCTTGAGACTCTTCGGACTCGGCAAATGGAAGGAAGAGGCGAGTAATTGGAGCCGCTGGGCCGAAGCGTGGCCGGTGGATCGCCTCAACGGGGCGATCGCCGCAGCCCTCGCTGCCGACCGGGCCCTCAAGGACAGTCGCGTATCGGATGAAGGTGGAGTGTTGACCGGATTGGTCCTCCAGCTGGGCGGAGGAAGAACAGGACGGTTGGTGAAGGGAACCCGAGGCTCCACCCGAAACGCACCAGCGGGAGTCTGACGAATGATCCTTGCCCACCGGCGGCACCAACTGTTCAACAGCGTGGCCCGTGGCATCCTGTTCCTCTCGCTTGCGCTGACGAGCCGGCTCAGCGCCCAAACTGATCCGCGCCTTGTCGAAGCGGTGAGGCTGGCCCAGGAGGGTATGGGAGATTCCGCTCGCGCTTCGGTCAATCGCGTAATCAACCAGCTCACGCCGACCGACAGTCTCTATCCCCAGGCGCTGTATACCCTCGGCCTCGTCTCCCGCAGCGTAGATGAGATGCGGCGTCAATACACTCGCGTCGCCGTCGAATACACGTACTCTGACTGGGCCGACGACGCACTGGTTCGGCTTGGCATGCTGGATTACGCCGGAGGGAATCCACAGGGGACGCTTCGACAGATGGGAAAGGTGGCGACCGACTACCCGCAGAGCCCGCTGATTCCAACCGCGGCCTTCTGGGCGGCACGCGCGGCATTCGAGACCCGGAAACCGGCAGACGGGTGTCGCTGGGTAGCTACCGGCCTTGCCGCGTCGGGCGGCGACGTCGAAGTCAGAAACCAGCTCGAGTTTTACAAGGGGCGCTGCGCCGGCGGAGTCCCGCCCGAGAGCACCCAGGCTGCCGATACCGCGAAACCGCCTTCGCCCGCAACAGCGTCGCGCGAGGGCTACGGCATTCAGGTCGGCGCCGTTACCACTCAGGCCGCCGCCGACAAATTGCTCGCCTCCCTCAAATCCGCGGGCCTGCAAGGTTACGCGGTGAAAGACGGGAATCTTCTCAAGGTAAGAGCCGGCCCCTACCCTGATCGCGATAAGGCGCAGGCGGCCATACCGAAAGTGCGCGGAGCAGTTGGCGGCTCCCCATTCCTGGTGAAGGAGCAGTGACAGAACGCGTGGCGGATGCCGCCGGCACTCCACTGATGCAGCAGTATCGCGAGATCAAGTCCCGCCACCGGAACGCGATACTGTTTTTCCGCATGGGCGACTTCTACGAGATGTTTTTCGAAGACGCCCATCTGGCCTCCCGAATACTGAGTATCACCCTCACCTCGCGGGGTGACGGAGTCCCCCTCGCCGGCGTGCCGGTCAAGGCGGCGGCGGATTATCTCCGGCAGTTAATCGCGGCGGGACATCGGGTCGCGATCTGCGAACAGGTCGAAGACCCGAAACTGGCGAAGGGAATCGTCCGGCGGGAAGTGGTCGAGACGATAACGCCCGGAGCCATTCTCGATGAAAGCACCCTACCCGGAAGCCGCAACAACTATCTCGCCTCGGTAAGCGGCCAGGCCGGATCCGACGGCCGGTCGGTCGGCATCGCGGCGATCGATCTCAGTACCGGCGAATTCCTGCTGGAAACTGTCCCCTCCGATTCGCTCCGAGATACCCTCGACCGGATTGCCCCCAGCGAAGTGGTGCTCCCCGGCGACTGGGAGCTCACCCTGGGAGACGGAATCCTGCGCACGCAAAGGGAGCGCTGGGAATTCGATCCTGAGCTGGCACGCGAGGACCTGGCGCGGCGCTTCGAGCTGAAGGGGCTGGACGGCCTGGGCGTCGGCCCTGACGACGCACCAGCACTTGGCGCGGCCGGCGCATTGTTGCGCTACATCGGAGAGCTCCAGCCCGCCGGACTACTGCACCTCGATCGGCCCTCGATCCGCCGCCCCGCGCGCTACCTCTGGATCGACGAGATGACCCGGCGGAATCTCGAGCTGGTGGAACCGCTCCGCGCCGGTGCGCGGGGGGTCACGCTGCTCGAGGCGCTCGACCTGACGATGACGCCGATGGGCGCCCGGCTCCTCCGCCAATGGGTCCTCTCGCCGCTGGCGGATCCGATCGCCATCAACGCGCGACTGGATGCGGTGGAAGTCACCGCGAAAGACCACCGGGGAAGAGCGCGTGTCCGTGAAGCGCTGGACGGCGTGCGCGACCTGGAACGGCTTTCCGCCCGAGCGGCTGCCGGCCGTGCCACGCCGCGGGAGATGGGCGCCCTGCGCGATTCATTCCTCCGACTGCCCGACGCGCTGGAAGCCCTTACCGGCCTGGCCGAGAGAGACCGCAGCGCGGAGCTGGGGACTCTGATCGATTCGTTCGATCTTCTGGGAGACTTGGCGAAGGAGCTTCAGGCCGGACTTTCGGAGAGACCGCCCGTCTCACTGAGCGATGGCAACGTGATCCGCCCGGGATTCGACCCGAGTCTCGATGAGCTCCGCCATTTGCGGGACGGGGGGAAGCAGTACATCGCGACGCTGCAGCAACGGGAGCGCGAGCGCACCGGGATTTCCTCGCTCAAGGTCGGATACAACAAGGTCTTCGGGTATTTCCTGGAGATCACCAATGCCCATGCGGCTCGGGTCCCCAGCGACTACGAGCGCCGGCAGACCCTCACTGGCGCCGAGCGGTACGTGACGCCGGAGCTCAAGGACTACGAAGCCAAAGTCCTGGGCGCCGAGGAAAAAATCGCGGCACGAGAAGCGGACCTGTTCGCCGCCTTGCGGGACCGGATTGGCTCAGCCGCCCAGCGGGTCCATCGGACGGCGAAGGTGCTGGCCCATCTCGACGCGTGGACCGCCTTGGCGGAGGTCGCCGTCAGCAACCGCTATGTCCGTCCCGACGTGCACGACGGCCCGAATCTGTCGCTCCGAGCCTGCCGTCATCCGGTGATCGAGCGGCTGATGCCGCGGGAATCCTTTATTCCCAACGATGTGCGGTTCGAACCGGCGGAACGGGTGCTGCTGGTCACAGGACCCAACATGGCCGGTAAGTCCACCATCCTGCGCCAAATAGGGCTCTCGGTGGTAATGGCCCAGCTCGGCTCGTTCGTGCCCGCGGCGGCGGCGGAGATCGGGGTCGCGGACCGGCTCTTTACCAGAGTCGGCGCGAGCGACAATCTGGCCCGCGGCCAGTCCACCTTCATGGTCGAAATGAGCGAGACCAGCGCCATCCTCCATAGCGCGACCGAACGGAGCCTGGTGTTGTTGGATGAGATCGGTCGCGGAACCTCGACGTATGATGGCGTCGCCATAGCGTGGGCGGTGACGGAATACCTCCACGACACGGTCGGCTGCCGAACGATGTTCGCGACTCACTACCACGAGCTGATGCAACTCCCCGAGGAACTGGCCCACGCGAGGAATCTCAACGTAGGGGTGAAGGAATCGGGGGACCGGGTGATTTTTCTCTATCATCTGGAGCCGGGCGGGACCGACCGCTCCTACGGAATTCACGTGGCCCAGCTCGCCGGCTTGCCTGGCGGAGTCGTCCAGCGAGCCAAGGAGTTGCTCCGCACTCTCGAAGGCAAGCATCGGGTGGTGCCGGGAGCCCCGCCGCCGCCTTCGGATCCCGGCCAGTTGCCGCTCTTCGCTGAACCCGCGAGAGAGCATCCGGTGATGGAAGAGCTGCGCGGTATCGATCTCGACCGGCTCACGCCGCTCGAGGCCCTCAACCGTCTGGCCGATCTCAAGCGCCGCAGCGGAGAGGGATAAGCATGGTTGGCCCCGGCGAGCTGCTCGCCCAGTTACCCGGGCCCACGGTCCTGAGTGCCGTCGCTCTCATCGTTCTGGTGGCGATCGTGATCAAGATCGGAAGGATCCTCATGATGGCCGCGATCTTCGGGGCGATCGCCGGGGGCGCCTCCTTCAGCCAGGGCAACGCCCCCAGGACCGCCGCACTTCACGCCGCGTTGGCTTTCGGCGCTGCGGCCATGATGTTCTTCCTGCTGAAAGTGGCCAAGAGCATGGCCATGTGGCTTCTCATCACCGCCGCCGGAGTCGCGGCCTTACTCGCCTTTGGATTCCGGCCATGACGATCCGACCTGTTCAATGGGTGGCCACCGCCTGCCTGGCACTGGCGTGTTCCAAACCAGATAACGGAACCGTGAAACTTCCCGATCAGACTCCGGTGGTGAGCGGAGATGAGCCGCCGGTGATGGTAAGCCCCGAGTCGCCAGTGGAATACCCTCCGGCGCTGTTCGCGCAGAGAATCGAGGGGAAAGTGATCCTTCGCATGTTCGTGGATACCGCGGGCACCGTGGTCCCCGAATCCACCAGGATCGCCGAGTCGAGCGGTTATCCCTTGCTGGACTCGGCCGCCATTCGTGCCGCGCCGACTTTTCGCTTCGCACCGGCCCTCAGGAATGGGGACCCGGTGGCCACGCTCTTTCTGCAACCGGTACATTTCCGCCATCCGGAATCCGGAGGGCTGACGCCGTGACCCCGCCACATCTTCGCGCCTACGACTCGGTGCTCGAGACCATCGGATGGACCCCGCTCATCCGGCTGGCGCGGATCGGGAGTGGAATTCGCACCCTGATCTACGGAAAGGCGGAATACGCCAACCCTGGGGGCTCGGTCAAGGATCGGATTGGTCTCGCGATCATCGAGGACGCGGAGCGGAAGGGAGAGCTGAAACCCGGCGGGACTATCGTGGAGGGCACGTCGGGCAATACTGGCGTCGGGCTTGCGATCGCGGCTGCACTCAAGGGCTACCGCTGCATCTTCACGATGCCGGACAAGATGTCGCAGGAAAAGGTACGGCTGCTGAAGGCCTACGGCGCCGAGGTGGTCATCACCCCGACAGCCGTCCCGCCCGATCACCCGGACAACTATGTGATGAAGGCCAAGCAGATCGTCGCCGAGACTCCCGGGGCGATCCTGGCGAACCAGTTCTACAATCAGGTGAATCCCGAGGCGCACTACCGGACCACCGGCCCGGAAATCTGGGCCCAGACCGAAGGACGGATCACCCACCTCGTTGCGGCGCCGGGGACGGGCGGCACGGTGAGCGGGGCCGGGAAGTTTCTCAAGGAGAAGAATCCGAAGATTCGGGTGATCGCCGGGGATCCCCAGGGTTCACTCTATACCGGCTATTCGAAAACCCGCGCCATGGGCGAGGGACACCCATACAAGGTGGAGGGCATTGGGGGAGACAAGATTCCTACGACCCTCTGGTTCGACGTCGTAGACGAGTTTCGTCAGGTATCGGACCGGACCTCGATGGCCATGGCGCGGCGTCTCGCCCGGGAAGAGGGGCTCCTGACTGGCGGATCATCCGGTTTGAATGTTGCTGTCGCTCTCGAGGTGGCTCGCGAATTGGATGATCCGGAGGCCGTCGTAGTCACCCTGCTCTGCGACACCGGGGAGCGCTATCTCTCCAAAGTGTTCAATGACGAGTGGATGCAGGAGAACCAGCTGCTCGAGGTCCCCCGAGTCACGGTCGAGGAGCTGCTCGCTCGGCGGCACGGCAATGCACCGGCCCTAGTGAGCCTTGCACCAGCAGCCGCGGTTCGCCAGGCGCTCAACCTCATGAGCACCTGGGAAGTGAGCCAGATCCCCGTCGTCGAGGATGGCAAATGCATCGGCGGCCTGGTGGAGAGCTCGCTCATGACGCAAGCGCTGGCCCAGCCGTCACTGCTGGATCGACCGGTGCGTGAGGCCATGGACCCGCCCTTCCCAGTGGTGGATGCCCAGCTCTCCACCGACCGTCTGGCTCCGCTACTGACTCGGGAGAGCCCTGCTGCCCTGGTGCAGAAGGACGGGAAACTGATCGGGATCGTGAGCCGTTACGATGTTCTGCAGCAGTTGATCGGGACTCGGTAGGAAACAGCCCAGAAGGAGCCGCGGATGAACGCGGATTTCTGCCTCGGAGCGCGGTGGAGTGGTTTTGACATCGGGGAACTGTTTCAGCACCGTGGGGCAAAACCACCGAGGTTGATGGATGACTGGCCAATCCAGCACCGGCTTGGCGCACGAGAAACTGACTGGAGAAATCCTTTCGGCCTTCTATCTGGTCTACAACGAGCTGGGTTATGGATTCCTTGAGTCGGTCTACGAGTCTGCCTTGACGATTGCACTCGAGAGGTCGGGACTCCGAGTATGTCGGCAAGCGGAGTTGCAAGTCTGGTTTCAACGTCAGCGAGTCGGAAGGTTTCGAGCTGATCTTGTGGTAGAGGATCGGGTTATTGTGGAGCTAAAGGCTGCTCGAGCGCTTGAGGCCTCCCACATCGCTCAACTACTGAATGCACTTAGGGCGACCGACATTGAAGTCGGCCTCCTGCTCAACTTCGGACCAAAAGCGGAGTTCAAGAGAATGGCCTTCACGAACTCAAGAAAGCAGATTCCGCCTGATCCGCGTTCATCCGCGGCTGCATTCGTGAAAATCACCGTCCTCACCGGCGGCTCGTCCGAGGAGCGGGACGTCGCCTTCGCCAGCGCGGTGCAGATCGTGGGCGGGCTGCGCGAGCGGGGACATCAGGTTGCAGTGGTGGACACGGTGACCGGAGTGCTCTCCCCGGAGGAAGAGCGCGGGGTACTCAAGGGGAGCGTCGGCACCACCCCGCCATCGACTCGGGAACTGGTCGCCCGGGAACGAGCGTTCCTTCTATCAGGACTCGGTGCTCTGCGGGAAGTCCAGGAGGCCGATGTGCTGTTCCTCGCGCTGCACGGAGGGCGAGGGGAAGACGGGACGATTCAGGCCCTGCTCGACACCATTGGGGTGCCTTACACCGGCAGCCGCTCGCTGGGCAGTGCGCTGGCCATGGATAAGGACGTCTCCAAACGGCTGTTCCGCGACGCGGGCGTGCCAACCGCCCCCTGGCTGATGGCTCCGGTTTCCGCGGGAGACGTGACCAAGGAACTCGGCTGGCCGGTCGTTGTAAAACCTTCGAAACAGGGGTCTACCGTAGGATTGACTGTGGTGAAACGGCCCGAAGATTTGGAAGCAGCAGTCTGGTACGCGAGTGAGTTCGATGACGAGGTGATGATCGAACAATTCATTCCCGGGCGGGAGCTGACTGTCGGCATTCTCGAGGGCCAGGCACTGCCGGTAGGGGAAATCATTCCCAAGCACGAGATCTTTGACTACGAGTGCAAGTACACTCAGGGAATGTCCGAGGAAATCTTCCCCGCGGACGTTTCCGAATCGGTCGCTGCGGAGTCCGGCCGGCTGAGCGTCATCTCACACCGCGTTCTCAAGCTGGGAGGCTACTCCCGAGTCGATTTTCGCTTGACACCCAACGGGGGATTGTTCTGTTTAGAGGTCAACACCCTTCCGGGCCTCACCTCGGCCAGCCTCTTCCCCAAAGCGGCGAAGGCAGCGGGCATTGAGTTTGCGGACCTGTGTGAGAGGATCTGTCGGGCAACACGAGCGGGCTTCCCGCCGGAACAAAAGGTAACTTCATCGGGTTTAAGTAGTTAAGAGCAATGGCCATCAGCAACCCTTCCCTGCCCAGACCGACCCCCGTGGTGGCTCGACTCATCGCGGCGTGTGTAGTCGTGCAACTGCTGCTGGCCACGCTTTTCACTTCCGACGCCGTAGTCGCCACACTCAGACTGGATCCGGCTCGCGGACTCCGGGCTCCGTGGACCCTGTTCACCTACATGTTCGTCCACGCCGGCCTGCTGCATCTGGCCGCGAACATGTTGGTTCTCTACCTCTTCGGCACCGCGGTCGAGGCCCGCATGGGGTCTCGGCACTTCTTCCTTTTCTATCTCTATTGTGGCGTGGGCGCGGCGCTGTTCGCGCTCGGCCTCAGTCAGTTGACCCCGCTGGTCCCGTTCATCGGCGCCTCGGGTGCGGTAATGGGTGTGGCGCTGGCGTTCGCGGCCTACTGGCCCGATGCCGATGTGATGGTCTTTCCGATTCCGATTCCCATCAAGGCTCGGACCCTGATCATCGTTCTGGCGCTGATTGACCTCGTGCTCGCGAGGGTCACGTCGGACGGCATCGCGCACGAAGCCCACCTGGGCGGCCTGCTGTTCGGATGGCTCTACTTCCGGCTGTCGGCGCTCCGCCAGCGGCGCCCGGCTCCCCAGCCCAGGCAGGTCGAGCGAGTCGTCATGGTACAGACTCCTTCCCGAGACGCTGAGTCGAGAGGAGCCGCACCGATTCGCCAAGTCCCTCGTCCGGGATCCGATCCGGTTGCAGCCGAAATGGATCGGGTGCTGGACAAGATCAGCGCCAAGGGCATCGCGAGCCTGACCCCGGAGGAGCGCCGCTTCCTGGATGAGGTATCAAAGCGGAAACAACGGGAAGTGAACTAGCTCTCGCCTTAACCTGCTGAAATCGAAAACCCTCCGGTGAAAATTGCCGGAGGGTTTCGTTTTCAGGCTCCCTGCCTACTTCCGAACGAGGTACCGCCGCATTGTCTTGCCGTACCCTCCGAGATCGGGCAGCTCGTCCTGGGCGACCGTCGCCTGAATCGTGCTCGGCTCTGCCGCCGGTTCCGTCGCCGTGCAGCCACTCAGGCATCGGGCCGGTGACCCAGATCGCCTCGCCGCCGTCTTCCAGTTGCCAATCGCTCCTCGTGACCGGCGGCGATCCCTGCGCCACCGTGGGCGACGAATATCCCAGGCAGCGACCGGTGACTTCAACCATTCGTCCTACCAGCGCATTGCTCGCCAGCAATTCGTGAACGGTGGCGTTGGTCGGTGGCCCCGGAGCGGGTGTTTGAGCGCCGCCTCCGTTCGCCGAACGGCAAGCACCCAGGATGATCAGTGTGAGGCCCAGTAGTGCCGGCTTCATTGTGCACCTCGCCTGGTCGGGAAAGTAAGCTGCCAGGGACCGAGCGGGGTCGACGGACGCGGGGTGCTCTGGGTCCCCTCTTCAGTCCTCGTAGCCCGCAACTTCTTGATCGTCGCCACCTGTGCGGCGGTGAGGTCGTGGTGGTTGGTGCTCGGCCTGCGCGAGAGACCTCGCGCGACACCGAGCGGGGCCGGCGGGGCGGGATAGGTCTGTATGGCAACATACTGTAGATCGGTGTAGGCCCCGTTTTCCGCTTCGGCGAGGGTGGGGGTGGGATCATTCTCCACCGAATTCACCGTCGAGAGCTGGGGGAAGTTCGGAGCGTACAGGAGTTGGAAATCGACCGTCTGATCGGTTCGATAGGCCAGATCGTATTGCGGACGGAAGTCCTGGGGATCGGTCCACAGGTTCGCGTAGATCTTGTACTCGCCGACCTGCACATACCGGTTAGTCAGGTAGCCCTCGAAATTGACCCCGGCGTCGCGTGAATCGCTGGAGAAGGTCCCGTTGGGGGAGACGCTTCCGACGTATGGGATATAGAGGTTGCCATCCGGTTCGAGCACCCAGAAGTCCACATCGGCGCCGGCCGCGATCGCATTGTTATCCCACACCAGGTAGGTCTCCAGCTGGGTCCCGTCTCCCTGATCGATGGTAGCCGTCGTGCCCTGACCGCCGCCATTCACGTACGAGGAGATGAAGGATTCCCACGCCAATCCATTATACGCCGCATGGTAGGCCGCGAGACTTCTCGAACCGGTTGCGTTGAAAACGTCCGGGTCAAGACCACTGGGCATCACGATATTGATGCCGGTGGATCCGCTGACGTCCGGCTCACCCTGACCGCCGACACCGTTTCGGGCCTTGCTGGCGATCCGAAAGGCAGGCGCGGTCGCCGCCGTCTTGAGGGCTGCCAGCTTGTTCAGCAACTGAGTCTGGCCCGCCACGAGCGGAGTCAGATGATCAACAAAACTCCCGATGTCGGTGAGCTCGGGAATGGTGTACTTCTGGCTCGCAGCAGCGGCCTGACTAACCTCGGCCCCGACTGCGGGGAGCCCGGCCGAGAGTTCCGTTCCCACGTCGTTCACGGCCGAGAGAAAGGTCTGGAGCTGGGCCATATCGTAGGCCGAGATCGTGGTAGAGGCCTTGTCTCCCTGATAGGAGGCATCGAACCGGTCTACGATGAGTTGTGACACCTCGCGCGGAGTCATCGTGGGATCGGCCTGGAGTCCGTCGATGATCGAGGCTATACGGATTGCCGGCTCCCGGGACGACCTCTTCCGAGAATACCACCTGGCTGACCAGGTCACCCACCTTCACCAGGGTCTCGTAACCTGCCATGAGACACATGTCGAAGTCGAGGACGTCGATCCCGCTGCCGGTGAGGGCGGTCTTGAGCTCGTCCACCGACATGAGTCCACTGCCCGATGACGTCTGGTCCTGGATCAGGCCGGTGTAACCGCCACCATGATTCCACAAAACCAGGAGATAGTGGTTCGCCGGATACGTCGCCTTCGCGTAATCGATGAAGTTCTTCAGCGTAGTGGGACTCGTCATGTCAACGTTCCCGATATCCGTCGCCGGACCGTTGGGCCCGTTTACATCAGTGCCCTGCCCCGTGATCTCATAACGGAAGGTGTTGAAGTTGGGGCGGTTGAAGCACGAAGCGTCGCAGCCGTTGTACTGCGCGATGACGTCCGGACTAAACTCGGCTTGCACGACCGTGGTAATGCTCGTCGTGACGCCGGCCGCCTCCATCTCGTCCATGTCGAAGACGCCTTGCGCCGCGAGACTGTTATCGGCCGCCATGTACACCATGACGGTCCACTCACGGTTGCCGCCGCCCGGCGGTGGGTTGGTCCCGCCATTGTCGCCGCCGCCGCACGCGGCGGCCAGAAGGACGCCTGCCAGTAGTGCCTGTCGTATCCTCGCCATTGGTTGCGTCCTTTCAGTCCATGTTCCAGGGATAGAATGCCGAAGCATCGGTATTGGCGTAGCGCAACAGCAGGGCGTCACTGCCCGATCGTCCTTCCCGGGCGAGCAGCAGCCACGATCCGAGAAAGGCCCGCACCGGGTTCACGCAGGATCCACCTTGAACTGCGTGACCATGCACCACAGGCCGGCGGTATTACGATTCATGATCCTCTCCTTGGGCGGCTCCGAGAGCCCGGCATGGTTTATCTGCAGCGAACAACAGCAGTGACTTTGGTGCCTTTGTCGGTCTGACCGACGACGGTCAGGGTGCTTCCACCTGCTTCTTCTCCGATCTGAACCGATCCCGAGCCGGCATGGCTCACCGACTCCTGCCTCGTGTCGATTTCGTAGACCACTCCGTCGCTCAGCGTGCCGAACACGAGGCCGAGGTAGAACTGTCCAGTGTCCGCCGACTGCGGGATCACGAGCTGCAGGCTCCGGAGTCCTTTCCGCGGACCCTTCCAATCGCTGAACTGGACACTCCAACTACCGGGGCCAACCAGGCCGGGCAGGCAGGCCGGATCCTGCGAGACAGCGTCGTAACTGCCGGAACCCGCTCCATCCTCCAGAACCACCCGGACCGTGGTGGCTGGAGCGGGCGCTTCGCGGTTACACCCGTTCGCCCCCAGGGCCAGGGTGACGAGACCCACCGTTACCCTCACCGAAGCACCTCGGTCAGTGGAACCTTCGGCAACGGACCCTCCCGGTCTCAGTTCTGGCGCTTGATCACCCGTGCGACGACGGATACACTAGGGCGCGCCATCACCTGCCAGTCGTCGTCGGTATCAACTCCGGATCAACTCGCGTAACGTGCTGCGACTAAAAGTCTTCGGCGGGCTATCCATCGAGCGGGGTCAAGGTCCTGCAGAGGGAGCGGGGGCTCAGCGGAGACGGCTTGCCCTGCTCGCTCTCCTGGATGGGGCGGGAGACCGGGGACTCACCCGCGACAAGATCCTCGGTTTCCTGTGGCCAGAAAGCGAGCCGGAGAAGGCGCGTCGAATACTGACTCAGGCGCTATACGCCCTGCGCCGGGACTTGGGAGAGGAAGACCTGTTTCTGGGCAGTAACGAGGTCCGCCTGAATCCCGACCTGATGACCAGCGACAGGCTCGACTTTCAAAAAGCCATTGAGGCGGTCCAGCTAGAGCGGGCCGTGTCGTGTTATTCCGGACCCTTTCTGGACGGCTTCTATGTGCCGGAAGCGCCGGAATTCGAGCGTTGGGTAGAAATCGAAAGAGCCACGTTTCAGAATCAGTACGCCGGCGCGCTCGAGGAGCTGGCCGCAGCCGCCGCGGCTCGGGGGGAATCCCGGGCCGCCATTGTTTGGTGGCGGAAGCTCGCCACCGTGGATCCCCATAATGGGCAGGTGGCGCTGGGTTTGATGAAGGCACTGGTCGCGAGCGGCGACCGAAGCGCGGCCCTGCAACACTATCGAGTCTTCGAGACGCTGTGCCGCCAGGAACTCGATCTCGACGTTGAGCCTGAGGTCGTGGTCTACGCGGCATCGCTCAAGCGGCAAGTAACCACGACACCGGGACTCACGCCGGCGTCCGCGCCACCGGCGCCTGCCGCAAAGCCTCAAGCCCCTCCGCCACCGACACCGCCGCTCAGACAACCGATTTCACCCCACACCGACGAGTACGCTCGACCTCGTCCGGCCCCTGATCGAGCCATCCCTGAACCGGAGCCGGCGCAACGTTCCGGTCCGGATTGGGAGTTGCTCCCTCGGCCGCTCCGGACAACGAAGCGGCGAATCACTCGACCCCTCGCCATGGCGACGGGAATGGTTGCAGCTGCTGCTCATGCTGGGGATTCTGCTCGCCTTGATGACGGGCCGCTTTCCAGGACAACGGAAGCCACCGGTTGTGGCCGTGGGGTTGATCACCGACTACACCAAGAGCGATCAGGAGCTGGGGCGTCCGCTCGCCGACATGCTGGCAACCGATCTGGCGCGCTCCCCCGGTCTTCAGGTCATCAGCACGGCGCGCATGTATGACCTATTAGGAAAGAGCGGGCCCACGCTCGGACAGCGCGGGAGCGGTCTTTCGCGCGGCGCAGGAAGCGGGAGCCACCGAGCTGCTGGACGGCACCCTGTTCGATATGGGTGGTGGACGTCTTCGGCTCGACTTGAGAAGAACCGACATCGAGAGCGGAAATCTCCGGCAGGCCTACAGCGTCGAGGGGAAGGATCTATTCGCCCTGGTGGAAAGCGGCACTCGCGAGCTGGTCGCGAACCTGGGAGGAGAGCGGCCCAGTTCATCGCTGGCCGAGGCGACAACCTCCTCCCTCGCGGCATACCGGCTGTACGAACGAGGGCTCCGGGCGCTCTTTAGTGGAAAGCCGGGCGCGACTCGATCTCCTGGAGTCCGCCCTGCAGGAGGATTCCAGCTTTGCAATGGCGGCCTACTACCTCGCGCTATCGTACGGAGCCGATCGTGACCGGATGATCCCCGCGATGGAACGCGCGGTGCGACTCGCCCAGCACGCCTCCGATCATGAGCGGCTGCTCATCGAGGGAGGCTGGGCCGATGCGACTGACGACCCCTCCCGCCTCGCCATCGCAGAGACGCTCACCGTCCGTTACCCCACCGAACCAGAAGGCTATCTCTTCCTGGGCCACGCCCTGATCTGGGACGGCGATTTTCTCGGTGCGTTGAAACCCCTCGCCCGAGTAATCGAGATGGATTCGAGCAGTCTTCGCCTCGATCCCCGATCGAACGAAGCCCCGGCCCGATGTCTCGCGTGCGGCGCTCTGATAGAAATCATCGGAGCCTATGTCTTCGCCGATTCCTTTCCCGCCGCCGAACGGGTGGCGCGCCAGTGGACTCGCACTCAGCCAGGGTCTTTCGTCGCCTGGGATAATCTGGCTGGGGTCTATTACTCGGCCGGACGCTTTCCAGAAGCCCTTGCGGCCAATCAAACTGTGGCAGGACTTGCCCCACACCTCAATCAGATTCCGTTCCGGATGTGGCTCCGACTCCGGTCGGGGGACTATGCGAGGGCCGATCAGTACTTCCGGGAACAGATCCAGGAGGGGGATCCGGCTGCCCGGGCAGCGAATCTCGAGTGGCTCACCAACAGCCTCCGAATCCAGGGCCGGCTCAGTGAGGCGGCGGAGACTGCCGCTCTCCTGCGGCGGGCCCATGGCCGAATGTGGCCGGCGAGCCCGAGCGCCTCCCAGCCGGATCCGCGCCCTACAGCGCGCTCTGGGAGGCACAGGTCAACTTCGAGCTGGGACGCTACCGGCAAGCGGCGGCGCTCTTCGACTCGATCAGCAGGTCCGGTGGGGGAGAAACTTCTTCGAGGAAGGCGCGGCACCGGGCCTGGACTCAGACGTTGCGAGCCGAGGCACTCGCAACCGCGGGCGATACCGTACTGCTGGACCGGATCGCCGACAGTGTCCAGCTCTGGGGCCAACAGAGCGGCTATGGGAGAGATCGGCGTCTCCACCATCATGTCCGTGGCCTGCTGCTGGCCGCTCGCGGTCGGTTCACTGAAGCCGAAGACGAGTTTCGAGCCGCCATTTTCTCGCCGGTGAATGGCTACTCTCGCACCAACACCGAGCTCGCCCAGGTGTTGCTGCAGCTCAAACGGCCACTTGACGCTGCCGCTCTGGCAGAATCTGCTTTGCGCGGGCCGTTCGATGGTCCCAACACCTACGTAACACGGACCGATCTCTTCGAATTGGCAGGCCGCGCCTACGATGCGGCCGGTAAGCGAGACAGCGCACGTCGCCTGTTTTCGTCGAGTCGCGGAGGCCTGGCAACATGCCGATCCGATTTTCGCGGAGCGGCGCCGTCACGTGGAGGAGCGGATCCAGGCTCTCGAGGCGTCGCGCTAGGAATTTTTCGGCGGTCGAAGCAATCAGTACTCCATGAGTCGATCAGATAACGTCAAGCGTCTCGTCAAGACGCTCTTCGGGCCCTTGCATCTCCGCACGAACTTCCGATATTCCTGATCCGTGCTGATCAATCTCATACCAGAATTCCTCGCAGTACTCCAAACCGCCGACCGCGAAGCGGCCTTCCAGGACTACCTCAACGCTCATCGCTCCGTCCTGAGCGCGTACTGGCATAACTACGTCCTGGATCTCGACAGCCCCCAAGCCTTGGCAATCGTCACCCACGCGCTCCACGCCGACCGAAGCGATCTGCACGAGCTTCTAGCGTCAACCGACGTCGAAGGCATCGTGGAAGACGCGATCGCCCAGTCCGAGGACCTGCTCCAGGTGGACCGTCCCACCGACGTGTACCTGATGGTGGGCATGGGTGCCGCCAACGCGGGGGAACTGGTGGTCGGTGGGCGCGGGGCGGTCTTCATTTGCCTGGAGCATTTCACCGGACGGGCCAATCCCGAGACCTACGGGATGGGACTGCCGCCGGAGTTGCTGCCACTTTGGGTGGCGCATGAAATGGCTCACACGGTTCGCTACACCTCGCCGACCAGCGAGAGCGAGCTCAAGCGGCTGATCGCCGAGCAGGGCGGGTATTACGACTACTGGGCGACGGGAAGCCGGGCCACCCTGAGGGAACTCCTGGTAAACGAGGGTCTCGCGGTACACGCCTCCGAAGCCGTGGCCCCCGGATTCGATCCGGCCAACTATTTCGGTTATCCCCGACGCCAATACCGCAGGCTTCGTGAGCTTGAGGCCTTCCTGCGGCGAGTGGTAGATCTGGAACTCGATGGTACCGGGATCGGCCTTCGGCTGCGCTATCTCTCCGGCGGCATGAGCCCGTCCGCCCGACTTGTCGGTGGCCGCGTGCTCCCAGAACGGTCAGGCTACTACCTCGGCTACCGGATGACGGAAGCTCTGGTGGCAGGAGCGCGGAATTGCTGCCGCGCTGCGCGCGCCGGCCCAGGATTTTCAGGCCGCGGAGGACGCCTCGCGCGGCATCCAGACCGCCTGACACAGACTCATTACCCGCCAAGCAGTTCCCCGCCGGACCCTTCAAGCCGTCCCAACCGCTCACCGCGAGCGGAGCCGGTCTCCTCCCCCACCCACCCAAATGGGCTTAGCTTTGAGGCCGGAACCGGTCACTTTCTCTGGAGCCCGAGTACACAATGGCGGACCAGCAACTCAATCAGCAGATCGTCGACCTTCGACATCGCCTCAGCACGATAGACGGCCAGCTCAACAAGGTCGGTGACGCCCCGGAAGGACTGGAGGACCTCAAGGCGGCGGTGGACAGCCTGCGCAACAATGTATGGGCTATCCTCTCCGCTTCGCGGACCAGCAATTACCACGTGAATGTCGAACGGTTCCGGCTGCGCCGGGCCATCGAAATCACCAAGGGGCTCATCGGAGAGATCGACAATGGCCAGATGAAGACGCTCCATCCCGAACACTCGGAGCTTCAGATCGTGCTCCAGCAGCTCAACGAGCGGATCGGCCGACTGCGTCTGGGAGGCAAGTAGTGGAAGGATCAGGTCCGCTTCGTATCACCTGCAAACCGCTCGGCAGTATCGTCATTCCAGGACCGGTAATCATCCAGGATGCGGACGGGAATGAACTCCCGCTGCCTCCCAGAAAGGATCCCTCGGTCGTCAAGTTGTGTGGCTGCGGCCATTCGGGGAATCGCCCTTTTTGCGATGGATCGCACAAGCGAGTTCCTTCACCAGCTTCGCCGCCACCCGAGCCGTAAGATCCCGCAGGTCGTTGTCCGGGTTGTATTCCACGATGTCCGCACCGATCAGCCCCTCAACCGACTGGATCAGGCTCAGGGCCTGTCGGGTGGTGAAACCGCCCGGTTCCGGATGCGAAACACCAGGCGCCGAGGCGGGATCCAGCCCGTCCATATCGAAGGAGATGTAGACCGCCCCTTCGGACTTGAGCTGCCAGCCGTCCTTCCAGTCCTTCATCTCAATTATTTCAGTTCCGAACCGGTCGGCCTGCTCCCGCTGATGGCGGTTCATCGTCCGAATCCCCACCTGGACCAGGCGGTCGGCGAGACCTTCTTCCATGACGCGTGCGAATGGGCAGGCGTGGGAGTACTTGTCGCCCTCGAACTCGTCGTACAGATCCGGATGGGCGTCCACGTGGAGGATTGTGAGCGGGCGGTGGTGGCGGCGGAAGGCCCGAAGAACCGGGAGAGTGATGGAATGGTCGCCTCCGAGCACGATCGGGGCGTGGCCCAGGTTCAAGGAGGTGACCCACCGCGGTCTGGATCGCGCCGAACGGGTCCGGCGAGCGATCCAGAACCAGATCGTTCGAACGGTGATGAAACCGGGCGCGGCGGTGTCCACCAGCGATTCGCTCCAACTGTTGCTGGATTCGTGGCGCAGCGCCGCACGGATCGCGGGAGGAGCCTTGGCCGCGCCGCGCTGGTAGGACGAAGCGGCATCGTACGGCACACCAAGAAGAGCGACGCCCATCTCAGGCCAGGAGCACCGGATCGCCGATCGCGAGTCGGCCGACACCGGAGTGGACTGCGTTCATGCCGAACATGACCTGGTTTCCCACTCGACGGAAAGTAGCCAGCGTCCGGAGCGGTTCCTTGCCGATCATCGCCGTCTCCTGATCGGTCGTCGTAACGACACAGCGTTCGCAAGGCTTTACTACTTCCAGCTCGAGCGATCCGATCCGGATGTGTTGCCAGCCGTCTTCGGCGAAGGGCTCTGCCCCGCTCACCACGAGGTTGGGGCGGAATCGATTCATCGGCAAGGGTGTCGCCATCCGGCGATTCAGGTCATCCAGAGACGACTGGCCGATGAGCAGGAAGGGAAACGCGTCGGCGAAGCTCGCCTGGCCGCCATTGCGTGCATAGAACGGATTCAACGGGCGCTTTACCCGGTCCGGCATATGCGCCAGCCTCACTTCCTCACCCAGAAACTCGCTGAACCAGCGATCCGCCTCCGGCTCGGGGCAACAGGCGTCCATCACGTCTCGCCACACCACTACCCGAGCCGGACGCAGCTCCGGCGGGTAAAGGCTGACCTGAATCGCGGGCTTCCCTTCGGTCTCGACGGTGAAATGTTCGTCACCCATCGTGATCCTGACCAAGGCAAGGCGGCGATGCGTCCGCTGGCTCAGAAACACGCCCCGCTCATCGATCAACATCCAGCGCCGATCAAACTGGAAGCCGAACCGGTCAACCGGCCAGGACTCGAGACTCAATCCTCGGCACGACTTGATGGGATAGACGTGGATGGCGGAGAGGTGCATGCGCGCCAAGAGCGTGAGAAGTAAGAAGTAAGAGGTGAGAAGGTAGATCGGTGGGTGTGAACAGCAAGTGCGGGAACACCACTCCCCTCTCACGTCTCACTTCTTACGTCTCACGCAGTTTCATTTCCCCACGCAGAACCCCGCAAACAGCCGGTCCAGCACCTGCTCCAGATCGACCGTCCCGATCAATTCGTCGAGGGCTTGAGTCGCTTCGCGCACATGGTGCGCGGCCAGGACAGGATCGCCGGTTAGAGACAGATGCGGCGCGGCTGCGACCAATGCGTCACGCGCTTTCGAGAGGGCTTCGCGATGTCGGGCGCGGGTGAGTGCGGGTTCCAGATCCATGAGCGAGACCTGATCGCCGAAGATTCGCTGCGCGACGCGGAGCCGGAGCGTGCCGAGGCCGGCGCCGGTTACGGCGGAGACCGCAACACCGGCGCCGGAGGATTCCCGAAGATCGCTCTTGGTGGAAACGAGGAGGACGTTGTCGCCGGTGATCGGGTCGGAATTGGCCGACCGCCCATCCTCACAGGACAGAATGAGGTCGGCTTCGCCGAGGTAACGCCGGCTCATCGCCATTCCCAGAGTCTCCAGCCGGTCCTTGCTCTCCGCGAGTCCCGCCGTATCGATCAGCCGGACCGGCCAGCCGTGAAAATCGGCCGGCGCCTCGATCGCGTCGCGGGTCGTGCCGGGAATTTCGGTTACCAGTGCGCGATCCACGCCGAGCAGAGCGTTGAACAAGGAAGACTTGCCGGCATTGGGCGGCCCCGCGAGGACCACGACGGCCCCTTCCCGAACCCGGGTGCCGGCGGGCGCGCTGGCGAGTAGGTGTGAGGTTCGCGCGGTGACGTCCCCCAGCCGTTCAGCAAGCTGGCCTCGCGAGATGGGACCGTCATCCTCTTCCGGGAAGTCCACGTCGTAGGCGAGCTGTGCCTGGAGATCGATCAGCGCATCGCGCAGACCTGTAATCCGACGCGAGAGGCCGCCGTCGAGTTGGCGAAGCGCCGCCTGCGCCTGAGCTGGAACCGTGGCGTCTACCAGATCTCCGACGGCTTCCGCCTGCAGCAGGTCCAGCTTCCCGTTGAGCACAGCACGGCGGGTGAACTCGCCGGGCAATGCGTTCCGCGCGCCCGCGGCATATAGCGCCGCAAGCAGTCTCGTGACCACAGCACTCCCGCCATGACAGGAGAACTCGACCAGATCGTCGCCGGTGTAGCTGCGAGGCGCGGGGAATACGATGTACAGCCCGCGATCGATCGCTTCTCCGGCTGGATCCCGGAAGGTGGCGAGGCGCGCTTCTCGGGGAGGAGACGGACGGAATCCCTGCACCACCCTGGCCGCGATGTCCAAGGCGCCTTCGCCTGACAGCCGCACGACGGCAATGGCCGAGCGGCCGGGCGCGGTAGCGAGAGCGGCGATGGGGTCGGAGAGCATAAGGTGTCAGGTGTTAGGTGTCAGGGGTCAGGGGTAGTAGTCCCTGACACCTGACCCCTGAAACCTGACACCTATTTCTTCTTCGCGGGAGGCGGCGCCGGCGGCGGCTGATTCTTCAACCGCTCTTTCGCCAGCATCCACTGCTGGGGAACGCTGACGAGGTTCTGAATGAAGTAGTAGAGGTTCAGTCCCGAGGCGAAGTTGAAAAACAGCACAGTCATCATGACCGGCATGACGTAGAGCATGGTCTTCATCTGGGGATTGGGCGGCACCCCGATCATGCCCACCTTGCTGACGGCGAACAGCGACAACCCCATCAGTACCGGCAGGATAAACAACGGATCCTTGAGCGACAGATCCGGCAGCCAGAGGAACGGCTGGCCCCGCAGCTCGATCGTGTTCTGGAACACGAAGAAGAGCGCCAGCAGGATCGGCCAGGGCAGCAGCATGGGCCAGCATCCGCTGAACGGATTCACGTTGTGTTTCTTGTAGAGCTTGAAGACCTCCGCCTGCATCGCCTGCGGGTCGTCCTTGTGCTGATCCTGCAGCACCTTCATCTCGGGCTGGAGCGCCTGCATCTTGATGCTGGCGCGCATGCCCTTCTGGTTGAGCGGCCACAGCACGACCCGGATCATGATGCCGAAGAGCACCAGCACCATGCCGTACGCCAGGTGCAGGTGCTGGTGCATCCAGACCAGGAGCCAGCGGGCGACGACCGCGACCGGCCGGATGATGGTCCGGAATCCCGGCCACCCGTAGGGATTGGTGTCGTAGAAGTCGTGGCCGATGGCCCGGAGCCGGGCGTACTCCATGGGGCCGACGTAGGCGCTGAACGCGAAATCTCCCGCGGCCGGGATCGGCAGCCCCAGTCGCACCGACGCCCGGGTCGGCTTGGCCGGACCGGACTGCGGTACAGCGGTAACTCCGCTGACCGCCGAGGAAGCTGAATCGATCGCCAGGACCGCCGCCACGAAATACTTGGACTTCACCGCCACCCACTCGAACGGACCGCTCAGAACCGTCGTCTCTCCCGGCTTGAGCGAGGCGAAGCGCTTGAGCTGCGATTCGTCCGTCTTGGTGACAATGCCGAACTCGTACTGATTCGCGGCCGAATCCGCCTCGGTATGGGCCAGTCCGTTGCCCAGTCCCACCACCAGCGTGGCGCCATTCGGGCCGATGCCCGACACGTGACCGCTCACGTGCACCCGATAATCATCGGGACGGAAGCCGTATGTAATCTCGACCTGCACATTACCCCGCGTCGCGGTGAAGGTGAGCTTCCCGGGCTCATTGACCCGCAGCGTCTCGGTCGAAGGGGTAAAGGACCAGTCGTCGAGCGAGAGCGTGTCGTTGCCCACGACCAGCGAGTAGGTGTACCACGTATCCGTGGCCGGGATCAGGCGGGCCGGGGCCCGGTGCTCGGCAGGCGTCAGCGAGGGATAGCCCAGGATGGTCGCTTGGAGCATGTGGGCGCCCCGGGTCGCGAACTCGTATCGATAGAGCTGCGAGATGACTTCGACCGTATCGCCCACACTGGAGCTATCGGAAGCAACCCGCGGCAGCGGGGTCTGGTCCGGAGCCGGTGCCATCGTGGCTGGTGGGGCTGGCTCTGATGCGGGCGGGCGCGGCACCGGCTTCTTCAGGAAGAAGGTCGGCGCGATGGCGATCGCCATCATGAGAAGGATCGCCCAGAGGACTCGACGGTCCATGCGGATGAATTTCTAGGTCAGGGAACCGGGTCGAAGCCACCCGGATTGAACGGATGGCAGCGGAGCAGACGCCTGGCGCCGAGCCAGGAACCCTTCAGAGCGCCATAGCGACGCAGCGCCTCGAGGGTGTAGTGCGAGCAGGAAGGACTGAATCGGCAACTGGGAGGCAGCACGGGTGAGATGGTAAGCTGATACCCGCGCACCAGCAGAATCAGCAGCTGCTGCGGTAGCTGGGTAATACTGTGAAGCGCGTATTGCTCCCCCTCGCGTACCATCACGCCGCTCCAAAGGTCTGGCCGGCCCAGCCGCGAAATTGATCGCGAAGCTCAACGAAGCTCGCGCCGTAGGCCTCCCTGCGCGTCCTGACTACCAAGTCCAGTGCACCCTGGGCCGACTGCACCTCTCGCCGCCACACTTCGCGGAGCCGGCGGCGCAAACGATTGCGGGCCACGGCGGAGGAATGATACCTGGGGACGATGAGTCCCATCCGCGGGTGGCCCGTTGTGTTGTCACACCAGATGAACTCGAGGTGCCGCGTCCGCCGGCGCCGGCCCTGCTCGAGGCAGCGCCTCAGATCAGCGGCGCGCGCCAGCCGGTGAGACCGCGGCAAGCGCTCGCGGGTCGTTAGTGCGCCCCGTGCTTGGATCCGACCTTCACGGTCAGCCGCTTGCGACCCTTTTTGCGACGGCGTGAAAGGGTCGCCCGGCCCCAGCGGGTGGACATCCGGGCCCGAAAACCATGCTTGTTGACCCGGCGTCGGTTGCGCGGGCGATACGACGGATTCATGGATCTAGTCCCCTCAATTGAGCCGCACAACCTACTCAGGCAAGACCTTTTGGGTCAAGGTTGACTTTTCCACATGGGGCCCGTACTATCGTGCGCCCTTGCAAACATCCCACCGCCGAGCAGCATGCAGCTGTCAGCCAAAGAGGTCTGGAAGCGGGTCCTCGATGAGGCCTACCATCAGCTTCCGGACAAGGTGGTCCGTGCCTGGCTCGAGCCTACTGAAGCAGTAGCCCTCGAAGACGGGCGCTTGGTCGTGGCGGCCCCTGATGAGTTCGCAGCCAAGTGGAACGAGACCAATCACGCCGGTCTCCTCTCTCGGCTGGCGGAGCCATTGGTGGGACGGCCTACCGCCATTGTCTTCCGGGTTCAGGAAGACCGGCAGAAGCGCCCCCAGATGGATTTCTTCGTGACGGCACCGGCTCAGGCCGCCGTCGCCGACGAATCCCAGCGCGCAGCCGCTCAACGATCGCTACACCTTCGACAGCTTCGTCATCGGCAAGTCGAATCAGCTTGCCGCCGCGGCCGCCCATGCGGTGGTCGAAGCACCAGGCAAGACCTACAACCCGCTTTTCATCTACGGCGCCACCGGGTTGGGCAAGACCCACCTGATGCAGGCCATCGCCCATTCGATGGTCCGCACCCGGCCCGACACCCGGGTGCTTTACGTGAGCGCCGAGCAGTTCATCAACGAAGTCATCGAGGGGATCACCCGGCGGACCATGCCGGAGTTCCGGAAGCGCTACCGGAGCGACGTCGATCTGTTCCTGGTGGATGACGTCCATTTCCTGGAGAGCAAAGAGGCGACCCAGGAGGAGTTCTTCCACACCTTCAACGCCCTCTATGAAGGTGGAAAGCAGATCGCCCTGACCTCGGACCGGCCACCCAAGGAGATCCCGGGCCTCGAGGCCCGGTTGGTCAGCCGGTTCGAGTGGGGCATGGTGGCCGACATCGGCCAGCCCGACCTCGAGCACCGCATCGCCATTCTGCGCAAGAAGCAGGAGCAGGACCACCTCGAGATGACCATTCCGGACGACGTGCTCCGCTTCATCGCCGAGCATGTCCGCTCCAACGTCCGGGAGCTCGAAGGCTGCATCATCAAGCTGCTGCTGTACGCCTCGCTCAAGCATCGCGAAGTCTCGATCGAGCTGGCCCGGGAGGCGCTGGCCGACAAGATCCGGCCGGGAGACGACTCGCTGGCGGCACCCAAGACCCTGCCGACCATCGACCGGATCCAGGACGTGGTCGCCCGGCGCTGGGGAGTCACGGCGGAGCAGCTGCGCTCCAAGGCCCGGATCAAGACGCTGGTCATCCCGCGGCAGATCGCGATGTACCTGGCTCGCGATCTCCTGCAGATGCAGTTGATCGAGATCGGCCATGCCTTCGGCGGGCGGGATCATTCGACCGTGATCCACAGCGTCGACAAGGTTCAGCGGCAGATGAGCCGCGACCGCGGATTCCGCGACAGGATCGAAAGCGCTCGCGCGGAACTGGTTGCACAGTAGGTCGTGAACATCGCGTGGGAACTGTGGGAAGTCGCGAGGCCTCGCGCGAACTGTCCCCGCCGGGTCCACAAGTTCCACAACGAGTCGACACCGGCGAAGAGGGCTATCGTAGAGCAGGGAATGCGATTGGGCAGTTGATCCACATTTCCAGACCCTCTACTGCTACTGCTAGTCAAGTTATTCTTATAGAAGAAACAGAAGTTTTCCTGCACGCTGAGGAGCGGGATGAAGTTCACAATCACACGAGAACAGCTTCAGGAAGGATTGGTAGCGGTCGCAGCTTCGGTACCGACCAAGACGACACTGCCGGTCCTTTCCAACATCCTGCTCGAGGCCACCGGTAACGGTCTCCGGCTTTCCGGCACTGACCTGGATATCGCGGTGTCCACCACCGTACCAGCCTCGGTGGATCAGGAAGGCGCGCTCACTCTGCCAGCCAAGAAACTGGTCGAGATCGTGCGAGAACTGCCCAGTGCGGCGATTCGGGTTACCAGCTCGGGAGAACAACGGGTCACCATCGAGTGTGGCCGCGCCAAGTTCCGCCTGCTCGGCTTGCCTCGTGAGGAATTCCCGGCCTTCCCTGCGGTCAATTTCACCGGTGGCTGGTCCTGCGCCGCGGGCGACGTACAAAAGCTGATCGGGCACGTGGCTTTTGCCGCCAGCACCGAGGAAAGCCGGCCGATTCTCAACGGCGTACTCTGGGAGCTCCGCCCCGAGCGGATGCGCATGGTTGCGACGAACGGTCACCGGCTGGCCCGGATGGATGTGCCGGCTACCGGCGGCATGTCGAAGGGTCAGGCCGACCTGATCATTCCGCCGAAAGCGCTGGACCAGATCCGCCGGCTCTTCGGAGACAAGGACGAGCTGGAGATCGCCAAGAGCGAGAACCACCTGGGATTTCGTTCCGCCTCGACTCAGGTGTTCACCCGGCTCATCGAGGGCCCCTATCCCAACTACGAGCAGGTAATCCCCAAGGAGAACGACAAGAGCGCGACCGCGGACAAGTCTGCCCTCACCTCAGCCATTCGGCGCATGAGCATCGTCGCCAGCGACCAAACCCATCGAATTCGGCTGGCGCTGACCAATGGGGCGTGCAAGCTCTCGGTTCAGACTCCGGACCTGGGCGAGGCCCAGGAGGAAATGGCCATCACCTACGACGGGGATTCACTGGAGATCGGCTTCAACGCCACCTATCTCCTCGAGATCCTGAAGTTCATGCCCACCGACGAGGTGCGGATGACCTTCAAGGGCCCCGAACGCGCTGCCACCTGTGAGCCGGTGGGCTGGAACGATCCCGCGTCGTACCTCACGCTCGTGATGCCGCTGCGCTTGGTGGATTGAGTTCCCAGTTCAGGGTTCTGAGTTCCCGCTCGATGAATGCCAACTCGGAACTCTGAACTCGGAACTGATAATCCGATGCCAACCTCCCGAACGAACCCGCGGCGCAAAACCATCCACATCCTCGGCGTTCCCATGGACCTCGGCTCTGGCCGCCGAGGGGTGGACATGGGTCCCTCCGCAATCCGGATCGCCGGGCTCAATCAGCACCTCCGCGAGCTGGGGCATCGCGTCGTTGACGACGGAGATCTCCTGATTCACAACATCGAGGAGCTGAGGGTCGGAAGACTTCGGGCCCGTTACCTGGCCGAGATCACCCGGGCGAATCGACTGTTGGCCACCAAGGTGGGGCAGGTGATGAAGCAGGGGCATTTCCCGCTCGTGCTGGGCGGCGACCACTCGATCGCGGTCGGAACTATCTCAGGCATCGCCCGCTGGGCGCGCGCGAGTCGTCGCAAGGTCGGGGTGCTCTGGGTGGACGCGCACAGCGACATCAACACCCCCGGCACTTCTCCGACCGGGAACATTCACGGCATGCCACTCGCCGCTCTGCTGGGACTCGGTCCGCGCGAGCTCGGCGGCATCGGTGGCCGTTTCAAGAAAGTGGATCCCGCGAACATTGCTCTGGTGGGAATTCGCAGTGTTGACGAAGGGGAACGGCGGCATCTGAAGCGCCTGGGGGTCAACGTCTACACGATGGCGGACATTGACCAGCAGGGGATTCACAGTGTCATGGGGAAGGCGTTGGCCAACGTCACCGCGGGGACCGACCTGGTGCACGTGAGCTTCGACCTGGATTCGGTGGATCCCAGCCTCGCGCCTGGCGTGGGCACCCCGGTGAAGGGCGGGCTGGATTACCGCGAAGCTCACCTCATCATGGAGCTCGTCGCTGCGGCCGGCGTGATGAGTTCCCTCGAGGTCGTCGAAGTCAATCCCATCCTGGACGACCGCAATACTTCGGCCCAGTTCGCGGTCGAGCTGATTCAATCCGCTTTCGGCAAGAAGATTCTCTAAGCCCGCTCGACCCCGCGAATCAGGGAACGCTGTCCGGTGCCGTCTCCAGGCTGTCCGGTGGAGCGGGGAGCGATTCCGTCTGGACCAGCGGAATAGAGTCCACCGCTGTGACGGCAGAATCCACCGCGATGTAAAGCGAATCCGGCACTGGAGGTGCCGGCAGGTCCTCGGTCTCCACCTTCGGCACTTCTACCCACTCTCCGTGCATCCGGCGCAGGATGAGATCCCGCCTCCATCGCATTCGGCTTGGCTTGAAGCCGGGGTTGGAGCTGAGCGGGAAGGGGAGCGATCCGGCGAGAGCGGCGGCCTGCTCCTGGGTGAGTCGCGCGGCGCCGCGCTTGAAATACTTCCGGCTAGCGGCCTCGGCGCCCCAGATCCCGTCACCCAGCTCCGCCACATTGAGATACAGCTCCATGATCCGCCGCTTCCCCAATGCCGTTTCGAGCCGGTAGGTGGTTACCGCTTCCTTCACTTTGCGCAGCGGGTTGCGTGACGAGGAGAGGTATAGGTTCTTGGCCAGCTGCTGAGAGATCGTACTGGCTCCCCGAAGCTTGTCGCGCCTGCTCCAGGCTCGGGGAAGTACGCTGAACAGCTCATCGCGATCTCGCGCGGAGGACCAGGCAAACGACTGACGGGGATAACCGATGGCATGAGCCATGGCCAGGTAATCGATCCCGCCATGAGTGAAGAAGTTGTTGTCCTCTCCGATGACTACGGCATCCTGAAGGCTTCGAGAAATCGAATCGAGGGGAACCGGGCGGTATTGGCGGAGCGAGTCTGTCTTCGGGCCGCCCTCTCCGTGCCTCATCCACATGAACGCGGTTTCCGCGGGCCAGTGGGTCCGGTACCAGAGTGGGGGAGGCCAGATGGCGAGGAGCCAGAGGACGAAACCCGCGGCGGCCACCACGAGCGTTTTCAACGCCGTCTTCATCAACCCGGTCAAGCGTCCTATCGGAGCAGAGAGAACTTGAGTCGGCTCTCCTGGGTGACCGGAACTGTCTGCCCTACGGCGGTCGCCGTCAGGGTCATGTCCCTCACCCGTTCTCCTTCCGCGGCGAGGACCTGTCCGTCATTGCCCAACTGATAGACCAGGGAGTCTCGTCCCGTCGCTGCGAGATCGATTGGCTGGCCGGCCTGGCTTCCGCTTCCCTGCCCCGCGGTCGTGCGGATCACCGTGATGGGAATGAATTTCTGGCCGTTCTCGTTCGCCGCGGCTCCGGCCGTTCCAACCACCTGGACGCTCTCGTCGAGGTCCACCACGCTGAGCCGGGCCGCCACCGCCGCCGCCGTGCCTTGCCAGGTGGAACCGGCTCCCGCGTTGTCCCCGACGACTGGAAACAGCAGCTTGATCGCGTCCCGGATCTGATCGGCGAGGAGCGAGTGATTTGTCGCGGTCACCGACTCGACCCAGCCCGATCGGGTCAGTTTTCCGCTCCACTTGGAATTTGAGAGGCTGTCGAGAGTGGTCGTGGAGAAGGTGACATCCGCATCCGGTCGAACCGAGTCCAGCGTAGCGGTCAGCTGGGCTCCATCTGAGGCCGGCTGGAGATTCACGGTGACAAACGCAGTCTGTCCCGTGACCTGGACCTGCGCCTCTCCGCTCGGCATCTGGGCCACGACGCTGTCCCGTCGCCAGAGCGAGTAGCGGAAGGTTCCCTCGGTGCGCAGCTGGAGGCCCTTGCCAGATGGGGTCGGCTCGCTCGGTTGAGCTGCCGTCGGGCCGGCCGGGCTCGGGGTGGGATTCAGGCGGCTGGCTGTTGCTGCTACAACCTGCGAGAACGAGAAGTACCAGCAGCCGATGTGACCTCATAAGATCATTTCAGGAGCGACGTCGTCGCATCGAGGGTGACAACCACAGGCAGCGGTTCGGGTGCGAAGGCGCCCGAGACCGTCAGATTCTGCATGCTACTCCGCTTTCCGCCGAGGTAGGTACCGTCGGGCCCGACGTACCAGACTCCGGTTCCCGTTCCTGTGCCTTCGATGGCCGCGGATCCACCTCCGGTTTCCTGATTGCCCGAGAAGGAGCTGCTGGACGCACTCGCGATCTTGAGCGCCTTCACCCCTTCATAGGTCTCCGAGGACGACTGGAAGTTGGTGATGGTCCGGACCGCCATCGATCCGTTCGGCACGTTGTCGTTGTTCTCGGTCGTGTCAGTCCAGGCCTTTCCCGGCGCTACACCCGCGGGAACCGGCGGCAGGAATTCCCGCAACAACGCCGTCAACGTCACGGCGACGGGGTTATCGCTCGAGGCCTGGAGCCCGGTGATTCTCCCGTTCGAGCCGACTACCCCGTGCCATGTCGTACCGGCGGCTGCCTTGGCCGCCTCCGCCGGAACCGGCGACGCGCTGTCAGGCTTCAGGGAATCGAGCACGACGCTGATTGTCTTGCCGCCCGTGGTATCGGCGATGGAAACGCTGAGGAATCCCGTGCTGCCGAACTCTTGGCGCTGTTCGGTTTGTCCCGACGGCTTTCAGGTCGATGACTTGGGTCGTCTTGAGATCCAGGCGGTAGCGCCGAGCCGCGGTGGTCGGCGGCGCCTTCCAGGCGAGGATACCAGTGATCGCCACGGCCGCGGCGATCCAGGGGCGTGACCTCATGACTTGCCTCAAGCGTAAGGGGGATGGACGACGGGAACCGGCCGGGTCAGCCGCCGCCCGGGTGGAGGTCCGTCTTGGTACGCCCGAAGACCGCGACGAGTTCGGAATCGTCGCTCGTCACCTTGAGGAGCTTCCAGCCGCGCTTTCGCATGTCGGCACGCCAGGTGATGAGCTTTTCCCAGTCGTTCGCGCTCGTCCGGAAGACCCTGACGTCCGCTACCCGGTCCCATGACTCCGGATATGGTCGGTTTCTATCCTGCATAGGGCTGGGTTTTATGGCCATACCGGTACTACGGGCAGAGGAACTCTAAAGCTATGTCACCTTTGGAAATGGCGGGAGGGGCGAAAAAGGCAGACGGGCGGCGGGGCGTAGTTTCACCCCGTTCGCCCGTCTACCCAGGCAGGCCCGTAAGCCGAGTTCTGTTCCCCGGAGCCGAAGCCCCGGGGGATGGTCATCTGTCTGGGACGGTTGTCACCAACCGCCTCGAGCAGCCTACCCGCGGCTAGCCGGATCTCGCGACCCGGCGGGGCGGTGTGGGTCACACCTCGCCGCTTATTTGGCCTTGCTCCGACTGGGGGTTACCGTGCCACCGCTGTTACCAGCGATGCGGTGGGCTCTTACCCCACCGTTTCACCCTTGCCATTCCCCCGGGCTCGCGCCCGGGTTCCAGGCGGTCTGTTTTCTGTGGCCCTGTCCGTCGCCTCTCGGCGCCCAGGCGTTACCTGGCAGTCTACCCGTTGGAGCTCGGACTTTCCTCGAGCCCTGGACCGCAGCAAGCTGCAGCCTGGACCCGCGACCATCCGTCCTGCCTGTGCGCCTTGAATCTACTCGTTAGCCCACCCCTCCGCCTACCCTGAGCAATCCCGCTTGAGCCTGGCGGACGAAGGGCTGCAGGGCTGAATCGGCGTCCGCCCATTGCTCCAGAACAGCTTTGTATTCCGTCCGTGCCAGTTGGGGCTGGCCCAGTTTTTCGTAGGCGACTCCCCTGAGCAGTCGCACTCTCCCGGCGAGACCCCAGCGGGAATCGAAGTAGCGCGACGCAAAGTGGGTCGGCTCGAAATCACGCAAAAGCTTGATCGTCGTCTCGTAGTCCCCGAGGAGAAAGTGGGCCTGGGCCAGAAGTGGAGTGCGGTAGCTCCACCACATGGGCCGGGACTTGTACGAAGAGTCGATCGACTCGGGATTCTTCTCCGCCTCGGTCAGCATCCTCCGGGCCGACGTGGTGTCCTTCTCCGCGAGGGCCTGAAGGACTCGAATCTCCGGAGGAAGCTTTTCCCCTCGAGTTCCGGCAAATTCACGCAGAGCGCCGCTGTCGGCTTCGTCGCTCAGGAAGAGTCCCAGCGCCGAGGGCCAGCCGAATTGCATGAGCTCTTTGCGGTCGGTGCGGGGAGCCGCCTTCACTCCGTCAGACACCGCATCCCAGGTGGCGTGCAGCGCCGAGACCGGCGCGCCCACCGAGGTATACAAGTGACCCAGGAAAAGCTGGGTCCAAGCCGGCTCCCCGCCGAGCTTCCGGCTCCACATACTGTTCTCGAACCACTCGGCCTGAACCCGTCCGGCAAGCTCGACCACCTGCTGGGCCTCGTGAACCTTCCCGTGATACGCCAGCAGGTTGGCCCCGGCGCTCAACAGGCTGACCGTTTCCGGAGGCAGGGTTCCTTCCGAATAGCGGGCAAAGTCCTCGGGCGTCGTGGAGTCGATGGCGGCGCGAACCTCACGTTCGGCTCCCCCGAAGTCTCCCGACTCGGTGAGCAGCCGCGCCCGAATGAAGGGGAGATCGGGACGGGCGGCGCCTGACGGGGTGCTCCGGATCCGGTTCACTTCGGCCAGCGCCGCCGGATAGTTCTGGGCCGCGGCGAGAGCCTCGATCAGCGCATTCTGGGCGTGAGGATTCTCCGGCTGGCTCGCGATCCAGCTCCGCGCGCTGGTAATCCCCGCCAACCGAGCGCGGTCGATGCCTGCCGCAACCGTAGCGCTGTCCAGCAGCCTGTGGCCCCGGTCATCTTCGGTCACCGCGAACGAATCGTTGGGCATCAGGACCATCGGCGGATCCTTCTGCGCTGCGGTGTTCAGTAACTGCTGGACGTGCTCGTAGGCGAGGTAGTAGCCGGGGTCGAGCCCGATGGCCCTCTTGAAGGCCCGGTAGGACATGGTGTGATGTCGGTGGCCGACCTGGACGCTCTTGTTCGTATCGTGGAACCACACATCGCCCAGGCCGTACCACGCATCAGCGTCGGTGGAGTCCCGCGAGAGCAGCTGCTGGTAGTTGCCCCGGCTGGTCGCGTAGTCGCCGTCGATGAAAGCCCGATAGGCGCGGATCATGGTCCGGTCCCGCTCCGGCAACCGGTCGGAATATTGCGTGGCCCGGTGGATCGCCTCGATCCCCAGCGAATCCCCTTGTCCTGTGGCCCAGCCTCGGGTAAGCGCGAGCTTGTAGTACGCGAGCGCGAAGGTGGAATCGATCTTCGTGGCCCGGCTCAAATCGGCTTCCGCATCCCCCAGGCTCCATTGGTTCAGATGCTCGATTCCCTTGAGATAGGAGCGGAACGCTTCGACCGATGAAGTCGTGGCGCGCCACAGTTCGGCGCGAGTCCCGGTCGGGGCGCCGGAAAGATTGAGCAGCTTCGCAGCGAGCTGGTCGAACAGCGGGCGCACATCCTCGCCCGGCGCGCCGTCGACCTGGGCCACGTCCACCCGGTTTCCCGTCGCCACGTCGTAGACCCGTGCCACGAGATGCAATGAATCGCCGGCCCGGGTGAAGTCTCCCAGCACCACGGTCCATGCGCCGGCATCGCGCGCGAGCTGCCGGGCCATTTCGAGACCCACTGCGGTTCCTTCGCCCAGCTTGCGGCGGGCCAGGAGATCGTGCAGCCGCTCGTGATCGACCGCCGTCAGGTCATTCCACTGCGAAAGGTTCAGCGTGAGCATGTTCACGCTTCCTTCTCGCAGCCAGTCTACCGAGGCATCTCCCCGCAGGTTCTCGAAGGGAAGAATCAGCATCGAATGGCGCGGGTTGACTCCGGCGGGCGGACCGTTGGGTCTCAGCGCGAAAGCGGCGACCACGATTGCCATGAGGAGTACCGCGACTCCCGCCGATACCAGACCACGCCGGCGCAACCGGCTGGGAAGTGGAGTGACCGCCTCGCCTTGAATCGCGTGACGGAACTCGGAACCGGTCTGCCAGCGGTCAGCCGGATTCTTCTCGAGGGCCCGCATGATCGCCGCGGCAAGCGGAGCCGGTGCGTCGGGACGGAGATTGCCGACCGGCGTAGGGCGCTCCGACAAATGCATCGAGGCAATCGCCGCGGCATTAGCCCCACGGAACGGTGGCCGTCCCGTCAGCATCTCGTATCCCAGCACACCGAGACCGTAGAGATCGCTGCGGTGATCCACCGCCTCGCCGGCTGCCTGCTCCGGGCTCATGTAGGTCGGCGTGCCCACCGCGACTCCAGCCGCCGTCACATTTCCGCTTCCGTCCGGCACCATCGCGCGCGCAATGCCGAAGTCCGCCAGCATCGGGTGGCCCGTCGCGCTGTCGAGCAGCACGTTCTCCGGTTTGACGTCCCGGTGCACCAGACCTGCCTGTCCAGCGGCATGCAGCGCGTCGGCGAGATCGCTCAGCAGCCGTGCCACCTCCGCGGGCGGCAACCGAAGCTCACGGTTGAGCCGCTGCCGGAGGCTCTCGCCCGGCACGTAGTCCATCACGTAGTAGAAAAGTCCGGTGGTTTCGCCGGCGGAGTGAACCGAGACGATGCTGGGGTGACGGAGACGCGCGATCATGCGCGCCTCCGCCAGGAAGCGCTGCGTGATCGCGCCATGTACCGCGAGATCGGGGTGCACCACCTTCACCGCCACCGGGCGGTCAAGCGTGGTGTCACGGGCGAGGAAGACGACGCCCATCCCGCCATGCCCCAGCTCGCTCTCGAGCCGATACTGAGGCCCGAGGGCCGCCTGGAGGCGGGAGGAAAGCTCGTCAGGACCGGTCACGGGAGTCTCCCGATGAGTCGGCTCGGTCCCGGCTACCGTACCCATCGTGGCGTCGGCTGTCGGGATCGCATCTTGTAATCCACGGTCAAGATATGGATGGGTCGATAGGGTGGCCAATCCATCCAGACACTAGACGTTTTGCCTCCCCCAAAGGTTGCACACCGCTACACATTCTTAACGGTATGGGGATGACTTGAATGGCGGTTGAACCGCCGGGGCTATCGTGGGGCCGTCTACCGCAGGAGTCCCTGTGAGCGATGCCCTCCAGACCGCCGAATCCGCCCCGGTGATCGCCGCCGTGGTCTCCCCAGAGGAGAGGCCCCGGCTGGATGCGGCAAGCGGAGGTTGGTTTTCTCTCCTCCATCGCGAGTCTCTGCCCGACGTCGTCCGGGTGGTCCGGGAGCGTGCGGTAGACGCGGTACTCCTCTCGGTCCGGCAATGCCGTGGGGCGCCGCTCGACCAGCTGAACCACCTGACGCGTGACTTTCCGGAAGTCCCCACCGTGGCACTGGTGAGTCAGGCCGATGCGTCCGGCTCTGAAGTATTGCTTCAACTCGGCGCCTCGGGTGTGCGGCAAGTGGTGGATGTGAGCACGCCCGCCGGATGGCAACGGCTTCGGCAGGTGCTGGGACAGCCGGCGAGCAGGGATTCCGCCCGGCTTCAGGCGCCGATTCTCGCGGCGTTGGGAGAAGTCCCTCCGGACACCCGCCTCTTCTTCGAGGCACTCGTTCAATTCTCCCCGGAAGTAGTCACCGCGCGCGACCTGGCCGACCGCCTTCATGTGCGCTGTACCACCCTGATGTCGCGGTTCTCTCGAGCTGGTCTCCCCTCTCCCAAGAGCTATCTGGCCGCGGTGCGGCTGCTCCATGCGAGCCTCCTGTTCGAGCGGCGGGGACTCACCGTCGCCGATGTGGCCTACCGCCTGGAGTTCAGCTCACCGCAGAGTTTCGCGCGGCACGTGCGATCGCTCCTGGGGATGAACACTTCGGAGCTGCGCCGCCGCTTTCCGTTCAGCGCCGCGCTCGATCGATTCGTCGATGTGATGATTGTGCCTTATGGGCGGGTACTGCGGAGCTTCCATCCGTTGGGCGCGGGCGGGTCTCGCCCGAAATAGCTCTAGCGGAGGCCCAGGATCGTAGAAGTCGTGAGGGATACTACCTCGATTCCCTGCGCCTCGAGTGCGTTCAGTCCCCCTTCTTCCCGGTCGACCACCGTCAGCACGCCGAGCACCTGGCCGCCCTCCGCACGAACCCTGGTTACCGCCTGCTGGGCCGAGCCACCGGTCGTGAGCACGTCTTCGACGATGACCACGCGGTTACCGGCGGCAAAGTTCCCTTCGATACGTCGACCGGTACCGTGTGCCTTCGCCTCCTTGCGGACACTGAAGGCCTGCACCTGAGGAGGGGACTGGAGCGCTGGCTGCCGCAATAGCGTAGGCCACCGGATCGGCCCCCATGGTGAGTCCGCCGACCGCGTCCGGAGTCCAGCCCTTGGTTCGTATTGCCTGAAGCCCGACCCGGCCGATGAGCACGAGCCCTTGAGCCGACATGGTAGTGAGTCGCGCGTCCACGTAGAACGACGATCGCCGCCCGGAGGCGAGCACAAAATCGCCGCGCCTGACCGAGCGTTCGAGCAGCAGCTGGTCAAGCGCGGCGAGTTCAGAATCTCTCGTCATCGGCCGAAGATGTTGCTCAGGAAGCCTCCCTTCTTCCCGGTCTCCTCCCGTACCGCCGTGCAAAAGCGCTGAGAGAACTCGTCAATGCTCTTACTTCGCTTGGTGAGGTCGCGCTCGAGTCCAGACATCACGACCTGTTCGATGGCGGGAGAAAACTTGAGCCCCTTCACGGCCTGATTGAGAAGTTGCGGAGGCTGAGTCAGAAGCTGCTGAAACAGCTCTCGCGGAGAGCGCCCGGTGTAGGGCAGGGTGCCGGTCAGGAGATAATAGGCGATGGTGGCGAGACTGTAGACGTCCGCCTGCTGATTCACCAGCTCGCCAGAGAGCGCTTCCGGAGCGACGTATTGCAGCGTGCCGACGAAGAAACCGGTCCGGGTCAGTCGTTCCTCGGGTTTCAGGTCCTGGTCCCGCGCGATCCCGAAGTCGAGCAGCATCGCTCGCTGCGTCGAGGGGTCGTACATGATGTTGGCGGGCTTGAGATCGCGATGAATGATGCCGAGGGCGTGCGCGGCAGTGAGTGCCGCGCCGATCTGCTCGACGATGGTGGCGACCAGGATCGGTGCCAGGCGGCCCGAGCGAAGGGCGAATTTCTCCAGCGGCTCGCCGTCCATCCACTCGAGCGCGAGATAGTACATCCCGTCCGTCTCGCCGAATTCGTAGGTCTTCACCACGTTCGGGTGCTGGACCCGGGTCCCGAACTCGGCCTCGCGGAGGAACCGCTTTGACGGCGACCGGGTCCTGCCCCAGGCGGGTGCGCAGGACCTTGAGGGCCGCCAGCCCGCGCTCGGGATGCTCGGCACGGTAAACGGCAGCGGTACCGCCCTCGCCGACGTGTTGGAGGAGGCGGTACCCCGCTACGGTTCGGCCGACGAGGTTGTCTTGGCTCATGAGATCGCGAGCAAAATTACCCCGACGTCGGAACCCGAGCAAGCACACTGCTTGACGCTGTTGACGACGAACAGGTAAGCTAGGTCAATGAAAGTCTCTCTCGGGCCGCCACTTGCCGTCGCCCTCCTCGTCTCTCGGGTGCGGAAGCTGGCAGCGGGAAGGCAGCTCGACCCCTCCGGACCGCGGCGAAACCCTCACCCAGATTCTGGATGTCCAGGCGGCCTTCAAGCGAATCGGCCGCCTTACTGCCGGTAGCCCGCTGCCATTCGTGGCATCGGTCTCGTTTCTTGGCGGCGTGGGAGACACGACGGTCGCCATCATCGGCATCTCCCTCTCCAATCGCTCGTTCGGATTTCAGAGGGACGGCAACGACTTCGTGGCGCACTACCGGGTCGATCTGACCGCTCAGGCCCAGGGCCGGCCTCCGCGTCACCCTCGGGAAGGATCAGACGGTTCGGGTCCCGAGTTTCGAAGAAACCCAGCGAGTCGACGAGAGCATCCTGTTCCAGGATGCCCTCCTGCTCCCCGCGGGTCCCCATCATTTCGTGGTCGCGATTCGCGATAGGGATTCCCAGAATTCGACCCGCGCGGAGGGCGACTTCGTCGTGCCCGCGTTTCCTCCGGGAAGCGTCTCGGCGCCGATCCTGACCTACCGCGCCAAGGGAAGGGTCTCACGCAGCGACCCCATCGGCATCCTGGTCAACCCGCGAGGCGCGCTCAGCTACGGTGGGGACACGGCGCTGGCCTACGTCGAGGCCTACAGTCGCACCGGTCCTGACACCATCCCATTCATCCTGGTGGACGTAGACGACAGCGTCATCGCTCAGGAAAAATTTCCCATCGTCGGAGGCCGTCCGGTCGAATCCTTCGTCTATCGCTTCTCGCCGGAGGCGGCTCCGCTGGGCGAGCTGAAGCTCATCGTGGGGAAGGGGGCCGATGAGAAGCGGAGCAGTGCTCTGGTTGCCTTCTCGGGGGCCTGGGTCACCAGCAACTACGAGGACATGGTCGGCCTGCTGCGCTACTTCCCCGCCTCCGACTACCTCGACTCATTGCGGGACGCTACGCCGGAGAACCGGTCGGAGCGCTGGCGTGCCTTCTACCACGGCACCGATCCCAACCCGGCGACGCCGACCAATGAAATGCTGGACCAGTACTTCGCCCGTGTCGCGCTGGCCAACCAGCGGTTCACCGACGAAGGAGTCGCCGGGTGGCGCACCGACCGAGGGGAGGTGCTGATCCGCATCGGAGAGCCGGACGAGGTCTTCGACGCGAGTCCCCTGAGCGAGGGCCGGATCATCCGGTGGAGCTATACCCAGTACCAGCTCACGCTCTTCTTCAGCGACGACACCGGGTTCGGCCGCTTCAAGCTGACCCAGGCCTCCCGTGCCGACTTCGAACGCATAGCTGCCAGGTTGAGCCGCGAGGCGGGCTGAGGCGATTAAGTTTCCGCCTCCATGCGGCACGACCCTCCCCAGTTTTACCTGATCGACGGCTACGCCCTCATCTACCGAGCGTTCTACGCCCTGATCGCGCGTCCCCTGCGCACCACGAAGGGCGAGAACACCTCGGCGGCTTTGGGCGTCGTCAATTTCCTGCTGAAACTCCGGGAGAAGTACCAGCCGGATTACCTGGCGTGGATCCACGACGCCGGCGACTCCTTCCGCACCGCGCTGCTACTCCGAATACAAGTCCACCCGGGAGAAGCTCGATAGCGAGCTTCAGGCCGACTTCGACCGCTCGGTAGAGCGGATCAAGCAGCTGCTCGCCGCCTTCCGCATTCCCCTGGTAGCGCTCAACGGGTATGAAGCGGACGATGTGATCGGATCGCTCGCGGTGAAGGGTGTGGAGCAGGGCTGGCAGGTGGTCATCGTATCGGGAGACAAGGATTTCTATCAGCTCATCGGTCCCGGCGTCGCATTGCTCAATCCCGGCCGCGGCGGCAGCGCCGGAGTCGAGGAGCACTGGGTGGACGAGTCGAACGCCGCCGAACGACTCGGCGTGCCGCCGGCACAGGTGGCGGACTATCTCGCGCTGGTGGGAGATTCGTCGGACAACGTGCCGGGAGTGAAGGGCATCGGCGGGAAGGGCGCCGTCGAGCTGCTGCAGCAGTTCGGGGACCTCGAATCCTTGCTCGGCCGCGCGGAAGAGGTCAAGAACAAGCGGGCTCGCGAGGCTCTGATCGCATACGCCGACGCAGGCTCGCCTTTCCAGGGAACTGGTCACCATCAAGCGCGATGTGCCGGTGACCCTCGATCCCGCCGCGCTTCGAAGAGTGCGAGCCCGATGTTCCGGCTTTGCTCAAGATCTTCAGCGAGCTCGAGTTCTACTCCCTGGTGCGGAAATACGAGGTCATGGCGCCCCCTGTGGAACGGGCCGCCGGGACAGCCAGCGGAGGCTCCGAGCGGCTCAGGCGGACTCCCGCCCGCGTCGTCGCCGATTCTTCGGAGTTGCCAGAAATAGTCGCCCGCCTTCGCGCCGCGCCCCTGGTGGCCCTGAGCGCCAGGACCTCCGGTCGGTCGATCCACGCGACGCCACGCTGATCGGGCTGTCGCTCGCCGCCGGCGCCTTCCGAACATCTGGTACCTCTCCTTCGGACATCGCCCGGAAGATGGCGAGCTCGCGGCACCGGCGGCCGTTCCCAATCTCCCGCCACTGGACAGTCCGGCTCTGGCGTCAGTCGCTGCGGTACTCGCCGATCCCTCGGTGCCCAAGGCGGGTCACAACATCAAGTACGACTGGCAGGTCCTTCGGCGCGCGGGGTAGAGCTCGCCGGAGTAGCCTACGATTCGATGCTGGCGAGCTTCGTCCTCGATCCCGGCCGGCGCACCCACGCGATCGACGACCTCGCCTTCGAGCACCTGGGCCGGCAGTTGCCCCAGCTCGAGGCGCCGGCGAGGGGCAGGCCGCCCAGACCCGTGGCTGAGCTCTCCCAGGCCGCCGTGGCGAACGTCTCCTGTGCGCCAATGCCTGGCGGTGCTCGGGCTCCACGCGTGGTTTACGCCCCAGCTCGATCAGCTCAAGCTGACCGGCTTCTCACCGAGATCGAACTGCCGCTGGTCCCGGTGCTGGCCGACATGGAGTGGACCGGCATCGCGATCGACCGGGAGCTGTTCCGCCGGCTGAGCTCCGGAGTTGACGCAGAACTCGCGGCGCTCGAGCGGGAGATCGCGCAGCAGCCGGCGTCGGACCTGAACCTCAATTCGCCGAAGCAGCTGGCGGTGCTGCTCTTCGACAAGCTTCAGCTGCCGGTCCTCAAGAAGACCAAGACCGGACCCTCCACCGACGCCGACGTGCTGGAGCAGCTCGCCGCGCATGGGTCACGAGGTTCCCCGCCTGATCCTCGAGTATCGGGAGCTCCAGAAGCTCAAGTCCACCTATGTGGACGTGCTGCCCGCGCGGGTCAACCGCGTCACCGGGCGGATCCACACCAGCTTCAACCAGACCGGAGCCGCCACCGGCCGGCTCAGCTCGTCCGATCCCAATCTGCAGAACATTCCGGTCCGCACGCCGCGGGGCGAGGCGATCCGTCGCGGGTTTGTTCCCGGAGCCGGGTCGCAGGCTGGTGGTGGCGGATTATTCCCAGATCGAGCTGCGGCTCACTGGCGCATCTCTCCGGCGACCCCGTCCTCATTCAGGCCTTCCGGGAGGGCGGCGACATCCACCGGCAGACCGCGTCGCTCATCTTCGGCGTCCCGGTAGACGAGGTCACCGCCGAGATGCGGGCCCGGGCCAAGACCATCAACTTCGGCACCATCTACGGACAGGGTGCCTTCGCCCTCTGTCGACAGCTCGGCATCTCTCAGGAGGAAGCGAAGGCGTTCATCGCCCAGTACTTCGAGCGCTTTGCCGGCGTGCGAGCCTTTCTCGATCGGCAGGTACGGATCGCCCGGGATACCGGGCTACGTCGAGACCCTGTTCGGCCGGCGGCGCTACATCCCGGAAATTCACGACAAGAATTTCAACCTGCGCGCCTTCGCCGAGCGCACCGCGCAGAACACGCCGTTGCAGGGCTCCGCGGCCGATCTCATCAAGATCGCGATGGTGCCGGATTCACGGCGCGCTGCAGGCGGAGGATCCCGGGGCGAAGCTCCTGCTCCAGGTGCACGACGAGCTGGTCGTCGAGGCGCCGAGCCGAGGCGGAAGCGTGAAGGATCTCGTGCGGCGAGCACATGGAGGGCGCGGCCGAGTTGAAAGTGCCGCTGGTTGTCGACGTGGGGATCGGGGAGAACTGGCTGGACGCGAAGAAGTAAGCTCGCTCTATACGCCGGGACCGCCTTCCCGGCTCCCGTCTCCCTTCTCCTCTCTCCCGTTCTCTCTGCCCTCCGGGCCACCAGTTCCACTCGCCCGCCAGGTGCATGAACGCCGGCACCAGCACCATCCGGATGATGGTCGCGTCGAGCAGCACCGCCACGGCCAGCCCGAAGCCGAGGAACTGCATCACCAGCACCCGCGCAAAGGCGAACGACCCCGAAGACCAGGATCATGATCAGCGCCGCCGAGGTGATGACGGACGCCGTCGCGGACAGCCCCTCTTCGGTCGCCTGATCGTTCTTCCCGCTGCGGTCGAAGGCCTCCTTGATCCGGCCAGCAGGAAGACCTCGTAGTCCATGCTGAGTCCGAACACCACCGCGAATACCAGCACCGGTATCACCACGAAGATGGCCGAGGTCGGCCCGTCCAGTCCGAAGAGCTTTCCGCCAACCCCGTACTGGAAGACCAGCACGATGAGCCCGAAGGTGGCGCTCACCGAGAGCGTGTTCATCATCACGGCCTTGATCGGTACCAGCACCGACCGGAAGGCGATGGCCAGCATGACTGCCGGTCACGGCGAGCATCAGGAACACGAGCAGCGGGAACTGAGCCAGCAGTCAGATCCTGCAAATCCAGGTTCGACGCGGTGTATCCGCCGACCAGGATCTTCGCGCCCTTGAGCTGCTTGGGTGGGGCGTGCGCCGAGCGGCGGAGCTCGTCGCGAGGCATCCATCGCCGGAAGGTGAGCGAGGTCGGTGTCGCTCAGGATCGACGTCGATGAGAGCGACCTGTGCCGTCCGTGCTCAAGTAGGCATCCAGAAGGCCCGGATACTTCTCGCGGGCGGCAGGGAGGTCGCTGTAGAGCAGGGAGTACTGCAGGATCGAGGTCCCGGGCTCCAGGTCCACGATGCTCCGGACCTGGCGGACCCGCGGATCGGCCCGCAGCGAATCGGACAGGGCGCGGAGTCCGCGCAGCCTCGTGGCGTTCACCGCCGTCTGCCCGGCCGGCGCTTCAACCACCACCCGGACCGGCAGAATCATGTTGGAAACGCCCATGGCTTCGAGGGCTTTGACCCCCTGCCCGGCCTCGGTCTGATCGGGCCACCAGTGCCGCGCCGGCAAGCCGATGCGGATCCAGAAGACCGGCGCCGTGAGGAGCGCGATGGATGCTCCGCCGATCGCCAGCGCGCGCCGCGGATGCCGGCTCAGGCTCCGGGCCCAGCGCTCCCAGACCGTCGGCGCGTGGTACCAGGTGAGTCGTCGGGCGAGCCAGCGGGGGCGGTCGATCTGGCGGCCCAGGACCGCGAGGAGCGCCGGCAGGAGCGTGATCGAGAGCAGGCCACCGCCACCGCCACGACGACCAGGCCGCCGAGGCCGACGCTCCGGGTCTCCACCAGCGGCGTGAGGAGTAGCGCGGCGAAGCCGACGACCACCGTAAGCCCCGACGTGATCACCGCCACACCAGCCGTGCTGAGCGCGCGCAGCGCCGCTTCGCGCCGCCGCAAGCCCCGGTTCAGCTCCTCGCGAAACCGGGTCACGATGAGCAGCGAGTAGTCGATGCCCACGCCCAATCCCATCATCGTGGTCATGTTGAGCACGAAGACCGACATCGGCGTAAAGCTCGCCAGAACCGAAATGATCGCGAGGGTGATCCAGATCGCGAGGAATCCCACGATCAGCGGCAGGACCGCCGCCACCAGGGCACCGAACGCCAGCAGCAGAATCCCCGCGGTCAGCGGAAGCAGCCGGATTTCGCCTCTTCGGCTGTCGCTGGCGGCGATATTGCGGATGTCGAGATCCAGCGGGGACCGGCCGGTCACCCGCACTCGATAGGTGTTGGGGTCGAGCCTGAGATCGGCCAGAGTTTCTGAAACCGTCTTCCGAACCGGCGGCACCATTCGTGCGACGCTATCCCCCTTGGCCGGCACCAGTCCCAGCAGAAGGACCGTCGCCTTGCCGTCCTTGCTCACGAACGTCGAATCACCTGTGGAGCGGAATGAGACCACGCCGCTCACGAAGCGCCGCCGCTCAAATCGGGCGATCAGGGAATCGAGCAACTCGCGAGGCAGGCCGCTGTCGAATCGCTCGGGAGCTTCGAGCGTTACCGCGAAGAAATCGTTGAGCGGTTTGTTGAACCGGGTGCGCAGAATCTCGTCTACCCGGGATGCCTCGGTCGGCGCGCGGCTGCCTCCCCGCGTATTGAGGACCTCCACGACATGTGGAGCGCGGGCCGCGGCCAGGTATCCGATCACCGCCCAGGCGACGATCACCGCCCAGCGCCAGCGGATGAGGTTTCTGGCGAAGAACTTGGTCACGAAGGTGGGGTCTCCACGGCGAAAATCTTAGGCGCCGCTGGAGAGCCACGCTAGCCATAGCGGGCGGGAACCCGTTCCCACAATATTTCCTGCACTCATGCCACGCATCGTGCTCGTCATGCTGGTCCTTGCGCTGGTCGCCCTTGTGGTGGTCGACAAGGCGGGAGATTTCCTGCGTTCCGCTCCCGCTCCGTCCGCGACTGCCCAGGCGGGTACCAGGCTTGCCGCCGCTCCCCTCGCCATGGCCCGGCCGACCGACACCACCTCAGCCGATGCACCGCCTACCTCTCCCCTCGACCGTCTCGCCCGACTCGCGGTACGCCAGAGAATCCGTGGCGAGGCGGATCGAGTCTACCTCGATTCGTTGTTGGCCACGACCGACTCGGTCGTTCGCCGCTGGGGAAATGGCAGCGGGGGTGTGACGCTCGGTGTCGCGATCGCTCCCGGTGGTCCTCCCGGCTACAATCCCGCCATGGCCGGATATGTCCGGGAAGCTCTCGAGGTCTGGGACCTGCGCCGGCTCGGCCTCCAGTGGGCCGAAGTGCAGGACACCGCAGGCGCCGCGATCTCGGTGCGCTGGATCGATCGCTTCCAGATTGATCGTGCCGGCCAGACCGACCTCACCTGGGACCGCAGCGGGCGAATCCACCGCGCGGTCATCGTTCTCGCCATCCACGATACCGCGGGAAACCAGCTACCTCCGGTCGCCATGCGTGCCGTGGCCCTGCACGAAGTGGGACACGCTCTCGGCCTGCCTCACTCGGGGGAAACCACCGATATCATGCATCCTGGAGCGATGGCTCCCCGCGCCTCTGAGCGCGACAACCGGACCCTGGAACTACTCTATGAACTTCCTCCGGGGTCGGTACGGGATTCGGAGCACGTCGCGCAGAAAGACTCGCTCACCCCGTCGCCATGAAGCGGCACTGGCGCGGTACCATCCCACTAGGACTTCTCTCGCTCAGTCTCCTCGCCTACTTCCCTCGACCCTCGCCTCACATTCCTCCACTGGCTGGGCAATTCGCTTCGCTGGATGAGATCGTTGAAGCCGGCATCGAGCGGGGCATCTATCCCGGCGCCGTCGTCGTCGTCGGTCGTCGGGGATCGGTGCTGTACAGCCGAGGCTACGGCCACCTCACCTGGGACGCGAAATCTCCGGTTCCCTCGCCCGATTCCACGATCTGGGATCTCGCCTCGCTCACCAAGGTCACCGCCACGACTCCATCGGTAATGCGGCTGGTGGAGCAGGGGAAGGTTGATCTGGACCGACCGGTCGTCTCGTACCTGCCTCGCTTCACCGGGGGCAGAAAGGGCGAGGTGACCGTCCGTATGCTGCTGGACCACACCAGCGGGCTGCGGAGTTACGTCCAGTTCTTTCGTCTGGCGCCAACTCGGGACAGTGCCATTGCGCTGCTCTACGCCGAACCGCTGCGCCGTCCGCCCGGGAAGAGTGCGGAGTACAGTGACCTCAACTTTCTCCTCCTGGGTCTGTTGGTGGATCGGGTTGCGGGAGAGCCGCTTGATCGGTTCGCAACTCGAGAAGTCTTTGCTCCCGCGGGGATGTCGCGGACGATGTTCACGCCTCCCCGCTCGCTCTACGAATCCGTGGTACCTACCGGGGTCTGGCATGGCCATCCCTCGCGGGGGGTCGTCAACGACCAGAACGCGGTACGGTTCGGCGAGGTCGCCGGCCACGCAGGGGCCTTCTCGACGGGAACGGACCTGGCCCGCTACGCCCGCCTCTGGCTCTCCGAGGGGAGCATGGGTGACCGCCGAGTCTTCGAAGCGGTCACGATCCGACGGTTTCTCCAGCCGGGCGCCTCGAGCGGAAACCGGCTCCTCGGGTGGGAGCGGCGGGATCCACCAGGAAAAGAGCCGGTCGCGGCAGGCACACTCTTCACCGATTCCACATACGGCCACACCGGCTGGACCGGGACCGAATTGTGGCTCGATCCCGTCCGGGACGTGTTTCTGATCTTTCTCACCAATCGGGCCTACGATCCACGGGTAGGTCGCTCGATCTCCGAGCTGCGAGCGGTTCGCGCCCGTCTTGCCGACGCCACGGTGCGAGCCGTCCCTGGTGCCTGCTCCGATCGAATTCAGCCCTCCTGTTGAGCGCGGTTGACGCTCTCCCGTCGGGACCGGTAGCTTTCCTCCTCAGGAGGATTGCAGATGGTCAATGCAGACACGGTCCGGAAGGCGCTGCGCGCCGTCAAAGATCCGGAGCTGAACCTCAACATCATCGACATCGGGCTGGTCTACGACATTACGGTCAGCGACGAGGGCGACGTGCACGTGAACATGACCCTCACCTCACCGGGCTGTCCCTCGGGTCCCGAAATTGTGGGCGACGTAAAGCGGACGGTGGAAGATGTCGAGGGAGTTCGCTCGGCGGAGGTCGAAATCGTCTGGGAACCCTATTGGACTCCCGAGAAGATGGACCCCAGGCTGCGGACCTTGCTTGGAGGGTGAGCCAGGTCAAACCTCATGAAGTAGCCTTTGCCGCTTCGATCAGTTCCTTTCCCAGCACCTCCCGTTGCCAGCGTCGCATGTCAGGAATCGCCTCCAGCTCCTCCGCGCCGGTCGGGATTCTGATTCGCTATCGCCTCGAGCAGACCATTCGCGCCTAACACGCCCGGCGCCAGATCCAGTCGCTGCGCGATAGCGTTGCGCGCGGCCTTGAGTCTTTCGAGTCGGGCGTCCCGTTCCGGGTCGGGTGGTGGTCTCCGGCTACGCTCGAAAACCGGAATCGAACTCTGCGGCGCCGCGAGCCCGCTCTCCACCGCGTCGAGAATCCCTTCTCCCCAACGGCGCAGCAAGTCAGGGGAAAGGCGTGCCGCCTCCTGAAGGGCGGCCGGGCTGCGCGGTTGGGCCTTCGCGACCGTCAGCAGTGTGTCGTTGTGAACGATCCGGAATGGTGCGCGATCCAGCTGCGCGGCGATGCGCTCCCGCCAATCGAACAAGGCGCGAAGAACGGCAAGTTGCCGTCCTTTGAGTGTCCGGGCGCCCTTCATCCGCAGATAGGCTTCCCCCGGAGGTCCTCCCGCGTTCCAGCGTACTCCTTCCAGCAGCTCGAACTCCTCCTTGGCCCAGCTCCAGCGCTCCGCGGCGAGCAGTCGCTCCTTGAGCAAATCACGCAGGACCGGGAGGAACCGGGTATCGTCCGCGGCGTACTGCAGCATGCCGGGCTTGAGCGGACGGACCGACCAGTCGGCTCGCTGGAAACGCTTGTCCAGCTTCACGCCGACATATTTCTCGAGCAGTGCGGCGAGTCCGATCCCTGGCTCGTTCAGCAGTTGTGCCGCGATTCTCGTGTCGAACAGGTTGACCGCGTGGAACCCGTAGTCCCGATCCAGAATGCGCAGGTCGTAGTCGGCGTCGTGGAAGATGACTCTCGATCGCGGGGTTGCTCAGTAACGTGCCCAAGCCGCTCAATTCGTGAACCGCGAGAGGATCGACCACTGCCGTCTCGTCTCGGGAGGAGAGCTGGATCAGGTAGATCCGGTCCTTGTGGCGGTGGAAGCTCGCGGCCTCGGTATCAACCGCCAGCAGAGGCGCTTCCTGGAATCGTCCAATCAGCGTGTCGAAAGCTTGCCCGGTGAGAATGTGGTTGATGGCCGGAGCCTCGCTGCCGGTGTCGCTCACGTGTGGGCCCACACCGCGGGTGGGACGTATCGCACTCGCCGCTGGTCGAGCATCAGGAGATGGGCCTCATGGAGTGAACCCGGTGAGAGATTGCCGATAGCAAATCGCCGGGTGAAGATTGGGCGCATCACCATCATTCTGCAATTGGAGACGCGTCGCCCGTGTCGCTCGCAGTCAATACGTCTCTCTCATGCTTCCTCTAGAGAAGCGCCTCGGGGTCGCGATCCCCCGCGTTGCGCTGGGGCGGTTCCCCACCCCGGTCGAGACTCACCCCGAGCTCGCCCGCGAACTGGGATTCGCCTCGCTCTCGATAAAGCGCGAAGACAAGAGTGCGCTCGACGGTCCGGGCGGAAGCAAGCTGCGGGCGCTCGAATGGATTCTTCCCGGTGCCGGGTCGTGGATTGTATCGATGGGCGGCTACGGATCGACATACGTCGCCGCACTCTCTTTCTACGCCCAGCGCCGGCAACAGAAGGTGGCGGTCGGCCTCTTTCCGCAGCCCTGGGTCGGGAGTGTTCCGGGTACGCTGGCCGCGACCGCCAGCCACGCGCGAGTATTTCTTGCCGATGCAAAGTGGAAATTGCCGTTCGCGGTAATCCGAGCCTGGCGACACGCGTCCCGCTTCGGACGGCCGGCCTGGGTGCCGGCAGGCGGTGCCAATCCTCTGGGGGTTCTCGGCGGAGTCAACGCGGCTCTGGAATTCTGGGAGCAGGTGAGAGCGGGCGAGGTCCCGAAACCCGACGTGATCGTTGCCCCCCTGGGCAGCGGTGGAACTATCGCAGGATTGGTCCTCGGCTCCTGGATTGCCGGTCAAGACGTGACACTTTGTGGGGTTCGGGTCGCGGACCCCATCGTGGCGAATCGTTGGCAGGTCGACCGGCTGGTGGCCGGCACAAGAAGGTTGCTAAGGAACGCGGGCCTCGAGGTGCGCCCCGGTTCTGCTCGAACCAGAGTGCTCACCAGTTTCCTGGGCGGCGGGTACGGGTCGCCAACTCCCGCGGCGCGAGCGGCGGCGCAACGGGTTTCGGGTTACAACCTGGCGTTGGAGCAGACCTACGGGGCAAAGACCTTCGCGGCCCTCGTGGCACTCTGCGAGGTTCCTACCACGCACCCTGTTTCTGGAATACCTTTGACCCCCAGATTGCGATTGCTCCGGAAGACACCCCTCTGCTGCGCCGAGCTCGCGTCACCGCGGAGTTTCTGTGGCCCCACCCGACGTTGACCTGACGGTCTATCCCGACGACTGCGATTCCTTCGGCCACCTCAACCAGGCCTCGTTCCTCAGTCTCTTCGAACGAGCCCGCTGGGAGATGCTTGCTCGCGGCCCCGGGATGGATTTCTTCACCCGCTCGGCGGCCTGGCCCGCGGTGCGGAAGGCAGAAATCGAATATCATGCGCCGGCGTTTCCGGGCGACGTTCTCCGGTTCCAGACCACACTGCTCCATGTTGGACACACCAGCTTCACGCTGCGCCAGTCCGCGCGCCGGGTCCAGGGAGATGCCCTCATAGCGACCGCGGAATTCATCTTCGTTTGTGTAGATCGGGACGGAGGTCCGGTCGCGGTTCCGGCCGGCTGGGAGCAGTTCATGAATCAACGCTCGCCCGGTGGAACCCTGCGGCGGCTCACGGTGAACGGCGTCAACCTGGGCGTTGAAATCAAGGGAACCGGCCCGGCCATCCTCTTTATTCACGGCTACCCGCTCGATCATTCGATCTGGCAGGCGCAGGTTGCGGCCTTGGAAGACTGGATGCGGATTGTGCCGGACCTTCGCGGCATGGGGCAATCCGATGCGCCGGACCTGGGTTACAGCATGGCGACCTACGCCGAAGACCTGCTCGCGTTGCTGGACACGCTCGGTCGCAAGGAGGTTGTATTGTGCGGCCTATCCATGGGGGGATACATCGCCTTTGAATTGCTTCGCCGCGCCCGCAGTCGCATTCGAGGGTTGATCTTGATGGATACTCGCGCCGAAGCGGATTCTCCCGAAGGCAAACGCGCCCGAGATGTGGCGATGGCTCAGGCGCGTGAGGGCGGAGCAGAGGCGATAGCCGATGCCATGCTGCCGAAGATGCTCTCCCCCAGCACCCTTCGGGAAAACCCCGCGTTGGCTGAGCAAGTGCGAAAAATGATGGCGTCCATGGAAGTGGCCGGCATACTCGGGGCGCTCGGAGCCATGCGCGACCGTCCGGACAGCACGCCGTTGCTCAAGGAACTTTCCGGGATTCCTACCCTGGTGGTGGTCGGTGCAGAGGATCAGCTGACCACTCCGGATTCTGCGAAAATCATCGCGGATGGAATTCCAGGAGCCAGATTGGCCATCGTGTCAGGCGCCGGTCATCTGACTCCGCTCGAACGGGCTCCTGAGGCCACGGCGTTGGTAGTGGAGTTTTTGCGCAGCCTGTCGCCAGGAGCGTCACTCGCACGGCCATGAAACCATTTGGCGGTTTCAGACGTCTATATGTACGGCGGACGGACGCGGCAATCGCTGCAACCCCGCCGGTTGATGTCCTTCCATGAACGGCTCCGGGGTCGCGGCCAAAGCAGTACGATCCCGGGGCCGCCTCTCTTTGTAGCCAGGATCACATACCGGCGTTCCGATATCAAACGACCCTCCACGGAATCCGGGGAGGGTCGCTTCAATTGGAGCTGGCGATAAAGCCAGCCTACCGGCTGAGAGGTTGGGCCTATCGCTTCGGCCGGCCGGGCGGGGTTTCGCTGCCGAAGACCTCGCGATTTTTCTCGATATAGGCCACCATATTGGCCGGGACATCCTCTTCCGGGAATATTGCGTTCACCGGGCATTCCGGTTCGCATGCCCCGCAGTCGATGCACTCGTCGGGGTGGATGTAAAGCTGATCCTCCCCTTCATAGATGCAGTCGACGGGGCACACGTCTACACAGGCGCGGTCTTTCACGCCGATGCAGGCCTCGGCGATCACATATGTCATTTCACCGACCTCCCGGATTCCAGCCGGCGAAACCGGCCAAATAGCAGCTGTTCCCTTCGCAGGAAGCCAAGTATCACGAGTGCTCTGAACCGACGCAAGGGGGGCGAGCATTATATTCTGGCCCATGAGGTTACGCTTAGCCGTGGCAAGTGCGATTGGCCTGCTCGGCACCCCAATTCCTCCGCTTCAAGCCCAAGACTGCAGCCCCCCACCCTTTGCCCTGGTCCTCTCCGGGGGCGGGGCAAAAGGTTTGGCGCACATCGGCGTCATCGAGGTGCTCGACAGCCTTGGCCTTCGTCCTACTCTGGTGGTCGGCACCAGCATGGGTTCGATTGTCGGGGCCCTCTACTCCAGTGGCTATCACGGTCACGCGATCGACTCCCTCGCCCGCGCCCTTCTGATTCAGGATGTTTTCCGCCGTGACCAGCCGCGAGCACCACGCTCAATCGGCACCGAGCAGCCTCTTCTCATGTGGGAACAGGGGAAGGGACGCTTCGAGTTTCGTCAGCCGGCGGTGCAGGAAGTGGCCCTCAATTCGAAGCTGAATGCCGCACTCCTACGGGGCAACCTCATGGCGAGGGGGGACTTCGATTCTCTCGCCATTCCGTTCCGCGCAGTCGCAACCGATCTGACCAATCGCAAAGCTGTCGTCCTCCGCAGCGGGGACTTGGCCCACGCCGTCCGGGCCAGCATGTCCATCCCGCTCGTCTTTCACCCCCAGACGATCGATAGCGTAGTGCTCGGAGACGGCGGCCTGGTGGCAAACATTCCGGTAGGAGCGGCTCGCGCCGAGGGAGCGAGTCGGCTCGTCATCTCGGATGTAGGTTGGCACGAGGGAGACTCGGTGAATCTGGCTTCACCTCTCGTGCTCATCGATCAGCTGGTCGGCTTTCTCTTCAGCCAGGCAACCGATTCCCTGCACGCGGAAGACCGGCTCATCGTTCCCGAAGTCCAGGACTTCGCGGCGCTGGATTTTTCCGAGAACAAGATGGATTCGCTCATCGCGCATGGATACCGGGCTGCGGCTCAGGTCCTCGGCGGAATGGGTTGCGGCAGCATCCGGGCCTCCGTCACCGGTCCCGCCGCTTCGGCAATTCAAGCTCGACAAGGTCACAACCGAGAACGCGACCCCGGTCGAGAAGGCCGCCTTGGAGAAGAGACTCGGCCTCTCGCAAGGAGACCGGGTCAGCGTCTCCGATCTGCGGAAAGGGCTTCAGGATCTCGCCAACCTCGACAACTTCGAGGAGGTGTGGCTCAACCCGTCCGGTCACCAGGATTCGCTGTCGCTCAACCTGCTGATCCGACCGGCCCCGCCCCGTCTTGCGGCGCTCGGAATCGACTATGACAGTGACATCGGCGGGAGGGCCTGGGTCGGACTGCTGGATCGGGGTGCGACGCTTTCCGGCATCGAGGGATCCGCGATCATCAATCTCGACGAGCTGCGGCAAGGTGTTAATGCAGCGCTGCGTCCAGCAGTCGTTGGTAACCGCCTGGTGCGTCCCGTACTCTCGGTCAAGATCGAGGGTGAATCGGTCCGCCTCTACGATTCCAGCGGAGTAAGACAGGCTTCAGTCCGTGATCGGGAAGTCAGAGGCTTTTTGGGGCTGGAGCATGAGTTCGGGGGTCGCGGAGTACTAGGACTCGGAGGCACCGGGTACGTGGGAGACGCGGACGTTCCCGAGCCCTCGGGCGCAGGCCTGGAGATGTACTTCGCTTCGGGGCCCCGATACCGCCCATCGGGAGCTTTCGGCGAGTTCACCTGGACCTCCGGATATACCCGGTTTTCCCTCGACGCGAAGCAGCGATTCAAGATTGGGGCTCTGAACCTGATTCCGGAGGTGCAATACGGCATCGGGGATGCCTTGCCCCCTCATCTGACCATCATGCTTGGTGGCTACGACGGATTCCCCGGGTTCCATATCGGGGAGCGTCGAGGCCAATGCGTCCTGATGTTTCGCCTGACCGCCTATGAAAAATTGATCGGTCCCTTCAGTCTCCGGCTTCAGGGAGCGACGGGGCAGGTGTCCGCCCCGGACGGTGGGCTCCCTCAGGGGAATTGGCTCGGTGGTGGAAGGGTCGGCTTGGGGCTCGACACTCCGATCGGCGACGTTCGGGTTGAATACGGCCGGAACACCGAAGATCGGGACCAGTTCTTCGTAAGGATCGGTCAACGCTACTAAAACGCGACTCCGCCTCAGTCCTTCTTCTGCCCGAGCAGTTTCTTCTTGAAGTCCTCTCCGGGCCCCGGCTTAGGGCCGATCCATGAACGGAACAGGGCGTCGGCGAATTCCTTCCCCTCCAGCGTTCCCTTAGCTGCTCCGTTGACTTCGATCGAAGTGCCCTGTTCCGGCAGATAGGTGAAGATCATCTGCTGGTCTTTATCGACGTCATCCATGTAGCTGCACAACGTCGTGAATTTCTCCTTCAAATCTGCCGAAGCGTCGGGACTGTTGTTCTTTAGGCTCTCCTCCCAGGCGTCGCACATCTTCCCCTTGTCCACCCCGCGGAGGAAGTGCAGGACGATTTGCCGTGGAGCGTCGGCGCCAAGGATGGTCTCGGCGTCAGAGTTCCGGGCTGGAAGGTAGAGTCCAGCGACATAGACCTTGAATACCATTTTCTTGCGAAGCGCCATGCCGTTCAACACCAGCTCGGTCCCGTTCACGGTGACCGTTTCCGGCATGGTGACTCCGCTCAGGCTCTGAACCGAATCGGCAATCGACAGCGTCGAGACCGGCGTCGCGAGCAGAAGCGTCAGTAGCGTAAGCATGATTCCGCCTCCGGCAGTGACAGGAGTTGGCAGATGCGCACTACTCTGCGAAGTTCCGCCTCGAGACACCGAAGTGCAATCCCCAGATGGCGGCTCATGGCAGTGCCAGCGCGACGCTGTCCGGCCGCAGTGCCATTCGCCCGCCCTCGGGAATTTCCACGTAGAGATCGCGACCAGATGAGGTAAGAGCAGGATACTGATCCCCCACGCTGGCCATCACCGGTTGCAGCAGAGATTCTGGTACTGGCACCCCCTCAATCAGCACACTCCGAAGCCGAAAATGCACCGCCCGGGGTCCCGCCGCTCTGGAGGTCGATCTCAGCCAATAGCCGTGTCTCTGGCTTCAGGAACATCACGAGCGGGCCGAGAGACGATCGCGCTTCATCAGGAAGGTCAGCAAGCCGGCCGCCGAGGTGAATAAGCGCGGTATCTACCCTCACTCGGTATTGGAAATCAGGTGGGATGCGGTTCACGCCCAGCCGCGCCATGAGGTAGGCCGTGAAGTCACCACCGCCCACCGCAGCCCGGTTGATCTGCTTGTCCACGAAGACTGAATCGACCAGAGCCGACGCCCGGATTACACCCTCTGGCGTTATCGCCTGCCAGGTAGAGTCCTGTCCCGCCAGCGCAACCGGGAACAGCAGTGTCACCAGCAGCAGGACGACCGCTCGGGGCATCTTGGCCATTTCAGAATTCTGGGGAGGCAGCGATGGCTGGCGCAAACTCTCCATGTCGGTCTCCTCCCCTGCCCCGTCATCGGGCGCCGCCGGAAATCCTCACCCGAATCTCCAGTCTGGTCCCCGGATCGATAGAGCGTCTGGCGAAACAGGAAGCCGCGCTATATCGTACGACATATCGCAAGATATAGCGTGATTGCAACCGGCCTGAAATTGGTGAGGTGAGCATGTCTAAGCATAGAAAAGACTGGGACTTCGACTTCAAGGAGCTGGATCCGGCCAATTGGGGAGGTTGGTGGCGGGGTGGTTGGCACCACGCTCGGCGGGGGGGCCGCCAGCAGATGTTCGAGTCCGGGGAAATGAAGTTCGTCATCCTCCGGCTGCTCCGTGAAAAGCCACGACACGGCTATGAGATCATCAAGGCGCTCGAGGAGAAGTTCGGAGGCTGCTACACCCCGTCCGCCGGCACGGTCTACCCTACCCTTCAACTGCTCGAGGACCAGGGATTACATCCGAGGCATCGGAGGAAGACGGCCGGAAAGTCTATCGCATCACTCCGGAAGGTGAGGCTCTGCTTGATTCGCGCCGTGACGAAGTAGACGAAATCTTCGAGCGGGTTCGTGAGACCATTCGCGACGTGGCTGGGGGCGGACTAGGTGAAGTAGGCGCTACCTTTGGCCGGCTCGCCTCGGTGACCTTCAGCCGGGCCTGGCGCCGCAGTGCCGATGATCCTGCAGTCAAGCGCGTGGTCGAGGTGCTGCGTCAGGCCACCGCGGATATCGAGCGCGCATGGAGCTCAGGCGCGGAACGGCCTGGATCGGAGGAAGGAGGGAAATCCGATGGCTGACTGGAGCGGAATGCCCCCCTGGATCTGGATCGTGATCGTGGCCATTCTGTTTTCCGGATTCCGTCGCCGGTGGGACTACCGCCCACGGAACGAGCCACGAGTGGTTGAACGGGAAGACCCCCGAGTGGACGATTTGCAGGCGCGGGTCGCCGAGTTGGAGAACCGGCTGGATTTCACCGAGCGACTGCTTTCCAGCCGCTCGGTGCCTGAAAGCGAAGCGACCCTCTCCGGATCGGGACGGAGAGGGTCGTAGGGTATTTCGGAGTTACCGAATCAGAGCAAGCCGGTCAAAGGCGCGGCGTAGCTTTCACTGCGGGTTTCCGGCTCGCCGTAGCGGCCCTCGTGCGCATGTTGCCGGTTCCATTCCTCGCGGAGACAGAAGGGATCGAGTCCGTGCGGCCGGTCCACCGCCAAGACCCCGTCGAGGTGATCGATCTCGTGCTGCAGGAGTTCGGCGCGATCTCCCTCCAGGTCAACTGTCTGCCACTCTCCCTTCACGTCCTGATACCGCACCTTGATTCTGAAGGCTCGTGAAACCCGAACCAGGAGGTTGGGGAACGAGAAACAGTCATCCCAGACGGTGAAGTCCTCGTTGTCGACGTCCACGATCTCCGGGTTGATCAGCGCCCAGGGTTTCTCCATCTCCACGAAGACGATGCGGACCGGTGCTCCGATCTGCGGCGCGGCCAATGCCCGACCGTACCCGAACCGAGACTGGAAATCGCGCAGGGTATCCCGAAGGTCGTCGATGATCACCCGAACCGCGGCGGAACCTGGCTTGGCGATCGGCTCGCACCGGGTGCGGAGAATCGGGTCGCCCAGCATGCGGATACGGTGAATGGTCATGATCGGCGCGGTTTGGCGTGTGAGGGCCGAAAAGCTGGGTCTAATCTGCTATTTCAACCCCAAACCCACAATAACGAGAAAGGCGTACTTGCGCTGTATAGTAGTAGCTAAGAAGACCCCATTAAAATGCCGAAGCAAAATCTGCCTTAAGTCGATGCCAGCATCTCGCTTGCGACATTCGTACCAATATGTTGGCGTTTACTTTGACAAATGCCGACTAAGACGCTAGGATTCCCGCTGCCATGGCCTCGCTACCCCTTCACCTGCCCTCACATAGCCCCTTGCCGGCGGCCTACCACGGGCCCCGGGGGGACCTTCTGCTGGAGTTGAAGCGCGCTGGCCAGCTCACTGCCCGGGACCTGGCCACCAAGTTGAGCCTGTCCCTCAATGCCGTCCGGCATCATTTGAAGGAGCTCGAGGCTGAAGGGGTCGTGGGCTACCGGCGGGAGCAGCGTGGAGTCGGAGCCCCCACCTTTGCCTACCATCTCACGGCTGAGGGCGAAGGCCTGTTTCCTCAGCGGCAGGCCGAACTCCTCACCGATGTGCTGGATCGCCTCGCGGCTCAGTCTGGCCGAGCCGCCATCGTGTCCGCCATGGAAACCCGTTTCGCCGACCTTGCGCACAAACTGCAGGCCGAGCTGGCTGGTGCCTCGCCTTCCCGGCGTCGAGAAGTGGTGCGGCAAGCACTGACGGACGGCGGCTTCATGGCGGAATGGACCGAAGGACTCGGCGAATACAAGCTCACCGAGCATCACTGTGCCATTCGTGCAGTGGCCGAGCGATTTCCGGAGATCTGCGAGGCGGAAGCAAAGTTCCTGCACGAGGTGCTCGCGGCGGCGGTGGAACGTGAGGCCCACATTCTTCAGGGCTGCACCGCCTGTGAATACAAGGTTCGCTTTCCCGAAACCGGAGAGTTGACCGACCTTACCTGGAACCGTGAGTCGAACGAGGAGTCTGCATGAGTTCACCCGTCGAAAACCTGGTCAACCGGGAATACAAGTACGGCTTCGTCACCGACATCGAGGCGGATACCCTGCCCCCCGGTCTCAACGAAGACGTCATCAGGTTGATCTCCGCCAAGAAGCAGGAGCCCGCCTTTATGCTCGAGTGGCGGCTCAAGGCCTACCACCGCTGGCTGGAGATGAGCGAGCCGCATCACTGGGCGAACATCACCTATCCACGGCTCGACTACCAGGACGTCATCTACTACTCCGCGCCCAAGACCCGGAAGCCGCTTGGTAGTCTTGAAGAGGTGGATCCGGAGCTGCTCAAGACCTACGAGAAGCTGGGCATCTCGCTCTCGGAGCAGAAGCGGCTCGAGGGTGTCGCCGTGGACGCGATCTTCGACAGCGTGTCGGTTGGGACGACCTTCAAAGAGACGCTCGCCAAGCAAGGCATCATCTTCTGCTCGTTCTCCGAGGCTGCGCGTGAGCACCCCGACTTGGTGCAGAAGTACCTGGGTTCGGTGGTGCCGTATAACGACAACTTCTTCGCGGCGCTCAATTCGGCAGTCTTCAGCGACGGCTCCTTCGTGTATGTCCCGAAGGGTGTCCGGTGTCCGATGGAACTCTCGACCTACTTCCGGATCAACACCGCCGACGCCGGACAGTTCGAGAGGACCCTGATCGTGGCCGACGAAGGCGCCTCAGTGAGTTATCTCGAGGGGTGCACCGCGCCGAAGCGGGACACCAACCAACTGCACGCGGCTGTCGTCGAGCTCATTGCGCTCGAGGGCGCCACGATCAAGTACTCGACGGTCCAGAACTGGTATGCGGGAGACGCGGAGGGGAAGGGCGGGATCTACAACTTCGTCACCAAGCGCGGCAAGGCGGCTCGGAATGCGAAGATTTCCTGGACCCAGGTGGAGACTGGCTCGGCGATTACCTGGAAGTACCCGAGCGTGATTCTCCAGGGCGACAATGCCATCGGTGAGTTCTATTCCGTCGCCGTGGTGAACGGCCGGCAGCAGGCCGATACCGGCACCAAGATGATTCACATCGGAAAGAACACCCGAAGCACGATCGTCTCAAAGGGAATATCGGCGGGGCAGGGGAACAACAGTTACCGCGGGTCGGTGAAGGTCCTTCCCAAGGCGGAAGGCGCCCGCAATTACACCCAGTGCGACTCGATGTTGCTCGGTAACCGCTGCGGGGCGCACACGTTCCCCTATATCGATGTACAGAACTCCACCGCTTCGGTGGAGCATGAGGCGAGCACCACGAAGATTGGTGAGGACCAGATCTTCTATTGCAAGCAGCGCGGGCTCAACACCGAGAATGCCATCTCGATGATCGTGAACGGCTTCTGTAAAGAGGTGTTCAAGGAGCTGCCGATGGAGTTCGCGGTGGAAGCCCAGAAGCTGCTCGGCGTGAGCCTGGAAGGCAGCGTCGGTTAAGGGAGACGAAGGTTTCGCAACTCAAGGGAGATTTTCACGGTGCTACAGGTCAACAACCTCCACGCTCAGGCGGGAGAGAAGAAGATCCTCAACGGCATCACGCTCACGGTGAACCCGGGCGAGGTGCATGCGGTCATGGGACCGAACGGCTCCGGCAAGAGCACGCTGGCCCAGGTGCTGGCCGGGCATCCGGTGTACGAGGTCACCGAAGGTACGGTGACCTACGACGGGCAGGATCTCCTGGACATGGAGCCTGAAGATCGCGCCAGGGCAGGGGTCTTCCTTGCCTTCCAGTATCCAGTGGAGATCCCCGGCGTCACCAACGCCTATTTCCTCAGGGCAGCGCTGAACGAAATCCGGAAGGCGCGAGGTGAGGAGGAGCTCGATCCCATCGATTTCATGGATCTGGCCGAAGAGCGGCTGAAGCTGGTGGATTGGGGTCCGGAGATTCTGGGCCGCATGGTGAATGCAGGCTTCTCGGGCGGAGAGAAGAAGCGCAACGAGATCCTCCAGATGGCGGTGCTGGAGCCCCGGCTCGCAATTTTAGATGAAACCGACTCCGGGCTCGACATCGATGCCTTACGGGTTGTTGCAGCCGGGGTCAACCAGCTTCGGCGGCCGGACAAGGCGACGATCCTGGTGACCCACTATCAGCGGTTGCTCAATTACATCGTGCCCGACGTCGTACATGTCCTCGCCGGCGGGCGCATCGTGAAGTCGGGGGGCAAGGAACTGGCCCTCGAGTTGGAGGCCAAGGGATACGATTGGTTGACTGGGGGGCCGAGGGCAGCGTGACGACTGCGTACCTGACTGACTTCGAAGCCGCCTCCCAAAACGGCGGGAGCAAGGCCCCATGGCTGACCGGGTTGCGCCGTTCGGCTATCGAGCGTTTTGCGGCCCAGGGATTCCCGGGCGCCCGGGAAGAGGATTGGCGGTTCAACAACCTCAATCCCATCACCTCGCGGAGCTTTCCATTAGCTCCGGTCGCACCGGCCGCGCTGACCACACAGGATGTGGCTCGGTTTCTCTACTCGCTTCCGGGTGGGTGTGCTCTGGTCTTCCTCAACGGACGGTTTTCTCCGGAACTCTCGACACCGGCCCCCAAGATTGAAGGGGTCACGGTCTCCAATCTCGCGACGGCGCTGGGGACCCATGGGAAGCTGCTGGGAGACCACCTCGGACAATACGCCAAGATGGAGAAGAGCGGGTTCACCGCACTCAACACCGCCTTCGGTCACGATGGAGTCTTTGTCCACGTGAAGGCCGGAGCCGCGATGTCCGGGCCGGTCCACGCCGTGTTCGTCTCCGACGGCTCCACTGCTGGATCCGCCGCCTATCCCCGCAACTTCATTCTGCTCGAAGCTGGCGCCTCGGGGGCGGTCATTGAGAGCTTCGTCGCGCTTCAGGGCGGCAGCTATCTGGTGAACACGGTCACCGAGGCGGTCGTCGGTGAAGGGGCCCGGCTCGAACACAGCAAGATCCAGCGGGAGAGTGAGCAGGCCTACCACGTCGGGACGACCCACATCCACCAGGAACGGGACAGCCACTCGACCAGCTTCTCGATCAGCCTGGGGGCCGCCATCTGCCGCAACAATCTCGACGTGGTGCTGAACGGTCCCGGCATCGAAGGTCAGTTGCTCGGTCTGTACATGGGCCGCGGGCGTCAGGAGGTGGATAATCACACCTCGATTCTTCATGCCTCACCCAACTGCTCGACCCGCGAGGTCTACAAGGGCATCCTGGACGGAACCGCCCACGCGATCTTCAACGGCAAGGTTTTCGTGACTCCGGAAGCGCAGAAGACCGATGCCAAGCAGACGAACCGGAACCTCCTGTTATCCGATCGCGCGAAGGTGGACACCAAGCCCCAGCTCGAAATCTTCGCCGATGATGTGAAGTGCACTCACGGTGCGACGGTGGGAAATCTGGATCCGCTGGCTGCTTTCTATCTCAAGAGCCGCGGCATCGGTCCGCTTTTGGGCCGGAAGATCCTGACCTACGCCTTTGCCGCGGAAATACTGGAGGAACTACCCTATCCTGCCCTCCGTTCTGGGCTGGAATCCCTGGTGAACGCCCGCCTCGAGGAAGGCACCGAGGCGTGACCGCCACGGCCCGCGTTCCCGGCGTTGCAGGCGCCGCCCCGTTCGATGCGGAGCGTGTGAGAAGATGACTTTCCGGGGCTTGCCCTCCGGATCCGCGGGTATCCTCTGATCTATCTCGACAACGCGGCCACCAGCCAGCGTCCCCGTCAGGTCATTGAAGCAATCAGCACTTTCGAGCTGACCCACGCCGCCAACGTGCACCGGGGTGTTCATACCCTGAGCCAGGAGGCCACGGCGGCGTACGACGAAGCCCGCGAAAAGGTGCGGGCGTTCATCAATGCCGGTCATGCTTCGGAGATCATCTTCACTTCGGGCACTACCGCTTCGCTCAATCTGGTCGCCGGGAGCTTTGGCCGGCGCTTCCTAAAGCCGGGCGACGAGATCCTTCTCACCGAGATGGAGCACCATTCGAATCTGGTGCCCTGGCAGTTGATCGCGGAGCAGACCGGTGCGGTGGTCCGGGCCCTTCCGGTGGACGATCATGGCGAGCTCGAGCGAGAGGCGCTCGCCCGGCTGATCGGCCCGCGGACCCGCATCGTCGCCTTGGCCCACGTGAGTAACGTTCTGGGGACGGTCAATCCGGTTCGGGAGATCGCCGAGCTGGCGCACGCCCGCGGCGCGGTGGTGGTAGTGGACGGCGCCCAGGCGGTGCCCCACCTGCCGGTGGATGTTCAGCAGCTGGGATGCGACTTCTACGCCGCCTCAGCCCACAAGATGTACGGGCCCACTGGAGTCGGCTTCCTCTACGGACGGCTCGAGTTGCTCGAGAAGATGCCGCCCTGGCAGGGCGGTGGGGGCATGATCGAGCGCGTTGCCTTCGAAGGAACGACCTTCGCTCCGCCGCCCGCGCGATTCGAGGCGGGAACTCCGCCGATCGCTCAGGCGATCGGATTGGGTGCGGCGATCGACTACTTCCAGACGCTCGCGGGCGAGAGCCTCGCGCGGCACGAGCAGGAGCTGCTTTCCTATGCGACCGCTCAGGTGGGACAGCTCCCGGGCATCCGGCTCATCGGAACGGCCAAGGACAGAGTGAGCGTTCTCTCCTTCTCGGTTGAAGGGGTACATCCGCATGATGTCGGGACCGTGCTCGACGCGCGAGGAGTAGCCGTGCGAGCCGGCCACCACTGTGCCCAGCCCCTGATGAGGCGGTTCGGAGTCCAGGGCACCGTCCGGGCCTCCTTCGGGCTCTACAACCTCCGCGAGGAAGTGGACGTTCTGGTCGAGGCGCTAGAAGAGGTGCGGAAGGTGTTCGGATGAACGGCGACCTCAGCGAGCTCTATCAGAGCCTGATCCTGGACCACAACCGCGCGCCGCGCAACTTCCGGGTAATGGAAGGAGCCAACCGCCACGCGGACGGGTACAACCCGCTTTGCGGCGACTCCCTCTCGGTGTGGCTCAAGCTCGAGGGAGACAAGATCGCCGACGCCAGCTTCCAGGGTTCCGGCTGCGCCATCTCGAAGGCCTCGGCCTCGCTGATGACGACGGTGGTCAAGGGCAAGACCAAAGAAGAGGCCGGCGAAATCTTCGCCAGCTTCCAGCGGATGGTTACCGGTCAGGCCGGAGCCACGGACGACCTCCCGGCCCGGCTGGCCGTGTTTGCCGGAGTTCGGGAATATCCCGCCCGGGTGAAATGTGCGAGCCTGCCCTGGCACGCGATGAAGGCGGCGCTGGAGGCCAGGGAAGCAGAGCGAGTATCCACGGAGTAGCATCGCTCGCGAGCGGTGCACCCATTCAAGGAGAGCTGAATGCCGTATGATCCCCGAGTGGTACAGCCGATGCGCGAAGAGATGGTGCGCATGGGCGTCCAGGAATTGAAGACTGTCGCCGAGGTGGACGCCGCGCTCGGTGACCAGCGTGGAACCACGCTGGTATTCGTCAATTCGGTGTGCGGGTGCGCGGCCGGAAGCGCCCGGCCTGGCCTTTCGCTGGCCCTGCAGCACGGGAACCGTCCCCAGCGGGTGGTCACGGTGTTCGCCGGCGTCGATCTGGAAGCCTCGGCTCGGGCCCGCCAGTATTTCAGCGACTACGCTCCCGAGCTCTCCTTCACTCGCCCTCTTCAGCGACGGCGAGGTGGTCCACTTTGTCCATCGTCACCAGATCGAGGGACGGGGCCCGCAGGACATCGCCAAGGACCTGGTGGCGGCGTTCGACAAATTCTGCGCAACCAGTTCGGTTTGACGTGAGCGGTCACGTCTTTCACCCCGGTCATTCGGAGCTACACGGCATCACCGTCGTGCTGGAGACTACGGGAGATGTCCTCTATGTTGGCCGCTATCACGAGGAGACCGACCGCGGGGTCTTGCTGCACGATGTGGCGGAGCATCGCAACGAAGGGGGCGGCTTACCCCGGGAGGAGTTCATCGCGCGTACCCTCAAGTTCGGGGTGCGGCCTCAACACCGGCACTTGGTCGTGCCTCGGGAAGTAGTCGGGCGGATTTCGAAACTGGCCGAATGGTAGGGAACGCCGGCTCAACCTGATGCATCAAGCCCTCCGGGCCAGTCAGCCGGAGGGCTTTCTCGTCTCAGGGCCAGGCTTGTTCGCCGTAGTGGTCGATCAGAGTGATGGCGTCCACCGGGCAGGCGCGCGCGGCATCGAGGATGCGTTTGTCTCTCGCGCCTTCCGGATCAACCACCACGCAGAAGTCCTCATCATCGAGCGCGAATACCCCCGGCGCCATGGCAACGCACTCGGCGTTACTCTCGCAAAGCTCGCGATTAATGATGATTTCATAGGGCATTGGCTGGATCAGAAAGGCCGTTCGCCAGTACTTGGCCGCAATTATAGGAAACAAGCCAAGGATCGGCCAGAATCCGCCGAAACTGCGAAGGACGGGCCGGCGTAGGAGCGGCGCCTCTTCAACCCCCGGACGGGCGAATCATGGCCGAAGCCGTCGTTACAGTCGATCGGATCACCAAGCGGTTCGCGGGGCACACCGCGGTTCGCGACCTCTCGCTGAGCATTCCCGGCGGCGGCATCTTCGGCCTGCTCGGTCCCAATGGGGCGGGGAAGAGCACTACGATCCGAATGATCCTCAACATCCTGGTTCCCGACACCGGATCCGTCCGCCTGTTCGGCAACCACGCGGCCGCGCGCGATCTCTCGGCTCGGGTCGGATACCTGCCGGAGGAGAGGGGGCTCTACCGGAAGATGCGGGTCCTCGACCAGCTGGCATTTCTGGGAGAAATCCGCGGGCTGCGGCGCCTCGACAGCGTGCGGCGCGCCCGGACCTGGCTCGAGCGGCTCGGCTTGGGGGATTGGACCAGAAAGAAGGTCGAGGATCTCTCCAAGGGCATGCAGCAGAAAGTCCAGTTCATCGGTTCGTTGTTGCATGACCCGGAGCTGGTCGTCCTCGATGAGCCGTTCAGCGGGCTGGATCCCGTCAACAGCCAGCTCATGAAGGACGTGGTGGTCGAAATCGCCCGGGAGGGTCGCACCGTGCTCTTCTCCACTCACATCATGGAGCAGGCAGAACGGATGTGCGACAGGGTCGCCATCATCGCCAGAGGGGAGAAGGTTCTCGACGGAGCGCTCAGCGAGGTAAAGCGTGAATTCGGCACCCGGCATGTAGCGCTGGTCTTCACGAGGAACCAGGCCAGCGCCGCGAGGATCCTCCGGGATCCGGCGCTGGTTGCCCGGGCCGATGACTATGGCGGGTCGGCCGAGGTCGAACTCGCGAGCGACGGAAATCCCGATCGGCTACTCCGGGCCCTGGTCGATGCGGATGTTGGGCTGAGCCGATTCGAGATTGTCGAGCCGTCCCTGCAATCCATCTTCATTGCCAAGGTTGGGGCGGAAGCGGCGGTGGCGCCGGCCCGGGAGGAAGTCCATGCGTAAGTTCCTCGCCGTCGTCACCCGGGAATTCCGGGAGCGGGTGCGGACCCGCGCCTTCGTGATCAGCACGGTATTGATCCCTCTCTTCTTTACCCTGATGATCGCTGGGCAGATCGTGCTCTCGACCCGGGGGGCCGGGACCTGGCGCATCGCCGTAGTGGACGCGGCCCAAGGGTCGTTCGGCGCGCGGGTCGAGGCGGCGCTTCGGGATGTCAAAGTTGGAACCGGCGCCTCCGCAGCTCAGAAGTATCGCGTTGAGCGAATCACCGCCGCGCCTGGACGAATCGATGCGGTGAAGGACTCCCTCATTCCGCTGACCGGGAAGCGGGAGGAGGTCCCGGGTAAAGCTCGACGGGTTCCTCCTGGTTACCGAGGACGCTCTCGCCTCGGGTGAGATTCCCTACTACGGCGGCAATGTCGGGAGCCTTAGCGAAATGGGTAACCTGCAGGCCGCGCTCCGGCCGGTCGTGCTCACCGAGAGATTGGTGCGACAAGGCGTGGGGGCCGAGGCCGTCCAGGAGGCGTCGGGGCAGGTAGAGCTTGTCACCTCGAAGATCACCGACGGGAAGCTCACCGGGGAATCGGGAGAATCCTCCTTCTTCCTCGTGTATGTCATGACGTTGATGATGTACTTCGCACTGCTGTTCTACGGGATTCAGGTGATGAGCTCGGTCCTCGAGGAGAAGACGTCGCGCATTGTCGAGGTCCTCGCCTCGAGCGTTACCCCGTTTCAGCTGATGCTCGGCAAAGTCGTCGGGGTGGCCTCCGTTGGATTGTTCCAGCTGGGCATCTGGGCCATGGCGGGGTTGTACCTCACCGCCAACGTCGCGCCGATTCTCTCGATCCTGCACATGTCGAGCGATGCGGCAAAGGGCGTGCAGCTCCCGACGGTCACGCTCCCGCTACTGGCGGTCTTTCTTCTCTTCTTCGTGCTGGGCTTTTTCCTCTTCGCCTCGCTGTATGCCGCCGTCGGGGCCATGTGCAGCAGCCAGCAGGACGCCAACCAGACCCAACATCCCGTCACCATCGGCGATTGTGCTCGGCCTGATGACGATGTTCCCGCTGATGAATGACCCCAATAGTACCCTGGCTCGTACGCTCAGCCTGATTCCGTTCACCGCTCCCTTCGCGACACCAATTCGCTACTCCGTTGCGCCCCTGCCGCTGGTGGAACTGCTGCTCTCCATCCTGGCGACAATCGCGGGTGTCCTGATCATGTGCTGGATCGCGTCCCGGATCTATCGGATTGGCATCCTTGCCTACGGGAAGCGGCCTGGACTGGCGGAACTCTGGAGGTGGGTGAGGACGGCGTAACTGCGGGCTCAGGGAACGGGGACGACAAAGGACGACAGGAGGCTAAAGGGGCGACCGGCTCGGCCGCCCCTGCTATTTTGTGGCCCATGGAGCAATTCGACGTCATCGTGATCGGCGGCGGGCACGCCGGCGCCGAGGCGGCTAACGCCGCGGCCCGCCGCGGCGCGCGCACCCTTCTCCTGACCCAGAGTCTCGAGTCCATCGGTCAGATGTCGTGCAATCCGGCAATCGGCGGGATTGCGAAGGGCACCCTGGTCCGGGAGGTGGATGCGCTGGGCGGGGTCATGGGGCGGGCGACTGATCTCGCCGCGATTCAGTATCGGATGCTCAACCGCTCCAAGGGACCAGCGGTCTGGTCTCCACGGGCGCAGTGCGATCGTGGCCTCTACCGTCGTGCGGTGCGATCGCTGCTGGAGGCTCAGCCGAACCTCGAATTTCTCCAGGGCACGGTTGCCGACCTGGCGGTACAAGGCGGAAGGGTTCGCGCTGTGGTGACCCGCGAGGGCCGGCGTCTTGGGGCGCGTTCAGTGATCCTTACTGCGGGGACCTTCCTGAGGGGCCGGATTCACCTTGGCCTCGACACTCAGATCCCTGCGGGCAGAGCGGGTGATGCTCCCGCCGTTGAGATAGCGGAAGCACTTGGGAGAGAAGGACTTACAATAGAACGCTTCAAGACAGGGACCCCTCCGAGGATCGACGGGCGGAGCCTCGACCTGAGTCGCTTTCAGCGGCAGGACGGGGAGACGGAGCCCTACTGGTTCTCGTTCTTCGACCGACCTGACCGACTTCCCCAGCTCCCGTGTTATCTCGCGTGGGCGGGACCTGAGCTCAAGCGCATCATTCAGGAACACCTGCTACCAGTCGGCGCTGTATGGCGGTGCCATCAGCGGGAGAGGCCCTCGCTACTGCCCGTCGATCGAAGACAAGATCGTCAAGTTCCCCGATGCAGAGCGGCACCAGGTCTTCCTCGAGCCAGAGGGACTGGAGACTTCCGAGCTGTATGTGAATGGTCTCTCGACCTCGTTGCCACCACGCGGTTCAGGTAGAGTTCCTGCGCTCAATCCCCGGACTCGAGCAGGTGCGCATGACCCGTCCGGGGTATGCGATCGAGTACGATTATTTCCCGCCGACCCAGCTCCAGCCGACCTTGGAAGTGCGAGGGATCGGCGGACTCTTCTTCGCTGGCCAGATCAACGGAACAACGGGGTACGAGGAGGCTGCGGCGCAGGGGATCGTCGCCGGAATCAATGCAGCTGGGGCAGCGCTGGAGCGGGAGTCGATCGTCCTGCGTCGTGACCAGGCGATGATCGGGGTACTGATTGACGACTTGGTCAGCCGTGGGGTCGACGAACCCTACCGAATGTTCACCTCTCGAGCGGAGTTTCGACTACTCCTACGCCAAGACAACGCACTGCGGCGGCTATTTGAGATCGGAGAGGGCTTGGGTCTGCTGACCGACGGTGAGTCGAGGAAGGCGGCCACTCAGCTTGAGGAGCAGGACAAAGCTCTCGCCCTCGCGGTCGAGACCGCCACTGCCGCCCGAAGCTGTAAACGACCTGCTGGCACTCAATCAGTCGGCCCCGATTGAGGAGCCGGTGCGCATGGCGGCCCTGATTCGGCGCCCGGGGATTCGCTATAAGGATCTCCTGGCTAGGCAGCCTGTAGCAGGGTTTTCCGACTCCGCGTTGGAGTGGGCTGAGATTGAGCTGAAGTATTCCGGTTATCTGGAAAGGGAAAGGGCCGGAGCTGGACGACTCGATCGGATGGAATCGGTTGAGCTTCCCGCCGACGCCCCTTATCGGAGCTTTCGGTCTCTTTCATTCGAATCGCGGGAAAAACTGACCGCCATCAGGCCGGCGACGCTGGCGCAGGCTGGAAGGATCCCTGGAGTCTCACCGAGCGATCTCCAGAACCTGCTCATTGAGCTCGCGAAGTGGCGTCGCCGCTCGGGACCCCTGTTTCACGTGAAACTCCCCGCCGATCCGGCGTGACCCCTCAGAGCCGCAACCAACCCATCCAAAACCGCGCCAACTCGACCCGTTTCACGTGAAACGCGGCCCATTCCATTGCTGTTAGAGCATTTGGATCTATATTCTAACTGCCGCCGCCGTTCGATATTTTCGAGTGATACTTGCTAACTCTCTGCAATCAAATACTTTACGAGATAAATGGCAAGACTCATCGCGATCGCCAACCAGAAGGGCGGGGTGGGGAAGACGACCACCGCGGTGAATCTCGCTGCGTCCCTCGCCATCGCAGAGCGGAAGACCCTGCTGGTCGATGCCGATCCCCAGGGCAACGCCACGAGCGGAATGGGGATTCGCCGGGAAACCATTCGTTACGCCTTGTATGACGCCATCGTCGAGGGCCGTCCGGCCGGCGACATCATTATCAATGACCCCGCGCTGCCCTTCCTCGACGTTCTGCCGGCGACGCAGGATCTGGTGGGCGCCGAGCTCGAACTGGTCGATCGCCGTGAGCGCGAAACGGTGCTCCGCCGCGCACTCGCCCCGGTCAAGGGCTCCTACGAATTCATTCTGATCGATTGCCCGCCTTCGCTGGGACTCATCACGCTCAACGTGCTGACAGCGGCCGACGGAGTCATCATCCCGATCCAGTGCGAGTACTACGCGCTGGAGGGAATCTCGCAGTTGCTCAACACCATCAATCTCGTGCAGCAGAATTTCAATCCCGCTCTCGCGATCGATGGCGTGCTCCTCACGATGTACGATTCGCGGATCAATCTCTGTCGCCAGGTGGCGGCCGATGCGAAGGAGTACTTCGGCGCCAAGATGTTTCCGACGGTAATCCCTCGTAACGTGCGGCTCGCCGAGGCGCCGAGTTTCGGCAAGCCGATCCTCATGTACGACATCCAATCGGTCGGCGCGAAGAGCTACCTCGCGACAGCACAGGAGCTGGTCCGCCGCACCGAAGCACTGTCACCGACGGAGAGCCCTGCACTGCGTGAGGTGAACGAATGAGCGAGACGAAGCGACTCGGCCGGGGGCTGGAAGCCCTGTTGGGACCGGTTGCTCGGCATCAGGCCGAGCCAGAGGCCGCACTGCAGGAACTGCCCGTCGACGCGATACGACCCAATCCGTATCAGCCGCGCGTGAAGGTGGACGAGGCAGCGCTGCAGGAACTAGTCACGTCGATCCAGACCTCCGGTCTCTTGCAGCCGGTGGTCGTGCGAGCCCATGCCGGTGGATATCAGCTCATCGCGGGAGAGCGTCGCTGGCGCGCGGTCCAACGACTCGGCTGGCCGCGAATCCCCGCGGTGATCAAGGAAGCCGACGATCGCACACTCCTCACGCTGGCACTGGTCGAGAATCTCCAACGGGACAACCTCTCTCCCTTCGAGACGGCGCGGAGTTACCAGCGCCTTATCGACGAGTTTCAGGCTTCTCCTGCTGACGTCGGAGAGCTGGTCGGGAAGGACCGCTCCACCGTAGCGAACGCGCTTCGCCTGCTACGGCTACCAGCCGATGTGCGGGAAATGCTCGAAGACGGAAGGCTGTCGGAAGGCCACGCGAGAGCATTGCTCGGTGTGAGCGACACCACACAGATGAGTCGCCTGGCGAAGGATGCGGCGGCGAACGGCTGGACCGTGCGCGACACCGAAAGCCGGGTGCGCGAGGGACGAGCTCCCCGGACTGCTCGCCGGCCCACCGGCCCACAGGAGGCCTCGGCCGAGCATCGCCGGGTGGAAGATGCGCTGCGGAAACGCCTCGGAACCGATATCCGGGTGACCGCGCGGCGCAAAGGGAGAGGTCTCATCGCGCTCAGCTATTACTCGAACGACGATCTCGCCCGTCTGCTCGAGCTCCTGCTGGGAAGACCCTTCGAGGGCTAAGTGGCTCCGCGCCGTTCGCTGACGATCATCCTGCAACCGGACGGTGCGCTTACCTCACGCACGATCCGCATTCCTCTCTGGGCGCTTCGTTCGCTCGCGCTCGTCTGCGCAGTGGTCGGTACCGGAGTGGTTCTCGCCGCAGCGTTCTATCTTCCCATTTTCCGCGCAGCGGCCAGGGTTCCCGGCCTGGAGAATGAAATCGCCCGGCTCGAGACGGAGAATGGGAGGATCCGGGAGTTGGTTGCCGCCCTCGATTCGGCCGAACAGCGGTACTCCAAGATTCGCCAGATGCTGGGCGCCGACATCGTCCCTGATCCAGTTTCTCTATCTACGCCGCTCCCGGTAGCGCCGCCGGTCCGGGCCAGAATCCCGGATGGACCGGTTCGCTTCGAGACGGGAAGCAGCGTCCCGCGGCACTGGCCTCTCGACGATCCGGGGTATGTGACTCGAGGTCAGGTCGGCACCGGCACCATGGACGAGCAGCATCCCGGCCTTGACATTGCAGTACCGATCGGGACCATGGTGCGTGCGTCAGGCGGGGGTACCGTGCTGCGCACTGGGACCGACGCGGAGTACGGGACTTTCGTCCTCCTGCAACATCCCGAGGGGTACCAGTCCATGTACGGGCACCTGGACCGGACGACGGTTCAGGCTGGGCGGCCGGTGAGCGCGGGTGAGGTCATCGGGCTCTCCGGTAACAGCGGCCGCTCCAGCGCACCTCACCTTCACTTCGAGATACGCCTTAACGGGCAGTCGCTCGATCCAACGACTTTGGTTAAGGAGGGAAGCTGATGGCGATCTTCTCCGGGTCCTCGAGGTCATCCGACTCCGCAGGCCGCCGCTCCGAGAATGCCGGCCTGACGATCATTGCCGCCGGCACCCTGGTAGTGGGCGATGTGGCAAGTGAGGGAGTGGTCAAGGTCGAGGGCGAAATTCGGGGCGCGGTTCGGGCCGCCGGTCAGATCCTTATTGCGAAGGGCGGGGTCATCCACGGAGATGTCCTGACACGCGAAGCCGTAATCGGGGGCGAAATCGAGGGCGCGGTACGCGCGGAGGAGCGAGTCGAGATTCAGAGTGGTGCAGTGGTGAACGGTGACATCATGACCCAGCGCATCCTGATCGCCGAGGGTGGGAAGGTGAATGGCCAGCTCTCCATGGCGGCCACGGATGGGCTCATGACGGATATCGGTCACACTGGCGGTAGTGAAGCTGACAGGGCTCTCTCCGGTGATTCCCACAATCGTTGATAAGTCGTCGCTTTCTGTGGAAATCATTCCTATTTCTTACTTTAGAGTGACGCAGCGTACAAGACTACATAGCGTCACTGTTGCGATTGTGTCGCTATTGTGGCTTGGCACAACCATTCTGGCAATCGGATGTGCCGGGCCCAAATCCGCAGGCGAATTTCGGGTCGGGCTGGTCACTCCGGGATCCATTGACGATGCTGCCTGGAATTCCGGTGCCTACCGAGGCCTTCAAGAGATCAGGGACTCCCTCCACGTTCGAATCAGCCAGGTAGAAGCGAAGACCCCTTCCGAACAGGAGGAGGCGCTTCGGACCTACGCCGCCCAGGGATTCAATCTGGTCTTCGCGCACGGCTTCGAGTTCCAAGGCCTGGCTGAACGAGTTTCGGCCCAATACCCGAAAACCGTGTTCATCGTGACCTCGGGCGAGCGGGTGAGCGGCAACGTTTCACCGCTCATTTTCCGCCTCTACGAGGCGAGCTATCTCGCCGGGATTGTGGCCGGCGGCATGACCAAGACCGGAAGCATCGGGTTTGTCGGCGGGATCGAGCTTCCGCCGATCAAAGAAGCGGAAAATGCCTGGGTGGCTGGTGCCAAATCGATTCGGCCATCGGTGGTGAGCCGCTCCGCCTACCTCAACACCTTCGACGACGTCGCCGCGGGTCGTGAAGCGGCCATTGCTTTGATTCGCGCCGGCGCCGACATGTTCCATCACAACGCCGACGCCGCCGCATCTCGGGGTTTTCCAGGCTGTGAAGCAATCCCCGAACGCCTTCATCTTCGGCGCGAACGAGGATCAGCACGCGCTTGCGCCGGAGCGAGTCTTGGGGTCCGCGGTCATCGACCTGCCCAGGGCATTCCTGACCGTTGCCCGTGAAGTCCACGGCGGGACCTTTTCACCCAGAGTCGAATCGTTCGGGCTCAAGAGCGGAGTCATCCGGTACGAGCCCAACCCTGCTCTCGAAGGGACCGTTCCAGCCACCGTCAAGCAGCGACTGAAGGCGGCGGCGGATTCCATCATGGCGCGGGACTCGGTCGCGCCGTGAGCACGGAGGGCGGGCTTGCCGATCTCACCGCCTATCTCGATACCTACCTCCGAGTCCGGGAAACGCCGGACGAGCCCAATGCTCAGAACGGCCTGCAGGTAGAAAACAGCGGAACGATTCAGCGCATCGTTGCGGCGGTTGATGCATCTCAGCAGACGATCGACGGCACGGGAGCTGGCAGCCTGCTGGTGGTGCACCACGGGCTGTTCTGGGATGGGAATCCCCGCCTCACCGGCCGCCACTATCGGCGGCTCAAGGCGCTGCTCGATCGCGACATCGCGCTCTACGCCGCCCATATTCCGCTCGATGTCCATCCCGAGGTGGGGAACAATGCACTGCTGGCCGGTGCCTTGGGACTCCGCGACCTGACCTGGTTCGGCAACTATCGAGGCATCGCGTTGGGTGTCGCTGGGAAAACCTCGGTCCCCTCACGGACGGCCTTGCTCACGGAGGTGGAGCGCGCCGTCGGCGGGGCGAGCGGCTCGGCGCGCCTGATACCCGGCGGCCCGGAGCGACCCGCTCAGGTTGGCGTTGTGACTGGAAGTGGGGGGAGCATGATGGCCGCCGCCCGCGATGCCGGGTGCGACACGCTGGTCTCGGGGGAAGGGGCAGCCCACACCTACTTCGATGCGATGGAATGGGGGCTGAACGTTGTCTACGCGGGTCACTATGCGACCGAAACTCTTGGCGTGAGAGCGCTCGCAGCTCACCTTGCGTCCCGATTCGGCTTGAGTTGGGAATTTCATGACCATCCCACCGGGATGTAAGCGCGCATGGCTCCGGTTCTCGAGCTTCGCGGAATAACCAAACACTTCGGCCCCGTGCAGGCTCTCCGCGGGGCCGATTTCATTCTGGAAGAGGGGGAGATCCATGCGCTGTTGGGAGAGAATGGCGCGGGGAAATCCACCCTCATGGGAATCGCATTTGGCCTGATTCGGCCGGATGCGGGTCAGATCCTGGTGCGTGGGAACCCGCAGCAGATCCGGGGACCACTCGATGCCCGCCACCTGGGCATCGGCATGGTGCACCAGCACTTCACATCGGTTCCCGCACTAACCGCAGCGGAAAACATCGGATTGACTGCCGGGTGGTCGGTCTCACCCGGACCGCTATATCGGCGGGTGCGGGACCTTGGCGAGCGAACCGGGCTCCCCATCGATCCCGCCGCCCGCGCGGAGGACCTCCCCGCCGTGCTCAAACAGCGGCTCGAGGTGCTCAAGGCGCTCGCAACTGACGCGCGGATTCTCCTGCTCGACGAACCCTCCTCTGTCCTGTCGCCCGCGGAAGCCGAGTCGCTCCTCACCCGGATACAAAGCTTCCGGTCCAGAGGGATGTCGGCGGTCCTCATCACCCACAAGCTCGATGAAGCCACGCGGGTCGCTGACCGGGTCACGGTTCTGCGGCGGGGAGAGGTAGTTCACACCGGTCCGGCGAGTGCGGAGCCACCCGCTCGCCTCGCCGCCCTGATGATCGGTGACCCGGCGTGGGCGCCGCAGCGGGCGAGCCGTTCGGCTGCCAGCCGGCGAGGTCCGGGTGCGAGCCCGGGAGCTCGCGGTAGAGCGGTCGGGACCGAGCGGGGCTCCGCTCCGGGAGGCCACTTTCATCGCCCGGTCGGGTGAGGTGGTCGGAATCGCCGCGGTTGAAGGCAATGGACAGCGGGAATTGCTCCGCGCTGTCGCCGGACTGCTCAGGCCGTCACGAGGAGAACTCGACGTCTCCGCCCCGGTGTCGTTCGTGCCGGAGGATCGCACCAGCGAAGCCTTGATCGGTGAGTTCACTCTGGCCGAAAACCTCGCGATGAGTCAGGGCCAGAGCGGTGCGTGGGTCCGGGGACCGTGGCTCGACTGGGGAGCGGTCGAGCGGCGCACACAGGATCTGCTCGGCGAGTTCTCCGTGCGGGCTCCAGGGCCGAGGACTCCGGCCTCGCGCTCAGTGGGGGTAACCAGCAACGGATGGTTCTGGCGGCGGCGTTGGAGCGTCAACCGACGGTCCTCGTCGCGGAAAATCCGACTCGCGGGCTCGACATCAAGGCGACCGCCGAGATTCACGCAAGACTCAGAGAAGCCGCGAACGCGTGGAGTGGCTGTGCTCTTCCATTCCAGCGACCTCGATGAAGTGGTCGAGCTGGCGGACCGCGTGCTCGTAGTCAGGGAAGGCCGGGTGATCGAGCTCCCGGAGGGCGCTACTCGCCAGGAGATCGGCGCACGGATGCTGGTCGAGGTGCCGGGTGCGAGCTGAACGATCCCTGCCGCTGATCAGTGCCGTCGCGGCCGGCATTGCGGTTCTCGCTGTCACCCTGGTTGCAACCGGGCATGATCCGATCGTCGCGCTGGGCGCCATGTGGCGGGGGGCATTCGGCTCGTGGGATACCATTCTCTCGGCCGTACTTCCCCGTTCGATTCCCCTGATCGTTATCGGACTGGGCATCGGCCTGGCCTTCAGGGCCGGTGCGCTCAACATCGGTGCCGAAGGCCAGTTCTACGCGGGGGCAATCGCGGCCACCTGGGCGGGTCTTCATCTGAACGGGTGGCCAGGCTCCTCTGGCTATCGCTGCCCTGCTGATCACTTCGATCCTGGCCGGCGTCTTATGGGTCGCCGTGCCCGTGCTGCTCCGCGTCCGCTTCGGCGTGCTGGAGGTGATCAGCACCCTGCTGCTGAATTTCGTGGCCGACGCGCTGGTAAGCTGGATGGTGCAGGGGCCGCTACAGGAAACCAAGCGGATCTATCCGCAGAGCGATCCGATCGCAGCGAGCGCCCGCTTGCCGCAGATTCCGGGAACCCGGCTGCACTTGGGGCTGCTGCTTGCGATCAGCCTGGCTCTGGTGCTCTGGCTCGCTCTATCGCCGCACCTTATGGGGCTTCCAGCTCCGGGCCACGGGCGCGGGACCTCTCGCTGCCGGTATCGCCGGCAGGATCGACACCAAGAAGATGATCGCCACCGCCCTGCTTGCTCTCCGGTGGGATCGCTGGTCTCGCCGGGGGGATCGAGGTGTCGGGCGTGTCCTACGCGCTGTTTCAGAGTCTCTCGCCGGGTTACGGCTTCACCGGCATCGCCGTGGCGTTGCTCGCGCGCCTCGATCCCCTGGGCACCATAGCAACCGGCCTGCTCTTCGCGGCGCTGGAAGCGGGTGCCGGAGGCCTTCAGCGGGAGGCCGGTGTCCCGGCGGTCCTGGTCTACCTGATCGAGGCGGTGATCATCATTGTCGTGCTGTTGTCCGACGCCTTTGCGCGGCGGCGCAGCGACGGGAGGTTCTGAGATATGGACGCGGACCTTCTCGTCTCATTCTTGACTAGCGCAGTCCGGGTAGCGACACCGCTACTTCTCGCTGCGCTGGGAGAGACCCTGGCCGAGCGGGGCGGGGTGATCAATCTGGGAATCGAAGGAGCGATGCTCGCCGGTGCTCTCGCCGCAGCCATCGGCTCCACCGCGGGTGGTCCCTGGGCGGGGACGTTCGCCGCCGCGGCGACGGGAGCCATGCTTTCTCTCGGGTTTGGGCTCATCGCCGTAGCCGCAGGAGCGAACCAGATCATCAGCGGCACCGCAATCACACTTGGTGCGGTGGGTGCAACCGGAGCGATCTACCGGGAGGTCTACGGTTCCGCGGGCGTGGGACTCAGTTTGCCGACTTTTCCTGTTATTCCCATTCCGGGCCTTGATCGAATCCCTCTGCTCGGCCCGGCATTGTTCGAGCAGTCGATCCTAACCTACCTCGGATATCTGCCGTGCCGGCGCTCTGGTTCCTGTTGTTTCGGACTCGGTGGGGTCTGGCGCTCAGAGCGGCCGGAGAATCGGTGGAAGCTGCTACTGCCGCCGGGGTACGGGTCAAGCGAATTCGGATCGTCGCCCTCGTTCTGGGAGGCATGTTCGCCGGCATTGCCGGTGCGAGCCTGGTGCTAGCCCAGGTGGGAACGTTTGCGGAAAAGATGACGGCGGGCCGGGGGTTCATGGCGGTCGCCATTGTTGTACTGGGTGGTTGGCGGCCGGGCAGAGTGGCAGCGGCGGCGCTCTTCTTCGGCGCGGCGATGGCGCTTCAGTTTCTCTTCCAATCGATCCTGTTGAACCTCCCTTATCAGCTCTTCCTGATGCTTCCCTACGTGTTGACTCTGCTCGTGCTGGCAGGTGGGGTGGGGAGAGTCAGGTCTCCGGCTGAGCTGGGACGGGAATAGCCTTCGGAGAAACCTTACCGCGCTCGGCTTCAATCACGGCCCGGACCCGGTCCCGAAGCTGCTTGATATCCTTGTGGGTGAGGCCGGTCGTTTCGATCGGATCCAGCACCGTTACCACTGCATTCACTTTTCCTACTCGCCAGTCGTGCTTGCGGAGCGCGGTGCCGGTCCCGGAGACCACGAGAGGCAAGATCGGCACGCCGGCATCGATCGCGAGGCGAAAGGCTCCGTCCTTGAAGGGAAGCATCTCGCCGCTGGCCGAGCGGGTTCCTTCCGGAAAGATGATCACCGACACCTTCTTCTTGAGCACTTCCTGGCATCGGTGCATCGCTTTCACCGCACTCCGCGCCGTTCCCCGCTCAACCGGAATGTCGCCGGCCAGGTACATATCCCAGCCGAGGACAGGGATGCGCATGATTTCCACCTTCGAGAGCCACTTCATTTCCCAAGGCAGGTGGCTGATAAGGAGGATGTCGGCGAAGGATTCGTGGTTGGAAACCACGACGTAAGGGCGCCGGGGATCGGGTGGCCTGTTACCGGCAGTCCGAAAGCGCCAGTAGGGGTTCAGTGTCGCGGCGATCACGGCGCACTGACGGAAGAAGAGTCCGACCCAGTAGAGTCCTCGATCGAACGGAGCCAGCACGACGCGCATCAGCGTCATGATCGGCAGCCAGATCACGAGGCAGGCGACGAGGACCGTCCAGGTCCAGATCGAGACGAGTGTCGTGATCAGGCCTTCCATCACTCGGGCACCGTTTCATCCCAGAGGGCGAACACGTTGCCGTCCGGGTCGGTGATCATCGCCATGATGCCAAACGATTGCCGGGTCGGCTCGGTCACGAAGCGCACTCCACATTCGTGCAACCGCTCGCAATAGGGCAGGAGCCCGGAGACTCTGAGAGTCACTCCCGTGTGGCGGCCCACCATCGCTCGCGCGTCGGGGTGAACTGCCGGATGAACGCCGAGACGGGTCTCTCCTTCGCAGAACTCGGCGCCGAAGCTTCCCTCCTTGATGAGGGTGAGCCCGAGGTGATCCCGATAGAAGGTCTTGGCCCGGTCGATGTCGGTAACGAAAATGGCCACGCTGTAGAGGGTGGGCGGCATCGGGCATCAGGGTTTCAGAGAAGTCCAGGCTGCCCGCCAGTTGCGCCGCATACGCTCGAGCCCTGGTCGCTGAAGGGGCGTGTCCCCGAAGCTTGCCGCAAAGGCCGGCTCATCCAGCTCATCGAAGAAGTCGGGCGCGGCACCGTCGAGGCTTGCGCGCGGCCGGAACTCCGGCACTCTCGACTCCGTGGCGAAGCGGACATTCCAGGGGCAGACCTCATTGCAGATGTCGCATCCGAAGGCCCAGCCTTCGAACCGGTCGATCAGGTCAGCTGGAATAGGTCCCCGATGCTCGATGGTGAGATACGAGATGCAGCGCGTCGCGTCGAGGACTCGCGGGGCCTCGAAGGCCTGAGTCGGGCAAGCGTCGAGACACCTGGTGCATGACCCACAGTGGTCGGTCTCAAATGGGGAATCAATCTCAAGCTCGAGATCGGTGAGAACAGTCCCGATGAACATCCATGACCCTTGGTTTGGGCGGATGAGCATCGTGTTTTTGCCGATCCAGCCTAGCCCAGCTCGTTGGGCGAGCTCTCGTTCAGCGAGCGGGCCGGAGTCTGTGTAGGCGCGGGCCGTCTGAGCGCCATTCTGGCGGAGAAAATCTGCCAGAAGCTCCAATCGCCGTCGTGTGACGGTGTGGTAGTCTGTTCCCCGGGCGTACCTCGCCACTTGTGGGCGATTGGTCTCCTTGGCTCGATTCGTAGTAGTAGCTATCAAGTACTACTATTGCCCGCTTCGCGGTCTTGTCCGTTACCTGCGGATTCTTCCGCTTTTTTGGCCTGCCGATGGAGGTAGCGCATGTTCCCCGCCTTCCCGCTCGCCAGCCACCGATCGAGCTCCTCGCTATGGGGCAGGGGCTCGAGCGAGGTGATGGCACAAGCCGAGAATCCCAGTCGAATTCGCTTCGGTTTTGACCTGGGCTGCGGTAAGGGTAGGAGGCTGCGCGGGGGATTCCGGCGATCACTGGGCTGCGTGTCGGGGGGGCTTCTCGAAGTTACGACCGTCCTTAGTAGCGGATACGCGCTGTGCTTCCCGGGGTCACCTCTGCAATGGCTTCAATCCCGCGGTCGTATCCACGATCATAGGCGACCAGCGCGCGGCGCATAAACTCCATCTCGGCGGTGACGACGTACGACTTCTTGCCGGGCCGGCCCTCGCTGTCTCTCATCACCAGCGGTTGATCCTGCGGGTAATTCTCCTTCAGCTCAAAGAGCTTGGGGAAGCCGCGCTTCAATTTGGGATCGAGCGTGAAATCCCGCGACTTGATCCCGGTCGCGTCCACCCAGTGGTCCACGCTCCGCCCCGTGATGGTCCGCAGCCGGTCGTTCATGTTGTAGCCCAGCGTCACGTCGATCGCGAGCAGCTCGAAATCCACCATACCGGAATTGAACGTCATCACGACCTCGGACGCCAGATGCCGGGCCAGCTCGAGCGGGTAAAGGTCGATGATCCCCCCGGTGAAGTACTGATCTCCGCGGCGGAGGGGCTTCATGAGAAAGGGATCGCGGATGGAGATGGAGGCGGCATCGCCGACCGAGAAGTCGGTAAAGACCTTCGTATCAACGGAGACCGCGCTGTTGGGATAGGCCTCGGCCGATCGGGGATTTGAATCCCTCTATCAGCCTGGCGATCTCGGGGTCGGTGAAATAGGTCTCCTGATAAAGTTTGCGTCCCCTGCGCGGGGTCTCCACGTCGTCAGGTGAGAAGGCCGCGGTCGCTCCGACCACGATGATATGAGGATCATCGGGTGCCCGGTCGGCGAATGGCTTGTGCCAGAACGGAAGCGGGATCGAATCGTCGTCGAAGAGCGCCAGGGAAAAGAGGTCGGGCACCACGTCGCTGTTGGTCTGCCAGCCGGTCTGATAACGCGAAAGCTTCCGAATGAGTCGTTCGATATCCCGAAATCCGCCGCGCTTGAGCTTGAACGCGCGGAACGCTTCGAGCATCGCGGGAGACTGTAACAGGGCCAGCCGCTCGGTCCGGTCCGGTACGCCGTGAATCACCGCGCCCACTACCGCGGCGCCGCAGGTCGTGATGATCACGTCGGGCTTCCATCCCCGGTCCACCAACGCGTCGTAGACCCCGAACTCGTACATGAACTTGAAGCCCCCGCCGGTCAGCACCAGCGCGCGCTGAAACGGCTTGGTCTGGGCCGAGAGGGTACCGCCGAGGCAAGACAAGGCAAGGCCTATCCGCATCAACAGCCGGGTCGTACGGTTCACTTGTCGCTCGGGCGTGAAGGAGGGAGTTGTAAGGCTGGCGACCCAGGCTCCGGTTATCAATCGTGCGCCGCGCTCGTAGGTGAAGTAGGCCCAGGCCCACTCGAAGAGAACGAGGAGACGATTACGGAACCCGATCAGGAAGAAGATGTGGACGAAAATCCAGACCAGCCACGCGAAGAACCCACCGAACTTGAACCGGCCCAGATCCGCCACGGCGCGTCCCCGGCCGATGACGGCAAGCTGGCCCTTGTCCCAATAGGAGAAGTGCACCCGGGGGCGACCGGCGAGGTCGCCCTGGATGGTGCGGGCCGCGTACTGGCCCATCTGAATGGCGACGGGAGCGATACCGGGCAGAGTCTGTTCTCCCTGGTGAACGTAGGCCGCGGCGTCACCCAGTACAAAAATTTCGGGATGACCCGGAGCGGTGCAGTCGGGCTCAACCAGGACTCGGCCCTGGCGATCGAGTGGAACGTCGAGCGATTTCAGTAAGGGGCTCGCGACATTGCCGGCAGCCCACACCACGGTTCCCGTCGGGATGGTCCAGCCCGCGGCAGACACGAAGCCGGGGCGTACGTCGGTGACCAACATCGACTCCCGCACCTCGACCCCGAGCCGCCGCAGTTGCTCCTTGGCGCGCTGACTCAGCTCCGGAGGATAGGTCGGGAGAATCCGCGGCCCGCCCTCCAGCAGCATCACCGTCGCTTCTCGTGGATCGATGCGGCGGAAGTCTCGCCGCAGAGCGTAGGACCGGATCTCGGCGAGCGCTCCGGCAACTTCCACGCCGGTGGCGCCGCCCCCGACCACGACGAAGGTGAGATGGGCATGACGGCGGGTGGCGTCTGGTCTCCCGCTCGGCTCGCTCGAAGGCCAGGAGCACCCGGCGGCGAATCTCGTCGGCGTCTTCGAGGCTCTTGAGCCCGGGGGCCAGGATTTCCCAGTCGTCGCGGCCGAAATACGAGTGACGGGCGCCGGCGCCAAGGATCAGGTAGTCGTAGCTTAGAATACTACCATCGCCCAAGCCGATCTCACGCTGGTTTGGCCGCACCTCCGTGACCTCACCCAGCAGGACCTGGGTATTGGTCTGGCGCCGAAGGACCGAACGGATGGGGGAGGCGATGTCGGACTCGGAAAGGCCCGCCGTCGCCACCTGGTAGAGCATTGGCTGGAAGAGGTGGTGATTGTGCCTGTCCACCACGGTGACGTTGACCGGCGCCTTGCCCAGGTCCTTGGCCGCATACAGCCCGGCGAAGCCCGCGCCAACGATCACGACACTTAGGCGGCTGTGCGTCACAGCTTGAGGATCTCTCGGCGCCAGCGAGCGAACCTGATCACGTCCTCCACGGGAGGGACGCGGCGTTCGTCTCCGTAGGCGGTGTGCATGCGCCACTCGAGATAGGTTCGATCGGGGAGGGGAAGGAAAGGCGGAGCGGCCCACCAGCGGCGGCGCCGGAAGGCCCACGTCATCGTGCAGCAGGTCCCATGCGATTCGCGGATTGAGCAGGGCGCGACCGGCCAGCCGCGGAATGAGGGACCACCAGGAATCCGGCGCCGCCATGGGCGCAAAGATACATCGTGCCGGGCGAATCACCGAGCCCGACGGTATATTCCCCGCCCATGTCCGTAGCTGCGGCTCCCGCGCACGCGCTGCTGCGATACCGCGAGGAATTCCCGGTATTCGGCCACGCGAGATACCTCAACAGCTGCTCACTCGGCGCCCTTTCGAAGCGCTCCCGCCTGCGGGTCAACCAGTATCTCGATCTCTGGGAGCAGCGGGGCGCGTCGGCGTGGTACGATCAGTGGTTGCCGGCGCTCGAAGTGCTGCGCGCCGACTACGCCTGGGTCGTTGGCGCCAGGGCCGAGGACATCTCGCTTCATCCGTCGCTCTCATCGGTGCTCGGCGTGGTCGGGGAGTCCCTGGAGTATCGTGACCGGCCCAAGGTGGTGGTAACGAGTCTCGACTTCCCCACCGTCGCGTACCAGTGGCTCGCCAAGCAGCAGCGAGGGTGTCGAGTTAGTGGTGGTAGACAGTCCCGACGGCACTCACGTCCCGCTCGAGCTGATCGAGCGGGCCGTCGATGACCGCACGGCGCTGGTGGCGACGAGTCACGTGTTCTTCACCAGCGGTGCCATTCAGGACATTGCCGCGGTCGCGGAGATCGCCCACCGGCGGGGAGCGCTGGTGCTGATCGACGGCTATCAGGGGGCGGGACAGCTGCCGGTCGATGTCCATGCGGCGGACGTCGATTTCTATTGTTCGGGCGGACTCAAGTGGCTCCTGGGTGGGTCCGGCATCGCGTTCCTCTATGCGCGCCCCGATTTGACGAGCCGGCTGACCCCGCGAGTGACCGGGTGGTTTGCCCACGGCGATCCGTTCCGGTTCGATGTCCGGCATTTCGAGCGGCGCCCCGGCGCCCGGGGCTTCGACACGGGACCCCGGGTATGGCCGCCGTCTATGCCCAGCTGGGCGGGCTGGAAGTGCTAAGGGAAATCGGCCTGCCGGCGGTTCGTCAGGTGACGCAGGCGTTGACGGAAGATCTGATCAACGAAGCGCGCGCTCGAGGCTTCATGCTCCGGGTAGCCGCGCGGGCGGATGAACGGAGTGCGATCGTGATGTTCCCGCGGAAGGCGCCGGAGGAGGACGTGCGCCGGCTCGCGGCCCAGGGATTCATCGTGGATTCGCGGCCCGGTCACGTCCGGGTCTCGCCCTACTTTTACAACACGCCCGACGACCACCGGGCTCTGCTCGAGTGTCTGCCCCGTGAGTAAACCGCTCGATCCCCGTCTGCTGCACCGCGATCGCCCTCGGGGTCCCACCGCGGACGAAGAGATCCTGGAAAGCGCTCAACTCCAGGAACGGCCCGATGCGCTGCGGAAGACCGATCCCTGGCGAGTACTCCGCATCATGGGGGAATTCGTCGAGGGATTCGAAAAACTGGGCGATGTCCAGGACGCGGTGGCGATCTTCGGATCGGCCCGCACACCGATCAACGATCCCCACTATGCGGCGGCGGTAGAAACGGCCCGGCTGCTGGCCGAGGCAGGCTTCCCGATCATCACCGGCGGCGGGCCCGGGATCATGGAAGCGGCCAACCGGGGAGCCGTCGAAGGAGACGGTCTCTCCATCGGGTGCAACATCGAACTGCCGCACGAGCAGGGCACCAACCAGTACGTTCGGCGCAGCATGTACTTCCGCTTCTTCTTCGTGCGGAAGATGATGTTCGCGAAATACTCGATGGCCTTTCTGGTCTTCCCAGGCGGGTTCGGCACGCTCGACGAGTTGTTCGAGGCCCTGACGCTGATCCAGACCGGGAAGGTCAGCAGCTTTCCGGTCGTGCTGTTCGGCTCTGCTTACTGGGAGGGGCTGGTGGCATGGCTCAAGTCTCCCATGGCGGTCGAAGGGAAGATCGACCAGACCGACCTCGCCCTCTTTCATGTGACCGACGATCCGCGCGAGGTCGTACGCATCATCGCCGCGGCAAAGGCCAAACGGTACTACCAATCGTGTGGGCTAAGCGATGACACGACCCAGCGCCCAGTACCTGCGCGGCCGCCGGATCGATCCGACCGGAATCACCGGCCATGAATCCGTGGCCGACCTGATCGACAACGCCTTCTTTGCCTACAACGCCGGCCGGCTTCGGGAAGGCTGTCTCCTGTTCACCCAGCGGATGCTGGAGCCGGAGGTCACGGTCGCGATGAGCCTTACCGGGGCGATGACCCCCGCGGGGCTCGGGATGAGCAGTCTCATCCCGCTGATGGAGGCCGGCTTCGTGGACTGGATCATCTCCACCGGCGCCAATCTCTATCACGACGCGCACTTCGCGCTGGGTCTCGCGATGCATCAGGGGACCCCCCATGCCGACGACGTGGAGCTGCGCGACAAGGGCGTCGTGCGGATCTACGACATCTTTTTCGACTACTCAGTGCTCCTCTCGACCGACGCATTCGTGCGCGAGGTGTCGGCTCGGGCGGAGTTCCAGCGCTCCATGAGCACGGCGGAGTATCACTACCTGCTGGGCGGGTACCTGCGCGAGCGGGAGAAGGCGCTGGGCCTGCAGCGACGCTCGGTGCTCTCGACGGCCCACGCGCTGGAGGTGCCGATCTACACCAGCTCTCCGGGCGACAGCTCGATCGGGATGAACGTCGCAGAGCAGGCGCTGGCCGGCAGCCAGCTCCGGTTCGACGTAAGCGCCGACGTAAACGAGACGGCTGCGATCGTACTCCAGGCCAAACGCACCGGCGGCAAGAGTGGAGCGCTTATCGTGGGCGGTGGGAGTCCCAAGAATTTCCTGCTGCAGACCGAGCCACAGATCCAGGAAGTGCTGGGGATCGACGAGAAGGGGCACGACTTCTTCCTGCAGCTGACCGATGCGCGGCCTGATACCGGTGGGTTGTCCGGCGCCACCCCGGCCGAAGCGGTCAGTTGGGGGAAGATCGATCCCACGATGCTGCCGGGGACGGTCGTCTGCTATCTCGACAACTCGGTCGCGCTACCGCTCCTCACCAGCTACGCGCTTGCCCGGCACAAGCCCCGGACTCCCAAACGCCTCTACGCGAAGAGAGGCGAAATGATGGCTCGCCTCACGCGGGAGTACCAGGCCGCGCTCCAGTCTCGGGATCAGCGCGCCGAGGAGGCTAAGGCGTGAGGTAGGTCCGCCCTGCCTTCATGACGAAAAGGACGTGTTGGAGCGTGCGCACGTCTTCCAGCGGGTTACCCTCGACCGCGATCAGATCTGCCATCGTCCCCCGAGTGACGCTCCCGATCGACTCCGACATGCCGAGGAGTGCGGCGGCGCTGATGGTGGCAGAGCGGATGGCGGCGAGAGGAGACATTCCTGCTTCGACCATCGTCTCCAGCTCCGCTGCGTTCCCGCCATGAGGTGTAACCCCCGCGTCGGTCCCCATCGCGATGAGAATGCCGCTCGCCAGAATCACTCGCATCTCTTTCTGAAGTGCCAACAACGCCGGCCCGTCGCCCTGGAATGAGAGAAGGGTAGGAATCAGGTAGACCCCTCGAGCCTTCATCATTGCGATCGTAGTGCTGTCGAGAAATGCCGAGTGAGCAAGGGCCTGGACACCGGCGGAGACAGCCATGAAGGCTCCACGGCGTCCGATCGCATGGGCGATCACCTTCTTGTTCGCAGCTTTCGCCTCTCTCACCACCGCAGACAACTCGGCCTCGGTGATCTCAACCGAGTCCGGAAAACGGTAGCCATCGGCCGGCCATCCGGTGACACAGACTTTGATCAGGTCGGCGCCGTTGGCGATGTCTTCCCGCGTGCGCGCCGCGAATTCGTTCTCCCCCCTGACGCCCCGTCCATCGAAGTCACAGATCCCGCCTTTCACTCCGATCCAGGATCCGGCAGAGTGAATGCGCGGGCCGATCGTCTTGCCGCCGTCGATCGCGTTACGTAGATCGAGATTGGCATGATTGAGGGCGCCGAGGTCCTGGACTGTAGTGAGACCAGCACGGAGCGTCGCGAGCGCAGTACTGTCGGGAGTTCCAATCGTGAGATGAACGTGGGCGTCGATCAACCCGGGCATGACCGTGAGTTTCGAGAGATCGATTACCCGGGCTCCAGCTGGGAGTGTCCCTCCCGGGCTCACTTGAACGATCCGCTCGCCCTTGATCAGGATGAGCGTCTCTCCTTTCAGAGTGCCCTGCTGGACGTCCACCAGATGGCCGGCACGAATCGCGAGCAGGCTGTCCTGCGCATGCCCTTGTACGGGAGCTACGGCGAGCAGCCCGATTGCTGCCGGGACGAATCGGCGGAACATGGAACCTCGCGAGTGCTAGTTGGGACTGGCGTAGAATACGGGTCCTGCCTGCAGAAGAGTCACGCAGGGCAGCCTGGGTGTGGGGTCATGGTGCGGGCCGCCAGGGTGGCAGATACTTGGAGCTGCCGGGGGATAGCGTCCCGGCCGGATGCCGTAACTTGAATGCACCCCATGACTTATGGTATCGGGACCACCGGCACAACGGGGCCCTGTGGTTGCGTCGTCTGAGGCAGATTGGCACCTTCGGCCGAATCGACTTCCGGGATGGCGATGGGGGGCACAAGTCCTGCACCTTTAAGGGCCTATGTCCCAAGACGCGGACTTTGCCTTCCTCTTCCCGATCCTTCACAGCCGCAACCGGGTCCCCGACCTGGAGGCGCTGCGGACGTGGTATGAGGCCGTGTCTGACGCGCTGCAGTTCGAGCTTCCGCACGACCTCTTCGCTCTGTGGGTATACTCGCCGAGCGGAGAGCCGTCGCTGATCGCGCCTGAAGAGCTGGCCGCGGACGATCTGCGAGTTCCACATCCCAATCCATTCCTCGATCCGCACGAGCTGGCCCGGATCGAAGACCGGGTTCAGTCGGCACGCTACGGCTCGGTGGTCTGTCGCCCGATTCGTCACGGCCCCAATGACGTGGGGCTGCTGTTGATCGCGGGCTTCCGGCCCGACCTCTACGGGATGAGGGAAGTAGCGGTGGTCGAATCGGCGGCGGAGGCGATGGCGCCGATGCTGGCGCGCTACTCCCGGGCGGGTCATTCCTCTGAAGCAGTCGAGGAGCCCGTCGCGGCCGATGCCTCAAGCGATTCTGAAGTCGAGACGATCAGGGCTCAGGCGGCGACCCCTCCCCTACGCGGGGAGGAGCAGGAGGCCCAGGAACTCAACGCACTCTACCGCGCTCTCGCGGAAGCCACCACGGGCGCAGGCACGCCTCGAGATTTCATGCTCGCGGTTTCCTTCGCGATCCAGCACGTACTCCCGCACGACGGTATCGAGCTGATCATCGGCAATTCGACGGGAGACCAGCACTACCGCCTCGGCCTCCATGGTCACGGCCCGCTTTGGGCCGATCCCAGCCTGGTTGTCTCTCTCGACGCGTTTGATCCGAATCGGCTGTTCGGCGGTATCGGCCAGGTTCTGGTGCGCGATGGTGCGTCCGATTCGCGGGGTCCGATGCCGGAGCTGGCCCGCGTTGCCGGGGGTGAGGAGAAGGCTCGGTCGCTGATCGGAGTGCAGCTGCGGGTCGTCGAGCGGCCGGTCGGTTGCTTGCTCATCGGAAGTGCCGGGCCGGGTCTCTACGAGGAGAGCGACCTGATGTTGCTCGACACGATCGGAGCGCTGATAGCGCCGCGGGTCGATGTCTTCGTGATGGACTGGCAACACCAGGTTCTCCGGGGACAATTCGACATGCTCCGCCACATCCCGATGCATCTGAGCCGGATCGCCGAGGAGCTGGCGACTACGCCGTTACTTGGCGAAGCGACGAGGCGCTTTGTGAAATCGGCTTCGGAGCTCCTGCCGGTCAACGCGATCGAGTTCGCGGTGAGGCTCTCCAACGAGGGCCGTGTGGCTGTAGTGAAACCGGGTCAAGCCACTCCGTTGGCAGACCTTCCGCAGGAACCGATCGAAGGTACCGGTGTCGCGCGGGTCGTGCGGGGAGAGATTCCATACCTGGTGAGCTCGCAAGACTCCCCGCCGTTGTCGGTGCTGGTGGTTCCACTCCGGGTAGGCGGAACGATCATCGGCGCTATGGCAATGACCTCTCCGGGGACCACATTCGGTCGGACCGACCTCGCTGTCGCCCAACAGCTTGCCGACCTGGTGGCGCCACACTTCGAGGTCGCTCGCCGGGTGGCGAGCACTCCGCTCTTCGTCCCGGGATGGAAGCGGTCCACGTTCTGATTGAAACGGCGGGTCGCTTCCCAGGCGGCTCGGCGAGTGTAGGTTGACCTGAGGTTCTCTCCGCACTCCGACGCAGCGGAATCCCCATGAATCGTCACCGAGCTGCCGGTACTCTCGTCCTGCTTGCATCGGCCTGTACGGTTGGACGGACCAGCTCTGGAGATCCCGCGGCAAGTCGGGCAGTCGCCGCCGCGATGGAGCACTACACTGCTCTGATCAAAGCGGTAGCGTCGGATTCAATCGCCGCGATGTACACCGAGGACGGTGATGACGGCAAGGTCGTGGTGGATTCGGCTTCCACGGTGAGTGACGATGTCGAGGTCTTCGGGACGACAGCCTACCAATGGGGATCTTTCTCCCAGGTGGCCAGGCTGCAGGATCAGCCACCGGCAAAATTTGGTGGCCGGTACGTAGCGCGCTGGCGCCGGACACCGGAAGGCCAGTGGAAGCTCACTCGCCTGCTGATGCAGCCAGCGTCGTCGTCCGCCCAGTAACTCATCGGGGTGACCACCGGAGCTCAACGAGAGGCAGCGATCGGCTCCATGATGCATAGACGGGGAAGACTGATCCGGGTGGTTTCTCCGGCGCTCGCGGCGCTTCGGATGTACCGAGGCACCGCACTGTTACTCGCCGCGACCGGAGTCGTGATCCTGATCGCGCTACTCCCGGTGACCTCGCTCTGGATTCCAGGTGGCGACAGTACACGGCTCTCGTTCTCCAGCGTACGGGGAGCCGATCTCGGGATGCCCTGGAACCCGGATGCGCGGACACCGGCGGAGGGACAACTGGTGGCCCTGACGCAGTTGTTCCGGCTTCTGCTGGGGACGGCTGCGGCCGCCCTTGCCGCCGCCGCACTCACCATGCTGACGCTCTCCGCTGCGCGGGCTGCGGAGCGTGCTCCGGAGCTCGCCGTACGGCGTTCGGTCGGCGCCTCGCGACGGGGCGTTCTGGCGTCCGCCTTGCTCGAGGCTGGATTGGTGGCTGCGGTTGTGCTCGTGCTCGGCGGCGCCGCTGGTGGAGTTGCGGCCGGTCTGGCTGCTCGTGGGTGGCACGGCCCGATGGGCCCCGGAGATCCGGCCATGATTCCGCTCAGCCTTTCGCTCGTGAGCGCGGTGCTGGTGCTTGCCGGAATTCTTCCTCTGGTGTTCGCCCGGCGCACCCGTCTCACCCAGGCGGAGGCGCATCCCCTGCCTCTGTTGGTGCCGGCGATCCAACTCGGCATCAGCCTGACCGTCCTCACCGCCGGCGCGCTCGTCGCCAGCCACGCCAGCACCATGCTGAATCCGGCGACTTTGGACCATCGCGACGGTGAGGTGTATCAGGTCACCGTGCCGAGCGCATCACCGGCTGAGCAAGCGTCACGTCTCGAAGCCTTGCTTCAAAGGCTCTCGACCGACTCCCAGCACTCGGTGATCAGTCTCAGCAGCCCGGGGTCTATTGCCGGTCTGGGCACGGTGGCGGGAATCACTACCGACTGCGGGCTTTGCCCGTTCGGCACGCTCATGGTGCCGTGGCACCAGGTCCTGGCAACTCACGAAATGGTCAGCGCCGACACCTTCCGCGCACTCGGCGTGAAGATGGTCGCCGGCCGGAGCATCGGTTCGGAGGATCGTTGGGACGCACCACGGGTCGCCGTGGTGAACCGGGCCCTCGCGGCCCGCCATTTTCAGCGCGGCGAGGCGATTGGCCGTCAGTTGATGGTGGGTTTGAAGCGATCGGAATGGTATACCGTGGTCGGCATCGTGGACGATCCAGCGCCGACGGGTTTCGGAGCCGCGCTACAACCAGAGTACACCGTCTATCTCAGTCTCCTGCAGCACCCCGTTCCACAGGTCGACTTGCTGGTTCGCGACTCGGTGAATCCCGGCGGAACTCGGGTCATTGCCTCTGCGGTTGAGGACGAATTGGGAGTCCCACCCGGCAGCATCGCCAGCCAGGAGGAATCGGAGCTGCTCGCCGCAGAAGCCCGACCGCTCCGCTGGTTCGGCCGATGGTTCGGGGTCGAGGGATGGATCGCGCTTCTCATCGCATTGACCGGCACCTATGCCTTGATGCGACTCTGGGTGCGGTCGCTGCACGCGGAGTTGGGATTGCGCCGGGCGGTTGGCGCGCGAGCCCGGAGCGTGATCGGGTACGTGGTTGTGCGAGCGGTCTTGGTCAGCCTGGTCGGAGCCGGGACCGGGATGTGGTTCGGTCCGTCCCTCTGGAACATGCTCTCGGGCCTGGTGCCAGGACTGCCGGTGTGGGACTGGAAGCTGGTCCTGCAATTCACCGCGCTGCTTACGGTGGCGACTGTTGTCGGCGCATTGGAGCCGGCGCTGCGAGTCATCAGAGCAAGGCCCGCAGATCTGCTGGCCTAGCTCGGCTCCCTAGAGAACCTCCGGACTGTTCAAGGCCAGCAGCCGGGCCCCGGATTCGGCGATTTCGACGGTAGAGATTCGTAGTCGATCGACCGGGAACTCGAACGCCTTCGAGAGCGGAACCTCCAGCAGATTGCAGAGCAGTGCTCGAATGCTCCCGGCGTGGGCAACAACGACGATTTCCTCAGCCGGGTCGGCGAGGCATCGGGCGTACCAGTCGCGAACCCGCTCTGATAAGAGGGTGAAAGACTCGCCGCCGGGGACTCGTTCGGTTACCCAGCTCTCCATCCAGTGTTTGAGGCGGTCGGGATCCTCCCGCTCGAGCGCATTCCAGAAGCGCCCATCCCATTCTCCGAAATTCATCTCGCGAAGCCGCGCATCGATTGCCGGCGCCACATCCCAACGCTGACCAATCCGCTCGGCTGTTTCCCGCGCGCGACGAAGATCACTCGACCAGATTCGGCTCGGAGTTCTCGGCCATGCCGTGACCAGTCGCGCGACCTGCTCGATCCCTTCGGGAGACAACGGAGCGTCGGTGTGGCCCATCGCTCGCCCGTCGGCGTCGAGGGCGGGGCCGTGCCGCACCAGATGAAGCTTCAAGCGGCGCTACCGGTAGCGCTCTGCTGGGCCACGCTTGGATGTACCGGATTGGAGCCGCCCGACTCGCGAGCCCAGCGGAAGAAGATCACCCCGAAGGCGAACCAGAGGGGAAGGTCGCCGATGATCTTCATGGTGAGACCCGCGATCTGCTGATCGGAGTGGGCGGGGAGATCGAATGCCCGCGGGGCGAGCTCGTACACCGCGTAGAGCGGGTAATCGGCGAAGGTGAGGAAGGCCGCCGGGAGAATCGGTGGAAGTGTCGCAGCGAAGAGGTATCCCATCTTCATAGGGCGATTCAGGCGGCACACCGGCGGGGGAGCCATGATCGCCCACCAGAGAACGATCCCGCCGAGGAACCACGCCAGGTCGATGGCGAAGGCGCCGAGCTGGGACCTCATCAGCCCATCGACTACATCCGGAATGTGGGTGCCGATGAGGATCGCATTGAACAGCGCAAGCGCGATGAGCGGCCGGGTCAGGATTCTGAGCAACCGGCCCGCACGAGGCGCCTGAGCGGCACGCAGCATCACCTCGCTGGGAATGCCGGCCAGAAGGAGAGGTGGGGCAATGAGGCTCAGGAGGATGTAGCTGACGGTGTGGAAGCTGATCAGGTAGCCGGTACCCAGCGGGCCGATCGGCCAGTCGAGCGCGAGCCAGACGGTGAGGAGGCCGGCGAAGTAGTAGAGGGCGGCTCGGCGGCTCGCGCAGGCTCGGTCGGCTCGGCGGATGCCACGCAGGTACAGGACGGCGAGCAGTGCCACGAACAGCCACACGCCGGGATAGGCCTTCCAGGCCCAGGTCCAAGGCTGGCCGGTAGCCGAGCACCACCATGTCATTCGTTGTAGGCCCTGACCGGAAGTTCCAGGGTGACCGTGCCCGCTCGACTGAAGATGAGAACGACAGGCATCCGCTCACCGGGCTTGGGAAGTCGGCTGAGCTGTTCGAGCATCAGATGCGTCCCGCCAGGCTTGAGGGTCACCTCTTCACCGGGAGGGATGGGAAGCCGTTCGATCCTCGCCATCCCGGCGGCGCCTTCGGACTGCATCGTTCCGTGAATCATCGCCGACTTTGCGATCGGAGACTGGGCCGACACGAGTGTATCCGGTTTGTCGCCGGTGTTGCGGATCGTGAAGTAGGCCGCACCGGATTCCTGGGTGATCGGGGAATACGCGAACCCGCCTGTGATGCGGATGTTGCCGAACTCTGCATTAAGGGTCGGCGGTGCCGGCTTGCCGCAGCTCCAACAGACGAGGAGCACCGCCGGCGAGCAGGCGTCGAATCACGCGGGTCCCGTCATCTTGGCCAGGAGTTCCAGGTCCTTCGCCCAGTCGGACTGGCGCACCCCGAAGGGATAGACCACGTGCGCCGAGTCATCGGGTGTGAAGGCCAGCACGATCGCGGCGTGGCCAACGCTGTAGCCCGTGTCCCCCGGCGCCAGCTGCGGCTCCCGCGACGCTTCACCCAATTTGAGTCCCCGCTGGATTGCGTTCACCTCGTCCAGAGTGCCCCGGAGACCGACGAATTTCGGGTCGAACTTGTCGAGCCAGGCGCGGATGACCTCCGGCGTATCGCGGTCGGGATCGGTGGTGACGAATACGACTTCCACCTTCCGCTGGACCTCGGGATCGAGGGTGTGGAGTGCCGCGGCGATGTTCGCGAGGTGAACCGGACAGACATCCGGGCAATGGGTATAGCCGAAGAAGAGCAGCGCGATCTTGCCCTCGGTCTGCTGGCGGAAATTGAACTGCGATCCGTCGGTCGCGGTGAGCGTGAAGTCGGGCTTGGGAATCGCCTGGCCAAGCGACGGTCCCGCGAGTCCTGACGGATTGAAGGTCTGAGGTTTCTGGTCGCAAGCCAGGAGTGCGAGAAGCAAGGCGACCGAACGGAAGGCTGTTGCGGTAGTCATAGTTTGGGGGCCGGCAGAGCAACGAGGACCGCGGTAGCGCCGAGCAGGAGGGCCGCGCAGGGTCAGCTCGACGGCCGCGGACCCGCGAAAGACGGAAGCGCCTTGCACGGAATCGAGCCGCGGCGTGAGAGATTTCCAGTGATACGCGCCCAACGCCGCGGTGACAGCGAGCAGCGCGATCTTGATCAAGAGCGTCTTTCCATAAGTAGTACCCCAGAGTGCCTCGAGGCTTCCCACGTAGGCCACCCCGAGCAGCACGCCGGCTCCCACTACGACCGAGGCACCACTCAGGGCGAGGGGCGAGAAGGCCCGCACCAGGCGGGCGAGCAGTGCGGTGCCTTCAAAGGCGCCACCCTCGCGCACGCCGCGAAACCCCGCCATGAAGAGCACAAACAGAGTGCCGAGCCAGACTCCGGCGCCGAGAAGGTGCAGCCCGTGAAGCGACACACCGGCGACCCGACCCCAGGGGTTTTCCATCGCGTGTCCGGTAAGCGGCGAGGCGAACGCAACCAGCAACGCCGCCACAACGGCTTCCGCCGGGACTTTGGGTCCGTTCCGATTAGTTCGCCAGCGAGCCGCGGCGAGGAGGATGGCGGCAGCGATCGCGGCGGAGATTTGAACGATCCAGCCTCGCCCCCACGTGGTACCGGCGACGATGGCATGGACTCCGTCGGACGTGATGGGCTCGGCCGGTTCGAGGAAGGCCCGCGCCTGCCCGTAGAGCCGAAGCAAATGGGCGCCGATCAGAACGATCGGCGCCGCAAGTGCCAGCCCCCAAGTTGTCTCGCGGGCTGCGTCGAGGGCTAGGTTACTCCTACCATCGCGTTCGGGGATTCTCCCGAGCAGCCAGGCACAGACGCCGCCACCGATCGTGACCATGGTCGCGGTGTACGCGATCCAGCGGGCCAGGGCGTAGAGGTCGAGCGGAAGAGCGGCGACCTGATGGTCCACGTCAATTACTGGCGCCAGTCGGAGCGGAGTAAGTGAACTTGTAGGACCCGCGTACCGGGTGACCATCTGCAGAACCAGTCTTCCAGACCACGATGTATCCGCCGGGGGCGAGGCTCACCGGGATCGAACCCGCGACACTCAAGGAATCGTCCGTCTTCCCCAGAGTGATCCGGGCAACCGGTGCGCTATCGCTGGAGAGCAGCGCGGCGGAGGAAAGCGCCACCTCGGGCCGCTCGTTGAACCAGAGGCGAACCTGCTTGGGGGCCTCCGTGATCGTGCCATCCACGGTAGGCTCGGCTTTGACCAGGTGAGTGTGCATCGCGGCAGCGACAGAAACGAGCGAGGCCGCAGCGAGTGAAGCCAGAAGACCAGAACGAACCGACACGGGCAAACTCCTGTACGAAAAGGGTGAGGGGGTGAATTTAGTGGAATAGGGCGGGGCACAGCAGTGCCCCGCCCTCATCCGTCAGAACGCGGTACTCACCTGCATGACAAAGCTCCGGCCCATGCCCGGATTCAGCGCATTGGTCTTGATGCGACTCAAATAGTCGGCGTAAGCCTTGTCGAAGACGTTGCGGACCGTGAAATCGAAATGCACATCGTTCGCACCAGCAGCGAGACCGAATCCCGTCCCAGCATTGATCAAAGTATAGGCTTCCGATTGGTAGCCTTGGCCGCCGAAGGCTTGGCTGTAGAACACGGCTTCCGCGGGATCCTGCCGTGATTGCTGCGCGTTACTTTCGCCGCCGACCGAAAGATAGGGCACATGCAGGAAACCCTGCCGCCGGCTCTCGAGCCGCACGCTGTAGGTAGCGCGGAATGGTGGCATGGCCGGCAGAGCATTGCCGGTGGATGTATTCGTCCCGTAGACGTAGTCGGCGGTTCCCTGCAAGTGCAGCCATGCGGTGGGGTGATACTGCGCCGCCGCCTCGAGCCCGGTGAGTCGCGCATCGCCCTGGGTCACGTCATAGATCTGAAAGCCCGACGCGGGATCGGTAGCTCCAGTGGGGACGCTGTAGATGTAATCCTGAATCAGATTCAGAAACCCACCCAGCTCTAGGGCCACATTGGCGGTCTGCACCCGCAGGGCGAGATCGGTATTGAGCGACTTTTCCGTGTTGAGATTCGGGTTTCCACGCTCGAAGGCCACGGTTCCCTCGTGCACTCCGTTGGAGAACAGATCGAAACTCGACGGGGCGCGAAATCCGCGTCCCACGTTCAGTACCAGCGCAACCGGATCGGCCAGGCGATATAGTGCTCCCAAGTTGCCCGTCAAGGCATTCCAGTTCCTGGTCTGAGCGGTCACAGCTATCACGGCGTCCTCATCTACATCAAGGTGGCGATAGTCGTAGCGGAGACCGACCGAAAGATCCCAGCGACCCAGGGTGACCTGCTCGAATCCGTAGACCCCGATGGTGTTGGTACGGTTGTTGGGAATGAGCGTCTCCTCACCAAACTTGTCGAACGCGAGGTGGCCACCCGAGACGCCGAGGATGCCGTGCACTGACCCCCAGGGAGCGTGGTAATAGCGGGCGTCCAGGGTGTAATTCTGGGACAGCAGGCCAAGCGCAACGTCGGAGGTGAACTTGTCTTCGAATTCCCGCCGCCGGTTGCGTTCGTAACCGCCCGCCAGCTCCAGCCGTGCCCCGGAGATCGGCAAGGTGAGGTTCACCCTCCCTCGGGTCGTGGCGATCCGCTGAAGCGGTGTCGCCAAGGGATCTTCGTCGGTCAGCTCGATCTTTTCGTTTCGCTGCGAAATCGTGCCGGCAACGGACCCCCAGGACCCGCGATACCCCACCGTTCCGCTCCCGCCGACGGCTTCGTTGCCGCTGTTCCACAACTCGTAGTTCGCAGTCTGAAGGTCTTCGCTCTGCCGCCCGCTGATCGTTCCTCGGAATCCGAAGCCGCCCTTCGCTCCGGCGATGCTGAGCGCGCCATTGGGTTGCCGGTTGTTGCTTCCGTATGAGGCGCTCAATTGCGCCTCAACTGGCCCATGGCCCTCTGTGGCTACGGGAAGAGGGGGCTGAATCACGTTGACGACGCCGCCCAATGCGTCGGAGCCGTACAGCACACTGGCCGGCCCGCGAATCACCTCGATCCGCTCTGCGCCAGCCGTTTCCAGGTTGGGACCGTGCTCATCGCCCCACTGCTGCGTCTCGAGTCGCTGGCCGTCATCCAGAATCAGGACCCGGTTCGAGGTGAGCCCGCGAATCACCGGTTTCCCAATCCCGACTCCGGTGCTGAGGCTGTGGACACCCGCCACTTGATTGAGCGTCTCGCCCAAGCTTGAGGCTTGTGCGCGCTGAAGATCCTCGCCTTCGACCACCGCCGTAGGCTGCGGGGAGGTCAGAGGTTCGGTTGCGCTGGGCGTCGCTGTGACCTGAATTGGCGGCAATTCGACTAGCGACTCTTTTAGTGAAACGTCGAGCGTCAGATCGCTGTCCCCCAGAGTGATCCGGCGGGTTTCCGGGGCATAGCCGATCTGCGAGAAGGAGACGGTATAGCTGCCGGGATTCAGGTTCGGAATCTTGTACCGCCCATCCGGATCGGTCTGGACCGAATGACGCAGCTCAACAACCAGCACCCGGGCATCGAGGACCGGCTGACCGGATTTGGTCGTAACCCGTCCCATGAGACTGCGCGGCGCAACTGGTGTGGGTGCAGAGACGGCGGGGCCGTCGCCCGCGGACAGCACAGTGACCGCTAGAAAAAACCAATGCATGAGACCCTCCCATGTCCAAGAAGGCCGTCTCCCCGGCAGGACCGGAAAGCGGCGATATCAGCTGATCACCAGGAGATCAGGCGATGGGGACTGGAGGGGCGCGCGATCGTTGAAGGGTAGGAGCCGGCGCAGGGGGAGCGACCGGCGGCGGAGGGAGCGGCGTGATAGGCGCCGTCCGAGGCAACCACCGTGTTGGTGCGGAATGTGGAAGCACTGCCCTCGAGCGCTGGAACTGGCGCCCAAGGGCACAGGTCAGGAGGTGCGCGGTACCACCGGTGGCCGCCTCGATCCGGACCTGTCCACGATCCGGGAAGCGAGCGCCGTGATAGCAAATAGCGTCGTACGTCGGCAAGGCACTGCCCGCCACCAGAAGAATGGCGGCACACAGCGCCTGAAACCCAACTTGCAGCCGACGCATCACGAACTCACGCTGGAACCGCTCTCTTACTCTCGACCCCCATGACCTTTCGAGCCGTGTAGGCAAGCAGGAGCAGGAGACCAAACACGCAGACCACTACCGGGCCGGTAGGCAGATCGTAACGGAACGAGAGCCAGAGCCCGCCCGCCGAGGAAATCACACCGGCCAGCCAGGAGAGAATCGCCAGCGCCCCCTGCCGTGGGCAAACTGAAATGCGATCGCCGCCGGGACCACCAGGAAGGAGAAGACCAGCAGCACTCCGACGATCGGCACCGAGAAGGTGATCACCAGGCCGAACGAGAGATAGAACAGGAAATCCCACAGCTCAGGTTCCACCCCTTGGCGATCGCGACCTCCGGCTCGAAGGAAATGGTGAGGAACCGCTTCCGCAGGACCCAGTGAAAGAGCCCGACGAGGAGATAGACCACCGCCAGTCGGCCGATCGCCGGCCAGCCCACCCAGAGCAGGCTCCCCACCAGGATGTCCTTGATTGCCTCGCCGCCCCGCGGCGACCGGTCGGCCACCAGAATGGCGGCTGCGGAGGCAACGACGAACACGATGCCGATGATCGCCTCCTGAGGCACCCGCCCGTGATTGCCGGTGCGGGTCAGCGCGAACAGCGCGGCACCCAGCGTGGTAAAGCCCAGGGCATAGGCGAAGCTGCGAGTCGAATCGGGATCGGCGCCGGCGAAAATGGCAATGGTGGATCCCAGCGCCGCCATCTGCGCCAGCGAGAGGTCCACGAAGATGACCTCGCGCGCGATGACATGGAGTCCGAGATACGAATGGATCGCCACGATGACCATGCAGGCCACCAGCGGCGGCAGCCAGAGTGTGCACAACTGGTCGAGCATCAGACGCCCTCCGTTGTAGGCTCGAGCCGAGGCCGGAGACCCAGGCGTTGATGAGGTCAAAGTAGGTCTCGATGCCCGGCGCGCCGTGGGTGTTCTCCGGCACGATCACTGCCTTGGCGCCGGTCTTGTCCGCCACCTGCTCGATCTGCGAGCGGTTGAAGTAGTTGGACGCGAAGAGCACCGGAATCTTCCGCTCCTTCATCGAGCGCGATGACCTCCTCCACGTGCTTCGGGGTCGGCGGGATGCCCGGCTTGGCCTCGATGTATGTGGCGCAGGTGACCTTGGAAGCGGTTGCTGAAATAGGCCCACTCCTTGTGGTAGCAGGCCATTTCCTTCCCCCGGAACACCTCACCCTGCTTGAGCCAGCCGCCGAGCTGATCCGCGAGCGGCTTGCCCTGATACTTGGTGCGACCGATGAAGTCGAACAGCTTGTCGGTCTTGAGCAGGTCGAACGCGGTGGCGGGAGTCAGGATGCCGACCAGCTCCTGCCCCATGGTGGCCTCGAGAACCCGCTTCTCGAAATCCTTCTCCCGATCGGTGAAGTAGCCGGCATCTCCCGGCGAGACCCGGGTCAAGCCGGTGAGGATGTTCCGCGCGATGATGATCCCATTCAGCGGATCGGTGTGAATGTGGGGATTGCCGTCGGCGTGAATGTCCCCCTGCGCCCGATTCAACTGGTCGGGACCTCGAGCAGCGTGATGCCGGTGTAGGCCGCGACGTACCCCGGCCCCCCTCCAAGACCTTTCGGTTGTTGGCCCGGTCGAGGAGGGCGGGAACCCAGAGCTCGAGGTCGAGCCCGGTGGTGACGAAGAGGTCCGCGTCGCGGAGCAGCGCCACGAAGCTCGGCTTGGGCTGCACGAAGTGCGGGTCTTCGTCGCCCTGGGCGATGGAGGTGACGGTGCCGCGGTCGCCGGCGATCTCCCGCGCGATGGCGCCGTAGGTCGTGAGGCTGGTGACGATCTTGAGCGGCGCGGCGGCAGGACGGCTCGGCGGCTCGGCGGCTCGGCGGCTCGGTGGCTCGGCAGGATAATGACTGGGCGGCTCGGCGAAGATGCCGGTAGCGATGGCGAGAAGGGCGAGAATCATATCAGTAGGTCTCATGCTTGTGGGGGCCCATGGCGAACACCGCCTGGAGCAGAACCCGGTTGTCGGTGCCGTTGACGCTGTTGTCGAGATGCTGCCCTTCCAGCCGGAGATACACGAACTCACTCTGCCACCAGGTAATGGCGGGTGCTATTCCCCATTCATTCGTATCAGGGCCCCGCGGTGTTTCGACGTAGTCGTAACGGGCGCCGAGGATCCAGCGCTGGCTAACCCGGAACGCCGCGTCAATAAAGCCACCGTAACGAGTCTGTGTGAGACCCGCCTCGGTGGAATGGAACTGATAGCCTTCGGCTCTCAGGGTAAGGTCCTGCCGGGTGCCGGCATTGGGTGGACGCCAGGTCAGCCGGGCATCGAGGCCCAGTACCCGGCTGGTAAGCGCGCTGTCGGAGTTGTCTCCCCCGAATGCCGTGAATCCGATCTGCCCATAGGTGCTCCGGCTCAGTTGCCAGAAGTTCTGGAGCCGGCCTAAGAGGGTGGTGTGGTGGTCGCTTCCGAAGAGCGGATCGCTCTCGGCCGAAGTTCCCTGGAACCAAATCTCGTGGGTGCCGTGTGCCAGGGAAACCGGGAGGGCGGTGTAGAGCGAGAGGCCTACGCCCGATAATCCGTCGTCGCCGAAATAGCGGCGATAGACCAGCGGGTACTCCGATTCGGGGAGCGCATGGAGGTGCCAGCGATTGAGGTCGCCGACCTGTTGCCGGAAGAGTCCCACGTCCGCCCTGATCCGCCCGGGCAGACCGGTCCAGTACAGATAGCCTTCCTCCGCTCCGACGTGATCGTCTTCGAAGGTCAGGAAGACCTTGGCGGTTGAGTAGGGATCCAGAGTGGACTGCAGCCCCACCTCGAATTCCCGCGCCTGTCGCCTTGAAATGCTCGGTGCCGTCCTCCCCGATGAGCCGAATGTCCCCCGTGGCGCTGATTTCCGGATTCATGGCTGAGCCGTTGCGCTGGCGCCCAATGAACTCGGTGCCGCCGGCGGCCGTGGTGTCCTTCGGCGCCGAAACCGGCCGTCCTGCGGCGGAGTCGGCGGCCGCCCGCAACGCCGCGAGGTCGTCGGTTGTGGTATCGGGTGCGGCTCCCAGGCAACGTTGGGCTACGAGCTTCTCGACGCGCTGATTCAATTGGTCGAGGGCTGATGCAAGACTGTCTGCTCCCGGTGCACCAGTAGGGTGGACCGGGATTTGAACCGCCGGTCCCGTGGGACAGGTCCCCGCCTCCAGAGAGTCGAGCCGCGCGTTCAGCGCGTGGACTGCGCCGAGAGCGGAATCGGGAACCTGCGCGTTTGGCGATCCCTCCACCTCGCCATGAGGAGGACGAACAGGAGGACCGCACAACGTGAGCGGTCTGTCATAGAACTCCAGAGCAAGATCCGGCCGAAAGAAGCCGTGACCGGACTGGTTAATCAGTTATCGGGAAATGAGCTGATCAGGCGAGGAGCGACGGCGGTGCGCGAGGGAGTACCGGAGTATGGACCGGAGTGGAGAGCAGGAGAGGAGTGTTGCAAACGATGACCGCGATTCCAATCGGAGGCGCGGTGTTGGTCTGAGGCGGAGTCGCGGCGAGGGCGCGACCGCTGCGAAGCTGGTCGGCCTGGGGACACTGAACTGCATGCTCACCGCTACTGGTGGCTTCGAGGCGGGCTCCGAAGGTTGTGCCGGCGCCGCGTCCGTGGAACAGTATGGCATCCACACCCGGCATGATGATCCCCCCGAGGAGGACCACGACCAGCAGGGTGAGCGCCGAGCGGCGGCGACTAGAAGCTCGCATGGGGATCGAAGCTAGAATGGTGGCGGGATCGCGTCCAGTTCGAGAAAACGCACGATACAACTTGACCGACTCATTCATTGTCCGTATCTTCAATGTATATACAACATGGTCGCATCTGATGCGCGCACGTATCTCGAAGTGGGGTAATAGTTTGGGAATCAGAATCCCCAAGGCGTTCAGTCTGGAAACGGGCTTGGCCGAGGGGTCTGAGGTTGATATCAGTGTCTCCGGCGGTCGCATCGTCCTGACTCCCCTAGGCCGGGAGTATGGGCTCGAGGAGTTGGCCGATCAGATCACGCCAGAGAACCGTCACGGTGAAACCGACTGGGGTAAGCCGGTCGGGCGTGAGGTCGTGTGACGCCGGACCGAGGCGATGTAGTGTGGGTGACGGTCGAGCCTGATAACGGGCAGAAGGTCGCGCGCCGCGCCGCGCTCGTGGTCTCGCCGGCGCACTACAACAGCAGGGCGCGACTGGCTCTCATGTGCGCGATCGCCCCTTCGGCGAAGGGCTATCCCTTCGAGGTCGCCTTGCCCGACGACCTGCCGGTTCGGGGCGTGGTCCTGGCCGATCACCTGCGAAGCGCCGATTGGGAAGCTCGACAGGCGGAGCTGGCATGCAGGGTTCCTGCGGGAGTGGTGGCGGAGGTGCTGGCGAAATTGAAGCCGTTGTAATTCGGGCGGGAAGGCGGTCGGGCGGCATGGCGGTTGGGCGGACAGGGCGAACAAGACGGACGAGGCGGACCAGGAGTCAGACAGCGAGGCTCGATGGGAAATCCTTTGGTGACGCTTACCCCATCTTTACCAAAATCTCCACTCTCCCTCGAGGTGAACGGAGAGCGGGTTGAATGTCTCGTCGCCCCCCAGAAGACTCTCCTTGAAGTGCTTCGCGAAGACTTACAACTCACCGGCACCAAGCACGGATGTGAGCTCGGCGAATGCGGGACCTGCACCGTCTTAGTCGACGGTGTTCCCATCCTCTCCTGCCTCGAGCTGGGAGTGGCCTGCGAGAATCGGTCGGTCACCACGGTGGAAGGTCTTGCGGCAGGCGCGGAGCTTCACCCGTTGCAGCAGGCGTTCGCCGAGTTGGGTGCGGCGCAGTGTGGTTACTGCACCCCGGGGATTCTGCTGACCGCGAAGGCACTCCTCGAGGAGAACCCGGCCCCGGCTCGGCCGGAGATCGTTTCTGCGCTGGGCGGCAATCTCTGCCGCTGCACCGGATACGTGAAAATCTACGAGGCGGTGGAGCTGGCAGCTGCCCGCATGCGCGGCGAAGCCGCGGAACCGACGCGCGAGAGTCTGTATGGCCACTGATCGGAAGGACGGCAAGGACCGCGACTTCCAGGTCGTAGGCACACCGCATCCGCGGATTGACGGCGTGGCCAAGGTGACGGGCCAGACCCGCTTCGCCGATGATCTGATCCTTCCCCGGATGCTCTGGTGCAAGCTGCTGCGGAGTCCTCATCCGCATGCGCGCGTCGTGCGGATCGATACCTCCCGCGCGGCGGCCCTGCCCGGCGTCCACGCCGTGGTTACCGGCGCCGATTTTCCCATTCCGTTCGGAGTGCTTCCGGTCAGCCAGGACGAGCACGCCCTCTGTCCCGATGTGGTCCGCTTCATCGGCGACCCGGTCGCAGCGGTCGCGGCGCGGGACGAAGACATTGCCGCGGAAGCCTGCCGGCTGATCGAGGTCACCTACGAGCCGCTGACCACCATTGGATCGGTGGATGACGCCGTAACAACTCCGGCCCCCCAGCTTCACGATTACGCAGACAGCGGCAACCTGCACAAGCAGGTCAATCTCGAGTTTGGCGACCTGGAAGGCGGCTTCGCGGCGGCCGACCTGATCCGGGAGGATCTCTTCTTCTACGAAGGCAACACTCACCTCCCGATGGAGCAGCACGCCGCCGTGGCGGAGTTCTCGGCCGCGGGAAAGGTGACCGTCTGGAGCTCGACCCAGTGCCCGCACTACGTGCATCGGGCGCTGGCAAAGGTGCTGGAGTTGCCGCCCAGCCGGATTCGCGTGATCGCGACCCCGAACGGCGGAGGGTTCGGCGGGAAGAGCGATCCCTTCAATCACGAGATCGTGGTCGCGAAGCTGGCCATGATGACCGGGCGCCCGGTCAAGATCTGCCTCACGCGGGAAGAGGTGTTCTACTGTCATCGGGGACGGCACCCGGTCCTCATGAAGATCCGGACCGGAGTGACGAAGCTAGGCGCCATCACCGCGATGGATTTCGAATCGTATCTGGATGGTGGTGCCTACGGCTCCTATGGCGTCGCGAGTACCTACTACACCGGCGCCTTGCAGACCGTCACCTACGAAATCCCATCCTACCGGTTCAAAGGCGCCCGGGCGTTCACCAACAAGCCTCCCTGCGGTCCCAAGCGGGGTCACGGCACTCCGCAGCCACGCTTCGCGCTGGAGGTTCAGCTCGACAAGATCGCGGAGGAGTTGAAGCTCGACCCCGCGGAGATGCGGCTCAAACACCTGGTGAAGCCGAACACAATCACCGCGAACTGGCTCCGTGTCGGTACGATCGGGCTGGGCGAGTGTATCGAGAAAGTCGTCGCCGGCTCACGGTGGAAGGAGCGTTACGGCAAGCTGCCCTATGGCCGCGGCATCGGGCTGGCCTGTTCCTCCTACATCACGGGCGCCGGTGTGGCGATCTACTGGAACGAGATGCCCCATTCCGGGGTGCAGATCAAATGCGATCGAGGCGGCGGGGTGACGGTCTTCTGCGGGTCCACCGAAATCGGTCAGGGCTCAGATACCGTCCTCGCATTGATCGTCGCGGAGATCCTGGGCATTGAACCGGCCGACATCGCCGTCGTCACCGCCGATACCGATCTCACCCCGGTCGACCTCGGCAGCTACTCGTCGCGAGTCACGCTGATGACGGGGCAAGCGGCGATTCAAGCGGCCGAGCGAGCCCGTGCGCAAATCGCGGAGGCGGTGGCGGCGAAGCTGAACGCGAGTCCGGAGCGCATCGTGTTCGTCAAAGGCAGGGTGTTTGACGTAGAGAATCCCGAACCGGGCCTGAGCTTCGCCGAGGCAGTGGTCGTGGCGGAGTCCCGCTTCGGGACGATCGGTTCGGTCGGGAGTTACGCACCACCCAAGCCGCCCGGGAAATACCGTGGCGCCGGTGTCGGCCCGTCCGCGGCGTACAGCTATTCGGCTGCTGTCGCCGAAGTCGAAGTAGATCCCGAGACCGGTATCGTGCGGGTTCCTACTATCTGGATTGCGCACGACATCGGCCGCAGCATCAACCCGGTGCTGGTCATGGGGCAGGTCGAGGGCAGCGTTTACATGGGTCTGGGTGAGGCGTTGATGGAGGAGATGGTGTACCGCGAGAACCGCAATGTGGTGCACAAGTTCCCCTCGATGCTGGAATACAAGAGTCCCACGACCTGGGAAATGCCCGACGTGATCACTTATCTGGTCGAGGGACCTGATGCCAACGGTCCCTTTGGGGCAAAGGAAGCGGGTCAGGGCCCGTTGCTGCCGATCATGCCCGCCGTGGCCAACGCGATCTACGATGCGGTCGGGGTCAGGGTCGACGAAGTGCCGATGAGCCCGCCCAAGGTGTACAAGGCGCTGCAGGCCAAGGCCAAGGGAGCCGAGCCGCGGTTCGGCCCCAGCTCGACTCCGCACATCATCTGGCCGGAGCCGGTCTGCGTGCGCACACCGGCCGAGGGTGGCGACGGTAAGGCGACGCCGCGTTCCACCGCTGTGCCCACGGCCTGATCATGCTGCGCCTGCCCGCTTTCGCGCCCAGCTTCCCCGCCACGGTAGACGAGGCGGTTCGCATCAAGACCGCTCACGGGCTGGACGCGTCTTACGTCGCCGGAGGAACTGACCTCTACCCCAACATGAAGCGGCTGCAACAGACGCCGCGTCATGTCATCGACATCCGTCGAGTGCCAGAGTTGGGTCTGCTGGACCGGGGAGCGGAAGGGCAGCTGAGAATCGGGTCGGCTGTGACGCTGACTCGGCTGATTCACCATCCGCTGATGCGGCAGGAGTGGCCCGTCTTGTCTCGTGCCGCAGCCACGATCTCGACGCCCATCCTGCAAAACATGGGTACTGTGGGCGGGAATCTGCTGCTCGACACGCGCTGCAATTACTACGACCAGACCTACGAGTGGCGGCGCGCGATCGACTTCTGCATGAAGAAGGACGGCAAGATCTGCTGGGTGGCTCCTTCGAGTCCCCGCTGCTGGGCGGTGCAATCGAGCGATCTCGCTCCGGTGATGGTCGCACTCGGCGCCAGCGTGACGATGATGGGACCCAAAGGAAGCCGCTCGATTCCCGCGGCTTCGCTCTACCGGAACGACGGGATAGAGTTTCTCACCAAACAGCCGGACGAGTTGCTAGTCCGGATCGAGGTGCCCGCGCTGGGGACCTCTCGCGCAGACTATCAGAAGCTCAGGCGCCGGGGTGCCTTCGATTTTCCGGTATTGGGGGTCGCCGCGTGGGTGGATCTCGATCCCCAGGGTCTGGTCCGTGCGGCGCGGATTGTGGTTGGTGCCGTGGGATCCTGGCCGATGGAGAGCGAGGAAGCGGAGAAGGTGCTGGTCGGTCAGTCGCTCACCGACGAATCCATCACTGCTGCCGCCACTGCTGCCGCGCGAAGAGCCAAGCCGCTCGACAACACCGATTTCACGATCGGCTGGCGCAAGGATATGGTGCCGGTCTACGTGCGAAGGGCGCTGGTCAGTCTCCTGCGACCCTCGTCCCCGTCCGATGCAGCGGGCCTTCCACCGGCAGGATGAACCACAGGGTAGTCCCCCGCCCGTAAACCGACTCGGCACCGATCGTGCCTCCGTGCATCTCGACAAATTTTTTCGATAGCACCAATCCCAGTCCGGTACCCTGCTGAGCCCGGCTGTGTGACGTATCCACCTGGCTGAATTCGTGGAACAGCCTGGGCATGTCTTCCGGCTTGATCCCTATTCCGGTATCGCTCACCGACACCCACACCGCCTCACGGGATACCAGGCGGGGTTTCTCGTCATTGTCAGTGGAAATGGGGAGGGGCGCCCGGGTGGAGACGGCGGAAATGCTGACGCTGCCCCTGTCCGGGGTGAACTTCGAAGCGTTGGAGAGCAGGTTGAAGAGGATCTGCCTCAGCCTCGTGCCGTCGGCAAGGATCGTCACCGGCGTCGATCCGGCCTCCACCCGGACTTCCTGGTCCTTGCTGGTGCGGAGGGGGGCCGTGTCGGTCACTACTCCCTGGATTGCCGCGTGCAAATCAGTCGGTGCGAGGTTCAGCGTCATCCGGCCGGCTTCGATCTTGGAGAGATCCAGCACCGAGTTGATCAGGCCGAGAAGATGTTTGCCGTTGCGGAGAATGGAGGCGAGGAACTCCCGCTGCAGCTCGTTGATCGGCCCCATCTCCTCGGTCAGCATCAAATCGGAAAAACCGTTGATGGCATTTAGCGGGGTGCGGAGCTCGTGAGACATATTGGCGAGGAACTGGCTCTTCAGGTCGGTTGATCGCTGCAGCTCCCGGTTCTTGTCCTCCAAGGCGCTATGGTTGCGGCGAGCCTCGTCCAGCATCTGGGCTCGATCCACTCCGACGACGACCTGGTCTCCCAGGGTCTTGAGCAGCTCCAGGTCGTTCTCGCCGAAGGGGCGGCCGTCGCGGCGGTTGTGTACGCTCACGGTTCCGATCGCGAGGCCGCTCGACCGGAGCGGGACGATCGCCGCGCTTTTCATCCGGGAGGTCAACCCCTCCACGTCGTAACTCCTCGGATCGGCCTGCATGTCATCGCTCAGGAGCGCTTGGTCGTGGGTGACGACCCAGCCGGTCAACGAATGGTCCGCCGGGATCAGGATGCCGGCGGCGCCTTCCAGGAACCCGTCGGTCGCGACCGCCTTGAGGAAGCGCCCCTCTTCGACCACGAGGGTGATCACGCTGCCTTCGGCTTCAAGCAGCTGGGTCGCCGCCTTGGCAATTTCGCGGAAGAGGTAGTTGACGTCGTCGCTCGATCCAAGAAGGGTTGCGGCAAGGTGGCGCAGGCCCTCCAGCTCGCGATTGCGTGCGGCGGCTCGGTCCAGGGCGAGTTGAAGCCGTCGCCGCTGCTCCAGCGCGATCCGTCGCCCCCGTCTCAGTGCGATGAGTGCCAGGGCACTGGCCACGAGGCAGAGGAGAATACCGGTCCAGTGTTGTTGGTAGATGAGGTAGACCCCGACCCATCCAATGATCACGGCTGCGGCGGTGATCGGTCGGGTGCTGTAGAGGCGCTGCCAGATGGACTTGGGGGGAGTAGGCCCCCCAGGGAGGGTCATGGACTCAATGTTATGGGGCGAGGGGTCGATAGTCGATGGTCGGTCGTGGGAGGATTGTTCTACCCGGCTACTCGGTCAGCAGCTCCGTAAACTGAGTCTCACCCGTTCTGAGCATTCTCCTCAGGTAGGGGCGACAGAGGCCACAGCCGTCGCCGCACCCGGTTTCCCGCATCACGTCCTGAAGGGTCCATCCGTGCTCCCTCGCCAACGGGAGAAGCTTGGCGAAGGGCATTTGGCGGCAGATGCAGGTGGCGATGAGGATCGGGTGCATGAGTCGATAGTCCGGAGTCTAGAGTCTAGAGTCGAGGGTCGAGAGGGTATCAGTGACCGCCGACTCTGGACTTTCGACTAACGACTCCAGACTCCCCACTACGGATTAGTGGGCCGCACATCCAGCTCCGACACCAGAGCGCGCTCCGGCAGGGCCAGGGCCGCCAGAACGGTGTCGGCAATGTCCTCGGGCTGGAGAATGCGGTCGATGTTGGGTGACAGCATCCCCTGGGTTCGGATGAGCGAGGTATCGACCGAGCCGGGGCAGATAGTGATCACGCGAACGTTGTCCTTCCGTACCTCCAGCATCAGCGATTTTGCGAAGCCGAGTACGGCATGCTTGGAGGCAGTGTAGGCGGACCCGCCGACAAAGCCGTTGCGGCCGGCCAGGCTCGCGATGTTGACAATGGCGCCCCGTTTACCCGCGCGCATGGCGGGCAGCACCTCGCGGGTCATCAGGTAGAGGCTCCGCAGGTTGGTCGCCATTGTGGTATCCCAGTCTTCGACCGTCAGCTGTTCGAACGGCTTGAGCAGTGCGACGCCGGCATTGTTTACCAGGACATCGATCGTTCCCAGTTCCTTGACCAGCATCGATACGGCGGTCTTCACGTCGGCTTCGACTCCGACATCCGCCGGGTGGACGGCGACGGAGATGCCTGCCTCTTCGAGACCATCCTTGAGAGCACGAAGCCGTGAGGGAGTCCTGGCGCAGGCGGCGATCTTGTAGCCGGCCTTCCCCAGGCAAAAACAAATCGCGCGACCGATTCCTTCGGTGGCGCCGGTGATTAATGCTGTGGGCATATCCCAATCTAGTACCGAGTACCTAGTACCTAGTACCGAGAGGCTCGATCCACTCTCTGCAGTGGGCCTAGCCGGATGACTAGGTACTCGGTACTCGGTACTAGGTACTTTCTATCATGACCTTCCCCGGAGGCCCTGCCAGCAACCGGCCCCGCCGCCCGCCCAAGCTCATCCAGGAAGCACCGAGTTGGCGGGAGCGGATGCGAGCCACCCGCCATCTCCCGGAATTCTTCCGGCTGGTTTGGGAGACCAACCGCCTCTACAGCGTCCTCATTGTGGGGCTCCGGGCGCTCCGGGCGGGGATTCCAATCGCGACGCTATGGATCGGGAAGCTCATCATCGATGAAGTAGTACGCGTGTTGGGGGAGCCGGGAGTCGCCGCCTCAGACATTCAGGCCTACCGGCACCTGCTCCTGCTCGTGGCTGTCGAGTTCGGCATCGCAATCGTGGGCGAAATCCTTGCCCGTACCTCGTCCCTCCTGGAGAGTCTGCTGGGCGACCTGTTCGCCAACCGCACCAGCGTTCAACTGATGCAGCACGCGGCATCACTCGATCTCCAGCAGCTGGAGGACGCCGAGGTGTACGACAAGCTGGAGCGAGCTCGCCGGCAGACGGTAGGGCGGATCGGCCTCTTTACCGGCATACTCGCCAGCCTCCAGGACCTGATCACCCTCGTATCGCTGGCCATTGCGATCACGGTCTACGTCCCCTGGCTGCTGTTGCTCCTCGCCCTCGCAGTTCTGCCTTCGTTCCTCGGCGAGACTCGTTACGCCGCGCTCGGCTACTCGCTGCTCTTTTCCTGGACCCAGGAACGACGCCAGCTCGACTACCTGCGCTACATAGGCGCCAGCGATGTCTCCGCCAAGGAAGTGAAGCTTTTTGGCCTCTCCGACTATCTGGTAGGGCAGTACGCCCAGCTCTCCGACGAGTTCTACGAGGCCAACCGCCAACTGGCGATTCGCCGCGCGGTGGTCTCCTCACTTCTCGCCCTGGTCGGCTCGGTCGGGTACTACGGGGCGTATGTCGCGATCATCTATCTCACCGTAACCCGGCATCAGTCGCCCGCCGGGCCCTTTACCCTTGGGGTGCTGACCTTCCTCGCCGCTTCCTTCCGGCAGAGCCGGGACTTGATCCAGCGGTTTCTGCTGTCGCTGGCCCAGCTCTTCGAGCAGGCGCTCTATCTGGAAGATCTGTTCTCGTTCTTCGATCTCGAGCCCCGGATCCGCCGTACGCCTGGCGCGGTCGTGGTACCATCTCCCATTCGGCTCGGGTTCCAGTTCGAGAATATCGGGTTCCGCTACCCCGGCTCGGAGCGTTGGGCCGTACGGGGACTCAACTTCGTGCTCAAGCCCGGCGAGCGACTGGCCCTGGTGGGAGAGAACGGTGCGGGCAAGACCACCCTCGCCAAACTCCTCGCTCGCCTCTACGACCCCAGCGAAGGACGCATCCTGCTCGACGGTCGAGATCTGCGGGAATACGACATCGAGAGCCTGAGACGCAATGTCGGCGTGATTTTTCAGGACTTCGTCCGCTACGACTTTCCCATCCGGGAGAACATCGCCGTCGGCGACATAGGCCGGCGGGACGACCAACCGGCGCTCGAGGTGGCGGCAAGCAGGAGTCTGGCCGACAGCGTGATCGCCCGCTTCAAGGACGGATATGAGCAGTTACTGGGGAAGCGGTTCGAAGGCGGGGCCGACCTCTCGGGGGGCGAATGGCAAAAGCTGGCCCTGGCCCGTGCCTACCTGCGAGATGCCCAGCTCCTGATCCTCGACGAGCCCACGGCCGCCCTCGATGCGCGCGCCGAATACCAGGTCTTCCTCCGCTTCTCCGAGCTGACCCATGGCCGCATGGCGGTGCTGATCAGCCACCGTTTCAGCACGGTCCGCATGGCGGATCGTATCCTGGTGCTCAAGGACGGCGAGCTGGTGGAGCAGGGGACCCACGCTGAGCTGTTGGATACCAAGGGCCTCTACTCGGAGTTGTTCGGGCTTCAGGCGGCGGGGTACAGATGAGCCGTCAGCGGTCAGCCGTCAGCCGTTAGCTGTTAGCTGTTAGCTGTTAGCCGTAAGCCGTAAGCCGTAAGCCGTAAGGCGTAAGCCGTAAGCCATAAGCCTTAGGGCTAGCGGTGTTCCCCATCGCTGAAGGCTGACGGCTGACGGCTAGTGTCAGCCCTCATTGTGAGGAAGGCCACGCGGTAGGCCAGTTTCCTGATGACGATGGCTTCCTCCGGACGAAGCCAGCCCTGAGCCTCGCCGAGGATGGCGAGCCGGTGTAACGCCCCGAAACGGTCCCACGCTCCCTCCCGCCCACTCCGACGACGAAGCCGCATCAGAGTAGCTCTCAGGGCGCCCTCGGGCAGCCGAGCCACCGCGTCCTCCAGGGCACGGTCCAGCGCATCCAGATAGGCAGGGAGGATTCTCTCGGCGACGAACTGCATGGTGGCCACGCATAGGACCAAGGTGGTCCCGGGTCGCCACCATTTGTTGACGGGATGGTACCAATTCGACGCGAGGTGGGTCATGGGTCGTGGGTCATGAGTCAGAGACGGTTGGACGCGCAGAGGATCTGCCCAAGACTCACGACCCAAGGCCCACGACCCACGCATTTGACAACTCCCTCCCGCGTCCGCAGTATCCCCTTTCCACTAACAGAAGGAGGCCCAGACCTATGAAGGTCTATGGCTCGAACGCCATCCGAAACGTGGCCTTCGTCGGCCACGGCGCGAGCGGCAAAACCACCCTGGTTGATGCTCTCGCCTTCGTCTCCGGCTCCAGCCGGCGCCACGGTTCGATCAAAGACGGTACGACGCTCACCGACTACACCCCCGACGAAATCGAACGCAAGCACTCCATCGGCCTCGGCGTAGCCTATGCCGAGTGGATGGATGCGAAGCTCAACCTGATTGACACTCCCGGATACCTGGATTTCTTCGGCGAGGCGGTCACCGGGCTCCACACCGCGGATTCGGCCGTGGTGGTGATCAGCGCCACCGGCGGCGTCGAGGTGGGAACCGAGAAGGTCTGGGAAGTCTGCGACCGGCTGCACCTGCCCCGGATCATCTTCGTGTCCCAGATGGACAAGGAGCACGCCAATTTCGAGCGGGTCTTCCACGACATCAAGGACCATCTCTCCCCCAAGGTGGTTCCGGTCGAGATCCCGTTGGGCGAGGGTCCGGAGTTCCACGGAGTCGTGAACCTGTTTTCGGGAAAGACCCACATCTACAAGAAGGGCACCAAGACCGGCGAGTACGACGAATCGCCGCTCCCCGAGGAATACAAGGAGCAGTTCTCCCACTACGACCAGCAGCTGATCGAGGCTGTCGCCTCCAGCGACGACGCCCTGCTCGAGCGCTACCTGGGCGGAGAGGAAATCCCGCGGGAGGAAGTACTCGGCGCATGAAGCAGGCGATGCTGCGGGGCGAGATCGTGCCGCTCTTCTGCGGCAGCGCGGAGCTGACCTACGGCATGCGCGCCCTGCTGAACAAGATGGTCGAGCTGCTGCCCTCGCCGGCCGAGATTCCAGCCCCGGCCGAGGGCCCGCTGATCGGGCACGTCTTCAAGACCATTTCCGAGCCGCACGTCGGCGATGTCACCCTCTTTCGGCTCTACGCCGGCACGCTCCGGAACGGGGACGAGGTGTGGAACGCGGAGCACGACGTGGCCGAGAAGCTCAATCACCTCTCGGTGCAGCAGGGCAAGGAACGGTTCGAGGTTGCCGAGCTTGCGGCGGGAGACATCGGATCCGTGGCGAAGCTCCGCGACACCCACACCAACGACACCTTCTGTCGCCGGGAGTCTGCCCTGCGGTTGCCTCCAATCCCGTTTCCCGAGGCCGTGGCGACCTCCGCCGTCGTCGTGAAGCAGCGGGGCGAAGAGGACAAGCTCGCCGCGGGACTCCACAAGCTCCACGAGGAAGATCCGACCTTCCACTTCGAGTACAGCTCGGAGCTGGGGCAGACGCTGATTCACGGGATGGGAGAGCGCCACTTCGAGATCCTCCTGGGCCGGCTGCAACGGAAGTTCGGCGTTCACGCCGAGCTGGCCCGGCCGCGGGTGGCGTATCGGGAGACGCTCAAGGGAAAAGGCGAGGGTCAGGGCAAGCACAAGAAACAGAGCGGCGGGCGCGGACAATACGGTGACTGCTGGATCCGTTTCTCCCCGCTGCCCCGCGGGAGCGGCTACAAGTTCGTCGACAGCATCGTGGGGGGGGTCATTCCCAACCACTACATCCCGGCGGTGGATCGCGGGATTCAGGAATCGGCGGTGCGTGGCGTCGTGGCCGGCTATCCGATGGTGGATTTCCAGGCCGAATGCTACGACGGGTCGTACCACGACGTCGACTCGAACGAAATGTCGTTCAAGATGGCGGGCATCCTCGCCTTCAGGAACGTCGCACCGAGGTGCCGGCCAGTGCTGCTGGAGCCGCTGCTGGACGTCACGGTCTGGACCCCGGCAGAAATCCTGGGCGACGTGATGGGCGATCTCAGTTCACGGCGCGGCCAGATTCTGGGGACCGATACCGAGGGTCGGCTCACCCGGATCAAGGCGATCGTGCCCGAAGCGGAGCTTTACAAGTACGCGACGACGCTGCACTCGATTACCCATGGCCGCGGCACCTTCCATCTCGAGCATCACGGATATGCGGAGGCCCCACCCGAGGTGTCGGCCAAGGTGGCGTCGGAGAACAAGAGGGATGGGAAGGAGAATGGGGACGAGTGAGGCGGCAACTTGGGAGGTGACAAGTGGGAGGTGAAAATCCGAAGGCAATCAGAGCGCGGGGTGGCCAGGTGGCGTTGAGCTTGACCTTCACCACCACCGCCTTCCAGCTCGACGGCTACCGGATCATCCAGAATTTCGGGGTGGTCCGGGGGATCACCGTGCGTTCCCGGTCGGTCTTCGGGACCATCGGGGCAACGCTGCAGACGCTGGTGGGCGGGAACATCTCGCTCTTCACCGAGCTCTGCGAGCACGCCCGGGAAGAGGCCTTTCAGATCATGGTTCAACACGCCGAAGAGCTGGGCGCCAATGCGGTTATCGGGGTCCGGTATGACGCGGCGGAAGTCATGCAGGGGACCACGGAAGTCCTGTGTTACGGCACCGCAGTCGTGGTGGAACCGGCCTAAAATCCCTCCTCAATCTGTGATCTAGGTCACAATTCGACATCCGTCAGAATATGTGATCTAGCTCACAGTCTGCCCGTCTCCCACGTCAGTAGCTTCTGTCAAAATCCTGTCCAATTAAGCAGTTATGCCAGGGAGAGGCGCGCATGTCTATCTTGGGACATCTCGCTGCTGCGGCAGCACCTTGGGCATCATTCTATAACGACAGCACCATTACCCAAGCCCTTATAGCTTTTGGACACTTTGGCGGCATGATGGTCGCAGGAGGGTCGGCCGTAACAGCCGACCGGGGCGTCCTTCAGGCTTGCCGGCAGGCCGGTTCTGGCCGGCTGCGGCGGATCGACGACATCTCTGGGGCGCATCGCACGGTGATCGCCGCGCTGGCCGTAACCAGCATCAGCGGTGTGCTGATGTTGGCGGCCGATCTCGACAACCTGGCGCGATCTCCCTGGTTCTGGCTCAAGATGAGTTTGCTGCTTCTCCTGCTCATCAATGGGTGGTTCATGACCCGAATCTCGCAGCACCTGCGGCGCGACGGTGGCATTGCGCCGAGGCTCTGGGGCAGACTCCAGCTCGCGGCGACGGCGAGTCTCGTCCTGTGGTTTGCCGTGTTACTTGCGGGCACTCTGCTCAGCATCGCATGAGCGACTTCGCTTCTTCGTGGTGCGACGGCTGCCCTCCCGAAGGGCGGCGGGATTTCCTCAAGGATTCGCTGGCAACGGTGGCAGCCGCCCTGGTGACGATCGCGGCGGCACCGCTCGATGCGCTGGCGATTCCCATCCGGGCCGGGGCAGCCATTCGCATCTGGGGCAACGAACGCAGCTATGCGGTTCCTCCTGCCGACGGCGCGGTTATCGACAAGGACAACGAGGTCATCCTGGTCCGCTACGCGGGAGCGGTGTATGCCTTCGCGCTCTCCTGCCCGCACCAGAATACCGCGCTCCGCTGGCTGGGTGACGATTCCCGGTTCCAGTGCCCCAAGCACAAATCGAAGTATCAGCCCGACGGCACCTTCATGAGCGGCAAGGCGACCCGCAACATGGACCGCTACGCCGTGAGCAGGAAAGGCAAGCTCATCGCGGTGGACCTGGGAGTCCTGATCCGGAGCGACAAGGAGCCTGAGCGCTGGGCGGCGGCCCGACTTACCCTCCCCAAATGAGTCTGCCGCTCGGCCTGCTCGCCCAGGCGCTGGTCGCGCTGGTACCGGCGCGGGACTCCACTCCGGCCGCCGACTCTACCGTGAAGCTGCCTCCTCCGCACGTCTGGGCGACTCAGGCCGCCAGCGCGGGGCAGTCGATTCTGATCGTCCTTCCCGATTCGGCAAAAAAACGGCCGAAATCAATCGACTACAGTCACGGCTACGAGGTGCGGGCCGACATCCACAAGTTCACCAGTTACGCGACGGGCCCGCTCCTGCTGGCCCAGTACCTGAGCGGCGAATCCATCCTTCACAAGGGCAGCGAAGCGCCTTCATGGGCGCAGGACATCCACCGGCCCGTTTCGATGATGCTGGGCGGGGTCTTTCTGGTGAACACCGTGACGGGAGTGTGGAATCTCGCGGAGTCGAAGGGAGATCCTGCAGGCAAGACCCGGCGTACGGTGCACGGCGCCCTGATGCTGCTCGCCGACGCGGGCTTCGCCTACTCGGCGGCGATCGCACCCAGCATCGAAGACATCGACCAGCGCATCGCCGAGGGACAACGGGGCGGCTGGACCGACCACAAGAAATTCGCGATGGCTTCGATCGGGGTGGCGACGGTGGGGTATCTGATGATGTACATCTGGAAGGACTGATCGATCGCGGCGCTCTGGGAGTAGTCCGTGGGGGCCCCCCCTTTCAAATATCGGCGCGATTCGCGACGGATCGTCATCGCGAAGACGCGAGCACGACCCTGAAATCGAGTTCTGGCTACCAGCGACGCTCCAACTCCTGCGCATGCCACTTGGCGCCCAGACGGCCGAAGATGGCCAAGGCGTATTCTCGTCGAACGACCGCGTCGCTCTCCCTCCCCAGCTGCCGGCAAGCCAGCGCCGCCACTGCTGTGCATTCACCCTCGAGCTGCAAGCTCTGAAGCGACTCGGCCTTCCTCCGGGCGGCCTCGGCGAGCTCGAAGGCGGAGGAGGCATTCCCCGAGGCGAGGGCGAGCATGGCATTGAGGCGGCTGATCTCGAGCAGCCCGATTTCGTCCCCGGCCTGATTCGCGAGGGCCGTCGCGCGCTCCAGCTCGCGGGCCGCCAGCTCGAGCTCGCCGCGCTCCAGATGAGTCTCGGCGCGGCCCGAGACTGCGAGCGCGATCAAGGAGCCCTCCCCCACCTGAGTCGCGTGCCGGACGGCCTGCAAAGCGGCGCTCTCCGCGTCGAGCCAGTCCGCGCTCTGCCTGAAGGAGAGACCAAGATTGTGGTAGGTCTGCGCGGTGCCGCGCCGGTCGCCCAGGCGTTGGTAGCCGAGCAGAGCCACACGGTACAGACTGAGCGAGGTCTCCGGCTCCCCCCTCAAGTGCGCGACGGAAGCGAGATTGTTGGAGGCGTGGGCGGCCATCAGGGTATCGTCGAGCTGCCGGGCCAGTTCGAGCACTTCGCTGAATGCCCGGGTGGCCTCTTCCAGGCGGCCCTGCTCGAAGGCGATGGCGCCCAGCAGATTCATCGCGCGCATGCGGCCATCGGTGTCGGCCCTGGAGCGGAACCTCTGGAAGGCAGATTCAGCCAATGCCACACCCTCGGCGAATTCGCCGAGCCTGGTCGCGGCGGTCGCCGCGAGCAATTCGGCCTCGGGACGATGGCGGATTGCCGGGTCCCGCATGGCCTGATGCTCCTGCAGGGCTTCGCGGAAACGTCCCGTTTCCACCATCTCGCGGAGCTGGCGGGTGGGATCGGAAGTTTCGGCCGGGCCGGGCATCAATGATCCTGGTTTCGGTTCATCAGTACGCGATGGCGTACCGGCTGAAGCCGTTCAACTCGGCCTCGAACTCGTTCGTATCTTCCAGCTTGATGGAGCCGATGAGGACGAACGGATCGGCCAGAGTGGCCTGGCGCCAGAGCGCGAGTTCCTGCTCGATTGCCGTGTCCTCGGAGTCCACCGTGCCGTTGTGATTCAGGTCGTCACTGGCTTCGCCGTACTCGATCCTGAGCTCGGCCGGCTTTGCCGGGTTGAACTTGAGCCCGGTCGGTTCGAGCTGGACCATGATGCTGTCTCCGCCGACCCAGGTCATGGTGATGGTGACTACGTCACCGTCGTTGAGCGGCGTGCCGTCGGGCAGCTCGAGCAAGCTCTCTTTGTCGATGCGGAGGCGGACGAAGTCTTCGGTTCCCCCCGAACAGTCGGCGGGCTCACCGGGCTCCGGAAACTGGAGTGCCGCCTCCACGTCGACGCCTTTGGTGGCGTCGAAGGTCACGCTGTTGCTGCACAGCGCGGGGGCGGTGGGCGCCAGCGTGAGAAAGTTCAGTTCCGAGGGTGGCTTGGTGGTGCTGCCCCCGCTGTCGGTGGAACTGCTGCACCCGATCAGGAGAGCAGCGGCCATCGTCGGCGACAGATAGGCAATCGGTTTCATGCTTCGTCCCCTTTATGGGTTCGGACTGAGCTGGCTCATTCGTCCTCGCCCAGACCATCGATGATGCGTTGCAGACGGGGCCGGGAAATCCCCAGGCGTCGCGCCGCCTCGCTCTTGTTTCCATGCGCCAGCCGCAGCATCCGCTCGACGGCCGCCTGAGTAATCGTGCGGAGCGGAGCCGGAAACGGCAGCTCTCCTCCGGACTCGGGAATTATCCGGCTCGCCCCCAGGTCCTCCAGCTCCAGACGACCGGGAGTCGAAAGCACCAGGGCCCGCTCGATCACGTTGCGCAGCTCTCTTACGTTGCCGGGCCAGGGGTGCGCCCGGAGCCGGCTCCGAGTCTCCAGGTCGAGCGGTGCCGGCGGGAGCGCGTATTGCGCCGCGAGCCGGGTAATAAACATCTCGGCGAGCAGCTCGACGTCACCTTCTCTCGCTCGCAGCGGCGGAAGCAGCAGGGCCACCACGTTGAGCCGGTAGAAGAGGTCCTCGCGGAACTCGCCGCGGGCGACCGCCGCGGGGAGATCCACGTGGCTCGCCCCGATGATCCGGACATCAACCTTACGCGAGCTTTGGCCTCCCACCCGGCGGATCTCACGGGTCTCGAGCGCCCTCAGCAACTTGGGCTGCAGCTCGAGCGGCAGGGCTCCGATCTCGTCCAGGAAGACCGTGCCCCCGTGGGCCAGCTCGAGCAGACCCGGCTTGGCTGCGACTGCTCCGGTGAAGGCGCCCCGCTCGTGGCCGAAGAGCTCGCTCTCCAGCAGGTTTGCGGGAATCGCCGCGCAATTGATTTCGACAAAGGGAGCCGCGGCTCGCGGGCTGTGATAGTGCAACGCCCGGGCCAGCAGCTCCTTTCCGGTGCCGGTTTCTCCACCGATCAACACCGTAACGTCTCGATGCTGCGCCACCCGCCGGGCCTGTTCGATGATCTGCCGGAGTGCGGGACTGCGCCCGATGATGGCGCCGAATCCTGATGACTCCCGTTCGTCCTCCGCGAAGCGATCGGCGGCGCGTCGTCCTCTCGATTCGGTTCGTTCCCGTTCCAGCGAACGCCGCAGCAGGCCCAGATCGTCCGGCAGTGCGAAATAATCCCGGGCCCCGCGCTGCAGTGCTGCGACCGCGATTCGATGATCCCCCGATGCACCGATCACGTAGAACGGGATCGGCAAGGGACTCAGCGTGGCCAGCCAATCCAACGCGTCGTTTTCCACTCCTCCAGCCAGGACCAGCCCTGCCGACGCCTGCGGCGGCAGGCCGGTGGCCCCGTCCCGGCTCCACTCGAGGAGCTCGGCACCAAGGTCACCGGCCAGATCACCGATCGTGGTGCGAAAGCTGTCGGAAAGCCGTACCGCAGCTAACCACCAGTCAGGCTGGGTCAGTCGTGGCTCCCCCCGTCGTCTTGACCGTCGTGATCCTCGTCCTGGAAGGCATCGAAGGAGTGCTGAATGTTGTCGCGCACCAGGTTTTCGTTCTGTCCACCCTGGCCCGCGGTCGTGGGATCGACCAGCCCGCCGGCCCCATCTGCGAACCAGGTCGTCACGTCCACCTTCAGTGTGACGTCCACATTGGCACCAGCGTCGGTCACGACGAGCGGCGGATCCAGCCGCATTTCCTGGTCGGCGTCGAGATCGCTGGTAAAGGTGAAGGGATTTCCATTCCAGGTGCCGGTCGCACGGATGCTAATGCCGGCAAAATCGGGGTGCGCGGCCAGGAAGGCGGCGTCGGCCGGATCGAGCCCGTTGTCTTCGGGCTTGTGCAGTCTGATCCGTAGCTCATCGAAGGTGCCGGTGTCCACCGCGACGCTGAAGACCTGCTCGACTCCGGATCCGAGCGGGAGATCGAGAAGGAACGGACCTGCGTTGACGGTCTCGCAGGCGTCCTCATTGCCATCATCGCCGTTCCCGCCATCGTCGTGAGACATGGGACGGACCGCGATGTCCCCGCTCTGATCACTGTCACCTTCGCACACATCGTCGTTGAGTCTCTTGAAACGGATGTCGCGGAGCACCAGCTCGACCTGATCAAGGACGAGAGTATTGGCGCCCCCAACCACAGTATCGGAGACCGATTGGAGATTCGCGGCCGGCCCCGATGAGGTGGCGACGTTGAAGCTGATCTGCGGTTTATTGCCTGGGCCCGTCCCTTCACTACAGGCGAGCATCCCCGCGGCGGTAAGGACGGCAAGGGCAGAGATGGATCTGCTGGACATTGGATAGCTCCCATTACAGGTCGATCGAGCGAGTGGTCGCCTGTAGGGATGGCAATCGGGGTGCCCTGGAGACGGTGTTTATAACTTCTTATATGACAAGGTATTACAACACACCGTCAAGCATTTATGCTTAATCGAAACGATCTGGCTGCAACGAAATGTTACAGGGAGGGGCCGAATAAGACAACGGCCGCGACTACCCTTGGTGGGGTTCCATATGAATCAATACACCGAGCACCTCCGGCACCGCTTCTCGAATCGCGGTCTTCACCCGGCCGCTCAGGATGTGAGCGTCGTGCAGCGGCATGGCAGGGTCGGTTTGCACATGAAGGTCCACGTAGTATCCCAGGCCTGCTTTGCGGACCTTCAGTTTTTCGATGGCGCGGACATCCGAGGTGCCGGTGGCCGCGGCGCTGATCCGCGCGAGCAGCTCTCCGCCGGGGCTGCGATCCATGAGATCGTTCACGGCGGGACGGAGCAGCCGGATGCCATTGAAGAGAATGACCGCTGAGGCCGCGAGAGCGGCCCAGTCGTCGGCGGCTTCCCAACCGGGCCCGCCGATCAGAGCTACACTGATACCTATAAACGCTGCCAGCGAGGTGAGGGCATCGCTCCGGTGATGCCAGGCGTCGGCGGCGACGGCGGTACTGGCGACTTCCTCTCCGACCCGGCTCACCCGGCGGAAGAGGATCTCCTTGATGATGATGACTCCGACAAGAACAGCGAGGGTGAAGGGCGCCGGGGTGTGATGGGGAGTCAAAATCTCCCGGACGGCCTCCACCGCAATCCCGATGGCGGCACCGATCAGCAGCATTGAAACGACCGCCGCGGCCAGAGATTCCGCCTTACCATAACCGAAGGGATACTCCTCGTCGGCCTCGCGCCCGGCGATTCTGAGCCCTTTCACGACGACCAACGAGGAGAAGATGTCGGCGGTGGACTCGACCGCATCGGCGATCAGGACGTACGCGTTGCCCACGATGCCGGCGACCAGCTTGGTCACCGCGAGGACGGTGTTGACCAGTAGGCCGAGCTGGGCGGACTGAATGCCGCGGGCAAAGCTGCGGGACATGGGCGGGAAATGTACTGGCGCCTTCTCGTCCGGCTATAGCGCCGGCTGTCGGGACGTGCCAGAACCGATAGCCTCAGCTAGCTTGCGTGCTGCACTTTTCCGGGAGCGAACCGATGACCACCTCTACGATGATCCAATCCCCCGCGCCGACCGAGTACGACCCGCATTACGCCGCCTACATCGACCCCGTGGCGCGGGAGGATGTGATGCGCCAACTGGAGGCGCAGGCCAAGTCAACCTCGGCACTCCTCGCCACGATTCCGGAGTCCCGCGCCGGGTTTCGATATGCGCCGGGAAAGTGGAGCATCCGTGACGTCATCGGACACATCGCCGACAGCGAGCGGATCTTTGCCTATCGCGCCCTGCGGATCGCCCGGCATGACAAGACGCCGCTGGCGTCCTTCGACGAGAATGACTATGCCGCCGTGGCCGGATTCGACGGCCGGACGTTGGCTGACGTCGGCGCCGAGCTGGCTTCCGTGCGGTCGGGGACCATCACCCTGTTTCGGAGCATGGATGCCGAGACGCTGGCACTGACTGGGACGGCGAGCGGGAAGCCGATCTCGGTTCGCGCCCTCGCCTTCATCATCCTGGGACACGAGCGGCATCACCTCAACGTCATCAAAGCCAAGTATCTGAGCGAGGCGAAGTGAGGTTGAGTCGCTGCCTCGGCGGCTCGGAGATTTTCCTTGGCGTCTTGGGGATTCTCCTCGGCGCCTGCCGGGAGAAGGCGCCATGCGTCAATTGTGATACCGTCGTCATCGCCGCGACCGGCGAGCCTTCGGCTCTTCTGCCTCCGCTGGTCGGTGAAACGGTCGGGCGGGACATCAGCGATCAGGTCTTCGAGCGGCTGGCGGACCTCAAGCCGGGCAAGGCGCCGCTCGACTCGATGGGATACGAGCCGCGCTTGGCGAAAAGCTGGGAGCGGGTAGACTCGCTGACCTTGCGGTTTCACCTCCGCCCAGAGGCGCGCTGGCATGACGGCCGGCCGGTGACCGCGAACGACGTGGTGTTTTCGTTCGATGCCTACGCCGATTCGACACTGGAGACCGCTGCGGGCGAGCAGATTCGCGGATCGCTCCATGCCGAAGCCCCCGACAGCTCCACGGTGCTGGTCCGGTTCAGCCGGAGCTATCCGGAGCAGCTGCTGGACGCGACCTGGCACGTTCGCATCATTCCGGCGCACATCTGGGCCGAGATTCAACGCTCTGAGTGGATCAACGACAGTAGTCTTGTTCACCTGGTCGGGAGCGGACCGTATCGCATCGCCCGGTGGGAGCACGGACAGTCGCTCACGCTCGAGGCCGACTCCACTCAGACCCCTCTCCCCGCCATCCGGCGTTTGGTTTGGCGATTCGCCCCGGACCCGGATGCCGCGCTGAACGCAGTGTTGAGTCACGAAGCCGACTTGATGGAGACGGTGGGCTCTCCCGACCGGGTTGCGCGGGTCGAGGGAGACACGTCGCTCTCGGCGGTACGGTACCCGTCGGCGGCCTATGGGTTTGTGGGGTATCGCGTCTCGGCGGCTCGGCGGCCCGGCGGCTCGGCAACAGGTGGCGAAGTTCTCGAAGACCGGGCGGTTCGGCGGGCGCTCAACATGGCGGTGGATCGAAGTGCCATCGCCAAGGCGATCTTCGGTCCGGACAGCAAGGCCCCACCGGGGCCGATGTCCCAACTCCTCTGGATCTGGGACGACGGAATCCGGGCGCTTCCGTTCGACACCGCCGCCGCGGGACGGGAGCTCGACTCGGCAGGGTGGGTGCGTGGAGCCGACGGGAGCCGTCGCAAGGCGGGCCGGCCTCTTGCGCTTCGAAATCCTGGTACCGGCGACGAGCGTCACCCGCAAGAACGCCGCGGTGGCTCTGCAGGAAGCATGGAGAAAAGTGGGCGCCCAGGTTTCGGTCGCAGCCGTCGAGTTTCCGGTGTTCCAGAAGCGATTGGCCGAGGGAAAATTCGATGCATATATCGGGGCCTATCTCGACGAACCGAGTCCCCGTGGCCTGGCCGACCAGTGGACCGCTGCCGGGATCGGCGTCCTGAATTACGGGGGTTACCGAAGCACCGGGTTCGACTCGTTGTTTACCCGGGCGCTCGCGGTTCGTTCGCTTCCCGAGGCGCGCACCGCCTGGCGAGAGGCGATGGAGCGGATCAACGATGATGCGCCGGCTCTCTTCCTCTACGCACCGACCAATGTGGCTGCGGTCTCCCACCGGCTCGACGGAGTGGTGATCGATCCCTATTCGTGGGTGAGCGGGATTCGGAAATGGGCGGTGAACGGTGAGCGGTGAGCGGGTGAGACGGTGAACGGAGAACGGGAGAACGGGAGAACGGGAGAACGGGGAGAGAAGGGGACAGGAATTAGGCGGCGGTGAGGACGCCCGCTTGGGACAGGGTCAACGATTCAAGGACTCGAGTCAATCCAAAACAACAACTACCACTAATGCGCTCTGCCTCCCGCCACACGCTCTGTGCGGTCCTCGGCTTTCTCCTCCTGACGGGCATCTCCTGTTCGGTGCGGCGCTGGCCTCCGCACAATGTCGCCGATCTGGTGGTGAGGGGAGCGCAGATCTACCGAGTCGCCCCGGTGCGAAGCTGGGCCGAGGCGCTGGCCGTGCGAGAGGGCAGGTTGATCTACGTTGGGACGGACAGTGGCGTCGCGTCATTTATCGGGCCTCACACCAAGGTGCTCGATCTACCGGGCCGGATGGTCTTGCCAGGCTTTCACGACAACCATGTTCATCCTCTCGCTGCCGGCCTCGAATTGGGAGAGTGCAATCTCTACGATGTGAAGACTCCCGAGGAGGCGGAGCGGATCATTCGGGACTACATCGCCGCTCATCCCGATACCGGCTGGCTTCGTGGCAATGGCTGGCAGCTGCCCCTTTTCCCTGAGGCCAATCCCAACAAGGCGGTGCTCGACCGGATCGTACCTGACCGGCCCGCCTTCTTCTGGGCGGCGGACGGACACTCGGCCTGGCTCAACTCGAAGGCGCTCGCGGTCGCGGGGATCAAGCGGGACACCAAAGACCCGCCGGGGGGCCGGATCGAACGGGACGCCACGGGCGAGCCGAGCGGTACGCTGCGGGAAAGCGCGGTGGACTTGGCGACAGCGGTGCTTCCCGGCTACACCATGGGCCAGGAGGTGGAGGCCGCGAAGCGGGCGATTGCCGAGGCCAACAGGCTCGGGATCGTGGCACTGTCCGAAGCGAACGCCGATCCGGATTACCTGCAGGCGTACGCCGAGCTGGAACGGCGAGGCGAGCTGACCGCGGAGATCGTGGCGGCGGTGTCGAGCCATGCGGAGTCTCCTGATGCCGAAGTACGCCGGCTCCAGACGCTGAAGGAGCAGCTCGAGAGCCCGCATCTGCAGATCGGGACGATGAAGATCTTCGCCGACGGGGTAATCGAAGCGAAGACCGCAGCGTTGCTCGCTCCGTATCTCGACCGGCCGGGCGATCGAGGCAGCCTCAACTACCAGCCCGATTCCCTGAATGCGCTGGTCGCGGCCCTGGATCGTGCGGGGTTTCAGGTCCACGTGCACGCCATCGGCGATGGCGCGATCCGGGAAACCCTCGATGCGTTCGAGAACGCGGCGAACCAGAACGGGTTTCACGATGCGCGGCACATCATCGCGCACCTCGAGCTGATCGACTCGACCGACATTCCGCGATTCCGCGAGCTCGGCGTGGTGGCAAGTTTCCAGGCCTTCTGGGCCCAGCCCGACGAGTACATCACCGAGCTGACCGAGCCGGCTCTGGGCAAGGCGCGATCCCGCTGGCTCTATCCCATCGGCAGTGTCATGAACAGCGGTGCCGTGGTGGTGGGCGGCAGCGACTGGAGCGTGAGCTCCCTCAATCCCCTCGATGCGATCGAGGTGGCGATCACGCGCCATACCACGGACTCGACCGGAGGCCCATCCTGGATTCCGGAAGAGCGGGTAGACCTGGAGCGGATGCTGGCGGCCTACACGATCAACGGGGCGTTCGCCAACCATCAGGAGCGGGAGCGTGGCTCGCTCGAGGTCGGCAAATCGGCGGATTTCATCGTGCTGGACCGGAACCTGTTTGAGGTGCCATCCAATCAGATTCACACGGTGAAAGTGTTGAGGACGTTTTTTGAGGGGCGGGAAGTGTTTGACAGCGACAGTAAGGAGTGAGTGCCGAGTACCTAGTACCGAGTACCTAGTTTGGCGTTGGTGTGGGGGTATCGAGGGAGGTCAGATGTCCGTCTTTTCCAATCCGGTGGGCACGGCGGGTGCCGATGCCGCCGCATACATCGCTGCCCTGCTTCAATTGCTGGGGGATCAGAACCCGCTCGCCGTTCAGGGTGAATTACTTGGCGAGGTGCGGCGGCTTGTCGGCGGGTTGTCGGGTAAGGATCTGCTGGAGCCCGAGGCGCCGGGAAAATGGTCCATCCTCGAGGTGGTAAGCCATCTCGTAGACCAGGAGCTGGTCAACAGCTATCGGTTGCGGGCCATTGTCGCGGAAGACGAGCCGGTCATTCAGGGCTACGACCAGGACCGATGGGCCGCGCGTCTCCGCTATCGGGAGACCGAGATCGAGGATCTACTCCGGGAACTCGAGGCGCTCCGCGGGCGAAATCTCAGGCTTTACCGTCAACTCAGTGAGGGAGAACTGGATCGGGTGGGCATTCATACCGAGCGGGGCCGCGAAAGCGCCCGCCGACTTCGCGCGCTGACCGCGGCTCACGACCTGGTACACCGGAGACAGATTGAGCGGATCCGGCAATCAGTAGGCGGCCGCAAGCCGTAAGTCCTAAGCCATAAGCCGTAAGCCGTAAGCTATAAGTTCCCTACTCGGAACTCGGAACTACTCAGCCCTCAGTCCTCAGTCCTCAGTCCTTTCACTCTCATTCCCCCGACCGCCTTGGCCTCCGCACCAACTCCCCCGAGCAGTTGGGGCAGCGCTGGGCCATGCCGATGGCACAGCCGGCGCAGAACGTACACTCATAGCTGCAGATGAAGGCCAGGTCTTCGTGAGTCAGTGCGGCCTGGCACTTCTCGCAGTGGTCCCGCATCTCGAGCGGCATCAGGTCCTCGATTTGAAGATTGCAGATTGCAGATTGCAGATTGAAAAAACGCTCCGGCAGGGATGGTGGGGTGGCAGTAGCCGCCTCCTGTGTGGACTCACCGCCAGGTCAACGTCGTTTATCAGACTCAGGTAACACTCAGAAGCGAGTCGCTCCGCCTTCGTTGGCAATCACCTTGCGAGGCCCGATGCCGACTGTCACTGCCGCGCACGCCCGTGTCTGGTTTCTCGTCCTCGTTCTGGCCTGCCTATCCGTTCCCGGTTGCGCCGGGTGGAGTCTCATTCCGCGCCCCGCTCCGGCAGCGCTCGACGCCAGGAAGGTGGTGCAGGTCTGGACCGGCCCGACTCCGATCACGCTGCGCCACGTAGTCGTCGGTGCTGACTCGGTTTCCGGCGTGCGGACCGACCGCTATCCGATCTGTGACAGTTGCCGGGTCTCGATCGCCCAGGCCGAGATTGACTCCTTCCGCCTGAAGCCGACGGACAGCAACAACAACTTCGGCACTGGGATGATCATCGGTCTGGTCACAGGTGCAGTTACTGCGTGGGCGGTCCTGCTCACGGCTCTCGGCGGCACCTGAATCAGAATTCAGGGCGCCGCGGCCGCCGAATCTTCCTGCGCGACGCGATTTCGCGAAGAGTCGGCGACGTCCAAGGCCTTCTGCACCACAGGAGCGCCGGGCAGCTTGGACTGCCCGATCACGCTGTCGCGCTCATGCTCGGTGCGACCAGTGCCCGCAGTGGTCTTGCTCTGGCAGGCAGCCGCCACCTGCGCGCACGCCACCAGACCCAGAATCCCCAGGAGTTTTCGCATCAGGGCATCTTAATCCGGCAGAGTTTTCCGCGTCAGGGAACGGACGGGGAGGGACTTTCTCGACCGATCAGGCCAAGATGGGTCTCCCGGAACGAGGAAGGGTACTTGAGACCATACCCGAGGAGTCGGTCGAATCCGATATGCGCGGTCCAGATCATCGCGAGCTCGGGTAACCGCGAGCTATCCAGCATGATCCCGATCAAACCGAGCGCGATCGGTAACACGTAGCTGTGCGCGGCATCGTAGACATAGGCGCCGACTCGGGTGCCGCGCAGGTATCCGGCAAAGGAGAGATCCGGAACCAGGAAGAGCAGAAGGAATCGCAGCCAGCTGGCCTCGAGGCGGTGGTAGAGAAAAAGACTCGCCACCAGGACCGCGAACCCTTCGGCCCGAAGCAGGCGGCGCACCATACCGGTTACGCTGTTCATTTCACTTTCTCCGGTGAGTACTCCTCTGCAAGAATTCCGTAACACTCAAGGTCCTCAAAGCGATCATTGCGTCGGAAATGCTGGCGGAGCGAGCCTTCGTAACGCATGCGCAGCTTCTGCATGACCCGCCCGGAAGCCGGATTTCTCCGCATGTGGTGCGCGAAGATTCGATTCAGGCCCAGAGTCTCGAAGCCGTAGCGCAACAAGGCGGCGCCGGCTTCGGTGGCGAATCCCTGTCCCCAATACGGCTTCCCGATCCAATAACCCATCTCGGCGCGGGACTGCTGCGAGTCCACCCGCAAGCCCATGGCACCGACCAGGCCGAGCTGTGGATGGACGATGGCCCAGACGGCTTCGCCTCCAAAATCCGGTCCTTTGCTATGCCGCTCGATCCAATCCACCGCCGCTCCCTTGGGATAGGGATGCGGGATGGTTGCCGTCGTCAATGCGACCTCGGGATCGCTCACCAGCTCTTCAACCCGCGGCGCGTCGGCGACGGCCATGGGACGCAGCTGGAGGCGGGCCGTTCGGAACGCAGGCAGCTCGTTCATTGCACCTCACCCTTATCCAGCTTACTTCCCGGGTGGTGGCTCCCAGAGCTCGATCCGGTTTCCCTCGGGATCCATCACCCAGCCAAATTTGCCGAACTCGGACTCGTCCATCTTGTCGTCTACCTGACAGCCTTCGCTCCGTAGTTGCTCGAGTACCTGGGCAAGGTTCGCGACACGGTAGTTGATCATAAAAGGCGACGCACTGGGATCGAAGTATTTCGAGCTGGCCGGGAAAACACTCCACACCGTTGTCCCCTCCCGCTCCGGCTGGTCGGTCTCCCGCCAGCGAAAGCTCATGCCTCCCCAATCCTCGATCGGAAGCTCGAGGTGCTTGCTATACCAGTTTCGCAGGCTGTCGGGATCCTTCGCCTTGAAAAAAATGCCTCCCAGGCCGGTGACTCGAGACATTGGACCTCCTGATAATGAGCGTGCGTAAGGCTTGCCCGCCCACGTTGCACCGGCATGGCGCACTGCGCAAGCGTGGGGCGATGATGAAATCGAAGGAAGGTGGTGACGCAGCTGCGCTGGAGCTATGGAGCAGCGGCCCGGAGCAAGCCGTACTCGGCTACCGCCCTGATGTAGGGAAGCCGCTCGACCGTGGCCCCGAAGCCCCACAACTGCACGTAGCCAGACCCTGGCCGGTCGGGCCGGTAGACCTGGACCCAGGCCGTGGCCTGGCCCGACTCATCGACGGCCAGCGCGTGGGAGACGGCGGTGGTATCGATCGGATAATCTCCGCGGAACCAGTGAGTCAGACCCCAGCTGCGACCGGTCTCCGTTGGTTGAGCCGAATACTCGTTGTAGTCCACGGACTTGGTGGGAACGCCCAGGATCTTCTCGGTGCGATGGAAGGCGTCCTGGGTGAGGGCTCCGCTCGAGTCCCGAAATACCGACCCCATGGGAGATCCCAGCCACACGATCTTGCCACCGGCATTGAGGTAGCGACGGATCAGCACGGTGTCCGCCGCGATGGGTTCGGCCGCGTGGGGCACGACATCCAGGGCAAATACGACCGCGCTGGGAACGCTGTCGGCGATGCGGGCCGAGAGGAATGCCGGCAGTGAATCGGCGTCGAGAGGCTGGTAACCGAGGTCGGCGAAGTAAGCCACGGTCAGCGCCGCTCCCGGTACCGAGGCGTCCTTCGCGAGTCTGGCGTCGTAGAACACCGCCATCCTGGGGACCAGAGGAGATGCCTCGCTGACGGCGACGATGCTCCCGGCGTCGGTCCCCACGTATAACTCGCCGTCGGCCGCTGCGGGCGACGACATGACCGTGCCGTCCATACGAAGACGCCAGCGGACGGTCCCCGTCTCCGGATTGAGCGCGATGAGATCGCCCCAGGTAGCATCGGTCCGATAGGTCCCGACGACCAGCGCATCTCCCACCAGCAGGGGAGAGGACAGCACGTTGGCTTCGGTCTGGAGCCGCCAGAGCTCACGGCCTGTCGTCAGCTCCACGGCCTGGAAGAAATGTCCGTCCGAGCTTCCGATGTAGACGCGGCCATCGCGCACCGCGGGCGATCCGAGGACCCAGGAACCGTTGTGGGTGACCCGCCAGCGTCGCTCGCCGGTCGCGGCGTCGAGGCCGTAGAGTCCACCGTCCCGCGAGCCTACCAGTACCATCCCGTCGGCGATCGCGGCCGAGCTTTGCACCGCCCTCCGGTCGTAACCGAATTTCGACGAGTCCAGCGTGTCGCCGATGGTCCGGTGTACCCATCGCTCGGCGCCGGTCATCAGGTCCACGGCGTACACTCGGCCGTCGAACGAGCCGACCACGACGAGGCCGTCTTTCACGGCCGGAGTGGCGCGGACTCGACCGCCGGTCTTTACCTGCCAGAGCGACTTTCCGCTGGAGAGGTCGACGGCGCGAATCAAGCCGTCCGGCGTGCCGATAACCACGGTCGTTCCGACCACGACCGGGGACGAGGCGAGATTGTCCCAGCCTCCAGCGGGGTTCGTGTTGAAGGGAAGTGCAGGGCCGCTGTTAAAGGACCAGCGGAGTTTGCCGGAGGATTGTTCAACCGCGAAGACTCGTCCCTCGAGATTGGCGCACACGACAACTCCGCCTGTCACCGCCGGCGAGGCGTAGACCGCGCCGCCCGCCTGGAATCGCCAGAGCTGTCTTCCGGTCTGCCGATCAAGCGCGTAGAGACCTCCGTCTCCGCTGCCCACATAGATCCGGTCTCCCGAAACCGCGGGCGAAGAGCGCACTGCCCCATCGGTCTGTACCTGCCAGCGAAGACCACCCTGTCCCGCGAAGAACCTCGCGTTTGAAATGCCGGTATGCTCGGGATTTTCCCGGAACATTACCGCGTCCGAGGTCATGGACGAGCCACCGCAGGCGAGCAATCCCACAATGGCGAGCGCAGCAACAGGAGAGGTCGGATAGCCAGCCGTCATCAGGAGCGTCTCCGGGCTAAGGTGTGTCGCGGGTCTCCAAGGCTGACGGCAGGAGTGGGAGCGGAGGTTTCAGAGATTGCCGCGCCCCGGTTCGGACTGCATCAGGATACACATTATTCTCCCTTTCATGGAAACTGTCGTCATTGGTGCCGGACTGGCCGGCCTCGCCGCCGCCGCGCGACTGGTCGAAGCAGGCCGTTCGGTCACCGTGATCGAGGCGCGGAATCGCATCGGCGGACGAGTGTGGACCCGGAGAGATTCCGGTGTTTCCGGCGCGATCGAATTGGGCCCCGAGTGGCTGGCGGATCATGGAGCCATGCATGACCTCGTCCTCCGGAGCGGCAGTAAGCCGGTGCGCTCCGAAGGCCTCTTCATGATTCGTCGCGGCGGGCGCTGGGAGGGCCTCGGCGATCCTTCGCGGGGGGCCGGTCGGCTGTTCCAGCAGCTGCGATCTCTCAAAGCCCCCGACCGTTCCCTGGCTGCGGCACTCGCCGAGTGTTGCAGCGAGCCCGCGTGGGCTGATGCGCGGGCTTCGTTGATCTCCTATGTGCAGGGCTTTCACGCCGCCGATCCGGCGCGGCTCAGCATCCGCTGGCTGCTCGAGGCGGAGGCGAACGACGAAGTGACGGAGTCGGATGTACGGGTGCCGGAGGGACTGGATCGATCGGTGGAGGCGATCGCAAGAGAGCTCGAGGGGCGCTGTCCCATACGCCTGGAGACGGTGGCGCGCGAGCTGCGATGGCGACGCGGTGAAGTAGAAATTGCCACTTCCGCCGGCACCCTGAGAGCGACATCGGTGATCGTAACCGTGCCGCTTCCCATCCTGAAGCTGCCGGACTCCGCGGCCGGGCTGCGGATCATTCCTGAAATTCTCGACAAGAGGGAGGCCCTCGGCCAGATCGAGATGGGTCCGGTGATGAAGCTGGCATTCCGTTTCAGTGAACCATTCTGGCGGGAGATCAAGCCGCTGCGCGGCATGCTGTTCGTGCAGGCTCCCGATCAGCCTATCCCCACCTGGTGGATGCCCTCTCTAGAAGACGTTCCGGTACTGATCGGTTGGGCTGGAGGACCCAAAGCGGCTCAACTCGGCAACGCGAATGACGGCGCACTCGCTGATCTGGCCCTCACTTCACTGAGCGCCGCTCTCGCCATGCCGCGCGAGGTGATCGAGAAGAAGGCCGTCACCTGTCTGACCCACGACTGGAATCGCGATCCTTTCACTCTGGGGGCCTACACTTACGTCGCAGTAGGTGGAGTCGAGGCTCACCGTGTCCTGGCAGAACCGGTGGAGCAGACGCTGTTCTTCGCCGGTGAGGCGACCTGCGGCGACGGACTCAATGCCACAATGGAGGGTGCGCTGCAGTCGGGGCGAAGGGCGGGGGACGAGGTGATTGCGGAGACTGGCGGAGGAAGCGCGAATCCGCCATCGGGCCGCAGATGAACGCAGATAAACGCAGAGATGATTAGTCTGCTCCGCCAGCGGTCGTGATGTCGCTAGGTGCCATCCAACCTGCAGCAGAGGGGTTCCAACATGATGGCCAAGTCTATGACTTCCGTGCTCCTCGTAATCACAGGTTCGCCAATCGGCGTATGTGCGTGCGGAGGTCCTCGCACTCAAACGAGCGCGCCAGCTCCTGCAGACAGCTTAGAGGCAGTAACTTTGGCGGTTGCCACGTTCCAAGCGGACGTACCTCCGGCGAGCGCCACACTTTAGTTGTTCATGCGTTCGACCGAGATTCGGCGGGAGTTGTGATAACGCTGTTTCCCGATCCACTGGTTCCCGGTGGGGGCGGCCGTGTGCGAATCACAAAAGACCACCGTGCCGCGGTGTTAGAGCGATTCGAGTAGGAAGGACAAGTGTGCGCTGGATTCCTTCGGAGTCAGGTGCGAGGGAGCCCGCGGACTCTCCGCGCCGCATCCTCCTATTGTGGCAGGGTTCCCCGACGCGGTCCGACGACCGTCTCGACCCGCCGTTTCTCCAGATCGATGCGAGTGACCCGGCCGGGCTCGGGTTCCACCACGTAGTAGCGTCCCACCGAATCTCTGACCATCCCGCCGAGTAATCCGAATCTGGTCTTGAGTGGGTCGGACCCTTCGGCATCTGTCGCCGTGCTGTCCTGGGTTCCCGCGAGCACTCGAATACGCTGCTCCCGCTGATCAAGCCGCAGCCAACACGTGTCCGGCCCATTCATCGAAGACCAGGTCTCCGTTCTCCAGCTCGATCATCGCGCCGAAATACTTGAACGGGGCTTCGAGAGCCGGGGTTCCATCGGCCACAAAACCTTCGGTGCCATTGCCGGCTATCGTACGAATTACGCCGGTCGTATGGTCCACTCGGCGAATGCGCTGATTAAAGCTGTCTCCGATGATGAGATCGCCGTTGCGGGCCCTGAACGCGATGTGCGGGCGAGTGAGCCGGGCAGAAAGGGCGGGGCCGCCGTCCCCGCTGAAGCCGCGCTCACCGGTTCCAGCCAAGGTGGAAACCCGACCGGAGCGGAGATCGACCTGTCGTACCAGGTTCGCGTCGGTGTCGGTGAAGAGCAGCGTGTCGCGGGATGCGCTCTCTAGGAAGAACGGGCCCATTAGCGAGAGCGATAGGGCCGGACCATCGGGAGATCGGCCACGAGCACCATTTCCTGCGACGGTGCGGATGATGCCCGTGCCCGCTTCGACTACCCTCAACCGCTCGTTGCAGCGGTCGGCGATGTAAAGATTCCCGGCGTCGTCAAAATCAATGGAGTCGGGACAGCGAAGCTGCGCGCTGGTGGCGGGACCCCCGTCTCCCGAAAAGCCTGGAACCCCGGTACCGGCGACGACCCGCATACCGCCGCTGGTCGGATCGATTCGGACCACCCGGTGGCCATCGCGCTCGGAAACGTAGAGAGCTTGGTCGGGGCCTGTGGCGAGACCGAGGGGGAACTTGAGGCTGTCGGCCTGGACTACCACCGGAGCTGCCGCGAGGAGCCAGGAGATCAACAGCGGACTCATCGCGTCAGCCTCTCCGGGATCACTCCTGCTTGAGACGGCTCACGGCTTGAGCCAGTGCCTGACCCCGCTATGTCCCTTGCAGGTCATGGATTTGTCGTGACTCATGGAATAGCTGCTGTCGTTGCATTCGGCTGTTGCGCCCACGGGTATGACTGGACCCTTTGCTGTGGGCGCAGGCTTGCCTAACAGCGCTGCTTCCCCGCTGGGTCCCTTTTGCCCCGTGTCGACGGCTGGCCTCACGGTCGCATCCACCGCCTCGGCAGGTGCGACCTTGTTCTTGGGCTCCGCGGTGGTCGCCTCAGCGGTCGTGGTTGCGGTGGCCGCGGCCGCCGGAGCCGGAGTCGGAGCCGGAGCGGGCTTCGATGCCGGGGCGTCGGTCTGCCCAACCTTTTCTCCCCCTTTACACGAGACGAAGGCGGCGAGCGCGAGTCCCAGGATGAGCACGTGCAGGTGAGAGCTGGGCCCTTTCATTGGGTCCTCCGGGAGCTTGTGGGCTGGACGAGCGGGCGGTCCCCTCAATCTACGTCCTCTACATGGGCCAAACACAGCCTCGGATTCAGGTCACTCCTGGATGCGCTGCTGGCTTCAAAGGATCTGAACCGGTGCATCGACCCTCACCACACCGGGGATGAGGACCCGGGCATACCACCCGCGCCGGTTGACCAGGGTCCGCACGAATTCCGGACCGCGTCGGGCGCCGACGTAGGGCAGGGAATGCAGCTCGGTGCAGGGATCGCAGGGCTTGGTGACCTCGAGAAGGACTTCCTCCACTCTGACCCGGGTGCCCGGTCTCAATTCTGATTCGGGTACCTGGTCGAGGGTGATGTTCTCTCCGAGGTGACCGGGCTCCACTGGCCACCCTTCGGTCCGAAGCTGAGACAGGATTTCCTGAGTGACCAGCAGGATAGCCTGATCTGGATCGCCTTTCAGCGTGGTGGCACGATAATGATTGTAGTCCCCCTCGGCCCCAGTCGCCGTTATCCGTAGCTCGGGAACCGGCTGCTTGGGCAGGCCGTACTCGCCGGATGTTCTTGGCTTGACGTTGAGCTGCAGCACCTTCGGTCCCACGGTTACCTCCAGCGGATAAGGCCATCCCGAACGGCGTCAAGGAAGGTAGGTCACCGATACCGGGGTGGCGGCGGTGGCATTACCGGCCTTGTCATAGGCCGTGGCGCCGAAAGTATACGTCCCTCCGGCATTGGAACTCCACTGAGTCGTAAAGGGCGCCGCCTGATCCAAGGGGCCGTAGGCCTGGCCGTCCACGAAGAACTTCACGCTCCCCATGCGCTGATCGTCGTGCGCGTTGGCCGTGATCGTCACGTTGCCGGACGCGGTGCCGGACACGGGCGAGGTCAGAGTTACCGTGGGCGGGATGTAGTCAACCGGCCGCGCCATGGTTGGCGCGCTGCCCCCGCAGGAGAGCAGGCCGGTCGCCGCAGCGACAACGAGTGGGCGATTCAAATTTGAAATTTGCAATTACCAATTTTGCAATTAATCGTGTCCAAATCTTCAACCTGAAATCAATCAGCAGCCGCGATCGACCTAGAGCTTCGCCAGCAGCCCCGCCGTCACCGCCCGCAAAGATTCCTGGTATGAGTTGGGTGCCCTTGTGGTCCCGCCCAGCAGGAGTGCCAGAACCTTAGCCCCTTTCAGAACTACGTACTCGGCGGCAGTAGGGCTGTGGATCCAGAAGCCTCGGTCTCCCAGCCCGCTGGCTTCCTCCACCGTGACGGCTTCATTGCCACCGTACCGCTCGCCTACCAGCTCCTGGGTGGTGAGGTCACTTGCAGCCGCGGCGCTCTTGAACGTCTCCTGGATAACCATCAGCATGCTGGTCCCAGCCTGGTAGACGCAGACGCTGCGCATCCCACCGCTGTCCTCGTCGGGCTCGGGGCCCGATGGTTCCATGCTGGCGATGGGTTTGCCGAGCAGCTGACTCGCCGTCGCGCGATCGAGGAGATCGCAGGGACCGGACCGAGCGAACGAGGCGGGTAAGGCGGGTGGGGCGGACAGGACTAAGGCCAAGCCGAGTGCCGCGAGCATACATCCTCCATTTGGGCGGGTATTACTCGCAATAAAGTGCCGGTTGGGAAGCCCACCGGCAAGCACACACCAAGATGGGCTTGTTCAGGCGTTGGAGAGTTCAGCGATCGCCCGATTCACTGCGCTTGCCAGGCTTGCCGCGATCTCGCGATCCTGGCGTGCCAGCCATAGTCTTGCGATTCCCTCCTCCTCACCCGGCACGGTTTCAAAGACCGCCAGGTCCCGCCCCAATAGTTCGAGTCGAGGCCGCAGCCAGCCGCGACGGAATCTCACGTTCAGCACTCGTGCGAGGGGAACCATCAAAGACTCGTTGGGAAGCGGGGCCACATCGTCTCGTACGGTCAGGGCCCCGACCTCCTGGACCCGGTAGGTGCCGGTCCATTCGATCCAGAGCGATACGCCATCGAACCTCAACCGTCCATGAAAGCGGTAGGAGGTACTGATGGCGTTCACGCCACGGAATTGATCCTTGCCCGAAACCTTCAGAGTGAAGGGGATGACATCGCTCATGAACGTTACCGCGCCTCATTGGACGCAGGGCGCCTTGGGGTCTCCCTTGGGCTTGTCGAGAGCGGGGCGATGGTCCGCGCTGGCAACCCGAAGGGCCGCGTCGTGTACCATCCGGGTCACCCGGGCGAGGTTGTCGTAGTCGATGTACTGGGGTTCGTCGGTGACTTGATGATAGTCGAGATGCTCTCCCCGGGAGAAGACCACGCTGGGGATCCCGTAGCGCGCGTAGTTGTAGTGATCGGCCCGGCAGTAGTACTGCGAGGGATGCCCCGGCGCGTCGTAGGTGTAGCTGAACACGAAAGGCGGCCGCTGGGCTGCATTAGCCGCTTCGAGCATATCCCCAAACTCGGTGGAAAGCCGGCGAGCGCCTACAACCTCGAGGTAAGAGGGGCCGCCCCCGGGTAGATCGCTGCTGTCACCCCGACCGATCATGTCCTGATCGATCTCGGCCACGATCGAGTCGCGGGAAACCGTCGGGTGATCGGTGAACCAGGCCGAGCCTACCAGGCCGTACTCCTCTCCAGTGTGGGAGATGAAAATCAGCGAGCGCTTCGGCCGATGCTTTCCTTTCGCGAACGACTCGGCGAGCTCGAGGATGGAGACGGTGCCGGTGCCGTCGTCGTCGGCGCCATTGCGGATTGAATCGGCCCGTGGCTTATGAATCGCCCGCAGGCTGTCGAGGATGATGCGGATCTTGCCCATCTCCTCGGGGGTCGCGTCACGAACCGGACTGTCGGCCCCCAAGGGCCGCACGACGCGGTTGAAGGCGCGGATCGAATCGTGGTCCACCGGATCATGCCCGAAGCCGACGTGATCGTTGTGCGCCGTGAGCGAGACGTACTCCCCACGCAGCTTGGGATCGCTCCCGGGAATAATGGCGATCACGTTGCGGGCGGGATACGCGGTGGGCGCCCGCTTGGCCGTGACGTTCCCCTGTACCGCCTTTCCGGCCGCGCCCGGCGACAGGCCCTCCAACGGAGAACTGAAGAGCGTCTGCGCCGCTTCCGGCGTGATTATCAGGACCGGAGGCCCGGACGTCTCGGCTTGCGCATCGACACTCACCCGACCGTCGGTCACCATCTGACGGACCCCGACATCGAGCAGGTCCAGCTCGGCAAAGGCGAGCGCTGCGGCCCCCTGCCAACGCGTGCTCCGCGCGGGAATCAGAATCTTGACGTATTCGCGGCCCTTTGGCCCTGGCCTCGAGTCAAGCACCACCAGGTGGCCTGCAGCGGTAGAGCTGTCGATCCAGGTCGTCGAATCAGCCGCGTTGCCGCCATAGATCGTGCCCGCGCCGGCCAGTGGCCCAGTGCGGGAAGGAATCCACAGAGCGGGGATGAAGTCCCGTCCCGCCAGCATCTTCACTCCGGCTCCTTCGAGCGACGCCTGGTCGTCGAGTTGCTCGCGCACGAAGGGCACCTGCTGGAAGTAGGTGCCGCCTTCACCACCGGGCTTCAAGCCAAGTCGCTTGAACTCGCTCGCGATGTATTCGGCGGCCTTGAAATTCCCGATGGATCCCGGCTCCCGTCCTCCCATCGAGTCGTCGGCCAGGAGGAAGAGCCTGACTCGCAGATCCTTGGCGGTGATGTCGCTGGAGGTGGCTGCCCGACTGGCCATCTGGGCCACCGCGGTATTGGCAGCCAGGAGCAGGAGCGCACAGGCGAGTGAGACGCGCATGGGGACACCTTGAGGAGGACGAGACCTGAAGGGGAGGTGATGGGCCACCGTACGGGGCGTGGCCTCCGCCGGGTTCAGGACTCTACCGTCTCGTCGCGAAGAGCACCCCGTCCCGGATCGGGACGATGCTGGCTGTCCAGTGCGGGTCGTTCATGACCAGCCGGGTAAACTCCCGGACGCCCTCGGTGTCTGCGGAGCGGTCACTCTGATCGAGCACCTTTGCGCTCCAGAGCAGGTTGTCCACGATCAGGACTCCGCCGGGACGGAGCTTGGAGTAGATGACGGGAAGGGACGCGGGGTACCCGGCCTTGTCGATGTCGTTGAAGATGAGATCGAACGGTCCCGGCGTTTCCCGCAGCGTGGCGACAGCCTCGGCGGTGTGGTATTGGACCAGGTCGTCGAGGCCGAGTGCCGTGAGATGCCCCCGGGCGCGATCGGAGAGCTCGGCGTCCCACACTGTGTGATGCACAACCCCGCCTCCGTTTTCCTTCACTCCCCGGGCAAACCACGCGGTCGAGTAACCGAAGCCGCTGCCCAGTTCGAAGACGCTGCGGGCGCCGGAGAGACGGGTTACCAGATAGCAGAAGTAGCCAGCCGCCGGGCCGATGATCGGGAAGTTGGTCTTGGCCGCCGCGGCTTCCATGGCTTGGAGCTCGGGGTCGCGAGGCGGGACCAGCGAATCGAGGTAGCGAGAGATCTCGGGGGCGAGGATTTCCATCCTTAGCACTTGCCGTGATAGTCACGTGAGTGCAAATCCTGTCCGGGTCCCGTTCACCGAGAGCGAGGACGACGGGTCCCTTGTCGTAGGAGAAGGGTCCCGCGGCAACTCCAAAAGCAAGATAGGCGTCGCCCCATAGAGCGAACCAACCGAATTGGTCTCTCCGCTCGTTGATGGGAGGACCATAGAGAGATTGGTAGTAGTCCCGCATGTAGCGGTAGCCCAGCTTCGGTCCGAACTCCACAGATATACACCGCAGCTCTCCGGACTTTGCCACGCTGACCTGAATACTCATTACCGAATCAGCGCGTCCAGGATGGGCCATGTAGATGAGCCCCGCGTATCGAGAACTCCATGGAGCGCGAACGTGTCCGCGGGTGATCCCATCCGGTACAGCCTGTTGAACGGTGCCTGTTCGCCGATAGTGTACCGGCCCTCACTCCCCAGATCGAGCGTGGGCGGAAGGACGTGGGGAGCAGGTGGGCCCAGGTCCGGACTGGCACAGCCGAGAAGACCCGCTATGAGAACTAGGCGAGCCCGCATACCGGCCTTAACGAGAGCTAGTAGGCAGCGGCCGAAGCTCTCCGTCGCTGATCCGCACCGCGGTGCCTCCCACCCTCACCTGCTTCACCTTCCCCTGCCGAATATCGGCCTCGACGTCGAGCAGGCTGGGCCTGCCCATTTCGAAGCCCTGCTCGATTCGCCAGCGCAGCGTGCCTTCCCGTGTGGACTCCCGCGAAGCGAGGTAGCCCGCTATCGCCGCCGCGGCGGAACCGGTGGCGGGATCTTCGACGATTCCCAGGCCGGGGCCGAACATCCGGGCACGCAGCGTAGATCCTTTCAGCTCCGGGTCCCGGCAGAAGACGTAGACCGCCGGTGCCCAGTAGTGAGCCAGGACCGCTCGCCAGGCGCCCCCATCGACCTGAACCCGGGCGAGGACCGTCCGATCCCGCACTGGAACGAAAAGGTAAGGAACGCCGCACGAGCAGGCCTGCGGCGCGTCGGCGCCATCCAGGAGGTCTCCGGGCTCGAGATTGAGCACTGCAGCCAGCTCCGACGCGTGCGGAGGTGGCGGGCCGAAAGTGGGAAGTGCCGGTGCCGCCAGCTCCACGAAGGGCAGCTTCCCCTTTCGCTGCGTGATGGTGACCTGAACCGGTCCCGCTTCCTCTTCCAGGACTATGTTCGTTCTATCGCCTTTGAGCGGGAAGGCCCGAAGCGCGGCGAGCAGGTGTGCGGTGCCGATCGTCGGGTGCCCGGCAAACGGCAGCTCCTCCGCAGGAGTAAAGATGCGGAGGTGGCGGGTATTTCGCGGATCTCGCGCCGGTCGTACGAAGACCGTCTCGGACAGGTTGAACTCGGCCGCGATCCGCTGCATTTCGTCCTTGGCCAGTTCGGGAGCCTCGGGGAACACAGCGAGCTGATTCCCGCCGAAGGGACGATCGGTGAAGACGTCGAGCGTGTGAAAGTGCAGTCCTTCCGCCATGGCTATCGCATCCCGGATAAGAGCAACAGGTAGAACTTCACTCCCCAACCCACGTTGTCTATCGACAACCGCTCGTCGTTTCCGTGCACCTCGTAGCGGTTCTCTTCAATAGGAATCAGATACGGATCGAGCCCATAGGTAATAATGCCGGCCTGGGCGTAACTCGGCCGGTCGCTGGCGCCGGGGCTCACCGGGGTCGCGATCGGGATCCCGGGCAGCACCTCTCCAGCGACGTGCTCGATTGCATTGAACAGCTCGGTGTCGAGCGGCGCGTCATAACGGGGAGGAATCGGTGCGATCTCCTCCAGCTTGACACTGGTGTCAGCGATGATCCGGCGCAATTCCTTCGTAAAGGCAACGGGATCCTCATCGGGAAGCAACCGGATATCGAGGTCGGCCGTGGCCCGCTGGGGAATGGTATTGGTCTTGTTGCTACCCACCAGAACGGTCGGTGAGATCGTGTTGCGCAACAGAGCGTTGCGCTCCGGCTCACTCAGGAGCCACGCCCGCCCGGCCGGTGACCTGAGCGCTGTGTGTGGATCGGCCAGATACTTCCGGCCTTCGGGGCTGGTCTCGATCGTGGCGAGCGCCTTGAAGAACCGCTCCACCGCCGGAGTGAGTCGGAGGGGTGTCTGCCAGGCCGAAACTCGCTCGATCGCCCTCGCCAGTCTTGGCACCGGATTCTGATCCCCCATCGGCACCGAGCCGTGGGAAGTCTTTCCTTCCACCACGAGCCGAGTCCAGAGGGGACGCTTCTCCCCCACGTCGATGCCGAACCAGCGAACCTTGCCGCCTTCTACTCTCGTGTCCGCCCCTTCGGTGAGCAGGTATTCCACATCCTGCAGCAGGTCCGGGTGCCGCTTGACGAAGATGATGGCACCATCGCCGTTCACCTCTTCATCCGCGTTGGCGATGTAGACGACGTCCCGGTCGAGCTGCATCCCGGAGCGTTTGATCGCTATCAGGGCCATGAGCTGGATGATGCCGTGGCCCTTCATGTCGATCGCGCCGCGGCCATACACGTATCCGTCCTTCACCAAGCCTTGAAAGGCGGGTACCGTCCACTGGCTGTCGGTCACCGGAACCACATCCATGTGATGTACCAGGGCGATCGGCTTCTTCTTTCCGTTGCCCTTGAGGCGGGCGTAGAAATTGGCCCGACCGGGTCCCAGCTCCGCCGTATCGAGGATCTGGCCTTGGATTCCCTCCCGGGCCAGCACCTCCTTCAACCAGCTCGCGGTGGCCAGCTCGTTGCCGGGCGGGTTGCTGGTGTTGATCGTCAGGTACTGGGAAAGGAGCTGAACTGCTTCGTCCCGCAGGGCGGTGTAGTCGAATGGGCTCGATTGCGCGGGAGCCGAAATTGGAATCAGAAGAATGGCGAGCCACAGTGCGGCAGTACGTCGGATGCGAATCATGGAACCGCGTTTGAGGAATCGGATTGGAACCGGTCGTAAGGTAGGTGGCGACTGGCCGGGTGACAAACGCGATGGTTTCAGAAGGAGAATCCGAGGGACAGCCCTCCCCAGAACTGGACGGTTCCGTCGTAGTACAGCGGAGTAACCACGGCGCGCAGCATTGCTCCATGCGCCGGCTGCCAGCGGTAGCCCACGATCCCCGTCGCCATGGTGAGAGTACCTTGCCCCTCCGCGAAGAAAATGTGCTCGATGAAATCATTGGGTGGTGTGTCTTCGCCAGACCCCTCGTCGGGAGTGACGATGAACGTGGCACCGCCTCCGACTTCGAGGAGGTGCGCGCCATGTCCCACCAGCACCGATGCGGTGACCGGAAAGGTGGGCCAGATCCACATCAGGCCGGCTCCGCCTCGCACCCGCAGCCGCTGGCTCAGGCCCAACTCGAGGTTGGCTGAGCCATAGCCGCCGGCGCCGCCGAACTCGAAAAAGAAGGCGCTCTTTCTTGCCTGGGCGGCAAGGCCTGCTGGAAGAAGAAACAGGAGGGCCAGCAGCGCTCGGCTCATGGCCTCCTATTTGGCGAGCGGATCGGCCTGCATGAATCCGAGGATGTTGCCCTCCGTGTCCTTTCCATACGCGAGCCAGCCCACTCCGGGAACAGCCATCTTGGGGAGCGCCACCTTACCGCCGAGAACCGTCAGCTTCTCGATGGTCTGATCCACCGAGTCAGTGTCTACGGTGCAGACATAGGCGTTCACGGCAGCGGCTTCCGCCGGGGGCGACCCCATGCGCTTCACGAGGCCGCCATCAATGCCCGGTGTACCTTCGCTTCCGGTCTTGATGAGCCAATACTCCATCGGGCCTTCCCACTTGGTAAACTGCCAGCCGAGGAGGCTTTCGTAGAACTTCACGGCGCGTGACGGATTGTCAGCGTGAATCTCGAAGTGAATTGGGCGAGGCATGAGAAACGCGGGAACGGGGTACAGGGAAACAGGGAACGGGGCTTCCAAGCGACAATGAGAACCTGGCGACAGCGAACCTACCTCGCCTCAGGGTTCTCGTCCAGCAAGACTTACTATCGGAGTGGGCGGCTGAAACGTATCCTTTCTCCACCGACACCTGACACCTCCATGCTCTTCCTCACCAACCTCCTCCGCTACCTGGCCATCTTCCTGCCGCTCACCTGCGTGCTCGGCCTGGTAGAGGGCGCCGTCAGGGGCATGTGGGGGTTCAATCCTGCCGAGCTTCGGTATCAGGCGGGCGCTTGGGGGGTGTTCGAGGCACCGGGGCTTCTTCTGATCGCCCTGCCGACGGTCTTGCTCCTCGGCTGGGCCATTCACCTACTCGGCCGAGGCAAGGACGCTCGTCGCCGCAGATTGTTCGCCGCTGTGCTCGCACCGATCCTCGTGTGGATCGGAGGTCTGGTCCTTGGTCCCTTCGGGGGGCAGCTCTTGCTAGCCTTTCCGTTTGCCTGGATAGCAAGCGGGATCATCTATGGCTTGGTGTTCAAATTGTCTCCTCATGAACGTACTCCCCTCCAGCTCTGATTCTCGCCATGCGCGCCGCCTCTTCATTACTGCTTGTGTTTGCTCTGTCGCTCCCTGCTACGCTCGCCAGTGCGCAGGAGAATCCCAACATGCTGACCGAGAAAGAGAAACAGGAGGGCTGGCGACTCCTGTTCGATGGCTCGACCACGAATGGATGGCGCGGGTTCAAGAAGACCAGTGTACCGGACGGCTGGAAGGTTGTCGACGGCGCGATCACTCGAGTCGGGGAAGGCGGTGACCTGATCACCAACGACGAGTTCGGCAACTTCGAGCTCGCGCTGCAGTGGAAGATCGCTCCGGGCGGCAACAGCGGGATCATGTACCGGGTCACCGAGGACGCCGACGCTACCTACGAAACCGGTCCCGAGATGCAGGTGCTGGACGACGCCGGCCACAAGGATGGCCAGTCTCGACTGACCGCGGCCGGCTCCTGTTTCGGGCTCTACCCCTCACCCGCTGGTCTCCTCAAGCCAGTCGGCGAATGGAACTCCGTCCGGATAGTCGTGAACGGAAACCATGTGGAGCACTGGCTCAATGGGACCAAGGCGGTGGAGTACGAGCTGGGAAGTCCCGACTGGGAGGCGAAGGTCAAGGCGAGCAAGTTCGCGCAGTGGCCAGGTTACGGTCGCGCGACCCGCGGTCATATCGCGATCCAGGACCACGGCGATCGGGTGGCGTATCGGGGGATAAAGGTGAGGGGGCTGCAGTGATTGGCGTGGGTTGTAGGGTGTAGGGAGTGGGTAGGGAACTGCGACTCTCCGATCCCTCTGCTCCCCACCGACCACCTGGACCCCCCATCCACCCACTACCCCACCACCTACTCCCTACCTCCATGCCCAAGCTCAAACTGTCGGCCATGATGTTCCTGCAGTACTTCATCTGGGGCGCCTGGTTCGTCACCATGGGCACCTATCTGGGGACGACACTGGGCTTCGACGGGCGGCAAATCGGGCTGGCGTACGGCGCCACAGCGATCGCGGCCATCATCTCCCCGTTCTTTGTCGGGATGGTGGCAGACCGGTTCTTCGCCACCGAGAAGATCCTCGCCTTACTGCATATCCTCGGTGCGGGGCTGCTCTACTGGGTCTCGACCCTCACGAGCTTCGCCACGTTCTATCCGGTGCTGATCGGCTACGGGCTCTGCTACATGCCGACTCTGGCGCTGACCAATTCCATCTCGTTCGATCACATGAAGGACCCGTCCCGGGAGTTCCCTCAGATCCGGGTGCTGGGCACCATCGGGTGGATCGTGGCGGGACTCATCGTAGGCCGGCTGGGTCTCGAGGCTACCGCCGTCCCCTTACGGATTGCCGCCGGAGCCTCGCTGCTGCTCGGTCTCTTCTCACTGTCGCTGCCCCACACTCCACCGCACGCCGCGGGGAAGCCGCTCAGTGCCCGCGATGTACTGGGACTCGATGCGTTGAGCCTGCTGCGCGACCGATCGTTCACCACGTTCGTCGTCGGTTCCTTTCTGCTCTGCATCCCGCTCCAGTTCTACTACGCTTTCACCAATCTCTTCCTGAACGAAAGCGGCATGGCTGAGCCGGCCAGCAAGATGACGCTGGGCCAGATGTCGGAGATCGGCTTCATGGTGCTGCTGCCCTGGTTCCTCTTCCGCCTCGGGGTCAAGCGGATCCTCCTGATCGGCATGGCGCCTGGGCGGCGCGTTACGCCTTGTTCGCCTACGGCGACGCGCACGACATGATCTGGATGCTCTACCTCGGCATCCTGCTGCATGGAGTCTGCTACGACTTCTTCTTCGTGACCGGCCAGATCTACACCGACGAGCAGGCCGGTCCCCGCATTCGCGCGGCGGCCCAGGGATTCCTCGCTTTCCTGACGCAGGGCGTGGGCTACCTCATCGGGGCGTACGTCTCAGGCGCCGTCGTGAAGAGCTACACCATCCCGGCTGGCGGGCACGACTGGCGCCACATCTGGCTGGTGCCGGCCACGATGGCAGTGGTGGTGCTGGCGGTGTTCGCGGCGCTGTTCAGGCCGGCAAGTCGACAGTCGATAGTCGATGGTCGGATGGTCAATGGTCGATGGTCGATGTCGATGGGAGGTGGAGTGGGGCAGACCATCGACTATTGACCATCGACCGCTGTACGTGAAGCAAGGGCCCAGCACCGGGGAGGCGCTGGACCCTTTCACTTCGGACGGTGGGCTGATCAGAATTTGATTGTCAGGCCGGCCGAAGTGATAAGATCATTTTGGGTTTTCCCTTTGCCTTCGATCGAAGCGTTGTATACGTAGTCTTCCACGTCCAGCCGGAACCCAAGTGTCTGGTTAATAGGGAACCTGAAGCCCGCTCCAAAGAGGCCGCCCAAGTTCGTCTTACTAGTCGATTGGTCGAGGCCGTAGTGACCGCGACGTACGATCGCGGGACCCGCGCCCACGTGAAATCCTACCGGCGACATGCTGGGACTCAACCCGACCATCAGCTTGACCCCACCGGCGAAGACGTCGAGGCTGCGGGTCTCGTTAATGTTGGCTCCGGCCACCACTTTGGCCGGCGTCAATCCGGCGACTGCCTCAACACCCAGGATATTGGTGCCCCAGAACGTGAGCCGGGCACCGCCGGCAAAACTGTTGCGCCGGTTGATGCTGGTACCGATCAAGCTTGCACTGCGATCCGAGCCCAGCGGCGCGGACATCGCGGCCCAGACGCCCAGACTGGTGCTGCTTTCATGACTATTCTGAGCGTGGACCCGGGACGGAATAATCGTCGCGAGTCCGGCGAGCATGAGGCCGAATGCGAGGACGCGAAGTAGACGTTTGATCGACATTCAATCCTCCACTCGCGATGCCAGAGTGCGCCATCGAGACCGGAAGCAGCGAAGGCGCGAGAGCCTGAATTTCAGCTCAGCGCGCCTTCACCTGATGGGGCTCAACCCCATCCGACAAGGTGGACGGACAACCGTCAGCCCGTCCTATCGATCCGTAAAGTCAACCTATCAGCATGTCCCTGGACCGGATGTGGCAACTGTCACACCATTCCTGCTCATCTCTCCCGATCGAGGTGGGAGGGAAACCGGCACCGGTTTCGGTGCCGATTCCCTTCGATGTGGCAGGCGTCCTGCGGGGTCCAGAAAGTTTTCGAGCGGGCTCAAGTGCTCTGACTCCGTCATCCCAACGAGGGCCCGATCATTCACTTCTTCGTTCGCGATATCTGTGAGCTCGGTCTCCACCGCTTCCTCTTCCTGGAGACTCATCGCCAGCAGATCGGCGATGTCGTCCAGTCCGAGCATGGCGGCATAGGTCCTGGCGCACTGCGTAAGCGGCAATCTCGTAATGGGAGATGCGCTGGGCCACGGCGATGATGGCGGCATCAACCACGCTTTGGGTTCCGATGGAGCGAAGGACGGTGCGTACTTCCTCGATCATCCCTTCCATGCCGCGGCAGCGCTGGCCGCCGGGGAAGGTTTCGAGGGCCTCGCAGATGACCTGCAAACGGTCCACGTGCTCCTCGGTCCGCCGAAGGTGATGATTCAGCGCGCGACGCAGGCTCGGAGCGCCCGAGCCTTTGATCATGGCGGGCAGAGTCCTCGCCAACTGTGTCTCCGCGCTGTGCAGATCCTTCAAGGCGAACAGGAGCAGGTCCTTCATCGAAACGAGCGGCATTTCTCTCTCCTATGAGATCTCAGAGCATGCCACCGCTCAGGCGCGACTCGCGGCACGTGTGCGGCGGTCTCTGCGGTATTCATCCATGTTACGGCGATCGGAAACGAGCACTGGCAGAATGGTTGCCAGGAGGACGACAACAAAGAGGTAGAACAGCGTTCGCAACGCCTCGGTCGCGAAAAAGATCCCGCCTGCGCCGAACATCGTCGTCACCAGCGCGACCACGAGCAGACCCATCGCCCAACGCAGCATAGTCCCTCCTCTTGCGGCTCGCGGACTCAGCGGCCGGCCAGAACCCTGCGTTCGAAATCCTCCACTTGGCGCTCCAGCTCCGCCCGCGCCACTCCGTAGCGCCGCTGGAGCATGCCGATGAGCTGGTCACGCCGGCCCGCGACAATCGAAATCTCGTCCGCGGTCAGCCGACCCCATTGCTCAAGGATCTTTCCTCTCAGGCGTGTCCACTGCCCTTCTACCGTATCCAGATTCATCGAACCCCAACCCTTACTGCTTCGTGCCTCGCGGGTACCGGAACGAACGAAGGCGCGGATTCGCGCATCTCCCCATGGAGAGCGGTCATCCCGCGCCTTCGACTCGCAAAGCCTCTTTCGCTCCGCTCGACAAGGCTTCCGCTGATGGTTACCGCACTCGGCCGGGGTCAGGCCCGGCCGAGCGTGGTGACCGGTAATACGATCTATGACTGCAGCAGCCGGGAAACACAAAAGGCGCGGCGACCTCTCGAGGAGGGTCGTTCGCGCCTTCGACTGATGAGGCCGAGGCCTCATCCGACAAGGTGGCAGGATTCCAATCCCCGCCGATTTTGGCTGCGGGCCTATGTTAAGAAAATTGCCCTATTCGCGCAAGTGACCATTGTCACAGGTAGATCTAAGCCTTTAGACAACAGACCTAAACCTCAATTGTGCTCGAGCAGCAGCTCCAATCTCTGGCGCAACTCCCCGAGTGCTTTGGACTTGAAGGCGTTTTTAGTCTCCTCAAGGACCCGAATCGTCTCCCGAACCGCCTCCTGGAGCTGGGCTCCCCGGGGACAATTCAGCAGCTGACATGGGTGCTGTCCTACCGGCTGACCCGCCAGGGCGCGTCCCAGCTGCTCCAGGTCGGTAAGCGATCCCATCACGTTTCGCAGCGTAAGCGACAGGAACACATCGATTCCCGCCGTGGGGGACGCCGAGTTGCCTTCCGGCCCGGACAGGGTCTTCAGCTCCTTGCGCCATTCCTGCAACCGCTGCTCCGCGCTCTGCATGGCCTGATAGGAACGGAACCGGGTGACCGCGGTTTGGATCCGCGGCAGCAAGTCGGAAAAAACCACCGGCTTGACCAGGTAGGCCGCGACCGGCAGTTCCACGCAGGCCATAGCCGAGCGGAGCGACGGGACTCCGGTAATAACCATCACGGGCAGGCCACCTCTCGCGGACGTGATCTGCCGGATCAGGGAGAGATCGGCGTTCCCGGGCATCTCCAGATCGGTGACCAGGAGGTCGTAGTTATTCTCCGACGCCCGAGCCAGTGCGCTCACGCCATCCTGGACCGTATCGCACTCGAAGCCTTCTTTTCGAAGAAGATCCGCAGTAGAACTGAGGAAGGTCTCTTCATCGTCGGCAAGGAGGATCCTGCCGCGCATCGTCATGAGATTGCTCCTGCATGTCGGGTCCCGAGGGGCAACCGGACCACGAACTCCGTGCCGCCTCCAGGAACGTCAATAATTTCTACCTGACCGCCCAGCGCGTGGACCGAGCGGCGGACCAGCGAGAGACCGAGACCCATGCCACCGGTCCTGGTGCTGGATGGCTTGGTCGTGAAAAACGGCTCGAAAATTCGCTCTCGAATCTCCTGCGGGATGCCGGGTCCGTTGTCTTTGACCCGCAGCTCGAAGACGCCATCCTCTCCTGCCGCGGTGACCCAAACCGTTCCCCCCTTTGGGGATGCCTCTACCGCGTTCTGCACCAGATTGTAGACCGCCTGGCGGAGCAGGGCATCGGGAAGCTGTACGACGTGGGGTGCCCGCTGCAAGTCCACCTTGATCGTTACCCGCGCATCGCGGTTGACCTGGCCGAGGAGCGCCACCGCGTCGCCAACCAGGTTCGGTATGGATGTCTCACGCGCGCCGTCGGAGTCAGGGCGGTAGGTCTCATACAGCTGGCGGGTTACCCCGGCAATCCGGCCGATCTCTCGCTCGATGGCGCCCACGTAACTGTGATGCGGGTGATCCTCGGGGACCGCGTCCTTGATGAGAAGGAAAGAATTCTGAATGCCGGCCAACGGATTATTGATCTCGTGCGCGACGCGCGCCGCGAGCCGGCCCATGGTCGAGAGCGACTCGACCTCGCGCAGCTGGTCTTCGGCCTGCCTGCTGGCCGTGATGTCTCTCCCCTCGGCGAGGAGCTGAACCACCCTGCCTTCCGTATCCATGATCGGGGTCAGCGAAAAATCGATGATGGCGTGGCGTCCCTCGCCGGCGTCCAGCTCCATCTCCTGCCTCACTGTCTTCCCTTTGCACGCCTCGGCGAATGCGGCGCGCAAGGCTTCGCGGCTGGTGGGACTGTTCAGCCAGATCTCGGTATCCCAGAGCGGCACGCCGCGCAACTGCTCGATCGTCGTACGGGAGAAGTCCAGCGCGGTGCGATTCGCCTCCAGCACTCGCCCATCGAGGTCGAGCAGCTTCTGCAGCTGGTAAGCGCTGTCGAAGCAGGCCCTGAACCTCCGCTCGCTTGCCTCGAGCGCCTCGTCGGTCCGTTTCCGCTCGGTAACGTCGGCGCTGATACCCAGCACCCGAAGCGGCACGCCACTGGGCGCTCGTTCGACGACCCTGCCTCGATCGATGACCCAATGCCAGCCGCCGAGATGGTCCCGGATCCGGTATTCCGCTTCGAAGCTTTCGGTCTTGCCCGCGAGGTGCGCCGCCATCGCCGCCTGCACCGCGGCGCGATCGTCCGGGTTAATGAGAGACATCCAGCTGTCGATCTTGGCCGGAAACTCGGTCGGGCCATACCCCAGATGGCGCCAGAGTGTCGCACTCCGGATCGCGGCACCGCTCGGCACGTCCCACTCCCAGATTCCGTCGGTTGCCGTTTCCAGGGCGAGATTGAGGCGAACTCTTTCCACCAGGCGGGCGCGCGACCAGGTCATCTGGGCCAGCCGCACGGTGAGCGGCAGGAGAGCGGTGACCAGCAGGCCTGCCAGCAGAAGCAGATCGGGAAGCTTCGAACGGAGCCGCTGCAGTGTCTCTCGTGTGGCGCCGACCTGAAGCTGCCAGTTGAGATCGCCGAGCTTGAATGAGGACCGGTCCATGAGATTCCGGGCACCGGCAGGCGGCTCGCGCGAGGTGAGGAGGCTCGCGCCCCTCGACGTCAGGATGGTAAAGGCGTATCCCTCACCTGGGTTGTCCAACACCGGCTCCAGCAGGCTCGCGGCGTCGAAGACGCCAAGCACATAGCCGCTGCAGCCGGCGGGTACACAGATAGGTACGGCAGCCGCGAAGGTCTGTCCCTCGGGCCCGATGCCGAAATACATCGTGGCGGAATGCCAAGATGCCGGCGGGGTTCCACCGAGTGCCGCCTCCAGTCCCCGCTGCAATTGGGAGCGCAACGTGTCGGCATCGGCGGTGGGAGGTGCTACGTAGGTGACCTTCGCGGTCGAATCGGTCCACGCGATTGCGAGGAGCCCGTCGATATCGCGAGTGATCGCCACCATGCTGCTTGACCAGTTGGGCGACTGGGGCCGGGGAGGCGAGCTGAACCGTGCAATGCGGCTCAGGAGCCGGGTGCCGGTCTGGACCTGGCCATAGATCTCTCGCCTCGCGGTTCGCGCCGCGATCGTCGCCTGGCCGCGGACCCGATCGTCTTCGTAGATGATGAGGGCGCGCCAGAGGAAGATCGCGGTGACGAGGCATCCCGCGCCCACCGATACCGGTAGCCAATACGCCGAGCGTGCTGCGGTGGGATCGGCGCTCCAGGCGATGAACACCAGGCAGGAGCCTCCGATCAGCGAGCCGATCAGCGTCTGAAATGAGGAGCCGGCCAGAAGCCCCGCCTGTTGCTCGAGATTCCAGATGCCTGTTGTAAGCAGAATGCCGAGGGCGAAGGCCACCACCACACAACCGAATCCACCGGCGAAGAGTCTCCCGCGATGCGGGGAGATCGGTGAAGCGAGAGTGATAAGGCCGGCGCCTGCCAGTCCGAGGAGCATCGCGCTGGCGATCGACACCCGAACCGACGAGCTCAACCCGCTCGCCGCCGCGCTCCGCCTGCGACGGGATTGATCCCGAGATCGACCCCGAGGAGATATTGAGTGACTGCCAGTGCGGCGACGAGCACGGCCCCGGCGGCGCCCAGAGCGCCAGCCGTCCGCTTGCCGCTGACCAGCGCCACCAAGGCCCGCGCCGAGGGCGCAAAGGCTCAGGCCGGTGACTAGCGAAAGCGGGGAGAAGCCGGTGACCGGTTGCTTGAGAAATTGCAGTCCTGGAAGGAGACCGAGAGCTCCGGTCGCGCCCAGGAGGAGGAGCAGCCAACCCGCTACTCGACCCGCCCACCGGGCTCGGCTGTCGGGTACCAAGGCATCAGCATCGAAGCCGTGCGATTGTGGCTTCAGTGCATCGTCCATTCGACCCCCTGATTGGTGCGACGGAATAGCCGGAAATGAAAAAAGGCCCGAACGAAACTCTCCGCGGAGGCGGACAGCTCATTCGTGCCTTCGACTCGGAGGCTACTGCCTCCCTCGACAAGGCGACCCAGGCTCCACCTGAGCCAGCGACCCGGCTGAGTCCCGAGTGAGCATGTTATCATGAGGTAGGGAGCGCCGCAAGCGCGCGGCGCCAGTTCCCGAATCGGTTACGGAGACCATGCATCCACTCGCCGGCCAGCCCGCTCCACCACAACTGCTGATCGACGTGGCGCGGCTGGAGCGTGACTACTACGAGCGGCAGCCCAATCCCGAAGATCCGGCCCAGCGGGTCAGCTTCGGGACGAGCGGTCACCGCGGATCCCCGTTCGAGGGCACATTCACCGAAGCACACGTCCTCGCCATCACCCAGGCGATTTGTGAGTATCGCACCGGGCGAGGTATCGCCGGGCCGCTCTTTCTCGGCAAGGATACCCATGCGATTTCGACTCCTACCGAGCGCACCGCGCTCGAGGTTCTCGCCGCAAACCACATTGAAGTAGTCATGCAGCGGCGCGACGGGTTCACTCCTACCCCGGTGATCTCCCGCGCGATCCTGGCATGGAACGCCTCCCGGGCCGGGGGGCACACGAGCAGTGAGGCGGTGCGTCTCGCGGACGGCATCGTGATCACCCCGTCCCACAATCCACCAGCCGATGGGGGCATCAAATACAATCCGCCCAATGGAGGGCCGGCGGACACCACGATCACCAAGTGGATCCAGGAACGGGCCAATGCGCTGCTGCGCGACGAAAACCGCGGCGTGAAACGAGTGCCGTACGAGAAGGCACGAACGGCTCGGACTACCCGGCATGGCGATCTGGTCGCGACCTACGTCGCCGATCTTGCCAACGCGATCGATCTCGAGGCGATCGGTGCCGCCGGCATCAGAATCGGAGTCGATCCGCTGGGCGGATCGTCGCTCGGCTACTGGGGACCGATTGCCGAGCAGTATGGACTCGATCTGACCGTCACCAACACCCAGATCGATCCCACATTCAAGTTCATGACCGTGGATCACGACGGGAAAATCCGGATGGACTGCTCGAGTCCCTGGGCCATGGCCGGCCTGGTGCGGCTCAAGGATCGGTTCGATGTCGCCTTTGCCACCGATCCGGACGCGGACCGCCACGGGATCGTGACCCGCTCGGCGGGGCTGCTCAATCCGAACCACTACCTCGCCGTCGCGATTCGTTATCTCCTCGGGTCCCGTCCAGGATGGGGGACTCAGGCCGTCGTAGGGAAGACGGTGGTGACCAGCGCTCTGGTGGATCGGGTGGTGAATGGTGCTCGGAAGACGACTCTACGAGGTGCCGGTCGGGTTCAAATGGTTTACCCCGGGGCTCTTCGACGGAAGCTGCTGTTTCGGTGGTGAAGAGAGCGCGGGGGCAAGCTTCCTGAAGAAATCGGGGTTAGTCTGGACCACCGACAAGGACGGACTGTTGCTGGGGCTTCTCGCCGCCGAGATCACCGCGACCACCGGGAAGGATCCAGGCGAGCACTATCGCGACCTGACCGCGATGTATGGCGAGCCGGCCTATACGAGGATCGACACGCCCTGCACTCCGGCGCAGAAGGCGGGCTTCAAGAAACTCACGGCGAGCTCGGTGAGTGCCTCGTTCATCGCGGGCGACCCGATCGAAACTCGCCTCACGACCGCACCGGGCAATGGCGCCCCGATCGACGGGCTCAAGGTCACGACGCGGCACGGCTGGTTTGCGGTGCGGCCCTCGGGAACCGAGGACATCTACAAGATTTACGCGGAAAGCTTCAAGGACGATCACCACCTCGGACGGATGGTGGAGGAGGCGAGGGATCTGGTGGAGCGGGCGTTGGCAGTAGCCTGAGGAATGTTCAGATTGAAGATTTCAGATTGATGATTTGACAGCTTCACGCCAGGCAGTCGGTGGTTCCACGCCATGGTCGAGGTCCCGCCTTCAATCTGCAATCTGAAATCTGAAATCTTCAATGGCTTCAAATCACCCGATCACTACCCCCGTCCACCGGCACCTGTGCCCCGGTCGTCTTGGCGAAGGCGGGGCCGGCCATGGCGCAGACCAGTGCGGCGACATCCTGCGAGGTCACCTCGACGCCGAGCAGGTTGTTGCGCTTGTACTGATCGACCGTCATCCCGTAGTTCTTCGCCCGAGCCTCGAGGACCTCCTGGGTCCAGGCCGCGGTGTCGAAGACGGCGTGAGGGTGCAGGATGTTGACCCGGATTCCATCCTTCGCGAGCTCGAGTGCCGCGACGCGGGCCAGCTGAGTCAGACCGGCCTTGGCCACCGAGTAGGCGCCGGCACCCGGCCCCGGAGCGGGAACGTTCTTCGATGCGTTGACGATGATGGTCGGATCGAAGCCCAGCCGGAGATAGGGAATCACCAGCTCGAGAAGCATCCGGTGGCTGGTGAGATTGAGTGTGAGGCTCTGCTCCCAGTTCGCGTCGCTCAACTCCTCCAGCCGCTCGCTGGGAGAGAAAATGCCCGCGTTGCTGACCACGATGTCGAGACCTCCGAATTGGCGGATCGCGGTCTCGACCGCTTCCTTGAGCGCGCCGCCATCGGTTACATCGCAGGTCAGCCCCAGCATCCCGGGCTTCTGGAGCACCCTGGTTACTGCCGGGTTGATATCGAGCCCCGTCACGGCCGCGCCCTGCCGGTGAAGCATCTCGGCGGTGGCGAGCCCGATACCGCTCGCGGCACCCGTCACCAGCGCAATCTTCCCCTGGAACGGCGGAGAAGCACCGGCGGCCTTGAGCTTGGCCTGTTCCAGCTCCCAGTACTCCACCTCGAACAAGTCTTCCTCCGGCAGCGCCCTCCAACCTCCCAAGGCCTCGGCCCATTGGATCGCGCGCCCGGTGTGGCGCACGATGTCTGCGGCAATCGCGGCATCCTTGGCACTAGGACCGAGTGCCACGGTTGCCCACGCCCGGCCACACCACCCAGCGGGGTGCCGGGTCGAGCGGCTTCACTTCCGGCGTCGCGTGGCGGGCGAAGTACTCGCGGTATCCCGCGGCGAAGGCTTCGACCGAACCTGAACTTGCCGCCGTTCAAGACCAAGGGCGTAGGCTTGGTCCGGATGACGTGATCGGGAGTGAGAGGACCACGCGATGCGATCGAAGCCACCTCCGGCTGTCCGGCAAATCCCGCAGCCTCGGCGCTGTCGTCGAGGGTCGCGATCATCGGAGCACCGCGCAGAAGTGACGCTTCCCGACGAAGCCGGGCGAGTTCCAGCTCCACGCCGTTGACGCCATGAGCGGTGGAGGAGGTGACTCGACGGACGGCGGTCCACGCCTTCTTCTTCTGGAGATAGTCTTCCGCCGTGGTCACCAGCTCGATCATCCGCTCGTAGCTGGTGCGGGCATCGTTGCCCCAGCTGAAAATCGCCGTGATGCAGCAGGACCATTCCTTCGTAGCGCGACCAGTCCAGTCCCCGACTCAGCTCGAACACCTTTCGCGCCAGCACGAATCCGGGCATGACATAGGGCACTACCAGCACGCGATCCTGGTAGACCTCGCGGATTCGTGCTTCTCCTCCCGGTGTATTGCTTATCGCGACAACGGCGTCGGCGTGGGTGTGATCCACGAAGGTGAACGGGATGATGGCGTGAAGGATCGCTTCGACCGATGGCGTCGGAGCACCGGGGTCGGTCATCGCGGCCCGCTGGGCTCGCACCATCTCCGTATCGGTGAGCCGAGGCAGTTCGGCCATCCGGGTCAGCACCTGCAGCCGCACCGGCGCGAATCCCGCTGCCTCGATCGTCGCGAGATCCCACCCGCTCCCCTTGATGTAGAGCAGGTCCTCCCGATCGCCGAAGAGGGTCGTCGCGGTTGTCTTTACGGAGGTGTTGCCGCCGCCGTGAAGGACGAGCGAAGGCTCCCGCCCGAGAAGCCGCGAAGTGTAGACCCGGAGCCGGAGCGGATCCCCTTCAGATCCAGAGGCTTCTTTGTCGTTCCAAAGGCTCTTCATGGGCGCCAGGTTCCTCGCGCGACCGCAGGCACGAAGGAGTCCAGCCCACGGGGAGGGAAGTTCACCGTGCGTCCCTGTTCGGCGCTCATGTATGCTGCCATCAGCAGGCGGGCAACCTGCAGACCATCATCGAAGGTGAGACGGGGAGACTCCTTCCCCTGAAAGACCCGGACGAAATGGCGATTCTCCGCCTCGTAGCCGTAGAGTGAGGCTTCATTCGCCACTACCGGCATCTGCCCGGTCTCGGCGTTCTGCTTTTCGACCAGGTCTTCGCCGGCTTTGCCCTTCACTTCGCGACTGAAGAAAACCTTGAGGCCGGCATCGAGGCTGTTCCACGACATCGAGTACTCGGGTCCGAGCAACTCGGCGGAGAGCCTGAGGCCGGGACCCACGAAGCTCCATGAGGTGGTGGCTTCACCGAGGATTTTGTTCCCATCCTCGGCTTCGAACGCAATGGTGACGCTGGCGAAGTCTTCCGCGGGCTGCCTGGTGTAGTCCACCTCTTTGCCCATCGCCTTCCGCAGCCGCTTGGCGTATTCCGGCCGAGTCCACTTGAGGCTCGCGATGTGACCGGTGATGCTCACCGGCTTGACCGTGCTCAAAGGGGAGCCTGGCTTGGTCAGCAGGAAGTGCACCACCAGCGCCGAGTGACACATCATGTCGTTCAGGACGCCGCCGCCCTGCAGCTTGCCCTGCCAGAACCATGGGGTGTGGGGGCCGCTGTGCTCCTCGGCCGCACGAGCGAGATAGGGTCTCCCGGTGGTCGAGGCGCCGCGCCCCCAAAGCAGTGCCTTGCCTTGCTCCACCGGAGGGGCGAAGACCTGGTTTTCGAGGTAGCCGTGTGCCAGGCCCGCCCGTTTCACCAGCTCGGTCACCCGCTTGGCCTCGGCGACGTTGCGAGCCAGCGGTTTTTCACATGCGACGCCGCGTAATTCGGCCTGCCCCCGCATGATGGGATCAACCATCTCCTCGATATTCTCGATCCGGGCGTGGTTGGCGCCGCAAAGCCAGATCGCATCGATGGCAGGATCGGCTACCATCTCGCCGATGGACGCGTAGGGCCGAGCCTGGCCGATGTCGAGACGCCGTGCGGTAGCAGCGCCTTCGGCGGCGTGCTTAGCGTTGGGGCTCCAGACGCCAAGCACGTTCGCGTCGCGCACGCCCTGGAAGGCGAGCATGTGAAAGCGAGCGTTGAATCCGCTCCCGATGAAGCCGATTCCGAGTGGAGGCATTGCTTGAATCTCTCGTTGCTCCGCAGCTCTCGGTAGGGGCGGCGGACTGCGGTGGCGGTGAGGGTCTAGTACTTCACTCCGAGCCGGGCCAGCGCCGCCGGTGGACAGCCGTTCCACTCAGCCACCACCGTGTTCCCGAGGTATTTCAGGTCCTCGACGCCCATCTTGCTGGAGAAGAACCCGGAGGCAGTCAGGTCTCGCATTCGATTGAAGAACTCGACGCCGTTGCTCAGCTCGGGGCGGGCTTTCGCCGGCCAGGCGATGTCGTCGAGCACGGCCGCATGCTGGGCATCGCCGCAGTCCACGAAGGCCTTTCCAAAACGGTCCCGGCACTCGTTGTCGAGCCAGGCCAGGCCCCCGCGCATCGGGTCCTGCATGTCGGCTTGATCGTTCAGAATGAAGTCCATGAACTCGGGCACGCCGGCATCGGTGGCGCTTCCCGAGCGATCATCCCTGGGGATGATGAGATCGACCAGGATTCTGACGGTTTGCCACTCGTGCGCCGTGAAGAACACGGGAGCCGCTTGCGCTGGTGCGGCCAGTGCGGTCCTGGCGAACGCCGCAGCGCGACGGATCGTCTCTGGGGAGACCCCCGTTATTAGCAGAGGAATCCCGACCATCAATTGAACCGCTTCCCGACGACTCAGGTCATCCATACGGCTCCGTTCCGGTTCCCTGTTCACCGTTCACCCATTCACCAATTCCGCCATTCCGCCATTCCGCCATTCCCTACAGCCTCCCCGCTTTCCTCTCCCTGACGATGTAGTCGCTGGCACGCATGGACAGCGCCAGGATGGTCCAGGTTGGGTTCTTGTCAGCTTGAGAGACGAACGACCCACCGTCGGTGACGAAGAGGTTCTTCACTTCGTGCGCCTGGCAGTAGGAATTGAGCGCCGACCTGGCGGGGTCTTTCCCCATCCGCACCGTGCCGAGCTCGTGGATGATCGATCCGCCGATGGCGATGCCGTAGCCTTTTTCCTTGGAGGGCATCTGAGACTGGACCTGACCGCCCATCTCGGCGATCAGGGCGCGGAAAGTCTCCTGCATGTGCTTCACCTGGTTCAGCTCGTAATCGGCCCACTTCCAGTGAAAGCGGAGTACCGGGATGCCCCAGCGGTCCACTACCTCCGGGTCCAGCTCGCAATAGCAATCTTCATTGGGGATCTGTTCTCCCCGGCCCGAGAAGCCGATCGTGGCGCCGTAGTATTTCCGGTAGTCGTCCTTGAGCCGCTTTCCGTAACCTCCGCCCGAGGGGTAGTCCTGGATCCCATCCATGAATCCGTATGCGGGGGCACCCAGGCCACCCCAGATCTCGATGTGGTATCCGCGGGGAAAATCGAGGCCTTTGTTATCGAGCCACCACGGCATGTAAAGGTGAGCCCCTCCGACGCCGTCCTCGTTGTGGGGGACATGGTCCACCATCGCCGGAATGAAGCCCGAGACGTCGGTCCCCGTGGTGTCGGTGAGATATTTCCCAACCACCCCGCTGCCGTTGGCCAGCCCCTGGGGAAAGCTGGACGATTTCGAGTTGAGCAGGATGCGCGCGCTCTCGCAGGCGCTGGCGGCGAGGACGATCACCTTGGCACGGACTCGCTGCTCGCTTCCATCCGCCTTGTTGATATAGAGCACACCGTCCGCCCGCCCGTTCCGATCGAGCGTTACCTCTCGCGCCATGGCGCCCGTCACCAGCTTCAGCTCGCCCGGTCGCGAGTGCAGGCAGGATCAGCACGTTCGGCGAGGTGAAATTCGCATTCACCGCACACCCGCGGCTGCACTGGCCGCAGTAGTGGCAGCCCGATCGCCCGTTGAGGGGGCGAGTCAGGATAGAAAGCCGCGCGGGAATGCAGGGGATCTTCAGCTTATCGGAGGCACGCTTGACCAGGAGCTCATAACAGCGGGGGCGCGGTGGCGGGAGGAAGATGCCATCGGGATGGTTGGGAAGGCCCTCGGCGCTGCCGAACAAGCCGATCAGGCGATCTACCTCGTCGTACCACGGCTTGAGATCGTCATAGGTGATCGGCCAGTCATCACCCAGGCCGTCGATGCTCCGGCGGCGAAAGTCATCGGGGCCGAAGCGGAGCGAGATGCGTCCCCAATGATTGGTGCGACCGCCGAGCATCCGGAGCCGGAACCACTTGAAGTCTGTCCCCTCCGCCCTGGTAAAGGGCTCACCCGGCAATTCCCAGCCGCCCAATCCGGCGTCGAACTCGCCGAAGGAGCGCTGTCTTGGTGCTCATGCCCCGGCGCGGCGACTCGTAGGCCCACTTGAGCATCGCCGAGTCTTTGGTGTTGTCCCACATCGGCGCCGGCTTCCAGCATGATGACCTTGGCGCCGGCCCGGGTCAGCATGTGGCCGCCATGCCCCCGCCGGCGCCCGAGCCGACGATGCACACGTCGTAGGTGTCGTCCCGGGGTGTCCGGTGATTGAAGATTGAAGATTTCAGATTGAAGATTTGTGAGGGCATTTTCTGGGCCCACCGGAATGTCCGACTGCTGCGCCCATTCGGTCAATCTTCAATCTGAAATCTTCAATCTGAATTCCCTCCGATCCCGCTCGTCACCACCCCGATCCCACTCGGCCCACTGGCCATGGCGCATCGCGCGCCCGCTCCCCACATTCGCGATCATGAACAGACGCCGCTGGTTGTTCTTTCTCGTGGTCTTCGGAGTTTTTACCTTCGCCGGCCTGTCGAAGTTCGCCTATGTCCACCTCGACGATCTGGCGCGCGGCCACGACCACCCCTACCAGGCGCGGCTGATCGAGGAGCTGACCGGTGCTTATGCGATGGCGCTGGTCTTCCTCGTGCTGGTCTGGATGGTGAACCGCTGGCCCCTGGAACGGGAGAACTGGTACCGCCGGCTTCCAGCCTATGCCTTGCTGGTCGATCGTTGCCGACCTGGTCCACACGACGCTCATGTGGGGCAGCCGCCTGGTGCTCTTCCCCCTGCGCCGGCCTCGGTCCCTACGACTACGGTATCATGCGCTACCGGTACCCGATGGAGTTTGCGATCAACGGCCCCAATGTGGCCTTCCTGATCGGTGTGCTCCACGCCTGGCGGTACTATCAGAGGTCCAGGCGACGCGAACTCGAATCCGCTCAGCTCGCCGCAGAGCTCAACCGGGCCCGCCTGGAGCGGCTCGAAGCGCAACTCCAGCCGCACTTCCTGTTCAATACCCTGAACGCCATCTCCTCGCTGATGTATCGCGACCCGGAGGCGGCCGATCGCATGCTGGGCAGGCTCTCGGATCTGTTGCGCCTCACCTTTGCGCGCACTCCGGACCCCGAGGCGCCTTTGCACAGCGAGCTCGAATGGCTGGGCTGGTATCTCGAGCTCGATGCAGCTCCGTTTCGGAGGGCGGCTCACCATCCGGCAGGAGATCCAGGCGAGAAACGCTCAACCTCGCGGTGCCCCGGCTCATTCTGCAGCCTCTGGTGGAGAATGCGCTCCGTCATGGCGCCGCGAAACGAGCGGGTCCGGCCGAAGTGATGATCACCGCCTTCCGATCGGGTGACCGGCTCCGGCTCTCGGTCGTGGATGACGGTCCGGGCCTGAGCGATCCAACCGGGGCAGGACAGAACGGAGTAGGGCTCTCCAATACCTCGGAGCGACTGCGCGTGCTCTACGGGGAAGCAGGGAGTTTCTCGCTCAGCAATCGCCCGGAGGGTGGGCTCGCGGCAACGATTGAATTGCCTGCCCGGCCGATCGGAGTAAACAACGGACGATGACGACGATTCGAACCGTGATCGTGGATGACGAACCGCTCGCCCGCGACAAGCTCCGCGGGTTTCTCGCCCGGCATCCAGCCCTGGAGTTGGTAGGGGAAGCCGGAGACGGGAGTGAGGCAGTCCGGGTCATCGACACCGCGAACCCCGACCTCCTGTTGCTCGATATCCAGATGCCGGAGCTGGATGGGTTCGAGGTGCTGGCCGCTGTCAGTCAGGAACCACTGCCCTACGTCATCTTCGTGACTGCCTTCGATCACTATGCGGTCCAGGCCTTTGAACGAGGCGCCCTCGACTACCTGCTCAAACCCGTCGCGCCGGACCGGTTCGACCTGGCGATCGAGCGGGCTCGGCATCAGCTCAGTAGCGGACGTGCCCAGGATTTGGCCGAGCGGCTCGACCGGGCGTTGGAGCAGGCCGGCTCCCGCCCGCGGCTGGAGCGCTTTCTCGTTAAGGAAGGGGACCGCTCCCGGCTGGTGCCTCTTCAGGAGATCGAGTGGATCGAGGCGGCGGGCAATTATCTCAAGCTGCACGGCAAAGATGCTGTCCACCTGGTCCGCGGCACGCTGAAACTCGTGGAGACCCGACTCGACCCGGCCCGCTTCGCCCGGATTCACCGCACCGTGATCGTCAATCTGGATCGCATCCGGTATCTCGAACCCTGGTCCCACGGCGATCAACTCGTCGTGCTGGAGAGCGGAGCCCGCCTGACTTTGAGCCGGCGCTTCCGCGACCGAATGCCCGGCACGCTGGGTGAGCAACCCTGAAGCTCCCGCTGGTCACCACAACGAACCCGCCCATCACCAAACGTTGGATTCCGACACCAGATCCTTGCACCGTGTGATCGTCTCCTTCGGACGAGCAGGCCGATGCGGATTCGATTCGATCATCCCTGGAGGTCGCTTGCGTTGGTCGCCCTCGCTGGTTCAGCGGTGGCACTCCTTGCCTTGCGCAGCGGACGCCGCGGACCCGACGGCGAGCTGGGCAGCGGCGCGCCGTGGAGCAGCTATGGCGGTGATCCGGGTGGCTCGCGTTACTCCCCTCTCGGTCAGATCACCAGAGGCAACATTGGGCGGCTCGAGGTGGCGTGGACCTATCGGACCGGGGATGCGAGCCACGACGATCACAGCGAGGGACCCAAGAGCGGCTGCGGCCGCTGTCACACGGGCGAGAGCAAGTTCGAGGCGACTCCGATTCTCGCCGAGGACCGGCTCTACCTCAGCACCCCGCTGAACCGGGTCATTGCGCTGGAGCCGAGCACTGGGCGCGAATTGTGGCGTTACGATCCCAAGCTCAAGCTCGATCTGGAGCGGAATGAGGGGTTCGTCTCCCGGGGAGTGGCGTACTGGATGGACGATTGCCGATTGACAATTGCCGAATGTGCTGGTTCCTCTTCCAGTCCCAATCAGCAATCGGCAATCAAGCAATCAGCAATCCTGCCACAGCCGCATCTTCTTCGGCACCGTTGACGCACGCCTCATCGCGCTCGACGCCGCGACCGGCCAGCCCTGCGATGACTTCGGTGATCAGGGGACGGTTCGACTCGATGTCGGGGTCGGCCGAGTGCAGGAGGGGCAGTATGGTGTCACCTCGCCACCCGCGGTCGTGGGAGACGTCGTCGTCGTCGGTTCCTCTATCGGCGACAACCGGCGCCTGGACATGGAGCACGGCGCGGTGCGGGGCTACGACGCGCGCACCGGCCGCGAGCTGTGGAGCTTCGATCCGATTCCCCGGAGCCCGGCGGATCCCGAATATCAACATTGGTCGAAGGAAGCCGCCGCGACGACCGGTGCCGGCAACGCATGGGCGCCGATCTCGGCCGACACCAGCATGGGTCTCGTGTTCGTCCCCACCGGCTCAGCCGCGCCGGACTTCTTCGCCGGCCTCAGGCCGGGCGACAACCGGTACACCAATTCGGTCGTCGCCCTCGACGCAAAGACCGGCAAGGTTCGCTGGAGTTTCCAGGTGGTTCATCACGACCTGTGGGACTTCGACGTCGGCTCGCAGCCTTCGCTCATCACGGTTCCGCGAGATGGACGCGAGGTCCCTGCCGTCGCGGTCGCGACCAAGATGGGGCACATCTTCATTCTCGACCGAGCCACGGGCGCTCCGCTCTTTCCGGTCGAGGAGCGTCCGGTCCCCGCCAGCGATGTGCCTGGGGAGCAGGCTTCGCCGACACAGCCATTTCCGGTATTACCCAAGCCGCTGTTTCCTGCTCCTCTCGAACGCAGCGATGTCTGGGGAGTGACTCCGGGTGAGAAGAAGGCGTGTCTCGCGGAGTTCGACCGGATGCGCAGCGGACCGCTCTTCACCCCGCCCAGCCTGCAAGGCACCGTGATGTATCCCGGCTATGCGGGCGGTACGACCTGGGGAGGAATGAGCTGGTCTCCCCAGCAGCATTTACTGGTGACCAACCTGATTCGTATCCCGCTCTGGGTGAAGCTCGAGCAGCGCGCCCCCGGCGACAGCAGCGGCAACCAGATCGGGACCCCGTTCCGGATGAGTCGCGGCATGCTGGCTTCGCCCAAGGGATTGCCATGCAACCGGCCACCATGGGGGAGTCTGCTGGCGATCGATCTGGCCACCGGAGAGCAAAGCTGGCAGGTACCGCTGGGCCGGATACCCGAGTTCAAGTGGTTACCCTGGGCCGGTCGCTGGGGCTCGCCCAACATGGGGGGCTCGATGGTAACATCGGGCGGCTTGGTCTTCATCGGCGCCGCGATGGACAACTACCTGCGCGCGTACGATCTGGAAACCGGATCCGAGCTGTGGAAGGGGAAGCTACCCGCCGGAGGTCAAGCGACGCCCATGACTTTCGCCGCCAATGGCAGGCAGTATGTGCTGATCGCCGCGGGCGGTCACGGCGACCTGGGAACGACGTTTGGGGATTACGTGGTGGCGTTCAGTCTCAGGAACTAGAGCCAAAAGCGGGAACGCGGGAACAGGGAACGGGACAGCGTGAGACGTGAGACGGGTGTTGGCTGAACCGGCTGAACCTCATGCATTTCCTTCTGACTTCTCACTTCTTACTTCTCACGCTCTTTCACCTTCTCACGTCTCACGTCTCACGTCTCACCTCTCACCTCTCACCTCTCACGTCCTTACCACTTTATCTCTCTGAGAAAATCGTAGCTCGCCCGGGCGAAGCTGATCGGGTTGACCGGATCATCCAGCTCGGCGAAGTAGTGACGCACTCCCGCCTTGCCCGACGCTGCGAGGATGGGCTTCCAGTCGATCTTCCCGGTTCCCACACCGGTCATGCTTCCGTCGGTTGCCATGTCCTTCAAATGCAGCATGTGGAACCGGCCCGGGTACTTCTTGAAGTAGGCCAGCGGGTCGCCGCCGCCTTTGGTGATCCAGTAGATATCCATCTCCATCTTCACCACCTCGGGATCGAGCTCTTCCAGCAGGATGTCGTAACCCCGCTCTCCATTTACCTCGGCGAATTCGTAGTCCTGGTTGTGGTAGGCGATCAGATGTCCGGCGCGCCGGGCCACGTTCCCGGCCTGGTTGAGCATCGCGGCCACCTGGCGATATCCGGCGGGATTGCGGAACTCCTCGTCGATCCAGGGACAGACGATGTACTTCACTTCGAGAATCTTGGCGTTCCCCAGCACCAGGCTCAGGTTTTCCCGGAGGGCCTGGAGCGACACGTGGGCGGACGGGGCGCTCAGGTGGGTCTTGTCGAGCGCGGCCCGGACTTCGGTGGCGGTGCGCTGGCCGAAGCTGGCGAGCTCCACTTCATCGTAGCCGATCGCGTTGAGCTGTCGCAGCGTCTTGACCATGTCGACCTGGAAGAGGTCGCGCAGCGAATAGAGCTGAATCCCGATTCTGTCCAGTTCGCCGGCGCCGGTCCGAATGCGGGGCATCAGGCCAGGGAAAGCCAAGGCTCCGGCGGCCGCCAGAGTGGTGCGGCAGAAATCGCGGCGTCTCATCATGAGGGAATGATATCTCAGCGTGGAAGGCTGATCCGGAAACAGGCCCCGCCGAAGGGCGAGTCGATGACGGAGATCTCACCCCGAAGCTCATCCGTGACCGCCGTCTTTACCGAAACGAGGCCGAGGCCGGTTCCATCGGGCTTGGAGGTGTAAAGCGGCTCGAAGACTTTGTCGCGCATGTCGGGTGGGATACCGGGCCCATTGTCATGCACCTCCAGATGGACCCGCCCGTCACTCTGCCAGAGCCGGATGTGGATCTTTCCATTGCCATTCGTGGCGTCGGCACCGTTGAGAATCAGATTCAACAGGATGCGTCCCACGGTAATGGGCGCGAAGGTAGCGCGGGCAGTTTCGTCCAGGGCGTAGGTGAACTTGCAGCTGCGGACCTTGGAATGAGCCTGAGCAAAGCGGACCGATTCCTTGATCACCGGCGCCAGCGGGCCGACCTGGGGCGGGAAAGGGGTCCGGGTCCCGCCCTGGAGCGCCACGAGGCGGCGGGAAAGCTGGGCCAGCTCCTGCGACGCCCGCTTGAGATCCGACACCGCTGCCGCGCGCTCCTCCGCGGTCATCGAGGCATCCTCGAGCCAGCCAATCGCGGAGTTCGCGACCGTCAGTGTATTGCCGATGTCGTGCGCCACCGCTCCCGCGAAGACTCCCGCCATCGCCTTGCGGTCCGCCGCCACCAGAGTGGATTCGTTGTGCCGCAGCCGGTCCTCCTGGCGCGGCGATGCGCTTGAGCAGCAGGAAGGTGACCAGGTAAAAAAGGATCCCGGTCACCGCGACGAATGTGAGCCCCTTCGCGATTTCGTAGGCCGCCAATTCATCTACCGAGCCGGCCCACCGAGCGGCAAGGCTGGTGGACCACTCGATGTACAGCCCGCAAAGCAGGACGTACCCCAGCGCCACGGCCAGGGCGATGACGCCGGGCCTGAACGAGTTGGTGGGCTTCGCGGCTGATTCGCTCACACCATGTAGCTCCTGGCCGGTTCCTTCTCCCGCAGAATCGGCCGCTCGATCGAGAACGGGCCGATGTCGCTCTCGGACTGACCCGAGATGGCGAGCTCGCTCAGGATTCTTCCGATCACGGATGCGAACTTGAAAGCGTGACCCGCCCCAATTGCCACGAAGATGCCCTCATGGCCCGGCACCTCGTCAATCACGAAATCGCGATCGGGCGTGAGAGTGTAGAGACAGGTCTTCACGTACAACACCGGACCATGCGCCTTCGGCAGGTACTTCCTGGTGAAGGCATCCACTCGAGCAAAGTTGTCGGGATCGGGGTCGAAGGATCTCGTCTCCGCGGTCACCGGCCGGCCTCCCGCATCCTGGGCGACCTTGGTCGCAGCTTCACCCATGACCGGGAACCCATAGTAGCAGGGATCGTCCATCCAGATCCAGACCGGGAATCGCGCAGGATCGAACTCCTTCAGGTGCGGAGTCGAGTAGTAGATGACCTGCTCCTGAGTGATCTCGAGCGGGAGTGAGCTGCCCAGCCATTCGAGCACCGTGTTGGACCAGGGCCCCGCTGCGACCACGAGTCTGCGGCAGCGATACGCGGTTCCAGCCGCGACGACTTCCACCTCGCCACCGACCGAGCGGACTCCGGTGACGGCACTCCGCTCCATGAGGGCCGCGCCATGTTCCCGCGCCAGTCGTTGATGCTGCGCGTTGGCCCGCGCCGCCATCGCGATACCGCCGTCCTGCTGAAAGATGCCCTGAACCGATTCGGGGATGCTCCACTGCGGCCAGCGATACCGTATCTCGGCCGCATCCAGATCTTCGAATGGCACTCCGGCAGACCGCATGCTCGATCGATAGGTGTCGAGGGAGATCGCGGCACCGGCGGGGCCAAGGTCGAGTCCCCCGGTCTTGAGCACACAGCGCTCTTTTCCGTCCTGCTCGACCTGGGCCCAGCAGGCGTAGGCTCGTTTGGCAAGTTCGACGTAGCCCGGCGTGTGATAGGAGAGGCGGATGATGCGCGAGTGGTCCTGCGACTCTCCTCTGGAATGTCCCAGCTCGAACTGTTCGATGCCGAGCACATCGGCCCCTGCGGCACGCGAGAGCCAATAGGCCGCGCCGGAGCCCAGGCCGCCGAGACCGAGCACGATGAACTCGTAATCGCGCTTCATGAAGGTGGAGCTGTCTCGACCCGTCCGGTCAGGTAGGCCCCTGCCGCTCCGGCGACCGGCCGCATGACCCAGGCCAGCAAGATGGGCAAAGGCGATTGGGGAACCTGGTGGTAGGCCCTGAGCACCGCAGGCAGGGCTACCAGCAGGGGAATCAGGAGCAGAATCCCGACCGCCATTCCGTGCGCGACCGGCCGGTCGGGCGCCATCCGTCCAGCGATGTAGCCGCCCAGAAGAGCGGGAAGCGCGCCAGCCAGAATGTAGAACACCCGATGATTGAACTGCTCGAGATTCAACACGCCGCTCGCGATAAGCTTCGGCCAGAGCAGAAATCCAGCGGCCAGAGCCGAGGAGGGCGGCAACGCCGGCGCCCGCAAGAACCGCACGTACGCTGGCACCCTTCATTCGGCGACTACCATGATTGTGCCGGTCTTGTCGATTTCGTGGACCAGGCGAATGATGGCACCGGAACTGGGCTCGGTCGCGTGATAGAGTCTGCCGTCTTTCATGCGCACCGAGGCCTTGCTGCCGGGGCCTTCCATCACCATCGTGACCTTGCTCGTCTCATACCGCAGCAGCTCCTGGAGCCGGGACCAGTCCACCGTCGAATCAACTGTCGTGGCAGGTGGTGTGATGGTCACGGTTTCCGAAGCCGTGTCGGCCGCTGAATCAGCGGCCTTCGCGGTCTGAGTATTGTCGCCGCCACCGGCGCAGGCGCCGAGCAGGAGAAGCAACAGCAGCTTATGGCCGTCCATACATCCCTACGGAGACACCCGTGACCGGGTACCCGTAGCCGCCTGGGTACCCGCCCCCGTACCCCACCGATACCCCCCAACTGGTACCGACATTGCCGCTGGCGCAGGCGGAGACGGCGAGCAGCGCCAGCGTTGCGGCCAGAATCATTGCTCGAGAACGTTTCATGACTTGGGCTCCCAGTATTGCAGCGCGATAACTGCGCCGGTCGGATCCTGGATCAAGGCCACCGTTCCATTGCGGAGGTTCGCCGAGGGCGACACGATGACGTGGCCGCCGAGTGCCTCGACTTGTTTCAGTGCCGCCGCCACGTCGGCAACACGGACATACGGCACCCACAACGGCCGCACGTCCTTCGCGAACAGCTTCATTATTCCGGCGCGCGGCTGCCCATCGGTGTCCAGCACGAAATAGGGCCGGTCGAGATTCTCACTTGGCCGGGATTGGTATGGCGCGAGCCGGGAGTAGAACTGCACCGCGCTGTCCGGCTGGCGGCTCCACAGCTCGGTCCAGAGCCAGCCGTTGATCACCGGTTGGTCGTCTGCCGGATCTCCTCCCGGCGCCCGCATCAGTGCGAGCGGCGCCTTCTCGGGGTCGGCCACCAGGACCACGGTACCGCGGGCACCCAGCGTCTTGGGTCCCCAAAGGACCTTGCCGCCAGCCGCATTCACCGCCGCGACGGCCGCGTTCACGTCCTTCACCGAGAGAGATGATACCCACATGGACTGAACCTTTTCAGCCTTCTTGCCCCGGCTGTCGAGGATCCCTCCAATCGGCCGCCCGTTCTGCGAAATGACGATGTAGTGCTTTGCCTCTTTCCCGGCGTCCTTGAATTCCCATCCCAGCAGCCCACCGTAGAACTTGGTGGCGGCATCGGGGTTGGTGGTGATCAAGTCGCGCCAGACGAACTTTCCCGGCAACTCAGTATTGGTCGGCGTCGGGGTGATCGCCGGCTGTTTGGCCGTGGAGGCGCAGGAGAGCAGAACGGAACCGACAAAAAGCACCGCGGGTAGCGGTGGCCGAAATCGAGCGTACGTGGCCATGGACTATCCTGATGGAAGACGGCCTGAGGTATGTACTGGAGAATGTAGCAGCCGAGCCGCGATGCGCGAGATAGTCCTAAGTGCTTAGGCCTTTTGCGGTAGGGCCGCAAACACAATGCTTCCACCGATGACCCATAACAAGGCGATCGGTACCAGGCTGGAAGGCGACCCGCCAATCGCCGTCAAAGTGAGCAGGATGAACCGGAGCTAGGGGACTATTCCAGCCTTTCTCCTATATACCTCCGAATATCCAGGCTCATGCTCTCCATGGGAGCGTAAAATCCCTGGCGAAAGACCCGGGAAGCCATCCCTCGCTGCACCGATTCACAGATCACCCAGTCCTGCCGGTTGGTGATGTCCCAGAACTCCACCGCATCGTTGGGATTGAAATCGGACTGCGCGATTTCCGAGGGATGAAACAGAAAATCACAAAGAATGGTGGTGTGGTTGGGCGAGGTCGGCCACAGCGTAAAGGCCGCCGCGTGCTCAGCCGAGAGGCTCAGCAAGAAGTTGGGATACAGCAGCTCACCCTTGTGGCGGGTCTGCTCGTCTTCGTTGAGGCCGGCGAATGGCTTGCGATTCGTCGTCCCGCTCATCGTGAAGGTCCAGGCTCCCTCCCGGTGCGGAACCCCGCGGTCCCAATCGAGATCCATCCCGCCTTTCTGCTTGAATGCCGGGACCACTTTGCACAGCTCGGGGTGCACGCCGCCGCAGTGATAACACTCGTTGTAGTTCTCGAGAATGACTTTCCAGTTCGCCTCCACCTCGTATCCGATCCGCCGGGCGATGCGCAGCTCCGCCAGCGGGTAGCGTTTGATCCGATCGACCGCGCCGCCCAGTTGCGACGCGAGGGACTCCGGACTCTTCCCTCCCGAATGCGCGGTACCCAGTCTCAGGAACACGAAGCCACCCCACACATCCACTTCTACCGGGTAGAGCGGGAGCTGGTCTTTGTGAAATCCGGAGCCTTCGTCGAGGAATGGCGCGGTCCGGAGCGCTCCGGACAGCTCGTAGGTCCACGAGTGGTAGGGACACTTGATTCCGCTGGTGAAGCTGCCGGAAGGGCCGAAGGTCGGCTTGTCGCCCGTCGCCTTCTCGGCCCAGCGGCGGGGCTTGGGATCCACTCCCAGCACCAGCTGTGATCCGCGGTGACGGCAGACGTTGTAGTGGGCCGCCAGCTTTCCTTCCCGGGTGCGTACCAGGATGACGCTCTCTCCCACGACGTCGAGCAGGAGATAATCTCCGGGATTGGGGACTTCCTCCTCCCGACCCACGCACATCCATTGTCCGAAGAAGATTCTTTCCTTCTCCTGGCCGAAGATCTCCGGGGAGAAGTAGTACTCGCGTAGCAGAGTGGGTTCGAGCGGGGAGTTGGGTGAGGACATGCAGCTAATCTGCCGTTGGGTATTGGCAGGGTCAAACTCCGGCGGTCGGTTCGTCGTTCGTCGGTTCGTCGGTTCGTCTCCGCTGTTCTATTTCTCCCCGCCCTCCGGTCCATAGAAGACCACCCAAAGGGCGAGGTCGTCGCTGAATTCCTCGAAGCGATGTTCTACTCCAGCCGGCACGAAAAGGACGTCGCCCGGAGCGAAACGATGGCGATCCGGCCCGTTTACGAACCAGCCAGTTCCAGCCATGACGAAATAGAGTTCGTCGCGGGTGTGCGGGGTCTGGTCGTCAATCCCTCGGGGCGCATACAACCCCACCATCATGGTGCCATGCCGAAGCAGCACGTCGTATTGGTCCTTGTATGGGCCGGGCATTCTGGCCAGACCTTCGGAAAGGGTGAAGTGGTGGGACATAGGGAGTAGGGAGTAGGGGGTAGGGAGTGGGGCAGGACGAAGGGAGTAGGTGGCAGGAAGTAGGGAAGAAGTGGGGCACGTGGCGCTACTCCCCACTCCCTACTCCCTGCTAGTTCGGCCTCCGCACCCGCACCGGCGGCGGCGGCTCCGGAAGAATCTTCGGCGCGTCAGCTGCAAGGCGGCTCATTGCCTCGGCCACTGCTCGCTCGAGCTGGGGATCGCGCCCGTCCTTGGCGGTGAGCGGAGTCTCCTCGACTTCGATGTCCGGTGCCACGCCCTTGTTCTCGACGTCCCATTGGCCCTCGAGATTGTAGAACCCGCCGCGTGGAGCCGTGATGAAGCCGCCATCCATCAGGGGCGGCACATCCCAGATGCCGACCAGGCCGCCCCAGGTCTTCATCCCCACCAGCGGACCCAGCTTCATCTGCCGGAACATGTAGGGCAGCATGTCGCCGCCGGAGCCTGACATTTCGTTGACCAGCATCACCTTGGGACCCGGAATTCCAGCCGCAGGGGTCATGAAGGGGTAGTGGTCCGCAACCGGGTTGTTGAAGTATCCCCGAAGCTTACGGGCCAGCAGGTCTACCACGTAGTCCGCGATATAGCCGCCTTCATTGAACCGCTCATCTACCACCGCGCCGAGCCGGTCCTGCTGGGCGAAATAGTAGCGGTTGAAATAAATGAAGCCGTCGTCGGCGGTATTGGGGATCCAGACGTAGGCAAGCTTGCCGCCTGAGAGCGAATCCACCAGCCGGCGATTTCTCTCGACCCAGGCGCGCGACCGCAAAGCGATCTCGTTTTCCACCGGCACCACGGTAACGAGTCGCGAGCCCTCCATCACCGGCTTGCTGTTCACCCGGATCACCGTTTGCCGTCCCGCGGTGCCTTCGAAGAGGCTGTATGGCTCGGTGGGTACTTTCAGCTCTACACCGTTGACCTCGAGGAGGTAATCACCCTCGGACACCTTGACGCCGGGCTCGCTGAGTGGCGCCCGCAGGTCCGGGTTCCAGTTCTCTCCAGTGTAGATGTGCGCGATCCGATACCGACCGTTGTCGGGGACCAGATCGGCGCCGAGCAGGCCGATCGAGACCCGCGGTATCTCGGGCGTATCGCCGCCGCCGGTGAACGAGTGCCCCACCGACAACTCACCACCCAGGATGTCGAGCAGGTGAGTGAGATCGGACCGGTGACCGACATCGGCCACCCAGGGCTCATACATCTTGTAGACCGAATCCCAGTCGGCGCCGTGGTGGTTCTTCACATAGAAGAAATCCCGCTCGTAGCGCCACGCCTCACGGAAGATCTGGTGCCATTCCGCCGGGGGATCGAGCCGCATCCGCACCGCCGTGTTCAGCTTCTTCGCCTTGGTCTCGGCCGGCAGTCCTTCGGTGCCCGCGACGGTCCAGCCTTCGCCGGTCTGAAAGAGCAGCTTCTTCCCGTTGGCCGAGAGCGAATAGGCCAGGACACCTTTTTGCCAGGGAGCCGCCTCGCGCTTCTTGAAGTCGTAGCGATTCAAGGTCACACCCGGCTCGTTGGCGAGCGACTCGGCGTAGAACACCGCACTATCGGCCGCGGCCACGATGCTCTTGTATTGCCGGACTGGCACGCCGAGCGAAAGGATGCGCTGGGAGATCCCGTCGAAGTCGATCCGCACGTTGACTGCAGAGTCGGCCTTGGCGGAATCGGCAGCCGCTTTGGGCTTGGTTTCCTTCGTCGACTTCTTCTCCGGTTTCTTGGAAGCTGAGTCGGGCTTGGCGGTCGTGTCCTTCGCAGTCTCCTCATCACTCTGGGGCAACAGCGGCGAGGGCTGATCGGCCCGTAACACCGCGAAATAGACGCCCCGGCTGACGGGCCGGTCGTAGGAGCTCAAGTCCAGCCAGCCACTGTTGAGCGCGAAATCGGTGCTGGCGAGGAAGTAGAGGAGCTTTCCCTCACGATCCCAGGCGGGGTACACCGCATCGGAGAGCCCGTCGGTGAGCTGCCGGGTTTTCCCGTCCTTCAGCGAATACACCATGATCACATGGAACTGGCTGGTGAGACGCTTGGCGTAAGCCACCCACTTGCTGTCGGGAGACCAGACGGGATTCACCGTCCGGTCGGGATGGGCGAACCGATCGGTGTCGATCCGCGTCAGCTTGCCGGTTGCCACCTCCACCATGCTCAGGTTGAGCCCTTCGTCGGTGAAGGCGAGATACTTCCCGTCGGGCGACCAGGTGGGGGTGAAGAAGAACGTCGGGTTGGCGATCGTGATCTCCCGCGGCTTGCCGAGTCCATCCTGGGTTCCGAGCATGAGCTTGTACTCGCCGCTCTGGTCGGAGAACCACGCGATCGATTTTCCGTCGGGAGACCACACCGGGTTCCGATCGGCCACTCCGGGCGACCGGGTCAGGTTGCGCCAGTCGCCTTTCTCGACCGGAATGGTGAACACCTCGCCGCGGGCTTCGAACAGGGCGCGGGCTCCGGTCGGAGAGAGCGACGGATTGGTCAGACTCTGGCTCACGTCCTCCCACTGGGGGAGAGCCCAGGGCAGGTCGCCCCGCACATTGATGACGAGCTGCTTGTCGGACTTGCCCGCGGGATCGAACAGGTGGATGTATCCGCCCTGTTCGTAGACCAGGACACCGCCACCCGCGTTCAGATGCTTGGCGTCGAAATCCTTGTAGTGGGTGAGCTGGGTGACCTGCTTGGTGCCGGGATCATAGGAGTAGAGGTTGGCGGCGTAGTCCCGATCGGAGAGGAAATAGATCGTGTTGCCCAGCCAGACCGGATCGGTGTCATTGCTCCCCTCCCACGGCAGCTTGGTCATGGAAAGGTCGGTCAGGTTCACCACCCGGATCGGCTGAGCCTGGCCACCGCGGTAGTTCCGCCATTCTACATCCCAGGGGCTCACCACCCGGTAGGTGAACGACTTGCTGTCGGGGGAGAATTGCCCGGTCGACGCCCGTGGCATCGGCAACGGCTCGGGCCACCCGCCTTCAACCGGCACGGTCCACAGCTTCACGTTGTAGGTGCGTGGGGCGCTGTTGCGACCCGAAGCGAAAACGATGCGCTTCCCGTCCGGCGTCCAGCCACGAGTCACGTCGGGCCCGGGATGCCAGGTGAGACGCCTCGGCTCTCCCCCTTCGATGGGCACCACATAGACATCGACGTTGCCGCCGTACTGTCCGGTGAACGCGACCAGTTTTCCGTCGGGCGAGAGCTCCGGGTAGTACTCCTCACCGGGGAAGCTGGTGAGCCGTCGCGCATCGCCGCCTTCGCGCGAGGTAACCCAGATGTCGCCGGCGTAGGCAAAGGCGATCGAGGTGGCGCTCGCCGTGGGATGGCGCAACAGGCTGTGTGCCCTGCGCATGGAGTTCGAGGGCCGGCAAGGCGAGAATGAGAAGCAAAGTCCGGAGCCGACGGATCGAGTGCATTCTTAGGCCTGGGTGTGGGGAGTACCGAGTTCCTAGTACCGAGATTCACTTCTTTGTTGCTGACCGCCCTGACCGCCCTTCCCGCCCTCCCGCCTTAGTACTTCCCCAAATCCTTCCCTACCACCACCCGCCCCTTGAACCCACCCGCCCGTACTCCGGCGAGCAATTCGTCGTCGGTACCGCCCATGCGCACGATGTGATAGAGAATGAGAAGGCGAGGTCCACTACGGGCGGCGAGAGCCCCAAGTTCCTTGTCGGAGGTATGGAAGGAGCGCATGTACTTGGGCCAGTCGCTGCCGCCAAGACGCTCCTCGGGCTTGATCTTCGCTTCGGGGTAGACCTCGTGTACCAGAACATCGACTCCCTTCGCCGCCTTTTCCAGCTCTTTACTCGGCCGGGTGTCCCCCGAGATCACCACCGAGCGGTCGGGTGTGTCGATCCGATAGCCGAAAGCGGTCTTCCAGCTCCCATGGGGAACTGAGATGGCGGTGACGGTGACGCCATCTTTCTTGTAGATCACGCCGGGTTTGATCTCGTGGACGTTGACCTTCCAAGCACCCGGGGTCTGGTGTTCGAGACCCTGTTCGCGGACCTGGATGTCTTCCGCGTACGCCGCGGTGAGGTGATCGGTCATCGCCCGGAGTCCGGGAGGTCCGTACGATTCGAGCGGTGCGGTCCGGCCCATTACCCAGGAGGTGAAGATCAGATCGGGATAGCCCAGGGTGTGATCGCTGTGCAGATGGGTGAAGAAGACGGCCTCGGGTCCGCGAATCGTGAGGTTCGCTGCCCGCATTTGTCGCATGACGCCCGGTCCGGCGTCGATGAGGAAGACGCGCGTCCCCAGTACTACAGCGGTGGCGGGGCCCTGCGCGTTGGGATCGGGATAGGGGTTTCCGGTGCCCAGCAGGACGACGAACGTCGAGTCCGGCGGGGCCTTCTGCCCCAGTGCGGACTCTCCTGGTAGAAAAACACAACACAGAGACGCAGAGGGCGCAGAGGGTCCGCACGCGGTCTCAGGGTTCATAGCCTTCTCTGTGCCTCTCCGTCATTCAATGTTTCAACCGAAGGATCGTGGCCCCGTTCAATAATCCTTCCTCTGTGTTCTCTGCGTCTCTGCGCTTCCACTCTTTGTGTTTCTTTGTGTTCTTCGTGCGCTCGTGATAGCAAACTAGATATTGTCGAGTCGGCCTGAGACCTCTGTGCTCTCTGTGCCTCTGTGATTCCCGTCTCCCGTCTCCCGACTCCCGTCTCCCGTCTCCCGTCTCCCGTCTCCCGTCTACAGCTTCCCCAACACCTCCATCGCCGCGTTCCGCCCGTTGATCCCGATCACGCTTCCGCCGGGATGGGTGCAGGCGCCGCAGAGGTATACGCCCTTCATCGGCGTGCGGTATTCGAGACGATTGCTCCACATGTACGGCGGCAGGCACTCGCCCTGGAAGATGTGTCCCCCCGTTAGCCCCACCTTGGCCTCCACGTCGGGTGGGCCCAGGGTTTCCATGTCGAGGATCGCGTCGGGGATATTGCTGCAGAAGCGGCCGATCGAATCGATCACCAGCTTTCCCGCCGCCGCACGATGGGTGTCCCAATCGCCCTGCGCGAACGTGTGGGGCACGTACTGCGAGAAGACGCTCATGATGTGACGGCCCGGAGGCGCCACACTCGGATCATACGCCGTCTGCAGGTAGATCTCGGTCCACAACCGTTTCGGGAGTCGCCCGGCAACCGCGTCGGCGTAGCACTCCTTCCACTCGGCTTTGGTTAGTGGGGTGTTGATCGTCGCCAGGTGGTGCGGCATCCGGGTACCGGGCCTCGCCTTGAAGTTGGGCAGCTCGGCGAGTGCCGCATTCACCTTCACCGTGCAGCTCCGCATCGGCACCGCTTCGACCCGCCGTGCGCCAGCCGGCATCGGCGGAGTCTCCCAGCAGGCGGGAGGTCACGATGGGATCCGCGTTGGAAACCACCACTGGCGCCTGAATCCGATCGCCGCCGGCCAGCTCGACCCCTTCGCCGGGGACTATCCGGCTCACCGGTACTCCCGCTGCAACCACCGCCCCTGCCTCGATCGCGGCGTCGTGGATCAGGAACGAGACCGTCCCCATTCCACCGGTGACGTAGCCCCAGCCACCGGGTTCGCCACCATCGAGCCGGCCGCAGTAGTGATGGAAGTAGATGGATGCAGTGCCTGGGTCGTAGGGGCTCGCAAAGGTCCCTACCACGCCCTGACCCATGTACGCGATCTGCATCCGCTCGTCGGTCAGATACCGCTCCATCAGCTCGGCCATGGACCATTCAAACAGGAGGCCGATCGCGTCGGGGTCATGTCCCAGTCGTTCCTCGAGCTGCTCCCGGGTCGGCGCTCGACCGATCCACACGTCCCGATCTCCCAGCGGACGAATCGCGTCGCACACCCGGTGCATCAGGGCGTGCATGGCGTGCCGCCCTTCGACATCCCTGGGGCTGAAACGCTTCAGCTCCTCGTCCGCCTTGGCCTCATCGTCCCACAGCTGGAGACTCGTGCCGTCGTCGAACGGGACGAAATAGCCGCCCATCGCCGGGGTCCAGCGGTATCCCCGTCGAGGCAGTTCCAATTCTTCGATGACCAGAGGATGCAACAAGCCCACGACGTATGCGCAGGGAGAGACTCGGAAACCGGGCCAGGTTTCTTCCAGTGTACAGGCGCCTCCGATCCGCTCCCGCGCCTCGAGCACCAGCACCTTCTTGCCCGCCCGGGCGAGATAGAAAGCGCAGGTAAGCCCGTTGTGCCCGCCGCCCACGATGATCACGTCCCATCGCCGTGAGGCGAGGTCCTTGAGCGGGGCGGGCAGGCCGATCTTGCCTAGAATCCGGGTCGCGGACTGGCGTTGCCATTTGTCGCGGGTCTGCGCTTCGAAGAGGGCGGTCGATGGTCGATGGTCTGGAGTCGAGGCCATTCGGCGAAGGCTCAGGACGCGACGACTCACGACCCACGACCATGACTATCGGCTACTTCAAATACTCGTCATACCACGCCACATACCGCTCCAACCGATCCTTCACATAGCTCGGCTTGGAGATGCCGTGGTACTGGTTGGGGTAGATGATCAGCTGGGTGGGAACTCCCAGTGTACGCAATGCCTGGTACATCTGCTCCGAGTTGAGCAACGGCACGTTGAAGTCCTTCTGCCCGCCAAGGAAGAGTGTTGGGGTCTTGATCCGGTCGGCGTGCAGGAAGGGATAGGACAGCTTGAGATATACCTCGGTGCTCTTCCATGGGGGACCCAGCTCGGTGTCATACTCCCGCACGTACATGTCTGTCCCGTAACCGGCGAATATGTCCGAGCTACCGGCGCCGCTTACCGCCGCCTTGAACCGGGTGTCCGAGGCGATCACGTAGTTGGTCAGAATGCCGCCATAGCTCCATCCACCGACGCCGAGGTGGTCGGGGTCGGAAATCCCCTTGGCGACGGTGTAGTTCACTCCTGCCAGAACGTCCTCCACGTCCTTGTTGCCCCAGTCGGCGTAGATCACCAAGCTGAACTTCTCGCCGCGTCCTGAGCTGCCGCGGGGATTGGTCGCGACTACCACATAACCATTCGCCGCGAAAACCTGGAACATGAAATTGAAGTCGAGCGGAAACTGCCCCACCGGACCGCCGTGTAAGCGCAGAATCGTCGGATACTTCTTGCCCGGTTCGTAGTCCGGCGGCAGCACAATGAAGCCATTGATGGTCGTTCCATCCTTGCTCTTGACCGAGATCTCCTCGGTCTTGCCCATCTTGAGCGTGGCAAGCAGCGAATCGTTCTGATGCGACAGCTGCCGAGTCTTCCCGTCCTCCACAGCGTAGATCTCGGCGGGCTTGGAGGGATCTTCCCAGAGAACCGCGGTCCGCCCGTTGTCGGCGGCGGAATATTCGGTCACGGCACTCCGGCCGCTCAGGAGCTTCTTGATGGATCCGCCGGCCGCAGGCATGCTGGCCAGGTACTGGGTCCTGTCGTCCTCCACCAGGAAGAGCAGGGTATTCCCGTCCGCCGACCACCGGAGGAGATCGGTGTTCCGATCGAGAGTGCCCGTTAAAATCTTCGGAGTGCCGCCCGCCGCGGGAATGACCGCGACTTTGTGCCCCGCGTAGTAGATCAGCTTGAGTGGCCCGCCCTGCAGGTAGGCGATCTGTTTCCCGTCCGGACTCCAGGCCGGCGGGCTCTCCCAGTCAGGTTCCGCGTCGGGCCCTTCGAAGGTGGTCAGCTGCCGCGGCGTGGCGCCGGGAGTCGCGTCCACCACGTAAACATCGTAGTTGTCGTTCCGGTCCCAGTCTTCCGCTCCTTTGCTGACGAAAGCGATCGACTTCCCGTCGGGAGACCACGATGGCAGCGATTCATTGTGATCGCCCGAGGTGAGCTGGGTGGTGATCCTGGTCGCGACATCAAAGAGGTACAGGTGAGCCCGCTTGCGGCCCAGGTAACCGGTGTAGTCCTCCTTGAAATAGTACCGGTCGACGACGATCGGCTTTGGAGTCTCCTTGTGCGTGGTGTCGGTCCCGCCGACTTCGACCGAGTCACCATCTTCGATGACGAACACCATCCGCTTGCCGTCCGGGGCCCAGGCAAAGCTCTCGATGCCGTTCTTGCCGTCGGTGAGCCGCTCCGCCTCTCCGCCTGCGGTGTTGAGCAGCCAGAGTTGTGAGGCCTCGTTCTCGTCTTCTCTGTCGGAAAGGAATGCCAGGTACTTCCCGTCGGGACTCCAGCCGGGATCGCTCTCACTTTCCTTCTTGGTGTGAGTCAGCTGGACGGTGGTGGCGCCGTCCCAGCTGGTCATCCAGACATCGCTCTGGTTGAGATCTTCCTCCAGGTCCTTCTGGCTGACCACGTAGGCTACCCACTTGCCGTCCGGAGAAATCCGGGGGTCGCTTACGTCCTTGATCGCGAACTGGTCCTCGATCGTGACGGGCCGGCCGCCGGTCTGTTGACCGGTGAGTGGAGTGGCGAATTGTGGAACGAGAAGGAACAGCGCGGGGCAGAGGCGTTCGATTATGTGCATCCGGGAAAGCTACCTGAGCCCTCATTCGGCGGAAGATGGGGCACCGTCACTGTGGCGCCCGAAATCCGGCCCGAGACCCGGCGCATCACGGAGGCGACCAGCGCATACAGCTCAGTCCACGCGGCGCGCGTCGCAGGAGTGAAATCGAGCCCCAGCGAACGCTCGAGAGTCCACAGCAAGGCCTCTCCTGCCACTTCGTAATTCCGGCTGCTCAGATTCAGAGTGGCATGCCGGCGTCCCAGCTGTGCCGCTTCGCGGATCAGATCATCGGGCTGGTCCGCAAACCGCACCAGGAGGTCGACCATCGCGATGAACTTGGCGCGCTGCCGGTGGAGATCGGTATCGCGGAACATTTCCCGCAGATCCGGCTCGAGCTCGAAAAGCCGGCCGTAGAACATCACCGCGGTCAGCTCGCGTCGGGTGGAGATCTGGTGCCAGGAAACGCGGATCAGTCGTACTGGATCGGGAGTCACGCCGTTCTCCTGGCAAGGCCGAGGTTTTTCGACATCACTGTGACCACACGGCCATTGAGTTCCAGCTGCTCGCGCTCGACCCAGCCGTGGCGCTGGTAGAATTCGACCGCGCTCTCGGTCTGGAGATAGACCTGCTCCATCCCCAGCCAGCTCGCTTGTGCGAGGACTCTCCCGATCAGCGCGGTGGCGATTCCGGCCTTGCGATACCTGGGCAACACGTACACCGAGGCCAGCCACGGTGACAGAGCGGGGCGTTCGGGAAGATCCGAGGCGATCAGGCTCGCGGTCCCCAGCAGTCCGGGGCCCTCGCTCGCCACGAAGGTCGTAGGGATTCCATCCCGCATGAGCGTGCCCCTGAACTCGGCCAGCCACGCATCCAACCCGACGGTCGCGAACTCTTCCGGCCACTCCTGATAGATCCAGGTTGCCACCGGCAGGATGAATTCCGGCCGGTCCGCGAGATACTCGAGGCGCATCGTCCTACTTCTCCGTCCTCAGGTAGACCGTGGGTGCCAGTCTGCCGCTGGTCCGTTCCACTGGCCTTGTAGTCCGCTCGTCGCCCAGATGCGAGACGCGTTCATTGTTCTGCATGATGCTCCTACCGTCCCAAGGTGCTCGATCCCAGGATCTGGTTCATGGTCCGTAGCGCCCGCCACCAGGCGAACAGCGACCGGACTCGGTTGAATGTCTGCATGCTCAACTCCTACTGCCTCAGGGTTAGAGGTGCTATTGGCGCGCTTGGCGTGGCACTGAAGGTGCCAGAGACCGTCACCGTGCGCGTTTCGTCATCCATGTCTTCCGCCAGAAAACCTTCCGCCTGCATCTCAAAGCTTCCGGAGATCCGCTCCACCGAGGAGGAAGTGACCGTGATCGTGCCGCTCTTGATCCGGAACACACCGGTCGGATGGCTGAGTTCGCCGGTAACCACTACTCCGTGAAATGCCCCGTCATCTCTGATGGTTTCCGGGGTGATGTGATAGACCCCGGTGCCGGGACGAGCCACGATGTTACGCGAGAGCACAAGCGACGCCTCGGTATTGGTTCCCATCGTCAGCGAGAACCGGTTCCCTTCACTCGACCAGGCCGTCCCGAATTCCGACTCGCCGTTGACCGCAATCCCCACTGCACCACGGATCGCGGCGCGGAAGGTCGAGGGAAGCGAGCTCGCTCTGGCCGCAAAGGAGCCGCGCACCGTGATCTCCCGCTCTTCATCATTCATGTCCGTCGCCATGAACCCGACGGCGTGCAGCTCATAGCGTCCCACGATCCGGTCGGGGGATGACTGAGTGATCGTGACCGTACCGCTCATTCCCCGGAACGCTCCCACCGGATTGCCGGCCGAGCCCAGCGATACCAGGGCGTGGAACTCGTCATCCTTTTCCGGCCCGCCGGTGAAGGCCGTCACCCGATAGGTCCCCAGCTTCGGCTGTCCCGTGGCGACCCGGCTGAACACCACCGCGCCGTTGTCGCTATAGGCGCCAAGCGTCAGCGAAAAGGATCCCGGGATGTTGGCCTGGCCCCGGACCGGACCGAAGACCGCATTGCCGGAGAGAACGGTCTGGACCGATCCGCTCACCGCTGCGGTGAAGGAAGGACCTTCGATTCGCGCGACTGTTGCCATCGTCAAGACCGTCAGGGGCGGCAGAATCACGGACTTCATTGGAGCCTCTCCTTCGCTGGGTTGCGCGTTTGCCGTTCATTGCCGGCAGCTTCAACGGGGCCTAGTATAAAGAGCGCCCTCACGGCGAAGTCCCGCCCAGGACGCGGAAAAATCACTCGAAAGTCACCTGACATAACTTGCTTTACATCAATGTCTTAGGTGCACTTTACGTCACGCAGGCTGGACGCCCGATGGCTGGGGCGGCGGCCCAGCCACGCCGTCTTGCCCTGCTGGCGATGCTGGGTGTGGCGGGTGAGAGGGGACTGACCCGGGACAAAATCATCGGTTTCCTCTGGCCCGACGCCGACGAAGAGCGGGCCCGGCGCGCCCTGACCCAGGCCCTCTACGCCTTGCGTCAGGACCTCGGCTCCGAGGAGGCCTTTCTCGGGGTCAAAGACCTCCGGCTGAATCCCGAAATCATTTCTGCTGATGTGGTGGAATTCCGGGCGGCGCTGGCCGCCGGGGCGCTGGAGCGCGCGGTCGAGTTGTACCGTGGCCCCTTCCTCGACGGGTTCCATCTCCCCGGCGCCGAGGAGTTCGAGCGCTGGAGCGAGCAGGAACGGCAGACCCTGGTTCGGGAATACGGCGACCTGCTCGAACAGCTGGGCCAGCGCGCAACCGCGGCGGGCGACCATCGTGCCGCTGTAGGCTGGTTCAAGAAGCTCGCGGGACTGGATCCTCTCAATGCCAAGGTCGCGGTCGCCCTGATGCGGGCTCACGTGGCGCAGGGTGATCAGGCCGCAGCACTCCAGCACGCGAAGGTCTACGAGGCCCTGCTGCAACAGGAGCTTGATCTCCCACCCGACCGGGAAGTGATCGCCTTAGCCGAGGAGCTGCGCCGTGTCGCCCGGAGCGATCCCGGACTTAAGCCGGTGGCCACGCCAGTCGCGCCCGCTCCTCCGGAACCCACATCACCAACTGAATTCCTCAGCGAAGCGGTCACCGGTTCCAGGCATACGAGTGGGTGGGCGGCAATCAGCTCGGCGACGGGGCCCGAAGTCCCCGCAATACGGCGTCGCCGGATCACGGGGCAGAAATGGTATCCGCCTGGTCGCCGTAGTGGCCGCGGTGCTGCTCGGTGTGGGATGGCTGGCGGGACGCCGCCTGACGTCGGGAGGGGGTGCCACTGCGAATCGGGCAAGTGCTCTGACCTCCTCCGGCACCTCGACGCTGGTCGCGGTCGGCCGGATCACCGACTACACCAAGCCCGGTGGAAAGCCGGTCGCCGGATTGCCGCTCTCCGACATGCTGGCGACCAACCTGGCCCGCGCCAGCGGTGTGCAGGTGGTAAGCAGCGCCCGGATGTACGAGCTGCTCCGCCAGCTCGCGACGGGAGGAGACACGGCCGCTGTCGTCGTCGAGGCGGCTCGAAAGGCCGGCGCGAATGAGCTGGTGGACGGCGCTCTCTATCAGGTGGGCCCGGACAAGCTAAGGCTCGATCTCCGCCGAGTAGACTTGGGAAGCGGCGCGGTGCTGCAGGCGTACACCGTTCAGGGGAACGATCTCTTTGCACTGGCCGATACCGGGACACGGCGGCTGGCGCAGGATCTGGGTGCCAGCGCTCCAGAGGGCTCGCTGGCCAGTGTCTCCACCCGGTCGGTGGCGGCGTATCGCTATTACGAGGAGGGACTCCGAACCTATTTCGCGAGCAATCTTCCTCAGGCCGAGCAGCTCTTCGCCAAGGCTCTTAAGGAGGATTCTGCGTTTGCGATGGCGCAGTTCTATTACGCCAACAGTTCAGCCGGGACTCGCACGGAATACTTCCGCAGGCTCCGCCGGGCGGTGAGCCTGTCTGCGGGCGCCAGCGACCGGGAGCGCCTCCTCATCGGGGCGAGCTGGGCCCTGGCCAACTCGTCGCCGGCGCTTCGTGCCATCGCTGAGACGCTTACCGTCCGCTATCCCTCGGAGCTCGAAGGGTATCTGTACACGGGGCAGGGTGCGCTGCTGGCTCTCGATTGGGCCGGTGCCCGGGAGCCATTGAACGAAGTGATCGCGCGGGACTCTCTCGGTCTGGTGGGGCGCAGCCCGCGCTGTATGGCCTGCGAGGGCCTGGTGGCGCTCAGCGAGTCGTACCTGATGGCCGATTCGATCGCCGGAGCGCTTGGCGTCGCGCGACTCTGGACCCGGCTCCAACCCGGCTCCGCACAGGCCTGGCGATACTATGCCAATGTCCTGGCCCAGCGCGGTTGGGCCGACAGTTCGCTCGCGGCCCTCCATGTGGCCGATTCACTCGGGTCGGACGGCTTCCAGTCTGCCCACACTCTCATGGCCATCCATCTCTTCACCGGCGCCTATGGCGAGGCGGAGCAGATCATGCGGGTGGAGCTGCAGAGCGGGCCGCCCAAGACCCGGCTGGAAGCGGGCTGGCAGCTGGCCAACGTACTGCGGCAGGAAGGGCGATACACCGAAGCGCTGGATTTAGCAGACCGCTACCGGCGGGACCTTGCGGAGCCCACTCCACCCGGCAGCGCGCCGACCAGTGCCTACCTCGAGGCCCAGGTGCTGTTCGACCGCGGGCAGTATCAGGCGTCGGCTGCCCTCTTCGATTCGATCGCGAAATCCACTTCCGGGTTTGAGGATCCTTCGGCGCTGGCCCGGAACCGGGTCTGGGCCTGGACCCACATGGCCGACGCGCTTGCTGCGATGGGTGATACCATCCGGCTCAGCGTCCTGGCCGATTCTGTCCGTACTCTGGCCGAGGCGAGCGGTTTTGCCCGGGATGCGCGGTTGCACTACCACATCCGTGGGTTGTTGCTCGCGTCTCGGGGATTCTCATATGAGGCGGCTCAGGCGTTCGAAAAGGCGATGACCTCGCCGAGCGACGGGTTCAGCCGGACCAACTATGAGCTGGCAGCAATCTGGTTGCGGCTCAAACGGCCCAAGGACGCAATTCCGATCCTGCAGGCGGCGATTCGCGGAAGTTTCGAAGGCGGGAATCTCTATGTGACGCGGACCGACCTGCATGAACGACTGGGCGAGGCATGGGAAGCAGCCGGCGGAAGAGACAGCGCGGCAGCGCATTACCGCCAGGTGGTGCGGGCGTGGGAGAAGGCTGATTCGCTATTGATACCGCGGAGAGCGGGTGCCGCGCGGGCGCTCACGCGACTCACTGCGAGTCGCTGATCGGCCGGGTTTCCCTCCCTGGAAATCAGCCTCCCAGGGAGCGACCGCGCGGCTTTTTCGCTGTCGATTCACCGAAGCGAAGCTTGGCTCCGCCTTTTATGTCCCCGCGAGGCGCGAGATCCTCCAGCCGAATGACATCATCGGCGGCTTTCTCTTCCTTCTGGGGTTTACGGTTCTGGGGTGTCATACGCCAGATCCTACTTGATCGGAGGGCCGGCGATCCCCGTCGGAAGTGGCCAACGGGGATCGCTGGAAGGGTTTGCCTTACCGGGTCGGCTTCTTCAGCGTCGTCGCAACGGAGCCGCCCTTGACCTGATCCGCCTTCGTGTTGGGGATCTTACGCTCGGGCAGATCGCGAACTTCCTTGTCCTTGCTCGTCATACTTCCTCCTCGAGGGGGAAAATACGTCCGGTCACTTCGCTACAGTCGGTCGCTCAGTTATTACGGCTTGCGGGGCTTCTGCCGCTGGATCAATCCACCCTTGACGTTGGCCGCCTTCTTGGGGTCAATCGCCTTCCGGGGCAGATCCTTAACCTTGGGGCTCTTCTTGGCGGCCATACATCCTCCTGAAATTTGAACTGCGGGTTGGAGCGGGAGAGTTGCTCTCGGCCGGCGGCTCCGGCCTTGTGACCGCTTCTAAAGCAGACCGCGTGCCGCACCGGAGAGGAAATCGCAAGTCAAGTCAGTGATCCTCACTTCCCGTCCTGAGCGCCCGATCTCGGTTGGAGCTGGCGGTTCGAATCTGAAACCAACGCTGGTCCCAACATCGGGCCCGTAGTCTCAGGACGAGACTGCAAGACTCCGGACTCCGCGTCGGTTATCCCCGTGAAGCTTGCGGTCGAGGGTGGAGCGGGAGGACGAGGCCACGGGCCAGCCGGTCGGTTCAGCCTGAGGATGGATTTATTGGGCGCCGCACCGCAATCAGCTATTCGGGGAAATTTCGAAGGGAGAGGTAGTGCGGGCGTGGGAGAAGGCTGATTCCCTGCTGATACTGCGTCGTGCGGCAGCCGCGCGGGCACTCACGCGACTCACCGCGAGTCGCTGATGGCTGAGGTTCCTTCCCTGGAAGATCAACCGCCCGAAGAGTGTCCGCGCGGTTACTTCGCCGCCGCTTCGCCGAAGCGAAGCTTGGCTCCGCCTTTGATGTCCCCGCGCGGCGCGAGATCTTCCAGCCGAATCACCTCATCGGCGGCTCTCTCATCCTTTTGGGCTTTACGGTCCTGCTGGGGTGTCATGGGCCAGTTCCTGTTTGATCAGAGGGCCGGCGATCCCCGTCGGGGTGGCCAAACGGGGATCGCTGGATGGGCTGCCTTACAGCGAGTTCTTGGGTTTCGCCGTGGCAATGGCGCCGCCCTTGACCTGATCCGCCTTGTTGTCGGGGATCTTACGCTCGGGCAGATCGCGAACTTCTTTGTCCTTGCTCGTCATACTTCCTCCTCGAGGGGGAAAATACGTCCGGTCACTACGCTTCAATCGATTCGCTCTTCACGGCGTGCGAGGCTTGGTAAACTTCGTGTATCCACCCTTCACATTGGCCGCCTTCTTCGAGTCGATTGCCTTGCGGGGAAGGTCCTTGACCTTGAGGCTCTTCTTGGCAGCCATACATCCTCCTGAGTGAACTTGCGATGTTGAAGCAGAGAGTTGATCGCGGCCGGCGGCTCCGGCCTGATGGACCGCTTCTTAGGCAGGTGGCGTGCCGCAACTGAACCAAACTGCAAGTTGAGTCTGCAGCACGAGTTCCCGAATCAGGCTGGAGAGCGACTGCGCTGAGGGGCCCAATCTGAAACCAATGTTGGTCCCAGCATGGCACCGTAGTCCCAGGACGAGACTGGCTCACTCCCCGTGAAGCTTCCGATCCAGGGTGGAGCGAGAGAGGCCGAGGGCCCGGGCCGCCCGGCGCTTGTTGCCGTGATAGGAATCCAGGACTGCATGGATGTGCCGCAACTCGGCGGCCCGGAGGGAGAGGTCCGAAGGAGGAGCGGCAATGAGCGCGGAACTCGGCGTCGGGTGGTCTCCCGTGCCGTTGGTTTCTTCGGCGTGGACCGCTTCCACCGAGGTTCCCAGGAGGATCGCCTCCGGTGGGATCACTTCACCCTCGGTGATCGCGACGGCGGTGTGAATCACCCGCTGGAGTTCCCGAAGGTTCCCCGGCCAGTCATAGCTCAGGAGCCGGTCAGCGGCGGGCCGGCTCAGCCCAACGATCGACTTGTTGAGCGCCGCGCTGGCCGTGGCGATCGCGGCGGCCATGATGGTGCGGAGATCGTTGGGGCGTTGCCGCAGCGAAGGGAGCCTGAGGGTGATCCCGCTGATCCGGTAGAACAGGTCCTTCCGAAAGTGGTCGGTCTCCAGATAACGGGCCAGCGGCAGGTGAGTCGCCGAGATAAGCCGCACATCGGCCTGGAGCAGTTGCTCGCTGCCGAGGCGTTCGAATTCGCCATACTCGACGGCGCGCAGGATCTTGGCCTGTGCCGCCGGGCTCATGTCCGCGATCTCGTCGAGGAACAGCGTCCCGTGATCCGCCAGCTCGAACTTCCCCTTGACCCTCCGAATCGCGCCGGTGAAGGCTCCCTTCTCATGGCCGAACAGCTGGCTGTCGAGGAGGGTATCGCTCAGGGCGGCGGAGTTGAAGGCGATGAAGGGATGGGTTGAGCGGCGGGAGGAGTTGTGAACGGCCCGGGCGAGCAGGGTCTTCCCGGTGCCGGTCTCTCCCAGGATGAGGATCGGCAGCTCGGTACGGGCCGCGATCCGGGCGAGCCCGAGGCAGGTGGCCATGGGCTCGTCGTCGCTCTGGAAATCCTCGAGCGTGTGGTGCCACTCCCGTTGGCGTTCACCGTTGACGCCAGGTTCATTCATCGAGGGGGTGGCTCCGCGAAGTTTTCCCGCAAGGCGCGAATCGGCTCGAAGGCGTAGCTCATCAGGGATCGCCTGCCGACCACGATATCGGCGCGCCCACCCATGCCGGGCAGCAAGGCCTGCAGCTGGCCGTGGACCCGGATGGAATCGTCGGCCAGATCGACCAGGGCGCGGAATTCTCCGCTGTCCCGGGCGGTCGACCCGGCGGGTCCCAGCCATCGTACGGTGGCAAACCGCACGCCATAGCGCTGATAGGGGAAGGCGTCGTAGCGGAGCTTGACCCCCTGACCCGGCCGAATCTGGGCAACTCCGGCTTCCGGAACGAGCAGCTCACCCCGGAGGCGGTCTCCGGCGCAACCCATCTCGCTCAGAATGTCCCCTTCCTGCACCACCGCCCCGGGCGCATTGACGTGCAACCGCAGCACCGCACCGTCGCAAGGGGCCATCACCGAGAAGCCGCCCTCCGTGGCATTGACCAGATCCCGCTGGAGAGACGTGGCCCGGATCCGGCCGGCCTCGATGGCTTCGGTAAGGCCTCGCCGGGTCTCTTCGTATTCCAGGTCCCTCGCCTTGCCGTCCTCCTCCAGCCTGGTAATGTCGGATCTCGCCTCGGCGAGATCGTTCCGCGCCCCGTCAACCTCTTCCTGGAGGGTGCTGTATTCCAGCTCCAACCTGCTCGCTTCGAGTTGGCCGATTGCTCCCCGCTTGGCGCCGGAAGAGGAGCTATCTGCCAGCATCTTCGTGAGGGCCAAGCGCTTGCTCTTGGAGGTGATCAGCCCCTCGAGAAACTGGATCCGGTTCTGCAGCCGCCGCCCCTCTGCCTCATCCGAGCGCTTGCGGGTGTCATACTGGCTCTTGAGGATGGTCAGCCGCTGCTCATTAGCCCGCAACTGGCTTTCGAGCGTGAGCCGGTCCGCCGCCCGATCGCTCATGCTGGCAGAGCGGAGGAGGAAGAGGGTCGAGCCGCGGGTCACGTTGTCGCCTTCGGCGACGCGCACCTCGACCAGCACCCCGCTCTTCACCGCCCGTACCGGATCGGTTCCCCGGATCGGCACCAGGGTAAAAGGTCCCGAGACTGTCTCGGGCACCTTCACCAGAACCGCCGCTACCAGAGTCAGCGCAAAGGCGGCGATGATGACGTGCGCCAACCCCCGCGCCACCCAGTGGGGTGGTGTGGTGTCGAGGTAGGGTTGAGCGGATTCGTCGGGCATCTCTCAAATGGTCGAATGAGTGAATGGCGGAATGGCGGAATGGTGGTGCGCGCGCTGACGACTCATTCCGCCATTCCTCCATTCTGCCATTCGTGAATTGACTCACAGTCCCAACTGCTGGCTGACCAGGAAGTAGTAGAGCCCCTGGCGATTCATCAGATCATCATGGGTGCCACTCTCGACCAGCCGGCCCTTCTCCAGCACCAGGATCACGTCGGCATCGCGCACGGTGCTGAGCCGGTGGGCGATCACGAACGAGGTGCGCCCCTCGAGCAGCTGATCGATGTTCTCCTTTACCGCGCGTTCCGATTCGGCGTCGAGCGCGCTGGTAGCCTCGTCGAAGATGAGGACCGGAGGCCGGGTGTAGATGGCCCGCGCAATCGCGATGCGCTGCTTCTGCCCGCCCGAAAGGCCAATGCCCGACTCCCCGATCCGGGTGTCATACCCCATCGGGAGCCGCTCGATAAACTCCCGCGCGTTAGCGGTCTGGGCCGCCCACATGACGTCGTCGAAGTCGGGCTCCTCCTCGCCAAAGCCGATGTTACGGGCGATGCTGTCGTCGAACAGGTGATTCTCCTGCAGCACGAACCCGATCTTCCGCCGGAGATCCCGGTAGTTGAGGGACTTGAGGTCCACCCCGTCGTAGAGGATGGTCCCCTCAGTCGGCTCCAGCAGCCCGGCCAGACATTTGATCAGGGTGGTCTTCCCACATCCGCTGCGGCCGACGATCGCCACCATGGTGTTGGGTGGAACGTCGAAGGTGATGTCATCCAGAATCGGGGGAGACTCGGGACCACCATAGCGGAAGCCCAAGTGGCGGAGACTGATCCTCCCCTCGAGAGACTTCACCGGCAGGAGGCGCGAGCGATCCTCGCCCTGCTCCGGCTCCTGCTGGAAGATGTCGTCCAGCCGGTTCAGGTAGACCGTGGCCTGCTGAAGATTGTCCCACAGGGTGAGCAAGGTGAGAAGCGGGGCATTGGCCAGCGCCACCAGAGAGTTGAACGCCACCAGCCCGCCGATCGACAGCCGCCCGTTCATCACCTGGTAGGCACCCACCATGAGGAACAGCACCACGGACAGCAGCGTCACCGTGTAGATGGAACCGTTGTAGGTCATCAGGGTGAAATCCGCCTTGAATCGCTTGCGGGCGACGCCGTTGAATTGGGCCAGCATCAGGTCCCGGAAGGCAGACTCGGCGCCCAGGGATTTCACCGTCTCGATGCCCTTGATGGCATCGATCTGGAAGGACTGGTACTTCCCGTGCGATTCCTCCAGCTCGGAGTAGAGCGGGAAAAGCCAGCTCGAGGAGTAGCGCATCAGCAGGACGAACAGCGGCACCGTGGACAGGAAGACCAGCGTCAGCAGCGGGCTGTACACCAGCATCAAGCCGACCGAGGCCAACAGCTGAGCGGTGGCGGTGAGCCCTGCTACGCCGTGCTCTACCAGAAACTCGCGGACCAGCCAGATCCCCTGTAGCCGGCGCTGGATGTCCCCGGTGCGCCGGGTATTGAAGTAGTTCATCGGGAGGCTCAGCAGCCTCCGGGTGAGGAAGTCGAGCGTTGCCGAGTCGACCCGGACTGCGGCAAAGCTGAGGAGGTAGCGCTGGATGACCGTGGCCAGCAGGGTGAAGACGATCACCCCGCCCATTCCTGCGATCAGGATGTTGAGCAGGTTGAGATCGCGCTCGACCAGGACCCGGTCCACAATGACCTGGGTAAAGACCGGGATGACCATCTGGAGCAGACTCACGATGAGCGCCAGGCCGACGGCTTGGAGGAGCAGGGCCCGGTGTGGCTTGAAAAAGGGGAGCAGCCAGGCGATCCCGAGTTTGGTCTCCTTGTTCTTCTCGAACTCGGTGGTGTAATCGAACAGTGCCGCGTAGCCGCTCCATTTTGCCTCGAAGTCCGCTCGAGTGAGCCGGCGCCGGCCACTGGACGGGTCGGAAACCCTGACGTGGGTCTCATCCACATCGTACAGCACCACCCAGTGATTACCGTCCCAATGCACGATGGCGGGGAGCGGCATCTGGGCCAGGTTGGTGACTGAGGCCTTCACCGCCCGGGCAGCGAGTCCCAGTTCAGTCGCGGACTGGCAGATCGCCCGGAGACTGGTCCCATCGAGGCTGGTGTGGCTGAGCTGACGAATCCGCGCGAGACTCACTGCCTTGCCGTAGTGCCGGCATACGATCGCCAGGCTCGCCGCCCCACAATCCATCTCGTCGATCTGCAAGACGTGGGGGAACTTGCGGATCCGTTTCTTTCGCTTGACGAAGCGCCCTTCATCGTCGGCGAAGGGGGCTACCTCCGGCTCGGGGGCGGGGGCGGGTTCCGCTCCAGCCTGGGCGGGCTCGGGACGAGGCGGGATCGCCCACATGCGCGTCAGGTCCTGGTCGACCTGGTCGTCTCCCACCTTGCTGAGCACCGACGCATCGGCTGGCAGCATCTCCCGGAACATGTCGATCGGGATCTGCGCCGTATGCATGAAATCGTACTGCGCGACACGCCCTTCGATCTCGTCCCGGAAGGCCTGGTGCTGCTCCAGGAGCTCCTGGTATGTCTCCCGGGTGAGCCGCAGCAGGCGGCACTGGGTCACCGCCTCGACGGTTGAATCCCGCGGCACATCGCGGATCACCGACAACTCGCCGAAGAACTCCCCTCGCCTCAGGAACGCGACGTTGCGGCGCCGGCCGTCCACTCCGACGTGGATCCGGCAGCGACCCTCTTCGATGATGTACATCGGGCCGGGAGGATCCCCCTCGCGGATGACCACGTCGCCCTTGCGATACTCGATCGGTTCCAGGTTGGCGAGCAGGTCGTTCAGAGCTTCGGGCGGGAGTTTCGCGAAGACGGTGAATTGCCGGAAGAAGAACTGCAGGTTGCGGAGGCGGGACTGAAGCTCGAAAAACTGGCGCACCTCGGGCCGCCGCCGGAGGAGCGCGTCGAAGACCGATCGATCGAGGCGGACCACCTCCACGTCCCCGCTGGCTCGCACGGTGGCAGGATGGACCGTGTGGTCGCTGAAGCCGCCTTCGCCGAAGGTCTCCCCGGGCCGGAGCGCGCCGAGGGAGATCTCGTCTCCGTTCTCTCCCCGCTTGACCATCCGCACCCGGCCGGAGACCAGTACGTACAGCGCGTCAGATGCATCGCCTTCTTGGACGATGGCCTGGCCAAAGGTGTAGCTGGCAGGGACGAAACTGGCGACCACGATTTCCCGCACATCGTGCGGAAGACCGCCGAGCACCGGGAGACTCTGGAGTACCGCGTCGAGGGAATCGGTATCCATTCCGGTCACCAGGCCAACTGCCACTTCACTCGCTGCTGGGCCTGAGCGGCCACGAGGCGCCCCTCAACGCCCGTTTCGGCCCGCCGCAGAATTTCCGGGTCCTGCTCGGAGGGCATCACCTTGTCCGTCACGCGGAACAGCGTATGGGCTCCTTCGAAGAGGATGGGTCCCAGCAGGTCGACCGGCCGCGCCGCCAGAAACATCGGGCGGACTTCGGGGTCGAGATCGTCGAGATAGAAGCGCGATTCGGACACTGTCGCGTGAGCCGCGGCGGCGACCTCATCGAGCGGGAGCCCGTCTTCCCTCAGACACAAGGCTCCTTCCCGGGCTCCAGCCTCATCATCGAAGGCGATAGCCCGGCAGTCGATCCTGATCCATTCGGTGTGGTGATGCCCGATCTCGCGCCGGATGGCCTCGGGCGTGATCGAGCTTCTCCGGAACTGCTCCGCGCCTTCTTCAATCCGGGCCAGCAGGTGGATCCGCTCCTGGGCCAGCTCGACTGAGAGTCCGGGAGGGAGTACTGGTCGGTACCGGCCCGCCTTCAGACGGCAATTCAGATGTGGCTGAACTCGCAGCGGCAGCTGCAGCGGCCGCGCGTCGTGCGAGCTGCGACAGCGAGCTCCTCTCCTGCTCCGGAACAAATGAGATCCACCCGGAGCGCTTCGGCGAGTTGATCCGGGTCCATCGGATGGCGTGTTACGAGGGCGGCCAATCCCTCGGTGGTGCGAGCCCGCGCAACGGAACGGCGGATGTGGTCCATCCACTCTCGAATACTAACCTCGCGCGCAGCGAGCCACTCCTCCATCTCGTGAGCGGTGACCAGCTCGCGACCGTAGCGGAACTCCTGCGCAGCCTCGTCTACCGCCACATCGAATTCGTCGTCCTCGGCGGAGTCGAACTCCTCCAAGGCGGCGAATCCTTCACGAACCTCCTGCTCCAGCTGTGCCCATTTACCGCGCCGGATCGCGTCGAGCACCACGTCTTCCCAGAAGAACGTGTCGCCCTCGACCACGAAGACCGGGCGCCCGTAGAGAGCCTGCATCGTGGTGGCGCCAAGCTTTGAAAAAGGTGAGCCCGCTCACGTAGTATGCGGTCTGGACCGCTGGCCGCAAGTGGAGTCCGGAAGACGGCCACTCCTACTGTTGCTCCAGCTCTACAGCCGCTCCAACGGCGGCCAGATTGGCCGTCATCCCCCGGAGAGTCGCCCCGCCGGCACCGTGACAGAGCCCGGCATCCACCACGCCGCTCTCCTCGTGGTGCGCTCACCCGCGGCGATTGCGACTAGGACCGCCTCCCTGACAGCCTCAGCCCTTGCGACAGCTGGCGGGACAAGTGGTACAATGGCTCAGCGGGACCTTTATCCCCATCCCACCTTGGGGACCGGTGCCGGAAACGTTCAGGTCCTTGAGGGTCTTCTTGCTGAGACTGAGCCGCTTGGACTTCCGGGGGGGGGCCTTGGAGCCCTTCGTGGTCTTCCTGGTCATCGGTTCCTCCAGTTGGGTTCGAGTTTCGGCTGGGCGCCCAGGCCGGCAGCACTGCCTGTACTCATCTATCGCCGTCCCGGCGCTAAAGCCGCCAAGTGATTCCGTCCCGCGCGCACCGCCATCGAAGGGAGATCCGCCAGGAGCAGGCGGTCCCAGAGTGGCGGCACCGGCGTAGTGGCCGCAAGAAGGGCTAACCCTATTCCTGCAGTCCCCGAGAGGACGCCGGCGTCGATTCGTTCTCCGGCGTTCACTTTCTGATTCTCCGGCGAGTCTGCCGGGGCAAACCCGGCGACCCCCGTCCCCGGCCGGCGGAGTTCGAGAGTATGAGCAAACCATCGGCGAGCGATCGCTCTCAGTCGCAAGTCGCCGGTGGCCCGGTAGAGGCGGTGGTAGAGGTGTCCGACGCCGGCGGCACCGTGACACAGCCCGGCATCCACCACCCCGCTCTCTTCTGTCGTGCGCTTGCCCGCGCTGATTGCGACCTGGACCGCCTCCTTTTCAAGCTCGGGGAGCTCCAACATCCTGGCTGCGGGCAGCAGCGCAGTTGTGACGCCGGGGTCGCCGTAACACCAGGCGAGTCGGGTAGGAGTGGGGAGCTCCCCGGGCGTGATGGAGGCGGGAAACCCACCACCCTCCTCAGGAGTGAGACGCTGGCCGCGGAGCCAGCTGACTGCGCCCCCGAGGAGGGAGAGAGCCTTCCTGCGCTGTAGCGGCGCAGCCGCCGTGCGGGCCAGAAACGCGATCACGCCCGGAATCCCGTGCGCCATGCCAAGGTTGTATTCGCCGCTCGGGCCAGCTGGGTTCTCTGGCGAGCTCCACGCGATGCCGTCCTTCATGGGTTGGGCCGATTCTTCCAACCGCTCGACGATGAGTCGCAGCATCGTCCGAGCCCGAGGGCGGGGAAGCCTCTCGAGCGCATACACACCGATGCCCACCATCCCATACAAGAGCTCGTACTGATCCGGGCTGGGCCAGTCGCGCAGCAAGGCGAGAAGCGCTTCATCGAGCTCCTTGAGCTCACCGCGATCCCGCGCGTGCGACAGTGCCTGGTGCAGATGAGCGTGAGCCCAGGCGATACCGGTGAATCCCTCGCACAGTGACGCGCCCATCCAGTGTTCCGTCAGGCCGGCTTCGGACTCCTCGAGAAAATCCCAGGCGAGCCCTTCCGCATCTTTGTGCAGGCCGGCTTCCGCCAGATAGGCAAAGAACACAGCCAATCCGGCCCGGCCGGTCATGAGCCCAAGCTTGAGGGCCTGAGTCGTTTCGCTGGTGTTGCCCTCGGCTGGCGTGGGCTCTGGCGGATGTCTAAGAGCTTCCGCGATGTCGCCGATTGTCTCGAGCGCCTGGCCCCGAAGCGAACCATCGAGGAGCGGTTGCCATTCACCCGCCGCGTTCATTGCGCCGGCTCCGGCGCTGGCCGTTTTGCGGCCGCCCGCGCGGCTTGGGCTTGGTAAAGCCGATGCAGGAAATCGTGAAGGACCACTTCATGCTGGCGCTGGGCGGACCGAAGCAGCCGATTGACGTGCATGTGAACGAAGCTTTGGGCCAGTTCATCCACCGGCACCCGGAGACGCCCCTCCTGCTCCAGCCTCCGGAGTTCCGCCCCTATTGGGGCGAGGCTTTCTGAGCGCTGATGGAGAATCGCGAGTCCAGGACCCAGATCGCTGTCGGGGTCCCGGGTCCGATCGAGCAGCGATTCGAGTCGCGCGCGCTCCTTCCGAAAGCGATCGCTGAGCTGGGGCCGCAATCCCGCGCTGCTTTCGGGGTTTTCAAATGCTTCCTCAACCCACCGCTTGGCGTACTCGCTCCGACCGGGATGATCGAAGCCAAGATCGGCCAGGAGCTGGTCCATTCCGCGCACGGCAAGACGCCATCTCTCATCCAGCCCAGCGTCCCCAGGATCCACCAGCTCCATGATCCGAAAGACCGCGTCGCTATCGGCCTGAAAGAGCCGCTCCGCCAGCAGAATCGCTTCGGGGCCGCCGTATCGCTCGATTTCGCGCTGGTAGGTGTCGAGTTGCACCCGCCAGATTTTCCCCTCGTCGAGCAGGCGCGCCGCCGCCGCCTCGACAGCGGGCCGGGCTGTGGCGGACAGGGCTGCTGGATCACCCGCGAGACGCCAGCGCAGATGGAGGGCCGGGTCGCCATAGCGGATGAAGAACCAGCCCTTGGCGGCGCCGTCTTCCAGCAATTGATGGGTGAGGGGCCCGATGACCTCGGTGAGGATCTCGTCGGCGATGGACTCGCCGCAGTAGAGCTTTATGGAGAGCCATGCCGAGCCGGGTGAAAACGAGCGCTGTACCTGCGGAGCGGTCGCCGGTCTCCGCGCTTCGGGAACCCTGACCGCGCTCGTTACCGGCCGCGCGATGGGCACGACAATCTCATGGGCATAATGACCATCGGGACCTTCGACCGGCTCGTCCTCCGAAGCCAGCAAGGTCTCCTCGAGCATTGCCGAGTCCCGCTTCTTCAAGGCATGGGTAAAGGCCTCCACCGAGAGCACGTTTTCCAGGTCTACCGCGAGACGATTGTCGTAATCGGCGAGGACGATCCACCGGGGCAGGCGCCTTTGGGTGCGCCATTCCTGGACCGCCCGGAACTGTTCCTCCCCGGTCAGCGTGCCAAGCCGGTTGCACTCGTTCTGAGAAAGGTTCCAGCGTCGGGGGCAAAGTATGAGACGACCGGATCGCACCCGCGGTAGAAACGGGGCGCTGGCCAGGGGTCCCCAGCCCCACGCCAGTGTGTCGGCCACATGTTCGAACTGCAGAAGGCAGAGGAATCGATAGACGCCGAGGCCACGGTTGTAGGCGTGAGCTGTAGTAAGGCGAGGGATTATCCGCCGGCCCAACCGGGCGGAGCGCAGAACGAATTGCCGGTGCTTGTGGGAGAGCAGCAGATCGCTGGCAGGGATTTGCTGCTCTCTGGGCGCTCCCGACCGTCCCAGATAGGTGATCTCATGGCTCCGCAGCTGGGGCCGCAGGAGGATGTTTCCCATCCGGCCTTCGGGAAGATGCACGATCTCGGCATACAGGTCGTCCGGATGCTGTTGCTCTTCGGCGCGAAGCAACGCGTCCACTTCCCTCGCGAGGGCATCATCTCCGTGGCAGAACCTGCCCAGATAGCGCGCTCCCGGAGGGCCGCTGGTGCTGTCGACCCACAGCCGGAATTCGCCACGGTCGATCGCCGCGGCCGATTTGGCGAGGATGCTTGCCATCAGTTCCAGAGATTGGGGCAGGGGGTGTTTGCCGGGGATCTCCAACCGTTCGAGGTCCTTTGCCTCGAGCAGGATCTCTTCCCGGCCATCCTGCAACGCGGTTCCAAGGAGCAGCAGTTGATGGTGTTCGCGGTTTCCCCAGGTGTGGTCCGTCTCCGGCGATTCGGGAAAGCCGATTCCCCGGAGCAGTGGAGATGGATCACCTCCGGTGGCGATCAGGCCGCCCAGCCCGACCTCGTCGTCCAGGGCTTCGAGTAGCGGGACCTCGCGCTCTTCGTACCGCTCGAGAAAAGCCTCCCGGAATCGGGCCAGAGGGTCGCTGCCGCGAAGGCCTCCCAGGCGATGCAGGATCTCGATGGCCCGGTCGATCTCCCGGACTACCGAGTCTCCGATCGTCAGCTCTGGCGCCCGCTTGACCAGATCCACCTGAAAAAGAGTCGCCAGCTCGGCCTTTGCGGGAAGCGGCTCCAGCGACCTGGCCAGTTCACGGTACCGGGTGGGGGCAGTTCCACCGGATCGATCGAATTCTGCTAGCGTCGCATCGACTGACCGGAGAGTCTGAAGAGTGGCCTCCTGCGAAGGGTGCGCCTCCAGCTCCCGGATCAGGGTGGGGAGCGGTTCAGGACCGGTGACAGGCAGCTCCAGGTCCGGCACGAGGAGTTGAGCCGAAATCAGCTCGTCTACGTACTTATCGGCTTCCAGGCGATCAACATCGTGAGCAACCAGGGCTTCGCTCAGCTCGGCGCGAGTGGCACCGTCCTCCGCCCTGGCGATGGTCGAGCGGAGCTCTGGAGTGTCGTCCGCGCTGACGAGGTGATAGGTCCGCAGGGTGCCATCGACCCGGGCCTCGACGTAGCGGAAGCGCCCCGCGCCCGGAGAGAGGCTGTCGTTGGGACGGTATCGAAGGGCGTCGCGGAGCGTTGAATCGCTCGCCAACGCCTGAACCAGTGCGAACAAGTAGTCGTTGTCGAGCCTGGTGTGCCGCTCGTTCGCTTCGCGGCCTCCAATCTTCAGGCAGGTCTGCTTCGCGACCCGGCCAAGTGAGATTCCCGCGAAGAGGCCAAATGGCGTCGGCCGACTGGCCATGCGGCACAGGTAGCGGACCAGGCCCCACTCGACCCTCTGGCCCTTTTCACTATCCGGGTTCCGGAACCAGTGCTCGAGCGCTTCATCCAGACTGGGCGAGGCAACGAAGATCGCCTCCCGGATCTCGGGATGTTCCAGGAGTTTGGCGAGACGACTGCGGAGGAGGGCCCGATCGGTGGCGAGTGCGGCCGCCAGGGACTCACCCCGGTCGTAGCTCAGCCGCGCGCTGAGCCCACTGCTCCAGTCGAGTAGGGTTTCGACCGGGAGCAGCGGAGTGCGCAGGACGAAAAATCGGCAATTACCGGCGGCGAGATTCATTGATGGAGCTAACGAATTCGCGGGACAATCCCCGACAAGAAGCGAGGCGGCCTTCGGCTGGACGGGGATTCGACGTGCGGCATGGCCCGGGATGCGGATCTTGAGAATGTGTAGCTATCGGGGAACTAACCTGCGGGTCCGTCCGTCGAGGTCATCGCCCAACCCGGCCCAATATGCAGGTGGAAACACCGTTCGGCGAGGCGGGGTGGCAGGCTGGCGCCCGAGGCGCAATCCGGGGATTGTTAAGGGACAAAGCCGACTGCCGCTGCGCCTGCGGGCGACTGGCAGTGGGCCACCCCAGTTTCAATTCCAGCACCCGCCGAACTCGGAGAACCCGATGAAGGAGGGCGTGTTATCGCTGAGTGAGGCTCTCGGCAGCCGGTACCGGCTGGAGCGCGAGCTGGGTCAAGGCGGAATGGCGACGGTCTATCTGGCCGAGGACCTCAAACACGGCCGCAGAGTCGCCATCAAGGTTCTGCGGTCCGAACTCGCCGCGATGATCGGCACCGAGCGTTTTCTCCGTGAGATCAAGACCATCGCCGTCCTGCAGCATCCCCACATCCTCGGGCTTATCGACTCCGGTGAGGTGCAGGGCTCGGCGTACTATGTCATGCCTTTCGTCGAGGGCGAGTCCCTTCGGGACCGGCTGACGCGGGAGAAGCAGCTCCCGATTCCCGAGGCTACCAGGATCGCAACCGAGGTTGCGAGTGCCTTGGACTACGCCCACCGGCACGGCGTCATCCACCGCGACATCAAGCCCGAGAACATCCTGCTGCACGATGGCACCGCCCTGGTGGCCGACTTCGGGATCGCGCTGGCGGTGAGTAGCGCGGGCGGAACCCGGATGACCGAGACGGGACTGAGCCTGGGTACCCCCCACTACATGTCGCCCGAACAGTCGATGGGGGAGCGGGAGATCACGGCCCGCTCCGATGTCTATGCGCTGGGCTGTGTGACCTACGAGATGCTGACCGGCGACCCGCCGTTTACCGGTTCCACCGCGCAGGCCATCGTGGCCAAGGTGATGACCGAGAAGCCGGCCTCGATCCGCCGGCTTCGCGAGCGGGTTCCCCAGCAGGTAGAAGACGCGGTGCTTACCGCGCTGGAGAAGCTGCCCGCCGACCGCTTCGGGAGTGCGGCGGAGTTTGCCCAGGCGATCACCGGCGCGCCGGCGGGCAGGCTGGCGAGCGAGGAAAGTGTCCCCGGCGCGATGCCATCGAGCCGGTCCCTCCGGCGTTCCCGCCTTTATGCAGCTTCGGCTGCGATTCTCCTGCTCGCCCTGGTGGCGGCAACCTTCGTGGCTGGCCGGAGGATTGGCCGGCGGGAGACGGCGTTGCCGCCTTCTCGACTCGCGATCCTGGTGCCGAACCTGGGAGGGACCGGTGTCGCATCGTTGTTCCGACAGCTCGCGGTCACCCGAGATGGCGAGGCGGTTGTCTACGTGATCCAGAACCGCAAGGGAAGCAATGCCCTCGCCTTCCAGCGGGTCGATGCCACAGCTCCCAGCGAAATCGAAGGCAGCCAGTTCCTGCTGAATCCGCAGATCTCCCCGGACGGTCGCTGGGTCATCGGTTGGGACGCGGGATTCGCCGCCGCCGGCGATCACGCCGTTCGAGTGCCCACCGGCGGAGGAAACGCGGTTCCCCTTCCCCGGGAGGTCCGGGCAACCTTCGGGGACTGGGACTCGAAGGGGTCCTTCTGGTTCACCACGAACCAGGGAGGTGGCATCGCCCGGCTCGATCCCGATGGGCGGATCGGGTCCGAGTTGATGTCGAAGACTCCCCGTCTCCTGGTGCAGCAGGTGCTGCCTGGGGACCGGTATGCTCTTGCGATCCGAACACCGATCGGAACCGGCTCGGGCCCCTGCATCCGGGTTGATCTGCGTAACGGGGATCAGCAAACCATCAGCGAGCTCCCGATGGTTGAGGCGCGCTACACCAATGGCTTTCTGGTCTACGTCCAACCCGGTGGAACGATGTGGGCGGCTCCCTACCAGCCCTCGGGCACTGGTACCAGCGGCCCCCCATTGCAGATCGCGGAGAATATTTCGACCACCGGCACTGGGATCGCGCAATTCTCCGTGGCTCCGAACGGGCTCATCGCCTATATCCCCGAAGAACCGCGGACCCTGGTCTTCGCTGACCGCAGCGGAAGCTTCCGGACGGTCATGGAGGGGAAGCAGAACTTCCACGCGCCCAAGTTCTCTCCCGACGGTCGCCGGTTAAGTATCGATTTTACTTCGGCCGATGGACGAGACGTTTGGGTGCTTTCTCTCGATCAGCGAACTCTCTCGAGGGCCACATTCACCCGCGATGGGCACGATGCCATCTGGTCGCCCGACGGGCAGACGATCCTCTTCACCTCCTTCAAGAGCGGAGTGTTCAGCCTGTTGCGGACCCGACCGGGGAGCACCGCTCCAGCCGAGTCCCTCCTGACCTCACCCAGTCTCGCCTATACCGGTCAATGGCTCCCCGACGGACACACGCTGGTAACCACAGCGACCGAGCTCGAGCCGGGCAGTGGCACCGACCTCGCGACGGTAGAGAACGATGGGCGGGGGCCGATCAAGCCGCTCCTGGTGAATGCATATCAGAACAGATTCCCCGCGCCCTCACCCGATGGCCGATGGCTCGCTTTCGCTTCGGACCAGTCGGGTGTCGAGCAGGTCTACGTGCGGGCGTTGTCGGGCGAGGGCGATGTCGTCCAGATCTCTCAGAGCGGAGGATCCGAGCCGGTCTGGGCTCCCGATGGGAAGGAATTGTTCTACCGTAGTCTCAGCGAGAACCGGGTCGAGTTGAACTCGGTGCAGATCAGGACCGCTCCTCGATTCGAAGTCGTCTCCCAGAAAGCGCTCTTCAGTCTCGAGGAAATTCTTGGCGCCGCACCTCATGCGAACTATGACGTCTCTCGGGATGGCAAGACGTTCGTCATGATACGGCGGGGTCCGGCCACCAGGATCGTAGTCATTCAGAATCTGGCCGAGCTGGTGCGCCGGCTCCGCAGCTCGGGCTCCCAGTAGCGGCATGGCTCTGTTGGTCGCTCGTAGGTGCTGCCTACTGCACTTCTGTCCCTTTACTGCAAACGCAGAGGCGCAGAGAGCACAGAGGGCCCCGATCCAAGTTGGTCTCGTCGTTTCAGGTTTCCGTCTCCTTTGTGTCTCGTGTTTTCCAACGGACAAGAGAGATAGGGATTGATCATTAGCTCAGCGCAGGCTTAGGGTCGGCGGCTCCCTCTGTGCCCTCTGCGTCTCCGCGTTTCCTGACCCGATATTCCCTTTCGCTAAGTGCAGGCCGCAACGGCTTTTAGCCCCCCTAGTAAATCACCCATCAGAGAACCAAATTTCTCCGCCCAATGTCACTCCACCAGTATCCCGACTCGCCCGTCTTCTACCGGAAGCTCAACCGGCGTTTTCCCCTTGTCACCAAGGGAGAGGGCTGCTGGCTGATCGATGAAGAGGGGAAGCGCTATCTCGATGGATCCGGCGGCGCCTTCGTCGCCAACATCGGCCACGGCGTCCGGGAGATCGCCGCCGCCATGGCGGAGCAGGCCTCGAAGATCGCCTACCTTAACGGAACGGCGTTCACCAGCCAGCCGGTCGAAGAGCTTGCCGCTGAGCTTGCCGCCCTGGCACCGGGAGATCTCAAGAAGGCCTACTTCCTCTCCAGCGGGTCCGAGGCCGTCGAAGCCGCGCTCAAGCTGGCTCGGCAATACTGGGTGGAAACCGGCAAGCCGTCCAAGCACAAGATCATCGCTCTGTTCCCCGCATATCATGGCAATACGCTCCTGGCGCTGTCGGCGTCCGCCAGGGAGCACTACAAGACTTACTACCGCGAATGGCTGGTGGACGTCGTCGCGGATTCCGGCGCCCTACAGCTACAGGTGCGAGTGCGGAGGACTGAGGACTGAGGCGAAAGCCGGGGTTCCCGCATGTCCGATCTGCAGTGGCTCGGTCCTGGAAGATGCGATCCTCCGCGCCGGACCGGAGAACGTGGCTGCCTTCATTGCCGAACCAGTGGGCGGAAGCTCGACCGGAGCATCGGTTCCTGCGCCGGGATATTTCCGCCAGGTTCGCGAGATCTGCGACAAATACAAGGTGCTGTTCATCGCCGATGAGGTTCTCTCGGGCGCCGGTCGCACCGGAACCTGGTCCGCGATCGAGCCGTACGGCGTGATACCGGACATCCAGGTGCTGGGGAAGGGGATCACCGGCGGCTACGCGCCACTCTCGGCGGTTCTCGCTCCGACCCGGCTGCTCGATCCGATCGCGAAAGGCTCAGGCAGTCTGCTTCATGCCCAGACCTTCTCGCATCACCCGACGCTCTGCGCGACGGGCCTCGCAGCGGTGCGCTACATCAAGAGGAATGGCCTGGTCGAGCGGTGTGCCGAGATGGGACGCAGCTTTCATAAAAAGCTGGAGCAACTGCGCGACCTGCCGCATGTTGGAGACGTTCGTGGCAAAGGCCTCCTCGCCGGCATCGAGTTCGTGGAGGACAAGGGCAGCCGCACCGCCTTCCCTCGGAAGCAAAAATTCGCCGAGCGATTTGCCGATGCCGCTTTGGAGGAAGGGCTGATGGTTTGGCCCAACGTAGGACAGGCCAACGGTACCGACGGAGACCTCGCGCTGCTGGCGCCCCCGTTTGTGATAACCGAGGAAGAGATAGACGAATTAGTGCGACGGTTCGCTGGCGCACTGCAGAGAGTCACGGGGAGTCCGCAGCAGGTAGTAGGGAGTAGGGTTTAGGGAGTAGGGCGTCTCTCGATATCACGCCCTATACCCTACCACCTACTCCCTACTCCCTCTTACGGATTTCCGCATCACTGTCAGGAGAGAACCATGACCGCCACAGCACCCCAGCAAAAAGTCACCTACACCAGCACCAACGTCGACCTCACCGCCTTTCACAAGGCGTATGACGACGCGTTGGCGGCGGTTCGAGCCGCAGCCGGCCGGAGCTATCCGCTCTACATCAACGGCAAGCCGGTGGAATCGCCGGGACAGGAACCGATCGTGGACGTCTCCCCGATCGATACCGGTCTCGTGCTGGGCCGCTTCGCGTGTGCCACGGCTGAGCACGTCGATCAGGCGGTGAAGGCTGCTCACACCGCGCAGAAGGCGTGGGCCAAGCGGCCGTGGCAGGAACGGGTGGCGATCCTCCGGAAGGCGGCGGAGCTGATCAGGGAGCGGAAGTTCGATCTCGCGGCGGTGATGAGCCTCGAGGTCGGCAAGTCCCGCTTCGAGGCCATGGGAGACGCCGAAGAGTCCGCCGACCTGATCGAGTACTACGCACTCCAGGTCGAGGAGACCGACGGCTTCACCCGTCCCATGGCGAAGATGACTCCGGTCGAAAAGAACACCGAGATGCTCCGGCCCTACGGCGTCTTCGTGTGCATCGCACCGTTCAACTTCCCGCTGGCGCTATCGACGGGCATGTCCTCGGCGGCGCTGCTGGCCGGGAATGCGGTGGTGTACAAGCCGGCCGAAGACACCCCGTGGACCGGACTCAAGCTGTACGAGGTATATCGGGACGCCGGGGTGCCCGCCGGTGCGTTCAACTTCGTCAGCGGTCACGGCCGCGAGATCGGCGATCCGCTCTGGCAGCATCCCCTGACCGATGGTGTCGTGTTCACCGGCTCAAAAGAAGTCGGCATGCGGATCCACCACGGCATCAGCCAGAAGTGGGTCAAGCCCTGCCTGATGGAGCTCGGCGGCAAGAATGCGGTAATCGTGATGGATTCGGCCGATCTCGATGCCGCAGCCGAGGGCGTGATGAAATCCGCGTTCGGCCTCCAGAACCAGAAATGCAGCGCCACGAGCCGGGTCTACGTGCATCGCGCAGTGGCCCAGCCGTTCGTCGCCAAGCTGCTCGAGCGTACCAAGGCGATGGTCATGGGAGACGTATCCCAGAAGGACGTGTACTTCGGCCCGGTGATCAACGCAAAGGCGGTCAACCGGTGGCAGGGGGCGGTGGATCAGGCCAAGGGAGAAGGGAAGATCCTCACCGGGGGCGAGCGGCTCAAAGGCGGCGTGTTCGACAAGGGCCACTTCGTGGCGCCCACCATCGCCTCGCTGCCGCTCAAGAGCTCGCTCTTCTTCGAGGAGCTGTTCGTGCCGTTCCTCGCCATCGGCGAAGTGGGGAGTCTCGACGAGGCCCTGACCGAGGCGAACAAGGCAGAGTATGGCCTTACCGCGGGATTCTTCAGCCAGAAGAAGGAAGAGATCGATCGCTTCTTCGACGAGATCGAGGCCGGAGTCTGCTACGTGAACAAGCGGACCGGTGCCACCACCGGAGCCTGGCCCGGCGCTCAGGCGTTCTGTGGCTGGAAAGGATCCGGCTCGTCAGGAAAGGGTGGCTGCGGGCCCTGGTATGTGCAGCAGTTTGCCCGAGAACAGAGCCGGACGGTGATTGAAGGGTAGGGTTCCAATGCGACCGCGGTTCCTGCTGGCGGGTCTGGTCACCGCCCTGCTCCTGAATACCAGCCCGGCTCATGCGCAGGCCGAGCAAGTGTCATCCTCCGTACGTACCGAGCTGGAGAAGGTGCGCCAAGACGTCTGGGTGGCCTGGTTCAACAACGATCAGAAGCGCATGAATGAAATCATCGCGCCAGAGCTCATCGCCATCAGTGCGGAAGACGACAACTGGCAGACCAAACCCGGCACCATGCAGAGCGCGGCCGGCTTCGTCCAGGGTGGCGGGAAGCTGATCAAGGTCGAGTTTCCGCACACCGATATCCAGTTGTACGGCGATGTCGCGATCCTCTACTCGCGCTACGTCGTCGAATACCAGGTGGGAGACAAGACCATGAAAGACGCCGGCCGGGCGACCGAAGTCTTCGTGAAGAAGAACGGCCGGTGGATCCATCCCGGCTGGCATCTGGACGCGGGGCCCAGCGGGCAATGAGGCGCATCGTCGCGGTTGACATCATCCGCGGCCTCGTGATGGTACTGATGGCGATCGACCACGTGCGGGTCTACTCCGGGCTCCCGCCCGGAGGCCCCACACCGGGAATCTTCTTTACCCGATGGGTCACCCACTTTTGCGCTCCGGCCTTCGTCTTCCTGGCCGGGACCAGCGCATTTCTACTGGGGAAAAAGCTCGGCAACCGTCCCGCACTCTCCCGCTTCCTCCTGATCCGCGGCGCGTGGCTCATCCTGCTCGAGCTGACCATCATCCGAATCAGCTGGACCTTCAATTTCGATTTCGCTCACTACCTGCTGGCGGGAGTGATCTGGGCCATCGGCTGGTCCATGATCGTGCTTGCCGGGCTCGTGTGGCTGCCGCTACCTGCGATCGCGGCGCTGGGAGCGCTGGTCGTGGCGGGACACAACCTGCTCGATCCGGTGGTCGCAAACCTGAACCCGGAAGGGCCGGCTCCGTTCTGGCTCTGGCGGGTGCTCTACCTGGGTGGCGAGGTCCAGCTGGGCGCGGGCGGGCCGCCCCTCGTCATTCTCTATGTCCTGATCCCGTGGGTCGCGGTGATGGCACTGGGTTATGCCTTCGGAGCAGTGCTGGGGTGGGAGCCCGAGCGGCGTCGCCGGACTTGTTACGCAATCGGCCTGGGTGCAATCGCGGCGTTCCTGATCCTGCGGGGATTCAATCTCTACGGAGATCCTCGGCACTGGGAAGGCTCCAGGATGCCGGCACCGCTCTCCTTCCTGAACACGACCAAGTATCCGGCGTCGCTCCAGTTTCTGCTCATGACCCTAGGCCCCACGATCGCTGCGATTCCGCTGCTCGAGCATGCCCGGGGCCGGGTCGCCGACTTTCTTGCGGTCTTCGGAAGAGTGCCTCTGTTCTACTACCTGCTACACATCCCCCTCATCCACGCACTGGCCTGCGGGGTGTCCCTGATCCGCGAAGGCCAGGTGAACCCCTGGCTCTTCACCAATCATCCAATGCGCCCCGGAGATCTGCCCGACGGGTACATGTGGAATCTGGGCCTGCTCTATCTGGTGTTCGCGATCGCCGTGGGCATTCTGTATTTGCCGTGTCGGTGGTTTGCGGGGCTCAAGGCGAGATCGAGGGCGGGGTGGTTGGGGTATTTGTAAGGTTAGGCGGTTCGGCGGTTCGACGGTTCGACGGTTTGGCGGTTCGCCTGTGACGGGTGGCCCCGTGCGATCCAAAGGCGTTCTTGTCTATCGAATCCACGAACCGTCCAACCGTCCAACCGTCGAACCTCTAGAAAATGAACGCAATCCCACCCCAGAATGTCGTCCGTTCATCGCTCCAGGTGACTGTGAAGAGTCCCATGAAGCTCTTGTCCGGCAGCGCGGCCCACATGCCTCCACCGATGCCGTAATGCCAGACGTCGGAAGTTTCTCCCGAAAGGAACACCCGCCCCACGTCCGCGATGCCCTGAAGACCCATGTCCCACACCATGACGAACGGGATGGTGCCGACGCGGAGCTTGGCGTCGAGGTTGGTATAAATGGCGGCGTCGCCGGCGTAGCGCTGCTTCGAGTAGCCCCGAACAGTCTTGGAGCCACCCAGGAACGCGGCCTCGTGCACCGGGTATTTCCCCCAGACATACTTGCCTGACTGGCGGAGGCCGACGGTGAAATCCGGGGTCGGGGTGATATAAGTCGCCGCCGATCCATCCACCTCGCCGAACGCTTCTTCGGCACTCCATATCCCGGGATAGAAACTGCTCCCCGCTGTGAGCAGTACGCCGCGCGTCGCAAACCTCGGCGAGTCGCGAGTGTCGTGTATGACGGAGCCCTGAAGGCCCACCTGGCCGAACCCATCGGTGCCGTAAGGGTGATCCTGCGCGATGAAAGTATTGGCGCTGAGATCGGTGGAGACGTATTTGAGGGCTGGCCCCAGCCTCACGTTGCTCCTCGGCGCGATGGGGAACACGATCGACGGGTACACCGAGAAAAGCACCTGCCCCGTATTGTAGAAGTCATCATCGCTGATTCTCGTGGTCTCGTTACCGTAACCGTAGAACTTCAGCACTTCGACCGCCGAGGCCTCCGCTTCGACCAGGAAGTACGAGCCTTTGCCTTTGCGCCGAAACTCCCCCCGGAAGTCCACGTCGAAGTCCTGCGGAGCGGTCGCGTAGGCGGCGCGGACCCGGATCTTCGACTTGTAGGGGTCGTAGCCATAGTCGTACGAGGTCAGCACCGGCCCGCCGCCGATGAAGAGGCCGAGATCGGAGTTCAGGTCGACCCAGGGTACGAAGGAGACCTTGTTGCGCTTGAGCGGGGGTGGATCCTGACTTGCCGTGTCGGTAAAGGTCGGCGGAAGAAGTGGATCCTTCTCCCGCTTGACCTTCCCCGGCGTTTCGATGCTCACGTCTTCTGCGTCGTGTACCGTCAGCCGACCGCTCCCGGTTGAGTCGACCACGACATCGCCCGGTCCCCCGCCGATCACGAGTGTCGGTCCTTTGTCTCCAGCACCGCGGACAAGCACGCGATCCTCGCCCTCGGACAGGTAGAGCCGCACCTCATCGGTTTGTTTGGGGTCGAAGCGCGCCCGGAATCTCGGTCCCGCATCCACCTCCAGTGTGCCGTCGGCGTCTCTGCTCGCCGTTACCGTGTCGTCACCAACGGAGCCATACACGTCGGCCTGGCTCATCACGATGCGATAGTATCGCTCCGCCGCCTCCGGCAAGTGATCACGCCTGGTTTTCAGTTCGTGAACCAGCTTTTCACCCACCTTCTCATAGTATGAGCGGGGCATCCGGCTCACCGCGTCCTCGATCACCGAATCGGTCAGCTCGCCCTGCAGCGCAGTGGCAGTCGCGACGTAGGCGGCGCGATCCAGGGTTGGGAGAATCCGGCGATCGAGAGTCCGCTCCCGGGTCGTGACCGCAAGGCGGGTGTCGTAGTCCTTGCTGAAAGTGGCGAAGTTCGGCACTTGCTGTCCCGCGAGCCCCGCGACCAGCCCGTCGAGGCGGATGAAGGCGAGATCCCGGGGCCGTGGACGGGGTTTCCAGACTCCTGAGGAGTCGCGGAGCCAGAGCCAATCTTGCGGGACCGGATCCCAATTGCCGAGGAACACGTCGAACAACCGCTCTCGCAGGTACGCCTGGTGGTCTACCGATGGCGGGTTTTCCGACTGGAGCAGCTCTATCAGCTCGCTCGAGGGGATGGCGGAGTCGGCCACACCGGCCGTGGTACGGAAGCGGCTGATGATGCCTGGAGTCAGGAATCCCACGGTGCCACTGAACCGGGTGCCGAAGCGATCGAGGCCGGAGTCCTGCGGCAGCACACCAAGCCGCGCGGTAGGCAGAGGACCCAGCCCGGTGGCAGCGGCGAGGGGCGGGACCACGAAGGGCGCCCCGGGATGCCGCCCGCTTTGCAGGTCCTGAGCCAACCCGGCACCGAAGTCGTTGTGTAAGCCGACGGGGAGAAAATGGCTCAGATCGGCGGCAATCTGATTGAAGGTGTAGAGCGACCCGTCAGCGCCCCGGAGGTAGAGCTCCCCGGACCGGACCCCGCTGTCGGAACCGATGGGAGTGAGGCCACCTGCTTCGGAGTTGAGGTCGAACCGCTCGACCTCAACTGGAGCGGCCCAGATTTCCCGATGGCGGGATCCGAAAATCCACCGCTGCAACCAGCCCAATGGACCGTAGAGTCCATAGCCGGCCCCAGCCACCACAGTCGTGTCCCCTGCGGTGGTGTCTGAAGCGGTTTGAGCTGCGAGTGGTGCGACTGTGAGCCAAAGAAAAACGCCCACGAGCCAGGAAGGAGACCTGAGGCTCATGGGCGTGAATCTACGTCGGCTTAGTCTTCTTCGCGCAGGCACTCCTCCAGAATACCGAGCCCGGTGTCCACATCGTACTCATCGAGCACGAGGGGTGGTGCGAGGCGGAACGTGCTCTTTCCGCAGCCCAGCAGCAGCAATCCCTTGCGGAAGGCCCGCTCGGTGATGCGATCGATGAGCTCGGGATAGGGCTCGCGGGAGGCGCGATCCTTCACGAACTCGACACCCACCATGAGGCCGCGACCCCGCACATCGCCGATGCAGGCAAATTTCTCCTGCAGCTGGCGCACTCCCGAAAGCATCCGCTCACCCATCTGCTGTACGTGAGGCAAAGACTGCTCCACGACGTCGAGTGTCGCGAGTGCGGCGGCACAGCAGACCGGATTGCCGCCGAAGGTGGAACCGTGGGCGCCGGATTCCCAGGTCATCACCGACTCCTTCGCGATCATGGCACCGATCGGCATGCCGGACGCCAGGCCCTTGGCCGTGACCAGGATGTCGGGCTCGACGCCTTCCCAGTCGCAAGCCCACATCTTGCCGGTGCGGCCGACACCGCTCTGGACCTCGTCGAAGACCAGCATGATGCCGTGCTTGTCGCACAGCTCCCGGAGTGCTGTGAGATAGCCGTCGGGGGGAATCACGTAGCCGCCTTCGCCCTGCACCGGCTCGACGAAGATCGCCGCGACGTCTTCGGGATGAATTTGCCGAGTGAACAGGTCTTCAATCGCGCCGAGCGACAGGTCCATCGCCGCCTGGGCGCTGCCCGCCCGGTAGGGATTGGCGAAGGGAACGTGATAGACCTCGGGAAGCATCGGTCCGAAATGGGCGTGTTGCTTCACCTTGCTCGAGGTAAGGCTCATCGCTCCGTAGCTGCGGCCGTGGAACGACTGGTGAAAGGCGATGAGACCGGAACGCCGAGTGTGATTCCGGGCGAGCTTGATCGCTCCTTCGACCGCCTCGGTGCCCGAATTGGAGAGGAAGACCCGCTTCTTGCTCTTGCCGGGTGCCACCTTCGCCAGCCGCTCCGCGAGATTGGAGAAGCCCTCGAAGTAGAAATCCGTCCCGCAGATATGCAGGAACCGGTCGGCGGCGTCCTTGATGGCCTGGACCACCTTGGGATGGTTGTACCCAGTCGACGACACGGCGATGCCGGCCATGAAATCGATGTAGCGGTTGCCGTCTATGTCCTCGAGCATGGCGCCCTTACCGCCGGCGATGACGAGGGGATACTCCTTGATGTAGGAGGTGGAGGTCCACTGCTCGTCCTTGGCGACGACGGCCTTTCCCTTGGGACCGGGCGGAGAGACGAGGATGCGGGGGTAGTCGCGGGTGGGGTCATTGGCGGTGCTCAGTGACGAGGTTTCGTGTTTGTCATGTCTTCATGGGGAATCAGGGAGTCAGGGGTTGGGGAGTAGGGCCTGTCTCCCTGACTCCCGACTCCTATCCCTGACACCTCTGCTACACGTGGGCCGGAACTCTCTCTCGCGAGCATCTGCTCCCGCCACCATTCCTGGCCCGACTCGGGCAGCAGATAGATCGGATCGAAGTACTCGTACTGCCGGGTCATGACATCGGGCACGTCCATCTCGATGCTGGTCCGGTAGTTCTTGGTCCAGTAGGAGATGCCCTTCTCGCGGTCGTAGGCGGCGAGCTGGTGCACCCAGCGCTTCCCGACGTAGGGCACGTCGCACACGATGCGCGGTGTCGCGAAGCCGGGGAGGTAGCCCATGATGTCGTGCTGCAGCTGCTGCGCCTCGAAGACCCCCAGCCGCCAGTGCTCGGAGTTGGGGATCATGTCGCACATGTAGAAGTAGTAGGGCATGATCTTGGCGTGATCGAGCAGCATGAAGCACAGCTCGAGCAGGTCCTTGGGGGTGGTGTTCACCCCGCGGAGCAGCACGCCCTGGTTGCGCACGTCGCGGAAGCCCGCCTCGAGCAGCTTGCGGGCCGCCTTGCCCACCAGCGGCGTCACCTGCTGGGCGTGATTCACGTGGGTGTGCAGCGCCAGGTCCACGCCCCGCTCGAACGCCTTCTTCGCCAGCCGCTCCAGTCCCTGCAGCACCGAGTCCTGCAGGAAGTGCTGCGGGATGGCCATCAGGCCTTTGCTGGCCAGGCGGATGTCCCGGATGTTCTCGATATCGAGCAACGCGCTCACGAAGGGCTCGAGCACGGTGATCGGCAGGTTGGCGATGTCGCCGCCCGACACCACCACGTCCCGCACCGTCGGAGTCTTCCTCAGATACTCGAGAATCTGCTGGTGCCGGTCCTTCTGCGGCGTGTTGAACTTGAGCTTCTCGACCTGGGGCACGTCGTTGCCCACCAGGTCCATGCGGGTGCAGTGCCCGCAGTACTGGGGACAGGTGGACAACAGCTCGGCGAGAACCTTGGTCGGGTACCGATGGGTCAGCCCCTCGACCTGCCACATCTCGGCTTCATGCAGGCTGTCGCGTGAGGCCTTGGGATGGTTGGCCCAGTCGGTCCGCCGGTCATCGAAGGCGGGCGCCATGTAGCGCCGCACCGGATCTTCCCAGAGCTGATCGACGTTCATCGTATTGAGCATCTGGGGCGGAATGAGCATGGACATGGTGGCCCGCTCATCGTGATCGCGCTGGATGCTCGCAGCCAGGCTCTCGGGCAGGTGATCGCCCAACGCGGCCTTGAACTCTTTCAGGTTCTTGACGGTGTGCTTGCGCTGCCAGACCGCGCTTTCCCACTCCTCCGGCGTCACGTCCCGGTAGCCGGGCAGACGTCTCCAGTCGGGCTCCACGTACTCAAAGGCCGGCGGGTAGGGAACGGGCTGGCCGCTGACGCGAGTGTCCGGTAACTCTTTCGAGATCATGGCGGCACCTGTCTCTGAGCGCGGATGTGCTTGGTGCTTATTGACTTTGGCGAAGGTAATATATAATATATGATCCCGCAAGCGTTGAGCCTGAAAACCCTGCATTCGGCGAGTCCAAAGCGTGGAGCTTGACCAGATCCTGGAGCGACTCGAACGCCCCCGCCGGCGCCAACCCACCCATGAAATGGTGGCTTCGGTGCTGCGGGAGGCGATCATCACCGGACACCTCCGGGGCAACGAACCGCTTCCTCAGGATGAAATCGCGGCTCAGCTTCGGGTCAGTCACATCCCCGTTCGTGAAGCGCTGCGCCAGCTCGAGTCCGAAGGACTGGTCACCTACCAGCCCAACCGGGGGGCCACGGTCAGCGCACTGACCTCGGAAGAGATCCGGGAGATCTACGAAATCCGGGTCATCCTCGAGACCGCGGCGATTCGTCGTGCGGCCAGTCGGCTCACTCCGCTTCAGCTCGCCGCCGCCAGGGCGCTACTCGACCGTGCGGAGCGTACTCACGGCGGCGCCCAGTGGGGTGTCCTGGACGTGGAATTCCACGAGGCCATCTACGGTCTCGACGACCGGCCCCGCCTCCAGGAGCTGATCACCGGTCTCCTGCGACGGGTAGACCGCTACTGGCTCTCTCACGGGCTCATGCTCAAGCACCGGGAGACTTTCGATCGGGAACATCGTGGCCTGCTCGAGGCGCTGGAGCGAAGGGATGGGGAAGCGGCGGCGGCCCTGTTGGAACGGCCACCTCACCGGGGCAGCCGAGCCATCTCATTCACGAGCTGAAGGGCATCGAAGCGATCGCCTCTGGCACCGCGCCCTCGCGCTCGATAGGATAGCTCCCCGTCTCCAGCCACCGATTCCACTCCTAGTCGAGATCACGGTGATGGATGCGAGCAGTCCGTTGCCGATCTAACCCGGGCCACCAGGCATGAAGAGCAAACTGGTCTCGATGAAAGACGCGATCGCCGCCCATGTGCACGACGGCGATACCGTGGTGATCGAAGGGTTCACCCACCTCATCTGCTTCGCGGCCGGCCACGAGATCATCCGCCAGGGGCGGAAGGATCTCACCATCTGCCGGCTCACGCCCGATCTCATCTATGACCAGATGATCGGCGCCGGCTGTGCCAAGAAGCTGGTCTTCTCCTGGGCCGGCAATCCGGGCGCCGGTTCGCTGCATGCCTTCCGGCGTGCGGTGGAGCAGGGGACTCCGCCACTCGAGATCGAGGAGTACAGCCACTTCGGGATGGTGGCGCGAATGAGCGCCGGGGCCGCGGGATTGCCGTTCTGGCCCATGAAGAACTACATGGGCACCGATCTTCCGGTCGCGAACCCGCTGATCAGGACGGTGACCTGTCCCTACACCGGGGTCGAGCTTGCAACCGTCCCGGCCCTTCGCCCCGATGTCACCATCATCCACGCGCAGCGGGCCGACGAGCAGGGAAACACCCAGGTCTGGGGCCTGCTCGGCGTCCAGAAGGAAGCGGCCTTCGCTTCGCAGCGAGTGATCGTGGTAGTCGAGGAGCTGGTGGACGAATCGGTCATCCGCGCAGACCCGAACCGGACGCTGATACCGGGAATGATCGTTGATGCCGTCGTGGTGGAACCGTGGGGCGCGCATCCTTCTTACGCCCAGGGTTATTACGACCGGGACAACGACTTCTACGTGAACTGGGAGCCGATCTCCCGCGATCCCGAAAAGCTGCAAGCGTATCTCGACGAGTTCGTGCACGGAGTCCGGGACCGCGCCGAGTACATGGCGCGTCAGCCTGAGCTCAAAGAGCGATTGAAGGCTGGGACGCAGATGGCGGCGGGGGTGAATTATGGATTCTGATGACATGCCTGCTTCCCAAGTCATGGTCATCTCAGAGGGTCGCGGAGCGCCCGAGGGATCTTATTCGGGACTGCAAGATCCTTCGCTTCGCTCAGGATGACAGGTTGCCAGTTGACCCAATGACTGGCTACTCGCCCTCAGAAATGATGTCCGCCGTGGCCGCGCGCGAGCTCGCGAACGGCGAGGTGGTCTTCGTTGGGATCGGTCTGCCTAACCTGGCCTGCAACCTCGCGCGTGCCCTCCAGGCGCCCGACCTGGTGTTGATCTACGAGTCCGGTGCCGTGGGCGCCGTGCCCGAGAGGCTGCCGGTCTCGATCGGCGATCCCTCGCTGGTTACCGGATCGCTGATGGTCTGCAGCATGGCGGACGTGTTCCAGCTCTTTCTGCAGAACGGGAAGATCGAAGTCGGCTTCCTCGGCGGGGCGCAGGTGGACCGCTTCGGCAACATCAACACCACGGTGATCGGCAAGTATCAGAAGCCCAAAGTGCGGCTGCCCGGCTCCGGCGGTGCCGCGGAAATCGCGATCCACGCCCAACGGGTGCTCATCATCAGCCGGCTCAATCCGCGAGCCTTCCCCGCGGAATTGGATTTCCTCACCAGTCCCGGTCAACGCTGCAAGGGCAAGTCCCGTCGAGAACTCGGCATGCCGGGCGCGGGTCCGGTCAAGGTGATCACCGACAAGGGCATCCTCGAATCGGATCCGGAAACCGGTGAGATGGTGCTCACTGCGATCTATCCCGACGTCGCAGTCGAAGACGTAAAGAGCAGCGTGGGCTGGCCCCTGCTCGCCCGGGATCACCTCGACCTCATCGCTCCGCCCGGGGCAGAGGAATTGCGTCTGCTGCGGGAAGTGCTGGATCCCAAGAAGCTGTACTTGGGGTAGCTCGGACGGCCGGCAGCCGTCAGCCGTCAGCCGTCAGCAAAGCTGTTAGCTGTTAGCTAATTCAGCTAATAGCTCTCAGCTGCAGTTCAATCTGACATCTTCAATCTTCAATCTTCAATCGACCCGGCCCGGAGGGCCGCCCCCTATCACGGACCCCAAGGCTCTTCCACGGACTCTGGGCCTCCGCGACCTCGTGTTGTTCAACGTCGTCGCGGTTCTCAGTTTGCGCTGGCTGGCGACGGCGGCGGCAGCCGGCCCCAGCTCCCTTACGCTCTGGGTACTGGCGGCGCTCTTCTTCTTCATCCCGCAGGGACTCGCGGTCGCCGAGCTGGCCTCGCGCTTTCCCGACGAGGGTGGGATCTACTCCTGGGCCAAGCGCGCCTTCGGCGACTCGCACGGCTTCCTGTGCGGTTGGTGCTACTGGGTCAACAACCTGCTCTACTATCCCAATCTGCTCATGTCCACGGCGGTCATCGCGACCTTCGTGGTGGGGCGAGGGAATACCGAGCTGGTGAACAACTGGTCCTACGTCCTTCCCGCGACGCTGGGCATGCTCTGGTTCGCGACGTTCATGAACATCGTCGGGTTGGGGACCGGCAAGTGGCTGCAAAACATCGGGGCGGTCGCGAGCTACCTGCCTGGTGTTGCTCTGATGGGCTTCGGGATCTGGGCCTTTGTCCATCGGGGTTCCGCGACTCCCATCACCCCAAGCTCGCTGGTGCCCGACCTGGCCGATTTCTCTTCGATCAACCTCTGGGCGACGATCGCCTTTGCCTTCGCCGGCCTGGAGCTGTGCTCGGTCATGGCCGGGGAGACCAAGGATCCCGCCCGCACCCTGCCGCGGTCCATTTTTCTGTCGGCTCCATTCATCATCCTGTTGTACCTGGTCGGCACCGCCTCGGTGCTCTGGTTGGTTCCCACCGACAAGGTCAACGTGGTTTCCGGATTTCTGCAGGCCGTGGCCGCAGGAGCGGAAGCAGCAGGTTCGGTGGTCGCGTGGCTGGTGCCGGGCATGGCCCTGCTCTACGTGATCGGCAATATCGGAGGAATCGGCGCCTGGCTTACCGGTCCCGCGCGGGTCGCCTTCATGATCGGCATCGATCGGTACTTCCCGCCGGCCTTTGGCCGGATCCATCCCAAGTGGAAGACGCCATACGTCGCGATCCTGGTGCAGTCCTCCTTTGCAACGGTCTTCCTTTTTCTGTCGGTGCTGGGAAGGGGCACCACGGTCGAGAAAGCGTATCTGATCATCCTCGACACCATGCTGCTGGTGTACTTCATCCCCTATCTCTACCTCTTTACCGCTTACCTGCTCTTCACCCGTCGTAATCCTTCTCCGACCGCTCGGGGTATCAAACCTTGGCTGGTCGCGATCGCTGGCCTTGGGCTTACCCTGCTTGCGATGGGCGTCGCCGTGGTGCCTCCAAGCGACACGCCGAGCGTCCTTTTGTTTGAGTTGAAGGTGGTTGGCGGGGCGCTGGGGTTCGTGGTGATGGGTCTGGCGGTGTACTGGCGGGGGAGGAGACGGGAGGCGTAAGACGGGAACGGGAGCGGGAGACGGGAGAATAGGGAATAGGGAATAGGGATACAGCAACGCGCCATACGGCTTGCCGGCTAACGCCGCTAACGGCTGACGGCTGATGGCTCAGTTGTCTTCGTCCTCGTCTTCGACGGCTACGCCGATTGGGAACCGGCTCTGGCTATGTGCGAAGTGAAGAAGAGCGGCCGCTTCGAGGTCAGGACCGTCGGCTTTGGGCCCGACGTGGTGACTTCGATGGGAGGACTCCGTGTCACCCCGGATCTTACTCTGGCCGAGGTCACTGCAGACGGTGCCGCGCTGCTGATCCTGCCCGGAGGTGACATGTGGGAGCAGGGGCCGCCGGGGCCCGAACTCACCAGGGTGGTCAAGACCTTCGACGCCGCAGGGGTACCGGTTGCGGCTATCTGTGGTGCGACCGTCGCTGTGGGCCAAATGGGAATGATGAAAGGCCGCCAGCACACCAGCAACAGCAAGGCGTATCTCAGCGCGCTGGTACCGGGATATCAGGATGAGAGCCGGTACAGCGACGAATGGGCGGTTCGGGACGGCCACCTCATCACGGCGAGCGGTATCGGGAGCGTGGAGTTCGCCCGGGAGATTATCCAGCTGCTAGGCATCTACTCGGAAGCTGACCAAAAGATCTGGTGGGACATCTTCAAGCACGGAAAGATGCCCGCCGAATGAAGACCGTTGGCCTGATCGGAGGGATCGCTCCACCCTCGACCGTGGATTACTATCGCCTGATCATCGCGTCCTATCGCGAGCGAACAGGCGACGGCAGCTATCCTCAAATCCTGATCAACAGCCTCAACCTCGCCCGGTTGAAACGACTCTTTGAACAGAATCGTCTCGCCGAGCTTGCCGACTGGCTTACGACCGAGATCGAGCGGCTGGCGCGGGCCGGGGCCGACTTCGGGGTCCTCACCTCGAACACGCCGCATCTCATCTTCGACGAGCTTTCGCGCAGATCGCCGATTCCCCTTCTCAGCATCGTGGAGGCCGCGGCCGATGCGGCCGAGCAGCGGGGTCACAAGGTGCTGGGCCTGCTGGGGACGCGCTTCACCATGCAGGCCCGGGCCTATCCCGACGTCTTTGCCCGTCGAGGAATGGCGATCCGCGTGCCCTCACCGGAGGATCAGGTCTACATTCATGACGCGTACATGGAACAACTCGTCATCGAGAACTTTCGCGACGAGACCCGCGAAGGGTTCCTGGCCGTGGTCGAACGCCTGAAACGGGATGGGGCAGATGGGGTGCTGCTCGCTGGCACGGAAATCCCGCTCCTCATGCGAGGAGCCCGTGATGTCGGCATTCCCCTGATTGATACCGCCCGGATCCATGCCGATCGGGTGGTGACGGAAATTTTGGGGTCGAGCCGAGTCAGCCGTCAGTCATTAGCCATGTCATTAGCCATTAGCTGTTAGCTACTAATTCCGAGTGTGTGGCTCGAAGCGCAAGCGACCGGCCACTACGCCGTTGAGCACACCCAAACGTCGCGACTCGATGATCCAACTGCGTTCATGTGCGTTCATCTGCGGCCTCTTGTTGCTGGCCTCGAACCCCGTACTGGCCCAGCGCGAGCCGGTGCTGAAGCAGATCAAACTCCCTCACAATTACTACTACCGGGAGATGTATCTGCCTCAGGTCACGAGCGGTCCCTCCTCAGTCGCCTGGTCTCCCGACGGGAAAGAGCTTGTCGTCGCGATGCAGGGATCGCTCTGGGCCGGATCGGTCCCGGCGGCGCCTTCGCGCACCATGAATGTCGAACAGATCACGACCGGCGCCTACGACCATCAACCCGACTGGTCCCCCGACGGGCGCCGCATTGTCTACGCCTCCTATCGCAATGATGCGGTTGATCTCTGGGTGGTGGATCGGCAAACGATGGATGCCCACCCGCTCGTCGCCAACGGGGCGGTCAACGTCGAGCCGCACTGGTCGCCCGATGGCAAGTCCATCGCCTTCGTGTCCACGTCCTACGAGGGCCGCTGGCACATCTTCCTGATCCCAATCGAGAACGGAATGGCGGCGGGGCCCGCAGTGCGTCTCACGGAAGATCGCGATAGCGGCCTCCCCCGGTACTACTACAGCCGGTTCGATCACTACCTCTCGCCGACCTGGTCTCCCGATAGCCGGGAGCTGATCGTGGTGTCGAATCACGGGAAGATCTGGGGAACCGGAGGATTCTGGCGGATGCCTGCGACTCCGGGCGCACCGCTGCGGCCGTTGTACGACGAGGAGACCACCTGGAAGGCACGGCCGGCATGGTCTCCCGACGGCCGGCGCGTGGTCTATTCCAGCTACCTGGGCCGCCAGTGGAACCAGCTCTGGCTGATGACCGCCGACGGCGGCGATCCCCTGCAACTCACCTATGGGGATTTCGATGCCACCAATCCACGCTGGTCTCCCGATGGGCGGCGCATCGCCTACATCTCGAATGAAGGGGGAAACACCTCACTCTGGACGGTGGCCGTCCCCGGCGGAGCGCGCACCGGGATCGAGATCGGCAAGCGCACCTATCGTGAGCGAGTAGGGCGGCTCAAGGTCACGGTGGTCGATGCCGCGACCGGACGCGAACTCCCTGCGCGAGTGTCGGTCTCCCTTCCCGACGGCCGCAGTGTCGCGCCTGACGATGCCTGGCGCCACGCCGACGATGCCTTTGACCGTCAGGAGCGATCCTACGAGTACGGCTACTTCCATACCTCCGGGACCTCGACGCTGACGATGCCGGCGGGGGATGCCACCATCGAAGTGACCCACGGCCCCGAATACCGGGTGTATCGAGAGAAAGTCACCGTCGCCGAGGATCAGCTCACCGCTCGACTGGTGCGGCTGGATCGCCTGGTCAATCTGCGCACCCAGGGATGGACCAGCGGCGATCTCCACGTCCACATGAACTACGGCGGCCACTACCACGCGACGCCGGCCACCCTCGCGTTCCAGGCCCGTGCCGAGGGGCTGAACGTGGTCGAGAACCTGATCGTGAACAAAGAGGACCGGATCCCCGATGTGAGCTACTTCAGCGGGCGGCCCGATCCGGTCTCACGACCCGACCTGCTGATCGCGCACGACCAGGAGTACCACACCAGCGTATGGGGCCACACCGGGCTCCTCGGCCTGACCAAACACCTGGTGCTCCCGGGCTATGCCGGATATGCCGGAACTCCAGCGGCCAGTCTCTTTCCCGACAACAGCTTCGTCGCCGAACAGGGACATCAGCAGGGCGCGCTCTTCGGGTATGTCCATCCGTTCGATGAGTACCCCGATCCCTCCGACACGGCGACGGCCCTGACCAATGCTCTGCCTATCGATGCGGGCCTGGGTAACATCGACTACATGGAGATCGTGGGTTTCAGCGACCACCTGACGACCGCAAGGGTCTGGTACCAGCTCCTGAACTGCGGGTTTCGTATCCCGGCCGGTGCCGGTACCGACGCGATGACCAACTTTGCCTCGCTGCGGGGACCGTTGGGAACCGACCGGGTATTTGTCCGCTCGCCGGTCCCGCTGGACCATTCTCGATGGCTCGCCGCGCTGAAGGCAGGCAAGAGCATGGCGACCAACGGACCGCTGGTGTCGCTCAAGGCCAACGGCGCGGAGGTGGGTCAGGAAGTGAAGCTCCCTGCCGGCGGAGGCGAGGTCCGCTTCGAAGTCTGGTTGCGCTCCTACGTTCCGGTAGATCACCTCCAATTGATCGCCAATGGGGAAATCGTAGCTGACCTGCCGCTCAGCGGGGATCACACCGCCAAGGACACCGTACTGACTCTACGGGCGACGAAAAGCGGCTGGTACACTCTCCGGGCCTATGCCGACCGCGCCGATCGCTCCAGTGCTCGACCTGTATCCCTTCGGGACCACGAGCCCGATTTACCTGACGGTGGGCGGCGTCCCTCCTCGTGATCAGGCGGCTGCGGAATACTTCATTGCCTGGCTCGACCGGCTGGATCAGGCGGTGAGGGCGAGCGAAGCCTGGAACAGTGAAGCCGAGCTGCAAACGGTGCTCGGGCGGATTCAGAAGGCGAGGGAGGAGTTTGAGAGAGCGGCGGTAAGGGCGGGAGGGCGGAGGCAGCAGGCGGACGGGACGGACAGGGCGGACAAGGTGACGGGTGGTGGGGAATGGGTTCGGGCAGTGGGTGCTGACTGATTAAACGAGGCGAACAGAGCATGACGGCGTACCCCCTTCCCAATAGGGAAGGGGGACAGGGGGTTAGGTAGACGGGGGACAACCCGGGAGTGTGGCTCAGATGAAATTCGCACTAACCTGCATTCTCGCTGTTTCAGCCTTTATCTCAACGAAACCTGTTCGCTGCCCAGGAAGTCACCGCCATCAAGGCCGGGCGCCTGGTTGATGTGGTGCAAGGCGAGGTGCGTACCGGCCAGGTCATCCTGATTCGCGGCGAGAAGATCGAGGCGGTGCAGCCGGCCTCGGCCGCGATTCCCAAGGGGGCCCGGATCATTGATCTCTCGGGCTACACAGTGATGCCCGGTCTCATCGATTGCCATACCCACCTGGAAGACTCCATTCAGGGCGCCAGTCCGGCTGACCCTCTGCTCAACTCAGCGGCTCAGAATGCCTTCATCGGGGTGAGACAGGCCCGCGCGACGCTTCTGGCGGGCTTCACCTCTGTCCGGGACGTAGGAACCTTTCGAGCCTTCGTTGACGTGGCGCTCCGGAACGCCATCAACGATGGCACCGTGATCGGTCCGCGTATGGAGGTCGCCGGAGCATATGTGACGGTTTCGGGAGGCGGAGGTGAGGTGACCGGCCTCGCCCCGGATGTGGTGGTTCCTGCCGAGATGCGGAAAGGCGTCGCCAATTCGGTTCCCGAAATCCGCCAGCGGGTGCGGGAGATCCTGGACGGGGGCGCCGACTTCATCAAGATCATCGCCACGGGCGCTGTCCTTGCCGCTGGAACCAATCCGGGCGCGCCCGAGTACAGCGAAGAGGAGATCCGCGCCGCCGTCGACGAGGCGGCCAACTACGGGACCTTCGTCGCGGCGCATGCGCACGGCGCCGAGGGCATCAAGCGGGCGGTTCGCGCCGGGGTACGGTCGATCGAACACGGCTCGTTAGCGGACGACGAGGCGTTGAAGCTGATGAAGGAGCACGGGACATGGCTGGTGGCGGACATCTACAACGGCGACTATATAGACTCGGTCGGCAAGCGCGACGGCTGGCCTGAGGAGATCCTGCGCAAGAACACGGAGACCACCGAGACGCAGCGCGTGGCCTTCAGGAAAGCGGTCGCGATGGGGATCAAGATCGCCTACGGAACGGATAGCGGGGTCTACCCTCACGGGCTCAACGCGGCTCAGCTGCCCTACATGGTACGCTACGGGATGACGCCGATGCAGGCGATTCAGTCCGCCACGATCCGGGCCGCCGAGCTGATGAAGTGGGAAGACAAGGTTGGATCGCTGGTTCCGGGGAAGTTCGCCGATATCATCGCGGTTGAGGGTGATGCCATGGCTGATCTGCACCGGATGATGAAGGTCGGATTCGTCATGAAAGGCGGGTCTGTGGTGAAAGGCGGAGCGTCAGGGAGATAGACCAGTATGAGAATGCCACGGCGTGGTATCGTCGGCGGGTTGCTGCTGGTCGCGCTAAGCCTGGCCTGCCACCACACCAAGGACACCGACGTTGAGCCGGCAGCCGAGTGACATCCTGCTCATCGTCGAGAGCTACCATCAGATCGATGTCGTCATCAACCTGATCCACGACGGCACGACTGAGCGTCTGGGCACCATCGCCCCGGGAGCCACCCAGAAGTTCACGGTTCCGGTCCGCCGCCTGGGACCGGGTGGAAGATTTCACCTCGGCGCCTTCCATCTCGGCGCGACCGAGGGCTACGTCACCGAAGAGCTGAGTGCGACGGGAGGCGAGGAAATCCGCTGGAAGCTGGAGAAGTATCTGGCGCAGTCCGTCGTGCACTACCAGTAGCCTGCCGCAGGCCTAATACACCGCGATATTGGACCGGTCCAAAGTAGACTCGAGCGTCCAGACGATCAGGGCGCCGGGCCGGATACTCACCGCGTCCGAGACGAACGGCGCGTCCCCTCCGACAGGGTCGGCCTTGAGGCGGGCGGACTGGTTGGTTCCGAATTGCCGGAAGGGGACGACGAAGCTGGAGGTCTTGTTGGCTCCCGCCAGTCCAATGCGGTTCCATGTACCGCCCCGGGAGATCGAAATCGTGGCATCAGACCAGTAGTGGCTTTCTATCCGCACCCCCATCTCTCCCGAGCTGGGAGAGATTTCATCAGATATATCGGATTTCCCCCCGCAGGCGGACCAGCAGACGGCCGCCGCCCACAAGGCTAGTACTCGCAGTGTCAGGGCTTCGTTGGGTCGCACTTGGACGGGTCGTAATTCGGGTTCTGATCCACCTCGGCTTGCGGCATCGGGAAATTGACCACCGTTCCGTAGTCCCCACCACGGAGGTAGACCCCCACCGGGAAGACCGTGTTCACGTTCCGGCCGTATTGGGTTACCAGGCGCCGCATGTCGCCCAGGCGATGAGCGGTGGCGTACAGCCAGTACGCCCGCTCGGAGAACAGGGTGTCAATCGCATCGGTCGTACCGGCGGGTGTGCCGAGCGTCGGAAGCGCCGGGGTAATGGCGTTGTCCCGAAGGTCCTGGAGAATGGTCATCATGCCGGGAATGTCGCTGGCCTGCAGCCGGTCCTCGGCCTCGATCAGCCGGGCCTCGATCCCGTCTGCCACGACGATGGAGGCACTCTGGTCCGGATACTTCAGAATATCGAATTGCGGCGTCGTCTGATCCAGCCCAAGCTCGCCGGTGTCGAAGAACGGTACCCGTGCATCGTTATTCGTCCGGTAGGGGAGCCCGTTTCCGCCTTCCGCGTCGGACATGCTTATGCTGCCGCTGCTGCCGCCGGTCCCGTAGATGAATATCGCGTTGGCCAGCTCCAGCGGGCTCGGTCCATGCTCGGTGACATACTGGAAATCCGTCGGAACGCTGGCGACCGCGGCTGCCGCCTGGGCGTAGTCGCCCTTGTTCAGCAGCGCGCGGGCCTTCCCGACCGAGGCGAGGTATTCGATGTTGGGATCCACCGCGATGGCGGGCAGGCTCAGAGCGGAGTCGAATCGCGCGATCGCGGTGTCGAGGCTCTGCTGGGTATCGAGCTGCGGCCCGAAGACGGGCTGGTCGTTCACGGTCGAGCTATAGGTCACTCCGGAACAGAAATCCTCGGCGAAATAGACGTAGGTCAGGCCTGCCAGGCTCAACATCTCGGGAATCCCGGCGTTATTGTCGGGATCCAGAGCGAAGGCTTCCAGTGCCGTCGCCGCTCCCTCGCTCAAGGTCCGGGCGCGATGCAGACGGAAGAACACGTCGTCCAGGCTGGAGTTGTTAGGCACCAGCAGCCGCTGGTCGAACTCCACCGTCGAGGGGATGAATCCCGAGTGCATGAATTCATCGCCCATGTCCCCGGTCAGCATGACCAAGCCCTCGGTACCGACCTGGCTGCCGTCTCCATCCTTGACGAAACCAAAGTCGTGGATCGCGCCGACCCGGAGAGCCTCGGCGCCCTCCGGGGTTTCCAGTCCGCCCGGTTCGATGATATCGGGCTGGTTGGTGTCCAGCAGGCCGCAGCCGGCTCCCAGGGTGAGAGCCGATGCCGGCAAGCAGGCCTTGTGTGATGATCCGTCGCGCAGCGCGCGCTCCGCAGCCAGGAGGCGGCCGGCATGGAAATGATCAACATTGACATGTCGTTTCCGCCTAGAAGCTGAGGTTGACCCGCGCCGTCCAGTAGCTGCACCTGGGGCTGCGATTCGAAGTCGCTGGCGCCGAAATTATCCTGCCCGAAGGCGTTCACCTCGGGATCCACTCCAGAGTAGTCGGTGATGGTCCAGAGGTTCCGCCCGGCGAGGGTGATGCTGGCCGTCGAGGCGCCCATGCTGCGCGCCCACTTGAGGGGCGCGTAGAAGGTGAGCGAAAGCTCCCGCAGTTTGATGAACCATCCCGGTTCATCGAAGATCACGTTGCTGGAGAAGCCGGAGAACGCGGCCTGCGCCAGCGCCTGTTCCCGAGAGCGGAGCCGTCTTGTCCACCAGCCCGCGGCAGTTGCCGACGTAAGCAGCGGTAATTCTCGATCGAGTTGTCTATCCGATGGCCGCCGCGATAGTCGAACTGGGCTCCCAGCCGGACCCGCTGGCCGAAGAACCCCATGCTGCTGTTCATCGAGGCTTCCTGAGTCGGCAGAGCGGGGCCCCTGTACTTGGAGCTGGTCCCCGACGGTGACCTCATCGGCGGCGATGATGCCGTCACCATTGGCGTCGTTGTAGCTCACGTCAACGCCCCAGAATCCGCCGGCGGGGTATCCCTGGACATGACGCTGGTAGAAGCTTCCCGGCGCATAGAACGGCGGCACGCCCAGCTCCACGATGGTGTTGTGGGTCAGTGAGCCGCTCACGGCGAGATCCCACACGAAGTCCCGTGCCTCGATCACCCGCGCGTCAACGGCGAGCTCGGCACCGTAGTTCCGGATCTTGCCGAGGTTGAAGAACTGGCTCTCGACCTGGCCGGCCGAGGGAATCACCGGCTTCAGGATGAGGGCGTCCCTGGTCTCCTTGTTGTAGTAGGTGAACTCGACCGAGATCCGGTCGTTGGCCATGGCCGCATCGAAGCCGAGCTCGAGCTCGATCGGATCGTTCCGGCTTGAGGTCAGGGTTGCCCAGACCGCCCGGGGTCACCCCGAACAGGCCCTGGCCGTTCTTCTTGCCGGTCACCGGCGAGAAGAACCGAAGCGCGTCGGTAGTGCCGGGCTGCTGACCGGAAGCGCCGAAGGCGCCGCGCAGCCGGAGGGTGTTGAAGAAGCCCTTGTCGAAGAACGGCTCCTCGGAGAGCAGCCACGAGGCGCTGGCCTTGGGGTAGGCCGTTGCGTTGAAGTTCTTTCCGAAGGCGCTGTTGTCGTCGAAGCGAACGGCGCCGGTCAGGAACAGCCGCTCTTTCAGCGCAATCTCTTCCTCGATGTAGGTGCCGAGCGACCGGGATTCGCTGGTCTGGCTGCTCGCTTCCACCGACGCCGCGCCGGCAATCGTTTCCGATCCGGGGACGAGGCCACGGCCGGTGACCAGGGTACCGGTCGAAAAGTCCCGGAACCACTGACCGCCGACCGAGGTCTTGGAGCCGACATTGGGCGAGAACTTGAACCGCGCCGTGGCGGCGAGATCTACCGAGGTCTGGGAGACCTGGAACCGGTTGTCGGCCCGGATACCGTCATTGTTCTGGTCCTGTGGTGCGACGCGTCCCGTCGGGAAGAACTGGATGTCGTTGCGGTTGGCGATGTCATAACCGACCGTCGCCCGGGTGGTGAGCCAGGAGCTCGGCCGCCAGTTGTACGTCAACCCGGTGGTGAACCGTTTGAGGCCCTGACTCGCCAGCTCCGCGAAAAGCTGGGCCGGGGTGTAATACCAGCCATCCATCACGGTAGGCGGGTTGGTCGAGGTCTCCGCACTGCCGGTGATGGTCAGCACGCTATTGTCGTTCTCGACGAACCGGGTGTCGCTGGAGATATACCCGATCGAGGCGCTGAGGTCGGAGTTGTGGGAGACGTTGGCCCCCAGATTGGTGCGTATGCTCCACCGTTCCAGGGTATTGGGACGGATCTGGTTGTCGGGCACGGTTCCGACCGCGTTGCGGACCGAGTCTTCCTCGATCTGCGACAGGCGAAAGACGCCGTCCTCATTCTCGTATCCGGCGGAGACGAAGTAGGTCGCGAACTCGTTGCCGCCCGACACGCTGGCCCCGTATTGCTGGCGCAAGCCGGTCTTGAGCGGGCGAGTGCTGGCCGTCTCCAGAGGCGTATACTTGAGAACCGAAGTCTGGGTGCAAAGCCCATCCAGCTGGTATTGCAGGAGGCAGAAGTAGTCGTAGTCGGCGCCGGTCGCGGCTGTACTGTCGCGCCCGAAGAAGTTCATGCGGATAAGTATTGTTGTCGCTGACTCCGCCGGCTTCGGCGAAGAAGTTCCACTTGGGCCGGCCCGGATTGCCCTTCTTGGTGGTAATTCTCACCACCCCGTTCGAGGCTTGAATGCCGTAGAGGGTGGCTGCGGCCGGCCCCTTCACGATCTCGATGGACTCGATGTCGTCCGGATTGAGGTCGTTGAGCCGGGAGGGGCCGTTGGTCCTGGGGTCCCCCGCGCCGAAGCCGCCGATATCGAGAGTGCTGGATGAAGCGGAGCTCTCCATCCGGATCCCGTCGATGTAATACAGTGGCTCGTTGGAGAGGGAGATACTGTTGGATCCCCGGATCCGGATCCTGGTGCCGGAGCCGGTAGTGCCGGCGCTCTTCAGCACCTGCACGCCGGCGGCTCGGCCTGAGATGAGGTCCGCCATCTGGGTGATCGGCTGCTCAGCCGCTATCGAGGCGACGTCGATGGTCGAGACGGCGTTGGCCACCTCGAGCTTGCGTTGCTGCCCCGTCGCGGTAGTGACGATTTCATCCAGCTGGACCGGTGCCGCCGTGAGGGCGAAATCCAGGGCCCCGGTCTCGTCCTGACCAATGGTCACCGTCTGAACCAGCGGCGCATACCCGATGCGCAGCGCCCGCACCTGGTAGGTTCCGGGCGCAATGCTCCGGATGTTGTACCTGCCTTCGCTGTTCGTGGTTTCGATCAGGCTGGTGCCGCTCACCAGGATCCGCGCGTTTTCAAGCGGCGCGTTGGTGGCCTTGTCGGTGACTGTTCCGGCCAGCCTGCCATTCTGCGCCCACGCGGTCACTGCTCCCGTCATCAACAGGATGGCTGCCGCCGCCAGCGGCAAGCCCCGGCGCACGATTGCAAGGGTCATAACCATGCCCTCTGTCGAAGGAATCGAATGCGGATTTCCTAATGTGTGGCGACTTTACGACCTTGTCTAGTCGGCGCTGGCTGTTGCGAATCAAAAACGGCTTCCCCGGTTACGGAGAAGCCGTTCATCCCATCCAGGATTCCATTCGTCCCAGACTAATACCGACGATCCCGATGCAGGCGTTTGGAGAAGATGACTTGATCATCGCCGAGGGCGTAGAAGTCCCGGACGACAGCAGCGGTCTGATACCCGCGTGCCCGGTAGAAGGCGCGGGTTGGCGCGTAGTCGGGCCGGCCGGAGGTGTCGATCACAATGAGCCGCGCCTTGTCGCTGAGGCGATTCTCCATCTCCTCGAGCAGCGCGGTCCCCACGCCCTGGCCGTGCATTTCCGGATCCACCGCCATCCAGTAGAGATCCCAGGTCGCGACGGTGCAGGGTGTGGCACCCCAGCAGATCCAACCGACAACCCGCCCGTCCACTTCGGCACCTAGGGCGTAGTAGGGACGCTCCTCACCGTCCGTCTCGTCCGCCCCGTTCGCCCTGTCCGCCCTTATTCCCTTGACCGCCTCGCCTAACCACTTCCTCCGCGATCGCGATCTCTTCATCGCGAAACACGCCCGTGCTGCGGGTAAGCCCCACGACCCGGGCGACGTCCGCGGCCGTGAGCTCACGGAGATTGACTCGGGTCAGGGTGGTCATGTGGGAGTGCCGCTGGCGAGAGCCGCGGCTGCCTGGCGGGAGCTGGAACGGTTGAGCGCTTCCTCGACGATCCGGGCGATCAGCTCCTCGTATTCCCAGCCATGCGCCTTCGCCATACGCGAAAGGCCAGCCGAGTCCGAGATGTCGGGGTTGGGATTCACTTCGAGGATATAGGGCTGGCCGTCGGAATCGACTCTGAGGTCAACCCGCCCGTAGCCTTCGGCATTGCAGAGATTCTCCCATGCCGAACGCGCCACCTGCACTATCCGCTTTGCCAGGTCGGCGGGAATTTCCGCGGGGCACACCGGCGTCGAACCCAGATCCTCCGGGCTGCCCACGTCCCACTTCGCAGCATAAGTAAGGATGGGCCAGCTGCCCTCGGGCATGCCGTCGAAGCACAACTCGGCCAGCGGGAGAACCTGGCGGCCCACGAAGCCGACATTGAATTCACGGCCGGCGACATACTCCTGAACCAGCACCTCTTCCCACTGCTCGGCCATCTCAGCGAGACGCTTCTTGAGCGCCTTCTTCGTGGTGCAGACCGAGGCCGAATCGATCCCGACGCTCGCGTCTTCCGCCGCGGGCTTCACGATGACCGGCAGGGTCAGGTCGGAGGGCAGCCGGTTTCCTTGCGCCAGGATGAAGCGGGGAATCGGCACTCCGCCCCGCGCGAGCACGGTGTTCGCCACGTGCTTCCGGTGGCAGAGAGCAACCGGCCAGGGCCGGCAACCGGTATAAGGAAGCCCGGCCAGCTCGAGGGTGCCAACCACGAAGTCTTCGAACCGGGAGATTCCGCCGATTCCCTCGCACAGGTTGAAGACCACATCAACCCGGCGGGCCTTGGTCAACCAGCTGAAGTCCTGGTGGCGGACGGGAACCGTGCTGACCTCATAGTTCCGGGCTCGGAGGCAGGTCTGGATTTCGCGAACGCTGTCCATGACGGAGGCAACGTCCTTGGCATCCCAGGTCTCGTGCTCCCCGTCGTAGAGTATCGCGATCTTCACGCTGCGGCCTCCGCCAAGAGGGACCGGCCGCTGATCCGCCGCCACGCGATGTCCGCCACCCTGCGGATCAAGTCGTCGTAAGACATCCCCGCGGCTCGGGCGGCCTTGGGGAAGCAGGAGTTGTCGCGCGGGTCGGGAAGGATCCCGGGCAGGGGATTCAGCTCCACCACGTTCGGAATGCCCTGGGCATCGCAACGGACGTCCACCCGGCACCAGTCGCGGCATTCAAGGGCGTGATACGCGGCCAGCGACACGCTCCGGATCTGGGTGGCCAGTCTCGCCGGGACGCGGGCCGGGCACTCGAAGATCTCGAGCGGATCGTCCGGACGATCCCAGATCCACTTCGCCTCGTAGCCGTAGATCGGCGGGGCGCCTTCGGGCAGTTCGTTGAAGCGCATCCCGACGATCGGGAGGCAATGGGCTTCTTCGCCGTTGCCGAGGATCGCGATGGTGAACTCGGCGCCCGACAGGTAGCTCTCCACCAGAACCGGCTCCTGATAGGTCGAGAGCAGGTAGTTCACCTGCTTGACCAGCTGCTTGCGGTTCTGACAGACGCTCTTGACGCTGACACCCTTGCCGGACCCTTCGAAGGCGGGCTTGGCGAAGACCGGGAAGGCAAGCGAGCAGTTCCGGGCATCGGCCACGGTCCGCGCCATCATGAACGGCGCGGTCGGCACTCCGCGGGATTGCAGGATTTCCTTGGCGCGGCCTTTGTGCAATGCCAGCGCAAGGGTCAGCGGCTCCGATGCCGAGTAGGGGATCCCCAGGAATTCGCAGATGGAGGGAACGTGCGCCTCCCGGCTTACCCCGAAGAGTCCTTCCGCCACGTTGAAGACGAAGTCGGGCCGGGTTTCCATGAGCCGCCGGGGAAAATCGGAGACGGCTTCAAGGCGAATGACATCGCCCAGTGGATGAAGCGCCCGCTCGACTGCGTCAATGGTGGCTGGTTCGTCCCACTCGGCGTAGAGATCGGGTTGCTCGAGATCGTACCGAAGGGCTCGGCCGTTGGGACCTGCGGTAACGGAGGGGTCGATGCTTGCCCCGGCAGCAGTAGCCGGCGCCAGAGGCTTGAGGTTGAATGCTAGTCCGATCCGAACTCCCAAACGGTTCCTCGCCGTGATTGGTCACCGCGTGATTCTAAAAAAAGGCCGCTCAGTGGAGCGAGCCGGCGCGGTGTCAGACAGGGAGTGCAATACTAAAGTAAGAAAGAACTTACGAACGCACAATAGTTTTTTTGAAGAAAGTTGAAGAAAGTGGCAGGATGTTTGCTGATGCTGAGGTGTTTAGCGATCGAAATGGGTACTCTCCGTTGTTGGTCGTTGGGTCGTGAGTCGATGGGTCTTGAGCAGCTGCTTCGACGACTCGACTACGACTCACGACTCAACGACCTCACACCTTATGAAACCCCACCCTCCCACACTCCGTCCCATCGGGAGCGCGATAGACTTCGAAGTCGGCGAACAGGGATGGAGCCTCCTGCTGCAATAAGCGAAGGCAGCCGAGGGCCATGCGGCGAATCTCCAGCTCGGCACCCTCACCCAGGCGAAGCTCCAGCATGGTGCGCCAGGCGCGCACGTTGCCGCTGACGACGATCTTGACCTCGGTCGCGTTGGGCAGGACGCTGCGTGCCGCCTCGCGGGCCAGCTTCCTGCGATGGATCCGGTCCGCCACCCACTCGTACTTGCTCATCAGCCGTTCAACGGCCGTGACGTAGGCCTTCTGGGCCGCCTCCACCTGGGTTTGCCACTCCGCCTCCAGCGCCGTGTCTCCGATTATGGCCGGGGGCATGACGAACGCGGCCTGGGACTCGTCCACGTAGCGTTGAGAGAGCTGGGAATAGCCGAAACCCGCCCGATGCCGGACCAGCTCGTGACTGCAGGAGCGGCTGATCCCCTCGATCAGGATGACGTAGGTGGCGTGCTCGAAGACCGAGCCGTGTCCCTGCTTGAGAATGTTGGAGAGGTACTCCCCCGTGGTGCGCCCCGCCGGATTGTGCTGACTCATATAGCAGAGCCGTCCGGCAAACTCGGCCAGTCTCTCGCCGTCCGATGACTCGCCCTTCCAGGATACGCGGAGATGCTCCGGCTCTATGAACTGGGGCCGGGCGATCAGGGTGATGGTGGGGGATTTGAGGATGTCCATAGTCGGGAGAAGAAAGTCTGGAGTCTGGAGTCTGGAGTCTGGAGACGGGACCGAAGGTAACACCTCATCCCTCGTCGCTTCGCTCGGGATGAGGCAATCCTCAGCTTCACTCCCCGTCTTCCGTCTTCCGTCTCCCGTCTCCCCAGTAGTTGTCCGCGATTTCCAGCCGGTCGATGGCATACCCTCCGCTGCGCTCGATCTCCCGCAATGCCGCCGCTATGTCGTCTGGTAGCGGTTCGGCGTCGGGCCCGATCTTGAGTTGTCGGATCGCGGAGACGGGTTCGGACAGGATTACGCCGGGGTTGAAGATACCATGGGGGTCAAACTGCGTCTTGATCCCGCGGAACAGCTCCAGGACGTCCGGTCCGTACTGCCGCTCCAGCCATCCCGCCCGAAGCCGGCCGTCGCCGTGTTCGCCGCTCAAGGTCCCACCCAACCGCAGAGTCTCGGCATTCACCGCCTCGAACAGGGCGGTGACCCGCTCCCTCCAGCCCCGCCGGGTCAACTCGGGAAGCACGTTTACATGAACGTTCCCGTCGCCGGCGTGGCCGAAGATGACCACCGTGAGATCCTGTGCCTCCGCGGTCTGCCGAAGGAAACGGATGTACTCGCCCAACCGGGGAAGCGGAACACACCCGTCCTCGATGACCTGCATGGAGCGCCGGTCGTTGGAGAGACCCGCGAGGATGGGACTCGCCGCATGACGCAGGGTCCATATCCGCTCGCGTTCCGCAGGCGAGACCGCGGTTTCCACCTGGCTGGCGATGGGGTTGAGCGCGCGAGCCGCATCTCCAACGGCCCCCAATGCCGCTTTCTCGTTTTCCCGCTCGAACTCTATGAGCAGGACCGCTTGAGTTCCGGGCGAAGTCTGGGGCAATTGACTCTCGCGTCCCGCGAGGGCGACCAAATCCAGGAAAGTGCGGTCCAGCAGTTCGACGGCGCTGGGGTTACAACGGTTCACGGCTTGAACGGCCGGCTCCAGATCATCGAGAGAGCCAAGGGAGGCCAGAAGGCCGGTACGGCCCATTGGAATCTCGTCGAGACGCCACCCGATCTCGGTAATGAATCCGAGGGTCCCTTCGGAGCCGATCAGGAGATCAAGCAAGTCGCCCGACTCGAGCCAGGCGTCGAGGGCGTAGCCGGAGGAATTCTTCCGAGTCTTCGGGAAGTGGGTGCGGATCAACTCCTGAGTTCTCGCGCTCGGGCCTTTGGCCGAACCGCCGAGCCGCCGAGCCGCCGACCCGCCAAGTCGCCGAGTCGGTCGCATCACTCTTCCTTCTTTCCCAACCAGCTCGAGGTGGGTCACCCAGCGGCGCACGCTGCCATAGCGGACGCTGCGGGCGCCCGAGGCGTTGGTTGCCACCATTCCGCCGAGCGTAGCCCAGGTACCGCTCGATGGATCGGGCGGCAGTCTCAGGCCGTGTCGCGCTGCCGCGGTGTTCAGCTCCCGCAGCGAGACACCGGCGCCGGTGACCGCAGTCCGTTGTTCGGGATCAATCTCCAGCCGCGAGGGGACATAGTCTCGCAGGTCCACGAGGACGCCGGGGCCGATGCTCCCGCCGGGAATTCCGCTTCCCGCTCCACGAGGTATCAGCCCGGTTCCCGTCGCTTCCGCCCAACGGATCAATGCGGCCAGGTCCTCCTGGTCGGTGGGTCGAGCCACGGCCGAGGGCAGAATCCGGTAGATCCCGGCGCCTTCGGAATAGGCGGCCCGGGCGCGGATATCGCTGCGGAAAATGCCTTGGAGGTCGGGAGTCTCCGTCATCGCGGAAACGTAAGTCGCTACGGTCCCTTGACAAGCAATAGCCGGCGGGAAAGCCTTACCCGCATGCCCGAGGTACAGCGCGCCAAACTGATCCACATAGAGGTAGACCGTCGGCTCGGCCATGAGTGGGACGAGTGGGATGGTAAGCCGTTGCCCAATCAGGGCAACTTCGACAGTCCGCCCTGGCTGTTTCTCGCCTGGTCTACCGTGGCGCTGGTGTTCGCGCTGGGGGTAACGAGCGCGCTGCTTTTCCTGGTCGGTCCCCGAATCGCACTCCTTTATCCGCCATTGCCCCGGTATCTCTGGCTGGGCCTGGCTGGAATAGCCATCCTGCTGTGGGTTTGGTGGGGTCTCGTCCTCCTGTCCCACGCGCTGCGACGGCCTTTGCTGCCCGAGCGACTCGCCGAACGTGGGCCCCTGCTCCGGCTGATGCGTCTCACCTCCGCAGTCGCCGGCCGTTTCGGGAAACGGGACTGGGTGGAGAACGCCGCCGTGAAGGTCTACAATCAGATGGCTGAGGCGAGAGGCCGGAAAGTGGGACGGGGTGAGCTGCTCCTGCTGATCCCTCGCTGCCTCTCCAAGGCCTCACTGGATGGCGTCCTCGCGATCGCGGGGAAGTACGACGTGCCAGTCTTCGTGGCGACCCGAGGGCAGCTCGCCCGGCGGGTGATCCGCGAGCGGCGACCCAAGGCGGTCGTGGCGGTCGCCTGCGAGCGGGACATGGTAAGCGGCCTCCACGACGTTGCCGGAAAGATCCCAGTCCTGGGGCTCACCATGACCTTGCCATCGGGTCCCTGTAAGGATGCCGGGCTGGATCTCGAGAAGCTGGAGACGTGGGTGAAGGCATATGTGATGTGAGCCGGCAGCCGCCAGCCAGTCAGCCGTCAGACTTCAGACTCAAGACTTCAGACTCAAGACTTCATCCGTACCGAAACCTCCGCGAACACCCCACCGTCTGGTTCCAATCCTCTCCATTGGACATCCCATGGTGCTTCGGCCCCTGATAACGGCCTTTGCGCTGGCCACGATCGCGACGGCTCCCATTTCCTCGCTCTTGGCCCAGCAGCATGTGCAGGTTCCCACCCAGGCACCGCGGGCGCAGGACGTGAGCTCTTTGGATGGCATCATGAAAGCATTCTACGAGGTGATTTCCGGCCCGGCGGGAGCACCACGAGACTGGGGACGTGATCGCACTCTCTACCTGCCGGACATCCGCTTCGTCGAGACCAGCGCTGACCGTGCCGGCAAGACGACGGCTCACGTGATGACTCATCAGGAGTTTGTAGACGCGGCGGACGCGGGGATGGTCAAGAACGGATTCTTCGAAAGCGAGATTCACCGGGTTACTAAGACTTTCGGAAACATCACCCATATCCTGAGCTCATACGAAATGCGCGCCAAGGCCGACGGACCGGTCTTCGGGCGTGGCGTCAACAGCCTCCAGATCTACTGGGATGGGAAGCGTTACTGGGTCGCGTCGGTGATGTGGGATGATGAACGGGCGGGAAATGCGATTCCGGCTGACCTGTTGGGACAGTAGCGAAAAGTACCGAGTACCGAGTACCGAGTACCAAGTCTCACGTCTCACGTCTCACGTCTCACGTCCTACGCCTCACCTCCCACCCGATACTCCTTCACCGCCAGATACAGACACACCACTCCCACCGGCAGCGCCACTCCAACCACGTCTGCGCTGCTGAAGAACACTGCGCCCTTGAGTCGCGCGAGTACTGGAATCCTGGCCCGGAGTGCCAGAGCGACCAACGGTGCCCAGGACGCGATAACGGTCACCAGTGCTAGTAGAGCGATGGCTTTATCCCGCGGCCAGGACCAGACCAGGGGAACGCAGAGCACGAGCGCGACCGTGGCCCCGGCGAGCATCCAGAGGCCATCATAGATGTGGAGGACCCGGTCGACCTGTGAGATGGCGGTATAGATCGCGATGCCGAAGCTGATCAGCGCGGCAAGTCCGGCAAGGGCGCGTCCGGTGCGTCGCGATGTCCAAGACAGCGGTGCGGTCATTGGGATTGTTGACGGCTGATGGCTGCTGGTTGACTGACGGCTGACGGCTAAGTACTGTCTCTCCCGAATCCGGCTTCGGCAGCACGAATGGAATGCTGTCTGCCAGGGAGTCCGCCCCCGGAATGCCGAAGGGAGTTTCCCTGGTCGAGTCGGACAGCTGGGGCCCGTAGACTCGCGCCAGCGCGGTGATCAAGTCTCCCACCCGCTTCCCGACCGGATGATCTGAAGGCACCAGCCGGTCCAGCTCACGATCGGGCAGGGAAGGGTCGGCCAGCGGACGGTACACCGTTTCCATAGTTACCCGGCTCGAACCCGGCTTGGTGGGATCCAACCAGGCTCGCACCTGGACTACGTCGGGCCCCAGGCGTCGAGCATCGGTCTCGGCGAAGGTCTTGGCGTCGAACCAGGGAGTCTCGATCAGGCCATCGCGCGGCTGGACAATGGAGACCGGCAGGCTGTCCTGTCGCATGGCGTCGGCCACAATGCCGGTGGCCCGCGGTACCGTGAGGGTCAACTCGGCAAAGGGGGCACCGGGGAGAGGAGGAAAGGTCGGACGGGTGGTGTTGGGATGGCAGCCGAGAGCCAGAAGGACCTGGCTCCCGAGAGCGAGGGACCACCCGGCCTTAGTCATTGAGATGGGGCCGGCCCGGTGACCGAGTCGGGTGCCGGATGGTCGTGGTCGTCATCGTCCTCGTCGCCTTCTTCATGCTTGTGCCCCATTGCGCGGGACTTGATCTCCTCCTCGAGCGCGGGGGTCTTGATGCCCGCCGCGTGGTCGAACACCATCTCTCCCCCATGCTGGCCGGTCGAAACCAGGAAGCCCGATCCTATCAGGGCGAGACACAACGCCGCCATCCGCTCTCCTCGGCTCATGACTCGCTCCCTCCAGAGCCGCCAGAGCGCGACCACCGCAAAGATCCCCGTCGTAATGAATGCCAGCTCCTCGTGCTCCTCCATGATTTCGTGCACCGCCTCGCCGTGGGCGATCCTGTCTTCAGCCCCCAGGCCGCTCAGCACGGCCAAGCCCGCTCCAATCACGCCGGCCATGAGCGTCCAGTAGGCCGCGATCCGGAGCGAGTCCCGCTTGGTCAGTAGAAAGAGGATCTCGAAGACCACCGCCGCCACGAGCAGCGCCGACCGGGAAATCGTTGAGCGCCGCGTGGAGCCGGGGCAGGTCGTAGCCGAGGAAACCGCCGCCGCCGTCGCCGTGGAGAAGAAGCATGCGTACCCCGCGTTCCTTGTCAGTTACGAGTGGAAAGGACTGGGGACTGAGGACTGAGAGTCTCAGTTCCGAGTTCCGAGTACAGTCGCCTTGTTCCTACAACGCTACTTCTACTCCCTACACCCTACTCCCTACTCCCACCACCCATTCACACCCCTAAATCAACTGGCACTGGAGGATTCTGACTATAGTCGTAGAAGCCCTTGCCGCTCTTCCGCCCGTACAGCCCCGCCAGCACCATCCGCTTGAGCAACGGCGGAGGCGCGTAGCGCTGCTCCCGGTACTCGGCGAACATGATCTCGGCGATCTTGTAGGTCGTATCGTTGCCGACGAAGTCGAGCAGCGTGAGCGGGCCCATCGGGTAGCCGCAGCCGAGCTTCATGGCATTGTCGATGTCCACCGTGTTCGCCACCCCGTGCTCGAGAGCGCGGATCGCGTCGAGCAGGTAGGGAACCAGCAGCAGGTTGACGATGAATCCGGAGTTGTCCTTGGCCGAGACGGCCTCCTTGCCCAGGCTCCTGGCGAAGGCAAAGGCGCGGTCGAAGGCTTCCTGGCTGGTGGTTACGGTGCGCACCACCTCCACCAGCGGCATCAGCGGGACCGGATTGAAGAAGTGCAATCCCACGAACCGGTCGGCCCGCTTGGTGGCGGCCGCCATGGCCGCGATGGTGAGACTCGAGGTGTTGGAGGCGAAGATGGTGTGGCTGGGGCACATCCCATCCAGCTCCTTCCACAGCCCGTTCTTGAGCTCGAGATCCTCGGTGACCGCCTCGATGACGATGTCGCAGCTCCGGAGCGAGGACAGCTCCGTCGTGAAGTCGAGCCGCTTGAGGGTGACGTCGCGGTCGGCCTGGGAGAGTTTCCCCTTCTCGACGAACTTGTCGAGCGATTTGACGATGCCGGCCTTGCCCTTGTCCAGCAGGCGTCGAAGACACCTCGCGGACGGTGGTCGAGTAGCCTGCGCGCGGCCGCGACCTGCGCGATGCCGCTCCCCATGAGGCCGCAGCCGAGGACGCCGACGTGTTTGATTTCGGGCATGGTGGTTGAGGGGTAGATGGTCGTGAGTCTATGAGTCTGTGAGTCTGATGAGTCGTGAGTCGTGAGTCGTGGGTCTTGAGGTCTTAAGACTCACGACCCAATGACTCACGACCTTACGGCTTCAACGCCTTCCGTACCTCCTGAATCACCGTCCCCACCAGGCTCGCGGTCGTGCTGGGCATGGCGTGGGTCGGTTTGACCTCGCCCCGCTCAAGATGGTCGAGCGCCCGCTCCAGGCCCAGTTGCACCCGCTCCGCGACCGGCGAGAACTGGCGAAGGACTCCGACGCCGGCTCCCAGAAATACCGGAATCGGTACCAAGGCGATCCACAAGAACGGCGTCATGATCGCCAGAATCCCCGAGGCGAGTACACCCGCTCCACTGAGCCCTGCCCATCCGCCGAGGAATGCGCCGCGGACGGGGTGAAGGTCCGCGCTGAATGAGACGTGACAGAACCCGGGCTCCAGTGCCGTGATGGTCGCGTTGAGCGTACCGGCGCGGGACAGCATGAAGGGGCGCTTGGTGCTGCCCAGCACGGCGGCCGACTTGCGGAACGCCACCTGCATTCCGCGGAGCGGCTCCCAGGAGATGCGTCCCGGTTGCTGCCGCTGGATGGTGAACAGCTCGTTGTCGTCGATCCAGCGGAGCAGCCTCTCCTCGACCTCTTCCGGCGTTCCCCGCACCACCCGTTGCGCCGAGCAAACCGCCGGTCCTACCGCGCGATCGAGAAAACCGTGGCCCCGGGCCGGATCGATGCGGGAACGCTCCTCGAGCATCGCCTGCTGGAGGTAACCGGGGGGTATCCCCACTTCCTTGCCGAGCGCCAGCACCTCTTCCGGAGTCAGCCCTTCGCCGATGTCGCGCTCCCCGGTCTGCAGCTCGGCGGCACGCTGCATGATCCGCTCGAGTGCGGCGCGGTCGATCTTCCCGATTGGAGAGTCGGCCATGTCGGACGAGAGATCAGCCGGCGGGCTTTCGCCCTTTTGGCCGGCCTCCACCCGCAGCTTCGCTATCATGTCGGCCAGCTCCCTGGCCGGCATGGCGCTTTCGCCCGACGGAAGTGCGGCGGTTATCTGAGGCAGCGGCAGCGCGGCTGCCTCGCCAGGCCGATCTGCAGGCTCCCGCCATCTGCAGGAAGGGGCGGAACATCTCGATCGGAATGGGGAAGAGTGTCGTGGAGTTGTTCTCCGCCGCGATCTCGATGACAGTCTGGAGGTAGCGGAGCTGGATGGCGGCCGGCTCCGTGGCGAGGGTGTGGGCCGCATCCGCCAGCGTCTGCGAGGCCTGCAACTCGCCCTGAGCGGCGATCACCTTGGCCCGCCGTTCCCGCTCCGCCTCCGCCTGCCGGGCCATCGCGCGCTTCATCTCGGTGGGAAGATCCACGTCCTTCACCTCGACCGCCGATACCGTGATGCCCCAGGCGTCGGTCCGCTCGTCGATGATCTTCTTGAGGATGGCGTTGATCTTTTCGCGGTCGGCCAGCAGCTCGTCGAGCTCGGTCTCGCCCAGCACCGCCCGCAGCGTCGTCTGGGCCAGCTGGCTCGTGGCGTAGAGATAGTTCTCGATCTCGATGATGGCGCTGCGCGGGGAGTTCACCTTCATGTACAGGACCGCGTTCACCTTGACCGAGACGTTGTCCCGGGTGATCACGTCCTGCGGCGGAATGTCGAGCGCCACGATACGGAGCGACACCCGCTTCATTTGGGCCAGCCCCAGCGGCACGAAGATGAGGCCCGGTCCCTTGGTGCCCCAGTGAACTTGCCGAGGAAGAAGGTCACCCCACGCTCGTACTGCTTGAGCACCCGAAGGCTGCCGAGGCAGTACGCGACGGCGAGGATGGCCAATGCCGGTAGAATTTCCATGGCTGACTGCAAGCGTGAACGACCTAAGATTCCAGATCGAAGATTCCTACTGGCTGCACCAGATCTGCAGTCTGAGATCGTCCATCTGAAATGGCCTCGACGATCACCGCCGCCCCCTGGCCGCCGCCGATGCAGGCGCTGCCCAGGCCGAACCGCTTGCCGCGGCGGCCGGAGCGCGTGGAGCAGGTGCAGGGTGATCCGGGTGCCGCTGGCGGCGAGCGGATGGCCGATGGCGATGGCGCCGCCGTCCACGTTGGTGCGGTTCCGGTCGAGGCCCAGCTCCTTCTCGACCGCCAGGTACTGCGCGCGAGAACGCCTCGTTCACCTCGACGAGATCCATCTGGTCGAGCGTCATCCCGGCCTTGGCGAGTGCCTTCCGCGCGGCGGGAGCCGGGCCGATGCCCATGTACTTGGGCTCGACGCCCGCGATGCCCCAGGCAACCAGGCGTCCGATCGGCTTGAGCTTCTTCGCGGCGACGGTCGCCTCGCCGGCGATCACCACCGCGGCGGCGCCGTCGCAGATGCCGGAGGCATTCCCGCCGTCACCACGCCGTCCTTCTTGAAGTAGGGCGGCAGCTTGGCCAGACCCTCGGCGGTGGTGTCGGGGCGCATGTGCTCGTCCGCGGTCCACGGCTCGTCCTGCCTGGTCTTCCGGTTCCGGATCGTGACCGGCACCACTTCGTCCTTGAAGGCGCAGCTGGTCCCACGCCTCCTTGGCGCGATGCTGGCTCGTGAGCGCGTAGGCGTCCACCTCCGTCGCGGGCAATCTTGTACTTGTCGGCGAGGTTCTCCGCGGTCTCCGCCATGGAGAAGCCGCACTGCGGATCCTTGAGCGATTCCCAGAGCAAGTCCTCGAACGGCGGCGCCGGGCCGAGCCGGAGCCCCCAGCGCGCCCCGCGCACCACGTGCGGCGCCTGGCTCATCGACTCGGCGCCGCCGGCCAGCACGATGTTCGACTCGCCGAGCAGGATCTGCTGCGCGCCCTGGATGATGGACTCGAAACCGGAGCCGCAGAGCCGGTTGACGGTGACCGCGGGAGTCTCGATGGGGAGGCCCGACTTGAGAGCGACGTGGCGGGCCAGGTAGATGGCGTCGGCGCTGGTCTGCAGCGCGTTGCCGAAGACGACATGATCGACCGTGGCCTGGTTCGACCTTGGCCCGCTCGAGTGCCGCCTTCGCGGCGACGACGCCGAGGTCGATGGCGGAGAGGTCTTTGAGGGTGCCGCCAAACGATCCGAACCCGGTCCGGGTTCCGGATAGGAAGAGCACGTCCTGCTGGTGCCCCTGGGTCTTCATGGAGAACTGCTCCCTATATAAGGAAGGGGGCGGAAATATGGGGGGCTGGGTGGTGGGATTGTAGGGTGGTTGTAAGTTGTGGTGGACGTTGGGGTTAGGTGTCGGGGAGTAGGGAGTAGGTGGTGGCGAGTAGGGGGGCGGCGACAAGGCGACGGGGCGACGGTCAAGCTGAACGGTGATCAGGCCGCCGCATCGAATTCAGCAACACCTCATCCCGAGCGGAGCGAGGGATCTGGTCTCCATACCCGGAGACGTCAGGGTAAGGGGATAAGGTCCCTCGTCGCTGCGCTTCTCGGGATGAGGTGTGGCTCTCCCTCCGCGCCGTTCCCCGTTCTCCCGTTCTCCCGTTCACCGTTCACTGTTCAGTGTGTTCAGTGTCCACTGTTCACGGCTCCAGCACGAGGAGGACGAAGGTGCCGGGCACAATGGCCGGCCGCGGCCGCGGATTCTCCGGTGTCGCGGTGGGTGTGGCACCGTAGTCGGCGCTCGCGGTGAAGACGCGATGAGTCTTCGGGTCCACCGTCATGGTGCGCGCACCGCGCTTGGTGGGGACGGTCGCGGCGACGTGGAAGGAATCGGGACTGTCTTCGTGAATCACGGTCAGCGAGCCCTCACCGTTCGACGAGAAGGCGAGATTGGTTCCGGGATCGAAGGCGCAGCCGTCTACCCCCTTGCCGATCGGCAGAGTCGTGATGAGCCGGCCGTTCGTGGCGTCGGAGATCGCCATGACCTGGTTGCTGCACCCGCTGAAGAGCCGGTGGTGTTCCCGGTCAATCGCGAGACCGGTTGGCTCCTCACACGGAGCGATGGGCCAGCGGCGGGTGACGGTCATCGCCTTAGCGTCGATCTGGACGATCTCTGCCTTGTCTTCCAGGTTCACGAACAGCGTGCCGTCCCACGCGGAAACCCCGAACTCAGGCTTCCCACCCAGGTCGATGTTGCCGATGACGACTCCCGACTGGGGATCTATCACGCTCGAGGAATTGGCGTCGCCATTGAAGCTGAAGACGCGGTGTGTCGCCGGGTCGTAGAGAATGGCGTCCGCGTCATCGGCGGCCGTGGTCTTCTTCAGCACCTTGTAGGTCTTGAGGTCGAACATGGTGACGCTGCTGTCGCGCCCCGAGGAGGCGAAGCCGTGTCCCTCCGCCAGGGCGAGTGCCACGCCATGGGCCCCATTGAGACCCGGGACCTGGCCGAGCAGGGAGCCGCTCTCGGCATCGACCACCAGCACCTGGGTCGAGTGTGCGATGAACAGCCGGTGCGCGGTGCTGTCGAAGGTCAGGTAGTCCCAGCCGCCATCCCCGACCAGCGGAACGGTCTTGGCGATGTGGTAGGATTGGGCGTGCAGCGGGAGGGACAGGGCGCCGAGCAGCAGGGCGGCGCAGAAGAGACTGCAGGAGAGTTTGGTCATGGAGAAGAACTATAGGTGGTTCGGATTACGGTGAGATGTTGAGCGACCTTCCGACGACATCGCGACAGGTGGGGAAACTGCTTACCGCGGAAGCACGCTGAAACACGCGGAGCACGCGGAAAACCGTGAGAGGTAAGAAGTGAGATATGAGAAGCGACAAACGTGAGAAGTGAGACGTGAGAGGTGAGAAGGGGTTTGCCGAATTGGCGGCCTTCATGCTTTTCCTTCTCACTTCTCACTTCTTACTTCTCACGCTTTTCCTCTCCCCCGTCTCCCCAACCGCTCACTCCCCCATGACCCCGCCCGAGCTCTGGAACGCCACAAATCCCACGAGCATCGCGATGCCCACCACGCCGAGCACCATTCCGGTGTCGGTGTGACGGGACTCGATCTTTGCCACGTCGGGTAGTGGCACCCCCACGGACCTCAAGGGATCGTCGGCCTTGAGCCCCCCGCCGGTCGTGCCGACGATGCTGTCGGATTGCAGCTTGGGCGCCCGGACTACGACCCTGGAACTGTCCAGTCGCGTGACCCGGATCTCCTCCGGCGACTTGGCACTCAGGTACGCTTCCGGGCTTGGCGTGACTGTTTGCCACGAGGAACAGGCAAAGTTGATGGCTGCAAGCAGCGTGATGACTCCCGTCCTGAGCCGTAATGCCTTGGCCCGCTCGTTCTTCCGCTCGACCGGCATGTTCCACCTCCAAGATGGGAGTCGGAACCTGCCGGGTCGGAGTCAAGGCGGCATCAAGTGGGTCTCCCATCTCCGTCGTCCGAGAAAGGGACAGCGGATGAGATTGCCACGGCCCCTTCGGGGCCTCGCAATGACAGAAGCCCTCTCACCTCTCACTTCTTACTTCTCACGCTTTTCCGGTTCCCCGTCTTCCGTCTCCCCAGAATCAGGTTAAGCTAGGCCCACCTACACCCTCGCTCATATGGGAACCTCGCGCATGGCGAGCGCCCTGAGCGCCGCGGCATGCGGCGCCTTTGCCCTCGCCCTTATGGGTGCCATGGCACCCCTTCAGGCTCAGAAGACCGACGTCGTGGTGATGACGAACGGGAACCGGATCACCGGAGAGGTGAAGGACCTGTCGCACGGCACGCTCGACTACTCCACCGACGACATGGGGCGGCTTTCGATCGAGTGGATCAAGGTCGTTCGGCTCAGCAGCAACCAGACCTTCGAAGTGACACTCAAGTCGGGGCAGAAATTCTTCGGCTCCCTGGTCGAGGGCGGCCAGGACGGGACCCTGGCCATCTCCGGTGCCGCGCTCAACACGGTGCCGGTCGGGGAGGTGGTCGGCATTGCTCCGGTCAACCAGAAGTTCTGGCACCGGTTCAGCGGCAGCGTCGATCTGGGACTCACCTACGCCAAGGTGAATGGCAACGTGCAGCTCAGCTCGGCAGGCGGGGTCAGGTACCGGGGGCCTAAGATCGATACCCAACTCCAGTTCAGCACCTATCTGCAGGACCAGACCGGCTCGGACCAGGTGACCGAGCACAACGTGAGCATCGGGGCCCAGCGGGATCTGAGCCTGCGCTGGAGCGCGGGTGTGTCGGCCCAGTGGCAGCAGAACGACGAGCTGAACCTGGCCCTTCGGACCACCCTGGGAGCGGTGGCCATGCGCACCCTGGTCGAGAACAACCGGGAGGAGGTCCGGATACCGGTCGGGCTGGTGATCAACCAGGAAAAATTCTACAGCAGCGATTCGAGCCTCACGTCGCTGGAAGCGGTGCTGGGCATCGACGTCGCCGCCTTCCGGTTCGACTCTCCCAAGCTCGACTTCTCCGGCCTGGCCAACGTCTTCCCCAGCCTGACCGAGGCGGGCCGAGTCCGGGCCCAGGTGGAGCTCAGGGTCAAGTACGAGCTGTTCCACGACTTCTTCCTCGGCGTCCGACTCTCCGATTCCTACGACAGCGATCCGCCGGAGTCGGGTGCGGCTAAGAACGATGTGACGACGGCGTTGGCGATTGGGTGGTCGTTTAATGAGTAGGACGGACAGGGCGGACGAAAAGCGTGAGAAGTGAGAGGGAACAGCGTGAGACGTGAGCCGTGAGAAGTGAGAAGGGGTAGCCGAAGCCGTGAATTGCCTCATCCCGAGTGAAGCGAGGGACCTAACCTCCTTACCTTGGCGCCAAGGTCAGGATAGCAGGTCCCTCGCTTAGCTCGGGATGAGGTGCTTCTCACCATTCGCGTTCCCCGTCCGCTTTTCCCGTCTCCCGTCTCCCGTCTCCCGTCTACTGCTTTCTCGGATCGTCGGCCGGGTCGACATACGTCACCCCCCACGGCCCCATCGCGTGCACCTGCACGATGGTCTCTCCCTCGCTCCAGGCGAAGTGGTGGGTTCCCGCCGGCATCACGACGTAGCTGCCGGCCGGTAGAGTGGTTCCCGCTCCGGTATCGAACTTGTCTCCCACGCCCATGTGGAAGGTGCCGGAGATTATGGTGATGTGTTCGTCCACCGGATGGAAGTGCGGCTTGATCTGGTAGCCGTCCGGCACCTTGAGCCGATAGGTGAAGAGGCCCTTCGCCTTGATGTCTCCCTCGATCACCGCGAACTGGGCGCCCTTGGGGAGGGCAGGTGGTCCGGCGCCCCACTGGATCTGGTCCTGGGTGAGCATCGTGCGGTGAGCCGGCTCGTCCTTGGGTGGATACTGAGCCACCAGGACTGACGCCGTCGCGAGCAATACTGTGGTTGCGATGATTGTTTTCATAATCTCTTCCCCCGCAAGCGAACTGTCATTCCTCTCCTCACTCCTCACTCCTTACTCTTTTCACTCTCCCTTCCTGCTTTTCCCTCTCACCTCTTACATCTCACTTCTCACGCTGTTTCCCCCCCCGCTCATTCCCCACCCATTAAAGCGGGATAAACTAGTGCTCCCTGCTCACTCTCCATGATGGTCACGATCGTCACCATGCTGATGAGGATCCCGCTCGCCAGGCCGATGGTCTTGGGAGTGTCGAACTCGGACCGGGCCAGGCCCCGGATCTCCGCCAGCGGCAATCCCCACCGCACCTCGGGCTCGGCCCGGCTCTTCACCCCGATGAGCGAGTCGTTCTGGACCACGGGATCGTACAGCCAGTAACGGTGCCCCGTGGTATCGGTGACTTGAAGGGCGGAAGCCGGGTGGGCCTCGAGATACTGAGCGAGCTGGACCGCGTCGGGTGTGACCGTGACGGGGTGATTAGTGCTGCACGCAACAACAAACCCTAAGGGAATGATGAATTTCACTTCGACGCTCCCTTGGCTAACTGTCAGAGTGCCAGCACATATCGCGCGAGTTCACTGAGACGCGTCCGCGTGTCGGGTTGCATTCGTGCCCCGAAGTCAGTCGCGGCATGTCCGGTGCGAGGAACAAACGCGCCCTGGAGGGACCGGCGCGGCCCGCTCGAGGTGTTTTCAGAATGGCCATGCCAGGTGGACCCGTTGAAGACGATCAGTGAGCCCGGAGGGCCGCACGCGAACACCTGGTCATCGTGTTTGGAACGCGGATCTGGAATGGCGTCCTCCGGGTTGCTCGACCACCGATGCGAGCCCGGGACGAAGCGCGTGGCGCCGTTGTCGGGTCGAAACTCGTCGATCATCAGGATGAAGCCGAGGAGTGGCCAGTCGGGTGATTCGCGCCGAACGTCGACGTGAAGCTCCTGGGCCGCGGTGTGCGGCCGCAGCGTTCGCCCGAGGAACGAGCTGAGCTTGAAGGGTTGGCCGATGACGCGACAGCATGCTTCCAACAACGGCGGAAATACGTAGATGTCGCCCCAATCGGTACCACGATTGACGAAATCGCCCACCTTGGTCGAGGTACTCCCCACCCTGATGTCCTCGCCGGCCGCCGCGAATGCGGCAGTATAGGCCTCGGCCAATTCATCCATTCGATCCGATGGGACCGGGCCGGGAAGCACGACGAAGCCTCGCTCATCCAACTCCGAGGCTGCGCGCGTGGGCAGCGCGCCACCTGTGGCGCATCTGGTAAACCAGTCGGGCACAGATATCTGTTTCTCCAGGCGGTTAGGGCGACATCGCGTGCCCTCAGATCGTCAACGTGAACCCGCCATCGGGGGTCAGTGTCGTGCCGGTGATGTAACTACCCTCGTCTGAGCACAGGAAAACGACGGCTTGAGCGATCTCTTCCGGTCGCCCGGCCCGTCGAAGGTGCACCTGCGGGAGCAACCCCTTGTCATAAATCTCGTCGCCGATCAACCTCCGCAGTCGCTGATGCATCGGTGTATCGATTACTCCTGGACAGACGAGATTGACCCTAATGCCCTGCGGCGCCAACTCTGCGGAGACACTCGTGGTCAGCCCGACCAGCCCGTGCTTTGAGGTGACGTAGGCTGCCCCAGTCGGAAAGCCGAGGAATGAGTTGATGGAGCCGATGTTCACGATTGCACCTCCGCGTCCACCGGTGATCATAGCCCTGGCCTCATACTTCAGGCAGAGAAATGTGCCCTTCAGATTGATATCAAGGACGTCGTCCCAATCCTCTTCGGTCAATTCAACGATGCCAGCGAGATGCCCTTCGATGCCCGCGTTGTTCACGGCGTAGTCGAGACGGCCATACAACTCAATCGTGTGGGCGACCATACGCTCTACATCTTTCCTGGCTGACACATCCGTCTTGATGGCGCTGGCTTTGCCTTCCCGGGCTTCTATCGCAGTCACTAGCGAAGTGAGCTCATCCTGTCGCCGCGCAGCCACCACAACCGACGCGCCCTTCGCTGCGAAGGCCTCGGCAGTTGCCCGTCCGATTCCACTGCTCGCTCCGGTAATCAGTGCAACTCGCCCGTTCATATCTGACATCTGACACCTCGTTGAGAGAGTTGCAGCACGCGCATTTCTCTTCGCTCGATTGATTATCGACCGCCCTGTTCGTCCCGCCCGCGCTGGCTGCCCCCCTCCGCCCTGGCATCGAACCGTCCAACCGACGAACCGTCGAACCTGTGACGCCACTCACCGACCCCGCCATCGCTACGCCCTACCCTGAAGCCGTGGGACCTAGTCGTCAGTTAGGAATCCACCGCTGACCGTGAGGTTAGTGATGATGCCAGCATACAGTTTTGTCTCTCGTCGCCACCGCTATCAGCCCACCGTGGCGTATCGTCTCGCCGAAGGATTGAAGCGTGAAGGTGTCGAGTTAGCCGCAGTAGAAGGGCCATGGCGGCCGGGAGGGCGCACCCTCAATCGTCGGGGCCGGAACCGGCTTCACATCATCCCCGTGGTGACCAATGGTGAGACCGAGGTGATGGTCGACACCATGGAACACGCGGTCGAGGTGTCGGGGCTGCTCAACTGGTGTGGAGTGGACCACCTCGAGCCGGTTCCGGACCTGACCCCGCCCGCCTTTGGCTCCCCCGCGAAACACTAGCCACGTTGTGAGCTCTGCTCGGTGCGGAGGCGAAAGCCTCCGCACTTTTCACATCCACAGCTCGTACCGCACGAACTCCTCGTCCCGCTTGTACCCCGTCTTCTCGTAGAGCACCTGCGCGGTCCGGTTGTTGGCCGCCGTGACCCGCTCGATCAGCACGCCCTAAGGTGAGGATGGCTGCGCACAGCACACTGGCGCCGCCGCGTTCGAGGTCCGTGGGTGGGAGCGCAAGCGTGACGGCCAGGATGATCAGGACCACCACCAGATAGAAGGGGCGATTGAGGAAGAAGGTCATCCCCGACGCCCGCTTTGCTCGAGCTTACCACTCCCTTCGGACGGATGTGGTTTACGACGTCTTGGCCGAGGGGGAGATCGGCTTCTGGAAATGTACGGCCCGGTGATCCGTTCCTGAGCCCCGATCGGCGATTCGTCTTTCCCCACCACTTCGAATCGTCTAGCCCGGCGACGCGCGCCCCTGCCCGTTCAGTTCAGATCGGTGACAATTCGCAAGGAGAGCGACAGCTCATCGAGCTGAAAATGGGGGCGCAGAAACATCACGGCTCGATACACTCCAGGCTTCCCTGGGGCTTCTGCCACGTCAATCCTGGCTTCGCGTAGCGGGGGCAACCAGCCCTGATCACCGGCGATGCCTGATCGTCCGTGAGGACGTATTGCGAGATCCAATCATTCAGAAGCCGCTCCATGTCTCCGCGCGTCAGGAACGAGCCGAGGCGATCACGCGCTATCACCTTTAGGTAGTGTGCGAGCGGGATGCCGTGAGGACATACTGCAGCTGGCACGACAGTCGACTGTTCGCGGTCGCGGCGTCAAGGTCGTATATCCTCGGCTGCATACACAATGGGACGGAAAAGAACGTCGCGTACTCCGCCCCGACTATGTGCACAAGCGGTATGAAGCCGAGATCCGCGAACTCCTTTTCGCGCCTGTCCGTGATCAGAACCTCGACGGCGGACCTCAGCTTTCCACCCTCGAACTCGTGAACCCAGGTGGGGAGCCCTTCGACCAGCCCGCCTCCGTCCACTCCCCTGATGCTGCCACACCATCCATAGAGGGCAAACGCGTTGGCAATGCAGGCAGCGAGCGCATATGCGGCATTTCCCCACAACAAATGGTTGCTGCGGACGGTCTCCTCGGCGTACTGAAACTCTCCCGGATTTGAGGGGCGCAGGCCATAGGGAGATCGCAACAGAATGCGCGGCACCGTGAGGCCTCATAAACGCGAGCTCTCCGATTTCCGAAAACTCCTCCATTGTGCGCACGCCGGCTCCTGGAGACTTGGCCGAGATCAGGACCTGTGACTCACCCGCGCGAAACTTTCCAGGCCGTATTCCCGCTGTTGCGCCAGCAATGAACGGGGCGAGGCAACGGGCCGCTATCTCCGCCAGATCTTCCAATAGGGCGACATCCTCTGGCACCATGGTGAATGCGAAGTCCCCTATGAACAGCCCAAATGGTCCCCCTTCAACCCCCCCGAGCGGCTCCTCGTACACCTTCTTGAACAGCGCTGATTGATCGGGTTCTGGGCTTCTCTGCAGGTCACGACGCAGCTCCTGTTTGGAGACGTCGAGCAACTTGATCTTTAGCTGGGCACTCGTCTCAGTTCGGGAAAGCAGGTACCACAGTCCTCTCCATGCCGACTCGAGGTTCTGAAATTCGGGCGTGTGTAGGACGTGATCGAGGTAGTACCGCAACGAGTCCCGGGCGTCGGGCGATTCCGAGAGCTGCAGGGCGCGCAGCGGCTCGATCCGCTGGGTAAGGCTGGCCGGGTGGAAGTCGTCGATGTTTTTGAACGTGAGGTCAACGTCGAGGGCGTCACCGCCAGAGGGGTTCGGGACCTTGAAACGGACCCGTGGCTCCAGCGACGCGAGAACCTCATTGAAATTGTCCCAGTTGATCGTCACAAACCTACGGTTTCGAAGGGAAGGTCGAGGGTATGGACCAGTCGCGCCTGAGAAGTCCCCCAAGACCCCGATGACGAACGGCAACTCGCGTCGGTCGACCGCGCCGCCGCGTGTGGTTTTGTCTGTTATGTGGACGCGGGGAGGTCTTACCCGTTCCAGTTTCGTCTGAGCTGAGTCTCTTGGCATGAGTCACCTAATACAAGATTACGCTTGAGCTGGCCCTTGGATTGCTTCCCATGCCACAAAGTGAACCAACCCCAGCCGATCGCCGGCAATAATCTCCCCCGTCTGGGACATGACCGCGCAGCTTAGCAATGGAGTCTCAATGCTGAGGCAGGCCATCGGTGCGCCACTCATGACATCCCACACGCGAAGATCCCCATCGTCCGATGCGGAGACGACGGAAGTGTCGCCGAGGCAGGAACGCCAGGTGCATTCACCTTCGCATGATGACCGCGAAGGACAGTAATGGTCGAACCACTGCTCAGGCTCCAGACTCGCAAGGTGTGGTCGTCGGAGCCGGACGCCACGAGCCGGCCATCCCGGGTCACCGCGACCGCATTGACTCGCGCCGTGTGGCCGCGAAAAGTACGGAGATCGGCGCCATTCTCGAGATCCCACAACTTAAGACTCGCGCTCTCCGCCGCCGTGATCGCGAAGCGGGAATCGGGCGTAATGACCACCGCGCGTGGCCACTGACGCTCAAGGTTGATACAAAGCATTTCCTTTCCTGATTGAATGTCCCACACCCGTACAGTGCTGTCGTCGGCCCCAGATACAACCCGGGTTCCACATGGTGCCACGGCCACGCAGCGTACCCGATCCTGGTGTATCCGGAAGCGGTGCAGCTCCTGTTGCGATTCGAGATCCCATACGTAGCACATGCCCGTGCCACCAGAGGATACCACCGTCGAACTATCTGGCGTGCACGCGAACGCCCACTGGTGATCATTCTGGACCACCCGGCGCACGCTTCGCGTCACCATGTCCCAAATGCGAATCGTGTGGTCGTCCGAGGCGGACAAGGCGGTCCGCTGATCCGGCGTCACAGCGACTGCTCGGACCCGGTCATCGTGGTCGCGCATCATTGTTCCCGCGTTACTCGACTCAGGTCCCACACCTTGAGGGTTCCATCATCCGAAGCCGACACCGCATAACGGCCGTTCGGGGTTTGCTGCGATACGGCTCACCCAATCGGAGTGGCCCTCTATAACCCGTTCAGTGTCGCTCCTCAGGTCCAATAGATGCAGGCAGTTGTCGTCTCCGGCCGCGATGATCGTAGTGCCATCCGGCGTGAACGCCGCGTCGCGGATGCCATACGCCTTCCAGTTCAAGAGTCGCGAGTCGTTTTCAGCGCCGATGTGCCACAGTCGCGCCGCGCCATCCGCTGATACTGACACGATCCGGCCGGCCGCTGCAGCCAATGCTGTAATCCTCGCGCGATGGCCCTTCAGGATTTCCGCTGCGCCCTCGTGGTCTGGGCTCCAGAGGCGCAGCGTGCGGTCATCCGCACGGAAACGAGCCCACCGCCACCGGGAATCATGGCTAGGCAGCTAATCTCGGCCGAATGCCCACGCAGCACTCTATCGACTGTTCCTATTGTGAGGTTCCAAATCTTGATGGTGCGGTCGTCGGATATCGACGCGACGCGCGGCGCATCTGCAAAGGCCACCAGTAGGCGAATCCAGTCCAATTGCGTATCGATGCAGGCCTCTTCCTCGCCAGTCGAGAGGTTCCAGACCTTGAGCGTGTGGTCGTCCGACGCAGACACGGCTCTGTCGCCCTGTTGTAGGACCGCTACTGCTCTGACACAGTCGGCGTGCCCGGTCAGCGTCCGTTCCAGGTCCCGCGGCGAAGGTCCCAGATCTTTATCGTGGTGTCGTCGGATGCCGAGACGACCCTGAGGCCGTCCTTCGTAAGCGCGATACTTCGCACTCGGCCGGCGTGGCCCGAAGAGTATAACATTACGGGCGGCCCGGCCCGGGAAGCAGTTGCCGCAGGGGGCGTAACCAAGGCCCTCCGCGAAACCGCTGGCATCGGCCCGGAGCAGATCGACTACGCCAGATTGTCCGCTAGGAGACGGCCGAGCAGTTGACCCGCCAGCTGGGTCACATCGATGGCCAGCAGGTGAGCTGACAAGCGAAGTGCTTCCTGGATCAAGCTCGCATTGTCGTCGCGCGAGGCGTACCACTCATAATCAGAGAAGCAGCGCCACCACGCCGCAAGCTCGCAGCTTCGCGTCGAGCCAACGGAAATCGGCCAGCAGTCGGAGCGCCTCATCTCCCCGCTGGGCGCTGCGAAGGTGCCAGATCAGATTCTCGAAGAAGTATCCATCCTGCGGCCCTTCCGACCAATGATGGGGGCACATCAGCGAATAGCGCCGCAGGAGTTCATTATGACTATCGACCAACCGCTCTGCCCCCAAGCGGTGTCGCAGGTAGTCCAGGACTAGATCGTGCACTCGCAATCGTTTGTCGTCGTCGCGGGCTAGGAGCGACAGATCGACCAGCTGATCGGTTGCGTCTTCCGTGTCGTATTGGTCGAGTCCCCAAAGCGTTCGGACGGCGGGTTCCGGAATCAGGCAGTCCTCCGGAAAGACAGCGAACGCGAGATACCGACTGCGCAGGTCATCGCTCAAAGCTTCCATGCTCACGTCGATAGCCCGCAAGAGATCGGGATGTGGGTAGTCGGGAAAACTCTGGCGGATCCGGTCGAGATCTGCGTTACGAAGCTTCTGCAGGATGTTCTTCCAGCGATCAGGCTTGCCACGCATCTGGGCGCCGACCATTGCCACGGCCAATGGCAGACAGCCACACTCTCTGATAATCTCCCCTGCTTCAGGTGGAAGCTCCGAGGTAGGGCAGTCGGCCCACAATGCCATCAGGTGTCGCGACTGCTCCCAGGTAAGGACGTCCAACTCCTGCTGGCTCGCGCCTAGGGCCACCGCAGCGCGGGCGTCACGGGTAGTGATCAGAAGCCGGCTCCGCGGGGAGTCTGTCAAGAACGGCGCAGCATCGCGAGGATCCCAGACATCGTCCAAAACGATCAACACCGATTTGTCTCGCAGACGGCTGCGGAGCCGGTTGCTGGCCGCTTGCAGGCTGTCATAGCCTTCCAACGAGTCTCCAACCGCCTTAGCCGCCTCTCGAAACAACGGCACTAGATCGCGTGGATCCTTACCCAAGGCGAGCCAAATGATTCCGTCCGGGAAGGCCGCCTGTGTGGCCTCATCGAGACACAGCGACTGTGCCAGAACGGTCTTGCCGATGCCGGCCATCCCTTTGAGCGCAGTGAGAGCGATGCGGCGAGCAGACCCATCACCAATGACTGCGCGCCGCAGCGCCTCGAGCTCGCGCGGCCTCTGGACGCAGTTCGCCGGAAGCGGAGGCATTGTGACGTAGGTCTGACGAAACTGCTTGATCAGCGCTACACCGTCCCTGCGTCGGATAGCGTTCAGAAGTTGTAGGATCTGGCGGTCGTAGGTCTTGTCTTCCGAAAAGTCGAGAAACTGCTTGGCCTCCAGATGTATGGGCCGGTCGGTATCCGCCTGCCCGAGGATCGGATGACGCATTTGCCCTTCCTAAGCGAACGAAGCTGTTCTGCCCTGCAGGTATCCGAGACGAATGAACCCCGCGACAACAAGGCCAGCACCACGTCGCTTCTGTCGAGGGCCTGCTCGATCTCGGCCGTCCAGCTCTCGCCGCCGCTGAGCCGAGCGAGGTCGAGCCAGACCTCGAATCCTTCGACCGAGATGTCGCGTTGTAGCCTCTGCGCCGGCCCCGCGTCATGGTGCGAGTACGAAATGAAGACCCGAGTTGGTCGGGGTGTGACTCCCATAGAGGTAGAAGGTACCGCTTGTAGCCCGCCAGTGCACCGATGCCCGTGTCAACCCAGCTTGGCTAGCCCTGCGAGCATGACGATCCGTGGGCACCACCGGCGCACTGAATCCTGCCTCATGGCTCGAACGAGTGAACCTAGCTCTCTGCGGACAAAACCCCTGCGAGGCACTCCCACCTTCCCCGTCGACAATCACTTGGCAAACAACGAATTCGCAGATCGTCAGCGTCTCCCAGAGCGGGAACAACGCCACTCTCACTCCGCACCAAGCCGGCTCGGCGACGATCTATGCCACTATGTCGTCACCGACCTTTGAGCTCTCATCCCTGATTCCGGATGTCTCCGTAACAGTCCTAGTGACGACCCAGGCCGTTGTCACTGCTGGTGAGGGCGTGACGGCCCTGTTTGGTGCGCAGGTCGTTCCAGCCCCGACAGCCTTGACTTTGTGGCAAAAGGCGAGCGGAAAAAACAGTGTTGATTACGCAACCTGCCTTAGCAATCTAGGAACAATTGAGCGTGACATCGGCGATCTAGGGAGCGTAAAGTCGCATTATGAAGAGGCCCTGGGGATCACAGAGCGTGTTGTAGGGCCAAGTCATCCGGAAACCGCCGATCGGCTCGGCGATCTCGCCAACGTGATCCGAGACCTCGGAGGATCAGAGGAGGCAACAGCACTGCTCCGGAGGGCAGTGGATATTGACGAGGAGAAGAATCACCGTGGGGATCACAAGGCGAGCAGTCGTCGGAACGATCTCGCCGGGATTCTCGCGGATGAAGGGAGACTCGAAGAGGCGGTGGTGTGTCTTAAACACGCGGTCGCCGCGACGGAGGAAATAGGAGGCGGCGATAGTCTCGATTTGGCGTTGCTTCTTCACAATCTCGGACGCCTTTTTCGGGACCAAGGGCGCCTCAGTGAAGCAAGGATCAGCGTGGAACGCGCGCTTCGAGTGAGTGAATCCGTAGGGGCCGGGGTAGATCCTCGGACCGCGCTGATCAGAAATAGCTTGGGGATATCTCGGTACGCGCCGGAGATCTTGAGAGTGCGAGGGCCGCTTACCGTAGATCGCTTGCCATTCTGACGGCGGCCGTTGGACAAGACCACCCTTGGACGTTAGCTACGGCGAGACGCTTGGCTGCGATCGGCATCGAGGCTGGGAGTTAAGCGACCCCGTAACACGCCTTGTGGGGGCGCGGGAAGATCAAGACCTCTCGACTCCTGGCCATCTGCGACGGACACGCTCCAATTCAGCCCGGACCTCCGGGGTAAGGGGCGCGAGCGTAGGGGTGACACCCAAGCCCCTCGGCTGGGGTGCGGCGGGGGTCTGCGGCTGGGGAGTGCAGGCGGCGGGCTTGAGATCGCGGCCCGGTGCTGGCCAACCCGCCGTTAGCCTGTATCCTATGGTTGCAGCTTCCCACCTCCCTGAGCCGAACGTGACCGACACTTCGGCGGGACCACTACGCATTTTTGCCGCACGCTACGAGATCGAGCGCGAGCTCGGTCAGGGTGGCATGGCCACCGTCTACCTTGCTCATGATCTAGTCGGAGGATCCAGAGTCGCGCTGAAGCGTGTGCGCCCGGAGTTGGCGCCGGTGATCGCTGGGGAGCGGTTCACCCGGGAAATCCAGATCCTTTCCCATCTGCACCACCCCAATATTCTGCCGGTACTCGACACAGGGATAGCAGACGGCCTCCCCTTCTTTGTCATGCCCTACGTGGACGGGAAGTCACTCACGCAGCTGATGCACCGCGAGGGACAACTCACCATTCGGCAGGCCGTCGACATAACCTGTGAGGTAGCAGATGCCCTTGTAGCCGCCCACGCCGAAGGGTTCGTGCACCGCGATATAAAACCGAGCAACATCCTGCTCTCCGAGGGGCGCGTCTTCCTCGCCGACTTCGGGATCGCCAGGGCCATCGACGTTTCCACCGGAGAGAAACTCACCGACTCGGGCTTGGCCGTAGGCACGGTCGCATACATGAGCCCGGAGCAAGCTGCCGGCGGCCGGGTCGATGCCCGGAGTGATGGCTACAGCCTCGGCTGTGTGCTTTATGAGATGCTCGTCGGAGGTCCGCCGTTCACTGGCCCGACCCCCCAGGCCGTGTTGTCTCGGCACGCCGTTGATCCGGTCCCTGGTATTCGGACGGTGCGCCCCACGGTGAGCGTGTCGCTCGAGCGCATCGTCATGAAGGCGCTCGCCAAAGTCCCGGCGGACCGATACGCCACGGTAGAGCAGTTTAAGCGGGCGCTCCGCGAGCTCGATTTGAGCGAACCGACTCCGAACTCGTCTCGGCGCCGGACGCTATTTCGCACTCTCGTCGGCGTGACAGCGCTTGGGGTATTGGCTCTAGGCTGGCGTTTCGCGCTCCGGAGATCGCACCCGCTCGATCCCAATAGGGTCATGGTCTACCCCCTGGTCGCGCCAGGCAACTTCGTAGGGCCACGAACGATCGGTGAGGACGTGGCCAGTATGATCGGCAATGCACTGGACGGCATTGGGCCACTCCGCTGGATCGACGGTTGGCCCCTGCTCAAGCCTGAACAACGCGAGGACATCCGCACGCTTTCCCTTAAAGCGGCGCGCTCACTGGCCCGCGCCAAGCGCTGCGCGTACTACGTGACGGGGCGCCTGGTCTCTCGAGGCGGCGACTCGGTGGAGGTATTCCTGGATCTGTACGACGTCCAGGGCGACTCGACGATCGGCCGAGGCAAGGGCGGCGGTTCGAGCAGTGATGCCTGGCAGGCCGGACTAAACGCTGTGAACGACGTGCTTCCCAAGCTCATCCCGGGTGGCCCGACGGATGTCCTGGCTGGGTGGAAGGACCGCGAGCCGGGCGCGATCGCGAGCTTTCTGCTCGGCGAGGCGGCGTTTCGTCGAGTCCATCTGGATTCTGCGCTGGCCCACTACCGGAGGGCGGTGAAGGCCGATTCGCTGTTCGGGCTCGCCGCGATTCGCGGAGCGCAGGCGGCCACCTGGAACCACCGTCCGGAGGAGGCTGACTCGTTGATCCAGGTCGCCATCCGCCAGAAGCTGCCTCTCAGATACCATCACTTCGGCTCTGGGGTACAACGCCTACTTGAATGGCCAGCCGGACTCCGCCTCCGCCGAGTTTCGTCGTGCGCTCGCGATGGACCCGGAAATGGGTGTCGCCTGGATGTTACTGGGCGAGGTGTACACCCACCTGCTGCCGGAGACCGGTAATCCCGACTCCTTGGCGAAGTCGGCCTTCGAGGAAGCGCATCGTCTCGACCCCCAAGCTTCCACCCTGCTCCTGCATCTCATCGAGATCCGGCTGCGCAGGGGAGAAGTCGTCGAGGCCGAACCCCTGGTCAGGCAGTTCCTCGCAGCTGATCCCGATACGACCTTGGCTTTTCAGGTCAGGTTCATGGATCAGTGTGTGCGAAGCGGGCCCGACCACGTGGACTGGCGGCAAGGCGCCCAGGCCCACCCTCTCGCCCTCCTGGCTGCGGGCAATATGCTGAAGGGGGGAGGATCACAGATGGACTGCGCGCGTCGGGCGTTCACGGCCGTTCTTGAGGATGATACGGTCGCCGGTGAGTGGGGTGACTCTCGCCGCTGGAGCGCTCTGATTGGGCTGCAGGGCATTCTGCTGGCACAGGGCCGAACGATGGAGGCCACAGGTCGCATTGATTCAGCCATTGCGCGCGGTCTGGGCGGGAAGTCGCTCTATCTGGTCGACGCGCCACTCGTTCCCGAGCTGCAGAATCGAGCGAGCGACGTGGCTCGGCGGGACGAGATCCAATTCGGTGAGCACTTCGTGAAGTGTCCCTATCCCAACCGGCTTTGGGCGCTGGGTCTCTGGGCGGATCACGCCGGTGCGACTGAGAGTGTCGCCGCTATCGGACAGGAGCTCGATAGGCGCGCGCGGACGAGCGGGGCGGCGTACGAGCGAGCCGGCGCCCACGCAATGAGCGCGCGGGTCGCGCTGGCACACGGCGATACGGTGGCCGCGATCGAACAGCTCATGGGAGTGCTGTCTGAGGCTATCCCAGGCGACGAGCTCCCTTGGGATCTGACGGCACCTCGGGGCAGCGAGCGACTCCAGCTCGCCCAGCTATTGATGGCTCGTGGAGAATTTCAGCGGACGCTCGACGTTGCCAGCGTCTTCGACTCCGCATGGCCGATTGGGTACACGCTGTATCTGCCTGCGAGCCTGCGGCTGCGGGAGCAGGCGGCGACTAAGCTTGGTGACGCCGTGCTGGCGACACGCTACGAACATCGGCTTGCCGCGCTACGCGAAGGCCGGGCTGTTGCAACGCGATAGGTAGGTCACACCCTAAGGAGGTTCTCCATGATGCAGCTGAAGCGGCGGTACCGAGTGATTCCGATGGTGTCGCGCGAGGGCACACCTGCTCCACGTCCCGGCAAAGGCCGTGAGGGAAGCGCGCCGCCGCCTCCGGGCGGGGGTCGAGAGGGACCACCGCCGCCGCCTCCGGGCGGGGGCCGGGGAGGGGGGAACACCGCCGCCGCCTCCGGGAGGCGGGCGCCAAGGGACTCCTCCACCACCACCAGGAGGAGGACGCGAGGGCGATCCTTCGAAGAAGAAATAGGTCGGGTCGTCGTTGAACGGACGAATCCCTGCCCCTCGTCAGCCCGGTGCGGTGGGTGGCGAGGGGTGGGTAGTCGCGGCTTTTCAGGTACTGTCTCGAACGATAGGAGTCCTGTCTCCAGCTTCGGCGTCGGCCTCCACGACTTGAAACTGCAGGAAGGTGTAGCGTCCGTCGTCCCCATTAAAGAGTGGCTCGTCGAACTGGAAGGTGCCTCGGAGCCACTCTCCAATCTGCTGAGCCTCGGGAATGACTCCCGTTCTCCCGATGTACTTCTTCTCTTGAGGAAGCAAGCGTCCTTCTCTCCGATTTCAGAGATCTTGACCCTCCTATCGATCGGAACCGGCTGCTCGGCGATTGACCCGGCAAACCGGATTGGAGCATGCCGCAAGACACTTCGCACGTGCCGCTCCTCACGGATCAGGATGCCGATTATCTGCAACAGCTGAGGGAGGACGGTGCTCATGAACCCCTCCGCACCGTTGTATTTCCCGATAATCCCCTTAGTACCCAGCTCGGCTCTAAACGCCTGAACCTTCTCCAACTGGGCGCGCTCGTCTGTCCCCTGGGGCGGCTCGAACCTCGTGTTGAAGTAGAACGCAATCCAAGGCGCTCCGTGTTTGCGCCAGCTCTCATGGGCGCGCCTAAACTCCTCCTCGGCGCCCGAGCCCGCGACGGCCGTCGGCGTGCCGAAGCGTTTCGCAAGGATGCCAATGAACACATCGTACGGTCCGATCTGCTCGTTGACGACAGGCTGCGGCCCCTCCGCGATGCGTGGGGCGAAGTCTTCTCAGAGACGCAGTTCCACGAAGAACCCGTCGTCGGGCAATAAGGCTTCGAGGATGCGGTTCATTTCATTCACGACGCCCCGCATCGCTTCTCGTTCGTGCTGTACATCTCCCGGGGAGGAAACGAAGATTCGGTAGGTTGTTGTTGACCGTGGCATCACGATCTCCTTGACAATATCCCTTCACGAAGGGACTTCTGGCTGCCAAGACAGACAGCTGTGCAGCCGCCTAACGGCTTGGGTTCAAGTTTGAAGAACCGGCTCGGCTTCGTCCCCAAGCCGCTGCATCGCGGAGTCCAGGCTTACATCCGCTGACTTGAGCGGAAACTGGACGACGTGACCACAAAGCTGGTGGCATCGGCATCGATACTACCCTCGACTGATCCAACCGGCCTTGTCGGATTCACGCGTTGGTCCTGCTGCGCAGAAGTACCTTCGGTTGAATGGGGGAGGTGGTTGTATTGTCCCGGCCCGCGACTGGATATGATCTCATCAACAAGGAATGAGGGTCTATTTTCTCCTTGTGACGCGCGTCGTTGGAGCGCGCGCTCGCACCGCGTGAAGCAGAATGGCTCTTGACGGGGTTTCCTGTGCAGTAGCTGCGTTATGTCGAAGGCCTCTTGCTTTCCCTGGTCCTTCCGACAATCGCACCCAACAGCGAACCGATTGGCGCCCCGAAGAATGTTGCGACGATGAGAAACTCCCCGACACCGGCCGCACGGGCCACGGCCGCCCAAACACCGAAGCCAACCAAGGCTCCACCCATCGCGATAGCGATCACTCTCTTGCGCGTCCCGCTGACCGCTCCTGGAATTGCCCAGAGCAATCCGAAAACGGAGAACACGGGGATGCCCGGAGCCGTTCCTATTAGCCAGTACCCGCGCCCCGAGAGGGCAAAGCTCATTCCATCCAGCACTACTCCTACGGCGAACCCGCCAAGTGCACCTCGCGACCACTGGGGCCACGTTCCGGGCGCAGCGAGGCGAAATGGTGTAGCTGCTGGTTGCGGCAGGTCGTTTTTAACAGGAGGCGTCGGCGCAACAGTCGTTCCCGGACGTGATGATGCTCCACTCTCCCTCCGAAGCACTTCATCAATCTCCTCGGCGATCGTCGCAAGAAGGTCGCGTCGGCTTCTCAACCGTTCGAGCAACGTGCGGGTGTCACTCGCGGCCTCTGGATCCCTCAAACTCCTTCTGAGATCCACCATCAGTGCGCTTTGCTCTTCAAAGCCGAGCGCGGATGCCCTGTCGATCCTCTGCGTGAGACCGCCCAGATAGGAGACAGGAACCTCCGGCAGCGGTGGCAACGGATCAGGCAGGGGTTTCGAAGGTGGGATGCTGGCGAGTGCCTTGGCCAAGCTGAAAGCGGTAGTACGATCCTGTTTCCTATAGTCGATGAACTGGAGTCGCGAGAGCTCCGGCGGCAGGAGGTTCACGGACACCCCGTCCGCAACGAGCACCGGCAGGATCGGCTTGCCGAGATCCGCCGCATAGGCGAACTCTCGCTGACAGGCGGTAGACGTGAGCGATTTCGAGTCCAACACGAAGACGAACACATCACAGTCGCGGACCATCTCGAGAATGTGTATCCCACCAGCTCTGTCCGCCGCTCAGCTCCTGATCGAACCACACGTCGGAGCCTAGCGCTTCCACGTCGTTGACCAGGGTCCTGGCCATCGCTCACTTTGGCGGCTATAGCCGATGAAGACTTTCGGCATGACATTCCGCCTCGATTGTCGGCTTACCTGGCACTTCTCGATCACATCCTTCACTCTTGCGCGGCATTCCTCTAGGTCTTGCGACGTCGATGAATGGAAGATTTCGAGGATCCTTCGCGACATAATGCGACCCTCTGACCTCGAGGCCGGGTCTCCGGCCTCCCAATAGTTTCGCTACTTGCTTTGGGCAGGCATTGCAGTTGGGACGCTTGGCTTCAAATCTTGCCGCTCCCAGCGAGCTGCCAGTAGTAACGGCCCAATGGAGTAAGTCGGCACGACTTCGAGTTGATCGCCGCGTGGTACATATACTCCTGGCCAACGGGTACCAGAAGTCGAGCGGCGTGGTACTGCCGGAGATGTCCGAACACGAGCTCACGTTCAGGATCTCTCGGAAGAGCGTCGGGTTCATACGTCGGGTCGAGGGGAAAGTCGTAATCCGGTTTGGGGAAGTATTTTGGAAGCAGCCGAAGGATCTCGAAGGAGATCGCCGGCTTGCAGCGGCGCAACGAGAGCAATCGGGAGACATGGGCCTTGAAGAGCGGACGCTGGTCAAAGGCCCCGAGCGCCTGATCCACGTACGCATACACCGAAGCGACGGTCACCTTCCCAAACATCCGCACCCCTCCTTCCAGAGCGTCGCAGACCAGCGAGGTAAACACACCGTTCCCTCCGGTCTCCATGGCCGTTTGCGAGTCTCGGCTGGCGGTGAGGACCGAGACACCCTCCCGCAAAACCGCGCTATCGTTCTCGATCTCCGGAACTTTACCGAGCTCACCACTGTGACAGCAGTCAAGCCCGATGACCACCTCCTTGATGGGAGCTTTGTTGGCCAGCTCCAACACATTGCGCATGGAAACACCTTCATCCTACTGCGCCGCATCCTGGGTCACGAGAAACCCGCCGAGATTGTTGACCGTCCCGTGCCCAGAGAAGTAGAACAGGGCGACGTCGGCCGGCTGGTTGAGTGCCTCCTCCAGGGCTTTTCGCAGGACAGGCCTCGTCACTGTGTTCGGCGTCCCATGAGCTGCAACGAGCAGCCTACACTCGAAATTCGGTTCGCCATCCTCGTGCCGCGCAAGAACGCGGCTGACCCGGTTCGCGTCGTTGACGCAGCCGTTCAGCGGTGCCCAGGAATAATCATCGATGCCCACAATGAGAGCCCGTTTCATGGCAGCCTCCGGCTACACGTCCTGAGAGTCGAGCACGAGGTCACGCGCCTGGGACAGGACACCGCCGCCATCAGCCAAGCCGAGTTCCCGCCCGATCGAGTAACAGCCGGGAGGACTCTACCAGCGCCGACGGCGCGTTGGTCACTGGACACCATCTGTAGCGGATTGCCCAATCTGCAGTCTGTGCAGCCTCACCGCCAGACTGCCGACACGACCGCACTAAGCCATCGACTCCGGGTGCCTTACTGGCGGCCCTGTGTACCAGACCATATCGTCGTGTGTCGGGGTCGGGGTCGTGTGATCCTTCCCGAGCCGCGATTGATCGGACGTGTGCGATTGGCCCGCCTCTCGAGCCGAGCACTTTGAACCGGAAAAGCAACGGCCGCGTGATATAGCGACGATGAGTGCTCCTCGTTTCCCTTGACGGCCATTGCTACTCGCTGTACGGTCCAGCCGAGCGATTGAAATGCCTATCCCGATTCTTGAGCTTTCCGGCGGGATAGAGTAACAGGTCAAGACGACCTCACCATACCTTTTCTTTCTCAGCTACAACCGCGAGGAATGGGACGAGCCGGAGCTGCTCCGGACGTTCTACGAGAGGCTACGCGATGCCCTCCGGACTGCTACCGCCTGGCCCCAGGACCGCCTGGGGTTCTTGGACAAGGATGACATCCCACTGGGCGACGATTGGCCCGTTACCCTGGCGGAAGGGCTCCGGTCCTGTCGGGTGTTTCTGCCACTCTACCATCCCCGGTATTTCAGCAAGCGAGCCTGCGGGCAGGAATGGACCGCCTTCCGCCGCCGGCAGCAGGCGTTCGTTGATCAACACCAGGACCAGGCGCTCCCAGACCGGATAATCCCGATCCTGTGGGGCCCCCGGAATCGCTCAAGGGCACCCTTCCTGAGGTTGCGTCCCGACTCCAGTTCTTTCATCCGAGCCTGGGCGCGGACTACATCAAGTATGGGTTAGTCTGCTCCGGCCTCCCGAGCAGGGTGAAGCGGTGAAACAGGCGGTGCAGGAGATCGCGCGCAGCATCTCGGAGGCCGGAAGCCGGACGCAGTGACGCTGCCACTGCTCCCGGCCACGGTCGCGTTCGAAAATCTTCCCAGCGCGTGGGACCTCAGGGACGGTGCCGTTCGGGTGGCGGACGGATGGCGCCTCGAGAAATTGTGCGACCGCGGTAAGCAGGCCGACCTCTTCGTAGAGCGCTTCCCCGCACGGCTGAGCGAGGCCCCGGAACTCCGCAAGCCTACCTTATATTCGGCGAGCGCACCGAGCCGCCCGAGAGCCTGATTGACCGGCTGGTGGACGTCGAGTTGCATCGGAAGCTCTCGGACCTGCAGTTGTCCGGCCGTTGGCGATCCGAAGTTACCACCGTGCTGGCCAAGGCGGTGGATTGGCCGAGGGGCGGTGAGCTGCGGGACCTGCAGCGCCGGCTCCTGACCCGGCTGCTCGACGCCTTCAATGGCACGTCCATCGGTCAGCGGCCCAGCGCTACAGACATCTTGGCCGCGCCGGGATTTCCGCGGAATCCGCTAGTCGCCATCTCGCACGAGGTCTGGCTCGGCGACAAGAAAGCGGCGGCCGTCTCGATCGAGTTGGCCCGCTGGTACGTCGACGAGTTCTGGGCCGCCCTTCCGCCCAGCAGCGCGAAGCCGCTGATCATGCTGTTCATTGCGCTCATTACCGATCCGGACAACCCGGCTCTGGCCAAACAGGTCCGGCGGGGCATGGAGAAGCTGGCCAACGGCGGCTCGCACCCGACCCGTGCGGTACTTCCACCGCTCGACCCGGTGAACGACGTGCGATCTGAGAAAATAGTTCAATAGGTACACCGATATCGACGCGCTGAGCCGCGAACTGCGGATCAACGCAATCCTTGGCCAAGCCAAGATGCCGAAGAGTCGGTTCGTGAGCATGGATATCACCGAGGCGCAGCTGATCGCCATGATCGAGGGCACGAGCGCCTTGGGTGCCCTCAAAGTGAAAAAAGTAGCCGCTGATTAGCACCGATTGGCGGGTGTACCAGGGGAACGGAGAAACCGCGGAGGAACGCGGGATTCCACTCCCACCGGCGGTGGACCTCCGGGCCTTGGACCAGCCCGAGGGGTACCGGGCGGAGGTCGGACTGAGGGCCGCGGTCAACGTGGCGCTTGCGACCCTCTCTCAACCGCTTCTGGTGACCGGAGAGCCCGGCACCGGTAAGACCCAACTGGCCTATAGCGTGGCGTACGAACTTGGGCTCCGGCTGGTGGTGTTCCATACCACCACCACCGCCACAGCGCGGGATCTGTTCTACCACTACGACGCGCTGCGGCGATTCAACGACCGGACGACCGAGGGCAAGGCACTGCCCATCGACGCCTACCTCGAGTACTCGGCACTGGGCGAGGCTATCATCCGCGCGACTCCCACAAGGGACCGGCCGGCGGGGCTGCCGGGGATGCTCGGGAGCGGGGAGCCGTCCCGGTCAGGTCGTGCTTATCGACGAGATCGACAAGGCGCGACGGGACCTGCCGAACGACATCCTGCACGAGGTCGAGAATCTCTCGTTCGAGGTAAAGGAGGCCGAAGGCTACCGGTTCCAAGCTCAACCGGACTACCGACCCATCCTTATTCTCGCCAGTAACTCGGAGAAGAACCTGCCCGATGCCTTCCTGCGCCGTTGTGTCTTCTATCACCTGAGTTTTCCGGACCAGGAGCGCCTGCGTGCTATCGTGGCCACCCGCGTCGCTCCCGGGGGAGTCATCCCGGCGGAGATGGAGACTCTAGTGACCCAGGCGATCGCGCAGTTCGAGGCCATCCGTAAGGAGCCGCTGCAAAAGGCCCCGGCCACCGCTGAGTTCCTGGGCTGGCTCCGGGTGCTGTGGGAGGGGAAGCTCGCTGCCGACCCTGCCAGCCTGGGCCGGGAAGATGCCATCAGGGTCACTTGCAGCATCTTGGCCAAGAACAAGGAGGCACAGACCGGCTGAAGGAGTTCCTGAAAATCGAGCCGGGGGGACGTGGGGTGGCCTCGGAGCCGCTGTGGCTCGAGGGATTCCTGCAGACCCTGCACGATCATCACTTTGAGCTGGGGGTGGACCACTACCTGCGGGTGCAGGCCCTGTTTAACAGGATCGGGTATCGCTGCCAGCCCACCGAGCCTCCGCACTCTCCTGTGCCCCATCTTCGCCACCAGCGCGGATGAGCAGCAGCGCTTCCAGACCTTGTTCGATGGCTACTTCCCTTTCCTAGCCGAGTCGCCGCGGCCCAAGCGCCGGTCCTCCTCCTCCGAGCAATACAGGAGAGACTGGTTCAGCGGCGCCACACATAAC
>CAWGED010000003.1:0-154521 GCA_963821525.1 uncultured Gemmatimonadales bacterium | reverse complement strand
GTCCCGCTGCTCCCTCACCTCACGTACCCGCTCGATCAGGCGTTCCCGCAGGACCATGAACTGGGCCCGTTGCAGTGGATCCAGGTAGCCCGACATCTCCTTGATCTCATCCTTGAAGCTCTCGGCGTAGCGCACCTTGAGGTCCAGCATGGCATCGGTAAGCTTCGCCACGCTGTCCTTATTGGCGGCGACACCGGGCCGCAGCTGGCCGGCCATTGCATCGCGGAGTCGGCGGTTCTCGTCCTCCATGTCCCGCCGCTTGAGGAACCAGTCCCGCACCGTGGACTTCATGCGGGTGGTCTGCTGGTCGGTGAGCGCCAGCTCTTCCTTCACGCGGGCGGTGAAGCGTTCCTCGATCTGCCGCCGCAGGTCGCTCGCCCTCGGGTCGTCGTTCAGCTCCTGGGCGGCAAGCGGTGAGACGAGCCCAAACACCAGCGGGACCAACCAGAAGTTCCGCATCACCCCTCCAGGGAGCGGAGCAGCCGCTCCAGTTGAACGTCGTCGAGGTCTCCCAGACCCGGAGTGCTATTGAGTGTGCCCGCGCCGAGCGGGGCATCGAGATCCTGTAGCACCGATTCGAGTTCTCCATTGTCCAGCGAGTCGAGTTCCGCGACCGGGATGCGGAAGGCCTCAGGAACAGTCCGCTGGGTATGGTGCGGTACCCTGCTCCACACAACCAGCGCCACCGCCGCCGCCGCCGCGAGCCCGGTCAGCAGCCCGGCTCGGCGCAACCGCCTCTCTCGCCCCTCGGCACGAAGACGCGCAAGGACCGCGGCGCCTGTCTTCTCCAGATCCAGCGCCGGAGCCTGACTCCCAACTGCCACAGCATTCCTGATCAACGACCATTCGGCCTGGCAACTGGCACAGCCCGCCAGATGCGACGCCTCTTCATCGGTCCATTGCGCCTCGCCCAGGGCGACGGCCGGCATCCGTTCCAGCATTTCCTCGCAGGAGGTCATGCGATCATCTCCTTGAGCCGTTTCACCGCATGGTGAAAGTGGACCCGCGCGGCTCCCGCGGTGGTTCCCAACGTCGTGGCGATCTCCGGGTACTCGATGCCCTGCTGGGCCCGAAGCAGGAACACCTCCCGTTGCAGCCGGGGGAGGGTCTGCAGCGCGGCCACGAGCCGGCGTTCCGTCTCCCGCAGAGCGAAGGCCGATTCGGGATTGTCCCGGGAGGGGAGATCATGGTCCTCCAGCGGAACCGAACGCCGGGCCTTGCGGCGCCTGTGTTCGTCTTTGAGCAAGTTGCTCGCGATGGTAAAGATCCAGCTTCGAAATCCGGCGTCCCCCCGCCAGCCTGCGATCCGGCGAAAGGCTCGAAAGAACGTCTCCTGCACCAGGTCATCTATATCGGCGTAATCGGCGCCCAGGCCCACCAGAAACCGGGCAACCGGCGCCCCGTGCCGGCGTACCAACTCGGTTGCCGCGGCCTCGCTGCCGCCCTGGTAAGCGCGGACGAGGTCGGCGTCATCAGGCGGCGTGGGGCTGGCCGGAACGGGCATTTCAGGGAAGACGCGGGGGCGTGGCGAACGTTAAGCTTGACCGCCCGGGAGGGCCGGCCTAGCTTCCGGTCCGAACGAACGTTCGGACGGCCCGTGCTCGCCTACGACAAGCGTCTCCAGCATCTCCTTACCGTTGCCGCCCGGACCTATGCCGAGCGCGGCTACCAGGCCACCTCCATGAGGGACCTGTCCAAGGCCAGCGGCTTCAGCCTGGCCGGCATCTACCATTATGTAACCAGCAAGCTGGAGCTTCTCTACCTGATCCAGGATCGCTGTTTTTCCCTGGTGATCATCGGGGCCCGCGAGGCGGTGGCCCAGGCGGGAGAGGAGCCCGAGGCCAGGCTCGCCGCATTCATCCAGCATCACGTGACCTTCTTCGCCGCGCACATGGACGAGATGAAGGTCCTGTCCCACGAGTCGGATGAGCTGGAAGGGACGATGCGGGCGCAGTTACGCCGGCGCAAGCGGGAATACGCCAACCTGCTTCACGAACTGCTGGATCAGGTACCCGAAGCGCAGATCTCGCGGCAGACCGCGGCCTTCGCCCTGTTCGGCATGATCAACTGGATTTACACCTGGTATCATCCCACCGGCCCACTCCCGCCTGAGAAGCTGGCTGAGGAAATGTCCCGCCTCTTCCTGAACGGGTACACGACACCGGTCTCCAACGTCGCTACACGGATTACTGCTCCCTAACGGAGGAACGCCCCCTTGACCGCCACCGCCACGCCGCGTCCCGGCGCCCCGACCCCCACCGACAAGGTGCTGGTGAACTATGAAGTCGAGGACGGGCTCGCGATCATCACGCTGAACGATCCGCCGGCCAATACCTATACCTATGAAATGATGCGGCAGCTCGATGCCGCCATTCTCGATGCCCGCATGGCGGAGGACGCCCATGTGATCGTGCTGCGCGGCCACGGCGAGAAGTTCTTCTCCGCCGGCGCCAACATCGGGATGCTCAACAGTGTCACCCCGCGGTTCAAGTACTTCTTCTGTCTCCACGCCAACGAGACGCTGAACCGCCTGGAGCAGACGCCGAAGCTCACCATCGCGGCCATCAATGGCCACTGCGTCGGCGGAGGACTCGAGATTGCCATGGCGTGCGATCTTCGCATCGCGCGGCGCAATGCGGGGAAGATCGGTCTCCCCGAAGTGAACCTGGGCGTGCTCCCGGGCACCGGCGGCACCCAGCGGCTCTGCCGCATCGTGGGGAAGTCCAAGGCCATCGAGCTGATGGCCACCGGCGAAACCTTCTCCTTCGAGATGGCGCAGGAGCTGGGCGTCGTGAACCAGGTCTTCGAGCCGGATGGCTTCTGGGATCAAGTGCAGCTCTACGCTCGGCAGTTCTGCCCGCCCAACAAGGCCTCCAAGGCCGTGGGAGCCATCAAGCGCTCGGTGCAGTCCGGCGCCGAGATTCCCTTCGAGAGCGCCCTGGCCATCGAGCGCGAGCTGCAGCAGCAGCTGTTCCAGTCGGAAGACGCGAAGGAAGGGATTGCGGCGTACACGGAGAAGAGGATGGCGACGTTTAAGGCGAAGTGAGGGATTGAGGGATTGAGGGATGAGGGATGAGGGATGTGGGGATGTTTGGATGTGGGGAGGTGGGTGGTGGGGCACCAGAATCCATTGCTAAATCGCTAACGGCTAACGGCTAACGGCTAACGGCTAACGGCTGACGGCTGACGGCCTGACCGAGACTGAATGCACACCGATCTCTTCATCAACAACGAGTGGCGCCCGGCAACCGGGGCGAAACGCTTCGACGTCATCAATCCGGCGACCGAAGAAGTCGCGGCACAGGTGGCCGAGGCTGATGCGGGGGATGTGGACGCGGCGGTTGGTGCGGCGCGGACCTGCTTCGAGTCGGACGAGTGGCGCAAGCTCTCGGGAAGGAAGCGGGGCGCGATGCTGGCCAAGGCGGCCGACATTCTCGCTTCCCGGCTCGATGAAGTCGCCAAGCTCGAGACGGTCGAGAACGGGAAGCCCTTCTTCGAGTCGAAGATCGACGTCTCGATGACGATCGAGACTCTCCGATACTACGCCGGCTGGGCCGACAAGTTGAGCGGCGAGACGGTGCCGGTCGAAGGTCCCTACTTCACCTACATTCGTCGCGAACCGGTCGGCGTGGTTGGCGCGATCGTCCCCTGGAACTTCCCGCTCAACATCGCGGGCTGGAAATTCTCGCCTGCGCTGGCCGCTGGATGCACAGTGGTGCTCAAGCCCGCGACGGAAACCCCGCTCACCGCGCTGGCGATGGCGGACGTGATGCGTGAAGCCGGCTTACCGGCCGGAGCGTTCAACGTCGTTCCCGGTGCCGGCTCAACCGCCGGAGCCGCGCTCGTGCGGCACCCCGGAGTAGACAAGATCTCCTTCACCGGCTCGACCGAGGTCGGCAAGCGGCTCATGAAGGACGCGGCCGACACCGTGAAGCGGCTGACTCTCGAGCTGGGTGGCAAGAGTCCCAACATTGTCTTCGCGGATGCGGACCTGGGTGCCGCAGTGAAGGGAGCGCAGAACGGAATCTTTTACGGCAAGGGAGAAGTTTGCGCCGCAGGAAGCCGGCTCCTGGTCGAGAGTAAAGTGAAGGACCAGGTGGTCGAACAGCTCGCCGAGCGGGCGAAGAAGCTGGTCCCTGGTGATCCGTTCGACAAGAACACCCGGCTCGGCGCCGTGGTCTCCAAGAAGCAACAGGAGACCGTGCTGGGCTATATCGGCAAGGGAAAGGCGGAAGGCGCGAGCGTCGTGGCCGGCGGCAACGCGGCCAAGGTGAACGGCAAGGGCTACTTCGTCGAGGCCACCATCTTCGACGGGGTGAAGCCCGAGATGACGATCTCCCGCGAGGAGATCTTCGGGCCGGTCCTCGCCGTGCTGGCCTTCGATGATGTCGAGGAGGCCGTCCATCTCGCAAACCAGTCGATGTACGGCCTGGCGGCAGGGATCTGGACCCGCGACATCTCCAAGGCGCATCGCGTGGCGCACGCGATCAGGGCGGGTACCGTCTGGATCAACACCTACAACATCTATGATCCCGCCGCTCCTTTCGGCGGCTACAAGCAATCGGGCTTCGGCCGCGACCTGGGCCGGACGGCGCTGGATGGGTATCTGGAGACGAAGACGGTGTGGGTGGGACTCTGAACAACGTGAGACGTGAGACGTGAGAAGTGAGAGGGAAAAGCGTGAAACGTGGGACGTGAGACGTTAACAGCTAACCGCTAATCGCTAACGGCTAACAGCTGATGGCTGACGGCTAAACCGAATGACTGACGCTTTCATCACAACTGCACTGCGCACTCCCGTGGGCCGAGCCGGCGGAGCACTCGCCGAGGTTCGGGCCGATGATCTCGCGGCCATTGCGGTCAAGGCCGTAGTCGAGCGTTCGGGAATCCCGCCTGCACGAATCGAAGACGTCATCTTCGGCTGCACCAACCAGGCGGGCGAAGACAATCGCAACGTCGCGCGGATGGCGGCGCTGCTCGCCGGGTTGCCGGTCGAAGTTCCGGGGCAGACGGTGAATCGGCTCTGCGGCTCCGGCCTGCAGGCGGTGATCAGCGCGGCGCAGGCGATCCGCTCAGGAGAGGGATCGGTGTTCATCGCCGGCGGGGTCGAGAACATGACCCGAGCACCCTACGTCATGCTCAAGTCGGGAGCGCCCTGGAATCGGACGCCGCCGCCGATGGCGGACAGCACCGTGGGCTGGCGGTTCACCAATCCCAGGATGAAGAAGGAGTGGACCATCTCCCTCGGTGAAACCGCCGAGAAGGTGGCGGCGCAATACGGCGTCTCGCGAGCGGAGCAGGATGCGTTCGCGGTGGAGAGCCAGGCCCGGGCGCAGAAGGCACTCGCCTCTGGAGTCTTCGCCGACGAGCTGGTGCCGGTCCCGTTGCCGGGCAAGGAGAACGCCGGGAAGTCCTTCACCACCGATGAACATCCCCGGGCCGGGGTGACACTCGAGTCGCTCGCCAAGATGAAGCCGGCGTTCGTGACCGATGGAACCGTCACGGCGGCTTCGTCCAGCGGGATCAACGACGGTTCTGCCGCCATGACCGTGGTGAGCGGAGACGCGATGCGGGAGCTGGGTCTCTCACCCATGGCGCGCATCATTTCGTCGGCCGTCGCGGGAGTGGATCCATCGGTGATGGGTATCGGTCCGGTGCCAGCGGTGCGGAAGGCACTGGCTCGCGCCGGCATCAAGGCGTCCGATCTGGACCTGGTCGAGCTGAACGAAGCGTTCGCGGCACAGGCGATTCCCTGCATCCGCGAGCTGGGCCTCGATCCCGCCAAGGTCAACATCTACGGCGGCGCCATCGCGCTCGGCCATCCCCTCGGCGCCTCGGGTGCCAAGATCCTGACGACGCTGGTGCATGCCCTGCGCCGCACCGGCGGGCGATACGGAGTCGCATCGATGTGCATCGGAGTTGGTCAGGGCATCGCGCTGGTCGTAGAGAGCGTGAAGGAGTGATCGGTGAGCAGTGATGCTTTCCAGTTTGTCCGGCTCCAGGTAGCAGGCGGAGTCGGCACCCTGACGCTCAACCGGCCCGATCGGCTGAACGCCTTCGAGGCCGTGATGCGGGAAGAGATGGTCGCCGCGGCGCAGGCCATGGTGCGGGATCCCGCGGTGCGCGCGATCGTGGTGACGGGTGCCGGCCGCGCCTTCTGCTCCGGTGCCGATGTGCGCTACATGCACGACTGCGTCCACCAGGGACGCCATGCCGATGCGATGCGCCTGCTCGAAGCCGGCAACGAATTGGTTCGCGCTGCTCAGAGGGACCGCCAAGCCGGTACTGGGGAGCCTGAACGGGCCCGCGGTTGGAGGTGGTGCCGGGATCGCCCTGGCCTGTGATCTCCGGATCGCGTCAGACCAGGCGTCGCTCGGCTTCGTCTTTCACAAGCTCGGCCTGCATCCAGACATCGGGTCGACGCATTTCCTGGCCCGGCAGGTCGGGACCGCGCGGGCGCTGGAGCTGTTCTGGTCGGGCCGGTTGATCCCGGCCGCCGAGTGTCTCGCACTCGGGCTGGTGAACAAGGTGGTGCCGGCGGCGGAGCTGGAGTCGGCAACAGCCGAATGGGCGGCGTCGCTAGCCGGCCTCCCTGCCCCGGCCGTGGGACTCTCGAAGGCCGCGGTCTACGCCGGCGAATCGCGCGACTTCTCGACCATGCTCGACTTGGAGCGAGCCAACCAGCTCGCCTGTTTCCAAAGCAGCGACGCGGCAGAAGGACTCGCCGCATATCTGGGCAGACGCCCTCCCCGTTTTCGCTACTGAATGAGGCCATCATGCGCCGAGTGAACAATTTCGACGACTGGATCGACTACTTCCACTACTGGCAGGACTCCATTGGAGTCGCCGCGAAGGAATTCAAGGGCTCCGCCGTGAGCGAAGAATTTCGCGGCAAGAGCTTCGCGACCTTCAGCTTCGACGCGAAGTTCGGCGAGCCCGAGGCGGAGATGATCGAGTTCGGTCACTACAAGGGCCGCAACAAGTGGCCCACCCTCATGCATATCCCGGATCAGCGGATCCGCGACGCGTTGCTCAACCTGATCGTCTATCAGGGCGACACCGAATTCGCCTCGGTGGAACAGCAGAGGGCGCTGCTTCAGAATGCGCCCAGCGACTATGACCTCTTCGCGCTGATGCGGGTAATGAGCGAGGAGATGCGGCATGGCTGGCAGATGTCTTACCTGTTGTGCCAGCACTTCGGGGACGAGGGGAAACGCGAGGCGCAGAAGCTACTCGAGCGGCGGGCCGAGGAGGGCCAGCGTCTGCTCGGCTCCTTCAATGAAATCGTGGAGAACTGGCTGGACTTCTTTACCTACACCCAGTACATCGACCGGGACGGGAAGTTCCAGCTCAAGATGCTGTCCACCTCCGCTTTCCATCCCCTGGCCCGTTCCATGGGACCGATGCTCAAGGAGGAGAGCTTCCACCTGGGCACCGGGAACAACGGCCTGCTCCGGATCGTGAAAGCCGGCCGGATTCCACCGGAGATTATCCAGCGCTACTTCAACAAGTGGATTCCGACGGCGTTCGACCTCTTTGGCACCGACAACTCGTCGAGCGCGCACTGGGCCTACGTATGGGGTCTCAAGGGCCGGTTCAACGAACGGGAGACCAGCGATCCGGCCGATGTTGCCCACCTGAACGAGGCCAGCCGCGAGCTATACCGACAGGAGATCGTCCGGCTCGTGGCTCGGCTCAACACGGCGATCGCTGACAGGGACCGGCATCTGTATGTGCCGGAACTCAAGTTCAACCGCCGCATCGGCGTCTACGCGCGCAAGCCCTGCGACGTGAGTGGCAATGAGCTCTCGGCTGAGGCCTACCCGGCGTATATCGCCTCGGTGACGCCGACGGCGGAAGACCGGGCGGCGTTGCGGGACATCTTCAAGGACAACGATTGGATAGAGCCGAAGAAGGCGGATGAGAACTAGCCAGGAACTACAATTGGTAATTGGCAATTGGTAATTGGTAATTGGCGCCTTCAGCCGCTAGGCGTTAGCCGTCAGCAGACGATCAATGGCTGACGGCCGATGGCTGACGGCTGATGGCCGCCGCCCGTCGTGCATAGGGCATAGAGGCGCCTCCGGCATCGCCTACGAGAACTCCCCCAGCGCCTTCCGGCTGGCGAAGCAACTCGGTGCCGACGGAGTGGAGCTGGATGTGCACGCGACCGGCGATGGCGTCCTGATCGTTCATCACGACTACGCCATTGCCGGGGCTGGGTTGATCTCGGGGTTGTCCTCGACCGACATTGCTCACCACCGGCTTCCGAACGGGGAGGAGATTCCTACCCTCGCCCAGGCGCTCGACCCTGCTCGACGGGCTCGATGTCTGGGTCGAGGTGAAGTCGCTTCCCGCATCGTTCGATGATCGCCTGCTTCGAAACGCTGGATCGTGGTCCGACACCCAAGCGCTACGCCGTGCACAGCTTCGATCATCGTATCATCGCTCGGCTCGGACAGAAGCGGCCGAGCCTTGCGCGCGGCGTGCTGCTCGCCTCGTACCTGCTCGATCCCGTTGCCGTACTGAAGACCGCTGGAGCAGATGTGCTATGGCAGGAAGCCCACCTGATCGACCAGGACCTGGTTCAGCTCATGCACAAGGCAGGATGCCGGGTCATCGCCTGGACCGCGAACACGGAAGCGGAGATCTCTGGTCTGGCGAAGATGGGAGTAGACGGGATCTGCGGCAACTTTCCGGACCTGATTCACGCCGTTGTCACCGGAGGCATGCATGAGCGGGATTGAACGGGTCACGGTGATCGGCGCCGGCACGATGGGCCATCGGCATCGCCCAGGCCGCAGCCGGCGCGGGCTGGGACGTATGGCTCACCGACGAGCGGCCCGAGGCACTGGCCGCGGCGCAGGCCAGCATTGCGCGCAACCTGGACGGGGCCGTGAGCCGCGGCAAGATGGAGCGGGCGGTGGCGGACGCGATTCAGCGACGAATCCATCCGACCTCGGACATCGTCGAAGCGGCGCGGGGTTCGGATCTGGTGATCGAAGCGGTGGTCGAGGACCTCGCCGTCAAACAGGCCGTCCTCAAGAAGGCCGCGACCAGCGCCAAGCTCTCGGGCCCTGCTGGCAAGCAACACGTCGTCCCTCTCGATCGCCGAGATCGCCAAAGCGACTTGCCCTGCTCCGGCCGGTTCCTGGGGCTGCACTTCTTCAATCCAGTGCACCTGATGAAGCTGGTGGAGATCGTGGTTCACGAGCGGACGACCGAGGAAGCCAGAGGCGAGGCCCTGGAGATCGTGAAGGCGTTGGGCAAGGAAGCCATCGTGGTGCGCGACTCGCCCGGCTTCGCCTCCAGCCGGCTCGGCGTCGTCCTGGGACTCGAAGCGATGCGCATGGTCGAGGAGAACGTGGCGAGCGCTGCCGACATCGATCGCGCCATGGAGCTGGGCTACAACCACCCGATGGGCCCGCTCAAGCTGACCGACCTGGTGGGGCTCGACGTGCGGCTCAAGATCGCGGAATATCTCCATCAGACGCTGGGGGGGGCACAATACGAACCTCCGGCGATCCTGCGGCGGCTGGTGGCGGAGGGGAAGCTGGGCAAGAAGAGCGGGGAGGGCTTCTACAGGTGGCGAGGTGAGCTGTCAGTTATTAGCTATTAGCTATTAGCTATTAGCGTAATTGACTAGCAGCTCACTAAGCTACAGCTACGCACCAACGCTCCAGAATAATGTCAACTTCGAGCAATGTCCTGGTTGAGAAGATAGACCGTGTTGCGGTGCTGACGATCAACCGCGCCGAGAAGCGGAATGCGCTCGATCAGGCGACGCGGAGAGAGTTCATCCAGAGTCTCGACACGCTGCGCCACGACGATGCGATCCGGGTCGTGGTCGTCACCGGCGCCGGGGACAAGGCCTTCGTGGCGGGTGCCGATATCACCGAGTTCGAGGGACGGACGCCGGTCGATCAATACCGGGTCATGAACGAGCCCACGATCTTCGATGCGGTGGACCGGTTTCCCAAACCGGTGATCGCGATGATCAACGGCTTCGCCCTGGGCGGTGGGTGCGAGCTCGCCATGGCGTGCGACATCCGCATCGCGGCCGACTCGGCCAAGCTGGGCCAGCCCGAGATCAACCTCGGCATCATTCCCGGCGGTGGCGGGACGCAGCGGCTGCCCCGGCTGGTAGGCACCGGGACCGCGCTCAAGCTGCTCTTCAGCGGTGCGCTGATTGACGCGGCTGAGGCGCTCCGCATCGGCCTGGTGGACGAGGTGGTTCCCGCGGCGGCGCTCCGGGAGCACACGCTCGGACTCGCCGCCGGAATCGCCGAGAAGAGCCCCGTCGCACTGCGCCTTATAAAGGAAGCGGTACGGGCCTCCGTGCGCGGCTCGCTCGACGAGGGGCTCCGGCAGGAAACCGCCCTCTTCGGTCTGGCGTTCTCGAGCGAGGACAAGGCGGAGGGGGTGAAGGCGTTTCTGGAGAAGAGGAAGGCGGAGTTCAAGGGACGATGAAAAGGCGGGTAAGAGGGGAAACGGTGAGAAGTAAGAGGGAGAGTCAGATGACATTCTTGGGGGATTCGACGGCCGCTTGAAAGCACAACATCTTGGGGAATCACAGCCTTCTCACCTCTCACCTCTCACTTCTCACGCTTTTCCGACAATGTCCACCGACTACCCGGTCTCCGACCTGCACATCCACATCCAGCCGTGGCGGCAGCTCAAGCCGGCGGTGATGGAGGTGATGCGGAAGGGCAAAGAGGATCACTGGGACCGGCTGATCCACCTGATGGAGGATCCGGCGGCGCTGCTCGAGGTTCTCGATGCCTCGGGAATCGACCGGGTTGGACTGATCAACTACCCGAGCCCCGACCTCATGGGGTTCGACGATTCCACCAACGACTTCGCCGCGCGGTACGCGTCCGCCGATCCGCGGCGCCTGCTCCCCTTCGGCGGGGTGCATCCCCGGTTCACCAAGGATCCCGAAGGGGACGTAGACCGGCTGATCAGCCTGGGCATTCGCTGCCTCAAGATCCATCCGCCGCACCAGCTGTTTCCGGCCAACGCCTACACGCAGGGACTGGAGGAGCTGGGCCGGATCTATCGTCGCGCGGAAGATCGAGGCCTGCCGGTTCTGATCCACACCGGGACCAGCATCTTCCCCGGCGCACGATCCAAATACGGCAACCCGCTCGAGCTGGACGATGTGGCGATCGATTTCCCCGATCTCCAGATCGTGATGGCCCACGGCGGCCGGCCGCTCTGGGGCGAGGAGGCGTTTTTCGTCCTCCGGCGCCACCCCAATGTCTGGCTCGAGGTCTCGGGTATCCCGCCGGCGAAGCTGCTCGACTACTTTCCTCGCCTCGGTGAAATCGCCCACAAGACTGTGTGGGGCACCGACTGGCCCAGCCCGGGCGTCAAGGATCTGCGTCAAAATCTCGATCAGTTTCTCGCCTTGCCTCTGCCGCCCGCGGTTCAGCGGCAGATCCTGAGTGAGAATGGTCTGCGCCTCTATCCTGATCGTGCCGGGTGAATCTCCCACTTTCTGAGCGTCGTACATCCCTGGTGCCTCAAAACAACTCCTGCTCCACAATTCGGCGGTTGCTCTCCGGCCTCCTGCTGGCCTTCGCCGTGCCACAGACTGGCGCGGCGCAGACGAAGCTCCCCGGAGCGGTACCGGTCGAGCAGTACAAGCTGCCCAACGGCCTCGATGTCATTCTGTCCCCCGACCACAACGCGCAAGTCGTCGCAGTGAGCGTGTGGTATGACGTGGGGGTGCGGGATGAAGGTCCCAAGCAGGCCGGCTATGCCCACCTCGCCGAGAACCTGATGTTCGACGGTTCGGCCAACGTGCAGCCCGGTGCCCATCTCCGGCTGGTGAGCCAGACCGGTGGCGATGCGAGCAGCGACACCGAGGACGACATCACCCGCTTCTACGAGGTGCTCCCGTCCAATCAGCTCGCTCTGGGTCTCTGGCTGGAAGCGGACCGCCTTCGCTCGCTGACGCTGAACGACACCGCGGTGACAGTCGAACGCAGAGTTATGCGGGACGAGCGGCGCTACCGGGTGGACCAGCAGGCCTACGCCAGCCCATTCCTGCTCGGCACCGAAGCTCTGTTCGATTCCACCACCTGCTACGGCTACGCCCACGCGCCACTGCCGCCTCCCGGTGCGCTCGATAGCGCCACGGTGGCATCGATACGGCCCTTCTTTTCTACCTACTACACTCCGCGCAACGCCCGGCTCACCGTAACCGGCGACTTCGACCCTGCTGCGGCGAAGGACCTGATCACCAAGTACTACGGAGACATTCCCGGCGGCCCTGAGAGACCGAAGTTCACCTGCGCACCGGGAACGGGCGCGGCCGGGTCTCGAAAGGAAATCAAGGACCAAGCCGCACAATTGGGCGGCGCCGGTCTCTTCTTCCGCGCGCCGGCTCACGACCACGCCGACACCCCGGCGCTCGAGCTGCTGGGCCTGATACTCGGCCAGGGAACCCATTCCCGATTGGCCGTGGCGCTCTCGGGTGAGGCGAATCTCGTCGCAGGAATCCAGGCCGACCTGGTGAGCCGACGCCGAGGGCCGTCGGTGTTCGCGGTCTTCGCGGTGGCCAACACCGGCGTCCGCGGAGATTCGGTGGCCGCCTTGCTTCGGGCACAGATGGTCGAGATCGGGACCAAGGGCGTTACCGATGCCGAGCTGACTCGGGCCAAGAATTTCTTCCTGGCCGGTGCGGTCAACAGCCGGCAGCGAGTTCAGGACGTCGCCGAGGCTTTGCAGCACGCCGCCACGTTCCTGGGATCGGCGGACGCGGTCAATAAGGACGTCGGGAGATACATGGCGGTGACGGCGGAGGACGTGAAGCGAGTTGCGGCGAGCTATCTAACCCCGCAGAACGGGCTCACTGTCATCGTTCAGCCGGGGAGAGCCTCGTCATGAAATCGCCTGTCCTGTTCTTCGGTTTGTCGCTGATCGCGAGCAACGCAGCGGCCCAATTCCCGACAGCTCCACCGGCGGCCACTCCGGTCGCAGCGGCTCCAGCCCCTGCCCTGCAGCCGTTCGTGCTGCCTAACGGGCTCAAGGTGACGGTGCTGGAGAATCACCGGCAGCCCGTGGTGTCGATGGCCATGTCGCTGCCCGCGGGGACTGCCTACGATCCTGCCAGTCAGGCCGGCACCGCCGATCTGCTCGCCTCCCTGCTCACCAGGGGAGCAGGAAGCCGTGACGCGGACAGCGTCGCCGCGGCGATCGAACAGGTGGGTGGTTCGCTGAGCGCAGCAGTGGATCCCGATTTCCTGACTCTCACCGCTGATGCGCTGTCAGAGCACATCGATGTCGCGATGGGCCTCCTGGCCGACGCGGTCCTCCGGCCGCATCTCGATCCGCAGGAAGTAGACAAGGTCCGCGCCCAGGCAGTCGCGAGCGTTCAGGCCGACAACGCTCAATCGGGGAACCTGGCCTCGCGGATCTTTCTTGCCGCACTCTACGGCTCGCATCCCTATGCGATCAGGTCCACACCACTCACGCTCAACAACGTCGGACGGAGGGACCTCGAAGCCTTCCGGCTGGCCCGGTTCCGCCCTTCGGCTACGCAGCTGGTGATTGCGGGCGATATCACCCTGGCCGACGCGCGCAAGCTGGTGACCGACGCATTCGGAGACTGGAAGGGTGTCGCCCCGGCGCCGCTACCGGCCAAGTCTCCGATTCGGGCGAAGACCCGGATCATCCTGGTGCACGTGCCCAGTGCCGAGACCTCCAGCATTCTGATGGGCAATACCACGATTCGCGGAGGAGACTCGACCTACTACGCCGCCACGGTGGTGGACCGGGTGTTCGGTGGCTCGTCGAACAGCCGCCTCGTTCGCTCCTTGCGCGACGAGCGGCGCTGGGCCGAGTCGCCTGCTTCCGCTCTGTCGCAAACCAACGGGCTGGGCATGTACCAGGTGGGTGCCGAAGTGCGGGCCACTGTCACCGATTCGGCGGTGCGCGAGCTGCTGGCGCAGATGCGGAAGGTCCGCACCGACACGATTGCTCCCGAGGAATTGAAGCGTGCCCAGGCGGAGCTGACGGGAGGCTACCCGCTCGGCATTCAGTCGATGAACCAGCAGGCCAGCGCGGTCCTCAAGGCCCGGCGCATGGGGCTTGCCGGCCAGCTCGATCACCAACTATCGGAAACAGGTCGCATCACTGAGCGCTACCAGGTTCAGAACCGCCGCACGCACGGTGGTGCGGCCTGATTCCTGTCTGATCGTGGTAGTGGGAAACGCGAGCCAGGTTTACAAAGGGTTGAGTACGATTGCACCGATTGCGGTAATCGGTCCTGACGGGACTGCCCTCACGCCGGCGGATTTCGAGCCCAAGGTCGCCGTGCTGGAGCTCGATACGACTCTTCTCGTGCCGAGGAAGGACAGCCTCCTGGTAGTAGCGCAGGGTCGGACGGTCGGAGTGCAAGTCTCCACCCTGGAGCAGAGCGGCGACGGCCTGCTCTACACCGAAACGACCAACATCGGCAACGTGATCAGTCAGACGACCAAGGTCTCGATGGACCGGGCCGGTCGCATGCGAAGCCTGGCCCAGACCGGGAAGATGCGGGGCCAGGACACCAAGATCGATCTCGCCTATGGCAGCGGTAAAGTGAAAGGCTCGGCCCATGTACTCGGGCCGAACGGTCCGATGACGCTGGCGGTGGACACCATCGTTCCCGCGGGTATTCTGGACGACAATGCCCTCCAGGCTCTGCTCCCCGCTCTCAAGTGGGCGCCGAATCTGCGGTGGACCATTCCGGTGTTCGCCTCGGGGCAGAACCGAGTCCGGACGCTCACCCTCACGGTGCGGGCCGTGGGAACGGTTTCGGTTCCGGCTGGTTCCTTCCAGGCTTACATGGCGGATCTCGAGGGAGACGAGCAGAAGGTGACCTTCTACGTATCGGTTGATCCTCCGCGCCGTTTGCTGCGTCTGACAGTCGCCGGCACACCGCTGGAATTCGTTGCCGTTCCTACGGGAGGTAATCGCGCCCCATGAGAGCTACCACGTTCCCCAACGCGCTCGCCGGGCTGCTCGTCCTGTTGAGTGCCTGTTCCTCGGGACCGCCTCCCAGTACGAGCCCCAAGCCCGCCGAAGGCGAAGAGAGCGAGTTCCGTAGCCAGTATCCCTCGACCTACCAGAGAAAACAGAATCCTCCGGTCTTCATCCGCAACGCCACGGTCCTCACGGCAGCGGGGCCGGAGATGCAGCACGCCTCGGTGTACTTCAAGGACGGGTTGATCGTATCGGTCGGTGCCGACACTACCGCACCGGCAGACGCGGTGGTGGTAGATGGAACCGGGAAATTCGTCACTCCCGGAATCATCGACGACCACAGCCACCTCGGCGTGTATGCGGCGCCGGGGACCTGGGCGGAGAGCGACGGGAACGAGGCGACTTCAATCCGGTCACCGCCAACGTCTGGGCCGAGCACAGCTTCTGGCCCCAGGATCCGGAGATCCCGCTCGCCATTGCCGGAGGTATCACCGTCATTCAAGCGTTGCCCGGCTCAGCCAACCTCATCGGCGGGCGTTCGGCGACGCTCCGGCTGATTCCAGCGAGGAGCGTCCAGGAGATGAAGTATCCGGGCGCGCCATATGGATTGAAGATGGCCTGCGGCGAGAACCCGAAGCGGGTTTACCAGCGGAGCGGTCCCTCGACTCGCATGGGCAACATGGCCGGGTATCGCGCGGCGTTTATTGACGCGGAACAGTACCGGCGGAAGTGGGACAACTGGCTCAAGAACAAGAGCGGGGATCCTCCCGCTCGTGACCTCAAGCTGGAAACGCTGGCGGATGTGCTCCGGGGCAAGATCCTGGTGCACAACCACTGCTACCGGGCCGACGAGATGCTGCAGATGATCGACCTCTCGAAGGAGTTCGGATTCCACATCCGGTCGTTCCATCACGTGGTCGAGGGATACAAGATCGCGGACGTGCTGGCGAAGGAAGGTGTCGCCGCATCGGTCTGGGCCGACTGGTGGGGCTTCAAGATGGAATCGTTCGACGGGGTGCGGGAGAACGCCGCGCTGATTCAGAAGGCGGGCGCCCGCGCCATCATCCACTCGGATTCTGAAGACGGCATTCAGCGGCTCAACCAGGAGGCGGCGAAGGCGATGTACGCCGGGATACGCGCCGGCCTGGGCACTACTCGGGAGGAGGCGATTCGCTGGCTCACCGCCAACCCCGCCTGGGCACTCGGCATCGACAGCACGACCGGGACCCTCGAAGCCGGCAAACACGCCGACGTGGTGATCTGGTCGGGAGATCCCTTCTCGGTCTACAGCAAGGCCGAGCGGGTGTTCAACGATGGCTGGCTGGTGTACGACCGGAACGATCCGGCGCACCAGCCCAAGACCGACTTCAACCTGGGCACCGCGGCGCCGGGGGTGGGTCGATGAGACGCCAGCTACTTGCGCTGACCTTCGTCGCGCTAGCCGCCCAGGGACTCAATGCCCAGACCATCGCCATTCAAGGCGGCACGGTCTATCCGGTCTCCGGGCCTCGGATCGAGAACGGAACCGTTCTGATCAAGGATGGGCGGATACTTCAGGTCGGCGCCGGTGTCACGGTCCCCGCGGATGCCACCGTCATCGACGCCAAGGGCAAATGGGTAACGCCAGGCCTCTTCCATGCCTGGACCGACCTCGGGCTGAATGAGGTCGGATCGGTTCCCCAGACCTCGGAAGACACCAAGTCGGGCGACATCAACGCCGCGTTCAACGTGGCGGAGGGGATCAACCCGCAGTCGGTCTTCATTCCCGTCGCACGAACCGATGGGGTGACGACCGCGGTCAGTGGTCCGGAGGGAGGTCTCGTCGCGGGCCAGGCGCTGCTGCTCGATCTCTCGGGAGACCGGATCGAAGACCTGATTTCGCAGAATCCGGTCGCGATGGTGGTGGACCTGAGCAGCGAGAGCAAGGGAGCGGGGGGCGGCAGCAAGGCAGGAGTGTACCAGCGGCTGCGGCAGCTGTTCAAGGACGCCGATGAGTACCGGAAGCGGACTCCGGACTACAAGAAGAACCAGATGCAGGAGCTGTCGGCCCCGGCCGCGGACCTGGAGGCGCTGGTGCCGGTGCTGGAAGGCCGGCTTCCGCTCTACACCATCGCCAACCGGCAGAGCGATATCGAAAGCGCGCTCCGGCTGGCCAACGAATACCACCTCAAGCTGGTCATTCGGGGCGGAACCGAGGCCTGGAAAGTGGCCAAGCTGCTCGCGGCGGCCAGCGTGCCCGTGGTGCTCAATCCGCTGAGCGATGTGCCCAACTTCGACGGGCTGGCCCCGCGGCTCGACAATGCGACGATCCTGAGAGAGGCAGGCGTCCCCGTCGTCCTGATCGAGCCCGATCGCGGCAACTACCGCAACCTTCGTTTCTCGGCCGGCAACGCAGTGCGGAACGGGATGAAGTGGGACGATGCGCTGCGCGCCATTACCCTGGAGCCCGCCAAGGCCCTCGGTGTAGACGGGAGATACGGAAGCCTCGAGGCGGGCAAGGTGGCCGACGTGGTGGTCTGGAGTGGGGACCCGCTCGACTTCGCGTCGGCGGCGGAACACACGTATATCAAGGGTGTCGAGATCTCGAAGGAGACGCGGCAGACGGAGTTGCTGGAGCGGTACAAGACGCTGCCGCCGAAGTATTAGTTAGGTGCACTCCCGTTCATTGTTGTTAATGGTGAACTCGGAATGGTCCCGCGGCTCGGGGTCGCAGCGCTCCACGAGGCGGCCCAGCTTCCGAATCGCCTCCGGGGATGTTTGCTCCGCCGAAAAGAAGGTTCGTGCGCGCCACTCCGGCCGGAGTTTCGAGAGGCCGCCGGCCGTCCTGGTGTAAGCTCCGCGGCTCGGCAGATCCCGATGGCAGGGTCGGCACCTAACCTGCGCGTGCAGTTGGCGGGCGCTAACTTTTCAAAGGAAGCCAGCCGTTGGCGCACGGGCGAACTGAGTCGCCCGCAACTGACGCGCTGTCCGTTAGGCCGCCACGAGGCGTCCGCATGAACACAGCGATTTGCAACCTCCGCCTTGCGGTACGAAGCCTCCACCGCTGGGGCGGTGTTGCCATCGTAGCTCTCGCCATCCTGGCCCTCGGGATCGGCCTCTCGATCGCGGTCTTCACGGTCGCTGACGCACTCTTGCTACGCCATTTGCCGGTCCGCGATCAGGCCCGTCTCGTCGTGCTTTGGGGCACAGGGTCTGATCGCCCGTTCAATTACCCGCTCGGTCTGTCCGATGGTCGCACCTTTGCCCGGGGAACGCGGACGCTGGAGCGGGCCGCTCTTTTCCTCTACAATGGCGCGGGACCGATACCGATTCGCGATGGCGACCAAGTATCCCGGCTACGGCGCGCGCTCGTATCTGGCGAGTTCTTTGACGTCCTGGGAGTGTACCCAACGCTGGGCCGCGCGCTGGGGCGAGGAGATGACGTACGCGGGGCGGAACCAGTTGCAGTCCTGAGCTACACGGCCTGGCATGAGCGGTTTAGCGCTGATCCGGGAGTAATCGGGCGACAGATCGTGACGTATGGCGATGGCACCGTGTACACCATCGTTGGTGTGATGCCCGAGGGGCTGGACTATCCCAACGGCACCGACTTCTGGGCGCCTGTCGTCTCTTCCCTGTCTCCCGATGCGCTGTCCCTGATGGCCTTTTATGTCATCGGAAGACTTGTCCCCGGTGCCACGCCGACGAGTGCCGGGAACGAGCTGACCACCTTCCTCAAGCACGCTGACGCGTCGTCCTCGCAGAACCAACTGCATGGCGTCGCAACCTCGTGGCCCCGGCTGGTGATTGGTGATGTCCGCCCCGCGCTCTTCGCCTTCGCCGCCGCCGCCTGCTTGCTTCTCCTGGTTACGTGCATCAATGTCGCCAACCTTCTCGTCGTACGCGGGGTAGCGCGCGTGCGGGAGGTTGCTGTTCGATCAGCGCTCGGCGCGACGCGCACACAGATCACCCTGCAGTTGTTGACGGAAAACGCCTTGCTAGCGATCGCCGGCGGCGGGCTCGGAATTGCCGTCGCGGCAGGGTCTGTTCGGCTCTTCATCGCGTTCGCCCTACCAGATGTACCTCGGCTGGGTGAAGTCCATCTGAATCCACTGGCGCTCGTAAGCGCGCTTGCTATTACCGCCGTCGCGATCCTGCTCTTCGGACTTGCCCCAGCGATCCTGACGTCACGGCTTGAACTTCAAGCGGCACTCCGATCAGCCACGGGCCACAGCGCGACACGTCGGTCCCGGGTCGGCACCGAAACGCTGGTGGCGGCTCAGCTCGCCCTTGCGCTTCTCGTCCTCGCTGCAGCCGGCGTTATTACCAGGAGCCTCATCAACTTGCAAAGAGCCGAACGTATCCTTGGACCCCTCACACCTGTTTATTGGCGAGTTGGCGTTTCGATCCGACCTTCTCGCGAGCGCGGAGAAGCAACGCGCGATGCTGAAGCAGCTCGACGCCCCAGCTCGAGGCTATCCCGGGTGTCCGTGCCGTCTCACCCGTGGTAGCCGTTCCCTTCTCAGGGAATGCTGGATGGGACGGAACGCCGGCGGCCGAAGGCCAGTCACAGGAGGAAGCAGCCGCTAACCCGATGCTCAATATGGAAGTTGTCGCCCCCGGTTACTTCACAACAGTTGGCGTTCCGGTGCTACGCGGTCGTACTTTCACGGAGCAGGATCGCGAGGACGCTCCGCCCGTCGTTGTCGTCAGTCACTCGGCTGCGGAGCACTACTGGCCAGGGGACGATCCGCTCGGGAAGCGTTTGCTAATGGGGGCTGACGGCGACCGGGTGTTCGCGGTTGTCGGCGTCGTCCCCGACACGCGATACCGGGACCTGCGAGAAGCACGCCCGAGTATCTACTTCCCGCTCGAACCAGTCATTCTTCCCCTTCGCGCCAACATCACTCGCGATCCGAACGGAGCGCTCCTCTTGGCCGATATCCGCCATCCGCCGGGTCATCGGCGAGACCGCCCCAGGCGTGGCCCTGGTCAGCGTCGCGTCATTCGGGACGTTCCTCCAGGGACCGCTGGCGCAGCCCAGAATGAACGCTCTTCTTCTGGCGGTGTTCGCGGCTGCTGCGTTGACCATAGCGACTGTCGGTCTGTTCGGCGTCATGGCGGCGATGGTCCGCCAGCGCACACGAGAACTCGGCATTCGGCTCGCCTTGGGGGCCGCACCATGGGATCTGCAGCGGATGGTCATGCGCCGCGGGCTCACAGTCGCAGCGGGTGGAGTGCTCGTGGGGTCTACTCGGGGCATTCCTTGCGAACCGTCTCCTGGTTCCACTGCTCTACAACGTGGCTCCGACGGACGGAGTGACACTCCTGATTGCGACAGCGGTCCTTCTCGGTGTCGCCAGCCTCGCGACTGCCATCCCAGCCCGTCTCGAGCACACGCGTCGATCCGCTTCTTGCACTACGGGCAGATTCAAGTGGGGGACATCGGTCACCGTGGCGCCGGTGCTGGCGCCGAGCTCTCGATGCGGAGCGTGTCCTCGTGGAAGCGGCCGAGGAGCGCCGAATACACGTCCCACGCGGTCGTCGATCTCGACGACCGACGTACGCCAGCGTTGCTGATACCCACTCTGTACAGCGACCGCGAGCGGCGACCTCATAGTGCCGACGACGAGGGGGATACGGCCGGGCGAGCCGATAGAAGCGGCGGTCTAGCGCTCTGCGGCGGAGGTTGAACTGGCGCCAGGTATCGAAACGGGCGCGGCCCGCGGTGCCTTGGGGCCGGGGCACTCGGCCTAGCGCCGGGCAGCGTCATGCGGCCGTCGCGCGGGAGCGGTCGGGAGTCGGAGATCAGCGGAGCCACCACAGAGAGAGCCGCCCGAGCGCCGGTGGGCACCCGTTTGACGTGCGCGGAGGCCGTACTCCCAAAGGCCGACGAAGACCGGCTTCCGCCTGGTGCTGGTGAGCGCCTGCAGCGAGAGCAGCCGGCTGTAATCATCGGCCACGTAGCGGATACAGTACTGGTCTTCCCACAGAACTGCCTTGAGTCGGTGGTCCAGACGCATTGGGCGCGTCCATCGGGCCGCGGCGGCCGGGTGCCCGGGCGGCGGACCCGCGCGGGTGACGACCAGCCCGGCGCGGGGATGTAAGGCGATCGTGCTGCGCCAGGGCGCTCGCGCATCGCTGGCGCACAGGACGGCCCCGGGCCCCAGTCGGGCGCTGCCGCGCCTCGACAGCCGCACCAGCTCCGTCGCGCGGGCCTGCGGCGCCGCGACCGATCCGCTAGGCACGCCGCCACTCTGCGGGAGCATATACGTGGCGGCCTAACCGGCGCATGCAGCCGTCAAGCGCGTCCGAGCGAGGTCCGAGTGTCTTGCCGAGCTCGGGATCTGGTTCGCTGTAGAATGTCCGATAATGCGGGCCGCCTCGCGACCTGCCCTCGGACTACGCATGAACTCGACATCCGTCACCCTCGATCATAGCGGTCAAGCGTGCCGAGGAAGCTCTGCGCGATCGAGAGGAGCGCTACCGCACCCTCTTCGACGCCATGGATGAGGGCTACTGCATCATCGAAGTCCTCTTCGACGCTCAGCAGCAACCCGTCGATTACCGCTTCATTGAAGTGAACAGCAGCTTCGAGCGCCAGGCGGGAATGCACGACGTGGTCGGAAAGCGCATGCTGGAGTTCGTTCCTACCATCGAATCGCATTGGCTGCAAAACTACGGCAAGGTGGCGCTCACCGGCGAGGGCATTCGATTCTCCGGTGAATACAGCGGATTGCACCGATACTTCGATGTCTACGCCTTTCGGGCAAACGGCTGGCCGGAGCGGCACGTCGCGGTGCTCTTTGCCGATGTGACGCAGCGCACCCGCGCCGAACAAGCGCTGCGCGAGGCCGACCGACGTAAGGACGAATTCCTGGCGATGCTGGCCCACGAACTCCGCAACCCGCTGGCCGCGATCCGCAACGCCGTCCAAATCCTGCTGCAGAAAGACGGTGACGCAGCAGACCGTCCGATCGGCTGCCGAAATCCTGGACCGGCAGGTGGAGCACATGGTACGCCAGGTTGACGACCTGCTCGACGTCAGCCGCATCAGTCGGGGCAAGATCGAACTCCGCAAGGAGCGAACCGAGCTCGCCCCGGTCGTGAACCATGCCGTCGAAACGATCCGGCCGCTCTGCGAGAGCCTCGGTCATGAAATCACCGTCACGCTTCCGCCCAAACCTCTTTACGTCGCCGGGGACCCGGTTCGGCTGGCGCAGGTTGTCGGCAACCTGCTGAACAATGCCTGCAAGTTCACCGATAAGGGCGGTCGCATTTGGCTAACGGTCGAGGAAGAAGGCGACCAGGCGGTGGTCCGGGTCCGAGATACAGGCATCGGCCTTGCCGCGGACCAGCTTGGCCGAATCTTCGAACTCTTCGCGCAGGTCGATACTTCGCTGGAGCGCGCGCGCGACGGGTTGGGCCTCGGTCTGACCCTGGTCAAGAAACTGGTGGAAATGCACAACGGGACGGTCGAAGCTCGCAGCGCGGGCCCCGGTCAAGGAAGTGAATTCGTTGTGCGCCTGCCTCTGCTGCGCGGCCGGTCGCCGGCACCGCCGCGACAGCCCTCCGGCGTCAAACCGGTGGCAACGGTTCCCCGTCGCATTCTGGTCGTGGACGACAACCGCGACTCGGCAAACAGCCTCGCCATGCTGTTGAAACTGCTGGGCCACACAGTGGACACCGCCCACGACGGACTCGAGGCGGTTGAGAGGGCGGTGACGTTTCGAGCTGATGTCATCTTGCTCGACATCGGCATGCCACGACTCAACGGCTACGAAGCGGCTCGCCGCATTCGAGAACAGCACCAGAAGGGTTTGAAGTTGGTGGCTCTGACCGGGTGGGGTCAGGAGGAAGACCGCCGCCGCTCCGAAGAAGCTGGCTTCGACGCACACCTTGTTAAGCCGGTTGACCTGACGGCGTTAGGACAATTACCTGGCGGAGTGGAGCGCCGGCTAACAAGCCCTCTGCCGTTAGGCGGCCGCCTTCCCACTGGGCATGGAGCCATGGCGATCCCTGATCGCAAGGCCCGAATTCTAGGGAGACAGAGGAAACGGCCACGGTCCATTGGCCGTCGGAGCCGTTCGGAACACGGCGAACGGCAGACCCTCGTCCTGGCCGGCCGTGACCTTATGCGCTCTTAAACCGACAGCGCGCACAGCTCGACTCAACGCTGACCCGAATCAGGCACTTCAGGCGGACTCGGATACCCTCGGCCCCGACGGGTCGAGTTCGTCGTGCTGGACACACTGGCACCAAAGGACGTCCCCGACTATGACCCGACTTAGGATCTTCGCACACTGGAAGAGCTGGCTGGAGAGCTGGCGTCCATCGGAGCCCATGGGCATTCCAGGAGGCATGAACCGTCCCCGACCCAGCGTCTGCACCTGACGGTCGCTGTCGTCTCAATGGAGGTCAGGATAGCCGCGAGCCGGAGTCCGGTCGCGTTTGGGTCATCTGATCCCGCACTCCGATTGGTTGCCTTCTAGGCCTGTGAGCGCGTCCCTTGAGCGCCACATCAAGGTAGCGAGGTCAGATCTGACGGTTTCCCCCGAAGCTCGCGCTGCTCCCTCTCGCCCGATTTCTATTCTCGCCTGCGGTCTCCGTGGGCTCCCCCAGTCCTACCATCGGCCGCCCCGAGCCTTCGACTCCGGTGACGACGGAGCTGATCAGGGAGAACACACCCGGCCACCGGATGCGCGTTCTCGCCACCATGGCTACTGAGCTTCCAGGTCTGCCTTCACCTGGACGCCAGTTCCCGAGGCGGTGGACTATCACCTCCTTCTGATTCACGAACGGGGCACGGTGCCCGGCCTCGATACCCGAGTCGACGACCCTCGTACCTCATGTGGTCTCCTGCGACGCCTATGTCATCGATGCAACCGTTTCGGCCTGGCACTGGACAGCAACGGCGGTCACCGAGGATGGGGAGGATGGTATCTGGGCGGAGCAACGTAACTATGAGTCTGAGCCAATCGGCCTGCCGCCCGTGCCTCTGAATGCCCCCTGCGCTGGCTGTGGAGCAAATGTGTATGCCCCAAGGTGTGAGATCTTCGACTAGAGACGCGCCAGAATAGATCGCCTGAACGGTACACTGACGCTGCCGTGAAGTCGTTTAGGCCGATCGGACCACCCTTCAGTGTTCGGGAGGGTCGGGACCATGAGTGATCGTAGGAGGCTCCTCGCACCGGTACTGGCAAGCCTCTCGCTGACCCTGTGGTGACGGGGAGTGCTCGGAGCTTCTCGGGCGTCACTGGGCCCGGACCCTGGCAGACTCTAGGGGAGACCTCGACCTTGAGCGCGAAGGTTGCGCCCGAATCGATCTTGAAGGCGGTTGAGACGGCGTTCCGAAACCCGCAGCGGTCGATCTGAAGTCTTCGTCGAGACGTGGGCCTCATCACAGATCTGCGCGCCGCCTGGTCTCCTATGTTACCGACTCCAGTGCCGCTACGCCGCCCTACCCCAGCGTCATCGCCTCAGCCCAAGCGTTTCTCTCCCGGAGCGAGGTCTGTCTCGTCAGGCGACCGTGTGTCGGTAACCTCTCGACTGCCATTTCGCGCCGAAGTAGTCTGCTCCATCGCAGTTCAAAGCAACAGTGAACGCCTCGGAGTGATGCAAGGCGACACGACGATTTCGATAGTTCGAGGCTACCTCTTCTTTTTTGAAGCCGGAGACATTGCCACGGCGTAGTGGTAAAGACTGGAGCAGGCCGTCCGAGCGGATGCAGTGTTCAGCTTCTCAGCCGTGTTGCCGTCGGAACTGCCCCTTCATCAGGCTTCGAACCCAATGCCCACCAAGACCGTCATCGATACTCCCCGTATCCCGCGCCTCGGCCCCTACTCGCAGGCCGTCCGAGTCGGAGACCTCATCTTCACAGCCGGCCAGGCGGGCATCGACCCCGCGACCGGCAAGGCGGCCGGCGACAGCTTCCTCGCCCAGGCCCGGCAGGCGTTCACCAATCTCCGCATCCTTCTGGAGGATGCAGGAAGCAGCATGGATCAGGTCGTGAAAGTGACCTGTTTCGTGACGGAAGCCGAGGCGTTCGCGAGCCTCAACGAGCTCTTTGCCGATTCTTTCCCGCTTCGCCACCAGTCCGTTCAACGCCGGTTGTCGCCCTGCCACGGGGACTTAAGTTCTCGATCGAAGCCATCGCCGTGGCGAGGTGACTCGGTCCGACGCACTGGAAGAGCTGAGCGTCAACGGCTCAGGAGTCATGGCGCCGCAAGGTTCCTCGTCCCGCTTGGCGCGCTGCTGATCGGAACCCTTCTTCTTGTCGGGCTTTACCACAGTGCGGTATGGTTCTGGCAGGTTCTGGTACGCTAGCTGTCTCGGGGAACGCGCCGAACGCTCTGAGTGATAGCGGCTGGTGAACGCAGGTGGCTGCTGACGCCATGCAGGAGAAGCCGATGAAAGAAGGCACCACCCGGGTCGAGGCCTTCAGCGACGGCGTCTTCGCCATCGCGATCACCCTGCTGATCCTCGAGATCAAGGTTCCGCACGCGGGCCCGGAGGAACACATCTGGACCGCCCTCGTCGGTCTCTGGCCCTCCTACCTCGCGTTCCTGCTCAGCTTCTTCGTGATCTGGTCATGTGGGTCAACCATCACGAGCTGATCCGGATGGTCGAGGCGGTGGACTATCCGTTCTTCTTCGCCAATGGGTTGCTGCTGCTCACCGTCACCTTCGTTCCCTTCCCCACCGCGGTCCTGGCCGAGCATCTCGCGACACCCGACGCGGGTGCGGCGGTGGCGTTCTACTGCGCCACCTTCGTTCCCAACAGCCTCTCCTGGAGTCTCCTGTTCTACACCATCCATCGAGGCAACCTGTTCAAGGAGGAGGTCACTCCGGAGGAGATTTCACGGATCCGCGGCTCCTACGCCGTGGGCCCCGCAGTGTACCTGGTCGCAACCGCGGTCGCGTTCTATCAGCCGTGGCTGGGCCTCGCCATCAACCTCGCCCTGTGGATCCTCTGGGTCCGGCTCTGCTATCACTCCAAGACCTTCGATGCGGAGATGCGGCGACGCCGGACGACCGGTCACCACCGCACGGCCAGCCAGGGCTGACCCTTCTTGCCCGGTCCGGGCATGCCCTCACTATGTTGAGAGGTCCGGCAGACGACCTAGCCCCGAGGGCCCCAATCATGTCCGAGCAAACAACCCACCCATACGACACTCGTCTCAACATCCTCTTCCCGCAGCTCGCGGTGATTGATGTCCCGAAGCTGGTGTCTGAGGTTACCCATCCCTGGTTCAACCAGACCCTCTGCCAGGTCAATGAGTCGGTCGTACGGCTCGGCGTGGTGAAGGGCGAGTATCACTGGCACAAGCACGACGACCTCGATGAATTCTTCTACGTGGTCGAGGGCCGGTTCATCATCGACATGGAAGACAAGAGCGTCGAGCTGACCCCGGGGAAGGCGTTTGTCGTGACCAAGGGTGTCCGGCACCGGCCCAGGGCACCGGAACGCACCGTGATCCTCATGGTCGAGGGAGCCGGCATCGTTCCCACGGGTGATTGAGATGCAGACCGCAGAGCCGACGGGCCGCTTTCTCATCCGGAAGGCGGAGGTGAGTGACGCCGAGGAGCTGGCCCGCTTCGCCGCGCGCACCTTCAGCGAGCCGTTCGGAGCGGAGAACACCCCAGAAGACCTGGCACTCTATCTCGCCAAGGCCTATGGGCCGGCCCAGCAGGGCGCCGAGCTCCGGGATCCTGCGTGGACGACGCTGCTCGCGGAGGAGGGAAAAAGTCTGGCCGGGTACGCGCAGGTCCGAACCGGCCCCGCACCATCATGCGTCACCGGCCAAGCGCCGATCGAGTTGTATCGCTTCTACGTGGACTCCCCCTGGCAGGGCCAGGGGTTGGCGCGACGGTTGATGGCGGCGGTGGACGAAGAAGCAATCCGCAGAGGAGCCAGAACTCTTTGGCTCGGCGTGTGGGAACGAAACGCCCGGGCCCAGGCGTTCTACCGGAAGTGTGGGTTCGTGGACGTGGGAGAGCACTCGTTCATGGTGGGGACCGATCGCCAGCGCGATCGGGTCATGTCACGCTCGCTGTAACGGCTGCGCTGGCAGCCGGACGACAGGTTGCATTCGTCTCCAGCCAGTCCTTCAGTCTGACCGTGCCGCGGGCTCGGCTGGAGTCTCCGCCGATTCGCTCTCGGGACTTTCCTCCCGCTTGGTCGCGGCGATGTCCTGGTCAACCCGCGCCAGCGCGGTGGCCAGATTGTCGAGCTTGACCAGGTAGGCGTCGAGCTCCAGGGGATCGACTTCCTGCCCCCGAGTCTTCCGATAGTGCAGCATCCCCAGCTGGCGGGCCGCCTCGTCCTGCTCCCGGCGCAGGCGCATCCGCTCCAGCTGCAGTTTCCCTTCATCGAGCGCGGCCTGAGCCCGCCGGCCGAACTGCTCGAGTTCCTTGTTCAGTTTGTCGAGAATACCGGACATGAAAATCCCCCTGTGGTTGACCCTACAGGGGGAATCTAACGGTGATTTTGGCGAGATGTTTCAGGACGGAGCGAATCAGCTCGCGGAAGCCACCGCGGGATAGACGGAAACCTGCATCCGCTTCTTGTCCTTGTGCTCGAACTTGACGGTGCCGTTCACCAGGGCGAACAGGGTGTCGTCATTGCCGCGGCCGACATTCTTGCCGGGGTGGAACTTGGTACCGCGCTGCTTCACCAGGATGTTGCCCGCGGTGACCTGCTCCCCACCGTAGCGCTTCACGCCGAGGTACTTCGGATTGCTGGTGCGGCCGTTGCGGCTCGAGCCTACGCCTTTCTTGTGTGCCATATCGCCCTCAGCCGACCTTCACGTCGGTGATCCGCACTTCGGTGAACTTCTGACGGTGGCCGGTCTTCCGGCGCACGTTCTTCCGGCGCTTGAAGCGCCAGACGTAGATCTTGGGCTCCTTGCCCATCCCGACGACTTCGGCCACGACCTTCGCACCCTTTACCAGCGGGGTGCCGGCGTTGATGGTCTCCCCATCCGATGAAAGCAGCACCTCATCGAAGGTGACCTTGCTGCCCGGCTCCGCATCCATCAGCGGCAGACGGACCGTCTGGCCTTTTTCTGCCCGGAACTGTTTGCCGAGCGCACGGAAAATTACGTACATGGGTACCGACTCGTAGTCGAAAACGGGTGGAAAAGAGCCCGTAACTCTAATTGGCGGATGGGGTTCTAGCAAGGGGCAAGCGGACGGGGCGGACAACGGACCGGCGGACGTACTGACCGGACCGGCGGACGGGCGGACGAGTCGAACACGCCGAACCGAACCCCTGCCAAGGTCTCCTCTAGGCGACCGCGTAAAGCTCCGTCACGTCCCGCCCGGCCGGCCGGCTCATGAGCCGGAACTCGTCCAGCCGCATCATCGGGTCGTCCCGCACCTCCAGCTCCAGCCCCGTGGCCTTGCCCAGGGTGTGAATCAGCTTGGGCTCCTCTTCCAGGAGATAAAGCGCTACCTCCGGGTGCAGCCGGACCGCGATCTGCCGCTCCCGGCGCTCCCTCCCTGCCCGCTTGAGGGACCGCTCCAGCCGGCGGGCCACCGCTTCCGGCGTGAATACCCGTCCGGTCCCGGCGCAGGCTGGGGCATTCGGTGGTCATCGAATGCCAGAGCGATGGGCGCACCCGCTGGCGGGTCATCTCGACCAGACCCAGCTCCGACACGGCGAACGCCTTGGTCCGGGCCCGATCTCGACCCAGGTGGGATCGGAGCTCCTGGAGCACCCGGTCCCGGTTCTGCCGGCTCTCCATGTCGATGAAGTCGCAGACGATGATCCCGCCGATGTCCCGGAGCCGGATCTGCCGCGCGATCTCGCGTGCCGACTCGAGGTTGGTCTTGAGGATGGTCTTCTCGGGATCCTTCTTGCCGGTGTAGCGACCGGTGTTGACGTCGATCGAGACCAGCGCTTCGGTGGGCTGGATGATGATGTAGCCGCCGGTCGGGAGATCGCAGCGGGCCTTGAACAGATCCCGGATTTCGTTCTCGACGTCAAACTTGTCGAAGAGCGAGGTCGAGTCGTTGTACATCGTCACCCGGGACATCAGCTCCGGATCGATCTGCTTCAGGTACTGCTCTACCTCGTTGTACAGCTCCTTCGAATCCACGTGCAGCGCGTCAACCTTGGCGCTGAAGAGATCGCGGATGATGCCGCGGGTGAGGCTGGTCTCCCGCTGAACGAGTGCGGGGGCGCGGACGAAGGTCTCCTTCCGGTTGATCTTCTTCCACGCGTGCAGGAGCGAATCCACCTCGCGCTTGAAATGCTCTTCCGTCACCCCCTCGGCGACGGTGCGGACGATCATGCCGCCGGAATCCTTGGGCACAAGACCGCTCACCATCTCCCGCAGGCGGCCGCGTAGCTCGCGGCTCTCGATCTTCCGGCTGACCCCGACCTTGGAGGCGTACGGCATGTAGACCAGGAAGCGACCCGGCAGGGAGATCTGCGCCGTGACCCGGCAGCCCTTGGTGCTGATCGGTTCCTTGGTGACCTGCACAAGGAGGGTTTGGCCCTTCTTTAGAACATCCTGGATGTTGGGGAGGGGACGGCGAGGGTGCACTTCGCGCTGGCGCGGCTCGGAGGCGGAGCCACTGTTGGGATCTCCGGCCCGGCGACCACGACGCTCGCGGCGACGGCGGCCGTTCCCGCCATTCCCTGCGCTTCCGCCGTTCCCGCCGGTATCCTCGGCCGCGACAGCCTCCTCCGGTTGTTCGATTGCGAGCCCCGGATCGGGGGTGTCGAAGGCGTCTTCGTTTTCGTCGGAATCCTCCTCGTCCTCGTCGGGTTCGAGGAGATCGGAGGCGTGCAGGAAGGCGCTTTTTTCCAGGCCTATGTCAACGAAGGCCGCCTGGATCCCGGGCAGAACTGCTTCAACCCGACCCTTGTAAATGTCTCCAACGGTACGCCGGTGGTCGGCCCGGTCCACCAGCAGTTCGACTAAACGATCGTCCTCGAGAATTGCCACGCGGGTTTCCCGCTGGCTTCCGTTGATGAGAATCTCGCGCTTCACGCGTGGGAACCTCGACCGCGTTCCACCAAAGCCCAGGATCGCTAAAACTCCCGGGTGGGGCCGCACTGGTCATCGAAATGGGGATTCGGCCGGCCGCGGACAGCGCTGGGCCAGCCAAAGGAGAAGAGACGGCACTACGCGAACGCCGGGGGGGACCCCGGCGGGAACTACATGACCCGATACTGCGAAACTGAGCAGGCGGAAGGAGTTCCGCCCGGGCAACGGAGCCGACTCCCCACCAGCCGGCGCGCCACAACCAGGCGGCCGTCCAGCCGAGAAGCCAAGAGCCCATGTATGCCGGAGACATGGGCTAAATATATGGATCGAATGAGTTTAGAGCAATATTTCGGGTCGGTTACGGCTATTGAACCACGTCCCCCAGGATTTGGCGGGCGATCACGATACGCTGGATCTCGCTGGTTCCCTCCCCGATTTCGCAGACTTTCGCGTCCCGCATCATGCGCTCGACCGGATAATCGGTGGTATAACCGTATCCACCGAAGATCTGGACGGCTTTCGTGGTGACGCGCATCGCCAGCTCCGAGCAGTACAGCTTGGCCATCGCCGCTTCCTTCTTGAACGGCTTCCCGTTCTGCTTGAGCCAGGCGGCGTGGTAGAGCAGATGGGTGCCGGCCTCGATCTCGAGCGCCATGTCGGCCAGCTGGAAGTGGACGCCCTGGAAGGAGCCGATCGGCTTTCCGAATTGTTTGCGGACGCCCGCGTAGTTGAGCGCCGCTTCATAGGCGCCTTCGGCGATGCCGAGCGAGAGCGCGGCGATGCCGATCCGGCCGGCGTCGAGCGTCTTCAGGAAATTCACGAATCCCTCGCCTGACTTGCCGAGCATGTTTTCCTTGGGAACCTTGGCATCCTCGAAGATCAGCTCGCGGGTGTCGCTGGCGCGCCAGCCCATCTTGTCTTCCTTCTTCCCGCCCTCACTCCGGCAATCTTCGGCAGATCCTCCGCGTGGCCGACGCCGACCTGGCGGCACTTGTCGATGTCAACCGTGTCCTTCGTGACGATGAAGCTGGTGATGCCGCGGTTTCCTTTGCCGGGCTCGGTGCGCGCGGTAGCGACGAAGATCTCGCCCACACCTGCGTGAGTGATGAAGACCTTGGCGCCGTTGATGACGTAGTGGTCACCCTTGGCGACGGCGGTGGTCGCCGTTCCCCCTGCATCGCTACCAGCGCCGGCTTCGGTCAGTCCAAATCCTCCCATCACCTTCCCCGATGCGAGCAGCGGGACGTAGCGTTTCTTCTGCTCGTCGGTGCCGAACTCGACGATCGGTGAGGTGCCGAGGTTGGTGTGAGCGCTGATGGTGAGCGCGTGACTCGCGTCCACCTTTGCCATTTCGTGGATCGTGATGTAATAGCAAAGCTGGTCCATCCCTGCCCCGCCCAGCTCCTCGCTCCAGGGCACGCCGAGCAGGCCAAGCTCGCCCATCTGCTTGATGTTGGACCAGGGGAATTCGGCGGTGCGATCCAGATCGCGGGCGACGGGCGCCACTTCCTTCCGGGAGAACTCCCGGACCATCTCGCGAACCTGGTGGTGTTGCTCGGAGAAATAGAGTGAGGGATCCATGGGCAGCAAATATAACGATTGGCCCGGTCTGATCTATCTTTCAGCCATGCAGACGTATCCGACCCGGCTGGCCTGGTTTGCGACCCTGGGGGTCGTCGCCGCCACGGCCTGTAGCGATTCGTCCTCGTCCCCCTCGGAGCCCGGCTCGGGTCTAGTACTCGCCGCCGTGGACAGCGGGTATGACTTCTCGGTCTACCTGACCGCTCCGCCGGGCGACACCCACCGCACGATAGTGATCGAGCGGGGTGGGAAGATCTGGCTGCTCAAGGACGGCGTCCGCCAGCCCAACCCGTTCCTCGACCTTACCAGTCTCACCGGGCAAGGACACGAGTATGGGGTATACACTCTGGCCTTTCACCCGCAGTATGCCCAGAACCGGCGACTCTTCGTTTACTACGTAGACAACGGCGCCAATACCCGGGTCGTGGAATATCAGGCGAATTCCGATTTCGACACTGCCGACCCGGCGAGCCGCAAGGTGATCCTGGGCAGGTTCAATCGGCCACCGCCGTGCTCTACGGCGGGATGATCGCGTTCGGACAGGATGGCAAGCTCTACATCAGTCTGGGCGACGGGGACGTGATGGCGGTCCGGCCAGTCATGCGCAGGACAGCACATCGCTACTGGAAGATTCTCCGCCTCGACGTTGATGGTGCGGCACCCTATGTGGTTCCGCCGGATAATCCCTACGTCGGCAGACCCGGATGGCGGGGGGAGATCTGGCAGCTCGGCTTCCGCAATCCGTGGCGCTGGAGCTTCGACCGCGCCAACGGAGACCTCTACATCGGCGATGTCAGGAGAGGACTGTGGGAGGAGGTTGATCATGTCCCGGCACCCGTCGTGGGCGGAACAACTTCGGCTGGCCGATCGAGGAGGGGAAGAACTGTTTCCAGCCGAGTACCAATTGTTTCACCCTCGGCTTGGTGGAACCGGTGTTCGAGTATCCGCACGGACTCGCCTGCCGGTGACGGCGCGGGTATGTGCATCGGGCCAGGACTTCCCCTGAGTTCACAGGGCACCTACTTCTATGGGGACTTTCTGCTCCGGGGATCCGCAGCTTCAGCTGGATGGAGAGTATCCCCAGGAGTTGCTGCCTGAAATTCCGATCCCACTGGTGAATGGCTTAGCTGATAACACCGTATCCTTTGGCGAGGACGCTCGAGGGGAGCTGTATGGGTGATGGCGTCGGGGCGGATCTATCGGGTGGAGAAGCACTGAGGGGCGGCGGACCAGAACTCGACGAACGATCAAACGGTGAGTGATAGTCCAGCCACATGAGCCAGGATTCCAATCCTGCAGGAGAGGTCACCGGCTTGCTTCAGCGCCTCCGCACCGGAGACGAGAAGGCGGCCGATCAGTTGTTCCCCCTGGTCTACGATGAGCTGCGCCGCGCTGCGCAGCGGGCGCTTCGTCGGGAACGCGAGGACCACACCCTGCGTCCTACCGAGCTGGTTCACGAGGCCTGGTTCAAACTCGCCGGTCCCACCCCGGAGCCCCTGCACAATCGAGCGCATTTCCTCGGTGTCGCCGCGCGGGCCATGCGCCAGGTATTGGTAGACCATGCTCGTCGCAGGAACGCCGGAAAGCGCGGCGGGGCCTTCTACCACACCACGATCGACGGACTGGCGCCGGGCGAGGAGATGCCTTCGGACGAGATTCTGGCGTTGGACGACGCGCTGACTCGCCTGGAGAGCAGGCGCCGCGGCTCCAGACCGTCGTGGAGTTCCGCTATTTCTCGGGTCTCACCGATGCGGAGATCGGAGAGCTGCTCGGGGTGAGCGAACGCACTGTGCATCGGGACTGGCTCAAGGCGCGGGCCTGGCTCTACAAGGAGCTCTATCCTTCGAGATGACTTCGGATCCTCGCTGGAACCGGCTGAGCAACCTCTTCGACCAGGCGCTCGAGTTGCCCGAAGAAGCGAGGGCGAACTGGCTGGAATCGGCCTGTGCCGACGACCCTGCCCTTCGGGCCGAGGTCTACGCCATGCTCAAGGCGCACCAGCTGCGCCAGGGGATCCTGGAGAGCGATGCTGTCCCCGACACGCGCGCCGTGCTTCAGGAAACCGTCGCCGAGGCGTTGGCCGACCGGTACGACGTGGAGCGGCTCCTGGGTGAGGGCGGCATGGCGTCGGTCTTCCTGGCCCACGAGAAAAAGCACGGGCGTCGTGTGGTCATCAAGGTTCTCAAGCCCCAGATCGCCGCCCGCTACGGCGTTGACCGGTTCCTGAGAGAAGTCCGGATCGCCGCCCGTCTGGCTCATCCCCATATCCTTGGCCTGATCGACTCGGGCGAAGCGCGGGGGCTCCTGTACTACGTCATGCCGTACGTCGAAGGAGAGACGTTGCGGCAGCGACTGGACCGGGCTGGTCCCCTTCCCATTCGTGATGCGTTGTCCCTGCTGCGAGATCTCGCAGACGCACTGGCGCATGCTCACCGCGCCGGCGTGGTGCACCGGGACCTCAAGCCGGGCAACGTGCTCTGGGTGGGGAACCATGCCTTCCTGATGGATTTCGGAATAGCAAAGCTGGTGGACGAGCAGGACTCGATGGAGCTGACGGACCACGGGTTCGCCGTGGGCACGCCGGCCTACATGCCTCCCGAACAGCGCATCTCCGACCCCTCGCTCGACCATCGCGCCGACCTCTACGCCTGGGGCACCCTGGCCCATGAGACGCTGACCGGCAGGCTGCCGCTGCCGCCGGAGAAAGCGGGAGAGGTGGACACCGGCGGAGTCCGAGCCCATCGGCTGGAGCTGCCGGAATCCGTTGCCCGGCTGGTAGCGCGCTGCCTTGCGACCGAACCGTCCCGCCGCCCGGCGAATGCCGGGGAGATCGTAGCGGCGCTGGACGCACTCGGCGTCCCGACTACCGCAGCGACACCCCGCAGGTCCCTTTCGCGCCTGGCCCTGCTGGCCGTGGCGGTCGTGCTCTCCCTCGGCGGCTTTGCCGTCTGGCGAGCCACTCGACCCCCTCCGCCGAGCGCAGGCAGTCTGCCGACGCCGATCACCGTCCTCGGATTCACCAACGAGACCGGAGATCCCAGTCTCGACCCCTGGGGCCGAATGGCGGGTGACTGGCTCACTCAGGGACTGCAGGCGACCGGTCTCGTCCCTGTTGTTCCCTGGCCCACGTCTCTTCAAGCGAGCCAGCTGCTCCAGACGCAACGCGAGGCCGGCCGCAGTGTTAATCCCGTCAGCTTCCTGCGAGAGGAAACCGGTGCGGGCACGGTGGTGACCGGCTCCTACTATCTGCTTGGCGATTCGCTGCAATTCCGGCTCGAAGTGGCGGACGCCGTTCGGGGCCGCGTGCTCGGCACCATCGCGCCGATCATGACCAGCCGCACGGCGCCGCAGGTCGGAATCGAGGCGATGCGCGACCGGTTGATGGGAATGATCGCGCTGTGGACCGAGGACGAGATCACTCATGCGAGACAGCTGGAGCAGCGGCCGCCCACGTTCGAAGCCTATCAGATCTTCGAGGGAGGAGCGGAGCGATTCCGGAACCAGGACTATGTGGGTGCCATGACAGCGTACCGCCGTGCCTTCCTGGCCGATACCGAATTCGTCGGCGCCCTCCTCAGTGCCGGCATTGCGAGCTGGAACCTGGGCGATGCGAAGCTGACCGATTCCATCGTGCGGGAGATCCACCTCCGGGAGTCGAAGCTGGGAGACTACCAGCGATTGCGGCTCGAATCACTCGACGCACTCCTGGCGGGAGACGGCGAGGCCGAGGTCATCGCACTCCGAAAGGCGTCCGCCGAGGCTCCCGCGTCGATGGCGACCTACAACCTGGCGGTGGCGAGCCTCTCAACGGACCGTCCTCAGGAGGCGCTCGCGGCGTTGGAGACTCTCGAGCCGGAGCGGGGAGACATGAGAGGCTGGTCCTCTTATTGGACTCAGCTCACTCACGCGCTCCATCTGGTGGGAGATCACGAGCGCGAGCTGGAGGCTGCGCGGGAACTCCGCTACCGGTATCCGGATCGACGCGTGGGGCTCACGCTAGAGGTGCGCGCTTTGGCGGCGGAGGGACGGGCCGCGGCGGTCGACACCGTGCTCTTTGTCGCTCGTGCTCTGCCGCCGGCTACCTACTGGTCTCAAGGCGCGGCGATGGTCGTGGCGGGCGAAGAGCTGGTCACCCACGGTTGGACCGAGGCCGGCACCCAATACCTGATTCGCGGCAAGTCATGGCTTGAGGGACAGCTCCGGGTACAACCGGGGGACGAGTCCCATCTCTATTGGCTGGGGAGCGCGCTTTATGACCTCGGCGAATGGGCGCGGAGCCGCCGGATCTTCGATTCGCTTGCAGTGAAGGACCCGGACCGGCTGCAGTACCGAGCGCTCGCCGCTCTCGCCGCAGCGCGCACCGGGTCCGCACCCGACACGCTGGGCGCCGTCGCACCCGCGGAGCGTGGAGAGTACACGATGTTTCGCGCTCGAATGGCTGCGATCCAGGGAGACTACACAGGGGCTCTGGCGCTGTTCGGGGAAGCCTCGCGCCTGGGACTGCGAGGCCTCCCCTGGATTCATTCGTCTGCGTACCGCGACCTGGTGGCGTTCCGGGACGACCGTCGAGCGTTACCGGTTTCCTTGAGACCTGCCACGGCGGCGAGGGTTAACAATTCGAACCGATTGCCGATTGCTGATTGCCGATTGACCGCAGATCTGACGTTCGTTGCTCTCAATCGGCAATCGGAAATCGTCAATCGGCAATCAGCGAGAGGCATCAGGCTGCCTTCACCGCGCTGGCCAGGTTCTTCCGCATCCGCAGGCCGCGGGACAACCACCCACCCGGCAGCGTCGCCGCGGTGTGATCAACGGGGACGTAACCGTTGGCACCGAAGAATTGCTCGCCATTCAGCATCGCGACACAATCGGCACTGCGGAATCCCTCGGTCAACGCCCGCCCTTCGGCCACGGTGAGCAGCCAGCTCCCGATGCCCTGGCGGCTGAACTCCGGATCCACGTAGAAGTGGCGCATCCGGGCTGTACCGAATGGCCGGCCCGAGGGAGCGTAGCCGCCAATCCCCAAGACCCGGGTTCCCTGCTCGACCAGGAAGTACGTGCCCTTGGCGAAGGGCTCCCAGTCGGGGCCCACCACGCGGTCGAGGGCAACCTCGAGTCGCTCTGAATGGCCAACCTCCGGCCCGTGGCCCAACAACGACCTCGCCACCAGTCGTCGCACTGCGGCGGAATCCTGAGGAACCGCCCGGCGGATACGGAAACCCATCGCTTGCTCCTGAAATAGTCCGTTCAGGAATGCGCGGAACCGGGCGGGAACCTGACACGGACGGGCCGGAAGGACTACTGCAGGCTCAGACTGAGGAGCGTATCCCCCCATTTGGCCAGCGCCCGGGGGCCCAGTCCCTCAATGACCCGAAGCCCGTCCCGATCCTGGGGCCTTTGTTGGGCTATGCGGGCCAGGACGGCGTCCGGGAGGACGGCGTAGTCGGGGACGCCCATCCCGTCAGCTACCGTCCGGCGCCAGTCTCGCAGGGCCTGATGGAGCGGAGGGCATTCCGGGGATTCGGCCGCCGGTCCGGCCTCGAGGGCGCCGAGGATGACGGCACCCAACCGTTCGGCGAGCGAGGGGCCCACACCCGGCACCGCGGCGAGCTGATCCGAATTGCCCGGCGGCGATTCGGCGAGGCTACGAAGGACATCCGGTTCGATCAACGCTCCGCCCCATGGCGCCTTGCCGCCCGAGAAGATCCGCAACAGCCGGCGATACCTTCCGGCGGCGACCGGGTCGAGTCGCTTCTCGCTCATCCTCCTCCGGCAGCGACCACACCCCGAGCATTGACCGAGCGTCTCACCGAAATAGCGGAGCAAGGCCGCGCGACGGCATCCATTCCCCTCAGCGTAGCTCTCCACCGCGGCTATGCGCTCCGCCGCCTTCTGCCTCCGCGCCTCTACCGGACGCCAATCCACCGCACCGCGTTCAGGGTGAAGCTCGCGGGAGAGACGGTCGGCCGAGGCGAGCACGTTGGCCGGAACCCCGCGTCTCCCGTCCTTTTCGTACCAGATGCGCTGCAACAACTGCTTCGGCGGGAAGGTGACCTCCAGCTGGCGGCGATGGAGAACGGCGTCGTTGCGACCCGCGAGGAGCACGCAGCGAGCGAATCCTCCATCCCGCCCGGCCCGCCCAGCCTCCTGGTAGTAAGACTCCGGAGTGGGCGGCATGGTCCAGTGCACGACCAGCCTCACTCGGGGCTGATCGATCCCCATCCCGAAGGCGCAGGTGGCGGTAACGACCTCGAGATCCTCCTCCAGGAACCGTCGCAACACTTCGACTCGACCCGCCTTGTTGAGACCGGCATGGTACGGTGCGGCACGAAAGCCCGCCCGATTGAGCGCCCGGGTGAGACCCTCGGCGGTATTTCTGGTCGGGGCGTAGACGATGGCCAGTCGGTCCTCCTCCCGCAGGAGAGAGAGCAGCCGCTCGAGCCGCTCTCGCTCGTCTCGAACCCGGACCACGCCGAACCAGAGGTTGGGCCGGTCGAACGAGCCGAGGTGGAGATCGGGGCTGCGGAGGCCGAGTGCGGCGGTGATGTCCTGGCGGACTTCGGGAGTAGCGCTGCCGGTCAGCGCGACGACGGGAGGTTTTCCGAGGGCGAAGCGGAGCCGGCGCAGGGCGCGATAGGCCGGCCGAAAATCGTGTCCCCATTCGGTGATGCAGTGCGCCTCGTCGATGGCGAGGAGTCGCGGCGTGGCTTGGTGTTGGCGCAGACTCGTTGCCAGACTTGCCAGTCGCTCGGGTGAGGTGTAGAGGAGCGGAATTTGCCCGGCGACGACCTCGTCGAGAACTCGCTGTTGTTCGTTGCGGGTCAGGCTGCTGTTAAGCAGTGCCGCAGAGATCCCCCGCGCCCGGAGAGCGGCGACCTGATCCTGCATCAGGGAAATGAGGGGGGAGACGACGATGGTGAACCCGCCGAGGACGAGGGCGGGCAGCTGAAAGCAGATGGACTTCCCGCCACCCGTAGGCAGGACCGCGAGGGTATCCCGACCCGCGAGCACCGACTGCACTACCCGTCGCTGGGCGGGGCGGAAGTCAGGGTAGCCGAAGTGGCGCTGGAGAAGTTGCGCGCCTCTCCAGGCGCTGGGGGACGACGATTGGCCATACCCAAGACTGCAAGCCGGCCCAACCGACCCGTCATCCCTATTTACGCGATCTAGTCCAGAATTAATGCAAACAAAGACACGAAGGACACAAAGCAAACGCAGAGACGCAGAGACGCAAAGACGCAGAGAACACGAGCGACTATTAGTACTAACTCTTCGCGTACTGTGTCTCTGTGTTTGTAGTTGCATCAATTCGGCATGCGCACATCAGATGCTACATACACGAAAGGCACAGAGAGTACCAGCTCCTGCGTCCTCTGCGTCTCTGCGCGCGCTTTTGCGGTAGCTCGGATGGGTCCTACTTCAGGAAGGCCGCGATCGCGGTGCGGAAGTCGGGGTGGGCACGAGCCAGGGCGTTCACCCGGGCACCAAGTCCGATGCCGTCCGCGAACGGAAGCCCGTCCAGCTCATAGAACTGCCGCTTGGTGAGGGCGAGAGCATTGGCGCTGGTCTGCGACAGAGCGGTGAGCACGGAGTTCACGGTCTGCTCGAACTCGCCATCGGGAATCGAGCGCGAGATCAGCCCGGCGGCCTGCGCCTCGGCCGCGGTCAGCACCCTGCCCGGTCACCGCGAGATCGAGCGCGATCTTCTCCCCCACACTGCGGCGGAGCATCGTCATCACCATCGCGGGCACGAAGCCGCGCTGGATCTCGGGATAGCCGAACTGCGCCGAGCTGGTCGCCAGTACGAGATCGCACGCCGTGGCCAGCCCGGCCCCTCCCGCGAACGCCCGACCGTGCACGACCGCGACGACCAGCTTGGGCAGGGTGCGGATCCGGACGAACAGCCCTCCCAACCGGAGTGCCGCCGCCTCGTTCTCCGCCAGCGATTTGTCGGCCGACGCGAGCAGCTCATTGAGATCCGCCCCGGCGCAGAAGTCCTTCCCCGCCCCCCGTATCGCGACCACCCGCACCTGCGCGTCGAGCTCGGCCTGATCCAACGCCGCGCGCAGCGCATCGAGGGTCGGCGTGTCGAGTGCGTTCCGCTTCTCGGGGCGGTTGAGGGTGAGGGTGAGGACGCCTTCCGGAGCGACGAGAGATGGTCATCAGGCTCAGGGTGTCAGGGGTCAGGGCGGTAGGGGGTAGGTGTCTAGGCGTCAGGGATAGGAGAGACCGACCGTGCTCCCGACACCTATCACCTACGCCCCTGACCTTTCTCGCGACACCCGCCGGCACCGGAATCGCCATCCGCAAGCAGCGCCGTCGAATACACCTTCCCCTGCGCGTCGGTCTTGAGCGAGATGGTCCCGCCGCCGTCGAGGGCACCGTGCAGGAGGAAGTTGAGCGCGTTCAGATTGGGGAGCACGTAGCGATCGACGCTGCGCACCATGCCCTTGAAGTGCCGCTGAACCCTGGCCACGGTCACCTGCTTGACCAGGACTGGGAAATACTCCGGCTCGAGCGCGATGAGGCCCACGTTCGCGGTGTCGCCCTTGTCGCCCGAGCGTGCGTGCGCCAGCCATCTGAGCTGGACGGTAGTGGTCCCGGGCGTTCGTTTTGTTGGAGATTTCCGCGCCATCGTGTCGCTCATAGTTGGTGAGCGGTAAGCGGTAAGCGGTGAGCGGGCCGCGTATCGGCATCATCAGACATTTCCCGCTCACCGCTCACTGCTCACCGCTCACGCTTTTAGGATCTCGACTTTCACGCCGGGCTCAATCTCCCTCCGATCGATCAGCGCCGGCCAGTAGGCGACGACCTCCTCCACCTGCGGCCGGCCGCCGGCAAACCCGGTCACACTCGGCGGCCCGGTCAGCACCAGCGGTGCGATCTCTCGGGTGAAACGATCCACCGGCGCCTTCTCCCGGGCTCGCACACCGATGCGGAGCTGCACCTCGGGAGCATCCGGTGAAGCCGGGCCCGCCAGACGTCCGTGGGTCGCATCGACTCCGACAAACTCCGTCAGGATCTGCTCGAAGCTCGAGCCCCAGGTCCTTGAGCCGCTGGCGAAGGATGCGGTCGGCGGCCTTGGCCTTGTCGTAGGCCTCGGGCCAGGAATAGACCAGCGTTCCCACCGCCTTGTATCCGTAGAAGTAGGCGATCGACACCTTGAGCATCGGGGTCTTCGGCCCGCCCTTGATGCCGCTCACCTGCACTCGGTCCTTGCCGGCCTGCTTCAGCTGGATGGTGGTGAAGTCGGCGACGCCGTCCGGCGTGATGTAGGAGTGCGGGTCTCCCATCTCGTAGACCAGCTGCTCCGTCACGCTCGGAACGTTCACGATACCGCCGGTGCTTGGGATGCTTCGTTACCACGAACGTCCCATCGGGTGAGGCCTCGACGATCGGGAAGCCCGGATTGGCGAGGCCCTGCACCTTCCGCCAGTCGCGCAGCAGGTTCCCACCGCTCGACTGGGCGCCGCACTCGATGATATGCCCCGCCACGGTTCCCGCGGCGACCTTGTCCCAGTCGTTGGTCCGCCAGCCGAATTCATGGAAGAGTGGACCGAGCGTCAGACCGGTGTCGGTCACCCGGCCGGTCACCACGATGTCCGCACCCTGTTCCAGCGCGGTCGACGATCGGGCCCATGCCGAGGTAGGCGTTGGCGGAGAGGACCTTGTCGCGAATGTCGCTGAGGGGCCGGCCGGTGTCCATGTCGCGCAGCTCGTGGCCACGAGCAATGAGCTCGTCGAGGCGCGGCAGGATATCGTCCCCCGAAACGAGGCCGACATTCACCTTGCCCGCGAACCCCAGCTTTCGAGCCACGCGCGAGCACCGCCTCGGCGCAGCCACGAGGATTCACGCCTCCGGCGTTGGAGGTCACCCGGATGCGCTTCGGACACGAGGGTCGGGAGAATTCGCTCGATCAGTGGAACGAAGTCCCGCGCATAGCCCGCGTTCGGGTCACGCGACTTCTGTTTCTGCATGATGGACATGGTCACCTCGGCGAGGTAGTCCATCATGAGGTAGTCAATCGGCCCGCCTTCGACCTGGCGGACCGGAGCCTCGAGCCAGTCGCCCCAGAAGCCCTGACCCGCTGCGACGCGGACGCTGGCCTTGGTCATGGAGAGAGCGGCGCGCCCGGCTCGGGGAATCCGATCTCCCGAGTCCAGGTCCGGTCTCCTACCGGTACCACGACAATTCCAAGAGGAGCGAAGCCGGGTCCGAATGAAACGGGCGACTGGCTCGGCATCGCGATGTGCACCGTACCGGTTCCCCCCGGGGGCAGGGTGATCTGCGAGCCGGGCAGACGTTCTACGTGTGACGAGTCGGCGTAGAGGCGGATCGAGAGAGCGGCACTCCACGGCGCTTCGCTCGTCGGGTCGGCGAGACCGGGGAAGAGCTTCACCGCACCGCCTAAGGCAGTCCCAGGCAGGTCGACGTGGAGCCGGCCCAGCGCATAGTTGAGCGGTTGCTTGCCGAGTTGCCTGCCGGCGGAATCGAAGAGCGTGAGTCCGAAGTCGGTGAAGCGAGGCCACTGCGCGGGATCCATGCTCACATCCACCGTGGCGTGGATCGCCCAGTCGGGTATGCCAAAGGCGACGGGATCCACCGCTGACCCGTGGCCGGTAATGGTCGCGGTGCGTTCGGCTCCGACCAGAACCACGAAGGGCTGGGTCGTGACGGCGCTGCTCTCCGCATTCTGGAGCGTGATCGTGATGCCCCCGGCGTCGCGCGTGCCGTTGATCACCAGCGGGCTCTGCTCGATCACGGTGAGCGACGTCGTAGACTGGAGCGGCGGAGCGACGGTGATCGTTTCGTACAACCCAGTCACCACATCACGTCCGTCCACCACGTAGAGCGCGGCATCGTCGCCCGATCCGGCCGGAATGCCGTTGGCTTCCCGATATGGCTGCCCGCCAGGCTCATGGAGAAAGGCTTGCGCCTGCTCCTGACGAGAGGTGGTCGCCGCGAGCGACGAAGAAGGGCCGTCCCGCCTCGGCGCGGAAGAAGAGGCGACGCTGGCCTCCCGGTGGAATCAGTTGAGGATCGGTTTCGATCCGGGCACCGATGGCGGGTACCACGATGGTGTTGACCAGCCGGAACGCGGGACCGGCCATGGTATCACTGGTCCATCCGGAGACGACACCCGTGTACACGCCAGGATTCTTCAATGCCTCGGGCCGGTAGCGCAGGTCGAGCCGGGCGGAGGATTCCTTCATGTCCACCGTGTTCGGCGCCGGTAACCATCCGGCGTTGCTTCGAAGCGAGAACGACTCCGGTCCGCCGGCGCTCCGCTGCAGCACGAAGCTCTGCACCGTGTCGCCCGCAGCCTCGAGGCCGTTGGGGCGGAACGCGGCGGTGACTCCATGGTCCGCCGGGCGCGCATCCACCTCGGGCACGGCGTGAGAACCTTCCAGCCACCGCATAGCCGCTCTCACATCGGGCACGCCGGTACCCTCATCCAGGATGGTCTGATCGGGAACCGGCCGAGCGGTGACCATCAACGCCTGCTTGATCAGCCGAGCGTCAACCTTCTCCCCTCGCTGAGTAATCGCCGAGACGAGCAGAGCGGAGAGTCCCGCCGCGTGGGGCGAGGCCATGCTGGTGCCACCCTTCCGCTCGTCTCCCACATTCCAGTGCGGCACGGTGGAGTAGGCCAGACCCGGAGCGGCGATATCGGGTTTGGCGAGTTCCCCGCCACGGGCGCTGAAATAGGCAGACCGGATCGCTGGCCGGCTTGGTGACCGCACCGAGCATCACGGCCGGGAACGTCGGCACCGACCGTAAGCGCGCGATTGGCCGAGCCGGGAAATCCCATGGTCGAGAGTCCCGGCCCGTCGTTGCCGGCGCTGATGGTGAAGACCACGTCGGGATGGGCCTGGAGCACCGAGTCGATCAGCTGATCGATGCGCGCCTTCCCCTCCGCCTCGTTGCCCACACCGAAACTCATGTTGAGCACGAGCGGCATGCTGCGCTGGTGGGCGAAATGTGATGGCGTAGTCCACCGCCCGGAGCATGCTGCCGGTGGTGGAGATTCCGCCCTGCGCGTCGTTGGCGATCTTGAGTCCGAGGAGCTGCGCTCCCGGCGCCACGCCGTCGAATCCCTTCACCCCGTACATGTCGTGCGCCGCCGCGATGCCCGCGACGTGGGATCCGTGTGCGCTGGTGTCGAAATAGAGATCGAGCGACGGAACTCCGCGGTTGTCGCGGAAGTTGGCGGCCAGGGTGACGGTTGGGCGTCGCCTTCCCGGTGCTCCAGGCAAAGACCTCGCGGGCGATGAGATAATCGTGGACCGGCCGTTCATCGCCGAGGGAGCCGTTGCCGTTGCTGTCGATGAAGAGAACCCAGCCGTCGCTGGCCCGGGTCACCACGATCGGCAGGGTATCGGCGTCGCTCCGGTTGCCGTTCAGGTCGGACGCGGGCATCTCGCCCAGCGGCAACTCCGCGACAGTGCCCACATACCAGGGTCCCGCGGCGTTGGTGGTCCGAATTCGGGAAAAGCCACCGAGCCGCTTGCCCGCGATCACCACGGTATCTCCCGACGGAGCCCCCTTCTCGAGCTTCACCTCGCCTTCACCGGAGAAGTCCCGCAGATCGAGGATCTTCCGCTCTCCGGTCGAGGTGGTGGAGAGGCCGGGAATTCCCGGATCGATCCCGCTGTCCAGGATGCCGATCAGGACACCGCGGCCGTCGTAGGTGGGATACGCCTTGCGAAACTCGATCACTCCCGTGGCGGCGAGCGGCATCCAGCCCTTGGTAAACGCCTCGCGGGGCGGCAGGATCGGTTGTGATGGACCGGTCGTGTCGGCTTCGACAGGGGCTGCCGTCGCAACCGCGGCCGGATCGGGACCCGGTGCCGCCTGCTGGGTAGCCTGGGAGCAGGAAAGAGAAAGCGCCGCGATGCTCAGGGCGCGAATGGCTCGGATGGTTCTCACGTCGTTGCCGTTACCGGGGAAGCGCCAGGTCGAGAGGATCGAGTACGAAGGGCCCGAGATGCGGGCCGGCGTAGTTGCTGGTTACGCGGAGCAGAAAGGCAAGCTGGTCTCGGGTCTCATCCGCGGTGACGATCGCGTCCACGTAGCCCCGGGCGCCGGCGTATTTGGCGTCGAGCTGATGCTCGTAGTCGGCGCGCATCGCATCCACCGAGGCCTGCACCTCGGGCGGCGGGGCGCCTTTGGCGGCACGCGCCTTGGTCAGTTCCGGTCCGTGCACCGCCTCGACGGCAGACTCGCCTTCCATGACCGCCATGCGGCCGGTGGGCCAGCTCAGGATGAAATCGGGATCGAACCCCTGCCCTGCCATCGCGTAGTAGCCGGCGCCGGAGGCGTGATTGATGGTGAGCACGATCTTGGGCACCACCGCGGTGGCCATCGCCTCGACGAAGCGCGCGCCCGCCCGAATGATCCCTGACTGCTCTGCCTCGGGACCGACCATGAACCCGCTCACATCCTGCACGAAGAGCATCGGCAGCCGCTCGCGGCTCGCCGTCTCGATGAAGAAGGCAGCCTTCTCGGCGCTCTCGGTGTAGATGATACCGCCGAACTTCGGCCGCTCGCCGGCTTTGCCTTTGATGATCCCGCGCCCATTGGTGAGGACCGCGACGGGACGACCCTCGATGTGCCCGTGGCCGCAGATGATCTCGGCCGCGACACCCGGCTGGAACTGTTCCAGCGCTCCGCCATCCAGAAGGCAGGAGAGCACGCGCCGTCATGTCGTACGACATGCGGTGGTCGTGGGGCAGCAGATCGTAGAGATCGGCGGGCGGACGCGCCGGCGCTTTCGTCTTCCTCAGACGGTGCTGCACTCCCTCATGGCGGGGCAGCCGGCCGACATACTCCCGGATCTTCGCCAGGCACTCGGTGTCGTTCGCCGCGAGGTAATGCGCCACGGCACTCACCTCGGTATGCATCCGGGCACCGCCCAGCGATTCGGCATCCACCGTCTGACCCGTAGCGCCCTTGACCAGGTTCGGGCCGCCCAGTCCCATGAAGCTGGTACCGTCCACCATGAAGATGACGTCGGACAACGCCGGCAGGTACGCGCCGCCGGCGATGCAGCTCCCCATCACCGCGCTGATCTGCGGCACGTGGAGATAGCGCCGCATGATCGAGTTGTAGTGGAAGATGCGAGCGGCGCCATACTGCCCCGGAAAGACCCCGCCCTGATACGGCAGATTCACGCCGGCGGAGTCCACCAGATAGATGATGGGGATCCGCTGGCGCATCGCGATTTCCTGGGCGCGGACGATCTTGCGGATGGTTTCGGGCCACCAGGAGCCGGCCTTCACGGTCGCATCGTTCGCGACCACGACGACTTCGCGTCCCTCGACTACGCCGAGCCCGGTGATGACTCCGGCGGCGGGCGCCTGACCATCGTACTGGTCGTAGGCGATGAGGAGTCCGATCTCGAGCCACGGGCTTCCCGCATCCAGCAGCTTTTCGACTCGCTCGCGCGGCGCCAGCTGACCCTTCTCGTGCATCTTCGCGATGCGCTTGGCTCCCCCGCCCTGCCGCAGCTTGGCGGCGAGGGCGAGGTACTCATCGCTCAGGGTACGCAGACGAGAAGTTCGGGGGACGGACTTGGAGGCGGTCACCGGGTCAGTCCTGGAGGTTTTCCGCGGCCCAGGACTGGATGTAGCTGACGAGATCCGAGGTCGGGGTGCCGGGTCCGAACAGGCGGCCCATCCCCCCTTTTTCGAGAGCATCCATGTCTTCCTGCGGGATGATCCCTCCGCCGGTCACCAGGATATCGCCGCGACCCTGGTCAACGAGCAGCTTGCGCACCCGGGGAAAGAGCGTCATGTGCGCCCCCGAGAGAATCGAGAGGCCGACCACGTCCACGTCTTCCTGAATCGCCGCGCTGGCGATCATCTCGGGAGTCTGGTGCAGCCCGGTGTAGATCACCTCCATGCCGGCGTCTCGCAACGCCGCGGCCACCACCTTGGCTCCGCGATCGTGGCCATCCAGGCCGGGCTTCGCTACGAGCACGCGAATCGGGCGGGCCGGGGACTTCCTGTTCAGAGTGGCGAACATGAGTGCTCGAGTCAGGGCTCGGGGGTGAGGGACAGAATCAGATCGGCCACGGCCGCGATGCTGGGGGCAGTCTGCACGTCGCGCCCGGCGTGGTTGCCGGCCGGATCGAGCAGTACCACATCCATGCCGGCCCGCCGGGCGCCGACCACATCCACTTCGTAAATGTCGCCGACGTAGAGGACACCTTCCGGTGCGATGCCCAGCGGCTCGAGCGCGGCCTGAAAGATCCGCGGGTCCGGCTTCTCGAACCCCACGAGCCGCGAGTCCACGATCACCTCGAAGTCGGCTCGAATCCCCGCCGCAGCGAGAGCCTCTTCGACTCGTCCGTCGCTGTTGGACACGACGCCGAGGCGGAGACCGGCCTGTCTCATCCGGGCGAGTGCCGCGGGAGTACCGGGATGCATGGCGCTCCACAGATGGCGCTCGCCGTGCAGGCGCAGCAGGGTGTCCCGCACCAACCCCAGCTTCTCCCGAGGCACGCCGGCCAGGAGGAAGAGACTCTCGAGGTAGCGGGTGGCCCGGTCGTGATCCGACGTATCCGACCGTTCCAGTTGGAGCGCCGCCTCGCCGGACTGAGCCTCGAGGCCCTGTGCTGTGAGCGGCACCCCGACCGCGGCGCCGACCTCGCGGGCCAGGCGCTCGTAGTCGAGGAACAGCAGGGTATTCCCGGCGTCGAACAGGACCGCTGCGATCTTCACCGGAACCTGAGCAACCCGGCCAGCCCGTTCACGGCACGGCGGGCCTCGCCATCGTACACCACCTCGACCTTGACCCGCTGGCGCAGCGCGTCTTCGATCGCCTCGTCCACGAGGTCGATCACCGGAACCGGGTCACCTTCACCGCGAAGGAGCTGGTCGGGCTCACTCACCAGCCGTCCCGACTGGGCGCCGCGGTATCCCGGACCGCCGGCTTCCGCGTCGACGAGCAGGGTTCGCACCTGACCCTTGGATAGGGCGAGGAGGCTCTCGTCCAATCCGTTGACCGCCCAGCCGTTTCCCAGTCCCTCGGAAAGGTCGTGCGCGGCCTCGCGCTCGGCGGCGCGCTCGAATGCCTCCCGCACTGCCAGGGTGGCCTCGTGAACCACCGACGGCGCCGCGTCCTTCGGATCGAGCTGGACCGATCCCATCAGCCGCTCGACCAGGTACGGATGGAGGAAGTCCTCGACCGCCTGCGCGTCGCTCCGACCCGCCAGCACGATGCCGTGAACCGGATGCTTCCGGTGCAGATCGAAGAGACGTTGCGCCACGGCTTCGTAATGGCGCTGGCGCTCGTTGCGGATCCGGTTGTTCCAGGCTCGCTCTCCCATGCCCGGGGGGCCCTCGTGACTCCGGAACTTGGGACTCCGCCTGCGCGTACCGCCTCGAGGCTCGGCAACTCCTCGGCTCCGAACGCGGTGACCTGGAAGAATCGCGCGGTCGTGCGATCCACCACCGCGGTCAACAGGGTGCCGAATTCATCCTCGGCCGACGCCAGCTCCCGAACCAGCGCCGTACGATCCACGCCGAGCCGTGAGCGATGCACCGCGGGCAGCGGCAGTATTTCGAAGAGCTTGAGCGCCTTGCAGCCGAAAATGGCGACGCCGTGAGTCGAGGGGAGGCGGGCCGGTTCCCGCAGGTGCTCCATGATGCGCTGGAGGTCGTCCTGGACTTCCTGCTGCACCGTGCGGGAGAGGCCGATCTCCGGCAACGCCGCCTCGGCCCGCTTCACCCGGTTCTTCAGCTTGATCAGATACTTGCCCCGCGACCGATCGCTCAGTTCCAGCTTCAGGTAGCAGGTGACTATCCGATGATCGTCCGTCTTCAGCCTGGTGAGACGGGCGAGAGTCTTGGCGATTTGTTGGTCGTTCATGGTTTGGTGAGGAGTCTGGAGTCTAGAGTCTGGAGTCTCGAGTCAATGCTTGGCGGACTCAGACTCTCGACTCTAGACTCTAGACTCTCGACTCCTAAAAAAACACCGGCTCGCGATACGTCCCGTACACCGTTTCCAGAACGTGGCGGATTTCGTAGAGAGTGCAATAGGCCCGGGCGCAGTCCAGCATCGCCGGGATGATGTTCTGATCGGAGGCCGCGGCGGCTCTCAGAGCCTCGAGTTTCTGATCGACCGCGTTGGTGTCCCGAGTTGCCCGCAGCTTCGCCATCCGTTCCCGCTGAGACCGCTCGGCTTGCTCGCCAATCTTGAGAATCTCCGGCGCCGCCTCGTCTTCCCCGGTAAACATGTTCAGTCCAACCACCACTTTGCGTCCCTTCTCGACTTCGTCCTGGAAGCGCGAGGCGGACTGGGCGATCTGCCGCTGGAACCACCCCGACTCGATCGCCGGGACCACCCCGCCCTGCGCCTCGATCTCGGCGAACAACCCGTCGGCCTCGCGCTCCAGCCCGTCGGTCAGCGCCTCGATGTAGTAAGACCCGCCCAGCGGGTCCGCGACGTTGGGAACGCCGGTTTCGTAGGCGAGGATCTGCTGGGTGCGCAGCGCGACCCGGACCGACTCCTCGGTGGGAAGCGCCAGCGTCTCATCGAGGGCGTTGGTGTGCAGCGACTGGGTCCCGCCCAGCACGGCGGCGAGCGCCTGGTAGGCGACGCGAACGACGTTGTTGAGCGGCTGCTGCGCGGTGAGCGTCACGCCCGCGGTCTGGCAGTGGAAGCGCATCTGCCAGCTCCGGGGATTCTTGCGCCCCGTAGCGTTCTGCCGCATGGTGCGGGCCCAGATCCGCCGCGCGGCGCGCATCTTGGCGACTTCCTCGAAGAAGTCGTTGTGCACGTCCCAGAAGAACGAGAGCCTCGGCGCGAAGGAATCCACGTCGAGCCCCCGCGCCACTCCGTGCTCCACGTAGCTGAAGCCGTTGGCGAGCGTGAAGGCCAGCTCCTGGGCCGCGGTGGAGCCGGCTTCCCGGATATGGTAGCCCGAGATGGAGATGGTATTCCAATTCGGCGTATTGGTGGACGCCCACTCGAACATGTCCACGATGACCTTGAGCGCCGGCTCCGACCGGGAAGATCCAGGCATGCTGCGCCATGTATTCCTTCAGCATGTCGTTCTGGATCGTGCCCTGGAGCTTCGCGATGTCCACCCCCTGATGCTCCGCCGCCGCGACGTAGAAGCAGAAGAGCATCGCGGCGGGACCGTTGATCGTCATCGAGGTGGAGACCTTGTCGAGCGGGATGCCGTCGAAGAGGGTCTCCATGTCCTGGGCGCTGGAAATCGCGACGCCGCACTTGCCGACTTCTCCCTCGGACCGCGGATGGTCCGAGTCGTAGCCCATCAGCGTTGGGAAGTCGAACGCCACCGAGAGTCCGGTCTGCCCGTGAGCCAGCAGGAACTTGTAGCGCTCGTTGGTGTCCTCGCGCCGTGCCGAACCCGGCGAACTGCCGCATGGTCCAGAGCCGGCCCCGGTACATCGTGGGATGGATGCCGCGGGTGTAGGGATAATCTCCCGGCAGCGTAGTCGAGCTGACGCTGTGGGGGTCGAGATCGAGTGCGGTGTAGACCGGCTCCACATTGCGGCCGGAGACCGAAGTGAAGTCCACGTCCTCTCGCATCGGCAGCTTGGCGACCTGTTCCCGCCAGGCGCGCAATTCGGCTCGCAGCTCCTCGAGCTCCCGTTCCTGAGTCTCGAGCCGGTCAGCCATGTGACGCATCGAGAGGTCGGCGTCGAACGTGGTCATACCCTTGTCCCCTGTTTGAGCCCGTCCAGCACTTCGACAGCTACTTCGTAAGGACTGGTGCGCCCGGCGGCGAGGTCGTCGAGCCGGTCATTGATCATTTGCTCGGCGGCCGTCTCCTGCCAGATCCACTGCCGGGACGCGCGATCCACGACTTCCCGGGTGCGTTCGACCAGGCGGCGCCGGCGACGGTCACCCAATTCACCGGTCTCGGTGAGCCACTGGTGATGACCATCAAGCGCGTCGGCCAGCACTTCGATCCCTTCACCCTTCGAGGCGACGGTTCCGAGTACGGGGTGCGCCCAGTCCGCGCTGGTCTCGCCCGCCCTGTCCGTCCCGATCGCCCCCTCGCGTCCGCCCGGTGCGTGCTTGCCCGCCCTGACCCCGTGATGTGCCTTCACGTGCCGGTACGCGTTCCCTGCTCGAATGCCCAACGTGATCTCGATCTCCTGGCGCAGGCGATCAGCGCCCGGACGATCCGACTTGTTGACCACGAAGACGTCGCCGATCTCCATCACGCCCGACTTGAGGGTCTGAATCCCGTCTCCCGATTCTGGCACCAGCACGAGCACCGTGGTGTCGGCCGAGCGGCCAACGTCGAGTTCCGATTGGCCTACACCGACCGTCTCGATGAGAATCCGGTCGAACCCCGCCGCATCCAGCACATCGCAGACTTCGCGCGTGGTGGTGGCGAGTCCGCCGAGCGAGCCGCGCGTGGCCATGGACCGGATGTAGACCCCGGGATCCAGCGCCACGGACTCCATCCGGATTCGGTCGCCCAGTAATGCGCCACCGGTGAATGGACTGGTTGGATCGACGGCGACCACCGCCACGGTGTGTCCCTTGGCCCGCAACACCTGCACCAGCCGCTCGGTCAGGGTGGATTTCCCGGCTCCCGGGGGCCCGGTGATGCCAATCCGTCGAGCATGGCCGAGGGTGGGATGAATCGCGGAAAGCAGCGCCTCGAATCCAGCACGGCCGTTCTCCACCTGGGAGATCGCCCGGGCCAGCACCGGCACATTCCCGCCCCGCAGTGCAGCGACCTGATCGCCTTGGGCCATGTTGTAAGTTCGCATGTTAGCAAGCAGTTAGCCACCCCCGGCAGGGCCGGCCTCCGGGGGATCGGTCTTGTCGCTCGCCCGCTTTACCTCCCAAGTCATGAAGGCGATGACCACAGCTGCAATGACCAGCGTGATCAGCAACCCGACCTCGAGTCGCCTGACCTGGCCCAGCAGGTGTTCCACGCCCTGACTGGTCAGGTATCCCAGCAAGGCGAACCCTGTCGAGGCGAGGAAACAGCCCAGCAGGTCGGTGAGGGCGAAGCGCTGAAAGGGGAGGTGGGCCTGGCCCCAGAAGACCATACTCGCATTGCGGGTGCCATACACCACGCGGGCGAGCAGGAGTTGCCAGCTGCCAAGGCGCGAGGCGACTCGCTCGATCCAGGGGCCGGCACGGCGATATATCGCGCTGTCGCGCAATCGGGCCCGGGCCTGCCGTCCGAGGAAATACCAGGCGCAGTCTCCCACGAAGTTTCCTGCTGCTCCCGCGATAATGACGGCTGGCAACGAGAGCACGCCACGATGGGCCAGCATCCCCGCGAGAATGAGGCTGGCATCGCCTTCGACGGTGGCGAGGAGGAACAGGGCGATGAGCCCGTACTGGGACAGGAATTGCTCGAGGGTCATCGGTCAGCGATGGGGCTTGCTTGACGGACGACCGATTGCGCCGTATCCTCGCGAAGCACCCCTGCCGCACTCTGCCAGAACAACATAGACTCGCCCACCCACTCCGGAGGGTTCGATGTCGCCATCTCTCGTCCGACAATCCTTTCGACTCGGCCTGGTCGCTGCACTCCTGTGCCTGCCTCTCGTTAGCCTTGCCGCACAGTCCGGGACGATCCAGGGCCAGGTGGTGGACAGCGCGGGTGCGCCGATTGTGGGTGCGATCGTCACGGTTGATCGCACCAGCCTGGGCACCACAACGACGGCCTCAGGACGTTATACCATCCACAGTGTGCCGGCCCGGCAGGTGACAGTGACGGTTCATGCGATCGGTTTCGCCGAGGCCGCTTCCAGCGTGACCGTCGTCGAGGCTGACGTGGTGGCGCTGAACTTCACCATGAACCGTTCACCGGTCGAGCTGGCACCGATTGACGTGGTGGTCGGTTCTCGGGCCCGCCACACTGCGGCCGAGGAACTCGCCGTCCCGGTGGACGTTTACACTGCAGAAGATATCCAGCAGCAGGGCACCACCGAAACCAGCCAGGTTCTCCAGTCGCTCTCCCCTTCGGTCAACTTCCCGCGGCAGAGCGTCACGGATGCGAACGATATCGTCCGGCCCTTCACCCTGCGCGGTTTGAGTCCTGACCACACGCTCGTCCTGATCAACGGCTGGCGGCGGCATCAGATGGCGGTGCTGAACACCTTCGCCTACGGCATGGGCGCCGGATCGTCGGGTGTCGATCTCAATGCAATCCCTGGTGGGGCGATCGAGCGGATCGAGGTGTTGCGGGACGGCGCCTCGGCGCAGTACGGCTCCGACGCCATTGCGGGTGTAGTCAACATCGTGATGAAGGAGGGCAAATTCTCTCCGTTCATCAATGTGGACGCGGGAAAGTACGTCACCGACGATTATCCCGATGACGGCACCTTCACCAACATCAACGGCGGGGTCGGGATCGGCCTCGGTCGCGGTTCACTGAGCGTGTTCGGTGAATATCAGCACCGGGACCCTACCAACCGGGCCTGGCCGGACTCCTTCCTGGTGAACCAACAGGGTATTGGCGACCTGATCGACCCCAAGAACGGGGAGATCATCGAGAAGCGGAATTCCCTCCCCCAGCCCAACTACCACTGGGGCGATGGCCTGGAAAAGGACGTGATGACGTTCGCCAACTTCCGGATGCCGCTCAACCAGGCCGGGACCACCGAGTTCTACGCCTTCGGCGGATACAGTTATCGGAGAGGGACCGGCAACGGTTTCTGGCGCTACTTCGACAGCAGCCGCAACTGGCAGGAGATCTACCCCCAAGGATTCCTGCCGGAGTTCCATCCCAAGGTGAACGATTACTCAGCAGCGGGTGGCTTTCGCACCAGCATTGGCGGGTGGGCGGCTGACGCGGGGGTCTCCTGGGGGCTAAACCGGTTCGACTACGATCTGGACAACACCAACAATCCTTCGCTGGGACCCAGTCTCGATATCCCCACCGCTCCAGGAGCCGACGGGATACTGGGTAACGCGGACGACCCCGGCATCCCGAATCAGACTTCGTTCGACGCCGGCTCGCTGCAGCGCAGCGAAGTCCTGGTCGGGCTCAACCTGTCGAAGCCGCTCAACCTGGGTCTCCCCAACCCGCTTAACTTCGCCATCGGCGGGGCGTGGCGGCGGGAGTACTACAACATTTACGCGGGCGAATTCGCTTCTTACGTGAATGGGGGGCACGCCGCGCAGGACAGCGTCGCCGTTCCGGGTGATCTCTCACCGGGCGGTTCCTCGGTGTTTGCCGGATTCCGGCCAGCAGACGAGGCGGACGAGAGCCGGGCGAATGTTGGGGCCTATCTCGACCTCGAAACCAACCTGACGTCGCAATTCCTGGTCAATGTCGCCGGACGGTATGAGAACTACAGCGACTTCGGCGACCGGGTCACCGGCAAGCTGGCCTTGCGATACCAGCCCACCAAGCGGTTCGTGCTGCGGGGCGCGGCCAGCACGGGGTTCCGGGCACCCGGCCTGGCCCAAAGCTTCTTCAGCCATGTCACGACGAACGTCATCGGAGGGCAATTCCAGGAGATCGGGAACTTCCCGGTAAATAATCGGGCATCCCAGATCTTCGGTGCCAAGCCGCTCAAGGACGAGACCTCGGTCAACTACAGCGCCGGGTTCGCCTTCACGCCGGCCGACAACTTCACGATCACGGCAGACTACTTCCACATCACAATCAACGATCGGATCCTGCTCGGCGCGACGTTCAATGACGCCGTCTCCCAACAAATCCTTGCCGACTCGGGCTTCGGCAACATTGCGGGAGTTCAGTTCTTCACCAACGGGCTGGACACCAAGACCGACGGCGTCGATTTCACCGCCGACTGGGTGGTGCCCACCGGCAATGGGAGCCTGGATCTGAACCTCGGCGTGAACTACACCAAGAACAAGATCACCCACGTCGATCCACCCCCCGCCATTCTCCAGGGTACCGGCTCGACTTACACCAGCGTCCTGGACCTCGTGACCCAGGTTGGCATCGAGGAGGAACGGCCCGACTGGCGCGGCACCCTGCAGGCCAACTATTCCACCGGGCGGGTACATACCCTGGGACGCGTCAGTTACTTTGGCGGCTTCGCCTCGGCGCAGCCAAGCTTCACCGATCGCGAGGAGTACGGGTCCAAGACCCTGGTTGACCTCGAGATCGGGTATCGCTTCGACCAGGTGAATCTCTCGGTCGGCGCTCGGAACGTTTTCGATACTTATCCCGACCAGCCGAAGGCGGAGTTCAACAACAACGACAACACCTTCCCCTGGGCCGCTGCGTCGCCGTTTGGTTATAACGGACGGTTCCTGTATACGAGGGCGGAGATGATTCTGGGGTGGTAATACGGTGAGCAGTGAGCGGTAAGCGGTGAGCGGGCGTCGGAGAGATCCCACGCCGCTTTGTTTTCAGCGGTTGGTCCCTCCCCGATGGCACCATCGTCCAATAGTCCCCATCGAGGCACCCGTGTACTGTGCATCTTTCGCGGCTCGCCCGGTAATGCCTGACACTTCGCGACTGTACAGATGAGCACGTAACGCACAGGGGAGCGCCCCCGTGTGAGAACAATCACTCTTTCATTGGTAGAAGTGCACCGGTGGCGGCTTGTCCCCGTCGTCCTGGCGGCATGCCCACAACCTGGCAACCAGCGAGCGCTCACAAGTAATACCATCTCACTACCGAGAAAGGAAACCTTCACGTATCGGCTTTGTAACTAGGCCAGACGTACCTGTCACTTCGCTTTATGGAGAAGCACCGATGGCTACCACTACAGAAGTTGCCCCACAGACGGCCAGTGAGAAGGCCGCTGTTCGTCCGTTTCAGGTAACCGCCGTTCCGGAGGCGGACCTTATCGAGTTGCGCACCCGTATCAACGCGACGAAGTGGCCTGAACGGGAGACCGTCACGGATGAATCACAAGGTGTCCAGCTGGCGACGATGCAGAAACTCGCCCGTTACTGGGCAGAAGACTACGACTGGCGCAAGATCGAAGCAAAACTGATTGCCCTGCCGAATTTCATGACCGAGATCGATGGGCTGGACATTCATTTCATTCACGTCCGTTCAAAACACGACAATGCGTTGCCTATGATCGTTACTCACGGATGGCCCGGCTCGATCATCGAACAGATGAAGATCATCGATCCGCTGACCAATCCCACCGAGCATGGCGGGAGCGCATCGGACGCGTTCGACGTGATAATTCCCTCGATCCCCGGCTACGGCTTTTCGGGCAAACCATCCACGACCGGGTGGGGCCCCGACCACATCGCACGTGCCTGGGTCGTGTTGATGAAGCGCCTCGGGTACACGAAATTCGTGGCGCAGGGCGGCGATTGGGGCGCGGTCATCACCGATCTTATGGGCGTACACGCAGCCCCGGAGTTGCTCGGCATTCACACCAACATGGCCGGCATCTTTCCAGCCGAGATTGATGGGGCGGCCTTTTCCGGGGCGCCGGCGCCATCGGGCCTCTCGGCCGACGAGAAACTCGCTTACGACCGTCTGCAGTTCGTGTATCAAAAGGGAATCGCCTATGGATTCCAGATGGGGCTGCGACCGCAAACATTGTACGGAATCGCGGACTCACCCGTCGGCCTGGCGGCCTATTTCCTTGACCACGACGCGCGCAGCTACGAGCTCATCGCCCGCGTCTTTGACGGACAGTCTGAGGGCCTCACGCGCGATGACATCCTCGACAACATCACGATCACCTGGTTGACCAACACGGCGCTCTCTGGCGCCCGTCTCTACTGGGAGTATTGGGGGAAAGGGTATTTCAATGCCAAAGGCGTCTCCATCCCGGTTGCCGTAAGCGTCTTTCCTGACGAGCTGTATCCAGCTCCGCGGAGCTGGGCCGAGCGGGCGTATCCCAAACTGATCCATTACAACAAGGTGGAGAAAGGCGGCCACTTTGCGGCCTGGGAACAGCCGGAACTCTTTCGTTGACGAGGTGCGGACGGGGCTCAGGTCGCTGCGGTGAGCGGTGAGCGGTAAGCGGTGAGAGGGGAGCGGGGAGAGGGGAGCGGGCGTGGGAGAGATCCTGCGCCCGCTCTGTTTTTCAGGAGTCAGCCACGACCGGATACAGCAAAAGACAAGCACCTGACGGAGGGCGCCAAGAAGGGACAGAAGGCGAGGCACGCGAGGCACGCGAGGTCAGGAAAGGGAGGGGGAAAGAGAAAGCAGAGGGTGCAGGAAGGGCGGGAGCGCGGGGGGGGGGGGGGGGGACGTGGGGGGGGGCTGCGCGTGGTGGCGTGTCGGGTGGTTTGCCGCGGTGCTCGCCTCTTCGGCTCCTCCTTTTCTGCGCTCTCCTCCCCTCGCCCCCCCTCCGGCTCGCGCTCCGCGCCGCGTCCGCGGCCGTGGGAGAGATCCTGCGCCCGCTCTGTTTTCGTGGCTAGTCCAATGCTTTGTCAGGGCACCAAAGCCAGGAACAGGAAGGCCGCAAACAGCACCAGGTGCACCGCCCCCTGCATCATGTAGGTGCGGCCGGTGCCGAGGGTGACTGCGCTTACCAGGAAGGTCACCACGAGCATCGCCATATCCTTGGCCCCCAGGCCCAGGACCAGGGGCAAGCCAAAGACGATCGATGCGATCACGACTATTGGGACGGTGAGGCCGATGCTGGCGAGCGCCGAGCCGATCGCCAGGTTCATGCTGCTCTGGATGCGGTTCGCCCGGGCGGCACGCACCGCGGCCCACGTCTCCGGCAGCAGGACCAGTGCCGCGATCACTATGCCGACCACGGTACGCGGCGCGTCGGCCGCCTCGACCGCCCCTTCGATCGTGGGCGACAGCATCTTTGCCAGGCCTACCACCGCCACCAGCGACACCACCAACAACCCAAAGCTCGCCCATGCCACCTTCGTCGTCGGACGCTCGGCCTGTACCTCGGGATTGGCGGCGTCGGTTACCGGGATGAAGTAGTCGCGATGGCGGACGGTCTGAACGAAGACGAAAATCGCCCAGAGGGAGCCCGAGGCCACCGCCACGAACGCGAGTTGCGGGGTGTTGTAGGTCCCGGTAGGTGTGGTGATGGTAAAGACCGGCAGAACCAGCGCGAGCGAGGCCATCACAATCAACGCTGCAAGCCCTCCACCTGCCCCCTCCACACGGAAGGTCTGCTCCCGGTGCGCGAGACCGCCCACGAGAATGCACAGGCCTACGACCCCATTGCAGATGATCATCACCGCGGAATAGATCGTGTCACGCGGCAAGACCGCCATCTCTTCGCCACCGGCAATCATCATGGAGAGGATGAGTGCCGTTTCAATCGCCGTCACGGCCAGGGCCAGCACGAGCGTGCCGAGGGGCTCGCCGACGCGGTGGGCGACGACTTCCGCATGATGGACAGCGACGAGAACCGACCCGATCAACGCCGCCCCGCAGAGCAGGGCGAGGATGGGACCCACGCCAGCCGCGAGCGCAATGCCGAGCACGGCAAGCGCCAGGAGGGGGATGAGCCAGGTCCAGAGAGGCATGCTTCGTTCAGGCATGGGCCAGCACATCCGCCTGCCGGGCCGGTGTTATTTGAAATCCGTCAAGTATGAGGTCAATGCTTGATCTTACCCGCACCCATCCATCACCTCGAAATGGTTAACCCGTCGATCGTATTCAATCATCATCTCTTGCACTTCGGCAGGGACCACTGCGGCTTCGGCGTCCGATCCGGCAAAGCTCTCTATTGCCTCCATCGATGCCCACCGGGTCACTGATAAGAAACTCGACCCCACCCTCGACCGGGCGGCGCAGTATCGAGGCATCGACGAACCCAGGAATCTCCTTGAGCGCCGGGAATGTGTGCCTGCGTAGGTGTTCCTCGTACGCCCCGGCTTGACTTGGGCGAGCCAAACCGCGCCACAGCCTGGCAATCACATCAGCCTCCAGCAGTCACCATGCCCGGCTCACAGCGTGTGGCTCACCGCGTCAGGAGCGTTCCGGCCAGACCCAGCAGAAGGAGGAAACCGCAGACATCGGTGAAGGTAGTAACGAAAATCGAGGACGCGATCGCAGGATCTACCTTGAACCGCTCCAGCAGAATCGGAATGAACGCCCCGGCGAAGCCGGCGACGAAGAGATTGCCGGCCATCGCGAGGAACACAACAAGCCCCAGCTCAGCTCCCCCTCCCATCGCGACCGCAACGACTGATACCGTGACGCCGATCGCAAGCCCGTTGACCAGTCCGACGAGAATCTCCTTCCCCACTACCCGAAAAAAGCGGTCGGGCGGAATGAGTCCCAGGGCCAGGCGTCGCACCGTCACCGCGAGAGCCTGAGTCCCGGCGTTGCCGCCCATTCCGGCGATGATCGGCATCCACACCGCGAGCGCCACGGTCCGGGTCACGGTGTCCTTGAACAGGTAGACCACGGCGCCGGCCATGAAGGCGGTGAGCAGATTGACGAAGAGCCAGGGCAACCGGCTCCGCACCGCGGTGGTCCACCGGGCGCCCAGTTCCTCATCGGCGGAGACGCCACCGAAGCGGAGCATGTCTTCGGTCTGCTCTTCTTCCACCACGTCGATGACGTCGTCGAAGGTGACCTGGCCCAGCAGCCGTCCTGCCGCATCCACCACCGGCACGCCCGCCACGTCGTAGCGCTTGATGAGCCGGGCGACTTCCTCCTGGTCCTCCTCCGGCGCCACCCGCACGTCGGCATTTTCCATGAACTCACGGACCGGCCGGTCCGCGGGACTCATGACCAGCCCCTTGAGCGGCAGTACCCCGACCAGCTTGCGATCCGAGTCCACCACGAAGACGTGGGGGAAATCCTCGACCTCCTCCGCCTGCTTTCGCAGAGCATCGATCGCTTCCGCCGCCGTGCTGTCCTCCCGCACCGAGACCACATGCGCGGTCATGATGCCGCCGGCGGTCTCGGGATCGTAGCGGAGCAGCGTTTCTACATCGGCCCGGTCCTCGACCTCGGCCAGAATTCGCTGCTGGTCCTCCGGGTCCAGCGCGCCGACCAGGTCCGCCGCCTCGTCGTCCGGCAGCTCCTCGACGATCTCTCCTGCGGTCTCGGACTCGAGGGCGACCAGCGTCTCTTCGGCCTGGGTCTCGTCCGGCATCTCGAGCAGCGCACGCCCGGAAAGCCGGGGCGGCAGCTGCTTCACGACGGCGAGGCGCTCCTGATCGTCCAGGGACGCCAGGACGTCTCCCAGGTCGGCTGGCTCGGTTTTCTCGGCCCGAAGAAGGAACTGCTTGAGATCGCCCACTCGGATGAGACCGAGCAGAGACTGGACGATTCTCGAAGGATTCACTTCCGGGAATCCTCGGAGAGAGGCGGAGCGAGCAGCACGGGCGGCGGAGGCACCAGGCGAATCAGCACGCGCTCCACCTTGGTGGGCGAGGCCTGGACCACGTCGAACTGCAGGGTCCGGATGATGAAGCGATCGCCGGCTACCGGAATCCGTCCGGCCAGCTCGGCGAGCAGACCGGCAACCGTGCTGGTCGTCGCGGTGGGCAGCTTGCGATCGAACCGCTCCTCGATGGCGGAGATCGGAGTGGCGCCGTCGGTCTCGAACAGCGTCAGCGTGGCACCACCCGCCCCGCCGGCGCCTTCGTCGAACTCGTCGAAGATCTCGCCCACCAGCTCCTCGAGCAGGTCCTCGAAGGTGACGATGCCCAGCGTTCCCCCGAATTCGTCCAGGACTACGGCGAGATGGCGCCGCTCCCGCTGCATGTCGAGCAGCAGGTCACCGCAGTTCCGTCCCGCTGGCGCGTTGGCCACCGGGCGAATCGGGAGCCGGTCTCCCGGCTGCAGCTTGAAGAGGTCAAAGGCGTGCAGCATCCCGACGATTTCATCCAGCGTCCCGCGGTAGACCGGAAGCCGGCTGTATCCGCTCTGAGCGAAGACCGCGGCGATCTCATCCAGCGGCGCGTCTTCCGGAATCGCCACGAGATTGGTGCGTGGAGTCATCACTTCCCGTACCGCTCGCTCGGCGAAGGTCATGACACCGCCCACCATGATCAGCTCTTCGTCGCCACCGATACCGGACGCGGCACCCTGGCGCCAGATGGTGCGGAGATCGGCGCTGGACGTCCCGGCGCGTGAGGGAAGGAACAGAGTGAAGAGGGCGGAAACGGGCCGCAGCACCGGCACGACGGCGGCGCGGAAGGCCTCGGGACGGGAGCGAGCCACCCAGCGGGGCAGCAGGTAACCGCCGAACAGCACGACGGGGATGACCACGAGGATCATCAGCGCGAAGAATCCGAGCAGGCTCACACCGGTGAACAGCGCCGGTGTGGCCACGCCGAGTATCGTCATGCCGAGGGCGGTGAGCGCCGCGGTGATGCCGAGGTAGGTCTCCATCTCGGCCAGCCAGGCGAGGGAGCCGGGTCCGCCGCGGAGCTGCCGGGAGACTGCCTGCACCAGCTCGAGGCGGCTCATGGAAACCAGGGCGGTGCTCGAGGTGGCGCCGATGACCGCGAGGAGGATGCCGATCGAGAAGACGATCCAGATCATTCGGCCGCCTCCTCTGCCTCGGCCGCGGCCGGCGCGGTGGGCCGCTCCACCTGGACCCGCCTGACCCGCCTGCGGGCCACCTGCTCCACCGCGAAGCGAATCCCATCAACTGCGACCGCCTCACCCGAGCGAGGTACCCGGCCAAAGGCGTCGAGCATCAAGCCACCCACGGTGGTCACGTCTTCCCGACCGAAGCTGTGTCCCGAGAATCGCTTCAAGCTCGGAGAGTGGCACGCCGCCTTCGACCGACAGCCGTCCCGCGGGAAGCTCCTGAACCGGAATGGCCTCATCGGTGTCGTGCTCGTCCTGGATCTCACCAACGATCTGTTCGAGGATGTCTTCCAACGTCACGATGCCCGCGGTGCCGCCGAATTCATCCACCACGACCGCGAGATGGCTTGGCCCCCGCTGGAAGTCGCGCAGCTGGCGATCGAGTGTCTTCCCTTCCGGGACGTAGGCCGCAGGCCGGATCAGGGCGTTCCATGGCTCGGCATCGTCGCCCTCCGGCAATCGGGCGAGCATGTCCTTGGCGTAGAGCACGCCGATGACCGCATCGGGGTGCTCCTCGTACACCAGGAGCCGCGCGTGTTCGGAGCCCTGGAGCGTCGCGACCACTTCGTCCCTGGTGGCCGACGCATCGACCGCGATGATATCGATCCGGGGAGTCATCACCTCGGCGACCGTCGTGTCGGCCAGGGAGAAGAGGCCGAGCAGCATGTCGCGGCGGGTGGCGCCGGACTCGCGGTATTCCCGCCGTTTGACCGGGCGGATCTTCCGGTCGGCCCAGGCCGCGAGGCGAAGACCGGGGGCCAGGAGTCGCAGGGAGCGGATCGCCGACGGACGCGCGAGGGCGGGCAAGTCGGGCGCGACGGATGCCAGGAAGCGCGGGAGAATATTGCCGACGATCCAGACCAGTCCCACCGCGAGAAGCAGCCGAGCGAGCGCTCCCCCGGCAGGACGCGCCCACCACGATTCGGCGATTCCCGCAGCGGCGCCCGCCAGCACCAGCAGGGCCAGGTGCGCGACATACAGCGCCCGCGCCGGAGGGAGTCCGCTTTCACCGGTCGGCTGCTCGTCCGCGAGGATATGAGGGACGTCCGCATCCGCCTCTCCCGCAAAGGAGAGCCATGCCGCCCAAAACGCGAAGATCAGGGTGGCGAGCGGGGTGATGAAGTAGTGCAGTGTTTCTATCACGTCAGCGCTTCCAGGTATCGCTCCTGCCGTCGCCAGAGAACCGAAGTGGTCCGTCCCCGACCTTCGGGATGGTCGTAACCCAGCACGTGCAAGGTGCCGTGAATTACAAGGCGAGCCAACTCTTCGGCCTGAGTCACACCGGCCGCCTTTGCTTCGCGTGCCGCGACCGCCGGGCAGATGTAAATGTCTCCCGCCAGGCTCCCATCGGGCCCCGGCAGGTGGAACGAGATGACATCGGTCGGCCGGTCATGCCTCTTGTACTCCCGGTTGAGCCGCCGCATTCGGGTCGGTCCGATAAAAGTCACCGACACCGTGGCGCGGCGTCGCTCGGCCGCCAGCACTTTCCGAACGATCCGTCGCACTCGCGTCGCGGAGAGCTTGCTTCGGCCGCTCACAAGCACCTCCGGCGGACGCTGGCTCAATCTCCTAGTCACGGCCAAAGTCAGCCGTGATCCCACCCGCACCGCTGGGATACTCGACGCGGGTATGGTACATACCGGCGAGCAGCCGGGCGAACTCCTGGCTCACGCGGTCCAGGTCCCGCAGCGTGAGCGGTGCCTCCCTCAGCTGGCCGGCGGCGATCTTCTGCGCGACCAGGAAATCCACCGCTTCCCTCACCCGCTCCGGAGTCGGTTCATCCAGTACCCGCACCGCGGCCTCGGCGCTGTCGGCGAGCATGGCGACGGCGGTCTCCGCGGTCCGGGGCCGGGGGCCAGGATACTCGAAGGCGCTCTCGTCTCCCGATGCGGCGCCGTCAGGCTTCTGGGCCTGCTCGAAGAAGTATTCCATCCTGCTGGTGCCGTGGTGCTCCGCGATGAATCCTCGAACCACTTCGGGCAATCGGGCCTGGTCGGCCAGCTCCAATCCGTAGACCACGTGCTGCCTGATGATGCGCGCCGAGTCCTCCGGTTTGAGATCGTCGTGCGGATTGCGCCCGCCCTGCTGGTTTTCGGCGAAGTAGAGCGGGCCGACCAGCTTGCCGACATCGTGATAATAGCAGCCGACCCGGGCGAGCAGCCCGTTGGCCTGGATCGCGTTACACGCGACTTCACAGAGGTTGGCCATCTGGAGACTGTGGGCCCAGGTGCCGGGAGCCTCGGTGGCCAGGCGTTTGAGGAGCGGGCGCGACGGGTCCGCCAGCTCCAGCAGCCGGAGATCGGTGGTGATGCGGGTAAGCCATTCGGCGAGCGGCAGCAGGGCCATGGCGACCGACGTACTCACCAGGGCGACGATCCCGCCGATGCCCGCGCTCCGAAGCATGTCGTCCGCTGTCCACCCGGCCATCAACCCGTAGGTGAACCCCGCGATGGCGTAGGCGAGGGTGATCGCCGCGATGCTGACGAGGACCTGGCTGCGGCGCCGCACCACGCGCATGCTGATGGCACCGGCCACACCGCCCGCGATCCCGAAGAAGAGTGTCGCGGCGTCGGTCTGACCGCCCTGGGTTCCCAGCAGGAGTGCCAGGGTGATGGCGCAGGTGATCGCGATGCGACCGTTATAGAGAAGGGTGACCAGGATAGCCGCAAGCGGGATTGGCAGCGGTTCGGCACGGGCCGGAAACAGCCCGTCGAGCAGATCCCCGAGAACGATGGAGAGCGTGAACAGGGCGGTAAAAAACACCATCTCCCGCAGCCGTCGATAGGTCTCGCGGCGATAGAACGCGAGCAGCAGCCAGAAGATGGAGAGGATGACGAGATTGTAGAGAACGGGGCCGACCCAGGTCCGGACGAAGCCGCCGGTGGTCGTCGGAGGATATGCCAGCCGGGTGGCCAGCGCCGGGATGAGGATCAGCCCCCACCGGGCCGCGTGGAAAGTGAAGCGATTCAGCAAGGAGGATCCGGCGGCGTCACCCCACGCGCGCTCGGTCCTGCCATCACGCATCAACCGTTCTGATCCTCCGCGTAGGCCCGGATGATCTCCCGCACCAGCCTGTGCCGCATCACATCGGACTCGTCGAGATAGCAGAACGCGATCCCGTCGATGCCAGGGAGGACCCGTTCGATCTGGATCAGTCCCGATTCTTCCCTCTTGGGAAGGTCGATCTGGGTCTTGTCTCCGGTGACCACCACCTTGCTGTTCACGCCGAGCCGGGTCAGGAACATTTTCATCTGGGCGATCGTGGCGTTCTGTGCCTCGTCCAGGATGATGAACGCGTCCGCGAGCGTGCGGCCGCGCATGTAAGCCAGCGGCGCGATCTCGATCGTTCGCGTCTCCAGCGCCTTCTGCACCCGGTCATGCGGCATCATGTCCTCGAGTGCGTCGTACAGCGGGCGGAGATACGGATCGACCTTGGCCTGCATGTCTCCGGGGAGAAATCCCAGCGACTCTCCCGCTTCCACCGCCGGCCGGGCGAGGATGATCCGGCGTACCCGCTTCCGAGCCAGCGCTTCCACCGCCTTGGCGACGGCGAGATAGGTCTTGCCGGTGCCGGCTGGCCCGATGCTCACCACGATATCGTGCGTCGCAATGGCCTGCAGATAGTCCCGCTGGCCCTGCGTCTTGGCCACGATCACCCGGCGGAGACCAGGCAGGATGATGCGTTGCTCGCCGCTCGCTGACGGTTCAGCCACCGGGCCGTTTGCCACCAGGCGGGCCACGTCATCCGCGGTCACCGCTTCGCCCATGCGAGTCAGGTCAAGCATCGCTTGAACCACGCCGGTCGCGCGCTCAACCTGCTCGAAGCTTCCCCCCACCGTGATGGCATCACCCCGGAGCGACACCCGGACCCCAAGCGCCCGTTCCAGTGCGAGCAGGTTCGCATCGTTCACGCCGGCCAGGAGCAGTGGGTCCGCGCCTTCAGTCGACAATCGGTGTTGGATGTCGTCAGGCAATTTTGGTCTCCTTGGAAAAAAGTGAGACGTGAGACGTAAGAGGTGAGAGGGAAACGCCCTCACTTCTCACTTCTCGCCTCTCACGTCTTACTCTCACCTCTCACGTCTCACCTCTCACGTCTCCCGTACCTCAATGTGCAACGCCTTCAAGTCCTCTGGATTCACTACCGTCGGCGCCCCCTCGAACAAGGCCCGTGCCGCCGTAGTCTTGGGGAACGCGATTACATCCCGCAGCGACGTAGCTCCTGCCAACAGCATCGAAATTCGATCGAACCCCAGGGCGAATCCGCCATGGGGGGGCGCGCCAGCGGCCAGGCCGTCGAGCAGGAAACCGAAGCGGCGACGGATCTCGGAGTCCGGAATGCCCAGCAGCTCGAAGATTTTGCGCTGAACCTTGGGATCGGTGATCCGGATGGAGCCGCTGCCCAGCTCGTTGCCGTTGTACACCGCATCGTAGTGCAGTGCACGAGTCCCGGCCGGATTGCTGGTCAGCTGAGCAATGTCATCCGGATGCGGAGCGGTGAACGGATGGTGCGCCGGCACGTGCTGCCCGGTGTCGGGGTCCAGCTCGAAGAGCGGGAAGTCCACGATCCAGCAGAAGGCGTGATCCTTGTTGGCCTTCATACCGGGCCGCCGGACCAGCTCCGAGCGCAGGGCGTGCAGCGCGGGTGAGGTGACCTGATCAGTTCCCACAACCGCGAGCAGCAGATCCCCCTCGGTGCCCAGCTTCGCCAGCGTCTCCGTGCCAACCGCCTTTACTCCCTGCCCTTCCCACCCCGTCGCTGTGCGCTTGGCCCAGATCAGTCCTCCCGCCTTGGCGCCTTTGACGATCGCCGTGAGCCCGTCGATTTCCTTCCGGCTCATGCCGGCAGATCCCGGGGCGATGATGGCACGCAGGCGCTGGCCGCCTGCCACGGCGGACTTGAGGAATTCCGCCGCGTCGGCTCCGACTTGAGGAGTGAGGTCCCGGATTTCGAGGTCGTAGCGCAGGTCGGGCTTGTCCACGCCAAAGCGTTCCATCGCCTCCCGCCACGGCATCCGAAGGAACGGCGTCTGCACCGACTGTCCCGCTTCGGCCCACAGGTCCACCAGGACCTTCTCGACCACGGCCATCACATCGTCCGTCGAGACGAAGCGACGCTTCCAGGTCGATCTGAGTGAACTCGGGCTGGCGATCGGCGCGGAGATCTTCGTCCCGGAAGCAGCGCGCGATCTGGAAGTAGCGATCGTAGCCCGCCACCATCAGCAGCTGCTTGTAGATCTGGGGCGACTGGGGCAGCGCGAAGAACTCCCCCGGATGAATCCGGCTCGGAACCAGGTAGTCGCGCGCGCCTTCGGGAGTCGGCTTGGTGAGAATCGGTGTCTCGAGCTCCAGGAAATCGAGCTCGGTGAGGGTGCGCCGGGAGCGCTGCAGGAGGCGGTGTCGCAGCATGAGGTTCCGCGCCAGCTCCGGGCGGCGCAGGTCGAGCACCCGGTGCTTGAGTCGCAGCTCCTCGGCGGGAAGCTCCTCGCCCTCCTTGCGGGCGACCGGAATCGCGGGCGTCTCCGCCGGCCCCACGATCTGCAGGGATTCCACCCTGATTTCGACGTCGCGAGTGGCGAGGGCGGTGTCGCGCGCGGACTCCGGCCGGAGCTCAACTGTACCGCTCACCAGTACGACACTCTCGGCTCCGACCTCTCCGGCCCGGCGCAGCACCTCGGCTGGAGTCCACTTGGGATCGAAGGAGAGCTGCACGATCCCGTCGCGGTCCCGCAGGTCAATGAACAGAAGCCCGCCAAGATCGCGCACCCGATGCACCCAGCCGCCGAGGCGAACCTTCTGGCCCGCGTGGTCGCGGCGGAGACTGCCGCAGCGGTGAGTCCGTAATGCGGTGGCGGTCATCGTTCCTCGGCCTCCACCAGGACCTGGTGGAATTCGGCAGGAGTCTGCGCTTTTAGCAGCGCCTCGCGGACTGCCTCGCGACGAACCACGCGGGCGATCCGGCTCAGCGCCTTTACGTGCAGCCCTGCAGCGCCCTCGGGGCCGACGAGAAGGAAGAAGAGCCGCACCGGTTCGCCGTCGAGTGCGTCGAACGGCACACCCACCGGGCGGCTGCCGCACACCAGCTGAAGGTCGTGAATGGTCGCCGACTTGGCGTGAGGAATCGCGATGCCGTACCCGATGCCGGTGCTCAGGACCTGTTCCCGTTCCTCGACTGCGGCCAGGATCCTGGCTGGGTCGCCACCGGCACGTTCGGCAAGGAGTTGGGTGAGTTCGCGGATGACGCCCGGCTTGTCGCCCGCCTCGAGGGGGACTTTGATCCGGTCAGGCGTCAGCAGTTCGGTGAGCAGCAATCGGCGGTCGGGAGTAGGGGACCCGAGCAAACCTAACCAGCCCGGGCAAACCCTGCAAGCGATTCAGGGACTAGGGGTTAGGGGCTTCCGCATCGTCGTTAAGGCGACGGTCGATGGCGGAATGGTCGATGGTCGGGTGCCCAAACGAATGCCGCCGGAGGGGGTGGCCTCCGGCGGCATAGATCGTCATGCCGGCTCAGATCATGGCACGGCGAAGGTCTTGGAGAGCGTTCCGGTCAGGCCGCCCGCGTCGGTCACGGTCAGGACGGCGGTACGGTTGCTCGCCCTTTCATACTGGACGGTGATCTGGACGGCAGTGCCCAGCAACCGGCCACCGGGCCAGTTCCAGCGGATAGCTCACGACGCCGTGGTCGTCCGTGGAGCTGCTGCCGTTAAGCGTGCAGCGATGCTGGCAGTGCAACTCACGGTGAAGCGAGCCACCGGCGGCTGGTTGCCGCCGACCACCACCGCCGATGAAGCCCATGAAGACCAGCAGGTTCGTGGTGTTGGCGCCGGGGTTCTTCACCACGGCGGAGGCGTTGGTGATCAGGGCACTCCGGACCTGGGCCGGAGTCGCGGTCGGATTGGCGGCGAGATAGAGCGCCACGACACCCGCCACGTGCGGAGTCGCCATCGAGGTGCCGCTGATGGTGTTGGTGGCGGTGTTACTGCCGATCCAGCCCGCGGTGATGTTCACCCCAGGCCCGATAGATATCAACGCAGGTCCCGATGTCGGAGAAACTGGCCCGGTTGTCGTTGATGTCGCTCGCGGCAACGGTGAGGGCGTTGGGAGTGCGGGCCGGCGAGTTGTTGCAGGCGTTCGATCCGAAGTTGTTACCTGCGGCGATGGCGTAGACGATCCCCTTCGCGATCGACGCGGTCACGGCGTCATCCAGCGCCTGGAAGGTGCCGCCACCCAGACTCATGTTCGCCACGGCGGGCTTGATGCCGTTGTTGGTGACCCAGTCCACTCCCGCGATGACCTGAGAGAAGGAACCGGAGCCGCCGCAATCCAGCACCCGGACGCCGACCACCGTCGCGGCCTTCGCGACGCCGAACTTGGTGCCGGCGATCGTGGTAGCCGTGTGGGTGCCATGTCCGTTGCAGTCAACCGCATTGCCACCCGGTCGTGATGGCATCGAAGCCCTTGGAGGCCCGGCCGCCAAAATCGGTGTGACTGTAAAGGATCCCGGTGTCGATGCCGTAGACATGCACGCCGGCGCCGGTATTGGGATAGGTGTAGGAGTTGTTGAGCGGGAGCGCCTTCTGATCAATGCGATCGAGTCCCCACGAGGGCGTCGGAGACTGGGTCGCCTGGACGGTGACCACCCGATCCTGCTCTACGTAAGCCACGTTCCGGTTCAGGCGCAGCGCGGCGACGGCGGAGGGTGACAGATCCGCGGCGAAGCCGTGGATCGAGTGTTCGTAGGTGAAGTGAAGCTTGCCCTTGTCGGCGTTCACGATGCTCTGCGCTTCGGCGGATACCGAGGTTGCTGCTACCGTGTTCTTGAAAACCACTACGTACCGGTTGGGGATCGCCTGGCCGGCGACCGCGGCTGGCGCGTTCACCGGCATCGTGTCGGTGGGCGCCTGTGAATCGCTGCAGGCAGCGATAGCGAGAACCAGGGGAAGGACAGCCAACTTCTTCAGCATTGCTACCTCCTGCAGGGCGAAGGGTGCAGGGAAAGTGAGCCACGTCACCATCCCGTTAAAAAACAACAACCCCGCCGAGATTCTCCGGGAGACCTCGGCGGGGCTGGTCGTACATTACCTCTTTACCTCAGGGTACGTTGATCGTCTTGGTGATCGTGCCGGTCAGGCCACCACCATCAGTGACGGTCAGGATGATGTCCTTGGATCCTGCGGTGGCGAAGGTGAAGGTGATCACCTGGGTGCTCCCGATGATCACGCCGCTCGGCCGCTTCCATTCATAGGCCACGATCCCGACGTCATCGGTCGAGGTGCTGGTGAAGGTACAGCTGTGGCTGGCATTGCAGGTCGCCGTGAAGTTCGCGACCGGGGCTGGTTCCGCCGCCACCGCCACCGGTGATGAAGCCCATGTAGAGCAGCCGGTTCGGGCTGCCGCTGCCCGGGCTCTTGATCTTGCCCAGGGTGGCGTTGCTCGTGATGGCGTTGGCCACCTGGCCCGGAGTCGCTGACGGATTGGCCTCGAGATACTGCAAAGCGACGCCGGCCACATGGGGCGATGACATCGAGGTGCCGCTGGCGCGCGCGGTCGCCGTGTTGCTGCCGATCCAGCCCGCGGTGATGTTCGACACCCGGCGCGAAGATGTCGACACAGGTGCCGAAGTTCGAGAAGCTGGCCCGAGTGTCGGTCTTGTTGCTCGCAGCGACCGTGATGGCACTCGGCTCGCGCGCGGGAGACTGGGTGCAGGCGCTCACGTTGTTGTTGCCGGCGGAGACCGCGTAGACGACGCCGGACGCAACCGAGTTGGCAACCGCCTGATCGAGCGTGGCGGAAGCGCCACCGCCCAGGCTCATGTTCGCCACGGCCGGGGTCTGGTGATTGTTGGTAACCCAGTCGATGCCGGCGATAACACCAGCCGTCGTGCCGGAGCCGCCGCAGTCGAGCACGCGGACCGGGTGGACCGTCGCGCCCTTGGCCACACCGTAGGTGGTTCCCGCCGCAGTCGTCGCTGTGTGAGTGCCATGTCCATTGCAGTCGGCCGCATTGCCACCGGCGGTGACCGCATCGAACCCGTTGCCCACGCGACCGGCACAGATCGTTGTGGGTCAGGTTGATGCCGGTATCGATCCCGTAGAAGTGCACTCCGGCGCCGGTGCGGTTGTAGGTGTAGGAGAGGCTGAGCGGCAGGTTACGCTGATCAATGCGGTCGAGACCCCAGTTGACCGGATTGTTCTGCGTGGTTTCGAGTTTGATCACCTGATCCTGCTCGATCAGGGCGACACTGGGGTCGGCCCGGAGCAACTGCACGGCGCGGGGCGACAACTCGGCGGCGAAGCCCTTGATGGCCTTGGTATAGATGAAGTGAAGCTTGCCCTGCGCCTGACCCACCATCCGCTGGGCCTCGCCAGCCGGCCCGGCGACATTCTGCTTGAAGACGACAATGTACCGATTGGGTATTCCCTGCCCGCTTGGTGCGGCGATCACGTCTGCCAGTCCCGAGGCAGGAACCATTTCGGTGGGGGTTTGGCTCTCACTGCAGGCAAACAGAACTACTGCACTACACGAAATGGCGGCAAGCGACCAGCGCATGCACCCCTCCTTGCGGGACTGGAACGGCACGGACTCTGACGGAGGTCTCCCATCAGCATATGTGGGCAATTCTATGGCGTGGTCTTGGAGGCGAACACACCCCCGAGGCAGGCCCGAGCAAACTATGCACCACATGGTGGACCGTCAACATGGCATCGACGACACACCGTGGCCCTCGCGCCACGAAACTGAGGATCATGTCCTCAGCTTTTCGGTTATTTTGTGACATGGTGATACAATCTCGGACCGTTGGATCTAGTTCGTTGCTGGACTTGACGCCGCCGGACGCGGCGCAGAGGCTCGCGGACTGGGTGACGGCGCAGGATCTCCCTCCTTATCGTGCGCGGCAGCTCCTCCCCCGTCTCTGGCAGCGACCGATCGCGGCCTGGACCGACGCGACCGAGCTTCCTCTCACCCTCCGGCAAGCGCTGCAGGAAACTCTCCCCCTCCCCCGACTCGACCTGGTAACGGAGCAACAGTCGGCCGACGGGACCCGGAAATTTCTGTGGCGCTTGAGCGACGGCGCCGCGGTCGAATCGGTGCTGATTCCGTCGCAGAGTCGCCGCACCCTGTGCATCTCCTCTCAGGCGGGATGCGCGCTGGGTTGTGTCTTCTGCGCGACCGGCCGCATGGGCTTCGGCCGCAACCTCTCTCCCTTCGAGATCGCCGGTCAGGCGCGAGAGATCATCCTGCGTCATCCCGACCTCGCACCCACCAACGTGGTGTACATGGGAATGGGAGAGCCGCTGCTCAACTGGAAGGGCGTGGACCCGAGCCTCACCATCCTCAACCACCCGGAGGGTCTGGGCATCGGCGCCCGCCACATCACGGTCTCCACCGTGGGGATTATTCCGGGCATGGAGGAGCTGGCCAAGCGGACCGAGCAATTCCGGCTGGCCATTTCCCTCCACGCGGCCACCCCTGAGCGCCGCCTGGCCCTGATGCCGGTCGAGAAAAAGTACGACCTGGCCCAGGTGCTCAAGGCCGCAAAGGTATTCCGGAAGCGGATCACCTTCGAATACGTTCTGATCTCGGAGAAAAACGACAGCGACCGCGATGCCGACCAGCTGGTTCGTCTCGCCCGGCAGATGGGCGCGCTGGTCAACCTGCTCCCGCTACATCCCGGTGGTGCTCCGGGTCTCATCCCTACTCCACCCGACAGGATCCGCGCCTTCGCGGCGCGACTGAAAAACCAGGGAGTTGAAGCGGTGGTCCGCCGCAGCCGCGGCTTGGATATCAGTGCGGCGTGTGGGCAGTTCAAGGTGGAGGTGGAGCGCGGAGGAGCGCCGTAGGACGGGAGGGAGGCAGAGCTACAGCTAAAGGCTGAGAGCTAATGCCGAATGCGTAAGGCCCACGCCGTCGCGAAGTGGAGCAGAGCGGCAAGGCGGGGCTGAAATCAAAGGACTGAGGAATGCTTGCTAACGCACTCCTCAGTCCTTCTCACTTCTCACTTCCACGGCTCGGCTCAGGGCACGTTGATCGTCTTGGTGATCGTGCCCGTCAGGCCACCACCGTCGGTCACCTTAAGGGTGATGGTCTTGGAACCCCCGGTGGAGAACGTGAAGGTGATCACCTTCGTGTTACCAATGATGACCCCGCTCGCCCGCTTCCACTCGAAGGCCACGACCCCCACATCATCCGTCGAGTTGCTGGCGTCGAACGTACAAGTGTGGCTGGTATTGCAGGCCGCAGTGAACCTCGCCACCGGAGCCTGGTTAGCAACGCCACCACCGATGAAGCCCATGAAGAGCAGTCGGTTCGGCGTGCCCGTGCCCGCGGACGTAATCAGGCCGGTGGTGGCGTTGGTGTTGATGGCGTTGGCCACCTGAGTGGGTGTAGCAGTGGGATTGGCCTCGAGGAAAAGCATCGCGACGCCGGCCACGTGGGGAGTAGCCATCGAGGTGCCACTGATGGTCATCGTGGCAGTGTTGGATCCGATCCAGCCGGCGGTAATGCCAACGCCAGGCGCGAAGAGGTCCACGCAAGTCCCGAAGTTCGAGAAACTGGCCCGCGCGTCGGTCCTGGTGCTGGCCGCGACCGTGAGAGCCGACGTTACCCGCGCAGGCGACGTGTTGCACGCGTTGCCGGCGTTGTTGCCCGCAGCGATGGCGTATACCACTCCCGAAGCGACGGAGGCAGCGACCGCCTGATCCAGCGCCGAAGAAATGCCGCCCCCCAGACTCATGTTGGCCACGGCGGGGCGCAGTCCGTTCTGGGTGACGAAGTCTACTCCGGCGATGACGGTGGAAATGAAGCCGGATCCGCTGCAGTCGAGCACCCGCACGGGGTGCACGATGGCACCCTTCGCGACACCGAAGGTGGTGCCGGCGGCCGTGGTTGCCGTGTGGGTCCCATGGCCGTTGCAGTCGTTCGCGTTGCCCCCGGGAGTCACCGCATCGAAGCCAACACCCACTCGCCCGCTCAGGTCGACGTGGGTAAGGTTTATCCCGGTGTCGATGCCATAGAAGTGCACCCCGGCACCGGTGCGATTGAAGGTGTAGGAATTACTGAGCGGCAGGTTGCGCTGGTCAATCCGGTCTAGGCCAAAGTTGGCAGGATTGAGCTGGGTAGTTTCCAGGTGCACCCGCTGGTCCTGCTCGATCGACGCGATCTTGGGGTTGGAGCGCAATGCCTGAATGGCCGCAGGCGGTAGCTCGGCGGCGAAACCCTTCAGCGCGCTGCTGTAGGTGTATTTCAGTTTCCCGTGCTGAGCGTTCACTATGCCGGTGGCTTCTGCGGCAGGTGAGCTGACGTTGTTATTGAAGACCACGATGTATTCATCGGGGACAGCCTGGCCGGCGGGTGCTGCAACGACGTCAGGCAACGCGTCGGGTGCCTGGGACGAACCGGTCGGCAGGGGATTGTCACCACAGGCAAGCGTGACAGCGGATAAGGCAAGGAATACGAGCTTCCAGGGACTGCGACTTCCAGTATTGCGACGGCTCATTGGGCTGCTCCATTCGCTGCAGGGTCACGAACTCGCCGTCCCGCATCAATGCGAGCTCGGCCGAACGGGACTTGAAGCTAGGAGCTGTGCCCGATCGCTTGGATCGGTCACTCGCCAAACCATGGCGTCAGGTTCTCGGATGAATGCTCTGTGGGACGGGAGACTACAGAGGTGGGCGGAAGAGGTTACTCTACACCCGTCGCCCCAAACCCGCTCGAGATACAGTTGATCGACAGCAACAGCGCCGAGAGATACTGCTGCCGCTGCTGATCGGTCGAGGCAGCCCGGAAGCGGCGCAGCAGGTCCACCTGCTGGCGGCTCACCTGATTGATCGTCGGAAGACGGCGGGCCAGCCGGCGGCGGAACCGGGGGAATCTCTCCGCGGGCTCGGTGCCGCCGCTCACCCGAAGCACCGCCTCCACCGTTCGGCGATACTCCGCCTCGATCAACCCGAAGATCTCGTCTCGCGACCCGCGGTCCGGCACCAGGTCGGCATACAGTCTCGCGATCCCGAGATCCACATATGCCAGAGTCTTCTCAACCTCGTCGATCACCAGGCGGAACAGTCTGGACTGCTCGTACATCCGCTTCAGCAGACTCTCACCTCGTTCTCCCCGGATCTGGAGGAAGGTCAGCAGTCCGCTTCCCACGCCATACCAACCGGTGATGAAGTGGCGGTTCTGGGACCAGGCGAACACCCACGGAATTGCCCGCAGATCGCCCAGAGTCTGGAGTCCGGAGCGGCGCGCCGGTCTCGATCCGATGTTGAGCAGCGCCAGCTCCTCGAGCGGACTCGCGGCCTGGAAGTACGCCAGTAGCCCCGGCTGGTCCACCAGCCGGCGATAGGCCGCCTGCGCCGCTCCCGACAGCGCCTCCATCGCCTCGTCGAACTCGGCCGTCGGCACCAGCTCGGCTTCGGTCTCCGATTTGATCGAGTGCTCGATGACGCTGGCCGCGAGAAGCTCGAGCTGGTATGCCGCGGTGCCCCGGTTCGCATACTTGAAGGAAACCACTTCGCCTTGTTCGGTGAGGCGCATGCGGCCGCGAATGGAGCCTGCGGGTTGCGCCGCGATGGCCCGGCCCAGCGGGGCTCCGCCACGGCTCACCGATCCGCCACGCCCGTGGAAGAAGGCGAGCGGCACTCCCAATTCGTCGCTCAACCGGGTGAGCCGAGCCTGGACCTTGCTGAGCTCCCAGTTAGAGGAAAGGAATCCTCCGTCCTTGTTCGAATCGGAGTATCCAATCATCACCTCCTGCACTCCGCCCGAGGCTCGAACACTGCGCCGCACCAGCGGGACACCGAGCAGGTCCCGCATGATGACCGGCGCGCGCTGCAGGTCATCAATCGTTTCGAACAGCGGCACGATGGGAAGGGTGCAGCTCTCCGTCCCGGCCTGGTCTGCAAAGAGTCCGGCTTCCTTGGCGAGGAGATAGGCGCCCAGCACGTCCGACACCTCGCGAGTCATGCTGAGCACGAAGCTCCCGAAGGCCTCGCGGTCGAGCCCGTCGCGGACCTCGCCCACCAGCCGGAACATGCCCAGCGTCTCGCCGGCCTCTGCCGGAACTTTGTGGTCGGAACTCAGCGGCTTCCCCAGCTCTGCCAGGAGCCACGCTTTCCATTCTTTCGATGCGACAGGAGGCGGCTCTCCGGATTCTCCGGTCGAGGCCCGCCACAGGACGGATAGTGTGTCGTGGAGTCGAGCCGAATTCTCCCGGAGATCGAGCCGCACGGTACTGAACCGGAACGCCTCTACCTCGCGGAGCACGGGCCGCACGAAGGCATTTGCCAGGTGCGACGACTGCGAGTCCTTCAGCGCACTCATCATGACCCGCAGATCCGCGATCAGCTCGTCGGCGGTGGCGTATCCCTCGGAGCAGCGGGAGATGTCTCCCGATTCGGCGTGACGCATCGCGCCTTCGAGCCGAGCCATCATGCACGCGAGGTACTGCCGGAAGATTTCTCCCGGGTTCCGGACCACGATCTCCTTGCCATGCGGAACAGTCCCCAGTGCCTTCTCCAGCGCCGTGCGGAAGGCGGCCGGCACCTCCACCGCGCGCTCGGTGATGCTCAGCACCTTCACCAGCTCCGCCAGGCGGGCGTGATAGCGCTGCAGGCTGGCGCGACGGTTCTCCGCCAGCGTGCGGCGGGTGACATCGTTGGTAACGAAGGGATTCCCGTCCCGGTCGCCGCCGATCCAGGAACCGAACTGAAGGAAGGGCGGCACCTCGAAGCGCTCGCCCGGAAAGACCATCTGAAGTGAGCGGTCGAGCTTCTCGTGCACCTCAGCGGTGGCTTCGAACAGCGTCTCGTTGAAGAAGTGGAGTCCCCAGTAGACCTCCTGCGGAACGGTCGGCTTCTCCAGCCGGAGTTCTCCCGTCATCCAGAGCAGCTCGATGTCGTTGCGAAGCTGGTCGATCAGCGCGGTGCGTTCCCGCGGGGTCCAGCGGGGAGACTCGAGATCCACCAGCCGGCGATAGATCCGGCGATGCTTTTCCAGAACGGTGACTCGCTTGGCCTCGGTAGGGTGAGCGGTGATCACCGGCCGTACTCGAAGGCCGGCGATCAGTTTCCGGATCCGGTCGGCGTTGCCGCCGGCCTTCGCCCCGTCGGTCATCACCTGGGCAAAGGTTCCTCGGACCTGGTCCATGCCGCGTTCGGTTTCGGTCTGCCGCCGGCGTCGCATCCCCGCATTCTGCTCCGCGACACTGAGCAGCTGGAACCAGATCCCCTGCGCTCGCAGGCCGCGCTCGATCTCCTCCGGCGTAGCCGAGGGGCTCGGCGCCTCTCCTACGAAGGATGGGAACCACCTCGGGCTGACGGGCCCCCACCACGTCGAGGAGCAGGCGGAAGAGAAGCTCCGCCACCTCCGTGGCATAGGCGGCGGCGCTGGCGGCGAGTGGGTCAGCTGAAGCGGGGAGGGCTTCGGCGGGAAACGGGGCGACGCGCTCCTGGGTCACACGACGCGATCACGAACGGGCTGGCCCGCGAAAAACAGTTTGAGGTTTTCCAGCGCCCGCATGCCCATGGCGATGCGGGTCTCGGTCGTGGCACTGCCCAGATGGGGAAGCAACGCCACGTTCTCCATCGAGAGCAGCTCGGCCGCCATGGCAGGCTCCCGTTCATACACGTCGAGGCCCGGCGCCGGCGATCGTCCCCGACTTGAGTGCGGCGATGAGCGCAGCCTCGTCCACCACGTCACCTCGAGCGGTGTTGATCAGGAAGGCCCCTGGTTTCATCAGCTTGAGGCGGTCGGCATTGATGAGATGGCGGGTCTCCGGCGTCGCCGGGCAATGCAGCGAGACGAAGTCGGCCTCACCCAACACCGCGTCGATGCTGTCCCGACCCTCGGCGCCCAGTGCCTTCGCCTCTTCAGGTTTCGGCGGATACGGGTCGTGGTAGATGACCCGCATGCCGAATCCGTGATGGGCACGCTTCGCGACCGCCTTTGCGATGCGGCCCATCCCCACGAGACCAAGGGTCTTTCCGCTCACCTTGGTGCCCAGCATGTGCGTCGGGCGCCACCCGGTCCAGGATTTGGAGCGGACGTGACGCTCGCCCTCTCCCGCTCTCCGGGCGATCATCAGCAAGAGCGTGGTCGCGATGTCGGCGGTGTCGTCGGTGAGGACGTCGGGCGTATTGGTGACGGTCAGGCCCCGCGTCTTTGCCGCGGCGATGTCGATGTTGTTGAAGCCCACCCCGAAGTTCGCAATGATCCTGGTCTTGAGCGGATCCGCCGCGAGGACCTCGGCCGTCAGCTTGTCGGTGACGGTAGGCAGGATGCCGTCCGCAGTCCGCAGGACATCCTGAAGTCCCGCGGCATCGAGCGGGCGATCTTCGCGATTGAGCTGTACGTCGAACAGCCGGGTCAGCTCCTCCTCTACCGGAGCCGGAATCTTCCGGGTGACGACCACGCGGGGCTTGCCGCTCATCGGGTCAGGACCGCGCGACGAGACGGACGCTTCGCCAAGGCCTCGGCCACGGCCTTCCCCAAATCGGCGGGACTGGGCGCCACGGACAATCCGAGCGACCGCATGATCTCGGCCTTCTCCGCGGCGGTGTCGCCGAAGGCGGAGATGATCGCACCGGCGTGCCCCATGCGCCGTCCCTTCGGCGCGGTGAGACCGGCAACGTATCCGATGACCGGCTTGGACATGTTTTCCTTGACCCAGAGGGCGGCTTCCGCCTCCTGGGGACCGCCGATCTCGCCGATCATCATCACCGCTTCGGTTTCGGGATCTTCCTCGAAACGCGCGAGGATATCGAGGAAGGAAGAACCGTTCACCGGGTCACCCCCGATGCCGACACTGGTGGAGACCCCGATGTTGAGGTCCTTCATCTGGGAAGCTGCCTCATAGCCCAGCGTGCCCGATCGGGTGACCAGCCCGACCTTCCCCGCCATGTAGATGTGTCCCGGCATGATGCCGAGCATGGACTTGCCGGGGCTGATGATCCCGGCGCAGTTGGGACCGACCAGCATGGTCCGCTTTTCCTTGGGATACCTGCGCAGGTACCGCTTCACCATCATCATGTCCTGGGCGGGAATACCGTCGGTGATACAGCAGACCAGCCTGATGCCCGCATCCGCCGCTTCCATGATCGCATCGGCGCAGAAGGCGGCCGGGACGAAGATGATGCTGGCATCGGGGTAGACCGCGTCCACGGCTTCCTTCGTGGTGTTGAACACCGGCAGGCCGATGTGAGTCTGCCCGCCTTTGCCCGGCGTCACCCCACCGACCACCTTGGTCCCATACTCGATCATCTTCTGGGCGTGGAAGGTGGCCTTGTCCCCGGTGAAGCCCTGGACCAGGATGCGGGTGATTTCGTTGATCAGAATTGCCATTCGCGTCCCCTTTGGAAAAGCGTGAGAAGTAAGAGGTGAGAAGTGAGAGGGGATGGCAAGAAGCTGATCGCTGCGCCCTCTCACCCTCACCTCTCACTTCTCACGTTTTTGTTTGCCTTTCCACGCGGCCACCACCTTGTTCGCCGCGTCCTCCAGACTGTCGGCCTGGATCAGCGGGAGCTTCGACTCATCCAGGATGCGCCGACCCTTCCTCGACGTTGGTTCCCGCCAGCCGCACGACCAGAGGCACCTCAACCCCGACTTCCTTCACCGCCTGCACCACACCCTTCGCCACCCAATCACACCGGTTGATGCCGGCGAAGATGTTGACCAGCATCGCCCCGACCTTCTTGTCCTGCAGCACCAGCTTGAAGGCCATGGCGACCCGCTCCGGCGAGGCGCCGCCGCCCACGTCGAGGAAGTTGGCCGGCTGGCCTCCCGCGTGTTTGATCATGTCCATCGTCGCCATGGCGAGACCGGCTCCGTTGATGATGCAGCCGATTTCGCCGTCGAGTGCCACGTAGTTGAGCCCGTACTCCGCGGCCTGGGCCTCACGCGGATCCTCCTCGGCGTGGTCCCGCAGCTCACTCACCTGGGGCCGGCGGAAAAGGGCGTTGTCGTCGAATCCCATTTTGGCATCGAGTGCCAGGAGCCGGCCGTCCTTGGTCAATACCAGCGGATTGATCTCCACCATGGTGGCGTCGAGATCGCGGAACGCCCGGTGACAACCCAGCAGTATGTTGGCCATGCGATTCACCTGGGCGGGATCCAGCCCCAGTCCGAAGGCGATCTCTCGAGCCTGGAACGCCTGCATGCCCACCGCGGGCTCCATGGTCTGGCGCAGGATCGTCTCGGGCTCGCTCTTCGCGATCTCTTCGATCTCCATGCCGCCGTGCGGGTGGGCTACCAGCATGATCCGTTCAGTCTTCCGGTCGAGCACGAAGCCGATGTAGAGCTCCCGCTCGATCGGCACCGCCGCTTCGACGTAGAGCCGGTGGACGACTTTACCCTCGGGCCCCGTCTGATGAGTGACCAGCCGGCTGCCAAGCAGGGCAGTCGCCGCCTTTCGCACCTCGTCCTCGGTGGTGCAGAGCTTGATCCCACCGGCCTTGCCCCGAGCGCCCGAATGGATCTGCGCCTTCACCGCCCACCGCGAGCCGCCAATCTCGGCCGCGCGATATACCGCCTGCTCCGCGCTGTACGCCACCCCGCCCGGCGGGATCGCGACGCCGAAGTTGGCGAGGAGTTCTTTGGCTTGGTACTCGTGTATGTCCACGATCGACTCCTTGTGATGCCGTGCAGCCTTCAGCCATCAGCCGTCAGCGCGTGCAGCCTATGCTCTTCGGCTGACGGCTGACGGCTGATGGCTCTGTTCTGTCTGATCGCCTTGGCCATGTCGACAATCACCGACGCCATCCTGGCACTCGCCGCATCGATCATCTTGCCGTCGAGCTGGGCGGCGCCTTTGCCGTTTCGAGCCGCCTCATCCAGCGCGTCGAGGATGCGCTGGGCCCGTTCGACTTCTGCGGGAGGCGGGGTGAAGACCTGGTTGGCCAGCGCGATCTGGGAGGGGTGAATCGCCCACTTGCCTTCGATGCCCAAGGCGGCGCCACGACGGGCGGCCGCGAGGTAGCCCTCGGCGTCCTTGAAGTCGCCGAAGGGACCATCGATCGGCCGCAGCCCGTAGGCGCGGCAGGCCACGATCATCCTGGTGAGCGAGGCGTGCCATTGATCGCCGGGATAATCGGGATTGAGCCCGCCGATCGAGACGGTGCGGGCCCGCATGCTTGCCGCGTAGTCGGCGACACCGAAGTGCATCGCCTCGAGCCGTTTCGAGCTCTGCGCGATGGCCTCGACATTCGCCATGCCGAGCGAGGTTTCGATCAGGACATCGATGCCGATGCGGTGACCGATGCCCTTCGCCGTTTCGATCTGGGTGAGCAGCGCGTCAACCAGGTACACGTCGGCCGGGACGCCCACCTTCGGGATCAGGATGGTGTCGAGCCGCTGGCCCGCCTGTTCCACGACGTCCACCACGTCGCGGTACATGTAGTGGGTATCGATGCCGTTGATGCGAACGCAGATGGTCTTCCCGCGTTCGCGCCAATCGTACTCCTGCAGGCCTTTGATGACGTGGAGTCGCGCGGCAACCTTGTCGGCGGGCGCCACGGCGTCTTCGAGATCGAGGAAGATGTAGTCCGCCTCGCTCTCGAGCGCCTTGGGGAACATGGCCGGATTGGACCCGGGCACCGCCAGCTCACTGCGCTGCAGGCGGGCCCGGGCCGGCTCGTAACGCGTGTGGCTCATGCGCCTACGCGGGCGCGAGTCGCTCGAGTCTCAGCCGGTTTGGCCGCGTCGGGACTGGCGGCCGCCTGCTTGGTGGCAAGGGGCGCGGCCGTGCTGCGCCAGTACTCCTCGGCGGCAGCGGGACCGCTTCCAGGGGTCACCTTGATGCCCACATCACGCATCGCCATCTCCGCTCCGGCGATGCCGCTGATCAGCATCAGTTCGTTGAGATCTCCCAGATGGCCGATGCGGAAGAGCTTTCCGGCCACTTTGTTGAGACCAGCACCAAGGGCCAGGTTGTACCGGCGATACGCCACATCGATCACGTCGGCGCCGTTGAAGCCGGCCGGGACCAGGATCGCCGAGACGGTGTCCGAGTGCCACTTGGGCGCCTTGGCGCAGAGCGAGAGTCCCCAGGCCTTGACCGCCGCGCGAGTCCCTTCGGCCAGGCGGTGATGCCGGGCGAAGACATTCTCCAGGCCTTCTTCCGCCAGGATCGCGAGTGATTCCCGCAGGCCATAGAGCAGCGGCAACGACGGCGTATAGGGGAAATACCCGGTGGCGTTCGCCTTGATCATGTCGCCCAGATCGAAGAACACCCGGGGCAGCTTCGCCTGCTCCCTCCGGGCAAGCGCCTTCTGACTGGCACAGATGATTCCGAGACCGGCGGGAAGCATCAGTCCCTTCTGGGATCCGCAGACCGCCATGTCCACTCCCCACTCGTCCATCCGGAAGTCGAGCGAGGCGATTGAGCTGACGCCGTCCACGAAGAGGAGCGCGGGATGTCCCGCCGCGTCGATCGCCTTCCGCACCGCGGCGATGTCGCTGGTGACGCCGGTCGCGGTCTCGTTGTGGACCACGGCGACGGCCTGGATGGCGTGCGCCTTGTCGGCGCTCAGGATCTGCTGAATCTGCTCCGGCGGAGCGCCCTCGCCCCATTCGACGTCGATCGCCTGCACGTCGAGTCCCAACCGCTGCATCATGTCGATCCAGAGGTGGCTGAACTGGCCGTAGCGGAACGACAGAACCTTGTCGCCGGGCGAGAGAGTATTGCTCAGGGCTGCTTCCCAGCCGCCGGTTCCGCTGGCGGGGAAGATGAACGGCTGCCCGTCTTTGGTCTTGAAGATCTTGCGCAGCTCGGCGAAGAGCCCGAGCGGCAGCTCGGGGAAGATCGAGGAGCGGTGATCCTCCATCGCGACGTGCATCGCGCGCAGGATCCGATCGGGCGTATTGGTAGGACCGGGGACGAAAAGATGGTTGCGACCAGGCATGACGCTTCCTCAGCGCTGGAGACAAGACGAGAGCGAGAGCTCCGGGCTCTCGCGCGAATTACTGTCCGCGGCCATACTTCGGCCGCCAACACCCTCGACGTCCGGAGCACCATGGCCGTACTCGCAACGCGCGAACAACGCACGGCGCTGCTGGCGGACCTCTACTGGGCAGCCGTCACCGCGGCTGCACCGGGTCCCGCCCTGAGTGCGGCGCTGGCCTCCCATCCGTCGGAGCCCAAGCGTCGGGTACACCTTCTGGCACTCGGCAAGGCGGCCTACCCGATGGCCGTTGCTGCCGTCGCCGCGCTCAGGGAGCGCGACCAGGATCTCGCCGGAGGCCTGCTCGTCACTCCGGAACCAACACCTTCACCTGATCCTCGACTCGGTGTCGCCGTAGGCGATCATCCCGAGCCGGGTCCCGGCTCATTCCGAGCGGCCGAACTGCTCCAGGCAGCGGTGGCTCGGGTGCAACCCGACGACGAAGTCTGGGTCCTTCTTTCCGGCGGCGCCACCAGCCTGCTCGCTGCGCCGGTTCCTCCACTCACTCCGCAGAACCTGACCGAGCTCTACCGCCTGCTTCTTGGCTCCGGGCTCGACATAACTGCGATGAATCGGGTCCGCAAGCGTTTCTCCCTCTGGGGCGGAGGCCGTCTCGCAGCCGCGCTCGCTCCGGCGCGCGTGAAAAATTTCACAATCTCGGACGTCATCGGGGACGATCTGGCTGCTATTGGATCCGGTCCATGCGTGCCCGATTCGTCCACCGCCGCGGAAGTGCGAGCGCTGCTGACCTCCGCCGGCCTGTGGGAGAGAGTCCCCGAACCATGCCGCCGAATTCTCCAGGCGGTGGAGCGGGGAGAGACTCCGGAGACCCCCAAGCCTGAACATCCCGCCTTCAAGACGACGCAGGCCGTTCTCGTTGCCAGCAACCGGCTGGCGCTGGAGGCGGCCTGCGCTAAGGCACGAACCCTCGGACTCACGGCCCATCTGGTTGATGCCGCGTTGGCTGGGGAAGCAGCCAGCGCGGGGGCCCGGGTCGCGGCTTACCTACTTCTTCATGATGGCGAAAACCCGCCGGGAGCGCAAGACAGGGCCCTGAATAAAGATGCAGTCTGCGTTTGGGGCGGGGAGACCACGGTGACCCTCGGGCCCTACTCCGGGTCGTGGGGGCAGGGCGCAGGAGGTGGCATTGGCTGCAGCGAGAGAGCTGGGACCGGCGGACCGGCGGACGGGACAGGCGGAGACAGGGCGGACGGAGAGAGGTGACGTTGCTTGTTGCTGGAACTGATGGTCGAGATGGCCCGACCGACGCGGCCGGGGCGATTGTCGATGGGGATTCGTGGGAGGCGATTCGAGCCGCGGGCCGAGACCCTGCCAAGGATCTCGCGACCCACAACGCCTACGACGCCTTGGCCTCAGCGGGTGCCTTGTTCAAGACGGGGATGACGGGGACGAATGTGATGGACGTTGTGATTGGACTGGTGAGAATTGCCGATTGACGATTGCCGATTGAGATTGAGAATAAGATTGAAGATTGAGATTTGGGTTGAGCCGCTCCAATCAGCAATCGGCAATCAGCAATCGGCAATCCCCTACGGCCTCCCATCCTCTTCCGGTCGAAAATCCCCCCCCAGAATCACCGTCACGTCCACCCGCCGCAGCGTATCGGCCTCCACCTCCACCGTGCCGACGCCGAGGGCTTCGCGCACCCGCTCGGCCGCGTTCCGTGCTCCGCGCCGGGCGACAACCAGGGTCGAGTCGGTCGTCTGGCCGGAGTTCCCGAAGAAGACCACGTCCAGTCCCTGGCGGCGCAGCTTCCGGGTCCCCAGCCGGGCGAGGCCCTGCTGCTCTGTGCCATTCAGCACTTCGACCAGGATGCGATCATCGGCCGATGGAATCGCAAAGGCGTGGCCGGCCACCCGGTCCTGGTGGGGACGAACGAGGGCCGCGAGAGTGATGACGCCGAGCACTCCGGCGACGATCAGGAGCCGGCGCGTGAGAAGAGACTGTTCCAAAAGCGCACCGTCGGATCAGGGAGAGGCCAGCCCGACTGTACCAGGCGAGAGACCCGGGCCCGGGCCACCTCGCGCAACACTCCGGTTGGATCGCGGGGGAAACGGGCCGCCAGGTCGGCCCGTCCGCTCTGATCGAAGTTCCGGCCCGGCTCGAGGAAATCGGCGCAATAGAGGACCCGGCCTACCATGTCCCACTCCGCCAGCCCCATGCTGTGGTAGCGCACCGCGTCGAGCACGCCGCGATCGGTTTCGCCGTCGGCCTTGGCCCGCGCCGCGCTGGCGGGGCCATGCCGTATCGCAGGTGGACCGGGTGAGGTTGGAGCCCACTTCTCCAACTCCTCGGGCGGCGCATCGCGCAGCGCGTCATGCAGCCACACCGCGCGGAGCCAGCGATTCCGCTCCGAATCGGGAACGCCCATCTCCTCCGCCCAGTCGAGCACCAGTCGAGCGACCCGCTCGATGTGCGCCACGCGCCCGGGTGAGGCGGTGGCCCAGGACGGAGTGGTAGGCCGCAGTCCTGCCGGCGTCTGGCGAACCGGGCTGGCCTCGTCGGTCAAGGAAACTCCACGCCGAGTATGAGGTTATCGAGCAGCCGCGTAGTGCCGACGCGGGCCGCCACAGCGACGACGGTGCCGGCCGAAGCGCGTGCCGTCGGCGCGAGACGTTCATCAACGATCGCAATATAGTCCACGCTGACCGACGGATGCAGCCGGAACACCTCTCGCATCGCCGCCTCGAGCCGCGCCGCATCATCTTCTCCGGCGTGCCAGGCACGTTCCGCGGCCCGGAGGGCCTGACTCAGCGCCAGCGCCTCGCGGCGTTGAGCCGGATCCAGGTAGGCGTTGCGGCTGCTGAGCGCCAGGCCGTCCGCCTCGCGAACCGTCGGGGCGATAATCAGCTCGAGCGGCCAGTCCAGGTCACGCGCCATCTGCCGAATCAGGACCGCCTGCTGGATGTCCTTCTGCCCGAACACGGCGACGTCCGGCTGAACGATGTGGAACAGCTTCGCCACAACCGTGAGCACCCCGGCGAAATGTCCCGGCCGCATCTCTCCTTCCCAGCGCTCGGCCGAGCTGCCGGGCACGACCCGGGTCTCCGCGCCGGGCGGGTACATCGCCTCCACCGTCGGCACGAACAGCGCGTGCACTCCGCGTCCCTCGGCCTGCGCGCGGTCGCGATGGAGATCGCGCGGGTATCGGCCGAAGTCTTCCTTCGGACCGAACTGCAGCGGGTTGACGAAGATGCTCATCACCACGCTCTGTGCATGGCGACGGGCATGATCCACCAGCGAGAGGTGGCCTTCGTGCAACGCGCCCATGGTCGGCACGAGCCCGATGCGCTTCCCTGCTCCGCGCTCGCGGGCGATCCAGGAGCGGAGACTGGGAATGTCGGGGAATTCGGGGAGAGCCATCAGCCGTCAGCCGTCAGCTTGGCTCTTGGCCGAGGCCGAGTGAGTCTTAAACGCAGAGGCACAGAGAGCACAGAGGGGTCGCAGCACAATTTGAATTCATCTTCTATCCCTGATGTCTTCCTGATCTTGGGTCCTTGTCTTTGCGTCTGCTTGCACGGAGCCTATGGCTGACGGCTTACGGCTAACGGCTACTCAAAACTGTGCTCCTTCCCAGGATACCGTCCGGCCCGCACGTCATCGGCGTATGCCACAGCCGCCTGGCGGATGGCGGAGGTGAGATCGGCGTACTTCTTGAGAAATTTGGGAGTGAAGTCCTGATTGAGGCCGAGCATGTCCTGCAGCACCAGCACCTGCCCGTCGCAGGAAGCGCCGGCCCCGATGCCGATTGTCGGTACCCGCACCGCCGCACTGATCCGGCCCGCTAGCTCGGCCGGAATCAGCTCGAGAACCATCGAACAGGCACCCGCCTCTTCCAGCGCCTTGGCATCTTCCAGGAGCCGGGTGCCGGTATCGGCCTCCCTGCCCTGAACCCGGTACCCGCCGAGCGCGTTGACCGACTGCGGCGTGAGGCCGAGGTGTCCCATCACGGGGATGCCGACCTGTACCAGGGCGCGGATCGTCTCGGCCATGTGACGGCCGCCTTCCAGCTTGACGCCGTGCGCCCCGCTCTCCTGCAGGACTCTGCCCGCATTGCGCAGCGCCTCGGCGATCGAGATCTGATAGGTCAGGAACGGCAGATCCACGAACACCAGTGCGCGGTTGCGCACCCCGGCGCACCGCGGCGGCGTGATAGATCATCTGGTCCAGCGTCGCGCTTAGCGTGGTCCCGTGACCGGCGACGACCTGGTTGACCGAGTCTCCGACCAGGAGCAGGTCCACGATCGGATCGAGTACCCGCGCGGTGAGCGCGTCGTAGCAGGTGAGGACGACGATCTTCCGCCCTTCGCGCTTGGCGTCGAGCAGGTCGCGGATGGTCAGGGCGCGGGCTTGGTCGTCGGGCATGGTCGTGAGTCTTCAGTCTTGAGTCTTGAGTCGAAGGTCTGCAATCCTGATTCACACTCTCGAGTTTACGAAAACCTAAGCCGCCGGACCCACGACCCAAGACCCACGACTCAGGACCCATCGACCATCACTCTTTCTCTACTTTCTTTGGCGCCAACGCGTCCACCTCCTCCATCTCCCGCTGCCACCAGTCGCGATTCGGCAGCTCCGGGTGAGGAATGCGCAGATCCGGATCCCGCAGGCGCCGGGTGCCGTAGCGCACGATATCGAGATCCAGAGTTCGGGGCCCCCAGCGTTGCCTCGCGGCTTCGCCCGTTCTCGTCCTCGATCTTGTGCAACAGCTTGAGAAAGCGGCCGGGATCCAGTCCGGTCTCCACCAATATCATCTGGTTCAGGAATTTCCCCTGGGGGACCGGGCCAACCGGCTCGGTCTCCTCGACCTTGGACTCGGCCAGAACGGTGGTGAGAGGGAGCTTCGCCAGGGCCTCTCGGGCCTTGGCCAGGTAGGCGTCACGGTCGCCCATGTTGCTGCCGAGGGCGACATACACCCGTTCGCGCAGGTTCATAGGTCGTGCGAGAAATGCCGGGCGATGGCCTCGAGATGCTCGGTGACGTTCGACAGTTCGCGAATGGCCCGCTCGAGGTCGGCGTGACTGCGCGAAGTCTCCGAGGCACGGCGAGCGGCGCTGTTGGCCTGCTCGAGCGTGCGGGCCGAAACCGAAACGACTCCGGCCATCTGGTCCCGCAGCCGGCTCACGCCCTGTTCCTGCCGGCCCGCGGTATCCGCGATGCGGCGCGCATGGGCTCCGGCATCATGGGTGGCGCCGACGATATCCTCCAGCGCCTTCGCCGCGTTGGCCGACAGGTGCTCCACGCCGCGAACCGTCGCCTGCCCGCGATCCATCTCTTCGGAAATCTGGGCGACCTGGCCCAGGATCGCCGCGACCAGTCCGCCGGCTTCACGTGACGCTTCACCGCTCTGGGCCGCGAGCTGCCGCACCTCTTCGGCGACGACGGCGAATCCCTTCCCCTGTTGCCCGGCGCGGGCCGCCTCGATCGCGGCGTTGAGGGCGATGAGGTTGGTAAGGTCGGCGATCTCCCTGATCGTCGCGATGAAGCCGATCAGCCGGTTCGTCACCTGGTACAGCTCGCCAACCTGTCCCGCGGTGACGGACACGAAGCTGTGCAGTTGAACCAGCCGCTGGATCGCGTCCTGAATCGATTCCCGATTGCGCGTCGCCACGTTCGCGGCAAGGTCGGAGACGACGACCGCGGCGCCGCCGTGATCGGCCACCTCGCGCGCCTGGCTCGACAGGCTCTCGGTCGCCTCGAGGCCGCGGGCTACCAGCTGTTCCTGCTCCGCCACGCCACCTCGAATCTGCTGTGCCGCGGCCGCGGTTGCGGCGGCAGCACCGCGGAGCGCTTCGGCCGTCGCGGCCAGCGCACGAATCTGCTCGCCCAGTCCCGTCGACCGTTTCCACCAGCGGCCGGCGCAGGTCGGCGATGTGGATGGCGGTGGCCAGCTGAGCGGCGAAGGTGGAAGCGGCCGCGATTTCCTTCTTGCCGTAGGTGCGCGTCTTGTGGTGATCCACCTCGAAGGTGCCGATGGTCTCGTTCCCGAAGCGGAGCGGCAGCACCATCATGCTCAGCGCGGCAGCACTGGGCGCCATGATCCGCTCGTCCCGTCGTGAGTCCACCACCACGACCGGTTCGCCGGTCCGAATCGCAATCGCCCGCAGCGCGGCGCTGTCGAAGGGAGGATCTCCCCTTCCCTCCCAGCCCAGCGCCCCGCGATAGACCAGGACCGGCTGCTCCTCACGGAGCCGGTAGATCCGGAAGTCGCCCCAGTCGAGCACCCGGTTCGCGAGCTTCTCGAGTTGGGTGAAGGCGTCACCCAAGGTGAGGTTGCTGGTGATGATCCGCTCGCGCAGCGCGATCTTGTTGAGCTCCTCGGCGGCGATCGCCTCTTCCAGGATGCGCTTGGTGAGGAGCCCGAGGACGCCCAGTACGGCGAGGACGGTGATCCACCCTTCGGGCGGCAGCGCCATGATGGCGCCACCCGATACCACCGCCGCGATCAGGGTCAGCAGGTACGCGAGGATCTCGTACCGCAGGATCATGAGGCCCTCGTGGGCCTCGAGCTTGCCGCGAACCAGCAGAGTGAAGTAGAAGAGTGCCCGGGTGAAGAAGAAGTACATCCCCGCGAGTGTCACGGCCGACGGGAGGTACTCGAGGCTGACACCGCTCGGAGATGTGAAATGGAAGACGAAGGCGTAGGCCCCATACGCGGCGACGAAACCGATGACTTCGCGGCCGGCATTGATCCACGAGGCCATCAGCATCTTGCGGAGCAGGAAGGCGTCGCAGGTGAAAATGCCGATGCCCAGCGCAAAGGCCACCGGCCCCGGGCCGACCGTGACCGCGCCGACCAGCACCACGACGCCGACCTGGGTCAGGTAGGAGAACTTGGAGAGCGGGATTTGCCCGCGGCGCAGCGCGATGATCGCGCCCAGCATGAAGAGCGTGATCCAGGGCTGCTCCATCCAGCGCCGGTCGCTCCACAACAAGGCGATCAGCAGCGCCGAGCCGCCCCAGGCCAGAACTTTGGTGTAGATGCTGAGCGCCCCGCGGGCGTTGTATGTCATGACGACCTGGCCTGGTCTTTGGCGTCGAGCGCGGCGCGAAGCGCGGTCAGCAACCGTCCCGCGGCGGCCGGCCCTTCCTGTCCCAAGGTCCTCACCAGCTCACTCCCCACCACCACTCCGTCGGCCAGTCCGGCGACTCGGGTCGCCTGTTCCGGCGTCGAGATCCCGAATCCGACCGCGAGCGGCAGTTTGGTGGCCTCACGAATTCGTGTCGACGTAGCTCTCGAGTCCGCTCCAGAGTTCGCTCGTCGCACCGGTGACTCCGAGCCGCGCCACCAGATACAGGAACCCCTCGGCACCGGCGACTACCTGTCTCAGGCGGGGTCCTGTCGTGGTCGGCGCGATGAGCCGAATCAAGTCCAAGGGGACTCTGGGCGACGGCCCGCTCGATGGCGGGATCGGTCCCGACCGGAAGATCGGTGAGCAGCAGGCCGGCGATCCCGAGATCGGCGGCGTCTTTCAGAAAGCGATCGACCCCGTAGCGCCAGACCGGATTGAGATAGCTGAAGATCACGACCGGCTTGGTCAATCGCGCGCTCTCGACCAGTTCGAGCGTGCGGGCAAGAGTCATCCCCTGTTGCAACGCTTCGAAGGTCGAACGCTGGATGGTCGGGCCGTCGGCCAGCGGGTCGCTGAATGGTACACCGACCTCGAGAATGTCACACTGCTCGTCCGCCCGGCGCAGCGCGTCCAGGCTCGCCTCGAGGGAAGGATGGCCGGCCGTGAGATAGGGGATGAGCGCGGTGCGTCCCCGGCGGCGCAGGTCGCTCCAGGCGGCGGAGAGCGCGGACTCAGACGAAGTAGTCGCCGACAACGATGCCGTACCGATCGGGATTGGTGACCTTCACGATAGAGCGCAGGAAGGAACCGCTGGCGTCCTGCTCCGCAAGGCTTCTCGGTTCGCCCCGGCGGGGGCACGCCGGCGCCATCCTGGTCGATCACGATTCTGACGAGCGGCCGGTTGAGCTGCCCGCCGTCCGGATTCGGCGCCGAGACCACCGCCACCTCCAGCGTATCGAGAATGACACAGGTGCCTACCGGGTAGATCCCGATCAGGTTGATCAGCGCCTTGACCAGGATCCGATCGTAGCCGCGGCGGGGGTTCTCCCACATCTCCCGCAGCACCTGGTCGGGCTGAATCGGTATCGTCTGATAGCTACGTCGGGTCGTGGCCGCGTCGTACCCGTCCGCCACCGCCACGATGCGGGAGTAGATCCCCTGCTCCCTGGGCCGCAGTGCTTTCGGGTACCCGGTCAGATCGGTCTTCATGTGGTGCTCGTGCGCGACCACGATCTGCCGGTAGGGAATCTCACCGTAGGCTCGCATGTTGAACAGCGTCAGCACCCCGAGCCAGGGATGGGTCTGCATCAGGCTGCCATTCATCGTCGTTGAGCCCACTGGTCTTGTTGAGCACGTCCACCGGAATTCGCGCCTTCCCTACGTCGTGCAGCAGCGCACCCATCCCAAGATCGTAGAGCTGCAGCCGCTGGAGGCCGAGCTTCTTGCCGATCGCGACGGCAAGGATGCAGACGTTGACCGAGTGGGTGAAGGTGTACTCGTCGTAGTCCCGCAGCGTGGTCAGGCCGATCAGCGACGTTTCGTTGTTCAATACCTGGTCCACGATGGATTGCACGGCGCGTTTGACCCGTGCGACCGAAGTAGTCCGCCCCATCCGCACGCTGTTGATCAGGTCCTTGGTGACAGCGACCCCGAGCGAATAGGTGCGCTTCGCGGCCTCCTTGGCCTTCTCCTCTTCCGCGAGCAAGCTCCTCCGGTCTCGAGGGTCGGTTCGACGTCGATCCGGGTGATGCCCGCGCGACCGAGCTTCTCGCGCAGCTCGAAGATCTTCTCTGGATCCCGCTCCTTGGGAATGACCGAGAGCAACACGCCGAGGAAGATCTGCCAGTCCCGCCGGTCGGTGCCGTGCTTGACCTTAAGCGCCCCGAGGTCCACCGCTCTGAAGATGGCCAGCAGGTGGCTGAACGAGGCGTAGTTGTCGAGCTCGAGGCGAAGCCGGGTACCGTTGATGAAGATGAAATCGCCGGAAAGCCGGACTTCGATCTCGCCCTGGGGTTCGAGCAGACCGTTGGAGGCGAGCAGCAAGTCGTCGAGCGACTTCTGGGCGGTGGCGTTTTCGATCGGATAGAGCTTGAGGCTCCGAATCGCGGCATACATCCCGAGCAGCAGACTGCGACCCGCGTGGCGGAGGAAGGCGTCGGCCGCCACCTCGGCGGCATGAGAGGTTGCGGCGTCGGACTCGTGGATCACGCCGGATTCTCCCGCAGGGCCCGGCTCACCGCATTGCGGACGACGAGGTCTTTGTCATTGGCCGAGCGCTGCAGCAGGTCGCGCGACTCCTGGGTCCGAATCTTCCCGATGGCGAGGGCGGCGCAGGCCCGGACCTCGGGAGATTCCTTGCGCTTGAAGAGCGCACCGGCACTCATCAGGCCGGAGAGCGTTTCCAGCGCGCCATCGCGGGCGATCATCGCGTAGGCCTCGAAGAAACGCATCCGCTCGGTGAGATCGATCTCCCGCTGCAATTTTTTGCCCATCACCACCGGCTCGATCCGGCGCAGTGCTCCCTTGAATCCCCGCCGTCCCATCTCCTGCACCGCGGCCAGCCGCACTTCGCGATCGGCATCGTCGATCCCGCGCTCGACGTGACCCAGCGCTCCGGGACTTCCCACCGCTGCAAGTGCCTGCACTGCGGCGAGCCGGAATGCGGGATTGGCGTGTCCCAGGAGCTCACCCAGCCCAGGGACGGCGGCCTGGAGCTGGAGCCTTCCGCACAAGGCGATCACGGCCGGGAGGGCCTCGGATTCTCCCTGCCGCAGAAGTCGCAGCACTTCGTTCGGACTGGTCTCCGCGAGCCGCTCCGCCGCCGATTCCAGGAGAGCACGCACCTTGGGAGAGGAAAGTTTGGGCAGCCAGATGAGAACCGTCTCGAGCGCGGCCGGCCGCAGCTCGCGCACCAGCTCGCCCAAGTCCTCTTCTCGTGGCGGCGAGGTGGCTTCGTCGATGGACTGAAGAATCTGAGCCACGACACCGGGATCGCTGAGTCGGCCCACGAAAGCATCGAGCCGTTCCCGCTGATCCTGCTTGCAGCCCCTGGTTCCTCCCCACAATGAGTCGCGTTTCCTTCAAGAGCGAGGCGACGGTCTTGAAGTCGCCGGTGCTGAGCATGTGCGGCAGGTAGGCCTCGAGCGTGGAGAGCACGTCTCCGCGAGCCCAGTCCTCCTCGCGCTGCTCGAAGATGTCGAACAGGATCGCAACGACGTTGGCCCGCAGATCCTGCTGATACTCCTTGGTGATCGCGTTGCTGATCCCCCGGATCTCGGCTTCGTCCAGCCAGTACAGCGTAGAGTCGAAGTCCTCGACCGCCACGATCGAGCTCTTGGGCGCCTCCTCGGCGATCTTGCCTTTGGTCTCTTCCGGACTCGAAGGAGTTGCCTCGGCCGCGGCGCCTCCTCCACCCATCCCGGTTGTGTCACCGGCGAACTCGGCGAAGTGGTACTGCACCAGCTGGAATTCGTGAGCCCAGAGCAGCGTCAGGAGATCGTCTCCCGCATCGTTGGGCAACGCGCGCGCCTTCTGGACGATTTCGAGGAACCTGATGATCTCGTCCTCTTCCACTCCGGGGAAGAGGTTGAGGACCCGCATCCCGTCCTTGAAGAGGTAGAAGGCGAAGCTCTCGTTCTTGGCCGGCTGGTGATAAATGACGTGATCGTCCCAGATGACGTCGGTCTCGACAATGGTGAGCACCAGCTTGTCGAGCCCCGAGGCCCAGACCGGCTGGAAGGCGCTGCGCACGTTCTGGATCGCGCGGTGGTACATCGGATTGTTGGGGAGGTACATCTGGAAGGCCCGGAAACCCTTCACCACGTTCCGGAGCAGCTCTTCAACCTGGGCGTGCGGCAGATCCACCGCGACCGGGAGTCCCTGGGTCACACTGGAGTTCCCAAGAAGTCGTGCCACGTGGGCCACGTCCTTATCTCCTCTTCCGCTCAGACAGATCAGGACCGACGCATCCTCCGGCCAGCGGCCGGCGTGACGGAATACCCAGGCGAAAGCGTGCGCGGCTTCGAGAGCGGGGATGATCCCTTCCAACCGGCAGACACTCTGAAATGCATCCAGCGCCTCGTCATCGGTGGCAGATTCGTAGCGCACTCGCCCGCTGTCCTTGAGCCAGCTGTGTTCGGGACCGACACCGGGATAGTCCAGCCCGGCAGAGATCGAATGGGCCGGAAGAACTTGCCCGTCTTCGTCCTGGAGCAGGTAGCTCAGGCACCCATGCAGGACACCCGGCTGCCCCGCAGAGAGCGTAGCGCTGTGGTGGCCGGTCCGAATTCCCTCACCCCCTGCCTCGACTCCCACCAACTCGACTTCGGGATCGGCCAGAAAGCCGGCAAAGAGGCCGATCGCGTTGGAGCCGCCCCCGACGCAGGCCACCGCGGCGGCCGGAAGCCGATCATAGCGCTGCAACATCTGGCTCCGCGCCTCGCGGCCGATGACTGACTGGAAATCCCGGACCAAGCGGGGAAATGGATCGGGGCCAACCACCGATCCGATGATGTAGTGGGTGGTTGGGACGTTGGTCACCCAGTCTCGCAGCGCCTCGTTCGTCGCATCCTTCAGGGTGCGGGTGCCGGATTCCACCGGTACGACGCGAGCACCCAGCAACTGCATGCGATAGACGTTGAGCGCCTGGCGGGCCATGTCTTCGGCGCCCATATACACCACGCAGTCGAGGCCGAAGCGGGCGCAGACCGTCGCCGTCGCCACGCCGTGTTGCCCAGCGCCTGTCTCGGCGATGATCCGGCGCTTACCCATGCGCCGAGCCAGCAGGGCCTGGCCGATCGTGTTGTTGATCTTGTGCGCGCCAGTGTGATTCAGGTCTTCGCGCTTCAGGACCACCCGGCAGCCCACCCGCTCGCTCAGGCGCGGCGCCTCGGTGAGCGTGGATGGGCGTCCGGCATACTCCCGCAGCAATGACTCCAGCTCGGTCCAGAACGCCGGGTCCGCCTGCGCCTCGTCGTAGAGCGCCGCCAGCTCGTCCAGGGCGGCCACCAACGTTTCGGGTACGTAGCGCCCGCCGTAGGGCCCAAAGCGTCCGCCCACGGTGCGCTCGCGTGGCAAGGTTATGCCCACCCCGCTGCCTCCATGAACTGGGCCATTTCCGCTGGTGATTCCTGAGTCTGGGAATTTGCTAGACCGTGGACGATCCGTCCACCACGGCTCGGTGGCTGGCGGCCGCGGCTCGGCGGCTCGGGACCGCCACTCTCGCCCGTAATATCTAGCGAGTCAACGCTTTGCCAAAGGGGCCGGGAATAGCCAAGCCCCTGTCCCTCGTGGCCTCGGCTGGGCGTCGTCAGGTCAGAAGCCGGGAATCACGAAGAACACGAAGTCAGACAAACACTTCACCGACCCGCGTCGAGGTACGCTCGTGAACTGGGCCGCCAAGGCCGAAGGATCCGGCGCGGCCGAGAGGGCGGTCCCGATCAGAACGGCGTCGGCGCCGGCCTCGGCGGCCGCACGGACATCGTCGGGAGTGGCCATGCCGCTCTCGGCGACTGCAACGATGTCTTTGGGAATGCGGCGGAACAGGGTCCACGCTGCCCGGGTGTTCACGGCGAAGGTGTCGAGGTTCCGGCTGTTGACCCCGATAATGCGCGCCCCACTGGCCAGCGCCGCGACGAGCTCAGCCAGCGTCATGAACCTCCACCAGCGCCTGGAGGCCCCAGTGTCGGGCCGCAGCTGCCAGCTCGGCCAATCGTGCCGGAGACAGGGCCCGCACTATTAATAGGATAGCAGAGGCGCCCGCCCCTCGAGCCTCCGCAATCTGTAGCTCGTCTACGATGAAATCCTTCCGGAGCACCGGGACCCGAACCCTCTGAGCCACTGCCCGAAGGTCATCCAGCGACCCCCCGAAATAGGGCCCGTCGGTGAGTACCGAAATTGCTACTGCACCTGCCCGGGCATAGGCCTCGGCGTGGGAGACCGGATCCAGCGACGGGGCAATGTCGCCGGCGGAGGGGGAGCGCCGCTTCACCTCAGCTATGAGGGCGAGTCGCGAGAGATCCCGCCCGCCCAGGAAAACCGGCGGATCCGGGGCGTCCTTGGCCTTCGCCTCGATCTCGGTTTTCCGCTTGTGCAGGGCCGGGATACTCGCCCGGGTTGTCTCCAAAATGCCGGAGAGAGTGGGCATCTTGCTCTTCGGTCGGTGTTCGGGTAGGTTAGAGGCGATTCGGACTCTGTTCGGTCACCACACCCGGGAGGCTGGATGCCGCTCACCAGGCGTCAGAGCGAAATCCTCAAGTACCTACAGGAGCATATCCGCGACAGGGGGTATGCGCCAAGCTTCGAGGAAATCGCCGAGCAGTTCGGGTTCCAGTCGCTGGCCACGGTGCATGAGCACCTGACCAACCTGGAGCGGAAGGGATATATCCACCGCACCCATAACGAGAGTCGCGCCATCGAGGTCCTGCCGCCCAAGGGCCAGTCCGGCGCCACTGAAATTCCTCTGCTCGGTAAAGTCGCCGCCGGCACCCCAATCGAATCCATCATGGCTCAGGAGACCATCGCGGTCCCCGACAGCCTGCTGCCTCGCCGCGGCCCCAACTACGCGCTCAAGGTCCAGGGCGAGTCCATGATCGACGAGCACATCATGGATGGAGACTTCGTCGTGGTCCACGGCAAGGAGGCCGCCGAGAGCGGAGAGATGGTGATCGCTCTGGTGAACGGCTCCGAGGCCACGGTGAAGCGCTTCTATCGTGAGGCCGGCGGGTGGATTCGTCTGCAGCCCGCCAATCCCACCATGCAGCCGATGCGTTTTCAGGAGCGGGATGTGTTGATTCAGGGAGTGGTGGTGGGGGTGATTCGGAAGTACTAGGTGGGGCTGGTTTCCAGGTCGGACGGCTAGACGGTTCGACGGTTCGACGGTTCGAAAAGCGCCGCGTGCTTAAGGTGGCCGGTGCGTTGGGCTGGTTGTCTTGAAAGCCAGGAATGCGCCTACAGTGCGTGGATGGCGAGCCTGGAAGAACCTCCCTACCTGCGGCTGAAAGCCTGGCAGGCCTGCTTTGACCTCGCGGTTGAGCTCTACCGCACCACCAATGCCTGGCCACGACAGGAGCGGTTCGAACTCACCTCTCAAGTGAGGCGGGCTGCATACTCTGCAGGGGCAAATCTCGCCGAAGGCTGCGCCAAGTCGGGACCACGTGAATTTCGTCGCTACGCGGACATCAGTGCCGGGTCCCTAGCCGAACTGTCGTTCGCCCTGCGACTGGCACATCGTGTGGGTTTTCTGGCCCCAGCGGAATTCCAGCGCTTGGATCAAATGCAGCAGCGGGCGAGCCAGTTGGTTGGTGGTCTAGCGCGAGGGCTGCGTCGAGCATCCGAAAGACTCAAGGCAGCGAAACGAACCGACGAACCACGAACCGCCAAGCCACGAACCGTCGAACCGTCGAACCGTCTTTCCGTCTAGCCGTCTGCTTTCTCCCGCAACCTCCTCAACACCTCTCCACCCTTCCCCGTCCGCAGTACCTCACCCGCCACCTTAACCCCCTCCCCATAACTCCCCACCACCCCAGCGACGTACAAACCCGCCGCCGCATTCAGGACCACCGCCCTCCTTCCAGCCTCATCATCCTGGCCACTCGCCGAGCCGTCGAGCAATCTCTCAATTCTCGCCGCGTTCTCCCGCGGACCTCCACCGGCCAGGTCCTCGGCGCGCTCCCACGCCTGATCGTGCTCTGCCGGCTGAATCACCCAGGTCGTCACCGCGTTATCGCGCACCTCCCAGACGTAGGTGGAGCCCACCGGACTGATCTCGTCCATCCCGAGTTCCGCGTGCACCACGAGGGCGTGGTCGGCTCCAAGACGAGCTACGGCCTGTGCGATCCGACACGCGCGGACGCGATCGGAGACACCAATCACCTGGCGGGTGACTCCGGCGGGATTGGCCAATGGGCCGAGCAGATTCATCACCGTTGCGACGCCAAGTTCCTTGCGAACCGGCCCGACGTGACGCATGGCGGGATGGAAATTCGGGGCGAAGAGGAAGGCCATGCCCGCACGGTCGAGCAGAGTCGCGATTCGGTCAGGCGCAACAGTGATGTCGACGCCGAGGGCCTCGAGCACGTCGGCGCTGCCGCACTTCGAGGTGTAACTGCGGTTGCCGTGCTTGGCGACCCTGACACCGGCCGCAGCGACGACGAACCCCGCCGCGGTCGAGATGTTGAAGGTGCCGACTGTGCCGCCGCCGGTTCCGCAGGTATCCACGATCGGAGAGCCGGCCGACGGGCTCACGGTGATCATTGCCTGGCGGAGCGCCTGGGCCGCGCCGGCGATCTCTTCGAACGTCTCGCCCTTGGCGCGGAGGCCGAGTAATAAGGCCTTGATCTGGTCGGCGGTGGCTTCGCCGCGCATGATGACGCCGAAGGCCGCCGCGGCCTGGCCGGCGGTGAGGTCCTGCCCCTGTTCGAGGGACGTCAGCGCGCTCTCGAGTGGGAGGGCGGATTGGTCAGTAGAGGTCATCACATAAGGTAAGCAAACCGGTCCCGGGCCGACTATATTTCGGGCCTCATGACCCGCACCTATCTGGCCCTCCTGCACTATGATGGCCGGGACTTCGTGGGGTGGCAGCGCCAGGCTTCCGGGCGCTCGGTCCAGGCGGAGTTCGAGGGGGTCATGGAGCGGTTGTGTGGCCGCCGGATCGCGTGCCACGCGGCTGGCCGGACCGACGCCGGGGTGCATGCCCTCGGCCTCGGGGTGAGTTTCGCGGCACCACCAAAATGGACCGCAGACGCGCTGCGCCGGGCTCTCAATGCCCTGTTGCCCCGCGACTGCTGGGTCGAAGCCGTGATGCCGATGAAGCCAGGATTCCACGCCCGCAAAAGCGCCTCGGGGCGCCGCTACCGCTATGACGTCGGAACGGACGACGCCGCTTTTTCTCCGTTTCGTCGGCCCTACGAGTGGCCGCTGGGTCGCGCGCTCGATCTCGGGCTGATGCGGCGGGCGGCGGATCAGATCCAGGGACAGCACAGCTTCGAGGCGTTCGCCGCCCGGTCGGGGCCGAAGCCGCACTATCGCTGCCGGGTGGTCACGGCGCGTTGGGAGCCCCGGGAAGGCGACCGGGGCTTCCGCTTTCACGTCGCGGCCGACCGCTTCCTCCACCACATGGTGCGCTTCCTCGTCGGGACCATGGTTGATGTCGGACTGGCCCGTCGCCCGGTGGACGACATCGCGATGCTTCTCGCCAGCCGCGACAACCAGCTCACCAGCCCGCCAGCTCCACCTCAAGGCCTGTACTTCGTCGCGGCCGAATACCCCGCGGTCTGCTACGCCGAACCGATGGAGGTGAGCGCATGAGGCGCGTCGCCTTGCCGTCGCCTTCGCCGCCCTGAGTTGTGGTCGCCCAGGAAGCAACGGGCAGGCCGAGCGGATGCTTTCCACCCTCGCCACGGCGCAGGTGCAGGCGCAGACCTCGCGCCAGGCGAGCAGCGCGGTGGACGCCACTCGCCGCACCGCGATCGTCGAGGCGGCCCAGCGGGTGTCCTCCAGCGTCGTCTCCATCACGGTGGACAGCCGGCGCCGCGCGACACCCCAAACGCCATGGGACTTCTTCTTCCTGCCTCAGGGCCAGGAGCAGACGGTCCAGAGCTTCGCTACCGGATTCGTCATCCGCCCCGATGGCACCATTCTCACCAACCAGCACGTGGTGGCGGGGGGAACCAAGATCGTGGTGACGTTGCCCGACGGGAGCGATCTCCCCGCCAAGTTGCTGGGTGAGGATGCACTGACCGACATCGCGGTGATCAAGGTTGACCGGCGCGGTCTCCAGGTCGCGACTCCGGGCAAGAGCACCGATCTGATGATTGGCGAATGGGTCGTGGCCCTGGGCAATCCCTTCGCGTACCTGCTGGGCAATGCGGAGCCCACGGTGACGGCGGGAGTCGTGAGTGCCACGGGACGGAATATTTTGCCGAGTCAGGATCAGGCGGGCCTCTACCTCGACATGATTCAGACCGACGCTTCGATCAACCCCGGCAATTCCGGCGGTCCCCTCGCCAACGCCCTGGGCGAGGTGGTCGGGGTCAATTCGTCGATCTTCTCCCAAAGCGGGGGATCGATCGGACTGGGCTTCGCCATCCCCATCGAGCGCGCACTGCGAGTAGCGGACGAAATCGTGAAGAACGGCGAGGTGCGGCGCGCCTGGGTCGGCCTCGACGTCGCCGGCGCCGAATCGCTGCGCGAGTGGAAGACTCAGGGCGGCGTGCTGGTGACCACGGTGGCTCCGGGTGGCCCGGCCGCCCGGGCCGGCCTGCAAGCCAAGGATGTCCTGACTCAGGCCAACGGCCGAACCCTGCGGAACTACCTCGACTGGGAGGCGGTGAAGCTGGATCTGCACGTGGGTGACGGGGTGAAGGTGACCTATCGTCAAGGCAGCAAGACCACCACGTCGACGATCACGACCGGTGACCTCCCGACCGTCGCCGCAGAAAAGGTGACGGTCCTGAAGGACCTGCAGCTGGTGACCGTGACACCCGCGATCCAGGCCGAACAGGGCGTTCAGAGCGAGCGAGGCGCACTCATCTTCCGCATCGCCGACGCCCTGGCCCAGTCCACGGGGCTCCGCCGCGGCGACGTGATCGTGGCGATGAACCGGCGCTACATCCGTTCGGCGGATGACGTGAACGAGGTGATCGAGAATCTGCGATCGCGCCAGCCGGTGCGGCTCTACTTCGAGCGCGACCAGCAGATCCTCTATACCGATCTGGTGTTCCAATGACCGAGGACCGCTACCGCTCGCCGCTCGGCGCCCGATACGCTTCGCCCCCGATGCAGCGGCTCTGGGGCGAGCGCTACCGCATCGGGCTGTGGCGCAGGACCTGGCTGGCGCTCGCCGAGAGCGAGCAGGAGCTGGGTCTCGCGATCCCGGACGAAGCGCTCGCCCAGATGCGAGCCCATCTGGACGATGCCGACCTGAATGCCGCGGCCGCCTACGAGAAGCGCTTCCGTCACGACGTGATGGCCCACGTCCACCATTTCGGCGACCAGGCCCCGGCCGCGAAGCCGTTCCTGCATCTCGGCGCCACCAGCGCCTACGTGACCGATAACGCCGATGTGCTGGTGATTCGGGAAAGCCTGCGCCTCGTGCTGGGACGGCTCATCGCGGTACTCGATGCCTTCGAGCGTTTCGCTCGCACCCATGCCGCCCTGCCCTGCCTCGCCTATACCCACTTCCAGCCGGCCCAGCTCACGACCGTGGGCAAGCGGGCCACGCTGTGGATGCAGGATCTGGGGCTCGACGTAGAGGACCTAGCCTACCGGATCGAGAACATCCGACTGCGCGGCTGCAAGGGGACCACCGGCACCCAGGCTTCCTTCCTCGAGCTGTTCAAGGGAGATCACGCCAAGGTGCGCGAGCTGGAGCGGCTGATCGCCGAGAAGCTCGGCGTCCCTCGGGTGTTCCCGGTGACCGGGCAGACCTATTCGCGCAAGGCCGACGCCGCGATCCTCGACATCCTCTCCGGCGTGAGCCAGTCCTGCGCCAAGATGGGGACAGACCTGCGCCTCCTGCAGCACGAGGGCGAGCTGCTGGAGCCGTTCGAGAGCGACCAGATCGGCTCCAGTGCGATGGCCTACAAGCGGAACCCGATGCGGGCGGAACGGATCTGCGGACTCGCCCGCTTCGTGATCTCCCTCGCGTCCAGCACGGCGAACACGGCCGCGACTCAGTGGCTGGAGCGCTCGCTGGACGACAGCGCCAACCGTCGCCTCACGCTTCCAGAGGCGTTCCTCGCGACCGACGCGATCCTGGTTCTCGCGACCAACATCGCCGCGGGGATCGAGGTACGGCCCGAGACGATCCGGAGGCACGTCGACGAACAGATGCCCTTCATGGCCACCGAGCGCCTGCTCATGCTCGGCGTCGAGGCGGGAGGAGACCGGCAGGCGCTGCACGAGGTGATCCGCACCAACAGCCTCGCCGCCGCGGAGCGGGTGAGCAAGGGTGGGCCCAACGATCTGCTCGAGCGGCTCGCTCGCGACCACACCTTCGCAAAGCTGTCAATGCAGACGCTCCAGGGCGAGCTGGTTCCCGCCCTGTATACCGGTCGCGCCGAGCAACAGGTAGGAGAGTTTCTGGCGGAGTATATGAAGCCGCTGCTGGAGCGCGCGCGACCGCTGGCGGCCAAGGCGAGCGAAGCCGAGGTGGTTGTTTGAAGCGGGAGACGGGAGACGGGAGACGGGAAAACGGGAGACGGGAGCGGTGAGCGGGACCGCGAACTGGGAACTCGGAACTCCGAGATCTGTGATAGCTGAAAGGCGTAGGCTGCATGGCAGTTCTGACTGAAAGCCGGTTGCCCCTGCCGCTGTTGCGGAAGGGCAAGGTGCGCGAGGTCTACGAGGTAGACGCTGACCACCTCCTGCTCGTGGCGAGCGACCGGGTGAGCGCGTTCGACATCGTGATGGCCGAGCCGATCCCGCGGAAGGGAGCGGTGCTGACGCAGTTGAGCGCGTTCTGGTTCGAGCGTCTCGCCGGGGTGACGGCCTCGCACTACGTGACGGCTGATACCGATCAGATTATCGAGCGGGTTCCGGAGCTGGAAGGTGTCAGGGGTCAGGTGTCAGGGAGGGCAATGTTGGTATTGAGGACGAACCCGGTGCCCTTCGAGTGCGTTGTTCGCGGCTACATCTCCGGCTCGGCGTGGAACGAATACCGCGACCATGGAACGCTGGCCGGCGAGACGCTGCCGCCGGGACTGGTGCAGAGCAGTCGCCTGGAGCCTTCAATCTTCTCACCGGCCACCAAGGCGGAGTCGGGCCACGACATCAACGTGACCTTCGACGCGGTCGCCAAGGGGTTGGGGGCCGAGACGGCGGCTCGCCTGCGGGACTTGAGCTTCGAGGTCTATCGCGCCGGGGCGACGCACGCATCCGAACGTGGCATCATCATCGCCGATACCAAGTTCGAGTTCGGCTTCGACCAGCGGGGCGCGCTGCGGCTGATTGATGAGGTGATGACACCCGATTCATCCCGCTTCTGGCCGGCGGACCAGTACGAGGCGGGACGGGCGCAGCCCAGCTTCGACAAGCAGCCGCTCCGGGATTATCTCGCGGCGCTGCGCAGCAAGGGTGAATGGAACGGCGAGGCGCCTCCCCCGCGGCTGCCGAGCGAGGTGGTGACGGCGACCAGCGCGCGATACCTGGAAGCGTATCGCCGCATCACCGGTCGCGACCTGCCGGAGGAGGCGTGATCAAGGTCGCAGTCGCTCCGGAGGGCCGGCCGTTCATCGCAGCTGCCTGGTTCTTCGCCGCGGTTCTCGCCTGGTTCGCCCCGTGGTGGGTGACGGCGCTCTGGGTGGTCGTGGCGATCTGGGTGATCGCCTTCTTCCGGGATCCCGTTCGCAACGGGCCGCGGGGCGACAACCTGGTGATCGCGCCGGCGGACGGCGCCATCGTGAGCATCGTGACGATGGACGAACCCGAGTTCGTGGCGGCGCGCACCACCCGGGTCTCGATCTTCATGAACGTGTTCGACGTCCACGTGAACCGGTACCCGAGCGACGGCACGGTACGATACCGCCACTACGTGAAGGGCGAGTTCGGCCACGCCGGCACCGAGAAGGCGAGTCTCGAAAACGAGCAGAGTACGGTGGGACTGGAAACGCCGCGGGGGAAACTGCTGGTCCGCCAGATCGCGGGCCTCGTCGCGCGACGGATTGTAACGGATCATGAAGTAGGCACGAAGGTGCACCAGGGTGATCGAATGGGAATCATCCGGTTCGGTTCCCGGGTGGATATCTTTATACCGGTGGCCGCGCGGATTCTGGTCCAGAGCGGCCAGAAGACCCGGGCCGGCTTAACCAAGGTGGCAGAATGGGACTGATGCCCTCACGTGGTGGGTTGCGACGCCCTGACACCCGCAAGGTGGTCGTCGTGGTGCCGAGCGCGCTCACCCTGGGCAATCTGTTCTTCGGCTTCTGGGCCATGGTCTCCGCCTACAACAAGAACTTCGTGTGGGCGGCCTGGTTCGTCATGTTCTCCGGCGTGCTGGACATGCTGGATGGGCGGGTGGCTCGGCTCTCGAAGACCGGCACCCGGTTCGGCGCCGAGCTGGATTCGCTGGTAGACGTGATCTCCTTCGGTGTGGCGCCGGCGATGATCATGTACTTCCTGGAATTCAGCGAAGGGGGAAGGTTCGGCTGGATTCTCTGCTACCTGTATGTGGTCGCGGTGGCGGTGCGGCTCGCGCGGTACAATGTCTCGCACGGGAACGACAAGCCGGGATGGTTCACCGGAATGCCCTCACCTTCGGCGGGAATGACGCTCGCGGTCTTTTACCCGTTCAGCCAGACGCCGTGGTACCAGGCGTCGCTGGCCTATCTCAATCTTCAGCGCCAGGGTCTCGCCATCCTGATGGTGCTGCTCGCGCTGCTGATGGTGAGCAACATCAAGTATCCCCGCTTCCCCGCCATCGGCTTCCGGAGTATCAAGGGAATCCTTGGGCTCCTGCTCCACCTGGTGATCCTGGTGATGAGTCTCTGGGTGCCGTCCCATTTCCTGTTCCCGCTGGGACTCACCTATCTGGCCTTCGGTGTTGGGCGCGCCGTCCTGTTCGGCTTCCTCGATCGGGGAGAGTGGCATCCGGCCGTGGTGGAGGGCGAATCTGAGATGTCGCGCGGGCCGCGGCTCACCGCTCCGCGACGCGTGGATGACCGACCGACAAGAGGAGAGGATTCATGACGACGTTCCGCCTGCACGTGCGAGTGGTTCCCCGGGCCGGGCTGCTGGATCCGCAGGGCCAGGCCGTGGAGCACGCGCTCTCCGCCCTGGGGTTTCAGGAGGCCTCCAACGTCCGGATCGGGAAGGCGATCGAGCTGGAGGTGAAGGCGGCGAATGCGACGGACGCCAAGGCCCGCGCCCGCGCGATGTGCGACAAGCTCCTCGCGAATCCGGTCACTGAAGACTACCTGGTGGAGGTCGAGGCCTGATGCGCCGAGTCGCGGTCGTGAGGTTTCCCGGCAGCAACTGTGACGCCGACACGTTCCGGTCGGCGGCGATTGCGGGCGCGGAACCCTACTACGTCTGGCATCGCGAGACCGATCTGCAGGGAGCCGACGCGGTGATGCTGCCGGGCGGGTTCAGCTACGGCGACTACCTGCGCTCCGGCGCCATCGCGCGCTTCAGTCCCATCATGGCGGCGGTGCAGAAGTTCGCCAGGGAAGGAGGACCCGTCCTCGGCATCTGCAACGGGTTCCAGATTCTCTGCGAGGCAGGGTTGCTCCCCGGCGCCTTGATGCGGAACAGCCGGCTCAGCTTTGTCTCCCGCCCGGTGTGGCTGAGAGTTGAGCAAACCGACACCGCGTTCACCAATCAGTATTCGGTGGGCCAGGTGCTGAAGATGCCGGTGGCGCACGGAGACGGCCGCTTCGTGGCGGACGAAGCCACACGGCGGAAGCTGGAAGCAGAGGGACGCGTGGTGGTGCGCTACGTGAACCGCGACGGCGGTGCTCCGACCGAAGAGATCAACGGCTCAGTCAACCAGATCGCCGGCATCGTGAACGACGAAGGCAACGTGGTCGGCCTGATGCCCCACCCCGACCGCGCGTCGGATCCCGCGCTGGGCAACACGGATGGGCTGGGGTTCTTCACGTCGGCGGTGGCGGGGGTGGTAAAGGAGCGGTAGGAGACGGGAGACGGGCGGACCGGCGGACGTAAAGCGGCGGACAAAGAGCGGCGGACCGGCGGACGAAGAGATGGCGGACCGGCGGACAAAGAGCGGCGGACCGGCGGACGAACGAACCGACGAACCGACGAACCGACGGACTAGGACTCAGAGCCTGACACCTTCGACCCGAGGAAACTGGCGATGCCAAGCAACCTCCTGACCAGATTAGCCACACTGGCGCTGGTGCTCAGTCTGACCGTCCTGTCCGCCCCGACCGCCCTGTCCGCCCAGGCCATCAAGCCGGGACAGTCCGAGGCCGATGTGCGCGCCGCGTGGGGCGAGCCGCTCACCGTCAGGAAGATGGGCGACTACAGCTACATGTTCTACACCAACGGGTGCCTCAAGACCTGCGGCACCTACGACGTGGTGATCCTGGAGAAAGACCAGGTGGTGGACGCCATCGTACGCGCCCAGGGCCGGAGCTACGACGGTGTATCGTCCTCGCCGCCGGAGCGGAAGCCGGAGCCGACGGGGGTGGCACCGACGGCCCCGTGAAGAAGCTAATAGCTAATAGCTGTAAGCTGTTAGCTGTTAGCTGTTAGCTGTTGGCTGTTAGCTGTTAGCTGTTAGACGAAGAACCTTAACCGACACCGAAGGCAATGGCCGACAAGAGCAAGCCCAGCAAGAACGAAGTCGAATATTTCGCCAAGCTCGACGCGGAGCGCATTGAGCGCCGGCGCCAGCAGGAGCACGCGCGCGCCCGGGATGCCGAGCGTCGCCTGCACCACATGCGATGCCCCAAGTGCGGCGGGCATCTCAAGGACCGGAAGCTCCACGGCATCGAGTTCGAAATGTGTGAGGACTGCAAGGGCTCGTGGTTCGACTACGGTGAGGTCAGGGCGATCCTGGCCCATTACGACAAGGGTCTCGTCTTTCGGATCATGGACGACCTGATGGGCGCCTTCGGGAAGAAGCCCAGTCCGAAGGACGAGATTTGACCACCCAACACTCATCCCTCATGGCCGACGCCGGCGTCGCTTCCAGGTCCACCACCGCCCATCCCTTCCCCGGCGAACGTCCGGTGACACCGGAGGTGGTGCGCGAGCACAACCTGAATGAGCTGGAGTACGGCCGCATTCTCGAGATGCTGGGCCGCACCCCGACGCTCACCGAGCTGGGGATCTTCTCGGCGCTCTGGTCGGAGCATTGCTCGTACAAGCATTCGAAGCCGGTTCTCCGCACCTTCCCGACGACCGGCCCCCTCGTCGTGCAGGGACCGGGTGAAAACGCCGGCGTGCTGAGACTTCCCCAGGGCTGGGCCGTCGCCTTCAAGATCGAATCGCACAATCACCCCTCCGCGGTGGAACCCTATCAGGGCGCCGCGACCGGAGTGGGCGGCATTCTGCGCGACGTCTTCACCATGGGCGCGCGACCGGTGGCGGTGCTCAACAGCCTCCGCTTCGGCCCGCTCGATTCGGCCCGGAACCGCTATCTCTTCGCCGGCGTGGTGAAGGGCGTCGGTGACTACGGGAACTGCGTCGGAGTTCCAACGTTGGGTGGCGAGGTGGATTTCGCGTCCGGATACAGCGGCAACCCGCTGGTCAACGCGATGTGCGTGGGACTGCTCAAGGAGAACGGACCTGATCCGCGCCAAGGCGGAGGGTGTCGGCAACATTCTGATCGCCGTCGGCTCCCGCACCGGGCGGGACGGAATTCACGGAGCGAGCTTCGCCTCCGAGGATCTCTCGGAGAAGAGCGAGGCTCGCCGGCCGCAGGTTCAGGTGGGCGACCCGTTCACCGAGAAGCTGCTGCTCGAGGCGACGCTCGAGCTGATCGAGAAGAACCTGATCGTCGCCATCCAGGACATGGGCGCCGCAGGCCTCACCAGCTCCTCCGCCGAGATGGCGGCACGGGGCGGTGTCGGCGTCGAGGTGGAGACCGACAAGGTCCCGGTCAGAGAAAAGGGCATGACTCCCTACGAGATCATGCTGAGCGAGTCGCAGGAGCGGATGCTGGTGGTGGCCGAGCCCGGCAGGCTCAAGGATGTGCAGGCGGTCTGCACCAAGTGGGAGCTCGAGGCCGCGGTGGTGGGCCGGGTGACCGACGACGGGATGTTCCGGATCAAGCACAACGGTGTCGTTGTCGCCGAGATCCCCGGCCAGCGCCTGGTAGACGACTGCCCGATCTACGAGTCGGAAGCGAAGGAGTCCCCCGCAGTTGCCAGCCGCCGAGCCGCCGAGCCGTCGAGCCCCGCAAAGGTGGACCTCCACGCTGCCCTGCCCCTGCTCCTCGACACCCCGAGCATCGCGAGCAAGCGCTGGGTGTTCGAGCAGTACGATTCCACGGTCCAGGCCTCTACCCTGTTCGGCCCGGGAAGTGACGCGGGTGTGCTTCGCGTGGGCGAGACCGACTTCGGGCTCGCGGTGACGGTAGACTGCAACTCCCGGCTCTTGGCGCTCGACCCCTACGAAGGTGGGAAGGCGGCTGTCGCCGAGTCGGCCCGCAACATCGCCTGCACCGGCGCGGTACCGCTCGGCATCACCGACTGCCTCAACTTCGGCAACCCGGAGAAGCCCGAAGTCTTCTACCAGTTCAAGGAAGCCTGCCGCGGCATCGCCGATGCCTGCCGGGCCTTCGAGACCCCGGTAACCGGGGGCAATGTCTCCTTCTATAATGAAAGCCCTACGGGGGCGATCGACCCGACCCCCACCATCGGCATGGTGGGCTTGCTCGAAAAGTTAGACTTCAAGGTAGGGAGCCACTTCCAGCAGGCCGGGGACCGGATCTTCATCCTCGGCAAGACCGCTGGGCGGCTCGGCGGCTCGGCGTACTGGCTTGAGGTACATGACTTTGTCGGGAGGCGAGCCGGCACCGGTTAACCTGGACGCCGAGCGGCGGTTGCAGCACTTCCTGGCCGCGGCGGCCCGGAAGAAACTGCTTCGCTCGGCGCACGACTGCTCGACCGGCGGGCTTGGCGGTGACCTTGGCGGAGGCTGCGATCGGCGGACCTTATGCGGCGACAGGCCGTGGAGCAGCGGTGGATTTGCAAATGATACTCGGCGAACAGGGCGGACAGAGGCGGACGGGGCGGACGACGAGCCCGCAAGCACGACCGACCTGACCGACTTGCCCGCCCTGACCGCTTGTCCGCCCTGACCGACGCTGGCCTCTTATACGGAGAAGACCACGGCCGCGTCGTAATCAGTTGCGATCCCGCCAAGGACGGGGCAATTCGGATGCTGGCGGAGGAGCACAAGGTTCCGCTGCACGCTGCGGGTTTTGTCGGAGAAGCGAACGGCGAGCTGGCGGTCACGACGAGCCAGGCCACCTATCGCTGGCCCATCGCCTCGCTGCGGGAGACCTACATGACGGCGATTCCGCGGAGGATGGGGCATGTGGTGGAGGACAGTGCAGTGGAAGGGAAATAGGGAGTAGGGAGTCGGGAGTGGGGAGTAGGGCGATGAGGACGGGAAATGTAGAGAAGCGATGTCGTACAAGTACCTCATCCCGAGCGGAGCGAGGGACCTTGCAGAGGTGGCCTTAGATGCGTAGCGCTTCGACTGAGGTTCAAGACTCGGAGAGTAGGTCCCTCGCTGCGCTCGGGATGAGGTGGCGGAGGGAGCGAGGGATGAGGTACCCAAGAGAGGAGTTACCACACCGGAATGTGCGGCATCTTCGGAGTCTCCGGAGTACCTGACGCGGCGCGGCTCACGTATATGGGGCTCTACGCCCTGCAGCATCGTGGCCAGGAGAGTGCCGGCATCGTCGCCATCGACGAGCACGGCAGGGCTCGGGCACACCGTGGAATGGGGCTCGTCTCGGAGAACTTCCATGACGCGGCACTCCAGCGCTGCCTGGGCGATGTCGCCGTCGGGCACACCCGCTACTCCACCGCCGGAAGCTCGGTGCTGGCCAACGCCCAGCCGCTCCTCATCGACTATCGCGGCGGGCCGCTCACCATCGCGCACAACGGCAACCTGACCAACGCGCCGGAGCTGCGGCGCGAGCTGGCGGACCAGGGCGCCATCTTCACCACGACGACCGACACCGAAGTCCTGCTGCATTTGATCGCCCGCTCGAGGAAGCACACGCCCGAGGAGCAGATTCGCGAGGCGCTGGAAAAAGCCGAGGGCGCCTATACCCTGCTGATGAGCGTGGGTCGGACGATCTATGTGGTGATCGACTCGCGCGGTTTCCGGCCCGCGGTGCTCGGCCGGTTGAGCGGCGGTGTGGTTGTCGCCTCGGAAACCTGCGCGCTCGACCTGGTGGGCGCCCAGATGGTCTGCGAGCTGCAACCGGGCCAGTTCCTCAAGATCGAGGAAGGCAACATCACCGAGCTGCCCCGGCTCAAGCCGCGGCCGATCAGCCGCTGCGTGTTCGAGCTGGTCTACTTCGCCCGGCCCGATTCGCGGGTCTTCGGCGAGTCGGTGGACCGGGTGCGGCGCGAGCTGGGCCGCGAGCTGGCGAAGGAGCACCCTGCCCCGGGCGCCGAGGTCGTGTTCAGCGTTCCGGACAGCGCAAACGCGATGGCTCTCGGTTTCGCCGAGGTCTCGGGGATCAAGCTGGAGAACGGGCTGATCAGGAACCACTACGTGGGCCGGACCTTCATCAATCCGACCCAGGCGCTGCGGGTGGCCAAGGTGAAGATCAAGTTCAATCCGGTGCGCGACGTGATCGAGGGCCGCTCGGTGGTGATGGTGGACGACAGCCTGGTCCGCGGAACCACCAGCAAGGGGCTGGTGCAGATGATTCGCGCCGCGGGCGCCCGCGAAGTACATCTGAGGCTCGCCTCTCCGCCGATCACCGGCCCCTGCCACTACGGGATCGATACGCCGACCCGCGAGGAGCTGATCGGCGCCAACCACTCGATCGAGGAAATCCGTGATTACCTCGGCGTGGATACCCTGGGCTACCTGTCGCTCGAAGGCATGCTCCGCGCGGCCGGACCGCGGAACGAGTTCTGCGACGCGTGCTTCTCCGGCAACTATCCGACGCCGATCTCGGACGAGCTGGTCCAGGTCCGGCACGCGGCTCCCTCCATCGTGACGACCGCATGAGCGGAACCTACTCCCAGCCGTCAGTCTATTTCTTTGGGCAGGGCCGCGCCGACGGCACCGCCACCATGAAGGACGTGCTGGGAGGAAAAGGCGCCGGTCTCGCCGAGATGACCAACCTCGGCATTCCGGTCCCTCCCGGATTCACCATCGCCGCATCGCTCTGCGTCACCTACCTCGAGACTCGTCAATTTCCGCCCTGGCTTCGATCCCAGGTCGAGACCAGTCTCCAGCGGCTCGAAGCCGCGACCAACCGCCACTTCGGCGGCCGCGAACGGCCGCTGCTGGTCTCGGTGCGCTCGGGCGCCGCGGTCTCCATGCCCGGCATGATGGAGACGATCCTCAACCTCGGCCTCAACGACGCGACGGTGGAGGGCCTGCGCAAGGAGAGCGGCAACGCGCATTTCGCCTACGACTCCTACCGCCGCTTCGTGCAGATGTACGCGACGGTGGTGTTCGATCTCCCCAAGGCCCCGATCGAGCACCTGCTCGAGGCGCAGCAAGAAGAAGCACAAGGCGGAGCGCGACATCGACCTCCCGGCCGAGGAGATCCTGGCGCTGGTGCACGAGATGAAGAAGCACGTCGAGAAGGAAGCCGGGCGCCCCTTCCCCGACGACCCGATGGAGCAGCTCTGGGGCGCCATCGCCGCGGTCTTCGAGAGCTGGAACACCCGGCGCGCGATCGATTACCGGAAGCTGCACGACATTCCCGACAGCATGGGAACCGCGGTCAACGTGGTGACGATGGTCTTCGGGAACCTGGGCGAGGACTCGGGCACCGGCGTCGCGTTCACCCGCGACCCCTCGACCGGTGAGAGGCGGCTCTACGGTGAATATCTGCTCAACGCACAGGGAGAGGACGTCGTCTCCGGCACCCGGGACGTGGAGCCGATCGCGCGGCTCAAGGATGTGATGCCCGCCGCCTACACCGAGCTGGACCGGCTGGCGAGGATCCTGGAGCGGCACTTCCGCGATGTGCAGGACATGGAGTTCACCATCGAGCGCGGCAAGCTCTACATGCTGCAGACCCGGCGCGCCCAGCGCTCGGGGCAATCCGCGGTGCGTATCGCCTGCGAGATGGTGGATGAAGGTGCGATCAGCGAGGACGAGGCGGTCGCCCGGATTCCCCCCAACGATCTCAACCAGCTGCTCCATCCGGCGATCGATCCCAAGGCCCATCTCGATCTGCTGACGACCGGACTGCCCGCCTCACCCGGAGCCGCATCGGGCACCGCGGTGTTCGACGCCGACCTGGCGGAGCAGCTGGGCCGCAAGGGCGACTCGGTGATCCTGGTGCGACGGGAGACCAGTCCCGAAGACTTCCACGGCATGGTCGCCGCCAAGGCGATTCTGACCGCGCGCGGCGGCATGACGAGTCACGCGGCCGTCGTTGCGCGCGGCATCGGAAAGCCTTGCGTCGCGAGCGCCCAGAAGCTCGAGGTAAACGAGCAGAACCTGCAGTTCTCGGTGAACGGCCGCACCATCAAACAGGGCGAGTGGATCACGATCGACGGCGGCAGCGGGCGGGTCTACGCGGGACAGGCGAACCTGGTTTCTCCCGAGCTGTCGGGCAATTTCACCCGGCTCATGCTGTGGGCCGACAAGGTCCGCCATCTCCGGGTGCGGGTGAATGCCGATACGCCGGCCGACGCGCACCGGGGCCGCGACTTCGGCGCCGAGGGCATCGGGCTCTGCCGTACCGAGCACATGTTCTTCGAGGGCGACCGGCTGATCGCGATGCGGGAGATGATCCTGGCCCAGAACAGCGAGGGTCGCAAGAAGGCGCTCGCCAAACTGCTCCCGATGCAGCGGGGGGACTTCGAGGCCATCTTCCGCGCCATGGAGGGATATCCGGTCTGCATCCGGCTGCTCGATCCCCCGCTCCACGAGTTCCTCCCCAAGGAGAAGCAGGAGATCGAAGCGCTGGCCAAGGCGCTGGGTCGCAAGCCGGAAGAAGTGGCCGCGAGCGTGCAGGCGCTGCAGGAGACCAACCCGATGCTGGGACTCCGCGGCTGCCGGCTTGGGCATCATCTATCCCGAGATCAGCACGCATGCAGGCCCGCGCCATCTTCGAGGCGGCTTGTGCCGTGGCGTCCCGCAAGGGCCGAGTGATGCCCGAGGTGATGATCCCGCTCACCGCCAATGTCGTTGAGTTCCGGAAGCAGGCGCTCATCGTGCGGGAAGTCGCGGAGCAGGTCTTCCGGGAGAAGCAGCTCACCGTGCCCTATCTGCTCGGCACCATGATCGAGCTGCCCCGCGCCGCCCTCACCGCCGACGAGATCGCGCGCGAGGCGCAGTTCTTCTCCTTCGGCACCAACGATCTCACCCAGACCACCTGGGGCCTCTCGCGCGACGACGCGGGACGCTTCCTTCCCTACTACCTGGAGCACAACATCCTGGAGGATGATCCGTTCCAGGTGCTGGACATCGGTGGAGTGGGCAAGCTGATCCAGATGGCCTGCGAGCTGGGGCGGAAGACCCGGCAGGATCTCAAGCTCGGCATCTGCGGCGAGCACGGCGGAGAGCCGCGATCGGTGGCCTTCTTCGATGCCCTCGGCATGAACTACGTGAGCTGTTCTCCCTACCGGGTACCGATCGCGAGATTGGCGGCGGCGCAGTCGTCGTTGGCCGAGCGGGGGACGATGGATCGGACGAGAGCGACGGTCTAGAAAAGTACCGAGTACCTAGTAACGAGTACCGAGAACTGCGTACCGAGCGCTGAGTTTGGATTTCCAGAGACCACATGCCGAGAGCTCGGAGTCAGAACTACGCAGTACTCTGTACTAGGTACTCGGGACTAGGTACTCGGTACTTAAAATACATGATCTACAACGTTGGCTGATGCAGCCGACGCCAACCTTGCCACCCACTTCACCTGGGTGCAGCAGCAAACGGCCGGCATGCGGGTGCGCCGGTCGGAATCGCTGGTCCTGAGCGACAGCGGCCTTCCCTGTGACACGTTCAACGCCGTCTGTCGCGCTCGACTGGAGCGGGATGCCGCTGCGTCTGCGATTCGAGAGGCGATCGACTGGTTCGCCGAGCGGTCGCATCCGTTTTCCTGGTGGGTGGGGCCCGGCGACCGGCCGGCCGACCTCGGGCAACAGCTGGAGCAGGCGGGACTTGAGCCGGCGGAGTCCGAGCTGGCCATGGCCGTGGACCTGGACGCCCTTCCCGGCATAGATCTCGCGCCGAATGGGCTCTCGATCAGGCGGGTAAGCAGCCCCGAGGAGCTTCGGGAGTACGCTAGACTCAGTGCCGCTAACTGGTCTCCGCCCGACGAATTGGTAGTAGAGTTCTATGCCCGGGCCGCGCCAGTCCTGCTGCATTCGGCCAGTCCCCTCTGGCTTTACCTGGGATATGTCGATGGCGTCGCGGTGGGAACCGCGGAGCTGACGGTGGGAGGCGGAGTCGTCGGACTCTATGCCATCTCGACCTTGGCTCCCTATCGCCGGCGGGGCTATGGTTCGGCGCTGACCGTGAGACCCCTGCAGGACGCCCGGGAGGCGGGCCAGCAGATCGCCATCCTCCAGGCCGCACCCGATGGTGTCGGGGTCTATCGCCGGCTCGGCTTTCAGGAATTCGGACAAATCAGGGAATACAAGCCGTCACTCGTGTGATCGCCGGTCGGGTACTCATGACAGAACCACGGATCTGAGCATGGGATTTCTTTCCGATTCGAACCCGCTGGCCATCGCGGGGATCGCGGTACTCGCGATCCTCCTGGTGGGGCTCGCCCTTTGGTACTTTCGGACGGATCCTTCGGTCCGTCTCCTCCTCGGCTCGCTCGCTACCAAGGACTCCAGCGCCGCCTTCTTTCTCCGCGGCCTCTTCGTTCCCAATAACGAACTCTTCTCCAAGGCGCCGGAAGATCCCCGCAATCCTGCCTCCGGGCTCACCGTGCTCAAGTGGGCGAAGATTCCGGAGCTTTATACCGTGCCCGATGTGCGCGCGGTCGCCGAGCTGCAGCAGCTGGTGCTGGCAACCAACAGCCGGCTCAGCTTCTCGCTCCTGTCGGGCGAGACGGGACGACAGACCTGGAGCGAGGATGCGATCGGGATCGGGCCGCACTACAAGTCGCTCCAGATCCTGGATGCCTGCGAGCCCAAGCTGGTCCAGCTTCGGCAGCAGCCGGCCGCCTTCCGCACCCTGACATCCTCCGAGTTGTTCGAGGCGAAGGAGGGGCACGACTTCGGGCTCATCTACAAGGGTTACCACTCGGCGAGTCATCGGAGCTGCTGGGTAGTGATGGGACTGAGCGATTCGGGGACCGCGGCAGCCGCCCATTTCCTGCGTGCCCACGTCAAGTCGCTCGCCCGGCTGATCGGAGGCGGTGCCTTCGCGGCGATCATCTCGGTGGATACGGCGAAGGGCTGGGAGGGAACGGTCCTCAAAAGCTTACAGCCCAAGCCGACCTGGTGGCGGCGGGTGCTGTATGGGAAGCGGCTTAAACAGCTCACGACGACACCTTGGGCTCCGATGTGAGTGATGAGGGCCGTCAGCCGTGAGCCGTGAGCGGTTAGCGTTAGCTGTTAGCAATTACCAATTTGCAATTACCAATTACCAATCGACCAGATGGTCCAGTGTCTCGCCTGTCACGAGCCGATTGCGAAGAGCACCGCGGTGATCCGGGGTGGCCTGATGGGCGCCGCGTACACCGAGGCGTATTTCCACTGTCCCTCCTGTGGCAAGTACACTATCGCAGGCTATCGTGACGCTGGGGGCGGCCAGGATGAGGTCACCTACCGAGGGCCGATCCCGGCGGAGCAGGCCGAGCCCAAGCTGGCGATCATCGCGCAGTGTCCCGATCAACTCAATCGTAATTGTCTGTGCGACGCGCACCGGAAGTTCTTCGCGGCGTGGCTGGATGATATCTGGGAGGGGGCGGGATGAGGCGGGAACGGGGGAACGGGAGAACGGGAGAACGGGAGAACGGGAGAAGGGGAGAAGGGAGAAGAGATAGGGAACAGCGAACGGCGAACGGGGCCGAGCCGCCGAACCGTCGAACGGACGAACCGTCGAACCGTCGAACCGACACTCTCAACCCAGGCCTTCATGCCCATCACCGCAGTCGGCCGAGAGCCACTCCCGCTGACGGCCTGGTCCTCGCTCCGGGTGTTCCTCTGGTACTTCGGAACTCAGCTGGTCGTGGGCGGAATCCTGGGTTTCTTCCTCGGCTTGCGGACCGCAACAGGCGGCGAGGATGCCGCGGCACAAATCGGAGACGCCACAACCCGGTATCTGATCCCGTTTGCCGTGTTCGGGATGGCTGGTTGCAGCCTTGGTCATGTTCACCAAGGCCAGGCAACGTTTTCCCGGCGGCTCCTGGCCGACCATCCTCGCAGCCCTCGGCTGGCGAGAGGCACCGCGACGCGATATCAGGGTCGGCATCGCGGCCGGTGTGCTGCTGGCCGTCTTTTATTTGCTGGTATTGACCAGGCTCTTTCCCCCACATCCCGGACAGTCCTTTGGCCCGCTCAGCGAGGCGGCGGCTTCGGCATCCACGTCCGTTCGAATTCTGTTTGCGCTGCTCGCCGTGTTCTTTGCCCCACCGGTCGAAGAGTTTCTCTTCCGAGGGGTGCTGCTCACCGGGTTCGGAAACTCGTGGGGAGTTGGTCCGGCGGCGCTGATCGTCACCATCCTCTTCGCGGTCGGTCATCTGACCGAGGTGCGGACCTATTGGCCGGCCCTGCTCAGCATCTCGGTGCTGGCCGCCGTCACGATGGCGCTGCGCCTGCGCACCCGGTCGCTGTGGCCTGGCATCGGAATGCACGCGGGTTACAATGCGGCGCTCATGGCGACGATGCTCTTGAGTGCCGGCTGACTTGATCGCCGAGACCAGGGGTAATGGCGCCGAGTCGTGTGACGAACAGTAGACGCTGGTGTTATCGTCTCGCGTTTTTTCGGTGACGCGAGTTTGCCGCCTATGTACGATTCTGGGGGATGGCGGCTCCCGAATCGTCAGAGTCACTCAAGCTCATTCCGCAGATGCGACGGGCGCTTCGTCTGGGGCACTATTCCCGCAGGACGGAGGAAGCCTACGTACGCTGGGTCATCCGGTTCGTTCGCGCCAGCGGGATGCGGCATCCGGCGGAGCTGGGAGAGGAAGAGGTCACCCGGTTTCTGAGCAGTCTCGCCGAGGCGGGCCGGGTGAGTGCGTCCACCCAGACGCAGGCGTTGAGCGCGATACTGTTTCTGTATCGACATGTGATGCGGTCGGAGTTCCCCTGGCTCACCCGAGTGGTGCGGGCGCCGCGGCGGACCCGGTTGCCGGTGGTGCTGACCCGGGATGAAGTCTCGAGCCTGATGCGGCAGCTGGAGGGTCCGGTCCGGCTGGTGGCGACATTGCTTTACGGAAGCGGACTTCGCCTGCTGGAGTGTCTGCAGCTCAGGGTGAAGGACGTGGACTTCGAGTCGGACCAGCTGACGGTGCGGGGCGGCAAGGGAGACAAGGACCGGATCACCATGTTGCCGCAGTCGATCAAGGCCGAGTTGCGGCGGCATCTGGGTCGGGTGAAGGGGCTGCACGAGCGGGACGTGGCGGCGGGGGGTGGAACGGTGGAATTGCCGACGGCGGTGGCCCGCAAGTTTCCCAATGCGGGACGGGACTGGCGGTGGCAGTGGGTCTTCCCGGCGACCCGGACCTGGGTGGACCGGCAGACGGGGGAGCGGCGACGGCACCATCTCCACGAGACGGTGGTCCAGCGGGCGGTCACTCAGGCGGTCCGCTCGGCCGCGCTCACCAAGCGGGCGACCTGTCACAGCCTGCGGCACAGCTTCGCGACCCATCTGCTGGAGGATGGGTACGATATCCGGACAGTCCAGGAGTTGTTGGGGCATTCGGACGTGAGCACGACGATGATCTATACTCACGTCTTGAACCGGGGGGTGATGGGGGTCCGGAGTCCGGCGGACCGGCGCTGAGGGCGGATGGGGGGACTGCTTATTTCCGGGTTCTTCGCAGCATATTATTGGGACACCGTTTCAATCCTGGCAGGGCTAATATGATGCGCGGCGGGGAGTTTCGGCTTCCGGGCGGGGCGGTTGCTTGCTCTGCTTTATTGCATATGGAGGCGGGGATTGGGGGAACGGGCAGCGCACGCATGCAAGTGAAGTAATAGTTAGGCAGCACACCGGCTGAGCATGATCCGTAACGGGCGAGCGCTTATTCTCCTTCACGGGGCCGCATTGGTCCTCGTCGGTCTGCTCCTAGGCCTGGCGGCAGTGGCTGAGGAGGTCGCCGGCATACAGCCTCAGGCGTGGCGTGCCGCACACAACGCATTGCTACTCGCTGGCGTCTGGCTTCTGGCCATAGCGGCTGCCTTCCCGCTTCTGGTGCTGACGCCAGCTCAGCAGGCAGCCCTTTGCTGGACGCTCTTGGCGACGGCGTATGCCTTCGCCACGGCCATTCTTGTGCAGGCGACCGTCGGCATTCGCGCGCTGGGGCCAGACGGCTCAGTGGCTGGTTGGATAGCTTTCGTGGCAAACATCGTCACCGTTGGTTCGGGGTTGTTCGCAGGTCTCCTCACACTCATGGGAGCTGTCGCTGCGTTGAAGCATGCCGCTAAGCACTAGAGACGCTGTGCTCCATCATGGTGTGCTGCCTAACAAGCGCTTGAAGCTGCCGGCGCGCGTAGATTATGGAATGAATCTTTCTCCAGCGCGCCGCAGCTTAAGCGCGGTCCGTTAGGCGGCGGGCCCCTTAGTACCAACCCACTGCTGTGTGCGGCGCCCACCGTGGCCTGGGCCTCCACCGCTTCGCCGAACGTGCTTCATGAGTCCTGGCTTGTGAGTGCGGAGGTGCCTGACAAGAGTCATTATCTCGCCTTCGGATAGCGCTAATAGCTCTTATCGACAAATGCGCGTACGATGTTTTCCCGCTCGAGAACTCAACTAGGGGAAGGAGAGTGCTACCGTGAAGTTCATGCTGACATGGAGGACGCGCCCCGGCCTGTACAAGATGGCGTTTCAGCAGTTTCTGGAAACTGGCGGTCCGCCGCCCGAGGGGGTGAACCAAGTCGCTCGGTACCATGTGCCCGGCTCGGTTCTGGGCTGGCACGTCCTGGAAACGGACGACATGACCGCCCTTTGCGAGCACGTCAACAATTGGGGCGACCTGATTGACATCGAACTGCACCCGGTCGTCGACGATTCCAACGCGGCAGAAGCGGCGGCCAGAGTGTTCGGCAAGTAGCCAGTCTTGCCGTCAGGAGTGACCTGCGACTTCTGCAGCACCCCTTCGAACGGGACCGATGAAGCCCTACTTGATCACTACTGGCCTTGTATTCGCTGCTATCGCGGCCGCTCATGTCGTCGAGGTCATCAACCGAGGCCATCTTCACCATGCTGACCTTCTGATCGTTGCTGTGAGCGCGGGACTCAGCGTTTGGGCATGGCGTCTGCCGCGGAAGGCTGCCGCCTAACACGCGCCTGAAGCTGACGGCGCCAGTCCTCGATGCTAGAATTGCGTTTGTGAACCATACAGTGTGGCGCCGCAGCTTAGGCGCAGTCCGTTAGGTGGCCGAAGAGGACCAACATGCGGGTCGGACCCCGAATCAGCCTTATTGTTGGCCCCTTCGCGCCGCTCAGCGCCCAAGGCCCTGACTCGTCCTTGCCACCGAGTGCCGAGCTCTTTCACGCCGCTCTGGACACCGTAGCCGCCATCATTCGCGCCGGCAACGGGGTTATACCACCCGAATCCAATGCCCGTGTCTACTTGCGGGAGGGGTACTTTCGCAGCAACGGTTCCATCGTCCAGGAAGTGGACTCGCCGGTGATGATCGACTCTCTTCGCAAGACAAGACATCTGGCCGGCACCTGTGCCCTCGGCTCCGGCTTCTGCGATCGGGCCCATCTCGGGCCACCTGTTGTCGGCTTGGTCACCCATGCCGACTTTTGAGCATCTGGTGCTGACCATCGATGACCAACTCCTCCAGTCGGAGAGGCCCCCTTTCTGAGCCGCCCCGCCTTCGCACCAGACAGCACGTGTCGGTGGCGCCGGGAGAGCGCGTTCGCACAAAGGTCATTCGCTCGCGCACTTTCGCTGTACATTTCACCCCCGACGGCACGGGAGCCTGGCACGTCAGCAGTGTGACGCAGGAGCACTAGCCTTCGGGCCACCTAACCAGCGCTTGCACCTGTCGGGCGCTAGGTTTTGAGGAAGCCATCCAGTTGTGAACTCGAATACTTGTCGCCCGCAGGTGAAGCGCCGGCCGTTAGGCGGCGCTCCAGTCGCCTGAGTAGACCAAGAATGAATACTGACCCGAATGGTCTGCGTGCCTACCTCAAGAAACGTGTCCAACTCAGCTTTCGCGATGGCGAGATCGTCGAGGCTACGTTGCTTGGTGTCACCTCTTGAGACACCTTCGACATCACATACCAATACTTCGCATTGTTCACCAGGCCACCCCAACCGCTCGTGGCACCGAGATTGGAGCCTCTGTAGTCGCTCAACTCTCAGATTTGGAGCTGGAACCCGCTCAGTTGAGACTCCGTGAGCAGTCAAGGACATGGGTGACAAAACAGTCCAAGGACATCGGTAACACTTTTCAATAGGGCCGCCGGTGCTGGCGACCGAGGGCATCCTCAATCCGCCGGGTGTCCTCGTGAAAGCGGCCGAGGCGGAGCGGCCCGAAGTAGACGTCCCATTCGCGATCATCGATCTCGACCAGGCCGATGTACTCGCCGCCGAGCGTCTGGCTGACATTGACCCAGTCGCTGTACCAGCGGATCCCGCCGTTATGACTGACCCGGCGGACTTCATAGTGCAGCGGGTAGTCGAGCGGCGGCAGGCGGCGCGGATACGGGCGCGGCGACGGCCGATAGAGGGACGCCGGCGTGACATCGTGCAGCGCCTCGTGCGGGCGGAGCTCGTTGAACTCCGTGCGCCAGGTGTCGAAGCGGCGCTGCTGCGCCTGGCGCGAGGCCCGCGGCGGCCGGGTACACTCGGCCTTGAGGGTGCGATGCATCCGTTCATGCCGGCCGTTCTGCTGCGGCGAGGCCGGTTCCGTGAGATCGGGCAGGATCCCCAGGCGCAGCCACCACACCGAGAGCGGAGAGAGCCGGCCGAGCGCCTGGGTGGCAAAGGGCACCCCGTTGTCCGAGCGGATCCGCACGGGCAAGCCAAACTCCTCAAAGGCGCGGACGAAGACGGGACGGCTCTCCGCCCCCTGGGTGCTGGTCAGCGCCTGGCAGCGGAGCAGCAGCCGACTGTAGCCATCCGCCAGCGTCAGCGGATAACAGTACTGCCCATTGCCGAGCTTGAACTGACCTTTGAAATCGGCGGTCCAGATCGCATTCGGGGCGTCCATCGGCGCTTGGGGACGGCCGGGATGGCCGGGGCGCCGGACCGCCGGGGCGTGACGACCAGTCCGGCGCGGTGCAAATGGAGGGCGATCGTGCTGCGCGCGGGCCAGGGCGCGGCGGGCAGTTGCTGCCGCAAGAGACGGAGCAGCTTCCGGGGCCCCCACGTGGGGTGATGGTGCCGGGCCGCGAGCAGGGCCCGCACCGCTCCGGGGCCGTCGCGGTGGGGGAGGTCTGCGGGCGCCGCGACCGATCGACGAGTGCCGGAAGGCCGCCGGCCTCGTAGCGCGCGAGGCACTTGTAGCCGGTCTTCCGACTGATGCCATAGGCCCGGCAGAGCTCGGTGATGGGCGTCGCACCACTCTGGACATCCTGAATGAACTGGCGACGGAGCTGCATGGTCGACTCCTCCTGCCACGGCATCGGACCCCTCCTTGAGGAGTCCGCAAGGTGGCCCCGGTGTCACCCATGTCTTTAGACTGTTCTGTCACCCATGTATTTAGACTGTACCCCGGTGCCGCCTAACCAGCGCTTGCACCTGTCGGGCGCTAGGTTCTAAGGAAGCCGTCCAGTTGCGGCCTCGTACACTCGTCGCCCGCACGTGAAGCGCGGGCGTTCAGGCTGCACGCAGAGTTCGTCTAGTCGATCATCCATTCGATTGAGGCGGAGGTCCGTCATGGCGAGCGGACGGGGATCAACGGGGAACGTCATCGCGGCGCTCTGCAGTTTCTTCATTCCGGGGCTGGGCCTGCCCAAGCGGCCTGTCATCACCATCATCCGATTCGTCCTGGCGGGCGTCCTCCTGGTTCTTTCTGTTTGGCTGGATCATTCATCTCTGGTCTATCCTGGATGCAGCTCTGTGGAAACCTAAGTCGACGACACCTTCCTAGGGCGAGTGCAGCCTAACCAGCGCTTGCACCTGTCGGGCGCTGTATCCTTGAAGGAAGCCAGCCGAGTTGTGGACTCGTACACTCATCGCCCGCAGGTGAAGCGCGGGCCGTTAGCCAGCTGAACGACCGGAGTATCCTCCCCACCCATAATCCCTTAGATTTGCGCTCGTCGAAGATTTCCCTCGAACTCACCGCGGAGCAGCAGACGCAGCTTCAGGAGGCCGCTCGGCGGCTCAATCTGAGCCCCGAGGACTTGGCGTCTGCGGCCGTCCGAGATCTCGTCGGCCTCCGGATTCCCAGTTCGCTCAGGTGGCCGACCGGATCTTGGCCAAGAACGCTGAGCTCTACGATCGCCTGCGCTAGTGCGGTACCTGACGCTGCGGTGAGGTCCTCCACCTTCACGCACGCATCATGGCGGCGACCGCCGGACGTGAAGGCCTGGCCGCCATGAACTACCTCGAAGCCGCGGTTGCCCTGCCCCGCCAGACGTTTGGCGGGGCAGATCTCTATCTGGAGCTGGCAGACAAGGCGGCGATCCTCGGGTTCGCCCTGATTCAGGGACACCCCTTCACCGATGGGAACAAGCGGGTCGGGCATGCGGCCATGGAGGCCTTCCTGATGCTCAACGGCTTCCAACTGACGGCGTCAGTCGACGAAGCTGAGCGAGCGATTCTGTCAGTCGCCAATGGTACGTGGACGCAGGAGGACCTGCTCGCCTGGGTCAGACGCGACCTTGACCGCCTGAGTGAGTCAGCTGGCTAACTAGCGCTTGCACCTGTCGGGCGCTGTATTTTGAAGGAAGCCGTCCAGTTGTGAACTCGTACACTCGTCGCCCGCAGGTGAAGCGCGGGCCGTTAGCCGTCACGTATCCCCCGTGGTAGATTTGAGCATCTGAACCCGAGCACTCCCATGCAGCTCCAGCTCACTGCCGTCTTTCAAAAAGTCCCCGAGGGGTACATCGGGTTCGTCGAGGAGCTCCCGGGAGCCAACACCCAGGGCGCCACGCTCGACGAAGCCCGCACCAACTTGGAGGAGGCGACCCGCCTCGTCCTGGAAGCCAATCGCCAGTTGCTGGAGGAGGAGCTTCGCGGCCGGAACGTCATCCGCGAACCCTTGCGTATCTCGGCCGCGTGAAGCGGACCGATCTCATCCGCCACCTGGAGTCCCACGGCTGTGAGTTCCTCCGCGAGGGTGGGAACCACACGGTCTATGTGAATCGCCGGGTCCGGAAGAGCTCCTCAATCCCTCGCCATCGCGACATCAACGATCTGCTAGCGCGGAAGATCTGTCGCGACCTCGAGATCCCGCCGCCGTGACGTCTAACCAGCGCTTGCACCTGTCGGGCGCTGTAGTCTTAAAGGAAGCCCAACAGTTGCCAACTCGTACACTCGTCGCCCGCAGGTGAAGCGCGGGCGTTAGGTGGCCCAAGAGGACCAACATGCGGTTGGCACTCCTAATCAGCCTTATTGTTGGCCCCTTCGCGCCGCTCAGCGCCCAAGGCCCTGACTCGTCCTTGCCACCGAGTGCCGAGCTCTTTCACGCCGCTCTGGACACCGTAGCCGCCATCATTCGCGCCGGCAACGGGGTTATACCACCCGAATCCAATGCCCGTGTCTACTTGCGGGAGGGGTACTTTCGCAGCAACGGTTCCATCGTCCAGGAAGTGGAGCTTCCTCGCGTAATGATCGACTCTCTTCGCAAGACAAGACATCTGGCCGGCACCTGTGCCCTCGGCTCCGGCTTCTGCGATCGAGCCATCTCGGGCCACCTGTTGTCGGCTTGGTCACCCATGCCGACTTTTGAGCATCTGGTGCTGACCATCGATGACCAACTCCTCCAGTCGGAGAGGCCCGCCTGTTCTCGAGCCGCCCCGCCTTCGCACCAGACAGCGCGTCGGTGGCGCCGGGAGAGCGCGTTCGCACAAAGGTCATTCGCTCGCGCACTTTCGCTGTACATTTCACCCCCGACGGCACGGGAGCCTGGCACGTCAGCAGTGTGACGCAGGAGCACTAGCCTTGGGCCACCTAACAAGCGCTTGCACCTGTCGGGCGCTAGGTTTTAAGGAAGCCATCCAGTTGTGGACTCGTACACATGTCGCCCGCAGGTGAAGCGCGGGCCGTTAGGTGGCGGTAATCCTCAACCTGGGTACCGAATGTCACCTCGTGATGCCAGCAACTGGGTTGATCGCGGAGAACCGCTCGAGACGACCCTCGGACGTGTCCTAGGGCACGCGCTCGGCTTGGAAGATGCCGATCCTCAACTCGGCGCCCACGTCCTGACGATTCGGGGCTTAGTCGAGGCAGACGCTACCGAGGTACACGTTGGTCGCCACGTGCAAAGCATCCTCCAGACTCTGGACCGCCCGCCGCTCTCCCCATCGGCGCAACGGACAATCGGCATCGCCCTGTGGCATATCGTGAAAGCGGGTTTGGTGCGGGACAAGGCGGAGCGCCGTGCTGCGGAACTCACTCGTCAGCTCCCTCCCGAGCCCCCATTGGCTGAACGCCTGCACAACGCCATCCTCCAAGCTCCCGCGGAGGGACCTACTCGTCCTCCGGCCCCGAAGCCATCCCCAGCGACCGCGGAGCGCCTGCGACGTGGGACCCGGTAGCCGCCGCCTAACCAGCGCTTGCACCTGTCGGGCGCTGTATTTCTTGAAGGAAGCCGTCCAGTTGTGAACTCGAACACTCGTCGCCCGCAGGTGAAGCGCGGGCCGTTAGGTGGTCCTAGTGCGAGCTGCACAGCGGCCGCCCGCTGGGCCCCGTGGTAGCCCGCAGCCACTCGACTGGCAGCAAGTTCAATCACGCCTGCACGGAGCATCTCATGAAGCGCGCCTCGATCGTTGCAGCTCTTCTGTTTTCGGTCGTATCGGGCGTCATCGCGGAGGCACAGAGCGAAGGCCAGCGTGCCGCCGCGGAGGCCGAGCGAGCTGTCCGGCAACAGGACCAGGAGCGGATTCACGCTCAGATTGCTGCCGACACCATCGCGCTTCGCCGGATCTATGCTGACGATTTCCTCGGTATCGGGCCCACCGGAGTCGTGCGGAACAAGTCGGAGGTCGTCGCCGACTTCACATCGCACGCGTTGACGTACCAGTCCATCACGACCAGTGACGTTCTCGTGCGAGTCTACGGCAACACTGCCGTGGAAACCGGCCGCTCCACGATGGTCGGACAGGACAGGGGCAAGACCGTGCCGCGCGATAATCGGTTCACACGCGTTTGGGTCATGAAGGATGGGCGCTGGCAGCTAGTGGCCAACCACTATTCGCTGCTGACCACGCCATAGGACAAGGAGGCGCGAGCGTGCTGCCACCTAACCAGCGCTTGCACCTGACGGGCGCTGTATTTTCAAGGAAGCCAGCCACTTGTGTCGGGCTGGCTCAGATCGCCCGCAGGTGAAGCGCGGGCGTTAGACGCACGCTCACTGTGGTACCCATTAGCGCGCGAGCCGGCTCGGGCAATTGGTCTTGCGCTGCTGAGTCCCACATCGCATGTTATTTCCCCTCCCGCAGTCAAGCACCCCCAGCCGCCCGGTCATCCGACCGCAGGCAACCCTCGGAGGCCTGCAATGGCAAGCAAGAAGAGCCACCGCACTACTAATCCAAAGAAGCCGACACGGGATCTGGCACCTAAGAAGTTGAGCAAGGTAGAGCTGCAGCAAGTGAAGGGAGGGAAACCCGCACCCGGAAAGCAGAATTTCGAACACTATTTCGACAAATAGCTCTTGACGGGCGGGTCTCGTCAAGACTAGTGACAGCCGCCACACTCGGCGGGACACTACGCGTCGCGTATGAGGTGCGTCTAACTAGCGCTTGCAGTGGCCGGGGCGGGCCGGCCACGTGCGGCGGCTTACATTTATAGCAAGGCTACCGTCCCGCAGCCGCCCCGCCACTGAAGCGCGGGCGTTAGCTTGCCGTTACCGAACTCCGAGGTGGAATCGTGACACTAGGAGAGCGGGTCCGCTCCTTTCCAATCTTCGGGCTCGGCATTGGGGTCGTCCTGAGCGCTTGGGTGACACTCGTCTACGTGATAGCAGGTTCCGCCCCGTTCCAACGAAATGGAGTCACCTTCGTTCAGACCGTCGCGGTCTACCTGACTGCCGGCCCTCTTGGCGGACTCTTGGTAGCGCTGGCCCATCCGCTTTATCGGTCGATTGTGGGGGCGTTCGCTCTGGGAACTCTCGCCCTGTTCCCAGCATACCTGGGATTCGGCATCCTTGAAATCGGGAACGAGCACGTCAGCTCAGTGTTCCTCGTCGCACTCCTCGCCGCCCTGCTTGTTGGTGGGAGTGTCGGTGTCGGGAGTTGGCTGGATGACAACCCGCGCGATTGGGCGCCCGCCTGGGTCAATTCCCTGCGTTATCCGACCGGTCACACGCTGCTATACCTGTGGGCAGCCGCCTGCCTCCTAGCCGCCACAGCCTGGTTGATCGGGGGACGGTGGGCTGGGCACTGGCCCGCGGTCATAGCCATTCCCTTGTTTCTCATCCCCTTGGGCTTCGCCACAGGCATCACGGTAGTCGCCATTCGCCGGCGCACACGTCGTGACGCAAGCTAACCAGCGCTTGCACCTGTCGGGCGATTGGTTCTAAGGAAGCCGTCCAATTGTGGACTCGTACGCTCGTCGCCCGCAGGTGAAGCGCGGGCCGTTAGGCCGCTGCCACAATCAGTTTGCCTAGGGGGCTGACCCTTCGGCTCAAGACCGCTTCTAGGACCTGCGCTCTATGATACGCACTCCGCGCCGTCCCGAGATCGATGAGCACACAACAAAGCTCATCGTCGGATTCATCGCCCTCTCCCTCGGCAATCTGACGGCTTTGTTTGCCGGCATGACGTTGACCTCTATTAGCGCCTCCTACTACGTCGGAGGCTGGTCCCAGAGCTTCTTTATAGGCTTTCTCTTCGCCACCGCAGCGTTCCTGTTCTCATATAACGGGAACACGACCGGGGAGATGATATTCAGCAAGATCGCCGGGGTTGCTGCCCTTGGGGTCGCCCTATTTCCCTGCGACTGCGACGGACACCTAGAGCGGGTGCCCCATCTTCACGCAGTATCTGCTGCAGTAATGTTTCTCGTGCTAACGTATTTTTGCTATTGCTTCTTTCGTCGCGCGCGGGCCAAGGGCCACCTCCAAGCGAAGAGCCGTGCTATTATCTACGCCGCGTGCGGCGCCGTCATGGTCCTGTCTCTCCTCGCGCTTGCCTTCGACCACTTTGCGGGTGGAGCGCTCAGCAGGATCGATCCATGGCTTACCTATCACGGGGAGTACGCTAGCTTGACCGCGTTTGGGGTGTCGTGGCTTACGGCCAGCCGAATGCTCCCCCTGCTGACGCGAAGCGACGAACGGATCTCGCCCCTCCCGTGAGGACCCTTGGATGGGCTAGGCCGGTCGCGGCGCGGCCTAACTACCGCATGAAGCTGGCACGCCTCGGCCCTCACAATTGTCCAGGAGCAGACACCCATCCGCGGCCAGGACAGCTGGACGCGGCGCGCCTCGGCCCGCGGCTTATGCGGGGCCGTTAGGCCGCTACCACAGGAGTTCTAGCACGATGGATCGCACCATTTCTGCTCCCGCCACTCCCCTATTGAAGTTCCTCTTGGCTCCTGCGTGGATACTCGGCTTCGGTTGGGGCACATACACCCTTTGGGTTCACCCCGAGACAGTCGACTTCAATGGCGTAAAGGGCGGCGCCACTCGTGGCGATCAATGGACCTTCCTGGTTGCGCTCGTTGTTGGGACCGTGATGCTTCTCTATCACACTCTGCCTCTGAAGCGAGCCATCCTAACGCCGATGGGCCTTCGGGTCTCCAATTATCGTGAGGAAGTCTTCATCCCCTTTACTGATATTCAAGCCGTCACTCAAAGCCGGTGGCTCCGGGCCAGAGCCGTCACCGTTCACTTACGGACCGAGAGCGCCTTGGGCGACACGATCACCTTCATGCCGTCAACACGAAGCCGCCTAGCATTCTGGCGCGAAGATGAGATAGTCGCTGAGCTCCGCAGTCTGGCTCATATTGCACCTGAGGCCCTTTCCTCGTAACAACGGCCTAACCAGCGCTTGCACCTGCCGGGCGCTAGGTTTCTAAGGAAGCCGTCTAGTTGTGGACTCGTATACATGTCGCCCGCAGGTGAAGCGCGGGCCGTTAGGCGGAGTCGCCGCACGGCAAGGGGGGAGGAACTCGGTGAGACGTCACCTGCTCTTCGCGATCGCAATCATCCCGCATGCAGTGGCGTCCGTCGCCATTGCTCAAGTTCCCGACTCCCTTCCGCCGGGGTGGGCACGAACTGGCCCGCCCGAAGCCGCCTCCGCCTACATCATCCGAACCGATCACCAGGTTAAGCGGAGCGGAACGAGCAGCCTCCGCATCCAGGCCGGCCCCAGTGCCCCCGAGTTCGGTGCAATTCGGCAGAGTCTCGTGGCCGACGACTACCGAGGGCGTCGAATCAGACTAAGCGGGTATGCGATGTCCGTCGCCGTCCAGGAACAGGCGCTACTGTGGATGCGCATCGATGGCTCCGCGGGAGGGACGCCCTTCGACAATATGGAAGATCATCCCATTACTGGCACCCAAGACTGGGGCCGGTATGAGCTTGTTCTCGATGTCCCTGAAGATGCGACCGCGATCGTTTTTGGCGCGCTTCTCGTCGGTCCCGGAATGCTCTGGCTTGATGATTTTGACCTGGCTACCGTCAACCCAGTTGAGGTCAACACGACGGGTACCACGCTGGAGTCCGAGGGGACCTCACCGCTACGCCCCGGCACTCCTCGAAGTCCCAAGAATCTCGGCTTCGAACCCTCGCCCTAGGGCAAAGTCGCGGCCCGCCTAACCAGCGCTTGCACCTGTCGGGCGCTAGGTTTTAAGGAAGCCATCCAGTTGTGGACTCGGACACTCGTCGCCCGCAGGTGAAGCGCGGGCCGTTAGGCGGCGGGCCCCTTAGTACCAACCCACTGCTGTGTGCGGCGCCCACCGTGGCCTGGGCCTCCACCGCTTCGCCGAACGTGCTTCATGAGTCCTGGCTTGTGAGTGCGGAGGTGCCTGACAAGAGTCATTATCTCGCCTTCGGATAGCGCTAATAGCTCTTATCCACAAATGCGCGTACGATGTTTCTCCCGCTCGAGAACTCAACTAGGGGAAGGAGAGTGCTACCGTGAAGTTCATGCTGACATGGAGGACGCGCCCCGGCCTGTACAAGATGGCGTTTCAGCAGTTTCTGGAAACCGGCGGTCCGCCGCCCGAGGGGGTGAACCAAGTCGCTCGGTACCATGTGCCCGGCTCGGTTCTGGGCTGGCACGTCCTGGAAACGGACGACATGACCGCCCTTTGCGAGCACGTCAACAATTGGGGCGACCTGATTGACATCGAACTGCACCCGGTCGTCGACGATTCCAACGCGGCAGAAGCGGCGGCCAGAGTGTTCGGCAAGTAGCCAGTCTTGCCGTCAGGAGTGACCTGCGACTTCTGCAGCACCCCTTCGAACGGGACCGATGAAGCCCTACTTGATCACTACTGGCCTTGTATTCGCTGCTATCGCGGCCGCTCATGTCGTCGAGGTCATCAACCGAGGCCATCTTCACCATGCTGACCTTCTGATCGTTGCTGTGAGCGCGGGACTCAGCGTTTGGGCATGGCGTCTGCCGCGGAAGGCTGCCGCCTAACACGCGCCTGAAGCTGACGGCGCCAGTCCTCGATGCTAGAATTGCGTTTGTGAACCATACAGTGTGGCGCCGCAGCTTAGGCGCAGTCCGTTAGGCGGCCACCCGTTCCTTTCCTTGAGGACTGCATGAAGCGAGGTCCGGTGTGGGCTTCGGTCATCGTGTTTGTAGGCGCTTGGTTCTTCCCGGTCGTCCGTGATGTCGACTACACCCCGAGCCCGGCCTGGTTGCCCGGCTCGGATGCGCTCCTCATCGCGCTCGGCTTGCGGCACGACTCGTCTCCCAGCGTGTTCTCCGTAGCTTCCGGGCTGACGAATGGACTGATGATCGCGGCGCTTCGGTGGCTCTTGCGGTCGCCCCGCCATCGGCCGCCGCGGATGGCCCGCCGACTCCTGGCAGCCGCGAGCCTGCTAAAGCGCTGGGCGCTCTGGAACGAAAGGTCTGCCTCACCATCGGCGACCGAACCAATGGTCCGAGGGATCAGTGTGAACCGCAAGTAGATCGCTCCACCTACCTCCGGCCTCTTCGGGACGTCTTTCTCGCGGCCCCCCCCATCCTCAAGGCCTATCTCTGCTCGTTGGATCGCATCTACTTCGACTACCACTCACTGTGGAACGCGAGTTTCTCCGTCTTCCCCGACAGCCAGACGGGAAGCGAGTACCGGAGCATCGGAGTTCGAAGAGGTGTGCTCGAGAACAAGGTGCGCTACATCGATTGGGCCACCGCCTGGACCCAGCACTGGTGGACCGGCGGACCCAACGACCGTCCCAGCAAGGATCCCGCCCTGCCCCGCGTGGAAATAGAATCGAGTCTCAGCGAGCCGGGCGGCACCCTGTATCATCTGGTGGCGCATGAGGTGGGTCACTTACTGGATCGGGACTACGGTGGCGGACTGGGTCGCCTACCTGAAAACAAACCGTTTGAGCCTGGCGAGTTTGGCTACCTCAGCTGGACCTTGCCCCGGTACGTGGACCTGAACGGCGTAGTGCACCAGGCCGTAGCCAAGGATTCGGCCCTCGAAGCGGCGCGTGAGCTTGACTTCGACGGGAACCTCAAAGCGCGCATCGTGATGATGGCCGCCGCGGGGAACGCCCGGGTCCTTTGATCCGGCGCACTCGCGGTTCAGAACTGGCAGCCCGCCTCGCGGTACGGCATCGCGGCATTCCTCGACCGGCTCGATCATTCCCCTTTCACGACGGTCTTCTCGACCTGGCGCCCTGAGGACGATTGGACGGAGTCGTTCGTGGCGATGATGCTGCCATCGATTACCCGAAGGTTCGACATTGTCACCGCCGAGGGGACGCGGGTTCGGGTGCTGACGAAGGTGCTGGATGACGCCTCGCCGTTCGCGCCGAAGCGGCGGTTCATTCAGCGGGCCATCGACCGCGCGCTGACGGACTTTCGTGCCCGACAGGCTGCGTCACCGAGCCCCTGTCTCGCCGTGGCGCTTGCCGAGTCGCTGCCGCGCTAGGCTTCGTTCTCTTGGCCGAGACTGAAGGCTACCGCGCCGCCTAACCAGCGCTTGCTGCTGTCGGGCGCGGTCGTGTTCACGAAACGGTGTTGGAATCCAGTAGCGCCGCAGCAGAAGCGCGAACCGTTAGGCGGCCGACGAACCCGAGTATGAAGAAACCTCTTCGTAAACGTCCAGGCCTTTGATCCGGATAACCGATATCTTGCCGGAGTCCTTCAGCCATGCCAACGCCTTCAAGTGACGCCGCTACGAGCTCCTGCACCCCGGCCAGCCAGATCCGCCCCGGCACTTGACAGGGCGCTCGCGTTCTGGCGACTTCGACTCTCATGTCGCCTCATTCGGCCTTGTTCGGCGGGCGGAACGCGTTGGCCTTTTCAGCGGGCGCTGGCCTCAACACCTACGGGCACCGACCCTTATGAAGACATCGTCTGACGCCGCCTCGTTGCTGCCCGGTTAGATATCTGCCGCGAGCTTCCTCAGTCGTGCCTCACGCTGCAAGTCTCGTCGGTGTGGGGCATTCCCGAGACGCGGACCTCACTGCGTATAATCTTCCCAAATTCGGCCGCCGTCTACGAGGCGCTGCGGACCCTCGCCGGATTCCTCCGGCGCCGTCGGGACCGCCAGGCCGGCACGCCCTCGAGCCAAGCGCGCCACTGCTCGCCGGTAGCGCCTAACCAGCGCTTGCACCTGTCGAGCGCTAGGTTCTCAAGGAAAGCCATCCAGTTGTGAACTCGTACACTCGTCGCCCGCAGGTGAAGCGCGGGCGTTAGGTGCACTCCCAAAGCGATGTTGTTGGCATGGTGGAACGGACAGCTCCTGCGGCTCGGGGTCGCAACGCTCCGTCAGGCGGCCAGACTTCCGAGCGGCCTCCGCTGGATGTTTGCTTCCGCCGAACAGAACAGTTCGTGCGCCCCACTCACGGCCGAAGTTCCGAAAGCCGCCGACCGTCCTGAGTGTGGACTCAGTGGCTCGGCCGGTTCCGAGGGCAGGTCGGCACCTAACCAGCGCTTGCAGCCTGACGGGCGCTAACTTCTTCAAAGGAAGCCAGTCCATTCGTGGACGTGTGACATTCGTCGCCCGCAGCTGAAGCGCGGTCCGTTAGGGAGCTAGGAACCCGATTACTGATGCCCCCCTTCAGCAAGCTCCGCGCATTTCTCCAGTTCACCGGAATCAGCGCCGCCTTTTGGGGCCTGGCGGGGCTCCTCGGTCGCGCCGGCTACGAGCTCCTGCACTCCGGCCTGCCCTTCCCCCCGGAGACGTGGCTGGTTCTGGGCCGCACGCTTCTCGGCTACGGCTTGGTCGGTGGCGTCGCGGGGGCCTGTTTCGCCGCTGGCCTCATCGCCTACGGGCGGCGGCACCCAGACGCATCACTGACCCGCCGCGGTGCGGCCCGGGTAGGGGCAGCCACCGGCGTGCCGGTGTTCCTCGCGTTGCAGGTCTCGGGTGTGGGGATTCCCGCGACGGGCCCATCACTGGCGTTCAGCTTGCTTTCCCTCGGGACGGGGTGTCTGTTGGGCGCCGCGTTTGGGGCGGCGGTCCGAGATACGTCGGGACCATCCACTTTGCTCCGTTCCAGCCCCACCTCCAAAACCCTAGCTCCCTAACCAGCGCTTGCATCTGTCGGGCGTTGTATTCTCAAAGGAAGCCGTCCACTTGTGAATTCGTACACTCGTCGCCCGCATTTCGTACACTCGTCGCCCGCAGGTGAAGCGCGGGCCGTTAGGTGCACGCCAGGTGCTCAGGAAACCCTTAGAGTGCGAGGCTCCCCCATGAACGAGACCCCGAACCCTCCTAAGCCGTGGTGGGAGACCATGCCTGGTATCCTCACTGGTGTAGCCGCCGTAATCACCGCGTTGGGTGGGCTTCTCGCACTGTACATTCGATCTCAGCAACCCAAGAGCGTTACTTCGAAGGACTCTGACGCTGTTCCCGACACTTCTGCCCACCGAGACACCGTTTTTCTATCGGACCAGCCGCCAGCTGACATTTCTGCGGAGCCTCACGGAGGCCTAGGTCGCGACAAGGCGTACTGGACTGAGAAGGTTGTCCTAAACGGCCGTCAGATTCGAAAGTCCCTGGTAATGCATGCGAACGCTGGGTCACCGGCTGTGGTAGGCTTCGACCTAGCCGAGCCCTATTCACGCTTCGAGGCCATAGTCGGTCTGATCGAGCCCCGCTGTGAAGGCCGAGGTAGCGCCACCTTCACTGTGCTCATTGACGGTGACAAACGCTTTACGAGCCAATTCGCGCTTCGGCCAGCAGGAGTCAGTAGCGTACCGCTTCGCCGTGCGAGGACTCTGACACTCGAGGTCGACGACGGTGGACGGGAACGAGTGTGACCAGCTGCGCTAGAGCCTCGCCTCATTCCTGGCGGCACCTAACCAGCGCTTGCACCTGTCGGGCGCTGGTTCTTGAAGGAAGCCATCCAGTTGCGGACTCGTACACTCGCCGCCCGCAGGTGAAGCGCGGGCCGTTAGCTGGCGCCCCCATTTGGTTCACGGCATTGAGGAGCAATCTATGGGATCCAGGCTCTGCACGATCCTTGTCCTCGCGCTCATTTTTCCGGTGACGCTTCCCGCGCAAGCGCCGGTCGATCGACTACCACCAGCATCTGTTCAGTCCGGCCGCCGCCGCGCTCGTCACAGGCAATCCAGATTCGCCGGGCATCAGCGCGCGCGACGTCATTGCTCTGCTCGATGCCGCAGGCATTCGGCGCGCGCTGGTGCTGTCGGTCGCGTACACGTGGGGCAAGGCAAGCCGGGCGCCGGTCGACAACGAATACGAGCACGTCAAGGCGGAGAACGACTGGACGGCGCAGCAGGTGGCGCAGTATCCGGACCGGCTGCGCGCGTTCTGCAGTTTCAATCCGCTCAAGCCCTACGCGCTCGAGGAGTTGGCGCGCTGCAGCAAGGATCCGATGCTGCACCATGGGCCTGAAGCTGCATTTCGGCAATTCTGACGTCGATCTCGACAATCCCGCAAACGTCGCGCAGGTCCGGAAGATCTTCGCAGCTGCGAACGGCTATCGGATGGCCATCGTGGTGCACATGCGGACGTCGATCGACAACCAACGGAAATACGGCGCCGACGAGGCACGTGTGTTTCTGAATGAGCTCCTGCCGGCCGCGCCTGACGTGCCGGTGCAGATCGCGCATCTTGCCGGAGCGGGTGGTTATGAGGCGGCGACTGACTCGGCGCTGAGCGTGTTCACGGATGCGATCGCGAAGCATGATGCCGCGCATGAAGAACGTGTGGTTCGACGCGGCGGTGGTGGTACGGCCGGAAATGTCGCCGGCTGAGCTGCAGCAGATCGCGGCGCGCATCCGCCAGATCGGCGTCGAGCGTGTGCTGTATGGCTCGGACGCGGCCGCAAGTCCTCTCACGTACCCCAAGGCAGGCTGGGCCGCGTTCCGGCGACTCCCGCTGACTGAGGCCGAGTTCGGTGTCGTCGCAAACAACATCGCGCCGTATATGCGTGATTGACCGCGCCGTAATCGCGCCAGCTAGCATGGCGTTGCACCTGACACGGCGCTTCGCGCCGCGCAGGTGAAGCGCGGGCCGTTAGCCAGCGGCCTTATCGAGGAGGTACCATGCGGACCTTGGCCCTCGCCTTCATGCTTGTTGGCGCCACTTCCACCGCTTCGTCCCAAGGACCGAGTCAGGACTCCGCCCTCGTCCGCTACGCGACGGAACTGCAGCGTGCGGATCGGCTCCTGCCGACGAATCGCCATGACTACTTCGAGACTGGCTCCCGTCTCACCGCATGGGCCGCAGCCCTTGCGGCTGTAGTCCCGCCGCCCACGATGGCCGCCGCTCATAAACGGCTGCTCGGCTACAGCCGGGAATACGCCAGGCAACAAGTGCAAGCGGCCGTGGCACCAACCGCCGGCATCGACGCCTGTACCGGCCGCGCCACGCCGGATCAAACCTGTGGCGCCCCAGCGCCTACGGCGGCTGACCCAGCACACTTCGACCGAGCGAGCCACGCGCTACGCCGGTACGCCGTAGTCCGACGAGAAATTGCCCGTGCCCTCCAAGTAGCGGGACTAACTCCTCCGATCGCATGGCTTTCGCCCGTTCTCAACTGAGAGGCGCTGGCTAACAGGCGCATGAAGCGTCGAAGAGCGGCCAGCTTCTTCGTTACTACTAGCGCCCCTGAGCCGCGCTTCGCAGCTTATGCGCGGTCGTTAGTCGGCGCACGACCATCGCAGATGACGACCATATCGCAGCGTTCCTCAGGGCTTGCACGGTTTGTTGCATCTGGAGCGATCGCAGGTGTCCTCTCGACGCTCCTGTTCACGGTCGTGCATCAACTGCTGATCAGTCCGATCTGGTTCGCGATCTTCGCCATGCTGCTCGCGGGAGCGGTCTGCGGCGCGTGCCTGGCGTGGAGCTATGCCGTCGTGGTGAGGCACCCATCGGTGCGCACCTGGATGCAATACAACGCGCTGTACGTGCTCGTTCTCATGGCCTTGGGCCTGTCCTCCGTGCTTGCCTTCACCCCTGTCACGACAATTGCGGAGCTGCTGAAGAGCAGCGAACCTCCCCGCGCGCTAATTGCGCAAGCGTTCCCCGTGACCGGCGTGTTCACCGCAGTCAGCACGGGCGGCCTCCTTGCCCTGTATCGGCCTGGGTGGAGAGGTGCCGGGGCGATTCTCATGACCACGCTTGCGATCGTGCTCGTTCTGGGAATGAACATCTCCATCCTGGGCCTCGTCGTCGTGCCGAGGTCGTCGTTCTACGTGATCGGCGAGGTCTTTGCCCTGATCGTCGCCCTCGCCCTGGCATACGCGAGCACGATGGCCTACCTATGCAGATCCGCGTTTCGCGCCGTCTAACCCGCGGCTGCAGTTGACGGCCGAGCTATTGAACGCGCGCTGCGCGCGCTTTATTGCCTTCGGCCGCAGCTGAACCGCAAGTCGTTAGGCCGCTCACCGCATTAGAGGAATCCGCCGTGACTCTCGGGGACGAGAAGTAGAACAGGGCAGCAACAGTCGTATGTTTTACGGACGGAAACCCGTCACTGGAGACAACGATGAAACCGACAAACGCAGCATTCCGCTTGGCCTTCGCCGCCCTTTTCGCGGGCGTGCTGGCGTCCACCGCCGGCGCGCAGGGCACCTCGCCTGCCTACACACCGCCGCCGGCCGCGCAGAAGCAGGCGCCAGACGTCGAGAAGCGGCTCAAGGCATTCGACGTGCTCGACTTCGACGTGTTCAGCAACCAGAAGTGGGACCGGCTCGGCGAGTCGCACGCCAAGGACATCATCGTCACCTGGCCCGACGGCCATGAGACGCACGGCATCGCGACGCACATCGAAGACCTGAAGGCGATGTTCGTCTACGCGCCGAACATCAAGATCGCCGAGCATCCGATCCGATTCGGGTCGGGTGACTGGACCGCAGTCACCGGCTACATGACAGGGACGTTCAGCAAGCCGATGCCGATTGGCGGTGGCAAGACGATCCCGCCCACGGGCAATTCCTTTCGCCTCGGCATGGTGACGATCGGCCACTGGAAGGGCGGCACGATGGACCACGAGTGGCTGTTCTGGGACAGCCAAGACTTCATGAAGCAGCTGGGGCTTGCGAAGTAGCTCCCGTGTGAAGCAGTTCAACGACGCGGCGGAGCCTGGTCTGGCGCTTTGGCTGGACTGCTGTCGATGTGAGCAACCGGGATGAGGGGTAACATCCAGCGGCCTAACTTGGCGTTGCAGTTGAACTTTGACGTTAGGCCGCGCTTTAGCACTTCTGCGAGAACCTCATGACCTTGCTGGCCGGTATCGTGGTCGTCGTGTGTGGCCTCGCTTTCATCGCGTTCACGGGCGTCGTCTTCGCAAGACCGGCGCTTGCCGAGCGCGTTCTGATGTCCTTCGCCAGCTCGGCACGAGCGCACTACGTGGAGATGGCTTGCCGTTTGCTCATCGGCACGTCGCTCGTTGTGCTATCGCCCGCCATGTCGCCGACAAACATGTTTCGGGTCATCGGGTGGGCCATCGTCATTAGCTCAGTGGCATTGCTCCTCATGCCGTGGCGATGGCACCATCGCTTCGGGAGGAGGGTGCTCCCCAGGCTCATTCGGTGGATGAAAGTGTACGCGGTCGGCGCATTCGCGTTCGGGTGTCTTCTGCTATATGGAGTCTTCTTTGCTGGTTCACGCGGTGCGCTATAGCACGACGTGACGGCGGACGACGCCACAACGCGGCATCACTACGGTTGCCAACTGACGAGCCGCTGGCAGCGGCACGCTGTGGTCGCGGCCTAACCAGCGCTTGCACCTGTAGGGCGCTCAGGAAGCGCCCTAGCGCCGGTTGGCTCCGTCGGCATTATAAGGAACGTAGAGCTGTGGACACCTATACTCGTCGCCCGCAGGTGAAGCGCGGGCCGTTAGGCGGCAGCCCCACACATCACCACACTGCCCTCAATGAAACCTTATCTGATCACCACGGGCATTCTCTTCGCGGCCATCACGGTAGCGCACGCATACGAGGCCATCGCCCGAGGACACTTTCACCATACTGACCTGCTTGTGCTGGTGAGTGCCGGGTTCAGCATTTGGGCGTGGCGGCTCCTTAGAAAGGCTGCCGTCTAACCAGCGCTTGCAGCTGTCGGCGCGCGTAGATTAGGGAATGACTCATTCTTGTGCGCGCCGCAGGTTAAGCGCGAGTCGTTAGGCTGCACAGCGGAGGTCCGAATGCGCGGCTCCCTCTTGTCCCTCTTCCTCCTTGCGGGGCTCGCGCTTAGCGCCGGGTGCAGTGACAGTACCAGCGAAGCGACTCTACCCGAATGCACCGGGACGGTTACCCCGACTATCGGTGCGGGCCTCACGCCAGTGATTCGCTGGACACCGGCGTGCCGCCTCTTCCTCGTGCTTGTCGAGGACCCCACCGGTGGTACTGACCAGTGGGGGGTTCTCTCGGACAGTACCAATGGGATCGCCCCTCCCGTGACCTACGGTACTCTTCCGGCGGGGGCCACCAAGGAACTGACTCCGCCCATCAATCTTCAGACCGGCCATGCGTACCGACTCGATGTCCTCAGGTTCACCGGGCCTGGCCATGAGGATGGGGTGCTCGCCGGCCAAGTGACCTTTACGCCCTGAGTGGTGCCCGGGGGTGCAGCCTAACCAGCGTTTGCACCTGTCGGGCGGTGGCACCACGACGCGGACCACCTGTCTCCGATTCCGCATTCCTATGTGCGTTGGCCGCACAAGAGGCGCTGGGCCACCACGGAAGTTGCTGCCCCCAAATCGCGGCGGTTAGTGCGCCGCCGAGATGGTCGAGTCGCTCAAGGGTTCGAGCCCCGCCCACCCGTCACTCCTCGTGGAGCGCACGGACCGGATCGATGCTCGCCGCCCGCCGCGCGGGGAGGTAGGAGGCCAGGGCCGCCACCCCGAGCAGCACCACCGGCACCCCGGCGAAGGTCAACGGGTCGGTGGCGCTCACCCCCACCAGATAGCTGCTCATCACCCGGGTCAACCCGATCGAGGCCACCAGGCCGAGGACAATCCCGACCGCGGTCACCACCAGTCCGTGGCCCAGGATCAGGCGGCGGACATCGCGATCGCTGGCGCCCAGGGCGACCCGCAGCCCGATCTCCCGGGTCCGCTGCCGCACCGAGTAGGCCACCACGCCGTACAGGCCGAGCACGGCGAGCACCAGCGCCAGGCCGGCGAAGGTGCCGGTGAGGGCCAACAGGAACCGGGTCGGGGCCATCGCCTCGGTGACCCAGGACTCGAGCGTCGCCAGGTCGGCGACGGGCACGTCCCGGTCCAGCGCGGCGACCTCGGCCCGGATCAGCGGCATCAGGCCGTCGGGAGCGGCGGTGGTGCGCACCACGAAGGTGAGCGGCAGGAACGACTGGAAGACGTACGGCATGTAGATCGTCTCCCGGCCTTCGCTCGCGAGCGAGGTGGAGCGCACGTTCGCGACCACCCCCACGATCGTCACCGGCAGCCGCTCCAGCGAGAAGGTCTTCTCGTTGACGTGATCCACCAGGATCTCGGCCCCCAGCGGGTTCTCCTTACCGAAAACCCGGGTCGCGAACTTCTGGTCTACCACCGCGACATCGAGCGCTTCCGACTCGTTGTCCGAGCGGACCAAGGTGCGGCCGGACACCGGCTTGATCTTCATCGCCTCGAAGTATCCCGGCAGCACCGCTTTGTAGTCCGCCTTGTTGGCCCGGTAGGCGTCGTCCGACTCGCCGATCCGGCCGTACGAGCCGACGGCGTACTGCTCCCCGCCGGCCAGCGGCAGCGGGGTGACCCCGCCCACCACCTCGACGCCCGGGATGCCGGCCAGCCGGTCGCCCAGCTGATTCACGAAGGTGGCCCGCGACTGGGATGACAAGTACTTGATGAAGGGGAGCGGCGCGGTGAACGTCACGGCGTTCTTCGGGTCGAAGCCGGGGTCCACCCGCTGGATCGCGGCGAAGCTCCGCACCATGAGCCCGGCGCCGATCAGGAGCACCAGCGACAGGGTCACCTCGCTCACCACCAGGGCGGTGCGGAGCTTGTTGCCCCGGGCGCCGCCGGTGCCGGTGCCGCGGTCGCGGAGCCTGTCGGCCAGGTTGCCCCGGACCGCGCGGAGCGCCGGCGCCAGCCCGAACAGGAGTGCCGCCACTACGGTGACCACTGCGGCGAACAGGAAAGCGCCCGCATCGAGCGACACGTTCTCGAGCCGTGGCAGGTTGGCCGGGCCCAACGCCTTGATCACCCGGATCCCCTGCCAGGCGAGGAGCAGCCCGAGCAGGGTGCCGGCGGCGGCGAGCACCAGGCTCTCGGTGAGCATCTGGGCCACGATGCGGCCCCGCCCGCTTCCGATCGCCGCTCGCACGGCGATCTCGCGGCCCCGCTCCGAGGCCCGCACCAGGAGCAGGTTGGCGATGTTGGCGCAGGCGATCAGCAGCACGAAGCCCACCGCCCCGAGGAGCGCCAGCAGCGCGGGCCGAGCGTGCTCCACCACGTCGCGCTGCATGCCGGCCACCTCAATCTGGAGCTTCTCGGTGGCGTGGAACTGGTAGGTCTCCCGGAGCCGCGCCGCCACGCGGTCCATCTCGGACTGGGCCTGGTCCAGGGAGACGCCGGGCTTGAGCCGCGCCACGACGGTGAGCCACGCCTGCTCCCGCTCGAAGTCGCTGATATTGCTCGGCAGCACGCCCCAGGCGTCGATCTTGGTCGGCATGGCGGCGTCGGCGGGGAGGTAGATGCGAAAGTCGCGCGGCAGCACGCCGACCACCACCGAGCCCCAGCCATCCATCATGATGGTGCGACCGAGCACCGACGGATCGCCGCCGAAGCGCCGCTGCCACAAGCCGTAGCTCAGGACCACCTTGCCCGGCGGGAGCTTGGGATCCGGATTGCCGAACATCTTGGGGTCGATCGGGAAGGCATCCTCGGCGATGTGGGTCCGGCCCAGGACCGGCTGGACCCCCAGGAGGGAGAGCAGGTTCCAGGTCACGTAGGCGTTGGTGATCCGCTCCGGCGGCCCGTCGCCGGTGAGCGTACCGGTGAGCGCAATCGCGCCGGCGAAGGCGTCGAATTGGGTGGTCTGGTCCTGGTAGTCCTTGAAGTCGGGTCCCGAGACCAGGGAGCGGGCGACGTTGGTGGCGGCGAGCCGGGTCCACAGGAAGGCCAGCTGGTCGGGGTCCTTGAAGGGGAGGGGGCGGAAGAGAACCGCGTTGGCCACGCTGAAGATCGCGACGTTGCTGCCGATGCCGAGTGCCAGCGTGAGCAGGATGACGCCGGTGAAGAGCGGCCGCCTGGCGAAGGAGCGGAGCGCATACTTCACGTCCCGAAGGAAATCACCAATCATGGTTTACCTCGGCTGCCGGGGTAGCGCCAACGGGTGCGCGCGGCGCGGAGCGCTCGATGATCGAGGGCGACCGGCAAGGCAGCCGACGCGAGATTGACGACTTCATGACCGTCCCACGCTCGCGCCCAGGGTGACGAGAAGCTCGTCCAGTTGCTCGAACGACTCTCCCATCGCATCCGCCGCCCCGGTGCCGGCGGCGTCGAGAGCTTCCTTCGAGGGATAAAGCTCGTGCATGACCAGCAACGTCTTGCCGCCTTTTTCCGCGAAGGTCACCGTCGTGACGGAACCCTCGTCACTTTCCTCATTGGTCCAGACGAGGCGCGAGTGCGGTGTTACTTCCTTGTACGTGCCGAAGAACGCCGACTGTGAGTCCCCGTGTGCGAACTCCAAACGGTACCTGCCCCCGACACGAACATCCATTTCGCAGGAAAGCAGGGACATTCCCATCGACTTCGGCACCCACCACTGCCTGAACAGCTCGGGCTTGGTCCACGCCTCGAACACGAGGCGCGCCGGGCCGTTGAAAGTTCGCGTGACGACGAGCTCACGCTCGGACTTCCGCTCCACCGTCGTACGGTTCTTCATGGGGGCAACCTCACTCTCTCTTCTTGCGTTCATTGACCTTCTCCTTCCGTTTCAATTCCTCGACAACTTTGTCCAGCTCGTCGAAGCGTGCGTCCCAGAGCTGGCGGTATCTCTCGATCCATGCAGCTTCCTCCTCCAGTCGGCGCGGGCCGAGCTTGCAGGTCCGCACGCGCCCGACCTTCTCCGTGGTGACTAGCCCCGCCTGCTCCAAGACGCCGACATGCTTCTTTATGCCCGTGAGGGTCATGCGGAATTTCTCGGCAAGGCCCGTGATCGAAGCGTCTGCACGCCCGAGCTGCTCCAGAACGCCACGTCGGGTGGCGTCGGAGAGCGCGGCGAACGAGGCATCGAAGCGGGTCTGGGTATAGTGAACCATGTGGTTCAGTATTTAACACACGGATAGGCGGCACGCAAGGGGAGGCCGAGCTCGCGCTGCCTTGAACAGCTCACAGGAGATCGCATGGTAAGCGTCTGCCGCTGGCCGTCTTGACGTGCTGAGGTTAGGCGAGGGTTAGGCTGCGGCTTTGATCGCTACGGCAGGCGCGGCAGCGACATTCCACGGCAGCAGTTCTTCAATGCGATTGATCGGATGCGCTTGGGTCGCACGCGGAGTACGATAACCTGCTGAAGCGCGTCTGACGCGCCCTAACTTGCGCTTGCAGCTGGCGGGCGCCGCAACAGCGTTCCATTTGTGCGCCAAGGAGGGGTCGATGAAGCAGACAACCAGACGGTGCGCCACGCTCCGTCGCGCCCGCAGGTGAAGCGCGTGCCGTTAGGCCGCAACCCGAAACCGAGGACGATCATGTCCGCCGCCCACTTACTCCGACTTGGATTCACCCTGTCATGGCTGATCCCACGGGCCATCGCAGCACAGGTCCCGACCGAGCTCCGCAGACGCCATGCGCGCCAGAGACGAGGCCCTCGCCAAGGCCGACACAGCCATCTGGAACCGCTTCACCAGTGCCGACTTCACGGACGTGCGCGCAGACGGCACATTTATGACAAAGGCCGACCGACTACGCCCTACTCAAGACACAGATGCCGACGACTCCGGTTCCGCGTGAACATGTCCAGATCAAACACTACGACGACGTCTTCGTGCGCCGCTCACGCATCGCCGACGCCTGGGTTATCGACATCTGGGTCGAGGACGCTGGCGTTTGGCGCGTCGTAGCCGCTCAACTCACGACCGCCAAGAAGTAGGGCACTTGTCGGGTTGCCGGCCTAACCAGCGCTTGCACCTGACGGGCGCTGTAGTTCTAGAGGAAGCCGTCCAGTTGTTAACTTGTACACTCGTCGCCCGCAGGTGTAGCGCGGGGCGTTAGGCAGACCCTTACGGCATCTTGAGGAGAGACTCGCTCCCGACAACTTCGCCCGAACGAAAGGCGTCTTGATGGCAACGCCGAGACGATTTATCGACGTCAGTCACACCGTCGAGCACGGGATGACGACCTACAAGGGATTTCCGGCGCCGGTCATCTGCGATTGGCTGAGCCGCGAAGCATCGCGAACGAAATACGCTCACGGCACGGAGTTCCAGATCGGCAAGATCGAGATGATCGCCAACACAGGCACGTACGTCGACAGTCCGTTTCACCGCTATGACAACGGCAAGGATCTCTCCGAACTTCCGCTCGAGTCTCTCGCCGATCTCGAGTGCCTCGTGGTGCGCGTTGATCCCGCGGCCGCCCCGGCGATCGATCGGATACCACTCACGGCGAGCCAGGTTGGCGGTCGCGCCGTGTTGTTTCATACAGGGTGGGATCGGCATTGGCGCAGCGAGGCCTATTTCGAGGGTCATCCCTATCTGACCGAGCGCGCGGCGGAGTGGCTCGCGAAGGCCGGCGCTGCTCTAGTGGGGATCGATTCGCTGAATATCGACAGCGTGGCAACCGGGGAACGGCCGGTGCACACGGTCCTGTTGGGAAACGACATCCCGATCGTCGAACACATGTGCGGTCTGTCCGCTCTCCCGGATGAAGGCAGTCAGTTCTTCGCCGTGCCGGTGAAAGTGAAGGCCTTCGGGACTTTTCCTGTGCGAGCATTCGCGCTGGCCTGAGGCGCTGTCCACGCTGGCTGCCCAACAAGCGCTTGCACCTGTCGGGCGCTGTATTCTTAAAGGAAGCCGTCCAGTTGTGGACTCGTATACTCATCGCCCGCAGGTGAAGCGCGGGCCGTTAGGCGTCCTAGTGGAGGTATTATGGTCGGGCTAGACCCCATCGTCCTTACGACCATCTTCGCGCTCCCTGTCAGCTTGACCTCGTTCGCGGTATTTCACGCATCACGCTCGGCTCGCCGCAATCGCGAGAACCGATGTGGGAACTGCGACGGACCTCTGTACGCCCCGGGTGCACTGGCGGGTCCGTCGCTCATCCAAGGTCACCTGATCTGCGAGCCATGCGCCGCGAAGGAGCGTCGTCGTCTCAGGAGAGGCCTGATCGCCGCCGTCACTATTTCGACAGTGACGGTCCTAGGACTCGCTGCCGTCGCCGTGTGGGCGCCGTCCCAGCTTGGTTCCCACCCCTGGATCCCTGTGGCGGCCGCAAGCCTCGAATACCCCGCACTCTTCGCTGGCGCAATCGCCTGGATGAAAAGAGCGAATCGTCGCGCGGCGCATCGTCTCGGCCTACAACCGGACCTCGCGTTGGAAGCGGCGAACCATTCGACTCGCGCGCTGACAGCAGGTGGTATGGCGACATATCGTGGCGGCCGCGCGGACGCTTAACCAGCGCTTGCACCTGTCGGGCGCTCGGTTTTGAGGAAGCGGTCCGTTTGTGAACTCGTACACTCGTCGTCCGCAGGTGAAGCGCGGGCCGTTAGGCCACTTTGGCGCTTGGTTTCCCGATTGCTGAGGGTGGTGGCTGATGTCCGATCTACGCACCCAGTTCGGGGATATCGACATCTACCTTTTCGACCAGCTGCTCCGAGGTCGTATCGCTCCCGGCATGCGCCTACTCGATGCCGGATGCGGCTCTGGTCGGAACCTCGTGTATCTCCTCCAGGCGGGCTATGAGGTGTACGGCGCCGACGCCGACCCCATCGCCATACAGACCGTTCGTAGCCTCGCCGCGCGACTCGCCCCGGCCATCCCACAAGGCAACTTCCGGGCAGAGCCACTCGAGGTCATGTCCTTCCCGAATGACTTCGCGGACGTCGTCTTGAGCAACGCCGTGCTGCACTTCGCCCGGGACGATGAGCAGTTTGGGGCGATGATCCGGAGTAGCTGGCGGGTCCTGAAGCCGGGAGGCATGCTGTTCGCACGGCTCGCCTCAACAATTGGGATGGAAGGACGATTTCCGACTACCGCGGGACGCCGGCACCGCCTCCCGGATGGCTCCCAGCGCTACCTCGTAGACGAAGCCCTGCTGATGGGCCTCACGCGAGACCTGGGGGGTGAGCTACTGGACCCACTCAAGACCACGGTGGTCCAGAATCAGCGATGTATGACCACCTGGGTCGTGCGGAAAGTTGCCTAACCCGTGTTTGCTGCAGACGGGGCCGCGCTAGGTGCGCAGGCGCGGCTGGAGTAAGATTCGCGCAAGGCAGCGGTCGCGCCTGCGCGGCGCGTGGGCGTTAGGCAGCACGATCACTCCTTAATTCCACGAGATCATGCCGGCGACATTTGTCCTCGTCCTGCTCGGCGCACTCGGAGAGGTGGGACTTCTCGCCGCTCAGGCCGCGCCGTCATCTCAAGTGATGGCGGCCAGCGTGCTCCCTCTGCCGGAGACGCTCCGTGCCGGAGCTGGGGTGCGCGTCGTCGCCCCCTCGGGCGTGAGCACCCTCCGCCCCAGCACGAATGGGCTGATGTGTACGGCGGATCGGCCGAGCGACGACGTCTTCGACGTGCGCTGCTACCATGTGGAATGGCTCGCCGTCATGGACTACGTCCGCCTCCTGCGGCAGCAGGGCGTGCGCGACTCGGTCCTTGATGCCCGGCTGAAAGACGCGGAGCGGCAGGGGGTCATCCGCTTCCCCGATTCCCCAACCGCCGGTTACCGCATGCTAGGCCCGATCAGCGCCTTCGATCCCACGACGACGTCGGCGGGGGAGGCGATTGACAAGTGGCAGTCGGTTCACCTTCCGTTTCGCACGGCGGCGGAGCTCGGACTACCGATTACGCCCGAGGGCGCCATGCCCTATGTCATGGCCTCGGGGACGTGGTGGTCCCACGTCATGATCGTTCATCGACCGGTGCGTGAGCCATAATGGTGCTGAGTTCGTCTAGTGGTTCCATTTGTTGAGGCGGAGGCCACATGGCAGGACAGGGATCAACGGGGAACGTCATCGCGGCGCTCTGCAGTTTCTTCATTCCAGGGTTGGGGCAGTTGCTCCAAGGCCGCCTGTTCATCGCGATCATCCAATTCGTCCTGGCGGGCGTTCTCTGGTTCTTTCTGTTGGGCTGGATCATTCATCTCTGGTCTATCCTGGATGCAGCTCTGTGGAAGCCTAAGTCGACGACACCTTCCTAGGGCGGTGCGGCCTACCCAGCGCTTGCACCTGTCGGGCGCTGTTCGTTAAGGAAGCAGTCCAGTGGTGAACCCGTACACATGTCGCCCGCGTGTGAAGCGCGGGCCGTTCGGCCGCTCACCACAACCTTCACTGGGTCTTGGAAGAGCCGAGTTGAGAACTCGCGCACCGAAGGAGCGTCGTCCGACTGCCAAAGGACAGGCTGTGGGCGAAGCTTCAAGTCCATAGCAGGAGACCTAAGCAATGACGCTCGAATGCATCAATCCCAAGGATCTGCCTACTCCGCAAACGTACACCCAGGTCGTCGTTGCGACGGGAAGCAAGATGGTATTCGTCTCGGGCCAGGAGCCCGAAGACATACATGGCAAGCTTGTTGGCCCTGGTGATCTTGCTACTCAGGCGCGCCAGGTGTTTGGCAATCTCGGCCGAGCACTTGCTGCTGCCGGTGCGCGGCCTGCGCAGGTCACCAGGATCACAATCTACGTCGTCAATTACAAACGCGACGAATGCTTGCCGATTATTGAAGAGGCCCGGATAGCGCTGTTCGGAGATCACAAGCCAGCGGATGTGGTGCTCGGCGTAGCGACGCTGTCCCCCGACTACCTGATCGAAGTTGACGCGATCGCGATCATTGATTGACCATACCACCGAGAGCTACACAAGGACGCGGTAGAGCATCTGTCGTGGCAATCGGCGGATGTTCGTCACACGTACGTCTTGCTCGGTTGGCTCTGGCTGCTCGGTGGACCGATCCTTCTGGCTGTTGGCGGCCGGCCTCGCTGGTCTGACCACTTTCCTCGCGCTGCCGGGTGAGCTGGCTCTCCTATGTGGCCACTAGCGGCACCGGCTGATACCGCATCCGAAGCAGGTGCACCCGCACCGCGACATTGAGCGCGAGTGCCAACCACGGTGCCACCAGCGCGATCAACGTCGCGGCGACATAGATCGTGAAAGCCATCCGAGTCCCCCGGCGAACTCGCCCGATAGTCTGAGCATCGACCTCCGGGCGCAAGTGGCCGCGCGCGATCGTCTCGACCAGCAGGTTGAACGCGCCACTGCCAAGGACAAACGTTCCGCAATAGAAGGCAACTGCCGTACTTATCTCCGAGCCTCGAAGGCTGGCCGCAAGCACCGAGGTCGGGAATGGGATGAAGGTCACATAGGCGAGTACGCAGCCATTCGCGAGCTGTAGTGGGCGATTGGTCGTGTGGACCAACCGCATGAGGTCGTGATGGGCGATCCACGAGACCAGGATCACGAAGAAGCTGAGCGCAAACGCGAGGTAGTAAGGCCAGAGCGCCACGAGGCCGGCCCGCAGACTACCTTCGACTCCCGCATGCTGAAGGCGGATCTCGAGGACAAGCAGGGTAATCGCGATGGCAAAGACGCCGTCGCTGAACGCCTCGATGCGGTAGGTGTCTTCGGCCAATGCAACCTCCTGTGTGCCGACCCCGTATGAGCGACGCCCGAGGCGCGCGCGGAATGACGACGGATGGTAGACGGCTGCCACGACGCCAGAGCCGAGGGGTCGCGCTGATCCTGGTCACGACTGCGACGGCAGGGTGGCAGGCATATCTTGGTCAAAAAAAGGATTGCCTTTGCTGTACGGACAATACACTCGAGTGAACATGTCGCCAGCTTTAGGATTTAGCCAGTTATCCATCCATTCAGAAACAGTTTGCATCCACGTGCAAGGTATTACTCCTGCACCAATCATACGTTGCACAGCCATATTGTATGCATCCACCGATTCGGAACCGGAAGTATCCATCACTCCGAAAACTTCAAAACCTTCCTGCAAAGCTTGCTGTGCGCTGAACGACATGCACATGCTCGTCCACAGACCGGTAAGTACAAGTTGTTTTCGTCCCGTACTGTTTATTGCCTGAACAACTTCTGGCTCGTCAAAAGCATTGAATGAAGGATGCTTGCGGACTATTACAGAAACATCCGGAAACATTTCAGTGATTTCAGAAATCATCGGTCCGTTAGTTTGTGGACTTATCACGGTTAGTACAACCGGAATTTCCAATATCGAAGCACCTTTTGCCAATGCCAGCACATTATTTTTTACATATTCCGGCTTGTGCGAGATAATTCCATTGAACAGATTTGATTGGTGGTCGATGAGCAACAGTATGCTTTTGTTTGCCTGAAGTGATGTTTTCATTGTCTTTTCTTATTTAGTTGCAGTTTGAATTGATATTGATGATCCTATGATATGGTTATGGAAGTTACTTGAAATAGTCCCACTACATCCCCCCGCTTCGCCTACATCCCCAGGTATCCCTATAAGCTTTCTGCTCAATAATATTCGGTTGCTTCACAAACTGTGTAGTGTCGTGACCCGAATGGCGTGTTCCGAACTGTAGTCCCGTTGCCTCGCAGCTGATGCACGATCCGTTAGGTGACGCGACGCCACTTGCCCGCACTCACCCAGATTCCAACCTTGCGAAGTCGCTCTCATGAATGTGCGCCGCGCGATCCTTGGGGATGAGTCCGTGCTTCGCGCCCTCCGCCTCGAGGCACTCAGCGACGCCCCGGAGGTGTTCGGATCCACCTATGCGCGCGAGCTGGCTCGGACAACCGCCGACTGGCAACGCTGGTTGGCGCCGGGCGTCACGTTGATCCTTGAAGAGGCTGGCACCCCGCGCGGCCTTGTTGCGGGTGCGCCGGACCGCGAGGACCCCGCGATCGCGCACCTCTTGGCCATGTGGGTGCATCCGCTATTCCGCAGCACCGGAGCCGCTGATGCGCTCGTGGTGGCGCTGCTAGCATGGGCACTCGAGCGTGGCGCTCAGCAAGTGCAGCTCATGGTCATTTCGGCCAATGAACGAGCCCAGCGGCTCTATGCCCGCCATGGCTTTCGCCCAACCGGTCACCAGGTTGCGAGGGAGCGGGATGGCGCGATTGAGCTTCAGATGAAGCGCCCTCTTCCAGATGGAGCTGGCGCCACCTAACGGGTTGAAGCTGCCGGCGCCTACCCGCATCTTGCACATGCTGCGGTTTCACAAGAGCACCGCAGCTTAACCCTGTTCGTTAGGTGGCACTCAAGTGTTCGCGAAACCTCGGCATTCGCCCCTCCCGGGCCGTGGGGGCGACCTGGGCTGGGAGGCCGGTCATTTCGGTCCAACCTGATGTGAGGAGAGGGAGGGCTCATGTTCGACGTCCTCGGGGTGACAACCCTCGTGTTACTCGCGACGTTGAGTGCGTGGCTCGCTCTGCGCGTGAGAAGGGCACAGAGCCCGGTTGTGAAGTGGTTTGGGCTTGTCCTTGCCAGCCTGGTTTCCTTGGCCTGCACCGCGGCGGTCGGTCTCACAATCGTTGGCTTTTACCGCATCAACTTCCCACCCTACCCACTGGCCGTCGCGGACATTAAGGTGGCTGGTACCCCAGACCAGGTCGCGCGAGGAGCTAGCTTTGGTACGTTTTGCGCCACCTGCCATTCAGCCTGACGGAAAGCCCCCCTTGGTCGGGAGTAACCTTGCGACAGATGGCCCACCTATGGGAACCCTGTGGGCTGCGAACCTGACGCGAGCGGGCGAGATCGAGCACTGGTCGGATGGCGAAGTCATCCGCGCCATCCGGGAAGGCGTGCACAAGACAGGGCGTGCCTTGATCCTCATGCCCTCCGAGATCTTTCGTCATCTGAGCGATGCCGACGTGGAGGCCATCGTCGCGTACCTGCGCTCGCAGCCAGCGGTAGAACCGAATACCCCGCCGACCCAACTGAACGTCCTCGTGGCATTCTTCATCGGCCTGGGCCTTGCCCCCACCAGTGCACAGCCACCCATCACACGCCCCATCATCGCGCCGCCTGAAGGCGACTCGCGCGAACACGGCGAGTACCTCGTCTCGATTCTGGGCTGCCGGCGGTGTCACGGGGAGAACCTGACCGGGGGAACTGGCGGTGGGCCGGGCTCCCCACCCGCGCCAAACCTCAGGGTTATCCTCGCGGCGTGGAGTGTTGAGGACTTCGTGCGTACGCTGCAAACGGGCATAGATCCCTACAACCGCACGCTGGCCGAAGGGATGCCCTCGAAGGGGATTTCTGCCATCGCGAGTGATACGGGTCTCAAGGCCATATACCAGTACATACGTGGCTTGCCCCCAATAGACGACCGAACCGAGTAAGTGCGTTGGCGTCTTCCTCATGGGGCCAAGCCGACTTCTGAGTGCCACCTAACCAACGCTTGCACCTGTCGGGCGCTAGGTTTTAAGGAAGCCATCCAGTCGTTGACTCGTACACTTGTCGCGCGCAGGTCAAGCGCGGGCTGTTCGGCGGCAGGTAAGAACGCTAGAGGGCAAGACCTCCAATGAACTCACCCCTGCCCATCACCCCCTTCTCGATCCGCATCGAGGCGGAGATTCTGGCCGACCTCCGAACGCGGATCCGCAACACCCGCTGGCCTGATCAGGCACCAGGCCCGGCCTGGGAGCAGGGGACTGACCTTACCTACCTTAAATCGTTGCTTGCGTATTGGGCCGACGAGTTCGATTGGCACGCACAAGAGCGCCTGCTGAACGCAGCGAATCATTTCCGCGCCAAGCTCGACGGCGTCCACATCCACTTCGTCCATGAGCGGGCCAGGCGCGGGCACGGCATTCCGCTGATCCTGACCCATGGCTGGCCCAGCACGTTCGCCGAGCTGCTTCCGCTGGTACCGTTCCTGACCGATCCAGACGCCCATGGCATCGACGGTCCCGCGTTTGACGTTGTCATCCCTTCCCTGCCGGGTTACGGGTTTTCCGATCGGCCCACGCAGGTGGGGGTGAACTATCAGCATGTCGCCGGTCTGTGGCATCGCCTGATGCGTGGCCTGGGCTACGAGCGCTACGGGGCTCAGGGGGGCGATTTTGGCGCCGGGGTTACAACCTTCATGGCTTTAAGTGATCCCGAGTCAATGATTGGCGTCCACCTGAGCAATCTGGAGATTGCTCCGTACACTGGCCCCGGGTCGCGGCCACTGTCCGCCGCCGAACGAGCTTATCTCGAGCGGAATGCGGCCTTTTGGCACGAGGAAGTGGGATACAAGGCCATCCAATCCACGAAGCCCCAGACGCTCGCATACGGGCTGAACGACTCGCCCGCTGGGCTTGCCGCCTGGATTCTGGAGAAGTGGCGCTCCTGGGCCGATTCCCGCGGTAATCTCAATGAGCGCTTCTCCCGCGATTTCCTGTTGACCACGGTGACGCTCTATTGGGTCACCCAGACGATCGCATCTTCGATGCGGGACTACTTCGACAACGACAACAAGCGCTTCCGCATCACGCTCGGACCACAGGACCTGGTCAAGGTGCCAACCGGCATCGCAGTCTTCGCCAACACGTTCGTGGATGAGGGAACACCTCCCCGCGAGTGGGCCGAACGCCTGTACAACGTACGCCGGTGGACCCCGATGCCGCGCGGCGGGCACTTCGCCCCAGCCGAGGAGCCCGAGTTGCTGGCCCGCGATATCGCGGCGTTCTTTGGGGGCTTATGAGCCTTCAAGCGGAACCCGTGGAGTCATTCCTTCAGAAAGAACACTGCGCGGTCAGCTAGCAGCGCCTGGTGAATACTGATGTCTGCCACCGAACAACGTGTTGCAGCCGATACGCTCCGCTGCGCTTCGCGTGCGGCTGAACACAAAGGTTAGCCGGACATCAGCGAGTTGGAGCCCATGCCCAGAGTCCATGCTCAACGCGCCAGCTGCTTTCCGCTGCGCCTCGCCACCGTAGCGCTGTTGTGCAGTGCAGATCCGCTCGCGGCGCAGGTCCCTGAGATTTATGATTCCGCAGTAGTTGAGGCTACCGGTCTACTCCGCATCGTCACTATGGATCACCGCCAGATCCAACCCCCTCGCGACACCGATCAAGTAGGCTTCGACGAGGCCGCAGTCAGCCCCAATCGACTGGCGGTTGGCTGGCTGGCATTGTTCCCTAACTGCTGTACGTCTTACCCGATTCCGTTGAAACTTGTCATCTATAGCGACGGTACCGTCCATACGTTTACGGGCGCGGGCTTACCTATCTGGCGGTGGCAGTTTGACTCCACCAGTACGCGGGTGGCGTTCTATCAGGAGACCGTCCACGGCGGCATGGGCGCGCATTACGAACTTCGCGACATCGTGACTGAGGCCCTCGTCATGCAATACGAGCCTGTCGCTTCAGAACCACCACCCGCATGGGCCGCACCCCTCATTCGCCCCTAGCAGAAGCGCATGCCGTTAGGCAGACACAACGAGCATTCCCTACCAAGAACAGTTCCCTGAGGGCAGCCGCGTTCACATCGTTGACCGCCCGGCGCTTGAGCGCTTAAAGAGCGAGTGGAAGTACCACCATCCTCTCGCTCCGGAACAGCTCGATCACGCCGAGCGCATCACCACAGTCGCTGGCGTCGGTTACTATCATGGCGGCGACGTCTTGTACCCGCTTACCGCCGTGCCGGGGACTTGGCATGAGACTGTCTTGCAGCTCCCTAACGAGACGTCACCGCCGTCCCCACGCGATGAAGACCGCCGGCGCAGCAATCAGCGCGTGCATCCAGATGACGCTGGCCTCGCCTTTGAGAACGTGGAACGGAATCGCCAGGATCATGATGGTTGCCAACCCGAGGGCAGCCAGTGGCGTCAGCCAAGGCGCTATGCGAGTCGCCGCCGGAATGATGAGCCCCAGGCCACCAGCAATTTCGGCATAGCCGATGAACAGGCTGAGCCAGCGTGGCACGTCATTCATCCACGTGGCCTGCTGTGCGATCTGGTCGAAGGGCATGAGGGCGTGGGAATAGCCCACCATCACGAAGAAGCAGGCGAGCAGCACCTGGAGCACCCAGAGCGTGATGTTCAGTGCCTTGCGGGATGTCGCCGTAGCCGAACGCGTGGCAGGCGAGGCAGCAGACGTCATCGATACCTCCTGTCCGAATCCGTTGGGAGCACATTCGGATTCGCTTCGGACGCGGCCACGCTCGCTGGCCGCCGTTAGTGTGGAGCGCCGCAGCTCAACGCCGGCGTGATGCCTTAGACGGTGCGGGGTCGCCACGGCTCGTGCTCGTGCGCGAGCCAGACCAGTTCCGGGTCGAGCGCGCGCACCCGCAGCTGGCCGTCGGTGTGCGGCTCGTCGAGCTCGCCAAACCAAACCGCCACGTCGCCGCCAACGACGACCGGGCGCCCCCCAGTCTCGACGACGACGACCTGCATGCCGCGGGTGTGGCCCGGCGCCGGGAGCAGCCGGAGCCCGGGAAGCAGCTCGAGTTCGCCGTCGACCAACACGTACTGCACGCCGGGCGCGTCGACCCACTCGCGCACGGTGTAGTCGTCCTCCTTGCGCGCGTCGTCGAGCTCCCGACGCTGGACGTAGATCGGCCTGCCGGCGAAGAGGTGGTTGCCGCCGCAGTGGTCGAAGTGCAGGTGGGTGTTGACGACGATGTCGATGCCGGCGAGGTCGAAGTTCTGCTTGCTCAGTGGAAGGAGCCGGGGATCGAGGTCGGCCACCGCCGGGTGCAGCTCCGTCATGCCGGTGTCGACCAGCACGCGCGCATCGGGATGGTCGATGACGTGCACGTAGACCGGCATCCGCTCGCCCTCGGCGAGCAGGTCGGCGACGCAGACTGGCGTGATGGTGATTGAGGCTGGGGCGTTCATGTTTCCCTCCGTCAACATGTTTATCCGCTTGAATGCTTTAGAGCTGTTTCATCGCGATCACGTGCTCCACGAGCTGATCGACGGCGATCTCGGTGCCCTCGTAGAAGCCCGACGCCTTGTTCGTCTCGAGGTCCGCTTCATTCCGGTGCAGCGCCGTGAAGACGTAGCGAGTGCCGGTTCCCACGGTCTCCATCGTCATGATGGCGGTGATCGGAATGTCGTCGAAGACCGCCGGCCGAAAGCCGGGGAACAACATGGAGGTCCAGACCAGTCGCTCCAGCGGAATGACTTCCAGGAAACAGCCGAGGTTGGGTAACTCCTGACCGTCTGCCGTTGCGATGTCGATGCTGAAGATGCCGCCCGGTCGCACGTCCATTTCGGTTCGCGACACACGACCCCAAGGCTTGGGCATGTACCACTCCTTGAGATGCTCCGGTTTCGTCAACGCTTCCCAGACGAGCCGCGTGGGGGCGTCGATGAACCGTTCGATGGCGAAATCAAGTTTCGGATCGAACTTGAAGTGCTTGCTCATGATCCTGATTCCTTCTCCTTGAGTTGCTTGACGTACTGGTCGAACCGGTCCAGTCGCTCCTCCCACTCCTGACGACGTGCGGTCAGCCAGTCTTCAACGACCTTGAACCGTTCGGGTGCGATCTCATACGTCCGCACCCGCCCGCGCTTTTTCGACCTCACCAGTCGGCTCTGTTCGAGCACCGATAGGTGCTGCACGAACGACGGGAGTTTCATGTCAAACGGTGCCGCCAGCTCGCTGACGGTGGCTGGTCCGACCGACAGTTGCTCCAGGACTTTCCGCCGAGTCGAATTGGACAAGGCATAAAACACATCGTCAGCGACTGCGGATTGAACCATTTCGACACCAGCCGATTAGTGGGGTGACCCTATCTGACTGACCGATTATATCGCCGGACAACACTAAGGTCAATACCTAAGTATTGTCTTGTCAGGTCGACGGGTGCTTGAGGCCGTAAGGATGCCGCCGGCTCGCTGCGCTCGTTGTCCGCAATTATGATAGGGCGCCGCAGCAGAACGCCGCGGCGTTAGACCGCCATCGAGGCCCCAATGGCACCCACCGTCGCCAAGGTCCTCCGCCTCGCTGTCCTCCTCGCGGTCGCCGGCTCCGCACGCGCGCTGGAGGCCGCTCAGCGTCCTCTGCTCGAGCTCGACCACGTCTACATCGTCGTCCCGCCCGGCGCCACCGCGGCTGTCCAAGCCCTGCGCGGGGCCGGCATTGTCATCGACACGGAAGCTGTCCGCCATGACGGCGAGGGCACCACCTCCCTCGCAGCCTTTTTCGAGAACGCCTATCTCGAACTGATGTGGGTCGACTCGAGCGTCGCCGTTGACTCCGCCCACGAATTCGATGTGGCGGACTTCCGCCGAGCCACGGCCTGGGGCCAGACCGGGGCCAGCCCCTTTGGCATTGGCCTGCATTTCCTTACCGGCACCCCCTCCGACCTGGGAATACCGTTCCGGCTCGATGCCGTCCCGGACTCCCGGCCAACGACCTATTACGTCCTGCTGCGGCAGCCGGCGGAGTCCCTCGCTCCCGACCTCTTCATCATGCCCGCCGATCGTGCTGTCACCACGTGGCTGGCTCGCTTCCGGGATCGTGAACCGGAGCGGTTTGCCCACCCAGCAGGGGTGCACCGGATTTCGCGCATTGTCGTCCGCACGACGCCGCGGCAGCGTCCAGGGCTCGCCGCCCTCGACCTCCGTCTGGTGCGCTTTGACGACTCCTCCGCTCCGCTTCTGGAAGTCGAGTTCGACAACGGGACCCGCGGCGAGCGCTGGGATCTCCGGCCGGCGCTCCCGCTGATCCTGTCGTACTGACCGGCCACGGCCTAACTCAGGCATCAAGACTGAGAGACGCTCAGCGCTGCACCTGAACGGCCGATGTATTTTCAAAGGAAGCCCGGCGAATATCGCTTCGAGCTCGTTGCCGGCGCCGCGCATTTCCTCCACCGCGAGAAGCCGACGGAGGTGACTCGGCTCATCTTGCACTGGCCGTAGAGAGAATTCCGGTGTCGCTCAGGACCAGCACTCG
>CAWGED010000002.1:0-39223 GCA_963821525.1 uncultured Gemmatimonadales bacterium | reverse complement strand
CGCTTCCCCCCACCTTCACGCTTTCCTCATGCCCCACCCATTGATTAGGGAGCACCCCAATCCCACGAGTGCCCCCCATGACAGCGACAACCAAACCAATCGAGGCGGTGCTGCCGAACGCCGCTGCGGGCTTCAAGAGCCAGCTCCCGATCCGGGCCCGGTATGACAACTGGATCGCCGGAGAGTTCGTCCCTCCGGTCCGGGGCCAGTATTTCGACAACCTGACCCCGGTTACCGGGCAGGTGCTTTGCGAGGTAGCCCGGTCCACCCATGAGGACGTGGACAAGGCCCTCGATGCCGCGCATGCCGCGGCGCTCAGCTGGAACACCACCTCTCCCACCTATCGGGCCAACATCCTCAATCGGATCGCCGACCGGCTGGAGCAGAATCTGGAGGCCATCGCGCTGATCGAGACCATCGACAACGGCAAGCCGATCCGGGAGACCATCAACGCCGACCTGCCGCTGGCGATCGACCACTTCCGCTACTTCGCGGGTGCGCTCCGGGCCCAGGAGGGGAGCCTCTCGGAGATCGACAGCGACACCGTGGCCTACCACTTCCACGAGCCGCTCGGTGTGGTCGGACAGATCATCCCCTGGAACTTCCCGCTGCTCATGGCGGTCTGGAAGCTGGCACCGGCACTCGCAGCCGGTAACTGTGTCGTCCTCAAGCCGGCGGAGCAGACGCCGGTGTCCATCATGGCATTCATGGAACTGGTGGCGGACATCCTGCCGAGCGGCGTGGTGAACGTGGTGCAGGGCTTCGGTGTCGAGGCCGGCAAGCCGCTGGCGTCGAGCCCGCGGATCGCCAAGATCGCCTTCACCGGCGAGACCACGACCGGCCGGCTGATCATGCAGTACGCTGCCGAGAACCTGATCCCGGTCACCCTGGAGCTGGGGGGCAAGTCGCCCAACATCTTCTTCGCCGACGTCCTGGAGGCAGATGATGACTTCTTCGACAAGGCGCTCGAAGGCTTCGTCATGTTTGCCTTCAATCAGGGAGAAGTCTGCACCTGTCCGTCGCGGGCCCTGGTCCAGGAATCGATCTATGACCGGTTCATGGAACGGGCGGTCGCCCGCACCAAGGCCATCGTGGAAGGCAACCCGCTCGACCTCAAGACCATGGTCGGAGCCCAGGCATCGAATGATCAGCTGGAGAAGATCCTGAGCTACTTCGACATCGGGAAGAAGGAAGGGGCGAAGGTCCTGACCGGGGGCGCCCGTCGGGTGCACGCCGGCGAGCTGAAAGACGGCTTCTACGTCCAGCCCACGATCCTCGAAGGCCACAACCGGATGCGGATCTTCCAGGAGGAGATCTTCGGACCGGTGGTGTCGGTCACCAAGTTCAAGACCCAGGACGACGCTTTGGCCATCGCGAATGACACTCTCTATGGCCTCGGCGCCGGAGTGTGGAGTCGTGACGCCAATACCTGTTACCGGATGGGCCGTGCCATCAAGGCCGGACGGGTGTGGACCAACTGCTACCATGCGTATCCGGCGCATGCGGCCTTCGGGGGGTATAAGCAGTCCGGCATCGGACGGGAAACCCATAAGATGATGCTGGATCACTATCAGCAGACCAAGAACTTGCTGGTCAGCTACAGCCCGAAGAAACTGGGGTTCTTCTAACCATGGAGCTCGCTCGGGTGGAGATCACCCCGGAAGCCGTGACCGTGCTGCGCCAGCTGGAGGTGCAGCACGGCCCGCTGCTTTTTCATCAGTCCGGGGGCTGCTGCGACGGCAGCGCCCCCATGTGTTATCCTCGGAACGAGTTCCGAGTCGGCTCCCATGACGTGCGGCTCGGCGATATTGCAGGAACCCCATTCTACATCGGGGGGAAACAATTCGAGCTTTGGCGCCACACTCAGCTGCTGATCGACGTGGTCCCCGGGCGCGGTGCCGGCTTCTCGCTGGAAGCACCGCTCGGGGTCCGCTTCCTCACCCGCTCCCGGGTCTTCGATCCGACGGAGAGGGCCTGGCTGGAGGGGTGTCCGGCGGGAGTAGGGCCAGGATAAGTACACGCAGACCGGTGCGGCATGCGAAAAGCCCGACAACAGCGAAGCCGTTGTCGGGCTTGTTGTCTCTGAACCCATGGTGAACGCCGCACCAAAGGCTGGCCGACACTGGCTGGCGTGGCTGAGCGGGATTCTGCTGCTGGTCGCGGTGGGAATCGTGATCGCGCGGCGGGGCGAAGAGCTCCGGTTTGCCGATCTCCTGAAGCATGCGCGTCCCAGATGGCTCCTTCTCGCGGCCCTGCTCCAGGCCTGCACCTACGCCTGCGCCGCCGGCGCATGGCAGCGGGTCCTGAAGCGACAGCACATCCGCACCTCGCTCTGGCAGCTCATCCCTCTTGGGCTCGCCAAACTGTTCATGGATCAGATGGTGCCCTCCGCGGGACTCAGCGGCACCCTCCTCGTGGTGCGCGCCCTCAAGCGGCGCGGCTTGCCTGAAGGCGCGAGCGTCTCGGCGGTGGTGGTTGGGCTGCTGGGATTCCACCTGGCGTATGGACTCGCCCTGGCGACGGCGCTGGCGCTGCTCGCGATAAGTGGCGACCTGACCGGTCGGATGCTGTCACTCGCCATTCTCGCCACCTTCCTCATCGGCGCGACGATCGTGGCGCTGCTCCGGCTTTCCCGAGGGCGGCGAGGCCCGATGCGGGATCTGCTGATACGCATCCCGGGGTTCAAGGGATTCCTGCAGACGCTGCACGATGCTCCGAAGGAGGCACTCCACGACCGGACGCTGCTGCTGCAGACCACGGCGCTGCAGTTCGGCATCTTCGTCCTCGATGCTGCGACACTCGGCGTCTGCCTCGCCGCAGTCGGCACGACGGCGGATCCCACCTGGCTGTTTGTCGCGCTGGTGATCGCCTCACTGGTTGCCACGATCACGATCATTCCGAGCGGGCTGGGGACGTTCGACGCGACGATGCTCGGGATGCTGCGCCTCGGGGGCGTCCCGGTGACGAACGGCGTCGCCGCGGTGCTGCTGTTCCGCGGCTTCACCCTGATGCTCCCGCTCCTCCCGGGACTGTGGCTGGCGCGCCGCGAAATGAAGGCCGAGCGCTGAGATGACCACCACCACGCCGACTCCCCACCACCCGGGCAAGCCGCACGAGATTCATGCCGGGAAGCAGGCAGCGATCAACTCCGCGCTGCTGGAGTGGGCCCACTGCGACGAGGGAACGGTGCTGGCCCGGCTCGAGTCGCGAGCCGAGGGGCTGAGTGAGCCGGAGGTCGCCGCGCGGGTGATCCAATACGGGCCGAACCAGATCGCCCGCACCAGGCGGCGGTCGAAGCCGCTGTTACTCTTCGACAACGTCCGCAATCCCCTCATCATCCTGCTGCTGGTCCTGAGCCTGGTCTCCTACCTCACGGGAGATCTGAGGTCGGCGGTAGTCATGCTGGTGATGGTGGTCCTTGGGGTAGTGCTGCGCTTCGTGCAGGAGATGCGGGCCGATACCGCCGCGGCGCGGTTGCAGGCGATGGTGCGCAGCACCGCGACCGTGGTCCGCGCTGGCAACGAGCAGGAGATCCCGCTGGGCGGGCTGGTGCCGGGGGATGTGATCCGGCTGGGGGCCGGCGACATGGCCCCGGCGGATGTCCGGCTGCTCACCAGCAAGGACCTGTTCCTCAACCAGGCAGCGCTCACCGGCGAGGCGATGCCGGTGGAGAAGCGCGCAGGTACCGCCCCCAGCACAATCGATTCACCACTCGAATCGCCCAATCTCTGTTTCCTGGGAACCAACGTGGTGAGCGGCGCGGGCACGGCCGTGGTGGTGCATACCGGCGAACGTACCTGTTTCGGCGCGCTCGCGGCGAGCATCGGGGCCGAGCGCCATCTCACCAGCTTCGACAAGGGGGTCAGCGGATTCACCTGGCTGATGATTGGCTTCATCGGCGTCATGGTGCCGGCGGTGTTCCTGATCAACGGACTTAGCCGGGGCGACTGGGTGGAGGCGTTCCTGTTCGCCCTGGCGGTGGCGGTGGGGCTCACGCCGGAGATGCTCCCGATGATCGTGACGGTGAACCTCTCCAATGGCGCCCTCGCGATGGCGCGGGAGAAGGTGATCGTCAAGCGGCTCGACTCGATCCAGAACCTGGGCGCGATGGACGTGTTGTGCACCGACAAGACCGGGACGCTCACCGAGGGGAGGATCGTGCTGGAGCAGCACCTGGATGTGCGAGGCCACAAGAGCGACCGGGTGCTGCACTACGGCTACCTCAACAGCTACCACCACACCGGGCTGAAGAACCTCATGGACGAGGCGATCCTCGACCACGAGGAGCTGGAGCAGCGGCTCGAGGCGAAGGAGAAGTACCGCAAGATCGACGAGATTCCCTTCGACTTCGTGCGCCGCCGGATGTCGGTGATCGTGGAGGATGCGAGCGGGACCAACACCCTGATCTGCAAGGGAGCGGTGGAGGAGGTCCTGGGACTCTGCCAGACGGCGGACATCGAGGGAACGGTCAGGCCACTGACGGCGGAGGACATCGCGGCGGGCCAGACCATCGTCCATGGGCTCAACGCCGAGGGTTTCCGGGTGATCGCGCTGGCTTACAAGGAGATGCCAGGAGCAACCGATGAGCCGGTGTACGCGGTGAAGGATGAGTCGGAGCTGACCCTGCTGGGGTTCCTCGCCTTCCTCGACCCCCCGAAGGCGACGGCGAAAGAGGCGCTGACGCTCCTCGACAGCCGGCAAGTGGCGGTGAAGGTACTCACCGGGGACAACGAAATCATCACCCAGTACATCTGCCAGCGCGTGGGGATGCGGGGCGAACGGCTCTTACTCGGCGCGGCGATCGAGGGGATGAGCGATGCGGCGCTGGCGGAGGCGGCGGAAACGACGAGCATCTTCGCCAAGCTGGCGCCGGCCCACAAGCAGCGAATCATTCACGCGCTGCAAAGTAAGGGGCACGTCGTGGGGTTCCTGGGGGACGGAATCAACGATGCGCCGGCGCTCAAGGCGGCGGATGTGGGCATCTCGGTCAATTCCGCCGTGGACATCGCGAAAGAGTCGAGCGACATCATTCTGCTGGAGACCAGCCTGCTGGTGCTGGAGAAGGGAGTGGTGGAGGGCCGCCGGGTGTTCGGAAACGTCATCAAGTACATCAAGATGGCGGCGAGCTCGAGCTTCGGGAACATGTTCAGCGTGGTGGGGGCGAGCGCCTTCCTGCCCTTCGTGCCGATGCTGCCGATCCAGGTCCTGATCAACAACCTGCTATACGACTTCTCGCAGACCGCGATCCCCAGCGACCGGGTGGACGCCGACTGGCTGAGCCGCCCGCGGAAGTGGACCATCAGTAACCTGAGGCGGTTCATCCTGTGCATCGGGCCGATCAGCTCGATCTTCGACTATCTGACGTTCTGGATGATGCTGGCGGTGTTTCATGCCTGGGACAAACCGGCGCTGTTCCACACCGGGTGGTTCGTGGAGTCGCTGTTCACTCAGACGCTCATCATCCACATCATCCGAACCAACAAGGTTCCGTTCCTGCAGAGCCGGGCGAGCTGGCCACTGATCGTGGCGTCGCTGGTGATCCCGGCGATCGGGACCTGGTTGACCCTCTCGCCGCTGGCACCGGTGCTGGGTTTTGTAGCGCTGCCGCCGCTCTACTGGCCGCTGCTCGCGGGGATGCTGCTGACGTACATGCTGCTCACCCAGGGGGTGAAGAGCTGGTTTTATCGGCGCTATGGCGACTGAGTGGATGGCGGACAGGGCGAAGGGCGGACAGGCGGACGGGTCTGCGGATTCCCCCTCTCGCAAGAGGGGACGGGGTGAGGTTTGAGGATTATCTCCCCGCGACCAATCGCTCGAACCGCGGATTGCCCCGGAGCGGCGCGAAGTCGGGATCGATCTTGAGCCAACCGGGCGAGAGGTAGTAAGGCATCTTGAGCAGGGGCTCCAGTTGATCGAGCGCCCGCTCCGGCTCGCCAACCAGGAGATAGATGCGAACGAGCTGGTGCTGGTAGTACGTGCCGCTATAGGCGTCGCGGCTAATCGGCAGGAGCGAGACGCCGCGCTGCCCTTCGGCGATCGCCTCGGCTTTCCGGCCCAGGTAGGCGAGGGCCAGGCCGTAGACCACGTGATTCTGAGCATTCTCAGGAGTAGCCCGGATCAACTCCTCGATCGCAATTCGTGCCGAGTCCGCGTATACCCTCGTTTTAGCCGGGTTGTGGCGCAGCCAGTACGTCTGGGCCCGCACGAAGGCCCAGTTCGCCCGGTCATCATCGAAGGCGCTGGGGGGGAACGTGAGGAGCTGCTGCTGCTGGGCGTCGTCCAGCACCCAGTAAAGGTCCCAATAGATCCCAAAGAAGGTGAGCAGCGCCGTCGGCTCCACGGTCCCCAAGGCCGCGCCGACGACCGCCCGGGCCCCCGGAAGGTCGCCCTCGGCGAGAGCCACCATGGCCTTCTGCTCGATGATGAGGAGGTTTGTGGGGGCGAGCGCGAGCCCACGGTCTGCGGCCGCCCGGGCCTCGGGGTAGCGCCGCAGCCGGAGCAGGGCGCTTGCTGTACGCCGCGCCGTGTTGGCCGAGCGCGGGTCGAGCGCACTCGCCTTGGTGAGATGTGCGAGTGCCGCGTCCCAATCTCCGAGACCCTGTTCAGCCAGCGCCGCCGTCACCAGCAAGTCCACGTTGTTGGGCGCCAGCTTGAGCCCCGCTTCACACGCCGCGAGCGACTGAGCGTTGTCCTGCTGGATACTCCGATAATACTCGCCCAGCGCCAGCTGCCCCTCGGGGCGGTCCGGGCCGAGGGCGTGCGCGCGGTTCGCCGCTTCCCGGGCCTGCGCCGCCAGCTCGGGTATCGGCGTACCGTTGAAATAGAGCATCGCGTCGGCGCGGGAGAGTTGGGCCCAAGCCAGAACAAACCCGGAATCCAGTGCGACCGCCTGGCGGTAAAAACCGGCAGCCCGGCGCAGGCTCGCCGGGTCCGCTACCGCCATACCCTGCGAGGCGGCCTCACCCTTCAGATAGGCGTCGTAAGCGACGAGGTTTTCGGTGGGCTTGGCCGCGAGTTCGTGGCGCACGCTGTCACCCAGAGCTGCGTTGAGCGCGCTGGCCACCTTCGTTGCGATGTCGGCCTGGACCTGGAACACATCGGTGAGCGACGCGTCGAATCCCTGCTGCCACTTGGTAGTCGGCGCCGCGCCAGGCTCGACCTGAACCAGTTCGGGGCTTACCCGTACTCGGCTCGGAGCGCCGGACGCCTTCTCCCACTGCACCGTGGCGGTGAGCAGGTAATCGGCCCCCAGCTCGCGGGCGATCTGCTGCGGTGTCTTGCTGGATTGGCGGTATTCGTTCGAGCTGGCTCGCGCAATGACAGCGAGCCCCGACACCTGCGAGAGCTTGCCGCGCACTTCGTTGGTGATCCCGTCCGCGAAATAGGCATCCGCCGAGTCGCCCAGGTTCTCGAACGGGAGCACCGCGAGCCGCTTTGGCCCGGTGCCTTCCCCGCCTGAGGTGTGGTTCTGTCGCCAGGCGAAGAGCACGCCAAGGCCGACAAGGAAGCCGAGCCCGAGGGTGACTGCGGCCAGCGGCACGCGGCGCGTCACCGGTCGCCCGGCCAGCGGTGTCGCTACCCTGGTGGAAGCGCCAGGCTCTGGGACAACTCTGGGCACGGGTGAGGTCGCCGCCGCAGTACTGGACCCAGCGGCCGTCAACGCCCGGGCGAATTCCTCGGCCGAGTCGAAGCGGTCCGCCGCTACTGGTGCGAGCGCGCGCGCGACCGCGGCGTCTACCTGCTCCGGCACGCTGGGCCGCGTCTGTCGCACCCGAGGAATCTCGCCGCTGAACCGCTTGGCGATGATCGCCTGCACCGTGGGGCCGGTGAACGGTGGCTCACCGGCGAGCATTTCGTACAGCACGGCCCCCAGGGAGTAGACGTCGGTGCGTGCGTCGAGGGTCTGCTCGCCGGCCGCCTGCTCGGGACTCATGTAGGCCGGGGTGCCGATCGCCAATCCCGTCTCGGTCAGGCGATCCTCCCCACCGGCGAACGCCCGCGCGATGCCAAAGTCGGCCACCAGCGTAGAGCCATCGCTGGTGAGCATCAGGTTCTCCGGCTTGATGTCCCGATGGATTACCCCGTGTCGGTGGGCGTACTCGAGCGCACGGGCCGCCTCGGTGGCGATCCGTATCGCTGCGTCCACCGACAATTGCCGCTCGCGCTGCAGTCGGTCGCGGAGCGACTCGCCCTCGACGTACGGCATGGTGAACCAGAGCTGGCCCGCAGCCTCGCCCGAGTCGTGGACGGTGAGAATGTGCGGGTGTTGCAGCCGGGCGGCGAGCTTGATCTCCCGCTGAAAGCGCTCGGGTCCGAGCGTGCGGGCCAGATCCGGGTGGAGCACCTTGAGCGCGACCGGCCGGTCGTGCCGCAGGTCCTGAGCGAGGAAAACCGTCGCCATGCCGCCGCGCCCGAGCTCACGCTCGAGGGTATAGGCAGTAGCCAGGGCCGTCTGCAACTGGGTGCGCAGGTCCGTCGAACAGCTCGACTTTTGAAGGGACAGCGAAATGTACCCGGGCGGCTGGGCGTGAGCCACCGGGGATCAAATTCGAAACGGGAGTCGGGAGACGGGAGATGGGAGATGGGAGATGGGAGACGGGCGGATCGGCAGGTTATGTCATTGCGAGGAAGCGAAGCGACCGAAGCAATCTCACCCGGTTCACCCGGCGGAAGGCGCTTCGAGAGCCGGCTCCTCGTCCCGCTCGGGGGCTCGCAGTGACAGAAACCGGCGGTCCGCGGGTCCGTTACGACCTGCGCCATCGCCTTCCCCGCCTTCGCCGCGCTCGCGATCAACCCCGCTACCGCAGCAGGCTGGGAGACGTAGATCGAGTGGCTGCCAACGGCCTCCACGACGGACGCTCCGGCGCGCTTGGACATGAAGCGCTGAGCCGGCGGCGGGATCATCCGGTCCTCGGTGGCCACGAGGTACCAGCTCGGCTTCGACTTCCAGGCCGGCTCGCTGATGGCCCCCGCAGCGGCCTCGAGGCCCCACGGAACCTGGGAATCCGCCATGAACGCGGCCTGCTCCGGATCGACATCGCCGGCAAACGACGCGGCGAACTTGGTCCGGTCCAGGAGGAGGAAGCCGTCCTGGGGTGGCAGGATCGGGGGAACCGGCGCACCCGGTACCGGATCCTTGATCAGGCTGGTGACCGACTCGCCCGCGTCCGGCGCAAAAGCGGCGATATAGACCAGCGCTTCGACCTTGGGATCATTGCCGGCTTCGGTGATCACGGCACCGCCGTAGGAGTGGCCGACCAGGACCACCGGGCCGTCCTGCGCCGCGATGACCCGCCTGGTGACTTCGACATCGCCGGCCAGCGAGAGCGTGGGGTTCTGCACGATGCTGACCTTGAACCCGTCCTTCTTGAGGGCCCGGTAAACCCCTTCCCAACCAGAGCCGTCCACGAAGCCGCCGTGGACCAGCACGATGTTGCGGATGTCGGAGTGAGAGGTGGAGGACATTGGAGGCTCCTTTCAACCGTACTGCAGAAGAGTGAATCGTTTGACTAAGGCGACCTGCTTGGTGTGGATGGACTTTAATTTCTCCAGTCCTATATCGCGAGATGGGCGGGACGGACGGGGCGGTTTGTCGCTGGCGTCCCCCCTCTCCGTTTCACGGAGAGGGGGACAGGGGGTGACGTACTACGCCGCCACTTCCACGAAAGTCGCGTAGGAGTGCGGGGCGGGAACGGACTGCCCTTCCGCGCGGAGACCCTCGAAGTGGAACTCGATAGCCTCTCGCATCACCCGTTCCACTTCCTCGCGAGTAGCCCCAGAGGCAATGCATCCCTCCACGTCGGGCGAATAGGCGGAAAATCCAGTCGGAGTCTCCTCGACGACGATGAGAAATTTCATCATGTTACCAATCCAGGTTTCCGAGGATGTTTGAACTGATGGTGGCTCCCTCGGGTCCGTGCCAGATACCAGCCGTGGTCGGCCAGCAGTTTGAGCAGCTCCCGGACTTTCATGATAAGGATGCGAGGACCTGAGCCAGCGAGCAAGCGGGGATGAGGAGCTAAGAATTCGGCCCAAGGTGCCGGCCGGTGAAAGGCAGGCATCGGGATTCCTCGCTGCGCTCGGAATGACAGCTATCGCCGACCACTCACCTCGAAACCCAACGGCGCCGTCCCCCCTTCCCAATAGGCGACGAAGTCGCCCCGAGCGAAGCGAGGGGGCCGGGGACAGGGGGTTAGGTAGGAATGGGGACAGGGGTGAGGTCGGGGCTGGACTAACCCCAGCCAAGGCATCAGGATCAGAGAGGAACTCGGCCAGGAATCCGCCGGCCCGCTCGTAGCGTTATTAGGTGCTACCACACAGGAGAACCGACAGTGAACGAGCAGAATAGAACGACCCCTTCCGCCGCCGTGGCCGGGCAGACCGAGGTCGCCGTGTTAGCAGGGGGGTGTTTCTGGGGCGTCGAGGACATCCTGCGAGACGTCCCCGGCGTGATCGACACCGACGTCGGCTATACCGGCGGCCATCTCGAGAATCCGACCTACGACGACACCCACGACAGCAAGTCGGGGCACGCCGAGTCGATTCGGGTGACCTTCGACCCTTCAGTGCTGAGCTATGAGGAGCTGCTGGAGAAGTGGTTCTTCAAGCTGCACGACCCGACCACGCTCAATCGCCAGGGCAACGACGTGGGAACCCAATATCGCTCCGCGATCTTTCCGCAGAATGCCGAGCAGAGAGAAATTGCCGAGCGAGTGAAGGCGCAGCGTCGCGGCGTCGGGCAAGTGGAAGCGACCGATCACGACGAGTATCGAGGCGGCCTCCACATGGTACAGCGCGGAACAGTACCATCAGGACTACCTGCGCAAGCATCCCGGCGGGTACAGCTGCCATTTCATGCGGGACTGACCTAACCCCCTTTCCCCCTTCCCTTGTAGGAAGGGGGAACGCGTCCCGTGCTACCTGCGGCGCAGGCAACAGGCCGGCCGAAGGCCGCACCCCCTCCTATCGGCCGCCCGTCACCCTGAGCGAGCGCAGCGAGCGAAGGGGCCGTACCCCTTCCGGGCAAACGCGAGTGTGGCGTTAGCGACCGCGGATGCGCCTCCGTCGAATCAGGTCCGTTGGGGCAAGAGCGTGCCCGCTTCGCCGAGCGGGTGTCTTATCCTACCCCTTCGGCCGCCTCGGGCCTGCGGCCCTCAGCGTGACGGCGGCCTAAATAATCAGCTGCGGCCTTCGGCCGGGTGAACGTGACCCCAAGGCGCAGACAGCCTAAAACGCGTTCCCCCTCTCCCGATCCGGGAGAGGGGGACAGGGGGTGAGGTCAGAAGTGGGACGAGAGACGGGCGATGGCAGGACCTACGGTTTCACCGCCCGCAGCACGATCGCATGCGCCCCAAACGACTCCGCCACCCTCCGCGTCTCCGCACTGGAACTGCCCGCGAAGTAATCGCTGCGACTCAAGACCTCGAGATTCCGCAGCCCCGTCTCATGCATGCCAGCGAGGTAGGACTCCTCGCTCGTCGCTCCCACGATGCACTCGGCCCAAAGCTCCGGATTCGCCTGACACGCCTCGGAGGGCAGCGACTTCACCACGATATCGGCCAGCTGGAGCCGGCCACCCGGTCGCAGCACCCGGGCGATCTCCCGAATGGCGCGGGTCTTGTCGGGCACCAGGTTGATGACGCCGTTCGTCGTCACCACGTCTACTGACGCATCGGGCAGCGGAATCGACTCGGCATTCCCCGCGAGGATCTCCAGGTTGCCCGCCTTCGCAATTCCGGCGTTCACCCTCAGCTTGTCCCGCATCGCCTCGGTCAGGTCGAGGCCGATCACCCGACCGCTGGGCCCCACCAGCCGGGTGGCGATGAGCGCGTCGGTGCCTGAGCCGGATCCCACATCGAGTACCACGTCACCGGGCCGAATCACCTGCGTCGCGAAGGGATAGCCCACTCCGGCGAAGGACTCGACCGCAGTCTTCGGCAACGTGTCCAGCTGCATGGCCGGGTATCCGACGAACTCGCACGCCTTGCGTCCGGTCGGAAAGTGAAATTCCCGGTTGCACTCGATCGCTACTTCGGTGTACATCCGTCGCACCGCATCCAGGATTGCCGATCTCTGGTTCGACAAAATCGCGACCATCGATTCCTCCTCAACCGTCAGTGATGCTTCGGCACATTGTCAGCCGAAAGTGTGAAAGATTGGAGCAAGCGGCGAACCCGCTGCTCTAACCCGACGGGGACCTCGTCCTTGCCAAGCTTTCTGAGCTCGGACTTGAGCCGGCGCTCGAACTCGGCCCGCGAATAGCAGCTGCGACAGAACTCCAGGTGTCGCTCGACGTGCCGCTGCACGTCGTCGGCCAGCTCATCGTCCAGGTATGCGGCGAGAGAGCGAATCGCTTCCTCGCAGGTCATCATATCCAGGTTATCCATGCGAACTCGGCCTCCTCTCCGGAGATTCGCCGCGAAGACCGGCATCGCAGGCGTGTTCCCACAGCGCTCGCTGTAACAGGCCCCGACCCCGCGCGAGTCGCGACCGGACCGTCCCGATCGGGACGCAGAGCGACTCCGCGATCTCGCCATAGGACTGCCCTTCGACATCGGCCATCAGTACCACGATCCGGAACGGTTCCGGGAGAACCCCGATCGCGCGAATGAGATCCTCTCGCAGCAGCCGGTCCAGAAAGTCCTGCTCCGGTGTGCTCCACCATAGCAGGAACGGTTGGTGGAGCCGCTCGTACAGCGAAAAATCTTCCTCCACCTCGAGCGACTCGTGAGGATGACTCCCCTCCGAGCGGCGCTGGCTCAGAAACAGATTGGTGAGAATCCGAATGACCCAGCCGGTGAAACGCTCGCGCTCCTTGAGCGTCGCTCGATTAACCCACGCCCGGGTAATCGCCTCGGCGACCAGGTCTTCCGCATCCTCCCGATTCCTGGTGAGCCGCCGGGCCGTGCCTACCAGCTCGGGGAGCACATCCAGTACCGCCGACTCGAACCACGTGCACTCGTCCGACCGTTCATTCATCCTAGGGTGACGGCTTCCGTGGATCGTCCATCGGGTTCACGTACGAGATGGCCCAGGGCCCTGTGCCGTGGAGTTGGATGATGGTCTCTCCCTGTGCCTCGGCGTAGTGATGCACGCCGGGATCCAACGCGGCGAACGTCCCGGCCGGGAGTGTCGTCATGGCTGAAGGATCGAACCTCTCACCCATGCCGACCTTGAAGGTCCCTTTGACCACAGTCACGTGCTCCACGCCCGGGTGAGAGTGGGGAGGAATCCGGTAACCGCCTGGCATCATCAGGCGCATGGTGTACGGGCCGGCCTCGAAGGGGTTGCCCTCGAGCACCGCCAGCTTTGCACCCGCGGGGAGCGCGTTCGGCACCGGACTCCAGGTAACCTTGTCGGGAGTTACCACGATGACATGGGATCCGGCAGTCGGTGCGGCCTGCGCCATGACGACACCGCTAATTAGGCTCAGGGCGGCCGAGAGTAACCATCGCATATCAAACTCCTGAGGTCAGTGACTGAAGCCGCAGACCAGCGGCTCCTACTGTACCGACTCAGAAGCAGGCGAATAGTTCCCGGGACCTGCACTCAAGTCGCGGCTCATCCCGTCAGAAGGCGGGAGAAAGGAGACGGGAGACGGGAGACAGGGGGGCCGAAGGCAGCGGCCGGATACCCAGGCCGCCGGTCACCCTCGACAGCACAGCGAGCAGAGACGGTGAGGGCCCGGCCGAAGGCCGCACCCAATTACCAAGGCCGCCGTCACCCTGAGCGAGCGCAGCGAGCGAAGGGGCCGTACCCCATCCGGGCATACGCGAGTGTGACGTTAGCGACCGTGGATGCGCCTCCGTTGAATCAGGTCCGTTGGGGCGAGAGCGGGCCCGCTTCGCCGAAGGTGTCTTTTCCTACCGAGGAATCAACGCCGATGAATCAGGTCCGTTACGGCAAGAGCTGACCCGGTTCGCCGCATGGTAGTCTCATCCTACCGCTTCGGCCGCCTCGGGCCTGCGGCCCTCAGCGTGACGGCGGCCTTGATAATCGGGTGCGGCCTTCGGCCGGGTGAGAGTCCGCGCACCCAGAAATCACATCCTACCGCTTCAGCCGCCTCACCCTGAGCGAGCGCAGCGAGCGAAGGGGGCCGTACCCCATCCGGGCATACGCGAGTGTGGCGTTAGCGACCGTGGATGCGCCTCCGTTGAATCAGGTTCGTTGGGGCGAGAGCGGGCCCGCTTCGCCGAATTGGTGTCTCATCCTACCGCTTCGGCCGCCTCGGCTGGGCCCTCAGCGTCGACGGCGGCCTTAATAATCGGGTGCGGCCTTCGGCCGAGTGATCGCGCACCTGGAGCGCCCTACAGCCCCGCAAACCAGGGATACCCCTGATCCTCCCAGTAGCCTCCAGGCCGATCCCGGGTGAAGGTCATCGCGGTGAGATACTTGGTCAGCTTGTACCCCAGCTTGATCGGTGAGTAGAGGCGCAGTGGCGCGCCATGGTACATCGTGAGGGGCTGGTCGTTCCAGGCGTAGGCCAGGATCGTTTGCGGGTGCATGGCACTCGCCAGATCCCACCCGTTGTAGTAACCGCTGTCGTAGGTGTCGAAGCGGATGTACCGGGCCTCCGGCGTGGGTTCCACCATCGCGGCGATCGAGGAAACCGGTACGCCGGTCCAGGTGCCGATCGCGGTCCAGCCCTCGACGCAATGATGTTTGACTGTGTATGTCAGCCGCGGCAGCAGCTGGATCATTGGAAGCGTCAGTCGGGTCGGCTTCCGGACCAGGCCTTTTACTTCAAGCGCCCAGGCGTCCGGCCGCTCGAGGCCCGGATACCCACCGGTCCTGTTGAAGGTGATCGAGTACGCCGGGAAGCGCTGCATGGCTGTGCGAGCGCTGATGGGGTATTCGCGCGCCAGTCGGTCTCCCGAGAACCAGAGCTTCTCCCCTGCCCAGTCGTTGACTCGGCTGAACGCCTTCAGCTTGGACGAGAGCACCGGTCCTCCGTCCCAGCCGCATGCTGCAACGATCCCTGCGGGGCCAGCCACCAGTCCCAATCGGAGGAAGTCGCGCCGGTTGATCCCCTCGATTGGCTTAGTCATGGCTCGGAAACTTTCCCCGGTACCAGCCCGTGATCATCGCCCGGAGCGACGCACGGATCGACCGCGAATACCAGGATCACATGAATCAGGGTGAATCCGACGAACACCCAGACCGTCACGAAGTGCCAGTAGCGGGCAAGCTCGTAGCCGCCGAAGAGCGCGGTGAGCCAGGCCAGCTGCACCGGCTTGTAGATGGCGAATCCGCTCAGCGTGGCGAGGGCGCCGAGGAGCACGATAGTCGTGTAGGCCAGCTTCTGGAGTGCGTTGTGCTTCCCCTGCGGAGGGTGCTCCCTTCGTAGACGCAGGTAGTAGAGCTGCATCTGCCACGCGGGTCGCAGATCTCCGGGGCCGGAACAGGAGAGACCGCCACTCGCCGGAGACCGCGAGAAAGCCCAGATAGACGAGGCCCGTGACGACGAAGGGCCAGGCCAGGGCGAAGTGCCAATTGAGCCCGCCGGCAAGCCAACCGCCGAGCCGAGCCCAGTGGGGAAGGCCGCGCCCGTCCCACGGATTGGGAAGCGGATACGGATCTCCCCTAGGCCCGAAGTGGCTGAACGCCCCATAGATCTGAAGTCCGCTCCCGATCATGCCGAGAAGGAGCAAGGCGTTCAGCCAGTGCGTCAGCCGGACCAGGCCGTGGTGCCGCTTGGTTCCAGAGCTGGAAGTCGATGTGTTCGCCACAGCTACCAATATTGATCGGAGACGAAGCAGCTGAACATGGGTTCGTGACCCTGACACCTGACACCTGACCCCTGACCCCTGACCCCTGTTCCCCGTTCTCCCGTTCTCCCGTTCCCCCGTTCCCCGTCCCCTCCCGTCTCCTGAAGAAATTCTAACGCCCTTTTCACATCGCCTTCGCCCCCCAATCCGCATTCTGAGAGGCCAGCTTCGTACCGGACGGACTCAGCCGGAGGCTAGTACAAATGCTCGCCCCTTCCCATCCCACTCAGGGCCCCGCGCCGACCTTCAAGCCATCACCCGTGCTTCAGAGCAAGGGCTTCTCCCTTACTCGGCTCGCGCGAATGCACGCCTGCCTAGCCCGTCACGTGGAAAACGGACACACGCCCGGTCTGGTTGCGCTGGTAAACCAGCGGGGGCGGGAACACGTGGAGACGATCGGCACTATGGCCTTCGATGGCAAAGTCCCGATGCAGCGAGACACGATCTTCCGGCTTGCCTCCACGACGAAGCCTATCACGGCAGTTGGCGCCATGATCCTCGTCGAGGAATGCAGGCTCAGGCTCGACGATCCGGTTGACGAATGGCTGCCGGAGCTGGCGGGTCGCCGCGTCCTCCGGACGATCGAGAGTCCGCTCGACGACACGGTGCCCGCGAAGCGCCCGATCACACTGCGCGACCTCCTCACGTTCCGGTCCGGCTACGGCGAGGTAGCCTTCCTCTCGCCCGGTTCTCCGCTTCAGCGGGCGCTGGTCGAGGCACGCCTTCCCCTGAGCGAATGGCCGTTCCGCGGCACATCCGATGAGTTCATGATGCGCCTGGGCAGCCTTCCGCTGGCGCATCAACCGGGCGAGCAGTGGCTGTACCACATGAGCGCCGAGATCCTGGGCGTGCTCATTGCCCGGGTTGCGGGGAAGTCGCTGGGGACTTTTCTGCAGGAGCGCATCTTCGCTCCACTCAGGATGACCGACACCGGGTTCCAAGTCCCGGAATCGAAACTCGATCGGCTCCCTGCCTGCTATGGCAGGGACATGGTCACCGGTGAGCTCGTCGTCCTGGACGAACCCCGTGCCGGCTACGCCGCGCGGCCGCCGGTCTTCGAATCCGGGGCCGGAGGGCTCGTTTCTACGGTGGATGATCTGGTCGCCTTCGGGCGGATGATGCTGCTGCACGGCGGCGGTGAGCGCATTCTTTCCCGGCCGGCGATCCAGTTGATGACCATGGATCACCTCACACCGGAACAGAAGGCGATCTCTCCCTTCTTCGAACACTTCTGGGACACTCGTGGCTGGGGACTCGGCATGGGAGTGACCACCGCTCGCAACGACATTGGCGACGCACCAGGACGCTTCGGCTGGGATGGCGCCTTCGGTACCTCCTGGCATGTGGATCCGAGGGAGGGAATGGTCGGCGTCCTCATGACCCAGCGCCGTCCAGACCGGCTGGCGATTTCTCCTGTCGCTCTCGACTTCTGGACCTCTGCGTACCAGTTGATCGAGTCCTGGTGAAGGTCCCTACCGTAAACCTACGTATCGCCAGCCTGTACTTCTCCCAATAGCGGCCCAGGCGGCGCGAACCCTAGGTTCGGTCCAAGGAGGAGTGGACCGAATGCCGCTTGCCTGCGTCGGCCTGAGTCATCACACCGCGCCGCTTGCCGTGCGCGAGCGACTCGCTTTTGGGAGGGAAGAAGTTCTTTCCGCCCTGGAGAAGGCGCGGGACAGAGAACTGCGCTCGGCCGGGATCGCCGAGTTGACTCTCGTCTCCACCTGTAACCGAACCGAGCTCTATGCAGCGGCGCACAATCCCGCCGTTCGGTTCTCCGATGTTCCGGCCCTGCTCACCAATGTACTGATCCGATTTGGACGACTCTCGCCAGAAGACATCCGTCCTTCCTTATATACCCACGCGAGCACCCAGGCGCTGCGGCATCTCTGCGCCGTCGCCACGGGACTCGATTCGATGATCCTCGGCGAGTCTGAAGTACTGGGCCAGGTGGCGACCGCCCATGAGTGGGCGATGCAGGCCAACGCCTCGGGTCCGATTCTGGAGGCGGCCTTCCGGACCGCGATCCGCGCAGGCCGCCGGGCCAGAGTCGAGACGGGGATCTGCCGCAATCCGATGAGCATCGCCTCGGAGGCGGTGCGGCTGGTACGCGAAATCGCTTCGGCGGCGTCCGCGGTGTTGATCGTAGGAACCGGAGAGCAGGCCCGGTTGCTGGGAACTCTCCTGCGAAGCAATGGCTTCACCAATCTCAGCGTCATCGGACGCAACCCCGATCGCGCGAAGAGCCTTGTGCCGGCGATCGGTGCGCGTGCCCTGCCCTGGCAGGAGCTCGGTGAGGCGCTTCGCGCGACTGACATCGTTCTGACTTTGACCGCGGCACCGCATGCCGTGATCGGTCGAGAGATGGTAGAGTCGGCGCTCGAAGGCCGTGCGGCGAGATGACCTGACCCTGGTTGATCTGGCCGTGCCGCGTGACGTGGATCCCAAGGTTGGCGAACTCTCCGGAGTACGGCTGTACGACCTCGACACCCTGCAGCAGAGGCTGAACGGGAACCTTGCCGACCGGCGTCGGGAGGTTCCGCTGGTCGAAGCCATCATCGAAGAAGAAGTGACGCTGTTTGAAGCCTGGCGACACGGAGCACAACTCAGGCCTGTCCTGAGCGCCATGCACTCCCGGGGGGAGGAGATTCGGCTTCAGGAGATTGAACGGGTCCTTCGCCGGCTCGATGCGAAGGACCCTGAGGTGCGCGAGGAGATCGAGGCGCTGTCCAAGGCGCTCGTCACCAAGCTGCTCCATGCTCCATCAACTCGGCTCCGCAACGAGATCGACCCCGTCCGTTCCCGCCTCTACGTCGAAACAATCCGAGAACTCTTCGATCTCCACCTCTCTTCGCCGTCCTCAGCCGAGGCGGAGCCTGACCCGGCATGACTTCGGTCTTGAGCGCCATACGCCTGGGGACCCGTGCCTCCCGACTCGCACGCCTCCAGACCGACCTGGTTCCGGAAGGCGCTCGCTCGACTCGATCCGACCATCGAGTTCCGGAGCGTCGAGATCTCGACCGAAGGCGATCGCGATCTCCGCACCCCGCTGCCGGAAATTGGCGGGAAGGGCGTGTTCACCCAGGAGTTGGAGCAGGCGCTCCACGACGGCACGATCGACCTCGCGGTCCACTCGCTCAAGGATGTTCCGGTTGAGCCGTCTGCCGGATTGACGCTCGCCGCGGTCGGCATGCGGGAAGATCCCCGCGAGGTATTGATCTCGGCGAAAGGCTGGACCCTCGCGACGCTTCCGATCGGTGCCAAGGTCGGCACCTGCAGCACTCGACGAGCCGCTCAACTCCTGGTACACCGCCCGGATCTTCAGCTCGCCCCGTTGCGCGGCAACGTGGACACTCGGGTCGCCAAGGCGCAAGCGGGAGAGTTCGACGCGATCGTGATCGCCGCGGCCGGAGTCCATCGGTTGGGCCTCACCTCCGCGATCACGGAATACCTGCCCCTCGAGATCATGCTCCCCGCCCCCGGGCAAGGTGCGCTGGCAGTTCAGTGCCGCGCCGACGATGCCGCTATGCTCGAGTTACTGCGTGGGCTGGAGGAGAGAAACGTGCGCGCCGCGACCGATGCCGAGCGGGGATTTCTCGAGGGGCTCGGTGGAGGCTGTGCCGCACCGATCGCGGCGTTCGGCCGGGCTGATGAGGGGCGCATTCACCTGGAAGGACTGGTCCTGTCACTCGATGGCCAGCGGCAAATCAGGCTCGTCTGGGAGGGACCCGCGGCCGATGGCCGCCGAGTGGGATTACGTCTTGCGGCCGAAGCGCGCGCCAAGGGCGCCGAGGCACTCCTCGCATGAGTGGTCTGGAAGGACGATCGGTAGTGATCACTCGATCCCGCGCGCAGGCGGAGCCTTTCGCCCAGGCGCTGTCGGCTCGAGGAGCGATTCCGATCCTCTTCCCGACGATCGAAATCCGGCCGCTGGACGATTGCTCCGCGCTCGACGACGCGCTGACCCACCTCGACCAGTACGACTGGATCGTCTTCACCAGCGCCAACACGGTGAGCGCAGTCTGGGACCGGCTCAGAGCGCTCGGGCGAACGAACCTCGCCGGTGCCAGACGGATTGCCGCCGTCGGGCCTGCCACTGGGGCGGAGCTGGTCGAGCGCGGTGCAGCGATCGACGCAGTACCGACGACTTTTCGCGGTGCCGCGATCGCGGACGCCTTGGGCGGCCTGGACAACCTGCGGGTGCTGTTGCCTCGGGCCGACATCGGTCGCGAAGAGACCGCCGAGGCGCTTCGTGACGCGGGTGCCGTGGTCGATGAAGTCGTCGCCTACCAAACCGTCATGCCAGCGTCTGATCGCTTCGGCCTTACCGCGCTGCGCGCCGGGGTCGACGCCATCACGTTCACCTCTCCATCCACCGTGCACAACTTCGTTTCTCTCGTGGGACCCGATTCCGCCAAACTCCTGGCTCGGAGCGTCGTGGCTTGCATCGGACCGGTCACTGCGGCGGCTGTGACCGATCTGGGCCTGGCCCAGCCGATACAGGCCCACCATTCCACGTCCCAGGGGCTGATCGAGATTCTCGAGTCTCACTTCGCTCGACGCGCGGGGCGGTCATGATCACCCGGCCCCGCCGCTGGCGACTGACTCCGGCCCTTCGGACGCTGGTCCGGGAAACGACGCTCCTCGCCGACGATCTCGTGGCTCCGCTCTTCGTGAGCGAGCGGATTGCTGCCCCGCAGCCGATCGCCTCCATGCCTGGCGTCCACCAGTGGCCGATCAACCGCATCGCCGAAGAGGCCCGTTCGCTTGCGGCACTCGGCATCCGCTCGGTGCTGCTCTTCGGAATCCCGGCCCACAAGGATGCGGAAGGAAGCGGAGCCTATCCACCCGACGGCGTCGTCCAGAAAGCAGTGCGAGAGATCAAGAACGCGCTGCCGGAACTCGTCGTGATGACCGATGTGTGTCTCTGCGAGTACACCGATCATGGCCACTGCGGCCTGATCAACGGCCTGGCGGGACCGAAGGACCCGCGCCTGCCCGAAGGGTACGTGCTCAACGACAGGACGCTCGAGATTCTCGGTCGCACCGCGGTCTCCCAGGCGGAAGCGGGAGCCGATGTGGTGGCACCCTCAGGGATGCTGGATGGAATGGTGGCCGCGATCCGGCGCGATCTCGACGCCGGCGGCTTCCACTCGCTCCCGATTCTTTCCTATTCGGTGAAATACGCCTCGGGCTTCTACGGCCCATTCCGCGATGCGGCCGAAGGCGCACCCCGCTTCGGAGACCGCAGCACCCACCAGATGGATCCTTCCAACGTGCGGGAGGCGATGCGGGAACACGCCCTGGACGTCGAGGAGGGAGCCGACGGCCTGATGGTGAAGCCGGCGCTCGCCTACCTCGACGTGATCCGGGCGACGCGCGATCGCTTTCCCGATCTCCCGCTCGCGGCCTACAACGTCAGCGGCGAGTACTCCATGGTGAAGGCGGCCGCGGCAAATGGCTGGGTCGACGAACGTCGCGTAGCGCTCGAAATCCTCACCGGCATCCGGCGCGCCGGCGCCGATCTCATCATCACCTATCACGCCCGCGACGCCGCCACCTGGCTCGCGGAGTGACCTATCGGAGCACTTGAATGGCCGAGCAGACCCCCGAAACCCTGAACCACTTCGCCACCCTGTCGTTCACCGACGACTACTGGAAGCTCCCCCAGGAGTCGCGTCGTGAGGTGCGGGACGATTTCCTGTCCCGTCTCAGGCAATCGGTGGACGCGGTGCATCTCTACCAGCTTGCGGCGCTGGAGAGCCGGGGAGATCTGCTCACCTGGACCGCCTCCGCCTCGGCCTCACCCGAGGCGAGTCGTTGTTTCTTCGCCGGATGGGCTTCCGCGCTGGCACCGGCCCGCCGGTTCCTCCGCAGCAGCGACGTGCTGTGGGGTTATACCCGGCCCTCACAGTACACCAAGAGCCGTTCGACTCAGGAGCTCGACCCGTTCGCACCGAATCGGGAGCCGTACTTGATCGTCTACCCCTTCGTGAAGACCCCGGAGTGGTACCTGCTCGACCGGGAGAAGCGCGGAGAGCTGATGGCGGGTCACATCAAGATCGGAACTCAGTACAAGGACATCACCCAGTTGCTGGTCTACTGCTTCGGGCTGCAGGACCAGGAGTTCATCGTCGCCTACGAGACGGAGGACATGCGGCGCTTCCTGGCCTTGGTCCAGGAGCTGAGGTCCACCGAAGTTCGGGTCTACACGGCGCGCGACTGGCCGCTGCACGCAGGAGTCTACCAGCCCGATGCGGAGGCTCTCGCCGCATGGCTGTGACCCCGATCGAAACCGAGGCCCCATTGCTGGCCGCGGCCGCGTGTCGCCCGACCGCGATGACTCCAGTCTGGTTCATGCGCCAGGCGGGCCGGTACATGGCGGAGTATCGCGCGATCCGGGCTCACCATTCGGTACTCGAGATCTGTGCCCGGCCGGAGTTGGCGGCGGAGATCACCCTGCAACCAGTGCGAAAGCTGGGCGTGGATGCCGCGATCCTGTTCGCAGACATCCTGCTGCCGCTGGTGCCGATGGGCCTCGAGCTGGAGTTCGTGAGCGGAGAAGGCCCGCTGATTCGGAATCCCGTGCGTCGCGCCGAGCAGGTGGACGCACTGCGTGAGGTCGACGCGGAAACCGACCTGGCCGCGACGCTCGAGACCATCAGGCTCGTGCGCCGGCACCTCGCCCCTGAAACCCCGCTGCTCGGATTCGCCGGCGCTCCATTTACCGTTGCCACCTACGCGATCGAGGGCGGCCCGTCTCGCCATCTCCTGGAAAGCAAGCGGATGATGTACGAGGCACCCGCGCTGTGGCACCGCCTGCTCTCGACACTGACCGATGTGCTGGCCGATTTCCTCGTCGCACAGGTGGCGGCCGGTGCGCAGGCGGTGCAGGTCTTCGACAGCTGGGCCGGCCAATTGAGCGAGGCGGACTACCGGGACTACGTCCTGCCCCACAGTCGCGCGCTCTTCGACCGTCTCGCGAGACTCGGGGTACCCCGCATCCACTTCGGCGTGGGCACCGAACATCTCCTCGAGACGATGACCGAAGCACGCGGCGAGGTGTTTGGTCTCGACTGGCGCACTCCGCTCGACCGCGGCTGGCAACGGATCGGCCACGAGCGTGCCGTTCAGGGAAACCTCGATCCGGTCGCTCTCTTTGCACCGCTCCCCGAACTGCGCACTCGAGTGAACGACATCATCCGGCGGGCAGATGGCCGGCCGGGACACATCTTCAACCTGGGCCACGGCATCCTGCCCGGAACGCCGGTGGAGCGGGTTCGCGCGGTGGTGGACATGGTCCACGAAGCGACCACCCGGGCCCGGTAAGCGATGCGTGCCTCGGTGGTGGTCGTCGGCGGTGGAATCAGCGGGCTCGCGGCCGCGACCCGATTGGCGGAACGGCTCGATCCGGCCAGCATCACCCTGATCGAAGCAGAATCCAGCCTGGGCGGAAAGATCCGAACCGAGCGGACCGGCGAGTTCGTCCTGGAGAGCGGTCCTGACTGTTTCCTCGCGGCAAAGCCCGCCGGCATCGAGCTCTGCCGGCGATTGGGACTCTCGGATCGGCTGATCGGGACCAACCCCTCCACGCGCAAGAGCTTTGTGAAGCGCGACGGCCGCCTCCACCCGCTGCCCGACGGAATCACCGGATTGGTCCCCTCCCGGCTCATGCCGCTTCTCACCACCGGCATTCTCTCGCTGCCAGGTCGAGTCCGCGCCGGGCTCGAGCTGTTCGTACCGCGCCGTGGTACCGCGCCGGAAGAGTCGGTGGCCGAATTCTCCCGCCGTCGTTTCGGTCGCGAGGCATATGACTGGTTGATCGAGCCGCTGTTGAGTGGGATCTACGCCGGCGATGGAGAAACGCTGAGCCTGGAGTCCACCTTCCCGCAAATGCGGGAGACGGAATTGCGTGACGGAAGCCTGCTCAAGCCCTTGCTCTTTGGGCGGAACGGCGGGCCGGCATCCTCCTCGCCAACTCGTACCGGATTCGTCACGCTAAAGGGAGGGTTGGGAGAGCTGGTGGAGGCGCTCACCACGCGGATGGCCGGCGCCTCGATCCTCCTCGGCACCAGGGTGAAGCGGGTGCGCGAAGACCGTGGTCGGGCGGGGCTACTGCGTGGAGCTGGCGGACGGGCGAACCATCGAGGCTGACACCGTCGTGCTGGCAACGCCGGCGCACGCCAGCGCCCCCATCCTTGAATCGCTCAGCCCCGATCTGAGTGCGGCGCTTCGCACCATTCCATTCGTCTCCACCGCCACCATATCCCTCGCCTTTCCGTGGATCGCCTTTCCCGCCTTGCCGCAAGGCTATGGCTACCTGAGCCCAAGGGCCGAGGGTGGACCGCTGGTCGCCTGCACCTGGACCTCGAACAAGTTCCCGGAGCGCGCACCGCGGGACGCGGTGCTGGCGCGGTGCTTCATCGGCCGGGCCGGCGCGGACGAAGTCGTACAAGCGGGAGACAGTGTGCTGCTGGATCTCGCGATGGAGGAATTGCGCCGAGTCGTGGGAGTGACCGAATCGCCCCTGCTCTATCGCATAGCCCGCTGGCCCGCGGGCATGCCGCAGTACACCCTGGGCCACCGGCAACGGATCGAACGCATCGCCCGCATGCTCGCGGAGCATCCGGGTCTGCATCTGGCCGGCGCCTCGTTCCACGGCGTTGGAATTCCGGACTGCATCGCCTCCGGCTGGGCCGTGGCCGATAGCATCGCCACACCGGTGGGTGCCGCATGAGAAGTTCGGCGCGATCCGCTGCGCTCTTCGCCGAAGCGAAGACCCTGCTTCCAGGCGGCGTGGACTCGCCGGTGCGGGCCTTCCGCGCCGTCGGCGGCGACCCGCTGTTCATCGCCCGCGGCGAAGGGGCGTGGCTGGAAGACGTGGACGGCTCCCTTTATGTGGACTACATGCTCTCGTGGGGTCCGTTGATCCTGGGGCATGCTCATCCCGCGATCACTGCGGCGATCTCGGCGGCCGCGTCGCGGGGAACCAGCTATGGCGCTCCGACTCCCCTCGAAGTCGAGCTGGCGAAGAAGGTCCAGCGCTTCTACCCCTCGATCGAGATGATCCGCTTCGTCAACTCCGGGACCGAAGCGACGATGAGCGCGCTCCGGGTGGCGCGGGCCTTCACCCGGCGTGCGAAGATCGTGAAGTTCGCCGGCTGCTACCACGGCCACGCCGACCTGCTGCTGGTCCAGGCCGGATCCGGCGTCGCCACACTCGGCCTGCCCGATTCGCCGGGAGTCCCGGCCGGGGCCGTGAGTGACACGCTGGTGGCGCCCTTCAACGACCTGGCCGCAGTAACCGAGACTCTTCCGACAGTTCCCCGATCAGATCGCCGCCATCATCGTGGAGCCGGTGGCCGGCAACATGGGTGTCGTGCCACCGGCCGCCGGGTTTCTCGCTGGACTGCGAGAGATCACCCGCGCCCATGGCGCGCTCCTGGTATTCGATGAAGTGATGTGCGGGTTCCGCGTGCACCCGGGAGGAGCGCAGGGGCTGTACGGTGTGATCCCCGATCTGACGACGCTGGGAAAAGTCATCGGCGGGGGATTGCCCGTCGGGGCCTATGGCGGCCGCCGTGAAATCATGGAACTCGTGGCACCCGCGGGACCGGTGTACCAGGCGGGGACCCTGTCGGGAAATCCGCTCGCGATGAGTGCCGGGATCGCCACTCTGACCGAACTGGAACGCCCCGGCGTCTGGGATCGAGTCGCTACGGCGACCGAAGCCCTGGCTCACCGGATCGAATGTCTGGCAACGAAGCGAGGAATTCCGGCGCGGGTGCAGCGAGTGGGGACCATGCTCACGGTCTTCTTCACCGACCAGCCGGTCCACGATTGGGAGTCCGCCCGCCGGTGCGATACTGCCCGCTTCGGCCGATTGTTCCGCCGGCTGCTCGATCGGGGCGTGTACTGGGTGCCGTCACAGTTCGAATCCGCCTTCCTGTCTACCGCGCATGGCCAGATGGAACTAGGCCACACCGGCGAAGCATTCGAGGCGGCTCTGGACGAGGAGGCCCGCGAAGCCAGATGACTATTCACGGCGCGGCCTCGGCCGAAGAATCGCTCTACGATGACGTGGCCCGGTCATACGATGCGGTGCTGGTCGTCTCATTCGGAGGACCGGAAGGTCCCGACGATGTACTTCCCTTTCTCGAGAATGTGACTCGAGGCAGACCGGTGCCGAGGGAGCGCCTGCTGGCAGTGGCGGAGCACTATCAGCACTTCGGCGGCGTGAGCCCGATCAACGAGCAGAATCGCGCCTTGGTGGCCGCTCTCCGCGCGAGCTGGCAACTCATCCTCCCGCACTGCCGGTCTATCTGGGAAATCGCAACTGGCATCCCTACCTGGCGGACACGATACGGCAGATGCGAGACGACGGAGTACGCCGGGCCCTGGCACTCGTGACCTCGGCCTTCGGTTGCTACTCCGGGTGCCGGCAGTATCGCGAAGACGTCATCCGGGCGCTCGAGGCCGCCGGCCCCGGAGCACCCGAGGTGGACAAGCTGAGGCTCTTCTTCAATCACCCGGGATTCATCGAAGCGAACGCCGCCAATCTCAAGGATGCGCTGGATCAGTTTCCGGCCGAGCCGCCGCTCGATGGTGCGGGTCATCTTTACCGCGCACAGCATCCCGATGGGCATGGCGCACGCCAGCGCCTACGAGCCCCAGCTGCTGGAGGCCAGCCGACTCGTTGCGGAGGCAGCCGGCGCTCCTTCCTGGGATCTCGTCTATCAAAGCCGCAGTGGACCACCTCACGTTCCGTGGCTCGAGCCGGACATTTGCGCGCACTTGGAGGCGCTCGCCGGCCAGGGCGTACGGGATGTGGTGATCCATCCGATCGGATTCCTGTCGGACCACATGGAAGTCCGCTACGACCTGGACACCGAGAGCCGGGAGAAGGCCGAGGAGCTGGGGCTCACGCTGGTCCGGGCGAGGACGGTGGGAACGGCGCCGGCATTCGTCGCGATGCTCCGCGAGCTGATCCAGGAACGAATGGTGGAGCGACCCGAACGTCGCGCGCTCGGCACCCTCGGCCCGAGTCACGACATCTGTCCCCTCGACTGTTGCCTGGCCGGGCACCCGTCGACCGGTGCAGCGAAGGATCGTGAGCGGTAAGCGGTGAGCGGGATGCACGCTGGCCTCTCGCAGCTCACCCGTTCGCGGTTTCCGGCTCCCTACTCCCTACTCCCTACTCCCTATTCCCCGTTCCCCGTTCCCCGTTCCCCGTTCTCCCGTCTTTTCCCGTCTCCCGTCTCCCCTCTCCCGCTCCTTGCGGTCCCCCTCCAACGCCCGTAACCTCGAACTGTCACACAACCGGACAAGGATCCGTGCCCATTTCTTCCAGGCGTCCCATCAAGGTGATCTTCCACCCTTCGGATTTCTCCGAAGGCAGCGAGGTCGCCTTTGCTCACGCGCTCAAGATCGCGCTCATCGCGAGGGCTGAGCTCGACATTCTCCATGTTTCGGAGAGGGATCAGGAAGGGTGGAGCGAGTTCCCCGGAGTGCGCCAGATGCTGGAGCGCTGGCGGGTGCTCCCACCCAACAGTCCCAAGAACGCCGTCGCCGCGGTCGGGCTCGGGGTGCGGAAGGTCGTGATGAAGGGGAAGGACCCGATTCACGCCGCCCAGCACTTTCTCGAGGAGAATCCGACGGATTTCGTGGTGCTCGCCGCGCATACCCACAACGGGCGCATGCGCTGGGGCCGCGGGAAAGTGATGTCGCAACCGATTGCCAGCGCCTCGGAAGCAGCAGCACTGTTCGTTCCTTATGGATCCGAAGGATTCGTCTCTCGCGCCGACGGGAACGCTTCGCTGAAGAACGTGCTGATCCCGGTCGACACGATGCCGAGCCCCGGAGCGGCGATCGAGGCCGCGCAGCGACTCACCTGGGCACTCCAGTGTCCGGAGATCACCTTCACGCTGCTGCACGTCGGCAAGACCGGGGAAATGCCCTCCGTCAAAACCGAGGAGCAGGACGGCTGGACCTGGCGGAAGCTGACCAAGGAGGGCGAGGTTGTGGAAACGATCCTCTCCGCGGCCAAGGAGGTCAGTGCCGACCTCATCGTGATGACGACGGCCGGCCGCGACGGGTTCCTCGACGGTTTACGCGGTTCGACTACCGAGCGGGTGCTGCGTGGAGGGATGGTGCCGGTGCTCGCAATCCCTGCGGGGATGACGTCGCGGGGAGGAGCGGTGGTGATGTAGCTGTCAGGGACAAGGTGTCAGGTGTCAGGGTATTCTGTTGCATCTCAACCGCGTCCGCCGTCTCCCGCTTTCTCGACCATTAGGCTATTGGGCACCTTCCCGGAAGTGGTACTTTCGAAATCGCTCATCGCCGCTTCGCTGCGAAGCGGTACCGTCTTCCGCTGGTCAGGAGGCTTCCATGGCCAACGACCACGAAGAAAAAGAAAAAGAAAAAGAAATAAGCTGTAGAGAGAAGCGCCCGGTTCAGTCTGACACCGGGCGTTCTTCTTTGGTGGACGCCAGCAGACAGATCTGTCCCTTGATCCCCCTGACCCAGCTGACACCTGACACCTGTTCTACCTGCCGCCCTACCGCCGCTCCTGCCTCGCCAGCGCCCGCAGGCAGACCGCGAGCAGCCCCGCACTCACCTCTTTCATGACCTTCCGCATCTCGGGATAGGGAGGATGGAACGGGGTCGAGGCGTGGCTCCGGCCCCACTCGATCGTGTAGGCGATGAGCTTCCCCTTCCTGGAATCCATGAAGTGGCGGCTGTAGGCGTAATCGTCTGAGGCACCGGCCGTCGGGTAGAGGCCCACCGACTGCTTCACCTGGTACTTCCTTCCCCGGACCAGCTTGATGGCCGCCGCCATGTGTCGGCCCATGCGGATGGCCTCTTCCTCGTCTCTGGCCGGTATGAATTCCCGATACCCCTCGTCGTTGATCTTGCCTCGCTTGCCGTCGTAAGCCTTGTTCTGGAAACACATGTCCCGATCCCGGTACTGGTTATCGTCGCTCCCCCAGCTGTGCAGGATCGTCTCGCCGTAGCTGTGCAGGTCCACGTAGTAGCGAATGTTGGGGAATCGATCCAGCAGCCACATCACGTTGCGGGTCTCGGGCTCCGAGGCGGCATGGGGACCGACGTAGGTCTCGTAATCGCCCGGTTTGTGGGAGCTTTCGACGGTGCCCGGGGCGAAGTGCTGGTCAAAGCGCCAGAGGATCGGGAAATTCCGGTTGAGATCGACCCCGATGGACCGGTAGTCCTTTCCCCTGGGCGCAGGCCGCCGGTTCTTTCGCCAGAATGGGTGCCCGTCCATGCTGAATCGGCGACCGTCGGGATTGACCTGAGGCAGGAGCACGATGTCCATCGTCTCCACCAACCGGCGGACTCGCGCTGGAGAGACGACGTGCTTGCCCAGGCGAAAGCCCTTGCTTGTCCCGGTAAGCCCGGAGGAGCCGCACCGCGAAATAGACCAGGATATCGGGCCCGCCCCACTCCCGCCCGTGCACCGCGCCGAGGAAACAGACCGCCGGCCGTTTCTTCCCATCGCCCTTCCCGATCCGGACCGCATGAACCTGTCGCTTCTCCCAGGTCAGATTCGGCAATGGGATTCGCTCGAAGTACCCGGCGTGATTCTGCTCGCCGATCTCGAGCGCTCTCTCGACTTCATCCGCCGTGAGATAGCCGCCGCTCCAGATGACGTCGCCGTAGCGCCCTTTCTTGAGTCGCCGCTTCGCCGCGGCCTGCTCCTCCGCCACCCGCTCTCGATCATGCGGCTCCACATTCTCGAGCGGAGTAACGCCGTAGCCCTGCTTCCTCAGCCACTCGACCTTTTCGGAGCGGACATACGCATCAACGGTGATGCCGCTCTTGGTTTCCTTATAGCCGACGACGACGATCCGGAGCTTGGGGCCCAGGGCGGTCAGGTGGCTGCGGTTGCGTCCGGTGATGGCGACGTGGAGGATGGGCATGCTGGGAAGGGCGGTGAGTGGTGAACGGTGGGAACGGGGGAACGGGGGAACGGGGAACAAAGACTAGATTACAGGCAACGGCTAACAGGGAACAGTAGTCCTTGCGGGAGCCCGTGGCCACGCCACTTTTCTCCAGTTCCCGTTCCCCCGTTCCCCCGTTCCCCCGTTCCCCCTTTCTCCCGTTCTCCCGTTCTCCCGTTCTCCCGTTCCCCCTTTTCCCTGACCTGACACTTCCAATGCTGACGACACACAAACTCGGCACCCAAGGCCTCACCGTCTCCGCCATCGGCCTGGGCTGCATGGGGATGAGCTACGCATACGGCACTCCCGAAGAGCGCGACGAAGGTGAGTCCATCGCCACGCTCCACCGGTCTCTCGAACTCGGATGCACCTTCCTCGACACGGCCGAGGCATACGGGCCCTACGCCAACGAGGAGTTGATCGCTCGAGCGCTCAAGAGTGTCAAAGGCGGGCGTGACCGTTGCGTCATTGCCACCAAGTTCGGTTTCAAGTTCGACGAAAAGGGCGGCATCGCCGGCATGGACAGCCGGCCTGAGCACATTCGCGAGGTCGTCGAGGCCTCGCTTCGTCGACTCCAGACCGATCGGATTGATCTCCTCTATCAGCACCGGGTAGACCCCACAGTCCCGATCGAGGACGTCGTCGGCGCGATGGCCGACCTCGTTCGCCAGGGAAAGGTCCGTTTCCTGGGGCTCTCAGAAGCCGGCGAGAAGACCATCCGCCGCGCTCACGCCGTGCACCCGATCTCCGCGTTGCAAAGCGAGTATTCGCTCTGGGAGCGTAACCTCGAGGCTGGTCTCATCCCGTTCTTGCGCGAGCTCGGCATCGGGCTGGTGGCGTTCGCGCCGCTGGGACGCGGCTTCCTCACCGGAACCGTCAAGCGCGCCGAGGAATATTCGGAAGGCGATTATCGCCGTGGGGACCCGCGTTATCAGGGTGAGAACTTCGACGCCAACGTGCGGGCCGCGGGATCGGTGAGGGATCTGGCGGCGCGAAAGGGGGCGACCCCGGCCCAGATCGCCCTCGCCTGGTTGCTGCACAAAGGGCCTGACATCGTGCCGATCCCCGGCACCAAGCGGCGGAAATACCTGGAGGAGAACATTGGTGCGGCAGACGTGTCGCTCAGCGCCGGGGAGATGGCCGAGCTGGACGCAGCACTCCGGCCGGAGAAGGTATCAGGTCCGCGCTATGCCCCGGAGCGGATGAAGCAGGTGGACCGCTGAGCGGGCGCCGCCGTCGGGGGCACGAATGACCCTTTCTGAACGAAAAATGCGCATCTAGGGATGGAGGCCCACCGTCTCGTTCAGGGGATTCGCGATGCGCAGTATGAAACGTCTGATGCCGGGAGCAGTGCTGGTGGCCCTGTTCCTCGGTTGCGGGGAATCTCGACCAGTCCGGGGGATAGCGGCGGGGGCGGTCAAGTTCCGCCTGCAGTCCTGCTCCGGGATGTCGTCATCCCCAACCTCCCCTCCCCCTACTACCACTTCGAGTACGACGCGACCGGGCGGGTGACCGCGGCCTCATTCGCCTCGGGATTCACCATGTACCAGGTGATCTACCAGGGCGACCGGATCAGTGAGCTCCGGAACAATACCCTCGGCAACCAGGACCGGCTGGAGTACACCTACGACGGCGCGGGGCGGGTCACTCGGATCAACTATGTCCGTCCGAATGATTCGGTCTTCACCAGGCTGGCGCTAACCTATGCAGGAGAGAAGCTCGCCGGCCTCGAGCGACAGCGGCTCCTTTCCGGCACCTTCGTGGTGGACAAGACGATGGCGTTCTCCTACTACCCCGACGGCAACCTGGAGGAGCTCACCGAGCATCACCCGGCGATCGGGGGGATGCAGCCCGAAGCGACCACCTTCGACCGGTTCGAACAGTACGACGTCAAGATCAACGTCGACGGCTTCGGCCTGCTCCATGACGAGTTCTTCGATCACCTCGTGCTGTTACCGGGAGTGCAACTGCAGAAAGGGAACCCGGCGCGGGTCACCCACACGGGAGACGGCATCAACTACCGGGTCGACAATGTCTACCGCTACGACGGCCAGGACCGTCCTCTCACCACGACGGGAGACTTCGTGTACCTGACCGGGCCAGACGTGGGAAAACACTTTCAGACCCATTCAGCATTCACGTACTACTGAGCTGGCCGCCTCCCTACTTCCTCATCCTCCCCCGCAACTCCTCAAACCAGTTCTGGCTCACCACCAGGAGTCCCGACTCTCCCGCCGCCGTCTCGCGCAGCATCAGGAATCGCTTGTCGTCCGGCGCTATGGAGTACAAGGGGACTGGCCCCGCCGGCGTGAAGGAACTCAGCGAGAAGAGCGACTTCTGGGCTCCAACGGAGAAGGTTGGTGATGTACTCACCGTCGCCGCTACCAACTCGTTCTTGTTGTTGCGATAGAACAGCTCCCTCCCGCTGCGAGACCAGAGGGGATAAGAGCCGCCCGCGGTCGACACCTGCCAGCGTGCCGTCGAGGCCTCGGGGAATGGGCGAACATAGATCTCAAACGCCCCCGACTCGTCTGACGTGTATGCCAGCCACCTGCCATCGGGTGAGAGCGCGGGCGCCGTCTCCCGCGCGGGAGTACCCACCAGAGTGGCGACCGACGTATCGCCGACCTTCGTAGCCATGATGTCGCCATTGCCCGGGTCGTTGAAGACCCGGCGCATGATAAGCCACCGCCCATCGTTCGACTCGAAGACATGTCCGAACCCGATCGCCTTGGGAAGCAGATGGGTGGCCGGACCGACGCCGTCCGCTCTTCTCACCGTCGGGATGCCGGCGCCGTCGCCCCGATCGCCGAGGAAAAGCACCTGGGATCCGTCGGGGGTCCAGGAGGGACGGAAGTAGTTGGTGTCTCCGAAGGTGATCCTGGAAAATGGACCCGCGGGGACTTGCTTGACCCAGATGTCCGCCTTCGCGTTTCGTTGCAGCTCCACCGCGATCGCCTTCCCATTGGGCGAGAGCGCGATCGAACCGAGGGTGCCATCGAGTTTCCACGCCGGGTCAACCGGACTGACGACTCCATCTCGCGTGACCCAGACCACCTCTCGGCTCGAGGACTGGGACGCGGTTTCGTAGATCAGTGTGCCGGTGGGCGAGAGGGCGAACCCCGCGGCGAACGGATTGGCCTGTAATCCTTCGTAGAGCGAGACGGGGGGACCGGTGAGCGCCAGCTTGCCCGGATCGAATGGCACTGCGAGCAGTTTGCCATCGGAGGTCACGACGATCAGGTGACCGGTGGGAGAGTAGCGGGCATATACGCCGCGTAGCAGAACCCGAGCCTCGCCCTTGGGAATCGGTTGCGCCATGATCTCGAAGTCCGCCGGTGTTTGACCGTCGTGGCGGATACGAAACAGGACTCCTTTGCCGCCCGGAAGCAGCGTCGGCCATTCGGCGCCGATCACCCGCTCGCCAAACCTGTAGACCTGGCTCAACATGTCCCCCCGTCGCGCGAATCCGGCTGATCCCCGAATCCACCTCGAAGTAGACGTAGCCGTCGTCTCCCCAGTCCACTGCGGTCGTGTTTGCGCTGTCGGTGAGCGTGAGCGGCGAACCACCCTCCAGAGACAGGATCCGCACGGTCCGTCCGCCGATCGCGAAGGCCAGCTGGCGCCCGTCGGGAGAGAAGGCGGGGCTCAGCGCACCGTCGGTACCGGGGATCGGTGTCGGAGCGACCTGGTCAGGTTCCTTTATCCAGAGCCGGCTGCTGCCCTCGCCGCGACCGGTGTACACGATGCGGCGCCCGTCCGGAGAGACGGCGATGTGGCCACCCAACGCCGCGACCGCAACGCCCTCGTTGTCCCGCAGGAAGATCGGGTAACGATTCGTGAACTGATGCGACGACTGAGGCCGCATCCATCCCAGGATCGCGACCGCGGCAAGCCCGAGAAGTGCTCCGCCGAGAAGAAGGGTGCGCCGCTTGTCCCGCGCCTTGGCCGGAGCGGCGCTCCGCCTGGCGGCTGTCATCACCTGGCTCACGCCCGGCTCGCTCAGCGCCCGCACAAACGCCTCGGCTGTGGCGAAGCGATCGGCCGGCAGCTTGGCGAGGGCCTTGTGCACCGCTGCTTCGACGTTGGGAGGCACCGAGGGCCTCCGATCACTGACCAGCTCCGGGTCCTTGGTGACCACCGCGGCGATCACCGCCTGAATCGTGGGACCGGTATGGGGCGGCTCGCCGACCAGCATCTCGTAAAGCAGGCAACCGAGGCTGTAGACGTCGGCTCGGGCATCGAGCACGCGCTCGCCGGTCGCCTGTTCGGGACTCATATAGCCCGGCGTGCCGAGCGAGAGGCCAGTCTCGGTCATCCGGTTGCCGCCCGCGGTGCTCACGGCGAGCGCGATGCCGAAATCGGCGACCAGCGCGGCCCCATCGTGCAGCATGATGTTTTCAGGCTTGATGTCGCGATGGATCACGCCATGGCGGTGCGCGTAGTCCAGCGCCGACCCGATCTCCTTGCCCAGTCGGATGACGTCTTCCACCGGCAGCTGGCGCTCCCGGTTGAGCCGGTCGCGAAGACTCTCGCCCTCGGTGAGAGGCATGACGTAATAGAGGAAACCATCAGCCTGGCCCGAGTCGAAGAGCGGCAGGATATGAGGATGCTGCAGCGCCGCCGTCGTCTTGATCTCGGCGAGGAATCGCTCGCCGCCGATCACCGCGGCGAGCTCGGGTCGCAGGACCTTGAGCGCGACGTTCCGATCGTGGCGGAGATCCCGCGCGAGGTAGACCGTGGCCATGCCACCGGCGCCGAGCTTGCGTTCGATCCGGTAGTGATCGGCGAGGGCGGCGACGAGACGAGGATCGGCGTCGAGCATTCGGCTCCGAGGCTGGCTAGGTGATATCCAAGGCTGATTGGAAGGGCACCAGAAGCTAAGGCAGGAGCCGGGTACAGGGAACCCGGTGGACACCCAGAAAGCCAAAGCCCGGCACGACCTAAGTCGTTGCCGGGCTTTCGACAGGAACAGCATTCCCCTTCTCCCGCGAGGGAGAGGGGGACAGGGGGTGAGGTCTAGGAACCCTGCCGCGCCTCCGCGGTCGTTGTCGTGACTTCCACGCCGACTGAGCCGGCTGTCTCCTTGGCCAGGTCCGCATGCTGTTGCACCGTAGGCAGCAGCTTCGAGGCTAGTTCCTTGAGCGATGTCACCTTTCCACCCTCGGATTCCTGCTGGAACAGCCGCGCCGCTTCTTGATGCTCACTCACCATCTCCGCCATGTACTTCTTGTCGAAGGAGGAGCGACCCGTGCTCAGAAACCAGTCGAGTATCTTCTGGTGCTGTCGCAGCAGGACGGGCGCAGGGTAGGCCGCCTGTTTCGCTCCGGCCGCGAGTTCCTCGTTCAGCTTCGAATACTCGTCCACCATCCGCTTGCCGAAGTCCTTCACTGCAGGAGCTTGACCCCTTCTCCTGCGCCAGCTTCCCGAGCTGCACCTGCAAGAGACCGAGGCTGCCGGTCGTCGCGATGAAACTGCTGTCCGCGCTCAGCGTCGTCTCTTTCGCGGCCGTCTGGGCGGGACTAACCGTCGCGTTCAGTAACAGAGCGGTAAAGACCGCCGGAGCCAGAAATTTGACCACCATACTCTGATCCTTTCACGTTGTGACGCTATCGAGTTTTGAAACCGTCGTGCAACATTAGACGGGGGGTTGCCGCAGAGGGTTTCGTCCGGCGGCGCGTCGTGATGTCAGAAATTCCCTGACATGATCGCCGCTGTTCGCGGCCGCGTAGGTAGGCGGCTGACGACAAGGGAGACGCCCGAAAGCTTCGGTGCCTGCCGAAGTGTGGCGTGCTAGCTTAGGGTATGACAGCAGTCCGCGGTCTTTCGTTGGATCCACGGCGTGGGCGAGGCAGCCGCCGATGGCGATATTGCCATGGTCGCCTCGCTGATGGCGGATGCCACGCGCGCTACCATGCTCCTCTCGCTTCTCGACGGCCGCATCCGCCCCGCCGGTGAGCTCGCCCATCTGGCCCGGGTGACCCCGGCCACGGCCAGCGAACACCTGGCGAAGCTCGTCGCGGGCGGGCTTCTGGCCGTGGAGCGGCGTGGGAGATTCCGCTATTACCGGCTGGCAAACTCCAGGCTGGCGGAGGCGTTGGAGACCCTCGCGGCACTCGCGCCTCCCCGACCGGCGGACCGCGTCGGGCACCGACAGCACGCGGCTCCGATTCAGAGAGCCCGACTCTGTTACGACCATCTGGCAGGAACGCTTGGAGTGCAGATCACCGACGCGCTGATCGCCGAAGGGACGCTGGTGCAGGAAGATCGGGCCTTCGTTCTCTCCGACAGTGGCCGGGCGGTCTTCGCCGACCTGGGAATCGACGTCGACTCGTTAGGTCGGCCGGGCGCCGTCTCGGCCGCGCCTGCCTCGACTGGAGTGAGCGTCGCTACCATCTGGCGGGACCACTGGGCGTGGCTCTCGCATCAAGGTTGTTGGAGTTGAGCTGGATCGAACGGACGCCCACACCTCGAGTCCTCCATCTCACCAACGCCGGTCGGCGCGCGATCAAAGCCCGATTCGGCGTGACTTTGTTCTAGCCCATCACCACTCCGTAATGAACTCCCTTGGTCTCTACCTGACCTCAGTCCTCATCTGGGGGTCAACCTGGTGGGTCATCACCTTCCAGTTCGGCCCGGTGCCGCCGGCGATCTCGGTGTGTTACCGGTTCGCCCTGGCGAGCCTGGTCCTCTTCGCCTGGTGCCGGGCTCGAGGGCTGAGGCTGGCCTTCTCGACCAACGAGCATCTCTGGATGGCGCTCCAGGGCGTCCTGCTCTTCGGGGTGAATTACGTCTGCGTATACCTCGCCGAAGTACAGATCACCTCGGCCCTGGTGGCAGTGGTGTTCTCGCTGGTGGTGTTCCTCAACATTGCCGGAACCCGGGTCTTCTTCGGCACACCGTTCAGGTCGTCCACCGTCGTGGGCGCGGTGCTCGGGGTGAGCGGAGTGGTGCTGGTGTTTCTTCCCGAGCTGCGGGATGGCACTGCGAAGGGCGACGCGACGCTCGGCCTGATATACGCATGGCCGGTGCGGTAACCGCCTCGATGGGAAACCTCGTCGCATCGCGGAATCACCGCCGAGGTCTTCCGGTTGTCCAGATGAACACCTTCGGCATGTTCGTATGGTGCTATGTTCGTGGCTCTCTACGTTGTGCTTACCGGGCAACCCTTCCGGGTCGACTGGTCGGAGCGCTACCTGCTGTCTCTGGCCTATCTCACCCTGCTCGGCTCCGTCGTGGCGTTCAGCGCTTTTCTCACTTTGCTGGGCCGGATCGGTGCGGATCGCGCGGGATACGTGACGGTGGCGGTTCCGGTGGTGGCACTCCTCATCTCGGGGTTATTCGAGGGGCTGCACTGGAACACTCTCCTGGTGCTGGGCGTGCTGCTTTGCCTTGCGGGGAATGTGTCGGTGATGTGGAAGAGGAGTTAACCCGCTCGCCTCAGACCGGAGCCCACTCATGTGCGGCATCGTCGCCATGTTGTCCCGCCGGGGACGCTTCTCTCGCCCCCGCGCTCGAACGGGCCACCCGGGCCCTCCATCACCGCGGTCCGGACGGGCAGCGCCGCTGGATCTCACCGGAAGGCAACGTGGGCCTGGGTCATGCGCGGCTAGCATCATTGATCTCGTGGCCGGGCAGCAGCCGATCGCCAGCGAGGACGACCGCATCCACCTGATCGTCAACGGAGAGTTCTACGGGTTCGAAGCCATCCAGCGCGGCTCGAGCGCAAGGGCACCGGTTCCGCACCCGGAGCGACAGCGAGATCGCGCTGCATCTCTACGAGGACCTGGGGACCCAATTGCCTCCACGAGCTCCGCGGGCGAGTTCGCCCTCGTGCTGTGGGATCGAGCGCATCCGGACGCTTTTCGCCGCCCGCGACCGGTTCGGCATCAAGCCGCTGTTCTACGCGAGCACGAGGCACGCTCTATCTCGCCTCGGAAGTGAAAGCACTGTTTGCCGCCGGGGTACCTGCGCGTTGGGATCCCGAATCCTTCTATCACGCGGGATTGACCTGAGCGGCAGCCCGACCGGACGCTGTTCGAAGGAATCCGCCAGGTGCCGCCCGGCCATTACCTCCTCGCCACGCGAGGGGCACGTGCATCTGCGCCGCTACTGGGATTTCAACTATCCCGCCGCGGACGCTGCCCGGCGCGCGCTCAGCGACGCGAATACGTCGAGCAGTTCCGCGCGGCGTTGGACGAGGCGGTGCGGCTCCGGCTGCGGGCCGACGTGCCGGTGGGCTGTTACCTGAGCGGCGGGCTCGACTCCTGCGCGGTGCTGGGCCTCGCGTCCCGGCATCACCCCGAGCCGATCCATGCCTTCACCCTGACCTTCGATCGGGCGGATTACGACGAGGGCGCGATCGCCAAGGAGATGGCGGCGCAGTGCGGGCGCGGAGTTCTATCCCATTCCCATCCGCCAGGACGACCTGGCCGACCATTTCGCGGATGCCATCTGGCAGACCGAAACCTTCTGCTCAACGCCCATGGCGTGGCGAATACCTGCTGAGCCGGGCAGTGCGCGATGCCGGCTACAAGGTCGTGCTCACCGGCGAAGGCTCCGACGAAATTCTCGGTGGCTATGCCCACTTCCGCCGCGACATGCTGCTCCACAATACCGAGGGCCAGGATCCCGCCGGCTTTCCCGGCTCTGCTGGAGGAGCTGGAGGCCGCCAATCCGGTCTCGCGCGGGCTCCTGCTGCCGGACGGCGGCTGGTCGCCGATGGACAGCGTCCGCCGTTGCTCGGCTTTGTCCCTCCTGGTTCGAGGTCTTCTCGGCGCAGGGCCGCCAAGATGCACGAGTTGCTCTCGCCGGCGATTTCATCGAAGTTCGCAGCGCAGGAACCGTCACCCTCTTCTCGACGCATCGATGTGCCGCGGCAGCTCGCGGGGCGCGATGCGCTGAATCAATCGCTCTACCTCTGGTCCAAGACCGTGTTGCCGGGTTACATCCTGCCGTGCTGGGCGACCGGATGGAGATGGCGCATTCCATCGAGGGCCGAGTGCCCTTCCTCGACCACCACGTTGTCGAAGTGATCTGTCGCTCCCGGTCTCGCTGAAAATCCGAGGCATGACCGAGAAGTATCTGCTGCGGGAGGCCACGCGAAACCGGTGCTTCACCGACACGGTGTATCAGCGGCAGAAGCATCCTTCCTGAGCCCGCCGGCACCCTCTATCCCGGCGAGCGGCTGCACCCGCTACCTCCAGGACACGCTGCGCGGTCCCAACACTCGGGACCCTTCCCTTCTTCGACCGCCACGCGGTGATCAGTTTATTGGACCGTTGCCGGGGATGGATGAGGGATCGCGGGGTGGCTTACGATCAGATCCTGATGGTGATTCTCTCAGCGCCTGTGTGCTGCAGGAGCGGTATCGGCTGCGGCGTAACCAACCGGAGCCCCAAGCTGCTTCGGCCTCGCTAGTTGCCGCTCCCTTCGCCTTCGGCTCAGGACAAGCCTGGGCTCGAGCCAGGACTCTCCTGATCCAAAGTCAGGCGTGTT
>CAWGED010000001.1:0-44171 GCA_963821525.1 uncultured Gemmatimonadales bacterium | reverse complement strand
GCGCCGTGCTGCTTGGACCAGATGGGCGGCTAACCGCAGTCGGCCCCGATGCCGAGGTGCCGGCACCGCCCGGTGTGGAGGAGGTCGAGTTCCGCTCGAGTGCTCTCATACCCGGTTTGGTAAACACCCATACCCACCTCGAGCTCACCGGTCTCGACGAACAGGTCACCGAACAGGATTTCCCCTCCTGGATCCGTAGAGTCATTGCACTCAAGGCGGAGCGGTCATCCGCAGATCTCTTGCGGCGCTAAGAAGGAACCGGGATGGATGGAGTCAGGGAGTTACCACCGTCGCCGACACCGGGGACAGCGGCGCCGCGGTGCAGGCATTGCATGAGCTGGGTGGAAGCGGGATTGCCTACCAGGAAGTCTTCGGACCACACCCGGAACAGGCCCCAGCTCAACTGGCTGGCCTTACCAGCCGCCTCGAAGCACTCACCCCGCTCGCGGGAAACCGGATTCGACTCGGCGTCTCGCCACACGCCCCTTATTCGGTAAGCGGCGCACTCTACGCTGGCGTAGCTCAGCTGGCGCGTGAGCATGGTTATCCCATAGCCGTCCACATTGCGGAATCCGTCGCCGAGTCCGATCTGCTGGGCTCCGCCTCTGGAGGGTTCGCCGATGCGTGGCGGGGCAGGGGGATACCGCTTCCGACCCTCCCTGGGCGGACTCCCTGGCCTGGCTCGACCAGCATGGGGTCCTCGGTCCGACGACTTTGTGCATCCACGTGGTGCAAGCGAGTACCAAGGACCTCGTACTCCTTGCGAGAAGTGACGCTGCGATAGCGCACTGTCCCCGCTCCAATGCTCGCCACGGTCACGGGGCTGCTCCACTTCGCTCGATGCTCGATCACGGCATCAGGGTCGGGATTGGGACCGACTCCGTGGCCAGTGTCGCACCTTGCGACCTCCTTGCCGAGGGACGAGCGGCGTCTGCCTTGGCGGGTTTGCAGCCCGAGGAGGTTCTCCGGCTCTGCACGTTGGAGGGCGCCCGCTCCCTGAGTCTCGAAAACGAAATCGGGAGTTTGACGCCCGGAAGTCGGGTGATCTGGTCGCCTTTCGATTGCCCGCTCCGGTTGACGGGGCGCGTTTGGCGGATACCGTAGTGACGCGCCGGTCCGACGACGTCCTCGCCACCTTCCTGGCGGGTCGCCAGGTCTGGAGGAGTCCTTCATGAAGCTGCAGCGGCACGCCGCGATTCTCCGTATCGTTCGCGACCGTCGGGTCGAAAATCAGGACGTACTTCGCGAGGCACTGGCCGGCGAGGGAATCAACGTCACCCAGGCGACACTCTCCCGCGACATTCGCGAACTCGGGCTGGCCAAGCTGGTGGATCCGCAAGGCGGTGCGTTCTACGCCAACCCCAACGAAGGCTCCCTGCGGCCGGACCTGGGCCAGATCCTCCCCACCCTGATGTTGAGTGTCGAGGGTACCGGTCCCCTTCTCGTGATCAAGACCGCAAGCGGTGGCGCTGGTGCTGTGGGCGCAGCAGTGGATCAGGCTGGATGGAGTGAGGTAATCGGGACTATCGCGGGTGAGGACACGGTCCTGGTGATCGCCCGGAGCCCAGCGATGCGGCAAGCCGTCGCTTCCCGCCTCGCCGCATTGGCCCGGTGACCGGTTTGTTGCTTGCCTTGGTGAGGCCTATCCCCTTACGATACAGGGTCTTCGGAAACGGTCCTGGAGAGAACCGGTGCGTTGTCTTGCCTTGAACGCGTCGTTCGAGCCCCTGACCATGGTGCCCGTCCGGCGAGCCCTTCGGCTAATCATCGAAGGCAAAGCGGAAATCGTCGAGGCCGAAAAAGAGATCTCGTTCGAAGTGAACGACTCGTCATCCCCCGGCCCGCCATCATCCGCCTTGTCAAGTTCGTGCACGTCCCTCGCCGTTTCCGCCGTCAGGTTACCAACACTTTCCTCTTCGCTCGGGACCACTACCGCTGCCAGTACTGCAACCGGAGTCAATTCGAGCTGAAGCATCGGGAGTGTCTGACACGGGACCATCTGGTCCCGCTGTCGCGTGGTGGGAACAACGATTGGACCAACGTGGTGACGGCTTGCAGCACCTGCAACACGCGCAAGGGGAATCACCTCCCCGAGGAATGCGGCATGCACCCGCACTCGGCGCCCCACGAGCCGCACTTCGTTCACCTGTCCTGGGCGGTTCGCCGGCTCACGACGATCCAGGCCAAGTACATCCGCCTGTTCTATGGTGAGTCGGCCCTCAAGGCCCTGGGCGGGGTGGTCGCGACACATGGGAAGCACTAACAGCGTGAGAGGAGTAAGAAGTGAGAGGTGAGAGTAGAAAGAACCCTCCGAGGAGGCCCGGAGGGTTCTGCTTTTCCCGTTCCCTTTTCCCGTTCCCGCTCTTTCTAACCTCCCACCTCTCACTTCTTACGGTTTCTACCTCACCTCAAACCTGTCCGACCTCCCCGTCAGCTTCAAGCTGGGCAGGCCCGCCAGCCGCAACATCAGTCGGCGGGCACCGCGACCCACGGTCGTGCCGCTGATCTGGCTGTCCGGCACGGCCTGCAGCTCGCCCCGGAAGAAGCGCTCCAGTTCGTCGAGATCAGAATCCGACAGGGTCGTCACTTCGAGTGAGCCCACGTAGTAATAAGTGCCCTGCTGGGTGGGGGTGACCTTGATCCGGTAGGGAAGTCCCAGGGCGGCTGCCAACGCTCCGGGTGTCGCGTAGCGGTTCTCGACCCGGTTGCGGCCGACCAGTCGCGTAACAGTGAACTGCTCCAGCAGGGGCTCGTGACGCGCCACTACGTCCCAATCCTGAGCCCTCGCAATCTGGTCGAACCAGCCCGACCGGGAGCGCCAAACCTCGAGCCGGTAATGCAGCCGCACCGGGAAGCCGGACCGCAGCATCGAGAGCCATGGCGTCTCGGTCAGCAGATTGTAGGTGCGAATGATCGGCGCCCGGCCGCCGTTCGATGCCGAGTCTGGAGCCAGAGTCACCCCGAGATGAACCTCGGCGGTATCCTGCGCCGCGATCGGTCCGGCCCCAACGGCGAAGAGCATGGCGATGCCGATCAGCCACCGGCTCCCGACTGCCCCACTCCGCACACCGCTCACCGCTCCCCGCTCACGATCAGAACCGCCGCTCGAGGCGGATGAAGAACCTGACCGGCTCTCCGTCGGTTATTGCCTTGGCGAGATAGACGCCGACCCACCCGGCGTCGGCTCCCACACCGAGGTCCGCCTTCCACTCGTCGAGGGATGGGATGCGGTTGTTGGGAACTCTTCCCGGTCCATCACCTGTTAGCCAGGACTTGCCCGCGTCGCCCAGGAGGACGAGGTACACCTCGTCAATGCCGAGGAACCGGTCCAGCTCACGGTTGTTCTTGTCGCGGTAGGTGTAGCCGAATCGAATCGGCAGGCGATGCCGGAACTCGGCTTGGGTGAAGATCGCCCGGTCACAGAGTGCTGCGTTCGCGGGATCGGCAAATCCTGCCGGCGCACAGGTCTCGGCCCGGAATTCGTATCCCGGAACCAGGTCGAGTCCGCCCAGGGAGAGCCGCCGCTGTACCGGCAATGGATCCCCGCCGAGCCAGCCTCCGGCCCACAGCCGGAGATTCAGCCTGTCGTCCGCACTGAGTCGGTTATAGCGGCGGAGGTCGAGCGTCAGCCGGGTGTAGTCATAACTGTGGGTGGGAATTGGATCCCGCACGGCGGTCGGGAGCGTGACCGGCGCGACGTCGTCGCTGGTGCCCCGCTCGACTCCTCCCCGGATCCACCAGCCGCGGCTGGTCGCGGCCCCTGAGTTTCGGGTGTCGTACTCGATGCCCATTCCGGCACTGTTATAGTGCCCGTCATCGATGAGCGGATTGGCTCGCCAGACCTCGGAGTTGCGAAGCAGGGACCAGGGATCCGTGGCCCGGACCGAACCTTCCCACTCATGTCGCACGTTGGCTTCGATCCGGAGCCGCCGGCTCGGGAAGAAGTAGATGCTACCTACGATTCCCTGGGCGTCGAAGTAGTCCCGGTTGTCACGCTGGAGCAGGAAGGCCGACCACCCGATCTCGTCCTTCGGCAGCGTGTGTTCCTCGATCCCCCGGATCTCGCTGTAGACTCGACCGCCGATCCCGAAGCCGCGTGGTGCGTTGAATCGGATGTCGCCCCGCACCGAGTAGCCGAAGTCGTCCCGGAAGGGCGAGGAGTTTCCCGCCGTCCGCAAAATCCCCCGCGCGTCGAGCCGCATGAAGATGTTGTGGGAGGGCCGGTACTCGAACGCGGGCCCGAAGACGATCGGCAGGCCCTCGATGCGGTTGTAGGTCTGGCCGGTGGTGAGGCGAAGGGTGGTCTTCACTTTCCCGGTCGCGAAGGTGCGCTGGGCCGTCGCCAGCTCGCCGACCGAACGGCGCCGCTCCCTCAAGGCCAGTGTGCCGTCCGCCTCTCGATAGACCGGGGCGGCGTCCCAGTAGACCCGTGCCTCTCCTTCGTGCACCCCGCCCGGGGCCACCGTCATTCCTCCTCCAGCCACCAGCACGTCTCCATGGATCACTCCGCCCGAATCCACGACCAGGTCGCCGTTGATGACCGTGAGCGATCCTTCGATCGTTCCCGCGACGTGGACGCTGCCCCGGAAGGCCGCGATCTTGCCGCCCAGCATGCTTCCCCGCGGGACGGTGATCCCGCCTGGTAACCGGATACTCAGCGAGTCGTTGTAGTCCTCGAGCAGTTCGGAGAGGATTTCAGGAGGCAGGGCGCCTTGTTCGGTGGAATCGGAGACGGGAGCGTCGGGATCGATGACGATGACGCTGTCCTGAGCGAGGGCGGTGGAGACCGCGAGAATCGCCGGCAGGATGGTGAGGAGAATGACGGAGAGGGCTCGGAGCACTGTCCTCGCCGAACTCGGAACTCGGAACTCGGAACTCGGAGGTCGGTACTCGGTACTCGGTACCCGATACTCGGTACTCAGTACCCTCACTCTCCGCCCACTTCTTTGGAAATGAGGCCCAGCCGTTTCATGCGGCGATACAGGTTCGCGCGGTCGGTCTGAAGCATCCGAGCGGTTTCCGCCACGTTGCCTCCTGCGCGCGAGAGGGCCGCACCAATCAGTTGTCGTTCATGGGCATCGAGCGCTTCGGCCAGGGGGAGACCACCGTCGAATTCAGCCGCACCGGCCAGAACCTCGGGCTGGCCGGCTGCGGAGGCACGGGTGTTGTCTCCAGCGCGCATCGCATCGCCGGCTGCTCCTCCCAGGGGGAGGACTCGTCCTACGGCATGCTCGTCCACCACTTCGCCACCCAGAATCGCGAGCCGCTCCACCACGTTGGCCAGTTCCCGGATGTTTCCCGGCCAGCGATAGCTCCGTAACGTCGCGAGTGCCACCGGGGTGAATGTTTGTGGCTTCCCGGGCCGAACCCGTCCTGCAAGATGAGCGACCAGGCCAGGAAGGTCATCCAGCCGTTCGCGGAGCGGCGGCAGGTGAATGGGGAAGATGTTGAGCCGGAAATAGAGGTCCTCCCGGAAGCTGCCGCCGGCCTCGCTGCGATCCAGCTTGCGATTGGTCGCGGATACGACCCGAACATCAACTGCGGTCGGCTGCTCGGCGCCCAGCCGCTGAAGGACGCCAGTCTCCAGGGTCCGGAGTAGCTTGGCCTGGGCCTCGAGATTCAGGTCGCCTACCTCGTCAAGGAACAGGGTTCCGCTGTCTGCCAGCTCGAACCGGCCCAGCCGGCGTTCGTGCGCTCCGGTAAAAGCGCCACGCTCGTGGCCGAACATCTCCGATTCCACCAGTTCCCGCGGAATCGCCGCGCAGTTGACTGTCACGAAGGGCCCTCGAGATCGGCGACTCGCCCGGTGGATCGCTGCCGCGACCAACTCCTTGCCGGTGCCCGATTCTCCAGTGATGAGCACCCGGGCATCGGTGGTCGCAACCTGGGAGATGAGCTGCCGGACCTGGGCAATAGCCGGGGTGGAGCCGACCATCTCCTGCCGCTGGCCCAATGCCTCCTGCAGGGCACGATTCTGCGTGCGCGCCCGCCCCAGCTCGATCGCCGAACGCAGGGTGACGAGGACTGCTTCGGGGCTGAGCGGCTTCTCCAGAAACTGGAAGGCGCCGAGTTGTGTCGCCCGTACGGCATCCGCGAGCTGGGCTTTGCCGCTCATCATGATGACTGGCACTTCGATCCGGCGTTCCCGGAGGCTCCGGAGCGTCTCGAGTCCATCCGGGCCCGGTGGCATCATCAGATCGAGAAACATCACGTCCGGCTCGGCCTCGTTCCACGCCGAGCAACGCCGCATGGCCGTTTCCCGCCTCTTCCACCGTGAATCCTTCGGAACGAAGCAGCGCCCCCAGCATCCGCCGGATGTTGGCCTCGTCGTCGACGATCAGAATGCGATGGGACATAGGTGGAAGGGAAGATAGTCGGCGGCAAGTGGTGAGCGGTAAGCGGTTAGCGGGGAACAGAAAGGAGTGAGGTCTTAAGAGCGAGGAGCGTGCGTCCCCACCTCTCACCTCTCACGTCTCACGTCTCACGTTTTTCCTCTGGCCAGCCAGCTCCACCACAAACGTCGCCCCCCCACCCGGTGTGTCTTCCAGTCTGATGGTGCCGCCGTGGTCCTCGATCGTCTGGCGGACCAGCGCCAGGCCCAGACCGGTGCCGCCGGCTTTCGCCGTGACGTACGGATCGAAGAGCCGGTCCCGGATTTCCGACGGGACGCCGGGACCATGGTCCCGCATCACCACCCGTGCGCCGCTCGCGTTGAGTGGTCCGACCTCCAGCTCGACCGTGCCGGTGCCTCCACATGCCTCGGCCGCATTGCGAAGCAGATTGCTGAAGGCTCGCCGGAGGGGTTCGTAGTGCCCCACGATCCGAGGGGTGGAGAGCTGCACGCTCAGCTTCGATTCCATCCCCGGCGGCAGACTGGTCTGTCCCAGCTCGGCGAGCAGTTCACCGAGATCAACCTCGGCGGCGGGACCTTCGGGCAATCGGCCGAACTCGGTGAATTCCCGCGCCAGCGCCTCGAGTCTTCCCGCCTCCGCAGTCAGGACTTCCAGAGGCTCCCTTTGTCCCGCCGTCGCTGAGCGGGAGAGCTGGGCCACCGCGAACCGGATCGGCGTGAGCGGGTTCTTCATCTCGTGCGCCACCTGTCGCGCGACCTCGCGGAACGTGCGTAGCCGCGCCGCCTCGACTTGCCGGGCGCGCGCCTGGGCCAGCCCCGCGGCCATTTCCCTGAGCGCGCGGCGGAGGGCTGCGAATTCGGGTGCACCCCGCTGTGGCTCGTCCGGAGGCAGCGTCTCTTCTCGAAGAATGTGGCCCGTCCATCCGACCAGCTCGTCGATCGGCCGGCTCAATTGCCGGGAGAGGTAGCCGCCCACCCGCACCGAGAGGTAGAGCACCAGCAGGCCCAGAGCGAGTACCGCGGCAGTGAGACCGGCGTAGTAATACCGGGCGTAAGCCTCGGCCCGCTGCATCCGGCTCAATGTGCGATTGAGCTCCCGGAGGTGGGAGGAAAGCGCTTTTCGCTCGGCTGGACTAAGCCGGGTTGAATCCACCGTCTGAGCCAGGTCCCTGCCGGTGACGCTCAACTGCTCCACGGCCGCCCGGGTTGCGGTGGCCGGATTGTTCCCCCGCACCGCCAGCACCCAACCGATCAGTGCGATCGACGTCGGGATCACGCCCACGAGCACGAGGGCCAGGAGAATGCGTTGCCTGAAGGGGAGGGCCATGGAGGGAATCTACGCTCTTGAAAGACCTCGGGAATCGCTTCGACCTCGCAATTGGATTGCAGCGCCCCGAAGGGGCGCTGAACTCTAGCTGAAGCTGCCCCGCGACCACGGCGCCCCGAAGGGGCGCTGGACAGTCAAAAGACGAATTCTCGGCGGTAATCGACGCTGTTTGCCTGAAGCATGCGGAGATATTCGCTCTGGAAGTCGATCCTTTGGTGGTGGGCCTCCTGAGCGCGGATGTATCTGGTCACACCTTCGACTTCTCGATAGCCGACCGTGAATGCTCCGTATCCCTCCTGCCACCGGAAGTGCGGAACCCCGATCTGCTCGTGAACCCTTTGGCAGGAGGCGTGCTTGATGTCCCGAACGATGTCAGATAGTCGATGAACCGGCTTGAGGCCGGCCAGGATGTGCACGTGGTCCTCGGGGCCGCCGACGGCCAGACCGACGGCGTCCAGCGTGCGAAGTGCTCCACCAAGGAATGCGTGGAGATTGGGACGCCACGTGGGCGCGATGATTCGCTGCCGCCTCCAGGTGGAGAATACGATGTGAAAATTGAGTCTGGTATATGTCCCGGCCACGATTCACGATGGTGGCGACGGATCAACCGATCCTCAATCTTGGGACGAATCGTTGCAGCGCCCCTTCGGGGCGCTGCGCATCGGCGGTCACCCTGACTACGGTGCGGAGCCCCTTCGGGGCTCACGCTGGAGGTCTTATTCAACCGCCAATCCTATCATGAGGCGTTGCTAGGTGTCGCGCGCCCGGCGAACCAGCCGGTGGCCGCACCGGCAATGCTTCCCACCCATTCCGACCAGGGGGAGGCGGCCATTCCGAACCAGCTTGGGACCAGAATCAGCCCCGCCGCGATCATGGCGAGCAGAACCAGCGGCATTGCCCGACCTGCGCCGCAGCGTCCTGACCAGTAACCGGCAGGTATCAGCATACCGCCAAGCCACAGTAAGGAGCCGAGTGAGGCCTCGGGTCCGGAGGCATACTCCCACGGCAGGAGCATGGCCCAACCGGATCCAACGGTCGTTCGGCTGGTCCACCGTTCCTGACCCTGTGAATTGTCGATCGAAAGCGAAAGGCTCGGCCCATCCCGAAGAATGGTGATCTCTACCGGAGTGCCAGGCTCGGTCGGGAATCCCTCCAGGCGGACTGTCGGACTTCGGACCTCCAGGTCGGCGGCGCGCGTGCGGGTTCTGAAATGAATGGTGTGACCCGCCTGCGCCAGCACCAGAATTTCCTGCTGCTGATCGTCGAAGATCGAGAAAATCGGCGCTTCGTGTTCGGTGGATCCCTCTACCACTGCCGAAGCCTGCAGTCGGTACCGTTGGGTGAGAAGCGTGTCCCGGACCTCGCTGCCGTTGGCCAGTATTCCAGAGGGGAGAAAGATCTTGTCGAGATGGACGTCTCTGACGGTTCCCGGGAAGGTGTCGAATTGCCCCAGCTCCGGTCCCCACTGTCCGTACCAGGTGGACTGAGGGAGGGATGGTTGAGCGGCAAAACTGGTTCCGGCGAGAACGACTAGCCAACCGAGACCGGCGATCGTTGCGAGGCGGCGGGCAGTGTGGGCCTGGCACAGCAGAATCGGGCGCCAAAGTGCCACTAGCGAGGCGCCGAGTCCGCTACCGAGTGTGTTGGTGATCACATCGCGCAGGCTCGCATCCCGGCCCGCTATCAGAAAAAGCTGGGTCAGTTCGATGGCGACACTGTACAAGAACCCGATCGCCACCGCGGCGCGGGTCCCCCGCAACAGCCCGAGGCCGATGCCGAGCGGAAGAAAAAGCAGAATGTTGAGGATGATGTCGAGCAGCCCAAGATCACCGCACCTGACGATGCACCAGGGTGAGGTTTCGGCAACCGCGGCAGCTTGCTCCGGCACCGGCCGTAGCGTGAAATAGCCGATGAGACAGAGAGCGAGCGCGGTGCAGATCAAGCCCGCTTTTGTTTGTCGGGTCACACCCTTCCTCAAAGGATTATCCGTCTTGCGCGGTTGGCATCATAACTGCACTATCCATCAACACCTAGTAGTCCGCACTCTCCCCCTATCTGGACAGTTCATGGCCCAATCCGCGGGATTGCGTGCCCGTACGCATATGGTGGCCGCAGTCCTCGCACTAGCGTGGACGGTTCCGGGCCTTATCCACGCTCAGAGTATCACCGAAGGACGCGTCATCGGTGAGGTGGTTTCCCCACAAGGTGCGCCCATCGGGAAGCCGCAAGTGACTTTGCTCAGCCAGTCCACCGGCTCCCGGATTTCCTTCAAAGCGGACTACCTCGGCCGGTTCAACCTCCATCTCATCGCGCCGGGCACCTATTCGGTGCTCGTGGAACTGGCGGGATACCAGCCGGTTCGTCAGAACGGCGTACGGGTCTTCGCCGGGCGCACAACCGAGTTGCGGATCGCCCTCACTCGGCGTCCGCCCCCGATCACGAGCATCGAGGAAATCCCCTATCCCGAGCGGGGAGAGCCGCCCACCGGGACCTCGATTGGGCAGTATTTCAACGATCGGGAATTGAAGACCTCGGCGTGGCGCAGTGACCTGAGCGACTTGAGCCGCGGGTCGTCGATCGTGTCAGCGCCCCGTGATGGACATTGGGGCTATGCACAGATGGCCGGAGGCCTCCCACAGTCACAGAGCAAGCTGTCCGTAGACGGCCTCCCTGGCTTTTGGCTCCGCCACCCTGGCCTGCCCACCGAACCGGCCGGCAGCCCGGTGTATCTCCGGAGCATGTTCGAGCAGGCTCAGGTCATCGAGAACAGTTTCGATGGAGAATGGCGCGGCGGGCCGGGAACCATTCTGAGCGGTTACAGCCGGCGAGGAAGCAATACTTTCCGCTTCCAACCCTACGTCACTTTCAGCGGGAAACAGGCACTCGCGACTGAAGACAACCCAGCCGATTCCTCCGTCACGTCGATCCAGGCCGGAGCAGTCGTGAGCGGTGCCCTCATCAAGAACTCGGCACAGTTCGTCGCCGGCTTCGACTATCAGGACCTGGAGCAGCCGTCCTCCGCCCCTTGGGCCGAGGATAGCGCGAGCTTTGGTGGGGCGCCGGTTTCCCTCAGCAGCAGCATCGCCCGGATTGCCAATGACAGCTTCGGGCAAACGGTCGACAACTTCACCCAGCCAACCCTGCGGACCTGGAAAGGTGGCTCTGGCGGTGCTCGTCTGGATTGGCAGTTGTCCAAGTCGCCCACCAAGACGCACAATCTGATGGCTCGCTTCTCGATAGCGAAATGGAAGGAAGACGATCCCATCCTGGGTCAGGATGTCCTCACCAATTTCGGCACCGATCTCGACGCTCGCGATTTTTCCGGCGGGCTGACGCTGACCTCGATGTGGCTCAACAGCGGCAACGAGTTTCGCTTCGCCCATCGCACCACCAATCGCGAATGGGCCGGGCCGAGCCTCCCGACCACCTATTTCATCGGTGAGGCCGCGGGAATCGGTTCCGCGCCAGCTACGCCGGCCACCTTCAAGGCCAATGCGTTTGACATCACCGAGACCTTCCACATGCGGCTGGCCCGGAACCACGTCTTCAAGGCCGGATTTCAATTCTCCTCGACCTCCTGGACCCAGTCCTACTCCTACGGGCGAGACGGGATTTTCCAGTTTGGCGATCTGGACCAGTTCGGGAACGCGGAGGGCACCTACATCCAGACGGTCTCCTCCTCCGATGTCGCCGACTTTCGGACGACGGATTGGGGGCTGTTTGGCCAGGACGCCTGGACGGTGGATCGTGGCATCGTCGTCACCATAGGCATCGGGTGGAGCCGGCAGAAGCTTCCCACCAAGTCCAGCGACAACCCGATCAACCCAAATAACGCGTTCCAGAACGCCTTCAACCGGCAGAACCAGTTCATCCCCAACGATGGCGACAACCTCGAGCCCCGCTTCGGCCTGGTGTGGGACGTTGACAACAAACAGGAATGGATTGTCCGGGCTGGTGGATCGCTCAGCTACGGACAACTTGACCCGGCCACCCTCAGTGAAGCCGTTGTGGCGGACGGCGGTCTCCGGGTACGCCGCGGCCAGGGCACCTTCAGCTCGTGGCCGGTCAATCCCGACACGGTTGGGACCGCTCCGTTTGTGGGAGACCGGATCACCTTCATCGACAACCGCTACGAGGCGCCTCGCGCCACCAAGCTGGACGGCGCCGTGACGCGTACCCTGAGTTCCGGGGTGGCCATCAGCCTGAGCGGCGGGTACCACCACACCGACTACCTGCTCAGGCGCAGCGATATCAACCTTCCGAATGCGCCGCTGGCGTTGACCTCCGAGGGGCGGCCGATCTACGGCACCCTGGTGCAGCAGGGCGGCATGATCACGGCCGCTCCCGGCAGCAACCGGCGGTTCGGTACCTTCGATATGGTCAGTGAGATGGCGCCGACCGGATTCTCCGACTACTACGAGGCCGGGTTGGAAATCGCGCGGCGCCCCCTCACCGGGCTCTCCTTCGCCGGCTCATATACTTATTCCCACACGACCGACAACTGGGAATCGGCGCCCGCGACCGGAGACCCCGCGGACCAACTGAGTCCCTTCCCCAATGATCCGGTGGGCAGCGAGTGGATTCGGGGACGCTCGGATTTCGACATTCCTCACCGGGCGCGGGTCTCTGCCGCCTACCGGACCGCCGGGAAGTATCCCATTGGGCTCGGCCTCCGTTATCGCTTCCGGTCTGGCTTGCCCTTCACCCCAGGCTTCCGCGCCGGCGTAGATGCCAACGGCGATGGGTCGGGCCGTAACGATCCGGCTTACCTGGATCTCAATACTCCGGGGATGTCGAGTGTGGTCTCCGATAATGCCTGCCTCCAGGGCCAGGCCGGACTACTGGAGCGCAACGGCTGCCGCGAGGCCTCGAATCATGCGCTGGACCTGAGTGCCAGTCTGGGGATTCCCATGGGTTCCTCGGGCAACCTCGAGGTGACTCTCGATGCCTTCAACCTGGTCGCCACGGAGACGGGCCTGGTTGACCGTGCGCTCCTGCTGATTGATCCGAGCGGCAGCATCACCACCGATGCGCAGGGGAACGTGGTGCTACCCCTCGTCGCCAATCCGCACTTCGGAAAACTGCTCATCCGCCGCGGTGAGGGCCGCGTGGTCCGGATCGGGCTTCGGCTGGGGTACTGATTCCATGACCGCGCTGCGTGCTCTCACGCTCGCCTGTCTCGCTGCGGGCCTGAGCCTCGGCTGTGATAATGCCGGGGAATCCCTGTCGCACGGAGTCGGTGCGATCAACGTGATCAATGCCGGTGCCTTCTTCGACCGGGACGGGTCCGGGACCTTCAACGCCCCCGATACGCTGTTTGCAGGAGTGAAGGTGAATCTGGTGTCTCCCGGCGGAACGATTCCGGTTGCCACCGGCGTCACCGATGCGGGTGGGCTGGTCAACTTCACCGGCGTCAGCGTGGGTCGCTATACGGTGGTGGTGGATACGACCGGACTGGGCGGGGACTCCCTGGTCGCGACCGGCGCGATACCCTCCGAGGTCACGATTACCGCACAGGGGCCCGCTCAGAGCATCGTCGCCAGTTTCGGCGTCGCGCCGTGAATGCGTCGACCCACGTTGCGGCGACCGCGGACAGTCGCCTGCTCGATGCAGCGCTGGTGGGGGTGGCCGGCGCCACTATCATCGACATCTCCACTGTTGGTACCGACGTTGCGATTCGGGTGAATGACGGCTCCGGACTGCTGGACGTGGTTTTCGATGCCAGGATCGGTCCACCCACGCCGCCCGCTCCCCTCGGTGGCACGCTGTCAGGGAATGGCATTCTGGTGCCAGTAACCGGATCAACCTGGCAGCTCAAGGTGCGGGCCGACACAGACGTGACTATCAACTGAACCCAGACGGAACCCTCCGTGTCTCCCAACCGATCGAATCCGCCGGAGTTCACCCTGACCTGGCAGATCTTCACGGTCCTCGGCCTGGTTTTCCTGGCTCGTGGGAGGAGTAAGCCTCTTTGCCCCACTCTTTCCGCTTCGGATCGGGGTCATCGAGTGGGAGTTTGGGACGGCGAGCGAGTTCTTCGATAACGTGCCGATTTTCGGGTTGGGCCTGGGATTCCTGATGGCCGCCGGGTTGGCCGCGGGGGCCAGGGGACGGGTTCGGTCCCTCGCGCTGGTGTGTATTTTTCTTGCACTTCTGATGTGGCTGACAGCCGGGTTGTACGCCACCGTTGTCCCCCAGGCCTACAACGCCGCCCCTTCCCCAACTGCTCTCACGGCGATCAAGAAGGCGGTCGGAAAAACCGCAGTTCAGATCCTCATCTACCCGGTCGGATTCCTCTCGCTGGGCATCTGGAGCTGGCGTCGGACCCTCAGCCGCCATTGATGACGGAACCGCAAGCAGGCGTAAGTTGTTGTGGCAGAACCACAACAGCCCTCAATTTTGATCATCTAGCGGGACGTGGGATTTTGGAGTAAATCTATGCCTCCCAACAACATGCCCAAAATATTTCAGACTCGTAACGATGGCCCGAACGGTGCTTGTACAGGCCGTGAACGAGTGGCACTCAGTGAGGGGCTCCGATGAGCGCCAAGATTCTCGTTCAGGAGGGGAAGGGGCGAGCTGAACTGTCGCCCGCACCGGAAACGGCGTGGTCCCTTCTAGGTGGTGTGGGGTGGCTCTTCTCGGTGGTGGCCGCAGCCGACTTGGTCTTGGCTTGGTATCCGACCTTGCTCGGGAACGCCGAATGGGAATTCGGCACCGCGACGACAACTCTTGAACACCTCCCACTGCTGGCTGTCGGACTCGCGCTGGTCTTTGGATCTGCCGTAGCGCGGGGAGCCCGGGGGACGCTTAGAGTGGTTTCAATCCTCCTGCTGTCGTTGGCGGTCTGGGTGATTATGACGGGGATCCTGCTGGGGAGGAACATCGGGGTGGCGACGGCAACGGTGACGGACCCGGTGCTCCGCGTCGGCCTGAACCGCTCGATTCTGCAGTCGCTGATACAGGCGATCGGTTACCCCCTGGCATTCGGGTGGCTTGGGATCAAGGGATGGAGACACGCTGGGACGGCGTGAGAGTCAACATACACTTGAGGTGTACCATGGTAACCCGAGGGAAGCTTTTTCTGGCGGCAGCGGCGCTGTTGATGGCGCTGCCCGGTGTCGCCAAAGCCGACGGCTTCAAGAGCTATCGGGTATGCGGCGGCGACACCTTCACCACCTGCGCGGCGGTTCGCATCACCGTGGTCGGCAACAACGTCACCGTAGATGTCTGGAACCTCTCGGGGAACACGGCCGCGACTTACGGCACCCAGAGCAATGCCGGCAGCATCTTTAACGGCATCGGGTTCTACCACGTCCCGGCCGGAATCGATATGGTCACCGGCAGCATGAGTGTCACCGGCCAGACCAGCAACGGGCAGCTGCCCAACCCAGGGGTGTGGGACACGAAGAACAACGGGTCGGTGGTCTTCGGCGTGGACTTCAGGCTCCGCGCGACCGACTTCCAGAACGGCGGAATCCAGAGTGGCTGCGCCTCCTCGAGTCAGACACCCAATGCCGGCCCCAGTATTTTTGTGAACCCGTGCTCCAGCAATCTGGCGGGGAATGGGTGGACCCGGTTCTCCTTCCAGATCACCGGGGGAAGCTGGGATCCGTCGAAGTCGGATATCTCCCTCCGCGGGTTCGATGGCGTAACCGGCAAGGCGACCGAGTGCTTTACTGGAACCAGTCCGGGCGGCCGCTCGGCGACCTGCACCACGGTGACTCCTGAGCCGGTCAGCATGACGCTGCTGGCCACTGGTCTCGCTGGCATGGGTGGGGTCGGATTCTTCCGCCGGAGAAAGAAGAACCAGCCCGCTGCCTGATCAGCACCTCAAGACTCTCACGTCCCCAGCCCCGGGCGGAAACGCCCGGGGTTTGTTTTGGGGTAGCCCGACTGCCGATTCAGATTGAAGATTTCAGATTGCAGTTGAACTGCAGTTGCCGGCTCTGGTTCCACTAGATTTCCCCCTGTCGTTCTATGCCCATATCGCCCCGTCACCTGTTGCCTTGTCGCCCTGATCCCTATCGCCTGACACCTGACACCTGACACCTAGCACCTACCCCTTGCCCCACCTCCAGACTCACGCTCCTGCCGCCCCTGGCTGACCCGCCCCACATCTTTTCCGTAGACGTGGAGGACTACTTCCAGGTCAGCGCGTTCGAGGGCGTCGTGGATCGGGCCGATTGGGACTCCTATCCCAGTCGAGTGGAGCGGAACACCGACGTGTTGCTCGACCTGCTGGCTCGGCACGGCGCGCATGGCACGTTCTTCACGCTGGGATGGGTGGCACGTCGTTTCCCCCAGCTGGTGCGGCGGATTTCCGGAGCCGGTCACGAAGTCGCCTCTCACGGCTTCTGGCATCGCCGGATTCCGACGATGACTCGGGAACAGTTTCGGGAGGACGTGCGGGAGGCGAAGCACACACTGGAGGATGCCTGCGGCGAAGCCATCCTTGGCTTTCGGGCTCCGACCTTCTCGATTCTTCCGGGGTTGGAATGGGCTTTCGATGTCTTGCTGGAGGAAGGCTACCGTTACGACTCCAGCCTGTTTCCTATCTGGCGTCCGGGAGGTTACGGCTACGCCCGGGCCGCCATGGTGCCCCACGTCATCGTCCGGGATGCCGGCAGTCTGCTTGAGCTGCCGATGACAGTTACCCATGTCCTCGGACTCAGGACCCCGGCCGCCGGCGGAGGGTATCTCCGGCAATTTCCTTTTGGCGTCATTCGCCGAGCCTTCCGCGACTATGCCGAGCGAGGTGCGACGGCCACATTTTACGTCCATCCGTGGGAGGTTGATGTAGACCAACCCCGGCTCGAGGTAGGCTGGCTCACACGGCAACGTCATTACGGCGGGTTGGGTCGCACTCTCCCCCTCCTCGAACGCCTGCTGCAGGAATTCCGCTGGACCAGCGTTCGCAAGCGATTCGGAGACCTGCCTCAGATGGCGGCTTCAGCCCAGCGAGCCGACCAGAGCGCCAACGCGTGACGGTCCGGGTCGAGCCCTTCCAGGGATCCTCCGCCGAATGGGATGCGGCGGTGCGAGGCTCCACCGGCTGGACTCACTTTCATCTCTACGATTGGCGGCGAATCTTCGAAGGCGTCTTCGGGCACGAGTGCATCTATCTCGTGGCGCGGAATGAGCAGGGCACGATCGGAGGAATTCTGCCTCTGGTCCGGGTTCGCAGTGTCTTGTTCGGCCACTACCTCGTCTCGCTCCCTTTCTTCAACTACGGCGGACCGCTAGGCACGACGGAGGCGGTCCGGGCCCTCGCCGCTGCCGCCGCCGAGCGGGCTGCAACGGATGGCGTGAAGCTGCTCGAGCTCCGGAGCCGCCAGGAGCTCCCGCTCGATCTTCCCGTCTCGCATCGCAAGATCACCGTCGTGCTCGATTTGCCACCCCAGGGATCGCAGGCGCTCTTCAAGAGCTTCGACTCCAAGCTCCGCAGCCAGATCCGCCGGCCCGCAGAAGGAAGGGGTCGAGGTCCGTTTCGGTCGAGACCAGGTCGATCCCTTCTTCGAAGTCTTCTCCGCGCACATGAGAGATCTGGGAACCCCGACGCAGCCGCGCCGGTTTTTCGAGGCCATCGCGGACTCGTTTCCCGATGCCTGGTTTGGCTGCGCATGGTTGGGTGAGAAGCCGGTCGCCTGCGGCGCCGGCTTCCGGTGGGGCGGGGAGTTCGAAATGACCTGGGCCTCGTCGCTCTACGCTTACAGCAAGCTTGCCCCCAACATGCTGCTCTACTGGGCGTTCATGGAGCGGGCGATGGAGCAAGGCCTGACGCTTTTCAACTTCGGCCGCTGCACCCCGGGCTCAGGCACTCATCGATTCAAGCGCCAGTGGGGTTCCCGCGACGAGCAACTCTGGTGGTACCAGCAGGGTCGGGGAGACACGACGGCGACTCCGTCGCCGGACCAGGGAGCGTTTTCCTGGGGCCCGCGACTCTGGCGCCGGTTGCCACTTCCGGTCGCGACGGCGCTGGGTCCTCGAATTGTGCGCTACATCCCGTGAGGCTTCGCCGGCTCCCTCCGGTTTACTCCCCGTTGCGGCTGGGGGCGCTTTGGGCGGGTGCCCGGGCATTGGTGGGGCAGGGGACGCGCGGGAGGCAGTGCTTTCATGGATCCGCGCCACTTTTGATCCGCGGCTCGCGATTCTCACCGATAGCGGAACCACCGCCCTCACGCTGGCGATTCGCGCGGCACAACGGATCCGCTCGGGTCCGGTCGCACTTCCAGCCTACTGCTGCTACGATCTCGCCACGGCGGCCGATGGAGCAGGTGTCGATGTCCTGCTCTACGACCTTGATCCCCATACCCTGGGCCCCGATTGGAACTCCTTCGAGCGAACCCTCGGCCGTGGTGCCGTCGGCAGTGGTCGTGGCACACCTCTACGGCCACCCGGTTGACCTCCGTCAGGCTCAAGCGCTTGCCGATGCTGCCGGGTCCATCCTGATCGAGGATGCGGCTCAGGGAGTCGGAGCCAGGTATGACGGCCGTCCGCTGGGCTCATTCGGCGGAATTCGATTCTGAGCTTCGGTCGAGGGAAGGGACTGACCGGTGGTGGAGGTGGAGCCCTTCTTGTCCACCGGGACGATCTGAGCGCGCCGGTCGGGGAAGCAGGCGACACGCTGACGCAGCGCGAACGCCGGCTTGGCGCAGCTGGCCAAGACTGGGTCCAATGGGCGTTGGCAAGGCCGCTCCTCTATGCGCTTCCCGCTTCGCTCCCGTTCCTGGGCCTGGGAGAGACCATCTACCGTCGCCCTCGTCCGGGTTCGGTGCTCAGTCACGCCTCGGCTGGCATCCTTCGGCATACGATCGCCAGTGTAGAGGAGGAGGCCCAGCGTCGTCGGCTCAATGCCGCCACGCTGCTCGCGGCGCTGCCGACCAGATGGTTCCGTCCGCGCGATTCGATATCTCTGGTCAAGGGCAACCGGGATATCTCCGGCTTCCGCTGCTGGTCTCGGGAACAGCGGTTGGCGCTTGGCAGATCGATGACGCTCGTCGGCGAGGTATTTTTCCAGGCTACCCGCGCGTGCTCGCGGATCTTGACGGCTTTGGTGGGCGGGTCCGGAATCTTGAGGAGCGGTTCAGTGGCGCACGTGAACTAGCTCAAGGGCTTCATACCCTTCCAACACACAGCTTGCTAGAGGAGCAGGACTTGGCTGGACTGTCGGCCTGGCTCTCGAGTGTTGGTGTCCGAACCACCTTGCCACCATCGGGTTCGCCTGCTCCTTGGTCTAAGCTCTCCTAGCGGCGAAGTCTCCGGTAAAGGGCCTCGTGGCTCGCCAGCCACTTCTCGGCGCCGAAGTCGCTCTCGAGCCTCCCGGTTGCCGCTGCGGCCCGGGTTCGAGCTGCGGCAGGGTCCCCGACGCACTGCTGAATGGCGAGACCGAGGGCGGCGGGATCCTCCGGAGGCACCGAGCAGCGCCTCGGTCGCCGTCACCACGTCGGGTATCCCGCCGACTTCAGTAGTGACGATCGGAACGCCTGCCGCCATGGCCTCGAGCAGGGTCATGGGTGTTCCTTCGCTCTTCGAGCTGAGGACGAAGGCGTCGAACGCTGAGAAGAACTGCCCGGCTTGTTGTCGCGCCCCGCAAAACTTCACTTGGTGCTGGAGTCCAAGCTCCGCCGTCAGGGTCTCCAAGGCGGCGCGTTCGGGACCATCTCCCACAATTGCCGCCTTCAAGGGCAAGCCGCGACAGTCGGCAAGGGCCCGCAGGAAGACGTCGCAGGCCTTCACGGGGATGAGGCGTGCGACCCAGCCGACCACCAGATCCTCTCGCTCCAGGCCAAGACCAGCCCGAGCGTCGGCGCGGGCGAGCGGGCTGACGGAGGGGACCCACCCATTCTGGATGTAGTGGACCCGCGAGGCTGGTACACCCGCGGCTTCGAGCTCGATCGCCAGTGGGCGAGAGACGGCGCACGACGGCGCTAAACCGTTTCAGCTGCCGAAGTTGGAGCCATTCGTATAGCCCGGTGCGGGTCCCCATCATGCTCGAGCCATGAAGCGTGGTGACCGTGGGGATGCCGAGCCGCCGAGCCAGTGGTGCGTCGAGAATGTCCGGTCTGAACCCGTGGGTATGCACGACATCAGGACGGCATGCCTCGAGGATGTCGCGCACTAGTCGCCGCTCCCGGAGGTAGGCGCGTGCCGGGAGGTTCAAGGCGTGAACCTGCACCCCGGCATCACTCAAGGAGCGCAGGTAAGGATGCTCGTCCTGTCGTGGCTCGACTACGCCGACCACGTGAACCTGGAGCGCCCTGGCGGTGGTGGCCGATCGCGAGCCCTCGAATCACGCTTTCGGTCCCGCCAGCCACAGCGGGTGCAACAACGTGAACGATCGTGAGTGGGTCGCGCGAGAGCCAACTCACGCCCCGCTGAGGGGGATGTACCTGTGATGCCGCAGCCAGGCGGCGCTCAGCTCTACACCTCGCACCATGTCGATGGTTGGATGGTACCCGAGGTTCCGGCTGGCCTTGGTCGTGAGGAAGGCGACTTTCCTGCTGTATAACTCATATTCCGCAGGTGTAGGGGTCTGGCGGATGAGTGCCTCGGCCTTCTTCATGACGGTCTTCGCGAGGGCGTTTCGCTTGTACAGGTTGAGGATCGGCTTCTGGAATCGCCGGAGAAGGAATTTCGCCCCCTTGCGCACTGGTTGCATGGCGGCGGTGGCCAACCGGGCCGTGGCTGGGCGCTTCAGGATTAAGAGGCGGAAAGCCGAGCGCGCCGTTGAGCGCGTCGAAGTATTGATTCCAGGTGAGGTCCAGCTGCAGGCCCGTTGATGTTGTAGGCCTCGTTCATCCCGCTGTCGCTCTGGAGAGCGCACACCACGGCCGCCACGACGTCGTCTACGTAAACCAGATTGGCGGTCCCCTCACAGTACGCCCGCGGCAGCATCCAGCGTCCCGCCACCATTCGACTTGCGAACTCGACAGTCCAGTTTTCGCTGAATGGACCATAAACACAGCTCGGCCGGAGGGCCACGACCGGCAGGCCCCGGGCGGCATAGTCCCAGCAGACGTTCCTCGGTATCGATCTTCGAGTCGCCGTACTCGTTTCCGGTGCGCGCCGGGGTATGGTCTCGTCGATGTCGCCGGTTCGATCCCCGAAGACTGCTACCGTGCTCAGGTGCACCACCCGCCTGACGCCCTCCTGGTATGCCGCCTCGAGCACGTTCTTCATGCCTGCGCGATTTGTTGCACCGTTGCCCGACGGCGCAATGCACCACGGCGCTCACTCCTCGCATGGCTTCGCGGCATGAGCCAAGGTCTGTGACATCGGCCAGAACGATTTCCATGGGGAACCGGCCGATTCGAGCCGCGCTCGACCAGCGGCGGACGGCGGCCCGAACGGAGATCTTCTCCGAGCAGTGCAAGACTTCGGCAATGCGCCCACCGATGAACCCGCCGGCGCCCGTGATGAGAACCCGTTCAACCATGAAGCACCTGCCGCCAGGCTCATGCCACGGCATATCGTACCGCTGACGACGGGCGTAGCACTCGTCGATCAGCACCACGCTGTCCAGCACGTCCGCACCGGAGACTAATGGACGCGCCGTTCCGCTAACTACCGCGAGAAAATTGTCGATCATGATTTCGCCGGAATCTTCGATGGAGCGGGCCGGCGTATCGATTTTGACCTTCTGTCGTGCGCCGCCCCTGGACACCAATTCGAAGGTTCCGGAAGTCGTACAAGCGAGGCCTCGATGCGCCCGGTGTCGCCTTCGAGCGAAGTAGGTGTTCGCGTAGCGGCTTAGCGAGCTCAACTCGATATCGACTGTACAGTCGTTCCGTTGCAAGCTTGAGGCTGATGGTCGCTTCGCCACCCCCGAACGAATCGTCGTAGCAGGACACTACCTCCGGCTTGCCGCCCAAGCCACCAGCAAATCAGGTCCAGCACGTGCGGGCCCTTGTCTAACAGAACTCCATGCGGCTGTGCCGCCGATGCCGAAATAGAACCCCGAGGCGGCCGGCCAGTCGAATTTCTCTCCCCACAGGAATTCGATCCGCCGGAGCTTGCCGATGGCTCCGTCGCGGACCAGCTCGAAGATTCGTCGCGAGACCGGATAGAGCCGACGCGTGTGATTGACCGCCAAGCGTGACACCCGCCGCATCCGCCGCCGCCACCAACTCCCGTGCCTCCTGAGGGGCCTCGGACAGCGGCTTCTCGCAGAGCACGTGCTTCCCTGCGCGAAGGCAGTCCATCGCGATGCGGTAGTGGAGATGGTGCGGCACGGTGACGACGATCCCATCGACGTCCGGGAGCACATCGAGATAGTTGTCAGCGGTCCGCTCAACGCCGAACTCGGCGGCGAGCGCACGAGCCCTCTCGACGTCGCGGTCCACGAGGATGAGGTGTCTCGCGGCGTCTCGGTGCCGCAACAGGGCCGGCACATGGAACGCGCGCGCGATGGCACCGCACCCGACCACCGCAATCCTAGGGACAGGTAAACTCTGACCGTGGCAGGCTCTTTCACGACAGCTCCGCGAACAAGGGGTTGAAAAGCGGCATGGATGATAGAAGAGGGCAGTGGTGATGGCAAGAAAAAATCGTCACGCGTGAACGACCAGATTTCCCTCGTGGCGGGTATCGGGATCGCCGGTGATCCAATCGGCGCTCACGCGTCCGGCATGACAGCGACTCTTGCGGCGCGGCACCGGGGGCCTGCATGCACCTTGCCCTGCTGCTCAGCGCCAGTTCCCGGTCCGGATCCCTTTGGGGCTCCGCTGGCCACCTCGGGCGATCTCCGCATACCCGGTTCATGCGCAGGCGGAACGCTTAGGTGAATGGCGTTCCGCGCGGGCTTCGGGGCTAGGCATCGCTCCCGGCTACCCTCGGGCGCTCGCCGACCTGGACGGGTTTGGGAGCCGCATTGGCAATCGGCGAGGCGTTTCCTTGGGGCCCGCGAGTTGTCGGATCCCCTCTGCACGCTGCCCACCCATGGAATGTTACGCGGAAGGAGACTTGCAGGCGCTGGAGCACTGGCTCCAGTCGGTTAGATGTTTAACATGGTTGCCCACCAGATTTTGTTCAGTGTCCGGAATTGTCCAATTGTACAAAATTGCAGGCTACCCCAAATTGCCCGCCTCTGGCTGTGGCATCGGTGCTGCAGCGCCAGTGCCATTATTGCCGAGGTAAGTGCAATTGTCGTATGATGTTGTAAATCAAAGCTCATTTCTGCGCCAACGAGGGTGCCCAATGAAGAAGACCCCGACGTCAACGTCGGCCGGCCGCGGTCTTTTGCGCCGTCGTCAGCGCCGCCTTGTTCCTGTTCACCACGGTCCTTGGATGCGTGCCGCCGCCGGAGGAAAAGGGCGGCTTCAATCCGCCGCCAGATATCGCGCAGCTGTCGGTATCGCCGTCGTCGGTGAATTTCACTTCTCAGTTCGGGTCGGCACCACCCGACCAGACTGTCGATATCACGGGTGCCTCAGGCCAAGTCACTGGCCTCGGCGTCGGGACGATTCTTTATTCGCCCATCGTGTCCGGCTGGTTGAGCGTCAGCATCGGAGGCGCGCAGTCAACGCCGGCCACCATGGTGTTGCGGGTCATTCCACCAGTCGATCTTCAGCCAGGGCACGTACACCGCAAGCGTGCCGGTGATCTCGACGGTGACCGGCGTCGTTACCCGGTATGTCCTGGCCACCTTTAATTACCAGCCCGGGCCGATCCTCTCGGTCTCCCCGACAACTATCTCGGTGGCGGGAGATGCTGGGGGAGCCAGTCCCGCCCAGCAGACTGTCACGATCGAGAACGCCGGACCGGGCACCCTTTCTGGGCTGTCGTGCCGGGCCGGTGGAGTACGGTCCCGGGCGCAACCGGCTGGCTGACGGCGAGCTCTAACCAGACCACCGCCCCCGCCGTTCTGCGCCTGCAGGCAAACATCACTGGCCTGGCGGTGGGAACCTACGTCGCTCGGGTGCCGGTGAGTTCCAGTCTGCCTGGGATCATCCCGGACACGGTTACGGTTTCGTTCGGGGTGAGCGCTCTCCGCCATTCCGCCGACCATCGCTCTTTCTCCCTCAGTCACTCACCGTGTCCGCCACAGCGGGTGGCAGCGGATCCTCCGCTTCAGAAGGTCGCCGTCAGCAACAGCGGTGGTGGTGCGCTGACCGATCTCGGGCTGGGGTCGATCACCTATGGCGCCGGTGCAGGAGGCTGGCTCACGGCGAGTCTTGCCGGGCACGACTGCGCCGACTACGCTCAATCTGCAGGCGGCGACCGGGACGCTGGCCGCAGGCACCTACACCGCCACGGTGCAGGTCAATTCCAGCCTGAGCGGGGTTTCGCCGGCCAGTACTGTGGTGACCTTCAACGTGAGCGGCAGTCCAGTAGCCGCCCAGCATCAATCTTTCTCCCAGCAATGCGGCCTTTTCCGCCACATGCAGGGGCTGCCAACCCAGCTCCGATCACTGTAGATGTTTCGAACGGCGGGGGCGGGAACCTCGCCCTCCTCTCGCTCGGCACCACCAGCTACGGCCCTGGCGCCACGTGGCTGGCTTACCGCAACCCTGGGCCTGACCACGGCACCGTCTACCATCACGCTCACTCCGGACATCAGCGGACTCGCCGCCGGCACCTATAACGCCACGGTGCCGGTCAACTCCGGAGTCACCGGCGTCGCCTCGAAGAACCTCACGGTCAGCCTGGAGGTCTTTCCTCTAGTAACGCCTCCGAGTATCGGCGTCTCTCCCTCGGGCCGTGACTTCGGCACAACGGCAGGTGGACCCGATCCGACTCCTAAGACGATTGCAGTCTCAAACACCGCTGGCGGCACCCTTACCGGGCTTGGATTCGGGAGCATCACCTATACCGGTGGGCCGACGGGGTGGCTCACTCCAACCCTCGACCACACGACGGCGCCGGCCACGGTGACCCTGCAGCCGCACACCGGATCCCTGCCTCCGGGCGGCTATTCTGCGGTCGTGGAACTCACCTCTCCGGTGGCCAGCAATTCGCCGAAGACCTTCAGGGTGAATGTGAATGTCCTTGGCGGGTCGGCCTTGGCCGTATCTCCGAGTTCGGCGACCTTCACCGGGACGATCGGCCAGCCCAGCCCGGCCTCGAAGTCGCTGACTGTCACCGACGCCGGTGGAGGAACCATCACCAGCCTTGCGCTCGGCAATATCACCTACGGCGGCGGTCAAACCGGCTGGCTCAATGCGTCCCTCAGCAGCACCTCAACCCCTGCCGCACTGGTTCTCACTGCGACAACGGGAACCCTGCCGGCCGGGAGTTACACGGCCGACTTCGACGTGAACAGCACTGCGGGGTCGAAACCGGTGAGTGTGAGTTTCCTGGTCGCGGCTGGGTCAGGCACTCTGGCGATTCTAGCGGGCGATGGCCAGACCGTGTTGGTTGGTACTCAGGTCCCGACCACATTGAGGGCGCGGGTGTACGATGCGGCGGGAAATCCCAAGCCGGGCGTGAACGTCGTCTGGCAGGTGAACAATGGTGGGCAGTTGATCAACCCCTCTCCCACGGCCGTCACCAACGCGCAAGGGGAAATCAGCACCGGCTGGAAGGTTGGCCCGCTCGCCGGAATCCATACGGTAGAACTGTCCAGCGCGGGTCTCCCGACTGTCACGTTCGAAGCAGACGTCCAGCTGCCCGGCGAATCCGAACGCGCATCCGAACGAGCCGTCTGGTTTCGTTCGATTTGCTGAACATAACCTCAGTTCGTTACCATCTTATCCCAGGAGCCTGGGAGGATTGGCCGGGGCCTGGTACGACGTACCCGATGAACGATCCCGACCTGGTGGTCGTTTATCCTGACCTTACAGCGCCGGAGAGCCCGCCGAACGTGATGCGGACGCGGTTCAGGACCGGGCTCCCCGGGGGGAGTGGGCCCGTCACAATGGGAGGGTGGGACGCGAATGGGGCAAGGTACTCCAAGCTGTACCTCTCGATGTGGATGATGATCGAGGGGCCGGACTACTATCAGAACAACAACGGCACCAAGATGAGCTATTTCGGGTATGGGAGGGATCCGTCGCCGGCGGACAACGAGGGCATTTTCATCATGAATGGTGGAGGCACCCAGCATTTCACAGCCAGCTCCTTCGGGTTCCACTTTTTCCAGGGTGGGCACATTGTTCCGGTGCGGGTGATGGATCAGAACGTCGACACGCGGAAGCTGATGACCTGCGGGGTCTGGCACCACTGGGAGCTGCTGCTGGAACTCAACACACTGGGTCAGGCCAACGGCAAGCTCAAGGTGTGGATAGATGGCATTCGCATTCTCGATTACAGCGACGTCGTCTACATTACCCCGGGGAACCTCGCCGGCTTCCGGGCTTGGAAGTGGAACCCGACATGGGGCGGTGCAGGAGGGCCCCGGATCCGAGATGACTACATGCGGGCAGACCATGTCTACCTCTCCGGTGTTCCTTGATCGTTAGGCTGCTGCGATCCCCGATCTCCGGGACCATGAGCCCCGGGGATCGGGGTGCCTTATTGGCGTGTCCCGTCTCGGCCTCCCCGCTCTGCGGCCCTACCGAACTCGGCTGTCATGAGTAGTTCCAAGCATACCCCCGGCGAGGCGCCGGCCGCGAGTCGCCTCACCCGCGGTAAGATCTTTTTGTTCCTATTCGGCTTCTTAGTCCTCATCCTCGGGCTGTGTGAAGCCGGCGCCCGACTTTACCTCAGGCTCACCGCCGGGTACGACGGCAAGCACCTCTACCAGTTCGTCTTTGATCCTTATAAGAACATTCTCCCCGCGCCGAACTTCGTCGACACCCGGGGAATCCGGCATAATGCCCAAGGGTTTCGCCGGGATTCACTGGTGCAGCGGAGGAAGCCTCCCGATACCATCCGCATTTTCCTTATGGGAGGCTCCACGGCCTACGGCGTGGGGGGGCTCTGGCCCCACATTCAAGACACCTTCCCCGTTCTCAAGAATTCCCAGACAATCGACTCCTATCTCGAGCAAGACCTGGCGGGAGCATTCCCCAAGCAGCCGAGTTGAGGTTGTCAATGCTGCCATCACGAGCACCTGGACTCACCATCACCTGATTTACCTGAACCAGACAATCCTCGGGTTCCAGCCGGATGCGGTGCTCTTTCTGGATGGCTTTAACGACTTCTACTTCTTCAATCGCAACCACGACCAGTTCGCGGATTACACCTACACGCTGCAGTCCAAGACGGTCATGGGCGAGCCAACGCTTCACGCCCTGTTGTACGCGAACGCTTGGTGGCTGTACCGCCGCAGCGCGTTCGCGAACCTGCTGGGGCGCGGGGCCAAGAACCTCGGCTTGGCGCTCTCTGGACGCCGTCCCCAGCATCCCATGAACGTCAATTCGGCGATGGCCGGGCTGCGCGACGTGTTTCCACGCTCGGCGCTCAAGATGCAGGAGCGCTCCGGCCTGATCCTTCGTGATGAGGGAGTGCTGCCGTGTTCATGCTTCAACCGATGCTGATCCTGGAGCGTGACAAGCCGATGCCACGAGTCGAGAGGAAGCTCTTCGAGTTCAACGTGCAGTCGTACCGACCTGGCTATGAGGCTTACATTCATCAGGCCGTTCCGTTCATTCGCAAACAAGAGGAGGACATGGTAAAGCGGGTCGGTGCCGAGTTCATCGACCTCACGGAGATCTACGACCAAACAGCGGAACAGAGCTTTACGGACTATGCTCACCTCACGCCTCGGGCAAACGAAATGCTGGCAAGGATCGTTGCGCAGCGCCTGATCCCCCTCCTGCAGCACCGCCTCACCACCGCAGCCTTACCTTCCCGTGATCCCTGAGGCTTCCAGTAGGCGCCAGGGCCGCCCTCAGTCGTGCCGGCCAGCATGGCCCATCCCGCAGCAGGCAGCCTGACAAGTATTGCCCAAGCCATTATGCCGGAATGTCTTGGGGGGCTGGACCAGCTGTTGCTTCGCTGCAGCAGTTATCATTCACGCCGGACGTCCTAGTTTCATGATGAAGGAATGCACACCATTCGAAGCGGGGGATCCCCCATGCTCATGTGGATCCGCGTCTGGGCTTGGCAGGTGGGCCCGACCTGATGTGTGGCCTGGCGGGTTTGTTCGTGAGTGCGCGTTTTTCAGGTGGGGACCTGGAGCATCTCGCACGGCGGATGACTGTTCCGATTCCCATCGCGGGCCGGACGACAGTGGTGTGTGGGCCAACCAGGAGGCCGGAATTGCCCTTGGCTTTCGGCGACTATCGATCATTGATCTGTCTGAGCTCGGGCATCAGCCGATGCGATCGGCCTCCGGCCGTTTCATCTTGGTCTTCAACGGCGAGGTCTTCAATCACAACGAGCTGCGGAGGGAACTGGAGGCGGCGGGCGATCGGTTCAGGGGCCACTCGGATACCGAGGTAATCCTCGCTGCTTTCGATCGGTGGGGGATCGACGCTGCGGTCCGCCGATTTGTCGGGATGTTCGCTATTGCGGTGTGGGACGGTGTTGGGCGCGAGCTGACCCTGATCAGGGATCGTCTGGGGATCAAACCACTGTATATCTATTGGCAGCGCGGGCTGCTTACTTTCGGCTCCGAGCTCAAGGCTCTTCTGGCCGGTCCGGAATTCGATCGCAACCTCGACCCGGTCGCAGTGACTGCCTACCTCCGGCACCTCTATGTGCCGGCTCCGCGCTCGGTATATCTGCGAACGCTCAAGCTCCTGCCTGGCCACCTGCTCACCGTCTCTGACGTCGATGTGCCGCTGCCGGCATCGCGTGCGTACTGGTCGGTCGAAGACGCCGCGCGACAGGGGCTCGCCGAGCAGTTCTCCGGCACCGATGAGGAGGCCATCGACGCGTTCGACAACCTATTCACCGAAGCCGTTCGGCTCCGCCTTGAGGCGGATGTGCCATTGGGCGCCCTCCTCTCCGGTGGGATCGACTCTTCCGCAGTCGTCGCTACCATGCAATCCCTCGTCACCCGACCGGTGAAGACTTTCACCATCGGGTTCGATCAGGCCGAGCACGACGAATCGGCCTATGCACGACGGATTGCAGCTCATCTGGGGACAGACCACACCGAGCTCCGGGTGACGGCCGATGACGCGCTCGCCGTGGTGCCGCGCCTCCCTGAGATCTTCGACGAGCCCCTCGCCGATCCCTCTCAGATACCTACTTACCTTGTGAGTGCCCTCGCACGACGCTCTGTGACCGTCGCCCTCACGGGCGACGGCGGAGATGAACTCTTGGCCGGTTACAACCGGTATTTGTACGGCGAGACCCTCATCCGCCGGGCAGGCCATTGGCCTCGGAGCCTTCGGCGACTCACTGCCTTCGGGCTCGGGAGCCTCGCTCCCGAAAGCTGGAACCGGGTTCACGAGGCGCTTTCACCCTTCCTACCGCGTCAGGGACAAACCCGGCTCGCGGGAACCAAGCTGAGGAAAGTCGGCGATCTGCTGAGCGCAGACACGGAGGCCTCCCGGTACCTCTCGCTGATGTCCGCTTGGCAGGCGCCAGCGCTCCTCCTGACCAACGGTCGCGAGGAGCCCTCCCCGGCCGAGCGGATTCTTGCTGGAGATCTGCCAGGGAGCCTCCTGGACCGCATGATGCTTGCCGATCAGACGACCTACCTACCCGATGATCTCCTTGCGAAAGTGGATCGGGCCAGTATGGCCGTTAGCCTTGAGGTCCGGGTTCCGCTACTCGACCACCGTCTGGTAGAGTTCTCATGGCGGCTTCCGCGCCGCCATAAGCTCCGTGGCCGCAGCGGGAAATGGCTCCTCCGCCAGGCTCTCTATCGGCATGTGCCAGCTGGACTGGTGGAACGCGAAAAGGTGGGTTCACCGTGCCGGTCGCTTCCTGGCTTCGAGGTGGTCTCAGGGAGTGGGCCGACGATCTATTGGCGCCGGCAGCTTTACGGGAGGGCGGCCTCTTTAACGCGAAGGCAGTCAGCACCGCTTGGCAACGCTTCCGGGGGGGTCAGGGGCAGGATGCGCTAGGTCTGTGGGCTATCTTGATGCTGGAGGGCTGGAGGCGCCGGTGGCAACAGCCGTAGCAGGAACTCCGTCAGTGGGTTGACTCATCCCGTGATGTACCACTGGTTTCTTCATGAGGTACGATGATCCGCGTTATGGAGGCCCATCGATCCCGCTCCTCAGCGCTTCGGTGGTGCTATCTGCGCTGGCACTTTCTCGTTCCAGTCACCGCCCTGGCCATCGCGGCCGATCATCTCGCGCCCGGTGAGTCTCCGCCGATTGCGGAGGGGGACCGAGTGTTCCAATTCTCTTCGACTCCGCGGGCGTCTCCGACCGGCCGCAGGAACCCGTGGGTCTGCCCGAGCCCGGTCAACATGGACCGGGAGCAGGGGCGACGACCGGCCCGACGTCATACGACGACTCTGTGCGGGCTTCACTGCGGCCGCACGAGCCGCCGGGCTTTGTCCGATTCGCGGAGTTCGACGGGCGCGGCCCGATCCCGTTCGAAGGTACTTCAGAAGCCGAGCATTCGGAGAACCAGATCGGCGTTTGGTGGGCGCGGCGGCAGGGCAAGGCGAACTTGACCTTCGTCGAGGATCCGACTGCAGCGGCGAGCCCGCCCACTGTCGTCCGAACCCGCTTCCCTTCCGGACTCAAGGCTGGATCCGGTCCAGTGAGCTTTTGGGGGTGGGACCGCGCTAGAGGGCGTCAGGGGCAGAAGCGGGCGCTTTACCTGGCAATGTGGATCATGATTGAGGGAGAGGATTACTTCCAGAATAACAACGGCACGAAGATGGGATTCTTCGGATATGGCCGGGATTCAGAGCACTCTGCAGCTAATGAGGGAATCATCATCCTTAACGGGGGCGGGAAAGACCACTTCACTGCAGGCGCCTTCGGTCTCCACTTCTTTCAAGGTGGTCACATCCGGCCGGTTCGAGTGCTGTCGCAGAACAAGGATGAGCGCAAGCTGATGACCTGCGGGGTCTGGCATCAATGGGAGATGGTGCTCGAGCTGAACGACCTGGGTGTGGCCAATGGCACTCTTCGGATGTGGGTGGACGGGACTGAAATCATGAACTACGGGAACGTGGTCTATGTGACCCGGGAGAACCAAAACGGGTTCTACGGCTGGAAGTGGAACCCCACTTGGGGGGGAGGTAAGGGCCCGCGAACCCGCGAGGACTTCATGCGGATCGATCATGTTTACATGTCAGGTATTCCGTATTCCACGGGAGGTTAGCTGTTGCGCGGGCCTGAATGTTGCGTCCCCACCTCACTTCCCAGTCTTCGGGCTCGAATCACGTGGCCAGCTTACCGGTAACCAAGAGACTGCATGTCGCGTCCCGCAAGTGTATACATCCTCGGTATTTCCGCCTATTACCACGACAGCGCCGCCTGCCTCCTGCGCGACGGCGAGATCGTGGCCGCGGCGCAGGAAGAGCGCTTCACCCGCAACAAGGGCGACGCGTTCCCGCCAGCGCCGTGGAGTTCTGCCTGACGGCAGGCGGGATCGCCGTCGAGCGACCTCAGCTACGTCGGCTTTTACGACAAGCCCCTGCTCAAGTTCGAGCGGATCCTGGAGACCTACCTGGGCGTTGCGCCGGGGGTTCCGCTCGTTCCTCATGGCGGGGCCGCTCTGGATCAAGGAGAAGCTGTTCACCGACCGGACGCTCCGGAAGGCGCTGCGACTACGACGGCGAGCTCCTGTACGCCGAGCACCACGAGTCGCACGCCGCCAGCGCCTTCTTTCCCTCGCCGTTCGAGGAGGCGGCGATCCTGACGATGGACGGCGTGGGCGAGTGGGCGACCGCCTCGATCGGCGTCGGACGCGGCAACGATATCGAGCTGATCTCGGAGCTGCACTGGCCCGACTCGCTCGGGCTGCTCTACTCCGCCTTCACCTACTACACCGGCTTCAAGGTCAACTCGGGCGAGTACAAGGTCATGGGCCTCGCGCCTACGGCGAGCCGAAGTACGTCGACCTGATCTACAGCGACTGATCGACCTGAGGGAAGACGGCTCGTTCCCGCTGAACCAGAAGTACTTCAACTACCTGACCGGCCTCACGATGACCAACGGCGAGTTCGACGAGCTGTTCGGCGGCCCGCCGCGCGAGCCCGAGTCGCAAGCTGACGCAGAAGGAGATGGACCTGGCCCGATCGGTCCAGGTGGTCTGCGAAGAGGTCATGCTGCGGATGGCGCGCACCGCGCACCGGGAGACCGGCCTCGACGAACCTGTGCCTGGCGGGCGGCGTCGCGCTGAACTGCGTCGGGAACGGCCGGCTCCTGCGCGAGGGGCCCTTCGAGCGACTCTGGATCCAGCCCGCGGCGGGCGACGCCGGCGGCGCGCTCGGGTGTCGCGCAGCTCATCTGGCACCGGCACTGCAGGCAGCCCCGCACGGTCGCGCCCGGCAGGCGACTGCCATGAAGGGCGCCTACCTCGGGCCCGGCTTCAGCCCGGACGAGATCGAGACTGTCCTCAGACCGTCGGGCGCCGTGTACCAGCGGCTCGACCGGCGACGAGCTGCTCGAGCCGCGTCGCCGAGCTCCTCTGGCCGAGGAGAAGATCGTCGGCTGGTTCGACGGCCGGATGGAGTTCGGCCCGCGCGCGCTCGGCTCCCGCAGCATCCTCGGCGATCCGCGGAGTCCGCAGATGCAGGCGCAGATGAACATCAAGATCAAGTTCCGCGAGGGCTTCCGGCCGTTCGCGCCCAGCGTGCTCCGCGAGCGGGTCGCGCGACTACTTCGAGCTGGACTGCGACTCGCCCTACATGCTGCTGGTCGCGCCGGTGCAAGCGGGAGCGGCAGATCCCGATGACCGACGAGCAGCGAGCGGCTCTGGGGCATCGACCAGCTCAACGTGCGCGCGCTCCGACATCCCCGCGGTCACCCACATCGACTACTCGGCCCGCGATCCAGACGGTCGAGCCGCGACACCAACCCGAACTACTACGATCTCATCAAGGCGTTCGAGCGCGCACCGGCTGCGCGGTGCTCGTGAACACCTCGTTCAACGTCCGCGGCGAGCCGATCGTCTGCACGCCGGAGGACGCCTACCGCGTGCTTCATGCGCACCCACATCGACGCATCTGGTGCTGGGCCCGTTCCTGCTGGACAAGACGAACCAGCCCGAATGGAAGGAGACCGGGGATTGGCAGAAGGAATTCCAGCTCGACTGAGCCGGGGAGGGCCGCCGGTTCGGCCTGCCCGTCGGCGGTGTGTTTCTCGCTCTTGGCCGCGTTCCCGTACTGGCGGGGTCATTCGACCACCCCGTGGGTCCTGGGCTCGTCTGAGGGTCGGCTGGTCGCGGGCGGGCTGTTATTCCCCGACATCTTGGCGGGACTTATCGGGCCTGGATGAGGCTTGCCTGCTGATTTCCAAAGTCACGACTCCACTTTTCATGGGACTTGTGTACTTTTTCATCCTGACGCCGACGGGGTTGCGGCTGCGGGTAGGAACCCGCTTCGCCCGCGGGCTGAGCGACGGCACGCACTGGGTGTCCCGCCGGAAAAAGGTGCCGGGTCGAGCGGTCCATGGCCAGACAATTCTGAGTCCGGCAGGCGACAAAGCTTCTGGAGGAACGATGGCAAACACAAGCCTAGTACGCGAACTCTGGGATTCATGCGGGTGCGCAAAAAGTGGTGGCTGCTACCACTGATTCTGGTGATGCTTATCGTTGGTACGCTTCTCGTATTCGCCATAGCTCGGTGCTGGCGCCATTCATCTATACCATTTTCTAGACGCAGCCTCGGGGGATGGAAGTCGCGTACGCCGGGCTCATTGTCGAATCAGCCTGCAGCACGAAAATGACCTCTATTTCTTCGACGGCTAGGTCTGGGACTCTCGCCGGCAGGGAAGGTATGCTCTGGTTGAATAACGGCGGCGGACGCCAAGCGGGGCCAACAAATGAGAAATTGCAGTTCCGGTTCCGCAGAAGGTCGCGGGGGGCTCTCGCTACGTATGTGGGCGCTGGTGGTGACTCGCGTTTGGGCTGCGCGCTGGCTCCAGTCAGGGCCCAACCCTCGCTCATGCAGGATCACCTAGGACGACCATTGCGCATCGTCTACGTGTACGATGGCGATTGGCCGAAGGGAGCGATCCGAGTTCATAAAGAAACGTGTAGCCTCGCGATCGCCGGGCATGTCGTACACCTCGTTTGCCGCAATGAAACTCGTCATCCACGCCGCGTGGTCGAGAAGCATGTCACGGTGAGGCGGCTGCCTGAGTTTGGCCCGTCCTGGTTCAATCATGCGCTCAACTTCCCCTATTTCTTCAACCCGCTCTGGTTCTGGGAGATTTTCCAAGCGGCCAAGGAGCTGCGGGCGGATTCGATCCTGGTCGCTGACCTTCCGCTGGCTCCAACCGCGTTGTGCGTGGGGAAACTATTTGGAATTCCCGTCGATTTCGACATGGTCGAAGTATATCCCGAGTTCCTCAGATCACTCTGGGAGTTCGAGGACATGGGAGGACTGGATCATGTCGTTCGCAACCCGCGGCTGGCCGACCTCATCGAGCGATGGGTGATCCGCAAGTTTCGGACGGTCTTTGTCGTGTCCGAGGAATCGAGACAGCGTTGCGAGCGATTGGGAGTCTTTCGGACCGGCTGGTGATTCTGGGCAATACTCCGGTGAACCCTGAAGAACTCGCCGCTGATCATCCCATGCCCACGGACCTTCTCCCGTGGAAGATCGCGTCCGAGTCTGTTCGTCGGCACGATAATTCGTGATCGGGGCGTGGTGGAGGCCGTGGAGGCCGTCTCACAAGTGGCCGAGCGCGACCCGAGAGTGGCATTGATCGTGGTGGGGGATGGACCGGAGCGGTCTCGGGTTGAGGAAGCGGTCGTTCGCCTTGGAGCGCAAGACCATGTCGCTCTTCTGGGCTGGAAAAAACACGATGAGCTTGCGGCCTACTACAGGCACGCCGCGGTTGGTCTACTCCCATTTCTGGATGGGAGCCATGTCCGCATCACTCTGGCCAACAAACTGTTCGATTACATGGGAGCCGGACTTCCGGTTGTAGCCACTGATCTTGCTTCAACCCGGAGGATACTGCAGGAAACCGGCGCCGGATTCTCGCCCGTCCAGGAGATCCCGCCGATCTCGCCCGGGCCATCAGCGAAGTGCTGGCCGATCCGGCCCGAACAACGGCAAATGAGCGAGAATGGCCGCCGGGCGGTGGCCCTCCGTTACTCCTGGAAGCACGATGCCGAGCGGCTCCTCGAAGCACTCAACCGATTGCAGCCTTAGGCCATATTGACCATCGGCTTTCCTAGGGATTGTTGCGTGTGCGCCACACCAAAGGGCTGCACACGCGGCCTTGGACTTGCTGCTTGAGATGGAATAGTTTGCCAGTTCGAAAGTGTACTTCCGTTCGTCGGGACTCTAACATGACGTCAATTCAGCATCGCGTCGAAGGCAGATCAGTCCCATCCTCAGGACAGGGAGTTGTCGTCAAGCCTCGCTGGGATGGGATGCGTGGTATTGTTTCCCTCTTAATGATCATGAGCATCAGCAAGATCCACGCAATTGTTCCCTTCCTTGCCGCAGCTCGGCCGGCCTTCCTTCTCGCCCTGCTCTGTCTGCTCTATGCCATCGCGAATCCCCGAGCGTTGGATACGGGTAAGCTCCTTCGCACCTGGCCCGCCAAGGTAATGGCCGGTCTCGGAGTGATGGCCTGCTTCTATCGGTGCCGTTTGGCCTGTCCATTGGGGGCTCGGGAGCGTTCGTGCTGTTCGAGTATTCGAAGACTCTCGTTCTGGCATTTCTAGTTGTGGCGGCAACCAGAAACTCGGAAGACCTGCTTGCCTTCCTATGGTCGGTGGTCATTGGCACCGGATGCCTGACCTATCTAGCAATCTTCGTCTTAAGAGTCAGCGCCGCCCACAGCAGTATTGCCCGGATCGCAGGGGGGGTAGGCTATGACGCGAACGACATGCTCGTGGTGGGCCTAATCGGGCTCGTCATCGCACTGCTCGTGTTTCAAGTGACGAAGTCTCGCGGTAAGATAATCTGTGTTCTCGTCCTGCTGTCCATCGGCATGATGATCGCTCGGAGCGGATCGCGTGGCGGATTCCTGGGATTGGTCGCTGTAGGAGGGGCATTGCTGGTGATGGTTAAGACGCTATCAGTGGACAAGAAGCTCGCCATGATGGCCGTTCTGGTTCTCGGCCTTTTCGTGTCCGCCCCCGAAGGCTATTTGGCGCAGATGGAAACGATTCTTCACCCCACAAAGGACTACAATTACGACGCGACGGCCGGACGCGTGGAAATCTGGAAGCGGGGGATAAAGTACATGCTTTCTCATCCCCTCACTGGCATCGGAGTTGACGACAGCGGAAGGAACCATTGCGGATGTTGCCGTGCAAACCAGGGAGGAGAGCTATACCGGCGTTCGCTGGAACGCGGCTCACAACACGCTCGTGCAAGCGGGAGCGGAAATGGGCATCCCTGGATTCGTGCTCATGCTGATTCTGATGTACCGAGGGATTTTCGAAATGTATCGCATTCGCCGCCGCCTGCCGAAGCATTGGAGCAAGGGAAACGCTGAGGAGCGATTCCTCTATCAAGCAAGCGTGTATCTTCCCGTGGCCCTCGTCGGATTCGGAGTCTCGGGCCTGCTCGTCTCCCACGCATACATCGAGCCGGTGTACGTGTTAGGAGCGCTCCAGGCAGGTTATTACAATGTCGTTGAGAGGAAGCTGAAAGAAGTTGGGGTTTCTCATGCTCACGCGGAGCTGCCCGTTCGGAAAGGTCGCGGGGGCCTCGGCGTTGTTCTACAACCAGCACCTCCTTCCGCAAGCTCGACACTTTCCTAGGGCACTATGCTCGGTCTCCTGAAGCGCGCGGGAGAGAGCCTCTTAGTCAAAGGCGGGCCCGCCGCCGTTGGACGGCGGGTTTTCTGCAATCGCAGTCTGATTCTCGCTTACCACAATATTCTGCCCGATGAAGCGCCACTTGGCGGAAACAAGTCCCTTCACCTGCCCCGCTCGACGTTCGCGAGCCAACTCGATCAGCTGACCCGGCGATGCGACGTCATGCAGGCCGCTCCACGTGGTTGTTGAAGACGCCTCGCCCCCGACTGAGCGTCCTCGCGTTGCCATAACATTCGACGACGCCTATTCCGGGGCGGTCAGGTTCGGAGTTCGCGAGTTGGCGAGCCGTGGCCTGCCGGCAACAATCTTCGGTGATACCGGCATTCATAGGGGGACGTTCTTTCTGGTGGGATGCACTCGTCTCGCCAGGTCGCACTGCTTTGCCGGATCAGCTACGGCAGACCGCCCTGCTCGATTACGGCGGGGAAGACCACCGGGTACGGGCTTGGGCGATGGCCCATGGGTATCCCCTGAACGAGGTTCCTTCCTACGCTTGTGCTGCCAGTGAAAGCGACCTTGCTGCTGCCGCCTCGACCCCCGGGATTACCCTCGGCTCGCATACGTGGAGTCATCCGAACCTGGCTCAGTTGAGCAGTTCAGCTCTCAAATCGGAGCTGGAGCGCCCGCTTGCCTGGCTCAGGGAGCGCTTCACGAACATCTCGACATGGCTGTCGTACCCCTACGGTGAGGCCAGTGCGGAGGTCGGCGCCGTTGCGCGCTCAGCTGGGTATCGTGGTGGCTTGCTGGTAACTGGCGGATGGCTACCAGTCCAGACGACGGACCACTTCATGCTGCCCGTCTCAACATTCCGGCAGGTCTCTCGCTGAACGGCTTCCGGCTCCGCATCGCAGGCCTCTTCTGCAATTGAATCACTCAATTCTGGTCACCGACGGCGAGCAGCGGGCGGCGCTGGCGCTGGTCCGGGCGCTGGGGCGGGCAGGCCACCGCGTCCTCGTCTGCTCGAACCGGCGTCACTCACTCGCCGGCGCCTCCCGATACTGTGAACGGGAAATCCAGGTACCTGACCCGCTCACGAGGTCGGAGGAATTCGCGGCGGCGGTAGGGGGAGTGCTGGGGGAAAACGGAATGGACACGCTGATCCCTGTGACGGACGCGGCGCTGTTTGCGCTGCTGCCACAGAGCCGCCGGGCGGCCGGGGTCGTGGTTCCGTTTCCCATCACTGGACACATTTGCTCGTGTGTCCGACAAGGCACTCCTCATGGACACCGCAGAAATCCTGGGTGTCGCGGTCCCGCGCCAGCGCGTAGTGCAGTCCCCCGATGATCGTAGCGCCATTTCGCAACGTGAAATCCCGTTCCGGTAGTACTCAAGCCGGGGCGTTCCGTGACGGGGAAGGAAGGAGCGCTCACCAGGGTGTCGGTGAGCTATGCGACGAATCCGGCGGAAATGGACCAGCGACTTGCAGCGTATCCACCCCCGGCCTACCCAATTCTACTCCAGCAGCGGGTCGTGGGCCCGGGCATGGGAGTGTTCCTGCTGCTTTGGGACGGAGTGATTTACGCCAGCTTCTGCCACCGCAGATCGCGAAAAGCCTCCTTCCGGTGGGGTCAGCGTGTATCGCGAGAGCATCGCGCCGCCGACGTTCCTGGTCGAGAAGTCCGCCCACCTGCTGGCCCGGTTCGGTTGGCGGGGCGTCGCAATGGTGGAGTACAAAGTCGACCAGTCGACCGGCATCCCCTATTTGATGGAGATCAACGGGCGCTTCTGGGGATCCCTGCAGCTGGCGGTGGACGCGGGCGTCGATTTTCCCAACCTGCTGGTCGCTCTCGCGCATGGAGAACATCCGGCCCCGGTGACGCGCTACCGCCTCGGCGTGCGAAGCAGATGGTGGTGGGGCGATGTGGACCAGCTCATGGCCCGCCTCACCAGGTCGAGTTCGGTGCTCGCGCTGCCGCCGGGCTCTCCCGGCCGGATCCAGGCCCTGCTCGATTTCCTCCGGCTCTGGCGCCCGGGGGATCGCAACGAGATTCTGCGCTGGGACGACCCGGCGCCATGGTGCGGGAAACGCTGGATTGGCTCCGACGCCGATGAGTCGGGTTTGCCGTCACCGGCCTCTCGGCTTGAGGCAGTCCCGGTAAAGCGCTACGTAGCGGGAAACCATTACGCCGACCTCGAACTCCCGCTGCGCTTGAGCCGCAGCCCGCCGGCCCAGGGCGTTGGCGGCCTCACCATCCGCCAGCAGACGGCTGATCTCAGCGGCCAGCCTGTTTTCATCACCGGGCGGCACCATGACTCCGGCGCGTCCCTCATCGAGCGCCGCCTTGATGCCGCCGACGTCGGAAACCACAATGGGCTTCGCGAGCGAACATCGCTTCCAGGATCGCGATTGGCAGCCCTTCTGACAGCGAGGGCATCACAAAGACATCGGCGGCAGCGAGCAAGCCCGCAACATCGCCGCGCAGTCCCAGGAAATGCACCCGATCACCCACACCCAGGCCCCCGGCAAGAGCTTTCAGCTCGGGCAGCAGGTCCCCTCGGCCTGCAATGGCCAGATGGGCTCGTGGGTGCTGTACCGTGATGGCGCGGAGGGCACGAATCAAGTGCTTGTGCCCTTGACCGGCCGAACAATTGCCGACTGCAAGCAGCAACTGGGAGTCTTCCGGCAGGCCCAGCGACTGGCGGATTCCCGGGTCGGTGACCGACGCCGCGGGAATCCCGTTGGGAACTACGTGCACTCGCGAGGGGCGTAGCCGCAGGTCGTGGCATAGGTGCTGCTTCAGAGGGACGATAGGCCACCCGTGTGGCTCAGCGCTATACTGCTCCGGAGCGCCAGCCGCCGGCGTAATCGCTGATTGTAGTAGCGCCCGCCGTGCATGGTGATGACGTGTCCCGCTCCCGACAGCCTGCTGGCCCAGGAGCCATAGACCGCGAAGGTAACTCGTGGCTGTGTGCGACATGAATTCGATGCTCTCGGAAAGACCGCCCCAGCCACCTCACGAATGCCGGAGAGAAGGGCCGTTCTATGTGGTACTCGACGAATTGACATCGTCATGTTCGAGCTGACTGCGGGTCCATCCCTGCCCTTTATGACTAAGGTAGACGAATACGTTAGCTCCCTGTCGCCGCAGGTTGCGCGCGAGATGGATCAGGACTGTCTCCGCTCCTCCAGGGCCGTCGGACTCCAGGAGCTGGGCGATCCGAAGTCCCGGCGAGGGGCAGCGACGTGCTGTCCATTCGCTCGATCAGGATGACGAGGGCGGCGCTGTACGGTAGCCGAGGCGACAAACTCGCTGATGGCAAGAGGGACTTGCGACGGGCGTGGAGGCTGGCGGAGTTCAGGTCCTCGTCATGCGCCTTCTGGTATGATCCCACCTTCATGTCGAGGAGCTCGAAGCCGAATTGCTGCAAGACTCGCCTCAGCCTCTCCGGGGTGAAGGTGTGAGGGTGACCGGGATCGAGTCGGAGGGTGGACAGCACCCGGTGCACGTAAAACCCAATCGGGGTGCGGCAGTTCACCGTCAAGTAGAGAATGCCGCCTGGCCGCAGCACCCGTCCCAGTTCTCGCATCACACCGTTCGCGTCCCGAACGTGATCGATACAGTTCTCGATGATCGCCAAGTCATAGGCGGACGATTCCGAAGGTAGCGCTTCGCCTCCCCCCTTCAGGTAGCGTGCCTCGGGATTCCGCGGGGATCTGAGATCAGGATCTTCATTGGTGCAGTGAATTTCCGCCAGCGGGTCGATCAGGAGGCGGTTTGCAGCAGGCAGAAAGCCCGCCACCGATCTGGGCCACTCCCCGCCCTCGATGATCCGGACCTTACCCGCCGTGAGGTCGGAAAGCACAACGCTGACCGCTGAGTGAGCTCGAGTTGCTCGCCACTAAAACCCAAGCTGCTGGGTAACACGAATCGCGATCTGTCTTGCCTGCTGGGCCCGTAGTCGCGCTCGTATGATTGACTCGCTCCCAACGCTCGAGGCTCACCATGATGGGATCCTGTTCTAGTGTCCGACGTTCTGGGGTGGCTGATCGGTTTGCTCGAGGAGCGCCACGAGGGCGGCCATCTGGCGTCCGGCCCCCCATCGGGCGAGCACCGATTGGTCGAAAGTACTCCTCGGGGGCCCCGTCCTGCCCACTATCTCAGCCAGGAACGCCACTGCGGTTTCTTCGGGTCATCGGTCACGACGAAGGTGTCCGCCGACTTCTCTTCAGCATCCGTGCCGTTTCGCCCTGCGGGTCCACGTAACCCAGGATGGGTATACCAGCCCCCAGATAGTCGAACAGTTTGTTGGGAATCTGGTCCGGCTGGTCCTGGGCGAGCAGCAGCAGTAAGTCAGCCTGCCGGATGAGGCACAGTGCTTCGGCTTGAGGCATCCATGCCTTGAAGCTGAGCAATTCAGCGATGTCCAGGTCGCGCGCCAGCTCCGGGAGCCGGATCCCGTCGTATTCATGGCATTCACCGACAAACTCGACCGTCAAGCCGCGGGAGGGGAGCCCACCCTCCCGTTTGAGTCTGGCTATGGCGTTGAGGAAGGGAATCGGATCGCGCCGGTGATACAGGTTCCAAGATGGACGATGCGAAAGGGGCGCCCGGCCGTTCGGGACGGTCCGGAGGAGTCTAACAGGCTCAATGCCGTTAAGGATCACGCTCAGCTTGTGCCGCGCGTCCACCCCGAGCTTTGGTGCCAGAAAGCGATGGATGCCTTCTGAAGCCGCGATCACGTGATCGGCATGGAGGAGGCAGCGCCACTCCAGCCAGCGGTTGGCCGCGACGCTGGCCTGGCTCTTGATTCCTCGGAACGAAAATGGCTATCAGTCCAGGGATCTCTGAACTCGAGAGCCCAGCGAAGGCCCGTCCAGTTTGAGGATCAGCCCCGCCACGGCTGTGGAGAAGGGCGGTACGCTCGTGTACAGCAGGTCAGCCCCTGTTCGAATCTCGCGGGCGGCCGCTCGAACCGCAGGCGGAATGAACCTTGCTTGTCGTCGGGCAAGAACAGGAGGGACGAGATGAAGCGCTTCCAGGCAGCGCGTGGCCTATCGGTGCGGGGCCGGTCGCGGTGGGGGACCGCCGGATTGACGGTGGGCAGCGACCCACCAAATCGGGGATTAACCCAGGGCCTGACCGTTTCAACGGTCAGGCCGGGTACCAACTCTCTTGCGACTGGCACATCGTCGGGCCTGGCTGCGGCGATGAGTGTACCGAATGCCCAGCGTCCGCAAGCGCTCGAGCCACCCGGGCTGGGCGGAGTCCGCCCACCGCTGAACTCGGCGGGAAATGGTAGCTCAGCAGGATTACCCGCACTGCCCGGCTCCTGACTGGCGAACCTCGGCGCAACGCGCCCCTTGAATTCATCGACGATCACGCGGAAAAGGCCGATTGGACGCGAGTATCCATGCTATCCCGCACTAGGTATCCTCCGAGATTCTGCGCTAGGGAGTGCGTGCGGATACGCGTCATAGGGATCGATGCCTCGGTCACCACCCGGCTGACCGAGATGCCGAGGTCGCTATCCGGGTGGCGCGTGGGCAGCCCGGCCAGAACCGGCCAGGGTTTTTTATCTACGGTCGTGGATCGAAGCTAGGCGCTTCATGTCAGTTGAGATCTGATCTTGGAATTCGTATTGGAAGGTTGCTGACTCCCGCGCTCGGAGCAAGATGTAGCCTTTGTTATTCCAGAGCCTGACCGCGCAACTGCACAGAGCGTGGCGCTATCACCACATGTTCCCCGATTGATCGGATGGGCTCCGGGGGCTCCGGCATCAGGCTCTTTTCGGCAAGACGCCCAGGGCCTCTGTCTTGCTACTCTATAGGATTAGCTTGAAAACCGGCTGGCAGCGTATTCACAAGCCGGGTTATGGGGAGACACCAATAATGGGGAAAGTAGGCAGCCCCAGCGGATCAATAGTGCTTCATCCGCTCGCGCTGGCGCTCTGGGTCGCCCTCACCCGGGCCTGATCGAAGACTCCATCCAACTGATTCAGAGCGGGGCGCGACTGGGTGAGCCGTTCCATGGCAAATCGGCCGATCCGGGAGACTAGAGGGTCGAGGGACGGCTAGGCAGCCGTGGATGACCATTGGTGATCGCCGGCCACAGGGTGAATGGTTACCCTCAACCACTTTTCCCGACTGTATCGCTTCTCACGAGGAATGAGATGACAGGACCTGAAAGCCGTATTTTTCGGCCGATCTTCATCATAGGCGTAGGTCGGAGCGGCTCGAGCATCTTCCATCAGGTATTCTGCCGTCATCCAAATGTCGCTTGGCTGTCCCGTCTCTCTGACGCTGCAGTGCGTCGCCGTGGCTCAACCGCATCCTGATGCATGCAGCTGGACTATCCGAAGCTCACTGCCTGGGTCACGCGGTATGCCGACCCCAGCGAGGCGTATCGATACTGGGATGCGCTCTACCCGGGCTTTAGCCGTCCCTGTCGCGATCTCGTGGCGTCCGACGTACAGAGGCGGCCAGGCGAAACTTCTCCACGCGCTCCGCAGAACCTCACGCGCGCCCGGCAACGATTGCTGGTCAAAATCACTGGCTGGCCCCGTATCGGGTTCCTGCGCGAAATCTTCCCGGATGCGCTGTTCATTCATGTCATGCGCGATGGTCGCCCCGTGCCAGCTCCTTTCTTCAGGTGGATTGGTGGCTCGGCTGGCGGGGTCCGACGAATTGGCTCTGGGGTGATCTTGACCCGAAGGACCGGTCCGAGTGGAGGCCCACGACAGATCTTTCGTGGCGCTCGCGGGCATTCAGTGGCGCCTCCTTATGGATGCGCTCGAGCGGGCCCGGGAGCCTCTCGAAGCTCCAACTACCTCAACATTCGCTACGAGGACCTCTGCGCCGATCCGGTGAGGGTCTTTCAGCAGGCGACGGCTTTTTGCGGCCTCGACTGGTCGGCGGCTTTCGAGCGCGCGGTGCGGGGACCCCACTGCGGAGCGAAAACGAAAAGTGGCGACGCGACTTTACCCCGGACCAGCAGCAGACGCTCGAGGCGGTATTGCGACCCCACCTCGTGCGGTATGGGTATCTTCCCGCCGTCGCAGCAAGATGATGCGGGTCAGGGTCGGTGGGCGTAGTGCATGTTCACAGCGACTACTCCCATGACGGCCGCGATTCACTCGAGCGTCTGCGAGAGTTTGCTCTTGAGCGTGGCATCAGCTTCGTCGGCCTTACCGATCACGCGGAAGACTTTCGCCCGGAGAAATACCTCGATACATCAGGCACTGCGAACGGCTGTCGGACGCACGGGTTCGGCTGATTCCGGGTCTGGAGTTCCGGTTTACCGGGTATCCCGGGCTCCACCTCCTCGCGCTCGGCCTTACCCGGTGGATCGACCCCCAGACGCCCCGCCAATTCATCGAGCAGAGCGTGGGGGCCGCAGGCTTTACCATCGTGGCGCACCCGCTGCTCCCGGGCTATCAGGTTCCGGTCGAGGTACGGGCTGGAATCGATGCAATCGAGGTTTGGAATGCCAGCTACAACACGAGGTACCTGCCGGACCCCAAGGCGATCCGTTTGCTGCATGAGATCCGCCTGGATGCGCCCGGAGGTGGTTGGCACCGCCGGGCTCGACCAGCATGACGCCAGGAATGATCGGCGAACCCGGGTGGTGCTGACCGGGGCCTGACGGTGATGACCCACTCGCGGCGCTCAAGGCCGGCCGATTCTACAATCGCGGGCTCACCATGTCTTTCGGGGCACTGTCCCCTGGCCGCCATTCGCGGTGTCCGGGCTCGCTGCGGTGCGCTGGCTTTACGATCGGGTGGAACGTATGCCCAGGA